>CAWGED010000019.1:0-1110095 GCA_963821525.1 uncultured Gemmatimonadales bacterium | reverse complement strand
AAGGTCGAATTCCCAGCCTTCCGCCCTGAGCAGGCGGCCCAACTCCTTCGCCTGCTCGATCCCGGTCGGCGTGAGATCCACGTCGGTCCAGCCGGTGAAGCGGTTTTCGAGGTTCCAGGTTGATTCGCCATGGCGAATCAGCACGAGTTTGTACATGGGAGGCCTTGCAAGAGCGATGCGAAACCCGGCATTTTAGAATCGGGGGTTGGCTGACTCCCGCGAAGCAGGAGTGACTTGCCTGGCACTACGAGGAAACACGTGAAATTCATACTTGACAACTGGATGCTGATCTCTGTGGCCCTGGCCTCTGGCGTCATGCTCTTATGGCCGGCGGTGCAGGGCGCATCGGGCGGCGGCTTGACTGCAGCCGGGGCTGTTCAGCTCATCAATCGCGAGCGTGCGGTGGTGCTGGACGTCTGCGCAGCAGCGGAATTTGCCGCCGGGCACGTGGGTGGCGCGAAAAACGTCCCCTTGGCCCAGCTGGAGCAGCGGCTACCGGAGGTGGTGAAGAACAAGGGCGTGCCGCTGATCTTCGTGTGCGCCAGTGGCATGCGCGCGAAACGCGCGCTGCCGGTCGCCAAGAAACTTGGCTACGACAAGGCCCAGCTGAAGTGCTGGCCGGCGGACTCGAAATCCTGGAAAGACGCTAACCTTCCACTTGAAAAAAGCTAGTCCCTGTCGCACTGCTCATCCGCGGCACCGGATGATCTTGCGAGCTTGACACCAGAAAATGATGAATCCAGTCAAGATGTACACGACGGCCGTCTGCCCCTTTTGCATTCGCGCCAAGCAGTTCCTCAAAGCCAAAGGCGTTCAGATCATCGAGGAGATCCGGGTGGACATGCAGCCCCACGAACGCAGGATGATGATGGAAATCACCGGCCGGCGCACGGTTCCGCAGATCTTCATCGGGGAAACCCATGTTGGCGGTTGCGACGACCTGATGGCCCTGGACAGCCGTGGCGGGCTGATGCCTCTGCTCAAGCGCACAGCCTGAGCCTTTGGGTTAGATCACGGTTCAGGACGGTTTGGCGACTGCGGGCCTGTGGTGCTGAAGGAAATTGTGCCCTGGCCCCAACTGATCAGATTTCCCCTTCCGCGGCCTGAGATAATCCATCCCTGACCCCAATCCAGCCCGCTCAGGAAACCCCGGCGGGCTTTTGTATTGACCCGAAAGATACCCATGGCCGACCAGCAAAAAGACCCCGTTTTCCAGATCCAGCGCGTCTACCTCAAGGAGGCGTCCCTCGAGCAGCCCAATTCCCCGGCCATCCTGCTGGAGCAGGAGCAGCCCACTGTGGACATCCAGCTTGGTGTGGAAGGCTCCCAGGCGGCGGACGGGATCTATGAGGTGTGCGTCACTGCCACCGTGACGACGAAGGTGAAGGAAAAGACGGTTTTCCTGGTTGAGGTGAAACAGGCAGGGATTTTCGAGATCCGAAACCTGCCGCAAGAACAGATGAGCCCGGTCATGGGCATCGCCTGTCCCCAGATCGTTTATCCCTATCTGCGCGGCAACGTGGCCGACATCGTCACCCGGGCGGGCTTTCCGCCGGTGCACCTGGCGGAGATCAACTTCCAGGCCATGTACGAGCAGCAGCAGCAGGCTGAGCAGGCCAAGGCCGCCGAGGCGTCCCCGATCATCACCACGGTCGAAGCCCGAAGCCGGGCCATGCCCAGTCCGGCCTTTCCATGAGAATCGCAGTATTCGGAGCCGGAGCCTGGGGCACCGCGCTCGCTGTGACCGCAGCCGCCCGGCACGAGGTGGCTCTTTGGGCCCGCGACCCGGCGCAGGCCCGCTCCCTGGAGGTTGAACGCGAGAACCGGCGTTATTTGCCGGAGTGTTCTTGCCTGGCCGACTCGACGTGCGCGCCGATCCCGCGACAGCGGTTGCAGCCCTGGCCGCCCGCAGCGACCTGGCGATCGTGGCCACTCCGATGGCAGGCTTGCGGCAGATGCTGTCGTTGCTGCGCGAGCATTCCGGGCCTCTGGCCTGGCTTTGCAAGGGCTTCGAGGCTCCTTTGGGCAGCGATGGGCTGCTCGGCCACGAAATCAAGGCCGAGGTCGCGCCCGCCTGAAGGCAGGCATCTTGAGCGGGCCTAGTTTCGCGCAGGAAGTCGCTCGCGGCCAACCCACCGCGCTGGTGGCGGCCAGCGAAGAGGCCGCCGTTCGGGATGCATTGGTAGCGGCTTTCCATGGCGACAACCTGCGGGTCTATGCCAACGACGACCTGGCGGGTGTGGAAGTCGGGGGCGCCGTGAAGAACGTGCTGGCGATCGCCACCGGTTTGTGCGACGGCCTTGGGCTCGGACTCAACGCGCGCGCCGCTCTCATCACGCGCGGGCTGGCTGAGATGACGAGGCTCGGGCTGGCGTTGGGCGCGCGGCAGGAAACCTTCATGGGCCTGTCCGGTCTTGGGTGACCTGGTGCTCACCGCCACCGGCGACCTCAGCCGCAATCGCAAGGTGGGGCTGTTGCTGGCCCAAGGAAAATCACCGCAACAGGCAGTGGACTCGCTCGGGCACGTGGCGGAAGGCGTGTATTGCGCTCGCACTGTCGTGCGGCGCGCCCGGCATCTGGGCGTGGAAATGCCAATCTCGCGGGGCCGTTGTCGCGCCGCTGGACGGAAAGCTGCAGCCGACCCAGGCGGTCTCCGAGCTGATGGGCCGTGGGCCGGTGGCCGAGGCCGGCTGAGCTGGCCTGGACGGATGGCGGCCTCGGAACGACGCGGCTGAAGCCCTTACCGCGGCACTGCGTCCGGGGAGTCGATCCGCTCCAAGGCATGGCGAATCTGGTCGAGGCTGGTGGGGCGCACCAGCCGCGTGACCTCCTTGCCGTCGCGAAGGAAAATCAGTGTCGGCCAGAGCCGGACCCCGAACGAGCGGCCCAAAGGAAGCCCGCTGCCGTCCTCCACCTTGCGGTGCCGCACTTGTGGATGAGAAGCCAAGGCCCCGCCAATGAGGGGCTGGGCGGCACGGCAATAGCCGCACCACGGAGTACCGAACTCCAGGACAGCCGGGCCGGCCAGGGCGTCGACTTCTTCCCGTGATGGTTCGGTTTCAGCGTAACCGGTGTTCATGGCTTGATTGTCCCCAAAAAGGAACGCGTACTCGTAGGTTTGCGCCTGCGGCGAGCGTCGTCCGGGTCTGGGGACCTGTCTTCGGCGCCCACAAGACCCCCTATCCAGGAATCGCTATGCTTGCCTCATGGCGAGCAATTTCGATTTTTCGGCCGCTGCCGTGGCTGAACTGGCCCGCAAGGACGGGGCGCGCGCACTGGAGGAGGACGTGGGTCCTGGCGACTTGACAGCGGCCCTGGTCGAGCTGTCTCGCCACGCCCGCGCCGTGGTCCTGGCGCGCGAGGCTGCGGTGATTTGCGGGGCGCCATGGGTGGAGGCAACACTGCGGCAAGTCGAGCCCGGCGTCCGGATTCATTGGCTGGTCAGTGAAGGCATGCGCTGCACGCCCGATCAAGTCGTACTGGAGGCGGAGGGTTCCGCCCGGGGCCTCCTGACGGCGGAACGCACCGCGCTCAATTTCCTGCAACTGCTCAGCGCCGTGGCCACGAAGACGGCCACTATGTGGAGGCCGTGCGCGGAACACCGCGCAAGGATCGTGGACACCCGCAAGACGCTGCCGGGGCTGCGGTTGGCGCAGAAATATGCGGTACGAGTCGGCGGCGGCACCAACCATCGAATCGGTTTGTACGACGCGGTCCTGATCAAGGAGAACCACATCGCAGCGGCCGGCGGCGTCACGCAGGTGCTAGCCGCCGGGGCGCAGGCAACCACGCGGGCCGCCTTTGTCGAGATTGAGGTTGAGACGCTGGCCCAGCTGGCGGAGGCCCTGGCGGCCGACGCCAGGATGATCCTGCTCGACAACATGGACCTTGCCACGCTGCGAGAAGCGGTGCGGATCAACGATTCCCGCGCAATCCTGGAGATTTCCGGCGGCGTCACCCTGGAGACGCGTGCGCGCCCTTGCAGAAACCGGGGTGGACCGCATCTCTATCGGAGCCCTGACGAAAGACGTGAAGGCAACGGACTTTTCGATGCGCCTGAAGGAACTTTAGCGATGAGCGCTGTCATTCCCATCTACGACGTCGAGTACGAGCACCCGCTGCCGGGCAATGCTTGCGACACCAAGCACGCCTGGGCTCGCGTGCCCGTCGAGCCTTCCGCTGCAGAACGCGCCGCGCTCAAGGCCAAGGTTCGCCGGCTCCTCAAGGAGCGCGACGCCGTCCTGGTCGCGCACTACTACGTCCATCCCGACCTGCAGGACCTCGCCCAGGACACCGGCGGCATCGTGCGCGACTCGCTCGAGATGGCGCGCTTCGGGCACGAGCACCCGGCGAAGACCGTGGTCGTGTCCGGCGTGCGCTTCATGGGCGAGACCGCGAAGATCCTGCCCGGAAAAGCGCGTGCTCATGCCCGACCTGCGACGCGAGTGCTCGCTCGACCTCGCGACTGCCCCATCGACGAGTTCTCGACGTTCTGCGACGCAGCACCCCGACCGCGTGGTCGTGGTCTACGCCAATACCAGCGCCGCGGTGAAGGCGCGCGCCGACTGGATGGTCACCTCCTCGATCGCGCGAGAAGATCGTCGGGCCCTGCACCGACCAGGGGAAGAAGATCCTCTGGGCGCCCGACAAGCACCTGGGCGACTACGTGCAGCGCGTGACCGGCGCCGACATGCTCATGTGGAACGCGTGCGTGCGTCGTGCACGACGAGTTCAAGGCGCAGCGAGCTCGAGGAACTGAAGATCAAGCACCCGAACGCCAAGGTGCTGGTGCACCCCGAGTCGCCCGCGGGCGTGATCGCCATGGCGGACGCCGTGGGCTCGACCACGGGCATCATCCAGGCCGCCGAGCGCCTGGGCGCGAAGGAATACATCGTCGCCACCGACGGCGGCATGATGCACCAGATGCGCAAGCTCATGCCCGGCGTGAAGTTCATCGAGGCGCCGACCGCCGGCAAGGGCGCCACCTGCCAGAGCTGCGCGCACTGCCCGTGGATGGCGATGAACGGCCTCGCAGAACCGGCTCATGTGCTGGAAACGGGCGCCAACGAGATCCACGTCGATCCGGCGCTGGGCCAGCGCGCGCGCGTGCCGATCGACCGGATGCTGGCTTTCACCGCCGCGCTGAAGTCGGGCCAGCCCGCGGGTTGCTGGGCGCCAACATCGGCGCCGCCTGAGCCGGCGCCCCTGGGCGCGCTTCAGGCGCGGGAAATTACCTGCTCCTGGGTCAGGATCGTGGGCAACGCCACGGGAAGCATTTGTGGATAGTCGAGGCTGTAATGCAGGCCGCGGCTTTCGTGGCGGGCCAGCGCCGATTTGCACGATCAGGTCGGCGCACCTCGACCAGGTTGCGCAACTCCATCAGATCGCGCGTGACGCGGAAGTTGGCGTAGTACTCGTGGATTTCTTCCTGCAGCAGGCGTGATGCGGTGCGGTGCGCGCTCCAGCCGTTTGTTGGTGCGCACGATACCGACGTAGTCCCACATGAAGCGCCGCAGCTCGTCCCAGTTGTGCGAGATCACGACCTCCTCGTCGGCATCGGTGACCCGGCTCTCGTCCCAGGCGGGCAGCGCGGCGGCGTGGGCAGCGGCGCTGGCGAGGATGTCGCTGCGCCGCCGAGCGCGCGAACACCATGCATTCGAGCAGCGAATTGCTGGCCAGGCGGTTGGCGCCGTGCAGGCCGGTGTAGGTGGTTTCGCCGATCGGCGTACAGGCCGGCAGGTCCGTGCGGCCCGCGAGGTCGACGACGCACGCCGCCGCAGGTGTAATGCGCGGCCGGCACCACCGGGATCGGCTGGCGGGTGATGTCGATGCCGAGCTCCAGGCAGCGCGCGTAGATGGTCGGGAAAGTGCTCGCGGATGAATTCGGCCGGCTTGTGCGAGATGTCCAGATAGACGCAGTCCAGGCCGTGCTTCTTCATCTCGAAGTCGATCGCGCGGGCCACGATGTCGCGCGGCGCCAGTTCGGCGCGCGGATCGTGCTGCGGCATGAAACGTTTGCCGTCGGGCAGCATGCAGCAGGCCGCCTTCGCCGCGCACCGCCTCGGTGATCAGGAACGACTTCGCCTGCGGGTGGTACAGGCAGGTCGGGTGGAACTGGATGAACTCCATGTTCGCCGACCCGGCAGCCAGCGCGCCAGGCCATGGCGATGCCATCGCCGGTGGCGGTGTCCGGGTTGGTGGTGTAGAGATAGACCTTGCCCGCACCGCCGGTGGCGAGGATGGTGTGCGGGGCCGCGGAAGGTCAGGACCTGGTCGGTGGCTTCATCCAGCGCGTACAGGCCGAACAGGCGGCGGTCGCCGACCGTGGAGACCCCCAGCTTGCGGCTGGTGATCAGGTCCACCAGCGTGTGCTGCTCGAATATCGTGATGTTGGGCGTGCGCCGCACATGCTCGATCAGGGTCTGCTGCACGGCCGCGCCGGTGGCATCCGTGACGTGCGCGATGCGCCGGGCACTGTGCCCGCCTTCGCGCGTCAAGTGCAGGTGGCCCGCCTCCTGGGAAAACGGTACGCCCAGCTGCCGCAGCCATTCGATGCTTTCCGGCGCATGTTCGACCACGAAGCGGGTTGCCGCCAGGTCCGAGAGGCCCGCGCCGGCGACCAGCGTGTCGTCCACGTGCGCTGCGAAGCTGTCCGCCTCGTGCAGCACTGCGGCAATGCCCCCCTGCGCCAGGCCGCTGGATCCGTCGCTCATCGTTCGCTTGGTCAGCACCGCCACACGATGGGTGGGGGCCAGGTGCAAGGCCGCCGACAGGCCGGCGAGGCCGCTGCCGACGATCAGCACGTCGAAGTCCCGGGAAGCAGGGTTCATGATCTTGAGGAATGGTTCAGGCAGGCTGATAGGCCAGCCGCACGTAGATCGGCGCGAACGCCTCGGCTTGGGTCACGTCGATCAGAGCCTCTTTGGCCAGCTCCAGCAACGCGATGAAGGTGACGATCAGCACCGGCAAGCCCTGGGCCGGATCGAACAGCTGCTCGAATTCCAGGAATTTGCGTCCTTGCAGCGTTCGCAGCACGATGCTCATGTGCTCGCGGACCGAGAGCTCCTGGCGCGTGATCTTGTGGTGCTGCACGAGCCTGGCGCGCCTGACGATGTCACGCCAGGCCTCCTGCAGGTCGACCACGTTCACGTCGGGAAAGCGCGGTTGCAGCGATTGCTCGATGTAGACCTCGGCGCGAAACATGTCGCGGCCCAGCTGCGGCACTTCGTTCAAACGGAATGCCGCGGCCTTCATCTGCTCGTATTCGATCAGGCGCCGCACCAGTTCCGCGCGCGGGTCCTCCGGTTCCTGGCCCTCCGCGGTCTTGCGCGGCGGCAGCAGCATGCGCGACTTGATCTCGATCAGCATCGCCGCCATCAGCAGGTATTCCGCCGCGAGTTCGAGGTTGCGGCCGCGGATTTCGTCCACGTACACCAGGTACTGGCGAGTGACACCGGCCATGGGGATGTCGAGGATGTTGAAATTCTGCTTGCGGATCAGGTACAGCAGCAGGTCCAGCGGCCCCTCGAAGGCCTCGAGGAACACTTCCAGGGCGTCCGGCGGAATGTACAGGTCTGTCGGCATGGCGAACAGCGGTTCGCCGTACAGCCGCGCCAGCGCCACCTGGTCCACCACATCGGGCATGCCGGCCAACAGCTCGCTTGCCGGGGATTCCGGCAGCGTCGCTTCGCCGGCGTGCGTCATTTCGCTTCGGTCTGGTACACGTAGGCTTTTTGCGGCACCTGCGCTTCGCGCCACTCGCTTTGCGCTTCGCGATCCACGTGCTTGTCCCAGAAGATCGCCATGCCCGCCCGCTGCCGCGCGTCCAGGTCGGGCTTGGCCGCCTTCAGTTGTTCGATGAGTTGAGTTGCGTCCGAGTTGTAGTCGGGCCGCCGGAATATCTTGATCAGGATGGACATAGACTCGCCTTTTCCGCGATTTTACGTCCCCTCGCGATGAACGCCCGTTTGAGCATGGTGTTCACGGTGTCGTTCAGCCCTGACGACAGGGTGCCTCGCACCAGTTCGGCTCCCGACCCGGAAGCACCGGAAAACCGCGGCTGACGCCGACGCGTCCGCGCCTGGCGCGTCGGGCCATTCGCGATTGGTATTAGCATACGACCTGGATGAATGCAGCCGCCGCGCGTTTCACAAGACCGATCGATCGGACAAGAGCGGCGCGATTTGCTCTCGATGCAGGGTGGTTGCCGGGGTACGGAGGATGACGGAAGCGGTGGATGTGGCTCACTGGCTGCGATTGGACTGGATGCTGGTGGGGGTGGTCGGGGGATGGCTGCTGATCGGCGTGGCGGGCGTGCTTGCTTTGCGCCGCTTCACGTTTGTCTCGCGCGTCCTGTTTCCAGCCGGCGGCGCTCTCGGCCTGATGCTGTTCGGGCTCTCGCTGGCGGCCGTGTTCGGCGGAGCCGAAGTGGCCGTGCTGCGAGTCGGCTTGCCGAACTTGCCGTTCCACCTGCGGCTGGACAGCCTCTCGGCATTCTTCCTGATGGTGATCGGAGCGGTGTCGGCCGGTATTTCGACTTTCGCCGCGGGCTATTTCCGAAGGGCGGAAGGCACGCCTCCGGGGTTGCTGTGTCTCGAGTACCACCTGTTCCTGGCCAGCATGGTGCTGGTGGTGCTGGCCGATGATGCCTATGCCTTCATGGTGATGTGGGAAACGATGGCCCTGTCCTCGTACTTCCTGGTGACGGCAAATCACCGCGTCGCCGAAGTTCGCCGTGCCGGCTATCTCTACCTGACGATGGCGCACATCGGCGCGATCTCGATCCTGCTGTGCTTTGGCGTGCTGCAGGCCAATACCGGCGACTACACCTTCGCCAACATGCGGGCCCAGAATCTCTCGCCCTACGACATCTATGTCGCGATGCCGATGGTCAGAACCCGACACGGCTAACCAACGGTCCCGTCCCGACCTCCAGCCGGTCTGGACCCGGACGGACAGGCCATCGTGTTCACCGGAACTCGCGCCGGTGTTAAGCGCATCATGATGATGCAGGGTGAATGGCACCGGGCTGCGTGAGCTGGCTGGCCTTCCGGGAGGCGCCCAGGATCCGGTCGTTACCCCAACGGAAACACTCTGGCCTTCACCGGCTTCCCCGTCGCCAAGAATTTTCAAAGCGACATCTACACCTTTCTCTGGCGGGCACCGCCGCACCGGTTGTGGCCATGGGCGCCAAGGATCGCCAGGAGCACACCCCGGCTTATCTGCCCACGGGCGAACTGGTCTACGTCGTGGACCGGAAGGACAAGAAGGAGATGACGAGGTGCTCCGGCGCTCCTCGGCCGCACCGCTCGTTTCCAGCGACGCGCCGATCACCGCCATTGCCATTTCGCCCGATGGTTCTCGGATTGCGTGGGCCACCAGCCGCACCCTGGACAAGAATCGAACCGAGACGTTGCTATCCGGCGTACGCTGCCCACTGGTCCCGATTCGCCGGTGCAGCTTCTCCCGGAGAGAGAGTGGCGAGTCCGTCCTTTGAAAGCGCTGACCCTGACCGCAGCCGGCGGGCTCGACATCTTCTCCTGCAGAACGTCCCCGATCCTGATTTGGTCGCCCCGGACGACGTGCGAGTACGGATTCAGGCGGCCGCGCTCAATCGCCTGGACCTCTTTGTCGTCGCTGGTTTGCCGGGCGTCAAATACAGCTTCCCGCACATCATGGGAACCGATGGCGCAGGCACCGTAGCGGCCACCGGTCCCGCGGCGACTAGGTTCCGTCACGGAGACCGGGTCATGATCAACTCGGGTATCTCCTGTGGCCGCTGTGAGTGGTGTGAAGCGGGGGAACAGCCGCTCTGCCTGACCTACAGTGTGCTGGGAGAACACCGCCACGGCACGTTAGCCGAGTTCGTGGTGGTGCCGGAGCGCAATCTGGCGCCGGTTCCTGCCGAGATGCCGATAACCCAGGCTGCCGCTTCTCACTGGTGACGCTCACCGCGTGGCGCATGCTTGTCCACCGGGCGGCACTCCAGCCCGGGGAGACGGTGTTGATCTGGGGAATCGGCGGCGGCGTCGCACTCGCCGCGCTGAAGATCGCCAAGCTCCTCGGCGCTTCGGTCGTCGCCACCAGTTCTTCGGACGCGAAGCTCGAGCGCGCTAGGGAGCTCGGCGCGGACGTCGTCCTGAACCACGCGAAGACGGATGTGCCGAAAGAGATCAGGTCCCTGACCTCGAAGCGGGGTGTCGAGTGGTGGTGGACAATGTCGGGGAGCAGACCTGGGAAAAGTCGCTGCGCTGCCTGGCCCGAAAGGGACGCCTCGTCACCTGCGGCGCCACCCCCGGTCCGATGTCCGTGACCGACGTGCGGAAGCTGTTCTGGTATCAGTGGAGCATTCTGGGTTCGACAATGGGGAGCCACGAGGCGTACCGCGCAGTAGCCGAACAGGCCGCGCGGGGCCGCTTG
The DNA here is from genome assembly GCA_963821525.1 of uncultured Gemmatimonadales bacterium. GTDB lineage: Bacteria > Gemmatimonadota > Gemmatimonadetes > Gemmatimonadales > GWC2-71-9 > DATBGE01. Next base: position 1,099,676 of record CAWGED010000019.1, on the reverse strand, counting down.
TGGCCTGAGGTGGATACCGTGGTTCCACTGGCGGAAGCCCGGCGCGCCTTTGAACGGCTGGAGCGCGCCGAACAACTGGGCAAAATCGTTATCGAGGTGATGGGATGAGCGAATCGGGATCGGCTGCTGCTGGGAGCGGGTGAGCTCGCGGATGTCTTACCGGGCCTGATCGGGGCTCTGGTTATTCTGCTGACCGGCTATCTGGTGGCGAAGCAGCTCGAGCGCTGGACCGACAAGACCCTGCAACGCCTCGAGTTCAAGCGCATGGTCGCGGACGGTGGTTTCGCCGAGGCGGTCAATCGGGGCCGGGTGGATCCGGTCAACGCCGTCGGTCGGCTGGTGTTCTGGCTGATGATGCTCGTGGTGATTCTGTTCGCCAGTTCGGCGCTGGGCCTGGAGAACATCCGCGACATGTTCGGCCGGATGATCGCCTTCATTCCCACGCTGATATCCGGAATCATCATCATCATCCTCGGCATCATCATCGGGGAATTTGTCCAGGGCGTCATCCTGGCCTCGGCGGGCGGTGTTTCGGGAGTTCCCACGCTGGCCAAGCTGACCAAGGGGATCATGGTTCTGATCGCCCTGTTCATGGCGCTGCAGCAGGTCGGTGTGGCGGAGGAGATCGTCACCTCGGCGTTCACGCTCATTCTGGGCTCAGTCGCGCTGGCGGCTGGACTCGCGTTTGGCCTGGGCAACCGGGACCTGGCTGGGGAGATCACGCGGAAGTGGTACGAAGCTGGTGTGCGGCGGAATCGGCGAAGAACTGATCCACCCGAGGGTATTCCGGCGGATTAGTGCCTTAAGCCGTAGGCCGTAAGCTGCACTGCTTAAGCCTAAGCCTGGCTTAAGGCTTAGCTAGGCTTAGGGCACTATGGCTTGACGCCGTATTTCTCCACCACCTGCCCAACACCACCATCCAGCCGGCGTAGCAGATAGACCGTGCCGTCAGCTCCAAAACCGGCGAGTGCCGTTCCCAGGGGTAACTGCACCGTCTTCAGCTGATTTCCGTCCCGCCCGACCACGTCCCACACCGAAGTCGAATCGCCGAGGGCGCGGGAACGCTGCAACCATACTGAGCCATCTGCACCCGTGACGCCGGCGCTGAAGGGCGGCTTGTAGTCGGCAAAGGGGTAGGAGAGTTCTATTCCGGCCGGCCCCCCGACCTGGCTCATCTGCGAGCGGACTTTCTCCAGAAAGCTCTTTTTGTCGTCCTCGGTGACCGAGATCCGGGTGTAGGATCGGGAGGGCCCTTTCTGCCATTTCCCCGACGGATCCCGCCAGTCCACGGCGTTGTTTGATGCCCGGGCAACCCACATCGAACCATCGGGAAGTACACCGAAACAGATCTCTCCCCCCGAAGATGGTGGAGACGATCTTCTTCTGTTCTCCGAACTGGCCATCACCCCAGGGCGGCAGCTTGAGCCGGGCTACAGTGTCCGCGATGGTATCTCCCCGCGGAATCCGGAGCACATTCAGGCTGTCGTACTTGACCTCGTCTCCCGGCTCCAGCCCTCCCATCACCGAGCGCACGTCCTCCTTGTATCCGTTCAGCGCGGCATCGTAGTTGAGCGGCTGGTTGTGGCCACCGACCGGGGACCGGTTGATCACACCAAGTGGTTGACCCTGGACGGTCCAGAGCGTGGTCCGCTCCGCGCCGAAATCCACCAGGGCGAGGGTATCGGCGGAAATCCGCAGCACGAACCCTGGAATCTTGTGCCGGCTGGGAGGGAATCCGGCGGCCAGATCGTGTCGGCGTGTTCTCCGAGCTCCTGTACCTCTCCGTTCGAGGGATTCAGGAACAGAAAGCTCCGCGCCTTGACGTCGGCCATGGCGAGCCGTCCGTCGGGAAGCTCGACCACGTTGCTCACCTGCTGGAAAGTGTGAGACAGCGTCGCCTCGGGCTTGTCCAGCACGATGGTGCTGGTTGGTTTCCGGCCGCACGAAGCGACCAGGAACACTCCCAGAACGACGGCAATCGGACTCCAGCGGGTCATGAGGTGGCTCCACAAGGAACGGTTGAACATGAGGTGACTCATTGGCCAGGAGTCGCCTGAGGCAACGCAATTTGGTAAAGTCGAACCCCGCCTTCGAACGGCTCAGTCAAGAGCACCGCACTCTGACTCGCTGCGAGGACGTGGCCGTGGCCATGATGTCGCACCTCGCGGGTCAGATGGCCATCTCGTCCGACCACCTGGTTGCTGCGCAGCGAGTCGCCGACTGCCCGGCTCTTAACCAGCCAAACCTGCCCGGCCGGTGTGGTAAAAGCGGCTTCGAAGGGTGGCTTGATAGCGGCGAAGGGAATCTGCTCCGCAGTGGCGCGAAGCTCCTGAGGAAAGCGGCGCAAAAAGAGCTCACGATCGGGCTCGCTCACCGGAAATACCTGGTCCGGCAATTCCGGACCCCGGTGAACCGCCTGGTCATTTCCTACCCAGTCCACCCGGTTTTGTTGCACCCGAGCTACCCACAGCGACCCGTCGGGTAATACACCCCACCGGTCCTGTCCACTGAGCAGTCGGCGTTCAAAACGGCGGCGACCCTCCGAGATCATCTCTACTACGTCCAGCGGTGCGAGACGGATTACGGTATCGGGTTGGGAGAAATCGGACTCGGTGCGTATCACGAAGGCCGAATCACGATTGCCTGCTCCTTCGGGGCCGGGCAGAGGCCGCAGCTCGAAGTACCAGCGTCCGGCGCCATCTCGAGCCCGCGGGAGTGCCCCTCGGAGACTGTTCACTGCCGGAATGATGCCGATCATCTTGCCGTCGAGCGACCAGATCGTGGTGCGACGCATCTGCCAGTCGCCGATCGCGACTGAATCCCCGGTGCGGAAGATGTCAAAGGGCTGTTGGTATTCCTTCGCTCCCCGCGCACCACCGAACGGGCTGATCGTACGGCTGGTGAAATCCACCAGGCTCACGGCCTTGTCCTGTGGCGCGATGATGGCCCAGCGCTCGCCGCCGAGCCAGACTGCATCGGTCGCCTCTCCGACGGGAGAGACGATTGGGTCAGTGCCTGGCGGCAAGACTTCGATCGGCGCTTTGGCGTTGGATGGGCCGCAGCCGGTGGTAATCAGCGCTATGGCGAGGAGGCGTGACGGCGAAAACATGGGGCGGAAATGTAACTGGGCGCCCCGGAAGCTACCTCATGCCTCCTCGGCGCGGTCCCAACTGCGGCAATCTCTTGGTCGCTCCCAGCTGAAAACAGCTTACCGCGGAGCACGCGGAATACGCGGATGGCCGCGGATTGTGAATCATGAAACGTTTCCGCGTGATCAGCGTGTTTCCGCGTCTTCCGTGGTAAGCTTTTGTCGTTCCAGCTTAAAACAGCTTACCGCGGAGCACGTTGGTTACTACTTCCGTCAACGCTTGGTCAGAATCTCCTCAAACAAGGCCAGCGCCCGCGGATCCTCCGATTGGCCCAGCCAGAACAACGCCCTGCGCCTGATCTCCGGGTCCTTGTTGGTCTTCGCGATCCGAATCAGGATCGGCACGCCCTCTTCCTTCGGCCGCTGCGAGAGAGCAAACACCGCATGTTCCCGAATATCACGGTCCCCGTTCTCGTCGGAGACCAGCGAGTCCAATCCCCGGGTCGCCGCATCGCCCGCAGCCTGGCTGACCCAGAATACCGCACTCTGTCTCGTATCTCTCGCCACTGACTCATCCCGGGCAATCTTGAGCAGCTCCGGCCAGACGACGACGCTGTCGGCCAGGGTCGCGGGGAAGATGGCGTCGTGCCCGAGATCGCTGTCACCCTGTCTTGCAACGCCAAGCAGATAATTCGTCGCCGACTTCACATCGACCCTGCCGAGGTCGGTGACTCCGGTCCGGGCGGTCGAGGGGAGCGGTCCGACGTAGGTGCTCACGTCATCGACCTCGTGGCTTCGCACCCGGAGTGAGACCCGGACCGGCCCCGGTTCGCAGGGGCAGCCCCGGATGTAGTCGTCATCATCGTCATCACCATCGGAGATCGAGAAGCCGTTCCCATGCATCATCATGAAGTGTCGCCCGTCTCCGATGACGCCTTTGCCGTCGCCACAGACGCCGGGGCGCGAAGCGAAGCTGAACTCCACTTTCCCATCGGGAGCCGCGGCGACTCGCTGGGCGAGGCTTTGCGCCACCACCGGCTCTATCGGGGCGAGCGCCAGGATGCAGATCGCGCGGATATCCAAGGCCATACTCCACGCTCCTCTCATTGCTCGATGATGGACTGGAGGTAATCCGCCGCGCGCGGGTCATCCGATTGGGAAAGCCAGAAGATGGCTTTCTTCTTCAACTCTTTGTCCGGCTCGTTCTTCGCGATGTCGAGAAGCTTGTCCGCCGAGGCCTTGTCACTCCGTTGGGAGTACACGAAGATCAGCTGCTCCTTGATCTCCGAGTTCCGCGTCCTGCCGTAGAGATTGACCAGGTCGGCGGTAGCGGTTCCGGTCTGACCAGCCCAGAACAGGGCCTTCTTCCGCATTTCGATCGGCTCGGCCTCATCGGTGGCCAGGTCCATCAACCATTTCCCGCTGCCCTGTCCCTCCATCTGGGAGAGCGAGAAAATCACCTTCTCCTTCAATTCGTCGCTGGAGAGGCGCTTGTACAGCGACTTGAGGTACGCCGCGTTCTCGGGAGAGTCGTGCTGGCCCAGCCAGAAGATGGCCTGCTCCTGGACTTCGCTCGAGGCGTCGGTCCGCTCGGCGTAGGAGCGGATGATCGCGCTGGCCCGGGGACTGTCCATCTGCGACAGGGCGAAGATCGCCTTCTTCTGCAGCTCCGTGTCTCGCGAGGTGCGCAGGATCGAATCGAGCGCGCTCACCGCCGTTTCGCTTCCTACCTGGGACAGCCAGAACACCGCCTGCTGGCGTACCTCATCATCCGGATCGGTCCGCGCCGCCCCGAGCAGAATGGATTCGGTCTCGGCGCTGCGTTTCTGGGAGACCAGGAACACCGCCTTGCGACGCAAGACCTCCGAGCACGCATCACGACGGGCGAGCACCTTCTTCAGGATCGGCATCGCCCGGTCCGCGTCCATCTGCAGCAGGCCGTTGAGTGCCTCGATGCGGACATCGTCTTCGTCGTCCGGGCAACCCTGCGCGGCAGCCTTGGCCTCGCTATCCACGCGGAATCGCTGGTCGGGATCCCCCCGCTTCGCGAGCTCGCTGCGAATCCGCGTCGTCAGAGAACGCGCGTCTCCCCGTGTGGCGGCCTTGGGATACTTCTTCTCCTGCTGCTCCAGCGAGGCCAGCGCGGTATTGAGATCGCTGGTCGCGCCCCGGCGGTAGAGTGCGAATGCCTCCCAGTAGTAGGCATCGGGGGTGTACTGCGACTTGGGATAGGTATCCCGGATCTTGCGGAACAGGTCCGCGGCCCGGGTGTAATCGTTGCGGTTCAGCGCATCGCGAGCCGCGCGATAGAGGCTGTCCGCGGGGTCCTCCACGGCCCAGGGAGCAGGCACCACGGAGGCCTGACCCTGCGAAACCGCGGCAGAGGAGCTCCCTCCCCCAACTGCCCCGCCAAGAACCAACAGCAACGCCGCCGACAGATACGCGTTCCGCATCAGATTTCTCCTTGTGCGCTGGTGGCCGCGGAGCCGGCGGGAATCGCCGACCGAAGCCGCGGCATCAACCCGCGCTGTTTCAAACCTTCGGTGATCAGGTCCACTTCCTCATGCCCGTGCTCGGCGCTCAACTGGGTGATCTGGACCAGCACCAGCTCCAGGTCCTCCAACAGGCCGCGCATCTGCGGATCAGTGAGCTCCGGCGAGTCGAGCAACAGCCGAGTAGTTGAAAGCAGGTCGCGCGCTGAAGCCGAGAAGTTCGCGTCGGCGCCCGCAGTCTTGCCCTCGGCGCGGAAGCCGGTGAGCAGGGCCTCTGCCCGGCTAAGGTGCTGAATCGCGGCGACCGCCATGGCCGCCGTCTGACGGCTCGGCGCACGGGCCAGCTCCGGCGCGGGGTTCACCGGCTGGGGCTTCACGGTGAGTCGCCCGATGCCGATGCCGATAATCAGAAGAGCGGCCACTCCGACACTCCACCAGATGACCTGGGGCGGCCGCAGGACCGAACGCCGCTTCCGCCGCGCCCGAATCCCCGCCCAGATCTCTTCTCTCGGAGTCTCAGGCGGCTGGTGATAGGCTCGAGCAGCCTTCGACAGCCTCTCGTCCCACTCGTCGTCGTTCATGGTTTCCATTCCCCTGCAAAGTCGGCCAGCGCTTCTCTCAGCTTCGCCCGGGCCCGGGACAGCTGCGCCTTCGAGGTTCCGGTCTCTACTCCGAGGGCCGTGCCGATCTCTTCATGGGTGTAGCCCTCGACATCGTGCATCACGAACACCGTCCTGTAGCCCAGGGGCAGCCGGTCAATTTCCCGGGACAACCGTTCCTTGAGATCCGGCTCAGAGGACCGCTTTGAAGCCACTTTGTCGCCATGCTCGAGGTCCGTTTCCCGCTCCCGGAATCGCTTGAGCTTCCGCAACCCGTTGAGTGCGACCGAGGTCGCCACTGCAGTAAGCCAGGTCGAAAACGCTGCATCCCCTCGATACGAGGCCAACCGGTCGAAGGCCCGGATGAACGTGTCCTGAGTGAAGTCCATGGCCAGATCGGGATCGCCCGCCAGGCGATAGGCCAGGCGGTACACGCGGTCCACATGCCGGTCATAGAGTGCCCGCTCCGCGGTGGCCTCTCCGGCCAGGACTCGGGCGATCAGTTCACGGTCGTCCACCAGGCTCCGGAGGCATTGGTTATCGGTCGCTGGACCCTAGACAATGCGCCCCCCGGAAGGGTTGCGCGGTGCGGGCAGGCAACCCTTTGCGGGGCTCGAGCGTCTTACTCGCTGTGATCGCGGCTTGGCCGCTGCAGGCAGGTCAGCTTGGAGGGTGCAACAATGGTTATGCGGACAACGAACGGACAGCCAGAAGTCTACGAACTCTTCGATTCCCATGGCGAACCGATCGGCCGGGTCATCATGCCGCTGGACCCCAGGGTTATCGGCCGGACCTCGGGGCACTGTCCTCCTCGTCCGGGGCTCTCACTAAGCCGTTTTTCATGCTCGGCTCGGGCCCGAGTGCAGGCCGGCCGAGCTCCCACCGCAGACCTTCCGTAACTAGTTGGCATTTCGGCTGTTAGGCGGCCTCCTCCGGGTTGCCTTCGGGTCTTCATTCCGAGTATATTTGCTGGTCCCCGGCAGTACCTCGGCCCCGCCTTACCCTCAGTACGGATACTCATGACCGCCCCGAATTCGCGCGAACGGATTCTGCCGCGCCTCATCGAAGAGGAGATGCAGCAGTCGTTCATCAACTACTCGATGAGTGTCATCGTGTCGCGCGCGCTGCCCGACGTGCGCGACGGCCTCAAGCCGGTGCACCGCCGGATCCTTTACGCGATGAACGAGCTGGGCCTGGTGCCCGGCCGCCCCTACAAGAAATCGGCGACGGTGGTTGGCGATGTGCTCGGCAAGTATCACCCGCACGGCGACACCTCGGTTTACGACGCGCTGGTCCGCATGGTTCAGGACTTCGTCGCTGCGCTATCCGCTCATCGATGGGCAGGGCAACTTCGGCACGGTGGACGGCAGATCCCGCCGCGGCCTACCGCTACACCGAGGCGCGGCTGACTCACGGTCGCGATGACGATGCTGGAGGATATCGACAAGAACACGGCCGATTTCCAGCCCAACTTCGACGACCGGCTTCGGGAGCCGACCGTCCTCCCGGCCAAGATCCCCAACCTGCTGGTGAACGGCTCGAGCGGCATCGCGGTCGGCATGGCCACCAATATCCCGCCCCACAACCTGCGGGAAGTGGCCAAGGCGTCGAGGTCCTGATCGACGATCCCGAGGCGACCATCACGCGACCTCCGGAAGCACATCAAGGGTCCCGATTTCCCTACCGCCGGCCTACATCTACGGCCGCGAAGGGATCAAGGAGGCCTACGAGACCGGCCGGGGCCGCATCATCATGCGGGCCCGGGCCCAGATCGAGGAGCGGGAGTCGAGCGGCAAGTCGCAGATCGTCGTCACCGAGATCCCCTACCAGGTCAACAAGGAGAACTCCGTGAAGCGATCGCCGAGCTGGCCATGGAAAAGAAGATCGAGGGGATCTCGGCCGTGCGCGACGAATCAGCGCAGCAGGACGGCATGCGGGATCGTGATCGAGCTCAAGCGCGACTGCGATCCCCAACGTGGTCCTGAACCAGCTCTACAAGCACACCGCCATGCAGTCCACCTTCGGCGTGATCATGCTGGCGCTGGTCGATGGCGCCCCGAAGGTCATGAACGCTGAAGGAGCTGCTCGAGCATTCATCGCGCACCGCCACGAGGTGATCGTTCGGCGGACCAAGTTCGACCTCGACGCGGCCCAGGCCCGGGAGCACATCCTCGACGGCCTCAAGATCGCGGTGGACAACATCGACGAAGTCGTCGAGATCATCACAGAAGTCGAAGGACGTGCCCGATGCCGACGCCCGGCTCCGCAAGCGGTTCAAGCTGAGCGAGAAGCAGACCGAGGCCATCCTCAACATGCGGCTGGCCAAGCTCACCGGCCTCGAGATCGAGAAGCTGGAGGCCGAGCTCAAGGAGGTGCAGGCCACCATCAAGGAGCTGAAGGGAATCCTGGCCTCGAAGCCCCAGCCGGATGAGCATCCTGAAGGAGGAGATGGAGGAGATCGCCAAGAAATTCGGCGACGACCGGCGGACCGAGATCCTCGCCGACCAGAGCGACTTCTCGGTCGAGGACCTGATCGCCGAAGAGGACATGGTCATCACCATCTCCCACACCGGCTACATCAAGCGGATCTCGATCTCCACCTATAAGCGGCAGCGCCGCGGCGGGCGGGGCCTCCAGGGCGCGACGACCAAGGAAGAGGACTGGATCGAGCACCTCTTCATCGCCAGCACCCACGACTACCTGATGTTCTTCACCAACACCGGCCAGGTCTACTGGCTCAAGGTGCACGAGATTCCCGCAGGGCGGCCGTGCCAGCCGGGGGAAGCCGGTGGTGAATTGCATCGCCATCAAACCCGACGAACGGATTGCCGCGACGGTGGCGGTGCGGGAATTCGCCGACGACAAGTGGCTCATGTTCGCCACCCGTCTGGGCACGGTGAAGAAGACCGTGCTCTCCGCCTACGGCAACGTGCGCTCGAACGGCATCAATGCGATCAACATCGAAGCGGGCGACGAGCTGATCGACGTGCAGCTCTGCGACGAGGCGAGCGATATCGTCCTTGCCACCGCGGACGGGATGAGCATCCGGTTCCACCAGGGCGATGTCCGGGAGATGGGTCGAGTCGCCGGTGGCGTGAAGGGCATCGAACTGGACAAAGGCGACGAGGTCATCGGCATGGTGGTGATCCGGCGCGATGCGACACTGCTCGTCGTGAGCGAGAAGGGATTCGGCAAGCGCTCCGAGCTCTCCGACTACCGGGTCCAGAAACGGGGTGGGAAGGGCATCATCACGCTCAAGAAGACCGACAAGACCGGCGCTCATCGTCGCCCTGAAGGAAGTTCAGCCGGACGACGAGCTGATGCTCATCACCCGGCACGGCGTGATCATCCGGATGCCGGTCGAAGGAATCCGGGTCATCGGCCGCAATACCCAGGGCGTCAAGGTGATGAACCTGGATTCGGGCGATGCCGTGGTGGACGTTGCGCGCGTGGTCAAAGAGGACGAGGAGGGAGCGGAGGCGGAGGCAGCCACGGGAGCAGAGCCGGAGTAACTGAAGTGAAAGGACTGTGGACTGAGGACTGAGTCGGTGGGCCTGTAACAGCTCTCGCGCTCAGTCCTCAGTCCTCAGTCCTCATTACTTTTCCCTTCCCTTGCCCACCCACCCGCAGAGTCCTACTTTCGCCCCGTGCCCCTGACGTCGACGTACCCCGCCCGAGTCACTCTCGCCTCTGTTCGTGAGGCCGCCGTGGCGCTTGCCGGTGTGGCTCTGCGAACTCCGCTGGTCGAATCGCCCGCCTTGAATCGCCTGATCGGTGTACCGGTCTGGCTCAAGTGCGAGCACCTGCAGCCGGTAGGCGCCTTCAAGCTGCGCGGGGCCTATACCGCGATCTCCCGTCTCTCGGAAACCGACCGCGCTCGGGGTGTAGTAACGCACTCCAGCGGCAATCACGGGCTGGCGCTGGCCTACGCCGCCAAGCGGCTCGGTGTGGCGGCCGTCGTCGTGATGCCGGAGGATGCGCCACGGGTCAAGATCAACGGAGTTCGCGAGCAGGGCGCCGAAATCGTCTTCGTGAGTGACCGCCGGCAGCGCGAACCGGTGTTTGAGGGCCTGGTGCGCGAGCGGGGCATGGTCCCGATTCCGCCGTTCGAGCATGCCGACGTGGTAGCAGGGCAGGGCACCTGCGGACTGGAAATCGCCGAGCAGTGCCCTGACTTGCGAGCGGTGCTCGTGCCCACCGGGGGAGGTGGCCTGCTGGCGGGTATTACTACAGTGATTGCCGACTTGATCCCGACCGCCAGCATCGTCGGAGTCGAGCCCTCGAACGTCCGCAAGCTCTCCGCCGCGCTGGCCGCGGGTCGCTCCGAGCGAATCGATCCGGGGCCGAGCCTGGCCGACGGGCTGCTTACCCCGTCCATCGGTGCCATTCCCTTCGCGGCGATTGATGGTCGGGTCCGGGAAGCGGTGCAGGTGGAGGACGCCGACTTGAAATCGGCGGTGCGGTTCCTCTTCGAGAACGCCGGACTCCGGGTGGAGCCGTCGGGTGCCGCCTCTGTGGCTGCCCTCCTCGCACGGCATTACGTCCCCACCGGGCCTACCGTCGCCATTCTGAGCGGCGGCAACGTGGACCCCGATCTCTTCCAGCGCCTGGTGTCCTGAATGATCGCGCCGAAGATCATCGTCGCGGATGATGACCAGGCCCTGTCCCGCACCCTCGCCTGGATCCTCAAGGAGAACGGCTACGAGGTGGTGAGCGTCCCCAACGGGGACCATCTGCTGGAGCGGCTCGACGCGGATACCTACGATCTGCTGCTGCTCGACATCATGATGCCGCGGGTCGATGGGCTGCAGCTGCTGGAGCGGGTCAAGAACGATCCCAACCACAAGGACCTTCCGGTTCTCATGATCTCCTCCATGCCACCGGAGGAGGCCACGGTCCGTGCGCTCGGTCTCGGCGCAGCCGATTTCATCTCCAAGCCCTTCCGGGTGCGGGAGCTGCTCGCCCGGGTAAAGGCTCACCTCCGGGTGGGACGGGAGCTGAACCAGGCGCGGGCCGAAGCCCGCAGCCGTTCGGAGATGGTGGACATCCTCCAGGAAGTCACGGCGTCCCTCAAGCCGGAGGAGATCTATCACATCCTGGTGCGGCGCGTGGCTCGGGGCCTGAGAATCTCCAAGTGCTCGCTGATCGTGTCGAATGCCGACTCGGATGATTACGCGCTCGTGGTCGCGGCGTACGAGAATCCCATGCTTCGCAACCTGCGGATCGATCTCAAGCGGTATCCCGAGGTCCGGCGGGCACTCGATACCCGCCAGGTAGTGCTGGTGCACGACGTTCTTACCGACCCGCTCTACCACGAAGTCCGTGCCGAGTGGGAAGCCGAGGGGCGTTCGGTTCCGACGCGGTCCGCCATCGCGTTGCCCTTCACGCTGCGGGACCAGCCCGCCGGGGTGTTCTTCCTGCGCACCACGGAAGAAGACCCGCCGCTCGACCATCGGGACGTGGACTTCGCCGACCAGGTGGTGCGCGCCGCCGTGGCCGCGCTCGAGAAGGCCTACGATCTGGAGAACGCGGTGCTCGGCCGGGAGCAGATGAAGCAGTTGGCCGAGACCGATCCGCTCACCGAGACCTTCAATCGGCGCGCGCTGAACGAGAAGCTGGCGCAGGAAATCGAGCGGGCCAACCGCTACAGCACGGTGCTGGCCTGCCTGATGGTGGATATCGACAATTTCAAGCAGATCAACGACGCGTACGGCCATCTGGTCGGCGACAACGTCCTTCGCCAGCTCGCCATGATCCTGCGGCGGGAACAGCGCGCGGTGGACATCGTCGCGAGATACGGCGGCGAGGAGTTCGTCATCCTGCTTCCCGAGACCGGGGCAAGCGGCGCGCGCATCTTCGCCGAACGCATTCTCCGTCGCGTCGCCAACCACGATTTCGGTGAAGCGGGCAGGACGGTGCGGGTGACGATCAGCGTCGGCATCGCCTGCTATCCTGATGAGCGAGCCGGCGAGGGTGAATCCCTGCTCCGCCTCGCCGACGCCAACCTCTACAAGGCCAAGGCCGACGGCCGCAACCGGTACCGCGATTGAGCAGCCGCCGTTGCCCCCGGTGCCAGCGGGTCTACCCCGATCCGGCGCGGTTCTGTCCTCAGGACGGTTCCCCGCTGGTCGAAGTGGGTTCGGCCGCCGCCGCCCATCCTCCCGGTCCCGGTCCAGGGACCTCGCAGACCAGCGTCGGTATCCGGACCCAGGTCCGGGAGGCGGCCCGTGCCCGCAGTCCGCGGCACGATCGGGCCAGTCTCCTCACCAACCATGTCCTCGATAATCGGTATGAGGTTGGTAAGAAGCTGGGCGAAGGCGGAATGTCGTACGTGTACCTCGCGATGGATAACTCATCGAAGGAAACCGTAGCGATCAAGGTCCTTTCGCCCAGACTCCAGGAAGACACCAGCTCGATCGAACGGCTTCGCCGGGAAGCCGGGCTCGCGATGCGGCTCGAGCACCTCAACGTGTGCCGCATCATCCGGCTGGGAGAGACCGAGGACGGCCTGATCTACCTGGTGATGCCCTATCTCCCCGGTGAGCTGCTGAGCGATCGCGAAGTGCGCGACGGTCCGCTCCCGCTCGATCTCGGCATTCCACTCATGCTCCAGATGTGCCACGGGCTCCAGCATGCCCACGACATGCACATCATCCACCGGGATCTGAAGCCGGAAAACGTCATGCTGGTGCCCGATGCCCATTCTCCGGGAGGAATCCGGGCCGTGGTGATGGACTTCGGGCTGGCCAAGGAACGACGGGCCGAGCCGGAGATTGCGAAGCTGACGGCAACCGGGATCGTTCTGGGGACGCCCGAGTTCATGAGCCCGGAGCAGATCAGGGGCAAGGCGCTCGACGCCCGGAGCGATGTCTACGCCCTCGGCATCCTCGGTTTCGAGCTCTTCACCGGCCAGCTTCCCTTCCAGGGGCGGAACGCGCAGGAGATGATGATTGCCCGGCTGCGCGGGAAGCCGAAGGCTCTCCGCGACGTGCGGTCTGAACTCCCCGCCAAACTGGATGTGGCTCTGACAAGGGCGATGTCGCTGGAACCGGCCGATCGTTTCCCAACCATGCAGGCCTTGAGTGAAGCGTTGGTAGGAGCCGAGGAGAGTGGGGTGTTTGCCCGACTCTTCAAGAAGTGAGAGGGTTAGCGGTAAGCGCCCCGCTCACCGCTCACTGCTCACCGCTTACTTCATGAAACGCTATCCCGCCTTCGATCCCCCCGAATACGTCTCCTGGTCCGCTGATCCGGCGCTGCTTCAGGAATTCGGCAAGACGATCGAGCGGGATCCCGACCGTCGGGACTTGATCGCGACCCTCCCTCGGGACGCTTTTCTCCTGCTCTACGAGCGCCTGCTGCTGGCTCGGCTGCAGGACATCGCTCTGTCGCGGTGGGTTCGGCAGGGTGTGATCTCGAAGGCCTGGTTGGGCACCGGGGAAGAGGCTTCCACCGTCGGTCCCGTCTTCGCCCTGGACCCCGCGATTGACTACGTCGCTCCGATGATCCGCAACCAATCCGCGTGCGGAGACATGGGCATGCCGATCGGCGACGTCTTCCGAGGCTATCTCGCGGCAGCCAACGGTCCATCACGCGGCCGCGATCTGCACATTGGCTCGATGCCGCATCACGTGATCCCGCCGATCTCTCCGGTCGGGGTCATGGTGCCGGTGTGTGTGGGGATCGCGCTCGCGGCGAAGATGCGGGGAGAGTCGGCGGTTACCGTCACCTGGGTCGGCGACGGATCCGCCAAGGCGGGTGTGGCCCACGAAGGGCTCAACTTCGCGGCGGTGCAGCGGGCGCCCGTGGTCTTCATCATTCAGAACAATCAGGTGGCGCTGGGAACTCGTCTGGATCAGCACCATGCGGCCGAGAGCTTCGAGGGCTGGCCCGGCGCTTACGGGATGGCGGGCTGGGCCTTCGATGGCAACAACGTGCTCGATGCCTTTGCCGCGACCAAACTCGCCGTGGAGGCTTGCCGTCGCGGTGAAGGTCCCGTGATGCTGCTTGCCGAAACCTTCCGGATGGGCGGGCACGCGACACACGATGAACGGGAGGCTCGCGCCACCTTCCCGGCCGAGCTGTTCGAGTACTGGGGTAAACGGGATCCGATTGGTCTCTACGAGAGCTGGCTGCTCCAGCAAAGCGTGCCATCCACAGAGCTGGAGAGCATCGAGGTGAAGGCTACGGCAACGGTCGAAGCCGCGACGGAAGAGGCCTTGGCCGACCGGGACAGGCTGCCTCCTCCCGAGTCGGCCTTGGAAGGTGTATATGCCGAGTAACGACAACCGAAGGGGGAAAGGTATGCGTTCGAGATGGGCGACTACTGGAGCGATCGCTGCCGCAGGTCTCCTCGCGGGCCTGCTGGGCGGCTGGAAGCTTGCGACCGGCGTGTCACGGCAGCTTGCCGACGACGCACGGTGAATGGGTCAAGTTCACCAACGCGGCCGGCGATTCGATTCGAGCCTATGTGGCGTATCCGGAGCGCAAGGACAAGGCGCCCGCGATCATCGTGATACATGAAATCTTTGGTCTGACCGATTGGGAACCCACCGTGGCGGACAAGCTGGCAGGCGCCGGTTATGTCGCGGTGGTCCCGGATCTTCTCTCTCCCCGCTTCGGAGCCAGTCCTGCTGACCCGGATTCGGGACGCAAGTTGACGGCCCTTCTGGCTCCCGATCAGGTGAACGGCGATCTCGATGCGGCCTACAAATACCTCGGATCCCTTCCGTCGGTCCGGTCGGATGACATCGGCACGATAGGGTTCTGCTGGGGTGGGGGGCGATCGTTCGCCTATGCCACTGCGAATCGCAATCTCAAGGCCGCGGTAGTCTGTTACGGACCGCCGCCCGATTCGACCGCCATCCGCGCTATTGGAGCCCACGTGCTGGGCGTTTACGGAGAGGACGACGCGCGCATTGATGCGTCATTGCCGGATGTCGAGCGCCAGATGAACGCAGCCAAGAAATCCTTCCGTTACAAGAAATATCCCGGTACCGGCC
The DNA here is from genome assembly GCA_963821525.1 of uncultured Gemmatimonadales bacterium. Classification (GTDB taxonomy): domain Bacteria; phylum Gemmatimonadota; class Gemmatimonadetes; order Gemmatimonadales; family GWC2-71-9; genus DATBGE01. The sequence goes on along the minus strand of CAWGED010000019.1, from coordinate 1,084,498 downwards.
ACGGGTTCCTCAAGCCGGGACGGATGGGCTCGGAGAGCCCGTCGGTGGACAAGGCGTGGGCGGATATCCTGGGGTTCTACCAGGAAGTGCTGGGCAAGTAGCACCTCATGATCCTTCATCAGGTGCTGCTCCGGTTCAAGCCCGGCACTGCTGCGGAGCCCATCGCGGCGCTTGCCGCGGCGTTGCTCGAGATGAAAGGCCCGATTCCGGAAATTCGCGACATCCGCTGGGGCGCCAATCTGGGCCCCAGCAATGCCGAGTACCCCTATGTTCTGAGCGTTGCGTTCGATGACCTGGAGGCGCTGGAGCGCTACCTCGTCCATCCGGTTCATCGCCGCGTTGTTGCCGAACACCTCGAAGCGATCCGCGAAGCCAAGCTGGCCGTCGATATCGAAGCGTAGCCCGGAGCCCGCACCGATGCTGCTGACACTCCTGCTGGCCCTGCAGGATCCGCTCGCCGTCCGGCCCGACACCATTCGGCCGGTTCACGATGCCCTGCACTATGACGTGACACTGGTACTGGGCGATACGAGCACCCATATCCTGGGCCAGGTGCAGACGACCTGGCGCCTCGGCTCCAATGAGCCGCTCGAGATCGAGCTCGATACCGCCCTGCGAGTGGTTCGTGTCCTCGCCGACGGCAAGGAGAACACCCGGCTCTCGCGCACCACCTATGCGCGGGAAGCGGACGGCATCTATCTCCCGCACGACAAGGCGGCCGGAGATTCGCTGATCTCGATGGTCCGCTATCACGGGCCGGTGAAAGACGGTCTCATCATCGGCACCAATCAGTATGGCAAGCGGGTCATCTTCGCCGATAACTGGCCGGACCGAGCCCACAAATGGCTGCCGTCTCAGGATCACCCGAGCGATAAGGCGACGGTGGATTTTCATGTCGAGGTACCGCCCGGCATGAAAGTCATCGCTAACGGAGTGCTGGTAAGGATTGACTCGCTGCCGCGGGGCCGGAGCGTGTGGAATTTCAGCATGAAGCAACCCATACCGGTGTACGGAATGGTCGTCGGTGCCGGTCCGCTCGCAACTACGACGTTGCCGGATGGAGGATGCAGGATCCGCTGCGTTCCCCTCGCGGTGGTGACCTATCCGGAGGATTCCGCCTGGTCGGTTACGGGGCCGTTCCACCGCGTGGGGGACATGATCGACTACTTCAGCGAGACGGTAGGACCGTTTCCCTACGACCGTCTCTCTCATGTGGAGTCCACCACGATCTTCGGTGGCATGGAAAACCCCACCGCGATCTTCTACCCCGACAAGGCGTACAGCGAAAAGAAGTTGAGGGAGGAAACTGTAGCCCATGAGACCGCCCACCAATGGTTCGGTGACGCGGTCACGGAGAGCGATTGGCATCATCTCTGGCTGTCGGAAGGCTTCGCCACCTACTTCGCGGCACTCTGGCTGGGCCATGCCGATGGCGACAGCGCCTTTCGCGCCGCTATGCGAGAAGGTGCCGAGGCGGTCTTCGCGGATACCGCGACGCTCGAGCGTCCCATCATCGATCCGGCTGCGACCGACCTGATGGGGCTGCTCAACACCAACAACTACCCCAAGGGAGCGTGGGTTCTCCACTCTCTGCGCGGGCTAATCGGCGACTCGGCGTTCTTCAAGGGGATGAGGGAGTACTACAAGACCTATCGAGACAGTACTGCCCTCTCGAGCCAGTTTGCCGCGGTGATGGACGCGGCCGCGGGAACTTCACTCACCTGGTATTTCACCCAGGCTCTCACCCAACCGGGCTATCCGATTCTCGACCTCCAGTGGAAGCACCACGGGAAAGCGCTGGATCTTGTGATTACCCAGAAGCAGAAGGACTCCTGGGGACTCTACCGCCTTCCCAATCTCGACATCGCCGTGGACGGCAAGATCTACCCGGTGAAAGTGGAGGGTCGGGAGACTCGAGTCACTCTGCAGTCGGTGAAGTCGCAACCGAAGCAAGTGGTGGTTGATCCGAATGGCTGGTGGCTAGTCCGAGTCTAGCGAGAGCAAGTAAGCGGTGAGCGGTGAGCAGTGAGACGGGTACGCCAATCCCGCACGTCGCTGAGCAGGGTTCCGCCGCTTTCACCTTCTCACTTCTACTTCTCACCTCTTACGCTCTTTCCCGATTGCGCGCCTGTACCGGCTCACTGTCACCCCTCTCCCACAAGCTCAAGATCGGCCAGGAGCCCTACGTCGTCTTCACGGCCGAAGGGGAAGGTGATACCGGAGATCTTTTCGCCTCTCCGGTTGGTGGTGGTGCGGTGTTCCAGGTGACCTTTACCCGGCTCAACGAGCACCTGCCGCGGCTCAATCCTGACGGGTCCATGCTCGCGTTCGTTCGGGGAGACGGCGCCGCCGCCGCGGTCTGGGTCATGAACCTGATCAACGGCGCCGAGCGCCGCGTGACCGAGCCGGGCGGTGCCGAGCCTGAGGGACTCGCGTGGTCTCCTGACTCTCGAACGGTCTACGTGAAGATGGCGACCGGAGTCCTGGCCGCCGCTGCTCCTCCAGGGAGTCCGTCCGTCACTGCATTGGAAGGGCAGGCGCGAGGAGCAGGGGACTCGGCGCTCGCGGTGCTGGTGGGTGACCCCGTCGCCGGCGAGGTGGTCAGCTGCGAGGGTGGCGGTGGTCTTTGTATCCGTCTGGGCGGCGAGTCACAGCCGCTCGATTCAGCCGGGACCGAGCCGCTTCGCTGGGGCAGCGACTCCGTCGCTTATCGCGTGGGAGACCAGTTCGTCGTGCGCCCGCTGGGAGGGGGGATGACGCGCGCGCTCAGATGGTCGAAGCAACTGGAGCATCCGCGCGAGCTGACGTACTTCGGGCCGCAATAGCCTCCCACGCCGCTTCGATCGTCTGCCCGACCTGAGGATGGTCGGGCGCCCATTCTCTCGAGCTCACCCGTTCCGCCGCGAAGCTGATCAGCGCAAGCCAGACCGCGCCCCACAAATCGGCCGGCCCCGCACGAACCAGCCCGTCCGACTTGCCGGTCGCCACCAGGTGCTGAAGCGACTCGCGGAATTCCCGGGCAGTCTCTCGGCTGTGTCCATCAAGGAATCGGGCGTCGCGCGGCGTGAGTGCCATCCGGACCTTGGCCGGATCTTCTGCCGCGGCGACCACGAGCCGTCGGCCCAGCCGGGCCAGTCGCTCCGGCGTCTTCGAGCCCCGCTCATGCTCCACTTCGCGTACCAAACCCGCCAGCCAGCGCTGGCTCTCCCGGTATGCTTCGTTGTAGAGGATCTCTTTGCTCGCGAAGTGCCGGTAGATGGTTCCTTCAGCGATACCAGCCCGCGAGGCGAGCGTCGGGGTGGTGGTCCCCTGGAACCCGTCGGTGGTGAAGAGATCGAGCGCCGCCCGTAGCAGGCGCTCCCGGGTCGCCTTACTGTCGCGGGGGCTTCGTGGTGCGGTCATAAGCTGCCAATCCTGCGACTCGCGGACTAGAAGGCCCATCCGGTTCCAGCGGTAAACTTGAAGCCGTCGGAGCCGCCCGCGAAGTTAAAGGTCCAGATCGTGAACCGGAGCACCCGAATCGCCAACCCGCCTCCGCCCCCGACTTTCATATCCTCGGTGGTCAATTTGAACGGCTCGCCCTGGAACACGCGGCCGGCATCGAAGAACCCGACCAGCGTGAATGCGCCGAAATCGCCAAGGTTGAGCAAGTCGTGCCGAATCTCGGCGTTGAAGATGAGAGCGTCCTCTCCGGTCAGTCGTTGGAAATCGTAACCCCGGTTTGAGTTCACGCCACCCACCGCCTGGATTACGTTGACGCCCCAGATCGGGATCTCGAACAAGGCGTTGAGCGGCGGATCACCGGTTATTCCCGTCCCGGCGACTCGCGCGGCGAGGGTCGTGCCTTCCCGGATCGGTACGTAGCCTCGCACCGCCCCGGTAAAGCGGGTGTATCCATCGCCGCCGCTTCCTTCCTGCACCGACGCCTCCGCGAAGACGCCCTTCTTGGTATCGAACTCATTGTCTCGGGTATCGAGCACGAGGGTGAGCCGGCCCCTGACATCCGTATCGGTCACATCGCCGGTCCCGAAGTCCTGGCGGAAGAGGGAGTTCTCCGGCAGGTCGGTCAGAATGCTGTGCTCCACATCCGCGGCGGCGGCGATATAGAACGGACCATGGATATGGCGGCTGATTTCGGCCGAGCCGAAGTAACGATTCCGCTTCATGCGATAGAAAAACGGCGAGGTATCGTCGTCGACCGAGTCTTCTATGAATTTGGTGTTGTTACCCAGCCCGAAATAGCCGAAGCGCGCGGCCTTCGCCGCTCCGGCCCGGGCCGCGAATCGCCAGTCCTTCCACAGGAGCGGCGCATCGAATCCGACCAGCGCGAAATGGCTGCCCTTCGTTCCCCCGCCGATGTCAACCTGGAACCGGCCGGCGAATGGCGACCGGGCGAAGTAGTCGGCCTGCTTCCGCTCCTCGAAGTGGACCACGACAATAGGGAACTCGTTGGCCTGCGAAATGAACAGCGGGTAGAAACTGTCCTTCCATGGGGCGGTGTTCTTGCTCTCCTGGGCCGCCAGAGGGACGGCGAAAACAACCACCGCCCAGAGTGTTGCCCGCGAGATACGCCGCATCAGAGTGCCTTGTCGTAGAGGTAGGCCGAATCGCGTTCCGCCGCTCGCCGCCCATCATGCGCGGCGTACCTGCCCGGATACAGCGATGCAGCGCCGAATTCACCGCGTTTGTTCACGGCGTAAAGCGTGAGCGAGAATCTGGGCAGACCGCCGCGCATAAGGAAGCGGGCCGGAGCCTTCGCCACAATGCGTTTCAGCGTCTCCAGAGCCGCATCGGTGGGCCGCATCCCCCGTCGCATGTGCTCCACCGTGATGAAGCCGCCGCACTCCATCATGCCGGGTTCTCCCAAGCCGCTCGACCCTGCGGCACCCACGTCGTTGTCCACGTATTGAACCGCTCCAGCAACAGGCGAGGTCCCGGCACAGCCGGGCGCCTTCCATGCCGGACCACTGGCGCTGGTTGCGGATGCGATGTCCCCAGCTGTATTCACCACGCTGAGATAGACGGCTCCAGGAGACCCGGACGCAAGCATCCCATCCTCGGTCCAGTCGTCATGTGCGTCGTGATTCGCCCGCCACGTGAGCCACTTTCGCCGCGACCGCTCGGTCAGCAGGTCCTCCTCCTTGAACCCGTAGGACAGCGCGAACCGCTTCGCTCCCTGGCCGACCAGCAGGGTGTGGTTCGTGTACTTGAGGACCAGCTTGGCCACCTCACTCGGCGTCCTGATCCCCTCCAGCGCTGCGACCGCTCCGGCCCGGCCGGTAGGACCGTGGATGCACGATGCGTCGAGCTGTACGACGCCTTCCTCGTTGGGCAGCCCACCGTAACCGGCCGATTCATCCTCCGGATCGAGCTCCTGCAGCTTGATTCCCTCCACCACTGCGTCGAGCGAGTCGGCGCCGGAATCGGCCAGCTCGACCGCCCTGGCAATAGCCGCTAGCCCGTTAAACGAGGAGACTGCCACCGTCGGCGCGGCGCGAGCCCGAAGAATCGCGGGAGGCCCGTCTCCTGGAAATGTGGACGGTGCATGGCCGAGCGCGAGCATAGCGGTGGAGGCGGCGAGGAAATCTCGCCGGGAAACGCTCTCGGACACGAACTCTCCGTGGGACAGGGGAGACGGTGCTGGATTATAAGGTACTGCCCTCTGTTCATCGCCGACAACGCGGGGCCGGAGACGTTCAATGCAAGCTTGCCGACCACTCCCGTCGCTCCTAAGTTGTGCCAGCCATCGGCATGCTTCCGCTGCTCTCCGCCCGCGTCGCGAGCAAGGATCAGGATCCCTTCCGTCTTCTCCGGCTCGCTGCCGGCGGGATTCTGCTCTTCGCGACTCTCGTCGCACTATTGCTGTGGGTCACCGGAGTCACCCCTCGTGCGGTTCTCCTGCTCGGCGCCTTCTGGGCGATCTACGGCCTGGTGTTCGGCCTGCTCGACGGCTTCCTGGAACCGATGACCGATTTGTGCGCCGAGATCCTGCAGAACGCCGGGCTCGTCCGGTACCGGGCGAGTTACGCGAGCATCGAGACGCTGGCAGCGCGGGGGCTGTACGATGCGGCCGCCGGCGAGTACCTGGAGCGTTCACGACGGGAGAACGGCGACGCGGAAGCCCTGGTGCGGCGCGCCGCGATTCTCGCAGGGCCGCTTTCCAATCCCGGGATGGCGGTACTCGAGCTGCACAACTATCGCGACACCCGCCAGCTGCGGCCGGCGGACGACATCAAGATCGGCCTCGCCCTTGTCGAGCTCTACGACCGCAGACTGGCCGATCCGGGTCGGGCCATGACCGAGTTGCGCCGCTTGATTGACTTGTATCCAACCGTCGGCGGAGCCCGCCAGCTGCGGCGGACGCTGAACCAGTTCCGGCGCGAAAAGTTTGGCGCCGCATCGGAGGAGGACAGTACCCCACCGTGAACCGACTCCTTTTCTGGGATGTTGATACCCAATACGACTTCATCTCTCCCGACGGGAAGCTGCACGTCCCCCGGGCCGAGGCGATCGTGCCCCGCCTGGCCGCGCTCACCGATTACGCCCGCGCCAACGGGATTCGCATCGTCGCCAGCGCCGAGGAACATCTCCCCGGCGATGCCGAGTTCAGCGATCAGCCCGACTTCGAAACAACCTGGCCGCCACACTGTGTCCGGGGAACGCCGGGACAGCAGAAGATCCCGGAGACAACGCTCCGCGATGCGCTGGCAATCGGCTTCGAACGGCAGGAGCCCGAGGTCCTGCGGCTCGGGCTGAGCCGTCACTCCGGCGACTTGTTGATTCTGAAGCGTCACTTCGACGTGTTCAGCAACCCCAACACCGATACCGTGGTTCGCGCGTTCGATCCCGAGGCTGTGGTGGTTTACGGGCTTCCGCTCGAGATCTGTGTCCGCCACGTCGTCGAGGGCTGGCTGGCTCGCCGTCCCCACGCTCGCCTCTTCGTGGTCACCGACGCCGTAAAGGCGGTACGCTATGAGTTGGGCGAGCACGCGCTCCGGGATTGGGGAGACGCGGGGGTGCGGCTGGTCAAAGCCGAGGAGATCGTATCGGAAGGGACGCTGGACACCTGGCTCGAGCCCGCGTGACCTCCACCTCGAAGTTCGGAGAGCTACTCGGCACCTCCCAGCCCGTTATCCTCCTGCCGGGTGCGGTCGATCGCTTCATGGAGCTGGCGGTGCGGAGCCTGGTCCGTCAGCGCATGCTCATGGTTGTCGCAGGAAGTCGCGCCGAGCACTACGCGAGAATTGGAGAGGCGTGTGGAAGGGAGGTCGCCCGGGCCTGCGTATCGCCGGGGCAGGCAATGCGACCCGAGTGGCTGGATCGGTTTCTTCGGAGCCCGGCGTTCGAAGCAGTCGCCGTGGTCCAGCAGGAAGATGAACAGGACGAACTGATGCCGCTGGCGGATCTCGCCCCGGTTGTTCGGCGTAACGGCGCGCTGTTCATCGCCGACGTCACCGCCTCGGTGGGACGTTCTCCGGTTCAGGCCGACCAGTGGGGACTCGATCTGGTATTCGCGGGGGGCGAAGGCGGGAGTCCGATTCCCTCGTGGCTGGTGATGGGAGCCGCTTCAGCCGGGGCGTTGCAGCGGGCCGAGTCCATGCCCGGGCGGGGGCTGGCTCTGGACTTGGTCACCCACCATGAAGCGGCTGCGGCAGGAGCTACTCTCGATCCGCTGCCCGAATCCTTCGATGCGATTCAGGCCAGGATCGTCAGTGCGCTTCAACCTTGAATCGGCTGACCTCTCCAAAGAGCGCCTGCGCGGCGTGCGCCAGTTGCTGTGCCGAATTGGCGATCTCGGTGGTCGAAGCGCTCAGCTCCTGAGACGAAGCGGCGATCTCCTCGGCGGCCGCGGCCACGTCCTCGGTGCCCCCGGACACTTCCGACATTCTGCCGACGATTCCGCCGATCAACCCGCGAACTTCGTCCGCCGATTTGGAGATTTGCCGAGTCCAGCTGTCGTTCGCTTCGGCATCGCTGGCAACCCGCGATAGGCCCCGCGCCGCAGTGTCCGCGGCCTCCCGTGCGGCTTGGCCTCCCTTGGCGAGACGGAGCAGCCGGTCCCGCGCCACCTCGACCCGTGTCTGTACGGCGCGTACCGTATCGCTGGTCGAAGTGGCGGCCTGCGCTGCCTGACCCGCCAGCTTTCGCACTTCTTCCGCCACCACCGCGAAGCCCCGCCCTTCCTCGCCGGCCCGCGCGGCTTCGATTCCCGCGTTGAGCGCCAGCATGTGGGTCTGCCGCGCGATGGCCTTCGTCTGAGTCACGAACTTCCCGATCTCTTCGCTGGCTGCCGCGAGCGCCGTCGCCTCCTCGGCGCCGCGCTCAACCTCCTCCGCGAGCCGCTGCAGCTCGGCGGAGCTTTCGTCCAGCTGTTCTCTATGAGACCGAGCCAGCTCGGCCAGCGCCGCATTGCGCTCGGCGGACCCCAGTGCGCTGGCGGCCAACTCCTCCGCGATCGCGAGGATCTTGGCCGCGTCTTCCGCCGCTGCCCGAACCAGTGTCGCCTGCCGGGTAGCCCGATCGGTGAGATCGTTGCAGGTGCCCGACACCTCTTCGGTAGACGCGCTCATCTCTTCAGTCGCGCTGGAAATCTCCTGCGCCATGGCGGCTGCATCCTGCGCGTTCCCCCGGATTGCACCGACCAGGCTCCGGAGCTCGGTAACCATCGCAGAGACGGCGTTGGTGAGGGCGTCCACCTGACTGGCGCCACCCGGCGCGATGAACTCAGGGGCGGTGAGATCGCCCGCGGCGACTCGGCCGGCTACGGCGGCCGCGTTGGATACCGGCCGGAGAATCACCCGGGTAAGCCAGCTGACCAGGAACAGCATCACCAGGGTTCCCAGTATCACGATCGCCGCGGTGGCCAGGATGATGACCTGGGACGGACTGAAGCCAGACACGCCGCGCAGCAGAACCCAGAGAATCCCCGCGTCGGCGATCCCCAGCGCTGCCACGGTCAACAGCCCGACCTGATGCAGGTTGCGGATAAACGTCTGGCGCGCAATGGCCATAGAGTTCCGTGCGATGTAAGTGGTGAGAGGTGGGGAAGTTAGGGCAGGGAGGGGGGAAAGGGAAAGGTCTCCCTTCTCCCGTCTCCCCTCTCCCGCGTAAATTCCCGCCCCTATGACCGTAGACGCACCGACCTACCAGCCCGACGTCGTCGAGGCCAAGTGGCGTGCCCGGTGGGCCGAGAAGGGCACCAACCAGCCCGATCTCGACCATCCGGCTACGCCCTTCTTCAACCTGATGATGTTCCCCTACCCCTCGGCGGAAGGACTGCACGTGGGGAACATGTTCGCCTTCACCGGCAGCGACGTGTTCGGGCGGTTCAAGCGGCTGCAGGGTTACGACGTATTCGAACCGATCGGGTTCGATGCCTTCGGCATCCACAGCGAGAATCACGCGATCAAGATCGGGATTCATCCGGCCAAGCTGATTCCCCAGAATATCGCGAATTTCCGGCGCCAGCTGGAGCGGATCGGCGGGATGTTCGATTGGCGTCACGAGGTCTCCACCACCGATCCCGACTACTACAAGTGGACCCAGTGGCTCTTCCTGCAGCTCTTCAAGGCGGGCAAGGCCTACAAGAAGCGCGCGGCCGTCAACTGGTGCCCCAACGACAAGACGGTGCTCGCCAACGAACAGGTCGAGAACGGGCGCTGCGAACGCTGCGGGGCGCTGGTCGAGCAGCGATTCCTGGAGCAGTGGTTTTTCCGGATCACCGAGTACGCCGAACGGCTGCTGAAGAACCTGGACACGATCGACTGGTCGGAGACGACGCGGACCGCGCAGCGGAACTGGATCGGCCGCTCGGAAGGGGCGGAGATCGCATTTCCGGTAACGACAGGTGATAGCAGACCCGTCGCCCCGTCGCCCGTCGCCTCCACGCCACTCGCAATCACGGTTTTTACCACCCGCCCTGACACTCTCTTCGGCGCCACCTTCATGGTGCTGGCGCCCGAGCATCCCATGGTCAGGCATCTCACCACCCCTGATCGGAAGGCCGAGGTCGAGGCCTACGTAAAGGCGGCTGCGGGGAAGGACCTGGTGAGTCGCAAGGTGGGAGACCGGGAGAAGACCGGTGTCTTCCTCGGTTCATCCGCGATAAACCCCGCCACCGGGAAACCGGTGCCTGTGTGGATCGCCGACTACGTCCTGATGGAGTATGGGACGGGCGCCATCATGGCGGTGCCGGCTCACGATGAGCGGGACTTCGAGTTCGCGAAGAAGTATGGACTCGAGATCGTGAGAGTGCTGGCCAAGGAAGGCGAATCTGCCGCCAATCCGGTGGAGCTGGCTGAGCCCGGCGAAGAAGGACACCGGCTGGTGAACTCCGGCCAGTTCGACGGCCTGCCCGCCGAGCAAGGCAAGCGGGCCATCATCGACTGGCTGATCGCGAACGGTAAGGGCAGCGGGAGAGTCCAGTATCGCCTGCATGACTGGTGCATCTCCCGGCAGCGCTACTGGGGTCCCCCGATCCCCATCATCTACTGCGACGACTGCGGCCCGGTACCGGTCCCGGAAAAGGACCTTCCCGTACTGCTGCCGCCGATTGAGGATTTCCGTCCCGACGATTCCGGCATCTCACCTCTCGCGCGGCATGACGAGTGGTACTACGTCCCCTGCCCCAAGTGCGGGAAGAAGGGTCGCCGCGAGACCGACGTGTCGGACACCTTCCTCGATTCGTCGTGGTACTTCCTGCGTTACCCCAGTACCGAGTTCGAGGATCGTCCCTTCGATCCGGCCCGGACCAGGACCTGGTGCCCGGTCACCACGTACATCGGCGGCAACGAGCACGCGGTGCTGCACCTGCTCTACTCCCGCTTCATGACGATGGTGCTGCACGACCTTGGCCACCTTCAGTTCGAGGAGCCGTTCGCCCGGTTCCGGGCTCATGGCCTGATCGTGAAGGACGGGGCCAAGATGTCGAAGACCAAAGGCAACATCGTGGTGCCCGACCAGTACATCTCCCAGTGGGGAGCCGACACCTTCCGGATGTACCTCATGTTCCTGGGGCCCTTCCAGGAGGGAGGCGACTTCCGCGACGCCGGCATCAACGGTCCGCGTCGCTTCCTCGATCGGGTCTGGGGGTTGGTGGGCAGCGCCGCGATCGAAACGGAGCTGCCCAGGGATCTGGTCGCCCGCTGGCATCGGACCAAGCGGAAGGTGACCGAAGATCTCGAGGCGCTGCACTACAACACCGCGATTTCCGCTCTCATGGAGCTGGTGAACGCGATGAAGGAGGCAGAGTCGCACTCGCTCGCGATCATCGAAGACCTGGTGATCATGCTCGCCCCCTACGCGCCGCACTTCGCGGAGGAGTCATGGGAGCGGCTGGGCCATGGTGCGTCGGTGTTCGAGGCTCGCTGGCCCGTCTGGGAAGACCGTCTCATCGTCGAGGATGAGATCGAGATCCCGGTTCAGGTCAACGGAAAGACCCGGTCGAAGATCCGCATCCCTCAGGGCGCCGAGGAGAAGGCTGTCGTGGCAATCGCGCTGAAGGATCCGACTACCGCGCGCTTCGTGGACAACAAGCCCCTGCGAAAGGTCATCTACGTTCCGAACCGCCTGCTGAATCTCGTGGTCTAACGGAAGTCTCCGAGTACAAGTCCATCCGGGAGCCCTGATGCGTCGCCCGATTCTATGGTTGGGACTGCTTTGCGTTGCCTCTCCTGCCGTGGCTCAAACGCCGGCGCCGGTTCCCGCCGTCATGGGAGCCCCCGTCCGCTATGAGAAGGCAATCGAGTGGACCCGGCAGTTCATTCGCGACACGATGCGCGTCCTCGGCGCACCCGGAGCCTCGATCACCGTCGTCAAGGATGGCCATGTGATCTGGAGCGAAGGCTTCGGCATGGCTGATCTGGAACAGCAGGTTCCGGCGACGCCGCTTACCCGCTTCCGGGTCGGCAGTGTTTCAAAGCCGCTCACTTCTGCCGCTCTGGGCCTGCTGGTGGAGGAGCACAAGCTCGACCTCGACGCGCCAATCCAGAAATACGTGCCTTCGTTCCCCCAGAAACCGTGGCCCATTACCACCCGTCAACTGGCGGGTCACCTCGCGGGGATCCGGCACTACAAGGAGGGCGAGTTCGAGAACCAGAAGCACTATGCGACGGTGCTCGAGGGCCTCAAGATTTTTCAGGACGATACGCTCCTCTTCCAGCCGGGCACCAAGTACTCCTACTCGTCCTATGGGTGGAATCTCATTGCCGCGGTCATCGAAGGCGCCAGCGGCCAACCGTTCCTCACCTTCATGTCCAACCGGGTTTTCGGCCCAGCGGGCATGACCCACACCGTGGCGGAGTTTCCCGACAGCCTCATTCCGTTCCGAGCCCGGTTCTACGAGCGGCCCGATTCCAACGGCGGGATGCTCAACGCGCGATACGTGGATAACAGTTACAAGTGGGCTGGGGGCGGCTTCCTCTCAACAACCGAGGATCTCGCCCAGTTTGGAGAGGTGATGCTCGAGGGTACCCTCCTCAAGCCCGCGACCGTGAAGATGCTGTGGACCCCGCAACGCACCTCGGACGGGAAGGCCACCGATTACGGCATGGGCTGGGGGACGCTGCGAACCACGGACGGGCGGGAATGGATCAGCCACACCGGCGGGAGCATGGGAGGCACCGCGCACCTGCTGCTGTGTCCCAAGGAGCGCCTGGTCGTCGCCATCCTGATCAATAGCGACGAGACTTTCATCTCGGCGGGAACTACGATAGGGCAGAAGTTTCTCGAGCCATAAGGTCTCGTTCCGCTCTGCTCCCTCCCGGTTCGTCCTTTCTCCTGATCCGTCTAGCCTCACCCCCTGTCCCCCTCTCCGCGTGGCGGAGAGGGGGAACGCATTTTAGGGACTCGAGCCGCGGAAAATTCGTGAGTGCGATCTCCACGGAAACCAGCATAGTGGGGCATGGGTCGATGGATCCTTCGAAGTTGGAAGCGGCTGCGAGTCCGGGAGCTCCGAAAATCTCCCACTCTCGGAGAGCGCTATGTCTGGGAGATCTTGCGAAATCGACGATGTCTCGGCCTAAAGTTCCGACGACAACACCTTTTCCGGGGGTTCATCCTGGACTTCTACTGTGCTGAGCTGCGGCTCGCGGTGGAACTTGATGGGCCCATACACCGGAAGCGGGAGCAGGCGGAGTACGACGCGTTCCGCGATCGAGTTCTTGCGGATCAAGGAATTGAAACGCTTCGGATCAGGGGATCCGAGCTGAGTCGGGCGCGGCTGAGATCGTTGATCAGCACATTCCTGAATCGCCGTCCCCCCTCTCCGTTTCACGGAGAGGGGGTCAGGGGGTGAGGCTATGGTCAGCGAAGAGGCTCCAGCGGGTGAGTTCTACAGCAGCTTCGTGATCCACTCCCCCACCAGGTATCCCACTCCGGCCACACCCAACCCCACCACGAACATGTCCAAGCCGCTGCGGATGACTCCCCGGCCGGTGAAAAAGCTGCGAGCGGCGCCGACCCCGAAGTGAGCCGTCATGGATACCGCGAGTGAGGTCCAGATCGCGCCCGGGCCGGTGCTCACGAGAAACGGTGCCACCGGGATGAAGGCGCCGAAGGCGGTCGAGACTCCGGTGATCCACCCCTCGCGCAACGGCGTGTGAATTAGCCTCACCGATCTTCAGCTCTTCCCGGACCTGCTCCTCGAGTGCGCGCTCCGGGTCCAGCATGAGCTGGGCGGCCATTTCCTTCGCCTGCTCCTCCGGGACCCCCTTCGCCTGATAGAGCAGGGTCAGCTCCTCCTGCTCCAGCTCGGGCATCAGGCGGATCTCCTCCCGCTCCATCGCGATCTCGTGCTCGAACACCTCCCGCTCGCTCTTGGCGGCGAGGTATCCGGAGGAACCCATCGAGAGCGCATCCGCCACCATCCCCGCGATCCCCGCAACCACCACCGCATGTCCCGAGATGTTGAGGTGCCCCTGCGCGCCCAGCATTCCAGCGACGAGGCCAAAGTTGGCGGTCAGGCCATCGTTGAAGCCGTAGACCAGATTGCGGAGCAGGCCGCCCGCCCCGGTCTTGTGCCAAGGCTCCCCCGCGGCTCCGCTCAGCCCGGCAAGCGATCCTGCATGCTCCGCCGACTCACGGGCCAGGCGCAGCGCTGCACTGCGGGCATCCTCCTCGGCGCTCTGATGCGAGAGTCGGAGATAGCTTTTTACCTCACGGCCCTCTTCCTCGAGCAGCATCGGGAGAAGGAACCCTGGTCCAAACCGCCGAGCCGCCCAACTCATCACCCGGGCCCGGCGCGAGGGTCGAATGGAGGGGATTGGGTGGCCGTGGTCTTCCAGCAGTTTGTGCCAAACCGCTACGTGTCGGTCCTCGACGGTGGCTAATCCATCGTAGAGGGCGGCTCTCCGCGGATCCTGCTCTGCCTTGGCCAGCTCCCGATACAGAAATGCCGCGTCGGCCTCATCCTGGAGGTGATGAAGCCACAGGTGGGGTGCGGGCATCGAAGCTTGGGGCGGGCGTGTCGCAGTCATGCAACCAGTATAACTCCCATACCATACTCGCTGTGGCGTGAATGCCGCTCTTGACGGGTTTTCCTGTGCCCGGCAAGTTGTCGCATCTCCCACCACAAAGGCCCCATGTTCTCGCGACTTTCTGTGCGTCCCGCGCTTGCAGCGGCGACGGTACTCATTGCCGCCGCCTGCGTCGATGAGTCCATGACTCCTAGCAATGAATCGATGTCCCGTGCTCCTGCACCGCAGCTCCCCGCCTCAGTTACTCCCAGCGATCGCCACGTCGTCACCTTCAAGACCACCGAGCCAGCCTCCTTCGCGAAGTCGGTGAAGGCACTCGGCGGCACCATTGTTCGGCGTCAGAAGATGATCGGTGAGGCGGAGGTTACCGGCCTGACCGACGCGGCGGCTGTCTCGCTCAGCAAGACCACTGGTGTCTCCCGGGTCGATCGCGATCTGATCCTGCAATGGATCCCGGCTCCTCAGGACGCCAAGCTGCAGTTGTCGTCACTTCCGAATCCGGTCGCTTCAGGGACGGATCAGAGCGACGCTGCATTCTTCCCATTCCAGTGGAACATTCGCCAGGTCGCACGCCGATCAGGCCTGGGGCGCCTCTAACGGTGGCGGCGGGCAGGACGGTCTGCGTCCTCGACACCGGTATCGATCCCGACCATATCGACATCGCCGGCCGGGTCGACCTCATGACCTCCGTGATCAGCACCCCAGTCTTCCCGGGTGACCTGGATCCGCTGGACCACAACGGCCACGGTACGCTTTCCGCCGGATTCATCGCGACCAACGGCATCGGCGTCGCGTCAGTCGCGCCTGACGCCCGGCTCTGCTCCATCAAGGTGCTGCGGGTGACCGGCTCCGGCAGTTTCGGAGACATCATCACCGGCATCGTGCTGGCGGCCCAGAGCGGCGCTGGTGTGATCAACATGAGTCTCGGGTCGTACATCGATAAAACCCTTCCCGGCGTCGAGGGGCTGATTAAGGTGCTCACTCGCGCCGTGGCATTCGCCCGCGACAAGGGCGTCGTCGTCGTTGCCTCGGCGGGGAATGACGGTGCCAATCTCAATGAGGACGGCAACCTGATCTCCTATCCCGGCTCAGATTAAGGGCGTTATGAGCGTGGGAGCGACAGCGCCGTTCAACCAGCAGAATTTCGACATGCTGGCGAGCTACTCCAACTTCGGCCGACTCTGGCGTGGATCTGTTCGCCCCTGGCGGTGACTTACTCCCCGGGGGTGACCAAGTTGATCTCGTGTTGGGCCCCTGCAGCCACTTCCAGCTGACGCTGCCTTTCGATTGCAGCACCAGCGACTACCTCCTCGCGGCAGGCACCAGCGAGGCCGCGCCCCATGTGGCAGCGGCGGCGGCGGTCGTCGAATCCCAGCTTCCGGGTCGAGTCAGGCCGATCCAGATCGAGGAGTGCATTCGCGCCAACGCCGACATCATCGGACCGGCCAAGGTATTCGGTGCGGGTCGACTGAATGTGTCTGGAGGCCGCAGCATGCGATCACTTGTAGTAGGTAAATTATTGTAACAGCGGAGGTTAGAGGTGAGCCCGACTCTCTGACCTCCGCTGTTGCTTTGCGGCGCCGAATGGACCGATCCTCGGGCCCTCCCTCCCTGCAACTGTAGGCCCGATTCCCGCATCTTTATCGGCACCATGGCCGATGCCATCCCCCTCCCCAACGCAGAAGTAGTCCTGGCCCAAGCCCGGGCCGGCGATGTCGCCGCGCTGGAGGAGCTCTATCGCGCCTTCGAGACGCCAGTCTACAACCTGGCCCGGCGGATCTGCCGCACCTCGGAAGATGCCGAGGACGTGATGCAGGAGACCTTCTTCGAAGTCTGCCGGAACCTGCGGCAGTATCGGGGCGAAGGGAGTCTCTGGGGCTGGATTCGCACGGTTGCCGCGAGCAAGGCGCTGATGCGGCTCCGGCGGAACAAGTATCGGGACACCGATGAGCTGGAAGACGAGGCTCATCAGGGCCCCCGCTCCGACCACGGGCTGCGCATGGATCTCGAAGCGGCACTGGAGCGCTTGCCCGAAACCTCACGAGCGGTGGTGTGGCTGCACGATGTCGAGGGATACACCCACGAGGAAATCGCGGGGATGATGGGCAGGACAGTAAGCTTTTCGAAATCGCAATTGGCGCGCGCACATACTCGCCTCCGCCGCTGGCTCGGGGAGGAGACGCTGGTATGACGCACATTGACCTCGATACCCTGGTTCGGCTGCGGGAGCCCGGTCGCGAACCCGGCCAGGCCGAGGCCGAGAAGCATCTCTCGGAGTGCGAAGCATGTCGCCGCGAGGCTGATCGCCTGGAGCAGAGGGTAGCGCGCCTCAAGGCACTGCCGACTCTTAAACCCTCCCGCGATTCCTGGCCGGCGGTGGAAGCTCGGCTCCGGGCCGAACGCCAGGTCCGGACTGGGCGTCTGGCGACCGGCGGACTCGCCATTGCGGCAGGACTCGCCTTGATGCTGCTGCTTCACGGAGCCTCGGCTTCCTCGAAGACGCTTTCCCCGGCCCTCTCCGACGCCATGGCTCGGTCAGGGCAACTGGAGCAGCTCCTCGAGTCGTTTAACTCCGATGGCCGCATCACGGACGGCCATACCGACGGCATGGCCGGAGCTCTGGAGGACCAGATCGCCCGCATCGATCGGCAACTCGAGATGGCGCAGTTGCTTCGCGCCCGGGAGCGGGATACCGCCCTGCTGAACCTCTACCGCGAACGGATCGGCCTGCTCGACGCTCTCATGGACGTCCACGTGACTCGCGCCTCGAACGTGGGCCTCTGATCGGTGGCGATGGCTGAAGCAATGCGGAGCACCCTGATTTCCCTGGCAACCTGCCTTCTGATTTCTCCGGCTGTCGTCGCGCAGGATACCCCTGCTCAACCCAAAGTGATTCCTCCCGGCGTCATCCGGGTCGAGGGAGACGTCCGGCCGGTATTTCAGGTCCTCACCAGCCGGCGCGCCCGCTTGGGGATCTCGGTCAACCTGCGAGCTCGCGATACCGATTCGATTGGTGCGCTGGTCAGCTCGGTCACGCCCAACGGGCCGGCGGCCAAGGCCGGCCTTCGCTCGGGTGACGTGATCACGAAGCTGGCCGGCTCCTCCTTGCTCGACGGTCAGGCCCGGGCGAACAACGATGATTCGGCGCCTGGCTTGCGCCTCACCGAGCTCGCCGCGCGCCTCGACCCCAATGACACGATTGCGGTCGAGTTCCGCCGGGGGAAGGAACGGAAAACCGTCAGCCTCATCACCGGAGACGAGCCGACCATCATGTGGCGGACTCCGGACGGAGGCTTCGGTTATTCGATGGGTGGTGACGAATCCTTCCGTCAGTTCCAGGACGCGATGCGGGGATTCGATCCTGAAGACAGCCAGCCTCGCTATCCGATGCGAATGATCCACCCCGATGCGCCGATGCGTTTCGCCTTCGGTTCACCGCTGGCCGATCTCGAGCTGGCGCCGCTCAATCCCGATCTGGGTCGCTATTTCGGGACCAGTGAAGGCATCCTCGTCATCAGCGTACCGGCTGATTCGAAGCTGGGCCTGAGGGGAGGGGACGTGGTTCTTGCCGTGGACGGACGAGAGCCGGCCAACGCCTCGCACCTCCTGAGGATTCTCCGGAGTTATGAGGGGAGCGAGAGCTTCAAGCTCGACATCATGCGTGACAAGAAGCGCATGACCGTCGTCGGCAAGATCGGAGCTCCGTAGTCAGAGCCCCGCCGTTCGCGGCTCTCCGCTGCGAATCTTCTCAGCCAATCGAGCAAACGTGGTCAGGTCCAGGCTCTGGGCGCCGTCGCTCAGCGCGTGGTCCGGATCGGGGTGGACTTCGACGATCACACCGTGAGCGCCCGCAGCCAAAGCCGCCAGGGCAAGCGATGGGTACGATAGACCGCATCCCCGCCGCATGGCTCGGATCGGCGATGACCGGCAAGTGGGTCCGCTCCCGCACCAGAGCCACCGCGTTCAGGTCGAGGGTATGCCGGGTAGCCCGCTCGAAGGTTCGGATTCCGCGCTCGCAGAGCACCACCTGGTCATTGCCGTGAGACAACACGTACTCGGCCGCGTGGAGCCACTCCTCGATCGTGGCGCCACCGTTTCGTTTGAGCAGAATCGGCCGGCCGCTCCTGCCCGCCGCTCGCAACAGCGCGAAGTTCTGCATGTTCCGGGCGCCGATCTGCAGCATGTCCGCGTAGCGCGCGACCAGCGGCACTTCCTCCCAGCTCATCACTTCGGTAACGATCGGGAGGCCGGTCTGTTCCCGCGCCTCAGCGAGGAACTTGAGTCCCTTGGTTCCCAGTCCCTGAAAGTCGTATGGTGAGGTGCGAGGCTTGAACGCGCCGCCGCGCAGAAGATCGGCCCCGGCGGAAGCAACCGCCTTGGCTGTCTCGAGAATCATCTCGGCACTCTCGACCGAACAAGGACCTGCAATGATTACCGGGCGGCCGGATCCGATCTCCACGCTGCCGACCCTCACCACGGTGTCTTCCGAGCGCTGCGCCCGGTCGAAGAGAGGCACGTTGGGCTTCGGGCGTTGCTGGGGCGGGGCCATCACCACCGGTGAGGCAGTCTTCCCCTCATGCTGCCACGCCTGGTAGGTGCCGAGGATCACGATGCGCGCCGCCAGCGCCTCGATAGACTTCGAGGGCTTCGGCCAGTCGCGGATCATCCGTCGCGCCTTCCACATCGAAGTAGAAACGATAGGTCCAGGGAGCCGATCGCTCCGGCCGGGATTGGAGGGATGTCAGGTTGACCCCGCGTGCGGCGAAGGCCTGGAGTGCCGCGGCCAGCATCCCCGGCCGGTGATCGAGCCACACGATGAGCGAAGTCTTTTGCGGCACGGTGTTGCTGGTAGGAGGACGTTCGCTGCCGAAAGTGAGAAATCTGGTCTGGTTGGTCGGGTCGTCTTCGATCCGGTCTTCGAACACCTTGAGCCCATAGGCGTCGCTCGCATGCGCGGCGCAGATCGCCGCTTGAGCGGGATCGTTCTCCCGCCCCACGATCTCTGCACTGCCGGCTGTGTCCCAGGAACTCACCAGTTCCGCATCGGGGAGGTGCTGGCTGAGCCATGATCTGCACTGGCCCAGGGCGACCGGGTGAGACAGCACGCGCCTGATCTGAGCCAGGCTCCCATCGCGGACCCCGAGTATCGCGTGGTGAACCGGCAGCAGAATCTCCCGGCTCAGATAGAGCTTGCTGTCGCCGAAAGCCTCTTGCAGCAGGTCATACGTCGGAGTGATCGAGCCGACCAGCGAATTCTCGATGGCCAGACATCCGGTGTCGGCCCGGCCTTCCCGGACTGCCTTGACCACGTCTCCCACTTCGCGGCAGGCGACGACTTCCGCATCGGCCCATTGCTGGCGGGCTGCAGCTTCGCTGAATGAACCACGAGTGCCCTGGATCGCAACGCGCATCGTTCTCTCCGGTAAAAACGAAAAGCCCCGCCGGATTGCCGGCGGGGCGTCGAGGGGTCCGGTCAGGTCAGCCTAGCGTGCGCTTACCCCGCCGAACGCGACTCGCGCCGCGCCGGTGCCGGTAAAGCCGAAGAACGCAAGGTGACCGATCATGACCCAGTCTACTCCCCGCTCGCCGAAGGTGTCAAGAGCGCGCCGGTGTACCTCACGCCCCGGCACATTTAGCTTACCGGGCCGGTTTACCCTTGAGCGACGATGAGTGACGTTCTCTTGAGTTGTCCCATTATGGCCGGGCTCTGCCAGCGCCATGGACCCGTACGGCTTTCACAACAGCCGGCGTTTGAATCGCTGGCGGATGCCATCATCTCCCAGCAGATCTCCGGCCGTGCGGCCGAGGCGATCATGAATCGCCTCCGCGATCGGATTCCGGTCGAGCCGGAGCGGCTGGCCAAGGCCAACGTGAGAACCCTTCGAGCGGCCGGTCTTTCTCGCGCCAAGACAGTCTACTTGCGTGAGCTGGCCCGCTTCACTGCGGCGGGCGGCCTGGACGGGATCGAAACACTGCCCGATGCCGAGGTGGTGGAACGCCTGACTTCGGTGAAAGGAATCGGCGCCTGGACCGCGGAAATGTTCCTGATCTTCTCCTTGAACCGCCTGGATGTCTGGCCCGTCGGAGACGGCGGGATCCAGCGGGCGGCTCTCAACCTGTACCGGATTCGAAGCCCACGCTCTCTCCAAAAGCTCGGTGAGCGTTTTCGACCGGTTCGCACTCACGCCGCCTGGTACCTCTGGAGATCACTGGATGAGGCGTGAGGCCGGGTTCGCCGGCCTTGGCGTCTTCTTAACTCTGCTCGGATTCGTCCTCGAGCCAGCCGCGGCCCAGGGCCTTCCCGAATACCATCCCAACAACCCGGTCGTTGAGTCCCGTTCGGGGATCTACTTCCAGCCCTTTGTAGAGCCACGAGCCGGGTGGCGCCTCGCGGTCGGGCTCGACTACGCGAGCATGACAGAACTCGCCTTCGGCTTCTCGACCGACACTTCGTTTCTGCTCGATGCCGAGAGCTACCGGTTCAGCCTGGGCATCGCGAAGGATCTCGGGCCCTATGATTTCCTCCTGGCCGATGTGTCAGTCGGTGGGGTTTTTGCCGGCGGACTGGACGGGTTCCTGAATTGGTATCACGATCTCTTCGGAATCAGTTTTCCGGAGCGGGAAGGGAGACCCGAGAACGAGTTCGACTATCACTACCGCTATCCCGACGGAACTCGGGTCGAATACTCCAGCTCGAACTTCCACCTGAACGACCTCCGAATCGGGGCCGGTCACCGCTTTAGTCCCAAGGTCCAATCGGTCCTGTCGGTGACTCTCCCGACATCGACGGCGGCGGACGGATATGGCCGCGGTGTCGTGTCGGCGAGCCTCCTTACCACAGTTCGCGCGCAGATTACCCCTCGGCTTACCTATGAGGGCGAGCTTGGATTGGGCTACACTCCCCGCCATGGTCCGCTGAAGCAGATTCAGAATCAGAGCTTTATCGCCCTTACCTCCGGCCTGCGTTACCGGTTCTGGGGAAAGCAGTCACTCTACGCCAACCTTTACTGGGCCTCTCCCCAGTACGACGACGCCGAGGCCACCGCGCTTGAGCGGGAGGAACTCGACTTGGATTTCGGCTGGATCTACCGCACGTCGGGTGGGCGGGATTGGAGGATCGGATTGACCGAAGATCTCTACCCCAGCGGACCGGGGATCGATTTGATTATGAGGGTAGGGACGAGCTGGTGAGGGAAAGCATGACGCAGCCTTCTCACTTCTTACTTCTCACGTCTTCACGCTTTTAGTTCTCACTTTTCACGCTGTCCTCGCCAAACAGAAACTTCTCCATGTTCGAGAACAGGAACTCTTTCGCCTTGGGTTCGCGAACGTTCAGTCCGTAGTGGTTGATCAGTTGCTGCTGGGTCTTGAGCCACTCCTGCCAGCAGACATTGCAGATCTGCTCGTAAACCCGGAGCCCGATGTCATTCTGGAAGGGTCGGAAGGCAAGCTGGTCGCGTTCCTGGCCACAGCGAGTGCAGAGTACGTTCGGCATGCAGGAAAGATAACCAGGTCCCTAATACCGACGGCTGACGATCACTCCTCCCTCTCCCTGCTTCAGCGTTTTAACCGCCGAGCGGGTCCCAAATCCCGCTCCGAGGCCGAAGACAACAGCAGTGGTGCCGCTTACCAGCGGTAGCAACGCGACCGGCCACATCGAGAGCGCCGCCAACGTTCCGGCGATCCAAGGGGCGAGCGGGGAATAGATGGCATCCACGAACCGGAGCCGGCGCCGCACGAAGCTCCGCGCGACGAAGTACCCGGCGATTCCAGCGGCGACAATCAGCAGTCCGGCAATCATTCGATACATGGTTCGACTCGTTATCTGGGGCTCGTTCCACTACGGAACGGGCGCTTGAGAAGATTCACCAGCGCGCGACCGCGCTCCCCCAGGTGAACCCCGAGCCAAAGGCGGTCATGACCAGGACGTCTCCCGGGGCCAGCCGGCCGGCCCTGACGCACTCGTCCAGGCCGATGGGGATCGTGGCAGCCGTTGTATTGCCATAGCGCATGATGTTGTTGTACACCTGGTCCTCCCGGAGTCCCAGTGCCTTCTGTACGGCCTCGGAGATCCGGAGATTCGCCTGGTGCGGGATCAGCAGGGAGACGTCGTTCGTGCCGAGTCCGGCCTTTTGGAGCACCGTGCGGACTGACTCCGGCATCCGGGTGACGGCATGGCGAAAAACCTCCTTGCCGTCCATCTGGAGAAAGTACCTCCCTGCTTGCAGGTGCTCGACCGACACCCGCGGGTGATACCTCGAACCGGGGCCGTCTACCCAGAGCACCTCGGCAAAGTTGCCATCCGCCCGGAGATCGAACGCCAGGAAACCTTGCTCGGGCCGCTCGGCAGGCTCCAGGATCGCCGCCCCGGCGCCATCCGCAAAAATCACCGCGGTATTGCGTCCGCGGGTGCTGACGTCCATGCCGGTGGACTGAATCTCCGCGCCTACCACGAGAACCCGCTGGTATTCTCCCGCGCGAATCCAGGCGTCGCCCACCGAGAGTCCGTACACGAAACCGCTGCACTGGACCCGGATATCGAGTGCCGGGATCGTTGGAATTCCCAGCATGCGCTGCAGGAAGACTCCGCCTCCCGGGATGAAGTGGTCGGGAGTGGAGGTAGCGTAGACGATCGCTTCAATGTCCTTTGCTGTCCGGCCCGCCATGTCCAGCGCCTTCAGCGTGGCCTCATGGGCCAGGGCGAAGCCGGTCTCCCCCTCCGCGGCCCAGCGCCGCTCCTGGATTCCGGTCCGGACTCGAATCCATTCGTCCGAAGTGTCCATCAGCTGAGCGAGGTCGTCGTTGCGGACCACGCGGTCGGGAACGGCGAACCCGGTGCCTGTGATGCGTGAGCGAGGCATGGCTCCTCGTAGTGCTGGCCAGTTGTCTGCAGGAAGCCGTATCTTCGCGGAACCGCAACCCTCCCGCAAGAGAGA
The DNA here is from genome assembly GCA_963821525.1 of uncultured Gemmatimonadales bacterium. GTDB lineage: Bacteria > Gemmatimonadota > Gemmatimonadetes > Gemmatimonadales > GWC2-71-9 > DATBGE01. Next base: position 1,061,088 of record CAWGED010000019.1, on the reverse strand, counting down.
ACTGTCATGACCGACGCGAGCGATCGCCGACTCGGAATGGACCGGAACATCAGCCGCCGGGACTTTCTCGATGGGCTGGCGATCGCCACGGGGATGGCGCTCCTGCCATTCGGTTGTACTCGAGGAGGAGAAGACACTTACGCTCCCGAGCAGGCGCCTGACTACTACCCACCGGCACTGACCGGACTCCGCGGAAGTCACCCTGGTTCATACGAAGTCGCGCATCAACTGCGGGACGGAACCCTCGAACCCACCATCGGCCGGACCCGGGACACCGGCGAACGTTACGACCTGGTCGTCGTCGGCGCCGGGATCAGCGGTCTCGCCGCGGCCTACTTCTATCGCAAGGCCAGACCAGAAGCGCGGATCCTATTGCTCGACAACCATGATGACCTCGGCGGCCACGCGAAGCGGAACGAGTTCACCGTGGGTGACCGCCTTCTCATCTCCTATGGGGGAACCGAGTCCATCGAGAGTCCCGCACAGTACAGCACCGTGGCCCGCGGGCTCCTGTCGGACCTCGGCATAGACCTGCAGCGCTTCTATACCGCTTTCGATCGAGGACGATATCAGAAGCTCGGGATGACCAGAGGCATCTTCTTCGACCGGGAGACGTTCGGAGTTGATCGCGTGGTGCAGGGCAGCGTGTCTGATATTTCCCGGAAGACTCTCGACCTGGCACCCCTCACCGAGGCGGTCAAGCGCGACATCCTTCGGGTAATCGGGAACCGGGCCAACCACTTTCCCGGACTTACTTCATCCGAGAAAAAGGCTCGCCTTGCCCGAATGAGCTATCGGGACTTCCTGCTCAATGTCGTGAAGGTGGCCCCAGGCGTGATTCCTCTCTTCCAGGCCATGACCCACGATCTCTATGGTGTAGGAATCGACGCGATCCCTGCGCTCGATTGCTGGGGGTTGGAGATGCCGGGCTTCGAGGGCCTGAAACTGGATGGCGATGAGCCGAGTCCGGGCATCGGGCGGACACCGCTTCTCGAAATGAACGAGGAAGAGCCGTACATCTTTCACTTCCCCGATGGCAACGCGTCAGTAGCGCGCCTCCTCGCCCGCCGCCTGGTTCCCCAGGCGTTGCCCGGCGATTCGATGGACGACGTGGTGACCGCCCGCCTCGCGTACGGCAAGCTCGATCAGCCCTCGAACTCGACCCGCATAAGGCTCAACAGCACAGTGATCCGGGTAAAGCATCGGGGCGATCCCGCTTCGGCCCGTGAGGTCGAGGTGACGTATGTTCGGGGCGGAAAGGCCAGGTCGGTGCGAGCCGGAGCCTGTGTGCTCGCCTGCTGGAACATGGTGATACCCTATCTCTGCCCCGAGTTGTCCGACACACAGAAGCAGGCGCTCGCATACGGGGCCAAGGTGCCGCTGGTGTATACCAACGTCGCGCTCAACAACTGGCGAGCACTTCAGAAAGCCGGTGTCTCCCATGTCTACGCCCCGGGCAGCTACTGGGTAAACACTTTTCTGGATTTCCCGGTTGATCTGGGAGCCTATCAGGCGCCGCGAACTCCGGATGCCCCGGCGGTGGTGAAAATGGTGCGCACTCCCTGCAAACCCGGTTCGCCCTCGCGAGTTCAGCATCGAGCAGGACGCGAAGAACTACTTCAAACCCCGTTCGAGACCTTCGAGCGCGCTGTAAGAGACCAGTTGGGCCGGATGTTTGGTCCCGCGGGCTTCGATCCGGCCAGAGACATCACTGCCATCACGGTCAATCGCTGGCCGCACGGCTACACTTACGAGTACAACTCGCTGTGGGACGGGCCATGGGCCGAGGGAGAGGAGCCGTGCGTCGTGGGACGCCGGCCAGTTCGGCCGCATCACGATCGCCAACGCCGATGCCGGCGCGTTCGCCTACACCAATTCGGCCATTGATCAGGCCTGGCGCGCGGTGGAAGAATTGCTCGGAGGTCCTGTCTGATGAGCCTCGACGAACGAGGATGAGTTTCTGGAGGAGGAGTCTGCCGATCAGGACGCGGTGGTCACATGCCCCCACTGCGGCGAACAGGTCGTGATCGGATTGGATCCGGGCGGGGGTCCTGAACAAGCAGTACGTCGAAGACTGCGAGGTGTGTTGCAGGCCCTGGCTGGTGACGGTGCGCTACGGAGAGGATGGACGAGCCAGCGTGGAGCTGGAGCCGGGATAACCCTGGCTACCACCGGAACTGATACGCCAGCTTCACGAAGAACCCGTCGCTCGCTCGGCTCATCTCCGAAAAGTTGAATGCGGAGGTGTCGTCGAGCGAGCTGCCATAGCCCAGGAAGGCGACGGTCCCCGGCGAGGGCTCCAAGGACGCCAGGAAGTCCATGCGCAACCCGTTCGCTTCCTGGAAAGGCTGCGTCTGGCCGTTGATCACCAGAGGATCCCCGTTATCGGCGTCCTCCAACGGGGCGCGGCGCTGGGCGACGTACTCGCCGACGGCGCGGAAGAACAGGGCGCGCATAGGCTGGTACTCGACCTTGAGCCGGGGAATGATGGTCCGGGCGAATTCGGAATCATTCCGGCGGCGAGTGATCCTGGAGTAGGTGTTGGAGCCGGAAATTCTGATCGAGCCGGTCGGCCGGAGGTCGAGACTGCCGGTGACCCGGGTCTCATTCCCCTCCGCTCCTTCCGCAAAAATTGGCACCTGGCTTCGCCTGATCGTGAGCGTGGCATCCAGCTTTTGCCAGGTCGGCGTACTCACGCCGGTCTGCAAGACCCAGTTGTCCACGCCAGTTGGGGCATCGTAGGGGACGAGGACCCCACCTTGGTCCACCTCGTAGCCGTTATACGCCCCAGGCTCGAAATTGGTGAACCCCACCTCGCCATGGTTGTCCCAGCTCCAGCCACCACGAAGCGTGAAGTCGGCATCGGCCTGCCAGAGGCCCTCGAGGGCTCCACGCTGCAGAAAGTCGCCGTAGACCCAGGTGTAGAAGGGCCCCCCGAAGAAGTTTGCCGTCTCGAGGAATGCGCCCTTTGAGCCGTAGATCGAGAACCGGTTGAATGCGTGGGCTTGAACGATGTCGTTGCGGGGGACGAAGCCCGCCTGAGACTCGAAGTCAGGCCCGATACCCGTGACCTTGTAGTTGAATCCCCAGGACCTCCCGGTACGGTCGAACTCGGCCTCCAGGATCGGGCTGGAACGGGAGTCTCCAGTGGCACTGTCCCGAGTCCAGGAGCCGCCCGCCTGGCCGGCCACGAAGTACAGCTTCCCGAAAACGATCCGCGCATCTCCGGCGACCACCCGGTTGTAGGTCCCGCTGGCATCCTTCGAGGTTCCTGTGACGCCGACCGTCGAGTTGGCGCCGACGTCCCGCCGGACTCGCGCGATGTTGAACCAGGAGTCGGGTGAGTTTGCCTCGTCCACCGCCGTGAGCAGAGCGATGTTGTTCGCCCCGATCTTCGAGGTGACTTTGCCGCCCGCGATCGGGTCGACGATTTGCCTGGTGTAGACCAGCTGGTTGTTGGTGGAGAACAGCTCGATCCCTTCGAGGAAGAAGGGGCGCTTCTCCGGGAAGAACAGCGCGAAGCGCTCGTTTACCGTCACCAGACTCACGTCCGATTCGATCTGGCTGAAATCGGGATTGTAAGTGGCGTCTACCGACAGGTTGCTGGTGAGTCCCAGGCGAAGATTGGCCCCGAAGCTCGGATCGAGATTCTCCCGGTCGTATCCCGTGGGTGTGGGTGCGCCGTTTGCCGCCGCGGTCACCACCGGCTGGAACTCCGTGGTGATCCCGCTCTGCAGGTCGTGCAGGCCGTCGAGAAGGCCGGACTGCACCAGGAAACTCGCGTTGGCCCGCCGGGTATCGGTCCAGGTGTCTTCGTAGCCGGTGCGCTGGATCTTCCGGACCACGTTGATCCCCCAGCGTTGTGCTCCGTTCCCGGGTAGCGCAGGCTCTTGAAGGGAATCCTGACCTCCACCACATAGCCGGAATCGGTCAGACGGCCCTTCGATTCCCAGATGTAATCCGGGTTCTTGTCGGTAGTACCACCCACCAGGCTTCCCGCCGCAAAGCCGCCCTCCGTCCTGACTCCATCTTCTTGCGAGCCCAGCGGGTTTACCGTGAAGAAGAAGGCCCGCCGGCGGTCATCGAATGTGTCGAGGTAGATGGTGACTCGATCGTCCGCGTCGAGGTTGTCCCGATCGGCCACCGTGGCTCTGATGGCGCCGGGTTGGCTCTCGTAGGCGATGATGCCGAAGTGAATCGCGTTGGGGGCGTACCACACCAGCACGACCGTTTTTTCCTCGGCGGGCCGGCTGTCGACTGGCTGGTATTGATGGAAATCGGTGAGCCTGGCGGCTTGGGACCAAACCGGCTCGTTCAGCTCCCCGTCGATGGTGACGGTAGCCTCGAGGCGGGGCGCCGTGGCAAAAAAGCCGGGGCCCGCCGAATCCGGCGGCGGGCCCTGAAGGGCAACGATGAGGGCTAGAAGCATTTAGCTAGAAATGTACGTAGGCCTCCAGCTTTCGTTTCTACTCGTATCGCAATGCAACAATCGGGTCGAGCTTCGCGGCGCGCCGGGCGGGCAGGATGCCGAAGATCAGTCCAATCGCCGCGCTGAACCCGAACGCCATGATGATGCTTTGAGGTGAGATCAGGGTGTTCCAGCCGTTGCTCTTGGCAAGCAGGTCGGTCACCCAGACGCCGAGCAGAATGCCGAGAACTCCCCCGGCCAGGCACAGGGCCATCGCCTCGACCAGGAACTGGAACAGGATATTCCACTGCGTCGCCCCCAGCGCCTTGCGCACACCGATTTCACGAGTCCGCTCGGTGACCGACACCAGCATGATGTTCATGATGCCGATCCCGCCGACGACCAGGCTCACTGCCGCGATGCTGGCGAGCAGGGTCGTGAAGATCTGGGAAGCGGACTGCTGGGTAGCGAGGAACTGCTTCGCATCGCGGATCTGGAAATCGTTCTCTCCGCCCGGACGGATCTTATGCTCGCGCCGGAGGACCCGCTCGATATCCACCATCCCCTGCTCAACCGGGACTCCATCTGCAATCTGAACCCCGACCGAGCGCAGGCGGTCGGTGCCGAAGACCCGGTAGCGCGCGGTCTCCAGCGGGATCCAGATCTGCTCGTCGGGGTTCTGCCATGACCCCGTGGCGCCCTTGGAAGCCATGATCCCGATGATCTCGAACGCGATGCCTCGAATCAGGATCGTCTGGTGGAGCAGCCCGACCGGATTGGCCTCCAGCAGTTCCGGTATGTCGGCGCCGAGTACGGCATACCGCTCACGAGCGGCGTCATCTCCACTGGTGAACATCCTCCCCTGGGCGATCGTGTAGTTCCGGACCTCGGGGAAATTCGCCGTCGTGCCGGTGACGTTGGTATTGATGTTCTTGTTGATGTACTTGATCTGCTGCTGCGAAACGATTTCGGGCACCACGGCCTTGATAAACTGGCCGTCCCGCTCCAGAGCATCGGCGTCGTCAATGGTGAGACTGACCCGGTTGGTCGAGGCGACGCCGCCGCTGAACGACATGCCGGGATACACGCTCAGGACATTGGCTCCCAGCGAAGCGATCTGATCCTCCACCGCCTTCTGGGCTCCGGTGCCAAGTGCCACCATCGTGATGACCGCCGCCACGCCGATGATGATGCCGAGCGCCGTAAGAATAGAGCGCAGGGCATTGGCCTTGATGGATTGCAGAGCGACCGCGACAGTCTCTCCGATCAGCATGCGTCAGGGCCTTGTTGTGGTCGTCGGGGCCTTGGAAGTCCCCTGTTGCGGCGACTGCAGTCCCGGCAATCCGCTGCCCGTCACCCGGGTCACCCGTTCCTTGAACTCCTGCTGGGACTGAACCAGGCTCGCGCTGGGCAGCACGAGAACCGAGTCTTCAGGATTCAAGCCGGAGACCACCTCGGTGTAGTCCAGGTCCGTGAGACCAGTTTTGATATTGAGCGGCACGATGGTTCCGCCCCGACGAGCGAACACGATGTAGCGTCCCCCGAACCGGGTGTCTGGCTGGTTCCGGCTTCCCCCGCTCTGACCGCCGCCCATCCCGGCAAACACCCGCCGAAGCAATGCCCGTTCCTCCGCAGTCGGTTCCTGCCCGCTCATCCGCTTCTGGAAAATGGCCTTGACCTGCTCCTCGGTGACACCGGCGGGCAGCACGACGCTACGTCCATCCGGCAGGGTCAGGGTATTGGCGCCCTTGGGATTGGTCCCGCCGCCACCCTGGCTCGCGGTGGTCTGCGGTTGTTCTCCGCCGCTCGCACTCCCTTTGGCAAGCTGGGCCTGCACGTCGGACATCGAGAGGCCGAGTACCTGGGCGGCAGAGCCGACGTCACGCTGAGTGCGGAGCGCCGCGTTGGGAATCGCGAGCACGCTGTCTCGACGGCCGACATGGATCTCCACCTCGGTATTCATTCCGGGCCGTAGCAGACCCTCTCGATTGTCGATTCGCACCAGCACCGGGAACATGGTGACGTTCTGTACGATCGTCGCCTGCGGCTCGATCTTGAGCACCGTCCCATCGAACTGATGATTGGGGTAGGCGTCAACCGTAATTGAAGCCCGGAGACCCGACTGGATTTTTCCGATGTCGGTCTCGTCCACCAAAGTCTTCACCTGGACCAGATTGAGATCGGCCATCTTGAGCAGCACCGTCCCCCCGCCCACGTCCTTCGTAGGCGACGAGATCACCTGACCCCGCTCGACGTCCTTCTCGATGATGGTGCCGGAAATAGGGGCCCGAACGTCGGTGTCCTCGAGCTGGATCTTCGCGTTTTCGACTTGTACCTGGGCGGTCACCACCTCCGCCTTCGCATTGGCGTAGTCCAGCATCGCCTGATCGTGCTCGGTTTCGGTCAGGGCCTGGGAGCTGAATAGCTCGTCGGCCCGGTGCTTCTGCGCAGTGGCGTTGGCCAGTTTGGCTTTCGCCACTTCGAGGTTGGCGTCCGCCTGAGCGAGGTCGTTCCGCGGCTGGCGAGGATCGATCGTTACCATGAGCTGGCCGCGCTTCGCCTGTGCTCCGGTCTCCACCAGCATCTCCAGGATCTCACCCGAGGCCTTGGACTTGACCTCGACGGTCGTGTCGGGCTGGATGGCCCCATTGGCGCGGGCCGAAACCACGATGTCACGGCGCTCCACCGGAACGGCCAGGTATGCAGGCGGCGGCGGCGGCGGCGGTTCCTTGCAAGCCACTGCCAGCGTCAGAAAAGTCAGAAGGGTCTTACGCATCAGCATGGAATCCCACGTGTCAGCGGTCATTCGGCTTTGGCCTTGGTCGCGAAGTCCTGCTCCACCATCCCATCCTTCAGATGCACCTGCCGCCGCGCGTGCGCCGCGATGTCGTGCTCGTGGGTCACGAGGACGATGGTCTGGTTCTGCTGGTGCAGCTGGTTGAACAGTGCCAGGATCTCGATGCTGGTGGTCGAATCCAGATTACCGGTCGGCTCGTCGGCCAGGATGATGCTGGGCTGGTTTACCAACGCTCGCGCGATCGCCACCCGCTGCCGCTGACCGCCCGACAGCTCATTGGGACGGTGCTCCATCCGGTCGGCCAATCCGACCTGGGTAAGCGCATCCACGGCTCGTGCCTTCCGCTCTTTACCCGGTACGCCGGCGTAGACCAGCGGCAGCTCCACGTTATGCAGCGCGGTTGCCCGTGGGAGCAGGTTGAAGGTCTGGAACACGAACCCGATCTCCTTGTTCCGGATCCGGGCCAGTTCATTGTCTTCCAGCTCCGACACCCGGTGGCCGTTCAGCCAGTATTCGCCGTGGGTCGGAGTGTCCAGGCAACCGATCATGTTCATCAAGGTGGACTTGCCCGAGCCTGACGGACCCATGATCGCGACGAATTCGTTGCGGCGGATCGTGATATCGACCCCCCGCAGTGCCCGCACGATCTCACCGCCCATGTCGTATTCCCGCTGCAGGTTGCGGGTGACAATAATGGCGTCCCGGGGGACGTCGCTGGGCAGAACAGCCATCCGTTCGTCGGTCGAGTTCAGGGCAGAGGTCATAGGTCCCGTCCGATGAGTGCTTCAATCTGTGCCTTGGCACGGAGATAGTCGAACCGGGCGGCAACCGCATCCACCTCGGCCTGGGTGAGCGCTTCCTGCGAGTTGAGCAGGTCGAGAATCGTGGCGGCCCCCACGCGGTAGCGCTGCTCCACGACCCGAAGATCTTCCTGCGCCGCCGCGACGCTGGTCTGGGCGATATCAATCTTGAGCCTGGCGGCATCCAACAGGGCAAATTGTGCCGTCAGAACGGAAGACACCTGGCGGCGGGTATCGCTCGCTGTGGCCTCCGCCTGATCCAACGTGCTCGACCGGATGGTGATCGATTCCTCCCGGTTGAATCCGTTGAACAGATTCCAGTTCAGGCCCACGCCCAGTTGCCGCTGGTTGAACAGCTCCCAATTGCGGTTCTCGGTCCCCGACCAGCCGGTCGAGGCCCCGAGAGTGAGAGTCGGCCAGTAGGCCGACTTGGTGGACGCGAGGTTGGCGTCGGCAGCGCGCGCGCTTGCCTCGGCGGCCTGAACCCTGGGCGACTCCGCGAGAGCCTCCTTCAGGAGCGCGAGGGTATCAAGCTGGCTTGCGACCTGGTAGAAGGCGCTGTCGTCGGCTGCCGTCACCCGGCCTTCGGCGCCGATCAGCCGCGCCAGTTCGGCCTGGGCGGCGGCCACGTCGGCCTGCGCGCTCACCAGCGCCAGCTGCGTGTTGCCCAGTGTCACCACCGATCTGAGCGAGTCGGAACGGGTGGCGCTTCCCGCGCTGAGCTTCGCGACTGCCAGCTTGAGCTGTTCCTCCGCCCGCCGGACGCTTGCCTCACGCACCCGCACCAGCTGCTGGGCCGCCAGGGCGGTGAAGAACTGCTGCGTCGCGGCGAGGCTCGCCTGGTAGTTCGCATCGATCAGCCCGGCGTCCGCCGCATCGCGGGCCGCATGCGCCGCCCGTGAATCAGCGCCTCGACGGAAGCCCGTGAAAAGGTCCCAGCTCGCATTGAGCCCGAAATTGAGATTCTGGGATGACGTGTTACCGCCCACCAGCTCCCCGGTACTCGAATTGACTCGAGGTGGACCTTCCTGATAGGTCGTGCCTCCAAACGAAGAGGCACTGAGACTTGGCAGCCAGGCGCCCTTGGCGCTCCGAACCTGGGCGTCCGCGTTGCGTACCGCGCCCAGCGCACCGACCACGGTAGGCTCGACGGCCTGGGCCATTTTCCTGGCTTCCTGGAGCGTCACGATAGGCTGCTGCGCCGCCACAACCGAGACCGTGGTCATCAGCGCCGCTGCGGGGAAGCCGGATTCAAAGGCCAGTCGGAGAAGACGGGTCATCTGCATCATTGGTGGGGAGCGGGGGTGTTCATCTCGCGCCGCTCCTGGTCCAACCGGGACGTGAGGTCCGCGTACTTCTTCTGTTGTTCCGGAGTAAGCTGAGTGCGGATCTCTGAACGGATTTGTGAGCGCATGGTTTCATAGCGCGGGGCAACTTCCTGCCAGATCGCGTCCATGTCTCCCCGATGGCGTTCAAGGATGGCCCGAACGCTATCGCGCTGGGTGCTGCTCAGATCCAGATTCTCGCCCAGCAGCCGAAGGTAGCCTTCCATCCTGTCCCGGGGCTTACCCTCCCATGAGCTCCGGTGGGAAACCCGGGCAGTCACGGCTCCGCCAACGGCAGCGCCGAGAACGAATGCGGCGAGAAGAAGAATGCCCGCCTTCCAGGTGCTGCGAATCATCGGACGATGTTTCTCATGGTTCGGGGATCAAGGCTGAGAGAATGAGTTCGCTGTCGGCCGCCGTGCTCAGCTCGAGCAGGGGCTCGCCGACCGGGTCGCTTTGCCGGGGAAACGCGAGCCACGCCCCAAGGGCAGCCGTGATGATCGCCGCTGCCGCGATACCCGGTCGGGCCCAGCGAGCGAGAACCTCCCAGCTGTCCAGCGTGAAGCGCTGCGGGAGTCCCGCCATGACTCGATGGGCGAACTGTTCCGGAGCCAGCCCCTCGAGATGAGTGCGAAGCAGTCCCCCGATCTCGGGATCCGGCGGGTGCTCGGAAAGGTTGAATTTCTGGGTCACGAATCACCTCGAGGCTCTAGTCCCAATTGTGCGCGTAAGGCTCTCCGCGCATGAAAGACATCCGATCGTACGGTTCCCTCCGGGATTCCCAGCATTTGGGCGATCTCTCCGTGGGAAAATCCTTCCGCATCGAAGAGCACAACGGCGAGCCGTTGTCGTTCCGGCAAACCCTGCAGGGCCCCGTCGATGCGTTCACCCAGCTCTCCCTGCTCGACCAGCGCCGCAGGTGATGCTTCGCCTCCGGAAAGTTGCGGGCTCACCGGATCGGTTTCCCTGATCTGTCTGCGGCGACGAAGGTCATGGGCCGCATTAACCACGATTCTGAGGACCCAGGGACCGAATTGCCGCCCCGGATCGTACCGGTTGATGTTCCGCCACGCCGAGAAAAAGCCATCCTGTGCGGCGTCGTCGGCGTCCTCGGGGTGGTGAAGGACAGCCCGCGCCACCCGTCGTGCCGCCGGCCCGTAGCGCCGGACCAGCTCACCGAACGCCTCACGGTCACCCTTCTGGGCGGCCACGGCCAGGGCGGCGTCGGTTATCTCAGGACTACGCAGCGGACGACTCCGATGTTGAGTTCCGCACCCCGGTCCCCCCGGTTACTTGATTGATGAAGCATCGAGGACGGGTCGGCTGGATGGGAAACTCCTTGCCGGGCAACGGGATCGGTGTCGGAGTATCCGGGATTGGGAAGGGAATGACAAGCTGCGAACGCTCGGCATACGAGGAAGATGCTTGAGCTGGCGGGAAGGCGACTGCGGGGTCCCGACCGTGCAAACGCCTAATCCTTGCGACGCTTCCAAGCCTCGAGGCCCGCCGCGATGCCAACCCAGACACAAAGCCCGCCGACGAAGTAGGCCATCGCACGAGGCAGTCCAAAGAACAACAGAGCCGTCACCACGAGACCGAGGCTGAGTGGGCCCAGAAAGGATCGCCACGCTCCACTGATCACGGTGCGAGCAGCGATCGCAGTGCGTCCACGGAGATTCCGTCGGGTCCTATGGGGGACCAACCGTCGTTCTCCGGTTGTCTGACGGGTCAGGCGGGACGGTGCCAGCCGGCCTAGTCGCGCCGAACCGGGAAGCTGGCGTCGTTCGACCTCGACACTCGAGGCGAGATCCTTCCGGAACTGCGTCTCCATGGTAGCGGCAAGCTCCGCATCATTGATGATCACATCCAGCTCGTAATTACCCAGCAGGCTCGACGCATTGAGATTGCTTGAACCCACCCGGCACCAGGTCCCATCCACCACCGCGGTCTTTGCGTGAAGCATGGGCCCCTCCCACTCGGCAATCCGGATCCCTGCTCGCAGGAGGTCGCGGTAACCAATCCGGGTCAGGTTGCGCACAAACGGCACGTCGCTGGTGCCCGGCACCAGCAGCCTGATGTCGGCGCCTTCTCGCGCGGCCTCGACCAGGACGGTGAACAGTCGAGGGGGCGGCACCAGGTAGGCGTCGGTAATCCAAAGCCGGCTGCCGCATCCTGCGGCGAGATACTCCAGGACTCGGTAGGCTCGTTCGCGTCCCGGCTCGCCCGCCACAACCCGAACCCGGGCATCCCCGAACTCCGGGACCTCCGCTGAGCGCTGATCGTCGGGAATCGGCGGACCCATGGTCAACCAGACTCGCGCGAAGGACGCGTCGATCATCGAGGCCGCCGGACCTGCGATCTCGACCGCGGTATCGCGCCACGGGAGGAGTCCATTCTCCGGATCTCCTGTCCACTCGTCGCCGATGCACAGGCCACCCACGATCGCGCGCTGGCCGTCGATGACCACCATCTTGCGATGGTTCCGCGAGACGTTTTTCAGCAGGCGGATCAGGTTCGGTGGATTGAAGCAGCGAATTTCCACCCCGGCATCGCGCAGCTGCTTCCAGTAGCGTCGCGGTGTTCCGATCGAGCCGAGCCAATCGTAAATCAGCCGAACCGCGATGCCCTCGCGGGCCCGCGCGGAGAGGGCTGCGGCAAATTTTTGGCCGATATTATCTGCCCGAATGATGTAGTTCTCGAAATGAATCCAGTGCTGCGCCTCGGCGATGAGCCGCAGCATCGCCGGGTAGACCTCGGTACCGTCCTGCAGGAGCGTAACCCGGTTTCCCGGGATTGGCGGGCCACCGGACGATCGATCGAATGCCCGCTCGACCGGACGCCGGCCCAATCCGGGTTCGGACCGCAGAGCGGCTTCGCTCACCCTTTGAGTCCCAGTGAACCATCCACCGGCCGCAGCGCCTCCAGCACGAACTGAATGTGCTCGTCCAGCGGCACGCCGAGTTCGGCTGCTCCCTGAGTCACATCATCCCGGTTCACTCCCCGGGCGAAGGCCTTGTCCTTGAGCTTCTTCTTCACGCTCGAGACCTCCAGGTCCGCGAGGCTCTTCGATGGGCGAACCAGCGCGCAAGCCACCAGGAATCCGCAGAGTTCGTCCACGGCGAACAGGCCCCGCGCAATCGGTGTATCACGCGGGACCCCGGTGTAGTTGGCGTGGGAGAGAATGGCCCGCTGCAGGTCTTCGGGGAATCCCTGGGCCGCCAGAATCCGCACTCCTTCGCTGGGATGCTCCTCGCTCGCCGAGTGAGCAGCATTGGGGAATCGCTCGTAGTCGAAGTCGTGCAGCAACCCCACCAGTCCCCACTCGTCCGGGTCCCCTCCGTACTTGACGGCCATGGCCCGCATCGCCGCTTCGACCGCATACATGTGTTTGCGGAGCGGTTCGGAGGCCGTGTACTCCTGCATCAACGCGAGGGCTCGATCCCGGGTCCAGTTCATGTTCCGGTGAGGGTTAAAGGAATCGAAAAGTAGTCTGGCCCGGCCATCGGGTCCCCAATAACGAACGACCCTCCGGCGGAGTCCGCCAGAGGGTCGGTGTTACTTGCGACGGGGACGCTATCGGCCTCGACCTGCGATCAGGGAGCCGGGCAGGCGACCGTAGCACTACACACCGGCACCGGGAGGGTGGTGCCGTAGGTCCGGTTGGTAATCTCCGCGATCGAGTCGGCGAAGACGCGCTGAGCTACCGAGCTCGGGTGAACGCCGTCGAGGGAGAACAGCGGCCCAAACCCCACCGAGCCACCAGTCGGCACCTGGGTCAGGTCGGGAAACTGGGGAACCGCCGTGCCAACGAGGTTCTTGAGCGCGGTATCGATGTCGAAGAACCCCCAGCCCTCGGTCTGCGCCACCTGCTGAATGTGCTGGTTATATCCGGCGACGGCCTGCACCATTCCTTGCAATTCGGCAGGAAGAATCGTCTCGTTGTCCACCGAGCAGTCGATGGTCGAGGGAACCCCTTGGAGGGCCGCGCCCAGCTTGGGCACTGACTTGGTCCACGGGACGAGGGTTTGCACGCCTCCAGGTGGTGCACAGGTTGCGGCCACCGAAAATGTCGGGATCTGTGCCAACGTCGGATCCTGCGGTGGGAGAGGTGCTGAGCACCCGCCATTCTTGAGACAGTACCAGATCGCGCCGAGTGAGGCGAACGGGATGGCGGTGACGTCGGGAACTCCTATGAGGACCACGTTAGCCCCCGTGGCGCGGAGCGAGTCAACCAGCGAGTCGTATTGAGCGACGAAAAGCGCCGCCGGCGTCACCTGTGCCGGGTCGCCGGGGTTGGTCGCATCGATCAGGGCTCCAAGCACGTCGTTGGAGCCTGCCCATACCGTCACGAAGGTGGGCTGCAGCTGCATCATCAACTCCACCTCGGTCCTTCCGCCCAGCATGATGGTCTTGAGTGGGTCGAACTGCGAGGGTGAGCCGCTGAAATTGTTCAACAGCGTGATCACCTGGTTGCCTGGTACCGCCAGGTTGTTCAGCAGCTCGAACTTGATCGGCTTGAGAGCGCAGGTACTCGGCGTGCCGCCTCCGACTCGGGTCAGGATGACGTTGTTGGTGAGCGGTGGCGGGCACCCCGGCATGTTGAGCGAGGGATATGTGTAGCTGGTGCCCATCGCCGCAGCGAGCAGGGCGGGGTAGGCCCGCCTCTGGGTGCTGTCATTGATGCCGGCGGACTGGAACCCGGCGGTGATGCTGTTGCCGAGCGCTGCATACCGGCGAAACATCGGGTCGATCACGTTCGGCGAGTTCAGGGTGTCGTCGCTCTTGCACCCCGCCGCTATCGGCAGGGCCAGGAGCAGCGAGGCGGCTACGTGATGCAGTCTCATGGCTCGGCTCCCGGGTTAGAAGGCGTAGGAAAGGGACGCCCCGAACAGATGGGCGTAGAACTCATAGAGCCCGTTGTTCGGTGTGCCGGCCGGCGTGCTGCGGCCTGCGCGGTCGGCCTGATCGATGTACTGGTAAGCCAGGTCGAGATGGAAATTCTTGGCGAACGCGGTCCCGAACCCGGCGGTAAATTCCGAACGTGAGGCTTCAGGAAGGTTCGGTGTCACGGTCTGGTCCGGTGCGGCCGCATTGTGACTGAGATAGCCGATCCGGATGTTCGAGGAAGTCCCGAGCCGATAGTCGGCACCGAACCGGAAGGTGTCGGTCGATTGGAAATTCTGCGGCAGGGACTGGTCGGGCGCGATCTCGAAGTCGAACGGCAGCGACTGGAACACCTCCCAGTTCTGCCGGTTGTAATCGAAGAGCAGAACGAGCGTAGGTGTCGCCTGGTAGGCCAGGCCAACCGACCACTGCTCCGGGAGACGTACCGCCGTACTTACACCCTGGTTCACCAGAGCGCCGCCCGGCTGGAACTGCGGGGCCAGGACCGCATCCAGCGGGGTGCCTGCGGGCAGACCCAGTGGGTTGGCGTTGGGCAGCAGGATACCGGTATTGATCTGGCTGAACTCCGCGTTCCCGGCATCGATCTCAACCTTCTGCCGGGACAAATACCGGACCCCGAACGACAGCTTGTCGGTGGCCTGAAGAATCACACCGGCATGGTACCCGACTCCCGTTGCGTTTCCGTCGAGCTTGGTGTTCGCGACGTCCGTTCCGGAAAGAAAGCCGATGTTACCGAAGGTCGTGCCAGGAGGAGCGCCCGCACTCGCGGGCAAGCCGACTTCGGCAAGGTCGACGTGCTGGCGGAGCTCGACCGAGAAGAAGTTGATATCGAAGCCGAACCCGACCTTCACATACTCGCCGAGCTTGGCGGCCAAAGTGGGCTGGACGTAGATCGCGGCGATGTGGCTCTTGTAGCCTAGAAACCGTGCCTGGGACGTGGGGTCCCACTCGGTGGTCAGGCCGTATGGCGCGAAGAGTCCTACTCCTGCTGCGATGTTATCCGTGATGCCATAGCCGACGTACGCCGCGGGAACCAGGTAGTTGTTGTCTTTAAGATCATCCTTGAATCCGGTGGCCGCATTGGTGAAGCTGCCGCGCGCCGAGATCAGCGTCGCATTGGCTGTCACCACCCCGTCGCCCTTTTTGAGACTCGCGAGACCCGCGGGGTTGAACGCCATGGCGGAGCCGTCCGGGCAGGGCATGGCGGCCCCGGTGCCCGCGCGACCCATCGCGCAGGTCGAATGTTCGTTCACGCTGAACCCTTGAGCCAGCAGCGGACGTGGCGCGGCAAGCGCAGCGGCCAGACCTCCGGCAGCGAGCCAAACGTGCGACCGTCGCATAGAGATACCTCGAAGAGGGGACGGGACTCTGGTGCCGAGGGAATCGAGCGATGTCGAGGTGAGTCTACAGAATGACGAAAGGCTTGTCAAAGCGAAATCCGAGGAGACTATCGGTGAATCTTCATGAACCTCCCGTCTGCAATTGAGACACGGTCAGCGGGACGCGGTAGGCCTCGCCCGCATCCATGCTGATCTCGAAGGCGTATCCCCCAGGGTGAGGCAGCGGAATATCGAAGACCAGCACGGCGCCAGCCTCAACATCCGTCACCCCCGCGGGTGGTTCACCGAACTGCACAGTTCCCTGGCCATCGAGGAGTTCGGTCCCCGCGTCATCCACGAACCGGATCCGCAGCGAGTGTTGGCCAATCTCCGTCCTCCTGCCGTGAACCCGGAGCACCAGGTGAGTACGAGGGTGGACGGCAGGAAACTGCGGCACCCACACATGCTGAAACAGACCGAGCACGGAGAGTTTCCCCTGCTGGTCGATCAGGGCGTAATCGGCGAGTACCGCGAAATCGAGCTGCAGGAGTCAGGAAACCCGGATCGAGGTCACTACGTCTCCCTGCCGAATCTGGTTGACTACATCCAACCCCTTCGTGACCTGCCCGAATACCGTGTGCTTGCCATCAAGGTGGGATTGGGGTGAGTGGCAGATGAAGAACTGGCTCCCGCCCGTGTCCTTACCCGCGTGCGCCATGGAAAGTGTCCCGGCCACATGCTTATGGGTGTTCCGGTTGGTCTCGCACTTGATGGTATAGCCCGGCCCCCCGGTTCCCGCCCGGGGATTGTTGGGATCTTTGGACAAGGGATCGCCGCCCTGGATCATGAAATTCGAGATCACCCGGTGAAAGCGGGTGCCGTCATAAAACTTCTCGTTGGCCAGTTTCTCGAAATTCTCAACTGTCTTGGGCGTCTCCTCGGGAAACAGCTCCGCGACGATGGTGCCCTTGCTGGTTTCGAACGTAGCGGTCTTCATGATTGAAGATTGAGGATTGGGGATTGAAGGATTGAAGATTGATGATTTCAAATGGACGATTGAACATCTGAAACGACGCCTCGCCCCAAACCTAACGCGTTTGTCCCAATCGGGCTCATTGGGCAGACTTCCCCTCAGTCGTAAGACGGGCCAGGGTGTCTTGCCAGGCCTCGACCGTCGTGGCCGGGGTTTCGCAGGAAGTGCCGACACAGATAAAGCCCCGAGTGCCGCTCGCCGATTCAAGCATGCCGCGAACTGCCTGCGGCAGCGATCCGTCTCCGTCAGCGACTTTCACACGATGAACTACCCGTCTGGGGAAAAAGCTGCGGAGAGCGATTTGGTGCATGGCGTCAGCAGTCTTCGAGCCGGCGCCATCCCCGTCTTCAATAATCACCAGATGCGTCGCCGGCTGGACCACCCAATCAACAGCCAGCAACATCGTGGCTCCGTGCAAGCCAAGCTCGGCCGCCCGACCGGCATTGGCGCTTACCACTGCATCTCTCCGTTCCCGCCAGACCGAAGCGCCCGTAAGCTCCGCGAGTCTGGCCAGAGCCAATCCGGCCATCCCGTTGCCCGAGGGTGTCGGTGCGTCCTGTACCGGCTTGGCGGCGGCCGGCAACAATCCTTCGCCGCCGCGACTACGGGCCAGGTCGAACAGTCCACCGCCCTCGGTGTCGAGGTAATCGCTCCAGACCCGGTGCATGATGGCGCCGGCCCATTCGAGCCAGCCAAAATCACCGTTGTACTCGAAGGCATCAATCGCAGCCATCGCCGTAAAGACCTGATCTTCCAGCATGCCTGAAATGCCGCCCGTAGTGTGGGCAAGCTCGTCAGGCGCCGTTTGCTCCGCCCGGAGACGCCGCAGAGTGCGAAGCGCGTGCTCCCCAGCCCAGGGATCATCCAGGACGGCCGACGCCTGCAGAAGCGCTCCGGCCAGCATCGCGTTCCACGAGCTGTATTGGCTGCGGTCCACGAATGGTGTAGGCCGACCGTCGCGCGCCGCTAACAACTTCGAGCGGGCCTGGCGTAGTCGCTCATCGGCGATCGGTAGGTCTAGTTCGAGTCGCTGAGCGATCGTTTCCAGCGGCTCTGCGACGAACAGAACATTCCTGGCGGGATTGTGGTGCATTTCTCCCGCGGTCCCGATGTCGTAGTACGGAGCGATGACAGCAAGTTCCTCCTCGGTGAGGACGGCGGCGGCTTCTTCGAAGGTCCAGGTGAAGTAGTCTCCATCGTCATCCAGACCGACATCTGCGTCCTGGCTTGCTCCATATCCTCCTTCTGCATCCGCCAGCACCTCGCGGATCCAGCGTACTATTCCGCGGGCAACCTCCGCGTATTGCTCGGCACTGAACGCCGTATGGGCATCGAGGTAGGCTCGGAGCAGTTCCGCATTGTCGTAACTCATCTTCTCGAAGTGGGGGACAATCCACTGCGCGTCAACACTGTAGCGGTGGAATCCTCCGCCGAGCTGGTCGTGGATCCCGCCTCGAGCCATACCTTGAAGGGTCCCCTCCACGATGTCGCGGGCCCACGCTTCTCCGGTGCGGTGCCACCGCGTCAAGAGAAACCTGAGAGCCGACGGGTGGGGAAATTTGGGTTGGGTACCGAACCCCCCATTCCTCGCATCGAACACCCTAGCGATACTCTGAGCGGCCTCGGAGAGCAGGGCCTCGCTCGGCTCGCCAGCCATTGATTCATCAAGGTGCTGTTCCAGGACGCTCCTGATGGAGTCCGCCTGGCGCAGGACCTGCTCCCGCTGATTGCGATAGACCAGCAAAACCTGTTCGAGAACTGAGCGGAAGCCGGGTCGGCCATATTTCCCATCGGGTGGGAAGTAGGTGCCGCCGTAGAAGACTTCGCCCGTGGGGGTCAGGAAAGCGGTCAGCGGCCAGCCACCCTGACCGGAGAGGGCCTGAACCGCGCGCTGGTAACGGGTATCAACGTCGGGACGTTCGTCACGATCCACCTTGACGCACGTGAAATTCTGGTTGAGGAACTCCCCCAGAGCGGGGTCCTCGTAAGACTCGCCGTCCATGACGTGACACCAGTGGCACCACACCGCGCCGATATCCAGCAGGATCGGCCGATCGGCGGCCTGCGCTGCCGCAAACGCTTCCGCACCCCACGGGTGCCAATGCACCGGCTGGTGGGCGGCTGAGCGCAGGTAGGCGGAGGTAGCCTCCGAAAGGCGGTTGGTCATGGGACTTGAGAATAGCGCCGTCGCCCCGGATCCGCGGCATCGTCACCGTGGCGCGCCGTCCACTCCCCGGGACGCGTCGTTTCTCGCGGTGTTCCTTCTCACCTTCTTTGGTCTGGTGGGGGGGATGGCGGCGCTGTCGTGGCTGGTGGATCCTCTTGCCGCCTTCGGGACGGGTCTCCTGCCTCCGGCGATCAGCGCCGACCGGGACTACAAAGCGGGCCTATATGACAGATTGCCGACGCCGCCGAGCATAGTGATCATTGGATCGTCCCGCAGCAAGACCATCCGGCCCGCGTGCATCAACCAGCTCACTGGAGAACCCGCCTTCAACTTCGGCGTGAACGGAGCGGCTGCCGAAGACTATCTCGCCATCTTCCGCTGGCTCCATCGCGATCCCAATTCCGCAGTCCACGAGATTCTGCTGGGCGTGGACCCGGAGGCGTTGCAGGACACCGAAGGTCCCCATCGCCCGCTGGCCGACTCTCGCGCGCTTCGGGGGCTGGTGGCCGGGATGGTCGAGCCGCATCGCTGGAATGCCGTGGCCGAGGATCTCTGGAGCCGGCAATCCATCGTCGCGTCGGTTCGCTCGCTGCGCTATGCGGTGCTGGGCCAACCCGATCTTCCCTCTACTCGATTGTCCGCCGACGGCGTTGAGGAGTACCCCCGCTTCGATGCCCAGGTCCGCGCCGGGACCTTCGCTCAAGAGGAACAGGTGCGGGGGTCCATCCCCGGTATTCTGCCGCGGTACAGCGACTTCGCCCGGCTTTCGTCGCGAAGGCTAGGCCTGCTGGCGACAATGCTGCAGGAGGCTCGAGACGCCCGCATTCAGGTAATCGCGTTCATCCCGCCGATTCACCCTGAGCTCGAGCGCGCCGGATCAGGCGGCTACCTCGCCATTCGAAGCAACGAGACCGCGGATACTTTGCGCGGTCTGGACCGCGCCGGACTCCTGCATTACGTCGAGGCCCGTGACCTGGCGAGCTTCGGCGGCAATCCGGCATGGTACTACGACGCGCTGCACTTCATGCCAGCCAATGCCGACCGCCTCGTCGCGCTTCTGCTAGGGCGACAGACCGTCTGTGCTGTTCAATAGCTACATCTTTCTCCTGGTTTTCCTCCCGCTGACCCTGGCGGGTTGGTGGCTGCTGCCCGGACGGCGAGCGCGGCTCCTGTTCCTCACCGTCGCGAGCTACGTCTTCTACGGCTGGTGGGACTATCGCTTCGTCCCGCTGATGATTCTCTCCACCTCGGCCGATTTCCTGGCCGGGGCGGCTATCGCTCGAAGCACCGACCGCAGGCATCGAACCGTCTGGCTGGTGCTTCTGCTCGTCTTCAACCTCGGCATCCTCGCCGTCTTCAAGTATTTCGATTTCTTCGCCGGCACCCTGAACGGAATCGGGCGGGCGTTGGGTTTCGCTGTGGACTTGCCGCTGATGCATCTCGTGCTGCCGGTCGGCATCTCCTTCTACACCTTCAACTCGATCAGCTACACCATCGACGTTTACCGGGGGAGACTGCGGCCAGCCAGAAGTTTTCTCGAGTTCTCCGCCTTCGTTGCAATGTTCCCCCATCTGGTTGCCGGCCCGATCGTGCGCTACGCCGACATGGGCCATCAGTTCGAGAATCTCGAACGCAGGCCTGATTCGGGTGAATGGGTAACCGGACTGTGGCTTCTCGTGATCGGCATGGCGAAAAAGGTTCTGGTGGCGGACGTGCTGGCGGGTGGACTGGTCGATCCGCTCTGGCAACAGGCCATGCACCTCGACACCGGCGAGGCGTGGCTCGCGACACTGGGATACACGCTTCAGATCTACTTCGATTTCTCCGGCTACAGTGACATGGCCGTCGGGCTGGCATTCCTGCTGGGATTCAAGTTCCCCCAGAACTTCGATTCGCCTTACCAGTCGAGGAACGTGGCCGAATTCTGGCGCCGATGGCACATGTCCCTCTCCTACTGGTTGCGGGACTATCTCTACATCCCGCTTGGAGGATCCCACGGAGGCCGCTGGCGGACGGCGCGCAATCTCGTCGTCACGATGTTTTTAGGCGGCCTCTGGCACGGCGCCGCCTGGACATTTGTGGTCTGGGGTCTGTTCCACGGTGGATTGCTCGCCGCTCACGCGCGACTGCGGCACCTTGGATTCGTGCCGCGCTCGCCGGTACTGGCGAGGCTCGCCACTTTCCTCGCCGTCATGATCGGCTGGGTCTTCTTCCGGTCGCGAACACTGGGAGAAGCGGGAAGCATGCTGGCCACGATGAGCGGGCTTCGCCCCGGGCCCGGCGGGTTCGAGTATCTGGTCACGCCGCCGATTCTGCTTCTTACGGCTGCCGCACTCGCCGTCGTCTGGTTCGCTCCCAACACCTGGGCGATCCGGTTCCCGCGCAGCCGCCCCGCGGCGCTCGCGCTCGCGATCCTGCTCGCCATCTGCCTGCTCCAGTTCGCGGTGCCCAGTCCGTTCCTCTACTTCCAGTTCTAGCCCAGCCTGCAACTCACGCCCGAGGCGAGGCGTAAGGTGTGAACTGCACTCCACCTTCCCTCGAGCCACAGGTGCTGCCATGACGTTTCTCCGTGCGCCCTTGTCGTCATCTTGGATTCGCGGCGATCGCTGCGGCCTCTCTCTCAGCTCAGCAGGCACCTCCGAAGTGCGACACGGCCGAGTTCAGGCAGTTCGACTTCTGGGTTGGCCAGTGGAACGTGACGGTGCAGGGAAAGGAGGCGGGAACCAATGATATCACTCTGGAAGAGGACGGGTGTGTAGTGCACGAGCACTGGACCGGAGCGCGGGGAAGCACCGGGCAGAGTTTCAATTTCTACGACCGGGTGGCGCGCCGATGGCATCAATTCTGGGTAGACAACTCAGGCAACTACCTGTACCTGTCCGGGTCCTACGCCGATAACAAGATGCTGTTCACCGGTACTGTGACCGCGGCCGACGGCAGTAAGCAGGAGCAGCGCCTGACGTTCTTCCGGAACCCTGACGGCTCCGTGCGGCAGCTCTGGGAGACCTCCAGCAAGCCGGGCGACTGGCAGGTGGCCTTCGATGGGCTTTATCGGAAGAAATAGCTGTTGCTTGACAGATATGTGTGTAAGTCATATATTGGCCCTATGAGTGACCCTCGTTCTTCTAACCTGCTCGGCGCTCTCGCCGTTGCCTTGGGGGATGAGATCTCTGCCGCCACGGAAGGCATTGCGGGACATGCCGCTGCCAGCCCGGCTGCGATCGTAACCGTTGGCGGAGAGCCGGGCCAAACGATTGAGACCCTGCGTCGTGCGCTCGACCTGTCCCATTCTGGCACGGTGCGGCTGCTTGATCGGCTGGAGGAGGAGGGGATCGTAGAGCGCCGGGCAGGGAAAGATGGTCGCTCGGCCGCGGTATTTCTGACCGCCGCGGGCAAACGGGTCTATCAGCGGATCCTCGATGCCCGGCGTCAGTCCATGGATGCAGCTCTCGGTCACCTGGGCGCGGCCGAGAGAAGCCAGTTCATGCGATCGGTGGAGAAGGTCCTGTTCGGAATCACTCGCAGTCCCGCGCACTCCGATCACATCTGCCGACTATGCGAACTGGACGCATGCCCAGAGGAGACTTGCCCCGTGAACGGCGCAGCGCTGGCCCGGTCCTGAGCCCAGGCGGCTCTTTGATGGGAGGTATATATGTATGCCGCACACTTATATATCCTGAAAGCAATCAGCCCGATTCCAGGCTGCCGCTCACAGCGGGGCGAACCGTGCCGTGAAGTGCCGGAGGAAGGGCGCTTGTTCGAGGAACCGGTAGCCCCGAACCGCCGCCCGGCGTTCCCACACATTAAGGATCGCCTCAACCACATAATCCACGTGGCTCTGGGTATACACTCGACGGGGTATCGCAAGGCGCACCAGCTCCATCGGTGCAGCTGACTCGACGCCGGTCTCGGGGTCCCGTCGCCCAAACATCACGGTGCCGATTTCGACCCCGCGGATGCCCGCCTCCCGGTACAGCTCGACGACCAGGGCCTGCCCGGGCAGCTGGAGATTGGGGATCTGCGGAAAGAATGCTGCCGCGTCGATGTACACTGCGTGGCCGCCCGGAGGTTGAACGATCGGCACGCCTGCCCGCGCGATGTGCTCGCCGAGATAGGTGGTGGAGGTGATCCGATAGAGCAGGTAATCCTCATTCAATGCCTCGTATAGGCCGACGGCGATCGCTTCCAGGTCGCGCCCGGCAAGCCCGCCGTAGGTCGGGAATCCCTCCGTCAGAATGAGCAGATCGCGGGCCCGATCGGCCAGTGATGTCTGGTTGGTAGCGAGGAACCCTCCCATGTTCACCATGCCGTCTTTCTTGGCGGACATGGTGCAGCCGTCGGCGTAAGAAAAGAGCTCCTGCGCAATGGCGAGGGGTACCTTGTCCAGGTAGCCGCTCTCCCGCTGTTTGATGAAATAGGCGTTCTCCGCAAACCGGCAGGCATCGATGTAAAGCGGGATCTTGTTGGTCCGGCAGAGGGTAGAGACCGCCCGCACATTCTCCATCGAAACCGGCTGCCCACCGCCTGAATTGTTGGTGACGGTGATCAGGCAGAGGGGGATTCGCTCCGGTCCGACCTCGGAGATCAACCGGCCCAGTGCGGCAACATCCATGTTTCCCTTGAACGGATGCCGCGCCTCCGGTTTACGCCCTTCAGCGATCACCAGGTCGACCGCGTTGGCTCCGACGAACTCCACGTTGGCACGCGTCGTGTCGAAGTGGGTGTTGTTGGGAACTACGTCTCCCGGTTTGCACATGACGGAGAACAGGATACGCTCTGCGGCACGGCCCTGGTGTGTGGGCAGGACGTGCCGGAAGCCAAAGATGTCCCGCACCGCCTCCTCGAAACGGAAGAACGAGGGGCTCCCGGCGTAGGACTCATCTCCCCGCATCATGGCGCCCCACTGGGCCGAGCTCATCGCCGAGGTTCCGCTGTCGGTGAGGAGGTCGATGAGGACGTCTTCAGAACGCAGCAGGAAGACGTTGTACGCGGCTTCTTTGAGCTTCGCTTCCCGCTCTTCGCGGGAGGTCATCCTGATCGGCTCGACCGACTTGATGCGGAACGGCTCGATGATGGTTTTCATAGATCAGTAATATGCGCCGGCTGGAGGAGGGCTTCATATTGCCACCATGGATTCTGAGAATCTTCCGGTCGTAGTCGTCGGCGCGGGTGCCGCCGGGCTGATGGCGGCTATCTCCGCAGCGCAGGCCGGGGCCAGGGTAGTGCTTCTGGAGGGAACCCGCGACGGCGGCCGCAAGATCCTGATTAGCGGAGGAGGAAGGTGCAACGTCCTTCCCTCGGCGCTCGATCCGGGGCGATTCGTGACCGAGTCCTCTCCGCATACCCTCCGGCGAATGCTCCTCTCCTTCCCTCTGGAGCAGCAACGAGCGTTTTTCGAGCGAGACCTCAATATCCCGCTGGTTCTCGAAGAGGAAACCGGCAAGCTCTTCCCCGTATCGAACCGGGCCCGCGACGTCCGTGATGGTCTGGTGAATCAGGCGAAGCGCCAGGGCGCGCTGGTGTCCTTCGGCTCCCGGTTGGCCAGCCTCGAGGGAGTGCCGGCTGGGTGGCGTCTTGAGACCGCGGGTAACGGGCCACTAACCGCGCGGTCCGTCGTGCTCGCCACCGGCGGTCTCTCGGTGCCTAACACAGGCAGTGACGGGGTCGGGCTCGATCTGGCCCGGGCGCTCGGGCACACCGTCGTCAACCCATATCCCGCGCTCACTCCACTTACGGGGAGTTCCGCATTCCATCAGGAGCTGGCCGGGGTTTCGTTGCATTCCTCGTTGTCCGCTCAGGCGAACCGTTTCCATACGACTGGCGGGTTTCTCTTTACTCATCGCGGTTACAGTGGTCCCGCTGTCCTCGACATTTCCCACCTGGCAGCGCGAGCGCGACTCCGGGGAGAGCCACTCCCTCGACTCACGGTGAACTGGTGCGCCCTGGGTCAGGATGAGTGGAATGGAATGTTACAGCAACGCACCGCCGCAACAGTTGGCTCCGTCATTCGTCGCCAACTTCCGGCTCGACTGGGGGAGGGGCTCCTGATGGAGGCGGGCCTCGAGCCGGGTCTACCGATTTCACAGCTGCCGCGCGACGCACGACTCCGGTTGGTGGATCTGCTGGTCCGATACGAACTCCCCTGGACCGGGGACGAGGGGTACCGGAAGGCCGAAGTCACCGGAGGCGGTGTGGCGCTCTCCGAGGTTCACCCGACGACGCTCGAGAGCCGCCGTTGTCCTGGACTCTTCCTCTGCGGAGAGATGCTGGATGCATTCGGACCGATTGGCGGACACAACTTTGCCTGGGCCTGGGCAACCGGCCGGGCAGCGGGAATCGCGGCGGCAAGAGTCTGAAACAACAAGCGGCTGCCCCGCAGGGCAGCCGCTCAGTGGTCGAAAAGATTTCGGATTAATTCACCCCGAAGGTGATTCCAAGTGTCAGCGGGATGAAGGCAGTATTGAAGGTCTCGGTGAACACGCTGATGTACCGAGCCTCGAAGAATATCTTGGAGTCGGAGCCCACCGGAATGTTGACCCCAGCCCCGCCACCCGCAGAGAACTTGGTGCTACTGCTGCTGCCCGCTTTGACACTGAAAACCCCGATGCCACCGACCAGATAGGCCTTGGCTTTCCCCGAGCCGAACTCATAGACCCCGTTGGCGAGACCGCCAGCAAGCTTGAACTTGCCACCGCCAGCCTCAAAATCGTTTTCGCCATACAGGCCGTCGATCCTGAAGGAGGAGGGCGTGTGGGCTCCCGGGCGGTACCCGATGATCGCGAGGCCATGCCACCCGAAGTTCGCTGCGTCGCTATAGTCTCCCACCGGCTCCGTTCCGCCACCGCCAACACCGAAGTAGAACCCTTCCTGAGCCTGAGCCGAGCGCGCACCAACAGCGAAGAGGGCAAGGAGTGCGAGACCGGAAAGCAGATGACGTTTCATGGAATCTCCTGAACATTTGTCAGACGCGCACCAGCCACGAATCGCGGCCGGGTTGAGGCTCAAGCTAATAGTGATCAGAAGAGATTTGCAGCGACAATGGATTAGCAACTGAGGGAGCTGTCAGCGAACCCGCCGGATCAGTTTCCGCAGCGAGTCCGGCGCGGCCCGAAGTACGAGAGACATGCGGTAGCCGTCGTCGTCCACCCAGGTCGCGACACTCACGCCCTGCGCCGAGCTGCCATAGAGCGTGTCTCCGTTCTCCAGCGCCGCATCGTTGATCGGTCGGAATCCAGATTCGTCCAAGGGGATTCGCTGTTGATCCAGCAGGATACGCGAGCCATCCGGTGTGTTATACACGACCCGGACGACATCGAGGGACGCCTGGGCACCGGGCACCGCGGAGCCGGGGCCGAGCTCGACGTGATCGGGATTCAGATTGCTCAGGAAGCGAATTCCACCATCGAGACGCCGTGATGCCTCACCCAGGGCAACTCGCCGGAATCCCGGCATGGTTACCGACGCGTCCGGCTTAGGAGAAGCACCCATGGATGCGGCAGGAGCCGGAGCCTTGGTAGTCGCGGTGCGGGGCGGAGCGGCTGGCGGGTCCTGCTGTACCGGACGAGTCGATGGCGTATCAGCCTTGGCCGAATCGACCACCTTCGCAGTCGTGTCGATTGAGGGCGACGCAAGACTGTCCCTCGACATCGCGAGGTTCTGGGGAGCTTCGGCCATCGGATTAACACCGATCGACGTCACCAGACCGTCGGATGAATTCCGTTGCAGCCGGCTGGCGGAGTACCCGACGATCAATGCGAGCGCGACGGCCGCAATCCACAGCAAATTGGTGAGATCGAAGCGATGCCTGGGAGCGGGATTGTCCGGGACCAGCACGAAGGCCGCAGGGAGGGCCATCGGCTGAGGGATCGACTGCGGGTCAGGAAGGAGGGTCGCGATCTCCTCAAAGTGATCGCGCCATTCCTCAAGCCGATGTCCACATCCACGACACTCGGCAGCATGTGCGAGCACCACGTCAATGTCCAACCGGGACATCTTGTGGTTCAGGAGCTGCTCGAGCGTGCGTTCGTCTATGTGCGCCATGCTTCGGAAAATCCGGACCTGCTGGATCCCTAATCTAGCGGGAGTTTCTTACAAAGTAGGGGCCGGATCCCGTCACCGCACCCGTCGTGCCAGAGCGCGCAAGGAGTCGGTCGGGAGAAATCCCCTAAGCCCAAGCCGAAACATGGCTTGCGAGACCCAGTTGAGGCTGGAAGCGCCATCCGCAGCCGGCGTTACCAAGGTATCTCCCGGAAGCAGGTTCAGCTTAGAGGTGGCTCTAAGGGCCTGAGCGGCACCCTCAGGTGCTTGCTCGATTCGCTGCTGATCGAGCCAAAGTTGACGTCCTGGCGGGTCATCGTAGACGACTCGTACCACCTCCTGATCGGGATTCCCACCAGCGAATGCGGCGCCCGAGCCCACCAGGACCATCTGAGGGGTCATCCCATCGATCAGCAAGACGCTTCCACCAAGAACCCGGACTGCCTCCTCCAAAGAGCTAGCTCGGAATCCGGTGGGGATCTCGGTGTTCAGGACTTTGGGCTTGGGCATCGGCGTTTCGACCAGGCGGCCCGGCGGTTCGGCCTGGGCCTTGGCATCTTTCTCGTTTCGTTCCTTATCCCGAAGCATTTGCCCCTCCTCGGCCGCTTCGTCCAAAGCATCCGCCCGCTGGCCGGACCTGGATGAATCTCCGAGCGTAACCTTATTCGCTGTGATCGGGGCTTCCGCCGCCTTGGCGCCCGGGGCGGACTTGGCGAGTTCGGGAGCGCGGCGCGATTCGCTCTTTTGTGCCAGGCTTGAGGCCGCGTCGGCCGGCGGGGCGGCTCCGATGATCCCGGGCGCGGTCTCGCGCAACTCGTCCTGTTTGAGCAATGAGTCGCCGGAAGCCGTGACTTGAGTCTTGTCCCGCAGCGCGCTTCCGTAGTACCCCAACCCCACGGCCATCACGACAGTCGCTGCCCAGGCCAACCATCGGTAGTTCTTCCCCCCGGCGCGGACGGTTGGGAGTTTGCGAGCCGGCTGGCTGGCTGCCGGCGGCACCAGCGTCTCAACTAGCCGGTCCGCTTCGGCGAACAGGCTCCGCGCCTCGGCCAGCAGTTGCTGGCACTCGGCGCAGGCTCGGAGATGCTGCTCCGCGGCCTCACGGTCGGCGGTGGTCAGCTCGCCATCCAGCATGGCGTGGATGTGGCCTTCGTCAAGATGCGGCATAGCGGTCCTTATCCTGCTTTCGATATTCCTCGACCAGCCGGCGGCGAGCTCGAGCCAGCGTGGTTCCGATGGCTCCTTTCGCCAACCCTGTGGTCGCGGCGATTTCGTCGTAGTTGAATCCTTCTGCCTTCAGCAACAGGACGTCGCGATCCCGCTCGTTCATCTCGTCCAATGCCGCGCGAACCGCGCGAATCTGTTGCTCCCTCTCATAATCGTGATCCGGCCCCGGCGAAGTCGTGGTGCTTTCCGCCTTGAGGAGCTGGAGTCGCCGCCCCTGGCGAACGGCGCGACGCCCGTCATCACGCACCAGGTTGAGCGCAACCGCAAACAGCCAGGGTCGCGGGTTGTCGGGTGGCGTGGTCAGGGCCCGGGCAAACACTTCCTGAGCGAGGTCCTCGGCCCGATCACGATCGCCCGTGCGGCGGTACAGCATCCGCACGAGCGACTCGTGGTACGTGGCGTAAAGCGATTCGACCGTGTGGGCCACCTCAGACTCCCCGGAATCCCTTCACCAGCGCCGTCAGATCTCGGTTCGAAATCGACTGCGCACCTTTGGCCGTGATGCGAACGGTCACTGATCGGCCAGCGATTGCGACTTCATCTCCCAGAACCAGGCAGGGCCCCAGTTCGGGAAGGGCCCGGGCAACGGCGAAGTAGGCGTCGCTGTAGGGCGCTACCTCAATCACCCGCAGACTATCGCCCAACGCGGCATCCGTCCAGACGCCATCTCGCCGCGCGAAGATCCTACCCCCGACCCGCTTCATATCGATGTCCTTATTCGCTGCCGCGCCGATCATGAGCTTCTCGTTCTCCTCCTTGTCGGCCTCCGCGAGCGAGCTCGTCTTGGAGAGCGACGCGCTTTGCTTGGCAATGTCGAATGCTCCTTGCCCGGTCTGCGCCGCTGGGGCCGCTGGCCGCATCGCGGCGGCGTCCTCGATCCGGCGATTCATGGCGACCACGCCGGGCTCCTGCACCAGATACGACGTGTACTCGGTGAGGATGCCGTAGCGAAGTCCCAGGTCGCGTACTTCGCGGACCAGAACCTCGCTCGATCCTTCGAGGCGAATCTGGCGAGTCAGGTCTCCAATTCTGCGAGACGCCCACAGCCGGGGAATAAAGTCATTGGCCGGCTGACTTCTGGGGAAGGTGGCCTGGGCGGTGAATCGCTCCCGGCGGCCGTTGCGCTCTCCTTCAATGACGATCGGACCACTCCCTTCACCACGATAGCGCCCGAAGACCGTCAGCTCCTCGCCGTAGAACAGATCGGGAAGCGTGCCGGGGGACAGATCAATCAACCTGACCGGGGAATCCACGATCCGCAGGTTGACCAGGGCCGGGCGGCGGATTTTGCCGAGCAGGCTACCCATCGCCACCTCGACGCTGGCATCGGGTGGCACGTATTCCGCACTCCCGCGCCCTTCTTTCGCGAGCCGGTCAATGAGATAGGTGTTGACGTCGGGTCCCACACCCACAGTGAAAATCCTGGTGCGCCCGATGTGGCCGGCGGCGGCGGCCGCAATTCGATCGGGCTCCTGTTCGCCGACCGATGGAAGTCCGTCGGTCAGGAAGACCACGATTGGCAGTCGGTCTTCCGGCACGGTCGTTCCGAGAACCGCGTCCAGCGCGCCCGCGATATTGGTCCCGCCTTCGGCCTGGAGCGCATCGACGAACTGCCGGGCCTCTCGCAGGGTATTCGCGGTGACCGGACTCCACCCATCGCGGAAATTGCGGACGCCGGAGCTGAATGAGACAAGCCTGAAGCGATCCACCGAACTCAGGGTACCCAGCGCCTGCCGCAGGGCGGCCTTGGCCTGATCGAGTTTGGCGCCCGACATCGAACCGGAGACATCCACTACCAGGGAGAGGTCCCGCGGCACTACTGGGCCGTCTTCGGTCATCGCGGGCGCGAGTAGCAGCATCAGATATCCATCCTCGCCGCCGGGCGCGTGGGTGACCGCGCTGGTTCCCACGATTCCCTGACGGAGCGGCAGGAACAGTTCGATATCGCTCCCGCCGTCGGCATCGACCGTTATCTCGAGCTGGTCGCCATGGCGGTCGGTCGTGATGTGGTGGGTTGGCGAATAGGGCTGTCCGAAATCACCCGCGTTGGGAACAGTGACGAGAAAGGAAAGATTTGAACGGCCGCGCTCTCCCACGGCGTAGCGGAGGCGGAGTGCGTCTCCCGCTCTCTCGAGAAGCTGGGTATACCGCAGGGCGATCTTGCGAGTCTCTCCCGCCTGAATGGGAAACACCCTCGCTCGCACCAACCCGTGGCCTGCGAGGGTCAATAACGCCGGATCCTTCTGCCGCCGGACAATCTCTTCGTAGATGTTCCGGGCCTGGTCGGCGTTCATCATTTCGCCGCGGAGTTCCTGGTTACCCATCCAGAGGGAGAAGTTCTGGAAAACGGCTTCACCAGGAAGCGGGTAGAGGTAACTCCCCTCCGCGATGCTGCCGCCCTGATTGCGAAATTGCTCGGCGACCTCGACTCGGGCGATGCGCCCGTCAATCGTGGTGCGAACCTGTGATTCGGTGCGAATGATCGTCGGCGAGCCGACCGGGACTCGCGGCCGCTCGATTTCGATCCACCCTTGTGCCTGTGCGGGCCCGGCCAGAAGGGCCAAGACGAGCGCGAGCTTTCCTGTGCGCAGCATGAGATCCTCTGTTCCTGGGACGGGCGGGAGATGCGGAGGGCCCTCAGACTTGCACAGCGTGGATTGAGGAAAGCCGGACAATGCTCCTTATATTTGCCGCTTTCCCGGGAGCCGAAATGTCAAAAATCGACGTGACCAGGACTTACCTCGAGATGACCTCCCCGGGTGATCTTCGGGGCTGCAGCCGATCCGCCGAATGGCGTTCGGATCGAGCGGGTCGAGACCTATCCGGTGGGCTTGTTTCGATTCTTGTACGCCGAGGTGGGGAAGCAATTCTACTGGCGCGACCGGCTGGTCTGGAGCGACAGCCAGATCGAGGAATATCTCAAAGGGCCGGTCTGGACCTGGATCCTTTATGAGAGAGGCGCCCCCGGAGGGTACTTCGAGCTCAAGCGGCATGAGGACGGGTCGGTCGAGATCGCCTACTTCGGCTTGATGCCACATGCGATCGGCCGGGGCCTCGGGACCCTCTTGCTCACCAAGGCGGTGGAGGAGGCCTGGAACTTGAGTCCTACGCGTGTGTGGCTCCACACCTGCACGCTCGATCATCCCGCCGCGCTGCCGAACTACGTCAAACGGGGCTTTCAGCCCGTTCCGTACCGAGGTCTATCAGACGACCATTCCCTAGCAGCGTGCTGACTTGACCGGCTATGGAATCCGGGCGGAAGGGCAGAGATCGGCGAGGGCACAGGCTTCACAGCGCGGGCGTCGTGCAATGCACACCTGACGTCCATGGAAGATCAGCAGGTGTGACAGCAGGGCCCAATCAGCCTGCGGGAACAAGGGCATCAAATCGCGCTCGATCTTCACCGGGTCGTCGTGAAGGGTGAGACGCAGTCTCTGGCTCAGCCGAGCCACGTGAGTATCGACCGTGACTCCTACGTTGATTCCGAAGGCATTTCCCAGCACGACGTTCGCGGTCTTGCGTCCGACTCCCGGAAGCGCGTGAAGCTCCTCCATGGTATTGGGAACCTCTCCGCCATGGTCCGCGACGAGGGCCTGGGCCATTCCGATCAGGTTCTTGGTCTTGTTGCGGAAGAATCCGGTTGACTGGATCAATCGCTCCAGCACCGGCCTTCTTGCCCTAGCCATCGCCGCCGGATTGGGAAACCGGCGGAAGACTTCCGGAGTCACCATGTTGACTCTCGTGTCGGTGCACTGGGCGGAGAGAATCGTTGCGACGAGAAGTTGGTAGGCGTTTCCGAAATTCAGGGCGGTGCGCGCTTCGGGATATGCCGCCTTGAGGCGGGCGAGAATCAGGGGCGCTCGTTCCTTGGCACTCGCCAGCTTCGGCCGGGTGGTACGCTTCACCTGCTGGCTCTCCGCCGAGCGGCGTGCTTGAGGAATTCGTCCGCCGGCCGGGCGTTGAGAATGTCCCGTTTGGTCAGCCATCCCTTCCTCGCCATCCCGACACCGAAGGGGACGTGGCGGAGCCCCGCGATGCTGTGGGCATCGGCGCCGATCGACAACAGCACGCCTCGATCGCGGGCTTCGCGCAACCGGCGCCAGTCGAGGTCGAGGCGGTGGGGGTCCGCATTGATCTCCATCGCCACTCCGTTGGCAGCGGCCTTCTCCAGGATCCGGTCCAGGTCGAGCGGATACGGGTCGCGCGAGAGTAGCAACCGGCCGGTCGGATGGCCGATGATGGTGAGACAGGGATTGTCCATCGCGGCCAGCATTCGCGCCGTCATCTCCTGCTCGTTCATGCCGAACCTGCTGTGAATCGAGCCGATGACGAAGTCGAGCCGGCCGAGGGTGGCCTCGTCGTAGTCCAGGCCGCCGGTCGCGAGAATATCAGCCTCGATTCCTTTCAGGACTCGAAATCCCTTCAGACCCTGGTTCACGGCGTCGATCTCGTCTGCCTGCCGCTTGAGATCGTCAGCAGCAAGGCCACCGGCGTAGGCTGCCGCCTGGCTGTGGTCGGTGATGCCGAGGTACTGGTAACCGGCATCCCGGCAGGCCGCGGCCATCTCCACGATGGTGTTCGATCCATCCGAGTAGTCGCTGTGGCAATGCAGGAAGCCCTTCAAGTCGCTCTGGTCCAGAAGAGCGGGTAGCTCATTCTTCCCGGCAGCCTCGATCTCTCCCCGTCCTTCGCGGATTTCAGGTGGAATCTCCGGCAGGCCCAAGGCCTGGTAGAAATCCGCCTCGTTGCGGGTCGCCACAAACTCACTGCCCTTCCACAGGGCAGCACCGGTCAACGAAAAGCCGCGTTGTTGAGCGAAGGTCATGAGTTGGCTCAAGTGGGCATCGCTGCCGGTGGCCTGGACCAGTACTCCCCCGGCATTGACCGGCGTCGTGACCACCACCTGTGCACTCGAGCCGCCGGCGAACCGCAGCGTTACCTGACGCTCGTCGTGTCCGCCGAACTCGTAGACGCCGGGCAACTGCGCCATACGCTTGAACAGATCCGCCGGCTGAGCCTCGGCCACCAGAACCACGATCAGCTCTTTCACCAGCTCGCAGCGCCGCCGCACCTCGCCGCCGATGACTGCGCACGTCACCCCGGGCAATCGCTCCAGCGCGGCGCGCAGGGTCTCCGCCTCCTCGGCGGCGTGGTGCGAGAGCTTGAACTCACTGGCCTGGCGGAGGAATGCGATGCCCTTGAGAACGTTCTCGGCTGTCTTGGCGCCGAATCGCGGAAGCCTGGCGAGGCGTCCATCGCGCGCCGCGGCTTCGAGTTCGGGAAGGGAGTCGATGTCGAGGGCTTCGTGAATCTGCCGGATCTTGGCGACGCCGAGTCCCGAGACCTGGAGCATCTCCACGAGTCCGGGGGGAACCTGTTCCCTGAGTTCTTCCAGCAGGGAGGACCGGCCAACCGTGAGCAGCTCGGTCACGATCTGAAGAGTGGCGGGCCCGATGCCTTTGGTTCCCGCCAGCGTGCCATCGTCGAGCGCGGTTCGGAGATCACCGGGAAAGGCCCCCAGCGACCGGGCCGCGGTCGTGAAGGCCCGCACCCGGAACGTGTTCTCTCCCTTCAATTCCATGAAGGAAGCGATCTGCTCGAACACGCGCGCCACGGCCTTCTGATCCATCATGGCTCAGTTGATCTCGATTGGAGCGTGCGGGCGATTCTCGGCGCCGATCCGGCGCACTACCTCTCCGACTGCCGCGGCCGTGCGGGCGGCCAACTCGAGCAGCTCCTCCTGTCCCACCAGGGAAGCCAGTTGTGCGCTTGTGCCGCCGGCCATCACCGGAGAAAAGAGTGAGGAGCCGTCCTCCCGCGACGGGTTCTCGGCTGGAAAGCCATCGGCCTCGACCACGGTGAAGCCTTCCCGGGTCGGATGCATGCCGAACACGCCGAGGACAAAATACCCCCCGCCCGGCCAGGGGCGGACGAAGAGCCCATCCAGAGGCTCATGCGGTGCTCCGCTTTCCAACTCGGCCCACACGAGGCGTTCCGGAAACTGAATGTAGTAGGCTCGCGGAACCGAAGTCCCGTCGTTGGGTGACGCCGTCTCCTGCTTGAGGATCATCTCGGCGCGGGCACGGCTCAAGCGAAACGACCAGCCGCCCTCCAGCCAGAAGAGAAAGGCGTGGTGCAGAAGGCTGAGGTGCTGGTCCAGGGACTCACCGGCACCTTCCGGAACAAGATCCTGAAGCAGGCCTACGACCTCGCGGTCGAGGACGAAGGCGTCCAGGTCATGGGGGTCGACGTGCGAAGCTGCCAGGGAATCGCGGAGCGGGGGGAACCGTTCCACGGCGAGCCTGCCGAATACCTGATCGAACGGAGTGGATCTCACGGAAGAAAGTTATCCAGGGCCTCGACGAATTGATCGAAGGCCTCGACGTGCGGGACATGGCCGCAGTTCCGCAGGAGGCACCATTCCGCGCTCAGGCAATTCGCGGTCTCGCGAGCGCTTTCTACTGGAATCGGATCGTCGTCTCCGTGAACCACCAGGGCCGGGAGCCTGAGCTGACGGAGCGCGGGCCGAATGTCGTAATCGCCAAGACTTTCCCAGACCTCCCGCTGGGTTCGCTCCGTGATCCGGAACGGGGTCAGCTCACTGACTCGTGAGGGATCGTGGAAATACCCCGCAACCGCGAGCTCGAAGAGCCGACGTTGATAGGTGGCGAGGTCTCGCTCCCGGAGCCCGCTCGCACGGAGCGCGCGACGCTCCGCCTCGATCTCCGGGGTTGCCGAGCGAGCGCGGAAACGGGCCTCGAATTCGATGCGGGCCGCTCGCCAGGACGGGGCAGGCGATACGAGCGCGAGCCGCTCCACGTTGTTAGGATGGGCGATGGCATAGAGCATCGCCAATAATCCGCCCCAGGAATAGCCGCACAGCGCAAGACGCTCCAGCTTCCAGATGGTGCGAAGCTCCTCAAGGTCGGCAACGTGCTCTCGCCAGCCGACCGGAACATCGCGGCCGACTGGGGAGCGGCCTCCTCCCCGCTGGTCGTAGTAAATCAGCTCTCGATCACCGTCTAACGCGTCGAATCCCGGCAGGAGATAGTCATGATGAGCGCCGGGGCCGCCGTGCAACACGACGACCGGCGGCCCGTTCCCGACGCGCCGTTCAAAGATTTCCACGCCGCGTACTGATCTCGTCAGCCTGGTTTCTTCCATGAGAATTGGACGGTGAGCTAGCCGTAGTAAGCGAGAAGCTCGCGCACGGTGTTGAGGTGGATCGTGGCGATGTCCTGGAGGTCTGCCGCATAACCACCAGCCAGCGTCAGAACGACCGGGAGACCACGCCGGTAGCAGATCTCGAACACCATCTGATCCCGTCGCCGCAGTCCGTCCATCGACAGCTTGAGGCGGCCGAACCGGTCTCCCGAATACGGGTCGGCTCCTCCGAGATAACACACCAGGTCCGGCTCCGCCGCATCCAGCACGGTATCGAGATGTCTGGCGAGCTGTCCGAGGTAGAAGGAGTCGTCGCAGCCGTCGGGGAGGCCAACGTCCAGCCGGCTCGATTCCTTGTGGAAAGGGTAGTTGTTGTCGCCGTGCATCGAGAAGGTGAAGACATCAGGATCATTCTCGAAGAGGCTGGCGGTCCCGTTCCCTTGATGTACGTCCAAATCTACGATCGCGACGTTGTGTACCATCCCCGAACGCTGGAGGGAACGGACCGCGACCGCGACGTCGTTGAAGACGCAGAACCCCTCGCCCCGATCGGCGAATGCGTGATGGGTGCCGCCCGCCAGGTTCATGCCCGCGCCACGAGCGAGCGCGTCGTGAGCGGCTTCGATAGTGCCCTGAACGGTATGCAGGGACCGCTCACGCAGCTCCGGAGTCCAGGGGAAGCCGAGGCGGCGGGCGGCGACCGGGTCCAGGGTGCCGTCGAGGATCGACTCAACGTAGGCCGGACCGTGGACCAGTTGCAGCGCTTGGAAAGGGACGCGTTCGGGCTCCTCGATCGCGCCGGCCGGCAGAGCGCCAGAAGCGACGACGACGTCGCGGATCAGCGCATATTTCGCAATCGGGAAGCGGTGGCCTGGAGGGAGGGGGACTGTCCAGCGGGCGGAGGACCAGGCGCGTAGGGACATTGACTGGCCTGGCAGAACCTACGGATCAGAGAAGGACTGCCAGACCATCGGCGACGGCACGCACCGCCGCTTCTTCGTCGGGTCCGAAGGGGTCGGGAACATCACTGTCCACGTCGATCTGGCCGAGGATCGTCTTGCCTCGCCGAATCAGGACGACCAGCTCAGAACGGGTGAAGGTGTTGCAGGCGATGTAGTTCTCGAT
This sequence comes from uncultured Gemmatimonadales bacterium, assembly GCA_963821525.1. GTDB lineage: Bacteria > Gemmatimonadota > Gemmatimonadetes > Gemmatimonadales > GWC2-71-9 > DATBGE01. The sequence goes on along the minus strand of CAWGED010000019.1, from coordinate 1,024,781 downwards.
CGCCCTGACATCACCCACGTTCTGGTCCTGGCCGGTGGCCACGGCAGTTCCACAAACGCCATTCCCGACGGCGATTCGCGTGTGCTCGGTTTCCCTCCCCGCAAACGTCTCGAGCACGAGCTCGTCATCGTGCAGCATGTAGAGGTAGACCGAGGTGAAGGGTGGCCCCGCTGCCTGGATCCGGTCGGCCGCGTACTGGAGTAACGCGGTTCGCCCAGCCTCGCGTGCGAAGATTCCGCGCAGTCCGGCGAGAATCGGCTGAGGATCGAGAGCCGACGCCATCAGCTGCCTCTTGTTCCCAGGGTCACCGAAACGGTCTGCTCCACCCCGCCGCGCACATAGCGGACATCCACGACATCGCCCGCCTTGTGGGCTCGCAGGGCATTGGTCATCGCCTGAAGGTCGGGTGTCGCCATGCCGCCGATTGATACGATCACGTCGCTACCCCGGAGTCCAGCTTTCTCGGCGGGGCTGCCCGCGCGCACACCGGTCAATCGGACGCCGCCAGGACTTTCGCTCATGTCCGGCACAGTGCCCAGATAGGCGCCATAACCTGGGGTGACTGGCGGCGGCCCTGAATCAGTGGGTGCCGCCTTGCTGACGAAGTTGAGCGGACCGGGACGCGAGGCCAGCACGCGAACCAGCTCGGTGGTGAAATCCGCTACCTTCGCCAGCCCGTCGGCGTTGATCTTGTCCCAGTCGTCGGTGGTGCGGTGATAGTCTTCGTGGAGATCGGTAAAGATGTGCAATACCGGCCTGCCGGCACCGTAGAATGAGGACTGATCGCTGGGGCCGTAGCCGTCACCGCGGGACGTTATGACAAAGCCTGATTGGGTGTTCAGGGAATCGATCAAGCCCTGGAACTCGGACGCGGTGGCCGAGCCGTAGATGATGAGATGATCGTCGCGGAGGCGGCCAACCATGTCGAGGTTGATCATCGCGTAGACGCTGGCGAGGGGGAAGGCGGGATTGCGCACGTAATACGCCGATCCGAGCAAACCCTCTTCCTCTCCGCTGAACGCCACGAACACGACGGTGCGCGCCGGAGGCTGGACAGCCAGCCTGTGGGCGATGTGGATGAGTGAAGCGGCGCCCGAGGCATTGTCGTCGGCCCCGTTGTGCACCTTTCCGGTGCTGTCCGGGTCAAGGCTCCCGAAGCCGCCGCGGCCGAGGTGATCGTAGTGGGCACCAACCAGGATGATCTCGTCACGCAGCTTGGGATCCCGTCCCGGCAGTACTCCGATCACGTTCTTCCCGATGACCCCGCCGATTCCGGCGTGAGCCGCGGCAGGTGCGTCCCGGGAGACCGTGAAGGTCTGGAACCAGCCACCGGGCGAGGGGATCAGTCCAACTTTCCTGAACCGGCGGGCGAGATAGGCCGCCGCGCTATCGGCGCCGGGCGAACCGATCATCCGGCCCTCAAGCTTGTCGTCGCTCAGGTACCGAACGTCATTGAGCAGTGAGATGGCTTCGGCGGTAGACTGGGCGGAAAGCGAACCAGTCAGGACCACCAACATCAGGCTCGCCGCGGCCAACAGCTTCGTCCGCGGAGTCAGTTTTACGGCGATGGGCATAGGCGGGAAAAGGTAAAGTGTTCCACGTCAGGCTAGAAGTGGAGCAGTGATTCACTGTGCAGCGTTGGCGTAAAGCATTGCTGCACCAAGGGCTAGGGAGTATCTTCGAACGTTGCCCACACCCTCAATGACCGATTCCGCAGCGACGCTTTCGGCCCTCGCCAACGTCGTCTTCCTGCTCCGTGACAAAACGGATGCCCAGGAAGAGCAGCGGGCGGCATTCCGGGCCTTTGCTCAGGGCTTGGGTGGGAGAGATCTGAGTGTCACCCTTACCGAGCGCGGCTTCCTGGTTGGGGCGGATGAAGTCCCATTCGGATCGGTGGCCATCGATGCCCTCCACGGGCAACTCGCCGCGATAGGAGTCGGAGGATTTCGCCTGCCAGCCGGCTTGATGATGCCGGCGCTGCTGTCGCTGGTCCGCGCCGTATCGGTCCCTCCTGGCACTTACGGTTCCTTCGATCACCTGATGGCGAGACTCGACGCAGCCGGCTCCGGAGCGGTTCAAGTCTCTCCAATCGATCCGGAGCTCGCGAAGCAGCCGCGACCCGATCCCAACACAAAGAACGACGAGGGCGGGCTCGAGGAGCTGGGGCCCGATGCACTGAACGAGTCGCAGGTCGGTCTGATGCACTTCGCCATGCTGGAGCTTCATACCGTGAACCCGCTTCAGGACACGGTAACCCGGCTTGAGGCTGAGACCTCCTCACGAGGCACCGCCGATCTCCTCAACGAGCTGGTGGCCTCGGCGGAGCTGGCGGCGCGTCAAAAGGATTGGCCAACCCTTCTGCGCGCGGCCCATTCTCTGATCGAGCTGGAGACCAAGGGAGGGGAAGCGGCGGAACACCGGGGCTACGGTATCGCACTCCGGCGCATGCTTCCGCGCTCCGCGTTGGAGCGTCTGGCGAGGCTCGTGGCCAGCGCTCCGCATCGCGCCGAAGCGGTCGTGGTCATGCGCCGGATGGGGGCCGACGCAACCGAGGTTCTCCTCCACGAGATGGCAACCGCCGAGGATGCCACCGACCGGCGGGCCTATTTCAATGCCCTCAAGGAGATGACCGAGGGCACCAACCTGCTGGTTCACATGCTGAGCCACGACGACTGGTTCGTCGTGCGCAATGTGGCGGATCTGGCCGGGGAGCTGAGAATCGAGAATGCAGTTCCCCAGCTGGCCAAACAGGTCGACCATGCCGATGAACGGGTCCGGCGGGCAGTCGCGGGAGCGCTCGCGAAGATCGGCGGGAACGCCGCGGCCGAGGCACTCCGGCATGCCTTGAAGGACTCATCGCCGGGGGTGCGGCTGCAGGCGGTCGCCAACTTGGATGGCAGGAAGACTCAGGGGCTCGCGATGAGCCTCGCGATCGCAGCCGAGGACGAATCGAAGCCTGACATTCAACGGGAGATGTACCTTGCCCTCGGCCGGATTGGGTCCAAAGACGCGATCACCGCGCTGCAGAACGCCGCAGAGCCAAGCCGCCGGCTCTTCAAGCGGAAGCCTGCCGCGTCGCGGCTGGCCGCGATCGAGGGACTGCACCTCGCCGGCCCTTCGGCGGCCAATGCGATAAAGAAATTTGTCCAGGACCAGGACCCCGAGGTCCGCGCCGCCGCAGAAAAGGCCCTCTCAACGATGTGGGCCTAGTTCCCTCAGCGGGGGATCAGGTCGGTAGACGGTCCGATTCTCCGAGCTACACCCGCCAGCACCCGCGCCGCGCGCTCCAGATCCTCCAGAGAGACCATCTCGTTCGGGCTGTGCATGTAACGAAGGGGGACCGACACCAGCGCGGTTGCCACACCCCGGTGGGCCGTGAAGATCGAGTCGGCGTCGGTCCTGGTTTCCCGAGGCGCCGCCTCAAGCGTGTAGGGAATCCCTTCGGCTTCCGCTTCGGCTATGAGCAGCTCCAAGAGAACCGGATTCATCGAGGCCCCGCGGGTGAAGACCGCTCCTCCCCCGAGTCGATAGTCGCCGTGTTTCCGTTTCTCCAATCCCGGATAATCGGTTGCGTGAGTCACGTCGACCACGAGAGCGACGTCGGCCAGTAGTCCTGTTGCGGAGGTTCGGGCGCCGCCTCCGGTATACGCGATTTCTTCTCGAGTGGTAGCGACGGCCGTAACTGATGCCGTCGGACGCTTCGCCGAGAGGAGTCGCAGCGCCTCGAGCACGACGAAAGCACCCACTCGATTGTCGAGCGACCGGCTGACGATCCGGCCGTTGGGAAACTCCATTACACTCGAGGCGAGGACGCCGGCATCGCCGACCCGCACGCGGCTCTGCGCCTCGGCGCGGCTCGAAGCCCCGATGTCGATCCACAGGTCCTCGGGTTTGGAGACCTTGTCCCGGTCGTCCTTCTGCATGAGGTGAATGGCGCGTTTCCCGATGACGCCCGGTACCGGGCCGTCGCGACCGAGCAGGAAGACCCGCTGTCCCACGAAGACCTGATGGTCCCACCCGCCGATTCCCTCGAAACTCAGGTATCCATCTTCATCGATGTAGGTGACCATTACCCCAATCTCATCGATGTGGCCGGCGAGCATGATTCGGGGGGAGCCCTCCGGGTTGATCACCGCGAAGGAATTGCCGCTGACGTCCGCGCTCACGCGATCGGCAAAGCGTTCGGCTTCGTCGCGCCAGACTCGGGAGGGCAGGGTTTCGAAGGATGACGGCCCTGGCGAATCGAGCAGGGTCCTGAGGAACGTGAGCTGGTGCTGATCCATTCGAGGTTCTACCTCTCTCGGCGAAAGACAGGGCGGCTAATCTGGTGGCGCTTGAGGCTTTGTCTAGGCGGGTCGAGGCCCAGCGCGGGAATCAGCCTCATTTCCGGGAATGCCATACCGTCATAAAACCAGTCAGTAGCTACTTGCCTGAAAATCTCTATGTGCTTGTAATCACAATCAAATCAGCAGTTTGACCAATGCTCAACAGAATTATTAGACTCGGTGTACTGTATTTAACATTGACATCTGCAGCAGCGCCTAGCATCATTACGTCGCTCCCAGGGGCGGTGGTGGTGGACGGGAAAACGGCTGGGCTGCCTACGCTTACTCTGGATAGGTCCATGACGTTGACCCGTCACGTCGGGCTCCTCACCCGCGCGGCCTCGCTCTCGCTTCTTGCCTGTTCTGTTCCTGCCAAGTCCGGCGGTCTCGATCCTGCCGAGCTCACGTCGATCGAAGTCACACCGACCAGCGTGACCATGGCGCCGAACACCAGTCAGGTCTTCGCTGCACAGGGCTTCTGGAGCGACGGCAGTCATGGGACGGTGCCGGTTACCTGGACAGTATCCGGCGGCTCCATGGCCGCCAACGGCACCTACACGGCCTCGGCCGACGCCGGGGACCTACGTGGTGCGCGCGGTCTTTCAGGGCGGTGGCTACGGCGACTCGGCCGTGGTGACGGTCGACTCCAGCGGTGCGCCTCCACCTCCGCCTCCGACACCACACCTGAACTCGCTCGATGTCACCCCCGCGACCGTGACGCTCAGTCCGGGCGAGAAGAAGACCTTCGCAGCCGTGGGACAATGGTCGGATTCGGTCGCGCGTCCGGTGACCGTCCTGTGGAGCTCGACGGGCGGCACCGTCTCGAACAGCGGTTCCTACACTGCAGGCCCGACCGTCGGCAATTTCGTAGTGCGGGCCTTTGCGTCGGCACTTCGATTGGTGATTCAGCCACAGTGGAGATACGGGACTCAACCTCCCCTCCGTCCCCGCAGTGGTCTCTCTTGATGTCACTCCAGCTAGCGTGACCCTCGATCCCGGTGCGAGCCGGACTTTGTGGCGCAGGGACAGTGGTCCGACTCGGTCTCCCGCCCGGTAACGGTGGTCTGGAGTTCAACCGGCGGCACCGTGTCGACCACCGGCACCTATATCGCGGGACCGACTGGCGGCAATTTCGTGGTGCGCGCTATTGCTCTCAGGCAGCACGATCGGCGATTCGGCCGCCGTCGTGATGCGGGACACGACTTCAGCGCCGCCACCTCCGCCTCCGCCGCCACCTCCTCCGCCGACTACGCTCGTGCAGGAGGGCTTCGAGGACACCGGCTTTGCGGCGCGTGGCTGGTATGACAACACCAACCTCACGATCACCGACGGCGGAGCACCGGCCGGGCGGCACCAAGTCTCTCGAGGCGACGTTCAACCAGGGGTCGTCAACGCCGACTTTCGGCGGCTCGATGCGGTCCGCTTCACCCCCACCGAGACCGTGTACCTGAGCTACTGGGTGAAGTACAGCTCCAACTGGGTGGGATCCGGGGTGAGCTATCATCCCCATGAGTTCCAGTTCATCACCGACGAGGATGGCCAGTACATCGGACCTTCGGCCACCCATCTGACGACCTATGTCGAGCATAACTACCAGAACGGCGGGGTCCCGATCCTGGCGATGCAGGACGCGCTCAATATCGACGCCGCGAGACTGAATCAGGACCTGTCACTGATCACCGAGAATCGCGCCGCGGCGGGTGCAACGGCGACACCGACGGCTATGCGACGGACTGCTACCAATCCGGCACCGAATGGCGGAACGGCAAGCAATGGAAGGCAGCCAGCCCGCGTTCACAGCCTGCGCCGGGTCCGGGATACAAGAACGACTGGCATCACGTCGAGGCCTATTTCCAGCTGAATACGATTCAGGGCGGGAAGGGGCAATTGAACGGGATCGCCCAGTACTGGTTCGATGGGCAACTGCTGATCGACCACCAGAACGTGTTGTTCCGGACCGGGATCCACTCGACGATGAAGTTCAATCAGTTCCTGATCGCGCCGTACATCGGGGTGGGATCTCCGGTCACCCAGACCATGTGGGTTGACGATCATTCACCATCGGGACAGCTCACCCCTAAGGCGCGGAGGCGCACTGCATGGACCCGCCTAGCCGGTGAGCCCGGGCCAGACTGTGCAGATCTCGACGACTTGGCGAGGCGAGGTCATCGGGTCGCCGCGTAGGACGAACTTCGTGGCCGATGCCGACCAGCAGAGTCTCGCATCCGAGTGCCGCGACGATCTCTGTCCCCGCCGGCAACAATGAAACGATGCGCATCAACCCTCGATCAGTCGATTGGGGGAATTGAGCAGAAGCATCACCAGTCCGACTCCCGTCACCAGCAGCGGTACTACTGTGCCCAGGGTGAGATACATCGCGCCGCCAAACAGGGCGGGGCCCTCGAAGAGACTCCACACCATGAGAGCGCGCGGGAGGTTGACCCGCCACCATTCCTCCTCGGACTGGGCGGTCGTGCGCTGGGGAATTCGAGTCCGGATGATCAGTCCACCGGCGAACAGCACCGCGGCAAGCGCAAACGGCGTGTAAAGCAGGATCGGTTGATCCAGCGGGGTCTGAGGGGGAAGCAACGCCAGGGCCACGCCGGCAAACAACAGGGGTCCCGCCAGCAGGCCGAGGTAGAGAATCCGGGCGGTGCGGGCGGGCCTGGGCTCGGCCGGTGGCATGGTACCTCCGAAGGGGATCGCCTAAACTATCACCCATGCATATAGCCCGCCGAACGATCGGCTTCCGCGAGTCGGTGATTCGCGGCATGACCCGTCTCGCCAACCAGCACGGAGCCATCAATCTGGCTCAGGGGTTCCCTGACTTTCCGGCGCCCGAGCTCTTGAAGGAAGCCGCCGCTCGCGCCATCCGGGACAACGTGAACCAGTACGCCATTACCTGGGGTGCACGGCGTCTCCGGGAAGCGCTCGCCAAGAAGTACAGCGACTGGTATGGGCTCTCCGTGGATCCCGAAGCAGAGATCACGGTCACCTGTGGAGCCACCGAGGCCATGGCCGCGACCCTCATGGCCATCGTAGACCCTGGTGACGAGGTCATCGTCTTCGAGCCTTTCTACGAGAACTACGGGCCGGATGCGATTCTCTGCGATGCGCGACCAGTCTTCGTCAGCCAGGCCCCGGGGCAGGCGCTCGACCTCGAACGGCTGGCCGCTGCGTTTACCGATCGAACGCGTGCCATCGTGGTCAACACCCCGGCCAATCCCACGGGACGGGTGCTCACGAGCAGCGAACTCGAGGGCATTGCCCGTCTCTGCGAACGCTTCAAAGCCTGGGCGGTGACCGACGAGATCTATGAGCACATCCTCTACGAAGGCAAACACATCCCGCTCGCTACCCTGCCCGGAATGAGGGAGCGTACCGTGACTATCAGCGGTGCCTCCAAGACCTTCAGCATTACCGGCTGGCGGATCGGGACCATCATGGCCCCGGCCGGCGTGACGGATGCCATCCGCAAGGTTCACGATTTTCTCACGGTCGGTGCTCCAGCCCCTTTACAGGAGGCGCTGGCTGTCGCGATGGAGACGCTTGGACCGGAGTACTACCATGGACTCGCCGCCGACTATCGCCGGAGGAGAGAGCTGCTGTGGAACGGTTTGAACAGGGCGGGCTTCAAATCCGTACGTCCCGAGGGTGCGTACTACATCCTGTGCGATTTCTCGGCCCTCTCCGACCTCTCGGACACTGAATTCGCACGCCAATTGGTCGTCGAAAAGGGCGTCGCCAGTGTGCCGGGTTCCAGTTTCTTCAGCCGTCCCGAACTGGGACGGCACTTGGTGCGGTTCGCCTTTTGCAAAACCGAACCTGTGCTGAGCGAGGCGGCACGGCGACTGTCTTCCTAAAAGACATACCGGGCTGTCCCGTAGACTGAGCGGGGCTGGCCCGGCGAGATGAATCCTCCGGCGCGGAGCTCCGGATAGGCATCGTTCAGGACATTTCTGACGCCGATGCTCAGGAGCGTGTGTCCGAACCGCACTCCGCCACTGAAGTGCAGCAGGGCGTAAGTGGTCAACTCCACTCCGGGCTCATCGAACGGCGTGTAGGGTCCCACCAGGTTGGAGCTGACCCTGAAATTCCAGAACGAACTGGGTGGCGCAACGGCGACGGCAAACGATCCAACGAACCTCGCCGTGTTGAAAATGCGGGTTCCCGAAAGGGTGTCCCCTTCCTCCGTGATCAGGCTCTTGTACTTGGCGTCCACCGCCGTGAAGTCTCCTGAGACGCTCAACCCCGGGGTCACCTGGGCCTGAAGTCCCAGCTCGATCCCCTTCCTCCGGCTCTGCGCCTCCGCTGGTCGAGGACAGCGTGATCGGGTCGAAGGTCTGCTCGTTGCTGACGTCCACCTGGAACAGCGCGGCGCTCGCAGTGACCCGCTGGAGGTCCATTTTCACTCCGCCTTCGTAGGCCCACGCGGTGATGAACGGTACCGTGGGTCCTCGATGACTCCGTCGCTCCGGCGATAGCCGCGGGACACGTTCGCATACAGCCCACCGAAGCCAGGAAGGCGGTAGAGCGCGCCGAACTTGGGGACGAACACGCCCTTCGTGTCACTCGCGGTGCTCCCCCCGTCGGGAGTGGACTCGGTGCCTTGTGCCTCGTAGCGCCCGCCGATCGTGAGGGACAGTCGCTGGACCGCCTCATAGGTGGACTCAAGGAATACCGCTCCGGAAGCCTGGCGGGCCGTCACCAGCACCTGGCTCGAGTCTCGAGAACGGGAGCTCGTGAAGTAGTTCTCGTAGTGAGAGTGGTCCCAGCGACCCTCAACACCCACCGTGACCTCTCCTTTCTGGAGGGTCCAGGTAAGCGCTGAGTTGGCACCGAAGCCGTAGCGGTGGTCTTCCTCCTCTACCTGACTGCCGCTCCCTTCAGTGCTGCCTCCCTCCGGTGGCGTGGTGAGGAACAGCTGCCAGCGGCCCTGAGTGGCATAGAGGGTGCTCCGCCAGATCATGGAGGAGCCGCTCAGCACCCTGAGGCTCACGCGCTCCTGGCCGTGGTGCTTGAACCCGCCGTCGGTCGGATTGGCGATTTCGTCGAAGTCTCCCGCCTGATACTCCTGCAGGCGGTGATGAATCCCGGCGAATTCCACCCGGCGGCATACAGCTCGATCCCGGCGTCGAGGCTGGTGCTGCTCGAGAGGTCGTGTACGACCCGGGCGTGACCTTGGCCCAGATTGTATTCGCTGTGGGGCCGCCAGCCGGTCTCGGTCACCCCGCGAATACCAAAGACCGCCCCGGTACGGTCGTGGTCCACACCGGTCAAGGCGGACGCCTCGACGTGGCCGTAGGAGCCACCCTGAATGGACAAGTCGCTCCCCTGCATACGCTCAAGGGTCCGAACGTTGACGGTCCCGGCCAGCGCGAAGTTCCCGTACAGCGCACTGGTCGGGCCCTTGTAAACGTCCATCTGCCGCACCGACTGGGGCATCAACAGGCTCCAGTCGTTGTATCCCTCGGCGTGCCCGTTAACCGGCTCGTTGATCGGGACGCCGTCGATCCAGAGCGCCATGTCGGTCGAGTGGTCGGAGCTGAAGCCCCGGATGGCCAGGTCCGACGCGAATCCAGGGCCCTGTCCCTGATCATGCGCCTCGACTCCCGCGGTCTGCCGGAGGAGGTCCACGGTATTGATCGAAGGGGTTTGCTGAATGATCGCCGGGGTAATAGTCACGCTCCCCAACGGGCGGTCGCGCTTTACCGGCGCCGCCGTCACCGTGATTTCCTGCAACTCCCTGGGGTGAGTCGTGTCGGCCTTGGCCCGAGTGGTATCGGTTTTGGCGCTATCGGCGGGCTGTTGTGCGCCCAACACCGCCGGCCCCAGCGCGAGCGCCAGGACCGCCATACGGACGTACATGCGAGCTCCTGTTGTGAGGAACGAGACGTTTTGGCGATCTCAGATCACGACAGGAAGCGCGGAGGACCTTGTGCGAAGGGGAGACGGTGAGCGACCGTCAGCGCTGCGAGAAGGCCTACGGCGGGAATCGGGGAGCGCAGCGTGCCGGTGAGCAGCACCCTGGGCAGCGCAGCTTGGGGCGAGGCTCCAGGGGCGGTGCCGCACGCGGTCCAGCATAGATCACAGCAACTCGCGGGAGGGCTCTTGCCGGGAGAGTGACTTTCCCCATGATGATGGCCGGATGGAACCCTCCCGATGGCCGCCACAACCGCCATGGATGACGGGACTACCGCCGTTCCAAGTATCAGAACAGCGGCGAGCAAAGATCCCAGCGAACTCGGGCGGCGGCCGGCCATGGGGCCGATTTATAGCGGCCGGTCCGTCCGGGCGTCAAGCAAGTGGCAAGCTAGAACCAAACCCGGCCTCCCGGCGTTGTGAAAGAGTACAGCCCCAATCTGGTGTACCTTACAGTGCCGAGGAGGCCATGATGTTTCGTCCCGCCATCGCCACCTGACAGCCATCGCAGGTGCCGCGCTCATTCCCGTCCGATCGTTCTCCCAATCCGGGACAGCCCAGCCGTGGGTTGCTTTCCCGCGCGCAGGAGACCTCCCTCTACAATCGGCTGCTGGCGCGAGACGAACAGGCACTCGTAGAGCTGGTTGATCTCGCTACCCCGTGGCTGCTCGGCGTTGCCTACGGCATGCTCAGTGATCGAGACGAAGCGGAGGAAGTCGTTCAGGAAGCCTTCAACATCGTGTGGCGCCGGGTGGATCTGTACGACGGCGCGGAAGGCGGGTTGATGGCCTGGATCCTCCGCATCACCAGAAACCGGGCCATAGACCGGCTAAGGCGGCGGAAGCGTCAGGTCGGGAAGATCGAGCGCTACCGCGCGTTTGGAGAGGCGGGTGAGGGCTGGACCCGGCCGGTCGAGCCGAATGAAGCCGCGATGCCGGGCTGGCACGTCCACGAATCGGTTCACCAGGCCCTTCGGGGGCTCACCGAAGAACAAGCCGCCGTTGTCCAGCTGGCCTATTTCGAAGGTCTCACGCATTCCGAAATCGCCGCACGGCTCGGCATTCCACTGGGCACAGTCAAGACGCGCCTGCGTCTGGCGTTCGATAAGCTGCGGGTATCTCTGGCATCCATCAAAGACTGGGTCGTATGAGCGCGCATGATTGGTTCGTGGAGCATCGGACATCCTTCGTCGTCCGAAGCCTGGAAGCGGAAGAGGAATCGACCTTCCGCGCTCACCTGGAGGGTTGCGAGGATTGCCGCGAGGCGATTCACCAGATCGAACAGGAACTGGCCTGGCTTCCGCTGGGGACCACGCCGGTGACGCCGCGGCCGGAGCTGAAGCGACGCCTGGTCGAGTCCGCGCTAGGTATCAGGCCTCGGAGGAGCTTTGCCCCCCTTCTGGCGGCGGCCGCCTCGCTGGTTCTCGCTGTCGGCGCCTGGACTTGGGCCACATCGCGGGTTCGGTCCGCAGAGCGAACTACCGAGGAGGCCAGGGCTAACCTCTCCCATCAGCTCGAGATGGCGCGCGACACTCTGGAGATCATGCGCACGGCCAGCCTGGTCCGGCACGCCAGCATCCGCATGGGAGCGCAGGAGGGTGGCATGGTCATCTTTGCCGATGAGCGCACCCACCGCTGGAATGTCGTGGTCTACGGCCTTCCCGCGCCGCAACCGGGACAGATGTGCCAGTTCTGGTTCATCACCGAAACCGGAATGGTTCGTGGCGTCGAGGTGAAGACCGGGGAACGCACCCCGGCGTTTCTCACCCTGCCGATGCCGCCGAGCGGCGGACAGGTGATGGGAGCGGCGCTGACGCTGGAGCCGATGGGATCCTCTTCAGCTGCGCCGGAGGGAAAGGAGCTCGCTCACCTGATGCTGTGAGTCGTTACCGTCCGGCGGCCGTCACCGCGGCACTCAGTCCGCTCAGGACTTTCGTCGGAGTTCCGTCGGCCCAGAAGTGGATGAAATACACCGTGGGCGTTTCCCCAAGCAGGTGGCTGTGAATCGCCGTGGGGGTAATTCCCGCCTCGATGAGCGCTCTCACGATGGGCTGAACCTGCGCACTGGTCACCGCGAAGTCCCCGGTTGCCAGCCAGCGCTGCTCGCTCACCTGCTGGAAGTTGATCGGGCTGGTGAGTCCGAAGGTCACCGGAACCACCCGACCGTCCATCACAATTTCCGATTTCAACAGCGGCATTCCGACGGAGGCGATCGTACCGTTGCCCTTCGGTTCGCTCTGCAGTGCGGCATGGATTCGGGCGGTATCGATCGTTACTGGCATGGACGGGCGCGCCGCTGCAGGCCGTGGTGTGGCCGTAACGGCGAGGGCGTGTGCCAGCCCAGCGGCCAGCTCCTTGCTCGCGCCATGCCCGTGATAGTGCACGTACATCACCCGGGGATCTTCACCTACCAGATGGTTGTGCACTGCCGTAACAGCGATCCCGGCCGAAGCTAGTGCCGCCAGCAGGGCAGGGAGTTCCGGAGCGATGACAACCAGATCTCCCATGACTGTGGTTGAGCTCGTGTCATCGGTAAATGCCGCCCAGGATGTCAGGGCCAGAGCCGGTGCGATCGTGACGTCGCCCATCCTGACGGTCAGATCGCTGCGAGGAAAATTGAACCGGTGCACTCCTGGCTGAGCTACCGCCTTTGCGCCAAGGACGGCGCCGAGAGTCGTCCACCGGACCGAATCCGGGGTTTGACCCTGCAAGGGAATCGTCGCGAGCGCGCAGAGGGCCAGGACGGCGAGAAAGTGTCGAGCTGAATGCATTGTTATAACTCCAGGCGGTGAACCGCCTTGATGGTGAATGATCCGCTGAGCGGATCGCGCAGCGCCTGGCTATCGGGGAAGTGATGCTCGGCTGCCGGATCGGTGGTGTAGCCGGAGGTCCAGACCACGTAGAAATCGTCGCCGATAGTCGGAATCCAGTGGAAGCGCAGTTGGAAATCCACCCGCTGGTCCTCGTTGTTGTGCTGCACAAAGAGCAGGAGATCGGTCTGGGGATTGAATGCGTACTGGGCCCGTCCTCCCGTCTGGATCGCCTTGAAATCGCCCTCGGGCAACCGGACCGCGTCGCGAGTCAGGTCTGCGCCGAGGATCAGGTGGCCGCCAAAGCGCCAGGTGGCGTCGAAGCTCAGCTCCTGGTTGGTACCGGTGTAGAAATCTCCCCAGCTGTAGAGAGCATCCAGGTTTAACGGGCGCCCGCGAGAGGTCGAGAAGTTCACCTCGCCGCGGGTGTACCAGTAACGCCCCGGGGGAATCATGACGCCGGGAAAGATGTCGAACGAATCGGTCGGCGCGTCGAGAAATCGCTGAATATTGATTTCGAACTGGTCGCCGGACTGAAAGAGCACCCCGAGCGGGCGCAATTCGATTTCAGCCGTCTGCCAGTCGCTGCTTCGGGTGAGGCTGCCCTGTTCGTTGGCGATGATGTCCCAGTCCGGAACTGCGAAATCGAGCTGGCGAATGCCGAGGACCCCTGGCCTGGGCGTGAAGTCGATGTGCCCGGTCGTTTCTTTGATACCGGTGCGACGAACGAATCCCAGGGTTGGTGTGTATCCCGCCTGCACGCGCCACAACGAGGCGAAGATGTCGAAGAGGTCGTTGGGGTAATCTGTAGCTGCACGCCAGGCCAATGGCACGCCGGGGATTCCTGGAGTACTGGTGCCGGTGATCCAGAATGATGGCTCGACGTTCTGACCGTGCACCACCAGGGGGAGGTCGATGTCGAGGCCACCGCTGGCCTCTGTGCCGGAGACGCCGGGGCCCGTCCGGAGAGTCGCGATGCCCCCGATGTATGCGCGGTCGAGAAAGTCATGCTTGAGACGGAAGACGGCGTCGTTGGCATCATCCTCCCCGCCAGTCCGAGCCGCAAGCAGGCCCAGAGTCCATGGGCCGGCCCGTCCGGTAAGACGCGCACCCGCGAGAATTGGAACAGGTTCTCCGTCCTTCAAGCCGATCTGCCGGGAGTAAAACGGCGTCAGGATGGGCTGCCGTGCAAAGTCGAAGGTGCCGCTGGATTCGAGGAAGAACTCCCGCTTTTCGGGGAAGAAGACCGGGAAGCGGGTCAGGTTGATGATCTGCCGGTCCGCTTCGACCTGCGCAAAGTCCGTGTTGATCGTGAGGTCCGCCGTGAGGGTCGGCGAAATGCCAAGCTTGGCATCCACCCCTGCCTTGGCATCGCGGTCGCTGGCCTCGACCACACTGTCGGTGCCAGTCCCGGTGATGACGCGTTCCGTGGCGATGGCCTGCCCGAGCAGGTACGGCCGGAGCTCGAGATCTCGTCCGCGATGCACCTCGCCGAACCCGGTCAGCGTACCGGCCTCGATCAGATTGTAGAATCCCTGGGTTCGCCCCCAGGATCGCCAAAACGTTGTCTCGTTCCGTCGCCGGATAAAGCGCTCCACATTGAACCCGAACACGCCGTCGTTTCCAGCGTGAAACCGGAGCGTGCGCAACGGTATTCGGAATTCCGCCGTCCAGCCATCTGAATCCCGGCTGGTCGCGACCGTCCAGATTCCATTCCAGTCGACATTGGGCTCTTCGAAACCGACGAGCTGGGCATCCCAGATCAACGCGTTGGGATTGGTCCCGAAGACGAAGGCCCCCCGCCGGTCGTGGAAACTGTCGATCAGGATCTTGACGAAGTCATCATCCTCCAGGTCTGCATCCCGGCGAATCTGACGCGCCCGAATCCGGGAAGGCTCACGGTCGTAGGCGTGGATCCCGAAATAGAAAGCCTTGTCGTCACGCAGGACACGAAGCACCGTCCGCTCGCTCGCGGGCGCACCCTCCTCGGGCTCTTGCTGCCGGAAGTCGGTGATCGAATCGCTCGCAAGCCAGTCAGGTTCGTCGAGGTGGCCGTCGAGCGTGATAGTCGAGACAACGCGTTCGACGCGCAGCGTTGCCCCGTCCCCGGCAACCTGGGCCACTACCGGTCGCACCACTCCGGAAACCAGGGCGAGCAGCAGCAGGAACCTGCAAACGATCTTCACTTCCGTCGCGAGGCGAAGGCGTCGTAGAAACTATCCAGAATGACGGTGCCCTGGCGCAATCGCGCGGTATCCTTCCCGTTCGCCGCCACGATGCCCTGAATCAGGCGCTGTAGTCCTGTCGTTTCGGCGCGGCGGAACTTCCTATCCTTACAGTCGATGTCGTGGACCATTTCTCCCAGAGCACGCAGGGCGGGATCCTTGAGTCCGAAGCGATGGACCAGGGTTTCGAAGCTGCAGTGATCGCCCTCGTGGGTGAATTCCGCCTCGAACATATCGAAGCGGAGTTCGTTCTTCCTAGGTGTGTAGCCCTGCGGGGGGACGAATTTGAAACGGGCCTTGGGGTCGATGAACCGCTGGATTAGCCAGGCGCTGGCAATGCGATCGACGTGGACGTCCTTCCTGGTGACCCAGACCCGGCCCTTCGACAGGTCGGGCCGGACCCGGATCGCGGCCGGTTGACGCGTTGCCTGGCGACCCGTTGGGAACCGGCCGTCCAGGGCGGCATCGCTCAGACCCTCGAGGAGGGACGCTTCGCAGATCACCGCTTCTCCTCCGTCCGCCTCGATTTCTCGTCTGAGCCACTGGAAGTCCTCGATCGCCTCTTCGCTCCAGGGCAGGGCATACACCGTGTTCTTGAGCGGCCGGGCTCCCAGCCGGGCCAGCCGGCGGCGCACCTTCACCCGCAGATAATGGGGTCGGGGCGGCAGTTGATGTATGAGCAGCAGCCAGTGGGGGTGCCCTTGCGGACGGGATGATTCAACTGAATCATTCATGGATACAAATGTACCACCTCGGCATCGGGGGCCACAATCTGCCGGCCCCAAGGAGGTCCCATGCGCTGGATCACCCGTGAACGACCCAAGATCGACCGGATTGCCTGCCCCTGGCTCATCGCTCGATTCATCGATTCATCCCCCGAGTTCATCTTCGTGCCGCCGGGAGAAGTGCTGGCGGAAGCGCAGAAGCAGGCTGCAACGCCGTACGACGTCGAGGGCGTTGAGCTGAGTCACGACGGGCCGCTGTGCAGCTTCGACACGTTTCTCAAGAAATACCGGCTGGACGATCCAGCATTAGGCGAGCTGGCTGTCATCGTCCGCGGCGCCGATACCGCACGGCCCGACCTCGCCCCGCAGTGCGCTGGGCTTCTCGCGATCTCCCTCGGCCTGTCCCACAATTTCCGGGATGACCACGAGCAGCTGCGTCACGGCTTCGTGCTCTACGACGCGCTGTATTCCTGGTGCTGCTATGTCAGAGGTGAGACTCACAGCTGGAATCCGCAGCGCGTCCCGGCGCCCGCCTGATGGGCACGCTGCTGCTTTCCCGCAGTGAGGTCGAGCAGCTGCTTCCGCTCGCCGACTGCATCGAGGCGGTGCAGGGCAGCTTCCTCGCAATGGCTCGCGGAGAACTCCTGGGGCCCGTGGTGAGCGCCCTGCATGCTTCAAGCGGGGGGTTCCACTTCAAGGCAGCGGGAATGGGTGGCTACATGGCCGGCAAGCTCAACGCGAATTTCCCCGGCAACCCGGCACGGGGCCGACCGACGATTCAGGGGCTCGTTATCCTGTGCGACGCAGAACAGGGGGAGCCGCTCGGGGTGTTCGACTCCACCGCCATAACCGCTCTGCGTACGGCTGCTGCCACGGCAGTTGCGGCGCGATTCCTGGCAAGGGAAGGCGCGCGAGTCGCGACCATCGTCGGTTGCGGCGCCCAAAGCCGGGCGCAGATCCGGGCGCTCAACCTGGTTCGGCCGCTCGAGCGGGTTTACGCCTACGATCTAGAGCCGCTGCGAGCTGAAAAGCTCGCTGGCGAGCTTGGGGTCGAGCTCGGTATCGAGATCAGCGCGGTATCGGATCTGCGATCTGCCCTGTCGGTGAGTCAGATCTGCATCACCTGTACTCCATCCAAAACGCCGCTGATTCGTCAGGGAGATGTCAACGCCGGGACCTTCGTCGCTGCGGTGGGGGCGGACAACGGCGAGAAGATCGAGGTTGACCCTGCCCTCATGGCTGAGGCCCTCGTCGTGCCCGATCTCCTCGAACAAGCGGTTCGGATCGGTGATCTCTTCCATGCCGTTGCGGGCGGATTCATGACCGTCTCCCAGGTCTACGCGGAATTGCCGGATCTGGTGGCGGGCCGCAAGCCCGGCCGGACCAGCGAGGATCAGGTCTTCATCTTCGACAGCACCGGCGTCGCGGTGCAGGATGTGGCGGCTGCCGCACTGGTTTACCAGCGGGCAGTCGCCGGGGGAGCGGGCCGAAGTATCGAGTTTGCCGCATGAGCGCGGTCGTAGCCGCGCCCGGGATCACTCGTGGTCTCGGATGGTACTTCCTCCGCCTCGGCGCTCTGGGATTCGGCGGACCGATTGCCCTGGTCGGCGCCATGCATCGAGACCTGGTAGAACAGCGCGGGTGGATTTCCGAGGAGGAGTACCGGGAAGGGATCGCGCTGGCCCAGCTCTCTCCGGGACCGCTCGCGGCACAACTCTGCTTCTACATCGGGTATGTGCGGGGGGGAATAGCCGGTGCCACACTGGCCGGGCTGAGCTTCGTGCTTCCCAGCTTCCTCATGGTTCTAGCACTGGGATGGGCTTATACCCTGTACCAAGGCTTGCCCTGGATGCAGGCCGTTTTCTACGGCGTTGCCGCAGCGGTGATTGGCCTGATCAGCCGCAGCGCCTGGGTTCTCACCCGCAAGACAATCGGACGGGACATCTTGCTCTGGGGCATCTACCTGCTGGTGGCGGTTGCCACGATTGTAACCGGCAGGGAGCTGGTCGCTCTCATCCTGCTGGGAGGATTCGCTACCTGGCTCTGGCGAGTCCCGCCGGCCTGGCTGCGGAGAACGGGCACAGCCGCCGAGGCGGGGCTCCTCCTGCAGATCGCGGCCTTCTTCGCCTACGCCGGTTCGTTCGTTTTTGGCAGCGGCCTCGCAATCGTGCCCTTCCTCCACGGCGGAGTAGTCCTCCAGCACGGCTGGCTCACAGAGCAGCAGTTCATCGATGCGGTCGCGGTTGCTTTCATAACGCCTGGCCCGGTAGTGATCACCACCGGATTCATCGGGTACCTCGTGGCCGGGTTTGCCGGCGCCGTGGTCGCAGCCGGGGCCACATTTCTCCCCTGTTTTCTGCTGACCGTTCTTCCCGCGCCCTATTTCCAGAAGTACGCCAAGCGACCGGCCCTCGCCGCCTTCGTCGCGGGCATAACCGCCGCGGCGACCGGCGCGATTGCGGGATCGGTCGTGGTGCTGGCTCGCGGCGCTCTGATTGATGTTCCGACGGTGGTAATTGCTCTTGCGGCGTTGGCTACTGCGGTCTGGATCAGAAAAGTCCCCGATCCACTGATCATGCTCGCTGCGGCTTTGGCGGGTCTGCTAATCCGGTAGGCTCAGTTCTCCGGCTCTCCCCCAATTTCATCTGCAGCGGCGCCCGGCGTGTCCTGATCCGGCTCGTCGTTGACTTCCGAGGGGATGGTTACGCCATTCGCGCCGAGGAGCCGGAACGCCTGCCACTGCTGGCGCTTCGCGGTCTTGGAACGGGGGCCGTTGTACATCAGGGAGACGAGATACATCCCGTCTTTCTGTCCCAGATATCCAACCAGAGTGGAGACACCGCTCAGCGTACCGGTCTTGGCGTGGACGACGCCAGCGGCAGGCAGCCCGCCCGCGAGCCTCGTCAGCGTGCCTTCGCCATTCGCCGGCAACAGGTAGGGGAAGTTCCGCCCCGCCGGGGTCGAGAGGAAGTTGGCCATGTAGTAGATGAACGTGGCCGGCGTGACCCGATCTTCGTGGGACATGCCGCTCCCGTCCACCAGGTGCACGCCGCCGTCCACGCCGGCCACCTGTTGCACGTGCTCAGTGAGCAACTCGGGCGCGTGGTCCCGGCCACCTGCCCACTGGAGCAACAGCTCGGCACCGATGTTGAGACTCCGGCGGTTCACTTCGGATGCGATTGAGTCGAACGTCGCCGAGGTCACTTCGGCAAGGACGTCGGTTGCGTCGCCCTCGACCGTAATCGGGTTCGGGCTCCGGTCCCATTCGATCCCCGCGTCCTGGAGTGCGCGGGCCCACGCCGCGGCCAGAATAGCCTTGGGATCCGACGCAACAGTGACCAGCCGGCGAACCGACGCGTTGACCCCGATCGAACCGTTGATCAGGTAGCCCCCGTCGGCCATGCGCCGGATCGAGAGCCGAGAGCGATAGCCGGCCACGGTGCTGGCGTGGACGTCGACCAGGGCCTCGAGGCCTGCCGGCGACGTCTCGACCAGTACGGCGCGGCGGCCCGACTTGGACCCCGGCTTCACGTGAATCCAGACGACGTTCTCGTGCAGGGTCAGCGACCCGACCAGCGGAGCGTAGATGCTGCCCCGGTTTGCCGCACGCCAAGCAGAGGGATAGAGCGCTTCGGCAGGACCATCCGCGCTCACCACTTCCATGGGGCCCCGGAGACGTCGGATGCCCTGGGCTGCGAGCTGCTCCGCGAGGTCGTCGAGTCGGGGGCCACCGCCCGAAGGACTTTCCAGTGTCGGATCGCCATTCAGCTCGAGAGCCCACTTGCCCATCCACTCGCCGGTGCCCTCGTCCACCCGTCCCAGTCCCACCACTCGGGTCGAGCGCCGGGCATCACCGCCCAGGATGGTCCGGGCAAATCCGGTCGTCAGGAGCTTGACCGTGGAAGCCGGGATCATGGCCTTATCTGGATTGACACTCCAGAGCAGGTTGCCCTGCTGATCGGCTACCGCGATGCCCCAGGTACCGGGCGCGGAACGCGAAGCCTGGCGATACCAGCGTCGAAGCTGAAGCTGAAGGCCCTCTGCGATCTCCTGGCCGTGGGCCGGCACAACAAACGCCCCGGCGCTAAGCAGCGCGGCGGCGGTTGCGATGCGGCGAATCCCTCGGCCAAGCGGCAATCTGGCGCCCTCAAGTATGGGAACTTCTTGTATTTGGCTTGTCTTGCCCTGCGGATGAGGACCAACAAGCGGGGCAGGTAAGATCGAGGGGAGAACGCCTCCCCGCAACCCCTTGTCATGACTTCGCTTGATGCCTCATCCCTGCCGGGGCCCTTCCGGCGTCAAAATGAAGAGCAAAGGGTGTTCCGTTGCCGGATAACGTTGCAGACGGGAACGTCAAAGCGGCAGGTTTCTACTGCCTTTGTGCCGTCAGCTTCACGCGGCCTCCTAGGGCTCCTTCAAAAGCAGCTTGGCGATGGTCTGCAGCTGCATGTTGCTGGTTCCCTCGTAGATCGTGCCAATCTTGGCATCCCGGTAGTACTTCTCGGCGGGATATTCCTTCGAATAGCCGTATCCGCCGAACAGCTCCAGGCATTGAGACGTGATTCGGTCCGCCACCTGGGAACTGAAGAGCTTGGCCATCGCCGCCTCGCGCAGGAACGGCTGACCGCTGTCCTTCAGGCGGGCGGTGTTATAGACCAGCAGTCGGGCCGCCTCGAGCTCGGTCGCCATCTGGGCCAGCTGAAACTGCACGCCCTGGAATTCGGCGACGGCCTTTCCAAACTGTTTCCGCTCCTTCACGTACTGGATGGCGGCCTCGAGTGCGCCCTGCGCCACACCAATCATCTGAGCCCCGATCCCAATCCGACCTTCGTTAAGAGTCTCGATTGCGATCTTGTACCCCCGGCCCACCGGTCCCAGCACGTTCTCCTTGGGGACCTTGCAGTTCTCCAGGATCAACTCGGTGGTGCTGGAGGCCCGAATGCCGAGTTTGTTTTCCTTCTTGCCGACACTGAATCCGGGGAACTCCCGCTCGACGATGAACCCGGTAATGCCCTTGTATCCCTTGCTGAAGTCACCATTGGCGAACACCAGGAAGAAGCCAGCCTCTCCACCATTGGTGATCCAGAATTTTCGTCCGGTCAGCTCCCAGTGGGTTCCCTTGTCTTCGGCGCGGGTCTCGAGCGCGAACGCATCACTGCCGCTGGCCGGTTCCGAGAGGGCAAATGCGCCGAGCAGGCTAGAGGTCAGCCGGGGGAAATAGCGGCTCTTCTGCTCGTCGTTGGCCCAGCGGAGCATCGCATTGTTGACCAGCGTGTTGTGCACATCCACGTAGATCGCGGCGGACGCATCCACCCGCGCCAGTTCCTCGATGGCGATGGCAGCGAGGAAGATGTTGCCCCCGGCCCCTCCCCACTGTTCCGGTATTTCGACACCCATCAAACCCAATTCGAAGAGTTTGGCGATCAGGTCGGGCCGGAAGGTGCCGGCCTCATCCATCTCGGCTACGTGAGGCCTGATCTCGGTTTCCGCGAACTCTCGAACGGTCGAGCGGAAGAGCTGCTCCTCTTCGCTCAATTGGCTCAGTGGGGAGGTGGTCACGATCTCGGTCATGGTCCGGTTGGGCAGGGGCAAGGGCTTCTGGCGGAGGAAGATATCGCGCTACCGCCCGGTTCCTAGTGGCAAAGGCGGAAGATTCTTACGAAATCCTGATGCCGGCCGCGCCAGTTTTTACCCCGTCCTGAGGCGACTTGTCCTAAGCTAGCAGCCGTTCACGAACCTGGGGCCTCTATGCTCGACGGGTTACTGGTGCTGTTGGTGGTCATTTTCTTCGGCCTGAGCTGGGGGTTTGTCCGGCTCTGTCAAAAGCTGTGAGGAATCTGTCATGACCACGCTCACCTGGGTTGGTCTGGTCATCGCCATCGCGCTGCTCATCTATCTCTTCGCGGCGCTTCTCAAGCCGGAGCTGTTCGAATGACCACCAACGGCTGGCTCCAGCTCGGCCTGTACATGGTCGTGTTGCTGGGCCTCGCGAAGCCCCTCGGCACCTTCATGGCGAAGGTCTATACGGGTGAACCGACGTGGCTCGGCCGGCTCCTGGGACCGGTCGAACGGTTGTGTTACCGGGTGATGGGGGTCAGTCCCGACGACGAGATGGACTGGAAGCGGTACGCCTGGAGTTTCCTGCTGTTCAGCCTTCTCAGTACCCTGGCGGTCTACCTGCTGCTCCGGGCTCAGGCCGTGCTGCCGCTCAACCCGGCGCACATGGCCGCGGTTTCGCCTACAATCGCGTTCAATACCGCCACCAGTTTCGCCACCAACACCAACTGGCAGGCGTACGGCGGCGAAATGACGATGAGCTACCTGTCGCAGATGCTGGCGCTCACCGTGCAGAACTTCGTTTCCGCGGCGGCGGGGATGGCAGTGCTGATCGCGCTGATCCGCGGCCTGTCACGCCACTCCACGCGCACCATCGGCAGCTTCTGGGTTGACCTCACCCGCAGCACGCTCTACATCCTGCTGCCGCTTTCCTTCGTGCTCGCATTGGCCCTCGTGTCACAGGGTGTCGTGCAGACCTTCGGAGCCTACCAGACGGTTCCCCTGCTGCAGCCGTTCGGTCCCGATACCGCGCGGGTGACCACCCAGACCATCGCGGTGGGCCCGGCCGCCTCGCAGATAGCGATCAAGCAGCTGGGCACCAACGGCGGTGGGTTCTTCAACATCAACTCGGCCCATCCGTTCGAGAACCCGACCCCGCTCTCCAACTTCCTCGAGCTGCTCGCGATCCTCGTGATCCCTGCGGCGCTCTGCTACACCTTCGGCCGAATGGTGAAGGACACCCGACAAGGGTGGGCCGTGCTGGCGGCGATGACGATCGTGTTCGTGGGGTTACTGCTCCCCTGCGTTCTCACCGAACAGGCTGGCAATCCGCTGATTGCCGCCGAAGTCGTCGACCAGCACGCGAGCGTTAGCCAGGCTGGCGGCAATATGGAGGGCAAGGAGGTCCGGTTCGGCGTGGTGAACTCCGCACTCTGGGCCACGGCCACCACGGCGGCCTCCAACGGCTCGGTCAACTCCATGCACGACTCGTTCATGCCGCTGGGCGGGCTGGTGCCGCTCTGGCTGATGCAGCTGGGCGAGATCATCTACGGCGGTGTCGGATCCGGCCTTTATGGAATGCTGCTCTTCGCGATCGTCACGGTGTTCATCGCCGGCCTCATGGTAGGGCGCACGCCGGAGTACCTCGGCAAGAAGATCGAGGCCTTCGAGATGAAGATGGCCTCGGTCGCGATCCTCGTCCCCAACATGCTGGCATTGGTGGGCACTGCTCTGGCGGTCACGACGGCGGCGGGCAGGTCCGGCGTCCTGAATCCGGGACCCCACGGATTCACCGAGATGCTGTACGGCTTCTCTTCGATGAGTAACAACAACGGCAGCGCATTCGGTGGTCTCACCGCCACCAACCCGTTCTACACCATCGTCGGGGGCATCGCAATGCTGTTCAGCCGGTTCTGGTGCGCCATCCCAGCCCTGGCCGTCGCCGGCTCACTGGCCGCGAAGAAGCGGGTGCCGGAGTCCGTCGGGACCTTCCCGACCCACACCATTCTCTTCGTGCTGCTGTTGGTCGGCACGGTAGTCCTGGTGGGCGCGCTCACGCACCTGCCCGGACTCGCCCTGGGTCCGATCGTCGAACACCTGATGATCCACGCGAGGTAGGGAACCAATGTCCACCCAGAGCAAGGCCAAGCCACTGTTCTACGGCCCGATCGTTCGGCGCGCGGTTCTGGACGCGTTCCGAAAGCTGAATCCACGACACGTCGTCCGGAATCCGGTCATGTTCGTGGTGGAGGTGGGCAGCTTGCTCACCAGCATCCTGGCCGTTCTCGCCTTCAGCGGCCGCCTCCCGGAGAACCCATGGTTCATTCTCGGGGTCTCGATCTGGCTGTGGTTCACCGTGTTGTTCGCCAACTTCGCCGAGGCGATGGCGGAAGGTCGAGGCAAGGCGCAGGCGGATACGCTACGCAAGGCACGACGTGACATCCTTGCCAAGAAGCTCAGAAAGCCGAGGCGACCACCTCGATTTCGAGAACGTTGCGGCGAGCAGTTTGCGCGCCGGAGACATCGTATTGGTGCATGCCAGCCAGCTGATTCCGGGAGACGGTGAGATCATCGAGGGAGTTGCCTCGGTGGACGAAAGTGCCGTAACCGGGGAAAGCGCCCCGGTGATCCGGGAGAGCGGGGGAGACCGCAGCTCGGTGACCGGCGGTACCCGGGTTCTCTCCGATTGGATTGTGGTGCGCATCACGGCCAATCCGGGCGAGTCGTTCCTCGACCGCATCATCGGACTGATCGAAGCGGCCAAGCGGCGGAAGACCCCGAACGAAATCGCGCTCGAGATTCTCCTGGCGGGCCTCACCATCATCTTTCTGCTCACCACCGTGACGCTCTTGCCGTTCTCGGTCTACAGCGTGCAGGCCGCCGGACAGGGCACACCGGTGACGATGACGGTACTGACCGCCCTTCTGGTGTGTCTGATCCCCACCACCATCGGCGGTCTGCTCTCGGCGATCGGTATCGCTGGGATGGACCGCATGATCCAGAAGAACGTGATCGCCATGTCGGGCCGGGCGGTCGAAGCTGCGGGAGACGTGGATGTCCTGCTGCTCGACAAGACCGGGACCATCACGCTGGGCAACCGGCAGGCGGTCGCCTTCATGCCCGCGACCGGCGTGTCGCCCGAGACCCTGGCCGACGCGGCGCAGCTGGCTTCGCTGGCGGACGAGACTCCCGAGGGTCGCAGTATTGTCGTGCTGGCGAAGGAGAAGTTCGGCCTGCGGGAGCGGGACGTACAGGCCTTGGGGGCGCATTTCGTCGCGTTCACTGCCCAGACCCGGATGAGTGGCGTGGACCTGGACGGCCGCCAGATCCGCAAGGGCGCAGCCGACGCGGTCGAGGCCTGGGTCAAGAACGCTGGCGGCCAGCTGCCGGCCGATGTGCAGACCGCGGTGGAGGGAATCGCCCGGCAGGGCAGCACGCCCCTCGTGGTGGCGGAGGGAGCTCGGGTGCTGGGCGCGATCCAGCTCAAGGACATCGTGAAAGGTGGTATCAAAGAGCGGTTCGCCGAGCTGCGGCAGATGGGCATCAAGACGGTCATGATCACCGGTGACAACCCGCTCACCGCCGCCGCGATCGCGGCCGAGGCCGGGGTGGACGACTTCCTGGCTCAGGCGACCCCGGAGGCCAAGCTCGAGCTGATCCGGAAACACCAGGCGGGCGGCAGGCTGGTGGCGATGACGGGAGACGGAACCAACGACGCTCCTGCCCTGGCCCAGGCCGACGTGGCCGTGGCGATGAACAGCGGCACCCAGGCGGCCAAGGAAGCCGGCAACATGGTCGACCTCGACTCCAATCCGACCAAGCTGATCGAGATCGTGGAGACCGGGAAACAGATGCTGATTACCCGTGGCGCCCTCACCACGTTCAGCATCGCCAATGACGTGGCGAAGTACTTCGCGATCATTCCGGCGGCGTTCGCGACCACCTATCCCGCCCTTGGTGCCTTGAACATCATGCACCTGGCCACGCCTCACAGCGCGATTCTCTCGGCGGTGATCTTCAACGCCCTGATCATCATCGCGCTGATCCCGCTCGCCTTGCGGGGGATCCGGTACCGTCCGATCGGCGCGGCCGCGCTGTTGCGCAACAACCTGCTGATCTACGGGGTAGGCGGCGTGCTGCTGCCTTTCCCCGGGATCAAGCTCGTCGACATGATTCTCGTGGCTTTGCACCTGGCCTGAGTGGAGCACCCTATGCGTTCGGAACTTCGCCCCGCGCTGTTATCCCTGGCACTGCTCACCATCCTGACCGGTGCCATTTACCCGGCCGTGGTCACTGGCATTGCTCACCTGGCCTTTCGGCGTCAGGCGGAGGGAAGCCTCATTCCGCGAGACGGCAAGCCGGTCGGCTCGGCGTTGATCGGCCAGCCGTTCGACGATCCGAAGTACTTCTGGAGCCGGGCGTCCGGAACCAGTCCGGCGTACAACGGTGCGGCATCCGGAGCGTCGAATCTCGGACCGATGAACCCCGCGCTTACCGATGCGATCAAGGATCGGGTTGCCACGCTCCGTGCGGCTGATCCCAGTGCTACGGGCCCGGTGCCGATCGACCTGGTCACCGGCTCGGGGAGCGGGCTGGATCCGCACATCACGCCGGCCGCGGCAGCCTACCAGGTGAACCGGGTGGCTCAGGCCCGCTCGCTGTCAGCGGACCAGGTCCGTGACCTGGTGGCGCAGTACACCGAGGGGCGACAGCTGGGTTTCCTGGGTGAGGCGCGAGTGAACGTCCTCCGGCTCAACCTTGCGCTGGACAGCCTGACCGCGACACCATGAGGTGATGAACGATCGCCGTCCGGACCCCGATCTCCTCCTCGCCCAGGTTCAGGGACGCGGAGGCGCGGGCGAAACGTGGCAAACTCAAGGTCTTCTTCGGCGCCAATCCCGGCGTCGGGAAGACTTTTGCCATGCTGGAGGAGGCCCGGGTCAAGCGGGCCGAAGGCGTGGATGTCGTGGTCGGGATCGTCGAGACCCACCGGCGCGTGGAAACCGAGGCCCTCCTCCCCGGTCTCGAAGTCCTGCCCCGCCGCCAGGTGGAGTACCGCGGGGTCACCCTGCATGAGTTCGACCTTGATGCCGCACTCGCCCGGCGTCCCGCCATTCTGCTGGTCGACGAGCTGGCCCACACCAATGCACCGGACTCTCGCCACACACGGCGGTGGCAGGACGTCGAGGAGCTGCTCGACGCCGGCATCTCGGTCTACACCACCCTGAACGTCCAGCACCTCGAGAGCCTGAACGACGTGGTCGCCCAGATCACCGGAATCCAGGTCCGGGAGACCGTCCCGGATGCGGTGTTCGACGCCGCCGACGAGGTGGAGCTGGCGGACCTGACCCCCGACGATCTGCTGCGTCGTCTGGAGCAGGGCAAGGTCTACTTCCCCGAGCAGGCTCAGCGGGCTCGGGAAGAGTTCTTCCGCAAGGGAAATCTCATCGCGCTCCGCGAGCTGGCGCTCCGCCGTGTGGCGGAGCGGGTGGACGCTCAGATGCGCGGGTACATGCGGGAGCAGGGCATCCGGGAGATCTGGCCCGCCGGCGACCGCTTGCTGGTCTCGGTGGGACCCAACCCTGCCAGCGCCCGGCTGATCCGGGCCGGGCACCGGATGGCGTCGCGTCTGGCCTGTGAATGGGTTGTGGTGTACGTCGAGAACCCGGCGATCAGCCTGTCCGCGACGGACCGGGAAGCCCTGGTCGAAAACCTGCGACTGGCCGAAGAGCTCGAGGCCCGGGTCGCCACCCTGCAGGGACAGGACACGGCCGATGAGATCCTGGCCTACGCCCGCGAGCACAACGTCACTCGCATCATCGTCGGCAAGCCGACCCACCCGCGGTGGCGGGACAAGGTTCGAGGCTCGCTGCTCGACAAGCTGGTCCGGGGCAGTGGAGATGTGGATGTGTACGTCATCAGTGGCGAGGTCGAAGGGGATGTGCCGCGGCGGCCTCCGTCCCCCTCACGCGTGTCGCCACTCAAGGAGTATCTGTGGGCGGCGCTGGTGGTCACGCTATGCTCGCTGGCCGGATGGGCCGCATTCCGCCACTTCACGGTCACCGATATCGCGATGATCTATCTGCTCGGCACAGTGGTCGTGTCGAGCCGCTCCGGCCGCGGGCCGGCGCTTGCGGCGGTGTTCGTGAGCATCGCCTTGTTCGATTTCTTCTTCGTTCCCCCCTATTTGACTTTCGCAGTCTCCGATCTGCAGTTCGTCTCCACCTTTGGCGTCATGCTGCTCATTTCTCTGGTGATCAGCGGGCTGACGGTACGGGTAAGGGAACAGGCCGCGTTCGCCCGGGAGCGGGAGAGCAGGACCGCAGCCCTGTACGCGATGAGCCGGGAGCTCGCGACCGCCAGAGATCGCTCCCAGCTGGTGGATGTCGTTCGTCGCCAGATCGGCGCCAGCTTCGGCGCAGCGGTGCAGCTCTTACTGCCGGACCAGGCCGGAAGCCTGGCCCCGCCCGAAGGGCAGGCTCCTACTTACTCTCTGGATGACCGGGAGCGCGGTGTGGCGCAATGGGTGTTTCAGCGAGACCAGTCGGCCGGTCTCGGCACCGATACTCTCCCCGCCGCGAAGGCCCTGTATCTGCCTTTACGCGCCAGCGGCCACCTGGTCGGGGTCCTCGGCGTCATGCCGTCAGATCCCCGGCGCTTTCAGGAGCCGGCTCAGCGCCAACTCCTGGAGGCATTCGCGGACCAAGTCGCGCTTGCCCTGGAACGGATGACGCTGGAGCGGCAGACCCAGCAGAGCCAGGTGGAAATCGAGGCTGAACGGCTCCGCACCGCGCTCTTGAGCTCCCTGTCGCACGACTTGCGTACGCCCCTGGCCGGGATCACGGGATCGGCCACCAGTCTGCTCCAGGACCGTTCCATGCGCGATGAGGTGCGTAGAGATCTGCTGCAGACCATCGTCGAGGAGGCGCAGCGGATGAACCGGCTGATCGGCAACCTGCTCGATATGATCCGGGTGGAAACTCAGACCCTCGTGGTGCAAAAGGAGTGGCAGCCGCTGGAGGAGCCGATCGGCGTGGCACTCATCCGGCTCGACGAGCGGCTGCAGGGGCGGGAGGTACAGGTCCAACTGCCGCCGGACTTGCCCCTCGTCCCGCTGGATGGTCTCCTCATAGAAGAAGTCCTGATCAATCTGCTGGAGAACGCCGTCAAGTACACGCCGGCGGGCAGCCCCATCACGATCAGCGCCCGGGTAGACAACCAGACGATTGTCGTCGATGTAGCGGACCGGGGACCGGGATTGCCGCCAGGAGAAGAAGCGCGGATCTTTGACAAGTTCTATCGATCGGTGGGCGCGCCACCCGGTGGCGGCGTTGGGCTGGGGCTCACCATTTGCCGCGGCATTGTACAGGCGCATGGTGGGCGGATCTGGGCGGAGAACCGTCCAGGCGGGGGAGCGGTATTTCGGTTCACGCTTCCTATCGAAGGGACGCCTCCAACCCTCCCGCCGAGGGAGGCCATCGCCGAAACCGTCTGAATCTCCACGGGGCACGACCATGGCCGTTCCGCAGCCGTTGGTCCTGTTGATCGAGGACGAGCCCCAGATGCGCCGCTTCCTCCGGGCGGCACTCGATGACGGGCAATACCATCTGGTTGAAGCCGCCACGGCCCGCGAAGGTCTCGCTCAAGCCGCCAGCCGCAATCCGGACATCATCCTTCTGGACCTGGGGTTACCCGACGGGGATGGGCTCGATCTCACCCGACGCATTCGCGAATGGTCAACCCGGCCCATCATCGTGCTCTCGGCGCGCGGCATGGAAGCGGACAAGGTGGCTGCCCTTGATGCCGGTGCCGATGACTACCTGACCAAGCCGTTCGGGGTCGGCGAGCTGCTGGCCCGGATGCGGGTAGCCCTGCGTCACGCGACTCTTGCCGCCTCGGGAAAAGAGGAGCCGGAGTTTGTGGAGGGAGATCTGCGGGTGGACTTGGCGCGGCGTCAGGTCTTCGTGAGGAGTGAGGAAGTGCACCTTACGCCGCTGGAATACCGGCTGCTCCAGACCCTGGTGCATCACGCAGGGAAGGTGGTGACACACCGGCACCTGCTCAAGGAAGTCTGGGGGATAAACTCGATCGGCCAGAACCACTATCTGCGGGTCTACATGACCCAACTCCGGCACAAGCTCGAGGCGGATCCGACTCATCCGCGGTTGCTGCTGACGGAGCCGGGTGTTGGGTATAGGCTGAAAGTGTCGGGATGAGGGGATTGAATGGATTTCAGGATTGAAGATTTCAGATTTCAGATTTGAAAGAGGACCATCTTCGATCGCAAAATCTTCAATCTGAAATCTTCAATCTGAAATCCCCTCAATCCCTCCCCACCACCTCCAGCACCACCGGCACCCGTCCCAGCGGCGCGGATACCTGTGCTCCCTGCACTCTGGCCTTGACCGCGGAAAGCATCTCGCGGGCGATCATGACTCCTTCCTGAAGCGCCTGCTCCTTACCGTTCACGCTGGCCTTCCGCATCCGCTCCAGGATGCCATTCGGAATCGAGATTCCGGGAACTTCGTTGGCGAGGAACTCCGCGTTGCGCTGGGAGATGAGCGGCCAGATCCCCGCGATGATCGGGATTCGGAATGCCTCGACCCGAGTGAGGAAACGGTCGAGCTGGTCGATGTCAAAAACCGGCTGAGTCACCGCGAATTCAGCCCCCGCCTCCACCTTCCACGCGAATCGCCGCAGTTCACGGTCGAGATCCACGGCTGCGGGATTCACTCCGACACCAATCACGAACCGCGCCGGTTCCCCCAGAGAGTTTCCTCCCGGGTCGAGGCCGTGATTGAGCCGCGATACCAGGTTCGTGAGCCCGATGCTGTCGATGTCGAACACAGCCGTCGCGTCCGGGTAGGGGCCCATCTTCGGAGGGTCGCCGGTGACGATGAGAAGGTTGCGGACCCCGCTCGCCGCAGCTCCCAGCAGATCCGACAGCATGCCGAGGAGGTTCCGATCTCTACATGCGTAATGGACGACGGCTTCCATCCCGACTTCGTGCTGAATCATCAGGGCTGACAGCAGAGCGCCCATCCGGCTCTGGGCCCGGGGGCCATCGGGTACGTTTACCGCGTCTACCCCTACGGCTTTTAATTCCCGCACTTGGCGGAACATCGGTTCCGGGTCTACCCCCTTGGGTGGAACGATCTCCACGGTCGTGACGAATTCTCCCCGCGCGAGTTTGCCACCCAGGTGCGAGCGCTGTTCCAGCGGAATTGGTTCGAGAGGCTTAGCCTGGGCCGGAGTTGCCGCGCGGACGCTGGTGTGCTGAGGCGACACGCTCTTCACGAACCCGACAACCGCCTTGATGTGGTCGGGAGTCGTTCCGCAGCAGCCTCCGACGAATCGTGCGCCTGCCTCGGCGATCCGGCGCGCGTACTCTGCCAGGTATTCCGGGGAGGCCATGTAGATCTTCCGGTCCCCCACCTCGCGAGGGAGGCCGGCATTGGGCTGTGCGGAGATCGGCACGGTGACCACCTTCGCCAGCTTTTCCACGGCCTCGAGCACGCCGTGAGGTCCGACCGAGCAGTTGACGCCGATCACGTCGGCACCCATCGCCTGCAGGATCGGACCGAAGTCCACCGGATCGGTGCCGTAATGGGTCTTGCCGTCGGTCCCGACCGTCATCTGGGCGAAGACCGGGATGTTGCTCTTGCTGCGGACCGCGTTGAAAGCCGCCCGCAGCTCCTCCACGTCGCTGAAGGTCTCGAGTATGATGCCCTCGACTCCGCCTGCCAGCAGTCCGTCTACCTGTCGGGCGAAAGTCGCCTGAGCCTCATGGACCGCCAGCTCGCCGAACGGCTCGATTCTGACGCCGAGCGGTCCAATGGCACCGAGGACCACGGCGCGGCCCGTGGCGGCCTCGAGGGCCAGGCGCGCTGCAGCCTCGTTGATCTTCTCGGTCTCCGACGCGAGACCATAGCCTGCGAGCTTGAGGGGATTGGCGCCAAACGTGTTGGTCTCGATCAGCTCCGCTCCGGCGCGCACATACTCACGATGAATCTCCCGCACCAGATCCGGCTGCTTCAGGTTCAGCTCGTCGTAACACACGTTGAGGAAGACGCCCCGGGCATAAAGCATGGTGCCCATGGCGCCGTCGCACACGTGAGTGCGACCGTCTGCGATTAGATCCAGGAGAGCGGTCACCGCTCATACCCCAAATTTGGCCCCAACCACCGTTCCGCCTCAGCGACGCTCATTCCCTTCCGCCGGGCGTAGTCCTCGATCTGGTCCTTCCCGATCTTTCCCAGGCCGAAGTAGCGGGCCTCCGGTCGCCAGAAGTAGTAGCCGCTTACCGATGCAGCAGGCAGCATCGCAAACGACTCGGTCAGCCGGATACCGGCTCGTTCCTCCGCGCGGAGGAGGTCGAACAGGGTCCGCTTCTCCGTGTGATCGGGACAAGCCGGGTAACCGGGCGCGGGGCGGATCCCCTGATACTGCTCCCTGATGATTGCGAGCTGGTCGAGAGATTCATCACCCGCGTAGCCCCAGAACTCTCGCCTCACTCTGGCGTGCAGTCGTTCGGCCAGCGCTTCGGCCAGCCTATCCGCCAACGCCTTGGCGAGAATGGCGGAATAATCGTCGTTGGCTTGCTCGAACTGCTTGACCACCTCCTCGAGACCATGACCAGCGGTCACCGCAAACAAGCCGATGAAGTCGGTCACACCGCTATCCCTCGGTGCTACGAAGTCGGCGAGTGCCAGGTTCGGCCGGCCGGGCTGCCGGCTCATCTGCTGCCTGAGGGTCCGAATGGCCGTGAGACTTCCCTGTCCGTTCTCGCTGGAGACTTCGATATCGTCTCCTGCTGCGGCCGCGGGGAGAAAGCCGAACACCGCGCGCGCCTCGATCAATCGTTCCTTCACGATGGTCTCCAGCAGCGCGTTCGCGTCCTTGAATAAGCTCCGCGCCGCGGAACCCTGCTCCGGATCCTCGAGAATCGCGGGATAGTGCCCTCGCAGCTCCCAGGTCTGGAAGAACGGAGTCCAGTCGATCCATTCGACCAGATCCTCGAGCGGGTAGGGCGCGATCTGCCGGATTCCAAGAAACGTCGGCCGGGGTGGTGGGACCGCCTTCCAGTCCACTACCAGCCGGTTGCGCCGCGCCTCGCCAATTGGTGTGAGCCGCTCCTCCCTCCGCTCGGCCGCGCGTTGTTCCCGGATCTTCTGGTATTCGCTCGCGACCCCGCGGGTAAACTCCTCGCGCAGGTCATCGCTCAGGAGCCGGGCTGCCACTCCGACGGCTCGGGAGGCGTCGAGGACGTGCACGACCGGGCTCTGGTACTGCGGCGCGATTTTCACCGCGGTGTGGATCCGCGACGTGGTGGCTCCTCCGATGAGCAGGGGAGTCGTGAATCCGGCGTGCTGAAGTTCGCCGGCCACGAAGCTCATCTCCTCGAGTGATGGCGTGATGAGTCCGCTCAGCCCGATGAGATCTACCTGCTTCTCCCGCGCGGTCTCCAGGATCTTGGCGCTCGGCACCATCACGCCGAGGTCGATCACTTCGTAGTTGTTACACTGGAGGACCACGCCGACGATGTTCTTGCCGATGTCGTGGACGTCCCCCTTCACCGTCGCCATGAGCACCCGTCCCTTGGGGCGGGTGTCGGCGTTGGCGGCTTTCTCCGCCTCGATGAAGGGGATCAGGTGCGCGACGGCCCGTTTCATGACCCGGGCGCTCTTCACCACCTGGGGCAGGAACATCCGTCCGGATCCGAAGAGATCGCCCACCACGTTCATTCCCCGCATCAGCGGGCCCTCGATCACCTCGATGGGCCGCTGCACCTGTTTGCGGGCCTCCTCGGTGTCCTCGACGATGAAGTCCGCGATTCCTTCAACGAGGGCGTGGGCCAACCGGTCCTCGACCGGTGCCTCCCGCCAGGAGAGATTCTTCTCGGGCTGGGCGGCCTGGCCCCGTACTGTGTCGGCCACCTCGAGCAGTCGTTCTGTCGCGTCGGCCCGGCGATTGAGTACGACATCTTCCACCCGCTCACGCAGCTCCGGCGGGATGTCATCGTAGATCGCGAGTTGCCCCGCGTTCACGATGCCCATGTCCATCCCGGCGTGGATGGCGTGGTAGAGAAAGACCGAATGGATCGCCTCGCGCACCGGGTCGTTGCCCCGGAAGGCGAAGGAGACGTTGCTGACTCCACCACTTACCAGCGCGTGAGGAAGCTGCGCCTTGATCGCACGGGTGGCCTCGAAGTACGAGACCGCGTAGCCATTGTGCTCCTCGATCCCGGTCGCGATGGCGAAGATGTTGGGATCGAAGATGATGTCCTCCGGCGCAAAACCGACCCGCTCGGTCAGGATCTTGTACGCCCGCCGGCAGATCTGGACCTTCCGATCCGCGCTATCGGCCTGGCCCTGCTCATCGAAGGCCATCACCACAACGGCCGCACCGTAGCGGCGGACCAGCTCGGCGTGCTGAACGAAGGCTTCCTCGCCTTCCTTCAGGCTGATGGAGTTGACGACGCCTTTGCCCTGGAGACAGCGCAGCCCGGCCTCGATGACCGACCACTTCGAGGAGTCCACCATCACGGGGACCCGGCTGATGCCAGGCTCCGATGCAACCAGCCGTAAGAAGGTCGCCATGGCCTTCTCCGCGTCCAGCATTCCCTCGTCCATGTTCACATCGATGAGCTGGGCGCCGCTCTCGACCTGCTGCCGCGCTACCTCGAGTGCCTCCTCGTAATTGCCCTCGAGGACCAGCTTCGCGAAGCGACGTGACCCGGTCACGTTGGTCCGTTCGCCCACGTTGACGAAGTTGGTGAGGGGGCCGATGGTGAGCGGCTCCAATCCACTCAACCGGCAGTGCCTTTCCGGGGACGCCGGCACCCGAGGAGGACGCCCTCGCACCACCTCCGCGATCGCTCGGATGTGGGCGGGGGTCGTACCGCAGCATCCACCGACGATGTTCACCATCCCGCCTTCGGCGAAATCGCGAATCACCTCGGCCATCGTTTCCGGCGTCTCGTCGTAGCCACCGAACGCATTGGGCAATCCGGCATTGGGGTGGCTGCTCACAAAGACCGGTGCGACCCGGCTCAAGTCCTGGACGTATTGCCGGAGCTGTCGCGCGCCCAGAGCGCAATTGAGTCCGACGACCAGAGGACGAGCGTGCGCCACCGAATTCCAGAACGCCTCGGTGGTCTGTCCGGAGAGCGTCCGCCCGCTGGCATCGGTGATGGTCCCCGAAATCCAGACCGGGACTCGCTCTCCGGTCGTCGCGAAATGGGCGTCGATGGCGAAGATCGCCGCCTTGGCGTTGAGCGTGTCGAAGATCGTCTCGACCATGAGCAGGTCCGCCCCGCCTTCGAGAAGGCCGCGCACCGCTTCAGCATAGGTGTCCACCAGCTGCCGGAATTCGATGTTGCGGAACCCGGGGTCGTTCACGTCCGGCGAAAGGGATGCGGTCCGGTTGGTAGGGCCCAGAACGCCGGCCACGAAGCGGGGGCGCGAGTCGGCCGCCTCGGCTCGGTCGGCTACTCGGCGAGCCAGTGCTGCAGCAGTCTGGTTCAGCTCCGGCACCAGCGACTGCATGCCGTAGTCGGCCATGGAGACCGCGGTGGAGTTGAACGAATTGGTCTCGATGATGTCCGCGCCCGCGTCGAGGTATGCGGCGTGAATCGCCTCGATGATATCGGGCTGGGTCAGGACCAGGAGATCGTTGTTGCCTTTGAGGTCGCGAGGCCAATCCTTGAACCGAGAACCGCGGTAGTCAGCCTCGCCGAGCTTGTAGCCCTGGATCATCGTGCCCATGGCACCGTCGAGCACGAGAATCCGCTCCCGCAGCAGGCGGGGGAGCAGCTCAAGGCGTGAGGCGCGATCGAAGGGCATAATGATGAAAAATCCCCGAGGCCAAAACGGCACCCGGGGGCGGCTGTTTTAGCACTTGTTTAACGTGGCTGCAATAGGCGCAAATCACCACGACGTCAATTGTCACCTCACCTAAGATAGCCCATCAGACACCTAACCGCCAAGTCCGAGCCGCTCTCGTGCCTCCCTGGAGGTCAGGCCGGCTATTTCGACGATTTTCCGCCGAGCCGCACTTCCAGCGGTGAGCCGGACTCGCGCTGGCGCGACACCGAGAACCATGGACAGCAGCTGCACCAGGGCCTGGTTCGCGGCACCGTCCACTGGCGGCGCCGTCAGACGGACTTTGACCGCATCACCGTGAAGTCCGACCACCTGGTTGAGAGCCGCTCGTGGCTGAGCGTGAATCGTGAGTCTCACGCCGCCGGGCACTTCGTCAACCGGTGGCATCGGTTTACAGCAGGCCCAGCACGAGTGAGCGGGCGAGAATGAGGAGCAACCAGGCGACCAGGGGGCTGATGTCGAACATCCCGAGGGGCGGTATCAGTCGCCGCAGCGGCTCGAGCAGCCAGTCGGTAAGAAAGGCGATCGGCCTCATCCACTTGGCGTAGCTCGAGATGCCGAGCCAGGATGCGATGACGCGGATCAACACGCAGGCGATCAACAGTCCGAATAGCCCATCCACCAGGAAGCGCAGGACTCCCCGTGGCCCGGCCTGGGCGGCATACCCCAGCGAGACCAGGGTCCCCAGAGACCACTGCAGCAAGCTCAGGAAGACCAATCCGCCGATCACCACGATCCAGAACAGCCACCACGGCGCATTCACCGGGTTGCCACCGGATCGGACGATCCGTCGCTCCAACGGCTTGATGATGGGGTCGCTGACTTTGCGAATGGCTCGGGCGAAGCCGCCGAAGGGACTCAGCTTCTTGGCCTTCACGGCCCAGTGGGTCAGGCCAACAACCGCGGCGCCGAGGCAGACGACGGCGACGAGGAGTCGCGCGATCTGGATGACTTCAATCATCGGAGAGTACGATGGAAGGCTATTCCGAAGGGCGGCCCACAGTGAAGCCCCGGCTCCCGCCACCAACCAACGTGCAGGTTATGGTGTAGGCCCCCTCATGCAGGCTGGCATCCTCGAGCACGTCGTTGGTCCCCTCGCAGCTGGCTAACTGCCGGCCCGAAGTACGCCGGAAGGTGGCGGTCACCTGCGGAGATGTGCCGGACTTCCCATAGCGGAGGACGATGGTCGGGCTCAGGCTGTCGATGCCTGCTGTGCGGAGTGAATTGGGAAGCATGTTCTGGTGGGAACTGCGGTAGGACATGACGCGATCAACCGCGTCGAAGAGCGCCCGACCCAGCTCTTCCGCATCCGCCTGCATGGGATCGGTCGGGTGTTTTCCACCGGAATCCTTGCCGGTCGCCTTCTTGGCTCCGCACGCGACGATCAGGCCGGCGACGATGGTCCAGCCGAACTTGCGGATCCGCGAGCTACTCCATCGCGAATTCACGATTGAACACGACGTCGAAGGCGAACGTCTTGGACTTGGTGCGCGATTCGATGTGCTCGGCAATGCGGCGGAGCCGGTCGGGAATTCCCGCGATCTTTTCCTGGGCGAGCCGTCCCATTTCCCCCAGGCCGGTCAGCGTTTCGATCCTCCAGTATTGGATCTGCTCCTGCACAATCCGCAGGTAGTCTCGTGGACCGTAAATCCCGGCCCGCCTAATCACATCCGCGATTTCCCGGAAACCCGGCATCGTATGGCCCGGCATCTCGATACTCGGCATGATGAACGAGGCCGAGTGCAGGGCCTGGTCCGGATCCCGCTTCAGAATTTCCTCGAAAACCGACCGGTAGAAGGCGAAGTGCCGGGCTTCGTCGAGCGCGACGTTGGAGAGCACTTCGTTCAGCAGCGGCTCGTAGTCCGCGACGGCTCGCCCTGTGCCGCTGTGCGACACCTGGGTGGCCCGTTCCTGCAGGGTGGTGTAGACAAAGACCCGGTAGGGATCCGTGTCCCAGTCGGGATGAAAGCCGCTCTCAAGATAGGAATACTGCATTTCCTCGAGACGCCGCTGATTGAGAAGCCGGGTGTCTCGCAAGTAGTCGTGCAGTACAGCCCCATGCCTATCCTCTTCCGCGGTCCACATGTTGTTCCAGCGACGCCAGTGGCTATCCTCGCCCAAGTGCACCGCCAGCAGCCGGTGGAAATGAGGCAACCCTTCTTCGGTCAGGGTATTCAGGGCGAGGGCTGCGCGGGCCGAATCCGGAATGCCGGTGGCGCGCTTGCGAAGCATGACCACATGATCGTCCGCCGATTCACCCGGGGGAGGCTCCAGAAGGTCGCTGGGGAACCAGAGGTTCCGCTTGCGTACGTGGGCCTCCATCATCTCGTGGACCTTGGCCTCAAGGTCGCGAAGCACCTCGACCTTGGTAAAGAAAGCCTTGGCAGTGGCCGTGAGGGTCACAAGTCAATCCCTGGTTCGATGCGATACAAGAGCGACCTCCGTGGAAGGCCCACGGTCGGGCAGTCAACACTTGTAATGTGGAGCAGTTGGAGGCTGGGGGGAAGGTCGGAATCTGGCGCCGGAGCGCCCTGCCCGGAATCAGGCCGCCGGGGTCAGCCGCTTCTCCATGAGGTACCACGTCTTACCGCCAAAGTACTCGTCGCGCTTCATAACGCGATGCCAACCGTTCAGGATGAACTCACCCTCATCGCGAAGGTCGTCGGTCCAGAATTCCGCCAAGTGGGCGCCCGACTCCCGAGCACGGGTCTCGAAAGCGCTGACCAGCAAGTGGCCGTGACCAAGGTGCCGCTCTTCCGGCGTCACTGCGATGTCCAGGATGTGAGCGACCCCGCCGCGCATGGAGTAGCGGAGTCCGCCGATCCAATCGCCGATTTCGTTGCTCAGGACCAGGAAACGCTCCTCCAGGTGAACGCCGTCACCCGTCTCCTGCTCCTCCCGCAACGTGAGGTCGGAGAACCATTCGGCGAACTCTTCGCCGTTTTCCATTTCCCGGATGGTCAACTCACTCATCGAAGCACCCTTTTTCGCGTCACTGCGGCATTCCTCTACCATCTGTAGACGCGTAAGACGCAACGTTAGTGCCACATGGGCCAGACTCCGTTACATCGACGGACATCGATAAGTCTCAGTCCGGCAGCGCGTTACCGACAGCAAAAGGATAGCCCAATCCTCCCCCGTGGCAAGCAAGTGGTGACCCGTCCTCTGGGAGAAGCAGGGCTGAGTCACTTCATCGCTGACCGAGCAGAATCGCCCAGACCTGGACCAATTGTCCCTCAAAGCCCGGAGCCCTGCCGGCCCCCGGGGCGAACGCTGACCGCCTTGGTGTCGGAGCCGCCGGATTCCTCCTCCTCGCGATTTTCAGGCTGAGCCTGCACCCTGCGGCGACAGTTCAGTGCTCGTGGCTACGGCGCCAGGTGATCGCTAACGAGATCCGTGATGACCCCTAGAGTGAAATGGCGATGGCGAGGATGATCGCGGCGATGCCGATGAGAGCCAGCCCGCCGACCAGCTTGGCGAAGGCCTTGAGCCAGTCATCGTAGCCAACGCCGGCGGCGGCGAGCATGGCCATGAGGGCGCCGTTAGTCGGAGTAACCAGCTCGCACAGCCCCGCGCCATACTGGTAGGCCAGCACAGTCACCTGCCGGGATAAGCCGATCAGGTCGGAGAGGGGAACCAGAACGGGAAGGGTGAGCACGGCCTCACCGCTCACACTGGGGACCGGCACGTGAATCCCGGCCTCCACCGCCATGATGCCGATGGCGGAGACGGCCGGTGGGAGGTTCGCCAGCGGGGCGGACAACCCGTGAACGATCGTATCGAGAATCCTGCCCTGCTCGAGTACCACCGAAATGGCGCGGGCAAACCCGATCAGGAGAGCCGCCAGCGTCATGGATCTGAAGCCTTCGACGAACGCGTCGACGGTCCCTCGAATACCGAGCCTGCCCAGTAATCCCGCAACGACTCCCATGATGAAGAAGACTGCGGACAGCTGATCGAAATCCCATCCCAGTCTGAGGATTCCGTAAAGGAACACCGAGAACGCTCCCAGCACCGAAAGCAGAATCAGCGGAGTGCGCCAGCCGAGTGATGCTCCGGCCTCCAGCTCGACGAGCCTCGGGAGGCCTCCGGGTCCGGCGTGCATGCCGGGTCACGCCCCAGGTCCAGAAGCCGAGCGCCAGCAGCATCAGGGTGGTACGGAACTCCCATCCCGAGCCGAGGGGGAGCTGTGCCAGCTTCTGGGCGATCTGAGCCTGGAACGGGTTGATCGGGCTGAATGATGCAGCGACCGCTGCCGCACCCAGACTCATCGCGACCGCGGTGAGCGCGTCAAAGCCGAGTCGCCGGGTCAGCAGGAGGAGGAGAGGAACGAAGGCGATGATCTCCTCCTGCATGTTCTCGAGCGCGCCACCCAGCGCGAAGGCGGCACAGGAGACGGGGATGACGAGAGTTTCCCGCCGGTCGAGTTTGCGAACCAGGGCGCCGATCGCCGTGCGGAGTGCTCCGGTCCGGTCTACGACAGTGAACGCACCGCCTATGAGGAACACGAGGAAGACCACCGAGGCGGCGTCGGCCATTCCGCGCGGGATTGCCACTGCCGCCTGGAACAGATTGACCGGAGAGCGCTCTACCGGGGCGAAGGTCCCGGGTACGACGACGTCGCGGTGGGTGATGGGATCTTCGTGCCGTTGGTACTCCCCGGGGGGAAGGATGTAGGTGAGGGCTGCCGCGACGAGGAGGCAGCCGACGAGAAGCGTCAGGGGGTGAGGGAAGCGGGCGTGGATTCCTTTCATTTGGTGCGGCACTGGACCGAGACTGGCTTGGCTCTCCCGCACGCGATTGACTCATTCATGCCGCTGGCCAGGACACCACACGCGGTGTTCTGAGCTGATCGGGTGGCCTCCTCCTGGTTTTCGTGCGAGGCCGCTGCGCAGTTGCGCTTACCGTTGAACTCGACGCACACGTTGCACTCAGCCTTCTGTGCCGAAAGCGTATTGAAGAGCAGCAGGGCGCCGAAAAGAGCCACGGCAACGAGTGTGATGATGGTCCCGCGCTTGATTTTCATGGGTACTCCTGACGGTGGTTCAGCCCATCGCGCGGATGGCGCCCAATACGGGGAGCAAGGCTCCTATCAACCACACGATGTGCCGCGGCCAGCGCGGCCTGGGTCCGGGGGATCTTGCCGGTGATGGACAGGCCAATGGCGAGAAGGACAGTCACCCAGATAGTGAATACATCGATACGGCCGATCAGCGCCAGCAGAAGGGGGTTGGCAGTATCGGGATTAAAGAAGCGACCGAGCCCGAGCGTCACGCTGTACCTGCCTACCAGCGATTCCTCGGGAAGAAGCAGGGCCTGGAGCGCGTTGACGATCCCTTCCAGGATCCGGGGATACAGCGCGAACGTGGCTACCATGCAAGCCGCGGCCAGTTCCTGCTTGGCTCCAACCAGCTTGCCGGCGAGCCACAGGAAAAAGCCGACAAAGAAGGGGGCGAAAAACGCGTAGCCCATCACAAAGACCGGCACAAACTTCCTGGATGTTTCCCTGGCCTGCGCCTCCATTTCCGAGGTGAGCTGCGGGTTCTGCTTCATCGCCGCCGCAAATCCACGCTTGAACTCCGCGTCGAAGATCGGATCCATCGCGCTTCGCGACGCGAAGAACAGGATGCCGATCCCCAGCACCAGGATGATCAGGGGCAGGCCGAAAGCTGGCTCCAGTTTGCGGCGTTCGAAGACCTCCGATGGAGCGTAGAAAATTTCGAGCGCGTCGGTAAAGGCGCTGGGCGTCGTGTCGGCGGCCGGCATCGAGGGTTCCTGGGTGGGAGGACGCTCTCAAGGTATCCATCACGGCGCCAGTTTCAATCGGCCCCGATTCAGCTACTCTTCGAAATGCGTGCGCTCGAGCGGTTCGGTCAGATGGGCACATTCTCGGCGTTGGGACTGCTGTGCGTCCTCGGTTGTTCCCGGGGCCAACCGGTCATCCTGCTGTCGCGGCCGGTCGCGGACTCCATGAACGCGATCTTCGATCGTTCCAACGAACACTGGGACGAGCTTCAGGATCTGACCCAGCTCGAGAAGATGCTGGGCACTGTGCGTCCGACTCAGCGCGAGTACCTCGGCTGTCTCACCGGGAGTCGCGCGGGCGATACGTTGCGGGTGGAGGGGTGGACGCCCGCGCGAAACATGAAACAGCTGCAGTTCGCAGTTACGGGTGATTGCGAAGGGACTCCGGGTCTCGTAGGAACTTTTCACACCCATCCCTACCGAGCCGATACGCTCAACCGGCCGCTGAAGGAACCGATCCTGGCCAAGCAGGACCTCGAAACGTTCGCCGGTTCGAAGGATCTGATCGCACTGGTCATCTGGGACCGCGATTCGATCGATGCGGCGGCCAAAGGGGAGGATGGCGAGGTGCTTCATCCCATCCCGGTCCTGGTTCGCTAAGCCAGCCGCTCCTCGCGTCCTGCAAGCCCGGAAATCCTCAGACTGACCCGCCGTCCCGTCCGATAATTCGCTTCATGAAGTTGTTTGCCCAGCCAGGCATTGCGCCTTATTCGCGCTCCGGTCGCGGACCTCCTTCGTGCGTTGCGGCTTGGACTTAGGTCCTGTGTGGAGATAGGGGTCCGGCCTCGCATTTCCCTCCGAGATTGCTCGCCATCCGAGCTGTTCAAAAACTCGACAACGGCGGGCCTGCTTCTTGCCCCTCCCACCCTCGAACCAATCACAGAGAGTTGTCGGCAATCTCGACCGGGGGGACGATCGCGCCATGAAAATATTGATCGTCGAGGATTCTCCGCTCGTACAAAAAATGTACGGCCTGGTTTTCTCCAAGCGGGAGCACGTGATGATCACGGCCCTCAACGGCCGTGACGCGCTTCAGCTCATCAACGACTCCACCGCGCCGTACGACCTGATCCTGCTGGATCTTCGCATGCCCGACATGGACGGGGTCGAGTTCATCGAGGCCCTGCGCAAGAGCGGGCACGAGTTCGATTCCATTCCAATCGTTCTCACCACCGCGGAACCGGAAGACTCTTCGCTGCTCCAGCACGCGCGAGCGC
This sequence comes from uncultured Gemmatimonadales bacterium, assembly GCA_963821525.1. Classification (GTDB taxonomy): domain Bacteria; phylum Gemmatimonadota; class Gemmatimonadetes; order Gemmatimonadales; family GWC2-71-9; genus DATBGE01. The sequence goes on along the minus strand of CAWGED010000019.1, from coordinate 982,314 downwards.
TGGGGGTCTCGGCGGTCGTGCGCAAGCCGTGGCGGCCGAACGAGCTGCGCGAAGTCATTCGCCAGGTCATCCCGGAGCGCATCGGATGAGCGCCAAACCTGTCTTCCTGGTGGTCGATGATTCCCGCCTCCACCACCAGATGTATATGCTCGTCTTCGCCAAAGGCGCGCTGGCGGGAAGTACGCTCCTGCACGCCAAGAACGGTCGCGAGGGATACGCGCTGTTTACCACTCATCCCGAAATCGAGATGGTCTTCCTCGACCTCAACATGCCGGAGATGAACGGACTGGAGTTCCTGGAGCGGCGTCGATCGGAAAACCTGCATCCTCACATCCCGGTTGTGCTGGTGACTACTGAAGACAGCGCCGAGGACGAGGCGAGAGGCAGGGCGGCCGGCGCTTGGGAGTACCTTCGCAAGCCTTTTACTCCTGCCCAACTCACCGAGCTGGTGGAGCGGGCCCGCGCGCGCGGCGTTCGGACCTGAGATGAACGACGACGCCGGGAATCCCTTCGCGGAGCTGCTCGAGGAATACGTAGCGGAGTGCGCTCCGCTCGCTCAGGCCGTCGGGGATACCCTGGTCACTCTCGAGGGGCGCTGGGAAGAAGGCGACCCCGCCGACCCGCTGTTCGGTACGCTGAAAGGCTCCCTCCACACCTTGAAGGGCAACTCGGCCATGATGGGCCTCACGGCCATCCAGGCCCTCGCGCACTGCATGGAAGATGTCTGCGCCTTCCTGGGAGAGCGGCCCGACCTGCGACCAGCGGCGTCGGGCCTGCTGCTCCGGGGCGCCGGTGTTCTGGTGGAGATGGTGGGTCGCGCGGCCCGCGGTCCGCTTTCAGCCGATCGCAGCGAGAACTTCATCAGCGAGGCTCGCGAGTTCATCCAAACCGAGTCCGTCGGCGCGGCATCGTCCGCCCCGTACCCCGAACGGCGCAGGTTCGAGCGCCGCACCGGCTCGGAGGTGGGAGAGCTTGGCTCCGACGGAGTGGTGAGCACGATTCGGGTAGATGCCAGACGGCTCGATGGGCTGCTGGAGACCTTCGGTGAGACGATGATCGCGGGACTGGGTCTCCGGGAGGCGGTACGGGACCTTGCCATCCGACATCGAGGCGCGGGCTTCACCGATCTGGAGCATGCGCTGACATCGCTGGAAAAGACATTGAAGCGGCTGGAGGGTGCGCTCATGGCCACCCGGCTGGTGTCCATTGCAACCGTATTCGGCCGCTTCAACCTGCTGGTGCGCGAGGTGGCTAACGCGCACGAGAAGCGAGTTCGGCTGGTGACCTCGGGTGGCGAGACCCAGCTCGACAAGACGGTCATCGATCGGCTGGGCGAGCCCCTCATCCACCTGGTCACCAACGCCATCATCCACGGTTTGGAATCGCCGGAGGATCGGGAGCGCGCCGGGAAGCCGGCCGAAGCAACCGTGACGCTCTCGGCGGCTCAGCGTTCGGACCGGGTCATCCTCACGGTCACCGATGACGGGAGAGGCCTCGATCCCGAGCGCATCCTGCACAAGGCGAGACAGCTGGGCGCGGTCGCGGCGGACGCGACCCCGTCGCGCGAAGAAGTGTTGGCGATGGCGTTTCTGCCCGGTCTTTCCACCACCGAGAAGGTTTCTGCGCTGGCAGGACGCGGCGTCGGGCTCGACGTGGTGGCCAACTCGATTCGTACGCTGGGTGGCAGCATCGAGGTCACGAGCGAGCCGGGGAAGGGCACCAAGTTCACAATGAGCCTGCCGCTCACCCTGGCTGTGCTGCGCTCCCTGCTGGTCGCGGTTGATGGCGAGCGCTATGCCGTGCCGCTGGGAGACGTGGCGGAATCACTGCGAGTCACGAACGATGCAATTCACGAAATCGCCGGGCACGGAATGATGCTCTGGCGAGGCCAGGTAATTCCGGTGTCCGATGCCGCGGAGGTGCTGGGTGGGACAGCGCGCTCCTCCCGGAACTACTGCGTAGTCGTCCGGTCGGGCGCCAAGCGCCGGGGGATGCTGGTTGATGGCTTGCTGGGGCACCAGGACGTCGTCGTCAAGGCGCTCGATCCATCGCTGGGGCGGCCTCCGACGATCTCCGGCGCCACGATCCTGGGCGACGGTCGGGTAGCCTGCATTCTCGACACGGCGCGATTCGCTGAGCTTCGGGGGACCGAAGCCTCCACCGCGACTCTCTCGTGACCGACATGAAACAAGAACTGAAGCTCTCCGCGCGGGACAGCCTGCTGACCTTCGCCGACGACGTGGCCCAGCAGGGTGTCGCCGTTCGGGCGGCGGAAGCGGAACCCGAGCGTCATCTGGTCATCTTCGGGCTCGACCGTGAGGAATTCGCGATTCCAATCGCGCGGGCGCGCGAGATCGTGCGGGTTCCGGAAATCACCCGGGTCCCCCAGGCCCCGCCGCACATCCGCGGAGTCATGAACCTCCGGGGGCGGATTCTCCCGGTGGTGGAGATCCGAACCCGCTTCGGGCTGGAGCGAGCCGAGCTCACTTCGCGCTCCCGGGTCGTGGTCGTAGAAGCCCACGGACGCATGGTAGGAATCTTGGTGGATGTGGTCTCACAGGTGGTGAAGATCGGCGAGAGTTTCATCGTCCCGCCGCCTGATGAAGTTGTTTCGCAGCGCGCCGATTATGTCAGCAACGTCGCGCGAGTTGGTCCGCGGCTCATCATCCTCATCGAGCTTGATAAGGCACTCTTGCTCGAAAACGTGTCTACCCCAGGACCCCTCGTCTCATGAGCGAACAGATTCTTCAGGTGATCCGGAACTGGACCATCCGCCGGAAAATCCTCACGGGCTTTACCATCGCGCTGCTGGCCACCGGAGTCGTGGGGGCCTACGCGATCCGCCAGCTCGACCGCATGCACTCCGCCGTTGTGTCCGCCCAGGGCGGAGGCATGGTCGACGCGATCTATCAGGACTCGAGATCGTTCATCCTGGTCCTGGTCGCCTCGGGCGTCATCCTCGGGCTCCTGGCCGCGCTCTTCCTCGCCCGGCTTATCGCCGACCCGCTGACCCGGCTGGGCTTGGCGGCGGAGCAGGTATCCAACGGCGACCTGACCATCGATATCAAGAGCCTTTCCCGGGACGAGATCGGCTGGCTCGAGCACACCATCCGGCAGATGGTCAAGAACCTGCGGCAGGTGGTCGGCCAGATTACCACCTCGTCCCGCACGGTCGCCACTTCGGCCGAAGAAATTTCCGCCTCGGCCACCCAGATGACCAAGGGCGCCGAATCTCAGTCGAGCTCGACCGAAGAGACCTCGTCGACCATGGTCGAGATGGCGGCCCAGATGCAGGCGCTGGCCAAGAATGCCGAGGCGCTGGCGGCCAACGTGGACGAAACCTCTTCCTCGATTCAGCAGATGAGCGTCGTGCTGGCGCAGACGGCCCAGAACGGCGACACCCTGCTCGGCGCGGTGGAGGAAGTCACCGGTACGCTGACCGACATGATCAACACCGTCGGCTCTATCGCATCACGGGTGCACAAGGTCGATGAAGTCTCCAAAAAGTCGGTGAGCGAAGCTCGCGCGGGGGGAGAGCGGCTGACTCAATCGATCGCCGCGATCGGAGACCGTTCGCAGGAGATCGGAAAGATCATCAAGGTCATCGAGGACATCGCGGACCAGACGAACCTGCTGGCGCTGAACGCGACCATCGAAGCGGCGCGGGCCGGCGATGCGGGGAAGGGCTTCGCGGTCGTGGCTGACGAAGTCCGGCGCCTGGCCGAGCGGTCGGTACAGGCGACCCAGGAGATCGCCCAGGTGATCGACACGGTACAGCGGGAGACCGGAGGCGCCGTGACGCTGATGGAGCAGGTACTGGCGACGATTGTCGGCTCGGTAGACCAGACCTCGCAGCTGGTGAGCGAGGCGGCGCACGCGACCGAGGAGCAGGCGGCCGACGCGCGCGAGGTCCTCGCGATGGCGGGCAACATGGCAAACCTGACCCGCCAGATCGCCACATCGGTCAAGGAGAACGCGGCCGGGGCCCGGGAAATCACCGCGGCGGCGCAGAAGATGAACAAGCTGACCCACCAGATGTCGGAAGGCGTGGCCGAGCAGAAGCGCGGCGGCGATATGGTGGTGAAGGCCGTGGAGTCGATCGCGCTGGTCTCGCGGCAGAATCTGGTAGCGGTCGAACAGATGGGCGCTGCCTCCCGCAACCTGGCCGGCGAATCGGAAGCACTTCGCGAGCGGGTGGAGACCTTCAAGAGCTGATGCCCCGCGCCGCTTCGGCTCTGACTGCCCGGCTCAACGCTCTCGCCTCCCCGGCAGATCATGCCCTGCGGGAGGCGGAGATCTTCTCCGCGCTGGAGGACGAGTCGCCGGCCGTCAGAGAGGTGGCGATTGCATGGGCGGCGCGCTGCATTGAACCGGCGCGGCTCGCCCCGCTGGTCGCATCTCCCGACAACGCGATACTCCGCAACGCGGCCCTCGCCGCGCTGACCCGGCAGGGTCCCTATGCCATTCAGCACGTCGGCGGGATGCTCGAAGATCCGGATCCCGACGTGGTGATGTTCGCCTGCCAGGTCATCGGTGAGATCAAGGCGATTGAATGCTGGCCGGCTCTGCTGCGGCTGCTCAAACATGAGCAAGTGAACGTGGTACAGGCGGCCATCGAAGCGCTGGGGAGAGTGCGAGCCCGCGATGCGGTGCCCAGACTCATCGAGATCCTGGGCGAAGAACCGTGGCTTCAGCTGGCGGCCACCGACGCCCTCGGTGAGATCGGCGATCCGCTCGCGGCACCGGTGCTCGTCGGCCTGGTTCCGGAAAGCTTCGTCACCATCCCGGCTCTGGCAGCGCTACGGAAAATCGCCGCCGCGGAAGCGGCCGAGCCACTGCTGACCCTGCTGTTCCGGTCCGACACGGTCGAGTTGCGAGGTCCCATCGTTCTTGCGCTGGCGGCATCGCTCCATCCGGGAATGCCCCTGCTCGGGCGTTTGGGCCAACGAATTGATGCCGACCGGGATGGTATCTGGCGCTATCTCGCCGCGGTGCTCCAGGGCGAGGTCTCGGGAGAGGAACCGCTCGATCCGCTCAATGCATCCGACGATCGCCGGGGTACCCGGGGCGGGGGGCCTCTGGTTCGCGCAGCAGCGACGCTGGCGTTGGCCGGTGGCCTCGAGTCGTTGCATCCCTGGGTCGTCCGGTGGGCAGTAGATCGTGAGGGAGTCGCGTGGCAGCGGCCGCTGGTGCGGCGATTCCACGGTTGTCTGCGCTCAACGCTCGGAGGCCTGCTCGCCCATCCCGATGTGAGGGTACGGCAAGGTGCCTTGGAGGTTGGTGAGCTCACCACCGACGACCTGTCCCGGATACTCGGCTTGCTGCGGGATGAGAGCGAGCAGATTCGCGCGGCCACCTGCCGCGCCATCGGTCCCCTGAAGGCCGTCGAGGCCATACCGGACCTGTTGCAGCTGCTGCAGGACAGCACCGGGCAGGAACGGGATGCCGCCGCCGCGGCACTTGGACACATGCCGGCACAAGACCTCGAGCTGAGTCTTGCTCCGTTCCTTCAATCCGATGTTGATGAGGCGGTGAGGTTGCGCGCCATTCGGGTGGTAGAGCACTCGGGTTGTCGTGCGTTCGACCCGGAGATCCTCGAACTGGCGCACGCTGCCTCGCCCGCTCTGCGCCGCGCCGCATTCAGGGTCGTGGGCCAGATGGACGGCTCCCGCGCCGAAGTGGTGCTGCTTCGCGCGCTGGCCGACCCCGACGAGTCGGTACAAACCGAAGTCCTGGATCTGCTGGCCAAGAGACCGGGCGGCCGCACGCTGGCGACGCTCCTGGCACTGCTCAACACCAACGACTCGTTGCGTTATCACGTGATTCGCGCTCTGGGCCGATTGGGTGCTGCTCAGGCCGCGGGTCCGCTCCAGACGCTCTATGGCACCACCTTGCTGCACGAGAAAATCGAGATTCTCGCCGCTCTGGCCAACATCGCGTCGCCAGGAACGGTGGAGTTCCTGCGCCAGCGGCTGGAGGAATCTCAGGTCGAGATTCGGCGGGTCGCGGCCCAAGGACTGGCCGATCTGGCCGGCCCAAGTGATCTCCCGTTGTTTAGTGCGTTGGCCGAAGATCCGGATTGGGCCATTCGGAACGAGGCGGCCCGGGCGCTGGGCCGGCTGCGGGTTCCGGAGCGGAGGTCGCTGCTGCTCGCCCTGGCGCGAGACCTGGAACCTGTCGTGGCCCGCACGGCGCTCGCCGCACTGAGCGGAGAGCCGGAAGTCACGGCCTCCGCTCCGGCATGAGCGAAGTAGCCGAAGCCGACTGGAAGCTTATCGCCGACTTCGTCCGGGAGCGATTCGGCCTCAGTTTCGAAGGAGCAAGGCGCGACATCCTCGAAGCACGGCTCCGCTCCCGGCTCTCCGATCTCCACCTGCAAACGTTCCGGGAGTACTACCACTATCTCAGTTTCCACCCGGCGCGTCATGCGGAGAACTCCGAGCTGTCCCGGCGGATTACCAATAACGAGACCTATTTCTTTCGCGAGCCCCACCACTTCGCATTCATCCTGAACCAGGTCATACCGCCGCTTCAGAGCGTCTTGCGGACGCGTCCGCTTCGGGTGCTTTCGGCGGGCTGTTCTTCGGGCGAAGAGCCGTATTCGCTGGTCGTGAACCTGGTGGACAGTGGACTGGAGCTTCAGGGCTACCGCTGGGAGATCGACGCCTGCGACCTGAACACGGCCCGCATCGAGCAGGCCCGGAAGGCGCTCTATGAGCCTGGCTCGCTCAGGGTCTGTGACGACGACGTTCGACAGCGGTGCTTCATCCGGAACGGAGAGCGGTTCCAGCTCAAGGATCGTTACCGCAAGGGCGTGAATTTCTTTCAAGCCAATCTCGCCGCACCCACGGTGGGACTCGGGCGGGCAGGCTACGACGTGATTCTCTGCCGGAACATGCTGATCTACTTCCACGATGATGCCTTCATGTCCCTCATCGGGCATTTCGGCCGCCTCTTGCTCCCAGGTGGGTATCTGCTCCTGGGGCATTCGGAGTCGCTGGTAGACAGGATGCCGACCTTCGAGCCGGTGTTCCTCAATGGGACCATGGCCTACCGCCGAACCGGAGAATGCTCGTGATTCGGGTCTTCGTGGTCGATGATTCGGCTTTCATCCGTAAGGCCCTGACCCGGGTGCTCTCGGCGCAGCCGGAATGCCAGGTCGTGGGCGAAGCCGCGAACGGTCACGAGGCGCTCGAGCGAATCCCTGCCGCGAACCCCGATGTCGTGACACTCGATGTGGCCATGCATGGCATGGATGGGCTCGCCACCTTGCGCGCCTTGCTGGGTTGGCGACCGAGCCTTCACGTCATCATGCTCTCGGCTCACACCCGGGAAGGTGCCGCGGCAACACTGGAAGCGTTGAGCCTCGGCGCTGCGGATTTCATCGATAAGACCGCCATCAACCTTATGGATCTGGACGGCTTGGGACGCGAGCTGGTGGATCGGCTGAAGTCCTGGCGCCCGGGAAGCCGGGAAGCCAGGCCGGCGGTTCGACGTCCAGCGCCGACTGTTCCGGCGGTTGACGTGAGCCATTGTGAGCTGTGCGTAATTGGAGCTTCCACGGGCGGGCCCGCAGCATTGCAGTACATCCTTGAACGCCTCCCCGCCTCGTTCCCGCTGCCTCTGGCGATCGTGCAGCATATGCCGGCGGGATTCACGGCACCGTTCGCCGACCGGCTCAATTCACTCTGCCGCCTTCGGGTCGGAGAAGCGAAAGAGGGCGAGCGGCTGGTTCCGGGCCGGGTCCTGATCGCGCCGGCCGGACGACAGCTTCGATTGAGCAACAGTCTCACTGTGCTGCTCTCCTCGGAGCCACTCGAGGCCCGCCATGCTCCCAGCGTTGACGTTCTCATGAAATCCGCCGACCGCGCTCGGCGCGGCAAGGTGCTCGGCGTGCTGATGACTGGGATGGGGGATGATGGGGCAGAGGGGATGAGCATCATCCGGGCCCACGGGGGCCGGACCATCGCGGAGAATGAGGCAAGCTGTACCGTCTACGGCATGCCTCGCGCGGCTTTGTTGCGCGGCGGGGTGGATTGGATGCTCAGCCTTCAGGAAATCGCGGCGGTGCTGGAAGAAGTGGGACAGGGGAGGTGGGACGCTAAAGCAGCGTCCCCTTCAGCACCACAAGCGCCACACTGAAGAAAATGATCAGGCCGGTCACATCCACCAGCGTGGCCACGAAGGGTGCCGAGGCGCTGGCCGGGTCGAAGCCGATGCGCCGGAGCACGAAGGGTAGCATGGAGCCAGTCAGGGAACCGAAAAGCACGACCCCCACCAGTGCCAGTGCTACCGTCATCGCGACCAGCAGATAATGCGGGCCGTAGTTGTAGAAGCCCAGGTCCTGCCACGCCACGATGCGAATGAAGCCGATGGTTCCCAAGATCGCGCCCAGGGTGACCCCGGCGGGGATCTCCCGTGCCGCGACCCTCCACCAGTCGCGAAGATTCACCTCGCGCAGCGCCATCGCACGGATGATCAGGGACGTGGCCTGAGAACCCGAATTCCCGCCTGAACTGATGATCAGCGGCAGGAAGATCGCCAGGACCACAGCTCGTTCGATCTCATGTTCGAAATAGCCCATGGCGGTAGCCGTGAGCATTTCCCCCAGGAAGAGCGCGCAGAGCCAGCCGGCTCGCTTCCGGATCATCTGCGGCAGGCCGATTTCCATGTAGGGCTGGTCGAGAGCCTCCATACCGCCAAACTTCTGGACGTCTTCGGTCTGTTCCTTGACCAGCGCGTCGATCACGTCGTCCACGGTGACGATGCCGAGGACATGATTGGCCTCGTCTACGACGGGTATCGCGAGCAGGTTGTACTTGGCGATGAGGCGCGCCACCTCCTCGCGATCGGTGAGAGGGCTGAGTGGTCACCGGCTTTCTGGTATCCCCGATGTCCCGGACCGGCGTCGTGTCGGCCGCCGTCATCACTTCTCGCAGTGAAATGACTTGCTGCAGCCGCTGGGTCTTCTCGTCCAGGACGTAGATGGCGTAGACGGTTTCCTTGGCGCTGCCCACGTCGTGCACGAGCTGGCGAACCTGGGCCGCCGTCCAGGCCGAAGGCACGCTGACAAACTCCGTGGTCATCAGTCCGCCCGCGCTCTGAGGCGGGTATTTCAGGAGCAGCTTGAGCTGATCCCGGGTCGGGGCGTCGAGACAGTAGCCCAGCCGGGCACGGTCCGAGCCCTTGATGCTCCGGAACAGCCGCACCTGCTGGTCTGCCGACATCGCCTGGACCAGCGGGGCGGCGATGTCGTCCGGGAGCCGCTCGACAATTTCGTCCCGAGCTTCCAACTCGGGCTGGTCGAAGACCTCCACCGCAGTGTGGAAGGGCAGAGCCCCAACCACCTTCGAGGCTGCTTCCGGCGGGAGGTCGTTCAGCGCCTCGACGATGTCGGCGGGGAGAAGGTCGGCGCAGGCGGCGACGAAGTCTTCGGGATCGCCGGCGAGAAGGTAGAGGTACTCCGCGAGCGGAGCATCGGGGCGAGCGGGCATGGGGTCCCCGGAGCGCGTCAAGCCGTGAGGAGTAAGGAGTAAGGTGTGAGGAGTAAGTGGAGGTTTAAGCAGTGAGGAGTGAAGAACTCCTTACCTCTCACCGCTCACTCCTCACTTGCTCACCGATCGCTCTGCAATTCGCTTGCAATCCAAGCGGCATAGCTTTCCGCGGCAGCGACGATCGGTGTCGCAATGATTTCCGGAACCTGGTACGGATGGAGCGACCGGATTCGAGACTCAAGGCCGGGATACGCCTCGGTGCTGGTCTTGAACACGCAAAACCATTCCGAGGCTTCTTCTATGGCCCCCTGCCAGCGGTAGACACTGGTAATTGGACCGCTGATCTGAACACAGGCCGCAAACCGCTCGGCAACCGCGGCCTCCGCGATACGGCGCGCCAGCTCGGCTGAGGGAACAGCCGTGGTGACCTGGAGCAACGTGGTCAGGACGGGACCTTGGTTTCGTCCCCGGTCTTGCCGTCGTCGATCGGGACAATGGCTGTGCGCCACCCGCTTTTGAACGTCACCGTGAGGCGATGTCCCAGCGGATCGGGTGTGATGTCAACGATGTCCGCCCCAAACTTGTTGCGCGCGTAGGTCGTGGCGATCTCTGCCTGCGCCTCGGGACCGGAGTTGTAGGGCCGGCCGAATTCCCGGCCGATCGCGACCGCGATGGCCTGCTCGCGGCCATAGCTCGCGAACTTATCGGCCGGAACCAGACCGGCCTGACCGGCCACGTGGCGCTCCAGGTTGTAGTCGCGACAGGCGAGGCTGACGATGAGACTCAGGAGGATTGGGATGGTGCGACGCATCGATAGGCTCGGCAAAGAGTTAGGGGAAACGCGCCGGCCACGAAGGTACTAGATTTCCGCCCCTATGCGCAACCTGATCGGATGGTGCCTGGCGGTCACCTTTGTGCCCGCGTCGCTGATCGCTCAAGTGGCGCGGGCAGCTCCGCGTCTCGAATCGTGGGCCCCTCCCCTCCCCGCGTCGCTTGCGACTGAGGGATCGAGTAGTGGGAGTTCCGCCAGCGAGCCACACGCGGTGCAATGGTACGAGGCGGCGGCGGTGGCCGGCGTTATCGTGGCAAGCGGATTTCTGGACGCGACGGTTCAGGACTACACCCAGAGCCACCGGACCGAAACGAAGGATGATATCGCCTCTGTCTTCCGTCACATGGGACAACCCGAGGTCTATGCCACCGTAGGCCTCGGCACCATCCTGACCGGCCTCATCGCGTCGGACGACGATATCGCCCGGGCGGGTGGCCGCATCACCGGCTCACTGGTCACGGCCGGCCTTTCGAACCGGCATCATCAAGTATGTGGTCGGTCGAACGCGCCCGAACCATAGCAGTATTCCGGATCCGGATGAATTCGCGCCTTTCTCCGGCAATGTTTCGTTTCCCTCGGGACATACCGCGATGGCCTTCGCCCTCGCGGCATCGGTCAGCAATGAAGTGCACTTCTGGCCGGCCCAGGTCGGACTCTACAGTGCGGCCACTCTCACGGGATGGTCCCGCATCAACGACAACCAGCACTGGCTGAGCGATGTCCTGGGCGGAGCCGCGGTCGGGATCACCAGTGCAATGATCATGGATGGGAAATGGACCATCTTCGGAGCGGGCCAACCTCACTTCCTGGCCACACCGAAGAGCGTTTCCGCTTCAATGTCCATCGCGTTCTGAGGACGGGTCCTGGAAACACGAAGCCCTCCGCTCTGGCGGAGGGCTTCGTGTCATTGGGCCTTTACTGGCCTCTGGCCGATAGCGATTGGCCCCGGCCTACGCCGCTACCGGCTCTGCGAAATCCATCTCGACTGCGTCGATCTTCCCCGTTTCCTCATCCCGGACATGCCAGGGCATTCCCATCGCGCCGAGGCGGGCCACGAAGGGATCGGGATCGAACTGCTCGGGAGACATGACCCCGACGCCGCTCCAGCGACCATTGGCCATCAACTCGGCCGCGATTACCGGAGGGAACGCCGGTCTGGTAGGCCGTGGCCTGAACTCCCAATTCGGCGTAGACCTTCTCGTGATCGGTCACATTGTAGATGTAGAAGCTGCGTGCCTGCCCGTTTCGGATCCCGCGCGCCAGCGTCCCGACGCAGGTCTTCCCCCGCATCCTTCCGGCGAGATCACCGGGCTGGGGCAACAGGGCTACGACGACATCGCGCGGTGAAACCGCGGTGTCTCCCACCCGCACCTTGTCGGTCCGGGAGAGGCCCATCTGCTTCAGGACCCGCAGGGTCTGCCAGGTCACATCGTCCATGCACAGCTTGAAGTCCGCGACCGCCAGGCCGGGGATGAACATCGGCAGGGTGCGCGACTCTTCGTGGTCAACGTAGTAGGTGTTGAGGACGCCGAGCTCCGGGAAATTGAAGGGCTCGAAACCGGAGAGGGCTTCCTCGAGGTGGTAGGTCCCATCGCGCCAGGAAATGGCTCCGCAGAGGCATTCGTCGATGAAGACCCACGGACTGAAGGCGGCCAGGAATCCATCGTGTCCCTGGCAGACGGAATTGTCGCCGTCCCGTATCCGCAGCTCGGTCACCGTGTCGAGCAGGTGCTTCGCGGCGTACGCGGCGTAGACGTTACTGGTTCCCGGATCAGCCCCCATCCCCAGAATTGCCAGACGGCCCGCGGCCTTGAACTCCTGGTCGAGGGCGAACTGGTCGGGGAGTTTCGGGGTGCCGTCCATGGCGGCTCCGCCACTCGCCATGTCGATGTAGTCGCATCCTCCGTCGAGACACGCGCGCATCACGACCAGGTTAGTGGCCGGAAGGGCGGCGTTCAGCAGGATGTTCGTACCGGTTTCACGAATGGCGCGGGCGAGTTCACTACGGTTCCCGGCGTCAAGCGTCATGGCGCTCACGCGCGGGTTCCCAATGCGGTCGGCGAGCAACTGGGCTCGGCCAGGGACAGCATCCGCAATGACCAGCCTGGTCACCATGGGATGCTGCGCGAATTTCAGGGCGGACACGGTCCCCACCGCGCCGGCACCCAACACCAGGACGTTCACAAACTCCTCTTTTCATTGTTAGTGCGGGACTCGGTCTGGCCCCTCCGTGACAGCCCGAGAAGCCTGTCAGGAAGCTGGGCCTCGCCCCCCCCGCTACTGGGGGCCCCACAGCTCAAGGAGAGAGTCAGCTGTGAGGAGTGGACCCTCCGCTCGGTCGGAGGATGCAAACACGCTCCCTGCTGGGCAGGGGTCGTAAGCCAGTCTAGCCCATCCCCCCCACCCCCTGTCCAGCCCCCCTTGCGGGCACGGATCACGATTGTTTTGCGGTGCGGAGGCCACAATTCCTGCGACTGCGATGGGGCGAAAGGCGTTAGGCTTTGGACGTCTCAACAGGGAACCACGATCGGCGGAATCTCTCGCCCGATTGGCCTGACGACTTGGCCAAGGATGGCCTAAGTGCGCTTGTGCAGAACCTTTAACGGACTATAATAGCCAACCAAATGGGCAATATGGATACACTAAGCGTGGAAGACGTCGCCGCTCTGCTCCGGCTCAACAAGAAGCGAGTGCAAACGCTGGCTCGCGCCGGCAAGCTCCCGGCGAGTCGCGTGGGCCGCAAATGGCTCTTTTCACGCGCCAGGATCGAAGCGCTGCTCGGAACCCCGAGCGAGAGCAGCTCCAGCAGCGGTACACGATCTGAGTGCGAGGAACCGGCTTCGCGGTCGGATCCTTTCGCTTCAAGTCGACGGCGTGATGGCGGAAGTCCGGCTTGCCATCGGCGACCAGGATCTGGTTTCGATCATCACCCGGAGTTCGGTCGAACGCATGGGTCTGAAGGTTGGCGATCAAGTATTCGCGGTGATCAAGTCCACCGAGGTGATGATAGGGAGATGAAACGCAGCAGGTCTGTCGCTACGGTTCTCTCGGCGCTCTCCGTGCTAGGCGTCTCGTCCTCGAGAAGTGCGGCACAGGGACCCACGACGCTGACTGTGTTCGCCGCCGCCTCGCTCACCGAACCGTTCTCCCGCCTCGGCAGGAGCTTCGAAGCCGCTCACCCCGGAACCACTGTCCGGTTCAACTTCACCGGCTCCCAGCAGCTGGTCCTCCAGATCCAAGAAGGAGCCGAGGCCGACGTATTCGCCTCGGCGGACGAGCGGTGGATGCAGACCGCGAAAGACAGTGGACTGGTCGAAGGCGAGCCGGTTCTATTTGCCCGTAACGAGCTGGTCGTGATCGTCCCGGTGGCAAACCCTGCCGGCATCAAACGGTTGCAGGACCTGTCCCGCTCCGGTGTAAAGCTGGTGATCGCCGCTGAGGCGGTTCCGGTGGGCCACTACACCCGGGAGATGCTCGCCAAGCTCTCATCTCAGCCTGGATTCGGATCCAAATACGGCCAGCAGGTACTGGCCAACGTTGCGAGCTACGAGGAGAACGTGAAGGGGGTCGTTGCGAAGGTGCAGCTTGGGGAAGCCGACGCGGGTGTGGTCTACCGCTCTGATGCTACCGGATCAGTCGCTTCCCAACTGACCACACTCGAGATTCCCGAAGCGTCCAATGTCATCGCGTCCTATCCAATCGCGGTGGTCCGCGGAGCGGCTTCCCCCGAACTGGCCAAGGCGTTTGTCGAGCTGGTAGAATCGGCCACGGGGCAGGAGTCGTTGAAAAAGGCGGGTTTCATCCCGGTGCAACCCGCGACCCAGCCCTCTCAATGAAGCTGCTCCGCACCATTGCCGTCCGGGCTCTGGTGGGGCTTGCAGTCGGTGGGCTGGGTTTCCTTCTCGTACTGCCTGTCGTTTCGCTCCTGATCCGCACTTCCCCCGGTGAACTCCTGACTCGTCTGGGCCGGCCGGAGATCCAGCAGGCCCTTCTCCTGAGTCTCGAGACCAGCCTGCTCGCCACCGCTCTCGTTCTGCTTCTTGGGCTCCCAGCGGCCTACCTCATGGCAAGCCGTCAATTTCCCGGGAAACGAATCGTCGAGGTCCTGTTCGATCTTCCAATGGTCATACCGCCCACCGTGGCGGGGCTCATTCTGTTGCTCACTTTCGGCCGAGCCGGACTGCTCGGGAAGTCGCTCGGCGTGTGGGGAGTGTCGCTGCCGTTTACTACTGCCGCGGTGGTCGTGGCGCAGGCCTTCATGGCGGCTCCTTTCTTCCTCGGACCGGTGCGCGCGGGGTTTACCACGGTGGAGCACCGGTATCGAGAGGTCGCCGCGACGCTCGGCGCCGGCGAGTTCTACTCGTTCGTTCGGGTGATGTTGCCGCTGAGTCTCCCTTCGGTTCTGGCGGGCACCGCGATGGCCTGCGCCCGCGCGTTGGGAGAATTCGGCGCGACGATCACCTTCGCGGGCAATCTGCCCGGCGTCACCCAGACCATGCCGCTCGCGGTCTATGTGGAAATGCAACATGACCTCGGCGCGGCGATCACCCTGTCGGTACTCCTGATCATGCTCTCGTTCGGGCTGCTGCTCGCGCTGCGCTACGGTCAGTCCCGCGTTCCCTGAAGGCTCGACTTGTTACAAGCACAACTCGCCATCCGGTACGGTGCCTTCGCGCTCGATCTCGAGCTCGAGGTCCCTCCAGGCGAGACTCTTGTGCTGGTGGGAGAGAGCGGCTCGGGGAAGTCCACGGTCCTCCGCCTTCTGGCAGGGCTGACCCGGCCGACTTCGGGCCGGATCGTCCTGGAGGGAAACGCCTGGTTCGATTCCGCGCGGAAGATCAATCTCCCACCCCAGGAACGAGAGATCGGGTGGCTTCCGCAGGACTATGCACTGCTGCCCCACCTGGACGTGTTCGAAAACGTGGCCTTCGGCCTGAGGGCTCGCCGGACTCCAAAACAAGAAATCCTTGAACGCTGCCAGAGGGCGCTGGAGCAGTTTGGTGTGGCCGACCTCGCCGCCCGCCGAGTGATAGGACTGTCGGGTGGCCAACAGCAACGGGTCGCCTTGGCGCGCGCGATGGTCCTCAAGCCCCGGCTCCTTTTGCTCGACGAGCCGCTCGCGGCTCTCGACGTTCAGACCAGGGCCCGGGTGCGGGGTGACCTGCGTCGCGATGCTCGCCTCGCTGCCATGCACCACGATTTTCGTCACCCACAATCCCCTCGAAGCGGTGGTCTTCGGCCAGCGTATCGCGGTGCTCGATGGCGGGCGGATCGTGCAATCGGGCACCCCGGATCGATTGCTGCGCCAGCCGCGCTCGTCGTACGTGGCCGCGTTCACCGGCGTGAACCTGTTCCAGGGGCGGAGCAGTATGCCTCAGCCCGGCGGGTTGAGTCGCATCGAGACTGACCAGGGTCCGGTCCTGGTTTCCGGGACGGAGGTCGGGGAGACCCCGTTCGTCGCGGTGAGTCCTCGGGAGATCACGCTCTACGCCGCGGCACCTACGGCCGGCAGCGCGCAGAATGTCTTTCGCGGTCCGGTAATAGAGATGGTTCCGGAGCCGCCCTTCGGTGAGAGAGTTCGGGTCGTTCTGGGAACCCGCCCTCCGCTCGTGGCCGAAGTGACCCAAGCAGCAGTGGATCGATTGGGCCTGGCCGTTGGAACCCAGGTCTACGCCAGCTTCAAAGCGACCGCCGTCAGCACCTACTCGTAGTGAACTCCAGGCTCGATTCTAGCGCTCTTGCCGCATGTGGGGGCGGGGGGCTAATCTCCTCGCCCTCCAGTCTCAGGTTTCGTATCCATGAGCGGTACCATCAATATCCCCCGTCCAATCAACGAGCCGGTGCTGAGCCACGCGCCCGGCTCGGCGGAACGCGCGCAGCTGAAGGCCGCCCTGGCGAAGATGTCCGGCGAGACCATCGACATCCCGATCGTGATCGGTGGTCAGGAAGTTCGCACCGGCCGCACCATTGACTGCGTGAGTCCACATGCCCACAAACGGGTGCTGGCCAAGGTGCACCAGGCCGGTGCGGCCGAGGTGAAGAGCGCCATCTGCGCGGCGCAAAAGGCGTGGCGTGAGTGGTCGAACTGGAGCTTCGAGGATCGCGCGGCCGTGTTTCTCAAGGCCGCGGACCTGTTAGCGGGGCCATGGCGGCCCATCGTGAACGCAGCGACGATGATTGGCCAAAGCAAGACTGCCTACCAGGCGGAAATCGATTCCGCTTGTGAGTTGATTGATTTCTGGCGGTTCAACGTCCACTTCGCGGAGCAGGTCTACAAGGAACAGCCCCACTCGGCGCCTCTGACCTGGAACCGGATGGATCACCGGCCGCTCGAGGGGTTCGTCTACGCCATCACGCCTTTCAACTTCACGGCGATCGGCGGTAACCTCCCGACCTCGCCGGCCATCATGGGCAACGTGGTGGTCTGGAAGCCCGCCGCCTCGGCCTCGCTCAGTAACTACTACATCCTGAAGTGCCTGGAAGAAGCCGGCCTGCCGCCGGGAGTCATCAATCTCGTGCCCGGACCCGCCCGGGAAATCAGCGACCTCTTACTCGCGGACCGTGCCTTCGCGGGAATCCATTTCACCGGTTCGACCGAGGTCTTTCAGTCGCTGTGGAAGACCATCGCCGGACACCTGCCGCAATACGCGGCCTATCCCAGAATCGTGGGGGAAACCGGTGGTAAGGATTTCGTTCTGGCTCACCCCAGCGCCGATGTCGATGCGCTTGTGCGTCGGCCTGGTTCGCGGCGCGTACGAGTATCAGGGCCAGAAGTGCAGTGCCGCTTCCCGCGCCTATGTGCCGTCCAACTTGTGGCCCCAGGTGAAGGAACGGCTGCTCGGCGCTCATCTCCGATATCCGCATGGGTGATGTGGCCGACTTCCGGAACTTCATGGGTGCGGTGATCGACCAGAAAGCATTCGACCGGATCCGGGAATACATCGATCGGGCGAAGAAGGATTCAGGCGTGAAGCTGCTGGCGGGAGGAGGCTGCAAGGGGGACACAGGCTACTTCATCGAGCCGACCCTGCTGCAGGCGGAGGATCCCAAGTACCGCACGATGTGCGAGGAGATCTTTGGCCCGGTCCTGAGCCTGCACGTCTATCCGGAGAATCGCTGGACGGAGACTCTGACGCTGGTGGACCAGACCAGCCCATACAGCCTGACCGGCGCCGTCTTCGCCCAGGACCGCCGGGCGCTGGTCGAGGCGGATCACGCTCTGCGTCACGCGGCAGGCAACTACTACATAAACGACAAGCCGACCGGTGCCGTCGTCGGCCAGCAGCCCTTCGGCGGGGCTCGGGCCAGCGGGACCAACGACAAGGCGGGCTCGGTTCTCAACCTGGTGCGCTGGGTTTCCCCCAGGAGCATCAAGGAGAACTTCAACCCGCCCAAAGACTACAAGTATCCGTTTATGTCGGAAGAGTAGGTCTCAACAGCGTGAGATGTGAGATGTAAGAAGTGAGAAGGAACAGCGAGACAAGGAGCGCATCACTCGCGTCGTGCTCCTTCCTTCTCACTTCTTACGTCTCACGCTGTCAGGCGACCGCCCCCTCCACATCCGAGAAATCCGGATCCGCTAGCTCCGTGTAGACCGGGTTGGACAGATATCGCTCACCGAAGTCGCAGACGATCGAGACGATGAGCTTGCCGGCGTTCTCCCGACGCGAGGCGACCTTCAGCGCGGCCCACGTAATTGACCCCGAGGAGATGCCGGCGAAGATCGCCTCCTCCCGGGCCAGGCGTCGAGCCGTCGCGATAGCATCCTCGTTGGTGACTCGCACCACCTCGTTGTAGATCGTCGTATCAAGGTTTCCGGGGATGAAACCGGCGCCGATCCCCTGTTGCTTGTGGGGTGACGGCGCGCCTCCGGACAGCACCGGACTCTCGTTCGGTTCGACCGCCACGATGTGAATGTCCGGCTTCTTCTCCCGCAGGAACCTCCCCGCTCCCGTGATCGTCCCGCCAGTTCCCACGCCGGCCACGAAGATGTCGACTTTGCCCTCGGTGTCGGTCCAGATCTCGGGGCCCGTCGTCCGGTAGTGGATCGCTGGATTGGCCGGATTGTCGAACTGGCGCGGCATCCACGCCTTGTTGCCAAGACGCCCGAGAATTTCCTCGGCTCGTGCGATGGCACCCTTCATTCCTTTGGGGCCTTCGGTCAGCACGACCTTGCAGCCGAGCGCCTTCAGCATGTGGCGCCGTTCCAGGGTCATGGTTTCAGGCATCGTGAAGATGCAGCGGTAGCCAAAGGCGGTGGCTGCGTAGGCCAGGCCGATGCCGGTGTTTCCGCTCGTCGGCTCCACGATCAGCATGCCGGGCTTTAGCCGCCCGCTGGCGATCGCGTCGGTGATCATCGCGTTGCCGATACGATCCTTCACCGAATCAAACGGGTTGTAGCCTTCATGTTTGACCACGATGCGGGCCGGGAGGCCGGCGCTGATCCGGTTCAGCTCAATCAGCGGGGTGTTACCGACGGTTTCGGTTACATCGCGATAGATACGTCCGTGGGCCATATGCTTACCCTGTCTGAAGATAGGATGGATGTCCCGGCCACCCATCGCTGGGTCCAACTCCTTGTAGTCCCTGGTCCTACACGTCGATTCGCCTAGGTCCGACTCCCCCCTCAGCGGGGTCCCGATCGAGCCGACCTGATCCCGACCCTAACTTCTTTGCGCCTTATCGAGTAGCGGAGCGGAGCCGGGATCCGAAGCGCATCATCGGATGAGAGTTGATCCCGGAACGGGCGGGCATCTACCGATGCCCGCTCGCTTTAGAGGCCCAAGTTCACGAGGGCAAGATGACTGCTGCAGGACAGATTCGTAAGACCCGCCTCATGCTTGGCGTCGTCACCGCGCTGGTGCTTGGGGCCGTCACTGTCAAAGCCGAGGCTCAGCTGCCGATTGTCTCGGGAAAGGTCGTGTCCGGCACGCTTTCCTTTGATGGCAACTCTACCGTGGGCGACTTCACCGGTACCACGACGACGCTGACGGGGGAGATGACGGGCGGTCCTGATCTCTCGTCCGTCCGGGGATGGGTGGAAGCCCCCGTGTCGACGCTCCGGACCGGCAAGGACAAGCGGGACCATGACATGAACAAGTCCATGGAGAGCGACAAGTACCCGACGATCCGCTATGAGCTCACGGGTGTCGGTGCAGATACCTGGGCGGGAGATAGCGCCCAAGTCACCCTTCACGGCCGCTTTCTGATTCACGGTGTAGAGAGAGAAGTCGAGTTTCCTGGTTCGGTTGCGGTGGATCAGAAAGCGGTTCGCGTTCGGGCGACCGTCCCGCTCAACCTGAAGGACTACCGGATCGGCGGGCTCAGCAAGATGCTCGGCGTGCTCAAGATGCATGAGGACATTGTGGTCCATGTCGATGTAACCTTCGCCTCGGAGACTCCGTCGGATCAGGACTCGCCGCGGGCCGGGTCTGCGGCAATGGGGTACTAATCTCCCCCCTTGTCGTTGACCTGTCGGTGCGGTGCCCGTACCATGATTCGTCTTTCACGGAACGATGGCGATGGTTCTCCTTGTCGTACTCCTGATACTCGCCCTGGTCGCAGCTGGGGTCACACTGCTGCGCTACCGGGAAACGGTGGGACAGCTGCGGATCCAGCAGGCCTACCTCGAGCAGCTCTTCGAGACCTTCCCTCACGCGCTCACTCTCCGGGACCTGAATGGCCGGCTGATCCGGGCTAACGCGGAATTCAGCAGATTGTTCCGTTATTCGGTCCAGGAAGCAATCGGGGTCGACATTGACCGGCTGATCGGCGTGCCGGGGTCCGACCCCAGTACCGGGATTGACCGGCCGCTCAGCTCGGAGAGTCGGATGTGGCGGCAGATGCGTCGTCGCCGGCGGGACGGATCGCTGGTCGACGTTTCGCACACCGGTTCGCCCCTGACGGTGGACGGAAAGGCCGTTGCGTTCTACGAGGTGTATCACGACCTCACGCAGCAGCTGCGAGCCGAGGCGACGATCAGCGAACAGCAGAAGCTGCTCGAGGCGTTCTTCACCCAATCGCTCGACGGGTTCTTCTTCATGATGCTGGACCGGCCGATCCGCTGGAACGATCAGGCCGACAAGGAGAAGCTCCTCGATTACGTCTTCACCCATCAGCGGATCACCAAGGTGAACGGCGCGATGATCGCCGAGTATGGGCGAAAGCAGAGCGAGATGCTGGGGCTCACGCCCGCCGACTTCTATTCTCACGACCAGGCCCACGGTCGTGCGGCATGGCGCGCGCTGTTCGACGCCGGCCGCCTCCACGCGGTCACCCACGAGCGCCGCAGCGACGGAAGCCCGATGCTCATCGAGGGGGACTACGTCTGTCTCTACGATGCCGATGGCCGCATTACGGGGCATTTCGGCATTCAGCGGAACATCAGCGAACGCGCTCGTCAGGAAGAGGCGCTCCGGGAGTCGGAGGAAAAATTCGCCAAGGCGTTCCGCTCTTCTCCCCTCCCGATGAGCATCGCGTCCCTCGAAGAGGGCCGCTTCATCGAGGTCAACGAAGCCTTCCTCCGTGATGTTGGCCTGCCTCGCGAGGAAGTGATCGGCCGGCGGGCACACGACCTCGGCCTCTGGCGCGAACCGGCGGCCCGGGAAGAGCTGGTCCATCGGCTCCAGCGCGACGGAATGGTTCGCCGGTACGAGTTTGAGGCCAGGACGCGGCTCCGGGAGCGGCAGATCAACCAGATCTGGGCCGAGAAGATCAACCTCGGCGGTCAGGATTGCCTGCTGGACATCGTGTGGGACGTGACGGACGCGAAGGCCAACGAGGAGGCGATGCGCCGCTCGCGGCAGGAGCTGCGGGACCTCGCTGCGCGGTTGCAGACCGTGCGCGAAGAGGAACGGACCCGCATCGCGCGGGAGTTGCACGACGAGCTGGGGCAGGCCCTGACCGGCCTGAAGATGGACCTGTCCTGGGTGCGGGGACGCCTGCCGCGGACCCAGAGCGATCTTTCCGACCGGCTGCTCAACTCCATTACCCGATTGGACGGCACGGTGGACTCGGTCCGTCGCATTGCTACCGAGCTCCGTCCCGGTGTGCTCGACCTGCTTGGCCTGGTGGCGGCGATCGAGTGGCAGTCGCAGGAATTCTTCCGCCGCACCGGGATCGAGACCGACCTCGACCTGCAATCGGATGACAGCCCGGTGGATGACGTGCGAGCCACCACGATCTTCCGGATCCTGCAGGAGGCGCTCACCAATGTGGCCCGGCACGCCGGCGCGACGATGGTCCGCATCGGCGTGCTGCAGACCCGGGATGAGCTGCGCCTGGTCGTAGCGGACAATGGGCGAGGGATCACTCCTGTCGAGCTGGCTGGTCGAAGCTCACTGGGTCTGGTCGGAATCCGCGAGCGAGCGATCGCCTGCGGCGGCGTGCTCGAGATAGCAGGACGGCCGGGAGAGGGCACCAGGGTCGAGGTGAGGATCCCCTCACGAGTACTAGAGACACAGGAGGCGGTTGCATGATTCGTTTATTGATCGCGGATGATCACCCCATCGTGCGCGCAGGCCTTCGGCGAATTGCCGCCGACCACCCCGGCATCACCGTGGTGGGAGAGGCGGCCTCAGCCGGCGAGGTATTGCAGCGGGTGACGGAAACGCCGACCGACGTGATCCTGCTCGACGTCTCGATGCCGGGACCGAGCTTCATCGAAGTGTTGCAGATGGTGCGAAAGGAGCACCCCTCAGTCAAAGTCCTGGTGCTCAGCGTGCACCCGGAGGACCAATGGGCAGTGCGCGCCCTTCGTGCCGGCGCCGCGGGGTATCTCACCAAGGATCACTCCCCGGAGCAGTTGATCGAAGCCATCCGCAAGGTGTACCGGGGAGGGAAGTACGTGAGCGCGGCACTCGCTGAAAGGCTGGCGACGGGGCTCGAGGCGGGCGCGAGCACCGTGCTGCACGAGAGGCTTTCGGACCGCGAGTACGAGGTCCTGCGGGGCCTTGGTACCGGCCTGAGCGTCAAAGTGCTGGCGGAGCGGTTGGGCTTGAGCGCCAAGACGGTGAGTACTTATCGCTCCCGCATTCTGGAGAAGATGCAGATGATGTCGAATGCGGACCTGATTCGGTATGTGAGCGACAACGGACTGCGCAACTGAGATGGCCGGGGTATCCCGGCCATCTCCGGGTCTTTACTGCCCGCCCTTGTAGATCACTCCTCCCTTCATCACGAACTGCACCCGCTGCAGTTCGGTGATGTCGGCCAGCGGATCATTCTCCACGGCAATCAGGTCCGCGTACCGCCCCGCCGAAACCGCGCCCAGATTGGCGCTCTGATCCAGCAACCTCGCGGCCACGGTCGTGGTCGACTTTATCGCCTGCATCGGCGTCATCCCGTAGCGGACCATGTAATCCAGCTCCTGGGCCTGGTTCTGGTCCCATGCATAGCCGCCGGCGTCGGTGCCGTAGGAGATGAATGGCAGCAGGCCGCGACGGAGCGCCATGCCGAAGGCGGCCTTTTCCAGCTCCACCATCTTCGGCCAGATCCCGCCTCGGCCCTCCGCGACATACACCCCGACGAAGATCGTCGGGCACCAGTAGACCTTCTGCTTGACCATCCGGTCCACCAGCTCGGCCGTGAGCCCGTCGCCGTGCTCGATACTGTTGACCCCGGCGCGGAGCGCCGCGTCGATTCCATCCCAGCCGATCGCATGCGCGGCGACTTTGCGGCCCAGCCGGTGTGATTCGTCCACCAGTGCCTTCATTTCCTCGTCGGTGAAATTCACCCAGCTGTGCAGCTTCCCGTCGTCACCGAGGTAGTAGCGGCGGTCGGCGTAGAACTTGATCCAATCGGCGCCGTACTTGACCTGTTCCCGGACCGCTTTGCGCACATTGTCGGGCCCGTCCACGATCTGTACGCCTTCCGGTACGCGCAATTCCCAGGAATACCCGTTGAGCGGGTACATGCCGGTTGGCGCCATCGCACGGGTGACGACGAACATCCGGGGACCGGGGATGATTCCGCGATTGATGGCGGTCTTCACGTCCACGTCGGCGTACATCGCGCCTTCGGTCTCGAGGTCCCGCATTGCGGTGAAGCCATTCATGAGGGCGGTGCGAACCGCGGCGGTCGCCCGGATGGTGCGGTAGGGAATCGACTCCTTGAGCAGTTGATCGTCGTAGTCCTGCGCGGTGATGTCTCCCTGCAGCAGAATGTGAGTGTGATTGTCGATCATTCCCGGAAGCACCGTCATTCCGGTCAGGTCAACGACGTTTGCTCCGGCCGCAGCCGCCGACACTTCACTCCAGGATCCAACTTTCGAAATCCGCTCGCCTTCAACCAGAATTCCCTGGTCCGTCCGCACCTGATCCGACTCACCATCGATCAATCGGCCGGCGTGAATGAGGGTCCGGGTCTGTGCGGCTCCGGGCCCGGCAAGCAGGAGAAGCAGGGTCAGCGCATGAACCAGAGTCCGACAGAGGCGGGAGGCCGGTGCCATATTGTCCTCATGAAGGTGATTGCCGCACTACTTGCGATTGTGGCCCTTTTGGCCATGCCTGCGTCTACGCCGGCCCAGGCAGTCCCGATCCGTTACCGCGCCGCCGACCTTGCCTGTGCGCGGTTTCGCCAGTCGGTGGAGACCAGCCTCCGCCTCGAGAGCGGAAACCGGGTGCTACGGCAGAACAGCGGGCGAAGCGGGCTGCTGGTCGTGGCTGCCCGAGATACCGCGGGCGGCATGCTGGTCGAGAGCTGGTTCGACTCCCTGATGGTGTGGCGTGCCGAGCCGACTGGCAAGCGTGTGGTCGATACCGATGGGGTCATCGGCGGCCGGTTCCTCGGCCTGCTCTACCCCGAGGGTCGGTATTTCCGGATTGATGCCCCCTTCGTCCCCGGTGAGATCGCCGAGATTACCAACTTCACCGCGGCGCTCGACGATTTGTTTCCGCCGGTGCCCGGTACATCACTGGATGTAGGACAACGCTGGCAGGATTCGACGGGGTGGATCATCAGTCGCCAGTCCGACCAGAAGAATTTGCAGCGCTATCGAGTGGTTGGAAACCGGACCCTGTACTCGAGGCTCGGGGGGGACTCATTGGCGGACACGGCGCAACAGGTCGAGCGGGAAACGGGGCTGATGCTCTGGGACCCGGCGACGGGTTTGATGCGCTGGGATCGCGCGATCGAGGCCGAAGCGTCAATTCCGGCCAGCGATGAGCTCCCGCGAGGCGCGCAGACGAGGGTAGAGCAGACTATACGGCTTGAACGAGTGAGTGGCGGTAAGTGTCCGCCTTAAGGCCTACGGCCTATGGCACTCCAGGCCCAACCGTCTCCTTCTCGACATACCGATACACGTACTCGGGCGGGCTCCCGTTCAGATTCAGCGCCTCATCAATGATTGACCGCAGAGGAGTGAGCGTGCAGACGGGGTCGGGATTGGTCGCGTCTCCCGTGAGCGCGAAGGCCTGACAGCGGCACCCGCTGAAGTCCACGTTCTTCCGGGAACAGGTGCGGCAAGGCTCTTTCATCCAGCTGTCGCCGCGGAAGGCGTTGAAGATCGGCGAGTGTTGCCAGATCCAGTCGAGCGGCCGCTCCCGGACATCGACGAACGAGAGCGAGGGAATCTGGGTCGCGCCGTGGCAGGGAAGGGCACGACCGTCGGGCGTTACCAGGATGTACACATTGCCCCAGCCGCCGTAGCAGGCCTTCGGGTAGGTCTCGTAATAGTCGGGCAGCACATAGAGGATCTGCATCTTCCCCCGATACTTCTTGATGGCCGCCTCAGCTACCGCCTTCGAGGCCTCGACCTGCTGCCGGGTTGGTAGCAGCGCCGCCCTGTTCTTGAGCGCCCAACCGTAGTACTGAGTGTTTGCCAGCTCCAGCCGGTCCGCCCCCATCGAAGCCGCCATCTCGATGATGTCGCTCAGGTGGTCCAGGTTCTGACGGTGAAGTACCACGTTCACCGAGAACGCGAGATCCAGCTCCCGGACCAACTCCGCCGCCGCGCGCTTCTGCTTCACCGACCGGATCCCGGCAATCTGCTCGGCGGATTGGGTCTCGGAATCCTGAAACGAGATCTGTACGTGATCGATCCCGGCTTCCTTGAGACTCTGAGCGCGATTTCGCGTGAGTCCGAGTCCCGAGGTTACCAAGGTCGAATACAGCCCTTCGCTGCGGGCGTGGGCGACGAGCTCCTCCAGATCCTTGCGCACCAGCGGCTCGCCACCTGACAAGCCTAGCTGAAGGACGCCGAGGTTCCGCGCTTCGGTGAAGACCCGCTTCCAATCCGACGTCGAAAGCTCGGCCTCGGCCCTGGTCATCTCCAGAGGATTGGAGCAGTACGGGCAATGCAGCGGGCAGCGATAGGTGATCTCCGCCAGCAGGGTCGTCGGCTGATTCAGAATGCGTGGCCCGGTCATGGAGCCACCGCCGCTCGATCGACGACCAGGTTCCGTTGTTCCATCACCTCGAGATACTCGATCACGTCAGTCAGAACCTCGCTCTGGTATCGCTCCCCCAGCTCCCGCGCGATCTCGCCGGCAGTCCGCTCGCCGTTGCAAAGCTCCAGGATCGCCTTCCCGGTGTCGTTGATGAACATCGCCCCCTCGGGATACAGCAGGACCGGCCGCCGGCGCACCCGGTCGAAGTCGATCCTGGCCAGTCGCCAGAGCTGAGGGCGGGAATCGGGAGTCACGGGACGATTATCTGCCATCTTCGCGATACGCGTTGTGAATCGTGTCGATCATAGCCCAGAGCATTTCGAGCTTGAAAGCCAGCGCCTCGAAGGCCTGGCGCTGAGTCTCCACGGTCGTGCAATTCCGCTGCACGATCGAGAGGCCATGTTTCACGTCGCGTGGCGCCTGCACCAGCCTGCTCTTGAAGTAATCGAGCGCTTCAGGCGGTATCCACGGGTAATGGATCGGGAAAGCCTCGATGCGCTGATTGTGAATCTTGGGGGCAAATAGCTCGGTGAGAGACGACGCAACCGCCTGAACCCACGGCTTCGACTTGCAGAACCAGACGTAGGATTCGCAGATCAGTCGGACGGCTGGGAGCACATGGCGCTCGTCCTCCATTTCCTCCCGGGGAACGCCGAGTGCGACACCGAGTCTGATCCACATCTCGATCCCGCCTTCTCCCTCCTGGGTGCCGTCGTGATCGATGATGCGCTGGATCCACTCCCGGCGGACTGCGGGATCAGGACAATTGGACAAGATCGCTGCGTCCTTGCGGGGGACGACGCGCTGGTACGCGAGCCGGTTGGCGGCCCAGCCCTGGAATTGGCGCGGAGTGAGCTGGCCCTGATACATGAGTTTGTGAAACGGGTGCTCGACGTAGTAGGAGCCGTGGAAACCGCGCAGCGCCTCCTCCAGCTCTGCCGGAGTAAGCGGACGGGAAAGCTCCGGAATGGCGGGACGCGGAACGCTCGTCAGCCTGGATTCGTTGAACACCGTCGTCATAGTGAAAATCTCATCCCATCGTCCCCCACGAGAATGCCCGCCGCCTCAACCTCGCGCCGCTCGGGCGAATCTTCCAGGAGCATGGGATTCGAATTGTTGATGTGGGTGTAGACCCGATTTCGGCAAGGGAGATCCCGGAGGCGCGCCAGACTTCCCTCGGTTCCTGAAACCGGCACGTGGCCCATCTGTCGGGCGGAGCGATCGCTGATCCCGAGTGTCACAAGCTCGGCGTCGTCCCAGAAGGTGCCGTCGATGAACAGCGAATCCGTTCCGCGCAGCCGACCGAGCAGCTTCTCATCGAGCGCGCCACAACCGGGAACAAACGCGGCTCTACTCCCCGACCTGGTTTCGCGCAGCAAGAGTCCAATGGTGTGGCCCGGCTCCTCGCGCCGCGCAAAGCGAGGCGGGTCTCCAGCTACGCTGAAGGCAGTGACCTCGATGCCACTGGGCGTGCCGTCACGATAGAGCAAAGGCACGTCGGTATCCAGAGACAGCCGGGTGACAGTGACCTCCGAGAAGGCCTCGGTTACCGGCAGCAGTCTGGAATCCTCCCGGAGAACGCCGAGCACCGCATCGGTGGCGTAGAGCCGAAGCTGGCGAGCTTCGCGCAGCAGGGCCAAGCCGAGTGTGTGGTCAAGTTCAGCATCGGTCACCACCACGCCCTCGACCGGGACGTGCCGAATTCCTGCCGGAGCCTGACCATTGAGCAGGCCCAGCTGGAGTCGGACGTCGGGTGAGGCGTTGAGCAGGAACCATCGCTTGCCATCCGACGATACGGCCGCGGAGGACTGAGTGCGGGGGTGGGCCCGGGCCGGATCGGTTCGCGCGACGCGGCAGGGTGGGCACCAGCAGTTCCACTGAGGGAATCCGCCGCCCGCGGCGGTGCCTAGAAGAATCAGGTCCATACAAAACAAACGGGGCCCGCTTCCGCGAGCCCCGTCCGGTGCATCGCGAGTTTAAAGCGTCGCGACGTACGCGGTGACTTCCATGGTGACCGCAACCACTTCAGCTTCTGGCTTGGTCCAAGACATCGAGGTACCCTCCAAAGAGATTCCGTCTGTGACTGCAGCGCAGCAGTACTGTTCAAGGGTAAAGCAGACGCCGTGCCGGGCTTTGTTGTCTTCCCCTCTACTCCTAAGTGATTGTCTTCCAATGTCTTGGCGATTGTCCTACCGGCTACCACTTGGGGGTAAGTGGGTGATATGACCCACTTTGGGTGAGATCACCCACTAGCCCAACCCATACTTCTTGATCCGATAGCGCAGCGTATCGCGGGAAATTCCCAGCCGCTGTGCCGCCCTGGTCTGATTCCCGCCTTCCTCCTTGAGGGCTTGCTCGAGTAACTGACGCTCCCACTGCTCGAGGCTTGCCGGCTCGGCGGCTCGGCGGTTCGCCGGCTCGGCGCCTGGTAGCTGGACCTGATCCGAGGGGCGGGTAAGAGCGAGATGCTCCGCTGACAGATCTCCGCCGCGGCTCCACAGCACGGCACGCTCGATCACGTGACTCAACTCGCGCACGTTCCCGGGCCAGGGATAGGCCATCAATTGCTCCCGCGCGAGGGCATCAATACCGCGGACCTCCCGCCCGTACTTGGCCGAGAACTCCCGCAGGTAGTGCTCGGCGAGAAGCAGTATGTCATTGCCCCGATCGCGGAGCGGCGGGAGGCGAATCAGAATCACTGCCAGACGGAAATAGAGATCTTTTCGGAACCGCTCCCCGCCGGCATCCCTTTCCAGGTCCCGATTCGTCGCCGCGAGAATTCGCACGTCGATCTTCCGGTCCCGGATCCCGCCGACCCGGCGCACGACCCGCTCTTCGATGGCGCGCAACAGCTTGCCCTGAAGAGCCAGCTCCACGTCGCCAATTTCGTCGAGGAAGAGGAATCCACCCTCGGCCGCCTCGAACAGGCCGATCTTCGACTCTTTGGCATCGGTGAAAGCGCCGCGCTCGTAGCCGAAGAGCTCGGCTTCCATGAGTGTCGCGGGGAGGGCGGTGCAATTGACGTCGATAAAAGGACGATTCGCACGGGCTCCCGAAGCATGAATCGTCCTGGCCACTAGCCCTTTGCCAGTTCCGGTTTCCCCGGTGATCAGGACCGGTGGTGTCTCGTCCAGGGCCGCGATCTGCCGAACCTGCTCCAGTATCCCGCGCATTACGGGTGCCTCGCCCAGCACGTTGTCGAAGGGTACGTCGCGAGCGACCCGCTGCCGCAGGTAGGAGAGCTCCTGCTTCATGAGCGAGGTTTCGCGCGCCCGGTCGGCCAGGAGCTTCAGCTCTTCCAGATCCAGCGGCTTCTTCACGTAGTCGAAGGCGCCCAGCTTCACCGCTGCGACCGCTCCCTCGATCGAGCCGAAGGCCGTCATGATCACGACGGGGATCGCGGGGTCGAACTCCTTGATCCGCTTCAGGAGCTCGATGCCGTTCATTCCGGGAAGGCGAACATCGCTGAATACCACGTCGGGATGCATGGTCGGGAGAAGCTGCAGCGCCCGCTCCGCATCGCCGGCGACCTCGCTTTCGTAGCCGTGCTCGGCGAGGAACGCCTTCATCGCGCGCGCGAGGTTGCGCTCGTCGTCAACGATGAGGACGGTTGAGCCGTTCATTGAGGCAGCCAGATCTTCACGGTGGTCCCTTCTCCTACGCGGCTGGTCAAGTCGAGACGGCCCCCGTGTTGCTCCACGAACCGCCGTGCAGTGGCGACGCCGAGGCCGGTCCCCTCGGGCCGGGTAGTAAAGAACGGCTCGCCGATGGAAGGAAGCACCTGGTCGGGAATTCCCGAACCGGTGTCTTGTACGGTCACCGCGAGCCCGGGGGTCTCGCCTGACTGCTCCAGTCGCCCGGCGATGGCAAGCCGGCCGCCGGATGGCATGGCATCGAGAGCGTTGGAAACGAGTTCCACGAATACCTGCTCCAGTTTCATGGGATCCACCCGGACCTCGGGAAGCGACGCCGGCAGATCCTGCTCCAGAGTCACGCCCTGCGCCCGCAGCCGCTCGGTGAACGCGGGGAGGATGTCTTGCACCAGCTGCGGAATCCGCTCCGGCATCGGATGAAACGGCGCGGGGCGGGAGAAAGCGAGCAGGTGACTGATCCGCCGGTCCAGGCGGTCGACCTCCTGGATGATAGCCGAGAGCTGTTCGCGCGCGGCGGGCGACTCGGGGTGACGCAACGCGAGTTGCGCCGAAGCCCGCAAGCTTGCGAGCGGGTTACGAAGACCGTGAGCCACCGCGGCCGCCATCTCTCCCAGTGAAGCGAGCTTCTCCGATTGAATCAGCGCTCCGTTGAGCCGAACCATCTCCGCCCGAGATTTGCGCAGATTCTCCGTCATCCCGGCGAAGGAACGGGCCAGGTTCCCGATCTCGTCGCTGGCTTGGGTGCGGATCGGGTGGTCGAGGTCGCCGCCGCCTACCACTGCCATTGCGTTACTCAGAACCGTTATAGGCCGGATCAGGCCGCGGGCGATGAGCCACGAGATGAGCAGGCCGCCCGCGAGTGCCAGGCCCGTGATCGCGAGCAGTACACGACGTTCATTGTCTACAATCTCCTCCACCCGCGCGAATGCCGCCTGGACGCTGAACTCACGCGCGCGGCGATAGATCTCCCGATTGAGCGTGGTGAGCGCCGGTTGGAGGCGCCCCTTCAGCTCGAGTTGTGCAGTCCGGTAGGCCAGCTCGTGATGGCCGGTGTCGTAAAGACGGAAGACGCTGTCTCCCACCGCCTGAATCTGGATCTGAATCGCCTGGACGCTCTTCGCGAGCTCCATCTCGTCCGGTTTGAGCTCGCCCTGCCAGCGGTCGTACCAGTAATCCACTACCTCGCCCGCCATGCGGAACTCGTTCCGTGCGGAGCTGTCCATGCCCGTGAGGTAGCGCCAGACCGACTCGGTCTGGTTGAACATGGCGGTTTCCAGCTCGGCATAGGTCCGATTGCGACCCAGGCCGGCGCCGAGTGTTTCGAGGGCGCGCCGTTCCGCGGCGTTGCTTCGGATCGCCTCCAGGCCGATGAGCAGCACTGGAAGGATCATGAGCGAAGTACCGAGGAGCAGCTTGCGCTGAAAGGTCACAGTGGCAGGATCACGGTTGGGGCCGCCAAGCTACGGGGCATAGCCAAGACTGGCAAGCAGTCAGGCCATCCGCCCCGCCTCTGCTGAGAGGCCATCGAGCAGGCGCTGGAGATGCTCGGCTCTGGTCCGGGGATTCATGATCGTCACCCGAAGTACTCGGCGACCGTTGAGGACGGTGGTGGTAATCCATCCAACGCCCGATCGATTGAAGCGCTCGCGCAGCTCCTTGTTGAGCAGGTCAAGCGACGGATCATCGGAGCGGCCGTCACCCACGAAACGGAAGCAGAGGATGTTGCTCTCGGGAGCGTGAAAGGTCTCGAAGGAAGGATGCCGTTCGATGAGACCGTACAGGTCGGCGGTCAGGTCACACAGCCGATCGTACAGCTCTCCAATCCCGTCAGCTCCGTAGCGGAGCAGGGCAACCCAGGCCTTGAGGGCATCGGCACGCCGGGAGCAGGCAAAGCTCCGGACACCCTGATCGGGTACCGGTTGGTTCTCCGCCCCGTGGAACAGGTAGGGAGCCCGCTGCAGGAACGCCTGATCCAGGTCCCTCTCGTCCCGCACTACCAGCATCCCTGCCGAGAGCGGCAGCAGCATCATCTTGTGAGGATCCCACGCAATGGAGCGGGCCCGCTCGATGCCTTTCATGCGATGGCGGTGCCGGCTGGAGAGAAGCGCGGACGCCCCGTGTGCACCGTCAACGTGGAGCCAGATGCCACGGGCTTCACAAACTTGCCCGATCGATTCCAGGTCGTCGAACGATCCCGTGGGAGTAGAACCGGCGGTAGCTACGACCGCCATGATCTGGCGGCCCTTCCTCGCCAGGTCTTCGAGTGCCCTGTTCAAGGCCGCCGCATCCATGCGAAAGTCACGGTTGGGCACTACGACACCGGCCCGAAGTCCGATACCAAGCTCACCGATCGCCCGAGTGACCGCATAGTGAGCGTTCTCCCCGTAGACGACGGCGGGTGCGGCGCTCCCAATGCCATTCTCCCACGCGTCCGGCAACGCCCTGGCTCGCGCGGCAAGGAGGGCTGTGAATGTTGCCTCGGTGCCCCCGGAGGTGAACGTGCCTCCCGCCTCCGCCCCATACCCAGCCAGCTCGGCCATCCAGCGGATCAACTGACGCTCGATCGCGGTGATTGCCGGCGACATCTCGGCCACCGCGAGCGAATTGTTGATCGCTCCCGTGAGGGACTCGGTCCAGATGGCCGCGGGCAGCGGGGCCGATACCTGGTGGCCGAGGTACATGGGATGGGTGAGGCGATTGCAGTGAGGAAGAACATCGCGCTCGAGATGTGCTACCACCTCATCCAGTGGACGCCCACGTCGCGGCATGGGACCAGCGAACCGTTGAGCCAGCTCAACCGGCGTGAGTCCGGTCGAGACCGGTCCTTCTCCGCGGCCGGTGACTTCCAGGTATCGGCCGACCAACTCCAGCAACAAGGCTCCGGCTGCTGGTGTCGCGTCGGATTCGAAGTCGTCGAGGATGTCGGGCAAGGGCGAGAAGCGGGAACAGGGAACAGGGAACAGGGAACAGGGAACAGGGAACAGGGAACAGGGAACAGGGAACAGGGTGTGGAATTTAAGCCACTCGAGTCTCCCTTCCCATCACCGTTGTTGTTCGGGGCGGCGGGGTTTCTCCGGTTCCCCGTTCCCGCTGTTAGTGAGCTGCTGGCCCTCCCTGAGTGCGTCCGGTCCGGAAGAGCAGCAGAAGCGGCAGCGCAACCACGAAGGTGATTCCCATGATCAGGAACACCTTCTCGAAGGCGATCATGCCGGCCTGGGCATCGAGGTGGAGATCGAGCAGGCGATACGCTCTCGACTGGGCTTCCTGGAAGCTCCCGCCCAGTTGCTGCATCCGGGCAACTGTCGATTGCAGCCAGGCGGCAGTGGAAGGCTCAGTCGGTGTCAGGTGTGCGCGCAGCCCTTCGCGACTCTGCTCAGTGAATCGGGTCAGCAAGGTCGCCGCCACCGCGATCCCAAAGCTGCCGCCCAATTGGCGAGAGAGGTTGAAGAGGCCCGTCCCCTGAGCGAGCTGTTGGGGACGCAGGTCGGCGACGGCAACCTGGGTCAGCGGGACGAAGATGAGGCCGAGGCCCACGCCACGCAGGATCATGGGTAGCAGGAGATCATGCATCCCGATTTCAAGCGTGAAGTGGTAATGGAGCCACATCGCCCAGAAGAAGAGTCCCACCCCAGTCACGATCAGATACCGGGCATCCACCTTCCCTGTGATTCGCCCTGTGATGGCCATGGTGATCGCACTCGCAATGGCACCGGGCAGGATCACTTTCCCGGTATCCCATGCGGTATATCCCCTCAGCGTCTGGAGGAATACCGGCAAGGCGAAGACGCTCGCGTACAGGGCGAACCCGAGAATCAGCCCGAATACCACCCCGGCCGCGAGCTGCCGGTTGCGCAGAATCCGCAGGTTCACCACCGGATGTTCGGTGGTGAGCTCGTGCCAGGTGAACCAGATCAGGGAAATCGTGGCGAGAAGGGTTTCGATCCGGATCTCATTCGATTCGAACCAACCCCTGGCCTCTCCGCGCTCGAGCAGCACCTGCAGACAGCCGATGCCGATGATCAGCAGCGCCAGGCCAAGCCAGTCTACGTGATCGACCCGCTCGTTGACGTGCTCCGGCTCCGGCACAAATCGCCAGGTCATCATCGCCGCCAGGATGCCGAGCGGGATGTTGATGTAGAAGATCCAGGGCCAGGAGTAGTTGTCGGTGATCCATCCGCCCAGAGTTGGTCCCAGCGTCGGGCCTACCATCACCCCCATACCGAAGATGGCCATAGCCTTTCCCCGTTCCCTCAACGGGAAGACGTCGAACAGAATGGCCTGAGCCGTGGAGATGAGCGCGCCACCGCCGATGCCCTGAACTACCCGGGCGGCAATCAACTCTTCAAGCGTGTGCGCGTTGCCGGCGAGGAATGACGCGATGGTAAAGAGGATGATCGAGCCGGTGTAGTAGTTCCGGCGGCCGAAGCGGTCCGACAACCAACTGGTGAGCGGAAGAATGATGACGTTGGCAACGATGTAGCCGGTACTGACCCAGGCGATCTCGTCCAGCGTCGCGCCAAGGTTCCCCATCATGTGGGGAATCGCCACGTTCACGATGCTGGTGTCCACCAGCTCGAGAACGCTCGCCGACACCACCGCAAAGGCAATGAGGTAGCGGGCGCTGTAAACCTCTTCCCGTGAGAGCCGGGCCTGCCGGGCGGGAAGTGCAAACGTGGCCATCGGTCCTTACTTGGTCTGGATCGTGGCGTCGACCGACATGCCCGGGCGAAGTGGATGCTCGGCATCTGCACCGGAATCCACCGCAATCCGCACCGGGACCCGCTGCACCACCTTGGTGAAGTTCCCCGTAGCGTTGTCGGGCGGCAGTAGAGAGAACCGCGCGCCGGTCGCCGGACTCAGGCTTTCGACGTGACCGTAGAACGTGCGGCCGGGATAGGCGTCAACCGTGAAGGTGGCCTTGTCGCCGGGATTCACATCGCGGACCTGCGTCTCCTTGAGGTTCGCTGTGACCCACATGTCGTTTTCCGGAATCAACTGCATCAATCCCTGGCCAATACTGACGAGAGCGCCGGGCTCCACGCTCCTCTTGGCCACGACCCCTGCCATGGGGGCTGTGATGACGGTATAGCTCCGCTG
The DNA here is from genome assembly GCA_963821525.1 of uncultured Gemmatimonadales bacterium. Lineage (GTDB taxonomy): Bacteria > Gemmatimonadota > Gemmatimonadetes > Gemmatimonadales > GWC2-71-9 > DATBGE01. The sequence goes on along the minus strand of CAWGED010000019.1, from coordinate 947,852 downwards.
GAGCTGCGCGTTGTCGAGCGCTGCCTGAGCACTCTCCAGCCGGGCGGTCGCCCCGGTCACCGCTGCGCCATACGCCGAGACCTGGCTCTGCGCTGCGGAGGCCTGCTTCTGTGCGGCGGAGAGATTGGCCTTGGCGGCATCAGCCGCAGCCTCGGATTCATCCAACTGTTGCGGCGGCACGATGCGTTCATTGGCCAGCACTTTCATCCGTTCCAGGTCCGCTGCGGCTTTCCGGGCGGCGGCCTCGGCGGAAGCGACGTTGGCCTGCGCGCTCGAAGCCTGAGCCTCGCTCCAGGCCAGCTGGGCCTGGGCTTGCCCGCCACGGGTGTGGCTTCCCGCTGCCGCCAGCGCGCTCGCGAGGTCGGCCCTGGCTTGAGCTTCCTTCACCCGCAGGTCCCGATCGTCCAGCACAACCAGCGTGTCGCCCTGCTTCACCCGCTGGTTGTCGTCCACCCGGACCTGAGCGACGAAGGCCTGAACCCGGGGCGAGATGATCGTGATGTGGCCATCAACCTGGGCATTGTCTGTCGTCTCGTGCACTTGGGAGAAGCGCCACTTGGTGAAGGCGAATGCTCCCAGGACGAGCGCGGCGGTTGTCACGACAATGATCGGACAGCACCCGCCGTTTCCTGACGGGGACTGAGGTTTCGAGTGTCGATTCTACTGCATGCGTTGCCATAGAAAGCTTCCTATCCGATTCCGTTACTGGAGTTGATCCACGACACCCAGCGCCCGATAGGTCCTCACCCGGGCGGTTGCATATCCAACGCGAGCCTGGATCAACGCGTTTCGGGCGGTGAAGAGCGCGCCCTGGGCGTTGGTCGTCTCGATACTGCCTGCCACACCTGCGTCAAAGCGCTGCTGGGCCTGCGCCAACTCCTGCTCGGAGAGGCGCACCCGGTCGGTGGCCAGGGTCACCTGCTGCTCGGCGGAGGTGAGATCCAGAAGTGCCTGGCGGGTTTCGGTCTCCACCTCCAGGCGGAGGTCACTTTCCCGCAGCTTCTGCGCGTCCACCCGCGCCTGCGCTTCCTGTTGCCGGGCCGGCCGTTTGAAGCCATCGAGCAAGGGGAGGCTGATGCCGAGCTGCACCACGTAGGTGTTGTCGAGGGTGCTGAATTCCTTCCCGCTCTCGAACAGGGCTCCACTGGCGACGAGACTGGGGATGTATTCCTGTCCAATCGCGCGATGCGAGGTTTCTATCGACTTGGTTCTCTGCTGCTCGGCCAGCAGGTCGGGCCGGTGCGCCAGCGCGAAGGCGACGGCCTCTTCGCTATCCTTTGGCACGGTCAGCGTAGCCGGCCCGAGCGAGTCCGACAAAACAATCGGCTGCGACGGAGGCAGCTCGAGCGCCCGGGCCAGATCCAGCCGAGACCGGTCACGCTCGTTGCGCGCCACCTCGAGCTGGGTCCGGACCGTGGCGAAGTTCACCTCGCTCCGGGTCTGGTCGATGATCGGACTCACGCCTGCCGCGGTGAGTTTCTTCGCCTGGTCCAGCAGTTCAGCCGCGATACTGCTGTCGGCCAAGCGGGCCGTGACGGCCTCTTCAGCGCTCAATACCTGCAAGTATGCGAGGCCCGCCTCGGCTGCAGAGAGGTCACCAACCGCTCGCGCGTCGTAGCCGCTGGCCAATGCCGAATCCTTGGCCGCGCGGAGCCGCGAAATCGAACTCAGGTTGAAAATCGTCTGGGAGCCCTGGATGTTGAAATTGACCACATTGAAGTCGGGGCCGACCCCGATGATCCCGGGGAATCCGAACTCTTCGAAGTTGATCGTCTTTCGCGCGATAGAACCGTTCAGCGTGACAGTGGGCAGGAGATCCGCCCGCCGCTGACCGGCGCGGGCATCCGCCACCTGGACGTTGTAACGGGCCAGGGCCGCGTTGATGCCGCGCTCCCGCCCGAGGGCAATGGCTTGAGCCAGAGTGAGCGGCCCGGGGCTGACCTGCGCCGCGGCGCTCTGAGTGAGGGCCAGAGCAGCGAGAATCACTAATGAGGTCCGGGTCATACACTTTCCTTCAACTCTGAAGCGGGCTGCTGCAGGACCCCGTTCAGGAACAAGTCGATGATCCCCGACTGGAGCTCATCGTGCGACATGGGATGGATATCGTAGGCGCGGAAGTGGTGCTGTGACTGCGCCAATTGGGCGCAGAGTGTTTGCAGTGCCCGGGCGGCGAACCCCGGATTAACCGGCCGGAACTCGCCCCGCTCGATCCCCAACTCGATGATGGACTGGATCAGGCTCCGCATCCGCAGGATGACTTCCTGGAAGAAGAAGCGGGCCAGCTCGGGGAAGTTGGTCAGCTCGAGCTGTACGACACGGACCAGCCGGAGATTGGCGGGCTCATTCATCTTGGCCCAGTAACGCCGGATGAACTGTTCGAGCAGATCCCTCGTCGAGCCCTCGAAGGTGCGGACAAATTCCTCTTCTTGGGCGACGCTGGCACTCACGCAGGCCCGCGCCATCTCCCGGAAGAGATCTTCCTTCGACTTGAAGTAGAGATACAGCGTTCCTTTGCTCACCCCGGCCCGTCGCGCCACCTCTTCGAGGCGAGTACGGGCGAATCCCTGCTCTCCGAACACGTGCAGCGCAGCCTCGAGGATTTCTTCGGGGCGCGACTCGGGCCGGCGTTGCCAACGGGGCACGCGATCTTCGGCAGTTGAGCTCGACATGTGGCCTGTCTCCTAAATAACTGACCAGTAAGTAACATATTTGCGACACGTAGATTGTCAACTGGAAAGGACTTGGGACCTGCGGCCTCCCTTGTTCCTGATGGGCGACCTTCCTACCTTTACGTTCATTCGTCACCGGAGGCACCCCCCGATGGACGATCGGTTTTTCAGCTCCGACGACTACGACGAACACGCCCACCAGTTGTACAACGACGGCCGCTACGACGACGCTGTCGACCTTCTCCGAGAAGGCACCGCACTCTATCCCAACTCCGTGGAACTCCACGTCGGGATGGCTTACGCGTTTCTCGCCCGTGAAGAGATCGCGTGGGCGCGGCGCAGTTTTGAGACCGCTCTGGCGCTCGATTCGGACCATGAAGACGCGCTGGCGGGATACGGAGAGGTGCTGCTCAAGCTGGGGGATCGTCACGGAGCACTGACGGCGTTCGAACAGATCCTGGTGCTGGGCTTTCGGGATGATCACGAGCTGATGCTGCAGATCGGCCGTGCACTGTTCCGAGAGGGAATTCTCGCCGCAGCGCAGCGGTTCTTCGAGTTCGCCGTGAATGCTCAACCCGACTGCGCCGAGGCTTCGGCCTGCGTTGGGTACGCAGCGCACCGGTTGAACGACGAGAGCGGCGCTCTCTACTGGCTGCGCCGGGCGCTGCAGATCGATCCGCATTACAGCGAGGCGCGGATCTATCTCGCGAACATGCTCTATGATCGTGGTGAAACCGACGCGGCTCTTCATCACCTGCATCAAACCGTCCCCGAGGATCACTACGACGAGCTGGGCATCTGGCGATTGATCGAGCTCAAGAAGGTGGTCTACCACCTGCCGGATGATGATCCCGAGCTGCGTCCCTGGTTTACCCGGCTTGGTGAGGTTGCGGGCGAACCGGACACCCTGGACCTGTTGCTGGCCGAAGTCGAGGCGACCCAGCCCGACGGCACTCTGCGTGACCCCACCCAGCTCGAGCTCTTCGGGACTCTGCTCACCGAATTGCACGCGATGCAGAAACGGCCCACCGGTGGCGGGCCTCACGCGGTAACGACTCTCACCGGCCGGACCTTTCGCGGCTCGTGGGAGGAGATTCTGCAACAGATGAAGGCGGCGGACCGGGAATGGGCCCACGCCACGATGATGGAGTTCATGGTTGATCTAGCCCGGCGAGGAGTGGCGGAGACCGGGGTCATCATCCCGACCACCGATCCCGAAGCGTTCATCCTCGGTAGCGTGGAGGCGGGGGTTCTTCGGCTGGTCTAAGCGCAGCCTCTCTCAGCGGCCGGCTTCTCCGGCTGTGGTAGCGCCGCACCCTCGTGCGGCGCTACCATTTTCAGGATGGCCATCTCACATCACTCTCTTACCGGATGGACGCAGGGAGTACGCCGCGAGGTACTCCCCAACGGGCTGACCCTGCTCGTCCTGCCCGAACGTTCCGCGCGGGTCGCCGCGGTCGTCACTCACGTCAAGGCCGGATTCTTCGACGAGCCGGATCGGTGGGTCGGCATTTCCCATGTGCTGGAGCACATGTTCTTCAAGGGGACGCCCCGCCGGAGAGTTGGCGAAATCGCTAAAGAGACCAAGGCCGCCGGCGGGTACCTGAACGCCTCGACCACCTACGATCACACCTCTTATGTCGTCGCCTTGCCGGCCTCGAGCCTCCCGGCCGCGATCGACATTCAATCCGATGCGCTGCAGCACTCACTCATCGATCCCGACGAGTTGCGCCGGGAGCTTGGCGTAGTCATTCAGGAGGCCCGTAGAAAGCTCGACACTCCCGCCGCGCTCACCGCGGAAACCCTGCATGAAACGATGTACGACCGGCACCGAATGCGGCGCTGGCGTATTGGGCGAGAGGAAGATCTCGCGAAGTTCACCCAGGAGGACGTGCTGGGGTACTACAAGTCCCGCTACGTGCCGTCACGAACCATTGTCGGGATTGTCGGTGACGTGGATCCTGAAGCCGCTCTGGATCTGGCTCGCGCCGCTTATGGAGACTGGGCACCGGCTCCTGGCGCCGTGGACCTCTCCCCATCCGAGCCGGAGCGCCGCGATATTCGGGGACGGACTCTGCGTGCCGATGTGACCCTGAGTGAGCTGGCGATCGGATGGCAGGGTGTTCCCGCGCTGGATCGCGACGCGGTGGCCCTCGATCTGGCCGCCGCGATTCTCGGTGCGGGAAGAGGAAGTTGGTTGTACCAGAGCCTGCGCGAGGCCGGGATCGCGACCTCGGTGGGCGCGCACCACTACTCCCCGACCGAGATCGGCGTCTTCAGCGTGGGCGCGGAGTTCGATCCGGGCCGAATGGAGGCCGTACTCGACGCGACGGCCGCTGCGGTCAATCGGCTGAGCACCCACGGTGCGCCCCCCGCGGATCTGGAGCGGGCCCGCGCGCTTCTCCTGACCCGGTGGGCTCGCCGAATGGAGTCGATGGTGGGTCGAGCAGCCGCACTCGCGGGAGCCGAAGCGCTCGAGGACATCTCGCTGTTGGATCGGGAGTTTGAGGAGCTCGCCACGATCGGTGGTGACCGGGTCCGAGAGGCGGCCGCGAGAGTCTTGCTGCCGGATCGGCTGGCCGCGGTGGTTTGCCACCCTCGTGACCGGGGGGATGATCTGACGCCTGGCATCCTCACCACCGCGTTCTCCCGACGCGGAGCCAGCAGCGCGCGCGAGCTCTCACCCGCACTTGCCCCACCCCGAGCTGCACGAAAGAGCTCGAGCCGCGAGGAAGCTGGCGTGCTGCATGCGGCCCTCCCCGGATGGGACCTGCTGATCAAACGCAAACCGGGAGTGCCGACCGTCTCACTCGGACTCTACGTCCCGCGCCTGCACTTCGAGGATGCGAGCCAGGCAGGACTCGGCGCCCTGACTATCCGCAGTGCAATTCGTGGAGCAGGGGAGCTCGACGCTGCCGCCCTGGCCTTCGCCTTCGAGCGGCTAGGAGGCACGCTCGGGTCGAGCGTCACCTACGATTGGTGCGGTTTTGTTACGACGGTGCTGGCGCCGAATCTGGGGGAAGCGGCAGGACTCCTGAGATCTGTCTTCCGCGAGCCGCGATTCGTCGAAGAGCAAGTGCGAGCGGAGCAGAGACTGCTCGCCGAGGAAGCGGCTCAGGTAACAGACGACATGTTCCGCTATCCCTTCCAGCTCGCCTTTGGCGCCGCGTATGGCGATCGCGGTTATGGAGTTCCCGCCATCGGATTGCCGGACAGCGTCGAGACTCTCACTCCGGAGGATGTCCGCAACTGGCACCGGACCCGCCTCGATCCGGCCCGCGGTGTGGTCGTCGCTGTCGGCGACCTGACTCCGGAGCAGGCGCGGGATTCTCTCGCCGGCGTGTTCGGTGAGGACGCAGCCAGGGCTGCTGCTCGAGCGCCGGAGGATCTCCAGTGGGTCCTCGATGGTGAGCCGGTCGAGCGAGTGGTTAACCGGAGCAAGGCCCAGACGGCAATGGCGATGGCGTTCCCAGGACCCTCCCGCAAGAGTTCTCAGAGATTGGCCGCTGAGATCTGGGCGGCGATTGCGAGCGGGCTCGGTGGCAGGTTGTTCGAGACGTTGCGCGACAAGCGATCGCTGGCCTACACCGTTGTGGCGTCTTCCTGGCAGAAGGGACGGGCCGGTGCCTTGGTCACCTACATCGCAACCGCGCCGGAGCGAGAGGAGGAGGCTCGGTCGGCCATGTTGGAAGAACTGTCGCGCTTCGCTGCGGACCGGGTGACCGCAGATGAGCTCAACCGGGCCAGAAACTATCTGGCGGGCCAGGTTGACGTAGAACGGCAGTCGGCTTCGGCTTTGGCTTCAGAGATCGTCGAGGCCTGGCTCACTGGCAATGGCTTGTCCGACCTGGAAGGAACAGCGGACCGCTATCGGTCCGTGACCGCCGAGCAAGTTCTCGCCGTGGCGGGGCAATTCCCCAGCGGGGTACGCGCGGAAGGCATTGTGCGAGGTGTGGGCGGAGGTCGCTAGCGTCGCGCTTTTCGAGCGGCCAGCTCGTGAGCCACGCGGGGCCGGAAAATGCTCATCAGGCGTTGCCCCATTTCGGTGTGTACGGCTGCCCACTCGGTGTGCTGGAAGGACCGCGGCGAAGTAGCGGTGCGGATCTCGGCGAGATAAGGCTCTATCCGCGCGAAGTTCGTGAGACCTTCGGCGTTGTTGTCGATCAGGAAGTCGGGATGGATCACGCCGTGGTGGGCCATCCCGTAGACCATCTCCCAGTAGGTTGATACCTGGCGGTACTCAGTATTGAGCGGGTGGTCGCCGCGAGTGATCGCAATCGCCTCCTCGGCGTTGCCCGGCCAGAATTCGGCCCGGAGTTTCGCGCGCGACTCCCGCAGCACGGCTTCCATCCGCAGATCGTAGATCTTCAGAATCAGATCGGCATCGTGATGATCGGGGCTTTCCTTGAGCATCAGTGGTGTCCTTCAGCGTTGAGCCGCTTTGCCAGGGCATCGGTGCCTCTGGAGGCTGCGTTCGGTGTCGCCGCAACGATGTCCACGAGGCAGCGTCCCGCATCGGGCTCGATATGCAGAATCAGATGGCCGCCGTGACACAGGACAGCGACCACGGTGCCCTTGGGTCCGGAGTGGAGGACCGGAGGACCATACGGGGTAAGTCCGGCGGCGCTGGCGGCGCCGGCGGCGAGAGCGGCCAATCCAGCCGCGTCACCCAGGCGGGCGCCCATGATCCCGGTGAGTTGGGTGCAGGAATGCGAGAAGCTCGACATCAGGCAGTATCCTGACGGCCGAACGCCTCAGAACATCGAAATGGCGAGGAGTGAGCGGAGGTTATCGTTGGTCACCCGCAATCTGGAGGAGAGCAGCCGAACCATCGACCGGAGAATCTTGTAGGCCATGTCGCGGTTGAAATCGAGCAGAATCTCGAAATCGGGTCGCGTGATTGTCATGAGGGTGACGGGGCCATTCGCGACCGCGTCGGTCGAACGCTCGGAGCGATCGAACACCGCCATCTCCCCGAAACAGGCGCCCGGCTGTAGGACCGCGAGTGCTTCTTCACCGCTCCCCGGAATGTCGCGGCTGATGCGGACGTCTCCCGAAACGATCAGATAGAAGCGATTTCCCCGCTCGCCTTCCTTGAAAATGTGCTGCCCCGATTTGAACGTCTGCTCTTTGCAAATTTCCGCCACGCGGGCAAGTTCCCCATCGTCGAGGTCCGCGAAGATGGCAGTTTTCTTGAGGAGCTGGAGATCCATCGCGCCTCGCCCTGGAGAGTGGACCGGAATGTCCGAAAGTAGTCCTCGCTCAGAAGCCGAGCAAGTCGCCGCACCGCGTTTCGGTGCGGCTGATGCGCTCACGGCGCTTCGTCTCCCGCTCGCCGCATGGTTTGTCCTGGCGCAGGACGATGACCATCGGCTGGTGATCCTGGTGATCGCAGGCCTGACCGACCTGCTCGACGGTGCGCTGGCGCGCCGAGTCGGTCCATCCAAACTGGGGGCCTTCCTTGATCCGGTAGCGGACAAGCTGTTCATGGCCGCCGCTTTTGCGGTGGTGCTCTTCTCCGGACGTCTCACCTGGTATGAGATCCTGGGCGTGCTGGCGCGGGATGTGGTAGCAACCGTTGCCTTTGTAGTCACGCTGGTCAGCGGGCGCCCCGCCTCGATTCCGGCACGCTTGGGCGGGAAGGCCGTGACTCTGGCGCAGATGCTGACACTGGCCGCCGCCATTACCGACTCTCCGCTAGTGCGGCCGCTGGCCTGGGCGACGGCAGCGATCGCGCTGTATGCCATCTGGGATTATCAGCATGCCGCCACCCGTGCCCGTCGTCCCGTCGGCGGGTGAACCTTCTCAATCTCAACTACTGCTCACCATGCCCACAGAGACCAAAGCGAGCCTGACTTGGCAGCGGGGAATGGAGTTCGACGGAAGCAGCGGAACCGCGCCTCCGATCCACATGGACGCGGACAGCCGCACCGCCCCGAGCCCCATGGCCCTGTTGCTGCTGGCGGCGGGCTCCTGCACCGGCGCCGACATCGTCACAATTTTGGAGAAGATGCGAGTCAGCTTGATCCGGCTTCAGATCGACGTTTCCGGCACTCGTCGTGATGAGGAGCCTCGGCGCTACCTCAACCTGCACCTGACCTATCACCTGAGCGGTGAGCGCCTGGATGAGACGAAAGCGAGGCGCGCCATCGACCTTTCGATCGAGAAGTACTGCTCCGTGGTGCACAGTCTCGCCCCCGATATCCCGATCACCTACGATCTCGTCCTCGGGTAAGCGGTGAACCGGACCGCGACGGTCGTCGTGGCCGGGCTGTGGGCCGCGCTGCCGGGGCGTCCGCTCGCGGCTCAGCATCCGGTGGAATACGGACTGCACGCGGTGGCGACCTTCGCCACGCCCGATCTGGTCGCGGGTGGGGGCTACGCGGCGGTTCGGTCCGGTGAACGCGCACGACTGGCGCTTACACTCGCGGCAGGCACGGCAGATGGAGACGTGGCCTTTCGCGGCGAGCTGCTCGGGCACTTTCTGCTGAGCCCGCGAGCGACTCATGGCGTCGGATTCTACGCGCTCGGTGGCGCCGCAGTCGCCGACGTTGAGTCCACCGGCGACACGCAGGGCTACATGGTCCTCGGCCTCGGCGTGGAATCGAGCCCCGGCGCGCGCAGCGGTTGGGCCCTCGAGGCGGGGATTGGAGGTGGTTTCCGGATCGCCGCGGGATACCGCTGGCGACGCTTGCCCTGAAAAACAATCGAGCCGCCCTGGGCGGGCGGCTCACGAAACTGATAGCTCGTGGTTTCCTACTCGACTGCGGCTTCCTCTTCAACGTTGGGCGTGCCGCGTCCCATCACCGGCTGGACGTAACGCTCTCCGAGCGTGCGAACCTGGGCCAGCTCCTCCGCGGTGAGATCGTTGTAGCGCTCACCGAGGTATTGCATGGTATCGTCGAACCATTCCTTCTGATGTTCCGGCAGAGCTTCCAGGACTCCACAACGCAGGATATGACTGAACAACTCATCCCGGGCTTGCTCGAAAGGTCGGGGAGCGGCCGGGGTCCGCCGTGCGGACTTACTCTTCGCCATTCTAAGTGCTCTCCTTTGGGTGCCTTAAAGTGCGACGGGAATATAACTTGACTGACTCGGTGGAGCAAACTCCCGGTTCCTCCCTTGGTTCCACCGGCCATTGTAGATTCTTCGCCATGCCAGAGCATGATGAGGTGTACGGCGACGCCCGTCGCAAGCAGCTGTTGGAATTGCTGCGGGCCCTCGCTGCCCGAATAGCAGAGCTCGATAGCTCCGATCAGCTGCTCGATGCTGTACCGGAGTTATTGAAGCGGCTGGGAGACGTTCGCAGCGAATTGTTTCATTATGAAGTGCGAAGTACCTACGACACGCCCGAAATCGCCGAAAGCCGGCGGATCGTGGACGAGGCTGCACGGGGCGGCAACCCATTCGACGAGCCGGAGGACGACCAACCATGGCGGCGGGCGAAATGAAGCGCTTCTACACTATCCTGGGAGTTCTTGGGGTGGCGGGTCTGGCGGTGATCGGCTACCTGGTGGTACGGCGGCCGACGATCAGCATCCCCGCCAACGTACAGGTCCTCCCGGCCGACACGGCCGGGTTTCGCGGCTACTTCCTGGGCTCGGATTCGGCGCCGATCGAGATCACCGAATACGCCGACTATCAGTGTCCAGCCTGCCAGGACTTCGAGACGGTGCAGATGCCTTCGGTCGAGGAACGCCTCATTCAGACCGGCCGGGTGCGCTGGCGTTATCGGGATTTTCCGCTGGACCAGATTCACCGGCACACCCGGGTCGCCGCCCATTCCGCGGCGTGTGCGGACGAGCAGGGGAAGTACTGGGAGCAGCACCACCGGATCTATTCCTGGACCCCGGATTGGACTACCAAGAGCGACCCTAACGGAATCTTCCGGGATTATGCCAAAGCGGTCGGCCTCGATGTGGCGAAGTACGATGCCTGTATGGAGGCGAAGAAGTATGCCGGGAGGATCGAAGCCAGCTCGCGTGAAGGTGTCGCGGTAGGCGTGACGTCGACGCCTACCTTCCTGATCGGCGGCCGGCTCTATCCAGGACGGATGGCGTATGACGAAATCAAGAAGCTGGTAGACTCCTTGAGCCCGGCGCCCGCGGCGAAGCCATGAAGTACCGAATGGCCGCGGCCCTGCTGAGCCTGGCTGGCTTCTTCGTGTCGCTTTACCTGTATCTGTACAAGATCGGCCGGATCGGCACGCTCGCCTGCGGGACCGGAGGATGTGAAACCGTTCAGACCAGTCCGTTCAGCCGCTTTCTCGGTTTGGAAGTGGCGCTCTACGGAGTGATAGGGTATCTCGTCCTCCTGGTCCTGAGCATGGACATGCTGCGGCGACCAGTGGCCGGGATCAGCTCTCGCCTCCTGCCAATCCTGTCCGGGGTAGGGCTGGCCTTCACGATCTATCTGACCTACCTCGAGCTGTTCGTCATCAAGGCCATCTGCCGCTGGTGCGTGGGCTCGGCCGTCATCATCACGCTGATCTTCATAGTGGCCCTGCTCGACTGGCGCCGCAGGGCCGCACCACCTGGTTCGCTGTCGCAGTGAGCCACGGCGCCGCGCCAGGCGGCACGCCGGCACGCGGACGGGCGCTTGCCGCGCTCTCCCTGGCCGCTCTTGGGGTTGTCTACGGCGACATCGGCACCAGCCCGCTGTACGCCCTCAAGGAGTGTTTCACGGGGGCCCATAGCATTCCCCTGACCAACGACAACGTCTTCGGCGTCCTCTCGCTGATCTTCTGGTCTCTCAATTTCATCGTCTCCTTCAAGTACATCCTCTGCGTCATGAAGGCCGACAACCGCGGCGAAGGCGGAATTGTGGCCCTTCTGGCCCTCATCCGGCCTCGCCAGGAAGGCCACAGCCGGTGGGTGCTTGTCACGCTGGGCCTGATCGGTGCTGCGCTGCTGTATGGCGATGGAGTGATCACACCCGCCATTTCGGTGCTGGGCGCGGTTGAAGGACTCAAGGTCGCCACCTCGTCATTGGATCACCTGGTTTGGGTCATCACGATTGGCATCCTCGTCGTGTTGTTCATGTTTCAGGGTCACGGTTCGGCGCGGGTGGGACGGGTCTTCGGGCCTATCATGATCGTGTGGTTTATCTCGATCACGCTGCTCGGGCTGGGAGGGATTGCGCGCTATCCATCGGTGCTGCGAGCGATGAATCCGTGGTACGCGGTGGAGTTTTTCCTGCGCGACGGGGTCCAGGGATTTCTCATCCTGGGATCGGTCGTGCTGGTCGTGACCGGCGGCGAAGCGCTTTATGCCGACATGGGGCATTTCGGAAAGCGCCCGATCCGGGTTGCCTGGTTCAGCCTCGTCCTGCCGGCCCTGATGATCAACTACTTCGGGCAGGGGGCGCTGCTGCTGACCCAGCCGGAAGCCGCTAGCAACCCGTTCTACGGCCTGGTGCCCCGCAGCGTTCTCTACCCGATGGTGGTAGTGGCCACCGCCGCCGCGATCGTCGCCAGCCAGGCCCTCATCTCGGGTGCCTTTTCACTGACCCAGCAGGCGGCTCAACTGGGCTACTGTCCCAGAGTCACCATCAAACACACCTCGTATACCGAGCGGGGCCAGATCTACATCCCGGAGGTGAACTGGTGGCTGATGGTCGCCTGCATCGCGCTGGTGGCGAGCTTCAAGACCTCGTCCCATCTGGCCTCGGCCTACGGCATTGCGGTGACCGGGACGATGACGATCACGACCCTCCTGTTCTACGTGGTGACGCGGGAACGGTGGGGTTGGAGCCGGCTGCAAAGCGGGGCGCTCACCGCGTTGTTCCTGGTGGTGGACCTCGCCTTTCTATCGGCGAACCTGATCAAGGTGGAGCAGGGTGGCTGGTTCCCCCTGGTTCTCGCCTTGGTGATCTACACCTTGATGAGCACCTGGAAGCAGGGCCGGCAGCGACTCAACGAGATCATGGAGGAGATTTCGCTCCCCATGGATCTGTTTTTGGGGGACGTCGCGAAACGGATTCCGACCCGGGTCCCGGGCACCGCGGTGTTCATGACCTCGAACGCCGGTGGAGCTCCGCCGGTGCTGCTGCACCATGTCAAACACAACAAGGTGCTGCATCAGCAGGTCATCCTGCTCTCGGTCACGACCGAGGAGATTCCTCAGGTCCCGGAGGAAGAGCGGCTCGAGTTCACCGACCTGGGCCAGAAGTTCTACGCGCTGCGGGCCCACTATGGCTTCATGGAGTCACCGGATGTGCCGGCGGCACTGCGGCTGATTCAGTCGCGTGGGGTTACGGTCCGTCCGCTGGAAACGACGTTTTACCTTGGACGGGAGTCGTTGATCCCGGTAGCGCCGCGTGCCACCACGGCAGAGGACGGGGCCCCACCGCGCAAGCGGATGGCCATGTGGCGAAAACGCCTTTTCGTCCTGATGAGCCGGAATGCGCAGACCGCAACCGCCTTCTTCGGCTTACCGCCCAACCGCGTAGTAGAAATGGGGGCGCAGATTCAGTTCTAGCGGTGAGCGGTGAGCGGTGAGCGGTTAGCTATTAGCGATTAGCCATAAGCCAAGAAACGGCCCTCATTCCTGTAGGGCCGTTCGAGTCTACAGCTTGTGGGCTTCGGGCTTACGGTTCACAGCCTAATCGCCAAGAGCTAACAGCTAACAGCTAACAGCCAGCCCTAATGATGCGCCCACACCGTGGTCTTCCCGCTCGCGTCGAACGCCAGCACATCGTAGGGATTCTTATTGGTATCCATGCCTGGTCCCGCGCCGGGCATGCCGGGAGCCGCAAGCCCGACGATCTTCGGCTTCTCCTCGAGCAACCGCTGGATGTCCGCCGCGGGGACGTGACCCTCGATCACATATCCACCGACCAGCGCCGTGTGGCAGGAGGAGAGCGCCTTGGTCACTCCGACGTCTGCTCTCAGCTCCGAGAGATCAGGCTGATCAACCGTCTTGACCGTGAAGCCCGCCGCCTTCACGTGGTCAACCCATTTGGAACAGCATCTGCATGTCGGGGTCTTGTAAACCGTCATTTCGGGCAGGGCGGGAGAGGCGGGAACCGCAGAAACCGCGGAAACCGTGATGGCCGAGACCGCCAGGAGAATTGCTAGTCGAGTGAATCGCATAAGTAGCCCCTCGCTTATTGATATGCTTTTCTGGTTGATGTTCCGCTCTGACGTTCCGCCCCTACGACTCCTCCGCCTCGTACTGATCCCTGAGACGGTTGACCACCGCAGGATCAGCCAGGGTCGTGGTGTCTCCCAGGGCTCGTCCTTCGGCGATGTCCTTGAGCAGCCGGCGCATGATTTTTCCGCTGCGGGTCTTGGGCAGATCGGCTGAAAAGAGCACGTCGTCCGGTCTCGCGATCGCCCCGATCTTCTTCACCACGTGATCCTTCAGATCATCCTTGAGACTGCTGGTTGCCTTGTGCCCTTCCTTGAGTGTGACGAAGGCCGCCAGTGCCTGACCCTTGAGTTCGTGCGCCTTGCCGACGACGGCCGCTTCGGCTACAGCCGGGTGGTCAACCAGTGCGCTCTCCACCTCCATCGTCCCGATCCGGTGACCCGCCACATTGAGGACGTCATCCACCCGCCCCAGGAGCCACCAGTACCCGTCTTCGTCCAGCTTCGCGCCGTCGCCCGCGAAGTACCTTCCGGGGAACTTACTCCAGTAGACCTGCTGATAGCGCTCGTCGTCTCCGTAGATGGTGCGGAGCATTCCGGGCCACGGCTCAGTCAGTGTGAGCAGTCCGCCGCCCTTCGCGAGAGGTTTGCCGGTCTGATCCACCAGCTCGGCGCTGATGCCGGGGAAGGGGATGGTCGCCGAACCTGGCTTTGTGGTCGTGATCCCGGGAAGCGGGGTGATCATGATGCCGCCGGTCTCAGTCTGCCACCACGTATCGACGATCGGGCAGCGTTCTCCGCCGATGTTCTTGTGGTACCAGATCCAGGCCTCGGGATTGATCGGTTCGCCGACGGTTCCCAGCAGTCGAAGCATGGAGAGGTCGTGCTTCGCCGGGTGGGACTCACCCCACTTCATGAAGGCGCGGATGGCGGTGGGCGCCGTGTAGAACACCGTCACTCCATGGCGGGCGCAAATCTTCCAGAAGCGGTCTCGTTCCGGCCAATCGGGGGCGCCTTCGTACATCACGACGGTGGCACCATTGGCCAGTGGTCCGTAAACCACGTAGGAATGGCCGGTCACCCACCCGATGTCGGCGGTGCACCAGAAGACGTCGTCTTCCCGCAGGTCGAAGACGTACCGTGTCGTCGCGGCGGCCTGGGTGAGATAGCCGCCGGTCGTGTGCACAATGCCCTTGGGCTTCCCGGTCGTCCCCGAGGTATAGAGGATGAACAACAGATCCTCCGCCTCCATTGCTTCCGGGGGACAGCGCGGCTCCGCCTGGTCGAGCAGGCGATGCCACCAGTGGTCCCGGCCTTCCTTCATTTCGGCGAACGACTCGTCCCCCGAAGCGGCGCCTTGGCGCTTGACTACCACCACATGGCGAATCGAGGGACACTCGGCGATCGCCTCGTCGGCGAAGCGTTTGAGGGGCAGCATGCTCCCGCGGCGATAACCGCCGTCTGCCGTGATGAGCGCAACCGCCTGGGCATCGTTGATCCGGTCGCGCAAGGATTCGGAGGAAAAGCCGCCGAAGACCACCGAATGCACCGCGCCGATCCGGGAGCAGGCCAGCATCGCGATTGCAGCTTCGGGGATCATCGGCAGGTAGATCGCCACCCGGTCTCCCCGTTTGACTCCCAGTGCCTTGAGCGCATTGGCGCAGCGATTCACCTCCCGGTGCAGCTCCCAGTAGGTCAGTACGCGCCGGTCTCCCGGCTCGCCCTCCCAGATGATCGCTGCCTTGTTACGCCGGGGTCCCGACAGGTGGCGGTCCAGGCAGTTGCTGGACACATTGAGCTGCCCGCCCACAAACCACTTCGCGTGGGGCAGTGTCCACTCGAGCACCGTCTTCCAGGGCTTGATCCATTCCAGCGCGCGGGCCTGGTCTTCCCAGAACCGCAGGCGATCGCGCTGGGCTGCTCCGTAGATTTCGCTCTTCGCTGCCGCGGCCTTGGCGAACTCCGCAGGCGGCGGGAAACGCCGGGTTTCGGAGAGCAGGGTGTCGATCTGGTCGGTCATGAGACGGGCGGGCTGAAGGAAAGGGAAAGGTAAGGAACAATGGGCCGCAGGGGAGCAGGAACCGGGGTATTTTGGTGGCTAGCAAAGCTCCCTGAACTGCTGCGTAGTGCTAGGCAAAACAGGCCGAATCTGCACCGAATGCAAATCTGTAAGTGGCTATATTATAACAACTTAAGGTAGTTTGGCACTGGACTAGCCAATTGTTATGGCCGGAACCCACAAGGGTTCCAAAACAATTGACTCGCCCGATAATAGCACACCCGGAGTGATCCGGGGCCGCAAAACTAGAGGTCTCATGCGCGAGTGGCGCAGGAGATAGCTCGGTGCCGAAGGCGGGTGCAGCGCGAAAGCGCGAGCGTCCCGCGGAAGTAGCAGGCGGCGAACGATCGCGCTTCTGTGTATTCGGGCGTGGGAGGACACGATGTTCACCACGCAAACGACGTCCCTGGAGTTGGCAGCACCCGAGCATCTCGGTCTGGAGTCCCGCACCGAGTTCCGCCAGGCGGCGGTGACCCTGCTCGAGCAGCTGCCCGAGCGTACCGGTCGCCTGATCATCGACCTGAGCGGTACCCGGCAGGTGGATTCGGCGGGTCTCGGAGCGCTCATGCTGGTGCAGCGCCGGGCTTCGGAGCGGCGCCAAGTGGTGGTGCTCAGGAATGCGAACGACGAACTTCGATTCCTGCTGGTACTCACCAAACTGGATGACCTGTTCCAGCTGGAGGCCGCGGTCTAAGGGCTATATTGGGGGGGATGGCTCACCCCCCCGCGCGCCGGCGGGTTCTCTTTGTCGAGGACGAGCCGGCTATTCGCCTGAGCTACGAGCGGTACTTTGCCGCCCGGTACGCCGCTTCGTTTGCGGCAACCGGTGCCGAAGCGATTCGGTTGGCCCAGGAGCAGCCGCCTGACGTTGCCGTACTCGATATGCGGCTTCCCGACACCGACGGCATCGAGCTCATCCGCCGTCTTCGGGAAATCCAGCCGGCCCTTCCCGTCATTATCACTTCCGCCTACGTCAGCCTCAAACCCCAGCTCAAAGTGCTGGACCTGCCGCACAGCGGATATCTGGTAAAGCCCTTCGATCTATCCGAGCTCGGCGACCGGATCGATGCTCTCCGCTGACCGGCCGGCGCTCGAGGCGGTCGGTCTGGAGCGCGCCTACGGGCCCGTTCGCGCCGTTTCCGGCGTCCACCTCACTCTCGGCGCCGGCGAGGTGTTGATGGTGCTGGGTCCCAACGGGGCGGGGAAGACAACTTTGCTCCGTCTGCTGGCCGGGCTCATCAAGCCGAGCGCCGGCGAGGTGCGGATCGCCGGCCAAAGGCTTCGTGCGAGCGAACCCGAGAGCCGCCGTCCCATCGGGTTTCTCTCCCACCACTCGCTGCTTTACGACGACCTCACGCTTCTCGAAAATCTCACTTTTGCCGCGCGGCTGTATGGTCTGGCCCAGCCGGAGCACAAGGCCCGCGAGGCGCTCGCGGGATTCGGTCTGGCTGAGCGACTCCGGGACCTGCCCCGGGACCTGAGCCGCGGGCTGGAGCAGCGGGTGGCCATCGCGCGCGCTCTGATCCATGATCCTGCCGTGCTGCTACTCGACGAGCCCTTCACCGGACTCGATACGGGCTCGGCGCAGCTTCTTCGTACCCTCCTGCGCGAGCGGTGTCTCGGCGGTCGGGCCGTCGTTCTCGTCACCCATCATCCGGACGAAGCCTGGGATCTGGCGACTCGAGTAGGTGTCCTTCGAGCTGGCCAGTGGGCCCTGCAGGAACCGCGAGGCGCGTCGCTCGAACAGTTCGTGACCCGTTACCAGGAGCTCGCGCGTGGTTGAGAGCCTGCGGCTCGCACTGGCGATTGCGGCCAAGGATCTCCGTGCCGAATTGCGGAGCCGCACCAGTTTCCTCTCGGCGGCGATGTTCGCGGCTCTGCTGCTCGTCGTGTTCAACTTCGCGCGCGACCCGACCGCAGTGGCTACGATCGATCTCGCGCCGGGCATCCTCTGGGTGACGGTGGCGTTTGCCGCGGTGGTGGCGATGAACCGCGGGTTTGCCGTCGAGCGGGAGAATCACGCCTTTGACGGCTTGCTTTTGGCCCCCGTCTCCCGGGAGGTGCTGTTCCTGGGGAAGTACCTGGCGAACCTGACCTTCGTGCTCCTGGTCGAGGTCATCGCGCTGCCCTTGTTCGTGCTTTTTTTCAACGTCGATCTGAGTCAGGCGCTGCCGGGGCTGGTGGTCACCCTTCTTCTGGCCACGGCAGGACTGGTTTCGGTGGGAACTCTCTTCAGCGCAATCGTAGTGCGAACCCGCTTTGCCGAGCTGATGCTGCCGGTTCTGCTCCTCCCCTTCATGGTGCCGCCTCTCATCTTTGCAGTGCAGATTACGATGCGGCTTCTGACGGGCCGTGCGTTGAGCGAGGTGGCGGGAGGGCTTAGGTTGCTGGTACTCTACGATGTGGCATTTATCACGGTCTCTCTGCTTCTATTCTCTGCTGTAGTAGACGAATGAACGCCGATCCCATCCGGGCCCAAATCCTGGTCCGCCGAGGCTGGCGGCTCACCCTGCTAGCCCTCCTGGCGCTGGCCGGCATGGTGGTCCTCGCCCAGCGTTTTACCCCGACCGAGATCAGGCAGGGACTGGCTCAGAAAATCTTCTACATCCATGCGCCATCGGCGTGGTGTGCGTTCCTGGCGGTTGGCCTGACCGGTCTCGCCAGCATCCTCTATCTCTGGTTGGGCGACCAGCACTTCGACCGCTTCGCCGCGACTTCGGCCGAAGTCGGAACCGTGTTCTGTGCCGTGGTGCTCACTACCGGTCCCATCTGGGGAAAGCCGATCTGGGGCGCCTGGTGGACCTGGGACGCGCGCCTGTCGCTGACGCTCTTTCTGTTCTTCCTCCTGCTCGGATACCAGGTCCTCCGATCCGCCATCCGGGTGCCCACCGAGCGGGCACGACTCTCGGCCGTCGTTGGCATCATGGCGATGGTCCTGGTGCCCTTCATTCACCTGAGCGTCTATCTGTTTCGGGGGCTACACCCGATCCCGATCGTGCTCAAGCCGAGCGCTCCATCGCTCGATCCGGAGATGCTGCGGACGCTCTTGATCTCCTTCGCCGCATTCACGCTTCTGTATGTCGGATTGGTGACGCTGGCTTACGGAATCAGACTGGCCCAGGAGGCCGAGGAGCGGGGCCATGCCTGAGACCCCAAGCAACGGCGGATACATGGTCGCCGCCTACGTCGTGGCCACCGTGATCTACCTGGGTTATGTGCTGGTGTTGTGGGGGAGGGCCAGACGGGTGAACAGGGAGGAGAATTGAAGATTGCTGATTTCAGATTGCAGATTGAAAAAACAACTGTTCATCAAATCTTCAATCTGCAATCTTCAATCTTCAATTCTCGCCATTATTACTTCCTCTTCTAGTCCTTCTTCAGCAGCACCCTCTCCCAGATCTGCGCCGCGACAAGCCCGCCCAGTATAGGACCGATCCACCAGACCGGTTGGGCGTACCAGGTACCCGAGATGAGTGCCGGCCCAAACGCGCGAGCGGGGTTCATGACTGCACCGGTCAAGGCGCCGCCGGCGATGATGTCAAATAGCAGAACCATGCCGATGCCGAACCCTCCCACCTTGGGGGCGTCGGGCGACACGGCGGTGCCGAAGACCGCTGACACGAGGAAGAAGGTCAAGACTGCTTCGATTCCGATCGCGGTGCCCCAGGTCATGGTGTTGGCCAGGCTTGGAGTACCGAGGGTGATCGGATGAGTGAAGTTGTGGCCGTAGAGGAGCTTGACCAGCAGAGCGCCCAGGGCGGCACCGCCCAACTGTGCGACTATATAAAGGAGAGCGGATTTGGCATCGATGCGGCGCACGCTGAGCAGGCTGAGCGTCACGGCCGGATTCAAATGGCCACCCGAGATGTTCATCGTGGCCGTGATCATGACCGACAATGCGACCGCGTGCGCGAATGCGACGCCGAGGACCCCGCCGTCGCCACCGATGATTCCAGCAGCGGTAACCGAGGCGCATCCGATGAATACGAAACTGAAGGTGCCGAGGGCTTCTGCCGTCAACCGGCGGGTGAGTGACGCCATGGCTCCGGGAGGAAAGGGTGAAGGCCGCTTAAGGGACGGTGAACTGTAAACGGTGGTCCCCCGGCGCTCTAGGGGTCGTTTCGGCGGAGAACCAGGCTGGCGTTAATCCCTCCAAAACCGAACGAGTTGGTGAGGATGAATTCCGGATCGGCCTCGCGGCCTTCGCCGGCGATATAGTCCAGGTCACAGGCCGGGTCGGGATCGGCGAGGTTGACCGTCGGCGGAAGCCACCGGTGGCTGCTTGCCAAGGCACAAATGACAGTTTCGAACGCTCCGCTCGCGCCGAGGGCGTGGCCATAGTAGCCCTTGGTCCCACTCAGCAAGAGACTCTTGCTGGCTTCTCCGAACACCTGCTTGATTGCCGCGGTCTCCGTCGGGTCATTGAGCGGAGTCGAGGACCCGTGCGCATTGAGGTACCCCACCTCGCCGGGAGTCAGTCGCGCTTCGGCTAGCGCGAGGGACATGGCGCGAGCCGCCTGGCGGGCATCGGGACGCGGCTGAGTCATATGGAACGCGTCATTGGTGAGCCCGTACCCACATACCTCGGCGTAGATCTTTGCGCCTCTGCTGAGCGCGCGATTCCGCTCCTCGAGAACCACAATCGCAGAGCCTTCCCCCATCACGAACCCATCGCGATGCCGGTCGAAAGGACGGCTGGCCGTCGCAGGATCATCATTCCGGGTAGACATCGCCCGGATGATGGCAAACGCGGCGAAGCAGAGTGGTGCCAGCGGAGCTTCCGCGCCGCCGGCTACCATGACGTCCGCATCGCCCCGTGCAATGGCGCGGAAGCCATCGCCCACCGCGATGGTGCCTGAAGCACAGCTCATCCCGTTGGTCGAATTGGGTCCGCAAACCCCGAACTCTATTGCGATATTGCAACTCGCCGCGCCGGCGTAGACCTGCAGCGCGAGCGTTGGCTCTACCGCCCGCACTCCGCCTTCGACGAAGTGGCGGTGCTCGGCTTCGGCCCGAGCGATGCCGCCCAGCGCCGTCCCCATCATCGCGCCAATCCGGTCCCGATCCTCTTTCGCGAGATCAATTTCGGCGTCCTTGAGCGCCATCCGGGTCGCTGCCACGCTGAACATCGAGTAGCGATCGAGCCGCCGGGCCCGGCGCTCCTCGATGTGATCGGTGGGATGGAAGTCGTCGACTTGAGCGGCGATCCGCGACTTGAATGGTGATGCATCAAAGCGAGTGATTTCCCGTACTGCCGAGCGGCGGCTCCGCAGGCCGTCCCACACGGCGTCCACTCCAATGCCGATGGGAGTGATGGCCCCGATTCCAGTGATGACGACCCTTCTCTGATTTTCCATGTTACCTCTTGTATTGCTTAGCTCATCACGGCGTCGCTGCTGTTCCCATCGCGGCTTTTTCTACGTGACGGGCTATTCCCGCCAGCGTTCGCGACGCGATGCCGTGCACAAACACCGGCCCGATCACCAGTTCCGCCGCCGGCCGCCCGATCACGGGCCAGCGGGGGCCGTCCCACTCATGAATAATGGAGACGTCCGTTGATTCGCCGGAGGGCACCAGCCGCCATACGACGTCCATCCCTTTTGTCACCCCTCGGATATGTCGGTATCGGACTTCAAGATCGGCCGGTTTCACCCACATCTCGGATACCCACCATGTAGGGTATTTACCTACAGGGAATGGTCTCCATGCCGCCATCTCGACGACGACGCTTCCGGCGCGACGTTCGAGAATCCGGACCCAGCGATAATGCGTGAGCCATTCGGGCCAGCGCTCGACCTCGCTCGCGGCCTTGAACACCAAGTCGGCCGGCGCGCGCATGCGCCGCTCATCCACGGTCTTCATCCCGAGCGCCACGTCGCGACGAGCCGGAACCCGGGACGCTGTTCGACGTTCGCATCGATTCCGGCCCGGGAGAGCAGGGTTTT
Source organism: uncultured Gemmatimonadales bacterium (assembly GCA_963821525.1). Taxonomy (GTDB): domain Bacteria; phylum Gemmatimonadota; class Gemmatimonadetes; order Gemmatimonadales; family GWC2-71-9; genus DATBGE01. The sequence goes on along the minus strand of CAWGED010000019.1, from coordinate 926,090 downwards.
CAGTTCGATCCGGGTGTAGCTGCGCCTCACGGAGGTGAGGCCGTCGGCGCGCGTCGCTGGATCGAAGCGGAGCATTCGCGAGCCGAACCAGAAACCGATCATCGCCAGCCGGGAGCGGCGGAGGTCCGCCAGTACAACGCCGACCCTGGCGACCATGGTGAACTCCCGGGCCATCCTCATGACTGCGTCGCTGTGCATGTGGTGAGCGACCTGACTCAACACCACGATGTCCACCGAGCGATGCTTGATCGGCAGCGCACCGGCACATCCCAGGATCATCGGAAGCCCGGCGTCCCGAGCGAGCACTGCGGCCGGGCGACTCCGTTCGAGCCCGAACGGAACCAGGCGGATGCCGCGACCGGCACCCCACTTCACGGCGTCCAGAGGGAGATCGCCGAGTCCGGTGCCGACGTCCAGCATCGTGAGTGTCATGCCGCCGGGCAGGCCTTGGCACAGCCGGGCGAGACCGTGACGAACAGCTTGACGACCGCCAAACCAGCGATTCGATCGGGCGATGTGGTGCAGTGACTCCCGGACCGCGGCGGGATCGGCGGCCGGATCATCCAGCAGTTCCCGGCCGATCGTGGCAAGCTCGACGCCGTTCACAGTGATCTCATGGAACCGTAGTTGCCGCGATAGTAGAGCAGCGGGGCTCCCTCTCCAGATGCACCGCCAGTTACTCGACCGACGAATAGCGTGTGATCGCCGAGCGGAAAATCGGCAAACCGCTCGCACTCGATGTGGGCCAGCACTCCCTCGAGCACGATCAGCCCGTTCTCCGTCTCCCGATAGGGCACACCATGGAATCTCTCGGCAACGGGCAATTCGGCAAACCGGCGGGACAGGCTTTCCTGTGCCTCGCTCAGGACGTTGAGGACGTATCGCGTGGCGCCGTTCAGCACCTGGTGCATCTCAGCGAGGCGTTCGACGCAGACGGAGACCAGAGGCGGCGCCAAGGAAACCGAGGCCAGGCTGTTGGCGGTCATCCCGGCAATCCTGCCTTGCCCGTCCCTTGCAGTGAGGATGGTGACCCCGGTCGCGAACCGGCCAAGGAGCCGCCGGAAGACGGCGCGATCAATGTCGGGGACGATCAGAGGACCATCCTGGCCAGGAAACCGGGATGCAATACCTGGCGGGCGGGCAGCAGGTCTCCCGTCGCGCCAATCAGGGTATGCGACAGTCCGCGGCGCTCCAGCCGCTCCACGGCGCGATCGAACAGAGGTGGTAACAGCATGGCGTACCCGATGAGGCGTTCCAGGGCCCACTTTCCGGCAAACGCTCGCTTGCGTGCTCCAACGTACCCGGCAAGTCGGGATGCGGCGACCTGGCCGGGACGATGAAGCGCTTCCACGGCTGCGTCTGTCGCCAGCTCGGCACCCCGCAGCGCGGAGTAGATGCCTTCACCGGTAAAGGGATCGAAGAAGTCGGCAGCGTCGCCCACGAGGAGCGCGCCGTCGGTTACGACTCTGCCGGACCAGGCGGCGAAGGGTCCCGTGACGAGGACTTCGCGAACGATACCATCTCGCGGGACTCGCCCGCGCACTCCGGGGAAGAGCTCGAGTTGCTCCTGAAAGAATGCGGTGGCCCGCCCTTTTGCCTGGCCCGCGAGAGATCGAGGAACGACCAGCGCGACATTGGTCACGCCTTTGCCCAGTCGATTGAGTCCGACGTATCCCGAGCGACCCACATGCATCTCAGCCACATCGCCCATTCCGGGGACGCCAGCGACATGAGCGACGAAGGCCATCCGTGATAGCCGACCATGAGTCCGGCGCCCGATCCGGCGCGCTACCAGCGAGCGAAGACCATCGGCGCCGATGGTGAGGCGCGCGCGAATTGTCCGTCTGCGGCCGGCGGCATCGCGGAGCACGGCGCCGCCCACGCCGCCGTTTTCATAAAGGAGAGCTTCCAGACCCACACCATCCAGCACCTCTCCGCCAGCGCTGCGGGCCGCGTCAACCAGTTGCTGGTCGAGAATTCGCCGAGCGATCGAGAAACCGGCGTTTCGGGTCAGGGTCACACCTGCTCGCGCGAACAATCCGGTCAGCCGGCTTCCGGCAGGACCGATGACGGTGGTGCCGTAGAGCGGGGCCGCGCCTGCGGCTTCCAGCGTCGCAACTACCCCAAGCCGGTCGAGCAGCCGGACTGCCTCCGGACTCATGTACTCGGAGCATGCTTTTTCACGGGGGAAGGTCGCCCGATCTACCGCGACCACTCGATAGCCCTGGCGCGCGAGATGCCAGGTCGTAGCACTGCCCGCCGGTCCCGCGCCTACGACTAGGACGTCGACCCCGGCTTTGGTCACGCGTGCCTCAGGCGGTGCGATCGAAGGGGATGCCGCCGAGGAGAATGCGATCGCGAGTGAACTGGGGGAAGCTCAGCGAGAAGCTGACCGACGCCATCGCGTCAGTGAAGCTGATGACCACGTTGCCGTTGTTGATCGTGAAGATGCAGTCTCGGACCGTGACAAAGGTCATCCCGTCCAGCACGGAGAAGGTGCTCACGGTCTGACGACAGCCTCCACTGTCGCGAAAATCCCAGCGGGTCCTGACGGTCTGGAAGTCGCCGGACATCTCGATCGCAACCACGTTCTCCCAGGCGCCGACCAGAGCCTCGGCCGCCGAACCACCCATCGAGGTGCCACCGCCTCCGGTGCCGCCACCGCCCGTCCCACCGCCCCCGGTCCCTCCGTCTCCACCACCGCCGCTGGTCGTCCCCGGATCATTCGGTGGAGTAATGCCAACAGGATCACGAGCGTCGGCCGTGCAGGCGGCAATACTCAGCGCGAGCCCAGCAACCACCAGCCAGCCCAGCCGGCCATTCCACCGAGTGCCGTGGCCAGCGCGTTGACTCCATCGTTGTTCAGCCATGGCAACCCTCCGCGCGGTACGCTGCGCGTCCCACAGTGATGCACTCTACGCTCGGTGTCTTCCCTGCATTGAGCGCAATAGAACCGTCCCTGCAGCCCTGCTCCCAGCGCCGAGTCTGCCAGCATTCCGGCGATACCTACCATCGTGGCGACAGGAAGAAGCCAACCTTGGTGGGATACCCATGCTCCCACCCCGGCGACCATCGACCGCTCCCGCCAGCGCTCCCAGCGTTCCGAGGAGTGTAATACCCCCGCTGGTCCCGGGCGGGACCACCTTTCCACTAAGCAGGTGACGAGGCGGACTCGGACTCCACGCACCGATCGAAGTCGCCCAGGTATCAGCGGCAGCCACCGCCAGGCTCGCAGTAACGATCCAGAGGCCTGGTCCCGCTCCGAGGAGCGCCCCGGCCGCCGCCACCCCGCCATTGGCCAGCACCTGCCAATGGTCGCGGCGGGAGCCCTTTGCCCCCAGCCGGCTGGCGGGATCCGGGCTTACCCGGGATACGATACTGCTTCCTATAAAGAACGTGAGGAGCGCAGCCCCACCGGGGAGCCCGGTTCCGATGAGGATGGCGCTCCCGATGGCGGTCGCGGCCAAGGCGCCGAACCCGGTCAGGGCGTGGAAGCCAAAGGCGATCAAAGCAATGGCCGCACTGACCAGAAAGCTGGCCGGAACCGAAAGCGAGCCGAGGGGAGATGTAAAGGGATTGATCGGCTAACCTCCTGATGATTGTCCCCGGGGAGCAGTTTCGGTTATTCTAATCCCGCCGGACTCACTGCTCCCTGATCCCTCTTGCCCGATTCCCCTACTTGCCCGTTCACGCCATCATCCCTCTGAGCCTGCTCGAGGCGCTTCGGAACCTCGACACGCCGGTGGAGGACGGCCTCGAGGAGCTTGCCGGCGAGATCGTCTCCAAGCGCCTTGGACTCAGCGCCACCGTGGCCGCACAGATCAATAGATACCAGGACGCCGCCAAACGGGACGGCCGGGTTGCGACCGACGAGGCGATCGCCGTCTTCCGGCTGGCGAGCCGCCGCCCCGATGCGCAACTCGTGTTCGCGGATGCGGGAAGGCGTGCCGCGCGGTATGCTGCCCGCTCAAGCGCGTTGCCGGCTCGCGCCCTGGCGCAGGTGACTCCCTCGGGGATGGGGAAGGCGATCGGCGCTCGAGTCGCGACCAACGCGGCGCGCCGGGTCCTCAATGCTTCGTTGCGAGTCGGAGCGGACGGGGCGGTGGCCCAGGTGCCGTCGCCGCTGTCGATCCACGCGGTTCCGGATGGGGGAGCCTGCTCATTCTATGGCGCGGCCTTCGGCGAGTTGCTCAGGATGATGACTGGTTTCGAAGGACTGATGGTCCACGACCGCTGCCGCGGCCGTGGCGAAGACGCTTGCCATTGGCGGGCGATGCCCGTTGGGGGATACTGATGATCACTCCGGCCCAAGTCTCGGCGATTCAGACCAGCCTCAAGGAACTCCAGCTCGACGGCTGGCTGCTCTACGATTTTCGCGCGGTCAATCCGGTCACCGGCCGGGTGTTGGGAGTCGGCGGCATGGGAAGCAGGCGGCTGTTCGTGCTTATCCCGCGAGAGGGTCAGGCCACAGCCGTTGCGCACAAGATCGAGTTGCAACCGGTCAGTGGGTTTCCCGGCCAGGTCCGTCCCTACGCCAGATGGGAGGAACTGCATCAGGAGTTGGGCTCTCTCGTCCGCGGGAAGCGGCTCGCAATGGAAGTCTCGCCGGAAGACGCGGTCCCGTATCTGGACCGGGTGCCCGCCGGGGTCGTGGAGCTGATCCGAAAACTTGGCGGGACCGTGGTGCCCTCGGCGCCCCTGGTCAGCCGCTTCGCCGCGAGCTGGAGTACAACGGAGACGGCCGATCATTTATATGCGGCGGAAGTGCTGGCCGAGGTGGCCCAGGCAGAGCTCCGCTGGGCGGTCGCTCGCGGACAGGGGATTCGGGAGACCGAGCTGCAGGCGAGGGTGGTTGACGGACTGCACCAGCGCGGCCTCGAATTCGACCATCCGCCGATCGTGGCCTACGGGGCGAATGCGGCGAACCCGCATTACGAACCGGTCAAGGGAACCGACGCGGTGCTACAGAAAGAGCAGGTAGTACTGCTCGACCTCTGGGCGGGACGCGGTCTCGCGACCGTGTTTGCGGATCAGACCTGGATGGGATTCAGCGGAGCGCGGCCACCCGAGAAGGTGCAGCGGGTCTGGGAGACGGTGCGGGATGCGCGCGATGCGGCGATCGCCGCTGGTGATGGGCGCGGCTGGAAAGAGGCCGGTTGCCGGCTTCGAGGCGGACCGGGCGGCGCGGTCGGTGATCGAGAAGGCGGGATGGGGCGACTACTTCGTGCACCGCACCGGGCATTCGATCGATCGCGACCTGCATGGCTCGGGTCCCCATCTCGACGACTACGAGACCCACGATGACCGACAGCTGATCCAGGGGGTCGGGTTCTCGATCGAACCCGGGATCTACCTGCCGGGCGAGTTCGGGGTCCGGAGCGAGGTGAACATGTTCTGGGGCCCGGAAGGACCCCGGGTCACCCCCAACACCCCCCAACGGGACCTGATTCTTCCCTGAAATGGAGTTTAGGGGGCGGGCTGAGTCGGTTCCGCTCGTGCGGCGTGAAATTGCGCGGTGAGCGATATGAGACCAAAGTCGCCATCGTGAAACGGCGGGGTCCATCCTCTGTTGTTTCAAACGGTTACTCAGAACGAGTGTTCGGTTTTCGACGCGTTACGGTTCCTTGACACGTACGGAGGCGGCCTTCATATTCATGCTCCCGACCACGGCCGCGGCCGGGAAATAGTTCGTTTTGTCCGTTTCACTCTCAATCTCCTGCAGGTTGTTCCGGCGATGTCACTCCCCTGTGTGGCCTCTGGGCCGCCACGGTTGTGCACGCTTTCGATCCTTCGGTGCAGCAGGTCGTGTTCACGTCTTCGGAGGACGTTTCCATGAAAGAAAGCAGTGTTAGCGCCTTCGTCCGCCTAGCGCGATGGATCGCGTGTGCGGCAGTCGCACTGACCTTGGGAGCGGGCACGCTCCTGGCGCAGTCGACTGGTAAGATCGAGGGACGGGTTCGAGATCAGGCTGGCGCTCCGATTGCGAGCGCTCAGGTCCGAATCAATGGAACCGCCTTTGGTGCGGTGGCCAATGCGCAGGGCTACTACTTCATCAACAACGTGCCGTCCGGTGTGTATGAGCTGGTCGGGACGTTCGTGGGGTACAAGCCCGTCGGGGTGTCCGGCCTTCGCGTAGCGGCCGGTCAGACGATCACCCAGGACTTCACCCTCGAGCAGACCCCCATTGAAATCACGGAAATCACCGTCGTCGGAGCCCAGAACGCGCTGGTGCCCCGCGACCAGGTGACCACGAAGCAGACCCTCCAGGGCGACTACGTGGAGAAGCTTCCGGTCGACAGGATCCAGGATGTGCTGGCCTTGCAGCCGGGCGTAGTAGCCAGCAACGGCGCCAGGACCATCACGATCCGCGGCGGCCGGACCGACGAGGCAGTGACCTACATTGACGGCGTGCCAGTAACGCCGGGCAATCGTGGTAGCGGTTTCGTCGGCATGGATGCGGGCACCATCGCGGTCAGCCCGGGCGGATTCGAAGACGCCTCGGTGACCACCGGCGCCTCGTCGGCGGAGTTCGGCAACGCGCAGTCGGGCGTGATCGCGGTCCAGACTCGGGGCGGCGGGACTGCCTGGAGCGGGACCTTCGGTTATGAATCCGACGCGCTCACCGGGGACAACAACAGCCAAGGGATGAACCGGGTGCGGCTCGGCTTCGGCGGCCCCATCACCGGCAACCTCAGCTTCTACGTGAGTGGCGACCTGCTGGGCCAGACGACGGGCGGATCGGCAGATTTCGCGGCCCCCGGCACGGCGCAGGGATTCAACGCCGAGAAGGCCCCGATTCTGGTCAGCGCCGGCATCGATACCACGGTGGCGGTACCGGTATCGGGCGGCGTCGACAGTGTGGACATCTACAAGTTCGCGGTGTACCGCGGCGAGTGTGACGCATTCAAGGACGCCGGTTCGGCGGACCCGACCAACCCGCACGTCGCGGACATCCGCAATAACTACGGGCTGGACTGCCGCGGTGGTCAGGCTCCGGTGTCGCCGACCTCGACCTATCAGGCGAGCGCGAAGCTGTCGTACACCTACGGCACCGGCTCCCGGGCCGCGTTGAGCTTCCTGCGTAACCAGCTCAACTCGCGGAATTTCAGCTACAGCCGGATGTTCGGCGCCGCGGTGGACTTCGACGCGCTGTACACCGGCAACAACGTGGCTACCCTGAACATCACCCAGAACCTCTCCAAGTCGGCGGAGCGGGCTCTGGCGCTTGACGTGTACGCGTCGTACCAGTGGGACCGGGCGATCGAGGGTCCGCTCACGACGAGCAGCGAGAACGACACCCGGAATCCGTGGGGCGGGTTCATCGTCAAGCCGATGGACTTCCAGTTCAACTTCGACAACTTCCCGCTCGACCAGGGGCTGGTGCGGAACTTCCAGCGCAACGTCGGGCCGGCGGTCGCCGTATGACCTGGACAACACTGCGCAGTACGAACTGAAAGAGCTGTACCGGAACAACCCCTACTCGACCTCCAGCCGTGGTCCGATTGCCAACGACCTGGCGCTTTCCTTCCTCGACGGCGGCGGCCCGACTCGGCGTCTCTCCATGTACAAGGAAGACCGGGCGATCGGCAAGGCGAACCTCGACTGGCAGGTGGATCGCTATAACCGGGTCAAGCTGGGTGGCGAGTACACCAAGTACTACATCACCAACTACTCGAGCCAGCTGACCAGCCAGGCCTTCTCCGACGCATATAAGGAACAGCCCACCCGCTGGAACGCCTTCGTGGAAGACCGGCTGGACCTGGGCGACCTGGTGCTGGTGGGCGGCCTGCGCTACGACTGGTACAAGACCGGCGCCTCGCGGCCGTACTTCACCGACAGCCTTGGCAACAAGAGCTGGTTCCCCCGGATCTCCACGATGCCGGGCTTCAATTCGTCCAATCCGGACGCGATCATGGTCGAGGATCAGAGCCACGACTATGTGAGCCCGCACGTGCAGGTGTCCTTCCCGGTGACCGAGCGGACCAACTTCCGGCTCTCCTACGCCCACCAGGTGCAGGCGCCGGACTTCGGCCTGATCCTGGGCGGCATCAACACCGACCTGAGCGTCACCAACACCAACCACTTCTACGGCAGCGATCTCGACTTCGGCAAGACCATCACCTTCGAGTTCGGGATCCGGCATTCGTTCAGCGACGACATGGTGCTGGACATCTCGGCGTACAACAAGGACAAGTTGTCGGATGCCGCGGGCCGCCTGGTGTCGTTCTACGATCCGTTCAAGCAGGCGCCGGTGGACATCCGGGTGGTCACCAACGCCGACTTCGGCAACGCCCGGGGTATCGACATCCGGTTCGACCGCCGCTTCGGCGAGCTGTTCAACGGCACCCTGGCGTACACCTTTGAGGATGCCAAGAACACCGGTTCGGATCCGTCGACCTACATCAACTTCGGTTCACGGGTGCTGAACGCCCTGGGCGGCGGCAACAATCCTCCGCCTCAGGCGATCCTGACCACCGACCAGAACCGGCCGCACAACCTGGCCGGCCAGCTGGCCCTGAACTTCCCCGACAACTGGCATCAGGGTTCGACTGGCGGGGCGATTTTCCAGAACGTGGGTGTGTTCGCCACCTTCCGCTTCGCCAGCGGTACGCCGTACACCCGCTGCCCGGGCGATTCGGGTGACGAAAACGTGCTGTCCGGCACCGTGTGCGCCAAGCGTATCGAGGGCGATTACAACGGCGCCCGGCTGCCGATGCTCAAGTTCTTCGATATGAAGCTCACCAAGGGCTTCCAGTTGGGCGGGGTCGATCTGACCGCGTATATGGACGTCCGGAACCTGTTCAACTTCAGGAACATCCTGCAGGTCTTCACCACGACCAATGACATCACCAGCTCCGTGGAACACGATGAAATCATCCGCGGCGAGCTGCAGGACTATCAGAACGAAGCCGCGGCGAATCCCAATGCACTACTCAGCAACGGTGACATCGACCTGAGCGCGAATTCCTGCGCCACCTGGATCAGTTCCGACCTGGTGGCAGCTCCGCCCAACTGCATCTACCTGCAGCGGACCGAGCAGCGGTACGGCGATGGCGATGGGATCTTCACGGTGTCCGAGCAGACCCGCGCGGTGGATGCGCTGTACAACCACATCCGCGGCGAGCAGAACTTCACGGGTCCCGAGCGCCGGGTTCGCCTTGGCGTGGAATTGAGCTTCTAAAGCGTAACCGGTTGACCGGTCCGGGGCGTCGCCCCGGACCGGGCACCACGTTTTTTTCTCTCTGGAGAGGATGCAATGCACTCACGATTCCGTACGAGAGGGGCGCTTACAGCAGCCCTGATCGCGCTGGCTATCGCGGTTCTGCTTCCCAGCGTGGCGGACGCGCTGCCGAAGCCGGGCGCCAAGCCGCGCGGGTTCCGCCTCTTCGCCCGTTCCGGCAGCGTGCTCGGCGCACTGACCGGTAACCGGGTCTACTGCGGCCTGGCCACCGACGGCCGGGTCTGCGTGGACTCCACCAACTCGTCCACCATCGGTGGCGGGTTCTGGCCCAAGGGTACGCCCGACCAGTATGTGTTCAACTCAGGCCTGCAGCTGGCCGGTATCATCGGCACGGACGGCGGCGCCTGGGCGGGCGACACGGTCGGCGCCTTCTTCTTCGACCCGAAGGGCACCACCGAGCACGGCGAGCCGGTCAACGTTTCCGGCATCGCCGGGCTCCACCGACTCATCCAGGGCCTGTACAACTCGTCGCGCGCCGACGACCTGGCCGAGTGGCCGGACGCCGCCTGCGTGCCGAACGGGGACAATACGGCCAACTTCTTCGACGAGGCGCTACAGACCGATCCGGGCAACGTGGCCAACCCCAACTGCCGCAAGTTTGCCTCGCAGCAGGATGTGTGGTTCCTGTCCTGGGAAGGCAACCCGGCGCTGAACGCGGGCCGCAAGCACCCGCTCGGCATCATGGTCGAAACTCGGGGCATGAGCTGGAACTTCCCGGTCGGCAACGAGGACATCCTGTACTTCGTCTATACCTTCTATAACATCACCTCCACCAACGCTGCCGACTACGCCGCGGTCCGGCCTTCGATTCAGCCGGTCCTGATGGAGCGGGCCCAGAAGTTCCATGACCTGGTACAGCAGCGCTTCGGGGTGGCGGTGCCGGCCGGCGGTTATACCATCAACAACCTGTTCGCCGCCTTCTCGGCCGACATGGACGTCGCGGAGGCCGGAACCAACTACTCCTCGGTGAACCTGCCCTTCGCGCTGGGTTACGTGTATGCCCACGACTTTCTGGGTGCCCAGGGATGGCAGTTTGATCCTTCGATCTTCAAGGCGCCGTTCTTCGCTGGCGCGGGCTTCGTCGGCGTGAAGTACCTGGCCAGCCCGACCGGCGCCGGTGTCATCAATCTGTTCAGCAACACGATCAACCAGGGCGCCTTCGACGACGCTCAGAACACGATTCAGCTCTACCGGTACTTGTCGGGGAACATCAGCAACGCGGCGGGCGACGCGTCGTGCACCTACAGCCCGAGCACGGATCACATCTGCTTCGTGAATACCAGCGGCCCCGACGACATGCGGTTCTTCCAGTCGTCCAGTCCGCTTACGTTGAGCCCCGGCGGCTATGGCTCCATCGTGGTGGCGTATGTCTTCGCCGCGCCGGTGGGTCCCCAGCCGAACTGTGCCGGCAGCAGCAATTGCATCGTGCCGGGCAATCCGACTTTCCTGAGCAATCCGACGAGGATGGCAAATGGAACCGGTGCCAGCACGGTGGACACCATTTCCGGGTTCCGGGACTGGACCGACGTGAACGGCGACGGGGTCGTCGAGCAGTCGGAGTTCACCGTCGTGAACGGCTCGCTGCTGCAGAAGTCGATCTTCGCGCAGACGCTGTTTGACGGGAAGTTCCTGCTGCCGGCGGCACCGGCTTCTCCCGAGTTCTTCCTGATTCCGGGCGACAACTCGGTGACGGTGATGTGGCAGCCGTCGTCAACCGAGACTGGTGCCGGCGACCCGTTCTTCCAGGTCGCGAGCACGCCGCTGCGTCAGGGCTTGCCGAACCCCTTCTACGATCCGAGCTATGTCCAGAACGACGTCGAAGGGTACCGGGTCTACCGGGGCCGGGTGGACTCTCCGAACGAGCTGACCCTGCTGGCTCAATTCGACTACAGCGGCACTACGATCAACGACTACACCGGCACGATCAATACCGACATTGACTGCGCGCCGGAGTTCGCGCTCACGACTTCGTGCCCCGGACTGGTGGCAAACCTCAAGGACGGCACCGACCTCGTTGCCACGGTCACTCCCAACGCAATTCCGCTGGCGGGTAACGTGGTGCAGGTCCGTCCGGGCGTGGGCCGTTTCCTCCTGAGTAACGGCACGGCGCTGATCGTCTACGGGTGATACCGCCGTGACGGGCGCCGCGCTCAACGGTCCCTGCGGGCCCAAGAGCCGGTGCCCCTCGCTGGATGACACCGGCGTGCCGTTTGTCTATGTGGACAACACGCCGCGGAACAACTTCCGCTACTTCTACTCGGTCACGGCGTTCGACGTGAACTCCTTCCAGTCGGGTAACTCGAGCCTCGAGTCGGCCCGGTCGACGAAGGCGGTCACGCCGGTCAAGTCGGCCTCGAACGCCAGCAGCTCGGCGCAGATCACCGCGGCGACTCTGGAGGGCCGTGGCGTCGTGCTGGATACGTCGGTTGCGAATCCGACGCTTGATGCGACCACCGGTCGCTTCAGCGGGCGCTTCCCGGCGGCCAATCACTGGTTCGCGGGGCTTGGAGCGCTGGTTTCACAGGTAATGGCCGGCGCGGGTTCGTATGTGGCCCATATGGACAGCATCCAGCTGGGCTCGCCGTATACCGCCCCCGCGAAGCACACCTACTGGTTTACGGCGGCTGCCGGCGGGTCCAACACGGTCTTCTCGATCGCAGTAGACCAGCAGCAGCAGAATGGGGTGGAGACCGCCTCTGCCGCATTCAGCGCGTTGCCGATCGACAATAGCCTGGCCAAGCAAGTTCGGCGGCAACAGCAACTTCAAGCTGCCGGGCCAGGTCGATATCTCGAGCACCGGCGTCAGTACCTGATCCTGTACGGCCGCGGCTGTGTCAACGGAGTTCCCGGGTTCGATACGGGCGCCGGTTGCAGCTACAACGGTTCCCGCTGGTTCGACGGCCCCTCGCCGACGACCAACGAGACCCAGGCCGATCCGCAGGCCTGTGACGTCGCGAACTTCAGTGGCACGCCGATGACCTGCTATAGCAACGCGGGTGCCCTTACCGGTGTGACCACGATCTTCCAGAACAAGTGCTACCAGTCGTCGGGCGGCGCCGGTTGCCGTGAGTCGACCGGTATCATGGCGGGTGCCCACCGGGCGGCAGACTTCAACGTGTACTGGGGCACTGGCGGGGTCATTGACTCTGTGATCGACGCGACCCACAACGTGCCGGTTCCCGGTCCCGCTGATCCGGGGAACTGGAATACTCACGTTGGGCGGCACCTGGGGCATTCTGAACGCGAATGCCACCGGCGTCGGGCCCAATCCGGATGGATCCGGCACCGTGACGCCGATGGACTTCGCGTGCGTCGAGCCCTTCCGGACTATCGCGGCAGGCGGCTTCGTCTGCCCTGCCGGCACCCCGGCCTTTACGCTGAGCAATACGGCAGCCCCGGGACCGGTGGGCTTCTGGAGCGGCGGCGCATTCCCGCCGGGCCGTACCGGTAGTCACCGCGGCCAACAACGGCTTCGTGCTGTATGTCGCGGGAGACATCTTCGCGATGGAGCTGACTGGTGGCGCGGTACCCGCCAGCGGCACGGTCTGGTCCCTCCGGCAGTACGTCGGCGCGATCACTGGCGGTAACGGGGCGGGCGGCTCTGAAGGCCCCTACGCCTTCAGCATGCCCGATGGGGTGCGTCCACTCACCGCGGTGGGGACCGATTTGCGGGTGTCCTTCCAGTCCAACAACACGGTCGCTCATGCCACGGTTACCGACCTGAAGAAGGTCCACACCGTTCCCGATCCGTATTACGTGACGAGCGAATTCGAGCAGACCACGGACACCAAGTTCATCAAGTTCGTGAACCTGCCAGCCAAGGCCATTATCCGGATTTACTCGTCGAGCGGAGTCCTGGTGAACGTCCTGGAGAACCCGGGGAACTACCTGCCAGAACTTCGATAACCTGTTCGCTGGTGCTGCTGACAACCCGAGCGGCGGCGAGTGCAGTTGGAATGTCCGGAACCGCAACAACCAGGTGGTTGCGAGCGGGGTGTACTTCTACCACATCGAGTCCGGCGACGCCCGTCGGGTCGGCCGGTTTACGGTCGTCAACTTCGCCCAGTAGTGATACCGTGGGGCCAGGCGGTTCGCCGCCTGGCCCCCAAGCACCCCAGGAGATCTTAAGCTATGATCGAGAATCTTCCCAAGCGCCTGGTGCTGCTGGCGGCCCTGCTGGGTGGTCTGCCGGTTGGCCTCGCGGCCCAGGCCGGGACTACACAGGACAACACGCCGTACGGCACCACCTCCGCCGAGTTCCTGCTGCTCGGCGCCGGGGCAAGGGGCGCGGCGCTCGGCAGCGCGTACGCCAGCATCGCCAACGATGTCAGCGCACTGTACTACAACCCGGCTGGTACCGCGCTGATGACGCGGCCCGGTATCCTGGTCGGCACCTACGACTACGTCGCGGATACCCGCTACAGCTGGGGCGGCTTTGCCCTCCCCTTCAGCGGCGGCGCCCGTGCCGTGGGCTTACAGATCGGCACCTTCGGCTTCAAGGACCAGCCGGTCTACACCACCGAGCAACCGGATGGTACCGGGTCGGTGTACTCGGTTAACGAAACCTTCATTGGCTTGACCTTCGCCCAGAACTTCTCGGACCGCTTCTCGGCGGGTGTTACCGCGAAGTACGTGTCGGACAACCTGGGTGATGCCAGCGGGAACGCCTTCGCCGTGGACTTCGGCACCAACTTCCACGCCTCGCTCAACAACCACCCGATCAAGTTCTCGTTTGTGCTGGCCAACCTGGGCACGGACCTCTCCTATTCAGGCAATGCGCTGAACAGCGAGACGCCCCGTGAGCCGCTGCCCGGTGAGGATCCCGTACCGTCGGCGCCCCAGCCCGCTGAGTTGAGGACCAAGGGCTTCCCGCTCCCCACGACGTTCAGGGTCGGTCTGGCCTATGATATCGTGACCGGCACGGCGAACCGGCTGACCTTCCTGGCCGACTTCAACCAGCCCAACAACACCAAGGCCGGCTTCTCCGGCGGCGCGGAGTGGATGTCCAAGAACCTTGGTGGGTCCGCCTTCGGCGTCGCCCTGCGAGGCAGCTATACCTACTTCCCGTCCAACAACCTGGACCCCTCGACCATTACGACGGCTTTGAATGACGAAGAGAATCTCGAGGGTCTGGCTGCGGGCGGTGGACTCTTCTATGCGATGGGCAATTTCAACCTCGGTGTCGATTACGCCTATCGCTACCTCGGCGTCCTCGGACCGACGCACTTCATCAGCTTCGGCCTGGGGTGGTAAATCTGATTTGACCGGTGACCGGGAGTCCTTGCGACTCCCGGCGCTGGAAGGGATGCAATGAATCGGTTGTCGTTAATGGTTGCCCTGGCCGCAGCCGTCGCAGGCGCGGGCTCGGCGATCGCAAAGCAGTCGGCTCCGGAGTTGTCGCTGCGCGCCTTCCGCTACTATCGGGCGGAAGGGAATCAGACGAGGGTAACTGCCTTCGCCGAAATCCCGCTCAGCGGGATGACCCCGACATCGAGTGATCCAGGGGGACAGCTCAGCTACAAGGTCCGGGTCAAGGTTTCGGACTAGACCGGCTTGGCGTTGTACGAGAACAACTGGGCCAACCACGCCCGGGCGGATTTGAAGGCCGCTGGTGCCTCAGCGATGGAGGTCGTCGAGTTCAGCCTGGCTCCGGGCCGCTTCCGGCTCGATGTCACGGTAGAGGACTCGGTCTCCGGCCAGCAGATGGCGTCCAGCGTGGATCTGATCGGTTACACCGAGTCGCCCGGTGCGTCGGATCTGATGTTGTCGCCGGCGATGCGGCCGGTAACGGGGAGCGATACCCTGCCCAAGCCGGGGGAACGGCGATGGGGCAACACCCTGGTTACCACCGCCACCCGGCTCCGGCTGACACCCCTCAGGGCCCGAGCGTTCTACCTGCTCGAGGCGTATGCTGACAGTGACGAACCCGGAACGATGTCCGTTTCGGTCAGCGACACCAGCGGCAAGGCTCTGATCAAGACTCCGGCCACGCCGGTTCAGGTTGCCGCGGGTGGATCGATTCTGAAGGGCCAGTTGGACCTGACGGGTTTGCCGGCCGGGACGTACCGGCTCACGCTGAGCCTCACCGCCGGTGGCAAGACGGAGGAACGGTCGGACGATTTGATCATGGCGGACTTCCAGGAGGCGATGAATCGCGAGGCCGTGCGACTCGCCGCCGAGCGGGAGACCGATGCAGGTTACTTCGGCCAGATGAATGAAGCGCAGCTCGACAGCGCGTACGCGCCGCTGATTTACCAGGGGCAGCGTGACGAATTGTCGGTCTACAAGAGCGGCTTGAGTCTCGCGGCCAAACGCGAGTTCATGACCCAGTTCTGGACAGAAGCGGGATCCAACCCCGGGCACGGCGCGAAATGAGGCGCGTGAAGCGTTCTACCAGATGATCGCGTTCGCGAACAAGAACTACCGTGAGGGCGGTCGGAAGACCGGAGCGGGTTGGAATACGGACCGCGGGAGAGTCTTCCTGCGGCACCAGGGCGAGGCCGAAGAGAAGCTGGACCGGGTCGCGGCGGGCAAGGCGCCACCCTACCAGGTCTGGCGGTATGCGACAGGGAAGCGTGAGTACTACATCTTCGCCGACCTGAGTGGAGTGGGTGGCTACAAGCTGCTGCACTCCAACGATCTCAAGGAAACGAGCCAGCCGGGCTGGCGAGATGTGCTGGGTAATGACGCGCTGACGGACGTCAGCCGCTATTTAAATATCGATTTCTTCCGCCAGGATCAGTGATCTCTAACTGACGTCAAGAGTGAGGTACACCGTCATGATGCACCCCAAACTTCGTTGGGTCATTTTTACAGCCGCGCTCGGGGTTCTTGCCTGCTCGGGGGACCCGACAGCCGACCTGCGGAACGGGATCGATCATTTGACCGCATCCCCGACCAATGTCCTGGTCGCCCAGGGTGATAGCGTCGCCATCACGGTCCAGGCCATCGATGCGCAAGGCAATGTGATCGCCACCGAGTTCACCGGCACGACCGCCGATCCGCAGCTCTCCTTCAAGAAGGATGACAGCTTCATCCCGGTCTATGACGCGGAGAACCACCTCGTCCCACCGACCTCATCGACCAGGGCCAGATTCTTCGTCAAGGCGCTCGGTCTTACCAGTGGGACGGTCACGGTTAGCGGCGGCGGCTCGTCGCGTGATATTAGCGTGCTCAGCTCGCCAACCGCGCTCGGTCTGGCGTACACCCCGGCTCCGCCGCTCGACAACGTCGGGCTGTTCGATACCATCTCGGTAGCTCCGCCCGCCGGGCTTTCATTTGATGTGACCATCCCCCCCACCATCACGGGCGCCCCCGGCGCTCCGCTGGTGACCGACTTCACCGCCAGCAACCTCTCGTTCGTTCCGGCCGGCGGTACCAGCGGCTCTCTGACGCTGCAGGTGCTCTTCGACTTCGCCGGTGGAACCTCGGGTGCTCTCCTGACCGACTCGGTCATCATCACCAAACCGGGCGGCGGTCTCGCGACTGGTGCCCTGGCCACTGCTCCGGCTATTTCGGTTCCCGCGTCGGGCAGTAGCGAGATCCTGTACGACGCTGCGGCTATGAACGGGAGTGGAGATTGCCTGGGCTCCGAAGGTGTTCCGTGCCGTTTCTACAGGATCGATCTGGCTGCCGCAACGACTATGGACTTCGCTGCCAGCTGGTTTGACGATCCCGCGGGAGTGGGCGCCACAACCGACCTGGGAGTTTACATGGTCGATGCTGGCGGCAACGACTCTGGGTAGTTTCGGTTGTGATGCGCACGGAAACGACGGCGTCACGGAAACCTGTACGGTCAGTTTAGGGGCCGGCACGTACTACATCGCCATGGTTACGTTCGCGGCATTCTACGCCGCACCGGACGACGTCGATCCGCCGGTATTCCAGCTCCAGATCACTACGCAGTGATCTGGTCGGCAGCACAAAACCAGCGGCCCCCACCGAGAGGTGGGGGCCGTTTGATTTTCCGGGCTGGGAACTGATCGCTCAGCCGACCGGCACCGGCGGATCGTCCCGGAACTGTTGCTGGTAGAGCCGGGCATACAGGCCACCCTCGGCCAGGAGATCCGCGTGGGTGCCTTCCTCGACGATCCGGCCGTGGTCCAGAACCACCAGCCGGTCGGCCCGGCGGACAGTGCTGAGCCGGTGGGCAATGATCAGCGTTGTCCGTCCCACCAGGAGACGCTCCAGGGCGTCCTCGACCAACCGCTCGCTCTCGGTATCCAGGCTGCTGGTCGCCTCGTCCAGAATCAGCACGGCCGGATCCTTGAGGATCGCCCTGGCGATGGCAATCCGTTGCCGCTGGCCGCCGGAGAGCTTGACCCCTCGTTCGCCGACGATCGTGTCGTAGCGGGCCGGCAGGCGCTCGATGAACTCGGCGGCGTGTGCCGCCTTGGCCGCCGCTTCGATCTCGCTCTCAGGGGCGTCTGGGCGCGCATACGCGATGTTCTCACGCACGGTTCCTCCGAAGAGCGCCGGCTCCTGTGGAACCACCCCGATCATCCCCCGGAGATCAGCCAGGGTAAGCCGCCGAATGTCGGTGCCGTCGATCAGGATCCGCCCCTCGGTCACGTCCCAGAACCGGGGCAGGAGAGAGACGAGTGTTGTTTTCCCGGCACCGGAGGGGCCGACAATCGCCACGACCTCGCCCGGCTCGAGTCGCAAATCAATCTTCCAGAGAGCCCAGGGTGCGTCGGGGAGTTCTGATACCTGAAGGACACCTGTTCGAAGGCGAGGCTGCCCCGCACCGGCTTGGGAAGCGGCTCGGGACTCTCAGGATCCGAAATGGGAACCGGCGCCTCGAGCAGCTGGAAAACTCTCTCTGCCGCGCCTACTGACTCCTGGTAGCTGCTGAAGAATGACGCGAGCGCGCCCACCGCCCCCGCGATCGTGAAGGTGTACAGCAGGAACGAGAACAGAGAACCGGCAGTCAGCTTCCCTTCCAGGACGAGGAGGCCACCCTGCCAGAGCACCACTACCATCGCGCCGAAACCGGAAAGGGTGATGGCCCCAAAGAAAACTCCACGAATCTGAGCGCGGCTAACCGCGGCCTGGACTACCTCGCGGATCCGGTCGCCAAAGCGACCGCGTTCGTGGGGTTCCTGTACAAAGCTCTGAACCGTCCTGATCTGGCTGAACGCCTCTTCGGCGACGGCCGTCGCCTCGGCAATCTTGTCCTGAACACCGGTGCTCATTGAGCGTAGCCGGCGGCCAAAGAAAAACGCGGTGCCCACGGCAATCGGAACCACTGCAAGCGCCGTCAGCGTAAGCTTGGGCTGGCTCACCGTCAGCATCACGATGCCACCGACCAGAGCCAGAACCTGCCTCGAGAATTCGGCGATCTGGTGGCTCAGGATTCCCTGCAGAAGACCCACGTCTGTGGTGAGCCTGCTCGTCAGCTCTCCGGTCCGTCGGTCGGCGAAGAATCCCGGCGGCATCGAAAGCAGCTTGGCGAAGAGCTCCTGACGCACTCCCGCCACCGCCCGTTCTCCCGTCGCGCTCAACAGATAGGCCTGGCCGTAGTTGAGCACTGCCTGGATCGCGAACAGTCCGAGCAGCAGGATGGCGATGCGGTCCAGCAACTCCCGGCCCCGGGTGACGAAGGCCGCATCGAGGAGCTTGCCGACGATCAGAGGGAAGGCGAGCGAGATGGCGGCACTGCCCAGCAGACACGCCGCTGCGAGGGTCAGCGGGCCCAGGTGAGGACGAACTCTGGGCCAGAGCCGGGATAGCGGCTCGGGAGAGGGGAGCTTTCGGCCGATCACCGACCTCCGTCCGGTGCTCCGATGGCCTCGACCTCGGGTTGATCGAGGATGAGAATGGGTGACCGCTCATACCGATGCCCGAACGGCAGCGCGCGATCGATTCCCATGGCCGCGAAAAGAAGGGCCAGATAGAGCAGGGAGTACTTGTACATCTTCCACGCGGTCGGTGTCACGCCGGCTTCTCTCAGAAGCTTGAAGCAGTACCACAGCAGGCGCCCCCCAAGCACCGCCGCCGCCAGAGCGTAGAACAGGCCCAGCGCTCCGAACACCGAAGGCATGATCGTGAGTGGCAACAGCATGAGGGTATACGCCAGCATCTGGATCTTGGTCCAGTGCTCACCGTGGACATTGGGCATCATGGGGACGCCGGCCTTGGCGTAGTCACCCTGTTTGAGCAGGGCGAGAGCCCAGAAATGCGGCGGGGTCCAGAAGAAGATGATGGCGAAGAGATAGAGTGCCGCCAGGTCGAGCGATCCGGCCACCGCGGCCCAGCCTACCAGGGGCGGAAAGGCGCCGGCCGCGCCGCCGATCACGATGTTCTGCGGGCTCCATCGCTTCAGCATCATGGTATAGACGAGCACATAGAACAGGAGCCCGCCGAGCGCCAGCCAGGCGCTCAGGGGATTCACCATCTCCCAGAAGGTCCAGAAGGCGAGGCCACCGAGTGTGACGCCGAAGAGCAGCGCCGCGAGTGGCGAAATCCGCCCCGCCGGGATCGGGCGGAGGCGCGTGCGCGTCATGCGATCGTCGATATCCCGGTCGAACCACATGTTGATCGCGTTGGCGCCGCCTGCCATCAGGTACCCACCCACGCAGACCCAGAACACGAGCGATGCGCTCGGCAGGCCGTGTCCGGTGATGAACATCGGCGCGATAGTCGTGACCAGAAGCAGGGAAATGATCCGTGGCTTGGTGAGCGTGACGAGATCGGCGATCAACGTTGGAGCGGCGGTTGGCGCGGTCGCTCTCGCTGGGTCCGACCTGACCGCCTTGTCCGCCTCGTCCGACCTGACCGCCTCTCTTCCCGTCCGATACACCAGCACCACCAGGCCCACCCAGACCAGCGTTCCCACCAGCAGGTGCAGCGCACGCCACGAAGTCGGCAGCAGGTGCAGAATCATGAAGGCGGCGACGGCGATCTGGGTCAGGGCGAGCGCCAGCACGGTCATCGCCGCTCGGCGAGCACCGGCTCCCCATCCCGAGCTTCGTACGGCCAGGGTCACCGTCAGGCCCAGGAGAGTGAAGGCCGACAGACGGTGAATCCACTGCACCAGCCCGAGCGTCGTGGCGGGCGGAGCGGCACTGCCGCCGCAGAGCGGGAATCCCAGGCAATACAATCCGGCATCGAGATTCGCGGTAAGCGCTCCGAGCGCTATGGTCACGAAGCCAACGCTCGCGGTCAGGTGTACCAGCGAGGGCCGGGAACGAGGCAGCGATTCAACGTGGCCAACCGAAACCGTGCCCGCCCGCAGGGCAGCGACGACCAGCACCGCGAGCAGCACCATCGCATTCAGCAGGTGCACGATGACGACCGCCGGTGGCAAGTCGAGCTTCACGATCACCGGTCCCAGCAGTACCTGAATGACCAGCAGGATCGCCGCCGCGAGAGCCGGTGCGAAGAGTTCGCGCTGCTTCCGATGTCTCCGCCAGGCGACCACGAACAGGGCAAAGACCGCTACCGTCACCAGGGCGGCGACCCAGCGGTGGCTGATCTCGATGAGAGTCGGCAGATCGAGCGGCGGGAACCACTGCCCGTCGCACAGTGGCCAATGATCGCCACAGCCGAGCCCGGAGCCGGTGATCCGCACCACACCCCCCAGCGTGATCAGGCCGATCACCAAGGCGGAGGCCGCGAGGGCCAGCCGGCGATACAGTGTCGGACTGGGGGAATGCTCTACAGGCATCGAGAAGGGCTCCGAGGCGGAAATCGGGCGGGGTGGGGGTGAGCGCTTGTCACTATAAAGGAAAGAAGACCCGTGTTTTCGGTGGGGAAAGAACGCTTCCTGCGCTGCCTTGTCAAGCGGGCGCGACTGTGGGAACTTACGGCATCCGAAGCGTTATCTCCGTGTCGCCAAAGAGGATCGATTGACTGAGCCAACCAGGCCGGACCCCTGGGGAGAGCGACTGCCGCGCCGGTTAGGCCTTTGGAGCGCCGTCGCGGTGGTGATCGGATCGACGATCGGCAGCGGAATCTTCCGGACCCCGGCGCTGGTCGCCCAGAAGATTGACGACGTCCCCCTCTTTCTTCTGGCCTGGGTCATCGGCGGAGCCGTCGCGATCTGTGGAGCCCTGACCTACGCCGAGCTCGCCGCGAAGTTCCCGAGGAGCGGAGGCATCTACGTTTTTCTCCGTGAAGCATTCGGCCCGCTACCCGCGTTTCTCTTCGGCTGGGCCGAACTCCTCATCATCCGGCCCGGAGCCTATGGAGCAATCGGTATTACCTCGTCGGGCTATGCCCTCAGAGCTGTCGGACGTCGATCCCGGAGCGATAGCGATAGCCGGAGTTGGAATCAGGGCAGACCAGCTGCTCGGCGCCGTGCTCATCATTCTGGTCGCGGTGGTGAACTATCATGGGATCCGGAAAGGTGCCGTGCTGCAGAACCTGAGCACCCTGTTCAAGGTCGGGGCCCTCGCTGCCCTCATACTGCTGGGATTCGCATTCGGCTCCGGCATGGGTCCCGGCGAGATGCTGAGCCAGCATGCCAGCGTTGCAACGTCGCCATTCCTGCTCGCCATGGTCTCCATCCTGTGGGCCTATGACGGGTGGGCCGACCTGGCATTCGTGGGCGGTGAAGTCCAAGATCCCCAGCGCAATCTTCCCAAAGCGCTCTTTATCGGGACCGGCCTGGTGGTTGTGCTCTACCTGAGCGCCAATCTCGTCTATCTCTACCTGATTCCGATCGAGCAGATGAAGGGGGCGGAGCTGGTCGCCGCGGATGTCGCGACCCTCGTCTTCGGTGCGATAGGTACCGTGCTCGTCGCGAGCGCGGTTGCCGTCTCGACCTTCGGCACCTTGAATGGGTCGATGATGACCGCGCCGCGAATCTTCTTCGCCATGGCCGAGGATGGTCTCTTCCCGAAGGCGATCGCGAAGGTGGATCCCAAGACGGGTGCTCCCACGGGCGCAATTCTGCTCGCCGCCGTACTCGGCGTGATCTTCATCCTGATCCGCACTTTCTCCCAACTGGCGGATCAATTCATCATCGGGATCTGGCCGTTCTACGCGCTCGCCGTGGCCGCCGTGTTCGTGCTCCGCAAACGCGCCGACCTGGAAAGCCCCTATCACACCTGGGGCTACCCATTGGTGCCGCTCCTGTTTCTGGGGGGATCGCTGTTTCTGCTGGGGAACTATCTGGTATCGCAGACCGGGCAATTCACCCTGGACATCGGGATCATTCTGACGGGGGTGCCGGCGTATTACGGGTGGAGGAGATGGGGAGGTAGGGAGTAGGGAGTGGGTGGTGGGTAATGGGAAGTTCTTGTTGACTTTTTCTAACAGACGCCGAACGCTTCGCCCCCACTTCTCACTTCTCACTTCTCACGTCTCACTCGTCTCCGTCTCACTTCCCACTTCTCACTTCTCACTCCCCACTCCCCACTCCCCACCCACCACCTCTAACCCGACGTCCGCCGCCTTCGGACTGTGGGTCAGCGCCCCAATCGAGATGTAGTCCACGCCGCCCTCGGCATAAGCCCGCACGTTGGTCAGATCGATTCCGCCCGAGGCTTCGATCTCGATCGTCGGGGCGAGCGATCGGGCGACCCGGGTCCAGGCCCGCACGATCTCCGGCACCTGATTGTCGATCAGCAGCCTTGTGGCCCCCGCCTCACAAGCCATCTCGAGCTGCTTCGTATTTTCCACTTCGATGTGGTAGCGCGTTACCCCGCGCGCACGACCTTGCCGTATCACATCTTCCAGCGGGATTCCGGTCTCCTCCAGGGCCCGCCAGTGATTGTCCTTCACCATCACTTCCTGAGCGAGATCAAGACGGTGGCCCGATCCGCCGCCGGCCAGCACCGCGTGCACATCGAAGAGGCGTAGGCCGGGGGCAGTTTTCCGAGTGTGCAGGATCCTGGCCCCAGTGCCTTCTATCGCGTCCACGTACGTCCGGGTCAAGGTCGCGATCCCCGATGCCCGTTGGAGGAGATTGAGGAGCGGCCGTTCAGCACGGAGGATTGGCCTGAGATTGCCATCCATGGTGCCGATCACTGCTTGAGAGAAGAGGCGATCGCCCTCCTGTGCGAGCCACCTAATCCGCCCCAGTCCGCATTCTTCCGCGACTGCATCGGCGTAGGGTAATCCAGCGACGATTCCCGCCGAGCGGAATTCGATGACGGCAGTACCGGTGAGATGGGAGGGGACGGTCAGTTCGGACGTGATGTCGCGGGGACCGTCTTCGGCGAGTGCTTCGCGCGCGAGCCGAGTCGCGTCTGCGGTAACTACTCTGGGCTGTGCGGCCTGCTCACCGCTCACCGCTTACCGCTCACTTCCCAAGGGCCACCATCCGGTCCAGAGCACCCCGGGCGCGCCTGGCGATGTCGGGTGGCACGCTGACGTGATAGCGATCGAGCGCCAGCGCGTCACGCACGTTGGGGAGGGTTATGGTCTTCATGAACGCGCAGACTGCTTCCGGATCGGCTGCGTAGAAGTGCTTGTCCGGGTTCAGTTGCTGCATGCGGTGCATGATCCCGGTTTCGGTGGCGATGATGAACTCCTTGGCGGGACGCTCCCGGGTGAGATTCACCATGCGCTCGGTCGAGGCGACATGGACTCCCTCCGACTTGATGTCGCCCAGTCCCATCGCATAGATCAGCTGGCCCGCGCAGCCGCATTCCGGATGAACCAGGACCTCGGCGTCGGGATGCTCGTGACGGACGCGGTCCAGAGTCTGCGGATTGATCTCGCGATGCACGTGGCATTCGCCGAGCCAGACCTCGATGCGACGGTTGGGCCGCATCCGCTTCACGTGCGCGCCCAGGAAGAAGTCGGGACAGAACAGAATTCCCTTGTCCTCCGGGATCGCGTCGATCACATCGAGCACATTCCCGCTGGTGCAGCAGTAGTCGAGCTCGGCCTTCACTTCCGCGGTCGTATTGACGTACCCGACGGCGATGTAGCCGGGGAATTTGGCTCGCCAGCGCCGGACGTCCTCTCCGGTGATGGTCGCCGCCAGGGAGCAGCCAGCCCGCAGATCGGGCAACAGCACTCGCTTGGTCGGAGCCAGGATCGCGGCGGTCTCCGCCATGAAGTGAACGCCGCAGAACACGATGACATCCTGTTCCACGGCCGCGGCCTTCCGCGAGAGGCCGAGCGAGTCTCCCACGAAGTCCGCGACGTCCTGCACCTCGGGTCGCTGGTAGTTGTGGGCGATGATGACGGCATTCCGCCGCTGCGCCAGCTCCCGAATTTCCTTCTGAAGCGCCGGGATATCGACCGGAGCCTGGGGCTCAGGATCGATGACGGGAAGCATGGCTCCCGACGGTGATACGACGGTCATGCGGTGCTTCCTCCAACTCGTGCCCGAGGAGGATAGTCGAGACGCCGGTGGCCGCCTCGGCTTTCACGCCGCCGCCTTGCCGCCTGAGCAATGAGCCGCGCAACCAGTACCTGGTTCGCGCTGCGCCATGCTCCAGGCGGAATCTGACGCGCGACCCGGCCAAGGGCGCGCTTGGCGTGGGTGAGCCGCGCCTCCGTCCTGGTCAATCCCACGTCGGAGGTCATGATCTGGCGCATCTGGTCCCGCAGAGGTTCACAGTCATGATCCGCGTTGGGAGCGCCAAGTTCAGGAGCGACCGCCGTACTCGGTACCGCCCGGACCAGCTGAGTCCCGCCCCACTCCCTCTCCGGTCCTTCCGTAAGAGCACGGGCCACCCGGTCGGCGAAAACCAGGCCCTCAAGCAGGGAGTTCGATGCCAGCCGGTTGGCACCATGAACTCCGGTGCACGCTACTTCACCGACTGCCCAGAGCTTCTCACGCGTCGTGCGACCGTCGAGATCGGTGCGGATCCCTCCCATCGCGTAGTGCAGTGCCGGGGCTACTGGAATCAGCTCCTTCGACGGATCGATTCCGTGAGCGGCCAGGATGCTGGTGACCCCGGGGAACCGTTCAGGGAAATCCGGAATCTCCCGCGCGTCGAGCCAGGCACCGCCCGTGGCATCGGCCGCCGCGACGGCGCGGGCCACAACATCCCGGGGCGCCAGTTCACCGCGCGGATCTGCATCGAAGGCGAAGCGATGGCCATCGCGGTCCAAGAGGAGTCCACCGGCGCCTCGCACCGCCTCGGTGATGAGCGGGGCGGGGTTTACGCCAGGAAGCTTGAGAGCGGTCGGATGGAACTGCAGAAATTCGAGGTCTCGCAGCTCGGCGCCTACCTGCCATGCCAGGGCCCAGCCGTCGCCGGTCGCCACCAGCGGGTTGGTCGTTACGGCATAGAGCTGGCCGACACCGCCGGTCGCCAGCACCACGTCCGGGGCGGGAATTTCCCGCACTCCCGATTCGCCCAGGGCTATCACGCCAGTCACCGATAGACCGTCGTGACGCAGCGCTGCAACCTCGGTGTGTTCGAGGATTTCGATCAAGGGATCGGCCCGGACGATCTCGGTCAGCCAGGCCATCAAGGCGGCACCAGTCCGGTCGCCGCCGGCGTGGATGATCCGAGGTCGTGTGTGAGCCGCCTCGAGGCCCATTCTGAGTGAGCCATCGGGGCCCCGGTCGAACACGGCTCCCATCGCGAGAAGCTCCCGAATGCGATCGGGCCCTTCGTTCGTCAGCACCCGGACCGCTTCCGGGTCCGAGAGGCCATCACCTGCCGCGAGCGTGTCGGCCGCGTGCTGGCCCGGGCTGTCCCCCGGCCCCAGTGCCACGGCGATGCCACCTTGAGCCCAGGCGCTGGCGCTGTCGGTCAACGCACCCTTGGTCAGGAGGACCGAGGCCCGCCCTTCAACGGCCAGGCGCCAGGCTGTCCAGAGCCCAGCGATGCCGGTGCCGATGATGATCGGTCGGGTGGATGGTGCGACATGATGGAAATATAGGGAAGTTCGGGAGATTTCAGATTGAAGATGTCAGATTGATCAGATTGGAGAGTAAGCTGCACAACATCTGCAATCTGACAATCTGCAATCTGCAATCGGCTACGTCCTCACCTTCACCAGCAGCCACATGGCGGCCGCCATGAAGAGAGCATTGGGGAACCACGCCGCGACGAGTGGGTTCACGATGCCGCTGGTTCCGACCGCCTTCGAGAGCTGAATCGTGGAGAGATATATCAGGGTGGTGCCGAGGCTGATCGCGATGCCGATGGCGGTGCCTTGGCGGGGAGAGGTGACTGCGAGCGGAGCCCCGAACAAGGCGATCACCAGGCACGCTGCCGGGAGCGCGATCTTGAGCGCCCGGTCTACCTCGAGCTTGCTGGCGTCGTTGCCCGATCGCTTCAGGGCATCGATGTACCGGCTCAACTCCGCGTAGCGCATCTCCTCTGGAGATTTGGGCTCTACCAGCAGGTCGGCGGGTTGCTGCTGCAGCGCGCGGAGACGCATGGACTTGAACTTGAACTCGTCTTCCACCCCCTCACCCGCAAACATCCTCGTGGTGCCCGACCAGACCCGCCACTTGCCGAGGGAATCTTCAAAGGTCGCGCTGTCGGCGATCACCGCGAGACCGGGATATTCGGGACCGGTGCCTTGCCGCTCAAATACCACCTGGCGCAGCGACCGGTTCGCTACGTCGAGCGAACGGATGGTGTACACCCAACCTTGATCGGCGCGGTAGACGAAGTTGTACCGTGCCGTCTTGGGCTTGGAGAGCTTGGACTTCTGCAGTTCCAGTTCTTTCGCGGTAGTGCCGGGCGAGAGTTCCCCGACCACAACGGCAAGGCAGGCGGCGAAGAGCGCCGACAGGTAGAGCGGGAGGGCCACGCGGTGGAAGCTCTGCCCGCCCGCCTTGGCGGCCGTCAGCTCCGAGTTCCTTCCCAGATTCCCCACGGTAAAAACGGTGGCGAACAGGACCGCCGCCGGCATCACCAGAAAAACATTCTCCGGCACGGCGTAGAAGTAGCTCACCACGATTTGCTTGAGGGTGAGCCCGCGGTCCAGGAGTTTCTCCAGGTTGTCGGTCATGTTGATGATGATCGACACGAGGGGAAACCCCAGCGCGGTAAGCACGAAGATGGTGAACCACGAACGCAGGACGTAGCGATCGAGCAGTCGGAGCACCATCAGGCGACCCGCTTCCGGCGGAAGCGTCCGGTCAGCGACTCCCACAGGTCGGCGAGGTCGCCGCCGCGGGTGGATCCCGACTCGCGACTCACCCGGTAGATGCCGAAGATGCCGAGCACCGCGAAGATGATGTTCGGCGCCCACATCGCCGTGGCCGGCGAAACGATGTCCTTGTTTCCCAGGCCTTCACCGGCGATCAGGCCGACGTAGTAGATCGAGAAGACGAACAGCCCGCCGCCGATGACGAGACCCATCCCGCCCCGGGGGAATCGGAGGGCCATGGGGATGCCCACGATGGCGAATACCAGACAGGCGGCGCTGATCGCCCACTTCTTGTGGACCTCGACTTCATACTGGTCGGCTCGAAGTGACGAAGTGCGACCTTCGTCCAGCGCGGCCGAAATTTCTCCCCACTGAGTCAGCGGGATTGGCCGTCGCAGAGTGGAAGCCTGACGCGCCGGCTGCGGAAATCCGGTCTTCAGCGATGTGACCGGAAGCCGGTCGCTGCGATCTGCTCGAAGATCTTGTCGGTCTCCGCCCGGTTTAGGTTCCATGTTGTCGACCGGAGCCGCGGCTTGTGTAGACGAATCTTCCCCAACCGTCTGAGATTTGAGCCAGCCTCCCACTCGCCGGAACACGCGACAGTAGCCCTTTGGCCGGGGCGCGGGTGGAGAGGCCAGCGGAGGCGGCGGTTCCAGTCCCATCAGCGCGCGAAGATCTTTCTGCAGCGCCGTGGCGCGGCGCTGATCGCTCAACTGGGTCTCGTAGTCCGCCTCCCAGACGACGTCCATCATCTCACAGGTGCTCATTTCCCGGTCGCCGCGGACCCCGTCGCTGCTTTCCAGGTCGAGCCGGTTGGACACGTCTTTGACGAGGATGTTATTGACCGAGAAATCGGTCACCTGCATGAGATTGGGTTCGGTCGCCTTGAACGCGTGAATGGAGCCGTCGAAGAGCCGCAGCGTGAGATCAGTGGCGTCGGATGAAAACCCCATCACTCCACTGTCCGCGTAGATGATGCGGCGTCCGTCGGTGGCCGCCATGTCGTAGATCGTCACATTCCGCAGCCGGCCCGTATTGGGATCGATCCGGCTCGCTCGCAGGAAAAGCCCCGAGGGCGGGATCTCGTTGATTACCTGCTCCCGCATCTCGAGCGTGGGCTTCTTGCGCTGAATGTTGATCAGCAGGTTGCGCAGTTTGGCGTTGCTGTCCGGCAGGATCTGGTCGGTGAACCAGAAGTTCACCACGGCAAGGGTGCCTCCGGCGAGCAGGGCGGGTCGCAGCATTTGCAGTACACTGACCCCGCTTGCCCGCATCGCGGTGATCTCGCTGTCCGCAGCCAGATGGCTGTAGGTGTAGAGCATCGCGATCAGGACCGCCATAGGCAGTGTCATCGCGATGATGAAAGGCAGGCAGAGGAGAAACACCTCGCCGATCACCGTCCAGGGCAAGCCCTTTCCCACCAGCTGGCCGAAGCGTCGGGCCACCTGGTTGAGCAGCATGATGCTCGTCATCGCGGTAAAGGCGAAGAGGAGCGGGGGAAGAAGTTGCCGAAGCAGGTACCGGTCTAGCAGCCGCACGTGAGCTAAGTCTCCGAGTTGTAAGGAGTTCCAACGGTCATTATATTGCCGGTGTCCCTCGCCTTCAAGCCCGACTTCGCCATTTCGCCCCCGGTCAATTCTCTACGAGTGGCGCGTAATCTCTTCGCCCTGACCATCCTGCTGGCCCTGCCCGGAAGGATGGCGGCGCAGGTGGATACGTTGCAGCCAGCTCGGGCGGACACCTTGCCGCCGGCGCGGGTGGATACGGTCTCGCAGGCGACTGCCGATACCGTCCCTCCTGTCCCGCAGTGGCTGCGCTTCCACGGGCCCGACCTCACTCTCCAGGAGCCCCCCACCCTGCGAAACCCCTGGTATGGGGGACGTCGGACCCTGCCCGGCCAAGCCGGCGAAGCGTGGGAAACGGGCCTTCGCGCAGCGGTGGATTCGAACCGGGTGTCCGAGCTCACTGCCCACCGTCTGAAGGAGGTCTATGGCCAGAAGGCCATGGATCAATTTGAGGCCGATTCGCTCCGCAACGAAAAGGGGTTGATCGGGATCTCTCGCAAGTACGTGGACCTTACCATCGATGGTAACGCCAGGCTGGAAATCCGGACCGAACGGCTCAAGAACGAACGGTGTACGCCGATTGAGCTGCTCGACCCCAATTCGGGCTGCTCGGGAGGATTCAAGGCTCCACGTTTCGACACTGAGCTCAGTATCGTCTCTGGCGGGCTCCTCGCTCGCCGGCTCCACGTCGACGTGGACTATGACACCTCACGCGACTTCAACGCCAAGAACAACTTTCAGATCTATTACGAGGGGCTTCCCGACGAGATTGTGCGACGGGTCGAAGTCGGAACGGTAACATTCCGCCCACCCTCCTCGCGCTTCATTACTGCCTCGATCCCCGCCAACAACTTCGGAGTCAACGCGACCTTCGAGGTGGGAGCCCTCCAGCTCCAGACCATCGCCGCAACGCAGAAGGGGAGTCAGGTCGCCGAACGGACCTATACGGTAGGCGCCACCACGGTGCAGCCCCAGGACCGGCTGCTCCGCGATCTCGACTTCGAGAGCGGAAGGTTCTTCTGGGTGGTGGATCCCCAGCTGCTCCCCGGGTATCCCGCGCTGGACATTCTCACCTTGAATCCGGCGCAGGCGCCGGCGCCGAGCCAGCCGGTGCAGGTCAGGATCTATCGGTACCGTCCCTCGGCGACCCACAACGGCACCAACCCCAACCTGGGCGGCATTACCGCCATCGCCATCGGCGCAGATCCCACCCAGCGGGTGAACGCGATCTGGGAGCTCCTCATTCAGGGAACCGACTACTACCTGGATGGCTCGGGGCTTTGGTTTGCGCTGGGCACCCGGCTGGACCGCAACGACTATCTGGCCGTCAGCTACACGACGCCGGCGGGGCAGGTCGGCACCTTCCCGGCCCGGGACAATCCCCCGCCTCCGGGCGGAGCGGCCCGGGATACCCTTCGGCTCATCGTCGAGCCGAAGGTGGACGCGACCAAGCCGACGTTCCGGCACGAGATGCGGCAGGTCTACCGGGTGGCTGGCACCGACCTGGATCCTGACCTCGCTCAAGCTGACCATCACGCTTAACCAGTCGGAGCGGCCTCTCAAGCCGGGTGCGCAGCCGACCTACCTCTCCCAACTGGGCCTCTCGACCTCCAGCGATCCGACCCTCTTCAATCTTCAGGACCGGCTGTTCCCCCGAGTCCGGGACGCGGCGGCCGACCAGACGGTGAGGGAAGCGTACATCATCTTCCCCACGCTGATTCCCTTCGCCGACAGTACCAAGCTCAACCTGTCCGAGGTGTCGGACTCCCTCTATAAGACGCCGATCTACCTGCTGTTTCAGGAGGGGCCTCCGGCAAAGTTCGTCCTGCGCCTGCAGTACAACGCCAGCAGCACCGGAGACCGGAGCACGCTTGACCTCAACGCGCTGCAGATCCGCGACGGGAGCGAGCAGCTCATTGTGAACGGCCGGGTGCTCGAGCGGGGAGTGGACTACAACATCTCCTACGACGTTGGCCAGATCACCTTCCTCGATCCCGACGGGCTGTTTGGGACCGCGGGAACCACCCAGGTAACCGCCCGATTCGAGGAGCGCGGCATATTCGCCATTGCTCCGACTTCGATCTACGGTGTGGCCAGTCGCTACTCTCTCGGTCAGACCGGCGGGATCAACCTGATCGGCATCTACCAGGTGGAGCAATCCGCCTTCAATCGTCCTCAGCTGGGCTTCGAGGCCAGCGCGAACATGGTGGGCGGGATCAGCACCGACCTGCGCTTCAAGCCGGACGCGGTAACCCGCTTCTTCAACAAGCTCACCTCGAGTCCCGCCGTCGCGCCTTCTCGGCTGGACGTCAACGCCGAGTTCGCCGTGACGCGGCCGGATCCCAACCGGTCAGGACAGGCTTACCTGGAGGAGTTCGAGGGCGACAACGGAGTGCCGGTCTCACTCCGGGAGAACTTGTGGGAGTTCTCCAGCAAGCCGCAGTTCGCCGATGGCGTGACGCAGGTGGTTGGCGCCTCGTTCGACAGCGCCGATGCTGTCCAGATGACCTGGCAGAATCTGATCCCCAACGGCACCGGCGGCGTCGTGGAGCTGCGTGCCAAGGACATTGATCCCAGCATCCAGGTGGCTGGTTCCGCGGATCAGCTGGAGACGGTGCTCTATACCACCCTGCATGCCGATACGGCGGGCGGCATCGTCCAGCAGAACAATCACTCGCTCTGGTCACTGCCGGCTCGGCCCAACCGTCCGCGCTGGCGTTCAATGGTTTCCGCCTTGAGCAGCACCGGCGTCGACCTCTCCAAGAACGAGTTTCTCGAGTTCTGGGTGTTCGAGGGCAATCCCCGGACGGCGGATTCCGCCCACGTCCAGATCGTAGTCGATCTGGGCAGCGTGAATGAGGACGCGCTCGCGTTGGCGCCCGATAGTGTCCATGTCGACTCAACCTTCACGGGAAGGAGATACGACGGATTGAACCTGCTCAATACCGAGCGCGAGCCGACCGGCATCTTCAACGCCGAAGTGGATGACATCGGGATCCTCTCCGACCGGCCGGACACGATCTTTTCGCCCTCGGGGCCGGTCCTCAACCCGGCCCTCTGCCAGCGGGTGCTGAGCAGCACCGTCCCGGTTTACCGCTGGGGCGACCTGGGCGCCCGCTGTACCAATGGCAATGGGTTGCTCGACACGGAAGACTTGAACAACGACAACTTCCTCAACGCCACTGGCACCGCCGAGAACGTTTTCCGCTGGGTGGTGGACGTCACCGATCCCAAGTACTTCGTGCGGAACGGGGTTTTCGCCGCCGATTCGATCGCGGGATGGAAGCTCTACCGAATTCCGCTCCGGCGGCCGGAGTTCGAGCTGGGCACACCCAACATCAGGTTGATTCAGCACCTGCGGTTGACCGTAGTAGCCGATCCCGACCAGGGGGGCTCGGATATCGTCGCCCGCTTCGCGCTCGGCCGCATGCGGTTCCTGGGTGCTCCCTGGGTCCGCCGGGCCGAATCGCCTATCGCAAGCATCCAGGGGGCGACCGGGGCACCGATTGGAGAGGTCGTTGCCTCTACCATCTCCACCGAGAACAGCGAGCTGGGCTACGTCTCGCCGCCGGGTGTCAGCGGATCCACTTCCAGCAAGGGCGGCGCAGTTGACGAGTTTGGGCGGCAGATCAACGAGCGCTCGCTCCGGATCGTGGCCAGCCGGTTCACCCAGGGGCAGCGCGCCGAGGCGTACTTCCGGTTTCCCAGCGGCCCCCAGAACGTGCTGGGCTATCGGGAGCTCAGAGTGTGGGCCCGCGGTTCGGGCGATGGCTGGCTCGAAGGCGATTACGAGGCCTACATCCGCATGGGTAGCGACAGCCGGAACTTCTATGAATACCGGACCCGCTCATCCACTACGACATGGTTGCCGGAGATCGCCGTCAATCTGGAGGTCTTCCGCGATATGCGGGCGCAGATCGAGTCGCGACGGCTCCAGGGCCTTCCAGCCGATAGCGCGACTCGCGTCGCCTGCGGCGGCGATACGATTTCCACCGCGTACGTGCTTTGCAACAACAACGGCTACCTGGTTCACGTCGGTGATCCCGATGTGAGTCCACCGAACCTTGCCGCTGTCCAGGAGCTTGCCGCCGGAATTCTCAGAGTGGCGTCCAACGCCAGCACCGACAGTGCGGAAGTCTGGATCGACGACATTCGACTGGTGGAGCCGGTATCGAACCTCGGTACTGCGATGGCGCTCGATGCGCACCTCACGGCGTCCGACGTTGGCGACTTCAGTCTTGGGTACGTCTGGCAGGACGGATTCTTCCAGCAACTGGGTCAGGATCCGAGTTACCGCACGACCGGTGTCCTCACCGCGGCAAGCTCGCTGCGACTCGAGCGGTTCCTTCCCACCTCACTCGGCATCTCGATGCCGTTTGGTGTGTCGTATGTCCGGAGCGGTACCAACCCGGAGCTGCTGACCGGTACCGACATCCGGGGCTCCGACCTCACCAACCTCCGGAAGCCGGAGAGCTGGACGCTCGCCTGGACCGTCTCACTGCGGCGAGCGACACGCGGCCGTTCGTGGTGGGTGCGAGGGTTCTTCGACCCGCTGTCCCTCAACGCCGCCCTCACCGACGGCCGGAGCCAGACCGAGCTTTCCTCCGCCAGCTCCAACGCCCAGGCGTACAATGCGGTCTATGCGCTGATTCCTGGACGAGGCGGGTTCGGTCTCAATCTCGGAGGTCTGGTGGACCATCTGCCCGGGTTCCTCAAGAACAGCCAGGGCGGAGAGGGGCTGCGCCGGCCCTTCGTGAACCTGGCACCGACCTCGGTGCGCCTATCCAGCGGGTTGCTCAAGAACGAGTCGCAACTCACCTCGTTTGGAGTGCCGGTGGAACGGGCCTCGGACTCGCTGCTTCCGGTGCTCCAGTCGCTCACCGACCTCTGGCGCAACTCCGCCGGAATGACCTGGCAGCCGCTCGGAATGCTCCGGCTCTCGGGAGACCTCGCCAGCACCCGGGATCTTCGTGACTATCCCGATTCGACCTCGCTCGGGCGACTGGTCGGCGACTCGAGGAAGCAGTTCCTGGGCATCGATGTTGGAGTCGAGCGCGACCGAACCCTCACCACGACGTTCGGGCTTACTCCGAGGGTCACGTCCTGGCTGCGGCCCCGCCTGATCAGCGGCAGCACCTTCGTGCTCTCCCGCAGCCTGACCAGCCGCGATCCGGTCCGGGAAATCGATGACACCGCGGGCGCCTTCATTCTCCCCCAGACGCTGAACAACGGCCGGCAGAACGAGATTGGAGTCGGATTTGATCTGGGCGGAATCCTGGCGGGGATCTTCGGAGATAGTACGTCGATAGGCCGGCTGGCCCGCCGGGCTCGCCCCTTCGATTTGAGCGACCGCCTGGGGCACACCTCGACCTACGATCTCGCGACCTTTGATCCCGGTCTGTCGTACATGCTGGCGCTCGGCGGGTTGGAGGACTTCCTCAACCAGGAGGGTGAGAAGGCGATCGCCGCCACCGAGACGCGCACCACGTCATTCAGCGGCGGTGCGGACCTGCCATTCGGGATCAGTGCGCAACTCACCTACTCCCGAATTCGGTCGAACCGCTTCCAGCAGATCGTCGGCCGCTATCTCAACACCGAGAGCCTGCAGCGAGAGTGGCCCAGTGGCAACGTCCGGTGGACTCGCACGCTGCGGAACGGACCGTTTTCCCTGCTCGGCTTGGGCACGGCGTTCCGGGTGAGGGAAGGGACAACCACCTCCCCGGGCGCCATCGGCGCCGAACCGACGGTGAGCTCCACCAAGTCCTCTTCGGTCACGCCCGATCTCCAGGTCGGGTTTACCAATGGTGTGGCCCTCACGGTCGCGTACAACATGTTGGACCAGGAATCGGAGAACAACGGAAACCTCAACCGCCTGAACCAGGATGACATCAACGGCAGCCTGAACTATTCCTTCCCCCTCCCGTTCCGGATCAACCGGCAGAAGAAGGTCGCGCGCTCCTCGCTCACTGCACTCTGGTCCAAGGCGATCACCTGCCTCGATCGGCCGAGTGTGTCAGAATGCGAGGTCACATCGGATACCCGGCGGCAGGAGCTCCGGGCCGGTGTCGATACCGATGTCATGCAGACGCTGTCGGCGGGACTGCAGTTCTCCTATTCGGTCAACGAGGCGCGGCACATCAACCGGAAGTTCTCCCAAATCATCATCACGGCCTCGGTGCAGTTGTCGTTGTTTGCGGGAGATTACCGGTAGCCTTCTAGAGGCGACAGCCGATGGTCGAGGGTCAATGGTCGATGAGCCTCAAGACTCACGAATGACCTCTATTGACTGTCGGCCATTGACCATCGACCATTGACCACCGACAACGTCCACCTACCCCATGACCATTCGCCACCTCCAACTCCTCGCCCTCGGCTTCTTCGCCTGCTCGCCAAAGGCAGACATTCCTCTCCACGAGTTCGACGGCGCTACCGCCTTCACCTACCTGCAGCGGCAGGTCGGTTTCGGCTACCGAATTCCGGGGACTCCGGCGCACGAGGCACAGGCTGCCTGGATGGATTCGCTGCTGCGCCAGCGTGCCGACACAGTAGTCGTGCAGAGCTGGAAGCACGTCACCCAGAAAGGTGACACGCTGCCGCTCACCAATCTCATCGCGCGGTTCAATCCCGGCTCCCGCGATCGGCTCCTCTTCCTGGCCCACTGGGACACCAGGCCACGCTCCGACAACCCGAAGTACAACGGTCCCCACACGCCGGTTCCCGGAGCCAACGATGGCGCCTCCGGCACCGCCGTGCTGATGGGAATGGCGGACGTCCTCAAAAAGTCCCCACCCAAAGGCGTTGGCATAGACCTGCTGTTTGTGGATGGGGAGGACTACGGCGATTTTGAGAAGGAGAAGGACGACGTTCTCATCGGGTCGCGCTATTACGCCCGGCACCTGGAGCCCGGCCAGCTCCCACTCTACGCCGTGCTCTTCGACCTCGTGGCCGACAAGGATCTCAAGCTGCTGCCCGAGGGACAGTCGCTGCTCGCCGCCCCGGAAGTCGTAGAGCTGGTCTGGAATACGGCGAGGGAAATCGGGCACGGCAGCGTCTTCGTCTACTCTCCCGGCCTCGGGCCGACACTGATCGACGATCACGTGGAGCTGCAGAAGGTGGGCATCCGAGCCATCGACGTCGTCGATTTCGCTTATCCCGACAGCGTGGGGCGCCTCTACTGGCACACTCCCGCAGACACTCTCGATAAGGTCAGCGCCCAATCTCTTCAGGTCGTGGGCGACGTGGGGATGGCCTTGGTAAGGAAAGCAGAGAAGTAACCCATACCCGCATTTTCCCGGTAAGCCCTTCTCGCGACTTCAGCGCTACCATGGGCCATGGGCCCGGAGCGTCGCGCCATCCTCCTCCTGCTGGGGCTTGCCCTCGTGGGGCAGGGCATTCGGGTCTGGTGGAATCGTCCCGATACCGCACCTGGTGGCCTGGTCCTTCTTCCTCCGGATTCCAGTCAGCCGCTCGCGGCTCAGCGCGAGCGATCAATGAGTCTGGACCGGCCGCTCGCTCCCGGAGAGATGATCGATCTGGATAAGGCCTCGGTGGATGACATCGCCAGGTTACCTCGAGTGGGACGCACCCTGGCCAAAACCATCAAAGCCGATCGCGATGCCCGTGGGCCCTTCGGGAGTCTTCAAGGACTCGATCGAGTGCCGGGAGTCGGTCCGGGTCTCCTGGCAGGTCTCTCCCCTCATGTCGTGTTTTCCGGACGACCAACGGTCGAACCCTCGGTTCACCGCGCGACTCTCAACATCAATGCGGCAGACTCCGCGGCCTTCGAGCGCCTCGCCGGAATCGGCCCGTACATGGCCGGTCGGATCGTGGCCTATCGCACCCGGCACGGGTCCTTTGGCAACGTGGACGAACTGCTCAAGGTAGGAGGAATCGGACCCGCCACCCTGGCCAAAGTGCGAGAATCCTTGGCAGTCCAGTAGAAATTCTGCCAGCCGGCAAAGTCATTCCGGTGCGGCTCACGACTTGACACCCCCACCCCTCTATCTAGCTTAGGAGGAAGTGCCCTAAACCGTTGTCATTCCTCACAATCCGAATCTTGGCGAGATGGCGACAGCTGCGGCCAGCAACGATCGGCTGGGTGACATACTCATCCGCGAAGGGCTCATCACACGTGAGCAACTCTCGGCGGCCCTGAGCGAGCAAAAGTCCACCGGACACCGGTTGGGCTACGTTCTGGTCAAACTGGGACTGGTGCAGGAGCTGGAGGTCACCAAGGTCCTGGCCCGCCAGTATCGGATGCCGGCGGTGGACCTGTCCCGGTTCGAGGTGGATCCGAGGATCCTCAAGATGGTCCCCGGGGACTTCGCGCTGAAACACATCCTGCTCCCGCTCAAGCGCGAAGGACGCACCCTGACCGTCGCCATGGCGGACCCCACCAACACCGGGGTGCTCGACGACCTGAAGTTCATTACCCGGTACGACCTGTTCCCGGTCATCGCCGGCGAGTACACCCTGCGCAATCTCCTGGAAAAGCATTACGAGTCCTCCGATCAGCAGCTGCAGACGCTGCTGAAGGACATGGAGAACATGGGTGATACGGATGTCGAGGTGGTGGAGGACGCAGAGGAGGAGGCCGCGACCCAGGCGCAGATCAACGACGCGCCGGTCGTTAAGCTGATCAACGGCATTCTGACCGACGCGGTCAAGCGGGGTGCGTCGGACATTCACATCGAGCCGTTCGAGCACGAAATCCGGGTGCGTTACCGCATCGACGGCGCGCTGCTCGAAGTGATGAAGCCACCGGTGAAGATGAAGGCCGCGCTCACCTCGCGCGTCAAGATTCTCTCCCAGCTGAATATCGCGGAGCGGCGGGTGCCGCAGGACGGCCGCCTCAAGCTGAAAATGGGCAACCGGGTGATCGACTTCCGGGTATCCACTCTGCCGGTGCTCTTCGGCGAGAAGATCGTGATGCGAATTCTCGACAAGGGGAACCTGACTCTCGATCTCAGCAAGTTCGGCTTCGAGCCCAAGGCCGAGGCGGACTTGATGAAGGCGATTCTGAATCCGTACGGCATGGTACTGGTCACGGGGCCGACCGGCTCGGGAAAGACGACGACGCTTTACTCCGCGTTGTCCCGGGTCAATACCATCGAGACCAACATCATGACGGCGGAGGACCCGGTCGAGTACAACCTGATGGGGATCAATCAGGTCCTGGTCCGCAACGAGATCGGGCTCACCTTCGCGGCGGCGCTGAAGGCGTTCCTGCGACAGGATCCCAACATCATCATGATCGGGGAGATCCGGGACCTGGAGACCGGCGGCATCGCGATCAAAGCCGCACTCACGGGGCACCTGGTGCTCTCCACTTTGCATACCAATGACGCACCCAGCACGATCACCCGCATGATCGACATGGGGATCGAGGCGTTCAATGTGGCCAGTGCCGTCAACCTGGTCGTGGCCCAGCGGCTGATACGGCGTATCTGCAAGGACTGCAAGGGGCCGCACACCTATACCGATGTGGAACTCAAGTCCCTGGACGAGGATATAGAGAAGGTCCGGAACTTGCCCTTCCAGAAGGGCTCTGGGTGTGACACATGCAATGGCACGGGCTATAAGGGGCGAGCGGGCCTTTATGAGGTCATGGCTCTCTCACCCGACCTCAGGCGTGGCATTCTGCGAGGGGCCTCGGTGGCGGAGCTCAGGGATCAGGCGGTGGCCGAGGGCATGCTGACCCTGCGGATGGACGGAATCAAGAAGATTGAGAGAGGCGTGTCCACGCTCGAAGAGGTCATCAAGGAGACGGCTGGATGACGATCAATCTGCGCGCGCTGCTCGAGGAGATGATCGAGAAGGAGGCCTCGGACCTCCACGTTACTGCCGGCGAGCGGGCCAAAATTCGGGTCGACGGAGACATGACCAACGCCGCGCCGCCCGACGTGCTGACCCCGAAGGATACCCTCTCGCTCGCCTACTCGGTCCTCACCGAAAATCAGAAAAAGCGATTCGAGACCGAGGACGAGCTGGACTTTTCTTTCGGCATCCAGAACCTTGCCCGATTCCGCGGCAACGTCTTCAAGCAGCGCGGTTGTGTGGCCATGGTGATCCGCATGATTCCCTTCAATGTGCGGACCTTCCAGGACTTGGGCCTTCCCCCGATCCTCTCCAAGCTGGCGGAGAAGCCGCGCGGGCTGATCCTGGTAACCGGGCCGACCGGCTCGGGGAAATCAACCACGCTCGCGGCGATTCTCGACAAGATCAACAAGGAGCGGAAGGGTCACATCATCACGGTCGAAGACCCGATCGAGTTCATCCACCGTCACCAGAGCTGCATCATCAATCAGCGCGAAGTGGGCACCGACACCAAGAGTTTCGCCAACGCGCTGAAGTACGCTCTTCGCGAAGATCCCGACGTGCTGCTCGTGGGCGAAATGCGCGACCTGGAAACGATCGCCGCCACGCTCACCATCGCCGAGACCGGCCACCTGGCTCTGGCGACGCTGCACACCAACTCGGCGGCGGAGTCCATCAACCGCATCATCGACGTGTTCCCTTCGAACCAGCAACAGCAGGTCCGGGCCCAGCTGGCCTTCGTGCTGGAAGGCGTCGTGACCCAGACCCTGCTGCAGAAAGCGAAGGGCAGGGGACGCGCCATGGCCGCCGAAATCATGGTCTGCACCCCCGCCATCCGGGCACTGATCCGCGATGACAAAGTCCACCAGATCTACTCCGCACTTCAGTCGGGCAAGAAGCACGGCATGCAGACGATGAACGATTCGCTCTTCCAGCTGCACACCAGCCGGGAAGTAACCCTCGAGGAATGTCTCCGGGCCTCGAGTGATCCGAACGAGCTCCTCCGGATGTGCGGCGAGACGCCGATCGAGGAGCAGGAGATGGGGACTGTGGAGAAGTCCGCCAAGCCGGCCGGCCGGCGCTAACTCAGGGGGGGCTGCCTCATGCCAGTCTACGAGTACACCGCGCGAAACCCTGCCAATGGCCAGATCCTAAAGGGCCAGCTCGATGTGGCGTCGAAAGACGACGTAGTGAAGCACATCAAGCAGCAGAAGATGATGATGGTGAACATCCGCGAGCAGCCGAAGCAGATCAGCTTCAGCCTCAAGCGGAAGGGCGTCGCGACCCGGGACATCGTGATCTTCACCCGGCAGTTCGCGACCATGATCAACGCCGGTCTGCCGCTGGTCCAATCGCTGGACATCCTCGCCAAGCAGACCGAGAACCCCGCCCTCGCCGAAGTCACCCGGCAGGTGGTGTACGACGTGGAGAGCGGGCACACCCTGGCCGATGCCTTCTCCAAGCATCCCAAGGCCTTCACCGACCTCTACGTCAACATGGTCGCGGCCGGTGAGGCGGGCGGTATCCTGGACACCATTCTGCTCCGTCTGGCGACGTTCCTGGAAAAGAACGACGCCCTGATGCGCAAGGTGAAGGGCGCGATGGTCTACCCCGGCGTGATCTTCACCGTAGCCGCGGTGGCCGTGGCCGTGCTGCTCATCTTCGTGATCCCGACCTTCCAGGCGATGTTCGCCTCGGTCAACCTGGAATTGCCGCTCCCGACCCGTATCGTGATCGGTGCGTCCCAGCTGCTCATCAATTACTGGTGGGTGATTATCGCCGTGATCGGGTTGGCGATTTTCGGCATCCGGCGCTACTACGCCACCGACGACGGCAAGAAGCGGATCGACCAGATGCTGCTCAACGCTCCGGTCCTCGGCGACATGCTGCGGAAGTCGGCCGTGTCCCGCTTCACCCGGACGCTGGGCACCCTGATCAGCTCCGGCGTGAGCATCCTGGACGGACTCGAGATCACGGCCAAGACGGCCGGCAACCGGGTCATCCATGACGCAGTAATGGCCTCCCGGCAGTCGATCGCCGGCGGTGAGACGATTGCCGCCCCGCTCGAGAAGTCCAAGGTCTTCCCGCCGATGGTGATCTCGATGATCGCGGTCGGCGAACAGACCGGCGGCCTGGACGAGATGCTCTCCAAGATCGCCGACTTCTACGATGACGAGGTTGACGTCGCAGTCAGTGCGCTGCTCTCCCTTATGGAGCCGATCATGATCGTCGTCCTCGGCGTCATCGTGGGCGGCATGGTGGTCGCGATGTACCTCCCGATCTTCGACATGGTGAACGCGGTCCAGTAACCGCCGGATCCCACAGGAATCGTCAACGGGCGGGGGATATCCCCCGCCCGTTGGCTTTCCTCCAAGCCTCCTCCTCCGGGGCTGGTCTAGCCATGTCCCATTCTGAAACCGCTCGGTGACCGGGGTCGTACGGGCACCATTGCCCCGTCGGTCACTTCCCGGAGGTCTCCCATGCGCACCCTGTGGACCAAAATCGGCCTCGGCGCCCTCGGCGTCTTTCTGGTCGGCATGCTGCTCGTCACCGTCGTCGAAGATGCCAAGAGTACAATGAAGGCAGCGCTAACCCGGGTAACCCGGCCGCTCCATGTCGCGACCGCCGAGCTGCAGGCGGACATCCCCTTCGTCCTGGAAGGGCAGCGGTTGGGGACCGTCAACCACATGTCGATTCGCCGCCCCGCCGACCAGGATCTCGCTCACTTCACGTTTACCGTAGCCCTCGATTCGGATGCGGACCTGTCGCAGCTGAAGGCGTGTCAGCTGGTGCCGGTCGGCGGTGATGACTTCGAGTTCGAGGATGGTTTCCGCTGCGCCGCGAAAGGTGAAAGCGGGTGGCAGGAGGTCGGGTCGATCGTGTTCCAGCCTTCGGGGCTCGAGCGCCCCGTTCTCGCCGGAAGCAAGGTCGTGGCTCAGCTCCACAAGGGAGACCCGTTCTCGGCCGACGCCGATTTCACCGGTCCCATTCGCGTGAGTGCCAAGGGCGATAAGGGCGAGCTGCTTCACCTGAAGGCCGACAGCAACGGCGCCTTCCTGCTGGTAAATGGCAAGGACGGGCGCGCGGTCGTACGGCTTCAGGCGGACAAGAACGGGTTCTCGCTTACCGTGGATACGACGGGCGCTCACTAGCTGCGTCCCCCGCTAAGGGATTGGCAACGCCCCCGGAGATCCCACCGGGGGCGTTTTGTTGGTCCCTGGGAGGCGGTTACATCATGGCCCCGGAAAGGCTACGTTCAGGAAGCCACTTCGTCCGTTTCCAGGGTTATCATGGCCGCACCCCGGACTATTCAACGCCGTCCCTCCACCCCCGCTCCAGGCCATGTCCGCGAGTGGGGCTGAGCGCAGCCTGCCTAACGATGTCTTGTACCAGACCTGCCAACGGGTCTGGGCGGCCAGCTCTCGCCTTTCGCGGCGCTGTGGGCGTTCGCCCTGTTCATGAACAACGTCGTCGCCCGGATCCTCGGAGTGACGATGCTCTACTACCCGGTCTGGCCGATGCCGGGGAACCTCATCTGCGGGAATCGGCCTGGCCGCTTCCCTGCTCATGGCCTACCTGGGCCGTGTTAAGGGCTTCAGACAGCAGCTACTGCTCGACCTGGGTTCGGGCTACCTGGTGCTTACGTCACTGCTCGTGGGCTTGATTGAGCAGTGGGAGCCCCATGTCACCCAGCCGAGCCCCTCCTGGATCATCGTGGGAATCGTTGTCTATCCCTCGATCGTGCCCAATACGGTGCGGAAGACACTCTTCACTGGTTTGTTGGCGGCCAGCATGGGGCCGCTCGCGCTCTGGATTTCGACCCTGCGCGGACAGGAAGTGAACGCGACCCTGTTCAATTACCTCTGGGCCTTCCTCCCCAACTACATCGCGGCGGCCATCGCGGTGGTCCCCGTCAAGGTGATCCGGCGCCTGGGCCAGCAGGTCAATCGTGCGCGTGAGTTGGGGAGCTACCGCCTTGAGGAGGTGTTGGGCAAGGGTGGCATGGGCGAGGTGTATCGAGCCACGCATCATACCCTCGCCCGTCCGGCAGCGATCAAGCTCATCCGCCAGGAAGTGCTGGGTGGCACCAGTGCGGCTGGCGCTCGGCTGATTCTCGAGCGATTCCGGCGCGAGGCACAGGCCACCGCCTCCCTGAAGTCGCCGCACACGATAAGCCTGTACGACTTCGGGGTGTCGGAGGACGGCACCTTCTTTCTGGTGATGGAATTGCTCGATGGCCTGGACCTCGAGAGGCTGGTGCAGACCTTCGGTCCGGTGTCGGCCGAACGGGCAGTGTATCTGCTGACCCAGGCGTGCGCGTCGCTCGAAGAGGCTCACGTGAATGGGCTGGTCCACCGCGACATTAAGGCGTGGAAACATCTTCACCTGTCGTCTCGGTCTCGAAGTTGATTTCGTAAAGTGCTGGACTTTGGTCTGGTGAAGGCCGAGAACGCGGACCCTGGCCAGTCGATGCTGACTGCACCCAACGCGACGGCCGGTACTCCCGCCTACATCGCACCGGAGACTGTTCTGGGGACTCCGGTGGACCACCGGGCGGATATTTACGCCCTGGGCTGCGTGGCCTATTGGCTGGTGACGGGTAAACTGGTTTTCGACGCGCCGTCAGCCGTGGCCATGATGCTGAAGCACGCGAACGAGCCGCCAATACCACCTTCCCGGCGGACCGAGATCGAGCTGCCCGCAGCCTTCGACGAGGTGATCCTCTCCTGTCTGGCGAAGCGTCCCGAGGACC
Source organism: uncultured Gemmatimonadales bacterium (assembly GCA_963821525.1). Classification (GTDB taxonomy): domain Bacteria; phylum Gemmatimonadota; class Gemmatimonadetes; order Gemmatimonadales; family GWC2-71-9; genus DATBGE01. The sequence continues at coordinate 882,694 of CAWGED010000019.1, read as the reverse complement.
GTCCACAGTCGGCGAGAGAGCTGGCCGCGCGGCTCCAGGCTGCAGTACCCGGAGCAGTCTGGGATGAAGAGCGGGCGGCACACTGGTGGGAAAGGCATCGGCCGCTCAATGCCTTCAGCGAAGAGTGTGTCGAGTGTGATATGCGCCTGATGCCGGCCCTCACTTCTGAACCGGACGCGGTCGAGCAGGCCAGTGGGGCGCGCTGACCTGCACCTCTCTGCGCTGGCGAGGCTCGCTGCCCTGCTGGCGTTACTTGCGTGGCCCAACGCGCTCCCAGCCCAGCAAGATCTGCGAGCCCTGAGTCGGGATCTCGCAAAGGTCGCCTCCCAGGTACAACCCGCCGTGGTTCAGGTTCGAGTCGCCGCCTGGGGTCCGCTAGGCGAGAAGAGCGGCACGGCTTTTCTGGGCAACCAGCAACAGACCGGCTCTGGCGTCATCCTCAGCCCGGACGGTTACATCGTCACCAATGCACACGTGGTCGAGGGCGGGCGCCGCTTCACAGTCGCGCTGGCCACTCCGGCCGCACCCGACGCTCCGGGGAGATCGCTCGTGGCCGGTCCCGCTCGCGAGCTCCAGGGCGAGCTGGTGGGAATCGATCGCGAGACGGACCTCGCCGTTCTCAAGGTTCCAGCCACCGGACTGCCCGTCGCTCGCCTCGCTGATTCCGATTCGCTCGAGCCTGGCGAATTGGTCCTCGCATTGGGCAGTCCGCTCGGGCTGGCCAGCACGGTGACGATGGGGGTCGTGAGTGCGGTGGGCCGGCAGCTTCGGGAAGACGATCGGATGGTCTATATCCAGACCGACACCCCGATCAATCCGGGCAACAGCGGAGGGCCTCTGGTGACCACCGATGGAGCGGTGACTGGCATCAACACCCTCATTCTCAGCCAGTCGGGCGGCAGCGAAGGGATCGGCTTTGCCGCCCCCAGCAACATCGTCCGCCACGTGGTTGACCAGCTGCGGCAATACGGCCGAGTCCGCCGGGGCGACATCGGGGTCTTCGCCCAGACGATAACGCCCGCCATGGCGACGGCCCTTCGTCTCCCCCAGAACTGGGGCGTGGTCATCGGCGATGTGTATCCAGGCGGTCCCGCTGCCAAGGCCGGCCTTCAGACCGGCGATGTCGTCTTATCGGTGAACGGAAAGGTGGTTGAGAACGGGCGGCAGTTTGACGTGACGCTTTATCGCCAGCCCCTGGGGCAATCGGTGGCGCTCGATGTGCGGCGAGGCCTCCAGCACCAGACCATTCGGGTGCCGGTGATCGAGCGACAGGACAACGCAGCTCGCCTGGGCAGTCTGGTGACGCCCGAGAAAAACCTCGTGCCGAGGCTGGGTGTGCTGGGGCTCGACATGACCAAGGAACTGGCGGCTCAAATCCCGGGGCTGCGGCAACCAAGCGGAGTGGTCGTCGCGGCTCTCACCCCGGACGCCACCGCCGGGCAGGGCGGACTGCAGCCAGGCGATGTGATCTATGCTTTGAACGGAACCGCCGTGGCCACCGTCGCGGATCTGCGGCAAAGCCTTTCGGCGCTGAATTCGGGAGACACGGTGGTTCTCCAGGTCCTTCGGGACAGCAAACTTCGCTTCGTCACGGTGAGCATCGGGTGACTACGTCCACCGTGGATCAAGCCGCGCCGCTGGATCGAGCGCTTCGGTTGTTCACCGATGTTCGAGCGGGGGAGGGAGTAACGGCCCTCCTTCTCGCGCTCAATGTGCTTCTCCTGCTGTGCGCCTACTACATCCTCAAGCCGGTTCGGGAGGCGCTCATCCTCTCGCACGAAGGGGCCGTGGTCAAGAGCTACGTCGCTGCGGGACAGGCCTTGCTCCTTCTCGTGCTGGTTCCCGCGTATGGCGCCCTGGCCGACCGACTTCCGCGCCGGCGCCTGCTCAATGTGGTCACCGGCTTCTTCATCGTGTGCCTCGTGGGGTTCTGGGCTCTGGCCCATGCTCGCGTGCCGGTTGGCGTTCCCGTTCTTTCTCTGGGTCGGCATCTTCAACCTGATGATCGTGGCGCAGTTCTGGTCCTTTGCTAACGACCTGTATACCAAGGATCAGGGCGAGCGGCTGTTTCCGATTGTCGCCTTCGGGGCATCGCTGGGTGCCGTGGTTGGAAGTCTCCTGACCAACCGGCTCATTCCGCTTGGTGGGAGTGCCGCAGCTGCTGCTGGTCGCCGCTGCTCTGCTGGCGATCGCCGCGGTCCTGAGCAATCGCGTGGATGCGCGAGAGCGGCGGCACGCGGAGGCCGGGATTCCAGACCGGTTCACTACGGCGACGGTACCCGCGGCGACTGGTGAGTACGAAGTCGTCACCAGGGGAGAGAAGAAGGCGGTAACGCTCTCCCGCAGCGGGTTGCCGCCTCGGCCCGGCACCTTCCGGCTGGTCTTCGGGGATCGCTATCTCCTGCTGATCGCGCTGATGATTCTGGTGCTCAACTGGGTCAACACCACTGGGGAGTATATCCTCTCGAGCACCGTTGACCGCCGCGGCCAAGGCCGCCGTTGCCAAGGGGGCTACCGGTGGACTCTCGGAGGCGGAGTTCATCGGGGCGTTCTACTCCCAGTTCTATTTCGTCGTCAACAGCGTCGGCATCCTGCTCCAACTGTTCGTAGTGTCCCGGCATTTTCAAGTATTTCGGAGTTCAGGTGGCAGTCCTCGTCGCGCCAATCATCGCCATGGTCGGCTATCCGGCGATCGCTCTCTTTCCGGTTCTCTCCGTGGTTCGCTCGGTGAAGATCGCCGAAAACGCGAACGACTATTCGCTGCAGAACACGGTGCGCAACGTACTCTTCCTCCCCACCAGCCGGGAACAGAAGTACAAGGCGAAACAGGTCATCGATTCCTTCTTCGTCCGGTCGGGAGATGTCCTGTCCGCCCTCCTGGTCTTCGTGGGGACCAGTCAGCTTCGGTTCGGCTACATCGCAGTTCGCCAAGGTGAACCTGGTGCTGGCGCTTTGCTGGTTGGTGCTGGCCGTACTGGTCGGTCGTGCGTACCGGCTGAAGACGGCAGGATTGGCATGAGGATCCGGCGGGGAGTCGCGGCGGTAACCCTCGTCCTGAGTGCCACACTCCCGGTTGGGTCCCTCCTCGCACAGCAGGTTCCCGAGCCTCAGCCCGAGACGACTCTTCAGGCTGCCGGCAAACAGTATGGCGCCGGTTGGTTCCATCGGTTCCTGTTGGGCAGCGAGTATCGCGAGGTGTGGACCACTCCGATAACGGTTCCAGTGCTGGACATGGATACCTTCGCGGGAGGAGTACGCGCCGTGTCCGGAACCGGAGGCCAGCAGAGCAAGACCCTTCGTCTGCAGGCCACCGACGGGCGACAGTTCTTTTTCCGCTCAATCGACAAGGATCCCTCGGGTGCTCTCCCGGAGGAATTCCGGCAGACCGTTGCGGCGGGTGTGGCGCGGGATCAAACCAGCTCGGCCCTGCCGACGGCGCCCCTGGTCGTGGGCCGGCTGCTCAAGGCCGCCGGCATTCTCCACGCCGATCCGGCGATCGTCGTCCTGCCCGATGTCGAGCGCATGGGGGAGTTCCGCTCCGACTTTGCCGGACTCATGGGCACCCTCGAAGATCGGGTCGGTGGGTCGGGTCCCGCGGCGCACTGGGGCGGAGCCACCGAGATCGTCCTCACCGACACCCTTTTTGCCCGGCTCGAACGATCCTCGGATGATCAGGTGGACGGACCCGCCTTCCTTACGGCCAGGCTGTTCGATGTTCTGATCGGCGACTGGGACCGGCACCGCGATCAATGGCGCTGGGCCTACTTCGGAGACTCAGTTCCTCGACGGTGGGTCCCCATTCCCCTCGACCGGGATCAGGCCTTCGCCAAGTACGACGGATTCCTGCTGTGGATCGCGCGGCAGAGCGCCCCTCAGCTCACCGACTTCAAGGGCGCCTACTCCAATCCGGTCGGCGCCGCCTGGAACGGGCGCGACCTGGATCGTCGGCTGCTCATCGGCCTTTCCTGGTCGGACTGGGAGGCCGTCGTCAGCCGATTGACGGCTGCCCTCAGCGATAGCGTGATTCAGGACGCGGTGGCCGCCCTCCCTCCGGAGCATTTGCAGCTCATCGGGAGCCGCCTGACCGAATGGATCATCCAACGCAGAAACGGCCTGCCCAAGGAAGCGCGGAAGTACTATCAAATGCTGGCGGGCGAAGTCGACGTCACCGCGACCGACAGCAGCGATGTGGCTATCGCGACCCGTGATGAGTCAGGCCTCGAGCTCACCATAGGTTCCCGCGAAACGCCCGGGTCTGCCCTGGTTTCGCCGAAAGTTCCTCGCAAATGAGACGAAGGACATCCGGGTCACTCTGCGAAATGGCGATGACAGCGCGATGGTATCCGGGAGCGGTGGCGGCCCCACCCTGAGAATCCTCGCGGATGAAGGTGACGATGTGCTGGTCGATTCCGCGGCCAGCGGAAGCAATCGGTTTTACGATGATCCTGCGGCGCCGGAACACACTCTGGGAAAAAGCGAGGAGATCGATCGCAAGCCATACGTGCTGCCGCCCCGCCCGGCGGGTCAGCTCCCTCCCCGGGACTGGGGGCATCGCTCGCAGGTTCATATATGGGGTTCTTACGGCCCCGACCTGGGCTTCTTCTTCGGCGCCGGTCTCACCTACACTCGGTATGGCTTCCGCAAACTTCCCTTTGCCAGTCGGCAGCGGATCAGGGCGGGATTCGCCACAGGTCCACTCTCCTATCGGGTGGACTACCGAGGCGAGTTCCATCGGGAGAACTCACGGGCCGGATTTCTGCTTCTGGCCCGGGCGTCGGGCATAGACGTGCTGAACTTCCACGGCTTCGGCAACGAAATCGATGATCCAGGAAGCGCCGAGTTCTACCGGGTGACTCAGGACGCGTACACGGTGTCGCCCCTCTTCCTGTTCCCCTTGACCCAACACGGGAATATCGCGTTCGGACCGTATTTCAAGTATGCGAGCACCGACAACCGTACCGATCGTTTCCTCGCCACGGTCAATCCATATGGCTCGGGGAATTTTGGTGAAGTCGGGGCCGGAGTAGCGTTCCGATTCGACAGCCGGAACCGGCTGCACGCCGCCACTCGGGGCTGGACGGTCGAGGTCACCGGACGGGTGTTCCCGGCGTGGTGGGATGTCGAAGAGGACTTCGGCGATGTCGCGGCGGAGGCCACGACGTTCCTGAGTCCGAAATTGCCGCTACACCCCACCTTTGCCTTCAGGGCGGGTGGGAAGAAAATCTGGGGCCCGTATCCCTACTTCGAAGCGGCATACATCGGAGACGCCGGGACCGTCCGTCTCGGCCGCGACAACCGCTATGCCGGCGATGCCTCGGCCTACGGCAACGCAGAGTTGCGGTTGGGCCTGGGCCGCGCCACCATCGTCCTGCCGACCGATTTCGGAGTGTTCGGTTTGGCTGACGTGGGCCGGGTTTTCCTCGAGGGCGAGAACTCCGATGTCTGGCATAGCTCCTTCGGCGGCGGCATCTGGCTGGCGCCCATTGCCCGCGACTACACAGTGAGTGCCGCCGTGGCCGCCGGGGACGAACAACCGCCCTCTACGTCCAGGCCGGTTTCGCCTTTTGAGCGCGCGCAATACGGGCGATCAGCCCGGGTTCATCCGCGCCACGGTCCTCGCAAGCACCGTGGCGATCGCATTCCAACTGGCCGCCAAGGCCACGCGCGACGCCCTCTTCATCACCAGCTTTGGCGTCACGCTGTTGCCGCGGATGGTGGTGACCGCCGCGGTCTCGTCGCTGCTTCGTCACCCTGTGGCTGGCACGACGGCTGGCCCAGCAGGGTCCCGCGACGCTGGTGCCCCGGCTCTTCGCCGGAGTCGCGATCCTGCTCGTCCGTGCGAGTGGCTGTTGAGCTTCGTGTCTCTCCGGCCGGCGGCATTCCTGGTCTATCTCCACGTCACCGCCTTGGCGCCCTCCTGGTCTCGGCATTCTGGGCCCTGGTCAATGAATCGTTCGACCCTCGCTCCGCCCGGCGGGCAGTGGGCCTGATTACTGCCGGGGCCTCGGCTGGCGGGCTCCTGGGCGGCCTCCTGACGGAGCGCGATGGGGACCGCGTTCTCCGCCAGCTCCATGCTTACCGGTTCTTGCGCTGCTCCAGCTGGGTGCTGGCGATCCTGGTACTGCCCCTCGCCCGCAGCTTCGGCCAGCCGGCCCCATTACGCTGAGGCGGGTGATACGACCTCGTCGGCCATCGAAGCGCTGCGCCACTCCTCATACCTCCGCCTGCTCTTCTACCTCGTTGCACTCGCCGCGGCGGCGGAAGGAGTGCTGGACTACGTCTTCAAGCTGCAGGCGTCCACGATGACCGACGGGCCTGGCTTGCTCCGGCTCTTCGCGCGTGTTCTATACCGTGACCTCGCTGCTCACCGTCCTGCTGCAGGTGTCGGTGCTCCGGCTGGATATTCAATCGGCTGGGTGTCGCTCGGAGCACGCATGCTGCTGCCCGGTGGAGTGGCCCTCGGCTCGCTGGTAGCCTCTGGTGGCACCCGGCTTTCCCTCCGTGGCAGTGGCGCGTGGCTGTCGAAACAGTGCTCCGCAATTCGGTTTTCCGATCGGCCCAGGAGCTGCTTTACTCCCCGGTCTCCGCTCTGGAGCGACGAGCCGCAAAGCCGGTAGTGGATGTCGGCGGCGCTCGATTGGGAGACATCGCCGGGGCGGGATTGGCCCAGCTCGCGATTCTCGCGGCGCCGCTCCAGGTCGCGACCGCTCCTGCTCGGTCGCAACGCTCGCGCTTGCCCTGGGCACCCTTGCGATCGCCCGCCGGATGCAACGGGGATATCTCGGCGCGCTCGAACGGAGCCTCCGAGCCAGGGAAGACCAGTTGGGGCCGGAAGAAGTCGCGGCCGCGATGTTCCAGACCGTTGGCGCGATCGATCTGACCTCGTTGAGGGTAAATCCGGCGAGTATCCCGACACTGCCACGAAGCTGGCTCCGCGGCTCCGGAACAGGATAAGGAGAAGCCACACCCCTCGCCCGCTCAGGATGTCGCCGCGGTGCGGTCGAGACTTCGAGGCCCGCCGCTCGCTCGCGACCAGGTTGGCGGAGTGATTGATCTCCTGGCCTGGGATGCGGTGGCTTCCGATGCCGTCGCGGCACTGCGAAGAGTCGCTTCCGAGAACCTGGATCTCCTGACCCGGCGGCTGCTCGATCCCGATGAAGATTTCGCGGTGCGGCGCAGACTGGTCGCAGTACTGGCAGACTGCTTCACCGACCAGTCTTTCGAGGCACTCCTGGGTGCGCTGGGAGACCGGCGCTTCGAAGTACGGTATCGTGCCGGGGGAGCGCTCGCCCGAATGATGGAACGGATGCCCGGCATCCGGGTGAAGGAGGACCAGGTCATGAACGCGATCCACCGAGAGCTCACAGTGGAGCGGGGGGTCTGGGAAGGCCGCCGTCTGCTCGATGCCGACGACGAGCTGTGGTCGCCCACGGAGGCCGACATCGTCCGGGATCGCGCCAACCGAAGCCTCGAGCATGTCTTCACCCTGCTCGCCCTCGTGAGGCCGGCCGCTCCTCTTCGCCTGGCGTACCGTGCGCTGCTCACCGACGAGCCGTATTTGCGAGGAACCGCGCTGGAATACCTGGAAAGTGTCCTCCCGGAAAGCATCCGGGTTCCGCTCTGGCCCTTTCTCGAGCAGACCGATCGACCCAGACGGCAGCCACGGCCGTCAGGTGAGGTGGTGCGGGAGCTGCTCGCCTCCCAGGAATCGATCGTGCTGGCCCTCGCCGCGGTGCGGCAGCGTGCGACACCGGCGGAGGGAAACCCCAAGACTTGAGCCCGCAGTTCAAAGAGCCTTCCCTGCGGCAGTACTTTCGAGTACGATCTGTTGTCGTTTATCCGCGTCGACAAAATGGGGCTCTCGACTTGATCCTCCACACTTGGTGGAGGCAAGCGAAGCGTCGCCCCCGAACCGTGCAATTCTTCGACGTCTGTCCCTGAAGTTTCGGCGCCCGCATGTCGATGAGCCACAACGGTCCAGGTCGATCATCGCCGCTGCGGTGAGAGGACCGAGCAACTTTTCGTCAGCCCACTGATCGATTTCTTGACGTGGGACCGGCAATCTGTCGATCCCGGCACCAGCCTTGCTTTAAAACCGCCTACGGTGAGGTCTGTCTGTCAGCGGCAGATCTCGGATCTTATTATCTGACAACGAGTTATACTCTGCGGAGACGGCTTGTCTAAAGTCGACGGGAACGTCGGTGTGCTTAGCAATCTGAGCCGGAAAGCCTCACGGCTTCCGGTCGGCACGCTTACCGGTCTGGCAGCCGTCTACATGCTGTTCTACCTGGTGTTCGAGCGGGCGGGGTGGGGATCCACCGAGCTGCGGGATCTGTTGGGCAACGTCGCGTTCATGCCGCTCAATCTGACGGTGATGATTCTGAACGTGGTAGCCTCCCGCAATCAGGATCTCGACCCGTCGGTGCGACAGGCGCTGAGACTGCTCGCGCTGGGAGCGCTGACCGTCCTCATCGGCAACAGCATCTCGGTCTACTACCTCACCGCGCTCGGCGAGAACCCTCCGGTCAGCTGGGCCGACGCGTTCTATCTCTCCGATTCGTTCCTGATGCTGGCCGCGCTGCTCTCGTTCCCGCTCGCGCGGCGCATTCGGGTGGAGCGCTGGAAGTTTGTGCTGGACGCCGCCATGGTGCTGGTCGGCGGAGCGGTCGTCATCTGGTACTACACGATCCGGCCCACCACCGCGGCGGGTGCTACGGCTGGAAACGGAATCGTCCTCACCGTCCTTGCGTTCGCCTACCCGCTGGCCAATCTGCTGTTGCTGCTCGGCATCGCGACGGTGATGCTGCGCGGCCCGCTCGACGGGAATCGCCTCGCCTTCCACCTCCTGGTCATCGGCATCACCGTCGGAATCGTGGCGGATCTGACCTTCGACCTGGTGCTGCTCCAGACCGGCGAACGGAGCGCGGCCTGGACCGACGCGGTGTACCTGCTGCTCTACCTGATGCTCATCTCGAGCGGCGAGCTCTATTGGCGAAGTCCGGTTCCGCGCAGCTCGACCATGGCGGCGCATCGCCCGCGGGTTCAGCCGATCACTCCGCTGCCCTACCTCGCGGTCGCGTCCACCTACGGCCTGCTGCTCACCGCTGCGCTCGAACCGTGGAGCGATCCGATCAGCGGCATCGCCGTCGGTGCCGTGCTGATGACGGTCCTGGTGGTGGGGCGCCAGCTGATGGCGGTCCGGCAGAACGTACGCCTGCTCGCGGAGAACGCCGCGCGGCAGAACGAGGCCCGCTTCCGTTCCCTGGTGCAGCACTCGTCCGACGTGATCATGGTCATCAAGCCGGACCTCAGCATCAAGTTCGTCAGTCCCTCCGTGACCCGGGTGCTGCGCTACGATGCGGGGCCGCTCATGGGCCGCACCGTCATCGACCTGCTGCACCCTGATGACCAGGAACGGGCGCGTACCTTCCTGAGCGATGCGGTTACCAACCCGGGCGTCACCCAGCCGGTCGAATGGCGGTTCCGGCAGCCCGACGGTTCGTTGTTGAATGCGGAGACCATCGCGACCAACCTGCTCGAGGATCCGACCGTTCGCGGGGTCGTGCTCAACACCCGGGACGTGAGCGAACGCAAGCGGCTCGAGAAGGAGCTGATGCACCAGGCGTTCCACGACCCCCTGACCGGCCTGGCCAACCGCGCGCTCTTCCGCGACCGAGTGAGTCACGCACTGCAGCTGCGCATGCGGCAGCGCAATGCGATCAGCGTGCTGTTCCTCGACCTGGATGATTTCAAGAAGGTCAACGACAGCCTCGGACACGGGGAGGGCGACCGGCTTCTCGTCGCCGCCTCCGAGCGGCTTCAAGCGTGCGTTCGGGCGGCCGACACGGTAGCGCGGCTGGGCGGCGACGAATTCGCGATCCTGCTGGAGGACGGCGGCGCGCCCGAAGGCCCCGGGTTCCTTGTCGGCCGGCTGGTGGAGGCGATGGCCCGCCCCTTCAGTCTGAGCGGCAACGAAGTGAGCGTGAGCGCCAGCATCGGCATCGCGTCGGCCAGCGACGACGAAACCGCGGACGACCTGCTCCGCAATGCTGACATGGCGATGTACACCGCCAAGCGGAAGGGCAAGGGGCGCTGCGAGACCTACCAGTCGCAGATGTATCACGACCTCAAGCAGCGGCTCGAGATGGAAGCCGCGCTCCGCAGCGCGATCGAGAAGGAAGAGCTAACCCTGGTCTACCAGCCGATCTTCAACCTCAGAAGCGGCAAGGTTCACGGCGTCGAGGCGCTGCTGCGCTGGGAACATCCCCAGTTCGGGCACCTCTTGCCCCAGCATTTCGTACCGCTCGCCGAAGAAACCGGACTCATCGTGCGGCTGGGTCGCTGGGTCTTGCGCGAGGCCTGCCGTCAGGCGGAGCTGTGGCGCGCCATGTATCCCGAGCTGTCTCTGACCATCGCGGTGAACGTCTCAGGCCGTCAGCTTCACGAGCTCGATATCGTCAACGAGACCCGCCAGGCGCTGGCCGATACCCGGGTGGAGCCGGATGCCGTGGTACTGGAAATCACCGAGAGCGTGCTGATGCAGCAGACCGGCCAGGTGCTGGCCCGGCTGCGGGAGCTCAAGGGGCTCGGTGTGCAACTCGCGATCGACGACTTCGGGACCGGCTATTCCTCGCTGGGCTATCTGCAGCGCTTCCCCATCGACATGATCAAGATCGCCCGGCCGTTCGTCGAGGACGTCGGCGCTGGCTTGGACAAGTCGGCGCTCGCGCGGGCCATCATCGGGCTGGGGGAGACGCTCAAGCTGAAGACCGTGGCGGAGGGCGTCGAAAGCGTCGAGCAGTGTGAAGCGCTCATCGAGTTGGGATGCGAGATGGGGCAGGGCTACTTCTTCGCGGCGCCGCTGCCGCCTGCCGGGATCGACCGGCTGCTAGCCGAGCCGGGGCCGCGGCTTTCCGGTCCTCACCGCTGGCACTCCGCTTCGAAAAAGGCCCGCGTCGCCGGTTGACAGTCGGGTCGCCTTCGTGCCCAGCGCGTTTCCGCCAGGCTCGGGAAGGCAGCTAGCGGCACTGTCCGGCCATCGGTATCCTTTAAGCCCTGTCCTCTGAGAATCGGCGTGCCGCATTCCCGCAACTCCTTCAATGGCTGACCTTCGCTCCCGACTTCAACCCGCGCTTGCCGACCGATACGGCATTGAGCGCGAGGTGGGCCGGGGCGGTATGGCCACCGTGTTTCTGGCGCACGATCTCAAGCACGATCGCCAGGTCGCACTGAAGGTCCTGCACCCGGAGCTTGCGGCGAGCCTGGGTCCCGAGCGTTTCCTCCGCGAGATCAAGGTTGCGGCCCGGCTCAACCATCCTCACATCGTCCCGCTCCACGATTCCGGCCAGGTCGGGGACCTGCTCTACTACGTCATGCCGTACGTCGATGGGGAATCGCTGCGCCAGCGGCTGATCCGGGACAAGCGATTGGCGCTGGACGACGCTCTGGATATCGCGCGGGATGTCGCCGCCGCGCTCGACTACGCCCACCGGCAGGGCGTCGTGCACCGGGACATCAAGCCCGAGAACGTCATGTTGCACGAGGGTGAGGCGCTGGTCACCGACTTCGGTATCGCGAAGGCCGTGACGGCTGCCGCCAACGACAATCTGACCCAGACCGGCAGTGCGGTGGGCACTCCGGCGTACATGAGCCCGGAGCAGGCTGCGGGTGAGGCGGAACTCGATGGCCGGAGCGACGTCTACAGTCTCGGCTGCATGGTCTACGAGATGCTGTCCGGCTCGGCGCCGTTCACCGGTTCTACTGCTCAGGCCATCATCACCAAACGCTTCACCGAGGCCCCCCCTTCGATCCGCGCCGCTCGTTCCACCATCCCCGAAGTGGTGGACACGGCGGTGTCGAGGTCCCTCGCCAGGGTGCCCGCCGAGCGATACGCGACCGCCGCCCAGTTCGGGCAGGCGCTCGCGATTCACGGATCCACTCCTCCCGGTCACCAGCCGACCACGGTAGTGCCCCAACCTGCCGCTGCCGCCAAGTCGATCGCCGTCCTGCCCTTCGCCGACATGAGCTCGGGACGGGACCAGGAATACTTCTGCGAGGGGATGGCCGAGGAGATCATCAACGCCCTGACCAAGATTCAGGCGCTCCAGGTAGCGTCGCGCTCCTCCGCCTTCGCGTTCAAGGGCCAGAATCAGGATATCCGCAAGGTCGGCGAGCAACTCGGTGTGAGCACCGTGCTCGAGGGCAGCGTGCGGAAGGCCGGCACCAAGCTCCGGATCACCGCGCAGCTCATCAACGTGGCGGACGGCTACCACCTCTGGTCGGACCGCTTCGATCGCGAAATGGAGGATGTGTTCGCGATCCAGGACGAGATTGCTCAAAGCATCGTGCGGGCGCTGCGGGTGATGTTGAGTGAGGACGAAAAGCGGGCCATCGGACAGGTCCCCGCTCCCGACCTCCAGGCCTACGAGTATTACCTGCGGGGACGGCAGGTTTTTCACCAGTTCCGCCGGACCAGCATTCAGTTCGCCCGCCGGATGTTCGAGCGTGCCAAGGAAATCGATCCGAACTACGCCACGGCCTACGCCGGAGCCGCCGACTGCTGCTCGGTGCTCTACATGTATTGGGACGGCAGCCACGCCAACCTCGAGAATGCCGACGCGTACAGCAAGAAGGCCCTCGAGCTGGGGCCGGAGCTGGCGGAGGCCCACGTGGCCCGCGGCCTGGCGGTGTCGCTGAGCGAGCGTTATCCGGAGGCGGAGCGAGAATTCGCGACGGCGATACGCCTCAATCCGAAGCTGTTTGAGGCCCACTATTTCTTCGCGCGGGCGCTGTTTCAGCAAGGGAAGTACGCCGACGCGGTGCGGGAGTACCAGGAGGCATCGCGGGCGCGGCCCGAGGACTACCAGTCGAGGCTGCTGTGTGTGACGGTACTCCGGAGCCTCGGCCGCATGGCGGACGCCGAGGCCACCATGCGAAGCGGGGTCGAGGTCGCGGAGAAACATCTGGAACTCAATCCAGAGGACGTCCGGGCCTATTGTCTCGGTGCCGGAGGCCTCATGCAACTCGGCGAGCGGGACCGGGCACTCGAATGGGCCCGCCGGGGGCTGGAACTGGCTCCGGAAGATTCGTCGGTGCTCTATAACGTCGCCTGCGTGTACTCCCTCGGTGGACTGACAGACCAGGCCCTCGAGTGTCTCGATCAGGCGGTGCAGAACGGCTTCGGCCATCGCGCCTGGCTGGAGAACGATTCGGACCTGGACTCACTGCGCGCGGATCCCCGATTCACAGCACTGCTCGCCAAGCTCTGACCGCATGACCCCTATCGCTGACCGATTGCGGAGCGCCCTTGCAGACCGCTATGCGGTCGATCGGGAGGTTGGCCGGGGCGGCATGGCCACGGTCTACCTTGCGCACGACGTCAAGCATGATCGCCAGGTGGCCTTGAAGGTCCTGCACCCGGAGCTTGCGGCGAGCCTGGGTCCCGAGCGTTTCCTCCGCGAGATCAAGGTTGCGGCCCGGCTCAACCATCCCCATATCGTCCCGCTCCACGATTCCGGCCAGGTCGGGGACCTGCTCTACTACGTCATGCCGTACGTCGATGGGGAATCGCTGCGCCAGCGGCTGATCCGGGACAAGCGATTGGCGCTGGACGACGCTCTGGATATCGCGCGGGATGTCGCCGCCGCGCTCGACTACGCCCACCGGCAGGGCGTCGTGCACCGGGACATCAAGCCCGAAAACGTCATGTTGCACGAGGGTGAGGCGCTGGTCACCGACTTCGGTATCGCGAAGGCCGTGACGGCTGCCGCCAACGACAATCTGACCCAGACCGGCAGTGCGGTGGGCACTCCGGCGTACATGAGCCCGGAGCAGGCTGCGGGTGAGGCGGAACTCGATGGCCGGAGCGACGTCTACAGTCTCGGCTGCATGGTCTACGAGATGCTGTCCGGCTCGGCGCCGTTCACCGGTTCTACTGCTCAGGCCATCATCACCAAGCGCTTCACCGAGGCCCCCCCTTCGATCCGCGCCGCTCGTTCCACCATCCCCGAAGTGGTGGACACGGCGGTGTCGAGGTCCCTCGCCCGGGTGCCGGCCGAGCGATACGCGACCGCCGCCCAGTTCGGGCAGGCGCTCGCGATTCACGGATCCACTCCTCCCGGTCACCAGCCGACCACGGTAGTGCCACAACCTACCGCTGCCGCCAAGTCGATCGCCGTCCTGCCCTTCGCCGACATGAGCTCGGGACGGGACCAGGAATACTTCTGCGAGGGCATGGCCGACGAGATCATCAACGCCCTTAGCAAGATCCAGGCGCTCCAGGTCGCCTCGCGCACCTCGGCCTTTGCCTTCAAAGGCAAGAACGAGGATATCGGGGAGATCGGCCGGAAGCTGAAAGTGGCCACGGTGCTGGAGGGGAGCGTGCGGAAGGCGGGGAATAAGCTCCGGGTCACGGCTCAGCTGGTCAACGTCTCAGACGGCTATCATCTCTGGTCCGAACGGTACGACCGCGAGATGGAAGACGTCTTCGCGATTCAGGACGAAATTGCCCAGAGCATCGTGAAGGCATTGCGCGTGGTCTTGAGCGAAGATGAAAAGCGCGCGATCGAAATCGCTCCCATCGCGAACATCGAGGCTTACGAGTACTACCTCCGGGGCCGCCAGTTCTTCCACCAATTCCGGCGCACGGGGATTCAGTTTGCCCGCCGCATGTTCGAACGGGCGATGGAGATCGACTCGAAGTTCGTGCTTGCCTACGCCGGCGCCGCCGACTGCTGTTCGTTCCTCTACATGTACTGGGACGCCAGCAAGGCCAACCTGGAAGGAGCCGACAGTTACAGCCGGAAGGCGCTGGAGTTGAATCCCGACCAGGCCGAGGCTCACGCCTCGCGGGGGCTCGCGGTGTCGCTGAGCAAACGCTATGAGGAGGCCGAGCAGGAATTCGCGACTGCTATCCGGCTCAACCCCAAGCTCTACGAAGCGCACTATTTCTTCGGCCGCGCCACCCAGCAGCAAGGCAAGTACGAGGAGGCGATCCGCCACTTCGAGGAAGCCAGCCGGGTGCGTCCGGAGGACTACCAGTCCGCGATGCTTGCGTCTCTACCGTACGAAGCGCTCGGTCGCCACGGGGAAGGCCACGCTTCTCTCCGACGCGGATTGCTGCTGGCCGAGAAGCACCTCGAGCTCAACCCGGATGACGTTCGCGCGCTCTACCTCGCGGGCATCGCCCTCATCCAGCTGGGCGAGCGGGAGCGCGCCCTGGAACTCACCTCCCGGGCGCGAGGCATCGATTCCGAAGATTCAGGCGTACTCTACAACGTCGCGTGCGTATACGCCCTCTCGAACCAGCCGGAAGAGGCGTTCGCGTGCCTCGACAAGGCGATCACCAACGGCTTCGGTCACCGCGAGTGGCTGGAGAACGATTCCGACCTAGTCAGCCTCCGTGCGGATCCCCGTTTCGAGGCGTTGCTCAAGCGACTGTAAGCGCCCCTTCCGGGTCCCACATGATTCGGACCTAGGGCAGCGAATTCATGGACCAGCCAGCGCAGACTCCCCGACCGGTAACGGTTCGCTGTCCCTTCTGCACGACGCTCAACCGGGTCGATCTCAATCGGCTGTCCAGCGGGCCCAAGTGTGCCAATTGCGGTCGCCCGCTCAGGCTGGACCGTCCTCTTACCGCGACCGAGGAGGACTTCGATCAGACGATCAAGACCGCATCGGTTCCCGTTCTGGTGGATTTCCACGCCGACTGGTGCGGTCCCTGCAAGGTCTCCGCTCCTCACGTTGACGCCGTTGCGGGCGAGCACGCCGGCGAGCTGCTGGTCCTCAAGGTCGACACCGACCAGAATCCCGGTATTGCCCAACGCTTCAACATCCGGGGGATTCCGGCATTTCTGGTCTTTCGGAATGGGCAGGAGACGAAGCGTCACGTCGGCATCGCCGACACCGGGGTGCTGACCGCGCTCGTCGGTCTATGAGCGAACTCCAGCAGCATCACCTGCCGGTGCAGCGTACCGCGCGATTCTACAGTCTTGGTCCCTGGCAGTCAGTCTCCCAAGTGTGGATCGTGCTGCACGGGTATTCACAGCTCGCTCGTGCGCTCCTGCACGACGCCGCCCCACTGGACAATGGCCGCCGCCTGATCGTGGCACCCGAAGCGCTCTCCCGTTTCTATCTCGACACCAACTCCCAGGGACGGCACAGTCACAAGGTCGGTGCCACCTGGATGACGCGGGAGGATCGTGACACCGAGATCGCGGACTATGTCGGCTACCTGGACCACCTGGTCGGGCACGTGGAAGAGCGGCTCGTGGGTCTTCCCGCGGACGTCCGAGTGCTCGGCTTCTCTCAAGGTGGGGCGACGGCGGCACGCTGGGTTGAACGGGGCAAACGGGCGGCTCGGGATCTGATCCTCTGGGGAAGCCTGTTTCCTGAGGATGTTCTCGCCCGTCTGGGAGACTCTAGCTGGCGCGACCGAAGTGTGACCCTGGTGCGGGGCCAGGACGACGTGTTGGTGTCTCCTGATCTGCACGCCGCGCAGCTGAAGGATCTCGAGCGGCACGGTATCCGCTGCCGGCAACGCTCCTTCGCCGGTGGGCACCGACTCGACGCCCCAACCCTCCTCGCCCTGGCTGATGAACCGCGATTCTGAAGCGTTGTTGCTTGGCGGTCCCCTCCCCATTATATTCGACATCGAACTATCCGATATGGATGAATATGCCGACGGCACCGTCGCCCGGAACGGCCCGGGCCCTAGATACGTTCGTAAAGCTGCGTCGCGCCGTGAACGCTATCGGGGCTCGACTCAATCCGGCGCTGCTCAAGGAGCACCGGCTCACGGAGACTCAGTTCGGCGTGCTCGAGGCCCTGCATCACAAGGGGCCGATGGCCCAGGCCCGACTCTGTGAGAAACTCCTGGTGAGCGGCAGTAACCTCACGACGGTCGTGGACAACCTTGAGCGGCACGGCTGGGTGCGTCGGTTAGCCGATCCGGATGACCGCAGGGCCCACCGGGTGGAGCTGACCCCCACCGGGCGGCAGATCATTTCCCGGGCGTTCCCCGGTCATGCCACCCGCATCACCCAGGTGCTCCGGCACCTCACCCGGGAAGAGCAAGTCGAGTTGGGCCGGCTATGCCGCAAGCTGGGGCGCGCCGTGGCCGGCAGCGACTAAGGACGTCAACATGGTTTCAGGAGGACATATGGCTCACGCTGCACAGGGCATTCACCACATCACCGCGATCGCGGGAGATCCCCAGCGCAATCTCGATTTCTACGCGGGGTTCCTCGGGCTGCGGCTGGTGAAGCGGACGGTGAATTTCGACGATCCCGGCACCTACCACTTCTACTTCGGCGACGAGATCGGTCAGCCCGGGAGTTTGATGACCTTCTTCCCCTGGGCGGGCGCCTTCCGCGGCCGGATGGGCAGCGGAGAAGTGGGCGTCGTCTCCTTGACGATACCGGCCGGAGCGCTCGACTTCTGGCGGGACCGCCTGGCCCAGCACAAGCTTCAGGTGCTCGAAGTTCCGGCCCGTTTCGGAGAGCAGGCCATCGGGTTGATAGACCCGGACGGACTCCGGCTCGAGCTCATCGCGTCGAACCGTGCGCCTTCCACCGGGGTCTGGTCCGATTCGATAGTCCCCGCGCAATACGCGATTCGCGGCATTCACTCTGCCACCCTCACGCTCACGAGTGCGGATCCGACTGCGGACTTGCTCACCGAGGCACTTGGCTTCCGCCCGCTCGGCGCAGAGGACAATCGCCATCGGTTCGAGGCCGGGGCCGGGGGTCCTGGAGCCATCGTCGACCTGAGGATCGAACCGGATGCCAGTCATGCGGTGAACGGAGTCGGATCGGTGCATCACATTGCCTGGCGGGCGACCGGCGAGGACGAGCAATTGGGATTGCGGGAGATTCTGCTGCGGCGTGGTGTGCCTGCGACCCCGGTGATTGACCGGCAATATTTTCGCTCGATCTACTTCAGGGAGCCGGGCGGTGTGCTGTTCGAAGTTGCCACCGACGGCCCCGGGTTCCTGATCGACGAGCCAGTCGAGTCCCTGGGTGAAGCTCTCAAACTGCCGCCGCAGTACGAGCGCAACCGGCCGAATCTCGAGGCAATCCTGCCTCCACTCGCACTTCCCCAGCGTGGGGTCCCGGCGGCATCATGATCGAGACCTTCGCGCACCGATTCGTGCCGGGTGCTCCGGGAGACTCGCGCACTCTCCTCCTGCTGCATGGAACTGGCGGCAACGAGGACTCGATGCTCCCATTGGCCTCGGCACTCGCTCCGGGCGCCGCGGTGCTCAGCCCGCGCGGGCGGGTGCTGGAGCGGGGCATGCCGCGCTTCTTTCGTCGTCTGGCGGAAGGTGTGTTCGATATACCGGACCTGATTGCGAGGACTGGAGAACTCGCCACGTTCGTTGAGGAAGCTGTGGTTCGCTACCGCCTCGACTCGGATGCCATCACCGCCGTCGGCTTCTCCAACGGAGCGAATATCGCGGCGAGCCTGCTGCTTCTCCGTCCCGGTCTGCTCAAAGGAGCCGTGTTGTTCCGGGCGATGGTTCCCCTCGAGCCGGAGCAACGACCTGAGCTCAGTGGAACCCGGGTCCTGCTCTCCGAAGGTAGATTCGATCCCCTGGTTCCCCTGGCCAACGCCGAGCGCCTCGCCGAGTTGTTCCGCAGTGGCGGGGCAAACGTTACGCTCAACTGGTGGGACG
The DNA here is from genome assembly GCA_963821525.1 of uncultured Gemmatimonadales bacterium. Taxonomy (GTDB): domain Bacteria; phylum Gemmatimonadota; class Gemmatimonadetes; order Gemmatimonadales; family GWC2-71-9; genus DATBGE01. Next base: position 864,021 of record CAWGED010000019.1, on the reverse strand, counting down.
CTGGACACGAGTTCGCTCGGGGCGAGGTTGAGCGGGCCGCGGAATGGCTGGAGGGTGCCGAGCGAGTCGCTGGCTGAACAGGGGAGGCCGATGGAGACTCACATCCTGGTTACGGGAGCCACCGGCAATGTGGGTCTCCCGGCAGTGCGGGAGCTGGTGAGCCGCGGAGTCAAGGTTCGCGCCTTGACCAGAGACCCGACTCGGGCCGGGAAGCTTCGGCTCTCGGGCGTTGAAGTCATCCCCGGAGATCTCGGGAGGCCGGTCTCCGTCAACAACGCGATTCGTGATATCAGCCATGTACTCCTGATCAGCCCGGTCGACAACCGCATGGTAGAGATGCAGGAGGCGGTGGTGGATGCGGCCCGACGAGCTGGGGTGAAGCATGTCGTGAAGCTTTCGGTGCTGGGTGCTGCGGCCGACTCTCCAGTCGCCATGTTCCGGCGGCACCGGGAAATCGAAGAACAGCTCGAGCGCTCGGGTCTGGCCTGGACCCATCTGCGGTCCGCCTTCTTCATGCAAAACACTCTCGGTTTTGGTCCGACCATTCGCAGTCAAGGCGCATTCTTCGCCTGTATGAAGCGAGGCCGCTCGGCGATGGTGGATGCGCGGGATGTGGCGCGAGCCGCCGTGGCAGTTCTTGCCGGAAAGGGCCACGAGGGGAAGGCATACGAACTGACGGGTCCTGAGGCGTTGTCGCTGCACGACGTGGCCGACCGGATCGGGTCCGTGCTGCGCCAGCAGGTGTTGTACGTGGATCAGCCGCCGGCCAAAGTAATCAGCGCCCTGCTCGCTAATGAGGTGCCCGAGTGGCTGGCCAAGGATCTCGTCGCTCTGTACGAGTATCTGGCCCAGGGGAAAATGGCTCAGGTCAGCCGGGACATTGCCACGCTAACCGGGACCCCAGCGGCCAACTTTGATCGTTTTGCCGAGGATTACGTAGGCCAGTTTCGCGGCATGTAGCGCCCGCCGCCTCCACTTTGCCCGCCAGAAACGGATGGCCCTCCCGGAGCCAAGTCGCCATTTTGCAACCCGGGAGAATGATGATGACCCCCATGCTCGATACCGACAAAGCCTGGCGCGCCGTGCTGACGCGTGACCGTCGTGCCGACGGAGCCTTTGTTTATGCCGTGCGGTCCACCGGTATCTACTGCCGGCCGTCGTGTCCCTCCCGCCGGCCTGCTCGTCGGAATGTCAGGTTCTACCCGGATCCCGCCGGAGCAGAGTCGGAGGGATTCCGGCCCTGCCGTCGGTGCGGCGAGGCAGTGGCTCCTCAGCGGAGGCGTGATCTCGAGCTGGTTCGCCGGGTCTGCGAGGTCCTGGGCGACAACGGCGCCGAGGCGATGCCGCTGAATCGTCTCGCGACCGCCTGCCGAACCAGCCCGTTCGCGCTTCGGCGGACCTTCAAGCGAGTGACGGGTGTCTCGCCCCGTGCATATGCCGAGGCGCTGAGATTCAGAACGTTGAAACGGGCATTGCGAAAGGAACGGACAGTGAGTGCAGCGACTTTTGTAGCCGGATTTGGATCCAGCAGCCGGCTTTATGAGCGGGCAGGCGACCGTCTCGGCATGACGCCGGCGGCGTACCGCCTTGGGGCAACTGGTACCGAGATCCGGTATAGCCTCATTTCGACAACCTTGGGTACGGCCTTAGTCGGGGCAACCCAGCGCGGCGTTTGCGCGGTCAAGCTCGGCTCCTCGGGAGCCGAATTGGAGCGGGACCTTCGCGCCGAATTCCCCGGGGCAATCTTGAATCGGGACGATGCCGAGCTCGAGACCATCTCTCGCCGGGTGGCCAAGGTCATCGACGGAGCCGGAGCGGATCCCGAGTTACCGTTGGACATTCAAGGGACTGCCTTTCAGGCCCGGGTCTGGCGTGCCTTGACCCGGATTCCACAGGGAGAAACCCGGACCTACACCGAGGTGGCGCAGAGCATCGGGCGGCCGAGTGCGGTTCGGGCGGTCGCAAGCGCGTGCGCTGCGAATCATCTCGCGGTGCTCATCCCATGTCATCGTGTGGTTCGGAGCGACGGCGGAATGGGTGGGTATCGGTGGGGAGAAGACCGGAAGCGCACGCTGCTCGAACGGGAGCGCCACGCGTAAGCCCGACCAGACAATTGTTTCCTAGACAATCCTCCCGGCGGCGAAATCTCTCGATTTCCCGCCGGTCGCGCTTCGTAGGCCGTTCACCATCACCTCGCAGGGCTGAGTCCATGGTCTTGATCTGGGCCGCCATCTGTTGCCGGGCCGCGAGGCTTTCCGCGGTCTCCTCGTAGAGCTGCGTGGCAACGCTGGCCGGCCCTCGGTGCTCGGAGAGTCCGCGGACCACGACAATGTGTTGGTAGGGGCCCTGCCGAATCCGCAGCTCATCGCCCAGGCGGAGCGGTTTGGCGCGCTTCGCTCGCTCCCCATTGACCTGAATCTTCCCGCCATCGATCGCCTGAGCCGCGAGGCCGCGGGTTTTGAAGAACCGCGCGGCCCAAAGCCACTTGTCGAGCCGTACGTGTTCGGGCGAGTCGTCAGACAAGGGTATCGCTCGGCGAAAATGCCTGCAGCAATGTATACTCAGCCGCGGCCACCGCAGACATCCGGCAATCTCCAGCCTCTCAGACTCATGCAACAGATCAAGGGAGCTGTCCTGAAGGCTCGCCTCGGCTTCATCGAGCAACACTTCGGCTCGGCGGGACTGGAAAAGGTCCTGGCTTACGTTGCGGCGCCGGATCGCAAGGAGCTGGAACGGATTCTGATCCTGGGGTGGTATCCCTTTGAACTCGGCAAGCGCCTCGACGACGCGATAGTGACCGTCTTTGGAGGCGGCGACGAGTCGTACTTCCTCCGCCTCGGTGAAGCTTCTGCCGACCAGAATCTGGCAACCCTGCACCACGCGTTCCTGGTCGAGGGCAACCCTCATGCGTTCCTCGCCAAGGCGCCCGCGATCTACCGGATGTATTACGAGACCGGACGGCGGGAGTACAAACAGGCAGGCGAGCGGGAGGGGGTGCTGACCACCTACGACGCGGAGACGTTCAGCGGTCCCGATTGTCTGACTGTGATAGGCTGGTATCGCCGCGCCCTCGAGATGTGTGGAGCGCGTGACGTGACGGTGGTCGAGGAGGAGTGCCGGGCGCGGGGCGGGGCGGTGTGCCGGTATCGGGTGAAGTGGGCTTGAGGTGGAGTGAGGTAGGGAGTAGGGAATAGGGAGTCGGGAATAGGGCGAGGATTTGACTACGTACTCATTCTAGTGCTCGATTTGTCGGCTACTCACCCCTACCCCCCTAACAACCTATTCCCTACTCCCACCTCACATTCTCCGCTCCAGAGCCCCATACCCCATCGCCCCATTCAGCCACCGCACAAATGGCAGCAGTCTCCGGTAGTCTCCCTCCAGCGTCTTCGGTAGTTGCCGGCTCAGCACCTGGGTTCGCGGGATGCTGCGCCCCATCGTGAACGACTGAAAGCGCAGCCAGCGAGACGCGGGATGATCCGGCTCGAACCCGCGTGGCAGCCGCTTGAGTACCGACTCCTCATCCAGAGTGCCGAATCTCCGCTTCATCGTGGGGGCTAGCATCGTCCGCTCAAAGCCGCGCTGATCGTTGGCGATCGCGTCGCGCAGCTTCTGCAATGCGGGACGAGGCGGCATCCAGATCCCCGCTCCGAGAAAGCTCCCTTCCTGAGCCAGGTGCAGGTAGAACCCGGCACCGCCATGGGCTTCCGAGCCAACGCCCTTTCCCGCGTCCCGGTGAAAAAACCAGCATGCCGCGTGAGTCTTGTAGGGCGACTTGTCCTTGGAAAACCGGACGTCGCGATGGATCCGGAACATCGAGAGTCGTGGATCACCCACAAACTCAGGCGCGAAGCGGGCGAACCGAACGTCCATCTCCTCGATCAGTGCCTGCAACGGCGTTTTCACGTGGAGCTCGTAAACCGGGCGATTGGCCAGAAACCATTCCCGGTTGTTGTTCCGCTTGAGCCGACCGAAGAAACCCATCAGGGAGGGACCGAATCCGCGGAATTCTGATTGAGTGGGGATGTTGCCGCGACCCATGATCAACTGTTCCTTCTCGACACGAGAGAGTTGCTTTAGGGACCATTCCCTGCGCAGGGCGGCACCGCGATCGGCCACGACCTCCTGGTACACCAGTTCGAGCGGTGCCCTTCCGCGAGTGTATGCCGCACCGCGACCGTTCCGGTGTCGCTCGAGCCGTCTCCCCAGATCGTTGGTGGCGCCGGTGTAAAGTGATCGATCGCGGCAGCGCAGGATATACACGGTCCAAGGCATGCTGAAAGGTGGTGGGTGGTGGGTGGTGGGTGGTAGATGGTCGGTAAATGACGCCGGGTCTACGGTCGATACTCCCCACCACCTACAACCCACCACCCATCACCGACTAGACTTCCGGCATGGCGCATTCGCCGGCCACGGCCCCCGCACTTCCAAGTCAGCGTACCCTCCTCTCGTGGATCTTCGCGGGGAGGTTGATGCTGGCCGTCGGCAACCTCGCCGGCGCGGCGCTGATCTGGACCTCCGATCCCTCCCGGGCCTTCATCATCAGCACCACAGTCAGTCTGGGCCTGGTGGTGACGGCGTACGGGTACTGGGCTGTTTGGGTGCGGCGACGCCATCCGGGAAATGTCTTTCTCTTCTGCCAGGCCTTGGTGGACGTTGCGCTGGTGACGCTCCTGGTCCATCTGACGGGCGGCCCCAATAGCGCCTTCCCGGCGCTCTACATCCTGGTCACTTCCAGCTACGCGCTCCTGTTCTCCTTCGGGCGCGGATTCCTGGTCGCGCTCACGGCGGCGTTGTTCTACTTTGCCGACGTATACTGGGGACACCCGGTGCGCCCGGGGCTGGGCTTCTGGGGCCAGATAGTCATCATTCTGGGGTCCTACGCAGTTGTGGCCCTGTTGGCTACCCGACTTCGCCAGGCCGGGGCGGAGCGGGAATCGCTGCAGACCGAGTTGCGCCGGGCGCGACTCCAAGCCGATGACATCCTTCAGAACATCCGGTCGGGCGTACTCACCATCGATGGCTCGGGCCGGCTCGCCTTCCTGAACCCGATGGGCGAGCGGCTGCTCCAGCTCGATGGACCACGAATGACCGGACACCCGATCCTGGACACGCTGAAGCATCGCTCGCCGGAAATGTGGGCAGCTATGGTTTCTGCGATTCGTCATGGACGGAAGGTGAGCCGTAGCGAAGGGACGGTGCAGCATGACGATGGACGGGTGTTCCCGATCGGTCTGAGTACCACGACCTTCGATCGGGACGCAGACGGGCGTCCGTCGGTCACCGCTATTTTCACCGACATCTCCGACCTGAAGCGGATTCAGGAGCTGAATCTGCGCGCCGAGCGGCTCGAGGCGGTGGCGGCGCTGAGCGCGTCGCTGGCCCATGAAATCCGCAACCCGCTCGCCTCGATCCGCAGTTCGGTGGAACAGCTGGCGCGGACCGCCCAGGCGGACGAGGACGACCGCTATCTTGCGCAGCTTATCGTCCGGGAGAGTGACCGGCTCAGCCGCCTGCTGAACGAGTTCCTGGACTTCGCTCGGGTTCGGGCAACCAAGTTCGCGCCGGTGGACCTGCAGGCGGTGGTGACCGCGGCGGTGCGTATGGTCCGCGAGCACCCCGACTGCAAGGCGGACACCGAGATTCGAGTGCAGGGCCAGCGGACCGTGCTGGAGGGAGATGAGGACCTGCTGTATCGCGTGGTGGTCAATCTGGTGCTGAATGCTGCGCAGGCGGCCAAGGGCCCGGCGGTCGTCACCGTCACCACTGGTCCGGCCAAGGTGGGAGATCTCCCGCTCGGCAACAACATCGAGCACCCGCTGCGGCTCGAAGTGCGGGACACCGGCCCCGGCATTCCCGAAGAGTTGCGAGAGCGTCTCTTTGAGCCGTTCGTCACGGGACGTTCAGGCGGTAGCGGCCTTGGTCTCGCGATAGTGCAGCGTGCCGTTGAGGCGCATCGCGGCGTGGCCCTGGTTGACTCCGCGCCAGGGAAGGGCACCAAATTCACCATCTATTTCCCCGCTCGTCGTGCGTCGGAGGTCATTGAATGAGTCAGAAACCATCGGTGTTGGTCATCGACGACGAGTCGGGCATCCTCGATACGCTGCGGATCCTGCTCAAGAAAGAGGGCTTCGAGGTCCTCACCGCGCAGGGTGGAAAGGCCGGCCTGGATCAGATTCGCGCCGGCGCCTACGACATCGTCCTGTCCGATGTGCGGATGCCGCAGGTGACCGGCATCGACATCTTGAGCGCGGTCAGGGAGCAGGACCCGATGACTCCGGTCATCCTGATGACGGCCCAGGCGTCGCTGCAGACGGCGATTCAGGCCGTCAACCAGGGGGCCTTCTACTACATCCAGAAGCCGTTCGCTAACGATGAACTGGTCGCCATCTTGCGCCGGGCCTGTGATTACCGCGCGGTACGGGTCGAGAACAAGCACCTGAAGCAGGAAATCCGCCGCCGGGACCGGACCGGCGTCGTCCGGCCGATCGGAAAATCCAAGCGGTTCAACGAAGTCCTCAAACTCGCCGAGCAGGTCGCTCCTACCGACTCGACAGTCCTGCTCACGGGAGAGAGCGGGACCGGTAAGGAAGTCCTCGCCCGCTACATCCACAGCCTCTCCAACCGGACCGATGGACCCTGTCTCTCGATCAACTGCGGCGCGCTGCCGGAAAACCTGCTCGAGAGCGAGCTGTTCGGGCATGTGAAGGGTTCGTTTACCGGAGCCGTGCGCGATAAGCAGGGACTCTTCGCGGCTGCCCGCGGCGGGAGCTTCTTCCTCGATGAGGTCGGGGAGATGCCACCCTCACTGCAGATCAAGTTGCTCCGGGTATTGCAGGAACGGGAAGCGATTCCGGTGGGAGCCACCGAGGCTATTCCGGTGGATGTTCGCATCATGGCAGCGACCAACCGGGACCTCGAAGAGGAGATGCGGAAGGCCACCTTCCGTTCGGATCTCTTTTATCGGCTCAACGTGATCGCCATCAACCTGCCTCCGTTGCGGGAGCGGCGGGAAGACATCCTGCTGCTGATCGAATCGTTCCTGCAGCACCTCGCCTCGGAGCAGCAGACCGAGCCCAAGGCGCTCTCGGCGGACACCCTCGATGCGGTCATGGTCTACGAATGGCCCGGCAATGTCCGCGAGCTGGAAAATGCACTGGAGCATGCCTGGGTCATCAGCAAGGGCAACGTGATAGAGCCCGCCGCGCTTCCGGAGCGCATCACCAAGCGGAAGAAGGAACCGCTGGTCTCGGAGCGGTCGTACGACAATCCCACTCTTGAGGTGATCGAGCGGGCCTACATCATGTACGTGCTCCAGTCCGAGGGCGGGAACAAGACTCGCGCGGCAGAAGTGCTGGGCATCGATCCTTCGACTCTGTACCGCAAGCTGAGCCGCTACGAGGAGCAGCCCACCTGACCGGCTCCCGGGCAAGCACCCGGTCATGACCCGCCGCGATCTCTGGCTTATTCTCTCCCTGCTGGCCATCGCCCTCGCCGCCTCGGCTAGCGGCCTGGGCAACGGCTTCGTCTTCGACGATCGCGCCATCGTCGTAGACAACTTCCGAGTCCACACCCTGGTTGGTCTCTGGCAATCCTTCGCGGAACCGTACTGGCCACCCGAGGTTGGAGCCGCACTCTACCGCCCCGTCACCATCGTGTTGTTCAAGTTGGAGTGGGCCCTGGGAGGCGGCGCCCCGTGGGCCTTTCATGCAGCCAACGTGCTGCTCTACCTCGCCGTTGTCATAGCAATCTTTCGCCTCGCCAAACTGATCCTCCCGCTCCCGGCTGCCTGGCTCACTGCCGCGCTCTTCTCGGTTCAGCCGGTCCATGTCGAGGCCGTCGCCAATACGGTCGGACAACCCGAGCTCGTGGTGGGGTTGCTTGCGGTTGTCGCGACCGCGTGGTACGTGGCTGCTCGGAGGTCGGGGGAGCTGTCGTGGATCACGATTGCGGGTCTCGCCGCGCTCTATCTCGTCATGTGCTTCACCAAGGAGCACGGCGTCGTGCTGCCCGGACTGCTGGTGGCAGCTGAATACACTGTGCTGGAGCGGCCGCGACCGGCCCGGGGTAGAGCTCTCCTGGCCGCGCTGGTCGCCGTGGCGGCACTGTTCCTGGCGGCGCGAACCGCGGTGCTGGGCGGTCTGGCCGGGGACCTCGCGAACACCTCGATACGAGGGGTTGGCCTGGGAGATCGCGCGCTCACCATGCTCGCGGTGGTCCCGCAATGGCTCCGGTTGCTGCTCTTCCCCTGGCACCTCCAGGCCGACTACATGCCGCAGGAGCTCGATCTCGCCACGACATTCGGCCTGCCCCAGTTGATCGGCGCTCTCCTGCTGTGCGGGATGGTGGGCCTTGCGGTCTTCTCTCGACGGCGGGCACCAGCCGTGTGCTTCGGGCTCTGCTGGACCGGCATCGCGCTGTTCCCGGTCAGCAACCTGGCGGTCCCCACTGGAATCCTGCTCGCAGAGCGTGCCTTGTTCCTGCCGAGTGTCGGTGCGGCGTTGGCTCTTGGGGGTGGGATTGCGGCGGCCATTCCCAAGTTCGTCGCGGCCCCGTTGGGAGAGCGCCGGGTGGTGTTGGCCGCGCTGGGGATTCTTCTGGGACTCGGTCTCTGGCGGAGTTCAACCCGGCAGCTGGTCTGGCGAGACAACGACACCCTGTTTCGACGGACCGTCCTCGATGCCCCGCTCAGCTACAAGGCTCACTGGGCCTATGGGAGCATTCTGGTTGGATCGGGAGACCTGGAGCAGGCGAACCTGGAATACCGCATTGCCCTGCGGCTTTACCAAGCGGACCCCAATCTCTTCAGTGATTACGGCGACCTGTACGTGCGGAACCGCCAGTGTGGACCGGCCATACCGCTGTATCTGAAGTCACTGAGTCTCGCCCCGGAACAGTGGAAAGTCCGGAGCAAGCTGGTGCTCTGTTATCTCGACTTGGGGAAGGTCGCTGAGGCGCGTTCCGAGGCCGATCAGAAGACCCTCAGAAGAGACCCCGATGCGGCTCGAATTCAGTCGGTTATTGACAGCTTAACGGCCGCCTTCGTGCAATTTCCACCACCCCAAACCGGCCCCCAAAACTGACAAGTTGACGATACCGGTCTCAAGTTCTTGATCGGTAGCAAGTTGCCCCCAATGAGCCAGGCTGGTATGCCCATTGCCTTGTTAACTGGCTGAAGTCTCCCTACCACAGCGGCCAGCGCGTTGGGCGCCCCGTAATAACTCGGAGGAGTTTATGAACCGGAAGGGCTTTACGCTCATCGAGCTGTTGATCGTGGTGGTGATCATCGGCATTCTGGCTGCCATCGCGATCCCGAAGTTCGCCAACACCAAGCAGAAGGCGATCGTGGCGTCCATGAAGTCGGACCTGCGGAACATGGTGACGGCGCAGGAAGCGTTCTTCTCGGATAACAACGACTACGCCGGCTCGACGGTCAGCACGGCGCAGACCAACGGCACCGGCGGCGCGGGCAAGGTTTCGTTCGTGCCCAGCAAGGGGAACGTGTTGACGCTGACCTACGTTGACGCGGCCGGCTGGAAGGCCACGATGACGAACCCGGCGGTGACCAGTACCCCGACGAACTGCGGCATCTTCACCGGCCCGCTGGCGAATGCGCCGAATGCGGCGGTGACCAACGAAGGCGCCCCGGCCTGCTGGTAAGGTCGCGCGGCACCGGCAACACGAGGGGGCGGCGGAGCGATCCGCCGCCTCTTCTTTTTTGGCGCACCTCGCGTCGCATTGATCCTCCTCGCGTCTTCTGGATGGCGGACTTCTCTGACCGGCGGAGTATGCTCGCGGCCGGAGGTGAGCTGCCATGGGTCGGTCTCACGCTGGATTCAGCACCGTAGAAGTTCTCGTTGCCCTCATTGTCTTCGACGTGGGCCTGCTCGGCGCGGTTACTACCACGGCGCTCACCAGCCGCCTGCTGATTGAAGCGAGAAACCGGTCGAGGGTCACACTGGCCGCCTCGGAGAGAATCGAGCTGGTTCGGAACGCTGCCGCAGTCCCTGGTGGTTGTGCCGCGCTGAGTGGCGGCGGCAGGCCTCTGGCTGGCGGGCTCGGCGAGCAATGGACACTCACCGGCACAGGTGGCACCCGCCCTCTTCAAGTCATCATCACCAGCCCAACCCATCGAGGTATCCGGGCGGACACGATCCGGACGGTGATTTCGTGCGCGTGAGCAATGCCGGTTTCACGCTTATCGAGAGCATGGTGGCGTTGCTGCTCACCGTCCTGGTGCTCGGGTTGGTCTACCGCCTCCTGGTGGCGCAGCAGCGGACCGCTTCCCTGCAGGCCCAGCGGGTTCTCCTGCAGGCCAATCTGCGAAGCGCCGCGGCCTTCATCTCCACGGACCTGCGAGATGTCTCCACCGATTCCGGAAACCTCGACCTCCTCGCCTTCGCCGCCGAATCAGTGACCTACCGAGCCACCCGGGGAAGCGGAATTGCCTGCCGGATCGGCCCGACGTCGGTGGAGTTGCTCGGTGAGACCTACGGCGCCTTTCGTCGTCCTCAGCCCGGCCGCGACAGTCTGCTGCTCTATGTCGCTGCGGGTCCGGGCCGAGAGTGGGTCAGCGGACCGGTGACTGCCGTCGGCCAATCAACCTGCGGCGGAGCTTCCTCGCTGCGTCTCTCCACCTTGCTCGATTCTGTGGCCCTCGCAGCCGCGTCCGTGGGCCCGTTGTTTCCGGTCAGAGTGTTTGAGATCATGCAGATCAAGCTCTATCAATCGCAGGGCAACTACTGGCTCGGCGCGAGATCGGTCAGTGCTGGAGAGGTCATTCAACCGGTTCTTGGCCCACTCGATAGCAACGGACTCTCGTTCGCTTTCCGGGATTCGGCGGGTGGGCTCGCCGGGCGGGCATTCGAGGTTCGATCGGGTGAGGTGGTGATTCGCGCGTTGGCGGCGCGGGCCGTTGCGGGATCCTTCGGTGCGCCGCAGTTGCTGAGAGACACGGCGAGGGTCGTGATCCCCTTCAGGAATGCCGGCCCATGAGATCCCGAGCCTGTATGAACCGGCGAGGGGTGGCATTGCCCCTCACTCTCATTGTGCTCACCGCGCTGACACTCCTCGCCGGGATGGTACTGATGCTTGCGCGCCTGGAGAGTCGCTCAGCGGATCAGGCCCTCGCGGCAACCCAGGCCACCGCGGCCGCCGAGGGCGGAATCGAGCTCGCGGCCGAGAGCTGGCCGACAGAGTCATGGGACACCCTGCCAGCCGGGAGCCACGGTCGCTTCCGGAGGAGGAGCATCGAGCCGCCAGCTTCTCGCCGACTCGATCACGCACCTCGGCGCCTTGCTCTACCTGCAGACCGGGTTCGGTGAGGTCAACGACGCCGGTGGTCACCCCCTGGCGCGGGCCGCGGTGGGGCGATGGATGCGGATCGAGCCACCAGGATTTCCCGACCGCGGGGCGATCGTGGCTCGCGGTCCGCTTGAACTGGGGGGCGGCATGAGTGTGGATGGCGGGGATCATGTCCCGCCGGGATGGGGTAGTGTCTGTCCTCCTTCCGCTTCTGCCGCTCGCTGCCGTGACTGACAGTTCGGGAACCCCGGTTTTCTCCAGCGGCTGCACAGGAGGAACCTGTCTCACAGGCAGCCCGGGCCTCGTGGTTGACTCGACTGTGTCCGATTCTTTGCTCTCGACTTACGGCAGCTGGAATTTCACGAGGCTGCGCGCTGCGGCGAACCAGCAGCTCGGCGGACTGGTGAGCGGTCCAGGGCCTGTGCTCGATCCCGCGACTGGCGGGTGTGATCCTTTGGCCGCGACCAACCTCGGCGAACCGCTCGATTCGTCCAGCCGCTGCTTTGGATTCTTCCCCATCATCAGCGTCTCGTCGGGAAGCCGGATCGAAGGGGGCCGAGGCCAGGGTGTGTTGCTGGCGGATGGTGATCTGGAGCTGGCCGACGGGTTCGACTTCTACGGGGTGGTGGTTGTGGCCGGGCGGTTGACGATTGCCGGAGCCGGCACCCGGGTCACTGGACTGGTGCTCCTGCGGCACAGCCCGAGTGACACCGCACGGCTTACCGGGGTCGGTTCGGTTGCCTTGTCTCGCTGTGCCATTAGGCGTGCGGCGGATCGAAGCACCCATCTTCGGCCCCTTTCGGGCCGAAGCTGGAGTCGGTTCTAACTGGCAATTTTCAAGATCTCGAGTGGCTTGCCGGGGAGCCTGCGGGAGCGCCGGAGTCCGTAAGTTTTTGTTCTGAAATTACTTAGGTTTCTGAGGGAGGGTTGGCATTGGGGTTGCTTTCTCGAAGGTGATCGAAAATCTCCGGTGCCTCGGCGGCCACGGCAGATGGTTACCTTACGCAAACAGGAGAGGAGTTTATGAACCGCAAAGGCTTTACGCTCATCGAGCTGTTGATCGTGGTGGTGATCATCGGCATTCTGGCTGCCATCGCGATCCCGAAGTTCGCCAACACCAAGCAGAAGGCGATCGTGGCGTCCATGAAGTCGGACCTGCGGAACCTGGTGACGGCGCAGGAAGCGTTCTTCTCGGATAACAACGACTACGCCGGCTCGACGGTCAGCACGGCGCAGACCAACGGCACCGGCGGCGCGGGCAAGGTTTCGTTCGTGCCCAGCAAGGGCAACGTGCTGGCCCTGACCTACGTTGACGCGGCCGGTTGGAAGGCCACGATGACGAACCCGGCGGTGACCAGTACCCCGACGAACTGCGGCATCTTCACCGGCCCGCTGGCGAATGCGCCGAATGCGGCGGTGACCAACGAAGGCGCCCCGGCCTGCTGGTAAGGTCGCGCGGCACCGGCAACACGAGGGGGCGGCGGAGCGATCCGCCGCCTTCTTCTTTTCAGGCTACGAGGTGACCAGGGAGTTGGTGTGATTTCCTCTGCTGTTCCCGGGTTTGGAGCCCTGATTTTGGTCTTGCACAACTCCTTCGGGATAAGGCACTTCCGGCAATTTCCAAGAGGCATCTAGCACTTTTGGTCCGGGGATCGTGCGCCGGATCACAACGCTAACTCCTTCATTATCAGTCGGTTACGGCATTCTTTCTCCCCCATGGCATTTGGGTTGCCCCTCAAGCGCGCTGGGTGTGACTAGTTGCAAAGGCATCTCGCGGTGGGCACGACGAGCCCTCGCACAGGGACTCCAAAACCTGGTGGCGGGAAGCGAGAAATGCCGATTACAGCAGTGTCGTGACAGCAGTGTAACTTTGAAGAACTGCTCTGCAGAGTTTGTACGGTCTCGGTCCGACAGATGGCTTCAAGCTCTGTCTCATCAGTGAGTACGTAAAGTCTCTCGTACTAACAGTTTGGTATAACAGACTTAAAGCATTTTGGAAGCTTGACAAAAGCAGGCGCGCATAATAGCGTAGCCTACCGTTTCCACCTCAAGTCACGCCGGGCAACTATGGGCCTCTTCAGCAGAAAGAAGACGACCGTTGCGCTGGATATTGGTTCCGGGCTGATCAAGCTCGTGGCCATTTCCCATGGCGCCGGCGATCCCGTCCTCACCAAGGTGGCGTACACCAGCGTGGTGGACGATGCGATCGTCGAGGGTGAGGTCATGGACCCCGGGATCGTGGCCGACGCGATCAAGGGCCTGATGGCTTCTGCAGGAATCAAAGCCAAGCAGGTAGTGATCGCGGTGGGTGGACGCGACGTGATCATCAAGAAGATCGCGATGGATCGCATGCGCGAGGCTGAAGCTCGCGAGGTGATCCGCTGGGAAGCGGAGCAGCACGTTCCCTTCGATATGGAGAACGTCGAGCTCGACTTCCAGATCCTGGATCCCGCCGGTGAGGGTCTCCAGATGACCGTGCTTCTGGTCGCTGCCAAGCGTGAACTAGTCGAGAACAAGGTGGCGTTGCTGGCCGAGGCGGGGCTTACCCCCGCGGTCATCGACGTGGACGCCTTTGCGCTGCACAACGCCTTCGAAGTGAACTACCCCGATGCCATGCGGGGTGTGGTCGGCCTGGTGAACCTCGGCCACGAGATGACCAACATCAACATCCTCGAGGACGGGGTTCCCGTTCTTACCCGTGACCTGCCGGTCGGCACCCGCCGCTTCCGGGAGGACATTCAGCGGGAGCGCGGCCTGTCCGCGGAGGAAGCGGATCAGCTGCTGCAGGGCTTCGAGCGGAGTGAGATCCTGGATCCTTTCCTCGAGACCCGTGGCGAAGAGCTGGCTGTCGGCATCGAGCGCGCCGCCGCCTTCCTCCAGTCGGCCAGCCGGTCGGCCAGTGGCATCGGGCGGCTCTGGCTCACCGGCGGCGGTGGCCGGATTCCGGGTCTGAACAAGGTGCTCGGGGACCGGCTGCGTCTTCCGGTGGAGCTGGCTAGCCCGGTCGAGCGGCTGCGGGTGGCAGATGGGGTCTTTGAAACGATGAACATCGACGAGGTCTCACCGCTCCTGATGCTGCCGATTGGCCTGGCGCTCAGGAACGCGGCGTGATCCGAGGCCCGGAGCCACATCCATGATGATCACCGTCAATCTCCGTCCCGGACAGAAGCGCAAGCGCGCCGGCGGCGGTGGCAAGGAATTCGTCGAGCGGTTCAGGGCGCTGGGGACCCGGGTCAAGGATCCCATGCTGCTCGCCGCTACTGTGGTCGGCGTCGTGGTCGGTGGGTACCTGATCTGGGGCTTCGGCTCGACCCGGCGCGAGCTGGCTGTCCTCGGGCCGCGGCTGGAGCAGGTCCAGGACGAGCACAAGCGTTTTGAGGGATTGCTGCAGCAGAAGCATCGCGCCGAGCAGATCCGCGACTCGCTCCTGACCCAGATCCACACCATCCGCTCGGTGGATGGCAACCGCTACATCTGGCCCCACGTGATGGATGAGGTCGCGAAGTCACTCCCGCCCTACACCTGGCTCACCTTGCTTGCGGTCCAGGGCGCGGTGGCGGTCGCCGATACGGCGGACACGACGGATCGGCCGATGCAGTTCAGGATGGAAGGCCGCACCATGGATCTCCAGGCGTATACCCGGTTCCTCCGGCAGCTCGAGGCCTCGCCCTGGCTTCAGAACGTGACGCCGCTCGAAGCCGCCACCGTGGTCGAGCTGGAGCGCCCAGTCACCAAATTCACGATCCAGGCCGAGTTCAAGCAGGCGGACTCGGCGTATATCCGGACCGTGCCACTCAGCCAGTCGGTGAGGTAAGCATGGCCGCTATCAGCAACCAGCGCACAACGCCGCTCCTGATCATCCTCGTGGTCCTGCTGCTCGGGTACATGGGATATTCGGGCACCGGCCTCGAGATGCTCGGCATTTCGGGTATCACGCAGGCGAAGGACACCATCGCCGCCCGGAAGAAGACCATCGACTCGCTCGTCGCCCTCACCGACAGCGCCAAGAAGATCCTGGCGCAGGGAAGCGTGGACGATCTGCGCCGCCGGTTGGAAGGGTATCGCTCGAGTCTCGAGCTCATGCGTCGGCTGGTCCCCGACCGCAACGAGGTCGCCAACCTGATGGACGAGATCTCCACCCGCGCCAAGATCCGCGGGGTCACGGTTGCGCAGTTCCTGCCGATGCCTACGGAGCCGGGTCCCGCGCCGTTCGAGACCTATCGCTACCAGTACTCCATCATGGGCCGCTACGACCAGCTGGGCGAATTCCTCTCGGACGTGGCCAGCCTGCAGCGCATCATCGTCCCGGTCGACTTGACCCTGTCGGTCGTCGACGTGGCTAAGGCCAAGGTTCTCGGCGATTCCACCGGATCGCTACTCGAAGCCCGTTTCCAGATCCGCACCTTCGTCAAAACCGCGAGCTCGGAGGGAGAAGCCAGTGGCACCTGATTCTCTGCGGCGCTCGCTCCTGGCCCTCGTGCTCCTCGCGGCCGCGTGTGGCGGCGGCGCGAAGAACGATGAGGCCGATGCCGCCGTTGACCTGGCGGCGGTCCGCGCCAAACGCGACAGCACCCGGATGGTGGATTCGCTCGCGCGAGTCGGCTACACCGCGTGCTCTGATTCAATCATTACCGACATGGGCAAGACCGCGGCGGGCAAGAAGAAGCTCGCCGTGCAGCCGCCCGAAGGCATGATCCGTCCCGAAGTCCTCACCGCGTGCGGCAAGCCGCCGGCGGGTCTGGCGACTGCGCCCTCGCCGACGACCGAGGCACCCGCGGCTGAGAAGCTCACGCCAAAGCAGCTGGCGGTGCAGCGTGCCGACTCGGCCCGTAAGGCCCGCGAGCAGGCGAAGGAAGACTCGCTGAAGACGAAGGCGGAGCTGGCGCGTCAGGATTCGCTGCGCCAGGCCGGGGCCGATTCCGTCCGGAGTGACTCGCTCCAGCGGACCCGGGAAACCGAGGTGCAGCGGGAGACCTTCACTTACGCGGGTGGATCTCGCGATCCCTTCGTCTCTCTGATCTCGACGGCCAAGGTCGGCCCCGAGTTTTCCGACCTCATCCTGCTGGGCATCTATCTCGACCTGCGCCGCTCCAGTAACAGCGTCGCAGTGCTGCGAGACAAGAATTCGGGTAAGCGCTACAAGCTGCGGGTAGGAGACCAGGTCGGCCGCCTCAAGGTGGCACAGATCCGGCAGCAGGACGTGGTATTCACGGTGGAAGACATCGGGTTCGAGCGACAGGAAACGCTGTCGATGCGCAAACGGGAGGCAGAGACCCCATGACGAGTAAGCTTCTATTCGCCCTCGCAACGGCAGCGCTCGTCGGAGCGACGCCCGGCCGTGCGGCTCCGCCGCCAACCGGCCAGGTGACCGCCGTAAGCGTGGTCCCGACTCCGGGTCGTGCGGAGATCGTGATCAACATTCGCGGGGCCGTGGAGGTCAAGGACTTCGTCCTCCGCGAGCCTAACCGTCTGGTGATCGACGTCCTCGGCGCGACGCTGTCGGCCTCGGGCGCCACCTACGACGGAATCAACCGCGCCGGCGTCTCCGACGTTCGGTACTCCCAGTTCCGCCCCGACGTTGTCCGGGTCGCGATCTATCTCGACGAACAGCGCGACTATCGCGTTGAGCGGGATGGTGACGACGTCCGGATCAGCTTCGGCGCCGACCGGAGCTTCCTCGCCTGGTCCAGCACCGCCCCCTCCGAGCTGAAGCCACCGGCGGAGCATATCCGCCCGACCGCAGCGGAGCCCGAGGTCACGCCGCCGGCGCCAGTCGTTACGGCCGCCCATGCGGAGCAGCAGCCCCGGATTACGGTGACCTGGGACAAGGCCGACATCTCGGACGTGGTCGCCGGTTTCGCCGCGTTCTCCGGGAAGACCATCGTCCTCGGCAAGGATATCAAGGGAACCGTTTCGGCCGAAATCAAGAATCAGCCCTGGCCCGAGGCGTTCTCCGCCGTGCTGGCCACTCAGGGACTGCAGGCGATCGAGTTGCCCGGCGGCATCATCCGGGTCGACTCGCCCAGCGCGCTAGCCGCGCTCGATTCGATCGAGCCGTTGCAGACCCGGCTGGTCCAGGTCAACTACGTCACCGCTTCCTCGCTCATCGGGAGCATCGGCGCCATCCTGACCAAGCGCGGCAAGGTAGTGGCCGACACGACCTCCAATTCGCTCATCGTTACCGACACCCGCAGCCGGGTGGCCGAGGTCGCGGATTTCGTCAAGAACCTCGATATCCGCACCCCGCAGGTCTCGATCCAGTCGAAGCTGATCTTTGTCGACCGGACCGACGTCCAGAGCCTCGGCCTGCGCTACGACCTGGGGGGCAGCGACGTATTCTTCAACAAGCTGGTGCAACGGACCGACCCCGCGACGGGCGATCCCTTCGACAAGAACACAGTCGTGGTCGGCGGTGAGTCGGTGGCAGGCATCGCCAATGCCGACGCGCTCATCGTGAGCCCGGCCCTCGAAGTGGTCTGGCGGACTGCCATCGGCGGGTTCGATCTCACGACCTTCGTGCAGGCGCTGCAGCGGGTGGAAGTGGCCGATGTGCAGGCGGAGCCACTCATCACCACGCTGGACAACCGCGAAGCCTTCATCAACGTCGGTGAGGACGTTCCGGTTCGCGTGGTCGACGTAAGCTCGGGCGCCAGCGGCGCGGCGGGACCGCCGAAGGCGACGGTTAACTTCAAGGAGACCGGTATCAAGTTGAAGGTCACCCCGCACGTGACCAACAACCGCCAGGTGCTGATGAAGGTCGTTGCCGAGCGGTCGGACATCCGGACTCTGGCCGCCGCCGACCTGGGCTTCACCATCAGAAAGCAGAACGCGGAAAACCAGCTGCTGGTGGCCGATGGCGAAACGGCGGTTATCGGCGGCCTGACCGTCACCGAAGTGAATCAGATTCGGTCCGGCATCCCGCTCCTGGTCGATCTCCCGATCGTGGGCAAGCTGTTCGGGTTCTCCTCCAACGAGGAGCATCGCCGCGATCTGATTATTCTGATTACGCCGCGTATTATCGACGACGGCCAGAGCTGAGCCTGGCGGTGTGTCGTCCGGGCGACCGGACCTACGCGAGCCCGACGTCGTGTCGGGCTCGCATGCTATAGGGAGGTACCGAGGTGGCGTTGCGGTTTCTCACCGCCGGTGAATCTCACGGCAAAGCCCTTGTAGCAATCGTCGAAGGGCTCCCTGCCGGACTGCCGGTCGTGGCCGAACAGGTTGACCAGGAGCTGGCCCGCCGGATGATGGGATATGGCCGCGGTGCCCGGATGAAGATCGAGCGGGACCGCATCGAATGGCTGAGCGGTGTCCGGGCGGGAGAGACGCTGGGCACTCCAGTCGCGATGCTGATCCACAACCGCGACTGGGCGAACTGGGAAGAAGTGATGGCGGCCGAGGGTGAGCCTGGCGATGTCAGACGGCGTCGCCTCACGAGGCCGCGGCCCGGCCACGCCGACCTGGTCGGAGTACTGAAGTACGACCGGCAGGACGCCCGCGACATTCTGGAGCGGGCCAGCGCGCGCGAAACCGCCGCTCGGGTGGCCGCCGGCGCACTCGCCCGCCGCCTGCTGGAAGAGTTCGGAGTGGAAATCGGGAGCCACATCGTGTCGCTCGGTGGTATTCAAGTACCCCCGGTCGCGTCGCTTCCGGTCCCGCTCAATCCGGCGGCCGACAATTCGGAGATCCGAGTCCTGGATCGGACGATCGAAGCCGAGATCATTCGCCGGATCGATCAGGCGAAGAAGGATGGCGACACTCTTGGGGGTGAAGCGCAGGTTGTGGTGCGGGGACTCCCGGTGGGCTTGGGAAGCCACGTGCACTGGGACCGGAAGCTGGATGGGCGCCTCGCCGGCGCGTTGATGTCGATTCCGGCGGTCAAGGCGGTAGAGATTGGAATGGGCTTCGAAGCGGCCCGGCGCCCGGGTTCTCAGGTGCATGATCCGATCGACGCGGATGCGGTTCCCGGCACCAACGCGCCGGATCCCGCGCTTCGCGGAGGATATCGCAGGCGCAGCAACAACGCGGGTGGGCTGGAGGGCGGCGTCACCACGGGCGAGCCGCTGGTGATCCGGGTCGGCATGAAGCCGATCTCCACCCTCATGTCGCCGCTGCCGACCGTGGATCTGACGACGGGCAAGGCCGCCAACGCGCAGAGCGAGCGCTCCGACGTCACAGCGGTGCCGGCGATGGGAGTCATTGCGGAGGCGCTCACCGCGCTGGTAGTGGCGGATGCGTTTCTGGAAAAATTCGGCGGCGATTCTCTCGGGGAGATCCGACGCAATTTCGCCGCCTATTTGCAGAACCTGGCAGCACGATGGGGAGCATTGTCGCCATGAAGAAGCACATCGTTCTGGTTGGTTTGCCCGGGGCCGGCAAGACCACGGTGGGACGCCTGGTTGCGGAACGGCTCGGGGCTGCGTTCGTCGACTGCGACAGCATCATCGTGCGGAAGATGCAGATGCCGGTGAGCCGGATCTTCGCGGAACATGGCGAGATCAAGTTCCGGGAGCTGGAGCGGGAGGCCATGGTGAATGCCCTGGGCGGACCGCCGGCCGTGATCTCCCCGGGTGGAGGGTGGATCTCCCAACCTGGGGCACTGGAAGCGACCAAGGCCGCCTCCCTGATCATCTACCTCAAGACGATGGTCGCTACCGCTGCCAAGCGGGCGGAGGCCTCCGGAATCCGGCCTCTCTTGGCCACCGAGGATCCGATGGAGCGGATGCGGACCCTGCTCAAGGAGCGGGAACCGTACTACGTCAAGGCCGACGCCGAAATCAAAGCCGACATCAAATCGGCGGCTCAGCTGGCGGATGACATCGTCGCTTTGGCGAAAGACCGCGCAGGGTGGTAGAATAAGTGTATGTAGTACAATGGATTAGAAATTCTCTCCTTGCCAACCCCCCCGGTCCCGCGTTTTCTTGTGGGCGATCTGGGTAGTACCTCCGGAGAAACGAAGTCGTCAGTTTAGGAGCCATGGCAACGCAGAAAACCAAGACTGCGGCCAGGCGCACGTCGCGGAAGAAAGCCGCGACGAAGCCGGCCGCCGAAGGCAACGGTAAGGCACTCCCCTCCGCGGTCACCAAGCCTCGGAAGCGCACCCGTAAGCCCGAACCCACCCGTGCGGTGGGAGGGAAGGGGGATGCGCTCGTGGTGGTGGAATCCCCTACCAAGGCCAAGAGCATCGGCAAGTACCTGGGCCGGGGGTTCGATGTCAAAGCTACGATCGGGCATGTGCGGGACCTTCCTACCCGGAAGCTCGGCGTCGATGTCGACAACGGGTTCCAGCCCGAGTACGTCACTATTAAAGGAAAGACCAAGACCCTGAACGAGCTGAAGCACGCTGCCAAGACGGCGCGTGCCGTATACCTGGCGACGGACCCCGATCGCGAGGGTGAGGCGATCGCATGGCACGTGGCCGACCAGCTCGATACCCAAGCACCCCTCCACCGGGTCCTGTTCCACGAGATCACCAAAGATGCGGTCCAAAAGGCCGTCGCCGAACCTGGCGTCATTGACGACGACAAGGTGAAGGCACAGCAGGCACGCCGGATTCTCGATCGTCTGGTGGGCTACAAGGCCAGCCCCATCCTCTGGCACAGCATCAAGACCGGTCTCTCCGCCGGGCGAGTACAGACCGTCGCTCTCCGCCTGATCGTCGAGCGGGAGCGGGAGATTCGCGCCTTCAAGCCGCAGGAGTACTGGACCATCGAGGCGGCGTGCGCCAAGAATGGACAGGAATTCGATGCGGAGCTGAAGAAGATTGATGGGCACAACCCGCACCTGACCAACGAGAAGGATGCGAAGCAGATCGTCGCGGAGCTGGAGAAGCTTCCGTTCATCGTCTCCAAAGTCGAAAAGAAGCAGCGTCGTAAGCGGCCGGGCGCGCCGTTTACCACCAGCACTATACAACAGGAAGCGGCGAAGAAGCTGGGCTTCTCTTCCCGGCGGACAATGCGGGCCGCGCAGGACCTCTACGAAGGCATCGATGTGGGCGAGGAGGGACCGGTCGGTCTCATCACCTACATGCGGACCGACTCGGTGCGAGTCTCCGACACCGCGATCGCCGCGGTACGAGGCTTCATCGAAAAGAACTACGCCAAGCCGTATCTCCCGGAATCGCCGAACACGTATACCTCGAAGGCCGCTCGTACTCAGGACGCCCACGAGGCGATTCGTCCGACCGACGTCAGCCGCCGGCCGGAGCAGGTCCAGCCTTACCTCGAACCCGACCAGTTCCGTCTCTACCAGCTGATCTGGCAGCGGTTCGTAGCTTCTCAGATGAACCCGGCGGTGTACGATGTCACCGTCGTGGACTTCGATCTGGGCCGTTATCTATTGCGGGCGACGGGATCGGTGCTGGTCTTCGACGGTTATCACACTCTCTATCTCGAGGGTCGCGAGGCCGAGGAAGGGAAGTCCATGGACGATCTGCCACCCATCCCGCCGCTCGCCGTGGGCGACCGGGTTGAGGTCCGTCAGATCACTCCCAACCAGCATTTCACCGAGCCGCCACCGCGCTTCTCGGAAGCGAGCCTCGTGAAGGAACTCGAGCGCCTGGGCATCGGGCGCCCGTCCACCTACGCGCAGATCATCAGCACGCTAACCGCGCGCGAATACGTGCGCCTGGAGCAGCGGCGATTCTCGCCCACCGAGCTGGGCGAGACCGTCGAGCGGATCATGGTGGAAAGCTTCCCCTCGATCTTCAACGTCGAGTTCACGTCGGAGATGGAGACGGAGCTGGACAAGATTGAAGAAGGGGAGTTGGGCTGGCAGCAGGTGCTGCAGGACTTCTATGGGCCGTTTACCAAAGCCCTGGATGCCGTGAACCTGAGCGCCATCGTGGCGGAGGCACACGGTCTCAAGTCCGAAGAGCTGGCCCGCGAGCGCTGTCCCAAGTGCGGCAGCCGGGTCGAGCTCCGCACCGGACGCTTTGGGCCCTACTTCGCCTGCGAGAACTACAAGAAGTCGTGCGACTACGTGAAGTCGCTCAAGAAGCAGAAGACACCGGACCGGCCTTCGGACGAAAAGTGCCAGTTGTGCGGCGCGCCGATGGTGATCAAGACCGGCCGCTTCGGCGAGTTTCTCGCCTGCACTCGCTATCCGGAGTGCAAGGGCACGCGCTCGATGCCATTGGGGATGAAGTGCCCCAAATGTCTCGAAGGGGATCTGGCGGAGCGGCGCACCAAGCGGGGCAAATCCTTCTGGGGATGCGTGCGGTATCCGGCTTGTGATTTCTCCACCTGGAATCGTCCGGTACCCGAGACATGTCCGAGCTGCGGTTGGGTCGGGATGGAGAAGAAGATCAGCAAGGCAGAGGGGGAAACCCTGACCTGCCTCCGGTGCCGGCACCGAGTAGTCGTGATGGACGCCGAGGAGGCCGCCGCGACGTGAACGCGACCGTAGTCGGTGGAGGCCTCGCCGGCTGCGAAGCAGCGTGGGCCCTGGCCGAACGAGGCATCGACGTCACGTTGTGCGAGATGCGGCCCGTAGTCCGGACCGCGGCCCATCAGACTGATCGTCTCGCCGAGCTGGTCTGCAGCAACTCCTTCAAATCGGTCGAGCTCACCAACGCGCACGGTCTGCTCAAGGCCGAGTTGCGCGACTTGGGCAGCCTGCTACTGCAGTGCGCCGACCTGGCCCGGGTGCCGGCCGGGGCGGCGCTCGCGGTAGATCGCGACCAATTCTCTCAGGAAGTGCACCATCGGGTGACCGCGCATCCGCGGGTGACGGTGCGCCGTGGGGAAATCGCGGACCTTCCCTCTCCCGGCATCGTGGCGACCGGTCCCCTCACCTCTGATCGGCTGGCGGAGTGCATCAGCCAGCGACTCGGCGGCACCGCGTTGGCATTCTACGACGCCATCGCTCCGATCGTCTCGGCCGAATCCCTCGACCACGAGCGCCTCTACGCGCTATCCCGATACGGGAAGGGTGAGGGAGACGACTACCTCAACGCGCCGCTCGACCGGGACGCCTACGCAGTCGTTCCTCTCGGAACTGGTCTCGGCGGACCAGTTCAGCGGCCACGACTTTGACAAGGTCCCCTATTTCGAGGGCTGCCTCCCCATCGAGGAGATGGCTCGGCGCGGTCCGGAGACACTGCGCTTCGGGCCCATGAAGCCGGTCGGCTTGCGCGATCCCCGGAATGGCCGGGAGCCGTACGCGGTGGTGCAGTTGCGCCGCGAAGACCGGGCAGGGCAGATGTGGAATCTGGTCGGATTCCAGACTCGGCTGAGGATCCCGGAACAGCAGCGGGTCTTCCGGATGATTCCCGGACTGGAGCAGGGTGAGTTCCTGCGTTACGGAAGCATTCACCGGAACGCCTACGTGAACAGTCCCGCCTCCCTGGGTCCTGCGCTTACCGCGAAGGATGATGACCTGCTCTTCTTCGCGGGCCAGTTCACCGGTGTCGAGGGGTACACCGAATCACTGGGTACCGGTCTTCTCGCCGGGATCAATCTCGCGCGGCGCCTGCGCGGTCTCCCATCCGCAGTACCGCCGGTCACCACCATGCTGGGCGGCCTCTATCGTTACCTTCGAGAGGCAGATCCTCGTCACTTCCAGCCGATGAATGCGAATTTCGGCTTGCTCGACCCCATCGAGAAGGTGAAGGGGGGGCGGGATGGGAAAGAGGCGAGGAAGCAGGCCCTGGTCGAACGCGCACGGCGAGACTTCCAGACGTGGTCATCTCAACTATGAGCCTGCCGAGCCGCCGAGCCGCCGAGCCGCCGAGCCGCAAACAGATTCGGAGCTTTCTCGAATACCTCGAGAAGCAGCGCCAGCAGTCGCCCAATACGGTACGGGCCTACGGGCGCGATCTCGAGGCCTTCGAGCAATACTGCCTGAAGGAGTATGGCTCGCGATTCCGGTGGGAGAAGGTGGATCGGTTGGGAGCGCGTGGCTTCCTCGGAGAATTGCAGCGGCGTGGCCTGGCCAAGCGGTCCATCGCGAGAGCGCTATCTGCGGTTCGCGCCTTCTACCGGTACCTGCAGCGCGAGCATGGTATCGAGAGCCCGCTGCTCCGTGCGGCGAAGGCCCCGAAGCTGGGCCGGAAGCTCCCGACCTATCTCGACCGCTCACGGACCGAGACGCTGTTCGAGGCGATGGAGGCGCGAGCCAGCGATGATCAATTCGCCGCTTTGCGGGACCTCGCCATGCTGGAGCTGTTCTACTCCAGTGGGCCTCGCCTGTCGGAGCTCACCGGGCTCAATCTCGATGACCTTGACCTGTTGAGCGATCAGGTGAAGCTGCGCGGCAAGGGGAGGAAGGAACGCATCGTCCCGGTAGGGAATCGGGCGAGTCGTGCGCTCCGGAGGTACCTTGAGGCGCGACAGGCTCCGGTGCGGCTCCCCGGTGCCGACCGGCAGGCGGTTTTCGTGGGTCGTGGTGGACGGCGGCTCACTCCGCGCAGCGTACAGCGCCTGATCCATCGGGCGTTTGAAACCGTCGGCGGCGATGGCTTGCGGGTGCACTCCCTGCGCCACACCTTCGCCACGCATCTGCTGGATGCGGGGGCCGATCTTCGGGCGGTGCAGGAGCTGCTGGGTCACTCGAGCCTGAGCACGACTCAGATCTACACCCACACCAGCGTCGAGCGGCTGAAGCAGGTGTATCAGCAGGCGCATCCTAGAGCGTAGGTGTCAGGTGTCAGAGTGTCACGGTCGTGAGTCTTGGGTCGTGGGTCATGAGTCGTGGGTCAAAAGACCGGTCAGGAGCCGCAATCCCGATCTCTGAACAGCCGTAAACCGAACACGGAGTAGAGATTCGCGACTCTATGACCCAAGACTCATGACCCACGACCCAAGACTCATGACGCACCACGCCACCACCATCCTCGCCCTCCGCAAGGGCGGCAAAGTCGCCATGGGCGGAGACGGTCAGGTGTCCATCGGGGATACCATCGTCAAAGCGCAGGCCAACAAGATCAGGGCCCTCAAGGGAGGGAAAGTCCTGGCAGGATTCGCGGGATCGGTGGCCGATGCGATCACGCTGTATGAGAAATTCGAGGAGAAGCTCGATCGCTACCCCGGCAACTTGCCTCGCGCCTCGGTCGAGCTCGCGAAGGACTGGAGAGGCGATCGGGTGCTGCGGAGGCTGGAGGCACTCCTGATCGTGGCGGACCTGGAACACACCTTTCTGCTGAGTGGCGCGGGAGAATTGATCGAGCCTGATGACGGTATTCTGGCGATCGGCTCGGGGGGCAACTATGCCTTGGCGGCAGCACGAGCGCTGGCTCCCGATCCGACGCTTTCAGCGCGTGACGTGGTGCAGCGGTCGCTGGAGATCGCGGCCGATATTTGTGTTTTTACCAATCGCAACCTGACGATTCTGGAATTGTAGGAGCGCTAGCTATTAGCTGTTAGCTTTAGATTTCCCATGCCAGCAGCAATGCTAACCTAGGGCTAATAGCCAGTTGTCGAACCTCTCATGACCGACGTACTCCCCATCCCCCAGGCCGAGGAACCGCCTCCCCAGCCACCCTGGCTCGAGGAGTTGCCCCCGGCGCAGATTGTGGCGGAGTTGGATCGCTACATTGTGGGGCAGCAAGCCGCTAAGCGCGCAGTCGCGATCGCCATCAGGAATCGCTGGCGCCGGTCCCAGACCCCGGAGTCCATCCGGGACGAGATCACCCCCTACAACATCATCCTCATCGGCCCTACCGGGGTGGGGAAGACCGAGATCGCGCGCCGGCTGGCTCGGCTCGCAGGCGCGCCGTTCATCAAGGTCGAAGCCTCGAAGTTCACCGAGGTGGGTTACGTGGGACGGGACGCGGAATCCATGATCCGCGATCTGGTGGATGCCGCGATCAGCATGGTGCGGACCGAGCGGGAGGATGATGTCTTCCCCATCGCCGAGCAGCGGGCAGACGAACGGCTGCTGGATATTCTCCTCCCGCCGCCGCCAGCCAAGGTGGAATCTGGGGGAAAGGCTGGAGCGGCAGGGTCCGAATCCGCCGGCATCTTCGTTGTTGGCCCGGCCGGCCAGGCCCGACAGGAGAAGCCCTCCAGTCCGGAGGAGGAGCGGCACCAGCGCTCTCGGGAGAAGCTGCGCCGGATGCTCAAGGAAGGGCAGCTCGACGACCGTGAGGTCGAGGTAGATGTGACGCCGCAGGCCTTTCCCATGCTCGAGATGATGCAGCCGCCGCAGGGCATGGAAGGCCAGGACATCAACTTCATGGAGATGCTCCAGGAGATGCTGCCCAAGCGGAAGAAGCGGCGTACCGTGCGGCTTCCCGAGGCGCGCAGGATCCTGGCGGACGAAGAGCTCAAGAAGCTGGTTGACATGGACGACGTGGTGAATGAGGCGCTCGACCGGGTCGAGAACCACGGTGTCCTGTTCATCGACGAGATCGACAAGATCGCAGGTGAACGGGCCCAGACCGGGCCCGACGTCTCCCGCGAAGGTGTGCAGCGGGATCTGCTCCCCATCGTCGAGGGCTCGACGATTCAGACCCGCTACGGATACGTGCGAACCGACCACATCCTGTTCATCGCGGCTGGGGCGTTCCATGTCTCCAAGCCGTCGGATCTCATTCCCGAGTTACAAGGAAGATTCCCGATCCGGGTGGAGCTCCAGCCGCTTACCGAGGAAGATTTCGTCCGGATCATGACCGAGCCGGAGAACGCGCTCACTCGGCAATACCAGGCGCTGGTGGCCGCCGAAGGGGCGACACTCGAATTGACGGACGACGGCGTGCGGGAGATCGCGCGGCTCGCGTTCATGGCCAACGACCGGATGGAGAACATCGGCGCCCGGCGGCTCCACACCGTGATGTCGACAGTGATGGATGAAGTGCTGTTCGAGCTGCCCAACTATCCCGAGAAGCACATCGTGTTCGACGCCGAGCGGGTGCGGCAGAAGCTGGCCAAGATCATCGATGACGATGATTTGAGGAGATATATCCTTTAGTCGTGTGTAGATACCGAGTACCGAGTACCGAGAACTGCTCCCTGATTCACTCCTGCTTCACCACGACTCCACCCTTCATCACGAAGCGGACCTGCTCCAGCACGTGCACATCGTTGAGCGGGTTGCCAGGTACCGCGATCAGATCCGCCAGCTTCCCCGCGGCGATCTCGCCGCGGTCGGTGACGCCAAGAAGATCGGCCGCGTTGAGTGTGGCGGTCCGGATCGCGTCGATTGGCTTCATGCCGTAGCCCACCAGGACCGCGAACTCCTTGGCGTTGTCACCATGAGGATAGACCGCGGCGTCGGTGCCGAAGGCGATTTTCACGCCGGCGCGAATCGCCTTGCGGTGGCTCTCCTGCGCCAGGGGAATGATCTGCTCCATTTTCGCCTTGATCGCAGGCGGCATCTTGGCAGGATCGACCGCCGTAAGCAGGTAGGCGGTGGGAACGAGGTAGGTCCCGCGCTGCTTCATCAGGGCGATGGCCTCGTCATTGAGCATGGAGCCGTGTTCGATGGAGGCCACCCCGGCTCGCACCGCGGCCAGGATCCCCTCCGTCCCGTGGGCATGCGCGGCCACCTTCAGACCGTGACGGGCCGCCTCCTGCACGATGGCCCTCATCTCGTCTTCTGAAAGTTGCTGTGCCCCGACCGGCCCCTCGAAGGAAAGCACGCCGGCCGTCGCGCAGATCTTGATGACCTTGGCGCCGTACTTGATCTGGTAGCGCACGGCCTTGAGCGCCTGGTCTATCCCGTCCGCGACCCCGTCCTCCGGCCCCAGCTGCGCGATCCCTGGCGCGTAGCCGGTCACATCGCAGTGACCACCGGTAATCCCGATGGCGCTTCGAGCGGGTACGATGCGCGGGCCGATGACCCATCCCTCGTCGATGGCGTGCATCAGGCTCACGTCCGAACCACCCGGGGCGCCGACGTTCCGGACCGTAGTGAAACCGGCGAGCAACGTCTTTCGGGCGTTCACGACACCGCGGAGTGCCGCGTCCACCGCAGTCTCGGTGACGTCACGATGAACCCAATCTCCTTCGAGATCGCCGGTCAGATGGACGTGCATGTCGGTGAGACCGGGGAGAAGCGTCACGTCTCCCAGCTCGATCACCTTGGCGTCGGCCGGCGCCTCCGCGCGAACGGCCTGGATGCGGTCACCCGAGATGACCACGGTGGCGGGGCTCTCGATCTGTCCGGTCCGCACATTCAGCATGCGGGCGGCATGGACGAAGATGGTCTGGGCCGACGCCAGCGCGGGTATGATCGAAAGCGCGGCAAACAGCGTCATGACTCGGTGAAGGTGCCGCATCAACCTCTCCAGTTCGATTGGGGGTGCGAAGAAGGTACCCGGCCCTTCGCACCCGTCAAATTTCTCGGTATCGTTGAGGCATGAAATCACAACTGCTCCGCTCCGCCGGCCACGGAATCATGGTGGCTGGCCTCCTTCCGCTGTGCCTTGCGGCCCAGGCCGCGCCCAAATCACCAGCCGCATTCCTGATCCGAGATGCCCTGATCTACGATGGAACAGGTTCGGAGCCAGTCCGGGGAAGCGTCCGGGTTCGAGACGGCAAGATCCAAGAGGTGGGTGACCTCAAGCCGAACAGTGGAGAGCCAGTCGTCGAAGCCCACGGCTTGGCCGTCGCTCCCGGTTTTATCGACACCCACAGCCACGCCGACGAGGGATTCAGCGAGATCGACAAAGGGGAGCGTGAGCATCCCGATGCGCTGGGCTCGGTAAGTCAGGGAATCACCACTGTTGTCGTGGGGCAGGACGGCGGCGAGGTCTATCCGCTGCGCGACTTCTTCACTGGATTGGAGAAGAATCCGGTCGCGGTGAATGTCGCGTCCTACGCCGGCCACAATACCATCCGGCAGATCGTCATGGGCGCGAATTTCCAGCGCGAGGCGACCGCCGAGGAAGTGGGGCGGATGGCTTACATCCTACGGCAGGAAATGGTCGCCGGAGCGCTCGGCCTCTCCACCGGTCTCGAATACGACCCCGGGATCTACTCGGCTCCTTCAGAAGTGCTCGCCCTGGCGCGAGTGGCCGCGGGGTACAAAGGCCGGTACATCAGCCATATGCGGAGCGAGGACCGATACTTCTGGAAGGCTCTGGATGAATTGATCACGATTGGGCGGGAAACCGGCATGCCGGTGCAGGTGTCGCACATCAAGCTCGCGATGCGAGACCTGTGGGGAAAGGCGGACAGCCTGGTGGGCGTCATGGACGCGGCGCGCGCATCCGGGGTAAAATCAGTGCCGACATCTATCCCTACCCATACTGGCACTCCACCCTGACCGTGCTGTTCCCCGACCGGGACTACGAGGATCGCAAGGCTGCCGAATTCGCGGTGACCCAGGTGTCAACGCCGGAAGGATTGCTGCTCGACCACTACGAACCCACGCCGGCCTTCCAAGGACGAACCGTAGCCTATGCGGCGAAGGAGCTCGGCGTCGATTCGGTGACGGCGCTGATCGAGCTGGTGCGGCGAATTCACCAGTTGGAGAAGGAGCACGGCAGTGTCAACGAGAGTGTCATCGGCACCAGCATGACCGAGCCTGACATCGAGCGGCTGATGCGCTGGCCGCACACTAATTTCTGCACCGACGGCGAGCTCGACGGCGGGCACCCGCGCGGCTTCGGCACCTATCCTAGAATCCTCGGCCGGTACGTGAGGGAGAGAAACGTCCTGTCGCTGGCCGAAGCGGTTCACAAGGCGACTGCTCTCGCGGCCGAACACATGGGGTTCACCGATCGTGGTCGTATCGCGCAGGGGCTCGCAGCCGACATGGTGTTGTTTGACCCGAGCACAGTGATTGATAATGCGACGACGGAGAAGCCGCACGAACTCTCGACCGGGATTGTGGCGGTGTGGGTGAATGGCATCCCTGTGTTCGAGAACGGCGCGGCAACCGGGGCGCGGCCGGGGGTGGTCATTCGGCGCTGAGGCTGGCAGGGCTGTAGCTTTCCAGCATTCCCGTTGAAATCAGGAGACTTGCCGGAGGTCCTCGAAAGACTCCAGTCTGCCTTCGTCGGCCGCTACACGATTGAGCGCGAGCTCGGTCGCGGTGGGATGGCGACGGTCTACCTTGCCCAGGATCTCAAGCACGCTCGGCCGGTCGCGATCAAGGTGCTGCGACCCGAGCTGGCCGCGGCACTCGGCAGTGAGCGGTTCCTCCGCGAGATCCAGCTGACAGCGAATCTACAGCATCCCCACATCCTGCCACTCTACGATTCCGGCTCGGTGAGCCTAGCCGCCGAGCCGCCGGCCGCCCTGCCGCTGAGTTTCTGTTCTACGTCATGCCGTTCGTGGAGGGTGAGTCGCTGCGAGATCGGCTGGACCGGGAGCGTCAGCTCTCGCTCGAAGACGCGGTCCGCATCACGCGGGAGGTAGCCGACGCGCTGGAGTATGCCCACCAGCATGGACTGATTCATCGCGACATCAAGCCGGAAAACATCCTGCTCTCGGGCAGCCATGCGGTCGTGGCCGATTTCGGCATCGCGCGGGCGGTGGAGCAAGCGGGCGGGACCAGACTTTACGGAAACGGGTCTCGCGGTCGGAACTCCGGACTACATGAGCCCGGAGCAGGCAGCGGGGGACGCCGAGTTGGATGGACGGACGGATCAGTACAGCCTGGGGTGTGTGCTGTATGAGCTGCTGGCGGGCCATCCGCCGTTTCTGGGCAGGAACCCTCAAGAGGTGCGGGCCCGCCATGCGCTGGATCCGGTGCCGCCGCTGCGGGCGGTGCGGGCCACAGTGTCGGGCGGGATCGAGGCGGCAATCCGCCGAGCGCTCGCTAAACAACCGGCCGATCGGTTCCCAACGGTCGGCGCATTTGCGGCCGCACTGAGTCCGGCGGCGCAGGCGGCAGCGCCGCACCCACCCCTCCGTCCACCCGCTGAACCGAGGAAGCGATGGCGGCCGATCGTGGTCACCCTTGCCCTAGTCGCCATTGGGGCCTCGGTCTGGCGCCTGGTTCACCGGCCGCCAAAGGACCTTGATCCGAATCTTCTAGCTGTCGCGCCTTTCGATGTCCGAGGCGAGCCGCTCGAATCATGGCGGGAAGGGCTGGTGGACTACCTCTCACGCAGTCTGGATGGAGCCGGGGCCCTCCAAACCGTGCCGCCTACCAGGTTCGTGCGGAACTGGAGTGGCCGATCCGACCGAGCCTCCGCCGAGGCCCTGGGGCGGGCGACGGGAGCTGGGCTGGTGGTCTTCGGATCGGTCCTCATGGGCGGGCGCGACTCGGTGCGCCTCAGAGCGGCGCTGCTGAACCTGTCAGCGGGCACACCGCCTGTCGAGGTCGAGATCCGGGGAGACACGGCAGGAATTGACCGCTGTGCCGACTCGCTCGCGCTCGCAGTGCTGCGGCAGCTTGGGAGTGATCGCGCGGTCGCTGCCGTTCGGAAAACTCCCTTCGGCGGGGTTTCTCTTCCCGCCTTGAAGGAGTATCTGCAAGGCGAGCAGCTGTATCGCCATGGCCTGTGGGACTCGGCCCTGGTGCACTACAGCCGCGCCACCGAGCTGGACAGCGGGTTTGCCTTGGCCTACCGGCGCATGTTCCTGGTCCTTGGCTGGACACCTTCTACCAGGAAGCGCTTCGAGTTGGCAGGCGCGTACGGTCTGAAGGCGGCAGCCCTGAACCAGGGTCTCAGCCCGCGGGACAGCCTGCTCCTACTTGCCGACTCGCTTGAATTGGCGCTGAATGACGAGGACACGACGTTCTTCACCATGCACCGCCGACTCTTCGCGGCGCTCGACACGGCGGCGCGCAGATATCCGGGGGACCCCGAGGTATGGCAGAGTGTCGGCGAGGCGCGATATCACTTTGGCCAACCGCTGATCACACCGGCTGAGGTCCTCGACGCCTTTGACCGGGCGATCGCCCTGGATTCCGGATTCTCCCCGGCCTACGAACACACGATACAACTTGCGATGGAGATCGGCGGTCCCGACTTGGCCCGGCGCTACACCCGACCCTATCCTCTCCTTGGTTCCACGGACGGGAACGCACCCTCGTTGCTGCTCACGGCCGCGCTGCTTGAGGCCGAGCGATCGGGAAAGATCAGCGTGGCCGAACTGGTAGACACAGCTCAACTCACCCCGCTCTTCCGAGCGGGACTCGAGACGCTGGGGGCCTCGTCGGATTCGGCCGAGTTGGCAGTTCAGGTGCTTCGCCGTCTGGCCGCCGGCGGCCACCGCGGCGACTCTGAGCCGTGGGTGACTGATTCGCTGATGTGGCCCAACTACCTCGCGACGATGCTCCTGTTCCGTGGGCATGTGCGGGAGTCATACGCGGTCTACGCGCCGCGGATCGCGCGTCCCGACACGATGCCATATGCCTTGTTTTCGGATCCGTTTCTCGATATCACGCTGCTGGACACAACAAAGGCGGCTACCGCAGCTGCATGGTTCCGCACCTGGCCGTTGACCGCGTTGCCGCTGTTGCTTGCCCGTGGCGACACACTTGGACTGCGGAAGTTCATTGCTCAGGCGTCGGGAATGCTCGCGAGAGTCCCGTGGTCTAGGCTCAAGACTCAGGGCCAAGTACAAAGCCCGCGCGGGAGAAGCCTACCTGTTGCTGCTCAAGGGAGACTCCACGAGTGCACTGCGGGCTCTCGAGAGCCTGCCCGATACACTCTGTCTGGTGACCATCTCCTGCTTCCACCAGAAGCTCACCCAGGCCGGGTTGCTCGCTGCTACGGGCAATGACCAAGCCGCGGCCGATCTGCTCGACCGGTGGCGCTGGACAGCGCCGAGTCCGTTCTTCGTCCTCGCCGCGCTCGAGCGGGCACAGCTCGCCGAGCGTTTGGGCGAGCGCGAGCTGGGGATCACGCTCTTCCAGCGCGTCGTGGACACTTGGCGCCATGCCGATCCGGAGCTGCAGCCCTATGTTGCCGAGGCGCGCGCCGGACTGCAGCGGCTCACGAAGGAACCGAGACCCTGAACCCGAGGAGGTCGTATGGCGGATCGCGTGAAGAAAGTCAGCTACGCCTATGTGATGGTTCCTAATCGCGCCGGACAGGGCGGCGGCGTACTGGCAGCGCTGCGGCGCGCCAACGTCAACCTGCAGGCGTTCTCCGCCTTCCCCGGGCGCGGAGGAAAGGCTCAGATAGACCTGGTTACCGATGATCTGGCAGGGCTGCGCCGTGTCGCCCGGCGCAATGGATGGCGATTGAGCAAGGTCAAGAAGGGATTCGTCATTCAGGGCGACGACCGGGTGGGGCCGTGTCGCGCCAGCTCGATAAGCTCGGCGCCAAGCGGATCAACGTCGTCGCGGCGGACGCCGTGACGGCAGGGAAGCGCTACGGCATGATCCTGTGGGTCAAGCAGAAGGACTACGCGCGCGCGGCGCGGGCGCTGGGAGCGCGCTGAGGGTGAGGCACCAGGACCGGCCAACCCTTTCTGCAGTACCAATGTCTCTCAAGGGTTGCCAGGTGCCCGAGACGACCGCTCCCGGAGATTCCAGCCATGCAGGTTTCCGCTCGACTCCTGATCGCGTTGCTGATTGGTGTCGCGGAGGCGGCATATGCCCAAGGAACTTCCGGGTCTTCGCTTCCAACGTTCAGGTCGAGCTGGTCACTGATGAGGCCGATCAGCGCTCGCCATCCTGGAAGCCCGGGTAGCAGGCCGCCCGATTGCGCCGATGACTGGGAACGCCTCTTCGCTACCGAGGGATATCGGGCCCTGAAGAAACGTGAAGCCGCGATGGGCCGGCAATTCAGCGACGCCGACTTCCAGGCATTTCTGAAATCCGACTCGCTCAAGGCGCGGACCCAAAGCCTTGCGAGGGCCCTCGGGCAGCTCCACCGACTCGATCCCCGGTCGGCGGCCACTCGCGCCCTGGCCTACCTGCCGGCTGGAACTCCGCTCAAAGCCCGCTCTTCCTCGAAATCAAACCGCGAACCAACAGCTTCGTGTTCGATCTCGACGGCACCCGGGCGATCTTCCTCTACGTGAATCCGCTGAACGCGCGGAACAGGTGGAGAACACCATGGCGCATGAGCTGCATCACGTCGGTATCGCCGCGGCCTGCCACGAGGTCTCCGACACGATTTCATCCGAAGTGCGTGATGCCCGCATGTGGGCCAGCGCCCTGGGCGAAGGCCTGGCGATGCTGGCCGCAGCTGGAGGGCCGGATGTCCATCCTCAGGCCACCAGCGACTCCGCCACCCGGGCGCCGCGGACCGGGACGTGGCCAACTTTGCTCAGGACCGAGCCGAGCTGGAGGTCTTCACGGACGCGCTCGATGGCCGCTTGAAGGCGGACTCTCTGACCGGACGCGCACGGCCTACTTCGGCATTCAGGCCTTGGTACACCGTCGGCTGGCGCATCGGACAGGCGGTGGAAAATGTGCACGGCCGCCCTGTACTGATCAGCGCGATGTGTGATCCGGCGCGCTTTTTTTCGGCGTACGACGAGGCGGCGGAGGTGACCAACCGCCGCGGAGAAATGGTGTTGCCGCTGGAGCCCCGGCTTGATTCGGAGACTAAAGAGCTGACCCGGAGGGCACGCGTCGCGCAGTGACGCTCTGCCGAGCCGCGATTTAAATCGCGGGAACATTCGCCTAATCCTCAGTACTCTCACTCGCGCGCCGCAGCCACGCACTGCCGGCCCGCGATTTGGAATCGGGGGAATCCTTGGCCTCGACCGGCAGCCCCAGCTCCACCCATTTCCCCCATCCACCCACCAGTGCTCTCGCCCTGGTCCATCCGGCCTGCTTCAGCTCTCGCACCACACGGGTGCTTGTGGCTTCGTTCCTTCAGGCACAGTAGGCCACCAGCCAATCGTGTTTGGGGAGCGCCAGCTCCGCGGCACTCTCGACCGGGCGATCGGGATCAACCCGCACCGACCCGCGCGCCGTGATGTCGGAACCTGCATAGCTGCCCACCGAACGGACATCGAGCAGACGATAAGGAATTCCCGCCGCATCCAGCCGCTTTATCTCGTCGAAGGTGATCAGCTCCGAATGGGCGACGAGAGGTGTCTCCTGACTTTCGGTCGCCGCGCTCACCTGCGCAGGTTCCAGCTTGCGAATCCAGAGGGCCAGCATCCCTCCGTGCACCACGACGGAGAGCAGCACCACGGTGGCGACCGGCGCGAACAATGACTGCTCCCCTCGATCCCCGTGAAAATCGGAAGCAGCACGAGAAGCAGCGAGCTCAGCCCGCGCGGGCCGAACCACACGACGAGCTTCCGGCTCTCGGGTCCACGGCGTTGCGTGGAAGGGCTACGAGCAGAACCAGCGACCGCGCCACCAGCGCCAATACCGCGAACGCCAGGGTCTGCGCCGACATGATCGAGAGGCCGGTCCAGATGAGCGACAGCCCCAGCAGAACGAAGGTGAACAGCAGTAGCATCGTGGACGTGGCTTCCCCGTAATCGTGGAAGCAGTCACACAGCTCCACATCCAGCAGGTCTATGGTAAGCCCAGCGGCAAAGGCTGCCATGAAGCCACTGGCGTGGAGTGATTCGGCGATCGCGAATGCGGTGAACGCGACACCCAGCACGTACATCGACTCGTAGTCTCGCCGAATCCCGTAGCGGCCTCTCACTGCTTCGAGGAGCCGCACCGCGAGATATCCGGTCGCCACACCGGCGGCCGGTCCCAGCACGAGCACGTCCAGCGCCACTCGGCTCACCTGCCCGATGGTCGGAGCCGCCTCCCGCATGAAGGCCATCGCGATCACGACGATCGGCAACAGAACCGCGTCGTTCAGGCCGCTCTCGATCCCGAGTGCCGTTCTCGTCGCTGGCCGGACTCCGGGCCGGCGGATCAGCCCGCGCATCATGACCGGATCGGTTGAGGCGAGGGCCGCGCCGAGCACGGCGGCCTGTGCTGGACCGACGCCGAGCAGTAACGCTGCGGCCAGTCCGATGATCGCGGCGGTGAGAACGGTGCCTGGCCCCAGCAGAACCGCAGCCACTCCGAGATGCTGGCGAAGCGCCTGGGGATTGATGCCGAGGGCGTCGGTGAAGAGCACCAGCACGAGGCTGAGCGTGGCCACGGCACCCAGCGCACCTGAGCGCATTCCGAAGTCCACCAATCCCAGCCCGTGAGGTCCAAGCAGCAACCCCAGAAGCAGGAAGACCGCGACGTGGGGGATGCTGGTCTTTTCGAGGAGCCCGGATACCGCGCTCGCAAGCAGGATCACCCCGCCGATCAGGGCGGTGATCAGGACGAAGGCGGCGGGGTCGAAGGGTTGCATGCTACTCTCCGAAGTTGTCTAACCCTAAGCCGGTCATGGTCAAGAGTCATCTGCCCAAAGGGCACCTGCCCCGGACCCTTCGGTACCCATTACCTTCCTCTGCCAAATTGGCGGACCCCCTCTCCACGCTGCACGGCATGCCCAAACGCGACTTCCTGGCGATTCCCGACCTCTCGAAAACCGAACTCTCCTAGCTCTTTGACCTTGCCGGGCAGATGAAGAGCGGGAAGTACCGCAACCGGCCGCTCGAAGGGCAGACCCTTGCGATGGTCTTCGCCAAGAGCTCCACCCGAACCCGGGTGTCCTTCGAAGTGGGAGCCCACCAGCTCGGTGGCCAGGCGGTTTTCCTTTCGGCCCGGGACATCCAGCTGGGTCGCGGCGAGCCCATCAAGGACATGGCCCGGGTCCTCTCCCGGTATGTCCACGGAATCATGATCAGGACCTTTGCCCAGGCCGACGTGGTCGAGCTGGCCCGCTACGCCGACGTCCCGGTGATCAACGGTTTGACCGACCTGCAGCACCCCTGTCAGGTGCTCGCCGATCTGATGACGGTGCAGGAATGCCTCGGCGGATGGAATGGCAAGTCGGTCGCCTGGATCGGCGATGGAAACAACATGGCGAATAGCTGGATGGATGCGGCCGGTGTACTGGGCTTCGAGCTGCGCCTCGCCTGTCCGGAGGGCTACGAGCCGGATCACGAGCTCTTCGAGCGGAACAGCAAGCTCACCAACATTCTCATTACCGAGCTTCCGGAAGAAGCCGCCGAGGGAGCCGACGTGATCACCACCGACGTCTGGGCCTCAATGGGGCAGGAGGGCGAGGCCGAAACGAGGGCGCTGGCCTTCCAGGGCTACACGGTGGATGAGGAGTTGATGGCCCTGGCCCAACCCAACGCGATCTTCCTTCACTGCCTTCCCGCTCACCG
Source organism: uncultured Gemmatimonadales bacterium (assembly GCA_963821525.1). Classification (GTDB taxonomy): domain Bacteria; phylum Gemmatimonadota; class Gemmatimonadetes; order Gemmatimonadales; family GWC2-71-9; genus DATBGE01. The sequence goes on along the minus strand of CAWGED010000019.1, from coordinate 826,672 downwards.
GGGAGAGGAAGTCACCGAGGGCGTGATCGACGGTCCGCAGTCCAAGGTATGGGACGAAGCAGAGAACCGTTTGCACGTGCAGAAGGCTTTGCTGGCAATGCTGATGGGAGAGAAACCGTGAGCGGTGAGCAGTGAGCAGTCAGCGGGCAGGAGTGCTTGAGTTCTTGCAAACAACTGACCTCTGCAATCCCGCCCGCTCACCGCTTACCGCTTACCGCTTACCTGACCACGGAACCGAAATGTCTGACACCACAACCCTGAAACGCACCCCGCTCTACGACGTGCACCGTGAGCTCCTCGCCCGGCTGGTGCCGTTCGCTGGGTGGGAAATGCCGGTGCAATACCCCTCCGGGAATCCTGGCCGAGCACAAGGCGGTCCGGGAGCACGCGGGAATTTTTGATGTCTGCCACATGGGTGAATTCGAAGTGACCGGCCCCGACCGCAACGGGTTCGTCAATCGCGTCACCTCGAATGATGTGGGCGCGCTGGAGACCGGACAGGTGCAGTACTCCACCCTGCTCAACGACCAGGGGACCATCATCGACGACTGCACGGTTTACCGGTTTGAAGACAAGGTGATGCTGGTCGTCAATGCGGCCAACATCGAGAAGGACTGGGAGCACCTCGTCGCGCAGAAGGTCAAGGGTGGCAACGTGCGGCTCCGGAATATCTCCGATGAAGTCGGGCTGGTTGCGCTTCAGGGGCCCGTGTCCGAGAAACTGCTCGCGCCGATCACCGACCAGAACCTGGGGGACATCGGGTACTATCGCTTCGCCATCGGGAAGGTGGCGGGGAAGGGATGCTTCATCTCGCGGACCGGATACACCGGAGAAGATGGTTTCGAGCTGTACTGCCGGTCCGAGGATGTTCGGGCAATCTGGGATGCTCTGACCGGCCCTGGAAAAGCCACGCCGATCGGCCTGGGTGCCCGCGATACCCTGCGACTCGAGGTCGGCTACGCGCTATACGGAAACGACATCGACGACACTACCTCACCGCTCGAAGCAGGCTTGGGCTGGGTGGTGAAGCTCGACAAGGGCGCCCCTTTCGTGGGCGACCAGGCGCTGCGGGTGCAGAAGCTTCAGGGGCTGCAACGCAAGCTGGTGGGATTCCGGATGCTGGAGCGCAGCGTCCCGCGGCACGGCTTTCCGGTCTGGCATGGTGGCCAGCAGGTTGACCTGGTGCGGAGCGGCACCATGAGTCCGTCGCTCGGCATCCCGATTGGTACCACTTATCTCCCGGCTGCCGCGGCGAAAGCCGGAACCCGGTTCGAAGTAGAAATCCGCGGCGAGAAGCAGCCGGCGGAGGTGGTGAAGAAGCCGTTTTATACCGATGGGAGTGTGAAGAAGTAGGCGGTACGGCGGCAGGCGGTCACGGCGGCGACCGCCCTGACCTATTCCGCTGTCGCCGTTCTGACGATCTCCGATGCCGGTTCGCGCGGGCAAAGGGCCGACACATCGGGTGATGCAATCGCCGACTGGGCTAAGACAACGGGGATTTGGAGTAACAACCCGGGATCTTGTCCCCGATGAGTCCGATCGCATCGCCGCGACACTCACGCAATGGGCCGATCGTGACCAGGCCGACCTGATCCTCACGACTGGCGGTACCGGGCTGAGCCCGCGTGACGTTACCCCGGAAGCCACCAAGCGCGTCCTCGAGCGGGAAGCGCCGGGCATCGCCGAGGCGCTTCGGATGACGGCCTACCCCGGCTTTCATCGCGCCGCGCTCGCTCGCGGCCTCGCCGGCGTGAGAGGGAAAACGTTGATCGTGAATCTGCCAGGAAGTCCGAACGGTGTGCGAGACGGCTTGGCGGTACTCGATGATCTGGTGGAACACGCAGTTCAGCTGATTCGGGGGATTGCGACGGACCACCGGTAATTGCCGATTGCCGATTGCGATTCGACGCGCGCCGATCCGGGGATCACGAATCTTCAATCTGAAATCTTCAATTTGAAATCTCTGAGATAGATGGCCTCCAAGATTCTCATCACCATGGACGACCTCGAATCGGCGGTACGACTCAACGCCGCGCTCGAGGCTGCCCAGTATCGCACTGTGATGATCTCGCCGATGGACGATGGGCGAGGAGCATTGCGGAAGGAGCACCCCGACTTGCTGGTGCTCACCGGTGCGGTCCACGACTCCCAGGCCCAAGCAGCTGGTGGCACAGGCGCGGGACGCGGAGGTCTCGACCCTGGCGCTGCTCGAGCCTACCGATCCCGCCCAGACTGACCGAGAGGGACTGGGTCTCGACGTCACCGAAGTCGCGGTCAAGCCGATCAACCCGCCCGATACCGTGGCACTCATCGAGCGCCTGGTGGACCGGCGCCAACTGCAGCAGCGTACCGGCATATCGGGAGAGAGTGCCGCCATCCAGGAGTTGCTGGTCCGGATCGAACAGATGGCTCCGGTCTCCAGCACCGTACTGATCCAGGGAGAATCCGGCACCGGGAAGGAACTGGTCGCGAAGGCGATCCACGATCTCTCGCCCCGGCGAGGGAAGCCGTTCATTCCGGTCAACTGCGCCGCACTACCCGAGACCCTGCTTGAGTCGGAGCTGTTCGGCCACGAAAAGGGCGCCTTCACCGGTGCGGCGGAGCGCAGGCTGGGTCGCTTCGAGCTGGCCGACACTGGCACCATCTTCCTCGACGAGATCAGCGAGATCTCGGCCACCGTGCAGGTGAAGCTGCTGCGGGTGCTGGAGACGCGGACATTCTTTCGGGTGGGAGGCGTTCAGCCGATCAAGGTAGACGTTCGGGTGCTCGCCGCCACCAACCGGAGCCTCAAGGAGCTCGTAGCACTGGGGGAATTCCGGGACGATCTGTATTACCGGCTCAATGTCCTGAACATCTATCTCCCGCCGCTGCGCGAGCGGCGCGAGCGACATCCCGGTTCTGGTCAAACGCTTCATCCGCGAGTTCTCCCGGGCCCACGACCGTCCCTTCCGCGGCATGACTCCCGAGGCGATGAGCCTCCTGATCGAAGGCCCCTGGCCCGGCAACGTGCGCCAGCTGCGGAATCTCATCGAGTCCATGGTGGTGCTCGCCCCGGGTCGGGAGATCCGGGCATCCGACATCCCAGCCGACATCCTGGAGGGGGCTGGCCGGATGCTTCCCGTGCGGATTGGAGCAACAGGTCGCGATCTGCCAACCCAGGAATTGGAGTTTATCCTACGGAGTCTCATGGACTTACGCCTCCAGGTCGAGGAAATGAGGCGCCGTTTGGACGATAGGCCGCAACGTGTTCAGGTTATTGAACTTGGCCAAAGCAGCTCCGTGGCAGACGTCTTGCCGGAATCTGAGCCGGAAGAACAGGGGGAAGTCGTCTACCGGCCGGGGATGACCATGGCCGAGGTCGAAAAAGCCGCTATCGCTGCGGCGCTTACTCAGTTCCGAGGAAATCGCCGTAAAGCGGCAGAGGTTCTGGGCATAGGCGAACGCACGCTGTACCGAAAAATCAAGGCTTACAATTTGGAGTAGGTCAACGAGCTAAGTTCTGCGGGAACTGGGATTTGCGTGCTCACGATTCTTGACAGTTATGTCCTGGAGGCGCATATTCGGCAACCCGGGATTTTTCCGATCCAGCACCAGGGTTTAGCACAGTGATTTTCTCGATTGACCCGGCGGCCTGCGTTACGTGCCTGGCCTGCGTACGCGTGTGCCCGACCGGCGCCGTCGAGGTGCAGGATCCACTGGTGCGCATCGTAGACGAGAGCTGCATTCGGTGCGGGCTCTGCGTTCCCGCTTGCCCGCATCACGCGATTGAAGTCACTGGTGAATTGGGTCGCGCCATCGCGGTCGCCACGAGAGGCGACGGCGCGCTGATCCTGAGTCCGGAGGCCGTGGCGTACTTCTACCCGGCGGCGCCGGAGCAAATCGTGAACGCATGCTACTCCGCCGGGTTCCGTCTGGTGACCCGCGGGGTAGTGGGAGACGAGTTGGTCGCCTCGGAGTACTTGAGGCTGTGGCGTGAGGAAAACTGGGGCACCATGATCCGCTCCACCGACCCGGTGGTGGTGGAGGCGATCCGGAGAGACTATCCGGAACTGGTTCCCTATCTCGCGCCGGTGACGTTGCCCGCGCTGGCGGAGGCGAGGTACCTGCGGGCGCAGTGGGGCGAAGGGCTGGAGGTGGTATACGCCGGTGTGTGCCCGCCTGCCGGGCGCGAGGAGCTCGATTCGGCGATCACCTTCCAGGACCTGGAGCAGCTGTTCCGGCTCCGCGGTGTGAGCCCCCTCGCGCAGCCCGCACACTACGCCCGGGTCCCCGCGGAACATCGTCGCTACCTGAGCCTGGCGGGCGGGATACCGCTCTCGCTGCTGGAAGAATCTCGGCACTCGAGCAAGCGGTTCCGGAAGCTGCGGGGATTGGGTGAGCTGCGCGGTCTGTCCCGCGCGGTCGTGATAGACCGGCTCGACCTGGGGTTCGTCGATCTGCTGGCCCACGAGGGATGGCTGGATCACCCGCTCTCGGGCCCGCGTGAAGAGCTGTTCTGGCGCCGTTCGGTCGTGGAGAACAGCGAGCCTCCGCGGAGCCGCCAGCCGGTGGTGGACGACGCAGTAGTCGCGAGCTACGGAGCCATCTTCGAGATCCAGCCGCGACTGGTGCGGGCCGATACGGCCCAGGTGGATGAAGTGCTCGCCGCGATCGGCCTGGGTCCTCACGGCAAGCCGTGGGACTGCCGGGCCTGCGGATTCGAGACCTGCGCCGCGTTCGCCCAGGCGGCGGCCATGGGCCGGGCATCACTCAAGCAGTGTGTACCCTACCAGGCTCGGCGGGTCGAAGAGGCGCAGCGCGATGCGGCGGTGGATACCCTGACCGGGCTCGCCGCGTACAAAGTTCTGAACGACCGGCTGAGTTACGAGGTCGAGCGAAGCAAGCGCAGCCTGGAGGGGTTCGCGGTCCTGTTCATCGATCTGGACCACTTCAAGCTGGTGAACGATCAGTACGGGCACGAGGCGGGGAACGCGGTGCTTCGTGCGGTGGCGACCGAGCTGAAGAGCGCGATTCGCGCCTCGGACCTGGCGGCACGCTACGGCGGTGATGAGTTCGTGGTCCTGCTCAACCGGACCGACCTGGCGGGAGCCAATCGGGTCGGCGAGGCGATCCGGGCCGGGATCGAAGGAGTGGGGCGCCGGCTGGGCTACCCGGTCGGGCTGGTGACTGCCAGTATCGGCGTCGCCGAATACGACGTGAGGCGACCCCACGAGGGGGATTTACTTGTGCTGGCCGATCGCGCACTGTACCACGCGAAGGCCAACGGACGTAACGCGGTCGCCTGAAACCGCACGAAAGGATAGCTGGATCTTGTCCTCGACCCCGATCCGCCAACCCGATGCCTCCCTGCGTTCGGCTCCGTTGGAGAGCCCGCCGGATCCGTGGGGGGTTCGCCGGGCTGAGCAACTGCTCACCAGCCTGGAAGGGGTGCTTTCGGCCCGGGTGGTGACCACCCCGCTCGGGGAGGTCAGCGAGGTCCATATTCTGGCCCAGTCGGGCTTGCAAGCGAAGCAGCTGGTCCGCAATATAGAGTCCGCTCTCCTGGCCCAGCTCGGGCTCAAGGTAGATCATCGCAAAATCAGCATTGCCCAGACCGCCGAAGTCCGGCCCATCGAGGCGCTGGAAAGAGACGCGGTACGGGAGCGCTCGATGCGGCGCGCCGCGCTGTTCGACTCGCTCACCGTGGCACCGGGCAAGCGGCCGCACCGGATTTCGATCCAGGTGACGCTGGGATTCGGGGAGACCAGGGCGGTGGCCGAAGAGGAAAGCTCGGACACCCCGCGGAGCCGGGTAGAGGCGGCGGCCCGGGCGGCGGTTTCGGCGCTCGACCAGCTGCTGGCGGACAACTCGGTGGCGCTCGAAGGGTCCAAGATCGTCGAGGCGTTCGACCGCGAGTTCGTGATGGTGGCGGTGCAGGGGCTCGGTGGACGTGAAGCGGTATTGCTCATGGGTACGGCCGAGATCAAAGAGAGCGCGGAGCGCGCCGCAGTATTCGCGGTGCTCGACGCGACCAACCGCTGGGCGGAGGCCCGGCGCCCCAGTTAGGTCGTAGCAACAAAATTCAGCGGGCCCGCCGCATCTCGTCGTTCAAGGGATGCCGGGCCCGTCGGCGTCCAAACGCAGGAATGCAGGAATGAAGGTGTGAGCGGGACCACCCTTCTTTCAGAAAGGAAAAAACGGCAGGCGGCCCCGGTCTTCGTTGGTGCAGGGATGCTGGTCAGGATCAGCGGAGACGAGCGGACAACTGAGAGCGGAGCGTCAGGTGCGCCATAGCGAGGCGTGCCCCTTCCCGAGGGTTCCTTATCTACTCGTTCGAAGGAGACGCTCATGTTGCACATCAGCTTGCTCGCGAAAGTCATTGAGTTCTTCGCCCGCGTGACTTCTTTGGGTGAAGGCGCCGATTGGACATAAGCTCCAGTTGGATGTAGGACGGCCGGGGCCCTTGCTAGTCTGCTATCATGAATGAGTCGAAAACGTTCAGATTTACGTTGGCTCGATCTGTCCTTGCGGCCGCTCTCGGGTGCCGCGGCTTGGCCAGTCACGTCTCGCCCAATCCTGGGCTTTGGGCTCTTTGCAGCTTTGTGGTTGTCGCCTATCTAATTGACCTTTCAGGCAATCCCCTTCGAGTCGAAGCAAAGGGCTCGGCATCCTTCATTATCCACCTTGCAGCCGGCGGTCCTGTTTGGAGGCTTTTGGGGAGGGTTTGTAGCCGCAGCATCTACCGCCGCCAGTCGAGTGGACAAACAGGCGTCCAGGCATAAAGATCGTCTTCAACACCGCACAGAGATTCCTCTCAGTCGTCCTCGGTGTCCTTCTCTATCAGGCACTTGGCGGTGGCCTCCCTCCGGCGTATCTCGCGCTGAATGTCGGAGTTCAGTCTGCCGATGTTCAAAGAGATCTCGGACTGTTTTTTGTCTTTGGAGGCAACATATTTCGCGGTCAATACAATCGCCGTCAACGCTGCCGTTGCTATCAGTTCTGGTAGGAGGTTTGGTGAGGTCTGGAATCTGAATGCGAAGGGCGTCTTAGGGTATGATCTTGGGGCCAGCGCAATAGCTCTGGTTGTGGCGTTTTTCTACAGGAAGTCAGAACACCTCCTGGGATTCGGTCCATTGGGTCTTGATCAGCGTTACGATCCCTGTAATTGTTATCCGTCACGTCTACGGATTGTATAGGAAGCTCCAGAACAGCGGGCGCGAACTTCTCGACCTAATGGTCAAGGCAATCGAAGCACGGGACCCATACACATCGGGCCACTCAATCCGCGTCGCTACGCTCTCGAAGGCTATTGCTCAGGAAGCCAAGATGACCTCCGACCAGGTAGAGGAGGTCTATACAGCTGCCGTCCTTCATGACGTAGGCAAGATCCATGAGGAATTCGCACCTCTTCTTCGGAAGGATTCAAAGCTCACCCCAGAGGAAATGGCTCTACTGCAGACGCATTCCGCGAAGAGCGCCGAGTTGGTCGCGATTATCTCGAGCTTCCGCGGCGCCATTCATGATGCTGTACGGAGTCACCATGAACGCTGGGATGGGCACGGATATCCTGATGGAATGGCAGGCGATGCGATCCCGCTCGGTGCCCGAATCATCATGATTTCTGATACGACCGATGCGATGACTACGGATCGGCCATACAGGAAGAAGCTGACCGTGGAAGCGGTTGTTGGGGAGCTTCAGAAGTGCCGCGGAACACAATTCGATCCCAATCTTGTTGATTTGGTGGTTAACTCCGTCGTGATTCGGCGTGTGATGGCAGAAATTTCACAGGCCTCAGACGGTGGGGAGAAAGCCGTACCGCGTGAGGGAGGATCCAAGCGAGTCAGTTGGGGAACGGGTGCGACACGCAGAGCTAGGCGCTCCTGGCTAGGCGCCTAGAGTTCAGGTTGGCATATCAAGTAGTGAAATCTGACGGGCAACGGCCTCTGGTAAGCAGCTAAGGGCAGCGTGAAGTTCGGTTTCGGTGGATTTCCCATTCTCTCCACGCAGCCGCTCCAGGTACAACCTGCCGCTAAGAATTTCAGCTCGATCGACTGCATCGAAATGGTAGAGCATTGAGCTAAGAGACTGTAACTCCCCGTAGCCCTCCTCCAGGTCCAAACCAGCGCCCGAAAGCTTTGCCAACCACCTGGCGTACACACCCGCAAACGCTTCGTGGAATCCAGTTCGTCGGTTAGATCGCAGTACCTCGGCGGCGTCCCGGCTAGCCTCTTTTCTCGCCCCTGCGATGTACTTGACGTCTGCAAACAAGATCTGTCTTACAGGTGGAAGCCAGTTTGGAGTGCGATTGGTCGGCCTCGCTGCTTCCTCAATTACTGAGGAGATGGCCTTGAGTCGCCTCTCCAAGCATCGCCAACGCCCAAGACCGATAGTAGACCAGCTTATATCTATGCCGTTCACACTCACCTTGGGCGAGGCCGAATCCAGCCCACCTTAGCTGCTCATCGTAGCGACCAAGTCGTCCATTCGCTAACGCCAGGTTGGACGCGATCTGGGACATCAATCTCTCGTCCCCCAACCTTTCAGCGAGTCGCAGGGATCGTTCGAAGTAAGGAAGGGCATTGGCGTATCGACCTTCGGCCGAATCCGCGCAGCCGAGATGGTTTTCTGTTAAAGCGGCTGCTTGATTAGCTATTCCCAACCTGTCGTGTTCCAACCTTTGCAGCTCCAGCCTAGCTCTGACCTCTGAGTACTCCTTCTCTACATGGGCCATGTATGCGAAGACTTGTCTTCGCGAGCAAGAACTCCGACATCTCACTGATAGATAGTCCACTCGTCGGGATCTCTTTGCAGCAGTTGTAAAGCTCGAGGCATTCAGCGCTTTGTGCGGAACTGAACAGTATCTGGCTGCAGACATAGGCAGCTCTTGTCCTTGAGCGAGGCGTCTTTCCTCCGGTCATCACATCCCTCAGTATCTTGCGGAGACTTTCGGCCTCCGCTTGAGGGACTCCTTCGAAATTCGCGGCTCTCACACTCAGTACGAACTTCATTTCCCGCGTCTCGTCATCTAGAGGGTCCAGCTCCCCACCCAGTACTTTGCGAGACTCTTTCCACCGGCCCTGCTCCTGAAGGCTCTCGGCAAACAGCAGTAGGGCTTCAGTGTGATGACGAATCGGAAGCCAGCCCATCGCGGAGCTGAGGGCCTGCTCGGTTTCGAAGGGGGCACCGCTTTGCATCGCCTCTCTGGCGCCTCTGAGGAGGTACGGGGTCGATTGCGCGGTCCGCCCCGCCCGCACGCAGTGCCACGCTATCTCCAGCCCAGGCACCGACTCCCCTCGCCCGTCACTCGCCAGGAGAAGATCCGCTATCCGGCCATGCAACGCCGTCCGATGCGGCGACGGGACGCCGAAGTAGGCGTGAGCCCGGATCACTTCGTTCCGAAAGTCGAGCGCGTGACCGCCGTCCCGGAGCAGCCGCAGCTCGGTGAGCCGCGCCATCCCCGCCATCGTCTGGGCAACCGAGAGGTCTACCAGCTGGTACATCGGGAGATCGTTCAAGCGGGCGCCGAGGATGGAGGCGAGGTTGAGCACCGCGCGCGACACGTCGTCGAGGTCTCCGACGACCCGGTCCAGGATCTGGCGATAGGCGCCCTCGGTACCCGCCTCGATCGCATCGGCCGTCATGGCACCCACCGAGAGGGCCAGGCAGCGTTCGCCGTTGGTTTGCCAGTCGCGGAAGAGGAGTTCCAGCACCATCGGAATGCCGGCGGCGGCGCGCACCAGGGCCCGGCGAACCGTGAGGCTGGGCTCGGTCTCCGCCGCCTGGGCCAATCCCTCGACGAGTTCGGCGCTCTCGTCCGGTGTGAGGTGCGGGAGCTCGATGATCTCCAGTCCCAGCCCGCGCTGGTTTTCCCGCAGGCGCGCCGCCGACGGTGCCCGGCTCAACTCGGCGGGTCGAGCCGGTGAGCACCACCATGATCCGCTGGCTCTGGGTCCGGCGCATGAGCAGGTGGAGCACGGCCACGCTCACATCGTCCGCCAGGTGCACGTCGTCCACCACGACAATGACCGGGTGCTCCTCCGCCACCGCCATCAGGAGCTGGTGTATCGCCTCGGCGAGACGGATCCGGGCGGTCTCACCCTGGGTTTCCGGTACCGGCGGGAGCCCAGTGAACCTCGCCTTGAGGTCCGGCACCAGTGCCGCAAGCTCGGCCAGCCACTCGGGTGGTGTGCCGGCGATCTCGGGCCGGTCCAGCAGGCCGCGAACCAGTCCCCCGATCGCCGTGTAGGGAATGTCCCGCTCGAGCTCGTAGCACTGGACTCGGGTAGACGCGGCGCCCTCGATGCCAGCGGCGGTGACCAGGCGCTCAACCAGAGTGCTTTTGCCGATCCCGGAGTCGCCCAGAACGAGGGCATGGCGAGCCTGACTTCGCATGGTGCGCTCCCATACCTCGTAGAGCGCCTGGTACTGGACGCTGCGACCGACGAAGCGGCGACCTTTCCACCGGTCGGTGAAAACCGGAGGCAGGGGCACCGCGCGGGTCTGCTCCCAACCGCGCCGGCGCAGCCGGATGGCCATCCCATCAATCAGCGCCGAGGGTTGGGCGCCCAGCTCGTCGCTCAGCCGAAGCCGCCACTGCTCGAAGAGTCGCAGCGCACCGAGGCGGTCTCCATCAAGGGCCCGGGCCTCCATCTTGGCCCGGATCGCGTCTTCACTGAGGTCGTCGAGCGTCTGCAGCCGGTCGGCCAGGACCTCGATGCGGCGGAAGTCTCCGGTGCGGCGGCACCGGTCCATCAAGCGGATGAAGGCTTCGCGCAACGAGGGGAGGAGCCTCGCGCACTGCTGATCGCGCCACATCTGAAATTCAGGGGCGTCGGCGACGTCGAAATCTTCGAGAAACCCTCCGACATCCAGGGCCGGGGTGAACTCGTCGCCGAGCACATCGCCGCGGCTGAGCCGGTCCAGGTCGAGTTCGAGCTGGCCGAAGGTGAATCGCACCAGGTCGCGAGTGGTTTCCAGCGCCTGGGCACCCAGCTTGCCGCGCAGTACGGAGAGTGCTGTGGCCACCGAATGACGTCCCTCCAGGGCTGAGCCTTTAGGCCACAACAAGTCGGCCAGCCGGTCACGCCGGTGTGGATGCCGAGGTTCGACCGCGAGATAGAGCAGGAGGGCGAGCGGCTTACGGGTACGAAACTTGACCGGATCTCCCGAGGGGGACCGGAGCTCCGGATTGCCCAGACACTTGAGGTAGAAATGCGGAGGCATGTGCGCGAACCCTGAAGGCGCGACTCAGGAGTCTTGGTCGCCACCATCAACCAAGCGTCAAAACGATGTTTCCGGGTTCGTCTAGAGTACCCCTCGCGCGGGTTCCTGCCAGTAGGGAGGCCGCCTTGGGCCCGGAACTGCCCCGACCGGCCAAATCCCATACAGCCACAAGGTTTGGGCAGTGGCCTAAGGCTGTACGCCGTGCCAGATTCCAAGAGGAACCCGCTAGATTACGAGTATCCGAAGCGCCAGCGTTCAGTCGTTCCGACCGGAGGGCCTAGATGCCTAGTTCCCGTCTGGCTGTTCTTCTGCCCCTCGTCCTCTTAGGTGCCTGCGGCAGCGGCTCCGGCCTGTCCGGCGTCAGTGGTGGGGGCGGTGGCCCGGCAGCCAGCCTGCGTGTCGAAATAGGTTCCTCTCTCGCTGAAGGGGTGAGCCTGGCACTGGGCCTCATCACCCTGGATCAGCCGGGACTTCCCTTCGGGTTCAATTCAGCCGCCGGATGTCCGGTTCCGTCCAACACCGACGACGCGGACCACGACGACATTCCGGATGACGCCAACCTCACCTTCACCGATCCCCCCTGTCACAGCAACGTGGCCAGCGGCGGCAGCGTGGGGGTAACCGGCATCCTCGGTCTGCACGACGGCGGGGTCATTACGACGACTGACTACGATCTCACTTTCACCCAGCTGACCTGGACCTTCCTGGACGGCGCCTCGAGCATGACCGAAACCGCCGTCCGCAACGGGGTCGCCAACCGGAGCGGCGATGCGGACAGTGCCACGATCATGTTCAGCGATTTTACCGATCGGGCCAGGCCAGGGAAGGCCGTTGCCCACATCCACCTGCTCGGGACCGTCCTCTTTACCCCTGATCAGGGCAACTTCATCAACATTCTCGGTCCCCTGCAAGCGGGGAGCCTCACCATCGTCGGCACGCTCGACTGGCGGCGCTCCACCGAGGACTTCGAGTTGACGATCACGACGCCAGTCGCGCTCGAGTTCGATCCCGGCTGCAGCTCGTTCCAGCCGATTTCGACTGGTCAAGTGGATCTGCAAGGCACCGTCGCGAACACGACCGGCATTTTCCACGTCGTTTTCGCCGGCTGCGGGAATAATCCCACCGTCACGTTTACTGAATAGAAAACTGGTCCGGAAAGACTGGACTCCACCGAACCTGAACAGGGAGGGTTGTGCCATGAAGGTGATTCGGCGGTCCGGCCTGGCGACGCTGGCTCTGGCCAGCGTGGTAGCTCTGGCCTCGTGCAGCAGCGACTCGAGTGGGCCGAGCGGCTCGGGCAGCATCAACGATCCGCAGGGCCTGCAGACCGACGTGAATGGCCTGGTCGGTACGCTGAGCGCCGGTCCCCTGATCGGGGTGGGCAACATCGGGAACTTCGGCGGCTCCGCGCTGGATGCGCTCTCTCGCGGCCACGGCGCGGGGATGCAGGCGATCCTCGGCGCCCGACCCACGATCGTCCTCTCCGGCCACGGGTACTTCAAGATTCCGCGGCTCGAGGCGGGAGTCCGCCCCACCCATCCGATTGGCTCAGATGGCCACATCGTGACGATGGGTGATGCGATTGACGATTCGTACTACACCACCGTCTTCGCCTACAATCCGACGACCCAGCAATACGAGGACGACGGCACCAACGCCGGTCCGGCCAACGGTGTCCGCTTCGTGCTCTATGACGTGGTGGGCGGTTCGATCGATCCCAACACGCCGGTCGGCTACCTCGACGTGCTGGACCAGAGCGATCCGACCAAGTCCGAGGTTGGCATCGTGGTGACCGACCTCAACGGCACGGTCACCTACGCAGACTACTCGGTCACCCTGCCCGACACCTTCGACCCGGTGGCGCAGACCTTCGACCTGCTCTCAGAGGGAACGCTGGGCGACGGTCAGGTGGCCTTCGAGATGCATCTGACGCAGACGAGTCCAGACGCGCAGGTGGTGACCGTCGGCCTGACTGGCCCCAACGCCAGCATGGGTCTGACTGTGGAGACCACCGAGGATCCACAGACCGACGATTCCCACCTCGGTCTGGATATAACTCTGCAGGGGCACAACGAAACGCTCCGGGTAAACGGAACCCAGGACTACGATGGTGGCTCAGGCAATTACGCCACCGATTTCACCATCCGAGCTAACGGCAGGATCTTCGCCCGGGCAACGACTGATGACGGGTCCGGCGACCCGGTGTGGGTCAAGGAAAACGGCCAGCCGCTCACCAACGCCGAGGGAAACCTCATCGGGGCGGTGGCTGCCGCGGTGTTCGGTGCAACGTTGAACGTCTTTGCGCTGGTCTACTTCGCGCTGCTGATGGTAACGGCGTAACCAGCCAGCAGGGATGTCTCGTAGGGAGAACCGGCCCGGGTCAATTGATCCGGGCCGGTTTGGCTTGAAGGCCAGTCGTTTCGATGTGCAGGACGGAGGTCGGTCCTCGTCTGGACAAAGACGGAACTCCGTCGAACCTTGGATCCATCATGAGTCTCATGTTACGGCCTCTCTTGCCGGCATCCGGGCTTGCGCTGGTGTCCCTCCTCGGCGCCTGCGGGGATAGTAGTGGGCCGAGTGAGGCCGCGATCGACGACCCGCAGGGGTTGGTGACCAGCATGAAGGACATGGTGGGGACGCTCACCAACGGCCCGCTGGTCGGGGTGGAAAATGTTGCGGAGTTTGGGGCGGGCGCGCTGGACGTGCTTTCCCGAGGTCACGGGTCGCAGTTGGTCGCGGTGCTTCAGGTCGGATCCCTAGTGACGACGGCGCCGGGGGACCCGTCGAGCCGGCCGTTCGCGAAATGGGCCCACGGTCTCCCGCATCCGGGCGGCCGCCAATTCCGCACCATGAGCGACGCGATCGACGACCGGTTCTATGGCAACGTCTACGAGTTCAATCCCCTTACCCGGCAATACGAAGACAACGGTTCCGACCAGGGGCCGGCCCACGGCGTGCGCTTCGTCCTGTACGACGTGGCGGCAGGGACCTTGGATCCCGGGACTCAGGTGGGAACGCTGGACGTGGAGGACCTGAGTGACGCGGAGACGTTCCAGGTCAGCGTCCGGGTGACCGGAATGGCTCAGGAGACCTACGCGGACTACACCGTCACCCTGCCGGATAATGGGGTCCCGATCAGCGACGGGTTCGACCTGGTGGCCGAGGGAATTCTCTCGAGGGGTGCAGACCCGATGGACTTCAATCTGCATTTCACGCAGGTCAACTCCCGGAACCAAAGCGTGAAGCTGGACCTGGTCGGGCCGGTGGAGAGTCTGCATTTCGACTTCGTCGACACCTTCAATCCCAGCTCAGAGAACTCGCACACTGCGATTGACGTCCTGCTGAACAAGGGTAAGAAGTCGGTGCGCCTGGCAGGATTCCAGGATTTCGATGGTGGCTCTCGCCTGTACACGACCGAACTTACCCTAAGGGGTAATGGCCAGATCTTCGCGACGGCGACGAGAGATGACGGAGGTTTTCCGGTTTGGGAAAAGGCCAGCGGAGATGAGCTGACCCAGGACGAGCAGATCCTGATCGGGACGTTATTGAGCGGGGTGTTTGATTCGGTTTTCCATTCCCTGGGGTTGATGCTGTTCGTTCTGCTTATGGTGGCTTGACGCCTTCAGGGAAGCCAGCCACCACCCGCCAGCAGTTCCTGCACCACATCTTCGCTGTTCCGCCCAGCCGCTTCGGCTGAGAAGTTGGTCAGCACCCGGTGGCGAAGTACCGCCGGAGCAACCGCCCGCACATCGTCCAGGTCAGCCATCGGGCGACCCTCCAGCGCTGCCCGCGCCTTGGCGCCGAGGACGAGGTACTGAGAAGCGCGGGGTCCGGCTCCCCATTCCACGAATTCCTTGATGAAAGCGGGGGCTTGGCCATCCGCTGGACGGGTCATCCGGGCTAGCGTCACCGAGGCGCGAATCAGTTCCTTCGAGACCGGAATCCGCCGCACCAGGTCCTGCATTCCACGCAGCGCTTCCGCATCCAGCACCGGGTCGAGCCGCTCCTTCCGGCTCCCGGTGGTCTGCTCCACGATGGACTCCTCCTCGCTCCGGCTGGGATATCCAACCCTCAGCTCCAGCATGAACCGGTCGAGCTGGGCTTCGGGAAGCGGATAGGTCCCCTCCTGCTCGATCGGGTTCTGGGTAGCGAGTACGAAGAACGGCTCGGGAAGCGGGTAAGTCCCGCCGGCCGCGGTGACGTTGTGCTCCTGCATGGCCTGGAGCAGCGCTGCCTGGGTCTTGGGCGGGGTCCGATTGATTTCGTCCGCCAGGACGACGTTGGCGAAGATGGGGCCGTGGACGAAACGAAAAGCGCGCTTGCCGGTCGCCGGATCCTCCTCAATGATCTCGGTTCCGGTGATGTCGCTGGGCATCAGATCGGGGGTGAACTGGACCCGATTGAAGCCGAGGCGAAGCGCCTCGGCGACGGTTGAGACCATCAGCGTCTTAGCCAGGCCGGGGACCCCAATCAACAGGGCATGCCCGCCGGCGAGAACCGCTGTCAGGATCCCGTCCACTACCTCCTGTTGTCCCACGATCCGTCGGGCGACCTGCGTGCGGAGACTCCCCACGGCGGAGGCGAGTCGCTCGAGCTGCTGGATGTCGGAACTGGGGGCTTGGGTTACGGTCATCAGATCACGGAAAAGCGGTGAACCGGCAATGGCGACGAACGACGTACGTCTTGGAGCTTAGCCCGTTTCAGGAATTGCGGCAAACGTCTTGTCCCGTGCCCTTTCGGGACATTCCGGGAGATGCACCAAAGGACACTATCGGCCACGACATTCGATGTGACCTTGGTACCTGTCTTCCCAACTGAAACGGAAGGGCGATGGCGACTGCCGAACGCACGAGTGGATTGGTTGAGAGGTTGGGTGGGGCAGCGCTGGCACTTGCCCTCGTTCTGATTCCCGCCGGGCTCCGTGCCCAGGCGGATACAACCACCGAATGGTTCGCCCCTCCGGCCGCCGAGTCCCCCTCTCGGGGCGCACCAATGACACCCGAGGATGTCGGGCGCGACTCGGAGGTGGTCAATCCTGACCGGGGAACCACCTTCGCCGTCGCGCCGATTCCCAATTACAACGCGCAGTTCGGCTTCGGAATCGCCCTGACGGGAATGGCATTTCGAAAGCTGGATGACCATCCCGAGACTCCTCCCTCGACCGGCATGCTCCTCGGCTACGCGTCGGATAACGGCACCTGGGGAGCAATGTTGGCGGGCATTGCCCATTTCGATGGAGACGCATGGCGTGCGGCCGGCGGGCTCGGATACTTCAAGCTGTTCTACGACTTCTTCGGCTTCGGGACGGACGCTGGTACCGACGGGAAATCGGTCGAGATCAAACAGCCGGTGAGCTTCCTTTTTGGCCAGGGACTCCGCCGGGTGAGCGGAGACTTGTACGGTGGTGTGCGCGCGCAATACGTCCATTCCGAGTTCAGCATCAACAGCAATACCGTCCCACCCGAATTGGCCCAATTCGCCGGACTCACAGGGTCGGTGAACAGCCTCGGCCTTGCTCCCGTGGTGCAATTCGATTCCCGCGACAACACGTACTATCCCGTCCGCGGCTGGAACAGCTCTCTCGCAACCACGATGTCTTTCGACGGCTTCGCTTCGGACAGCACTTACCAACGGACTTATGGTTACATCGATTTCTACCACGGCTGGGCCGAGGGCCGCCAAGTCCTTGCACTCGGCGTGGACGGGTGCTATGTCAGCGGAGATGTCCCGATCAGCAATTACTGCAGCATTGGTGAATTGAAGGGCATCCGGGGCTATCAGGTCGGTCGCTACCAGGACCGCTTCCAGGCCAGTTTCCAGGCGGAATACCGGCGGAAGATCGGCGGCAGGTTCGGGTTCGCGGTGTTCGGAGGGGTCGCGGGTATTTCCCCCACGCCGGCCCAGTTTGACGGCGGGGATTTGCGAGCCGCGGCGGGGGCGGGACTGCGCTTTCAGCTTACGAAGAAGTATCCGCTCAACTACCGGGTGGATGCGGCCTTCGGGTCTGACGGGGGGCAGTTTTACGTGGCCGTAGCGGAGGCCTTTTAAGGGGTAGTCCAGGGTTTGCGAAATTTTTCACAAGCGGGTATTTTGAGCCCGGTTTATGACCCCAGAAAAGCGGTCTTCCGAAGAGCTGGGAACCGGCTATAAGTACGTCTCGCTAGGGATCAGCTTTGCCCTTGGCATTGTGCTGTTCATGGGGCTGGGATTCCTGCTGGACCGCTGGCTCAAGCTCTCCCCGCTATTTACGGTGGCTGGGACGCTCCTGGGGGCCGTTCTGAGCTTCGTCTGGGTGTTCAACAAGCTCCGGGCGGACGAGCGCGAGTATGAGGCGGAGCACCCCCACAAATACGACCGCAAGGAATGAAGGCGGTCGGTTGGGGCGTGGCGCTCACCGTCCTGGTAACGGTGGTGCTGGTGCTCTATTGGGGGCGCGCAGCTCTCCTCCCCGGGCTGGCCTTCGGCGCCCTGGGTACAGCGATTGAGGGCGTGGCGCTAACCCGGCTTCGACGCACCTGGCATGAGCCGGGTACGGGCCCCCTCAAGGGCTTCGCCGAGGGGATGGGACTGCGGCTCGCCGGGGTTGCCGCCCTGGCCGCCGCGATTGTGATCGATCGGACTGTTTTCCCACCGCTTCCATCAGCGCTGGGATTCCTGGGCGTGCTGGTGCCGCTTCTCTTTCTCGAGGTTCGCTGGGTTCGATGATTCTGCAGGGAACGAAGCCCAACATCGGCGAGATGGTCCTGCACCACACTGCCGACGCCTGGACCTGGGAGCCGATCTACGGTCTGCCGGCCATCCATTTTCCCTCGGTGGCCGGATACCCACCTCGGGCCATTGACGGTCAATCTCTCGATCACCAAGCACGTCTTTTTCCTGTTCGTCGTCGCCGCGTTCACCTTCCTGGTGATGTGGTGGACGGGACGGGCCCTCAAGCGTCAGCGGGCCGACCAAAAGGCGCCGACCGGGTTCGCTGGAGCCATGGAAGGCATGGTCCTTTGGGTGCGGGATGACATCGCGATCGCGAACATCGGACGGGAGACCGGCGCCAAGTTCGTTCCTCTGATCCTGAGCCTGTTCTTCTTCATTCTGTTCGCCAATCTGTTCGGGCTCCTCCCCTTCGCCACCACGATCACCGGCAACCTCGCGGTGACCGGAGCGCTGGCTATCCTGTCGTTCCTGGTGATCGAGATTGCGGGCTTCGTCCAATTGGGCCCCAAGGGATATCTGGGCACCATCTTTCCGCACGTTCCGGGCATGCATGGGGTGGGCGCGGTGGCGATGTCCGTGTTCATGGCCCCGATCGAGATTCTCAGCAAACTGGTAAAGCCGTTCGCGCTCGCGGTCCGTCTCTTCGGCAACATGACGGCCGGCCATTTCGTGATCCTCTCTCTCTTCGGGATCATCTTCCTGTTCGGGTCGCTGGGAGTGGCCAGCTACTTCATCGGCTTCGTGACGGCGGCGCTGGTAACAGGCATCATGCTGCTGGAGCTGATTGTTGGTGTTCTGCAGGCCTATGTGTTCGCGCTGCTCACCGCGGTGTTCATAGGATTGATGCAGCACGAGCACTAAACCCAACGGCGTGAGACGTGAGACGTGAGAAGTGAGACGTGAGAGTGAGAGTGAGGAGTAAGGAGTGAGGACGTGAGGAGTAAGGAGTGAGAAAGGAACCCCGGGCACCGCGCGTCCGCGCTGCTCTGGATTGTCAGTCTGCCGAACGGTAGACAAAGCTCACTGGCCTTCGGGCCGTTGGTGAGCCACGGTGACGGCGTCGAGCGGGAGACTCGACGGGCCGGCCGGCGGGCGCGCAAGTGATCCTTGATCTCCCGGAGCGGAAAGTGGAGCCAACATGTTGAACTTGCTTGCGCTGGTACAGGATGCGGCGGGTGGACTCAGCGTCGATGCCGCCAAGAACATCAACGGCCTGCTCGGCGCCGGTATCGGACTGGGCCTGGCGGTGATCGGCGGCGGAATCGGGTTGGGTCGCATTGGCGGCCAGGTGGCTGAGGCTATCGCCCGTCAGCCGGAGGCGGCCGGCGAGATTCGCGCCGCAGGCCTTCTGTTCGCGGTGCTCCTTGAGGGCGTCACGATCATCGCGTTGGTGTTTGCCCTGCTGTTCAAGCTGATCTGAGGACGTTCCGATGACACTCATGCTGCTGGCTGGCATGGTCCAGGAAGCGGAGCACGCCGGTCCCGCTTCGCCGTTCGAGGTGAACTTCGGTCTGTTCTTCTGGACCTGGGCCGTCTTCCTGGTGCTCCTGTGGATGCTCAAGAAGTTTGCCTTCCCCGCGATCCTCAAAGTCACCGAGGAGCGGGAGCAGGCCATCCAGCGGCAGTTGAGCGAGGCGGAGAAGGCCAACACCGAAGCCAAGAGCCTGCTGGAGGAGAACCGGCGTCAGCTGGCCCAGGCCAGGGCCGAGGCCCAGGCGCTCATGGCCGAGGTGAAGGTCACGGCCGAGAAGGAGCGGGCTACGGCACTGGAGAAGACCCGCCATGAGCAGGAGGCGCTGCTGGACCGGGCGCGGCGGGACATCGCGGAGGAGCGGGAGAAGGCCATCGCCGACCTGCGGCGGGAAGCGGTTGATCTGTCGCTGGCGGCTGCGGCGCGTCTGGTGGAACAGCGGTTCGATGATGACGCCGATCGCGCCTTCGTCCAGGGCTACATCAACTCCCTGGGGAAGAGCAATTGAGGCCGGTCACCATCGCCCGGAATTACGCTGAGGCACTCTTTCAGCTGGGGGAGCAGAGCGGCCACACCGCGTTGTACGCCGACCTGCTCGACGCGGTGGCTCACGCAGTCGGGTCGACGCCGCGTATCGAAGCGGTTCTGATGTCGCCCCGGATCACCAAGGCGGAGAAGTCCCGGATCCTGGCGAAGGCCCTTCCTGATGCTCCGCGGGACTTCGTGCTGTTCCTCCAGTCGGTGGTGAAGCGGGGCCGCCAGCGGTTGTTCGGCGACGATGGCGTCGGAGTATCTGGCGCTGGTGGACATCAAGCTCGACCGGGTGCGGGCCAAGGTGACGGTCGCTCGCGCGGTGGACGAGAAGCTGCGGAAGAAGATCGCCGAGGATCTCACCAAGGCGATCGGCAAGCAGGTGTTGCCCGATTTCGAGGTGGAGCCGGCCATCCTGGGTGGGGTGATCGTCCGGGTAGGAGATCGGGTCTATGACGGCTCGGTCCGTCGCAGGCTGGTTCGACTGCGCAGGCAGCTTCTAGCGCGGTAAGCGGCTCGGCGGTCGGGTTCGGCGGTTCGAAGGTTTGAAGGCTCACTCGAATTGGGTGGGCCTTCGTGCTATGCCGGAGTGAATCCTGCCAGGGCGCTTCGGCGCGTGATATCATTTACTCTCTCACCTTCAATTCTTGCCATGACTGCGTCGCGCGCCCACCGTTCGCCCTGTTCGCTTTGTCCGTCTCTTCGCCCGCCATCCCTGCCCAAGTCAGCCCGTCGCCTCGCGCCGCTTATTGGCAACAGGGCGTGCGGTATGATATCAATGCGCGGCTGGACGAGTCACGATTCGAGCTGGCCGGCGGCGAGCGCATCGTGTACGTCAATAACTCCCCCGATACTCTCACCACCTTCTCGTTGCACCTCTATCTCAATGCATTTCGTCCCGGCTCGCGGTGGAGCGATGCCGACTCGGTAGAGCGCAGGAGGCGATTCAACGACCTCAAAGATCCGGACTACGCCTACAACCACGTTCGGAACGTGAGGATCATGGGAGAGACGGTCGAACCGATCTATCCCTTCGCACCCGACAGCACGATCGTGCGGTTCGTGCTACCTCGGCCGCTTCCTCCAGGCGGTTCGATGCAAGTGGGAATGGAATGGGATGCCCGTCCCTCGACTCTCCCGCGTCGGCAGGGTCGCCGGGGGCGGGCGTACGACTTTGCCCAGTGGTATCCCAAGGTCGTGGTCTACGACAAACATGGTTGGGAGGAACATCCGCTCTACCCGGGCGGCGAGTTCTACGGTGAGTTCGCGACCTTCCTCGTGCATCTGGATCTTCCCGAAGACGAGGTGATGGGTGCTACGGGGGTGCCGCTGTGCGGTGATCCTGGTTGGGAACGCGCCAATCAGGTGCCGAGCCAACCCATCGAGTATCAGCGCGAGATCTACCCGAAGGCACCAAGCTGCGGCTCGATCCGGACGATCGCCCCGCCGGCTTCAGGTCGCAAACGAGTGATCTGGTACGCCGAAGACGTCCATCACTTCGCCATGTCGATGAATCCCGACTATCGCTACGAAGGCGGCCACTGGGGTGACGTCGCGATCCATGTGCTTTACCAGCCGGGAGACACCACCTCCTGGGGTGGAGGAGTGGCGGTGCAGCGAACCGCGAAGGCACTGGAGTGGCTGGATGGGGTGTTCGGGAAGTTCGCCTGGCCCCAGATCAGCAACGTGCACCGGATCGAGGGCGGCGGCACCGAGTTCCCCATGATGATTCACGATGGCTCGGCGGATCAGGGGCTGATCGTGCACGAGCTGGGACACAACTACCTGATGGGGATTCTCGCCAACAACGAGTGGCGGGAGGGCTGGCTGGACGAAGGATTCACCAGTTACCAGACCACGCTATTCGACGAGGCGAACGGGCAGTTCGGTGGTGCCGCCGGAGACGAAGCATTTATTACCGGGCTCGACCTCGATGGCCAGTCCGAGCCTGCGAGCCTGCAGAGCGAGTATTACAAGGACTTCACGAGTTACAACATCAGCATCTACACCCGGGGCGAGCAGTTCTTCCACCAGCTCCAGTATCTGGTGGGCGACGAGACGATGCACCGCATCCTCCGCACCTACTACGATCGCTGGAAGCTCAAGCACGTGGACGAGGAAGCCTTCCGCGAGGTGGCGGAGGAGGTCTCGGGGATGGACCTGACCGGCTTCTTCGCCCAGGGTCTGCACGGCACCGACCTGACCGACTACACCATTGGGCGTAAGGAGCGGAAGAAGACCGACTCCGGATGGTCCACCAGGGTGGAAGTGGTGCGAAAGTCGCCGGGGAGGATTCCGGTCGAGGTTT
Organism: uncultured Gemmatimonadales bacterium; assembly: GCA_963821525.1. Taxonomy (GTDB): domain Bacteria; phylum Gemmatimonadota; class Gemmatimonadetes; order Gemmatimonadales; family GWC2-71-9; genus DATBGE01. Next base: position 804,446 of record CAWGED010000019.1, on the reverse strand, counting down.
GGGTTATCGGCCAGAGCGATACGGCGGCCGTACGTTCGATCGGCCAGGCGGAGCGGGAATGGGTGACGGTCGAGACCCGAAGCGAGCCGAAAGAAGTCTTGCTCGATCCTCGGGTGCAGACCCGCGATTGGGACATGCTGAACAACCAGAAGAAGTTCGGCTTCCATCCGTTGGGCGGGCGGGACTACGATCTGTATCTCGACACTTACTTCTCGACCCCGGTACACCGGGACGAGGGGACAATCGGGTTTCTCCCGACTGTCTGGTACAACGACGCCGGCGGGATCACCCTGGGTCTCCGCTCGCGCAGCGACTACTTCGGGCGGTTTGAGCAGAATCAGTTCCTGGTGAGCGGCGGCACCGGTTGGGCCACCGACGAGGACGTGCTCGACCTCGATGAATTCGTGCGGCTCAGGAATCCGGTCTGGCTCCGGAGCCCCGGCATGACCCAGACGCTCGACGTCTTCAATGTCGAAGGCCGCTACGGTGCGGTGCTATCGGTAGAGCGCACTCATCGCCCGCATCTGAGCTTCGGGCCCGAGCGCGAAGTCGGACTCCGGCTTCGGTGGGTGGTTCCGGATGACGCTCGATTCCTCGTGCCGGGTGAGTATGAGGATGTGGGAACCGCTGAGCTCGAGTTGTCAGCCGGCGTTCGCGACCGGCGTGGCCCCTGGCAGCTGGGCCTCAAAGGCACTGCAGGGGGCGGCCTGGTCTACAACAGCCGCGGGCTCGCCAATGCCACCGGCCGCAATGACCTCGATCCGTACTTCTATCGTGCCACGCTGGAAGGAACGGCCGACCGGACCCTCAGCCCGCGCTGGCGTCTCGGCCTGCGAGGCTTCGCCGGGGTGAGCGCGGGCGGCGACGGTGAAACGGCCAAGCAGCGCCAGATCTACGCCTCGGGCGCCGACCCGCTGGAACGAATCACCAATCCATTTCTCCGATCGAGGGGCGCGCTATTGCTCCGGCCCGACGTGTACTATCACATGGCCGGCGGCGGTAACCTGCGCGGGTATGACCCAACGGTCTCGATGTCTGCTTTGGTCGCGGCCAACCTGGAGCTCGAACGCACGGTGCTCGACCGGAGCCAGAAGAAGCTGTTCAAGCGGGTGAGTCTCGCCGCATTCGGTGACGCGGGCCATGCTATCGCCGATGAGGATGATCCCATCACCGGCCGCAACATTGAATTCCTGGCTGACGCCGGGGCCGGAATCCGCGCCGAACACCGCTTGGGCCAGACCAGCTTCGTCACTCGGGTAGACTTCCCGTTGTATACCAGCCGCCCCGACCTGGCTCAAGACCAGCACCCCGGCGGAGACGAGTTCGGCTTCCGCTGGCTCTTCAGTTTCGAAGCAGCATGGTAGTTTGACCGGAATGCGCATCCCGCACGAACCCACCGACCGCCGGGCCCTGTTCCGATCCACCTTCGGGCAGTGGATGGAGAACGCCATGGAACGGGCAGAGCAGCGGGTAGTCACCAAGCGCTACCAGCGGCCGCCTGGTGCGCTGCCGGAAGTCGGCTTTCTCGCCGCTTGCACCAGGTGCGGCCTGTGTGCGGACCCATGCCCGCCGAAGGCGATCCGTCTTGCCACGAGCGAAGGGGGATTCGCCGCGGGCACACCGTACATTGATTCGAATATCCAGCCTTGCACGGTCTGCCCCGACATGCCGTGCGTCAAAGCTTGCCCGACTGGCGCCCTTACCCTCCCATCGGCGGGCTGGACTGGCTATCGTCTTGCGACCCTGGAACTGGTTCCGGAGCGCTGCGTCACCTTCAAGGGCCAGACCTGCCGTGTCTGTGCCGATGCCTGCCCGGTAGGAGCCTCAGCGCTCGCGATGGATGAGGATGGTCATCCCGTCATCAAGGCCGAGGGCTGCGTCGGCTGCGGGGTCTGTGTCCGGGCCTGCATCACGTCGCCCTCGTCATTTCAGCTCACTCCACTGGAGGCCTGATGGCCGATCCGCCGTACCGCGTCGAGAAGCCATGGGGCTACGAACTGGTCTGGGCTCGCACCGACCGCTACGTGGGCAAGATTCTCCATGTGAAGGCGGGGCACGTCCTGAGTCTCCAGTACCACAACCTGAAGGATGAGACGATGCACGTCCTCAAGGGCGAGCTGGTACTGCGCACCAAGCCGGGAGCGACGTTGGAATCCCGGCGGTTTGTCGCGGGAGAATCGGTGCATATCCCGGCCAAGCTGATTCACCAGATCGAGGCCGTAGTGGACACCGATGTTTTGGAAGCTTCAACCGCCGAACTCGATGACCTGGTCCGATTAGAGGACCGTTACGGGAGAATGTGACCGATGCAGGTGATCATACCACTGGCCGGGAAGGGCACTCGCCTGAGGCCGCACACCCATCTCGTTCCCAAGCCTCTTCTCAAAGTCGCGGGACGGCCGGTCATGGACTGGGTGATGGACACGCTCGCTGGTCTCGATGTGACCGAGCTGATCTTCATCACCGGGCATCTCAAGGAGCAGGTGGAGGAGTACGCGAGGGCTCGCTACCCGATTCCCAGCCGGTTCATCGAGCAGAAGGTCCAGGACGGGACTGCCGGTGCGGTCAACCTCGCCAGGCAACTGGTGCGGGAGCCGATCCTCATCGTGTTCGTGGATACGGTGTTCGAGGCCGATCTCACCCTCATCAACCGGACCAACGCCGACGGGATCATCTGGGCCAAGGAGGTAGAGGACTACCAGCGATTTGGCGTCGTGGTGACCGACAAGTCAGGGTACATGACGCAGATCGTTGAGAAGCCATCCACTCCGATCTCCAAGCTGGCCAATATCGGCCTCTACTACATTCGCGATACCGAGGCGCTCTGGCGGGGGATCGACCACGTGCTGAAGAGCCCGACCAACAAGGGCGAGTTCTATCTGACCGACGCCTTCCAGCACATGATCGAAAACGGGAAGAAGATTCTCAGCGCCGAGGTGGGCGGCTGGTACGACTGCGGCAAGCTCGACACCCTGCTGGAGACCAACGAGATCCTGCTCCGCAAAGGAGCGGCGTTGCGTCAGGAGTTTCCCGGCGTCACCCTGCACGATCCGGTTCGTATCGAGGAAGGAGTGAGAATCGAGCGGAGCGAGATCGGCCCCAACGTCACCCTGGAGCGCGGCGCCGACGTGCGGGACAGCCGGATCCGGCATTCCATCATCGGCAGGAAGAGCACGGTAGTTAAGAGCGACCTGCACCACTCGATGCTGGGCGATCGGGTCACCGCGATCGGGCTCAAGGGCTTCGCCAGCCTGGGCGACGATTCGGAAGTGACGATCGAATAAAAAAAGCGTGAGATGTGAGACGTGAGAGGTGAGAAGGTAAAGTATCTCACGCCTCACCTCTTACTTCTCACCTCTCACTTCTCACGCAGTTCCGCGACAACGTCCCTGATCTCCTGAACCAGCCCCTTGATGTCATCTGGCGTTGTCCGAAAACCGGGGGTACAGATGCGAAGCGCCAGCGCGCCATTGAGCCGCGTTGTTGAGATGAAGTAGCGGGCGTTGTCGTTCACTCGCTGCAGGATCCGGTGGTTCAAGGCGTCCAGTGTGGCAGCGTCTCCAGTTCCTCGCGCCCGAAAGCACAGTATGCCAAGCCGGGCCGGCGAGAGGATCTCGAGTTCCGGCGCCTGTCGTATCAGCTCCTCCGCGATTTCCGCGTTGCGAATCCCCTGTTCGATCGCCCCACCTAGCGCTTCGGTTCCGTAGTACTGCACGCATAGCCAGACCTTGAAGGCCCGGGAGTAGCGCGACAGCTGCTCACCGAGGTCGGCGAAGTTCACCTCCTCGGCGGCGGTGTCGAGCGCTTCGAGGTATTCCGGCAGGATGTGGAAAGCCTGGCGCAGCCGGGCCGGATCCTTCACCATGAGGCAGCCGCACTCGAACGGCACGAAGAGCCACTTGTGCGGGTCGAGTGTGATGCTGTCGGCCAGGCCGATCCCGTCCAGCATCCGCCGGCCGTGGTCGGTGAGGACGGTGAATCCGCCGTAGGCCGCGTCCACGTGGAACCACAGGCCTTCCCGCTTGCAGAGATCGGCAATCGCGACCAGCGGATCCACTGCTCCGGTGTTGGTGGTTCCCGCGCTGGCTACGACCGCGACGGGAAGAAGCCCCGCATTCCGATCCTGAGTGATCGCCTTCTGCAGCTCGTCGGGCTTCATCCGCCACTCGCCGTCTACCGGCACGGCGCGGATGTGGTCTCGAGGCAATCCCGCGATCCAGGCGGCGCGAGTCACCGACGAGTGAGCCTGGTCCGAGGTGTAAAGCACGGCCTTGGCGAGCCGTGCCGGGTCGTCGCACATGGCGTGACGGGCCGCGACGACCGCGGTGAGGGTCGCGGTGGATCCCCCGCTGGTGAGCAGTCCGCCAGCACCCTTCGGCATTCCCAGCCATTCGCGAAACCAGTCCAGCACGGTCAACTCGAGCGTCGTGGGACCGGGGGCCACGACCCAGGCCCCGCCGAAGAAGTTGTATCCGGTCGCGATCCAGTCTCCCAAGACTGCCGGAAATGCAGAGCAGCTTTGGACGTAGGCTACGAAGCCCGGGTGCGGCTCTCGGGTGTGGTAGGGGATCACGTCCCGCTCGAGCTTGGCCAGCAGCGTTTCGAAGTCGGTGCCGCTCCTTGGAGCCGGACCCGCGATCATTCGGTCGGCCTCAGCGCGGCTCAGGGTGCGCCGGGTGGGCTGCTCCCGGAGTGTGGCGAGATGGCGAGCCACCAGGTCGGCGACCCGGCGCCCAAGGCGCTGCATGGTGGGGTAGTCGAGGTCGAGGGGCAATGGCGGAATGGCGGAAATGGCGGAATGGTTGAATGGACGGAAGGGAAGATACAGCGCCATTTCAATTCCTCCATTCCGCCATTTCATTCATTCCGCCATTCCCTTGACCCCACCGGTGTCCCCCGCAACACTTCCCCCATGCGGGAAGCCGATCTGATCTACGACTGGAATCCGCTTGATGGCGGGTTCGACTATCGCACTGCCCGGGTGGAGCTCAATGATGAGACTCTCCGGGACGGGCTGCAGTCGCCGTCGGTGTCGGACCCCTCGATGTCGGATAAGCTTCGCCTGCTCCACCTTATGGCCGACCTCGGCATCGCCTCGGCCGACATCGGGCTGCCCGGGGCCGGGCCGCGCATGGTGGACCAGGTGCGGACCCTGGCCTGGGAGATCGCCAACAGCCGGTTGCCCGTGAGCCCCAACTGCGCCGCCCGGACGCTGGTCAGGGACATCGAGCCCATCGCGCAAATCAGTCAGGAGACCGGCCTCGCCCTCGAGGCCGCGACCTTCATCGGCTCCTCTCCCATCCGGCAGTACGCCGAGGATTGGACGCTGGATCGGATGCTGCGGGTATCGGAGGAGGCCGTCACCTTCGCCGTGCGGCAGGGCCTGCCGGTCATGTACGTGACCGAGGATACCACTCGCGCTCGACCCGAAACGCTCAAGGCGCTCTATGGCAACGCCATTCGTTGGGGAGCGCGCCGGCTATGTCTCGCGGATACGACCGGGCACGCGACGCCGTCCGGTGTGCGCAACCTGGTCCGTTTCGTTCGGGATGAGATCATTTCGCCATCCGGGGAGGACGTGAAGCTGGACTGGCATGGCCACCGGGATCGGGGACTCGGCATCGCGAATTGCCTGGCGGCGATCGAGGCCGGGGTGGACCGGGTGCACGCCACCGCCCTCGGAGTAGGAGAGCGAGTCGGAAACACGGAGATGGATCTGCTGATCGTGAATCTCCGTCTGCTCGGTCTCTACACCCACGATGTCTCGCGCCTACCCGAGTACTGCCGGCTGGCCGCCGAGGCGACCGGCGTGCCCATTCCGGTGAATTATCCGGTCGTGGGCGCGGACGCATTCCGCACCGGCACGGGCGTACACGCCGCCGCGATCGTCAAGGCTCGCAAGAAGGGTGACGCCTGGCTGGCCGACCGGGTCTACTCCAGCGTGCCGGCCGGCGAGTTTGGCTTGAACCAGCGTATCGACATCTCACCCCAGTCCGGGGTTTCGAATGTGAAGTGCTGGCTGGAAGAACACGGGTACGACCCCGAGGATTCCCGCACGGTGGACGCGCTGTTCCAGGCCGCCAAGCGGTCGGCTCATACACTGGCGGACGAAGAGTGCCACCGTCTGGTCGAGGCGGCGCGAATGGGTGCGGTTGATGCCGGGCACTGAAGATCTCTACCGGTCCTACCTCGATCTCCGGTGGCACTTCGATCCCGCCGCGGCCAGCGCGACGGGCATCACCTCGCTCGATCACCGGCTCGGCTCCTTCGATGCCGAGGCGATGCGCACCCACCTCTCGGCCTTCAAGTCGATGGCGGCGGCGGTGGAACAGCTGGAGATCGACGAGACCGAGGAAGAAATCGATCGTACCGCCTTCCTCGACGAAATCCGCATCACCGTCTTCCGTTTCGAGCGCGAGAAGCCACACATCCACGACCCCGGGTACTGGCTCTCACATCTCTTTCAGGGCTTCCATTCTCTGCTGCGCCGGCGGGATCCCGAGGCGAGGCCTCGCGGGCACGGCGTCCTCGGCCGTCTCAAGGCGACTCCCGCCTTTCTCCGCTCGGCGCGCGAGACACTGGTAGATCCTCCCCGGATTTTCCTCGAAACCGCATCGGCAATGGTGGCGGGTGGACCTGCATTGTTCCGGGACGCGGCCGGCGCGGCGAAGCTCTGGGCCCCCGAGACCAGCGACGACCTGGACGAGGCGCTGGGAGAGGCCGAGTCCTCGCTCGAGCGATTTGCACTGGCGCTGCGGAGTGAGCTCAACGCGAACCCCGATGACCTCTCGTTCGCGATCGGCGAGGAGCAGTTCAACCGGCGGCTGCATCACGAGCATGCGTTGCAGGCCGGTGCACCGGAACTGTATCGCTACGGATTACACCTGGTCGAAGAGGTCGAGGCGGAGATAGTCGCGCTGGCGAAGAAAATCGATCCCTCCGCTCCGTGGCGGAAACTGATCGAGCGCCTCCGCAGTCAGTCACCACCCGACTCCGATCTGGTGAACGTCTTCCGCGAAGAAACCGGCAGAGCACGGCAGTTCGTGGCCGAGCGCAGCCTGGTGCGCATCCCCGACGGGGATCTCGAGGTGGTGGACACGCCTCGTTTCCTGCGGCCCCTGGTTCCCTTCGCCGCCTACGAGGCGCCGGGAGCGATGGCGGCCGACCGCAGCGGGATGTTCTACGTCACCTCTCCCAATGGGGCTCGTTCCTCCGAGGGACTGTATTGCATGCACGAGGTGGCCGCCACCGCAATTCACGAGGCCTACCCCGGGCACCATCTGCAGATGCTCACGGCGCAGGCGCAGGAGTCTCCGGTTCGGCGCGTGCTCTGGACTCCCGTCACCGTCGAGGGTTGGGCGCTCTACTGCGAGGAGCTGATGGCGGAGGAGGGGTATTTCGCCTCGCTCGAGCAGCGGCTCTTCCAGCGGCTTCACCTCCTGTGGCGTGCGATCCGCATCGTGCTGGATGTGGGGCTGCACACCCGGGGGATGACTCCCGTGGAAGCGACCGACTACATGGTGGATCACCTCGCGATGGATCGCGGTCGAGCTGCCGCCGAGGTGAGTCGCTACTGTGCGTGGCCAACCTACCAGCTGTGTTACGCCGTCGGCCGCCGCGAGATTCTTCATCTGCGGGATGCCTACCGCGACCGCGAAGGCGGTTCCTTCCAGCTTCAGCAATTCCACAACGAGTTTCTGAGTTACGGCGGTCTGCCGGTGTCGCTGATCAGGTGGGGAATGGGGCTGGGAATTGATGAGTGAGGAGGATTGGGATATTTCAGATTGAAGATTGAATGAGTTAAGATTTGAAGCAGTTCGATCACCTGTCGGTTTTGAAATCTTCAATCTGAGATCCTCAATCCTCAATTGCAGTAATTCAATCTTCAATCTGAAATCTTCAATCTGACATCCTCTCCGGCTTCAATCCCCCCGACCGTCAAGGGCCTCGCCCTCGTCTCGCTCTTCAACGACTTCGCGAGCGAGATGGTGTACCCCCTCCTGCCCGCGTATGTAATCGGCACACTAGGCGGGACGGCGACCACGCTCGGCGCCCTCGATGGTGCGGCCGACCTGACCGCGGCGGTTACCAAGTGGATCAGCGGCCGCCTCGCCGACCGGCGCGGGTGGCAGAAGCCGCTCATCCTCCTCGGATACGCGTCCGCGATTCTGGTTCGTCCCCTGATGGCGATCGCCAGCGCGGCCTGGCAGGTGGTGGGATTTCGGGTGCTTGATCGGGTCGGCAAGGGCCTGCGGACCCCGCCGCGTGATGCGCTGATCGCCGAGATCACACCAAGGGAAGTGCAGGGGAGGGCCTTCGGGCTTCATCGCGCGGCCGATCACTTCGGCTCCATCCCCGGCTCGTTGCTGGCCTGGTGGCTGCTCTCGCAAGCGGTGGACGTCCGCAAGGTGCTGCAGTGGAGCGCTGTTCCCGGTATCGTTGCGATGCTGGTCCTTGATCGTCACTCTGCGACGCACAACGAGTCGTGAGCCTGTCGCCGCACCCACCGCCTCGGTGGATGCGACAGGGCAGACCTTCTGGGCTCCCGTCCTGGCTCTGGCCGCACTGGTGCTCTGCCGCCTTCCGGAGACCTTGCTTCTGCTCCGGCTGCAGGACGTCGGTGTGCCCGTCGCGATGATTCCGCTCGTATGGGCCGGCCTCCACGTCGTACGAACCGCATCATCCTATCCGGGAGGTTGGCTCACCGACCGCATCGGTCAGCGGAGTCTGGTCGCGGCCGGGGGACTGCTCTTCGCGGCCGGAGCGTTTGCGATGGGTCTCAACGCCGGAGTTGGGCCGGCGGTTACCGCCTTTCTCACCCTTGGCCTGGTCGCCGGTCTCACCGAGTCCGCCGAGCGTGCGCTAGTGGCCCGGCTCGCTCCACGGCGTACCGGACGAGGATTTGGTGCCTATCACGGCGTAACCGGTCTCGCCGCGCTGCCGGCGGCGGTCGGATTCGGAGCGCTCTACCAGCACGCCGGGGCACCGGTCGCGCTCCGGGTTTCTGCCGCGACCATGGTGGTTGCGGTCCTTTTCTGGCTCACCGTGCCGCAACCCCGGGCTTCCGCATGAGAGCAGCCGCAGTCCTCCTCGCCCTCGCCCTGGTCGGGGGCCGCTCGGCAGCCGCCCAGATTCAGATCCGGATCGGCGATTCGACCCGCACGATCTACTCGGAAATCCACGAGAGCTTGCGGGAGGGGACTCCGGCGGCAGATACCGTCGCCGCGATCATGGCTGAGAAGAAGGTGGCGAAATTGTGGCCCCGAGTTCGCGACGCCCTTGCGGGGCGCCGGCCGTACAATGACGGGCTCCTCGCACTCACCCGCATCGCCGAGCTGCGAGACCCGACGAGCGCGGACAGTGTGCGCCGCTGGCGCGATCGAATCGAGAAGGGAACCCTAAAAGTGCCGGCGGGTGAGGACCCGGGAGATCTGTTGCCGGCGCTGCACGCCATCGAACTCGAGCTGAGTCGTGCGAAGCAGGGAGATCTCGCCCTACTCTCGGGCCTCCTGCCGAGGATACCGGAGGGGAACTACGACGTGGGAGACGCCTGGGTGTTTGGCAGACTGGACCAGGGTGCCGCGGACACGATGGTAGCTCGCTTTCTGGCGACGCAGGACCAGGCGCTCCGGATTCGTTACCTCACGCTGCTTTCCTTCTCGCGGGATACCAGTCTTATCCCCTTCCTCGCCCATCTCTACATCGCCCCCGACAGCTTCGGCCTGCCCAAACGCATCGCCATCCGCGCATCGGACGGCCTGATCTGGATCGGCACCCGGCGTGCGGTGGCCGCTCTTCTCGCTGCCCGTGACTCGGCGCGAACCCGCGGCACCTATGCGGATCCGAGCCTGGGCCACGCCGATCTGGATTTCCTGGGGAGTGACAGCTCGATGGTAGTGAGCAGGACGGGGCGGTGGTTGACGGAATGGCGAGGGATATTGAAATGATTGCCGAAGGAGCCGTTTTCATCCCGCGTCCTGAATTCCGGCCTGTGAGGCCGAGGGTTCGGCTCAGCGATCGATGCGTTGTAACCAGGGAGAGGAGTAACTCACCGCTGAGCGGTGTGGACCAAGGCTCCTCACGGCATTGGCCGTCAGCCTTGTCCCTTGGGAACCCACTCGATGAGCCTGCCTGGCTGGAGGTTGAAGAACCCGCAGAGGGCATCCAAGGTCTCAGCGTGCATCCGGCCGAAGAGACCGCCGGCCCGGGAGAGCCTGTAAGCGCTGGGATAACTGAGGTTGGTGCCTTTGCTGAGAGCGTAGGCGGAGATGTGGCGAGCCTGCATGATCTGGTGAATACAGAGCCGTACCATACGGCGCTTTCGGGCCAACCGCGCGTCGGCTCGAGTCTTGCTAGATGTAGCGCTATACGATAGCCTTAATGCGTAGGATGGCTACAGCGAAGTAGCATCAGCATACGGGAGGGGCGCTACTATGGTCGCGAATCCCCGCTGGCTGATTTTGTTGTGGCCGATACCTTCCCCCAGTCGCCTCCCGTTTGTCCGGCGGCGCTTTCCCTCCGTATTATCCCCGCGGCCCCAAACGGTCACCCCGTGACGAAGGGACTCAAGCGTAAGGCGAGGAAAGCTGGGGGAGCCGCAACCGCTCCGGTTTCAGCTCCCATTTCGCTCGTGCTCATTGAGGACAACCGGCTCCTTCGCGAGGGGATCGCAGCCCTGATCCACACCCAGCCGGGATTCAAAGTCCTGGCGGCGTCCGCGGATGTCGACGAGGCTTTGAAGAAAGTGCGCGAATCCAAGCCGGACGTGGTCCTGCTGGATTTCGGGCTGCAGGACCACGACAGCCTGAGCCTGACCGCGACGGTCCACGGCGAGGTGCCTGCGGCCCGGGTAATCGTCATGGGTCTCCTGCCGCTGCAAGAGGATATCGCAAACTACGTACGCGCAGGAGCGTCCGGCTTCATCATGAAAGACGCCTCCTTCGAGGATTTTTTTGGCACTATACGCGCCGTGGCCGGCGGCGCCGAGGTGTTGCCCCCGGCGCTGACCAACTCGCTCTTCTCGCAGATCGCGATGCGTGCGGCCAGAGGGAACAAGGCCCGGGTTCTTGAGGCGGTCCGCCTGACCAGCCGGGAACGTCAGGTCATTGATCTCCTTGGTGAGGGTCTGAGCAACAAGGAGATCTCGACTCGGCTGCACATCGCGGTTCACACGGTCAAGAGCCACGTGCACAACGTCCTGGAGAAGCTGGCGCTGCACAGCCGCCTCGAGGTGGCCGCCTTCTCGCACTCTAGAGGAGCTTCTAGAACCTCATATCCATAACTCCTCGCCGAGAACCCGCTCTTTCGAGCGAGTTCCCGACTGGTCCGCACGAGCGATTGTTGTGCCCCTCCCGCTTCATCACATTCCGATGCAAGTACTTCTCGATCAGCGTCCCCCGACGGAACCATCTGCCGGTGAGCGCCAATTCCTATGAATCCTGGTCTTCGAGGTCAGCTGGCGTGGCTCAGACGAGGCGCATCTCATTGGTCCTGCTGAACGGCTACCCGCCGGCGCGTGAAGGGATCGCGTCGCTGATCCGGGCCCAGCCGGGTTTCCATGTCCTCGCCCCTTCCGCGGACACGAAGGAGGCCCTGCGGCAGGTGCGCGCGACAAGACCCGACATAGTGCTCCTGAATCTGCGGCAGGCGGGCGAAGACAGACTCGCGCTGGCCGGAGCGTTGCATCGTGCCGTACCTAAGTCGCGGGTGATCATCATGGGCCTGGAGGCGCCACAGAATGATGTGGCGAGCTTCGTCCGGGCCGGAGTCTCCGGATTCATCATGGCGGGTGCCTCGTTCGAGCAGTTTCTCCAGACCGTCCACTCTGTGGTCCAGGGGATTCAGGCGCTGCCATCGGAACTGACTCGGTCGCTATTTGGTCAGCTCAAGCGGCACGGAGTCCGGGGACGGCCGAAGCGGTGGCCGGGCATCAGGCGCTTGTCCAAGCTCCCAGGCAACCGCCACTTGGAGATCGCCGCCTTTTCTCAGCGCGGGGCGGATCCCGCCAAGATTCCGCGGCTGCCGCACCGACCGGGGCCAAGTCTCGTCCCAGTCGTCCCGCTCGACTCCATCAAGTTTCAATCCTTTGATTGATTGTCCTCTCCGCCCGGCCCACTGACATTGATAATCCACGCTGTATTCGGGAGGGCTGGCCTTACGGTTTGCCCTCCTCCCTCCTATTCGGTGGGCGGCGTCCGGGACATCCTCGCGAAGTGGCGCGAACCAGCCGGGTGGTTGCTGGTTCCGGAGTGAAGCGAAGCGAAGAAACCCGAGGGACTTGCTCGGCTGGTTCGGCCGAGAGGTCCCTCGTGGCGCTTGGCTATAGGGTTGAAGCGCGGGCGACAGGATCCTGCGATCGCTCTTAATTCACTCCATCGAGCGATACGTTCGCCCCGGCAATCGGGGTAGAGTTGTAATTGTTGCAGCCCAAGGTCCACTTGTCGCGCGAGGGAACGAATGACGGCATCCGTGGCGTACGATCCGAAGCGTTTGACCGGCTATCGACTGGAGGAGCTGGCGGCGGCCTTCGACCGGGTACGGAATGCGCGAGACTGGAAGGCGCCGATCCAGGCGGTGATCCCGGCGCAGGAGCGGCCCTTGGTAGAGAAGGCCGTGCTCTGGTTTACCGACACGGTTCCCGAGTTCCTGGCTCACCCTGAGGCGAGCGATCGCCTGGTGGTCAGAGCACCGGGCTACCGACTTGGGGGCGCTGAGACCCGAAATGGACATCTTCGAGGTCCGGCAGGCCAAGCTGATGCAGGCGGGCCCCCAGCCGCCGGTAATGGAGTCGAGTCGGCCCGGACCTGCGCCGCTCAGCGGCAAGGAGTTGATCGAATTGTGGAAGAGGGTCTTTCCCGCCGAGGCGTGGGACGCCGAGGCCGGAGGGCACCCCCGCAACGGGGATGAGGACCGGTGACCCGTGAGGACATCGCGGGCCGGTAAGCGGGCGTTAGGGATGACGGTTCACGTTTACCTAAGAGGTACCAATGCGGTTCTTCCCCTTGAGTGTTCTGCTGATGGCCACCCTTACTGGTTCCAGTGCGGCCGGCGGGCGCGCAGGCGGTGGCCCCGATCAGCCTGCGCGGGTCCACCGTTCAGCTCACCGCTTCGGCGACGTTGCGGCTCCCGGCCAGCCTGGCCCACGAGCAACCAGCTGCTTCTGGTCAAGGATCCGTATCAGCACGGCACCAAGCATGAAGGTCTCGCGCTCCTGATCGTTGGGGCGGCGGGTATGGTCACCGGCCTGATTATCGACGAGCCGGTAGTGACGATCCTGTCCGCTGGAGTCGGGGGTCTTGGACTGTACCTGTACTTGCGATGAGCCGTACCGGCGCAAAGACGCCGTCACTTGAGAAACGGGGTATAGGATGACCCGATCGATGATCGTAGGACTCGCCGTAGTAGGACTCTTGGCCTGTGGCAAAGCCAATCCGGAGGTCTCCCTCACCGACAGCACCCAAAGCACACCGGCGCCCGCGGCCAGGACCCGCACCCTCGCCACCGGAGCCACAATCGATGCGACGATGGGCCGGACGATCACCTCGCGAAGCACCAAGGCCGGCGAAACCGTGACGACGACGATAGACGCCGACATCCTGGACGCGGCGGGGCGGGTAGTGATCCCCGCGGGCTCTACGGTGGAGCTGACGATCACCGAAATCACACCGGCCCGGAATAAGGGCCAGGCGGATGGCACCCTCACCATTCAGGTGACAGGAGTGACGGTCCGAGGTCAGGACTATCCGATCGCAGCCGAGGTCACTTCTCTATCCCATACCCTCAAGGGTCGTGGTGTCACAGCTGGTGAAATCGAGAAGGTCGCGGTCGGGACCGCCATCGGGGCGGTCGCGGGCCGGGTGATCGGCGGTAACACGAAGGGCGCCATCATCGGCGGTGTCGTAGGGGCGGCGGGGGGCACCGTGGTCGCGATCCAGACCGCGAGCCGCGACGTGGTGGTCGCCGCCGGGACACCGGTAACCATTACTCTAACCGGGCCCTTGACCGTCTCGTCGGTGTGAACCGGGGCGCGAAGGGTGAAGCAGTATGACAACGCTCAGGTACAAGGGCTTCAATATCCTGGTCCGGCCCTATCAACTCTACGAGTCCAAACGCTGGACTGTGGAACTCGAGATACACCGCCACGGGCGGAGACGGCCGTTCAGCCTCGCTGAACGCTACCGGACCGAGGACGAGGCGAGCGCGCGATGCTCCAGCCTGGGCCGCCGGATCATCGATGGTGGTGTGCCGGGATGGTCGGTCGAGCAGTTGCGGTGAGACTCGGGTGTCCGCGTTGATCACGCATACAAGGGAATATCCATGCGTCAGCTCATCCTGGCCGGTATCCTGATCCTCGGTCTCGGCGCCCTCCTGCTGCTTCGCGGGGGAAGCATCGCCACCCGGCGCGAGGTGCTCAAGGTTGGAGACGTCAAGATCACCGCGGACGAGCAGCAATCGATCCCTCCCTGGGCCGGCGGTCTGGCCATGCTGGTAGGCGTGGTGCTGATCATCGCCGGTGCCCAGAAGCGCGCGTCAAGTCGTGCATGATCAGACTACCGCTGAGACTCGCGATTCCGCGAAGCCCGCAGACGACCAGACCGGAGAAGTGGCGCTGCGGGAGCGGATCTCCTCGGCCGCGGATCATTGTCGCAACGCGCTGCAGATGCTGCTCGGCCTCCGACTGCTCGCCGACAAGGTCGCAAGCCTCCCGGGCAATCTTCTCCAGCCCTGGTTCTCTCAGGACCTCCGCATCCTGGCCGACAGCCTCGAACGCCGCCTCTCTCAGGCAGTAGAAGAGCTCGAGGGCGCTTGGGTCCAGGTCGGCGGGGCAGACCTGTCTGCTCCCACGTGGATTGGCGAGATCCTGGACATACGCGATCGTGACCCGGAGTTGTCGAGGTAGTCCTTACGAGCTAGCCCAATCCAGTCCAACGAGCGATGCAACTCGCCGGGCCTACGGGATAGAGTTCATGATCAGGGTGAAGTCCCTCTGGTCGCTTGCGGCCGGTGCAGTACATAGATGCGCGACCGGACGGTCCCGGGGCCGTCCAGATCGCCACTCACCTGAAGGAGCACATCATGTTTGGTGTCTTAGCGGTCATTCTGGTTGTGGCGTGGTTCCTCGGCTTCAGCGTTTTCCACGTGGCCGGAGGAATGATTCACCTCCTTCTGCTCGTCGCGGTTGTGTCGATCATTGTGGCACTTCATTTCAGGGCGCCGCACGGTTACTTGACATCGCTCAACACCGGACGAATCGGTCGTTCCGGGCCTCCCCCGCGGAAATGGGACCACGCGGTGACAGGGGCTGGGCAGCTGGCCCCCTACGAGGCACAGGAGTCATCATGCGCAGGATCGCATTCCTAATCCCCATCGCGGCCGTCGTTCTGGCGGCAGCGTGCCACAGCTCTCCCCCGCCTGAGACGCCGGCTCCTCAGCCGACCGAAGCCGAAATCGCACTCCAGCGACATATGCAGGATTCGCTCGACGCCGTGGCTCGTGCCACCGCCGACTCAGTCGAGCAGGCCCGGCAGCAGCAGGCCCTCGCCGAGAAGGCTCGCGCAGACTCGGTCGAACAAGTGCGTTTGGCGACCGAGGCCGCGGCCCGCGGAGCGGCCGAGAAGGACGCCGAGCTCCGCCAGGAGCTGGGCGTGATGGTCTACTTTGATGTCGCCCAGGCCCAGATCCAGACGGACGGCCAAGCCATCCTCGACCGCAAGGTGGCGATTCTCAACGCCAACCCCGCGGTGCGACTTCGGATCACCGGTGCCTGTGACGAACGCGGATCGGATCAGTACAACGAGGCGCTGGGTGAACGCCGGGCCGCCGCGGTCGAGCAGTATCTCACCGGGAAGGGGATCGACGTTGCCCGGCTGGACCAGGTGTCCAACGGTGAGAAGGACCCGGTCGATTCCGGCAGCGATGAGGCGGCGTGGGCGCAGAATCGCCGTGCGGAGTTCGTGATCGTGAGCGGTGACATGCCGCTGGCGATGAACTAGAGGCGATCCTCGCCACGGTCTTCGCGGCGAGGAATATGGGACGGGCGGCTGTGAAGCCGCCCGGCCAACCAGTTGGCCGAACGGCCTGGTTCACGTACGGAGGAAGAGAGTGACAATGTCGCGAGTCCCGGGCGAAGGGCCGGAGGAGCAAATCCGCAACGCCCTGCAAATTGTTAACGGGCTTTCGTACATCCTTGAGAGCACGAACCACTCCCCTGGCATGTACTCCGATACCCGGGAGCTAGTCCGGGAGAGTACCACAGTGTTGGAGAACCGGCTCTCAATCGCGCTCGCTCAGTTGACTACGGAGCGATATACCGCCGCTGGAACTGCGTCCGCTCAGACGTTGGGCTGACCGCGCCCCTTGCATCCACCAAGTCCGCACTCGCACATTCCGCTTACTCCCCAACCTCCGCCACTCCACCCGACACGATAAACGCCATCACCCGCGAGCTCGGCGCCTCGATCCGGGTGACCCGGTCGCTCGGCAACACCAGCGTCTGTCCGGCGAAATTGTACGACTGAGGCAGATACACACTCACATGCTCCCGAATGCCCAGCTCATCCAGGGACTCCTGGGTGAGAAAGCCGATGCGCCTTGATTCCCCGCCTCCCGATCCAGGGTGACCAGGACTGGCTGATTGAAGCGCTTCTTCTCACCCACGAAAGCGCCGAGCACATCCTTGATGCCGGTGTAGAGCAGCCGAACTCCGGGAACCCGGTTGAGCAGATGCTCGATCAGCGCGAGGGCCCGTTGGGCGAGGAAATTCGAGGCGATGAACCCGATCAGCGTGATGAGAGCAATGGTCAGCAGGAAGCCGGCTCCGGGAATCGGGAGATTGAGCCACCCGTCAATCGCCCGGAACAGGCGCCAGCAGACATAGAGCGTGAGCGCGACCGGCGCGGAAAGAATGAGACCGTTCAAGAAATAGTTCAGCACCCGTTTCATGGCAGGCTCGAAGCTGGAGGGTTCAGCAGCAGCGGGAAGGAGTGCGGCCGTAACGGGCCCGCAGGTACGACTCGAAGAATTCGCGCTCCGATGGAACCGGGTCGGACGCGTCGCAGCGCTTGAGGTGCCTCAAGTACTCCTCGTAGTCCGGCATGCCCAGGATCCGTCGAATAGCCCGCGCAAAGCGGTTCAACGCCGTCTCAGTTGGCATAGGCGGTCTCGACGAAAGGCGATTCCCGCACGACAGCGGGTTTGCGTTTCCGCAGGATCTGCAGCCATTCCCAGGCCGATGACAGCACGACTAGCAGCACCACCGAGACAAAGATGACCACCATCAGCGCGTCGAGCCGGTCGTTGAAGATGAGGCGGGCTCCCCGCGCGGGCTCGAGCGACCCTCCTGCGACCTGGGCAATGAGGGTGGCCGCATGGGACAGAAATCCCAGCCGGGGATCCGGGGAAAAGATCTTCTGCCATCCTGCCGTGAGTGTGACGGCGAGGAGCCACATCAGCGGAACGATCGTCACCCAGGCGTAGCGCGCTTTGCCGCGCTTGATGATCAGCGTGGTACCGACGCAAAGGGCGACGGCGGCGAGCAGCTGATTGCTGATGCCGAACAGCGGCCAGAGCGAATTGATCCCTCCCAGCGGATCGAGGACTCCCTGCACCAGGAAGTACCCCCAGCCTCCCACCACCAGCGCCGAAGCGAAGATGTTGCTCGGATACCAGGAGGTGCGGCCGAGTGGCTCCCAGACGTGGCCCGCCAGCTCCTGCAGCATGAAGCGCCCGACCCGGCTCCCGGCATCCAGCACGGTAAGAATGAAGAGCGCCTCGAACATGATCGCGAAGTGGTACCAGAGCGCGATCAGCCCCTGACCAAAGGCATGGCTGAAGATCTGGGCCATGCCGACGGCGAGTGACGGAGCGCCGCCGACGCGTCCCAGCAGGGTGGCTTCGCCGACCGACGCGGCGAGACCGGTGATCTGCTCCGGGGTGACCGTGAACCCCCAGGTTTGAATGACTTGAGCGGCCGATTCGGGCGTGCCTCCCAGGGTCGCGAGCGGAGCATTGATGGCGAAGTAGAGACCGGGATCGAGCACCGCGGCGGCCGCCATCGCCATGACCGCCACGAACGATTCCATCAGCATTCCGCCGTACCCGATGAGCCGGGCATCGCTCTCCCGGCGGAGCATCTTGGGTGTCGTGCCGCTCGAGACGAGGGCGTGGAACCCGCTGATGGCACCGCAGGCGATAGTGATGAACGCGAAGGGGAAGAGCTTCCCGGCGAAGACTGGTCCAGTGCCGTCTATGAAACGAGTGAGCGCCGGAAGCTTGAGTGGCGGCAGCACGAGCAGGATTCCAACGGCCATCAGGAGGATCACGCCGATCTTCATGAAGGTCGAGAGGTAGTCGCGAGGGAGGAGCAGCATCCACACCGGCAGGACGCTCGCGAGGAATCCGTAGCCGATCACGGCATAGGCCAAAGCCGGGCCGGAATAGGTGAAAAGCGGGGCGAGCGAGGGATTCTCCGCGACATAACGCCCGCCGAGCAGCGCGGCGAACAGCAGTACTATGCCGATCGCCGTTGCCTCCATCGTCCTTCCAGGACGCCACACCTTCATCCAGAATCCCATCAGGAATGCGATCGGGATCGTGGCCGCGATGGTAAACACGCCCCAGGGACTTCCCTTGAGCGCATTCACCACTATCAGCGCGAGGACGGCTAGGAGGATGATCATGATGGAGAGCACCGCGATCATCGCCGCGATGCCGGTCACCGGTCCGATCTCTTCCTTCGCCATCTGGCCGAGCGATTTCCCGTCGCGACGCATGGAGCCGAACAGGATCACGAAATCCTGAACCGCGCCGGCAAGCACGACACCAAACACAATCCAGATAGTGCCGGGCAGATAGCCGAACTGTGCTGCCAGCACCGGCCCCACCAATGGGCCTGCGCCGGCGATGGCCGCGAAATGGTGTCCGAAGAGCACCCACCGCGAGGTCGGACAGTAGTCCCGCCCGTTGTCGAGCCGCTCGGCCGGAGTGGCCCGCCGATCGTCCAGCTCGAAGATCTTTTCCGCGAGGAACCGGCTGTAGAAGCGGTAACCGACGAGGTAGGTGCCGACGGCGGCGAGTACCAGCCACGCGGCACTGATGGTTTCGCCGCGATGCAGCGCGAGCATCCCCCACGCGACGGCGCCGGTGAGGGCGATGGCTGGCCAGATAATAAATCGCATGTAGCCAATGTAGAGGAGACGGGATCGGGTGTCAGGTACTGGGGAGAGGGAGTAGTGAGTAGGGTGTAGGGAGTTGGGCATTGTCCAGTCGCGCTCATCGTTTACACCCTACTCCCTATACCCTACTCCCTACTCCCTCAGCTCCAAACTCATGACCCTACATGTCCCACCCAAAATCCTTGCCCTCCCCCATTCCCACCCGTACCTTGCCCCGCCTATGCCCGCTTCCTTCGAAAGCTTCGGTCGGGGTCCCATGTGGGAAGCCGAGGGTGGTGAAACCTCGCCTACACTCCTGGAGCAGCCTCAGCTCCAGCCGATCACTGCCGGTTTCCGCGGCAAGGTCGCCGTGGTGACGGGCGGAGCCACCGGGCTGGGACGTTGCATCGCGATGGAGTTTGCGCGGCTTGGTTGCCACGTGGGTTTCTGTTTCGTCGATCTCCCTGGCCGTGACGTGACCGAACAGGCGCAGCTCACCGAAACGGCGTGCACCACGATGGGCGGGAGTGTTTATGCAGCGCGGTGCGATGTCCGCGACCGTTCCGCTGTTGACCGTTTCATCAGCGACGTGAAGGGCCGCTTCGGTACGGTGCACTTCCTGGTCAACAATGCGGGCATCGCGATGGACGGGGCGCTCTGGCGGCTGAGCGAGGACGCCTGGAGGCAAGTGCTCGATACGAACGTTACCGGCGCCTTCAACTGCATCCGGTCGGTGGCGCCGATTTTCCGGGGCCAGCACTACGGGAAGATCGTGAGCGTGAGCGCCCACCAGGCGGAACGGCCCGGATTCGGGGTGAGCAACTACGCGGCCAGCAAGGCCGCTCTGCTCGGCCTGACCCGCGCAGCCGCCGTCGAGCTGGGCCCCGCCAACGTGAACGTCAACGCCATCGCGCCGGGCTTCATCCGTACCGAGCGGATGCGCATGCTGCCCAAAGAGGTCATCGAGCGAGCCCAGAAGAGCTCCGTCCTGGGCCGGGTCGCGGAACCGGAGGACGTGGCCCACGTCATCACCTTTCTCTGTTCCGAAGAGGCCAGGCATATCACGGGGCAGACGGTGGTGGTGGACGGGGGGCTGTCGTTGGAGTAGAGCAAAGGGATCAGGCGTCAGGTGTCAGGGGTCCGCTCGCCACCAATTGCCTTCGCTTACCGCAATCGATTCTCGATCCCCGTCCCTGACCCTTCACCTGATCCCTGATACCTCTTCACTCTCCCCGCGTCCCCCATTTAGCTTTGTCCCGTGCCAAACCCCTCCATCGAAATGCATTCCATGCGAAGCGGTCGCTTGGTCCTATTGCTGCTTGCCGTCGGCCTGGCCTGTGGCGGTAGAAACGAGGCGGAAGAGGCGACTCCCAAGGAAAAGAAGCCGGAGCCGATCATCCCACTCGCTACGGCGCCCCTCGCCGGCCAGACAGTGGCGGTCATCCCGCTCACGATTCTGGTGGGCGACGATGAGCTGATGAGTCAGCCGCCATTCAATGACCACCTTCGCGCCCTCGACTGGGCTGATTCGATCATCACCCAGCAGCTTCTGTCTCTGGCCCCGGAGCCCAAGTGGATCTTCCCCCCGGAACTCCGGCGCATTGCCCACCGGGCGGTTGGTGTGGCGCCCGACCCGGACCACATGGGGCAGGGGATCATGCGCGCTCCGGACCTGCACGATGTGCCCGACCCATTGCGTAGCTCTCTCCGCAGCCTCGTCGCGGTAGCTGGGGGTGGGGGCCGCTACGCCTTCATCCCCGCCGCGATCAGTTTCACCACCGATTCCATAGGACACCGGGTCGATGCCTCGCTGGTGCTGGCCGATGTGCGGCTCGGCAGTGTGCTTTGGCGCACGGTCACCTATGCCAGCGGAGCGACCCCGGCGCAGGCGCTGGTCAATGCCATGGAGGCAGCGTTCCCCTTGGAGTTGTCGCAGTGACCTATTACGCGACGTTGATTCCCGGCGACGGCATCGGCCCCGAGATCACCTCGGAGACGGTGAAGGTGCTCAAAGCCACCGGGATCTCGTTCGAGTGGGACGAACAACTGGCGGGCGTGACCGCGGTGGATGCCACCGGAACGCCACTGCCTGATGCCACGATCGAAAGCATCCGGCATCGCAAGCTGGCATTGAAGGGGCCGCTCACCACCCCGGTGGGCACCGGCTTCCGGTCGGTGAACGTCGCCCTGCGGAAGGAATTCGAGCTGTTCGCCAATATCCGCCCCGCGCGTTCATTCGTCCCCGGCGGGCGCTTCAGTAACGTGGATATCGTGCTGGTTCGGGAAAACCTCGAGGGCCTGTACGTCGGAGTAGAGCATTTCATCGCGATCGGTGGAGACGCGCGGGCGGTAGCCGAGTCGACCGCGATCGTGACCCGTGCCGGTTGCGAGCGGATCATCCGCTACGCCTTCGAGTACGCGCTTCGCCACAGCCGCAAGAAGGTCACCATCGTTCACAAGGCCAACATCCTCAAGATGGTGAGCGGCCTGTTCCTCGAGGTGGGCAAGCGGATTCAGAAGGAATACGAAGGGCGGGTCCAGTCCAACGACATGATCGTGGACAACTGCGCCATGCAGCTGGTCCTCAAGCCGGAACAGTTCGACGTGATGGTCACCACCAACATGTTCGGCGACATCCTGAGCGACGAGGTGTCGGGACTGGTGGGCGGACTCGGTCTGGCGCCGGGAGCCAACATCGGGACCCATGCTTCGATTTTCGAAGCGGTCCACGGCAGCGCGCCCGATATCGCCGGGAAGGGGATCGCCAACCCGGCCGCGCAGATGCTCGCCTCGGCGATGATGCTGGATCACCTGGGAGAGATCAAAGCCGCTTCCCGCGTCCGCGAAGCCATCGAGAAGGTCATCGTCGAAGACAAGGTCCGCACCCGGGACCTGGGCGGCACCGCGTCCACCCAGGAGTTCGGCGATGCTGTCGCCAAGCGGGTGGCCTGAGGTCCCTTGCGCCCGCTGCGGCAACCGGGTCACAGGCATTCAATGGGGTGATCTCTGTCCTGCGTGCACCGCGGACAACCTGCGTCGTGCAAACCGGCTCGCCAGCCGCATCTCCCTCGCCGCTACTCTGCTGGTCGGACTCTACGTTGCCTTCCGCATGCCGGAGCTCCCGCTGGCCAGGATTTACGCCATCATCGCCATTCTCGTCACCTACATCGTGACTCGGCGGATCGTGCAGCGGGTGGCGCTCGAAGTGTTTGCGGAACGGCCCAAGGCCAAGGAGAAATGAAATGATGAGGGTTCGGATGCTCGCAGGCTCGTTGTTCCGCGCCGTCGCAACTGGATTGGTAATGCTCCCGCTCACCGCTCACTTCTCACCGCTCACCGCACAGAGCATCACCATCTACAACGACGGCCGAGTACTGGTCCGGCGCTCGGTCACGGCGGATATCCCCAAGGGAGAGTCGAGCCAGAAGGTCTCGCTGGGGCAGGTGGATCCGTCTTCCATCTTTTCCACCGACTCCCTGATCACGATTCTCGCCGCCGATTACGACGGTGGGACGGACTATCAGAGCGTTCTGCGCCGCTCGATCGGCCGGAAGCTGCTGTTCCGGAGCGGAAAGGATACCGTGAGTGCGACCGTGCTCGGGGTTGATCCCGAGCGCTACCGGATGGCGGACGGGACCGTCGCCTTCAGTCCGCCGGGAGTCCCGCTCTTCCCCGAGGAACTGGTGGTCGTGGATCCGGTCGTGAACCTCGGCCTCAAGAGCAGCCAGTCTCGCAAGGCGCTTCCCCTCGGCTACTTCACCGGCGGCGCCTCGTGGCAGGCGAGCTACCAGGTTCTCCTTGGAAGTGGAACCTCGCGGGTCACCGGAATGGCGGTCATTAGCGCAGGCACGCTGAGTCTCCGCGACGCCGAAGTACAGCTGCTGGCGGGAAGCGTGGCACAAGCCGCAGCGACCGATCAGTTCGCGAAGCGCCGGGCCATGGCCGCTCCCATGGCCGCACGAGAGGAGATGGCCTACGCGACCGAACAGAAAGTCGGCGAGTTCCATCTCTACACCCTGCCGGGCAAAGTCACTTTGTTGCCGGGAGTCACCAGTTCGACCGCCCTGTTCGAGCCGGCGGGCGTCTCGTACACCAAAGGTTACGAGGTCACAGGGAACATCCCGTATTGGGGTGGTCTCCCTCAGTTCGGAGACGAAGAGGATGTTCCGGTGCAGGTCACCTACGTGCTCCAGCGCCCTCGTAAGACCGACTTCGGCGACCGGCCGCTGCCGGGTGGCGTGGCGCGACTCTTCGAACCGGACAGTGGTGGCCGTCTGCAGCTCGTGGGCGAAGCGGCGATGGACCATACCCCGGCGGGCGAGGATCTCCGGCTCGGCGCAGGTGAGGCGTTCGATCTCAAGGCCAAGCGGGTGCAGACCAACTACACCACGAAGCGGGACAGCACCGGCGGGTCCTGGCGCACCGTCGCGACCGCCGATTATCGGGTGACCGTCACCAACGCGGCGGACAAGCCTGCTTCGGTGGATGTCATCGAGGTTCGCGGGGGCGAGTGGTCGGTGGTGTCCAGCAGCGTCAAGCCGGAGAAGCTCTCCTCCACCCGTACCCGCTTCCGCGTCCAGGTGCCGGCCGCGGGGAAAGCCACTCTGACCTACCGGGTTCGGGTGATCTGGTGACGGAAACAGTCCTCGCGCACGTCTCGGACCTGCATTTTGGCGCGCACGCGGATCTGAATCAGCTCGAGCGGCTGCCGGCGTATCTCACGGAGCTCGCTCCATCGGCCATCGTCGTTTCGGGAGACCTGACACAGCGAGCCCGCCATGGTGAATTCATGGCGGCTCACCTGTTTCTGCAGGAGTTGCAACCGATTGCTCCGCTGCTGGTGATGCCGGGCAATCATGACGTGCAATGGTGGGCAAGCCCGTTCGGGATCTTTGGCCAGCGTGCCAAGTACGCCAAGTACCGGCGCTATTTCGGAGAAGACCTCACTCCGGCACTGAAAATTCCGGGTGCGGTGATTGCCGCTCTGCTGAGCAGCCACGGAATCGCTTTTGGCTCGCTCACCTGGAACCCTAACGACATGACCACGATCGGCCACCTGCCCGAGAGCGAAGTGGATCGGGTCCGGAAGTTCTACGACGAGGCGCCGGCCGATGCGATTCGAGTCGCCGTGGTGCACCACAATATCGTGGGCGGGCAGATCTCTGGCCGGATGGGACTCGCGCGCTGGCGCACCGCCCAGAAGCGCCTGATCGCGTTGGGAGTGGAACTGGCCCTTTCAGGCCATGACCACGAAGAAGCAGCGACCCAAATCGATGGTTCGCTCGTCGCGAGCACCGCCAGCACTCCGACCGATCGCACCCGGGGCCGCAGGCCTTCGGTCTTCAACTTGATTCGCATCGATGGCTCCCGCATCCAGATCGAACATCATCTCTGGGAGCCAGGCGTGGCCCAGTTCCGCCAGGGAACCATTTCCGCCTTCGCGAGGAATCGTGCAGCTCAGTCTCGAGTTTGACCGCACACCTCCCGCTGAGAAGGGGCTTCGCGCGAGGCTCCTGGCTCTGGGTCTGCCGACGGTTCCCCGCGTCGTCACTCACCGGAACCGCGCCGTCATGGTGTCATGGTTTCCGGGACGGGAGCTTCGGATCCACGAGGGCTATATTCACGCGCCGGATTCCGTGCTCTCTGCCATCATCCGTTTCCTCTCGCGCCGGGTGCGGCGGCAGGCGCGGCTCGCGGCGCGACATGAATTCCTCGCGTTCCCGGTGGAGGATCATGCCCCGCCCGTCGCCCGCGCCCGGGGCAGGGAAGCCACCGCGGCGGGAGACCAGCCGCTGGTCACCTACTTCACCGAGCTGCATGCGAGGCTCAACCAGGAGCATTTCGCCGGCGCCCTGAGCCCGATTCCGATTCGAATCTCTCGTCGCATGAAGCGCCGGCTGGGCGAGGTGCGGCTCGATCGGCGCACCGGCGCCGCGGTCGAGATCAGCCTGAGCCGGCGTCACGTTCGGCGGGATGGTTGGCGCGAGGCGGAGCATACCCTGCTGCACGAGATGATCCATCAGTGGCAGGCCGAGAACGGCCAGCCGGTTGACCACGGCAAGGGATTTCGCCGCTGGGCGCGCGAGTTGGGCATCCATCCTCGAGCTGTAAGGCTTTAACCGCTTCCGCCGGACCTCCCACCGAGCTTTATTAGCCGTCCCGGCACTCATTCCAGAGGCAGGCATGGCCACCGGCTTTACCGGCGTCGATTTCTACCAGCTCGACGGTTCGTTATCCGAAGAAGAACGCGCCGTGCGTGATACCGTCCGCTCCTGGGTGGACAGCGCGGTTATGCCCGTCATCGGCGAGGCCTACATCGCGGGACGATTCCCCAAGGAGCTGATCCCCGGCATGGCCGAGCTTGGACTGCTCGGCGCGAATCTGCCGGAGGAGTTCGGCTGCGCCGGACTCAACAACGTGGCCTACGGGCTCATCATGCAGGAGCTGGAGAGGGGCGACAGCGGAATCCGGTCCTTTGCCTCGGTGCAGGGCGCCCTGGTGATGTATCCCATCTTCGCCTTCGGCACCGAGGAGCAGAAAAAGCGCTGGCTTCCGGCGTTGGCCCACGGCCAGGCCATCGGCTGTTTCGGCCTCACCGAGCCCGACTTCGGTTCCAACCCCGCGGGGATGATCACCACGGCGAAGGAAACCAAAGACGGCTGGGTGCTGAACGGCTCCAAGATGTGGATCACCAACGGTTCGCACGCGAGCGTCGCCGTAGTCTGGGCAAAGACTGGAGACCTGCGCGATCCCACGTCGATTCGCGGGTTCATCGTCCCGACCGACACCAAGGGGTTCAGCGCTCGAGATCAGAAGGGGAAACTCTCGCTTCGCGCCTCCGATACCAGCGAACTGATCCTCGAAGACGTTCACCTTCCAAAGGACGCGCTGCTTCCCAAGTCGGGTGGTCTCAAGAGCCCGTTGTCGTGCCTTACGCAGGCGCGCTATGGGATCGCCTGGGGTGCGGTAGGCGCCGCGATGGCCTGCTACGATGAGGCGCTGAGCTACGCCAGACAGCGGATCATGTTCGACCGGCCCATCGGCCAGACCCAGATTCAGCAGGTCCGACTGGCGGACATGCTGACCGAAATCACCAAAGCCCAATTGCTGGCATTGCAGTTGGGCCGGCTCAAGGATGCGGGAACCGTGACCCCCCAGCAGGTCTCACTGGCCAAGCGTAACAATGTGAACATGGCCTGTGAGTGTGCCCGGGAGGCGCGCCGCCTGCTCGGCGCCAACGGAATCCTGGTCGAGTACCATTCGATGCGACATCTCGCTAATCTCGAATCGGTCTACACTTACGAGGGAACCCACGACATGCATTCCCTCATCCTGGGCGAGGCTGTGACTGGACTGGGGGCCTTTTAGGCCGATTGTCCCCGTCCGATTTCTATCCGGCTAATTTCCGTTCTGCTGGCTCATTTCGGGCCGCCGAGACTATCGTTCTTCAGTAAGTTCGGGCGAGGGACTCCTGGGCGAAGTCGTTTCCCAACCACCAAAACTGCTTTCAGACCGCTACGTCATCGAGCGGGAGATTGGTCGCGGCGGTATGGCGACCGTCTATCTTGCGCGCGACCTGCGCCATGACCGGCTGGTGGCGGTCAAAGTCTTCCGTGGCGATCTGGCGGAAGGGGAGCAGGCCGAGCAGTTCCTGCACGAGATTCAGATCGCCGCCCGGTTGTCCCATCCCAGCATTCTTCCGTTGCACGACTCCGGTGAAGCCGACGGCATCCTGTACTATGTCATGCCCTATGTGCCCGGGGAGAATCTGGGCGCCCGGCTCAGACGCGAGGGTGCCCTACCGGTAGACGAAGCGATCCGTATCACCCGCGAAGTGGCTGAGGCACTCACGTATGCTCACAGTCACGACGTCGTCCATCGAGACATCAAGCCCGAAAACATCCTGTTCCAGGGTGCCCACGCCGTAGTGGCCGACTTCGGTATCGCGCGCGCCATCAGTGCCGTTGGCTGGGCCGATCGGGCGTTGCCGGGTGAAGCCCAAGGCACGCCGGATTACATGAGCCCGGAGCAGGTTACCGGGCATGCGCGCCTCGATGGCCGGAGCGATATCTACAGCCTCGGCTGCGTGCTCTATGAGATGCTGGCCGGTCAGCCACCTTTCATCGGTCCGTCGCTCGGAGTTACCGCCGGACATCTGGTTGATCCGCCGCCGCGGCTCGCGACGAAGCGGCCATCGCTTCCTCCGGGCCTGGAGGAGATTGTCTTCAAAGCGCTGGCCAAGCTCCCGGCGGATCGCTACTCGACGGCGGGTCAGTTCTCCGATGCACTCGCCGCGATCCAGCCCAGCCGGGAGGCATCCCGTCCCGCTACGCGCAAGCTGCTCACGGCGATCGTCGTTGTCCTGGCCCTGGTCGTCGCGGGATTGATTCTCACCCGGCCGCGGCCGACTCCGGGCCCCGCGCTGGACGATGGGCTCTACCTCGTCATTCCGTTCAGCCACCGGAGCGATGCCGCGCCGCAGCTGCTCACCGGCGACCAATGCGAAACCCTTCTCCACGCGGCGCTGAACCGTTGGGAAGACCTGCGAATCGTCGATCCGCTCTGGGTAGCCGACCGGAGGCGGAGACAACCGGGTCCGCTGTCGCTGTCTGATGGCCTGGCTCTCGCACGGGAGCGCGGCGCCGGCCGGCTCCTCACCGGCGAGGTCTGGAGCTTCCGCGATACGATCCACGTTCGGGCCGCGCTCTACGACGTGAGCGGCAATGGCGCCGTCATCCGGGAACGGCAGACCCAGATCGCCGGAGACCTGAGCGATGCCGAAACCCGATTCAACCTCCTGGCCGATTCCCTGTTGATTGAAGCGCCTCGGGTTCAGGGCGCCTCCGGCGGGGCGATGGGTACCCGTTCGGTTGCCGCCTGGAGAGCCTTCGACGCGGGACATCTGGCACTCGCCGGATGGGATCTCCCCGGCGCCGAGCAGGGCTTCCGCGCTGCCCTCGGGCTCGACGCGCACTACGCCTTGGCCGAGTTGTGGCTGGCCCAGGTGCTCTCCTGGTCCGGCAAGCCGGTGGAGGACTGGCGTCCCCTGCTGCTGGGCGCGCTGGGAATTTCCGACCGGCTCGGGCCGCCCGATCGGGCCTGGGGTCAGGCGATGGTCGCGTTCGCCGAAGGGCGCTTCGCCGAGTCGTGTGAGAAGTACCAGGCGATGGTCGCGCGCGACACGCTGGACTTCAAGGCCTGGTTCGGCCTCGGCGATTGTCAGGCGAACGATCCCACTGTAATCCGGGACGCGAAGAGTCCCTCGGGATGGAGTTTCCGCTCCAGTTACCAGGGCGCGATCAACGCCTACTCTCGCGCGCTCACCATGCTCCCGTCGTCCTATCGCGCTTTCAAGGGAGTGGCCTTCGAGCGACTGAGCGTGGTGTTCTTCACCGAGAACAACACCTTCCGGACCGGTTTTGCGGTCGAGCGGGACACGCTGCGCTTCGGTGCGTTCCCTTCGCTCGCGGGAGACACGCTGGCTTTTGTCCCCTATCCCATCGGGGACGTGGTCACTATGAAACCGGAGGCGTTCCCCACTTCGACCGCCGCGGCGGTGGTGCGGAATCGGGACCAGCTGCGTTCGATCACCGAGGCCTGGCTCGCCGCGTTCCCCACCAATCCCGACGCCATCGAAGCACATGCGCGGGCGCTCGAGAGCCTCGGGGAGTTGCGGGACGACCGTCCTCCTGTGCGCTCGGCACTGCTGCTTTATCGGGACGGGCGTTCTGTCGGCCGCGGACGCGGATCAACGCACCCGGTTGGAGCTCGGCCAATTGCGGGTGCTGCTCAAGCTCGGCCGCTTTGAGGCTGCCCGGGCTCTCGCCGACAGCCTCCTCGCCGACGTATCGCGCGCCAGTCCCACCTCCGCGGTGGCGCTGGCCGGTGCCGCCGTTCTGACCGGACGCCCAAGCCAGGCCGCATCGCTGCTGGGACGGGGTGCGAGCACCGTCGAAGCTCAGTCCCCGGATGGTACGCCGATCGCGGTCACGCCCGCCCTGAGAGAGACCTGGCTCGAGCTGCTGGCCTACGCGTCGGTCGGCGCTCCTGAAGACAGCCTGACAGGCCTGGAAGGAAGAATGCAGGGACAGGTGAAGAGCTACATCGCGCCCGACCGCCAGGCCGAAGTCAACGATGTGTTGCTCCACCAAGTGCACAGCCTCGAATACAATGCGGTGGGAGCCACCTCCAGTCATCGGGCCGCGCCGGTCGCGGATCCGCTCCTCCGTCTGCAATGGATGGCGATGCAGGGAGACAAGGCGGGCGTGCGACGGCAGATGGACGAGGTCGCCAGGCTGCGGCGCAGCGGAACTCCCGGGGATGTCGCTCTGGACGCGACACTCGGCGAGGCTCGGGTCAGACTATCCATCGGAGACACCGCCGCCGCCACCAGCCAGCTCGATCAGGTGCTCGACGCACTGCCGACCCTCGGCGTTGCCTTGCTGGGCGACGTGCCGCAAGGTTCCATCCCCCAGGCAGCTGCGTTGCCTCAGGTGCTGGCGTTGCGAGCCGAGCTCGCGGCCCACGCCGGAGACAGTACGGTGGCGCGTGCCAGAGCGACGCAGGCCCTGGCGCTCTGGAGCGGTGCCGAACCCGCTCTTGCCAGCCAGGTATCCCGCCTCCGCGACTTGGCAGCAGGCCGCTGACCAATTTCCTCTAGAGTGAGGTCACCGCATGTGTCCTGTTTGGGCTAATCGTGTTGCACGCGTGGTTGTGGCGATCGGTCTAATGAGCGCGTGCAGCAATCAACCGACCGCGACGTCGGGCGGGCAGGTTGCCCCTGCGCCGGCGGATCAGCAGCAACTGCTCAGTTACGCGCAGAACCAGCAGTTCTGGAGCCGGCTTGGCGCGGCCGACCGTGCGTTGATCGATGACAAGGTGGATGTCATCATCGAACCGGAAGCGAACGGCTACAAGCTGACCCGGCAGGAGCTCGCGGCCGGACGGATCGTGGCCCGGTTCCTCAAGAGCGGCGGTGGCGAAGTGCGTCGCCTGGGGCTGACGGAGAAGGATACCGTGTCCTACTGGACCGTTTCTCAACAGAACGGCGTCTATATCGGACGCTTCGTCTCGGAATCGTTCGACACCAGCTACGCCATCGATATCGACTGGCACGACTCAACAGCCAAGGCGGCCACGGCCATGGAACCGAACCTGGCCTGGACCCAGTCCATCGCCCAATGGCGCTTCGATGTCCTGCCCGGCGGTGGCACCCCGTTCGCGCTACTGGCGGACAAAGGGACCGGTTGGGCCACCTGCACCGCGTGGGGCTGCTGCCGGACCCACTAGTCTCGCTGTCTGATGAAGGGAGGGGCGGGCATCAGGGATGCCCGCCCCTTTCTTTTCCCTTCTTCAGTGACATTTTTTCACCCCTCGCGTACTACTCATTGAATGCCTGATTCGCGTATCCAATCCAGCTCTCCTGCGGCCGCGCCGGCCGGTAAACAGTCGCGGGCCCACGCCTGGTACGAGGCGTACGGCCACGCGGTGTATTCCTACGTGCGGTTCCATGTGGCAAGCGCGGACGAGGCTGACGACATCACCGCGGAAACCTTTCTCAAGGTGCTCGCCGCGGAAGAGCGCTTCGATCCCGACCGGGGCGAGGCCCGGGTCTGGATCTTCCGCATCGCGCAGAACACGCTCCGGGACCATCACCGCCGGTCGCGGGTACGGCGACACACTTCCCTCGGCGCCATGCGAGATCTGGTGGCCGACGCTCCCACCGCCGAAGAGCGGCTGTTGTGGGAGGAGGAAGTGAGCCGGTTGCTCTCCGCCGTGGCCGAACTGGGCGAGCGGGACCGGGAGATCATCGGACTCCGCTACGGGAGCGGAATGGATACTTCGACTGTGGCACAGATTCTTGGGGTTCGCGAGTCGGCAGTGCGGACCCGGCTTTGGCGCGCGCTTGGCCGCTTGCGCGTTCTGCTCGAGGACGACACACCGTGATCGCCCGGCTTGCTGATCCGCGCGATCTCGATGCGCTCCTCGGGCAAATTCAGTTCCGCCCTCGGGCCTCGCTGGAAGGCGAGGTGGCAGGCCGCTGGACCCGGGGTGATCGTCCAACACCCAATCCGACGCCCGTCACGAGCAAGCTGGTCTGGCTCGGGCTGATGCTGTTGTTGTTGGGGGCCGTTCTCTATCTCGTGCAATCGGAGTTCGGGCTGGCCCAGGTTCGAACCGTGGATCGCTGCTGTGAAGACTTCGACGGCGGTGGAGACCGTGACGACGGGATGCTCGTCATGTCCCGGCGGGGATCCGATGTTCAGAGGCTTGCGATCTACGAAGACCTGGACGGGAGCCGGAGCTATAGCGCCGGTGACGTGCTCCGCTTCGATCGGAGCGGACGGCCCTCCTTGCAGCAACCGTTTACCGCCGGCATGAGAACCTTTGAGCTCTGTTGTCGGGACTATGATGGCGGCGGACCGGCCGACGACGCCGTCGTCATCATGGCCCTGCCGCCCGACCGAATCGCCATGGCGGCGATCTACGAGCGGCTGCCGGCTGCCGGCGACAAGGTCACTCAGGTAATCACTCTCCTCATTCTCTCACCGACCCGACATGCGATCTCTGCTCTTCGCCACCGGCATCATCCTGCTGGGTGCCGCGGTCTCGCTCCACGCCCAGCAACCCGACAGCGCGAAGACCGACAGTTCCGCCATTCAGCTCCAGGAAATCGAGGTCGTCGGTTCCATCGCGCCGACTGCGGGGGCCACGATCGGGTCCGGGGTGCCGGCACGAATCTCGGTGGTAACCGGGGAGGAGATCGACAAGTGGGAGCCGCGGCTTCTGGCGGACGCATTGGTGACCCAGCCCGGCATTTCGCTCTACGACGACCTCGGCTCCCCCTTCAAGCTCAATCTCAGCACCCGCGGCTTCAACGTGGGTCCTGTCGTCGGCCTGCCTCCGGGTGTGTCGGTCTTTCTCGACGGTGTGCGGCAGAACGAACCCGATGCTCAGGAGGTCAATTTCGACCTTTTGCCGATGGAACACGTGCGGCGACTCGAGTTGCTGAGCGGATCGGGGAGTCTCCTCGGAGCCAATTCACTCGGCGGCGCCATCAACCTGATTACGAGGCGAGGCACCGGTCCGCTCGAGGGCGAGCTCGAGGCGTCGGGAGGGTCCTACGGCAACTGGTCGGGGGAGGGGTCGCTTGCCGGACTCAGCAAGGGAGGCTTGGACTACTACGTGGCTGGAGGCTACGAGAATGATGATGGCTGGCGTGAGGCCACGAGCGCCGAGAATTACAACGGATTCGTGAATCTGGGGAAGCGCAACGCGGTTCGGGGCATAACGCTCCAGGGATTTGGGGCCCATTCTCGCGCGGAGACTGCTGGATCGCTTCCCGAATCGCTGTTCGACACCGATCCCTCCGCCAATTTCACTATCGGCGACTTCGAAGATCTGGATCTCCTGCAGCTGGCGACTTCGGGATATGCGCCACTCGGCTCCGGTCGGTTGAACTTCGGTGCTTATGGCCGGCGAAGCACCGCCGAACGCTTCAACGTCAATCAGGCGCCGGACGACAATGTTCGGTCGCTGACGACCAATGGCACAGTCGGCTTGAATCTGGATTGGCGTCGGGCCTGGCCTGTGGGGAATACGCGATCTCGCTCCGGATCGGATCGGATGCGGCCGTCAACCGGGTTCACGTCAAACTGTTCGAGGAAGATCCCATCAACTCGTCGGACAAGACCCTGACCACCGACGTGAAGAGTCCGAGCTGGGACGTCGCGGGCTACGCCCTGGCGGACTACCGCACCGGTCGGGCGACGTTCTCGGGAGGCTTCCGCTACGACTACATCAGGATTCCGTTCGAAGACCAGCTCGATCCCTCGGCCGACACCAGCAGTAGTTTCAACCGGCTCAGCCCCCGCGGCGGAGTGAGCCTGGATCTGGGCCGCGGCTTCTCCACCTACGGTTCGATCGGCCAGAGCTTCCGCGCGCCGGCAGTTCTGGAGCTGGCCTGCGCCGATCCCACTGCCGCCTGTCCGCTTCCGTTTGCTTTGGGTGACGACCCGCCGCTCGATCCCGTCGTGGGAACCACCTACGAGCTGGGCGGCGGTTACCTCGGGACGAAGGCATCAATTACCGCTTCGGTGTACCGTACCGACGTGCGGGACGACATCTCTTTCATCCAGTCGTCTACGGCGGTGTTCGAGGGGTATTTCGCCAATATCGGCGATACCCGTCGCGAAGGCGTCGAGATCGGAACCCAGTTCTTCCCCACGAGCTCGCTGCAGCTCTATGCCAATTATGCCTGGACCAGTGCTACGTATCGCACCGCCGCGGCGATCTTCAGCGTGCGATCCGATGCGGCGTTCGCCGGCTCACCATTGGCCGGGCCTAACACTGTTCAGCCGGGAGACCGGCTCCCCCTCGTACCGGTCAGCAGATCAAGGTTGGCCTCTCGTGGCAATTGAACCGCACCTTCGATATCGGCGTGGATGGCCGGTACACCGGACATCAATGGCTGCGGGGCGATGAGGGCAATGAGACTGAGCGAGCTGGATGACTACGCCACCGCCAATGTCCGGGCCGGCATCACGCTGGGCCAATGGGAGGTAAACGCGGTGCTCACGAACGCTCTTCAATTCGCACAGCGCCATCTTCGGAACCTTCAACGAGAACCGGAACACCGGTGAGCTGGAGCGGTTCCTTACCCCGCTCAATGCCCGCTCGATCAAGGTGATCCTGAAGCGGGAATTCGGGGGGTGAACCACTCACCCCTGGCCCCTCTCCCGCGACCGGGAGAGGGGCGCCCCGTGTCAAGGAAACTGTCTCAGTGCCTGCTCTAAGTACCTGGTTTGCTGACGTCACTGTTTTGAATCCGCAGAATGTGGCATCCTCGATCTCGCAGGTGTGAAGAACGCTCCGCGTCCCGGTCCCGTTGAACCGGATCGAGATGTATGCTCGCCGTCGATTTCCAGAACCAATCGATGCTCGACGCAGAAGAAATCAACCACGTACCCGTCAATCACATGCTGCCTCCGGAACTTGAGTCCGAGCACTCGGCGGTCACGCAGGATGTCCCACGCGCGCGCTTCAGACGCTGTGGGGCACTTCCTGAAGGTTCTCGCGCGGTCTCGTTTCCAGAGGGTGACTCCTCGACGTCTGGCCATTCGGGAAGATCGGGAATCTGTCGACGGCCGAGTGACCATAGGACGGCAGTAAGGTACCAATAGAATGCGTTCCCCTCTCCCGCGTCGCGGGAGAGGGGACAGGGGTGAGGGCCTGAGGGAGGTAGCGACCAGCCGCCCCCTTCGCTACCTTCCGCCCCGGCCGAGCCGGACCCCGACCAGTCTTCCCGAGGTGGGTGAGTGAAGATCGCAGTCTGCCTGAAGCGCGTCCCCGACACTACGACCAAGATCTCGATTGCCGCCGATGGGAAATCCATCGAAGAAGGCGGCGTCAAGTTCATTCCCAATCCCTACGACGAGTTCGCCCTCGAAGAGGCGATCAAACTCAAAGAGACCGCCGGCTCCGGCGAGACGGTCGTGGTGAGCCTGGGCGGCGATGCCGCGCAGGAAACCATTCGTACCGCCCTGGCGATGGGAATCGATCGTGGTGTGCTGCTTCAATCTCCCGGCTCGGCGGATGGGCTCGAGGTGGCGAAGGCCCTCGCGACCGAGCTGAAGGCCGGAGGCTTCGATCTCATTCTGTTCGGCAAGATGGCGGTGGACGACTACAACCATCAGGTCGGAGTGATGACGGCGGAGCTGATGGGCCTGCCGTGCATCACGGCGGTGGCGCATCTCAAGGTGTCCGGCGGCGCGGTGGAAGCGGAGCGGGAAATCGAAGGGGGAATCGAGGTTTCCACTTGCTCGCTTCCGGCGGTGCTCACCTGCGACAAGGGACTGAATACGCCGCGGCTGCCCGCGCTCAAGGGCATCATGGCGGCGAAGAAGAAGCCGCTGGAGGTGAAGCCGGTATCGCTGGGATCGGGTTCCCTGACGGTCCAGTCACTCCAGCTTCCGCCCGAGCGGCCGGCCGGGAGGATCGTTGGCGAAGGTCCCGATGCCGTCGTTGAGCTGGTCCGGTTGCTGCGCTCGGAAGCGAAGGTGATCTGACATGCCGACCGTCCTCGCTGTAACCGAGAATCGCACCGGAGTCCTTCGCAAGGTCTCGTTCGAAGTCGTTACCGCCGCGCGCCAACTCGCGGATCTGCTGGGTGCGACAGTTGACGCCATCGTGCTGAGCGACGGCGCCGTGACCGGCACTGATGAGCTTGGCAAATGGGGCGCCGACCGGGTCCTCCTCGCGACCCACCCTGACTTCCGTCTCTACCAGCCCGACGGATTCGCCGCGACCGTGGCCGCCGCCGCCGCAGGCCATGTCGCTGTCCTCCTCGCCGCCAGCGCAACCGGCCGCGACCTCGCTCCTCGAGTCGCCGCGCGACTCGGCGTGGGCTGCGCCACCGACGTGGTTGGCATCGGAGCAGAGGGCGGCAAGGTGCTGGTGACCCGGCCGGTCTATGCCGGCAAGGCGCTGCAACGGGCCCGGCTGGAGGGAACTCCGGCAATCGTTTCACTCCGTCCCAACACCGTTCCGCCAGCCGAATCGGGCAAGGCCGGTGCGGCGGTGAAGTTCGACGTTCCGGCATTCACGGCGCGGGTGACGGTGAAGGAGATCAAGGCCCCGGCACAGGCAACCCTCGATGTCACCGAGGCGCCAATCGTCGTCTCGGGCGGACGCGGCCTCAAGGATCCCTCGAACTTCAAGCTGCTCGAGGAACTGGCCGCCGCTCTGGGCACTGCCGCAGTCGGCGCCAGCCGCGCCGTAGTGGACGCGGGATGGCGCGAGCACGGAGACCAGGTCGGGCAGACCGGGAAGACGGTGAGCCCGTCGCTCTATTTCGCGGTCGGAATCTCCGGCGCGATCCAGCACCTCGCTGGAATGCGCACCGCCAAGACGATCGTCGCCATCAACCGGGACAAGGACGCCCCGATCTTCAAGGTGGCCGACTACGGCATCGTCGGCGACCTCTTCGAAGTGGTTCCCCGCCTCACCGAAGAGATCCGGAAGCTCCGGGCCGAGTCCTAGGGTTGAGTTCTCCTTCCGAGCAAGCCGCCGCCCCCCGCCTCGCGGGGCCACCTACTTCAAATCCTGGGCGTTGCCTTCGGGCTCGCCGTCATCGTCGGGAACACGATCGGTGTCGGCATCCTGCGGACCCCCGGCGATGTCGCCAAACAGCTGCCCAGTCCCCTCTGGTTCCTCGGTGTCTGGGTCGTCGGGGGGATCTACGCGCTGCTCGGCGCCCTCACCCTGGCCGAACTCGGCGCCATGTTGCCTGTGTCCGGCGGGCAGTATGTCTACGCCCGGCGCGCGTTCGGTGACTACGCGGGCTTCGCGATCGGTTGGAGCGACTGGCTCTCGAGCTGTGCCGCCAATGCCCTGATCAGCGTCACGATCGGCGACTACAGCGACGTCCTCTTTCCCGTGCTGCACGGCCATTCCGTGGCAATCGCGGTCCTGATGATGTTGCTGCTTACCGCCATCAACGTGAAAGGAATACGGGCCGGCGACCTCACTCAGCAAACCACCAGTCTGCTCAAGACGCTGGTTCTGGTCGGGCTGGCCGGTGTCTGCCTCGTGTTCGTCCCCGAAAATCCCGTCAGCTCGGCTGTGAGCGGCCCGGGACCCTCCTGGATTCCAACGTTCACCGCGCTCGTTCTGGCCTGTCAGGGAGTCATCTACACCTACGACGGTTGGAATGGATTGCTGTATTTCAGCGGGGAAGTAAAGAATCCGGGCCGCGACATTCCGCGCTCGATGGCCGGCGGTGTCCTGGCGGTAATCGCGATCTACCTGCTGCTCAACGTGGCCTTCATGCGGGTGTTGCCACTGTCCACCATGTCGGGAGAGACCCTGGTCGCAGCGGCGGCGGCCAAGGCGATCTTCGGGCCGAAGGGAGACACGGTGGTTCGGGTGGTGATCCTGCTTTCGCTGTTCAGCGCGGCGAACGCGATTCTCCTGATCGGCTCCCGTCTGCCATACGGGCTGAGCCGGGATGGGCTGATCGCCCGAGGCATGAGCAACGTCAACCCCGGTGGAACGCCGGTGCCGGCGCTGCTGAGTTACAACCCTCGCCACCATCGCGCTGATCGTGAGCGGAACCTTCAACCAGATTCTCGCTCTGGCGGCGTTCTTTTACGTGGTGCAATACACGGCATCATTCCTTTCGGTCATCGTGCTGCGGAAGCGGGAACCCGAACTGCCGCGTCCCTATCACGCCATCGGCTATCCCTGGGTGACATGGTTTCTGGTATTGGGATCGCTGGCCTTCCTGGTGGGCAACGTGCTTACCGATCGGAGAAACAGTCTGATTTCCCTTGGACTGCTGATTGCCAGCTATCCGGTCTATCGAATTGTCAGACGGGAACGGCAACAGCGTAAGAAGTGAGAAGTGAGAAGAGAAGGAGAGCTCTCACCCGAACCGCCTGCTCGCTTGGCACCTTTTCTGCAGTCCCCGTCTCACTTCTCACGCTTTTCTGCAGCTTCACGTTGCACCATCTTCTGAATCCTCCGCAATCCCTCCTCCACGACTTTCAACTCGGGTCCAAAACTGAACCGCACGTGATTCCGGAAGCGTGAGGGGCGACCGCTCCGCCGTTTGCCGGGATTGATGTCGAAGAACTCCCCCGGAACGCAGATGACTTTTTCCTTGAGCGCCGCGCGGAAGAAGGACATCCCGTCATTCAGTGAGGGTGGCAGGGCCGATACGTCGGCCCAGCAGTAGAAGGTGCCCTGGGGATCGAGGTCGAAACGCATCCCCGCTTTCCGCAGTCCTTCGAGCAGCAGCGCGCGCTTGGGGACAAAGGCCTGGCGGATCGCATTGGTTTCCGCCTCGACCACCGCCGGATCCAGGAGTGACACGGCGGAGCGCTGCATCGGCTTGCTCCCGCCACCATCGAGGAATGATCCGGTGCTGGAGACTGCATCGATCACCGCCCGCGGACCCACGATCCAGGTGCAGCGCCAGCCGGGATAGCGCCAGTTCTTGGTGAGGCCGTCGAACAGGATCACCGGATCGCGATCAACATCCTCTACGAATTGCGCCGCGGATACTCCAACTCCGCCCGCCCTGTCCGCCTCGTCCGCCTTGCTCGCTCTTGTCCGCCCTGTCCGTCCTGCCCGCCCAGATATACCTCGAGTAAAACTCATCGATCAGCAACGTGCATTGGAGCTCGCGGGATAGACTCACCCATCCTTTGAGCTCGTTCCCCTGGATGACTCGGCCAGTAGGATTGCACGGATTCGACAAGAGCACCGCCGACAGGCCACGCCCGGTGACCTCCCGCCGCAGATCCTCGACCGAAAACCGGTAGCCTCCACCGCCATCGAGCAGAATCGGGATCGCGGTGAAGAGCTTGAAAATGTCCAGCAGCTCTTCGTAGGCGGTGTAGTCGGGAAGGAAATGGCCGAGGTTGATCTGCCCCAACGCCGCGACCGCGCGGGTGAGTCCCATCCGGCCCCCGCCGGAAATACACACGTTCTTCTCGGTGTACTGCGACTTGAGCCCGCGGCGGTACTGCTGATTGTAAAGCTCGGCGACCGCGGCCCGCAGCTCGGAAATCCCGGGCACCGGGGCGTAGTCCTGGTCTGCCGGATCAATCGCTACGGCCGTAACCCGCGGCGGCGCACCCGGCAGCGGCCCAGTCTCCGGCTGCCCCTGTCCCAGGTTACACCAGTCGGCGTTATTGGGCCGATAGCCGTGCTTTGCCGCCTCGGCCATGACGAAGATGACGCCCGTGAACGGCACGGGGCGGAAGCCGGGAATCGAGGGAGTGTGCATGGTGGCGGGAATCTAACAATGGCGGAATGGTGAATGGCGGAATGGCGGAATGGCGGAATGGCGGAATGCGAACGGTGAAGGATCCGCTGGCAGGCGACAGCTCCTGGCTGACGGCATCCGTCTGACAGTCGGTCGCTGATGGCGCTCCTGGCCCCTCCGGACCAGTCATTCACCATTCCGCCCATTCCGCCATTCACCATTCCGCCATTCTAGTTCCGGCTATATTCTCTCACCCTCAACCCCCAACCTCCGGACCACCCAGCACGTGACGCCGATCCTCCCCAAGCGACACCAACTCGGCCTACCTCTGGACCAATTGATTCTCGATCAGCCGCCGAGCGCCGAGGCGATCGAGATGGATGTGCTGTTCGTCGGGGCGGGGCCCGCGGGTCTGGCCGGCGCGATCGAGCTGGCTCGGCTCGCCAGGAAGGACCAGGAGCAGGGTGGGGGACTTCCCGACCTCAACATTGGTGTGCTCGAAAAGGCTGGTGCCTTGGGCGAGCACAGTTTGTCTGGTGCGGTGGTCAACCCGCGTGCCTTTCGCGAGCTGTTCCCGGAGCTATCCGACAGCGATTTCCCGTTCAAGGATCCGGTGAGTCAGGAATCGGTTCTCCTGCTCACCGCGGGGAAGGCTGTCCGGATCCCGACGCCACCCACGATGTACAATCACGGGTTCTACACGGCGTCCCTGTGTGAAATTGTCCGCTGGCTCGGGGCGAAGGCCGAAGAATTGGGGGTGAATGTCTTCACCGGCTTCCCCGCCGGCGCCCTCCTGGTCGATGAGCCGGACGGTCAAAGGAGTGCGCACCACGCCCTCCGGTCTCGACCGTGACGGCGAGCCGGGAAGTTCTTATCAGGAACCCACCGACCTTTCGGCGAAAATCACGGTGCTCTCGGAGGGTACTCGGGGCACGCTCTCCCAGGCCTACCAGCAGTGGCAAGACATTCAATCGCTCAACCCCCAGATCTTCGCGCTCGGAGTGAAAGAACTCTGGGAGACCAAGCGCCCGCTCGACCGCGTCATCCACACTCTCGGTTGGCCGCTTCCAACCGATGCGTTCGGCGGCAGCTTCATGTATCCGATGGGGCCGGGGATGATCGTGGTGGGCATGGTCGTCGGGCTCGACTATCATCAGGCGGATCTCGACATCCACGTTCTCGTGCAGCGGCTCAAGCTGCATCCGCTCTTCAAGCCCTACTTCGAAGGTGGGCAACTGGTGGAGTGGGGAGCGAAGACGATTCCCGAGGGGGGATACTACGCGCTCCCGGAACGGCGATCGGGTAACGGAGTGCTGATCGTAGGAGACGCGGCGGGATTCGTAGATGTGCCGTCTCTCAAGGGCATTCACTACGCCATGCAGTCCGGGATCTATGCCGCTCGAGCCGCATTCGCGGCACTCAAGTCGGGCGACACCTCCGCAGCGGCGCTTTCAGCCTACGATCGCACCGTGGACGGCAGCTTCATCTCCGGGGACCTCTACCGCACCCGCAACATGAGGCTGGCCTTCAAGGACGGGTTCTACCTGGGCGGGGTCAAGGCGGGATTGATGACCCTGACCGGCGGCAAGCTGCCCGGCGGCCGGATCGCTATGCCGGAGGACGCCGAGGCGCCGCGCCAGCCGCCGAGCCGCCGAGCCGCCGAGCCGCCTTTTGTCCCCGACAATGTCCTCACCTTCAGCAAGGTCGACGCAGTCTTCAAATCGGGAAACGCGACCCGAGATACGATCCCCACACATCTTCTGGTGGGACCGGACATCGGCCCGAGGTGGCAGACTTCTACTCCCACGTATGTCCCGCGGGTGTCTACGAGCGGTCGGGAGACGAGCTGCGGATCAACGCGCCGAACTGCGTTGACTGCAAAGCCACTGACGTGCTGGGCCCGCGCTGGACCCCGCGCGAGGGGGGGAGCGGGCCCAAATATCGGGGGATGTAATGGAGGAAGAGCCGTAAGCCTTAAGCCATAGGCCGTAAGCTCTGACGGCTGATGGCAAGGCGCTAACAGCTAACGGCTAATAGCTTAGCTTACAGCCTATGGCTTACGGCTCAAGGCGCGACGGCCAATGACCAACCCTCGTGACCACCCCTTACCGCCACACGAGACGGACCTCGCGTGCGATGGCCATTCCCGGGCCAGGGGCGCCGCCTCCGCCCGAACCGGGGATCTTCAAGCGACTTCTCTCTCCACCCGATCCGCTCCAGGTAGACGCCGGCGCGCAAGGCGAGCTTCTCGTCGCCCGGGTGCGTCTGCTGTTGATCCTGCTGCTCCTTCCGATTCCGCTCAGCAGCATTCTGTTCGGCAACAACGTCGCCGAGTCCGCGGTCGGGATCTCGACCAATCTTTCGGCTCTCCTCTTCGCGGCGATCCTGTACTACGTCCTGGGGCGCGGTTTCTACCGGCCCTGGCTGGGCTTTGCCAGCAGCCTGATGGACGTCACGTTCGTCAGTGCCGCGCTGGGAGTCTTCCTCCTGCTGGGAGAGCCGCACACCACCGTCAACAGCCGCCCCACCTTCGAGGTGTATTTCCTCGCCATCGGGGCAACCAGTCTCCGCTACGACTCGCGAGTCTCCCTCGCCGCGGGACTCCTGGCGATCGTCGAATACACGGCATTGGTCCTCGTCGCCACTTCGCTCTGGGACCTCAACGACCCGCGCTACGCTCCGTTCCCCTACGGCCTGTTCGACTGGTCCACCCAGATCTCCCGTCTCATCCTCCTCGGCGTGGCCTCGATTCTGGCCGCGGCGATCGTCCTCCGCTCCCAGAGCCTGCGGAGGCTTTCCCGCAGCGACCGTCTTACCGGGCTTCCCAACCGGAGCTATTTCGACGAGCGGGTCATCATCGAGCTGAGCCGGGCTCGCCGCTACGGTCAGCCGCTCACCATGGCGATGATCGACGTGGATTTCTTCAAGCGGTTCAATGACACCTATGGGCATGCCGCGGGGGATGTCGCTCTGCGTATGGTGGCCCGATCGATTCTCGAGTCGATCCGCCAGAGCGATCTCATCGTCCGCTACGGTGGCGAGGAATTCGTCGCGGTGTTCCCCGGCATGGACCCGGCGGCTGCCTTCGAGCGCGTCGAGGCGATTCGCAATAGAATAGCCGGAGTTCCCATTCTCCTGCCTCGCAGGCTCGAGGCTCTCCACCTCACCATCAGCGCCGGAATCGCGGTTTACGGGGCCGACGGTACCAGCGCGGAAGACCTGCTCGACACGGCCGACAACCGGCTTTTCGCCGCCAAAGAAGCGGGCCGAAACCGGGTTGTCGGACCCCCTCCGGGACTGATCGCCAGCGCCTGATTTTTCCGCTGTCAAACTTCTCATCTGTATGATTTCTATCGCCTTGTAGGCGGCAGGAGTCCTGCAGATAGTCCACCTACCCAAGGAGGGTGGGGCGGGGAGGGCACGGTTGGGGCGGTGCGGGGCGCGAGGTGCCAATGGCAGGCGCTACGGCACGTTACGGGGCCATGCTGGGGATCGCATTGATCGCGGGCGGGCTCTGGGGAGCCTGCACCGCCGATAGCGCTTCCTCGTCCGGGCTGGGCCCGACTCCGGCGTTAAGCCACGCCTACGGCCAGTGGACCCCAAGCCACTGGGACACCTGCTCCAGGGAGATCCACGACCGCTATTCGGTGGTGGGTCCCGACGGCAAGCTGTATCCAACCTGGCATCCTCCGATCGATCCCCA
This sequence comes from uncultured Gemmatimonadales bacterium, assembly GCA_963821525.1. Classification (GTDB taxonomy): domain Bacteria; phylum Gemmatimonadota; class Gemmatimonadetes; order Gemmatimonadales; family GWC2-71-9; genus DATBGE01. The sequence continues at coordinate 761,821 of CAWGED010000019.1, read as the reverse complement.
AACCGGTTGCCGGTTCGGCCACGAACACGGCCGCGACCCAAGCGGCAGCAATCTCTACTCGACCACCGGTCCGATCCCCTTTGGCGTCGCCAACGAGGCGCTCGACACGTGGGATCCTGAGTGGTCAGCGGCACGAGGACCATGTCGGCCACAAGATCGAGTGGGAGAATGGAGTCCACCTGCAGAAAATCGTGGGCAACGGCCGGGTGGATGTGGGAGTCACCTGTGACTTCCTCACCAAGGTTCACCAGGGCACCCACTCGAAGGATGCTTTCACCAACAACCTTCACGAGCTGGCATACCACGTCCGTTGCGACGACGGCACCGAGATTCACGCGACCCTGATGGTGGCTTTCGGCGCTCCCGGCGAGTTCGTCCGCTCCTGCGACAAGAGCACCCACATCCAGGCCGGCGCCGCCACCCCGGCGAATTCTCCGATGGGCAACGGGGTGCGGTTCATCCCCGACCGGAGCTGCGTTGACCAGTTCATCCTGGTTCCCAGCGGCCAGTTCTCCCAGTTCAGCCAGGGACTCTACGAGGACTGGGTCAGCGGCAACTACATCCGGAAAGTGGATGGCACTCAGCTCGCCTATTTCGATCCCCACTTCGCGGTGTTTGCACCGAGCCGGTTCTTCGATGGAAATCGGAGTGATCTGACCGGCCGCTCGCTTGCGGCGTGTTATGAGAAGGACTCCAACGGCGATCAGGCTCATGGCGGAGCCTGTGACGCATCCACTTCAAACGGTCAGGTGCAGGACGTCACCTGGGACGATCCGCGTTCCCAGCTCAACGGGCTCACTCGCGAGGTCTACTTCAATCAAACGGTCATCAACAACGCCGCGGGGCCCAAGGTCTGGTACACCGATCCCTTCGGCGGTCACGCGAGCCCGTCGCCATTCCCCGGATCTGTGAAGCAGTTCCTGGCCAAGGTGGACAACACTCGACCGTTCCCGTTGGAGTCGCAGGCATTTGGGGCTGATCGGAACTATGGGGGGAACGGGGTACATGCGCCGAACTGAAAGCGGTCGGACGGGGCGGACAAGACGGACGGGGCGGACAAGGGGAAAACCAATGACCACCCCGCGCTCTTTCTTGGCGTCTCACCCGCTCACGCGCGGCACCATGCACGCCCTCAAGGTTGCAGCCGGGACACTCTCGGCTGGCGCGGCGACGATTTCGATTCTGACCTTCGCCCGAGCGACGGGGATCCTCGAGGATACGAAGCCTTCCAAGCCGACTCATGGGAACGTGGTTTGGGTCGGGATCATGCCCCAGGCAGACACTGCGCGATCGATCGGCGACACGATTCAGCTCACTGCGACCCTCAAGGACGATCACGGCTCCCTCGTTTCCGGCGCGCCGTCCTGGAGCGTCGATGACCCGACGGTGGCGAGTGTGGACAGCGCGGGGACGGTGGTCGCGCTCAAAGAGGGGATCACCACGATCGTCGCCGCGGCGGGCGAAAGAGTTGCCCGTGCCCGAGTAGCCGTGCGTCCCGTGGTGGCGGCGGTGCAGATCCAGTTCGACAGCAGCTTCCGGGTTCCCGAGGGCGAGCGTCGCCCGGCGGCCGCCGTGACTCTCGACGCACGTGGTCACGCGCTCGCGGGGTGGCCGGTACAGTGGGCTGCCAGTGACTCCAGCATCGCCAGGATAGACAGCGCCGGTGCTATTACCGGGGTCACCCCCGGTCGCACGATGCTCGAGGCCCGGGTCCAGGGTATCTCGGCGCGAATCGAGATCGCCGTGGTGCCGGTTGCCTCATCTGTCACGGTTGTAGCAGGGAAGGGGCAGCGCGCCCAGGCTGGCCGCGCTCTGGCGCAGCCGGTGATAGTACAGGTTCTCTCTCGGGGCGGGCGTCCGATGGATGGCGTTCCGGTGCGATTCGCCGCCGAGCCGGCTTCGACCGAAGAAACGGCGCTGACCGACGCAGCAGGCCGAGCCCGGTCCACCTGGACGCTGGCGGACCGGCCCGGGCGGCAGCGACTGACCGTGGTAGTCGCGGGCCTGGACAGTGTCGTCACGGTCACCGCCGAAGCCGATCCGGTTCCGGCCAACACCCGTCTGGTGCTTGCCAGTCCGGTGGGGGGTGCCCCCGCGGGAGACTCGCTCGCGAGTCCGGTGGTCGTGAGTGTGACCGATTCCACTGGTGCGCCACTCGCCGACATTCCGGTAGACTGGCTCGCGCTCGATGGCGGCAAAGCCGGCGCCATCGCCGAACGAACCGACTCACTCGGTCACGCTCGTGCGACATGGAAGCTGGGATCCAAGGCGGGGAGCCAGCGGCTTCGAGTTCAGGTCGGAGACTCCCGCGAGATTCCCGCGCTTACGATCAAGAGCAAGGCCGAGCCGGGCCGTCCCTACTCGCTTTCTCTGGTAAGTGGTGCTGGTCAGTCCGGCGGAGTAAGCAGCTCGCTCAAGGCGCCGATCGCGGTTCGGGTTTCTGACCGGTTCGGCAATCGGATCTCCAGCGCTCCAGTCGTGCTGCGGCCGGAATCGGGAAGCGTGGGAGACAGCACCGTCACCACCGATTCCGCCGGAATCGCCTATGGGCGCTGGACCCTCGGCAGCGCCGCAGGGACGCAGCGCCTCACGGTGCTCGCGTCGCCAATCGAGAAGGAGCTGGTCGTCACCGCCAAGGGCCTTCCCCGCAGCCCCGCGAGTCTCGGCTTCACCAGTCCTCCCGCGCAGGGCTCGGTAGGACGATCGCTCCCCCAGCCGCTCAAGGTGGTCCTCAAGGACACCTACGGAAATCCGATCGCGAATCGCACCGTCACCTTCTTGCCAGTGGGTGGCAAGGTCAGTCCCGCGCGCGTGGTGACCGATGCGCATGGCGTGGCGGCGACCAAGTGGACTTTGGGAGAGAAGCCGGGTGTTCAGACCCTCGCCGCCGCGGTGAAAGACAGCGAGGTGAAGGCCAAGCTGACCGTGAAAGCGGTCAAGCCTCCCCCAACACCTTGATGATGACCCGTTTGCGCCGCTGACCGTCCCATTCGCCGTAGAACACCCGCTGCCAGGGTCCCAGGTCGAGTTTTCCGGCCGTGATCGGTACGATCACCTCGTGCCCTAACGTCAGGCTCCTCAGGTGTGCGGCCGCATTGTCCTCCCCCGTCTCATTGTGCCGGTAGCGTTTGGGATCCCACGGCGCCACGGTGTTCTCCAGCCAATGCAGGATGTCGTGCCACAGTCCTGACTCATGGTCGTTGACGAACACCGAGGCGCTGATATGCATGGCAGAGACGAGGACCATGCCTTCCTTTACCCCGCTCTTCCCGACCTGCTCGGCCACCTCGTCGGTGATATCGAGGATCTCCTGGCGCTGCCTGGTCTGGAACCAGAGGTAATGGGTATGAAACATTGTGGAGATCCTCGCCAGTCAAAGAGTTAGCTCAGGTTGCCGAGCCCCGAGGGTTCTGTTTCGGGGGGCGTTATGTAGATTGATCAAAGGGTACCGATTCGGTGCCTTTTTGAGCCCAGAAAGAATCGCAGGACCGTATGCGCCGGACCGTCATCACCTCATGACCACGGAAGCCGCCTGCCGCAACTGCGGCCGGCCAATAACCCCGGATGCCCGGTTCTGTCAGCACTGTGGCATAGACGTCTCGCAGGGGGCGTTGGGCACTGGCTTCGCCTCGTCCGCGGTAATTCCCAAGTCAATCCAGGACGCGCTGCTCGAGCGACTCAAGGCCGAGACCTTGGGAGACTACGAGATTCTGACAGAGGTGGGCCGTGGCGGTATGGCAACGGTCTACCTGGCGCACGATATCGCCCTCGATCGCAAGGTGGCTATCAAAGTGATGTCCTCGGCCATCGTGGACGAGGGCATGGCGGAGCGCTTCCGGCGCGAAGCCAGGACGGCGGCCGCGCTCAACCATCCGCACATCATTCCGATCTACGCGGTGCGGGATCGCTACCCGCTCCTGTTCTTCGCGATGAAGTTCATCGCTGGGCAGTCGCTGGACCCCATCCTCAAGATCGCCGGCGGACTCCCGATCCCGATGGTCCAGACCATCCTGTCCCAGGCGGGCAGTGCCCTGGGTTACGCTCACCGCCGCGGGGTGATTCATCGCGACGTGAAGCCGGCCAACATCATGATCGACGACGAAGGCTGGGTGGTCGTGACGGATTTCGGTATTGCCAAGGTGTCTTCCGCGACCGGTCTCACGGTGACCGGCGTAACCGTCGGCACACCGGCCTACATGAGCCCGGAGCAGTGTCTGGGCAAGGAAGTGACCGGCGCATCGGACCAGTACTCGCTCGGCATTGTCGCGTATGAGATGTTGACCGGCCTTCCGCCATTCAGCGCCGACTCCGCGATGGCGGTGATGTTCGCGCAGTTCCAGGAGACTCCCAAGCCGATCCTGGATTCGCGTACCGATTGCCCGCCAAGGCTCGCGGAAATCGTGATGCGCATGCTGGAAAAGGAACCCGAGAAGCGGTGGCCTACGATTGATGACGCCGTCGCTGCCATAGGGGCATCTCCGCTGCCGCACGACGACCCGACTCGGAAGCAGCTCATCTCGATGGCGCTGAGCAGTGAAAACGCCGGGCTCACCAGGCGGATCAGCACGCCGACCAGTCCGGCGCCGGCGGTCCGTCGTTCCGGACGCACCACCGTGCCGAGCGAAGTTCTGGCAGACTCGCAGACACCGGTTGCCCCGGGTTCGCTTGGCGAGACAATTCAGTACCCGAGGATGGCCCAGCCGGCGGTGGCGGGAGACACCCCGGTAACTCCACCGCGTGCGGCGGTCCAGGCACCGGCGGTCCACCTGCCGAGCCGTGCTCCGCGCCGGCGGTCCCGGGTTCCCTGGATTGCGGCGGCGGTCGTGCTCGCCGGAGTGGTGACCTTCGCGGTGGCGCGGCGCAACGGGGAGAGGGAAGACTCGATGTCTCCGCCGGTTGCACCGGCGGAATCAACCGTGGCGGAGACACCGACTCCGGCGCCGCCTGCCGCGGTCAACGCGCCCACAACGGATTCTGTAACCACGGGGTCTCCACCCAAGGCGGTGGACCGGGTGACGCTGGCGCTGTCCCGTTCCTCGTTCCAGGTCGGTGAGAGCCTGAAGCTCTCGGCGGTGGCCGAAGCGGCAGATGGTACTCCGCTCCTCGACCGGCGGATCGAGTGGTCGAGCTCCGCACCCGGTGTCGCCAGGGTAACCGAGAACGGCACTCTCCGGGCGCTGCGGCCGGGACAGGCAACAATCATCGCAACTGTGGAGGGACGCAGCACCACGACGAAGATCGAGGTCGTTCCTCCCGCGACCCAGCCACCGGCCCGCGAGCCGATTGCGGCGATGTCGGTCGTCCCCGACGCCGCTCCGCTCGCCGTCGGTAGCACGATGGCGCTCTCCGCCGTTCTGCGAGACGGAAGCGGCAAGCGCCTCGAGGATCGCACCATCACCTGGACATCCAGCTCATCAGCGGTTTCGGTGTTTCCCAACGGTCAAATCCTGGCGGTGGGACCGGGAACCGTGGTGGTGACAGCGAGCAGTGAGGGAAGGTCGGCCAGTGCCACGATCACCGTGAGCGCGGTGCCGGTTGCCTCGCTGGGCCTGACCGGTGCACCGAGTGATCTCAATGTAGGAGACAGCGTCCGATTGAACGCCGCCGCGCGTGACGCGAAGGGCGGTGCGCTGGCCAACCGGCAAACGACCTGGGAATCGAGCGATCCCAACGTAGCGACGGTCTCGGGCGGGCTGGTCATCGCGCGCAGTCCCGGGACCGCAACGATCTCCGCCACGAGCGAGGGGAAGGCGACTACGGCGAAGATCCGGGTAACCGGTCCGCCCCCGGTGGATCCAGCGGCAGAGAAAGCCCGCGCGGTTGATCAGGTGGGGAAGGGCATCGCCGCGTTCGTCGCGGCTCTCAACAGCCGCGACATGACACGACTTCGTCAGGCATATCCGGGAATGACGCCTGCGGAGGAGAGCGACTGGGGCAAGCTGCTCAACGAAAAGAGTATCACGAAGTTCGAGGCCGTTCTCGAGGACGCGCAGGCCCCAACCATCGAAGCGACCTCGGCCGAGGAGCAGTTCCAGCTCCGGCTGGCACTCACTTATTCAGGGCTTCCGACTGAGACCCAGCGAATTCGCTATCAGGGCATCTTCCGCCCCGACGGCGGGACCTGGAAGTTGATGAGGCTCAACCAGCGCTAGCACTCAGGAACAGAAGTTCCCGTCGTTTGACAAGCCGCCCTGCGGACCTACATTGGCTCGGGTCTCCCCCAGGAACCTGCATGCGAAGCCCCGTCATCCTGCGCCTCGTTGGCGCCGTTCTGATCACCGGCCTCATCGGTTCGGCGTGCAGCGATGATTGCCCCAATTGTCCCGGGCCGCCTGCGACTGTGGTGGTATCACCGGACACCACCTCGGTGTTGCTGGCGCGGCAGCTACACCTGGTCGCCCTGATTTATGACAAGGATGGGAACCTGCTGAGCGGTCACAATGTGACTTGGGTATCGGACGACGACGCCATCGCCACGGTGGACGCGGATGGGAACATCTCGGGTATCGCGGTAGGCACGGCCACGATCACGGCGACTGCTGCGGGTCTCAAGGGAGACGGAATAGTGCTGGTGGTGACCAGCTCGACTCTTTCGAAACAGGTCCAGCCGATCCTGGAGACTTCCTGTGCCCAGGCGTTCTGTCACGTGACAGGGGGACTGGCTCCGCTTATGACCAGTGCGGCGGAGAGCTATGCCTCGCTGGTAACCAGCGGCAAATATCTTGTACCGGGTGACACGACGACCGGACTGTTGCTCGAGCGACTACACGGCGTCCCTCCCGTTCGTCCCATGCCGCCCGGTACCCCCTTTGTGCAGCTGGAGCCGGGGAACTACGACCTCATCGCGTTGTGGATCCAGGAGGGTGCTCTCAACAACTGATCTAGAAGGTCCGCTCGAGTCCGATCGTTCCAGCCCAATTGGCCCGCATTCCGCCGCTATTGAGTGGCACCAGCACGTTGGTGACCAGCGTCAGAGCGTTCCCCACCAGGAACTTGAATCCCAGAGAGCCATCGATCAGATCGTCCCGCCGGTCAGGAATGTTGGTGGGTTCGACGTGCCGCAGGTTGGGTACCGTGAAGGTGACGGTGCCGGGGAGAACCAGCGGACTGGTGCCCACCTGCCATTGGGTTATCACGTCAACCGCGATCGTGGCCCAGGGCGCCATCAGGTGATCGAAGCCGCCGGTGACCAGGACGGCATCGGTGAGGGATTCCCCCGAGCGCCAGAGGTAGCCGCCATTAAGGTGCGGTGAGAAATTACCGAATCTTCCCGAGACGATGAACAGTCCGCGCACGGCGTATTCGCCGGACCCCTGGAAATCCTCCTCGTTCCCGGTCGGGAACCTGACGTCGGCCAGGAAGCCGAAGGCGCCCCGGTCGCTGCCTCCCAGGTTCACCTTGACCCGTGCGCCTACGTCTCCGATTCCAGTCGCCGTTCCGTCGATGGATGATCCGGCATTGAGCGAGGGATTCGCCGCGGTACCGAAGAAGTGGGGCGTCGGGTTGGTGAATGGCACCACGCGGGCAATACTGCCGCCGCTCAGATCAGAGTGGACCAGGGGCAGCTCGACACCGATGTCGATTCGGTCGGTCAGTCCGTAGGTCAGGAACAGCAGCGCCATCTGCAGGTTGAGGTCGATCGAGGTGTTGACCGAGATGACGTCGTTCTCGAACGCCGGGCTCCCCAGGGCGGAGTCGAGAGGCTGGTTAAAGCCCACGGTGTTCTGGTGGGTGAAGTTGAAGGCGACGTTGTCCAGCGGCACTCCGCGGACCGAGGTGAAATCGACGGCTGTCAGGTTCACCCCAAGCAGGAGCCGTCCCTTCCCGAGAGTCTGTACTCGCTCGCCGAAGATGGGCCCACCGGAACGAACCTCGCGAACCGGCCGGCCGCCCTCGAACCGGAAGGCCACAGCACTGGTAGCAGTGCTGACCGGGACACTCGACACGGCGGCCGCGATGGCGCCGGACAGGAATCCGATCAGGTTGTCGGTGCCCTGCACGGTCGAGCCGATGTAGTGGCTGCCATGCCCGGTGGCGGCATTCACGCCGGAATTGAGGCAGAGCGGCTCGCCGCAGTCGCCGAACGAAAACAGATCGGGGATCAGGCCGCGGAGCCCACCATCGCTCTGGGCCTGGAGCGGCAGGGCGGCCAGGCCGCCGACGAGAAGGGCGGCAACGACGCGCGAGACTGACATGTGGCTCCTGCGGATCGGGAAGCGGGTCTATCATATGGGCGCCCGGTTCGAGGCGCAACACGGTTTAGCGCAGTAGCTCCTCCAGTCGAGTCGAGAGATCGGTCTTTTCGTCCCGGTATTTGACGATGACCGGCGCGTAGAGCTGCAGGCCCTGCCGCAATCCCGCGCCCGACAGCAGCGCCCGGCTGCCAGGCACAACAACCGCCCCTGCCGGAACTTCGAGTGGCCGGTCTCCCTCTCGGCGATAAATACGGTCCCGCACCAGGTCGTAGAGGAGCATCGAAGCGGTGAGGATGGTGCCGGCACCGAGCACCGCCCCTTCGCGAACGATGGTGCCTTCGTAGACCCCGCAGTTGCCACCTACCATGACGTCGTCTTCGATAATCACCGGCAGTGCGCCGACCGGCTCCAATACTCCTCCCAGCTGGGCTCCCGCCGAGAGATGGACCCGTTTGCCCACTTGGGCGCAGGAGCCGACCAGGGCGTGCGAGTCAATCATGGTCTCTTCATCCACGTACGCTCCAACGTTCACGTACATGGGTGGCATGCAGACCACGCCACGCCCCAGGTAACACCCGTCGCGAATGGCTGAACCACCAGGGACTACCCTCACGCCCGCGTCCACCGTCAGCCGCTGAACAGGGTAGGTGTCCTTGTCAAAGAACGGGATTGGACCGTCTGAGGCGACGGGCACGACCTTCCCCAGCCGGAAGCCGAGGAGAATCCCCGCCTTGACCCATTGATTGACCTGCCAGTTGCCTTGCGCGTCACGTTCGGCCGCGCGAATAGTGCCGGCGTTGAGGCCCGCTTTCAGCCGGTCGAAGGCGGTACGTGCGGCCGCGTCTTCCCCGGCGGGGACCCCGTGGGCAAACCGCTCGATGATGTTCTGGAGATCGGTGAAATGATCAGGCTTCATGGCCCGGCAGGTTCACGCCGGCGGCCTTGAGTGCCTGCAGCAGCGGGCCTCGACGGGACTCCGAAAGCGGCACCAGAGGGAGACGCAGCACATCCTTGATCAGACCCATCGCGGCGAGTGCGGCCTTCACCGGGGCGGGATTGGTTTCCAGAAAGTTGGCCTCGATCAGCGGCAGGACCCGATAGAGGAGCTGGCGAGCTTCCTCGAGGTTTCCCTGCCCGACCATGTGCACCATCGCCCGCATGTGATGGGGGATCTCGTTCGATGCCACCGAAATGAGCCCATCTCCTCCGGCGGCCATGATGGCGAGCGTCATCCAGTCTTCGCCGGAGAGGACCGCGAAACCTTCCAAACGTCCCGCGAGAATGTGCTGGGCCTGAGCCAGGTCTCCACTCGATTCCTTGATCCCTGCCACGTTCCCGTGCTGGGCCAGCCGCAGAGCAGTTTCCGGTTTGAGATTCACCGCCGTCCGGCCCGGGACATTGTAGAGACAGATGGGTACCGCTGAAGCGTCGGCGACGGCGACGAAGTGCCGGTACAGGCCTTCCGGCGTCGGCTTGTTGTAGTACGGTGTCGCGACCAGCAGCCACTGCACCCCGAGGCCGCTCATCCTGCGGGCTTCTTCGACCGCCTGGCGCGTGTCGTTGTGGGAGGCGCCTGCCATGACGGGAACGCGGCCCTTGGCGGTCTCGACCACGAGAGAGACGACCCGCTCCCGTTCCGCGGCAGAGAGCGTCTGCGCTTCACCGGTGCTGCCGCAGGGCACCAGGAAGTCGATCCCGCTCTCGATCTGCCACTCCACCAGACCGCGCAACGCGGGTTCGTCCACCGCACCGTTCGCGGTGAACGGTGTCACCAGCGCGGTCCCACACCCGGCGAGTCCGCTCATCGTTTCCCTCCGAAAAGCATTTCGTCGAAGGTGTATACCCCCTTGCGTCCCTGCAGCCATTCCGCCGCCAACAGTGCTCCCGCGGCAAAGCTCTGACGGCTCCGGGCCGTGTGCTCGAGCCGAATCACCTCGAAGGGAGAATCATAGGCCAGCAGATGGATACCCGGCGAGAATCCCGCGCGCACCGAGCTGATCGGGAAGGGCCGGTCGGGATCCGCGGCGCTCACCGCGGCCTGCAGCTGCAGCGCCGTTCCTGATGGAGCATCCCGCTTGGCGGCGTGATGCTGCTCCAGGATGGACCCGTCGAAATCGCGGCCTCGGAACTGTCGGGCGAGATCCGCCGCCGCGCGGAGAAAGAGATGGACGCCCACCGAGAAGTTTGGACTATGCAGCAACGCCCCGCCGTTCGCATTCACCTCGCGCTCGATGGCGGGAAGGCTGGATGACCAACCGGTGGTACCGCTCACCGTCGGCAGGCCGAGCCTCGCCATCCGCATCAGATTCCCCGGTGCCGCTTCCGGTCTCGTGAACTCCAGCGCTACTTCCGCACCGCCGAGCCGGTCTCCCGTGAGCGCTGCACCCTCAGGATTCTCCTCACCCCGAACGATGGTGCAGACCTCGTGTCCCCGCTCGATAGCGAGCGCCGCGAGCGCGTGGCCCATCTTGCCGTAGCCGATGAGGGCGAGTCGCATCTTGCGTGGTCGATGGTCTATAGTCGATGAGTCGATAGTCGATGGTCGATAGTCGATAGTCGATGTAGCCGCTGAATCACCGCTCCGCCAAGTTTCAGACCAAAGACCCTAGATCCATTGACCATCGACCATCGACCGCTACTTCACATACCCCTCAGCCACCAACAACTCCGCATTCTGAATCGCCGCCCCTGCCGCTCCGCGAACAGTGTTATGACTCAGCAGGACCAGGCGAAGGTCGAGCAGCGGACAGGGACGAATCCGCCCGATTGTCACGCTCATGCCGGTTCCCCGATCCACGTCCAATCGAGGCTGGGGACGGTCGGGCCGAGAGTCCACTTCGATCGGACGAGCGGGAGTAGACGGGAGATTCGCCACCGCAGCCGGAGTCTCGAAGTTCCGGTACACCTCCAGGGCCTCGGCCGGTCTCACTCTCCGCGCGAAACCGGCGGACACCACTTCGGTGTGGCCGTCAACTACCGCAACGCGATTGGTATGCGCGCTCACCGCGATGGCGGCCGGCTCTACCGCGGAACCAGCAAGGTCGCCGAGGATCTTGCGGGTTTCCGCCTCGATCTTTTCCTCTTCGCCGCGATAAACGGGATCACGTTGCCCAGCAGGTCGAGCGAGGGAACGCCGGGGTACCCCGCTCCGGATGATGCCTGCATGGTCGCGACGAAGAGCTTTTCAAGCCGGAACGCGACGTGGAGTGGTGCCAGCGCCATCACGAGTCCGGCCGTCGAGCAGTTTGGGTTCGCGACGATGCCACCTTTCCACCCCCGCTCCTTCTGCTGGCGCTCGAGCAGCGACAGATGACCCGGGTTTACCTCGGGCACCAGGAGCGGCACATCCGCCGCCATGCGGTGGATGCGGGTATTGGTGACGACGAAGGCACCGCCTTGGGCGAATGCCTGCTCCAACGGCCCCGCGATATCGGCGTCGAGCGCCGAGAACACGATGCGACCGGGCAGTGGCGGCTCGCTCCGTTGTATCACCAGCCCGGCGACCGACTCCGGTATTGGAGTGCTCTCCCTCCAGCGGACAACTTCGCCGTAGGGCTTTCCAGCGCTCTGTTCCGACGCTGCTAGAGCGACGATCTCGAACCAGGGATGCCCGTCGAGCAGCTTCACGAACTTCTGCCCGACGGTACCGGTGGCGCCCAGGATGGAGACAGGAATCCTGTCCATCATTCCTCCGAACCCTGGCCTATCAGGTCCTCTGCCAGCTTCACGTAAAGCTCGACCCCTCGCAGCAGTTCCGCCTTGGAGATCCGTTCCTCTGCGGTGTGCGCCACTCTGATCGTGCCCGGGCCGAGCTGATAGCCGGCGCCCCAGCTGGCGTGAAACGGCAGGTCGCTCGCATAGCCCACAACGGTGGTTTCCCACCCCTTCGGAGCGGCCGCGGTGTTTTTGTAGTAGGGCAGCTCGACCGGAAAGCTCACCTGAACCTCCGACCCGGCACACGCCGCGAGTTCCTTCTGGAGCTCAGTCGTGGGGCCGACGGTGCGCACCAGGATCTCCGCGCGCGCCTTGGGCGGGATCACATTCGGCGCGACTCCGCCCTCGAGCACCCCGATGTTCAGAGTCCCGTGGCCCAACATCGGGTCGCTGGGAAGCTTGAAGTTCCGCAGCCGGTCCAGCGCGTCCAGCAACGGCAGAATGGCTGATCGGCCGTCCTGGGGGTAGGCGGAATGCGCGGGCCTTCCCTCGCACTCGATCACCATTTTCAGCGATCCCTTCTGCCCCATGCTCAGCCGGTTCTCGGTCGGCTCTCCGTTCACGATGAACCGACCCTTCGGTTCGAGCGCGGCGGCGACTCGTGCCCCATCGGAGCCGTTCTCCTCTCCCACGACGAACAGCAACCCGATTCGTCGCTCCCCTTTCGAGGCGAGCTTTTCGGCTGCGCTCACCATTGCAGCCGCCAGGCCCTTGGCGTCGCAGGTGCCTCGCCCGTGCAGGTGGGTTTCGTCCTCCCGAAGCGCCACATAGGGGGGAACGCAGTCCAGGTGGGTACTGAAAACCAGCTCCGGTGGTTCCAGGTATGCGTACAGGTTCTCCCGTCCGGGAGAGACCGGCTGCCGCGCGACATTGTACCCCATGCTGGCCAGCAGGTCCGCCAGCAGCCGTACGGCTGGACCTTCATTGCCGGAAGGCGTCTCGAGGCTTACCAATTCCCTCGTCAGCTCAATGGTATCAACCACAACCCTCTCACAGGGTCAAAGTCATGAAAAAACCCGCCGGACTAATTGTACGGCGGGTCGGTGGTCCTGGGGTAGAACAGTGCGCTAGACCAACCGTCCCTCGCCGTGGGTGAGGGTGGCCGTGATGGTCTTGCGGCACATGGGCAACTCCAAAGTTCCATTCATGCACGGGAAGCTAGGAATTCGCCCTGTCCGCCACAAGTGGGCAAGCGCTCTGGCCCGAAGCGGCGGTGCTTCATACAATGAAGGATCCACTCCAGCGGAGGATGGCCTTGGTCCGGACCTGCGGATGGTGCCTGATCGTTGCAGTGCTGGCGGGATGTGATGCCCGAAAGGAACCACCACCGGTCGACGGCCAAGCCGTCGATACCTCGGCCGCGGTTCCTCAGGGTGTGGGTACGATCGCGCGAGGCCTGCTCGCGGTTCAGGGAGCGGACACCACGTTCGTGGGCTGCGATGAGGATCTCGCCCGCCCAGTCATCGACCAGACCAACGGAGAGCTCAAGCGGGCCTCCGCCGGCCTCGGCGCCGCCGCGGGAGAGCGGATCTACCTCGTGGTCCGTGCGATTGACGTTCGCTCGCCTGCCCTGGGACCCAATGCCCGTTACCGCGATGCCTTGCGGATGACCCGAATCCTGAGAGCAGCCCGTCCGGGCGAGGGTGGTGGGTGTCATGTGCCCCAACCGGCCTGGCAGGTCAAGGCCCACGGCAACGAGCCGTTCTGGGCCGTCATGGTCTATCCCGATTCTCTCGTGCTCAAACGGCCGGAAGGGCCGGGTGTCGTCTTCAAGGGTGCCGCTCCCAGTATCGAAGACAAGGCTCAGCTATGGAGCACGGCGACTGCCGACGAGGTCCACCGCATGTCGCTGCGGCTGGAGGACGTGGGCTGTGCTGACGGAATGTCGGGGGAGTATTTCAACCTCAAGGCAACCGCCACGGTGGATGGCGAGAAGCTCAAGGGCTGCGCCGAAGAGGCGGTTCCCGCGCCTTAGACCCGGCCGAAGGCGCTCTTGATATCAGGTCTCGTCAGGTAGTAGAGAATCGCCCCGGCCAGAACGATGGTCCACATCTGACCACGCAGGGTGCCGGGGCCGATGGCGATCAGGCAGGCCCAGATGAGCGTTGCGACCTCGGTGCCGACACCAAGCGTCCAAGCCCACGACTTGAGATTCCAGGCGCCGAAGCCGAAGCCAAGCGAGAAGCACGCGAGGATCAGGGCCACGACGCCGTAGGTGACGGCGAGCACTCCTACCACCGCACCGGCCACGGGATAGGTGGTCGCCATCCAGCTCGCGGCAACCCCGCCCAGTCCCAGCGCCACCAGTCCCTTCAACACTCCCAGCGCGCCCGAGATAAGCGCCACAACCGCGAGGATCGTTACACCGAGCGGTCGCTCCATTTGTCCCTCCGATTTCTTCTCAGGCCGACAGCGCCGCCTCGGCTTCCCGGGCGGCTCGCTGACCCTGCTCCACGTCCACGAAGTGCAGCAGTACTCCTCCGACGACGAAGAAAGCTATCAGGGAGAGAATCGCCCCGCGGCTTGAACCGGTCAGCGCGATCACCTGGGCGAAGAGCGCCGGCCCGAAGATCCCCGCGAACTTCTCCACCACGGCGAAGAAGCCGAAGAATTCCGCCGATTGCTGGCGGGGGATGAGACTGGCGAAGAGCGAGCGGCTCAGCGCCTGGGTACCGCCCTGAACCATTCCCACCATCAGTGCCAGAATGAGGAAGTGGGTGCCGGTCCGCATGAAGTAGCCGAAGATGCTGATGATTCCGTAGACCGCGAGTCCCACCATCACGGCCCGCTTGTTGCCGATCCACCTGGCGAAAGCACCGAAGAGGAAGGCGAAGGGGATTCCCACGAACTGCACGATCATGATTGAGGCGATCAGTGCGCCGCGGCCGATCCCGAGCTCGGTCCCGTAGATGGTCGCCATCCGGATGATGGTCCCGATCCCGTCGTTGTAGATCAGGAACGCCACCAGCATGATCACCGCCTGGCGATAACGGCCCAGGTGGCGGAAGGTCTCGCGCAGAGTGCGGAACGCATCCATTACCGAGATCCGGCCGCCCCGTGATCCCTTCGGTTCTGGAACATCCCGGAAGAGCGGGATCGAGAAAAGCAGCCACCACACCGCCACCGAGAGGAAGGCGAGCCGGGTGGGAAGAGTCTGCTGTGCCGCGGTGAGATCGGGCCCGTGAGGCAGGCCGAACCATTCCGGCTTCTGGATCCAGGCGAGATTGAGCGCCGAGGAGGATCCCGCCGCCCACGTAACCCAGGGCGTATCCCGCGGTCGAGACCCGATCCATCTCGTCCCGGGAAGCGATGTGCGGCAGGAACGAATCGTAGAAGACGAAACTGCCGTTGACCGCGATGTTCGCCACCACGAAGAGCACCGCCGCGTAGAGCCACTCGCCCCGTTCGATGAAGAACATGAGGCTGACGGCAATCACTCCGATGAACAGGAACCCGCCCAGCAGGCGCTTCTTGATGCCGGCCTGGTCGGCGAGCGTGCCGAGGATCGGCGAGAGCACCGCGATAATGACCAGCGCGATCGTCGTCGCGATCGCGAGGCGGTAGGTGGCCTGTGCGGTGCCGAGATTCGCGCCGGCGACGGTGGAGAAATAGATCGGGAAAACCGCGGTGACGATGGTGGTGACCATCGCCGAGTTGGCCCAGTCATACATCGCCCAGGCGCGGAGCTCCTTTCGGTGGAGACCCAGCCGGTCCAGCAGGGAGACACCGGGTCACGGGGCGCTATCGGGAATCACGCGGATGGGCAAAGCGAGTTTCCAAGGCCGTTCGGCGAATGGCGCCCCCACGTTCAGGACCAGATCGCCGACGGTGTCGGGTCGGAGCTCAAAATCAGCGGTTTCCCCCGGGCCGGTGAGCAGTCGCGCGGGTTGCGGCCCCGCGAGTCCCGTCGCGACCGCCGCTCCGTCCTTGGCGAGCTGGCGCCATTCCACGAGCCCGCCGCTCGACTCCAGCGTAAAGAGCACCCGGTAGTCGCCGTGAATGTTGATGAGCCGCAGGCGGTGCACCTGACCCACCCGCATCGTAAGCGGCTCCGGCGTCTTGCTGCCGTTCAGCAATCCGCCGGTTGCTGTCGCTCGCGGGGCCGTCGGCGCCCACGATCACGATGTGATCAGTCGCAGGATCGAAGGTCGTGCCCGGCTCGAGCACGATGAGCGGCCCGTAAAGGCCGAGATGCATCTGCTCCAGCTCGTTCAGGTGGGCGTGATAGATGAATGTGCCGGCGCGAGGTGGGGTGAATTCGGCGACAAACGAATCGCCCGGCACAACGGGCGGCATGAGCCGACCCGGGGCTCCACTCCAGTCGGGCACGCCGTCGGGATAACTCTGCAATTCGATGCCGTGCCAGTGAACCGCCGTGGGTTGGGTCAGATGATTCACCACCGTAATTCGGACTGGCTGGTCTCGCTGGAGAAGCAGGGGAGCACCCGGGATCACGATCGAGTCGCGGGCGGGTTCGATGCTGCCCGTCTGTATGACGTAGCCATAGCCCGGTGCAGGGCCGAACCGGTGCGGCTGGGTTTGCACCAGGAGCCGGATGTCCCGTGCCTGTTGCGGGGGGGCCTGTGCGGCGGGAGTACCGGTACCAGGTGTCACATGAAGTCCCAGCACCAGGCCACTCATTCGATGGCGGTGCTGGGTGTGTCCACTGCCGCCGGTTGCCAGGTTCTCCTCGAATCCCGAATCGGGAAGGGATGCGTCGGGCGAGACGTGAAATGAAAAGTGGCAGTGGAAGAGCCAGTTACCGGTGCGCTCCGGAACCCAATGCATTCGCATCGTGCCACCGGGCAGCATCAGCTCGGTGACTTCTCGGGGCCTCCGATCCGGGAGGTAGGAGGTGTCCCGCTCCCCGTCGCCGCGGCTCTCCACTTCGAAATAGAACCCGTGCAAATGCATCGGGTGAGAGCTGGCCGAAGGATTGATCCAGCGCCAATGAACCGTGTCACCTTGAGTGAACGTGAACTGCTCGGTGTGAGGCCATGACTTGCCATTGATGGCCATGATCTCCTGCTCGGCAACCGGATGTGCAGCGCTCGTGTCGGCGGGCCTGAACCACACCCCGATCATGAACACTCGGTCTGGCAGCAACGCCCGCGGCGGCCGGAGAGTCCACGATGATTGCGCCGGAGAGCTGGCTGTCCAGCCCGTCACGATCAGCGATACTCAAGACCGGTGGTCGAACCCCAGTAGTAGTAGGTGCCGGGCTCGTTCACCCGGAAGCGAGCCTCCCGGGTGCCGCGCGGTGGCACGATCAGCGAGTCGTCACCTGAGGCCGGTCGCGAAGTCAGCCCGTGAATGACCAGTGGAACCGCCAGTCGATTTCGAACGCTCACCCGGACCTCGGTCCCCGAAGGCACCCGGATCAGAGGTCCTGGGATGAGAAGAGGCCCACTCCCTTCGGCGAAGGCCATGGTTTCGACGCTGGGGCCGCCGTCGGCCATGGGGTACCAGCGTCCATTTCGGGCCTCGAGCGCCAGCGTCAGCGTCCGCCCACTGAGTCGGCCCGCTGGATGGATGTTCGGATTGGCCTGGATGCGTTCAATCGCGCCATGAGGGAGTGGATCTGGCGCAGCCTGATCCAGAGGGCCACGGATGAGTAACCCTCCCATGGTGGCCAGAGCCACCGCCGATTTCCGGATCATCGATTGTGTGGGGCGGCATACCACCCGCCGAGGCGGGCGGCCAGCGCGCGGGGTGCGAGACGGGTACTCCAGGCCAGGAGGCGGAAGGGCAGGAACGGAAGCACGTGGCAGTCGTTGCGCTCGTAGCCTCGCAAACCTGCTCGAGCCACTGCTTCGGCGCTTTGCATCGCCCACTTGGGTGGGCGGTCGATCTGGTTGTTGTCGAAATACGGGGTATCGACCGGCCCGGGCGAGAGGCAGCAGCAGCGGACCCCGGTGCCACGCAAACCGACCCAGATCGCCTCGCTCAACGTGACCACGTAGGCCTTCGAGGCGGAATAGACCGGAAGCCACTGCAGGCCCTGGAACGCCGATGTCGACGCGACATTCAGCAGACCCCCTCGCGAGCGTTGAAGCATGCCAGGGAGAAGAGGCTGGCCAGGGCGGTCAGCGCCCGCACGTTCACGTCGATGGTGGGCAGCTGATCGGCGATCGGGACATCCTGGAACCGGCCTGCACCACCGAGTCCGGCATTGTTGATCAGATGGTCGATGGTGAGCCCGTCGCGCACCGTCGCGTCCGCGATCTCGCCCGGGGCTTCAGGACGGGTGAGGTCGGCCGGGATGACGGTGACTCGCACCCCCCGACCTCGGGCGCGTTCGGCGATGGGGTTCAGGGTATCGGCGTGGCGTGCAACCAGGACGAGATTCGCGCCCCGCTGAGCCAGCAGGTCGGCGAACGCGGCGCCGATGCCGCGCGATGCGCCGGTGATGAGCGCGGTGGTTCCTCGGAAGAGATCACTCATGGCACAGCCGGAAATATACGGTTCGCCGCCTGCCCCGCTCAGCCGGGTGTACGGCCTAGGGTCTCCTCGCTGACCTCCTTCGGCCGTTTGAGCACCGACGCGACGATGGCCGCGCTCAGTACGGCGAGGATGATTCCCAGGGAAATCCCCGTCGGGAGGTGGACCCAGTGCGCGGCCACCATCTTGGCCCCAACGAACACCAGAATCAGCGCCACCGCGGGCTTCAGGTAGGCGAACCGTTCCATGGCGCCGGCCACGACGAAGAACAGGGCGCGCAGGCCCGAGAATGGCAAACAGGTTCGAGCTGTAAACGATGAAGGGGTCCCGGGTGATGGCGAAGACCGCGGGTATGCTGTCAATCGCGAAGACCAGATCGCTCCACTCGATCACGAGCAGCACCAGGAAGAGCGGTGTCGCGGACAGTCCCTTGAGTGTCGAGACGAAGAAGTGCTGGCCGGAATAGGTCGAAGTAACCGGCATCAGCCGCTTCGCTACTCTCACGAGGGGATTCTTCTCTGGCTCGACGCGGTGGCTCCCGGACTTGAAGACCCGGATCCCGGTGATGATCAGGATGACACCGAAGATGTAGATGATCCACTCCAGCTGCTGGATCAGCAGTGCCCCGCCCGCCACCATGAAGCCGCGCATGAGCACGGCGCCGAAGATGCCCCATTTGAGAACCCGAGGTTGCAGCTCCGGCAGGGACCGCGAAGTACTGGAAGATGATCAGGAAGACGAACAGGTTATCGACGCTGAGCGACAGTTCGATCAGATACCCGGTGAAATACTCCAACGCCGTCTGGTGACCTTCCCTGACCAGCAGCCAGAGCCCGAAGAGCAATGCCGTCAGGACGATTCCGGCAGACCAGAGAATGGCCTCCCGGTGAGAAAGGGCATGGGGGCGCCGATTCAGCACCCCCAGGTCCAGGACGAGGAGAAAGACGACCAGGCCCGCGAAGGCCAGCCAGACTTCCGGCGCGTGCTCAGGCACCGGGCAGCGTCCCTGTCATCTTCTCCAGCCGCTCTACCCGCTGCTCGGTCGGAGGGTGCGTACTGAAGAGCGAGGTCATTCCACCCTGACCGGCCAGCGGGTTTACCTGGGCCAGGGGTGCGACGGCGGGGGCGATCTGCATCGGGATCCGATGTGACATCGCGTCCAGTCGGCGAAGCGCATTGGCGAGGGGCATGGGACGGCCGAGAATTTCCGCTCCGACCCGATCGGCCTCAAACTCCCGCTGCCGTGACACGGCGAGCTGGATAACCATTGCCGCAATCGGCCCCAGGAGCACCAGGGCAAGCTCGACGAACGGATGTCGCCCCTCGTTGTCCCGCTGCCCGGTGAAGAGCAACAGGTAGGGCAGATAGCCAATCGCGCCGGCGAAACCAGCCGCGATGGTCGAGATCAGCATGTCGCGGTTCTTGATGTGGGCCAGCTCATGGGCCAGGACCCCTTCAAGCTCTTCCGGCGGCATGAACTTGAGGATTCCGGTGGTCACGGCCACGACGGCGTGTCGCGGGCTCCGGCCGGTGGCGAACGCGTTGGGCTGTTCGTGCGGCGCCAGGGCCAGCTTCGGCATCGGAAGTCCGGCCCGCTGCCGCAGCCGATCCACCATGCGGTAGAGCTCCGGCGCCTCAGCCTCGGTAACCAGTTTCGCGCCGTACATCCGCAGGACGAGCTTGTCCGAGAAGAAAAACATCCCGAAGTTCATGAGACTGCCCATCACGAACGCCGTCACCAGTCCCTGCTGAGCCGCCGATGGCCTGTCCTGCAGCGAGGAAAAGCGCCATCAGGGCGCCCATCAGCAGGAAGGTCTTCACGTTGTTCATTCCGACTCCTCCAAAATGAAAAAAGCGAGGCCTCGTCCAATCGGGCCGGCCGCCGCTGAGCGGCAGGCCGACCGGGACGAAGGTCTCGCCTTGAACGCGGGCTTGAGGCCCGGATCCGGTCGAACCGTGCAGGTTTGGCTGTGCCGCCTGCAGTCTTGACGATTTGACCGTCTGGAGTCCAACCCGACTCCAAATAAGCTACTCCCCTTCTGGGCAGAAGATTAACGGCACCTCCGCGCGAAATCAACGCGAATCGCGTACACCTCGTGTGGACAAGGCTCGCACACCGATCCCTCCATTGTTCGTCTCGAGGACGGTTCGGAGTGCGATTCCCGTCTGCCGTTCCAGCCCTCCCGACGCCACCAGCATCGTGAGATGCCAGCCAGGGAAGTTCTTCCTGAGGACGTTGCCGAGGCTGGCGTACAGATCGCGCAGTCGCTGGCGCTCCCCGACCCGCGTGCCGTAAGGTGGGTTGGTGACCATCCAGCCTACCGGACCAGGCGATTTGAGCGTCGACACGCTCGCTTTCTCCAGTGTCAGATCCCGCATCACCCCAGCGCGCTCGGCATTCGACCTCGCCGCGGTGACTGCACCGGAATCACGGTCGGATCCCAGAATTGCTCCCGGGGCCTCCGCCAGGATTGCCCGGCGAGCAGACTCGACGAGGACCTCCCACTTGGCCTGCTGGTAGCCGCGCCAATGCTGAAAACCGAATTGCCGGTTGAGACCTGGCGGAATCTTTCGCGCCAGCAGCGCCGCTTCGATGGGAATCGTGCCGGACCCGCTGAACGGATCGATCAGGGGATGAACGCCGTCCCACTCGCTAGCCATGAGAAGGGCTGCGCCCAGCGTCTCACGCAGCGGTGCCTTGGCGCTCGCCAGCCGGTAGCCGCGGCGGTGGAGCAGCTCACCCGAAGAGTCGAGACTGACGAGGCATTCGTCGCGCAGCACGCGAACCACCACGACCTGCTCGTCGCCGCTCGTCTCTTCATTGCCGGAAGCGCTCTCGGGCGAGGTACCGGTCACCTCCCGGATTCCATTTCCTATCCGTTCCGCGATCGCGCCCTGGTGATAGAGTCGAGACTTCCGGCTGGTGACTCGGAGATGCACCGGGCGATCGGGTGTCAGGTATTTGTCCCAAGGCAGGAGCGATGCTCGCCGTTCCAGTTCACCAAGCGCGCGGGCGTGGAAGGTCCCGAAGCGAACCAGTACCCGGCTGGCGGTGCGGAGCCAGAGATTGGCACGCGCCATCGTCTCCCAATCACCCTGGAACGCGACGCCACCAGGCTCCGCGGCGATGCCGGCGCAGCCCAGCGCGATCAGCTCTCGAGCGGTGAGTTCTTCCAGTCCCGGAGCACTGACGGCGAAGAGGCTTAGAAGGGCGGGAGTTCCTGGTGCGTCGGACTGTCCAGAACCAGCGCCTGGGCCGTCGCGCCGCTCGGGGTCTCGAGCTGGCCTTCGGGAACGATGAGTAATGCGTCGGCCCTCATCATGGAGGTCAGAATGCCGGAGCCTTGAGGTCCGGTGAGCCTTGCTTCGAAGCCCTCCCTGCCGTTCGTCAGTACGACCCGCAGAAAGTGCTGCAGCCGGGCAGTGAGTATGATCGGCTCCGCCACAGTGACTTTGGTGGACGCGCGGAAGGGTTTACTGCGGCCGCAAATTTTCCGGATGGCCGGGCGCGCAAAGAGTTCGAAGGTCACCATCGTGCTCACTGGATTGCCCGGCAAGCCAAGCCATGGGATGTCGCCGATCATGCCGAAGCCGACCGGAGCGCCGGGACGCATGCGCAACCGCCAGAAGCGGAGCTCGCCGCCCAGTTCGGCCAGCACCGGCCTGATGAAGTCGTGGTCCCCGACGCTGATGCCGCCGGTGGTGATGATGAGATCGCAGTCGAGCCCCCGAACCAGGTGCTCGCGAAGGCTCTCCGGCGTGTCCCGTGCAATGCCGAGACTGACCGGCTCGCCTCCGGCGCGGCGGACCAGTGCCGCGAGGGTGTGGCTGTTGGAGCTGGCGATCTTGCGGCCGCTCAGGATCTCATCCGGCTGGTCGATATCCGCGATCTCGTCGCCCCCGCCGAGGATCGCCACCCGCGGCCTGCGATAGATCATCGGATTGGAAACAGCGAGCGAAGCGAGAACCCCGAGATGGGCGGGACCGATCTCGGTGCCGGCGAGAAGCACCGTCGACCCGCGCGCAATATCCTCTCCGGCCCGGCGGATGTTCTGGCCCGCCTCCGCCGGCCTGCCGATCGCGACGTTGTCGCTGCCCTGGTCGGTGTCCTCCTGTCGTACCACCGCATCGGCGCCACGGGGGACCGGCGCGCCGGTGAAGATGCGGGCAGAAGTGCCGGACTCGATCGAGTTGGTAGGGAAGTGGCCGGCCGGGATCTGCTCGACGACGCGGAGCCGCGCGGGAGCCTCGGGAGTCGCGTCCCTGGTATCGAGGGAGCGCACCGCGTAGCCGTCCATCGCCGAATTGTCCCACGCCGGGAGATTGAGCGGACTGATGATGTCTTCCGCGAGCACGCCGTCCAGGGCGTCATCCAGCGGCACCCGGAGAGGGGGCTGCGGACGCACCTGCTCGAGGATCTGGATCGCTGCGTCGCGAGGAGTGAGGGGAGAGGGGTTCATCCCGCCGGTCAGAGCAGGCGCGCTTTCTCCCACCCGATGTTGGCCAGCAGCTGCAACCACATGGTGTCGCGGAAACGAAGAACGGGGCAGGGCGCCTCGAACTTCTCGTCGTCGGTAACCACCGCCACCCACTCGTCTGCGTTCGCGGCTTTGGCATCGAAGAACGGGGTGTCGGACGCCTCGCGGCGGAAGACTTCGATCTTCGGGATGCTGGCGCTCTTGAATCCTTCGACGATGACGATATCGGCGCCGTCGAAGTAGCGCTTGGCCAGAATGATGGGATCGGTGTCGTCCGGGCTCCGCTCGAAGACCGCGCGCAGGTTCGGCGCCGCGATCAATACCCGTTCCGCCTTTCCCTCATGGAAGAGCCGGTAGCTATCGCTGCCGGGCCGGTCAACGTCCGCAGGGTGGGAGCCATGCTTGATCCCCATCACGCGCCGTCCCTTGCGCACATACTCGCTCGCCAGGGCCACCGCGAGCGTGGTCTTCCCGGCGTTCTTCTTCCCCACTATCGAGATGATGCGGGTCTGTGCCACCGTGCGTCGGCCTCCGCGAGGTCTTCCGCCGTATTGATGTTGAAGAAGATGCGCTCCGGATCCCCCAGCGGGCGAATCCGGTCGAGGGAGAGGATACCGACTTTCACGCGATCATGGAAGCCGACCGCCCGGCGGTCTCCCGAATCGAGGGTCGCGGCGATGGCGTCACGGCAGGCCGGCCCGTAGGCCGCGCAGAGCGGCTCCAGCCCCTTGGGCCCGGTGCTTTCGGGCAGGAAGGCATCGTAGCCCTCGCAGCCCCTCAGCCAGTGCGGTGAGCAGGCCGGGAGGGACGAAGGGCATGTCCCAGGCGACGCAGATCACTGGAGCGGGAGCGAGCTCCACGGCGGTAAGCAGTCCGCCCAGCGCTCCCAGGCCGGGGCGGACGTCCCGGACCAGTCGCAGGTCGGGGGCCCAGCTGGTCGCCTCGGGGGCATTGGCAACGAGGAGAGGTGGAGAGCCCAGCGCCGCGACCAGTGCATCAATCACCCGGTCCAGTACCCTTCTGCCACCCACCTCGAGCAGTCCCTTCGGAACGCCCCCCATGCGAGTCGCACCGCCCCCCGCGAGCACTGCACCCTGAACCTTCAATACCGGTGTCCCCGCTTCCGTTCCAGCACAATATCGAAGCCGATCATCAGGCTGAAGACATGCTTGCCCTTGGTGGTCGACTCGGGCTGCAGGGCTTCATGAATGGTAGGGCCGGCCGGAATCGGGAGTCTCACGTAGTTGTCCCGGATCTCCAGACGGAACTGGTAACCCTTCCCCGCGGCGGCGGTGATACCCAGACCCAGCCCCACGTAGGGATGCACCCGATCGGGAGAATCGTCAATGTAGATCGGCACATCCGCCGGGCCCTGAGACGTGCTGTGCTGCCCGGTGACCTTGATCAGACTCTGCTGGGTGATGACGGCGCCAAGGTTGAGCCTGGCGTAAGGGGAAATGGCCTCCTTCGACATGAAGCGGTAGATCAGCGAGCCGGACAGTGCCACCGAGGTGGCCCGCCGTTCCATCGCGGCAATCGAAGTGCAGATCTCCTGAGTGTCGGGATCTCCGCTGGTGAACTCCACGGTGCAACCGTCCTCGGTTCCCAGTCCGAGCAGCAGAACCTCGCCACCGAAACCGACGTGGGAGCCGGGGAAGTATGTCCCGGAGAACACGACGCCGAGGCCGGGGCGAAGCGCCCGGCTGAGGCCGAGGGTATCTGTGAAGCTACCTGCCACCCGGATGGGCTGAGCCGAGACCGACCAGAGATCGCCTCCTCCGACGTACCCGGCGCCCACCGTGAACACCAGTCGCGCCTCATCGGCGGTCGCCTGAGCCTCCAGGGTGGAGGCGAATCCAAGTGCGGCGAGGCCGGTGAGGAGGCAGAGCCGTGGCATCAATCGCTCACCAGCGAGGGATGTTCCGCCATCAAACAGCGGTCCATGACCACCGGAATGCCTGCATCGGTGAGACGCCGAGCCGTTTCCGGATCCCTGATCCCCATCTGGAGCCACACCAGCGAGGGGCGAATGGCGAGCAACGGCTCGGCCAGGGCGGCCACGAATTCGGAGCGCCGGAAGACGTTGACCACGTCGATGGCTCCGACCGCTCGCGCCGCTGACTCGAGGTCGGGATAGGCCCGCTCACCCAGGACCGACTCGACTGCGGGTCGGACCGGAACGATGCGGTATCCCGCGTCCTGCAGATAGGATGCGACTTCATGGCTCGGACGTGCAGGGTTGGGGCTCAAGCCGACCACTGCAATGGTACGCGCTTCCCGCAGCAGGCGACTCAGCGTTGCCCGGTCGGGCGTGGCTCCATGAGTGCTTGGCATGCTCGCCCGAGCGGATCAATCGGCTGGATTGCTCGGTGGAGACGGCCCCGGCCCGGGTCGCTCGCACACGGTCCGGCTTTCTCCGGAGAACCTGGCCGCGTCACTCACGATTCGGCCCATTCCCCGGATAAGGTCTCGTCTTCCGCGATCCGAATGCGAATGAGCCTCACGCCGGCCGGAAGCTGCCGGGCGATTCTGTGATGGAGATAGTCGGCGATCGCTTCACAGGTCGGGACTGTCTTCCCGTACGCGAACGCCGCCACATCAAGATTGAAGTGCTTGCCGTGGAACGGCCCGGTCACCTCTTCCGCAAGGATGCGGTCGAGAAGGCCGAGATCCATCACCATGCCCGTGACCGGATCGATCTCCCCGCCGACCGTAACGGTGCAGCGATAGTCGTGGGCGTGGCCGGGCTCGGCGGTGCATTCGCCGAAAGTGGCGCGGTTCTTTTCGGGTGACCAGTCCGGCTTGAAGTATCGATGCCGGGCCGTGAATCCGACGACTCTGGTCAGCGAGGAGCCCATTGTCAGGTCAGAACGAGAACCCGATGCCGAAGCGGAATTCGGCGCCACCAGTCCACTCCTCCGCATGGTGGCCCGCGAGAACCGCATGGGAACGCTCGCCCGGCCCCGCTGGGTCGTCCGCCGGCTCATCGAAGTAGGAGCTGGGATACTTGAGCTGCCAGAAGAGCCAGCGCCCGTCGACCCGGAAGTGAATGCGCTGGCCCGGGAAGAACCGGAATCCGAAAAGCGGAGCCAGCACCGCCCGGGTGCCGAAACGGTAACCGCTGGTATCTGCCGGTGTCTCCTCCGCCCAGGCCACACCGGCAGTCCCGCCGACGAAGGGCGCGAAGCCATGCCAGCTCTTCTTGCCGGTAATGTTCAGTTGGACTGTTCCCTCAAGCATGTTGAGCCGCTGCGAGACGGGGCCCGTCACCCGTGAATCCACCGGGTCGTCGGCGTCCACGATCAACCGGTCGAGCACTCCGGTCTCGAAGTTCGCGCCAAGCGAGAGCGTGTTGCTCAGCCGGTAGTCGACGCGTGCTCCGTATACGACGCCGTCGTGTGGCCCGACACCGATATCTCCCCCGTCGCCGCCGATCCAGCCCACATAAGGCGTGAACGAAATATTGTAGAGGATGTCGCGGTAGGGAGAAGACGAGGGCGGATGGCCGACCTGGGCGTCCAGTCGGACCGCCAGGGACAGCAGCGCAAACGTGAGGCTGAGGCGAAATCGCATCGGCGAAATGTAGTGGGGGACTCGAGGCATTGAGGGTCGAGCGCGCCTACTTCGCACTGTTCAGGCGCAGATCTCGTCCCGTCATTTCAGGGGGTTGTTCGAGGCCGAGGAGGCCGAGCACGGTCGGTCCGACATCGCACAGGGCGCCCCCCGAGCGGAGCGGGTTGTTCCCGGCCCGCACGGCAACGAAGGGCACGGGATTCGTGGTGTGAGCGGTATGGGGACCACCGGTCTCGGGGTCGATCATCAACTCGCAGTTCCCGTGATCGGCCGTAACCAGCACCGTGGCTCCGGCGGAGTCCGCGGTCGCCAGGACCCGGTCCAGGCACTGGTCCACGGTTTCCACCGCCTTGATGACCGCGGGCAGCACTCCGGTGTGTCCCACCATATCCGCGTTGGCGAAATTGCAGAGCATGAAATCGTGGCTCTTCTTCGCGATGGCGCCGCACAGTACATCGGTGATCCCCGCGGCGCTCATCTCCGGAGCGAGATCGTAGGTCGCCACCTTCTGGGACGGCACCAGCGAGCGTTCTTCTCCTTTGTACGGCGGCTCGTATCCCCCGTTGAAGAAGTAGGTGACGTGGGGATACTTCTCGGTCTCCGCGGTACGCAGCTGGGTGCGCCCGCAGTCGGCCAGGACCTCGGCGACGATCTTCGCCATGGTGAAGGGAGGAAAGGCCTGGGGAACCGCGAAGGTGCGATCGTACTGCGTCATCGTGACCATGGAGACTCGGGGACGGTCGTGGACATCGAAGCCGTCGAACCGGTCGGTGATGAGGGCCCGGACGATCTGGCGCATCCGATCGCTGCGGTAGTTGAAACACAGCACCCCGTCGTTGTCCTTGATCGTCGCAACGGGTTGCCCGTCTTTCTCGAGCACGATGGGCTTCACGAACTCGTCGGTCTCGCCACGCGCAAGGGCGGCCTTCACCGCGGCCACCGGATCCTGCGCCCGAACCCCGATGCCGCGCACCATGGCGTCGTAGGCCATCCGGGTGCGATCCCATCTCCGGTCCCGGTCCATCGCGTAGTAGCGCCCGATCAGCGTCGCGATGACGGCCTGGCCGGGAGCGATGCGCTTCAGATCGTCCTGCAACTTGGCAACGACCTGCTCGCCGATCGTGGGAAGAGTGTCGCGGCCGTCGAGGAACCCGTGGATGACAATGCGGGAAACCCGGTGCCGCACCCCCAGCTCCACGCAGGCGAGCAGATGCTGATCAATCGCGTGGACTCCGCCCGGGCCCAGCAGACCCATGATGTGCAGGGTCCCGCCGCTCTGGCGCAACGAAGCGCAGAGCTCGACCAGAGGCGGCAGCGAAAAGAACTCCCCGCGCTGAATGCTTTGAGAGATTCGGACCAGGTCCTGCGGCACTACCCTGCCGGCTCCGAGGTTCAGGTGGCCCACCTCGCTGTTTCCCATCTGGCCCTCAGGAAGGCCGACGGCGAGGCCACTCGCTTCGAGCAGGGTACGGGGATAGGACTCCCACAGGCGATGCCATACGGGAGTGCGGGACAGCTCGATCGCGTTTCCGTCCCGGGCCTGGCGATACCCCCAGCCGTCCAAAACCACCAGGACCACCGGTGCCTTTGGCGCCGGTCGGTTTGACATGGCCCTCCATCGTTTCTACAATCGGATCGTGCTTGACGCGCCGCAATCTAGTCCTGCCCTCGGCCGGCTACCAGCCTCGCTCGTTGTCGCTTTCGTGCTCGCCGCAACACCGGTTTTCGCCCAGACGCAACGGGTTCCGGCGGAGCTGCGCTTCGCGAAAACACCGGGCGGTCAGGTAATTGGTACCTTGCTGCCCGGGGCTCAGGTCGCAACCGGACGAGTGGACGGAGAATCCGTCGAAGTCACCATAGATGGATGGGTCATCTCCAGTTCCCTCGACCCGACCAAGCGAGACGGATTCGACCTCATCGTCACCGAGAAACCCAGCGAGAATCTCCGGCAGGCCCCGAACGGCGCTGTGATCGCGCGCCTTTCCTCCGGCGTTCTGCTCAATAAGGTCGGAACTCAGGGCGGGTGGACCAGGGTGAAGCGGACGGGGTGGGTGCCGCGCAAGAGCCTGTCGCCAACCACGGCGGCCTCCACCTCGGATCCATCGAGTGGCCCGGCTCCCGCTGATCGGGTCGAGGTTACCCGCGAACATTCCACTCGCCGCGGTTGCAGGAGGTGCCGAACTCGGCTCGCTCGATTCCGGAATGCAGGCGAAGGTACTGGGCAGAGCAGGGGAGTGGACCAGGATTCAAGTCGAGGCTTGGGTCAAAGACAGCGCCCTGCGCCCCGCAACCAACGACATCCTGATCGGCGTTTCTCAGGCGGAAGTGCGGGCCAATCCCTCACGCTTCGTCGGCAAGGTGGTGGAGTGGAGGGTCCAGTTCGTCGCCATTCAGAAGGCCGACGAGCTGAGGCCGGAGATTCCCGCGGGCCAGTCCTACCTGCTCACCCGGGGACCGCTACCGGAGCCCGGCTTCGTCTACGTCATCGTGCCGCAGAGCAAGCTCGACCAGTTCCGCGCCGTGGATGCGCTGCAGGAGCTGACCATCCGCGCCACGATCAAGGCGGCGACCAGCAAGTATCTCCCGACACCGGTGGTTGAGCTGCTCGGTGTGGTGAAGGGGCTGGGGAGCTAGACGGGGACGGTGAACGGTGGAACGGGATCCTGCTCACGCCACCAGTTCAATCGCTAGTAAATTGCTGAGTGCGCAACGGTGATTTCCGACCTGTTCACCGTTCACTGTTCACCGTTCACCCCATGAACGATCTCCTCCGCCAGCGCATCATGCGACGCCTCGAGTCGCTGCCGGACGAGCGCGCGTATCAGATCCTCGATTTCATCGAATTCCTGGAGAGCAAATACGCGGAGCGCGCGGCGCCGGGAGGCATCCTGGCGAAGATCACCGAAACGGTGGAAGACACGATGCGCGCCGCCAAGCTGCCGGTGCAGGCCATCAGCGGTACCGCCAGTGTGATGGATAGTGCCTCGCGGATCATGAAGGGACTGGCGGCCGCGGGTCAGGCGGTCGTAGACGAAGCGGTCAAGGCGGCGGAATCGTCGCAGCAGACCGGGCAGAAGGTCGAAAAATCCAAATAGGTAGTAGGTGGTAGGGAGTAGGGAGTGGGGCCAAGGGCGAGGTCCGTCGTCTTGCCTGGCTCCGTACTCCCTAATTCCTGCTCCAGACTCCCTACAACCCACCACCTACCACCTACTACCCCTTCACCCATGACCACCACGGCCGAACCCGCCACCGAGCGCGGTCCCAAGCAATTCATCGAAGGCATCGGACCGCTCGCGGCAGTCTCGCTTGTCGTGGGGACCATGATCGGCTCGGGCATCTTCATCGTCTCGGCCGACATCGGGCGGCAGGTAGATGCGTGGGGTCCGGGCGCCCTGATGATCGTCTGGGTCGTCACCGGTCTCATGACCGTCACCGGAGCGCTGGCCTATGCCGAGCTCGCGGCGATGATCCCTAAGGCGGGAGGGCAATACATCTTCCTGCGAGACGGGCTCTCCCCGCTGATCGGATTCCTGTTCGGGTGGACGCTGTTTGCGGTAATCCAGACCGGCACCATCGCCGCGGTCGCCGTCGCGTTCGGCAAGTTCCTGAGCGTGCTGATTCCCGGTGTTACCCCCGATGTCTTCCTCTCGCTCGGTCACCTGCAGATGCCCGGGGGGCCGATTGAGATCGGTGTGTCCTACCAGCGGCTCGTGGCGGTGGGTGTGGTTCTGGTCCTGACCGTGCTCAATGCTCGCGGAGTGACACTCGGGGCGCAGATCCAGACCGTCTTCGCCGTGGCCAAGGTCGGTGCGTTGAGCGTGCTGATCCTGCTCGGCCTCACGGTGCTTCGCCGGCCGGAAATCGCGGCGTTGAACTTCAGCAACTTCTGGGGGACAGGCTCCTGGTCTCTCGCGGTGCTCCCGGTGCTGGGCGCCGCCATGGTCGGCAGCCTCTTCTCGGCTGATGCCTGGAACAACGTCACCTTCGCCGCAGCCGAGGTGCAGAATCCGCGGCGAAATCTGCCGCTGGCTCTCGGGGTCGGGACCGCCACGGTATCGCTGCTCTATGTGCTCGCCAATGTGGCGTACCTGAACCTGCTTCCCTTCCACGGAGACCCGAACGGCGTCGACACCATCGCGCGTGGCATCCAGCACGCTGCGCAGGATCGGGTAGGTGTCGCGGCGGCCGAGGTGATGTTCGGTCCGATCGGCGCGGTGCTCATGGCGATCGCGATCATGCTCTCCACCTTCGGCTGCGTGAACGGGCTGGTTCTCGCGGGGCCTCGGGTCTATTACGCCATGGCGAAGGACGGGCTCTTCTTCCGGAAGGCTGGTGAGCTGCACCCGACCTTCCGCACCCCCGTATTCGGGCTTGGAGCCCAGGCGGTCTGGGCCATGCTGCTCTGTTTGAGCGGCACCTACAGCGAGCTCCTGACCTACGTCATCTTTGCGTCGCTGCTCTTCTACTTCTTTACGACGCTGGCATTGTTTCGCTTTCGAGTCATCCAGCCTGATCTACCCCGGCCGGTCAAAGCCTTCGGATATCCGGTGCTGCCAGCGCTGTACATGGCCGCGGTCGCTTTCCTGCTTGTGGTTCTGCTGGTCGATCCGGTGCAACGGAAGTATTCCGCGTTC
Source organism: uncultured Gemmatimonadales bacterium (assembly GCA_963821525.1). Taxonomy (GTDB): domain Bacteria; phylum Gemmatimonadota; class Gemmatimonadetes; order Gemmatimonadales; family GWC2-71-9; genus DATBGE01. Next base: position 730,786 of record CAWGED010000019.1, on the reverse strand, counting down.
GGTCTTCTGATTGTGGCGCTCGGCATTCCGATCTACCTGGCGTGGCGGAAGAACATCGTGAGGGGAGCGGATTGAAGGAGGACTGGTGAGACTGGAGTGTCCGCCTATCCGCCTATCCCCCCTTCCGCCAATCCGCCTCCCGTCCGCCTTACCTTGACCCACCCCGTAACCAGCCTCTAGACTTAAGGATGGAACCCCCGACCCATTTCGGAACGTGTAAGGCATGAGCACCATTCGTCCTGGTCTGGCGCTCACCTTCGACGACGTTTTGCTGGTCCCCCGGCACTCCACAGTTCACCCGCGGCAAGTCTCGGTCGCGAGTCGTCTCACCCGAAAGATCGCGCTCAACATTCCGCTGGTTTCGGCCGCGATGGACACCGTCACCGAGGCGGAGATGGCCATCGCGATGGCGCGGGCGGGCGGGATCGGCGTGCTTCACAAGAACATGGCGATCGACCGCCAGGCGGCGGAGGTGGATCGGGTAAAGCGCAGCGAGAGCGGGATGATCATGAACCCGATCACGCTGGGTCCCGATCGTCCCCTGCGCGAAGCCGCCACGCTGATGAACCGGTTCCGGATTTCCGGCGTCCCGATCGTGGATCCCGCGGGGAAGCTGGTCGGCATCATCACCAATCGCGATCTCCAGTTCGAGCGGAATCTCGATCAGCCGGTCCGCGAGGTGATGACCAAGGACAAGCTGGTCACCGCACCGGTTGGCACCGGGCTCGACGAGGCGGAACGGATTCTGGCCAAGCACCGGATCGAGAAGCTTCCCGTGGTGGACCAGCAGGGTGTGCTCCGGGGATTGATCACGGTCAAGGACATTTTCAAGCGCAGCCAGTATCCCGACTCGAACAAGGATCAGCACGGGCGGCTTCGGGTCGCCGCCGCGGTGGGCGGAACTCCCGAGGCAATCGACCGCGCGAAGGAGCTGCTCGCTGCCGGCGCCGACGTGCTGGTGATCGATTCGGCGCACGGCCACAGCGAGGGGGTCCTCAAGACGCTGGATCTCATGCGGCAGGCCTTCCCCGACGCCCAGCTCATCGCCGGCAACGTGGCGAGCGAGAGTGGCGCCAAGGAGCTGATTCGGCGCGGCGCCGATGCCGTGAAGGTCGGAGTCGGCCCCGGGAGCATTTGTACCACCCGGGTCGTGACCGGCGTGGGCGTTCCGCAGGTCACCGCCGTGATGGACGCGGTCCGGGCGGCGGGCGACGTGCCGGTCATCGCCGACGGCGGTATCAAGTACTCGGGCGACGTGGTGAAGGCGCTCGCCGCCGGGGCCGCCTCGGTCATGATGGGCTCGATGCTGGCCGGCACCGAAGAGAGTCCCGGCGAGTCGGTGCTCGCCGAAGGCCGCCGCTTCAAGATGATCCGCGGAATGGGCAGCCTCTCTGCCATGCAGGACGGTTCCGCGGACCGCTATTTCCAGGAAGGAGAGCTGTCGTCTTCCAAGATGGTGCCGGAAGGCATCGAGGGCCGAGTGCCCTACAGGGGCCCGGCGGCCGACGTGCTGTTCCAGATGGTAGGAGGGCTCCGCAGCGGGATGGGCTACTGTGGTGCTGCAACTATCGAGCAGCTACAGCGCGAGGTCGAGATGATTCAGATCACCAGCGCCGGGTTGCGAGAGTCCCATCCCCACGACGTGACGATTACCCGGGAAGCGCCGAACTACAACGTGTGAGGAGCGCCGGTCAGCTATCAGCCGTCAGCGAAAGGCATAAGCCGATCGCCGGCGGCTTCAGCTGACGGCCTGACGGCTTACGGCTTACGGCCCTCCCTCCACCTACTGAGGCAAACCATGGACCTCTTCCGCCGCAAGAGTGTCACCGACCTGCAGGCCGAAGCCGCCACGGACCACAGTCTCAAGCGGGCGTTGGGACCCTGGAACCTGACGGCGTTGGGGATCGGGGCCATCATCGGCACAGGAATCTTCGTGCTGACCGGCACCGTCGCCGCCCAGAATTCCGGGCCGGCCGTCGTGCTCTCCTTCGTGATCGCGGGCCTCGCCTCGGTGTTCGCGGCCTTGTGCTACGCGGAATTCGCGTCGCTGGTCCCGATGGCGGGAAGCGCCTACACCTACGGCTACGCGACGCTCGGCGAGTTCATTGCGTGGATCATCGGATGGGACCTGGTCCTGGAGTACGCGCTGGGTGCGGTGACCGTGGCGATCGGCTGGTCGGGCTACGTGGTGTCGTTTCTCCATGACATCGGCATCGATATACCGGCTAGGCTCAGCGCGGCGCACGGGAGTCCGGTCACGCTGGCAGATGGCACCACGGTCACCGCGGTCTTCAACCTCCCCGCCGTCATCATCATCGCGATCATTACCGCGCTGCTCGTGGTCGGCATCAAGGAGTCGGCCAACGTCAACAACGTGATCGTCTTCGTGAAAGTCGCGGTGGTGCTGGTCTTCATCGTCGGCACGATCCACGCGGTGAACCCGGCCAACTGGCACCCGTTCATTCCGCCGCAGACGGTGGGTCCCGACGGTCTTCCCATCAAGGGCGCCTTCGGCTGGAGCGGGGTGATGACCGGGGCCGCCGTCGTGTTCTTCGCGTACATCGGCTTCGATGCGGTGAGTACGGCGGCGCAGGAGGCGCGAAATCCGCAGCGGGACATGCCGATCGGCATCATCGGCTCGCTCCTCGTCTGCACCGTTCTCTACATCCTGGTCTCCGGTATCGCGACCGGCGTCGTGCCGTACACCGAGCTCAACGTGCCCGATCCCATCGCGGTCGTCGCCGATCGGGCCGGGCTGGGCTGGATCTCGAGCTTCATCAAGCTCGGCGCGATCGCCGGCCTCTCGTCGGTCATCCTGGTGATGTTGCTGGGGCAGTCTCGCGTGTTCTACAGCATGGCGCGGGACGGGCTGCTCCCGGAATGGGTCAACAAGGTGCATCCCAGGTTCCAGACTCCCTGGATCACTTCGATCGTGACCGGCCTCGCCGTCGCGATTCCCGCCGGCTGGTTCACTGTTCGGGAAGCGGGCAGCCTGGTCTCGATCGGCACTCTTCTTGCCTTCGTGATCGTCTCGATCGGCATTCTGGTGCTCCGTGTCCGGGAGCCCGGACTGGCCCGACCCTTCAAGGCTCCCATCATCTGGTTCACCGCCCCGGCCGGCGCGCTCTCCGCGCTCTACCTGATGGTTTCCCTGCCGTGGCGGACCTGGGAACGGCTGATCATCTGGTTCGTCATCGGGCTCGTACTGTACGGAACGTTTGGTTACCGCCATTCCCGCCTCGGCCGCCGCCAGGCCTGAGGTCCTTCACCCTCTCCTAACGGAGCGTCGATGAGCCTCTTCCGTCGCAAGACTGTGGCCTCGCTGCAGGAGGCGATCGCGGCCGATCACAGCCTCAAGCGAGCCCTCGGCGCGGGCAACCTCACGCTGCTGGGTATCGGCGCCATCATCGGTGCCGGCATTTTCGTGCTGACCGGTCAGGCCGCAGCCGCCTACGCCGGTCCGGCCATCGTGTTCTCGTTCATTCTGGCAGGCGTTGCCTGCGGATTCGCCGGACTGTGCTACGCGGAATTCGCGGCAATGATCCCAATCTCCGGGTCGGCGTACACCTACGGCTACGCCACCCTCGGGGAATTCGTGGCCTGGATCATCGGCTGGGACCTCATCCTGGAATACCTCTTCGCGGCCAGCACGGTCGCGGTGGGGTGGTCCGGCTATACGGTCTCGCTGCTTAAGGACATGGGGATCAACATTCCCGCGGAATACACCGGAGCGCCCTATACGCACACCGTGGCGGCGGACGTGCCGTGGTGGAACTTCTGGAGCCTCTTCGCGCATGGATGGAGCAAGACGGGAAACGTGATCAACGTCCCAGCGATGTTTATCGTGTTCTTCATAACGGTCCTGCTGGTGATCGGCATCAAGGAGTCAGCCAACTTCAACAACGTCATCGTCGGCATCAAGATGACGGTGATCCTGGCCTTCATCGCCTTCGGGATGGCCTACATCAACCGGGAGAACTGGGTGCCCTTCATCCCGCCGGCCACCGACCCGGGCCATTTCGGCATCGGCGGGCATCGCGCGGGGCGCGGCGGTGATCTTCTTCGCCTACATCGGATTCGACGCGGTGAGTACTGCGGCCCAGGAGGCGAAGAATCCCCAAAAGGACATGCCGATCGGCATCCTGGGCTCGCTCGCCATCTGCACCGTGCTGTATATCACGGTGGCACTCGTGCTCACCGGCATCGTCAAGTACGACCAGCTCAACGTTCCCGATCCGATCGCGGTCGGCATCAACGCAGCCGGACCGGGGCTGGCCTGGCTCCGCCCGATCGTCAAGATCGGTGCAATCGCCGGCCTCTCGTCGGTGATCCTGGTGATGTTGCTGGGGCAGCCCCGGATTTTCTACACCATGTCGAAGGACGGGTTGCTCCCGCCGTTGTTCGCAAAGGTGCATCCCAAGTTTCAGACCCCCTGGATCGCGAGCATCCTGACCGGTATCGTCGCGATGCTGATCGCGGGCTTCTTCCCGATCGGGCTGCTGGGCGAGCTGGTTTCGATCGGCACTCTCCTCGCCTTCGTGATCGTCTGCGGCGGCGTGCTGGTGCTGCGCTACACCGACCCGAACATCCCGCGGCCGTTCAAGACTCCACTGGTGCCTTGGGTGCCTGTGCTCGGAATCCTGTTCTGCGGGTACCTGATGATTTCGCTTCCCAAAGACACCTGGGCCCGTCTCGTGGTCTGGATGCTCATCGGATTGTTGATCTATTTCACCTATGGACGCAGGCATTCGGTACTGAACCGGAAGTGAAGTGTCGTTAGATTTCGCGGTATGACAACGCTTTCTCCCGATCGTATCGACGCCGCACGGGAATTGGCCGGGGTTTTCTCACCCGGCCAACGGGTCTGTCTCACCACCCACGTCAATCCGGACGGAGATGGACTGGGCAGCGAGGTAGGCCTCGCGCATCTGCTGCGCGCCAAGGGCTGCGAGGTGACGGTCACCAATCCGTCGCCGACTCCGGAACGCTACAGCTTCCTCTTTCATGATCTCCCGGGCGTCGATCGCAGCGACGCGGCGGTGAAGGAACTCCGCAAGTCCGACCTGATCGTCGTCCTCGACATCTCCGATTTGGGTCGCCTCGGCATGCTCGGCGGGTTGGTTCGGGACCGGGGAGTGCCGGTCGCCTGCATCGATCATCACGTGAGCCCGGGACTGCTTCCCCCCGGCCCGCGCTATGTGAATCCCGAGGCATCCGCCACGGGTGAGCTGGTCTACGAAATCGCAGCGGCCAACGGCTGGAAGCTCACCCCACTCGCGGCCCGCGCGCTCTACGTCGCGATTCTCACCGATACCGGAGCGTTCCGCTTCAGCAATACCCGCCCCCACGTCCTGCGTGTAGCTGCGGCTCTTCTCGAAGTCGGTCTCGACCCGGAACAGATCTATCTCGACGTCTACGCCAACGCGCCGGAGGGCCGGGCGCGTCTCCTGGCCGAGACGCTCCAGACCATGGTCGTTGAACGGGAGCACGGACTGGCATGGGTCACCGTGCCCCCGGGTGCGATGGAACGCTTTGGGGCCACACCCGATGATCTCGATGGCATCGTCGAGTTCCCCCGGAGCATCGCGGGCGTCCGGATGGCGCTCCTGTTCCGTGAAATCGCTGCCGGCAGGGTGAAGGTTTCACTCCGTTCCGTCGGCGACGTTGATGTCGCGGGCTTTGCCAGGCCATTCGGCGGTGGCGGCCATACCAAGGCCTCAGGCCTTTCGGTCGAAGGGTCTATGGCCGAGGTGCAATCCCGGGTCCTGGCCGAGGCCCGGGCCTACCTGTCGGGAAATGGGAGTCGCTGAGGGGGATTACCTTTCTGGGAAGTGGGGATATCGTAAGTTGAGACGTGGAGACGTAAGGATTTGAGAGGATGACCAGCAACTACACTGAGCCCGATCTGTTGGCTCGGATCGAGCAAACGCTCGATTCGATGCGTCCCTACATTGCCTCCCACCGGGGTAGCGTCGAAGTGGTGGACTTCGATGAAGCCCAGGGGATCCTGCTTCTGCGCCTGGGCGGAACCTGTCATGGCTGCTCCGCTTCAACCGTTACCCTCAAGCAGGGGATCGAGGTCAGGCTGAAGGAGCTGGTGCCCGAGGTGCTCAAAGTAGAGGCGATCTGAGCACTTTACCCGCCGAGCCGCCAGTGCCGAGGTCCCAGGACATGTCCGAACTGAGCGCGAGAGTCGCCGCGGCGCTTTCGCGGATCCAGAACCCCCGTCTCGAAAACGATCTGCTGTCCTCCGGCATGGTGCGCGATCTGGTCGTCGAGGATAACGGCAAGGTCTCGTTCACCTTTTTGCTGGGTCGTGAGGATCCGGCGACTCTGGTCCGGGAGGCACGTGCCGCAGTCCGCGCCGTCGAGGGAGTGAATCCCGCCGAGGTCCGGATCAGCGTCGTGGACCCCGGTGGTCCCGCCAAGTCCACCCATCCGCCACCAGGGGCGCCGCAGAGCGCCGGAATGCCGGCCCCGCCGCCGGCCAGCGACTTCCCCAACCTCGGCAAGATCATCGCGATCTCCTCGGGGAAGGGCGGGGTGGGCAAGTCCACAGTGTCGGCCAACCTTGCCGTCGCGCTGGCGCAGGCCGGGCACCAGGTCGGGCTCATGGACGCGGATGTCTACGGTCCCAACATCCCCCGCATGTTTGGGGTCTTCGAAAAACCGCCTGTCGTCGGCGGGAAAATCGAGCCGCACGTGGCCCATGGAGTCCGGCTCATGTCGCTCGGCTTCCTGGTGGACCGGGATGCGCCCGCGATCTGGCGCGGCCCGATCATCATGAAAATCGTGCAGCAGTTCCTGCGCGACGTGGACTGGGGCGATCTCGACTACTTCATCGTGGACCTGCCGCCCGGCACCGGCGATGCCCAACTCTCGCTGGTCCAGTCCTGCCACGTCGCGACGGCGGTGATCGTCACCACCCCGCAGGAAGTCGCGGTGGGTGACGCGTTGCGTGGCGCCAAGATGTTCGAGCGGGTCGGGGTCCCGGTGGCCGGCGTCGTCGAAAACATGGGAGCCTACGATCGATCCTGAGACCGGCAAGCGGATAGCCTTCTTCTCCTCCGGAGGTGGCGAGCGTCTCGCCGAGGAGCTTGGCGTGCCGCTGCTGGGGTCGATACCGCTCCAGCCGGGTCTGGCTGAGCAGGCCGATCGCGGCGTCCCGGTCATCGTGGGCTCTCCCTCCAGTCCCGCCGCCGTCGCACTCGCCGGACTGGCCGACGTGCTGCACCGTCAGGTTGGAGGGAAGACGTTCGCCCTGCCCATTCATGCGCGGGTGATGCGCCGGCGGCGCAATCCCGGTGACCCTGATAACTCTCCTTACAGACTACGGCACCTCGGACCCCTACGTCGGTGAAATGAAGGGGGTGCTCCTCTCCCTGGCCCCTGGGTCCACTCTGGTTGACATCACCCACTCAATTGCTCCGGGAGACCTCCCGGCAGCCTCATATGTCCTGGGACGGACCTGGTCCCGCTTTCCCTCGGGAACGGTTCATCTGGTGGTGGTGGATCCCGGCGTGGGCACGGCGAGAGGCGCGCTTGCGTTCACAGCGAAGGGTCACGGCTTTGTGGGACCGGACAACGGAGTCTTCAGCGCAGTTCTGCACGGAACCGAAGTGGAGACAGTCAGCCTGCCGCTGCCTGAAGCTGCCTCGGCGACTTTCCATGGTCGAGATGTGTTCGCTCCCGCCGCGGCGGCGCTCGCTCGAGGTGAACCAGTTTCGTCTCTGGGTCAGCCCTACAGCAGGGTTCCGGTCCGGTTATCGGGCGCGCACCCCCAATACCAGGGCAAGAGTGTGATCGGGGAAGTCATCTTCATCGACCGCTACGGCAATCTGATCACCAACCTCACCCCGGACCTGGTTCCCCCTTACGCGGTGCTCGAGGCCGAGGAACTTTCTATTGGGCCGCTGCGTCGCACCTTCGGCGATGTGCCGACCGGTGGACTCGTGGCTTATCTGGGATCGGGAGGAACCGTCGAAATTGCGGTGCGGGACGGCTCGGCTGCCCGACGGCTGGGTCTCGGAGTAGGAGGAAGGGTGCGCGCCAGACTGGGTTAAGCACGCACGCTGGTCCGCAGGAAGATCGCACTGTAGGTTCACGCTATCCCTGCAGGGGGACCGTGGATCCCGCCTTGCTGATGGATCGGCTGGGGAAGGTCCTGGCGCCCGACTATTCCCTTCTACGGCTGCTCGGCAGCGGTGGAATGGGATTGGTATATCTGGGCTACGATCCTGCCCTCGACCGTCCCATCGCGATCAAGGTTCTCAATCCCGAGCTTGCCATCGCCGTATTGCAGAAGCGGTTCCTCAACGAAGCACGGCACCTCGCCCGGCTGGCACCCCATCCTCATGTAGTCTCGATCCACAACGTCCAGGAAAAGGGCGGCCTCTCTTACTACAGTCATGGACTATCTGGGTGACGAAACGCTCGCCACCCAGCTGAAGCGGGGCCGGTTTACTCCCGATGAGGCCCGCCGCATGGGCATGGGAGTCCTGAATGGCCTTGCCGCGGCGCACCGTATCGACGTCGTTCATCGCGACATCAAGCCCTCGAACATTTTCATGGTCGAAGGCCGGGCCCTGATCAGTGACTTCGGCATTGCCCACTCCGCGCGGACCGATTCGGAGACCGAACTGACGACTCCAGGTCAACAGATCGGTACCGTCGTCTACATGAGCCCGGAGCAGGCGAGCGGGGAGCCGGTCGACGGGCGGTCCGATCTCTATTCCGCGGGACTCGTGTTGTATGAGGCGATGACGGGACGGCACTGGCGGATGCACACTCCGCCGCGCCTGGGCGACTGGACCGGTGTGCCCTCCGGCATGGCCAAGGTTCTCAAGCGTGCACTGCAGCCTGCCCAGCCGACCGTTGGCCCACCGCGACTCGGCCTTCGAGAACGCGCTGGCCTCCCTGGAGCGGAAGCCGAACTCGGACGACTCCCGCTCGCCTTCGCATTGGCCGCGGGTCTGATCGTAGGCGCCATGTTTTTCTGGCCCAAAGCCTCAGCCTTCGTCCTGCCGCCGCCGGGCGTTCGGACCTGGCGTTTCTGCCGTTTACTGTGAGTGGGGGATCTCCCGGAGTGGGCGGCAGACGATTTCGCTCGAATGGTCCAGTTCGAGGTCGACTGGTTTGGTCGCCTGCGGGTGACGCCAGAGGCGCACGGTCGCCTGTTGGATCGATTCCGTTCCTCCGCTACTGCGCGAGGTGCGGGCTCGCAGAGATCTCCGCGCCCGACAGGTGGTATCCGGGCTACTGCTCCGCCAGCCGAGGGATGGGTGTTGCGCATGACGGTTCGGGACAAGTGAGCCGGAGCCCTCCATGTCCTGACTGTGGCCTGGCGACCCGACCGATCCCATCGCTGGAGTCGTTCCGCAGCCGACTCGATCGTCCATCAGCTGTCTTCCCGCATACTGGGATTACTACTGGGGCTGAGAAAGCGGGCGAATCCCAACTCGGACCGGGCGGCCTACGCCCAATTTTCGCGGGCGAGAACGGATTTTCAGCGTGATGCCTACAACTCCGCCCGCCACCATTACGAAGCAGCCCTGGCTGCCGACTCGACGTTCCTCCACGCCTCATGGCGGCTCGGCATCGTCTATCGCTTCCTCCGCCTGCCGTTGGCGCACACCTGAAGAATCTCTATGAAGGACCCGGGCCCGGAGCTTCCCGAACAGTATCGCGCTCTGATCCGCAGCCCTGCTGGATCCGACCTGCACCGGAGTTTCGAGCTCTATCGCACTACTGCCGCGCCTTCCCGCAGGACGGCTATGTCCGCTTCGTGTATGCCGACGAGCTCTTCCACCGTGGCCCGCTGGTCGGTTATCCGCTTGATTCGGCCACTGGCCCAGTTCGACTCCGCGGTGGCTATCGATCCGGACCTCGAGCAGATGCCGGCCTACGATCATCTCTTCTATGGCTATCTGCGTCTGGGCCGCCGGGCCCAAGCCGACTCCACCCTCGGTACCAGGCTCAGTATTACCGCTCTCGGGGGAGCAGGAGGATACTGCAGCGTCGGCAGATTTCTCAAGTTTGCCTACGACGAGCGGTTCCGCCCCTGGCGCGCCAGCGTCAAGCGCTGGTACGTCGGCCTGACTGCCGATTCCACCACCATGGAAAGCATGAATCGCTTCTGCCGACTGGGCTATCTCCTTCGATATTCCCGGATGCACAACTGGCCCTCGGCAAGATCCTGGCGCGGAACGGGCTGGATTCGAGACACGCGCGGGCGAATGGTCACCGGGCGCAGGGACTGGCGCTCGATGTCCCTCGGCCGTCCTTTGGCTGCGCTTCCTCAGCTCGACACGGCAGCGTTCATGTGGAATCGGCCCGACGGCCTGGTCGAGCGTGCCGAGTGGAGAGTGATCCCGGCGATCTTGGTCTCCCGGGGTTTCGGTCGCGCAGCGCGAGTAGCGGCCTGGCTCTGGCTCAGGACAGTCGCCGGCCATACGGATGCCATGGGGACCCGCGCGCTCTGGGCCCTCGCGGTGGACGCAGAGAGCAGCGGGGATACTGTGGCGGCGCTATAGTTCGCGACCCGGATGACGATGCCCGGCTGCCGCGAGGCTTCGCGCATTGGTAACCGCTGCATTGCAATTGGCGGCTCGGGGACGGAGCGGAAGATGCGCTGCGCCATCCGGATGCACTGATCTCCTACGCTCACGGCAGGACGTGGTGCAGGATCCCTTTGCCCGCTCGGTACTGTACCTGCGCGGATCAACTGGCAGCTGCCTGCTCGGAGACACTGCCGGCGGATGCACACGCCTCTGGTTCCACAATTCCGAGGATATCGAGGGCTGGCCGCAGCACGATCTGGAGGCAAGGGACGTAGACGGCATGATGGGCGGTTTACGGCCGGCTGCTTCAAGCCGAAGTCGATCGCGCGGCGGGGCGCACCTGCAGCGCCTGCGATCTGGCGCGGCGGGTCCGTGAGCTGTGGAGCAACGCCGAGCCCTCCTTTACCGACCTCAAGCAGGCGCGGATCGGGCAGCTGAAGGATTGTTCCTCGTGATTCGCTGCCGACTGTTGGGCCCGGTCGAAGTCACTGCCGACGGAGGTCCCGCTCCGCAGGAACTCCTCTGGCGGAAGAACCTGGCACTCCTGGTCTATCTGGCACGCTCACCCCGGGGCCGCACCCGCGACCACCTCGTGGGATTGTTGTGGCCGGAGAAACAGGAAACCCAGGCGCGCCATTCGCTCAACGAAGCGCTCAGAGTGCTGCGCCGCGCCGTCGGTGAAGACGCGGTACAGAGTGATGCCCGTCAGGTGCACATCGTGGCCAATTCGTTGGAGCTGGACACCGAATGGTTCGAGACGCTGGTCGCCGCTGGAAAGTGGAGCGAGGCCGCCGATCTGGTAGGAGGCGAGTTCCTCGAGGGATTCGGAGTTCCGGGAGCTTCCGACTTCGAAGATTGGCTGCGACACGAACGCGAGGCGTGGCGCCGGCTCGGGACCCAGGCCCTGAGTCGTGCAGCCGGGGAAAGCCTGGGAAGTGGCAGCATGCTAAAGGGGATCGAGTTGGCCCGCCGGGCACTGGGGCTCGATCCGCTCGCCGAAGGCGCAGCCCGGGCCCTCATGAAGGGACTGGCGATCAGCGGAGATCGGGCGGGCGCTCTGGCGGAATTCGAGCGGCTGAGCGCCGGGCTGTCCCAGTCGAACGGAGTCGCTCCCGAGCAGGAGACCGTTGCTCTGGCGGAGCGGATCCGCCGAGGGCGGGGATGGAATCTGGCCCCGGATGCCCTCGAATCGGCGAGTGCCTATTCGCGCCGCGCGCCGCTCGTGGCGCGGGGTGAAGATCTTGGCCGCCTGCTCGAGGCATGGACGACGTGCCGGGAACAGAAGCGCGGGACCATCGCCATCATCGAGGGTGACTCCGGTACCGGCAAGACCCGCCTACTCGAAGAGTTGCTGGAGCGCGCCCGGCTTGATCGAGCCTCGGTCGCCGCTGTCCGCGCGGTGCAAGCAGACTCGACCGAGCCCTTCGCGACTCTGATTGGCCTCGCTCGAGGAGGCATGCTGGACATGCCAGGCCTCTCCTCGGCCACCCCGCAGAGTCTTGGCGTCCTGGCAGGCACGGATTCCTGAATGGGCCGATCGTTACTCGCCATCCGAGGCCGCTGGTCTCACCGTTGGTCGAGCCTTCATCGAGGTCTTCGCTGCCATCAGCCAGGAACAGCCAGTGTTGCTCGCGGTGGATGACGTTCAGAGTTCCGACCGGGAATCGATTCTCGCCTTGGGCGCGGTCCTCCGTGACGGTCGCGCCGCTCCCCTTTTCGTGGTGTTCACTACTACCCTGCAGGAGGCGCGGCCCGAGGTCGATGCCATTCGCGTCCGGATCCCGAGAGATGTTCCCGGAACGGTCGTGCAGGTGGAACCGTTGAAGGTCGCGGCCATTCACGAACTGGCTCGCTGGGCGCTTCCCCGGTTCACCGAGACGGAGCTGGATCGGGTCGCACGGCGGGTGGCGATGGACTCCGCCGGCCTGCCGCTGCTGGTCGTTGAACTACTACACGCGGTGGCATTGGGACTGGATCTGCGTCAGAGCGATGGTGCCTGGCCCAGCCCGCTCCGGACGCTCAGTGAAACGCTCCCCGGGGATCTTCCCGATGCTGTCGTGGCGGCCATACGAATTGGATTTCGGAAGCTGACGACGACGGCTCAGCGCGTGCTTGGGGCGGCGGCCGTGCTGGGGGACCGCGTGAACAGCACGGATCTGAGCCTGGGCAGCGGAGTCGATGGCCAGGCGCTCCACGAAGCTCTGGACGAGCTGGAATGGCAACGGTGGCTGATTGCGGAACCGCGCGGATATTCCTTCGTGGCGCGAATCTCCAGAGATGTGGTTGCCCGGGATATGGTCACGCCGGGGCAACGCAAGCGTATCCTCGATGTGGTTCGGAAGTGATGCAGGACGATAGTCTCAAACAGTATCGCCATCCCGCTGAGCGATGTTCACTTCCACTCCACTTTCACCACTCCAACCGTGCTGGTGAGAGACAGGGAAAGTCTGCGCCCGGCAGTGGAATAGTTCAGCGAGCGGTAGACCCTGCCCTCATGGACGAATCCCTCGGGATTGAAGTTCGAGAGGAAGCGGTCCAGCGTCAGCTCGACACCGACTTCCTTGGGCAGAACCAACGAGATGTCGCCCAGGGCCACCGCCAGAGTTATCGTCGCGTCGCGCTTCCAGGCGCCAGTCAGGTCAACCAGCACGCCACCCACGCCTCCATCCACGCTGATCGTCTTGCAATCGCTGTTGCCCAGCTGGTAAGCCGAGAATTCCGCGGCTCCAACGCTGATGCTCATCTGCTCGCACTGCACCCGGTTGGGTGAGCTGAACCGCAGCGTGGTCTCGCTGGCCCCGGTCCGGATCTCGGCCTGAGAGACGCGGAGTCCACCGAGATCCAGATCGGCTTGGGCGGCGCCAAGGGAGACGTCCAGAGAAAGAATCGTGCGGGGGTTGAGCTCGATCAGCCCATCCTGCGGGCGATCGTTCTTGAGTCCCACACTGATTCCCGCCTGTCCGCTGCTCTTGATGCCGAGGCGGAGATCGGTCCCGCTGCTGTCCACCTTGCTGAGCGGCGCGAAACGCTGGGGATCATAGGAAAGCTCCATGCGATAGAGCGACCCCGGCGATCCCGGCCGGACCTTCAATACCCCGGCGGCAAATTCGATCTCGGCCTGCAGGCTGTCCTGTCCCCGGTACTGCTTGGACAGGGTCACGGTGCGGTAGTCCTGCGCGGAGAGCGGCGTACTGGGTGCGATCAGCCAAAGCAGAAGAAGCACGGCGAATGCCCCGGAAGCACGGCGCATGGTCTAGCGGTAAGGAGGTGGTGGAGTGCGAGTGCCGGGCCTGCTCTGGGCAGGGACTCCAAACTGCGGTGTCGCCCACAGGAATTCGTCGGTGAGCGCTTCGGCCGGTAGCAGGCGTCCGGCAAACTCTTCGCGATACCCGGCGCGGCTCAGCAACGCTGCACCGAATCCGACCGTCGCCAGCAACCAGGTCACCAGCGCCGCCGCGGCGAGCAGCAAGGTCCCGGCAACCGGCACCCAGCCGAAGAAGACCCAGACGGCCCAGAGTGTCAGGATGCCGACCAGCCCGACCGTGACGTAGCGATAGCTGTTCGCGCTTGTCATTGAAGCGCCGAGCGCCAACTGGCGCCTGGTATAGCGCTCTCCCATGGCGTGAGCCACGGCGAGGAAGCCGCCCAGGACCGCGACCACGACCAGTAGGCCGTACACGATGACCGCGAAGGGGAGCAGGAGGATCCCCGCGACGCTCAAGATCAGCCCGACCACCAGCATGCCGAAGGTCGGGAGCAGCAGGATCTGGCCGAGCAGCCCCACCAGGAATGCCCGCCCGAAGGAGTGCGCCACGGTATCCGAGACCACTTCCAGCGGCGGTCTCGCGAACATCACCATGCCGGTCCCGATCAGCAGCAGAGTGATGAAGACACCGGCGAGCCCTGCGGCATTGCGCGCGGTGAGCCCGAGACGGCTTGGTGCGGGTTCGGGAGGCGGAGTAGGCTGAGGGGGAGTGGGTTGGGCTCGGAGGGTTCGAATCTCCCCACGGATTTCCCCGCCACGATCGCGCACGTCACCGGCTACGGCGAGGACGTCTCCGGTTACGACCGCCCCGGGATACACTGTCACGTTGCCGTCTACGGTGGCGAGATTTCCCTCGAGCGTTCCGAATACATCCGCGTCGCCCCGGATCACCAGCAACGGTCCCTTCACGGTCTCGCCGGAGCCGATGCTGAAGTGACCGGCGCGGGCCTGGCCTCCCGGCACGGTCACCCGCAACCCAGTGCCCTCGAGTCCCGCTGCCCGGCGGAAGAGCGGCTCGAGATGATCAGGATCGCTCAGGTCCGAGATATCGATGACCAGACCGCCGGCGTCGGCTGGCGGCACGGCCTGTGGCAGCCCGGCTCCGGCTTCTGGCGCGCTCAGCGCGGCGAGCCGCTCCTGCACCAGTGAGACGAGACCCTGCTCATCGCGACTCAGTCCATCCGGCTGCCAGTCTCTGGCGAGGGTCAGAACTTCTCCCGTCCCGATCCGCGCTGCTTCGAGGACGAACTGCCGCCAACTCGTCTCCAGCGCACCACCCTGAGGGAACCGGCCCACCACCCGATCATCGATCTGCAGCTGCCCGTCGTGCAGGGAGATGCGCAGGGTTCCTCCATCCTCGTACTCGAAGGTGAGGGAGCTGGCCTGCGAAGAAATCGAGACGATGTGATCCCGAACCACCCGAGGGGGTTCGTCGTGGAACAACTGGCGGAAGAATGTGATTGAGGCGGAGAACGTGTCGGTGAATCTGTCGTCAGGGTCGCACGCAGCATGAACCGGGCGGGCCAGGACCAGCGCCCACCCGAGACCAAGAATCAGCGCTCTCTTATGGAAGGGCACGAGCCACTCGCGGAGCGGGCAAGGCCAGGAGCCGGCGCATCGCGAAGAGACCGCCAGTATAAAGAGCGGTCGCTCCCGCGGTGAGCGCTGCTATCCGGCCCGGGCTCGCCGCGGAGCGAAGCTCCAGGACCCAGGGCTGCGCGAGGATGCGGGAGCCAATGCCCTGTGCTGCTGCCAGGGTCCATTGGGTCGCAACCGTAGTGGCCCAGGTACCCAGCGCGGCCAGAGTATCCTGGTGGGTAAGACTCCATGCCACGCTTGCACCCATCGATCCAACGACCAGACTGCCCAGTCCCGCCGCCAAGGCAACCGAACGCCGGCTGGCGAAGATCCGCGAGCGCCAACTCTTCGGGATCGCCACCTTGGCCATCACACGCTCTTCGAAACGCGCTCCAGGCTGGAAAAGCGGGAGCTGTTCCAGCCGATAAACCAGGGCGCGCTCAGCGTCCGCCAGTTGCCGGCATTCGGTGCAGGCCCAAAGGTGATTCCGTCCCTCCTGGTGCAACGCCCCGGCGAGCCACGCGTCGAGATCATCGGCAGTGAGGTGCTGTCCAACCGCAAGCGGTGTGACTCGCACCGAGGCCATCACGAGTTCGGAAAATCCCGCAGGCGGCTCCAGCGCCGGGAGGGCATTCAACTGCGCCACTACGTCCCGCAATTCATCCAAAGCAGAGCGGCATTCCTCGCACGTTTCGATGTGTGACGTCCGATCAGTAGGGAGCCTGCCTTCCAGAAGCAGGTCCAGCTCGTCGGGGCGCAAGTGCAAGGTGTGATCGGTCATAGACGCGTGGCTTTACGGCGGGGTGTGGACATGGGTTTCACTGTTTCAGATGTGCGAGAAGGTCTCTGAGTTCGTGTCGAGCACGATGGATATAGGTCTTCACAGTACCGAGCGGCAGGTCGAGCGATTGGGCGATTTCTTCATACGCCAGACCCTCGACATGACGCAGCAGAATGCAGGCGCGATACTCCGGTCGGAGTTGCGCGATGGCACGCTCGATGGCGCTGCCCAGCTCACGAGCCTCGAGTTCTTCGAGAGGCGTTTCCCCCTTGTCTCCCACCTGGAGGGCCGTGGCTTCGATTTCTTCCGGTGTCGCAGCGTGCGGCGCCCCGTCGAGCGACAGGGTGTCCAGCTCGCGACGTCTCAGATGATCGATCGCGGCATTGTTCGCGATCTTGAAGATCCAGCTGGAGAATTTGTACTCCGGCCGGTACGATCCAATCGCGTTGAGCGCTTTGATGAAGGTTTCTTGAGAAAGGTCTTCCGCGAGTTGCCGATCACGCACCATCCGAAGGACCAGCGAGAACACCGGGCGCTCGTATCTGCGGATCAACTCGCGGTAGGCGGCTTCGCGGCCGTCCCGGGCGAGGGCAACGACTTCCTGATCGGTGAGAGTGACGAGTTCCCGCGGCTCAGCCATGGGCCAGCCGTCGGCTTGCGGAGCCGGTTCGCCGGGGACTACATTGCGCGCCTATGTTAGCCACAGATAGTAAGTTACCCCTCCAGCCCGGCGCTGAGAAGCGGTCGTACGTCCGCGCGATGTTCACTTCCATCGCCCCCCGCTACGACTTTCTCAATCACTTGCTCAGTCTCAACGTGGATACCACCTGGCGGCGACAAGCCGTGGCGAGGCTGGACTGGCGACGGGCACCCAAGGGCTTGTTCCTCGATTTGTGCGCGGGGACTCTGGACCTGGCGGCGGCCCTCGGCGGTCAACGGGGATTTGACGGCCGGGTGATCGGGGCGGACTTCGTCCTCCCCATGCTCCAGCTGGGTCGCGAGAAATCCGACCGGGTCCTGCCTCTCAACGCCGATGCCCTGGAGCTTCCATTCAATAGCGGGGTGTTTGACGGAGCGACCGTCGGATTCGGTGTGCGCAACCTGGCAGATCTGGACCAGGGCCTGGCGGAGGCGGCGCGGGTGCTCAAGAAGGGTGCAAGGTTCGTGATCCTGGAATTCACGACCCCGCCGCGAGAACCGATGCGTTCCTTGTACTTCTTCTATTTCAGGCGAGTGCTTCCGCTGATCGGCCGGCTCATCTCACGACATCGCGACGCGTATACCTATCTGCCTGATTCGGTGCTCGCGTTTCCAGGACCGGATGAGCTTTCAGCCCGAATTGCGACTCAGGGATTCTGCGACGTGAACTACCGCCTCGTCCTGGGCGGCATCGCCGCGATTCACGTCGGAACCCGGAAATGAGCGGTCGGTGGTCGATCGTCAATGGTCGGTGGTCAATGGTCGATGGTCCCTTGATCCGGAAACAGGAGCGCAGGTCGGCATCGCGATGAAAGACCATCGACCATCGACTATTGACCATCGACTGCCGGTCGGGCGGGAAGGCCAGACCTTCGCCGGCGAGTCCCTGCTGGTTCGCTATGCCAACCTGGTCAAGCTGCCCCACACCCTCTTCGCGCTCCCCTTCGCCCTGCTCGGTGTTCTCGAAGCATCGTTTCAGCGTGGCGTCACCTGGCGGCAGGTAGGCCTCGTGGTCATTGCGTTCTCGGCGGCGCGCTGGGTGGCGATGGCCTTCAATCGGATCGTGGACCGGGAGTTCGACGCGCGAAATCCGCGGACTCAAAACCGGGAGCTTCCCCGCGGGGCGCTGAGTGTTGCTCAGGCCTGGGTCTCCGTCGTCATCGCTGCCGCGCTCTTCGTCGCTTCTGCAGCCGGTCTCAACCGTCTCTGTCTCTACCTGAGCCCGCTCGCACTCGGCTGGGTCATGCTGTACAGCCTGAGCAAGAGATTCACCTGGTGGCCACACCTGTGGCTGGGAATGAGTCTGGCAATTGCTCCGGTGGGAGGATATCTGGCGATCACCGGGGCCTGGAGCAGCCCCTGGTGGACCTTGATCGCGGTCAGTCTCGCGGTCGCCACCTGGGTCGCTGGGTTCGACATCTTCTACGCGTTGCCTGATCAGGCGTTCGACAAGGGTGAAGGACTCCGCAGCGCGGTCGTGCGACTCGGTGAAAAGCGAAGTATTCTCTTCGCGAAGCTCTTGCACGGGATCACCATTCCCGCCCTGGTGCTGTTCGGGCTGGGGGCGGGGTTCGGCGCCTGGTTCTATGTCGGTGTGGGTGCAGCGGCGTTGATTCTGGCGTACGAGCACCGGCTGGTAAGGCCCGGCGATTTGTCGCGGCTCGATGCCGCCTTCTTCACGATGAACGGCATCATGAGCCTCACGGTGTTTGGATTCGCGTTGGTGGACAGGCTGGTATGAACACTCTGAGAGGAGAGCCATGAGCAGGCGAAGAAAGAAGACAGAACAGGAGTCCCATATTCTGGAGGCGGACGACTCCCAATCCGCAGAAGGGCAAGCGAGGAACTAAGGAGTCGCTCCCCGGCGACCAGCTACCCCCGCCACCCCCGCCAAGCCACCCGGTGAGGAACCCTACGGCAAATCGCCGCGGACGCTGAGCTGTGCTGCCGATCGTCCTCGCGATCACCGGTGCCTCGGGGGCGCCATACGCCGTGCGGTTGCTGGAGCTTCTGGCGCGTCACCGACTCCCCGTCTGGCTGATCGTAACCAGTCATGGGTGGAGGCTGCTCCACGCCGAGTGCGGCATCAACGATGAGGCGGGGCTCCGCGCGGTAACGGGAGGAGACTGGTCCAGTGTCACGGTCTACCCCGACGACGATCGCGGCGCCAAACCGGCATCGGGCTCGGTCAAGACCGCCGGGATGGTCATCTGTCCCTGTTCGATGGGCACCGTGGCGGCGATCGCGGGCGGCACCAGCCGTTCACTGGTCGAGCGTGCCGCGGACGTGGTGCTCAAGGAACGGCGCAAGCTGATCCTGGTCCCCCGGGAGACTCCTCTCTCCCTGATTCATCTCCGCAACCTCGTCTCGGTCACCGAAGCCGGCGCCGTCGTAATCCCCGCGGCACCCGGCTTCTATCACCGCCCGACCCAGATCGGCGAGCTGGTGGATTTTGTGGTGCAGCGAGTCATCGATCAGCTGGGGGTGGAGGTGGACGTTGGGAAAAGTTGGAAGGGAGAGAATTGAAGATTTAAGATTTCAGATTGAAGATTTGGGCGCATCAGAAGGGATATGCGACCTAGAGGCTGTTCAATTTGAAATCTTAAATCTTTCGAATCTTCAATCCCCACGATGCGCCTCGGCATCATCTCTGATACTCATGGGCTTCTCCGGCCCGAGGTCTTCGAGGTCTTCCGCGAGGTTGACCATATTCTTCACGCGGGGGACATCGGTCCGGCGGCACTCCTTGATGAGCTCGAGGCGATTGCGCCGGTCACCGCGGTCTACGGCAACACTGACGGATCCGAGCTTCGGAGCCGATTACCGGACGTGGTCCAGGCCAGGATAGAAGGGCTCGACTTCGTGGTTACCCACGGAGATCAGTTCGGCTCTCCCACTCCGGAATTGCTGTACGAGGCCTACCCCGAGGCCGAAGTGATCGTCTTCGGCCACACCCACAAGCCGCTCCTGGTAACACTCGATGTGGTCGTCACCGTGATGAACCCGGGAGGCGCCGGCCGGCGGCGGTTCAATCTCCCTCCGACTGTCGGCATCATGGAGCTCGAGGCCGGCCTCCCGCCGCGCGCGCGTCTCGTGCCTTTACTCGGCCTGGACGAAGACTGAAATCGGATGATCCCCGCGCTGCTGGTTCTGGGTCTCGTTGCCGATACGCTCCGGGTGACCACCGCGAGTACCGCTCCGGTCTTCGACGGTCGTGCGACAGCAGGAGAGTGGGGAACCCCATCCTGCCTGATCCAGCGTCCGGGAGGCGTCGTACGTCTCTGGCTCGCCCGGTGGGAGGAAAGTGTGTACCTCGCTGCGGAAATCGAGGACTCGACCTATTACTGGGGGGATGATCTCGTCATCAGCATGGACACCCAGGGCGACGCCTCGCCAGCTCCGGACCACGACGACTTCCAGTGGTATTTCCGCCGCATGATCGATAGCAGTGTCGTCTTCCGAGGAAAGAACGGAAAATGGCAGCCGCCGAGGGATGATCCGGATTGGCGACTGGGAAAGGATCGGGAAGGTGGCGGGTGGGAAGTTCGGACGGAGAATCGTCCGACCGGGTGGTCGCTCGAACTCAAGCTGGATCAGGCGTATTTCCGCGAGGCGAAGGCGGGAGACTTGCCTCGAATGGCATTCCGAGTCTTCGACGACTCACCGCAGGGTTGGTACATCTGGCCTCAGGCGGCCGGTGCTGTTCAACCCACCATGCTCGAGCGGCGTCCTGACTGGTGGGCGCCGGTTCGACTCGAGGGCGGGCCCTGAGACTACTTCGAGTCTCGCGCCGTCCGTCGCTTCACTTCGATTTCCCTCGCAGTCGTCGCTTCCTCTCCGCTCTGTGTCACTCACTCGCACCTCGAGCCGGTACCTACCCGGCTTCACATTCGCGATGTCGAGGGAGCGACGAACTCGGAGTGGGGTGCCGGAGACCGGTTGCTCGTAACTCAATCGCAGTGCATCGCGCTTGCCTTGAGCGATCCGGACTTCGGTCCGAACCGGCTGCGTGGTCTCCAGGCCGTACGCCTCGAAATACAGCTCGACTTGATCCGCGGGATCGAATGTCGCACGGGGGTTGAAGACCGCGGTATCTCCCGGCGCCGAAACCCATTCCACTCCCTTCGACCGGGTCCCCAGGGCGATGCCGCTCAACGAGAGCGGAGATCCGCTGACCGGCTCGACTCGAACGGAATCCTCCGGCAGAATCCTCCCGGTCGAGTCGCTGGTTTCGACACTGACTCGGTACAGCCACGCGCCGGGCGGGAGTGCGAACTCCAGGTGGCCCTGGGCTTCGAGACCGTCCTCCGTCCTCCGCACCTTGAGCACCGTGTCGCGATCGAAGGCCGGACCGGGAACGCCCGACGCATCGTAGAAGCCCACCCGAATCCTGACGGGCAACCGAACCTGGTCCGCATCTACGCTGCTCGTCTTCCAGCGGAACGGCGATGCACGAGGTGTACCAGCGGAGACCCGTCGAGTTCACCCATCGCCACGGCGTCGGCCTCTGACGCGATGCTCCTCCGATAATGCCGCACGTTGGCATCGGTAACTGTCGCCACCTCGATGCTGCCCTCCACGATCTCCTGCTCCCGGTCCGCCGCGCGAGCTCGGGCGTACTGGCCCCAGTTGAGGAACTTGGCGTAGACATCCAGGAGGTCGGCCCGAGAGGCCAGCAGCATTTCGATCTGCGCATCGGACCCGGCGCCCAATTCGAAGATGCTCCTCACCAGGCGGTAGTCCTGGATATCCCCGCCGACCGTGTAGGCGCCGCCGCCCTTGAAGTGGAGCAGCAGGTCTCCTTCGCCGCGGCGATAGACCCATGTCTCGTTAGGCATCATCCCGGCAAGAACGGGATGGATGATTTCGTCGGGCTCTCCTTGGCGCAGGTAGACCATGCCGCGGTCGTCGAAAGGCAGACCCGCTGACCGGTAGATATCGTCGATGGAGCTCAATCGCCGATTGGTGAGCAATGCGAAATGGCGCTCGGCGTAGGTGCGACGGCGGAAGTGCTCCAGCAGACGCTGGCCTTCGGTGCGGAGGTCCCGGCGGTCGCGCAGAGTCCAGAAGCGACGGAGGAATTCGGTGCGCGCTTCTCCGTTCGTCGAGTCGAAGGCTGCGAGTGTACTGTCGTCGGCCAGCAGCTCAAGGTCCGAACGGTAGGCCACAACCGCGGCCGAGTCGTCGGAGGAAGCGCCCTCGTAGTAGACCCGCACGGCGTTGCTGTCTCCGGCCAGGGCCGCACTCCATGCCAGCTCATGTAATGCCGCGCCGTTTCTCTTCTCCAGGCTCGGCGTACACCCGCAGCGCGGCAGAGAAGAATCGGCGTCTCCCATCAGCCGCTCGTACCGGCCTCGCGCAAGCAGGATGACGGCGTCGTTTCCGGTATCCGTCGCTCCAGCGCGGCGGAGCGCGGGCAGTACCGTCGAGCGGATCAGGGTCGTGTCCTCGAGGACGGAGGCGACCTCGTTCAAGGCGCGCAGCGCGGGGAGGTACCCAGGATCGATCGCGAGTGCCTGGAGGTATTGCCGGGCCGCGTCCCTCGAGGGCGCTGAATCCCACTCGGGTTCCGAGATTGGATCCTGTCTCGGCGCGCCAACGCCCCATCTCCTGGGAGGCGAGACCGCTCAGGTACCAGGCCGCGGGCCAATCGGGCTGCGATTTTGTCGCCTGGCGGGCGAGTCGTTGGGCGGCGCCGAGATTCCAGCCATCGCCGAGCTGACCCATCCTGATTCGGACGAGGCTGCGCCTGAGGAGGAGTCCTCCCCCTCGAACGGTTCCCCCTGCGCCAGCCTCCAGCCAGCGGTCGAGGCGGCGGAGAGCGAGGGTATCACGAACCGAGGCAAGGGAATCCTGGAGGCGCTGGAGCGCTGCCCGCTCGGGTGCTTCCTGCGCGCCGAGCACGAAGGGGATGCCGGCAAGGGCCGCGAGCAGCAGCCGGCCACGCATTCAGGCCACCCAGGAATTGAGGGGCGTGGTACGGCGGAACGCCTGCGGATGGCGACGGAACCACGACATCACGAGCAGGATCTCATCCAGGTGGCATGAGGGCAGGGGACCGGCAGAGGGCGCCGGAGCTGGACAACGCATCCTTCACCACCGCGCGGAAGGCTTCCTGCTCTATCGGTGTTGAGGGAAAAGGATACGACGCGAGCACTACGCCCTTGGCGGATCAGGTAGGCGCGATCGTCTCCCTTGAGTCCCGGATCGCGATAGACAAAGCTCAGCCCATCTACCGCGGTACGTGCTCGCGCGATCGCCGCCAGCAGCCATTCCAGCCGCTCGAATCGCTCCCGCCACACTGTCGCGCGCTCGAACTCGCCGGCATCGGCCGCCTGCTGCATCTCGTTGATCACCCGGTCGAGCGGCTGGATGGTACGCCCCTCGAGGAAGGCGACGGCCGTGTCCACCCGACGGAGATATTCCCTCTCGGTCACGAAGCCGGCGCATGGACCGGTGCAGAAGCCGAAATCGTGACGCATGCAGGCGGCGCGCCTTTCCACGTCGAACAGATCGGTCTGCCCGGCGAAGACCATGGGCATGTTCGGCGCGCAGTCCCGGAGACCGAGAAGGTCATTGATGCCCCGGACGGCATCCCGCACCCGTTCCGCGCTGATGAATGGGCCGTAGCACCGGGCACTCTCATCCAGAGGACCTCCTGCCGACACCTTGGGCGCGGAACCTCCCTGGACTCGGATGAACAAGGTCTTTCGCGTCCGGTTCATCCGCTGGTTGAACATCGGCCGGTGGCGAACGATCTGCCGCAGCTCGCCCAGATAGGCCGCGAACTCGCTCGGCACATAATCCCAGGCGATGTCGGCGGCGGCGTGGAGAATGCGCGCGGCCTTCTCGTCAGGATGGTCGGCCCGGAAATAGGAGAGCAGCCGAGTCCGGACCTGCTTCGCTTTGCCCACGTAGATCACCCGGCCGCGCGGGTCGAGCATCCGATAGACCCCGGGCCGATCCTCCGCCAATCGACGCACCCGTTCCTTGAGCCGAACGAGGTCGGTGGTTGGAAGGGCGAGCGTGGGTGAACGGGTCACAGGTTGTGGGTGAGTGGGGAGTAGGGAGTAGGGAGTAGGGAGTAGGGAGTCGGAGTCTGGAGTCTGGAGTCTGGAGCCTGTGGTCACAAGTCGAGCGACAGGTACACGCCCCACTCCCCACCACCCTACAACCTACTCCCTGCCTATTTCACCGCTGACACCTATAGCAGAACACGGTAATCCGCGCATCAATCGTGTGCGTCCCCACCAGTCGCGTCCCGCAGCGACGGCAGGGTTCACCTTCCCGGCCGTAGACCAGCAACTCGAGCTGGAAATTCCCGGGTTCACCGGTGCCGGTGCGATAGTCCCGAAACGTTGTGCCCTCGGCCTCGATGGCGGCGCTCAGGATGCGCCGGAGCTCGACGAAGAGCCGGCCATATTCATCCTTGCTTAACGACGACGCGGAGCGGGACGGATCAATGCCCGCCGCGAAGAGCGCCTCGTTCGCGTAGATGTTTCCCACGCCGGCGATGAGCTTCTGGTCCATCAGCGCCTTCTTGATGGCCTGCCGGGTGCGTTTGAGTGAGGCCTGAAATGCCCCGGCCGTGAAACCCGGCTCCAGCGGCTCGGGCCCGATGGCGGCGTCGTATGCCGCCCATTGCCGCTCGTTGAGGAGCAACAGGGTGCCGAGTCGCCGTACATCCTGGTAGACCAGTTCGCGACCGGAATCGAGCGGAGCCCGGAGAACGGCGTATTTCGCCTCGTCCCGGCTCAGTGGATCTCTTCGAACGGTGAGCGATCCGGTCATCCCCGGCTGGATCACCAGACGCCGCTCTCCGAGCGCGATGACGGCGTGCTTCGCTCGCCGGGTCACGCTGCGAATGGCGGCCCCCTTCAGGGCCGCGAGCAGCTTTGGTCGAGTGACTCCCCGCAACACATCGACGTGGGACAGAGAGGCTCGCCGGATGGTCCGGCCAACCAGGTCCGGCCGAATATCCTGGACGATGGTTTCGACTTCGGGCAGTTCAGGCATTCTCTCTAAATGTATAGTCGTTAGGAACGGCATCCATGGTCTGCACGACGGCGCGTTACGTCTTGAACTGGCTGACCGGCGCCGTGGCTGAACCTGCCGACAGCACCTCGTGACAAGAGGCGGTAGCCGGTAGCGTAGTGTTCAGTCATATTCAGTGCGGAGTTGGTCGGAGCACCGACGGCTCCGTGCTCCCCTGGAACAAGCGGCACCTTCATGAGCGAACCACGGCCCGGCTATGCTCCCAAGGCCGACGCAGGGATCATCCCCCTTGCGCCTGGTCTCCTGTTGTTCGCGCCGGCCATCCTGCTCGGCAATGCCGCGGGCGCCCTCTTGCAGTACCCGGAAGTGGGCGCTGCCGTCATGTTCCCACCCTACGCCATCCTCACTGGCGGCTCTCATCCTCTCGGCCCGGCGCGATTGGGTCTGGTACATCCTCGTCGGTGCCATCGCGCACTTCATCACCCACTGGCCCCAGTGGAGCCTCACGTGGGTGGTGCTGGCCGATGTTGCCAATATCGCGCGTGCCCTCACCGCTGCCCTGTTGCTGCATTGGGCGTTCGGCGGCCCGCCCCGGCTGGAAAGCGTTCGGGCGCTGGGTCTCTTCGTCCTCGGCGCGGTGATCATCGCGCCGGCGGTGGGGGCGACGCTCGGGGCGGCGGACGTGGTGCTGCATGGAGGGGCCACGACGTACTGGGATCCCTGGCGCGGTTGGTTCATGTCGAACGCGCTCACCGGCCTGACCCTTCTGCCGGCACTGGTGCTCACCATTGCCGGCGCCCCGAGCCTGTGGTCTCGTCGGATCGAACGGCCGACGGATCCTCGAGGCCATCCTGCTGACGGTGGCACTCGTCGTGACCTGTGCCGTGGCGCTCCTGTGGCGCGACCGTCACCCCTGGCACGTCGCTCTGCCGCTTTACTCCCCGCTGCCAGTGTTGATCTGGGCCGCGCTGCGCTTTGGCCCCGCAGGAGCCAGTCTGGCCTTGACCCTCGTGGCGTTTGGTGCGATCTGGGCCGCCGATCGCGGCACCGGCCCTTTCATGGCGACCCCAACCGATACCAACGTCCTGCTGTTGCAGGTCTTTCTGCTGCTGACGACGCTTCCGGTGCTTTGCATCGCCGCGGTGAACAGCGGGCGCCACAAGGTCGTGCAGCTCTATCACGCGCTACTGGCATCCCTTCACGACCATGTCGCCATCCTCGACGCCCGCGGGATAGTGCTGGAGGTCAACGATTCCTGGCGGCGCTTCGCCGACAACGCCCTCGTCGAGCGGTTCCACCGGGTGGGCGTGGGAGACGATTACGTGGCGGCCTGTCGTTTCGCCGCCGAACGGGGGGATACGACGGCGATACGCACGTTGGCGGGTATCCAGGGGGTGCTTCACCACGAAAGTCGCCGTTTTGAGATGGAGTACGATGACGAACAGGACGGCCACCGGGAGCGCTACGCCTTGAGCCTTGAAGCGCTGGCGCGACCGGACGGCGGCGTGGTCGTGACGCGGGCGAATGTGACGGCCCGCCGCCAGAGCTCAGATGCAAATTGAGGAGCAGCGGCGTGAGCTCTCCCACCTCGCGCGCGTCGCGGTATTGGGTCAGCTCTCCGGCGCGCTGGCGCACGAGCTGAATCAACCGCTCACTTCGATCTCCAGTAACGCGGAGGCCGCCAGACGGCTCCTCAAGCGGCAGCCTGCCGACCTGGACGAACTGGACGCGATTCTGGCAGACATCGCCTCCGAGGACCAACGCGCCGCCCAGGTCATCCGACGCCTGCGGGCCCTGCTCAAGCGGGGCGACACTCACCTTCAGCCGATGGATATCCGGGAGCTCCTGTCCGAAGTGCTCGAGCTGGCTCACGCGGAGCTGATTACCCGGCGGGTCACCTCCACCGCCCTCGTGGCCCGGGATCTTCCGCCGGTGCTTGGGGACCGGGTGCAGCTCCAGCAGGTGTTACTCAACCTGATCATCAATGCCTGCGAGGCGATGAACACCACGGCGGCGTCGGATCGGCGATTGACGCTTATCGCCAATGCCGATACCCGGAACAACATCCTGATCTCGATTCGGGACTGTGGAACCGGGATTCCGTCGACCCTGCTGGACCGTCTCTTCGAGCCGTTTGTCACTACCAAGCCCGAGGGACTTGGGCTGGGTCTGTCGATTTCCCGAACGATTGTCGCCGCGCACGGGGGCAGGCTCTGGGCCGAGAATAACGCCGATCGGGGCGCGACCATGTACTGCCTGCTCTCCTCCGGCCTCTTGAGGCGCGACGGCGACACCCCGACTCAGGCGCTTACACTGGAGTCATCGCCGGCCTCACTCACTGCGCCCGCTCACCACTCCTTGCCACCCTGATGCCTCTCGAGGATTCGAGATCCGGTCATCCGATCGCAGTCGCGATCGTCGAGGACGAGGCATCGGTTCGGGTGGGCCTGCGACGGCTCTGCGAGTCGCTGGGGCTGAAGGCGACGGTCTACGCTTCCGGCCCGGAGTTCATCGACTCGCTGGCGGTGGGAGGAGATCCCCCCGACTGCCTGCTGCTCGACGCGCACATGCCGCAGATGACGGGGCTGGAGGTGCACCAGCATCTGGTGGAAAGCGGGGTGCTGGTGCCCACCCTCATCTACACCGCTGACGATGCCCCCGAAGTCGAAGCGCGCTACAGAGCCTCCGGAGTGAGCGGCTATCTGCATAAGCCGATCGCCGGCGACCAGCTCCTCGCGGCCATCCAACGAGCCGTCCCTGCCGCCCTTGGCAACCTGCCCGCCGAGGAACCGCAGTAGCTACTCCTTGCTCTCCGCCTTGTTCCGCTGGGTCCCCTGGGTCGCGATCCAGACTACCGTGTCCCACGCGTTGTGAATCCCGATGAACACAAGCAGGAGCGTCGCGCCGCCGATCAGGAAGAGTGCGCCGGTGGGGTGAGTCTGCAGCTTCAGAGCAGCGCCGCAGAGGACGGCGTACCCTGTGAAGGGGAGCATGGTGTGCCAGATCCAGTCCTCCAGCACTGGCTGGTACTGGCCCCGCGAGCGCGCTCGCCGAATGACGACCACCATGTAGACGAGCCCTGCGGCCGCCGTGAGAACCAGCGGGATATGGACTGCCTCGAGATCAGGCCAGGGCGCGCTCAGAATGGCCGAGACGAGCAGCGCGGAGCAGAAATGCACCACCGAGGGGGTTCCGTAGGTCGCGATGTCGTGGATCGAGCCCGCCCGAGGCACATCAGCCACCAGCGCCATGACGACGAACTGGAGCCCGGTCAGCGCGGCGGCCGACGAGCCGAGAATGACGTAGAAGCTTTCCCACCCTGCGAGGGGTGTTTCCGGCACGGTGGCCTCTCTGGAGTCCTGGAGAGGTTGAAGGTGGAGAAAAAAAGGGCGCCGGCAAGGGCGCCCCGCTCGAAAGCTCCGGCAAACCGGTGCTACGGGTTTACCTGAATCGTTCCCACCATGTTCGGGTGGATGCTGCAGTGGTAGTTGTACGTGCCGGCCGTTGTGAAGTTGTGGGTGAACGTCGTCCCCTTGGCCAGATTGCCGCTGTTGAAGGTCGGGTTCGCGACGCTTTCGGTGACCGTATGGGTCACATTGTCGTCATTGCCGAATTCGACGCTGACCGAAGCCGCGCCGTTCAACGAAACCGTGAACGGGTTCGGGCTGAACGCCGTGTTGTTCTTGGTCTGCGCACCGTGCACCATGATCACCTGTGCGCCGGTGGGAGTCGGGAAGTTACTTCCACCACCACCACCGCCGCCGTAACTTGTCGAACTACCACATGCCATGCCCGCCAGCCCCACGAGGGACAGTGAGAGGAGGGCCGAGATCCTGCGACTGCGCGATGAAAACATACATCCTCCGTAAGAATTCCCGCCTGCCAGAGCAGGCGACGCCGAAATAATGACACAGGAAGGTACGAACTGAGGCAGGATCTGCGTCACACTCGGGGAGGGCGTCGGCGTGTAGGAATTCCGCCTACAACTGCAGGTAAGTTCGAAATAACAACCGATGAAAGACGATTAAGGCAGGATCTGCGTCACACGCGGGAAGTCAGTCGCGCCGCCTCCCTCCAGCCGATGTCTCTGCGGAAGACTTTCCCATCGAACTGAATTGCTTCGGCCGCTTCTCTGCTCTTCGCCTGGGCCTCTTCGAAGCTCGAGGCGACGGCGGTCACATTCAGCACTCGACCTCCCGCCACTCGCAGAGTGCCGTCTTCATCACGCGCGGTGCCGGCATGAAAAACGGTTACCTCCGAAGGAAGCGATTCGGGAATGGTGATTTCCGCTCCCTTCACTGGAACATCCGGGTAGCCGCGAGCGGCGAGGACCGTCGTGACGGCAAAGAGTCCAGGCTCGAGCGACAACGCAGTCGGCGCCTGCCCCCGCGCCACACTGGCCATGCACTCCGCGAGGCCGCCGGCGAGTAGAGGGAGAATGACCTGCGCCTCGGGGTCTCCGAACCGGCAATTGAACTCGACGACGCGAGGGCTGCCGTCGGGTCCGATCATCAGGCCGGCGTAGAGCACCCCGGAGAAAGGTGCCCCTTCACGGGCAAGTTGCTGAAGCGTCGGGAGCAGGACTTCATGCTGCACCCGCTCGAGGAGAGCGGGAGTGCCGATGGAGACCGGGCTGTAGGCACCCATACCGCCGGTGTTGGGTCCGTCATCTCCCTCGCCCAACCGCTTGTGATCCTGCGCCGCTGGAAGCAGCTCGACTCGCGTGTCCATCGGTGATCGCGAGCAGCGACAGTTCCTCGCCTTCCATGAACTCTTCGATGACGACGACCCGGCCGGCCAAGCCGAATCGACCTTCTCCCAGCATGGTGCGAACCGCGCTGCGCGCATCCGCGCGAGTCGCGCACACCACGGCACCCTTGCCACCCGCGAGACCCGAGGCTTTCACCACCAGCGGTTCGGCGTGACTGTCCACGTACTGAAGCGCCTCGTCCAGGCGATCGAACGACCGGCTCGCCGCGGTGGGGACGCCCGCCTTCTTCATCACTTCCTTCGCGAAGGCCTTCGATGCTTCGATCGCCGCCCCGGCAGCTCCGGGTCCGAACACCGAACGACCCTCGGCCCGCAGCCGGTCGGCGAGTCCCAGCGCGAGGGGCTGCTCGGGTCCTATGACGGTGAGATCGACGCCGTAGGCGTCCGCCGCATCGGCGAGGCGATCGATGTCGGTGGCGGAGATTTCGAGATTGGTGGCGATTTCCGCGGTGCCGGGATTCCCCGGCGCACAATAGATGTCGGCTGAGGGAAGGTCGTGACGAAGCGCCCAGCAAAGCGCGTGTTCCCGTCCTCCACCTCCGACGACCAGTACTCTCATTTCTCCTGCGCTTTCCGGAAGGCGTCTCCCATCCGGCTCGCTGCCTTCTTGGCGGCGTCGACAACGTGATCCAGCGTCTCCCGGGTCTCCCGGGCATAGTGACTTCCCGCCTCGGCGAAGTCATCCCGGAGCGGCCGCGAGGCAGTCTCCGGCCCGCGCTTGGTGTACTCGCCCCGAAGAATCCGGTCGTACTCCCCGGTGGCCATCCATTGCTGCAGCTCCCCGGCGCGCACGGTGTGCATCGGATGGGTCAGTGCCAGGGTATTGAGGATCTTGTAGATCACATCGAGACCCTCGTTGCTCTGGGAGTATTCCTGCGCCTGGGCCATGAAAGCGTCGAGGTTGAGCTGACCCACCACGTTCGGCGGCCGCACCCCGCCCGACATCTTCATGAAGAGCCGCTGCGACGCGAGCGGATCCTGGCTCCCCAGCAGGCCGGCACGATCGCTCGAGAGCTCCGACTTCCGCATCCATTCCAGCAGGGCGAGGCGGATCGGAAGGAGCGCGATTCCCGCGAGAATGGGCAGTGCCGAGAAACTCACCAGCAGCAGGATCTCGGCGATGGTGCGATAGAGCGCATGGCCGCTGATCACGTGTCCCATCTCGTGCGCGATGAGCGCTCGCATCTCCTCGTCGTCGAGCATCTCCAGCGCGGCGGAGTGCAGGACGATGAAGGGATCGTCCACGCCGTACGCTCCGGCGTTGAAGATCGGAGTCTGGGTAACGAAAAGCTCGGGGACCTTGGGCCAGTCGAAGGTGGTGCACACCTCGACATGAGTGCTGTAGAGCGTGGGAAATTGAGAGGGCCCGGCCTTCACGGCGTTGGCCTGGAAGAGGAGGCGAATACCCCGCTCTCCGCCCAGGATCGCCACGATCTTGCGGACCGCTTCGTCGAAGCCGGGAATCGCCCGCATCGCCTGAAGGGCGGCGCGATCGGCAGGGTGCTCCCAGGAAACGGCGGCGATCTGGGGCAGGGTACGCCGCGGCCGGGTGCTTGGAACCGAGGTGCTCATAGACGGCTCGTCCGTGGTGAGGAGAGCGACCCTACGTCGGGAATTCTACTTCGTTTCATTCTGATACGGAACGACGGTTCTATCCCAGGGCCTGCTCCAGATCGGCCATCAGGTCGTCGGCATCCTCGATCCCGCAGCTCAGGCGAATCAAGCTGTCGGTGAGGCCCATCGCCTGACGCATCGCCACCGGAACTGACGCGTGTGTCATTGACGCGGGATGACCGATCAGGCTTTCCACTCCGCCCAGGGACTCGGCGAGCGCGAAGATTTTCGTGCGCTCGGCCATGCGCCGGGCCTTCTCCGGGTCGCCCAGGTCGATCGAGATCATCCCGCCGAAGCCGCTCATCTGCCGGCAGGCCAGGTCGTGCTGGGGATGAGACGGCAGGCCGGGGTAGTAAATCCTGGTGATGGCACGATGTTGGCTGAGCCACTGCGCTATCCGGCGCCCATTTTCGTCGTGCCGGCGCATGCGGAGCGGCAGCGTCTTGATGCCGCGCAGCGCGAGCCAGCAATCCATGGGACCGGGAACCGCGCCTGCTCCGTTCTGAAGAAAGCCGATCCGCTCCGCGAGGTCGTCGCGAGACGTGATGACGACACCGCCCACCATGTCGCTGTGGCCGTTCAGGTACTTCGTCGTCGAATGAATGACGATGTCCGCGCCCGATGAGAGCGGCCGCTGGAAGAACGGTGTCGCGAAGGTATTGTCGACGGTGAGGAGCAGCCCGCGCGCCTGAGTGAGATCGCCCACCGCGGCGAGATCCGTGAGGTGCATCATCGGATTGGTGGGCGTCTCGCAGTAGATCATCCGGGTCGCGGGTGTTACGGCCCGCTCGATATTCCGGATGTCGCGCGAATCCACGAACGTGAAGGTGAGTCCCAACCGGGCGTAGACCCGTTCCATCAGCCGGTGGGTTCCGCCGTAGACGTTCTCGCCGCAGACGACGTGGTCTCCGGCGGAAAGCAGCTTGAGTACCGTGTCGGTCGCGGCGAGACCGGAGCCGAACGCGAAGCCGTATTGCCCGCCCTCCAGGCTCGCGACATTGCGCTCCAGCGCCTCGCGGGTGGGGTTCTGGGTGCGGGCGTACTCGTAGCCCTTATGGCGCCCCAGACCCTCTTGGACATAGGTACTGGTCTGGTAGATTGGTGTCATCACGGCCCCGGCCAGCGGATCTTCCTGCTGGCCGGCGTGCACTGCACGGGTGGAGAAACCCCGATCCAGATCGTTCGAGCGAATCCTGGTCATTGCCGAGGAGAAAGGGTGGCGGGAACCTAATGGCCCTGAACAAAGCGCGGCAAGGTGAAAGAGAAACCGGTGGATCGATCGCCCGCTAGAGGGTTCAGGGCGCATTTGCGGGGAGTCACGCCCCCGGAGCCCAGGGTGCTTGCACCCCGCGCGCTCGTGGCCGACGACGACCTCAAGGTGCGCAGCACCATGGTCCGCATGATTCAGAGCCTCGGCTTCACCTGCCTCGAAGCGGGGAACGGTGAGGAGGCTCTGGCCCTGCTCGAAAGTGAAGGTGAGGTCCCGCTGGTCATCTCCGACATCAACATGCCGGGAATGGACGGGCTGGGCCTATTGGAGGGAGTCCTCGCGCGCTATCCCGACACGGCGATCATCATGCTCTCCGGCGTCGCCGAGGTGAAGACCGCGGTCGCGTGTCTGGAAAAAGGGGCGCTCGATTACCTCCAGAAGCCGGCGATGCTGGAGGAGGTTCGGGCCCGGGTGCTCAAGGCTCTCGAGAAGCGTGAGCTGCTGCTCCAGCGGCGGTTCTACCAGAAGAATCTCGAGCGGCGGGTACGGAGCCAGGCCACCCGGATCAGCGAGCTGTTCCTCGAGGCGGTGCAGACGCTGGCTCACGCTCTCGAAGCGAAGGACGCCTACACCCAGGGCCATTCTCGCCGGGTCAGCCGCTATGCCGTGAAGACCGCACTGCGTCTCGGCTACACGGGTGAAATGCTGGAGCACATTCGCCTGGGGGCGGAGCTGCACGACATCGGGAAAATCGGTACCCGCGAAGCGGTGCTCAACAAACCCGGTCCGCTCACTCCCGACGAATTCCAGCACATCACCGAGCACACACTCCTCGGCGAGAAGATCCTGGCGCCGCTGGCGCGGGAAAAGGGCGTGGTACTGCGGATCGTGCGCTCCCACCACGAGCGGATGGATGGCAAAGGATTCCCCGACGGGCTCAAGGGAGACCTCATCCCGATCGAGTCCCGCATCGTTGGAGTGGTGGACGCGTTCGACGCCATGACTACCAACCGGGCCTACCGGGCCTCGCGAAATCCTGCTGATGCCTACACCGAGCTCCGGACCTGCTCCGGCACCCAATTCGATCCCGCGGTTGTCGAGGCGTTCATTAACGCGTTTCCTGATCCGGCAGCGTTGCCCATAGACGTGTAGGTAGGCGGTAGGGCGGACGGCGGGAGGGCGGGATGGTGGTAGTGAGGGACTTGCAGCCGCGACTTACGCCGTCCGCTTGCCGCCTGTCCGCCCTGTCCGCCCTCCAGCCATACCACCTTAGCACCATACCGTCACTCCGCCGCCCCTCCTACCTTTCCGCCCATGTCCGACACATTGATGATCAGCGTTTCCGGCATGCGTGGCATTGTCGGCAAGGACCTGACACCCGAACTCGTCGCGCGCCATGCCGCGGCCCTTGGTGACTGGGCCCGGCAGAACGGCAAGCCGGTCGTCGTCCTGGGGCGGGATGCGCGCACCAGCGGGCCGATGTACGCCCGAGCCGCCACGGCGGGCCTCATGTCGGTGGGCGTCGAGGTCATCGATGTCGGCGTAGTACCGACGCCCACCGTGCAGCTCGCGGTCGAGCATCACCACGCCGGGGCCGGGCTCATTCTCACCGCGAGTCACAACCCGATCGAGTGGAACGCCCTCAAGTTCGTCGGTCCCGACGGGATCTTCCTCGACGGCGCCGCCGGCAATGCGGTCCGCGCCCTCGCCGAACAGGGGCCGGCTCGCACCGGATGGGAGGGAGTTGGCCAGTATCGCGAAGATCGTGATGCTATCAAGCGGCATCTCGAACAGGTCTTGGCGCTTCCCGGTCTGGATGTCGAAGCGATCCGGGCGAAAAAGTTCACCGTGGCGCTCGATTGTGTTCGCGGCGCTGGTGGAACCACGATTCCCCAGCTGTTGGAGCGGCTGGGATGTCGAGTCTCCGGAATCAATCTGGAGACCGACGGAAAATTTCCCCGGGCGCCCGAGCCACTCCCCGAGAATCTGGGCGAGCTTTCCCGGCTGGTTCGCGAGAGCGGTGCGGTGATTGGTCTGGCGGTGGATCCCGATGTAGACCGACTGGCCCTGGTGGATGAAACGGGGCGTCCGATCGGCGAGGACTACACCTTGGCGTTCGCGGTGCGCTCTGTTCTCGATGGGTCCGCTGTTCCGCCGGTCCGCCGGTCCGCCGGTCCGCCGGTGGTCGTCGCCAACCTCTCCACCAGTCTTGTGGTCGAGGATGCCGCCCGGATGTGTGGCGCCCGTTTCGTCCGCGCCGCAGTGGGTGAGGCGAACGTCGCTCGCGCGATTCGGGATGAGGGGGCGGTAATCGGGGGTGAAGGCAACGGTGGTGTGATTCTGCCCGCACTCCACATTGGGCGTGACGCACCAGTGGGTGTGGCGCTAATTTTGCACCTGCTCGCCCGATCCGGGCAGGCTGTTTCCCGGTTGGTCGCCGGGCAGCCGCAGTACCGGATAGTTAAGGCTAAGGGACAGCGGGGCAAGGACTTGGCTCCCGTGTACGCGAAGCTGACCGCGCGATTCAGTGATGCGGTAGCGGACACTCGCGATGGACTGCGGCTCGCGTGGGAGGACCGATGGGTACACATTCGGCCTTCGGGAACTGAGCCGATCGTGCGGTTCATCGCCGAAGCGCCAACCGCCGAAGCAGCCGAACAACTGGTGTCGGCTTGCCGCGAACTCATGGTATAGCGAGGCTCCTCAGGATGTGTGGCATTGTGGGATATGTGGGCCCCCGCCAGGCTGCGGGCCTGTTGCTGGAGGGGCTGAGAAGGCTGGAGTACCGCGGGTACGACTCTTCAGGAATCGCGGTGGTGAACGGGGCCGGCCTCACGGTCATGAAGCAGGCCGGGAAACTCTCCGCACTCGAGAAGCAGCTCGAAGGAGCCATGCCGAAGGGAAGCCTCGGCATCGGCCACACTCGTTGGGCGACGCATGGTGCTCCGACCACGCCGAACGCGCATCCTCACACCGACCAGACCGGCCGCATCGCGCTGATCCATAACGGGATCATCGAGAACTCCGGCGCCATCCGCCGGGCGCTCGAGCAGCGCGGTCACACCTTCAAGTCCGAAACCGATACCGAAGTGCTCGCCCACCTGGTTGGCGAGTGCTACAACGGCAACATCGAGGAAGCCGTAGCCCAGGCGCTGAGAGAAGTCGACGGCGCCTACGGCATCGCGGTGATCTGCTCCGAAGAGCCCGACGTCCTGGTCGCCGCCCGGAAGGGATCTCCCCTCCTGGTTGGAGTGGGAGAGAACGAGTGGTTCGTCGCCTCCGATGCTTCCGCCATCCTGGCCCACACCCGCTCGGTCGTCTATCTCGATGACGGCGAGATGGTGGTGCTGAACCGGAAGGGCTATCACGTGCGGGACCTGGCCGCGACCCGAATCGAGAAGACGGTCAACCGCATCGAGTGGGACATCGCCACCATCGAACGTGGCGGGTATTCCCATTTCATGCTGAAGGAGATCTTCGAGCAGCCCGACACCGTTCGGAACACGATGCGGGGTCACTTGCTCGAGGAAGAGGGGACGTCACGGGTCTCGGGCCTCAACCTCACCGACGACGACATCAAGCGGATCAACCGGATCGTCATCACCGCCTGCGGCACTTCGTGGCACGCCGGCCTGATTGGCGAGTACATGCTGGAGGAGCTGGCCCGCATTCCGGTCGAAGTGGAATACGCCTCCGAGTTCCGTTACCGGAATCCGGTGGTGGACGATCACACCCTGGTCATCGGGATCTCGCAGTCGGGTGAGACGGCGGACACGCTCGCCGCCATCCGCGAAGCCAAGCGTCGCGGCGCCCGGACCATCGGAGTCGTGAACGTGGTGGGTTCGACCATCGCCCGCGAAGTGGACGGCGGTATCTATCTGCACGCCGGTCCCGAGGTGGGTGTCGCGAGCACCAAGGCGTTCAGCAGCCAGGTGATCGCGCTCTCTCTGATCACGCTGCGCTTCGCCCGGCTCCGCAACCTGAGCATTCTGCAGGGCCGGCAGATCATCCAGGCGCTGCGGGCTCTGCCGGAGCAGGTGCAGACGATCCTGGATCGGTCGGACGAAGTCGAAGCGCTCGCCGAGCGGTTCTGGCGCACCAACAACGCGCTCTACCTGGGACGGGGAGTCAATTTCCCGGTGGCGCTCGAGGGTGCCCTCAAGCTCAAGGAAATCTCCTACATCCACGCCGAGGGGTACCCGGCGGCGGAGATGAAGCACGGACCCATCGCGCTGATCGACGAGAACATGCCGGTCGTGTTCATCGCGCCGCGCGACGCGGTGCACGGCAAGATCATTTCCAACGTCGAGGAAGTCCGGGCTCGCGGCGGCCAGGTCATCGCCATCAAGAACGACGGGGACGACCAGATCAGCCGTCTCGCCACCGCAACCTTCACCATCCCGGAGACGATCGATCTGCTCACGCCGATCCTCGCGATCGTCCCGCTGCAGCTCTTCTCGTACTACGTGGCGCTCCGCCGCGGCTGCAACGTGGACCAGCCGAGGAACCTGGCGAAGAGTGTGACGGTCGAGTAGGCCGTCAGCCGTCAGAGCCGTCAGCTATTAGCTGTTGGCGATCAGCCAATAACGAGACCCTCCGACGCAACCCGTCGGAGGGTCTCTCATTGCGGCCTCTATGACAGCTAATAGCTAACAGCTGGCTGTCTGACGGCTGATGGCTGACGGCTGCTTTCTAGTCCTTCATCATCTTCAGCAACCCGGACTTCAGCGACTGCCATACCATCCCGAAGAAGCTGTCGCTGTTCTTGAGCTCGTACTTGATCGGGACCTCGGGCCGGTAGCTCTTCTCGCCGGGACGGTTCGAGTTCCGCACCAGGGCGTTCGCCGCCTTGCCCATCAGCTTTTCCTTGAGCCCGCGCTTCTGGCTCACCCGGTTCACTATTTCGAGACTCAGGCTGTCGAAGGTCGAGGAGAAGCTGCCGGCAGACAATCCGTTCGCCACCTTGAAATTGAAGCTGACGGAGTCCATCCGCCCGCTCTTGAGTTTCACTCCCGCTGCATAGAGCAGCATCGAGTTGAGCTCCGGACCCTGGAACGTGCCAAGGCTCCCCGAGACGCTGGAGACGTGAGTGCCGGGTGTCTGGGGTATCTCCATGTGGGCTTTGACGGCACCCTTGCCCATCAGCTTGGCAGTAGCGTCAATCTTGGCAACGGGGGCGGTCTTTCCGCCGTAGCCTTCCTTGTTGCCGAGATTGGTCACCATGGCGTTGACATCGGAGAAGTAAAGCAGTGCCACCTCGGGACGCCCCGCGTTGATCTCCCCGTAGCGTATGGTGCCCTTTTTCAGGGAGATGGTGTCGACTCGCACCGCCCAATCCAGGTCGGCCAGACGCTGGGACCACATCGTGCGCGGCTTCGGAGGGTTTTTCTCGGCCCGCCGGTCGGCAAGCACGTCGAGGGTCATGCTTCCCACGCCAATCCGACGAAGCTCGACCCGCTCACCCAAGACCCGACGGAGCAGCGTACCGTCGATCGTGAGCTGTCCCAGGTTGAACCGGATTCGACTTCGCCGCTTGGTGGCTCGCGCGAGCCATTTCTGATCACTGGCACGAGGGCCGAACGTCAAGGTATCAAGCTTGAGCTGCCCCTCACGGCTGGAGCGTTTGAGTCCTTCCAGGAAAAGGGCCGACTTCTCGGGGTTCGACGGGGTGGATCGAGCCCTTCGCACGGTAAGCACCGTATCCTTGGGATCGAGCCGCATCGCAACCGTGTCTATCTGGACCGAATCGGCTTGTCCGGACACGTGAAGCGCCATTTGCAGGTCGACGGAGATCCCCTCGAAGACCTTCTGCTTGAGACTGTCGAGCCCCAGACCTCGAAGTTTCAGATCAATGTTGCCGAGCGAGTCCCGGGTGACATCCTTGCCCCGTTTGGTAACCGACAGGACGCTGCCGTGATTGAGGGCGATGAGATCGATGCGCCCCTGGCGTATTTCATCGGGAAGCCAGGCAGCCACCGCATGGTAGAGCAGGGTATCCAGCTCGACCGGGGCGCCATCGGAAGCGTGTCTTCTTCGGTTACCGCGACGGCACGAGGTTGCTTCTCAGGCTTCTTGGGTTTTCCGCTCAGTTCCTGAAGTTGACTCAGCACCGGGCGGTCGATGCGCACCTCGGCTCAACCGAAAACTTTGGTGCTTGATGATGTCGAGGAGGTCCAGCCCCATGAGGGCCACCCGCGGCGTTTCGGCCGTGAACCGCACGTATTTGGTGGAGTCGCGATGGTCGTACCTGATGCGGATGTCGTTGATGATCAGATGGCGCTGGGCAAAACTCAGGTCCAGCGACCCGAACTCCACATTCAGCCCGGCGACATCGGTTTCGTCGAGCATCGCGAGGGTCTTCTCGCGGAGATAGTCGTTGACCGTGGCGCGAAGCGCGGCCTCGAACTTGGTTGGCAGTATCCACAAGGCGACTGAGATGGTCACCACGAAGACGAGTAGTACCAACAGCCAAATTTTGGCTTTACGGCTCATTGGATGCGGCTCCAGGCAGAGCGGGAATTAACTACTTCTTGATCGTCTTGGTTAGGCCGCTCCTCAAGGACCGCCAGATCCCGCCCCAGAAGGTCTCCCCCAATTTGTATCGGTAGGAAATCGGTGCAGGGTCGAGCTTGCCCTTGTCGTCCGGCATGTTGCTGCTGCGCATCATAAACTTGTTGGCGAAGAAGGTCTTCAGCTTCTCGTCCAGCCCTTTCTTCCGTGTGGTCCGATCCACGATTTGGACGGCCAGGCTGTCGTAGATCAGAGTCATATCTCCGGTCGCTTTACCGTTAGCCACCCGAAAGGCAAAGGTCGCCCGGTGAGCTCGGCCGCTGGTCACCCGCACCCCCATCGCGGTAAGAAGAAACCGGTTCAACACCTCCGCACGGAGATCCGCCGCTTTGCCCTCGGCCCTCATGGCGAAATGATCCGGAACGATTGGGACCTCGAGCCGGGCCTCGAGCGATCCCTGACCCATGAACTGTCCCTTGGCCAGCATCACGGCCGGAGTAGAAATCCGGGTGCTGTCGGGATGGTTGCCCAGTCCTGTGATGGTGGCCGAAATGTTCGAGAACCACACCACCGCCGGCTCCGGGCGGTTGGCCTTGAGCTCGCCGTAGTGGATGTAACCGTGCTCCAACTGTACGGTGTCGATCCCGAGGCGCCAGGAAGCCTGGGCCAGGACCTGGGGCCACAACTGGCGTGGCCTTGGGTGCGGGTCGGTCCGGGTATCGACTATGGCATCGATTCGGAGCGAATCGATCCCGACCCGCTGCACCACCGCCTGCCCCCGGGGCAATGCGGCCGCCTCGACTCCGCTGCCTTTCATGCCCTTCAAGGACAACCGGACCCTGGTCCGCCGGCTGGGGCCGTGGGCAAAGAACGCCGAATCGGTCTTGAGCGGCTCGTAGGCGATGGTATCAAGCGAGAAGGTCCGTCCGTGATGCCCCCGCTTGAAGCCGCCGAGGTAAAGTGAGTGCCCGCTATCGGCGGGGAAGGTGCGGAGCGAGGTGAACTCGACGGTGGTGTCGTTGGGATCCAGCTGAAGGATCAGGCTGTCAATGCGGAGCGAGCCGCGCAGGCCGCTGGTGAGGTGAAAAAGCGAAGCGGCAGAGAGTCGGGCCGATTCGAACACTCGCCGCTCCGTACTGTCCAGCTGAATGCCTCGGATCCGGAGCGCCAGGCTGCGAGGTCGAATCGCGGGAAGCCTTGCTCCCTTCTCGGGCCGTAGAAACGATCGTGGCGTCGTCCACCGCTATCAGCTCGATGCGGGCGTTGCGAAAGTCGTCCGGCAGCCAGCTGGAGACCAGGTTAAAGACCACGCTGTCGAGGGCCGGAATCTGGGCCGCGAGTGAGTCGGGTACTACCTCATTTTCATCAGCCGCCGAGGCAGGGATCGGCGGCTTGGCGCCGCTATCGATCGATTCGCGAAGCCGACTCAGGACCGGACTGGAGAGCCGCACGGCGTCGAGCCGGAGATGCCGGTGCCAGATCACGTCTCCGAGGTCGACGCCCGTCAGCGTGATTCGCGGTACCGTGGCCTGGAAGCGCTCGTAGCGGGTGCTGTCCTTGTTGTCGTAGCGGATCTTGAGATCGTTGATGACCAGCCGTCGGCGGACCAGGCTCAGGTCGAGTTTGGGGAAGGTGATGACCAGACCTTCTACGTTCTTCTCCTGGAGAAAGGCGAGCGTGCGGTCTCTGATGTAGGCATTGACTGGCAGCATGAGCGCGCGCTCCAGCAGCCAGGCCCCGCCATAGATCGCGATGACGGTGAGCAGGAACGTGATAACGCCAAACCAGCCGACCTGTTTGCGAGTGACATGCAGTTTCACGTGGGGAGGCTCCAGGTCGCGCCGACCTCTGTGGCGACGATCCTGTCGCGCTCCGGTCCCGCCGCGGCGAGGAAGCGGCGGATCGGCTCATCAGGGGGTTCACGGCTCAAGCGGAACGTGGAGTGGTGCACCGGCATGACATACCGCGCCCGCAGATCTCGGGTCATTGCCCACGCCTGCTCCGGGCTCGCGTGATTGTCGATCCACGGGTCGTAGGCGCCAATCGGGACGATGGCCAGATCCACTGGAGCCTCGGCGCCGATCTCGCGATAACGGTCGGTGTACGCGGTGTCTCCCGCGAACACGACTCGCATGCCTTGGTACTCCAGCAGAAATCCGCCGTAGCCGCGATGGCGATCGGTCATCACCCTGGCGGTCATCACCCTGGCACCCCAATGCCGGGCAGGAATCGCGCGCACGCCGATGCCAGAGACTTCCACCTCTTCGCCCCACGACAGCTCCTCGACCTGCGTGAACCGGCCCAGAAGGTCGGCGTTGCCGCGGCTGGTGACGACCGGCGTTCGCCTGGGCAAGTAGCGCAGCGTCCCGTAGTCGAGATGATCCATGTGGGCATGAGAGATCAACAGCAGATCCAGCGAAGGGATATCTCTGGGGCGTAGAGCGGCGGGAATGAGCCGGCGAGGTCCGATGGTGCCCAAACCAAAATGCACGCCGACCCGCCGGCGCAGGGCTGGGTCGGTGAGGATCCAGCGTCCAAACAGGTTGAGAAGGACCGTCGCGTGGCCGAGCCAGGCGGTGGTCAGCCGATCATTGGACCAGGTGGAGGGTCGGGCCGGTGGGGCGAACGACTACCGCGCCGGCGCTGGTGAATCCACCGAGTGCCGGGGAAGGGACGCAACGGCATACACCTAAGTCTACCACCCTCGCAGCTTGGCTGGCGGCTTGAGCAGGATCAGTGACTTACGGTGTAGTCTCCCTGACGCGTCCCGGGAACCAGAATCCACCCCTTGGCGAGATCGAGCGTCCAGCCCGGTCCTGAGATCTTGCCCTTGGTAATCTCCGGGGCCGGGACGATCGCCTCCTGCCAGTCACGGATCAGTCCACCGCCGTCGGTCACGTCCAAAACACCCCAGCTGTCCACGATCCGCAGAGCCGCATATACCGGTCCCACCGAATCAAGCGGCTCGACCCGGTTGGGGTCGAATCCGACTCGCATGTCGCGGAGCGGCAGGCGCAGCACCGGTCCGCTGACGAAGCGTTGTCGCAGCTCGGCCTGACGGGCGATTCGTGCGATGGCTCGGGCCTCTTCCTGCTGCCTTACCTGTTCATAGCCATAGGCTCCGGCCCGTTGGACCGCATCGGTCAGATTCGGAATCGGTGTGGGTAAGAGGGCGGTTGCCAGCAGAGCCGCGAGATCCTGAGCCGGATTCAGTGAAGGGCGCCAGACCATCCCCAGCACGTCGAGCAGTCGTCCGTAAGCGGGTCCGGTGTAATAGGCGAACGAGCGGCCCAGGCTCGACGCGGTATCGAGCGTCGCCACCTGCCTCGCGATCGCGGAATCGCTGAAACCGGCCAACGTCAAACCGGTATACTCGGCCAGCCCCTCGTTCATCTCGAGTGCTCGCTCGCTGCTGTCGGCGCCGGAGATCAGCTGACGGCGATAGCGCCGGAAGAGCACCGCGTCGCTTGCCGCTGTGCGGCGCTTCTCGCCTTTCGTAACCATGGCTCGCTGTAGCGCGCGGCCTTCGAGTCGCAGCCAGAGCCGGCCATCCCGAGTATCGAGATGGTCGTTGGTTGGGCTCGAGGCGGGAAAGCCGAGGCTGTCCTGGATCCGGTGCCAGCGCTCGTGCATCATGAGTGCCGCACGAGATACCGGGTCCTGGGGCACCGGCAGCGCCACCATGGTCCATCGCCGGCCGGCCCAGTTGAAGCCGGTGTTGCTCACGTTCTGGTCCGCGGGCAGAGTTCCCACGAACACCGATCCCGCCTGCTTCAATCGCCCTTCACCATCGGCAACGTTGGCGATGATGGCGCGGGTGTCCCGATCCACCAGCATCATCGGTCCGGCGAGGGAAAGGCCCCAGAGCAGTCCCGCGTCTCCGTCCGCGATGCTGTCGGCCTCATGGAGGTACTGCCGGGTGAGCGCGGTATCGCGTGGACTCCCCTGAGCAGCACCCATCGCTGCCTGGAGTGAAAGGCAGGCGATGAAGAGCCCGAGTCGGTTACGGCGGCGGCGGACGGTCATGGATCCCTGAGTTGCGGTTCTGGGAGAGATGCCGGAGGGGCTCCCCGGGTCGCGAGCCGGGCGCCGGCCTCCTCCGCCGAGTCGCCTGGCACATTAGAATAAGCCGACTCTCAGCCATCCGAGTCCCAGCCTACAGCGGAGATCCCAGGTGCGCGTCGTCCTGCAGCGCGTTACTCGCGCATCGGTCACGATCGA
Organism: uncultured Gemmatimonadales bacterium; assembly: GCA_963821525.1. Lineage (GTDB taxonomy): Bacteria > Gemmatimonadota > Gemmatimonadetes > Gemmatimonadales > GWC2-71-9 > DATBGE01. The sequence goes on along the minus strand of CAWGED010000019.1, from coordinate 687,584 downwards.
GGGCCGGATTGCTGGCGCGATCGACCGCGGGTTCTGCCTCCTCGTGGGATTCACCCATTCCGACACCCCGGCCGAGGTGGACTGGATGGCCGAGAAGGTCGCGAGCCTTCGGCTATTCAGCGATGCCCAGGACAAGATGAACCTCGGTCTGGACGAGGTGGGCGGGGCGATCCTGGTGATCTCCCAGTTCACGCTCTACGGCGACGCCGCGAAGGGCCGCCGACCGTCATTCATCGATGCCGCGCGGCCCGAAGTCGCGATCCCACTCTACGAACGCTTCGTCGCCGCCCTGCGCGCCAAGGGACTCAAGGTAGAGACCGGAGAGTTTGGGGCGATGATGCAGGTCGAGATACATAATGACGGGCCGGTGACGTTGGTGCTGGAGCGGACACCCTGACCGGTTGTAGGGAGTAGGGGGTGGGGAGTGGGCCACTTCCTCCGCCCAATCGGTTCGCCCTACTCCCTACTCCCCAATCCCTACTCCCTCTATCCCTTCCTCATGCCCCACCCCCTCATCCTCGCCTCCGCCTCTCCCCGGCGCCGTCAGCTGCTCGAGATGCTCGGCATTCCGGTCGAGGTCCGGCCGTCGCACATCGAAGAGCAGCGAGCGGCGGGGGAAACGCCGGTGGAGTATGCGGAACGCCTGGCGCGGGACAAGGCTCGCAGCGTGAAGGGGGACCTGGTCCTCGGTGCCGACACCATCGTACTGCTGGGTGATGATCTGCTGGAGAAGCCGGCGGACTCCGACGAGGCTCTTGCAATGCTCCGGAAGCTGCAGGGCCAGACCCATCAGGTGATCACGTCAGTGGCCCTGGTTTCGAACGGGACCCTTCGCCAGGCCACCGACATCACCTCGGTAACCTTTTCTCCGTGCAACGACGACTTTCTCCGAGCGTACATCGCCACCGGAGAACCGATGGACAAAGCCGGCGCCTACGGCATCCAGGGCTACGGCGCCGCGCTGGTCGAGCGGATCGATGGCGATTTTTTCGGTGTGATGGGGTTGCCGGTGCGACTGGTGCTGAAGCTGTTGGGTGAGGCTGGGGTTGGGTACAGATTTCAGATTTAAGATGTCAGATTTCAGATTTGAACTGCAGTTTTGAGCATCGGCTTCAAATCTTCAATCTGAAATCTTCCATCTGAAATTGCAGTTCCCAATCTTCAATCTGAAATCCTCAATCTTCAATCGACTAAATCTTCACCTTCCACACCGGCACCGGCGCCCCCCGGTTCTTCACCGCGAGGGGTTCGAGCGGTTCCACGGCCGGCTTGGCCTTCAGCATCTGGTACAGCGGGTCGCTGATCAGGATTTCTCCCTTCGAGGACTTGGAGCAGAGCCGTGAGGCGACGTTGACGGCGTCTCCGATCACGGTGTATTCGAGCCGCAGGTGGCTGCCGATGTTGCCGGCGAAGGTGTCGCCATAGTTGATGCCGATCCCCACGCCGATTTCTGGCTTTCCTTCCTCTTTCCACTTCTCGTTGAGCGCGACCAGCGCGCGCTGCATCCCGATCGCCGCCGCTACCGCGCGGTCAGGGTCATCGGCGTGGGGAATCGGTGCACCCCAGAGGGCCATGATTGCATCGCCGATGAATTTGTCCAGCGTCCCGCCGTGGCTGAAGACCACCTCCACCATCTCGGTGAAGTAGTCGGTGAGCAGCCCGGCGATCGCATCCGGGCTCATGTGTTCCGACATGCTGGTGAAGCCCCGGATGTCGCTGAACAGAATCGTGACCGGGCGCCTGTCGCCGCCCAGCTTGACGGCACCCTGCTGCTGAGCGATCTCCGCGGCGACGTTGGGCGCGAAGTAGCGCTCGAAGTTGGAGCGGACCATCGCTTCGCGCTGGATCTGTTCGGCGAAGCGGCTGGTCTTGATCGCGATCGCGGCGAGGCCTCCGAATGCGATCAGGAATTGCAGGTCCTCGTCACTGAACGAATTCGTCGCGGTGAGGTTGTCCACGTAAAGGATGCCCAGCACCTGCTCCGCCGAGGCCATGAGCGGAATGCACATGGCGCTGCGGACGCTCTGGATCATGATGGACTGACCGCCCTTGAACCGGTCATCCGCTGCCGCGTTGTCGGACAGAATCGCGACCCGCTCCTCGACCGCCTTGCGCGCGATCGACCGGGGCACGTGCTGGGCCGAGGCATCGCCCAGGCGGCTCTTCGACATTCGGGGAATGAGTTCCCCGGTACCGTCGTTGCGCAGCAGCACCGAGACCCGGTCCACGTTCATCACATCGAACGTCGTGGTCACGACCCGGCCCAACACCTTGTCGAGGTCCAGCTCGCCCGAGAGCTTCTGAGCCACTTCCAGGAGCAGCGAGAGCTTCTTGGCTTGCCGCTCCTGGGTCGAGACTCCCGCCACCTTCAGTTGTCCCACACCGCTCGGGCTTCCCGATGCCGAGGGCGACATCACCGCCGGCATCCCTCCGCTCACCGAGACCTGGCGAACGATCGTCTGGTTGGGAGCCGGGGCCTGGTTGGCCGGCGGACGAAGCGGTGTGACCTCGAGAGACTTGAGCTGGAAGACGACTTTGCCGAAGGTCACCGAATCATTCGCGGCGAGCGTCCCCTCGGTGACCCGCGTGCCATTGATAAATGTGCCGTTCGAGCTGCCGAGGTCCTTCACCGTGACGCCGGTCGTGTTGGGGACCAGCTCGGCGTGGCGGCGGGAGATCGTAGGATCGAAAATCGGAATGTCGCTCGTCACCGCCCGCCCGACGATATATGCGTTCTTGGCGGAGAGGTCGAAATCCTGATCGCCGGTGAACGGGACGAGCTTGAAGGGCATGGGGATTTCTACTCCTCCCACCGCAGTCCCGCCAGCCCCATGGCTGCCAGGACGGCCCGCGCCTTGGCCTCGGTCTCCTTCCATTCACCCTGCGGATCGGAATCGGCCACTATGCCGGCACCCGCCTGCACCCATGCCCGATTCCCCTTCATCACCACGGTCCGGATCGCGATCGCGGTGTCGAGACTCTTCCCGCCCCAGCCGATGTAGCCCACAGCGCCAGCATACGGACCGCGCCTCACCGGCTCCAGCTCGTCGATGATTTCCATCGCCCGGACCTTGGGTGCTCCAGAAACCGTTCCGGCCGGGAAGCAGGCAGCGAGCGCGTCGAGGGCATCGAGCCCTTCCCGCAGGGTGCCGCGCACCTCGCTCACCAGGTGCATCACATGGGAGTAGCGTTCGATCACCATGAATGTCGTGATTCGAACTGTGCCGTATCGCGCCACCCGGCCAACGTCGTTGCGTCCCAGGTCCACCAGCATGAGGTGCTCCGCCCGCTCCTTGGGGTCGGCCTCCAGCTCGGTGGCGAGTAACGCGTCGGCCTGCGGGGTAGCGCCCCGAGGCCGAGTGCCGGCGATGGGGCGCAGGGTGACTTCCTCATTCTCCACCCGAACCAGAACCTCGGGCGAGCTGCCCACGATGTGCAGTTCGTCGCAATGGAGGAAATAGAGATAGGGCGCGGGATTCAGCGCGCGAAGGTACCGGTAGGTCAACATCGGGTCCGGCGCCGTCAGATCCAGCCGGCGGGAAAGGACGGTCTGAAAGGTGTCGCCCGCCGTGATGTATTCCTGGATCCGCCGGACTCCGTCCTGGAATTTCCCGTCTTCGTAGGGTGAAGTCGCCTTTGGAACCGGAGCTTCAGGCGGCAGGTGAAGCGGCCCGATGGGGGACGCTTGTCCCAGTCGCTCCAGCCATTCCCCGATCTTTTCTTCGGCTCCGCGATAAAGGCTTTCCAATTGGGCCCGCGTCATGTTCTCCACGACCTCGACGTTCGCGATGACCGTGGCGCGGTTGTACAGGTTGTCGAGGACGAGGAGGGTATCCGCTACCATCAGTACAGCATCGGGCAGCGAACGGTCGTCCCGGGGCGCGTTAGGCAGCCGCTCCAGAGTCCGGACGATGTCGTAGCCGATGAAGCCGACGGCGCCTCCGGTGAAGCGGGGCAGGCCCGGAACTTCAACCGAGGGGTGTTGTCGCATCGTGGCGCTAAGGTGTTCCAGAGGAGCCACGTCCTCCCCGACCACCTGCCAGCCGGTTTCTTCGCGCCAGCGTTCCGCGGTCCGGCCTCGGTAGCGGTAGACCTCACGGGGATTGGTCGAGAGAAAGGTGTAGCGGGCCCACTTCTCCCCACCTTCCAGGGACTCGAGTAAAAAGCCGTAGGGACCCCGGTGCAGTTTGGCGAAGGCGGAGACGGGCGTGTCGCCGTCCAGCACTACCTCACGCGTGACCGGAACCATCCCCGGCCTGGCCCGGGACAGAAAGACTTCGAGAGAATCCATGGGGAGGTAAGGGTACTATCTGGGTGCGCCCACCACAAACCGGCCCGGCAGCAGCATGGGCGCCTCCAGATTGTCGGACGCGCGGCGGGTCGAAACGTAGAGCGCGTAACGACTATCCTCGGTTTGCCGTCCGATCTGCAGGACCTGCTCGTAACGAACCGCGCTCCCGTACTTCGCGAGGGCACCCTGTGGCGCCGAGAAGTGCACCGGATATTTGAACCGTACGATGCCGGTCTTGTCGGTTTCGACGGTCGAGGAGACGTCGAGCCCGTAGAGGCCGGGCCGGACACTTGCTTTCACCGTCACCGAATCGTCCGGTCCCTTGTTCTCGAACATGTCGGCGGGGAAGACCAGCTCCGCGAAGACTCCGTTGTCGGGCGCGGGATGCCGCATGATCACGGTGCGCGGTTGGCCGGTCTTGAAGATCACCGAGGTATCGGCGGGAGGTATCCCGCCGGCCTCGAGGAGATAGAGCTGGTCGACCGGGAGAGTCTGGGTGATGACGCTCTTGGGTCGGGGCGTGTTGGCGCCTTTGGAGCCGCAGGCGGCGACGCTGGCCAGGCAGAGGATGAAGGTTATTCTCACGAGACAGGGGACAGGGGGATCGATGGGGATTAGACGTTCACGATGGTACGCCGCGCTCCTGCTGCTGCCCGGTCTCTCGACGACCCTGGCCGCCCAGCAGTGGAACTCGCCGGAAGCCCTGGATCTGGCTGCTCGCGCCACAGAAGTGAGGGCACAGGTTCAGCGCGACTCCTCCCTGCGCAGCTATCGAACGCGGGCTCACGGTTTCGTGCTGTTCCTTGCCCAAGTGGGCGACGCGCTGCAAGGGGCGCCACGCCTGGTCAAGGCCGACGAGCTCGACGTCGAAGTCTATTGGCGCGCCCCGGATCTGAGCAAGCAGATCATCCTCGGTTGGCGGGACGGTCGCTGGCTGCCGACCGACATCAACTATCATCGCGATCACCTCGGCATCGTCACCAACAACTTCGGTAACCGGATCCGGATCGGCGAGGGCGACGAGGTGAGAGACGTGGTTCACCCGCTCTCGCCCGACGGCCTGACTCGCTACGACTTCGCGCTGATCGATTCGCTTCGCATCGAGACCCGGGGCGGCGAGCTGCTGGTCTACCAGCTCCAGGTGCGTCCCAAAGACTGGAGTCAGCCTCTCGTGGTGGGAACGCTTTCTCTCGATGCAACGAGCGCCGAGCTGGTGCGGTTCCGCTTCGGGTTTACCCCGGCGGCGTATCTGGAAAAGGGCCTGGAAGACATTTCCATCATGCTCGAAAATGCCCGGTTCGAAGACCGCTGGTGGCTTCCCTATCGGCAGGAGATCGAGATCCGGCGGCGCAGTCAGTGGCTCGACTTCCCGGCGCGGGGAATCATCCGGGGTCGCTGGGAAATCGGGGACTACGATTTCGATGTGGCGATACCTCCCGAAGTCCTGAGGGGCCCGGCCATTGGAGGGATGCTCGCGGCCTCCGACACTGGCGGCCAGTGGAGTCAACCGCTTGCCCAGTCTCTGGGCGAAGTCGCCGCGCCAGTCACGCAGCGCGACCTCGACTCGCTCCGGGTGGAATTCGGCCGCATCGCCGGGGGGCGGATTCTATCAGGTCTGGGCTCCGGCGGCCTGGCCATCCCCTCAGTCAGCGACATTATCCGGGTGAATCGAGTACAGGGGCTGACGCTCGGTGCCGCCGCGACGCTGGCCTTGGACCAGCGGAGGATTCTGCTCAAACCGCGGGTCGCCTTCGGGACTTCAGACGAGCGATTCACAGGAGGGCTTGCCATCAGCGTAGCGACGGGGCCGGCCACCGTAACACTGGAGGGCGGCAGGTCGATCCATGACTTCAGTGACGTTCCCGTCATCTCAGGCGTATTGAATTCGATCCTGTCTCAGGAAGCCGGCGAGGATTACGGCGATTACGTGATGGTCGATCGGATCGGGATTGGTGTGCGATACCCACTCTCAGGAGTCACGGCGATTTCACTGACGGCGGGGTATGAAGACCCATCCTCTCTCGATGTCGAAGCCAGTCCCGCCCACGGCAGTTATCGCTCCAATCCTGCGTTGGGCTCCGACGCGAGCTTCGTGGGAGGAGTCGCCTTGTCCAGGAATGCGGGCGAGCTGGGCGCTTCGCGCGGACTGGCACTCACCAGCGGATCTGTCGCGGTCGAGGCCAGCACAGGGGGGAACGAATATTTCAGGGCGACCGGCGAGGGCACGGTGGCTATGCCGCTCGGCCCTGGGACGCTGGGCTTCACGGCCTACGGGGGTTGGGGGACGGCAGGACTTCCTGCCTATCGGAGCTTCGTTCTGGGCGGACGAGGAACGCTGCCAGGAGAACCGTTTCGAGCCTATGGCGGCAGGGCTATCGCCTTGGGCAGGCTTGAGTGGGACTTTCCAGTACCCTTTGTCGCGATTCCGCTGGGCTCCTTTGCATCGACCGGGCAAACCATTAGCGTGGGTCCCTTCCTCGCTGCCGGGTGGACCAGCGACGAGGTACCCAACACCCCTTGGGATAACACACCAGGAGTCCGTCCAGTGGCTGGTGTGGCGGCGGAATTTCTTATGAGGCTCCTCCGAGTAGAGGCAGGAGTCGCACTGAAGACGGGGGACGTCGGCGTGATGGTGGACGTGAATCCGGATTGGTGGGGCGTTTTGTAGCCCCTGTAATCTCTGGGTCAGCTACCTTACCTTTGAGGAGGCGAACCGGCTCCCTCCGTCCTCCCCTAATTAGTTATCAGGCTTGAGGTTAAATGCAGTTTACGGATGAGTGGCTCGTCCCCAGCCTGGAGAAGATTCTGAAGCCCGGGGTCCTCGATAGTTTGCGCGAGGCACCAGGCAAGGAGCCGGTCTCGCTCTGGACCACGCTGGTCCAGCGCAAAGAGGCGAAGGACGACGACATCCTGAAGGCCGCCGCTGCACGGTTCCGACTGCCCGTCGCGGACCTGAATCAGGTCGATCAGAAAGCGCGCGAAGCGGTACCCGAACCGCTGGTCCGTCGCTTCAACATCATCCCCATCGGCATCAGCGACTCGTATCTCGAGATCGCGACGGCGAACCCCAACGACATCGACGCGGAAAAGGATCTCGCCTTCGCCACCGGCCGCGAGGTGCGGATGCACCTGTGCTCGCCGTCCCGCATCGCCGAAAAGATGGATGAGCTCTACCGCGGCAGCTCGGAGGTAATGAGCCAGCTGCTGGGGAATATGGACGAGGGCCTCGAGGTCACCCAGCTGGATGACAACGAGGGGCTGGCCGAGCTCAGCGCCTCGGCCGACGAGGCCAGTCAGCGGCCGGTGGTGCGATTGGTCGACCTGATGCTTTCGGACGGAATCCTGTCTCGGGCAAGCGACATTCACATCGAGCCGGGCGAAGCGGGCGTTGCGGTTCGCTACCGGATCGACGGAGTCTTGCGCCAGGTCATGAACATTCCGCGGACCGCGGGCGCACCACTCATCTCGCGCATCAAGATCATGTCCGGGCTGGACATCGCTGACCGGCTGCGCCCGCAGGACGGCCGCGCCCGGGTCGCGGTGAACGGCTCCCCCGTGGACCTGCGGGTCTCGACCCTCCCCGCCTCCCTCGGCGAGAAGGTCGTCATCCGGATTCTCAACGCCAAGGCCACGGTGCTCTCGCTCGATTCGCTCGGCATGAGCGAGGAAGAGCGCGAAGCGATCAAGAACCTGCTCAACAACAAGGAGGGCATCGTCCTGGTCACCGGGCCGACCGGCTCGGGCAAGACCACGACGCTCTACTCCGCGCTGCGCATGGTTCAGAGCGACGGCGTCAACATCGTCACCGTCGAGGACCCGGTCGAATACCGCTTGGGCAAGGGCATCGTCCAGGTGCAGGTGCACGAGAAGGCGGGACTCACCTTCTCGGCGGCACTCCGGTCGATCCTCCGCCAGGACCCCGACGTGGTGCTGGTGGGTGAGGTGCGCGACCGGGAGACGGCGCAGATCGCGCTGCAGGCCTCGCTGACCGGCCACCTGGTGCTCTCGACCCTGCACACCAACGACGCACCCAACGCCATCACCCGTCTGGTGGACATGGGGATGGAGCCGTACAAGATCGGCCCGGCCCTCCGCGGGGTGATCGCCCAGCGCCTCATGCGGCGGATCTGTCCCCGCTGTCGCGAGGTCAACGACGGAGATATCCCGACCCGGATCCGGCGCTACATCCCGCCGGGCACGACGCTCTATCGGGCCGTCGGCTGCCCCGATTGCGCCATGACCGGGTACCGCGGGCGATTCTCGGTGGTCGAGATTCTTACGATGAACGCCGAGCTGGAGCGGAGGATCGGAGCGGGCGGTCAGGCGGACAAGATCGCCGAAGCCGCCAGGGCCAACGGGATGAAGTCGCTGTTCGAAAGCGGTGTGCAACATGTATTGAGCGGCGAAACCAGCGTAGAGGAGCTGCTTCGCGTGGTGGACGTTCCGATGGACGAGCGCAGCACCGGCCGCCCGGCGACGCCAAGCGTCAACACGCCGCTTCCGTCCAAGCGCAGCACACCCGGTCCCCACCACGGCACGCCCTCGGGTCCCGTCCCCGCGGTCAATATTCCGGTCGCCGATCTCACGACCGCCTTCGACCTGATTGACGATGAGGCCGCGAGCGTCGAAGTCGTCCGGCCGGTCCACGGAGCATCGGTCCTCCTGGTGGACGACGAGGATTCGCTGCGTCGGGTCATGAAGGATCTGCTGGCCCGCGAGGGATACGCGGTCCTCGAGGCAAGAAATGGGGTCGAGGCGCTGGACCAGGTGGACCGCCACGCCCCCGATGTGGTCGTGCTCGACTTGAACCTGCCGGACATGGACGGATACTCGGTGCTTTCACAGCTCCGCTCCCGTCCCGCCACCAGGAAGACCCCAGTCATCGTTCTCACCGCCAAAGGCGACGAGGACAACGAAGTCCGGGTCTTCGAGCTGGGCGCCGACGATTTCCTCACCAAGCCCTTCCGAGCCAAGGCGCTTTCGAAACGGCTGGAGGTGGTGCTGGCGAGGAGGAAGGAGTAGGTGATTGGAGATTTAAGATTGAAGATTTAAGATTGACAATTGGTAATTGGTAATTGAAAATTGGTAATTGAATTCTGCGGGTTGGTTGGCGACTGAACGTGAGCCGGAAATGACGAGCCCCTCCCAATCTGCAATCAGCAATCGGCAATCTGAAATTGCCGGACTGATCAAGCCTACCGTCCTCTCCCTCTCCGCCTACACGCTCTCCGGCCTCTCCGCCGAGCGAAAGCTCAATCAGAACGAATCGCCGTTCGATGTTCCCGAGCATCTCAAGCGGGAGGTAATCGAGCGCGCGCTTGCTACGCCGTGGAACCGTTATCCTGAGTTCGTGCCGCGGAAGCTGGTCGAGCAGATCGCGGCGAAGCACGATTGGGATCCGGAGGGAGTGCTGGTTGGGAACGGGTCCAACGAGGTGATCCAGGCTTCGATTTCGGTCGCGGTGAATACCGGCGATCCGGTCGTGGTGCCCCAGCCTTCCTTCGCGCTCTACCGGATCATGACCGGAGTGATGGGCGGGCGATATCTCCCAGTGCCGCTCGGAGCGGAATACGCCTACGATGTGGATGCGCTCGCCGCCGTGGCACGGCGCGAGCGGGCCCGGGTCGTGGTGCTGAACTCGCCCAACAATCCCACCGGGTCCGTCCTGCCGGAGGACGGTGTGGCGACGTTGCTGGAGCGGACCGAGTCGCTTCTGCTCTGCGACGAAGCCTACCAGGACTTCGGCGGCCCAACGGCGCTTACCCTGCTGCGCCAGTCGCCCCGAATCGTCGTGCTGCGAACCCTGTCGAAGGCGATGGGCATGGCGGGCCTCCGGTTCGGCTACGCGCTGGCTCATCCGGATGTCGCCCGGGAGATAGCGAAGGCCAAGCTGCCCTACAACGTGAATGCGATCACGCTGGTGGCGGCGGAGGTGATGCTCAAGCACAGTGCGGAGTTCGCCACGCGGGCCAAGGCGATCGCCCAGGAGCGGGACCGCTTCCTCGGCTTCCTGGGCTCCATCGCCGGGCTGCATCCGTTCCCCAGCAAGGCCAATTTCGTCCTGGTCCGCTGCGACCGGGTTCCCGCCCGCACCGTGTTCCGGCGGCTGGTGGAGGAGCATGGGATTCTGGTGCGGGACGTGTCGAGCGGCGCTGGGCTGGCCGAGTGTTTGAGGATATCGGTGGGGACGGCGGAGGACACCGCGGCGGTGGTGGCGGGCCTTTCGGCAATTCTCAAGGACTGACAGGTTGTAGGAAGTGGGGAGTAGGGGGTAGGGCGTTTCACCGAGGTTGCAAGGCTTCGTCCCACCATGAGTCCGCCCCCCGCGCCCTACTGCCCAACACCTACTCCCTACTCCCTATGATACGCACCGCCGAAGTCTTCCGGACAACCAAAGAAACCACGCTCCGCGCCCGGGTGAACCTGGACGGAACCGGCGAGGCGCGGGTCAAGACCGGGCTGGGCTTCTTCGATCACATGCTCGAGGCATTCGCCCGGCATGGGCTGCTCGACCTCGAGCTCGAGGGTCGAGGGCGACCTCCACGTGGACGGGCATCATACGGTGGAGGACACCGGCATCGTACTCGGCCAGGCCATCGCCAAGGCGCTGGGAGATCGCGCCGGAATCCGCCGTTACGCCGATGCGCTGGTGCCGCTGGATGACGCCCTGGTGCGAGTGGTGATCGACGTCTCGGGTCGCCCTTTCCTGGCGTATCACGTGGACATCCCCAAGTGGCAGATGCTGGGAGACTACGACGTCTTCCTCACTCCGGAGTTCTTCCGCGCCCTGGTACAGCATGCCGGTCTCACGGCCCACATGGACCTGATCCGGGGAGACAACCCGCATCACATCGTGGAAGCCGCGTTCAAGGCGTTTGCTCGCGCCCTGGAATCCGCGATCTCGCGGGATCCTCGAGTCAAGGGTGTTCCGTCTACCAAGGGCGTGCTGTGATCGCTGTGGTGGATTACGGAGTCAACAATCTCAGCAGCGTGGTCCGGGCCCTGGCCGCTGCCGGCCACGAGGCCATGCTCTCGGCCGATCCAGATGAGCTGCGCAAGGCCGGTCGGCTCGTAGTGCCCGGAGTAGGCCACTTCGGACAAGGTTCCCGCAATCTCGCGGAGCGTGGCCTTCCCGACGCGATCCGCGCCGTCGCCGCAGCGGGCAGGCCCGTGCTCGGCATCTGCCTCGGATTGCAGCTCCTGTTTCCGGAGAGCGAGGAAGCCCCGGAGGCCAGGGGACTGGGAATCCTCGAGGGACGGGTGATCCGGTTCCGGTCCGGCCTCCCACTCCCTCACGTTGGATGGGCGGAGATTCGGCCGACCGAGCAGGGCAGGCGCCATCCGGTTCTCATGCCGCTCTTTCCGGATGGGGCCACGTTCTACTACCACGTCCACAGTTACCATCCCTTCGATCTCGCGGCCGACACCGCGCTGGCTCTGGGCGACTACGGCGGAGCGTTCCCTGCGATTGTCGGGCGGGAAAACGTCCTCGGCGTGCAATTCCACCCGGAGAAATCGCAGCAGGCTGGAGTCGCCTTGCTCGCGAGATTCGGCAGCTGGAATCCGTGACGACGTTCCGGGTCACCTTCGTTGATGTCTACCCGCTGCGACGCGCGGGCTCGACGCTTGAAGTCCTGGCGCTTCGCCGTGCTCCTGGAGGCCGCTGCAGCGGCGCCTGGGAAGTAGTGCATGGGAGCATCGAAGAGGGAGAGACTCCGCTCCAGGCTGCGCTTCGCGAGTTGCGGGAAGAAACCGGTCTCACGCCGGAACGACTTTACAACCTGAGCCGGGTGGAAACGTTCTATCGCCACCGGGTGGACGAGGTAGCCTTCATTCCGGTCTTCGCGGTCTTCGTACCGAACGCAGCGGTACGCTTGAGCAGTGAGCACGACGCCTTCGAGTGGCTGTCCTTTCCCGCGGCCCGCGAGCGTCTCGCCTGGCCCCGCGAGCGGCGGGCGCTGACGGACATTGAAGTGTTGTTGGGCCGGGGGAATGCGGGGGAGCTGGAGGACGTGCTGAGGATTGAAGATTGAAGATTTTAGATTGCAGATTGAACGAGCAACCAATTTGCAATTGCCAATTTGCAATTTTTCAATTCTCAATCTGAGATCTAAAATCTTCAATCTTCAATTGCCTCCCTTTCTACCATGCTAGCCCGTCGAATCATCCCCTGTCTCGACGTCGCCGGTGGACGGGTGGTCAAAGGGGTGCATTTCGAGTCGCTCCGGGATGCCGGTGATCCGGTCGAACAGGCCGCGCGGTATGACGCCGAAGGGGCGGATGAGCTGGTGTTACTCGATATCTCCGCCAGCAACGAGTCCCGGGCGACCACGCTCGACATGGTCGCTCGCGTGGCGGAGAGGCTCCTCATCCCCTTCACCGTGGGGGGCGGGATCCGGTCGCTGGAAGACGCCGGGGCGGTATTGCGGGCGGGAGCCGACAAGATCGCGGTGAATACCGCGGCGGCGCGCGATCCCGAGCTGGTACGGCGACTCTCGGACAGCTTCGGCGCTCAATGCATCGTGGCGGCGGTTGACGCAAAGCGGACACCATCCCCGACAGACGGCAACCCGATGAGCTGGGCGGTGTACGTGAATGGAGGACGCGAGCCAACCGGGCTCGACGGTCTCGAATGGATGGTCAGGCTGGAGCAGTTGGGGGCGGGCGAGATTCTGCTGACCTCGATGGACCGGGACGGCACCCGCTCAGGCTATGATCTCGACCTGCTGCGAGAGACTACGCGCCGGGTGAGCATTCCGGTCATTGCGTCGGGCGGTGCCGGGAAGCCTGGCGCATCTCGCCGAGGCGTTCGAGGCCGGGGCTCATGGAGTTCTGGCCGCATCGATTTTCCACTATCAAGGTTCCTCTCTTCCCGAGGCGCGAGCCTACCTGCGGGAGCGGGGCTATGTTGTGAGACCATGATGATTCGTCTAGCCATCGCAACAGTCCTGCTGCTGTCCCTCTCGATCGGTCCTATCGAGTCAACGGGATCCCCTGTTCCCCGTTCCCCGTTCCCGGTTCACGCCGTCGCCTGCACCCGACTGCAGAAACCGGGTACCCAAGTGAGCGGGGACGTGAAGATCTGTCCCGGCCGCTATCGCATCCCGGATCCCAACGAGCGCGGCATCATCGTCGCCTCTGCTCCGGGAACCAGGATCGACCTCACCGGTGTCACGCTCGAAAGCGGAGACTCGGTTCCGGCAGACTTTCGAGGAATCGGAATCACCAGCACGGGTGTCGACAGTGTCGCGGTTCGCGGAGGCCGGATCCGGGGGTACCGCTACGGCATCAAGCTCGATGGAGGAAGCGGACACCGGATCAGCGGGGTGGATGTCTCCCAATCGAGAAGCCAGACGTTGCGCTCGACTCCGCAGCGTTACGATCAGGCCGACTGGCTCGACATCTTCCATCCCGACACGTTTGAGACCTACGGCCACGGCGTCTATCTCAAGCGAACCAGCGGCGCCTCGGTAACCGGGGTTATCGCGCGTGGGGCGCAGAACGGCATCGGGTTGTTCGAGAGCCGGAACGCGATCATCGCCGACAACGATGTCAGCGGCAACTCGGGTTGGGGAATCCATCTCTGGCGTTCATCGCGCAATACCATTCTCCGTAACAAGGCGGATCACAACGTGCGCTGCGAGAGTCCCGGCTATCGCCACGGCTGCGATAGCGCGGCCCTCCTGCTCCGGCAGCGCAGCGATTCGAATTTCATCGCGGACAACGACCTCACCTGGTCGGGAGACGGGTTCTTCCTGAGTGGCCAGCGACCGGAGGTCTCGGGCTCGATCGGCAATCTCGTGATCCGGAACGACGCCTCGTTCGCCTATCACAATGCGTTCGAGTCCACCTTCAGCGAATGGAACACCTTCCTGGAGAATCGGGCCGACAGTTCGGACTACGGGTTCTGGCTGGGATACTCCCGGGCGAACACGGTGGAGAAGAACTCCGTCGTGGGCTCCCGTACTGGCGGCATCGCCATCGAGCACGGGGGCGAGAACGAGCTGAACGGCAACATCATCATCGGCGGCAAGGTCGGTATCCGGCTCTTTACCTCCAAGGATGGCGATGAGCCGAGCCGGGATTATCGGATCGGCGACAACACGATCGCCAAGGTGGGGCAGGGGATCCTGGTGGAACGGAGTACCCGGATCAGGATCCGGGGCAATCTGTTCGACGGAGTGGATGACGGTGTCGTGATCGATTCGGTCAGCACCGACCTTCAGCTTACCGGCAACGTCTTTCTCTCGGCTCGGCGGTGGTTCATCGATGCGCCGGTGCTCGACGCGGGCGGGAATTTCTGGGCGGTGGCGAGCGCGGATCAGGTCGCCCGGAAACTGCACGGCAGGATCACTCTCCAGCCGTTCCGCCGGGCTGAGGAGGCGGGTTACTAGCCCTCGAGCAGTGCCTGCGCCGCGGCGCTCAGCTGGCGGACGGTGATCGGCCGCTCCACGACTCTGAATCCCTCGCGTTGCAGCTGGACCGAACTGGTATCGGCCGGGACGGTGAGAACCACCCGGCTCTTCCACCCGGGTCGCGCGGCCAGCAGGTGGGTCACGAATCCTTCCCCCTTCATCGTCGCGCGAGAATCGGCCAGCACCAGGTCATACTCCCCTTCCTGCGCGAGCGGCATCGCTTCGTCGCCGGTCAGCACGCTGACCACGCGATGACCAGCCATGCCGAAGAGTGCCACCGCCGTGCGATGGACTGCCCGGTCCGAATCCACGACGAGAATGGAGCGCCCAGCCTTCCCCCGAGGCAGCCCTTCGAGGCCCGCGGGCTGAACCGCCGGCGCTTCTCCCCCATGAGGCACGTGGGGAAGTGAGACGGTGAATTCGGCTCCCCCACCAACAGCAGGCGCATAGCTCAGGCGGCCGCCGTGTGACTCGACGATCCCGTAACTGATCGAGAGGCCCAACCCGGTTCCCTCGCCCGGGTCCTTGGTGGTGAAGAACGGGGTAAAGAGCTGGGAGACGAGCTGCTGCGGCACGCCGGGCCCGGTATCCCGTACCCGGAGCACCGCCTGGGTGCCATCCCTCAATGTCTCGACGGTGATTCGGCGCGCCGCGTCAGGGTGCAGCTTGGAGATCGCGTGGGTCGCATTGGTCAGCAGGTTCAGCAGCACCTGCTGCAGCTCGTAGCGGTTTCCCTTCACGCTGATCTCTTCGGTGCTCAACTTCTGGTCCAGCTCGATGCCGCGGAGCCGGAGGTCGTAGGCCACGAGCAACGCGGTGCGTTCCACCACGGTGTTCAAGTCCACCCCGGCCGGCTCGGGCGTCTCCTTCCGGGCGAAGGTCAGCAGATTCTGTACGATGAGTCCGGCACGCGCGGCCTGCTCGTGCACCACCCGCAGGTGCTCCCGGTCGCTCGCCCGGAGATCTTTTCGCTCGAGCAGGAACTCCGACAGTCCCGCGATCGAGGTGAGCGGGTTGTTGAGCTCGTGGGCGACGCCGGAGACCAGCTGCCCCACCGCCGCCAGCTTTTCGTTCTGAATGAGCTGGGCCTCGAGCGCCCGTTGCTCCGTCACATCCTCGATGAGGATGACGGTCGCCGTGCCGTCCAGCGGCTCGGAAAGTGGAGCCGCGGTGAGTCGCAGCATCCGGTGGAGCACCTCGCTCCGGACCATGACCGGCGAGGGTCGTTCTCCCCGGCTCGCGGCGGCGAAGAGATCGCCGGGCCCTTCGCTGTCTCCGACCACGGTCGGCCAGAAGTTCCGGCCGATCAGGGTAGGGAGAGGGGAATCGAGCATCCGCGCGAAGGCACGATTGGCGCGACTGATCCGGCCCTTCTCATCAACCACGGCGATGCCTTCGGCGAGTGAGTTGAACGCGGTTTCCCACTCCTCTTTCGCCTGCCGCACCATTTCGAAGAGCCGGCTGTTGGCCATCACCACGGCGACATGCGTCGCCACAGTAGACAGGAGCCAGAGATCCTCGGGGCCGAAGCTGCCCGAACGGTGGCCCGCCACCGCGAGAGCGCCCATCGCAAATCCATGGGCGCGGAGCGGAGCGGCCGCGGCGATTTGGGCCCTGGCATCGCCGATCAGGAGGACACCCTCTCCCGAGACATCCTGCTCGACTTCGATCCGCTCGTTCTGCAGCGCCCGCATCACCAGTGTCGCGTCATCGGCGGCGAGTCGTTGGCCACTGAGAGCGGATAACGAACCCTCGGCGCCGGCCACCATCAGGCTGCTGCCATCCTCCGCCGCCAGGATCACGATGGCACCGTCGGCCTGGAGGAACCGCATGGTGTAGCGCACCACCTGCTCGGCCACTCGCTCGAGCTGGAGCGACTCGGCCAGCACGTAGCTCAATTCCTGAAGCGAGAAGATCTCGTTGATGCGGCGGTCGAGCTGGAGGGCGAGCTGGCTCCGGTCCTGCTCCAGTGCCAAGGAACGCCGGCGCGATCGCACCAGGGAAACGGCGAGTCCCAGTGCGACGACCAGGAGCAGAAGAGCGAGAATGCCCGCGGTCAGCGAGGTGGCTCCCCGGGATGCCGGCCCCCAACCCGTTCGGTCACATACGCCTCTGGTGGTGCATTCGGCTTGACCCGAACCGATTTGGCGGGAATCCCGACGTTCACGTGATAGGACCTGACGTCCTTGGTGGCGAGGGCCATGGCGCCCACCATGGCGTTGGCCTTCACCCGGACTCCCGCCAGCACCGTGGCGTGGTAGGTGATGCGCACGTCGTCCTCGATCACGGTGGGGGCGTTAGTCACTTCGCGCTGCTCCACGATGCTGTGGGTGTGACTGTAGATGTTGGCGTAATCCGAGATGCTGACCCGGTTGCCCAGGGTGAGCCCACCGCGGTCGTCCAGCAGCACGTGACGGTGAACCACCACGTTGTCCCCCACCTCCAGGCTGTATCCATAGGAGAACTCGACGTGCTGGAAGCATTTGAAGTTCTCTCCGCAGCGGGCAAAAATCCGAGGCGCCAGGAGGCGGCGGAACCGGAGGCCGAGATAGACGTGCTGTCCTCCCAGCGGAGAGCGATCGAAGGAGTACCAAAGCCAAAGCAGCGGTTTCACCCGGGCAAAGCGCGGCGCGTCAACATCGCCGTAGTACTCGGGCTCGAGCGTGATGTTGTGCGGATCCAGGCCGAGCAGCGCGATGCGGCTCGCTGCAGGGAGCTTCGCATCGGCGACCATGCCGTCGTAGTCCGAATGGCCGGGATACCAGATCTCGAACAGCACGTCCCGAGCGATCCGGTACCAGTCGGCGCCGGGCGCAGACAGATCGGCGTCGAGTGCGGCAAGCCATTCGTCGTACACGCGGGCGGCGGGGGCCGCGAGTTCGACTCCGCGCAGGGGCAGGTAGGCCATACATCCTCCGGGATTCAACAGAGTCTAGCGGTTCGGCCTGTCCGAGGAAACGTGAACCGTGGTACTAAGGGGAAATCTGGTTGACGAACTCGCAAAAGGGGACTAAACTAGTCAGAGTTCTATCTGATAATCATTCTCAACTAATCTTTCCCCTTGTCACTCATGAACTTGATTGTCCGCATCGGGGCGGTTGGCCTGTGTCTACTCCCCGTTGCCCAGCTCTCCGCGCAGGACGAAGCCGGCAAACTCACCATCGGCGGGTACGGGGAGGTCCACTACTCCAACTCCACCGGGCCCGACACACCCGGCTTGGTGAACGTGAAGCGATTCGTGATCTACGCCGGCTACGCGTTCAACGAGCGGATCACCCTGCACTCCGAGCTGGAGTTGGAGGACACCAAGATCGAAGGCGGAGAATCGGGCGGCGAGGTTGCACTCGAGCAGGCGTATCTGGAT
The DNA here is from genome assembly GCA_963821525.1 of uncultured Gemmatimonadales bacterium. Taxonomy (GTDB): domain Bacteria; phylum Gemmatimonadota; class Gemmatimonadetes; order Gemmatimonadales; family GWC2-71-9; genus DATBGE01. Next base: position 669,514 of record CAWGED010000019.1, on the reverse strand, counting down.
TACCGTTTCTCCAACGCATTCACGCTGCGGACCGGACTCCTGCTTCCGCCGATCGGCATCATCAACGAGACCCACGAGCCACCCAGCTTCAATGGAGTCGAGCGGCCCGACTTCGACAACGATGTCATTCCCACCACTTGGCGTGACATCGGCGTCGGCGCCGTCGGCCAGATTCCGGGAGTCAACGGGCTCAGTTACCGGGTCTTCCTGGTGAATGGGCTCAAGGCCGAGGGGTTCACGGCGGAACAAGGCATTCGTGAGGGACGCCAGGAGGGGAAAGAGGCGAGCTTCGCCAATCCTTCGTTCACCGGACGGGTGGAGTATGCCCAGGCGGGTCTCAAGGTCGGCGGTTCGTTCTGGTATGGTGGCACGGCCAACCAGGTTCCCGGACTCGGCACCGGCGCATTCGACGCTCCCGTTCTGGTGCTGATGGGTGACGCCCGCTGGGACAACGGGCCCTTCATGCTGCGCGCGGTGGGAGGCACCATCGAGGTCTACGACGCCGACAAGATCAACGCGGTCTACGGACAGGGCGTCGGCCGACGGATCGCCGGTGGCTACGTCGAGGGCGGATACAATCTGCTCGGGCTCCTCGCTCCCAAATCGAGCCAGCGCCTCAACGCGTTTGTGCGGTACGATCACTACGATACCCAGGCCAAGGCAGCTGCCGGCACGCCGGACGATGCCACGCTTGCTCGCCGGATCACCACCTTTGGCCTGACGTACAAGCCGCTCTGGAATGTTGCCTTCAAGGCCGACTACCAGCTACGCGACAATCAGGCCGGAGCAGGGGAGAACGAGGTGTTGGCGCTGGGGGTTGGATACCAGTTTTGACGTGAGACGTGAGAGCGTGAGAGGTGAGAGGAAACACGAGGAATCGCCAATGACGAGTAACCCGTGAATCGCCTTCTATGCGCGCCGATTCGTGGCGGTGAGTCTTGTCCTTCTCACGTCTCACTTCTCACCTCTCACCGCTCAGGACGCCCCCGCCAAGAAGCTCCAGGCGAGTCTCGCCCGGGTGTTCGGGGATGGAGCCCGCGCCGACACCGTCAAGGTGGATGATGCGCCGGTGCTTCGGGTCGAGCGGGCCGATTCGTTGCTGGGGTATGCCGTCGTGCGGAATGTGAAGGGGAAGGACCAGCCCATCACGTTTCTGGTCGCGGTGGATCCGGGTGATCACCTGAAGGACGTTGATATCCTGGTCTACCGCGAGCCCTACGGCGGCGAGGTGGCGTACGACTCGTGGCGCAAGCAATTCCGGGGGAAGACGGCGCAGGATCCCATGGAAGTCGGGAAGGACATTCGGTCCATCTCGGGAGCAACGATCAGCGTGAATTCCGTCACCCTGGCCGTCCGCAAGGCGGTCGCCGATCTCACCGCGTGGCACGCGGCGGGCAAACTCCAATGAATTCCAGGAACATCGAGTATCTCTGGCGCGATGTCCCACCGCCATTCCGCAGCGTGGCCCGGTGGCTCACCATCGTTCAGGTGGTGGGCTACACCACGGCCCTGCTTTTCGTCCTGCACACGACCCACATGGCGCCCTCGGGGATCAGCGACCGGTACCGCGGGTCCGACAGTACCGCGGCCGAAGGGGCGATGCAGTTTGCCAAGTCGTACGCCGAGATGCTCACGTTGACCCACACGCACATTCTGAGCATGGCGGTGATTTTTGCGTTCTCGGGCCTGGGAGTAGCTCTCTGCTCCCGGCTCTCGCCCCGTTTGAGGCGCTTTCTGATCGTCGAGCCATTCGTGGCCCTGCTGGTGTCGTTCAGCTCGCTTTGGCTGGTACGCTACGTTGATCCGCGGTTCAGCTGGCTGCTGGAGCTCTCCAGCACGGCCATGGCGATCACCTTCTACCTGCAGAGCTGGCTGATTCTCACCGAACTCCACCTGGTGGAACAGAAGTGAACCGCCGGGACTTCGTGTCGATGCTGGGGGCGGTGATGGCGGTCGGTCAGTCAGGCGGTCGGTCGGCCGGTCTGATGAGCGCTTCTTCCCGCCTTCCCGCCTCCCCGCCTTCCCGCCTGGTAGAACGCTGGTCCTGGGCCATGGGACAGCCGGTTCACCTGATGCTCTTCCACGAGTCCGAGGCTGCCGGCCTTGAAGCCGCCGCTCTGGCCCTGGCGGAGCTGCGTCGCGTCGAAGGCCGGCTCTCCCGGTTCGATGACGCGAGCGACCTCTCCGAGATGAACCGTCACGCCGGGAAGTCGGCGATGAAGGTGGATGGGGACCTGCTCGAGGTGCTCAGCGCCGCGGCTCGTGCTCGACGCTCGACGGGCGGGGCATTCAATATCGCGAGTCGAGCCGTTGATGCGGGTCTGGGGTTTCCGTGAGCCGAGGAAAGCGCCGCCCGGCGCGATGGAGCTCCGGGAAGCGGAGAAGGCGGTACGAGCCAGTGTGATGCTGATCGATGGAGACCGAGTGACACTTCCCTCCGCCGTGACTCAGCTCGACCTCGGCGGGATCGGAGTGGGCTATGGTCTGGACCGGGCGGCGAGTGTGCTACGGGCCCGCGGAGTCGAGCGAGCCTTCATCGATGTGAGCGGTGATTGCATCGCGTTGGGCGCGCCGCCGGGTCAGGAAGGCTGGCGGGTGGATCTGGCCGATCCGACCGGCTCAGGGGCTTCCCGGCCCGCCGGTGTCCTGCGGGACCGCGCGCTCGCGACCAGCGCCAACACGATGTCGGTGATTCGCTACGGTGCCGTAGTCCGCGGCCACGTGATGGATCCTGCGACCGGTTATCCCGCGGATCGCATGGTGCAGGTGAGTGTCGAGGCTCGCAGCGGAATCGAGGCGGACGTGCTGTCGACGGCGATGCTGGTGGCGGGGAGGACGTTCGAGGGAGTGGAGAGGTGGTGGGGAACCTCAGCGAGAAGTTGAAAGGACCGAGGACTGAGGGGGAAAAGGGAGACCGGACAAGTATTAGGAGCACCTCATCCCGAGCGCAGCGAGGGACCTACTGTCCTGGCCAATGCGCAATGGCTCGGTTAGTAGGTCCCTCGTCGCTACGCTCCCCTCGCTGCGCTCGGGGCAGGCTCTCGGGATGAGGTGCTGGTGTAGCTCGTAACCTTTCCCCCCCGTTCCCTGTTCCCGTTCCCCGCTTTCCTCACGGCGCCTTCGCGCTATCCACCTGTCCCTGCCTCACCTTTGTCATGACGCGAGTGCGTTCCCGTTGCACCTTGGAGAGCTGGTTGCTCCAGGCGCCTGGCACCACGATGACGCCGTAGGCGACGCCGAAGCTTTCGTAAACCGGAATCGGCGTGTTGTAAACCATGATCGCAGAGGCCTGTTGCCGGGTGTCGAGCTGCCGGTTGGTGATGCTGGCGGTGAAGGGGACCATGCCGATCGGCTGGGTAAGTCTGATTGCGGATTACCAGGAAGACGTTGAGTGGCTCGAAGCGCACTCCGTCCCGTCGTCCGAAGAAACTCACCAGCATCAATCCAGGATCCGAGGCTCCGCCCAGCGCGGCCACAGAATCGATCGAAGCGTCGCGGTCTATCGTGAGCTTGTTGAGCGAGGCGTAGACGTCGGGGCCCAGCAGCCGCATCACCCGCTGGTCCAGCGGCACCATGCGGATATCGATGTCTCCCGCGTTGAAGCGGATCGAGATGTCGTCCTGGCTCAGAGTGCCGTAGCCGGGTGGGGGAAGGTCGCCCCCGGCGACGCTCATTTCGCCGCTCTGGGCGTGGGAAGCGCCGGCGCAGGCCATCGTCAGGGCTATTGCGATCACTAACCAAGCCTTGTTCATCGTGCCTCCGTGGCCGTCGCGGCGAGAACGCTCTCGCCCAGCTCCGCAATGCCGAGTCCGGTGCTGCTGCTGGTAGGCTCGAACTGCTCCTCCGGAACCTCCAGCGCCTTCGCCAACTCCCGCAACCGCTCTCCGCGGGCTGCGCGGCCGAGCTTGTCCGCCTTGGTGAGGGCGACCAGAAGCGGAATGCCCCGCTCGGCGAGCAGGTGGCTGTACTCTACGTCTTCCTTCGACGGAGAGTGCCGGATGTCGAGCAGCCAAACCAAGCCGGTCAAGCTCGTCCGGCGAGTCAGCACGCCCTTGATCAACTTCGCAAATCCCGCCCGATCGCTGTGCGAAGCCCGGGCATAGCCGTAGCCCGGCAGGTCGATCAGATAGAGCGAGGGCAGCCGGAACACGTTCAGCAACGTGGTCTTTCCGGGCGACCCGCTCACCCGCGCCAGATTTCGCCGGCCGACGAGCGCGTTCAGCAGGCTCGATTTGCCGACGTTGGAGCGGCCAAGAAATGCTATTTCAGGAAGCGGCGGCTCGAGCCGGACCTGGGGGTCGGGGAAGCTGCCGAGGAAGTCGATGGGAAGCTGGGCAAGCGGGGAGGATCGGTGCATGGCGGTCGGGGCGGGCGGGGCGATCATGGCGGGCATGACGTCCATCACGCCCGCCTCGTTCGCCGTGTTCGCCCTGTTCGCCTCAGGCCTCCCGCTTGGTACTGCCCTCTCCGTAACTACCAGCGGGGCCTGATCCTCGAGGACCGATTCGCGGGTGATCACAATCTCCCGCACATCGTCCCGGCTCGGCAGGTCGAACATGATGTCCGTCATGGTGTGTTCGAGGATGGCGCGGAGGCCGCGGGCGCCGGTTCCGCGCTTCAGGGCCTTCTGGGCCACAGCGCGCAGCGCCTCGGGGTCGAACGTGAGGCCCACGTTCTCCATCTCGAACAACTTCCGGTATTGCTTGGTGAGCGCGTTCTTGGGCTCGATCAGGATGCGGACCAGGGCCTCTTCGTCCAGCGCTTCCAGGGCCACCGTTACAGGGAGTCGGCCAACCAGCTCGGGGATCAGCCCGAAGCGCAGCAGGTCATCCGGCTCCACCTCGGCGAAGGGGTTCTGCTTGTCCGCCTCGCTGCTGAACCCACGGGCGTCCTTGGAGAAGCCGATCTGCTGACGGCCGGTGCGGGCCTGGATGATCTTCTCCAGCCCGTCGAATGCCCCGCCGCAGACGAACAGGATGTCCTTGGTGTTGATCTGGATGTATTCCTGCTGCGGGTGCTTGCGTCCGCCCTGAGGCGGAACCGAGGCAACCGTGCCTTCCAGGATCTTGAGCAGCGCCTGCTGCACGCCCTCGCCGGAGACGTCCCGGGTGATGCTCGGGTTCTCCGACTTGCGGGCGATCTTGTCGATCTCGTCGATGTAGACGATGCCGCGCTCGCACTCGGCGACGTTGAATTCCCCGGCCTGAAGCAGCCGCACCAGGATGTTCTCCACATCTTCGCCGACGTAACCCGCTTCGGTGAGGGTGGTCGCGTCTGCGATGGTGAAGGGAACGTCGAGGATTCGGGCGAGGGTCTGGGCCAGCAGGGTCTTGCCGACGCCGGTGGGGCCGATCAGGAGAATGTTGGACTTGTCGAGCTCGACCTCGCTCTCCCGCGACGAGGACGAGTTGATTCGCTTGTAATGATTGTAGACGGCAACGGAGAGGGTTCGCTTGGCGCGTTCCTGACCGATGACGTACTGGTCCAGGACCGCCTTGATCTCATTGGGCGTCGGGACCTGGGTGATGGTATCCGCGACGTCCCGCTCCTCGTCCTCCGCCAGGATCTCGTTGCACAGCGTAATGCATTCGTTGCAGATATAGACCGACGGGCCGGAAATGAACTTCCGGACCGAATCCTTCGACTTTCCGCAGAACGAGCAGCGGAGATGTTTGTCGTTGGACATGTACCAACCGCGGTCTAAGGTGAAAGGGAGCCGGGGAAGACAGTCAAAAGGTGCCCCGGCTCCGGGGGAGCGTCAAGGGTTCTTGGCCGGCTGAATCTCGGTATGCTTGGTGATTACGCTGTCGATGATCCCGTACTCCTTCGCCTCCTCGGCGCTCATGAAGCGGTCGCGATCCATGTCCCGTTCGATGGTCTCGATGGCCTGGCCGGTGTGCTGGGCGTACAGGCCGTTCAGCTTCGAACGGAGATAGAGGATCTCGCGCGCCTGGATCTCGATGTCGGCCGCGGTCCCCTGCGCACCGCCCGAGGGCTGGTGAATCATGATACGGGAGTGGGGCAGGGCGCTCCGCTTGCCCTTGAGTCCCGCCGCCAGCAGGAACGAGCCCATCGAGGCCGCCATCCCCATGCAGATGGTATTGATCGGCGCCTTGAGGTACTGCATCGTGTCGTAGATCGCGAGGCCGCTCGAGACGACACCGCCCGGCGAGTTGATGTAGAGATAGATGTCCCGCTCGGGATTGTCCGCTTCCAGGAAGAGCAGCTGCGCGATCACGATATTGGCCACATCGTCGTTGATCGGCGCTCCCATGAAAACGATCCGATCCATCAGCAGCCGGGAGAAGATATCGTAGGACCGCTCCCCGCGGCTCGACCGTTCAATCACATACGGCGGATAGAGAGTTGACATCGTCAATTCGCGCTCTCCTCAATGGTGCTTTGCTGGAGGAGCCAGGCGAACGCCTTCTCCTCGGTGATCCCACGCTCCAGTTCCCGCAGCCGGTTGGCCTTCTCCAGCTGGGCGTACAACTGTCCGACCGGCAACCCCCGTGCCTGGGCCATCGCCGCAACCCGACCATCGATATCCGCCTCGGTGGCTGCCAGTTTTTCGCTTTCCACCACGGTGTCGAGCAATAAGTCCCGCTTTACCTGGGACTCCGCCATGGGACGGAATTCATTGGCGAAGTCCCCGAGACGGGCCTGATCAATCTGGTAGGCCTGACCGTATCCCTGAATCAACCGGTCCACCAACGAACCGGGGGCGGTGATTCCGTTAGCCTCGATCAGCTGGCGAACCAGGTCCTGACGTACGGACTGATCGGCGGTCTGCTGCGCGTCCCGCTCCAGATCGGTCCGGATGGCGGCCCGCAGCGCATCGAGACTTTCGAAGTCTCCCACTTCCCGCGCGAAGCTGTCGTCCAGGGCCGGTAACTCCTGCCGTTTCACCTCGTGCAGCGCGATGCGCACCTTGCGAGTCTGGCCGCGGCGGGATTCATCCGAGAAGTCCTCCGGGAAGCGGACTTCGGTATCCACCGACTCTCCGGGAAGCAGCGTCATCACCCGCTCCTCGACGTCGGGGATCGCGCGGCCCTCGCCCAGCACCATCACATAGGGCTGCGCGGCGGCGGCGTTCTCTCCCTCAAGCGGCGCGACTTCGATTCTCACTTGCTGGCCGGGTGAAGGCTTCTGCCCTTCGACCGGGATCCAGGTCGCCTTCTGTTCCTGTACGTCACGCAGGCGCGACTCGACCTCCGCATCCGTCACCGGAAGCACCCGGCGGTGCAGGGTAAAGCCACCGGTGCGGTCGAGCTTAACCTCGGGACGGACCTCGACGTGGAACTCGAATTCGATCGGGCCACCGGTCTCGAACTTGAGATTGTGGATGTGCGGCTCGGCGATCGGCTTGAGCTGCTCGCTGGTCTGGGCCGCTTCCCAGCTCTCCCGGATCACCTCTTCCAGCACGGTCTGCCGGATGGCGTCACCAAAGCGCTTGCGAACCACCCCTTCGGGGGCGTGTCCCTGGCGAAAGCCGGGCAGGCGGGCCCGCTGCCGGTAGTACTTGAGAGCCTTGTCCTCCGCCTGGCGAACCCGATCCACCGGCACGGTCACCTGGAGGGACTTGGAGGCTTCGTCTTCCTTTGTCTTTACGATCGATATGTCCGACATGGGCGGCAATTTAGTCTGCCACAGGGCGAGGGGGCAGTAGGAGCGGTCCGGCCGGTCGAACGCTTACGGGACGGGCTACAGACGAGGGTGTAGACCGATCGAACTACTTGACCCCGCATATCGCAACTTGTTGAATAGTAAGCATGTCCACCGTCCTCGTGGTTGACGACGAGAAGTCGATTCGCCGGGCGTTACGAGGCTATTTCGAGCGCAGCGGCTTTGCGGTCCTCGAAGCCGGGTCCGGGGCCGAGGCGTTGCGCGTGGTCGAGGCGGGGGACGTGGATGCCGTGGTGAGCGATGTGCTGATGCCCGAAGTAAGCGGGGTCGCGTTCTACGATTCGCTGGTCTCCCGGGTCCCCGAACTGCTCCACCGGGTGGTGTTTCTCACCGGAGCGGCACGGGATCCCAAGGTCCACGCGCCGATCGAGCAGCGCGGTGTGCCACTGATCTCCAAGCTCGACGATTTTTCTCTCGTGGTAGACGCGGTGCGACTGGCGTTGCTGCAGCGCGGTGGGAGCCGGTCCTCGACCGGCTGAATAGCTCCCGCAATTACGCTCAGGGTCCCCGAGCGCTGTAGGTCTCCAGGAACGAGAAGACGTCCGCAGTGGCGGGATCCGTTTCCAGCCCCAGCTCCAGATTCAGTTTGTAGTGCCCCACGGTCTGAATCGGTTTGATCTCGACTTTTACCCCGGCTGTGGCCAGGGCACCCGCCAGGGCCTGAGACTGCTGGGTGCCTCCGGCGCGCGCGGTGAGAAAGAACATCAGGAAGGGCGGAATGCCCTTGTTCTTTTGACAGTGATACTGCGCGGAGGCCTCCTCCCACACCGCGGGATCGTCGCCGAAGATGGCGAGCAGGCGATGAGCGTCGGCCGAATCCTCGGAGAATCGGCGCGGGATATCATAGGCGCTGCCATCCAGCAGGATCGCCCCGCTCAAAGACGAGAGATCCAGGCCTTCGGCCTTCAGGTAACGCTCATTGGTGGCGATGAGTGCTGCCATGCTGGCGCCGGAGGAATGGCCCAAGACGAAGAGCCGGGTGGAGTCACCGCCGTAGCGGCCGATGTTATGGTGCACCCAGGCGATGGCCTTGGCGACGTCCTGGATGTGGACCGGGTGCTTGACCGCGGGAGACAGGCGGTAGTTGGGGGCGACGAAGACGTATCCCTCGCCGGCGAACGCTTTGGGCTTGGCGCCCACCTCGGTGTTCTTGTCGCCCTCGACGTAGCTTCCGCCGTGAATGAAGATGACGACCGGATGATGCCCGCCAAACCTCGGCGGGTAAATGTCGAGTGCTGTAAGCGAGTCGGTGCCGGCGGGATCGTAGGAGACGTTCTTGGTGACCCGGTTGCAGCCCTGGGCCGCGAGGGTAGTCGCGAGGATTGCAGGCCACAGGCTACCGGACTTGAACATGCCGGACCTCTTGGTGCGAGTCGATGGACCCAACATGCTCGAGTGGGGGCCAAAATGCGAACGCCGGAAGTCGAACCCGGAAAGGTTTCCCCACAGGGCTGTTGCAACTTGTTGCACTCTTCTGCGGCTCGCGCTCCGCTGTCGTAACCAACTGACTTGCGTGGTCCTCCCGCTCGCCGTAGCATGAAACAGCCCCGCCGGACGCGCACGCGACGGTTGCTCGCTGTGGCTCCCGGCGTTGAGGCTTTCCCCCTGGAGGCCTTGATGAACTCCCGCTTCCTTACACTCGCAGCAGGCTGCCTCGTATTGCTTGCTGCCTGTAGCGATGAGACCACCCAACCCGCCACTCCTTCCTCGCAGTCGTTAGCATCCGCCGCATCCTCTGGCCAAGTCGGCATCAACGTCGTCCTCAAGGGCAAGGCAACGAGCGCCCAGCTCGCGCAGCTCAACGCGATCGGCCGGGTGAAGAAGCAGTTCCCGCAGATCTACGGCCTCACTTTGGCGGCCATGGCCGGCCAGCTCGCTGCGGTGAAGGCCCTGCCCTTCGTCAAGGGCGCGGCACTCGACGCCGAGATCGATTTCCCGCCCAACACCCCTCTCGTGCCCGTCTCGGATTTTACCGGTGGCTTCAGCACTTGGGATCAGGACGCGATCAACGCGACCGTCTCGCCGCTGAGCGCGACGCGGGGTGTCGTGCAGACGGGCGCCGGCGTCTGGGTCGGCATCCTGGACACCGGGTTGCTCTACACCTGGCCGCAATACTTCCCCACCGACCGCATCGCCACCCAGTACGCCACCACCTTCACCGGCGGCGGCGCGGTTGACGCGGGCAACGTCACCCAGCGGGCCGGCGACGCTTGGCAGCACGACGTCTGTGCCCACGGCACGCACGTGACCAGCACGGTGCTGGGGTATCAGGTCGTCGGTACCGTGCGGTTCCAGGGCACCGCGCCACAGGCGACGGTCATCCCGGTAAAGCTCAGCACCCAGGGGAGCCCGACGTCGCAGAATCCCAGCCCTTGCGGCTTCCCCAGCTCGGTCGCGGCCGCGGGCCTGCTCTACTTCGCGGAGCTCAAGCAGGGGCCGCTCGCGGGGCAGCCGCTGGTGGTGAACAACAGCTGGGGCAGTGGGGGGAACGACCCCCTGGTCGAGGCCGCCGTCAACTTCGCGCTCCAACAGGGAGTGCTGCTGGTCTTCTCCGCCGGCAACGGGGGTGAGAATGGCATGGGCTACCCCGGCGCACTGCCGCAGGTCATCTCCGCAGCCGCGAGTGGCTGGACCCACGAGTGGGTGCCGGATATCAACTGGTGGTTCACTCAGGACGTGGGCGACCCGACCAGCGTGAGCGACTTCTACATCACCGCCTTCTCCGGCCGGCAGCTCAACGGGCAGGATCTCGACATCGCCGCCCCGGGCTCGTGGGTCGTTGGGCCGTATCAGCTCCAGCGCGGCCAGACCGACTTCTTCTTCCTCGGCGGCACTTCGGAGGCGGCGCCGCACGTGACCGGCACCATCGCGCTGATGCTGCAGAAGAACCCCACCCTGACCGAGGCACAGGCCGAGTCGATCATCGAGGGCTCGGCGGTGCCTCTGGGCGCGGGGTGCCGGCAGGTCATTCTGGTGCCGCTCTCTCCGCCGCCGGAAGAGATCTGCTGGGGCGCCGACGCGACGGGCGCGGGCCTGCTCAACGCGGCCGCGGCGGTCGCGGCTACGCCGTAAGCCGAGCGCGCCGACCGAGAGCGGGCGTAAGAGTCGGTCTGCGGGGCGTCCGAGTTGGTCGCCCAATGGAATGGACCGCGCGCCATAATTCGCGCCGTGTCCCCTGCGCCGAATGGATGAACCAGTTCAATGGGCTCGTCGGACCGGCCCCCGCCCATGGGCTGCCCGTTGTACGTCTCGGTCGGATTCATGAAGTAAACCCACAACCAGACGCTCTCCGGTGGTCTCCGCCCTGCCCACGGGCTAGCTCTCCTCGGATCTCGATCTTGCTAGTGGCGCTGTTCAGCGCCACGCTCGACGGGACGAACGACACCTCGGCCCGCGCGGGCGGGCCAGCAGGTTCCTCGGCTAAGGAGTCGGGCCTGAGCAACGGCCTTTCCCACGGCGACAGTGACATGCAACAGCCGTATCCACGAAAAGGCCTCCCGAGTTGGGAGGCCCTAAGTCGTTGAGTGCGAACGCCGGGAGTCGAACCCGGAAGGGTTACCCCACAGGATCCTAAGTCCTGCGCGTCTGCCAGTTCCGCCACGTTCGCGTGGGGACAAGTATAGTGAGGGAAAAGCGGGAAAAGGGAACAGGGAACCGGGAACAGGGGAATCGAAGAAGGGAAAGGTGAGGGACCACCTCATCTCGAGCGAAGCGAGGTCCACCGTTCCTTTTCCCCTGTTCCCTTTTCCCCCTTCGCGCTTTTGTTATTCTGCTCTCACTAATGAACACCTTCCCGGAATCCCGCGTTGCTCTGGCTCCTGGTTGTCGGCGGTTGCGTTGCCGCGAGCGGTACTCAACGCCCGTCGGGAGAGCCTCCCGACTCCGCCGCGGTCGTTCTCAGCCCGCGATTGGCGGAGCCCAAGGGCCCGGGTCTCGCGCGCGGGGCGGGATGGCGTGCGCTCTGGGCGGATACCGTGTGCCTGACGGTGGCCAACGCCGATCAGCTCGGTGGGGGACAGGTCACGTTCGCGCCGGATAACGGACCCCTCGGCAACGTCGTCATCGCGCGAGGAGCAGACGGCAGGGCACTTCGAATCCTTCCGGTAGATCGAGATCCCGTCACCGCGCTGCTGCCCAGGAACCTGCGCGATACCGAGTTCAACAATCTCCTTCGGGATCTCGTCGCCAACGTACACCCCACGGCTCCGCTCGTGGCAGCTGGGTTGTATCAGCGTGTCGGCCTGGACGCGATTCAGCCGATGCTGGTGGTTCTCCGCGCTGCGACCGACTCGTTCCATCTCCTCGATTCGCTGCGAGGCCGGCCGGTCTGGGTCGAGGGGGCTCCCGAGCTCGACGGGGAGCCCTACGGCAGGTTTTCACGGGTGATCACCACGGCCGCATTGCTCGAGCAACTTCGGCTCGATCCCACGACCCGAGTCGCGACGGAGCGGTATCTCGCCTCCCGTCTCCTCGACGTACTGGTCGGCGATCGCGACCGAAGTCCCGAGCATTGGCTTTGGGGCCTGGCGGCGGATAGCGGCAGTGTGGGGCGCTGGGTGCCGATCGCGATTCGTCAGGAAGAAGCGTTCCTTCGCGCTCAGGGTTGGAACGCGGCGGTCCTCAACCAGTACGAACCAGGCCACCAGGTCTTTGGTCCGAAGATGCCGAAGGTGGGGCCGCTGGTCGATCGAGGATATGACCTCGACCGCCAGCTTTTGGTTTGGCTCGATCGGCCCGCATGGGACAGCGTGTCATCCGCGCTGGCTCAATCGCTGACCAACGATCGGATCGAGGAGGCCATCGCGCTGCTCCCCGAGTCGCAACGCGTGGCTTCCCAGTCGCTCCTCCTCACCGGGATCGCGTCTCGTCGCGACCTGCTGCCCAAAATCGTCAAGCAGTTCTACTACATCATCAATCACTACCCGGACTTGGTCCTATCTGATGCCGACGAAAAGGTGACCGTCCGGCGGTCCGACAAGGGAGCCGTGGAGATCCTCGCCGTGGCCGGCGGAGTCGAGACTTTTCATCGCCAATTCTCCCGCGAAGAGACGGAGGAGATAAGACTCCACCTCGAAGGCGGCCAGGATTCTGTCCAGCTCATTGGAGTTGAACACGGGGGAACGGGAGTGCGCATCACCTCCCGCTCGGGGAATGTGGCCCTCGAGCGGGAAGGGCCTTCCACCAAACGGGTGGTGCTTTACGCCGAGTCCGATAGCACCCGGGTGGATCCGCCGGGTGGAGTGCGGGTGGTGCCACGGGCCACAGGCCGTCGGATCCGATGGGAGCGCGATGGCTATCCGCCGGAGCCGATGGACTGGGGCGCTGCGACCAAGTCCGGGGTACAGCTGGGATACAGTGCAGACCTGGGGGTCGTGGCGGGGATCCGCGCCCATCGCGACTGGCAAGGTTTCGAGGAGAAGAATTATCGCCAGCAGCTCCGAGGTGCGTTCACCTTCGCGACCAAGCCGGCGGGTGCGAGGGTGCTTCTGGAGTTCGAGCGTCGGGACGTGTTGAGGAATCTCCACCTCTTACTAACGGGCAAGGCTACGGGGATCGACGTGGTGCGCTTCTTCGGTTACGGCAACGAGACTCAACAAACCAGAGATCAGGATTTCTACGAGGTCCAGGTCCGCGAGGTCGCCTTGGGTGCCGGCATCTCGATTTCCTCCCGGCGGGAGCTGGCCTTCAAGGCGGGCCCCTTCATCTCGTTCGGCAGCACCGACACCACCGGCAGCACCACGCTCATCGCGCAACAGCATCCCTACGGCTCCGGGAATTTCAGCTTCGCCGGCGTAGGCGGAAGCCTGGAATACTCCACGCTCCAGTCGGTCCGAGAGCCGGTGCGCTACCAGGCAATCCTCGAGGTGATCGGCGCTCCGGGCTGGATGGATCTGGACCAGGGAGGATTCGGTCGCATCTCCGCGCAAGGACGGGCGCTCTGGGGAATCGGCCAATCGCGCCGCCTCGTGCTGGCGACACGATTGGGTGGAGTCCTGCTCACCGGAGCGCCGCCCTTCCGCCAGGCCGCGCGCGTCGGTGGTCCACTTACCCTCCGCGGCTTTCGCACCGACCGCTTCTCCGGCGACCGTGGCTCGGCCTACGGCAGTATCGAGACCCGGGTGAGAATGTTCCGCTTCAACGTCAACTTCATCTCCGCCGATCTTGGTGTCCTCGCCTTCGGCGACGGGGGCAGAGTGTGGAATCAGGGAGAATCGTCATCCAAACTTCACGCCGACTTCGGCGGGGGACTCTGGGCGTCGCCGTCCTTAGGCTGGCTGCCGGGGCTCGACGAAGTCGTGGCGCGGTTGGACGTGGCGCACAGCGAGGAGGGGACGATTTTCTCGGTGGGGACGGGGTTTCGGTTTTAGAAAGCGGGAGCGGTGAACGGTGAACGGGAAGGAAGACAGTTGTCATTCCGAGCAAAGCGAGGAATCTCGTGCCTGGCCGTGAGACCACGCATTGGGATTCCTCTCTCGCTACGCTCGCTCGGATGACACTCCCCGTTCGCCGTTCACCGAAACGCCCGCCATTCCAAAACGCCTCGCACACGACTACCATGCGAAAGGATGCGGTCGTTGTAGTCGCGTTTGAAGGGGTGGGATGTCGCAATGCTTTTGGCAGGAGATGTAGGCGGCACTAAGACGGCGCTGGGCATTTTCAGTCAGGAGTCGGGCCCGCGCGCCCCGCTGGCGCACGCTTCCTATGCGAGCGGCGATGGCGAGAGTCTCGCCGCACTCGTTCGCCGGTTTCTCGCCACGAACGAGCTTCCGATTGATCGCGCCTGCTTCGCGGTCGCGGGGCCGGTGCTCGACGGCCGGACCAAAATCACCAACCTGCCGTGGGTGCTCGACGAGAGAGGCCTGGCCGAAGAGCTGGGCCTGGAGTCGGTGCGCCTCATCAATGACCTCGAAGCGATCGCCCGCGCTATTCCGACGCTTACCCCGGGCGACCTCCACATCCTCAATCAAGGCACTCCAGCCGATGGGGGCGCCATTGCGGTCATCGCGCCGGGAACCGGGCTGGGCGAGGCTTTCCTTACCTGGGACTCCTTTCGCTATGTGCCCCATCCTTCCGAGGGCGGCCACGGAGATTTTGCTCCAACTACCCCGCTCGAAATCGGCCTGCTGCAGGATCTCCGACAGGAGTTCGACCACGTCAGCGTAGAACGCGTCTGCTCCGGGCCGGGGATCATCCGGATCTACGACTACCTCCGCCGTGCCGGACACTTCACATCGAGCCGAGAGACGGCGGCTCTCATCGTAAACGCGGCAGACCCCGCAGCCATGATCACTCAAGCCGGACTTCAAAGGCCAACCCCCGATCCGCTCAGCGCGGCAGCACTTGAAATGTTCGTCTCGATTCTCGCGGCCGAGGCAGGAAATCTCGCGCTGCGAGTTCTTGCGACTGGCGGCGTCTATCTCGCGGGTGGAATTCCACCACGACTTCTGCCGGTCTTGGGTGAGGGGCGTTTCCTCCAGAGCTTCATCAAGAAGGGGCGGCTGGCCGGGCTGCTGACGAACCTGCCGGTTCATGTCGTCCTCACCCGCAGCGCAATACTTGGCGCCGTGCTTTACGACTTCGGCTCGAACACCTCTGGCCCGCCGGCGCTGTTCGCAACCTAGGAGCTGCCAATGGAGCTGGGCATGATCGGTTTGGGACGGATGGGTGCCAACATGGTGCGGCGCCTGCTCCGGGCTGGACACCACTGCGTCGTGTACGATGTGAAGCCGGAAGCCCGCTCCGGCCTGGCAAAGGAAGGCGCCGTTGAGGCCGATTCCCTGGCGTCTCTCGTGAATCAGCTCAAGCCGCCCCGCCCGGTCTGGTTGATGCTTCCCGCCGCCCTGGTGGATGACCAGATCACCCATCTCGCTCCACTGCTCTCCTCGGGCGACCTCATCATCGACGGAGGGAACACCCATTACCCCGAAGACATCCGGCGTGCCGCGGAACTCCGCCCGCGAGGTGTGCACTACCTGGATGTGGGCACCAGCGGCGGGATACGCGGGCTCGAACGGGGCTACTGCCTGATGATCGGAGGGGAAGACCAGACTGTCGAATTACTGGATCCCATCTTCGCGGCGCTGGCTCCCGGCCTCGACGCGGCCTCACGGTCACCAGAGCGCCATGGTGCTCCGCATCGGGCCGAGCTGGGCTATCTGCACTGCGGGCCCGCTGGAGCGGGACACTTCGTTAAGATGGTGCATAACGGGATCGAATACGGCCTGATGGCATCCTACGCGGAGGGCTTCAATGTGCTCCGTCATGCCGACCTCGGAATGCAGGAGCGGAGCGCCGACGCGGAGACGACACCGCTCAAGCAACCCGAGCTGTACCGCTACGAGTTCAACCTGGCGGAGATCGCCGAGGTGTGGCGGCGGGGGAGTGTGATTGCGTCATGGCTGCTCGATCTCACCGCACAGGCGCTGTACCGAGATTCCGAGCTTGCCGGCTTCAGCGGTCGAGTCTCCGATTCGGGTGAGGGTCGCTGGACGCTGGCTGCCGCGGTTGATGAAGGGGTCCCGGCTCACGTCTTGAGCGCGGCGCTGTTCCAGCGTTTCAGCTCACGCGAGGGGGCGGAGTTCGCCGATCAATTGCTGTCGGCGATGCGGTTCCAATTCGGAGGCCACGTCGAGAAAGGGCCGGGCCATCAGCCATGATGCCTCGCTCGGACGCCCTGGTTCTCTTCGGTGTGACCGGAGACCTCGCCTACCAGCAGATCTTTCCCGCACTATATGACATGGTCCGAAGGGACCACCTGGACGTGCCGATCCTGGGCGTGGCGCGCTCCGGCTGGACCGCCGATCGGCTGAAGGCCCGGGCGCGGGAGAGTCTGGAGCATCACGGCAAGGTGGACGAGGGGGCCTTCGCCAAACTTGCCGAGCTGCTTCGCTACGTCGAAGGAGAGTATCAGGACCCGGGGACGTACGACCGGCTGCGGGGGGCACTGGGCAGTGCGAAGCACCCGCTCTTCTACCTCGCGATCCCGCCCAGCCTGTTTCGCACCGTCGCGGAGGGACTCGCCAAGTCGGGTGACGCTCAAGGTGGCCGGTTGATCGTCGAGAAGCCCTTCGGCCGGGACCTGGAGAGTGCCAGGAGCCTCAACGCAACGCTGCAGGAGTTTTTTCCCGACGACGCGATCTTCCGGATCGATCACTACCTGGGGAAGGAGCCGGTGCTGAACCTGATGTACTTCCGCTTCGCGAACTCGTTTCTCGAGCCGATCTGGAACCGCAATTACGTAGAGCGGGTGCAGATCACGATGGCGGAGCACTTCGGCATCAGGGGACGAGGCCGTTTCTACGAAGAAGCCGGCGCGGTGCGCGACGTGGTGCAGAATCACCTGATCCAGATTGCGGCACTGCTCGCCATGGAGCCGCCCGCCGGTCGCGATCCGGAAGCGGTCCGCGACGCGAAGGCTCAGGCGGTGAAGACCATGCGGCCGCTGGATCCCTCAGAAGTGGTTCGGGGGCAATACGAGACCTACCGCTGCGAGCAGGGCGTCGCTCCCGATTCGGAAGTGGAGACGTTCGCGGCGCTTCGGCTGCACTTCGACTGCTGGCGCTGGGCCGGCGTTCCTTTCTATATCCGGACCGGGAAGTGCCTGCCGGTCACCGCGACCGAAGTCCTGGTGGAGCTCAAATACCCCCCGCACCTGCTTTTCATCGATGTCTCCTCAGGCGCTCCCAACCATATCCGATTCCGCCTGAGTCCCCACGTCGTCCTCGAGCTTGGGTGCGCGGGCCAAACGCCCGGGAGAAGCGATGGTGGGAGAGGACGTGAGTCTTGTCGCCTGTCACGAGAATGGGGACGAGATTCGCCCCTACGAGCGACTCCTGGGCGACGCGATGCGGGGCGACCAGATGCTCTTCGCCCGGGAGGACATGATCGAGGCGGCGTGGCGGGTGGTGGACCCGGTGCTGGGTACCGGGGCGCCGCCGGTTCGCTACGGCGCCGGAAGCTGGGGACCGGAGGAGGCCAATCGCCTGATGGACGGAGGTGGCTGGCACAATCCGGACGCGCGTTGCGGGTGTGAATGACCACAGGGTTCCTCGGCCCGGAGCGTTCACCCGCTGCGGCTGCGGATTGGAGGACATACATGAAACAGACTCAACTCTTGAATGAACTTGGGCAGCGGATCTGGCTCGACAACATCACCCGCGATTTGATCACCAGCGGGACGCTGCGGCGCTACATCCACGATTTCTCGGTCACCGGACTCACCTCGAACCCCACCATCTTCGATCACGCCATCGGAGAGACCAGTGCCTACGACGCCGCGATCCAGCTGAACGCGAGGAGACGGGTCCTGGGCGAGGCCCTCTTCCTCGAGCTTGCCTTCGAAGATCTCCGTAATGCCGCCGATCTCTTCCAGCCGACCTTCGAGGCTTCGGCTGGCGAAGATGGCTGGGTTTCGATGGAGGTTTCCCCCCTGCTGGCGCGGGATACGAAGAAGACCGTGGAACGAGTGGCATTTCTCCACGATCATGCCAACCGGCCCAACTTCTTCATCAAGATCCCCGGAACACCGGAAGGAGTTCCTGCGATCGAGGAGTCCATCTTCGCCGGTATTCCGATCAACGTCACGCTGCTCTTTTCCCGGGAGCAGTATCTCGCCTCGGCGAAGGCCTACATCAGGGGTATCGAGCGGCGGGTCGAAGCGGGTCTGAGCCCGCGGGTCCCTTCAGTGGCATCGTTGTTCGTGAGCCGCTGGGACCAGGCGGTGGCGAAACAAGCCCCGCCGGAGTTGCACGACCGGCTGGGCATCGCCGTCGCGATGAGTACCTACCGGGCCTACCGCGAGCTGCTCGATTCGCCTCGTTGGCTCAGGCTGGCAGCCGCCGGTGCCAGGACCCAGCGGCTGCTGTGGGCCAGCACCGGGACCAAGGATCCCGGTGCCTCGGACGTCCTGTACGTCCAGGCGCTGGTCGCACCGGAGACGATCACCACCATGCCCGATGCGACACTCAAGGCCTTCGCCCAGCACGGTCGAGTCGAGCAAGTCCTGTCGCGGAGCAACGAGAATGCCGAGACGGTGCTGGATCGGTTCGAGGAGATTGGAGTCGACATCGGCGCGCTGGCGGAGAGGCTGCAACAGGAAGGCATCGAGGCGTTCACGGCCTCCTGGAATGAGCTCCTGGGACGGATCGACTCCAAAGCTCATGCACTGGAAGGGGCGGCGGGACCGGCTCACTCATGACCCGACGGGTGTTGTCGGAAGGTGCCACGGAACTCGTCCAGCGTTATCGGCGAGCGGCCGCGGAGCGCGCCGTCGAGTTCGTGGATTCCAGCATGGTCGTCGGGCTGGGGACGGGTCGCACCGCTTCGTTGGCCGTGCACCGCATCGGCACGCTGCTCGAGAGCGGTCTGCTCCGCGGTGTGCGCTGTGTTCCATCCTCCAGGGCGACGGCGGCACTGGCCCGCCGCCTGGGCATCCCGATGCTCGACCCGGCGGAGCATCCAATCAGCATCGACCTCACGATCGACGGCGCCGACGAAGTAGATCCCGAACTCAACCTGATCAAGGGTGGGGGAGGGGCGCTGCTCCGGGAAAAGGTCCTCGCCCAGGTCAGTCGCCGGGAAATCATCGTGGTGGACGAGGGCAAACTCTCTCCCCACCTCGGCACCCGGCATCCCCTACCGGTTGAAGTGCTTCCCTTCTGCTGGCATTCTCAGGCCGATTATCTCGAAGGGCTGGGTGCGCGGGTCGCACTCCGGCAGGACGAGCGGGGTGAGCCGTTCCACAGCGACCACGGGAATCTGATCCTCGATGCGGACTTCGGCCCGCTGCTGCGTCCCGCCGAGCTCGCGGGGTTGCTTGCGGCCCGTGGCGGGATCGTCGAACATGGCCTGTTCCTTGGCCTCGCGACCGATCTGATCGTTGCAGGGGAGGCGGGCACAAGTCATTGGACGAGGGGCTGACCGGAGGCGGGGTGAAGGGAGTCGAGATCCTGCATGATCCGCAGGATCTGGCGCGGCGAGTCGCCGAACGTTTCGTGCGCGCGGCCATCGTTGCCGGCAAAAACCGTAAGCGGTTTACGGTTGCCCTCGCCGGCGGTTCGACCCCGCGAGCGGCGTACCAGATGCTCGCTACCCCCCAATTCGCAAGCCAGGTCAACTGGGAGTCGGTGCACGTCTGGTGGGGAGATGAGCGGTGCGTGCCGCCCGATGACCCACAGAGCAACTATCGAATGGCGAAGGAGTCGCTGCTCGATAAGGTTCCCGTACCCCCGAACCAAGTCCACCGGATTCGGGGAGAGGACCCGCCGGTGGATGCCGCAGCCGCCTACGAGGATTCGCTTCACGAGAGCTTCGGGCTCAGCGATGGTCTCGATCTCATCCTGTTGGGTCTGGGGGAGGATGGGCACACCGCCTCGTTATTCCCAGGGCAGGCCGCCGTGCATGAGAAAGTCCGCTGGGCCCTGGCGGAACCGATCGCGGCCCTTGGGGCGTGGCGCGTTACTCTCACGCCTGCCTTCATCACCCGGAGTCGAGAGGTCGTCTTCCTCGTTTCGGGGACCAGTAAGGCTGCTCGTCTGAATCAAGTCTTGCATGAGAGGGCCGAACGGGAGCTCTCGCCAGCGGGGGTCATCGCTCGTGGGTCGAAGAGAGTGCGCTGGCTGGTGGATCGGGAGGCCGCGGCCGAGCTGAATGTGAGCGGTGAGCGGTGAACGGTGAACGGTGAACGGTGAGCAGGGAACAGGGAACAGGGAACTACTCAGCCTTCTCTAACTCAAGGTTGCCATCCACGTATTTGAGATTGAAGCGAAAACTGGTAATCCTCCATCTCCCTTCAAGCTTGGCCAGCCGAAAGTCATAGCTGCCCACGAAGGTCCGGACATTCCGTCCGCTCTTTGTCGGCCGGTAGTGCGTTGCCGTTCCGTAGCAGAACGCCTCGGCTTCATCGCCCAGAACGTTGACCCGGCAATTACCGGTCTGGTGATGGACCGCTTGAATGGGCTTCAATCCCGTCTCCCATGCCGCGGCCAGGTCAGCGCCGGTCATTTCCGCCGCCTGGCCTCCGGCAAGCGAGGTCATGTCCACGTGAAGCCTCGGGGCCAGGGCATCGCGCACCATGGCCCAGTCACGGGAATCGGTGCCGATGAAGAGGCGATTGATGGTGTCGAGGACGGCGTCTTTGGCGATGAGGTCTTGGAGGCCGGGCATGCGGAGGGTCGAGGTTGAAGGACTGAGGACTGAGGACTGAGACTGAGAACGAGGAAGGTACTCAGTCCTCAGTCCACAGTCCTTTGCACTGATCCCTCTTTCCCCCCATTCTTCACCCCCATGACCCCGCTCCTCTTCGTCCTTCTCGCGTTCGTGGTCTCGGTTGTCGCCGGGACCCTCGGCGCCCTGCTTGGGCTTGGCGGTGGGCTTCTGATCATTCCTGCGCTCACGCTTTGGTTCCACGTGGACATCCGCTATGCGATCGGCGCCTCCATCGTATCGGTGATCGCCACCTCGAGCGGAGCGGCCGTTACCTACGTGCGGGACCGGCTGACCAATCTTCGGGTTGCCATGGTGCTCGAGCTGGCCACCACGACCGGTGCCATGACCGGCGCCTACCTCGCGGGGCGCGTGGGCAGCAAGACGCTCTACATCATCTTCGGGGTGGTGATGGCGTACTCCGCCATCATGATGTTCCGCAAACTCGGGCATGACGACAGCCGGCCGGCGCGGCGCGCGCCTTGGGCCGATTGGCTCCGTCTCCACAGCAGCTACTACGATGAGGCGTTGTCCCGGGAGATTCCTTACCGGGTCTCGGGGACCCGGATCGGACTGGGCCTCATGTACGTGGCCGGCATCGTGAGTGGCCTGCTGGGGATCGGGTCGGGTGCGCTGAAGGTGCCGGCGATGGACCTGGCGATGGGACTTCCCCTCAAGGTCTCTGCGGCAACCAGCAATTTCATGATCGGGGTCACGGCCGCGGCGAGCGCCGGAGTCTACTTCATGCGAGGCGACATCGATCCTTTCGTCGCCGGGCCGGTGGCGGTCGGAGTCCTGCTTGGGCGCTCAGGTAGGGGTTCGGCTCCTGGGTCGTCTCGAGAGCCGGAGCATCAGAATTGTGTTCGTGCTTCTGCTGATTTGGGTCTCGGTGCAGATGCTGCTGAAGGGGGCGAGGACGTGAAGAACGTAGAGCGGGCGATCAGCAACGTTCTGCGGATCGGTGTCCTCGCCAGTATCGGATTCATTCTGGTGGGGATCCTGGTCACCTTCGCGCACCACCCGAGCTACCTGGTCACTCCGGGGGACCTGGACAGACTGACCCATCCGGGCGCGGCCGTGCCCCGCACGGTGGGGGACGTTCTCCGCGACGCCGCAGCGCTCCAGGGCCACGCGATCGTGGCGTTGGGACTCCTCATCCTCATCGCGACGCCGCTCGCCCGGGTCCTCGTGTCGATCTTCGCCTTCGTGGCAGAGCGAGACCGCACTTACGCCCTGATCACCTCGCTGGTCCTCCTCCTCCTGCTCCTCTCCTTTGCGCTGGGAGGGATCCTCGGCTGAGTACCAGCGAGGTGGCCAGAGCCAGGTCCGCACTAGTCCGTCAGCACGAAAGTGACCTTCAGCAACACGCGGTACTCCGTGATCTTTCCCTTGACGATCACGACCTTCTGACTCTTGATCCATGCTCCGGTGAGATTGCGCAGGGTCTTTTCGGCCCGCGCAATGCCGGCGTTGATCGCGTCCTCGAAACTCTTTGACGATGAGGAACTAATCTCCGTTATCTTGGCGACGGCCATAGGGACCTCCAGGCCTTTTGGGTATGCGGTGACGTTACTGCGGGACAACAAGAGGAACCTACCCAGAATGCATTCGGTGAAAAGGGTGCCGCGTAAGCCCAGTCCTCAGTCCTTCCCACTCGCCACTAAGGCCTGAAACCTCGGGTTCTTCCGCACCGGATCGAACGTCGGATCGATCCTGAGCCACCCCGGCGACAGGTAGAACGGCACCTTGAGCAGCGGCTCCAGCTGGTCCAACGCCTTCTCCGGCTCCCCCACCAGGAGATAGATCCGCACCAGCTGGAGTTGGACGTAGGGCCCGGAAAGCCCTCCTGGCTGATCGGCATGAGCTTTACGCCGGCAAGCCCCTCGCGCACCGCATCGTGCCTTCCGTCCCAGATAGGCGAGCGGGAGTCCCAGCAGGACCCTGCGCTGCCCGTCGTCCGGGTCCGACCGAGTCTGCTCCAGGAACGCCAGTCGGGCCGAGTCGGCGTAGATCGCTCGCGTGGGCACGGTCCCCGCGGAGATGGTAGATCTCGGCCCGCACGATGCCCCAGCCAGCCCGGTCATTGTCGAATGCAATTGGGTGACGCCGCGAGTACCTGTCGTTGCTGTTCGTCGTCCAGCACCCAGTAGAGATCCTGGTAGTAAGGCCATGAAGGGCAACAGCGTTCCGGGATCGATCTGTAATCTCGGTCCTCCTGACCACTGCGCGGGCGCTGTCCAGATCGCCGCGAGCCAGCGCGATCATCACCTTCACCGAACAATGGTAGGATTGGTGGGCGCCAGTGCGATCGCGCGGTCGGCGGCGGAATCCGCGGCCGGGTAATTCCGCAGAAAGGCTTGGACGAGCGAAGCCGGCGGAAGGTGTTCGCCGAGCGCGGATCCAGGAGTGTGGCGCGGGCGAGACGCGATGCCGCTCCGTCCCAGCGTCCCAGGCTGGTTTCCGTGATCGCCGCGGCACCCAGGAGGTCCACGTTGTCGGGTGCCAGCCGGAGTCCCTCTTCGTATGCGGCGACCGCCTGCTCGTTGTCGATCGGGTTGACGCTACCGTAGTAGTCGCCGGTCGCGAGATAGACCGAGGGATCCTTCGACTTGAGCTGGCGGGCGCGCTCCGCCGCGACCCGGGCCTGCTCGCCCAGTTCCGGCACCGGAACGCCGTTGGAATAGAGTGAGCTCCGCGCCCGGGACAGTTGGCTCCAGGCCTGGACGAAGGTGGAGTCGAGCGCCACCGCACTTTCGTAGAAAGTGATCGCCTGCCGGAGACTCGCCTGATCGTTCTTCATCACGCCGGCGGCGCCTCCCCCTTCAGGAACTCGTCGTACGCGGCAAGGTTCTCGGTCGGCTTGGCCATGAGCTCGCGTCGGGAGCTGTCGCCTAGGACGACTCCCATCGCATTGGCCACCTTGGTCGCGATGTCGGCCTGGACCTGAAAGACGTCGGTGAGTGAGGCATCGAATTGCTGCACCCAGCGGGTGCGTGCCGCCTTGCCTTGGCGCGCTTCGACCAGCTCGGGAGTAACCCGCACCCGATTGGTTCCAGCACCCTTTTCCCACCGCACCGTACCGGTGAGCAGGTAGTCGGCGCCCAGTTCCTGCGCAATTTCGGTGGGTCCGCTGGTGGGATGCTCGTACTCGATCGAGCTGCCGCGGGCGATCACCTCGAGCTCTCCTACCTGGGCCAGCTTGGTCCGGACCTCGTCGGCGACACCGTCGGCGAAGTAGGCATCGGCCGAGTCTCCCAGATTCTCGAAGGGGAGCACGGCGATGACCTTGGTGCGCTCGGCACGGCCGGCGATTCGGCGCCAGGCAAACAGTGCTCCACCGCCGATGAGAATTCCCAACAGCAGCGCCAGGAGCACACCGGACACTGGACGGCGCCGGACCGGACCATCCGAGACGGACTCACGTCGAGCTCTTGCCGCGAATGGCCGCGACGGCCCGTGCAGCGCCCGGGCGAATTCTGCAATAGTGACGAAGCGGTCATTCGGCTCGGGTGCCAGCGCCCTTTGGATCGCGTCGTCAACCGCGGCTGGGACTTCCGGGTTCAAGGTCGTGACGCTCGGTGTCGGGTCGGCGATCCGCTTGGCCACGACCGCATGGAGGGTCTGGCCGGTGAAGGGCGGTTCACCAGACAGCATCTCGAACAAGCACCGACGCGAGAGCATACTGGTCGGCTCGGGGGTCTATTTCACGGCCATCGGTTTGCTCCGGACTCATGTAGAGGGGAGAACCGATGGTGATTCCGGTGCGAGTCAGATTGTCTTCGGCGTCGAGGGCTCGGGCGATGCCGAAATCGGCGACGAGGGTCAGGCCATCGCGGGTGAGCAGGACATTCTCCGGTTTGATGTCGCGGTGGACGACACCCTGCTGATGGGCGTAGTCGAGTGCCAACGCGGCCTCGCCGGTAATCCGGAGAGCCTCCTCCACCGGAATCTTGCCCATCCGGTGCATCCGTTCGCGCAGCGCCTCCCCCTCGACGAACGGCATGGTGTACCAGAGCTGCCGCGCACCACCTTCGGTGCCGCCGAGCTCGCCCGAATCGAACACAGTCAGAATGTGAGGATGCTGCAGTCGTGCGGCGAAGAAGATCTCCCGCTGAAAACGCTCGGGAGCGTGCGGGGAGGCTTCGTCGGCGAGGAGAATTTTCAGTGCCACGGGGCGGTTGTGGCGGAGATCCTGCGCGAGGTAGACCACCGCCATGCCACCGCGGCCGATCTCACGGACGACGGTATAGCGATCGGCGAGGGCTTGGCGCACCCGGTCCGGGACGTCCATGCTAGTCCTTGGAAGGCCGGGTGCGGGGATCCACCTACTGATCCACGGTGGGGAGCTGCTGCCCCGACTGTTCCCGCATGCGCTGTCGGGCGTCAGCCGTGTTGAATGTCCGCCAGAGGTTGCCTACCCAAAGCAAGGCGCCCAGGGCGTAGAGGCTCCCGCCGACTGCCTGCGGCCAGCCGCCCAGCCTCGGGGTCAGAAAACCAAAGACCAAGCCTGCCAAGCCGAGGTTGGCGAGGTACAAATGGGCGATGGCCATTCGCCGGCTGTAGAGCGGTGCCCCAAAGAGACGAGGGAGGAGCTGGTACCCTACACCAAAGACAAGGAAGGTGAGAAACCCCGCCACGTTCATGTGCGCGTGGGCGGGACGGTACACGACCCAGGCGGGATGAATGGCCATGGCCAGCCCCAGCACGATGCCCGCGGCAAACCAGAGCAGGGAAGCTCGGATGAACGCCTTGATGAACCAGTCCATGCCGGATTCTAGCGAGATCGCCGATGGCGAGCCAGCAATCCGGTCATGACTTTACGGCTTCCATCCGGGCTCGTATCGCCTCCATCTCTTCCCGATTCGGACCGAACAGCCCCGGCGGTGTGCCGCCAGACTGCCGGCAGAGCAAGACGAGCTGCCCGCGATGGTGGATCAGATGATGCAGGAGCTGGGTCCAGAGCACGTCACGCACGGTCAGCTGCTGCCCGTCGAAGTAGGTGACCGGCTCATCAAGCTGCTCGTTGCTGAGGTTCGCGAGGCGGGCCACGGCCTCCTCGTGGATCCGGCGAAACCCGGGAGCCAGGAGCTTGATTTCCCGCGGGCGTTTGAGGTTCGGGGGTTCGTCTTCGAGACGGAATCGATGCTCAGCGATCCCGAAGCTCAAGCAGGCGTCAATTTCGCTCAAGTGCCACGCCAGCTCTCCGATGGAGCGGCCTTTGGGGTCGGGTCGGAAGTCGTACTGGTCGCTCGGGAGTGCTTCGAGTACGCGGATTGTGCTCTCCGCCTCTGCGTTCCAGGCGGCTCGAAGCGTGTCAATCTCGTTGCGGTGGGACATAGATACCTCCAGGCGTACTGACGATTCTTCGCGTTGAAGCAATTCACCTCGCTGGCTTCAGTGCAGCCAGGTACTGGTACAGGTGGCCAAAGTCAGGTGCTCGCTGGTTTCGACATCCCGCCGACCCACTCCACGCCTCGATCGGCTTCCTGCCTGAGGCGGTCCGCCAACTGGCCGGTGTGATGCTGGATGTGGCGGAGATTGACGAATTGATGTTCCAGCTTCGACATCCGGTACCAGTAGAACCCGCTTTCCGGGGCCGTGAGATCCAGGCGATCCACGGCAGCGTCAACCATACCCTGACAATAGTGGCAATAGGACTGGATCTCGGCGACGGAGTAGGGGGTGAGAATCAGCCCCTCATCCGGACCCGTGGCGAAACGATTGTGTGCCTCGCGATGATGCTTCCAAGGCACGAAGTCGGCTTCCGCCGGTTGAAGATAGAGATGGGTATAAAAGAGCGTGTGGTAGGCCACCTGCCAGAAGGGATTCACATAGCGATCGCTGTTCCACAGCTCGGTGGGACAGGCGTCGATCGCCCCGCGGAGCATTGCGAGCGAGGCGTAATACTGACTCTTGAGGGTGGCTGGGAGTGACATGGGATAGATGATTGCTTCAGGTTGAGTTGAAGTGCTACACGTTTTCGGGGGTAAACGGCCCTAAGGCTCCAGCCCTTCGGCCCAGGTAATCGCTGGGACCAAGCCAGGCGGAGCGGGGCTGGAAGAAGGTACCGTGGCCGAGCCCCAGGCTCAGCGCAATCTCACGAGTTTGAGAACGAGGGCTCCGACGTGCAAAGAGTGGAGCGCAGGAGACGCCCAGAGAGTCGCTGGTCTCATACAGTGACAGGAGACGTCCGCTGACGTAGAGATCCTGCCGGTCGAGGGCCCAGGGACCACAGGCCGCCATGATGACGAACGAGACCGCGGGATTGCGCAAACGCGCCGACGCGAGGATCGCGATCCAACCGCCCTTGGAGAAGCCCATCACCGTGATCGCATTCGGGGATACGCCGCTCTGAATGAGGCTGTCCACCTGTTGCGCGACATGATTGGCGAAGGAGTCGGAGTCGGTTCGCGGTGGCCGTTGCTCGCTGAGCACGACGAAGCCGGGGCGACGCAGGCTGTCGAGGATGGCGTCGTACTCGAAGGTCCCGAAGGTGTCGTCGGTCGGCCGGCGATCCTGCTCCGTCTCGACGATCCGGCCATGCAGATAGATGACATATCTCGTTGACGTCTGGCTCTTCCCCGGTCTGGTCACCAGGGCGAGCAGGAAAAGCACAATCAGGCTCGGGTGACGCATGACGGCTTCCTCCCAGCGGGACTTGCACCGATCCAGTTCCTACGTTAGCTCATAGCGCGCTGGTCGCCAGTTCGAACCCGCCCATCCGGGAGGACGCGGATGTCCCACCGTAGGCGCGCAGGGTGGCGAACGACCTCGACATCCCATCTCCTTGGCGTCCTCGCGATGCTGGGTGATCTCGTGGCCTGCCGCACCCCGGGGAAGGGAGCTGCCCCGACGACCGAGCTGATCAGCGTCTCGGTGCATGAAGGCACTTGGCTCGCCTTCGACCTCTCTCCCGATCACACCCAGATCGCCTTCGACATGCTCGGCCAGCTCTGGCTCATGCCAGGTGCTGGTGGTGTCGCACACGCCGTTACTGACGCGGTCCGGGACACGGCCGAGGACGGCGACCCGGCTTTCTCGCCGGATGGGAAGTCGCTGGCCTTTGCCGGCGAGCGTGCGGGCCATCCCGGGCTCTGGCGGCTCGATGTAGCTACGGGTCGCGTCGATCGTCTTACCACCGCTCCCGAGTCGGACGATCAACCGGCATGGTCGCCCGATGGCCGGACTATCGCGTTTGTGCGCCAGAGCGCCGAGCGTCAAGGCGACCATGTGGTCGGAGGAGGATGGCTCCATCTTCTCGATGTAGCCAGCGGCAAGGTTCGGCTCCTGCCCTTCCGCACGAAAGGTTCCTACAACATCCGGGATCCTGCGTGGAGCGTGGACGGCCGGACGATCTACCTTGTCGTGCCGCGGCGCTCCTATCCGGCCACGGTTACCGGTGGCGCGCTGTGGTCGGTGGACGTCGCCAAAGGGACCCGCGCGCTGGTTGGCGATTCCACTCTGGATGTCCTCGCTCCATCGCCCTCGCCGGATGGCCATAACTTCGCCTTCGTGGCAAACGATTCGGCGGGTAGAGCGCAGGTCTGGATCCGCGCGCTGCCAAAAGGTGCTTCCGAGGCGGCTGACCGACGAAGCCGAGCTGACTCCGCGCCGGCTGCGCTGGGCTGGGCCTGACACCCTGCTGTTCGTGAGCGGGGGCCGTTTTCGGCGGCTCGCCGTCGCAGGGAACGGGAGAGTGGAAGTGCCGTTCGTGGCGACCGTCGCCTTTCCGCGCAAAGTGACGCCTCTTCCCGCGCGCCATTTTCCCACGCCAGGCTCACGTCAGTCGGCTCGAGGGCAGACCGGACTGGCCCTGGCGCCGGACGGATCTCGTGCCGCGATGATCGCGCTTCGCCGCCTCTGGATCATCCCGATTCCGACCGGCGAGCCGAAGGAGGTCGCCCGGCTTCCTGAAGGAGCGCGGGACGTGGATTGGGCTCCCACGATGGATCGTGTGGTGTACGCCGCTGGCTCGTGGGGCGCCGAGGATCTCCATCTGATGGAGCTGGCGACGGGACACGATATCCAGCTTACCGAATTACCCGGGCGCGAGGTGGTGCCTCAATGGTCGCCCGACGGCCAATGGATCGCCTTCATTCGCGTGTCCCCCGACTCCGACCCGCACCTGGTCGTGCTGCCGGTCAACCCTGATGTCCCCGATGTGGTTGACCCGAGCCGGGGAAAGGATCTTGGCGTTATCGCGGCCGGGGAATGGACCATCGGGATCGAAAGCGCCACCATGCCGACCTGGCGGCGCGACTCGCGCGGTCTGCTGGCCTGGCGTCATGCTGGCGGGCCGGTGGTCCGCGACCCGTTCTCCATTCTCCTCCCGAGTAAGGCCGAGGTCATTTCGCTCGACGGCAAGCGTCGCAAGCTGGGAAACTTCCCGCTCGATGCGACCTGGGTCCGGTGGACCGACGACAGTACGCTGGCGTATGTAGACGCCGATCGGGTCATGCGCTCCCGGGTTCGGGGCGACTCGATCCTGGATACACCGGAGCCACTGGGGGACGATGCGGCGTTGTATATGAGCGCGTCACGCGACGGGTCGCTGCTCTATGTCTCGGGCGGACGGCCTTCACCTCCGGGACGGATCGGGAAAGGTGCAGAGCCTCGGCTGGCCGGTCACCTATGTCGTCCCCACGCCTCCGCCGCTCCTGATCACTAATGCGCGCATCGTGGACGGCACCGGTAACCCGCCGACCGAGCCGCGGGACCTCCTCCTGCGAAATGGCCGAATCGAGAAGATCGGAGCGCCGGGAACCCTGAAGGCCAAAGATGCTCAGGCGATCGACGCCGGCGGGGCGGTCCTCCTGCCGGGTCTCTCCGACATGCACTCGCATCAGGACGGTGCCCAACAGATGCGCGGCGCCTTGTACAACGGGGTCACCGTACTGCGAGACCAGGGGAGCGATCTCGCGACGGTTGCGGCCCGAGCCGATGAATCCTTCTCGGGTGACGCGGTCCTTCCGTGGACCAGTTTCGGCGGGTTCCAGCTCTACACCGACTGGGCATTCAGCAATGGCATCGAGCAGGGACTGGAACCCGAGCGCGATCCCGGCCAGATCGGCCGCGCTGTGGACCTCCTGCTCGCGCACGGTGCCGAGCACATGAAGATCCGGACCTTCCACGGCTGGAATGGGGTGACTCGGCTGATCGACGCCGCGCATCGGGCCGGCCTGCGGACTACCGGGCATTGCATTCTTCCGCTCGCCTTGCTCGCCGCCGGAATGGACTCGAAGGAGCACTTAGGCAACACCTGCGGCGAGCGGTTCAACGCACCGTTGCACGAGGATATCACGGCCGTGTTGCACGCGAGCCGGATTGCCGTCATCCCGACCAGCATGCTGACCTCCTGGGAAGAGATCTGGATGGCTGACAGCAACTTCCTGCGAAGGCCCGACGTGCTGCCATTCACGGTCGCGGCGAAGCGCGATCTGAAACCCTTCGGCGCGTCGGATCCTGCGTATTGGATCGTCGGGCAGGGGCGCCTCATGATCGAACAGATGCGTTCCCTGCACGATGCCGGCGTGCTGTTCGGCGTGGGATGTGACGCGCCGCTATTCCCTTGGGGCGCGCATCTGGAATTGGAGCGCATGGTAGCGGCTGGTCTCACTCCACTGGAGGCGATCCGGGTGGGGACGCTCGAGTCCATGCGCATCCTGGGGCACGATGCCGAGCTCGGCTCGATCGAGGCCGGCAAGATCGCGAACCTCATCATTCTCGAGCCGGGCGCCGAGCCCTGGCGCGATATCAAGGACACGAGACGGATTCGGGAGGTGATTCTAGGCGGGAAGCCGGTGGATCGGGCGGGGCTGCTGAGCAATAATGAACGGTGAACGGTGAACGGTGAACGGTGAACGGTGAACGGGGAGAAGCGGGGACCGGGAACGGGCCACGTCCCCACATCCTTACAACGAGAGGGTTCTATTCCGTCCCGACGCGCCGCAGGGACATGCGCCGTACGAGCACCTGATCCGGCAGCGTCATGAGGCGGCCTTTCATGACGTCCCGCTCAACGGCTATCACGAGGCGAAGGTGGTATCGCGGGGTCTCAATCTCCGCCGTCCACGAGCCATCGGCCCCCCGAACAAATTGCGATTCGTTCATGAACTCGCGAGCTCCGTTCACCACCTTGTCTGCTCGCAAGGTGACCGTGTCTCCCCTCGCCGTGGTCACGTCATAGATGACCTCTTCGTCATTGCACGCCGGGAACTTCACCTTGTCAACGCAGGTTGATGTGCCGTGCCAGGAGCCGAGGATGGGAGATTCCTGGGCGTGAGCGGGAGTCGCCCATGAGGCAAGGAGGATGAGAGGAATGGCGGTCAGTAGGCGCATGACGATAAGCAAGCATTGGTTCCGACGATGGTGTGGCAGCATGAGAATTTGAGACCGGTTCGGCGTTCTGGCGGTTACCATGAGGACCTTCATAGGGTCAATACTCCCCCTTGGGCTGGGGGGCGCGCTCGCGTTTTATTTGCAGTCGTCAGCGGGGCCTGACACCGGTTCCGGGTTTCTACGGTTACCAAGCTGACTTTCACCGGGTTGATATTCCCCCCAAGGGGTGGGGGCCGGTCTCGCACTTTTTGGTACTGCCCGGCCCACCGCGGTCCATCAGCCTGACCACTCAACTCGCTGTACCCTTCGCGTTGCTCCTTACTTCTCCGGTCCCACTCGCCGCTGCTCCTGCGCCTGCGCCATCACCCGCTCCGTAAAGTCGATCCGCTCCTGCGCCTCGCCCAGCTCCCGCCGCAGGTTGCCCACTTCGATCTCGAGTGACTCGAGACGAGCGGGGATCTCACCCTGGTCGAGCGACGAGGGTCGGCCTCTGAGATTTTGCGCCCATAGCCCGAAGGCGAGCGCCAGCGCCGCGTGAATCCCGGCATGCCACCCCTCGCCTCCCTGAGCGGCAAAGCCTGTGGCCACGAGGTTAATCGCGCTCAGCCCAATCGCGATGGGACGCCAGATCCTGGGGTTGAATGTCATGCCGAGCTCCTTTCGAGTCTGCCTGACGGCCTCGGGCAGCGACGAGATTCAAAATGAACCGTCAGCCTCTGCCTCCCGGCCGGTCAACTTCTCCTCCGGTGCTGGGTCCTCCACGAACGGCGCGTCCCGGCACCTGGCCGCCGAACCGGGCCAGTCGGTCCCCCGATACCGACCGAGCAGGGTTCCCACCAGAACGATCAAAGGAATCACGATCGCCTGAATCGGGCGCGGCATCACGACCACGGCCTGAGTCCGGCGATGCCGCCAGGTTACCCGCGCCATGTAGAAGAGCGGCGGCCGCTCGGCTGGCCCGCTGTTGATGACGTCGAATGCCGCCTGCAGATGGCGATCCAGATCGCCCGCGGGTTTGGCGTACCCATGGGCGACCAGCGTTTCGTCGCCGTCGTTCCACCAGGTGTGCACCGATCCGGGAGGAAAGGTCGCGGTTTCTCCGGCGGCGACCTGGATATGCCGTCCATCTCCGACGGCGCTCATCGTGCCCGCGATAACCCGGAATTCCTCCGCCGCGTGGTAATGAACGTGGAGTGGCGGCCCTTTCCGGTGAGGTGGCAACGAGCCTCGAAGCGCCAGCCAGGTCTCGCCATTTCGGGCGACACGAAACATCTCGAGTCGCTCGCCGGTGTGCCGATTCTCAAGAATGAGCTTGTCGCTGGATCCGGTCATTATCCATTTCGGGAGAAGGACGGTTGCGGGATGACGATACGAGCCGAAGTGGCCACGCGCCAGCGGGTCGGATCGTCAGCTTCAGCTTATTGGAGCGACTCTTGTCAGACGGATTCCCACCACTCACTGAAGCTGGGCCGTGGCGCCGGTGCGACGCTCACCCCTCTGCGAGAAGCGCGGCTACCCGATCGATATCTTCTTCGAGATTGTAGAAGTGCACCGCCAACCGGATCCGCCCGGCTCGCATCGAGGCCACAACTCCTGCGGCGCGAAGACGGGCCATGGCGGCCTCGGCGTCTTCGACGGGCACCGATACGATCGTGGAGCGATGCTGTTCTGGAAACGGCCGCACCTTGGTGCCGCGTGCGCCCAGCGCGTCCAGCAACCTCCGCGAGAGCGAGGCGTTGCGTTCGAGAATGGCCTGAATCCCGAACCGCTGAAACAGGCCCAGCGACGCCTGCTCGGCGAGTGCGGCGAACCAGATCAGAGAAGTATCGAGCTTCGAGGCCGTAGGAGACAGGTCCATCTTCGGACCGTAGAACGCTTCAAGCGGCTTCCGAGCGGCTTTCCATCCCGGGAAAATGGGCTGCATTCTGTCGATGAGCTGGGGACGAACATAGAGGTAGCCCATGCCTCGGGAGCCGAGGAGGAACTTGTGACTCGAGGCCGCCAGGAAATCGACCCCGTCCCGGACGACATCGAGGGGGACGGCTCCCGCCGCCTGGCAGGCATCTACGAAGAGCCAGGCTCCGGAGCGACCCGCTACCTGGCTGAGCGATGCCAGATCCGTCCGAAAGCCGTTGGGCGAGTGCACCGCGCTTACTGCGATGAGACGGGTTCCGCCATCCGCTGCCGCGGCGTAGGCATCGGCTGAGATTCCATCATCGCTGAACGGCACCGTGCGGATCTCATAGCCCCGCTCGCGGAGGAGAACCCAGGGGTAGTAGTTCGACGCGAACTCCATATCGGCAACTACGACGTTCTCGCCGCGAGCGGCGGTGGGCATATTGGCCGCGACGATGCCGGCCGCCACACTCACCGCCGGGACGATCGCGACCTCCTCCGGTTGTGCACCCACGATCTGCGCGAACCTGCGGCGGGCATCCTCGCCGGCACGTTCGGCCTCGGGCCAGTCGAACCGCCCCGCCGACCACTGTTCCACCGCACGCTCGTACGCCTCTCTCGCCGGCGTACATCCGACATTCATCGTGGCGGTGTTCAGGTAGATCGTATCCTTGAGCCCCGGGAAGAGCTTACGGACCTCATCAACATTCATGTCGGCTGATCCTCAGGTTCTCCGCGCCACGGCGAGCAGGTGCGCGCTCACCCCAAGTATCGTCGGCTCGGCCTCGAGCGCAGCGAGTGATTCGAGTAGCACCGCCCGGCGGCCCGCATCGGCGAGCCGAGCGTCCAGGTCCGGCAAAAGCCACCCAGGTCCTTCGACGCCGAGCGTCGCTTCGTGTTTCAGGCCCACTGCCATACACTCTTCCTTCAGCTCCTCCGGCCGATGGAAGTACGCGGTCGTGAAGTACGTCGGGTCGCCGGTCGGATTGCGATGCACCCCGTCTCGCCGGTCGCTTGCCGCAATCGCCGCGAAGGTCGGATCCGCGAGATAACCACCCCGCAGCCCGTCCAACGTTGAAGCAAGGCGCGAAATCGCCGCCGCGAGGATCATTCCCCCCGGTCGACACACCCGTCGTGCTTCGGCAAGGGCTTGGAGGCGGTCGGCGGCCTCGGGCAGGTGGTAGAGGGGGCCGAGCAGAAGCACCGCGTCCACACTCGCGTCCGGTAGTCGGAGTGCGCGCGCGTCGCCCACTTCTGCGCTGGCCAGCGTAACTCCCGGCCGACGGCTGGTCGCGGCGCGCGCCTGCTCGATGTGCAGGGGCACAGGATCCACCAGGTGGGTCTGGTATCCACGCTTGGCGAGCCAGATGGCGTATCGTCCGGGACCGCCACCAACGTCGGCGATCACCGCGGGAGGCGCCGGGAGATATCGCTCCAACAACACCTGGGTACGGGCGAACTCGAGCGCGCCTTGGCCACCGAGGAGCCGGTCTCGTTCGAGGCCGAGGGCGTAGAACGCCGCGATATGGCCGTAGTCGCCCTCGCTGTCGCTCATCGAGCTTCCCGGCGCTTCACGCAGGTTCCAAATGAGAGGAAATGTGGGCTAGCGCGGCATCCCGCCCGAGAAAGCGGCCTACTGCGATGCCTACGCTGGCAGCTCGAAAACACGCTAGCACGTGCTCTGTGAGAGCGGCTTCCATTACCTCATTGAGGACAACCGGTTCGTCCAGCAATCGAGCCAGGATGTTGTGATCCTCGACGCCGTCCTCGAATTGCTCCATAGGCCAATCGCCTCGCACTCGACGATTTGGCCGGTCTTGAGTGTCTGGGTGGTGATCACGTAGCAATCCACATTCCCGCCGTCTCCGCCTTCCGTGCCGATCACGAAACCGTAAGGGAAGGGATACGCGTGAGCGATGGATTCGGAATGGAGATACTGGAGGGTCTTTTCGTCGTGCTGATTCTTTTGAATTGAACCCGCTTCGTTCTGGACAAAGACGCGAATCCTCATTGTGGTCTCAATCGAGGTCGGAAATAAGGCCAGTGCTCCTTCTATGGGAATCGCAAACTCTCGTGCAACCGCTTGAACCGGTGATGGTCTCGCAAGGGATCCAACTGGGGATCTACCCTGAGCAGTGCCATCCAGTGAGTCCGCTCCTTGTAACCCTGCTCGAGTCGATCGACCGCCGAATCCACCTCTCCCAAGCCGGCCAGTACCACCGCGATATCATAGGACGAGACGTATCGCTCCCGCTCGATCGCGTACAGCTCGTTCAGGATCTCGCGAGCGCCTGCAAGCCGGCCTGACCGTCGCCAGACAATTCCCCAGCATCGCGAGCCCTACCGAATTCCGGTTGGAGAGCTGGACTCCCTCCTCGAATTCCGCGATCGCCCGGTCGAACTGGCCGATCTGGCCCAACGCCAGCCCCATCCACCAGTGAGCCACGGCCAGAGTGGGATCCAGCTCCAGAGCCCGAGTCGACTGTGCGATCGACTCGTCCCAGCGTCTCCCGAAGTAGTAGCCCCATCCGACCGCGGCTATCTTGAGCCCCGACAGCGGATCCAAGGCAACCGCCCGCTCGAATTCCGCAACGCACTCATCCCGCCGTCCCATCACTGCCATGAAGTTTCCGTACCACTGGTGGCCGGTGGAATACCCCGGATTCAGCTCGATCGCAGTGTGGAATTCCCGCTCCGCTTCGGTCCAGTCCCAGTCGTGATACATCGCGCAGTACGCCAGCGTAGGATGCGGCTCGGCCAGGGTCGGATCGATCTCGAGGGCTCTGAGCGCCGCGGCCTTTGCGGCGGGAAACGCCTCGGTCGGCGGCATCATGCAGTAGAAGCCCAGGATCGCGTAGGAATCGGCGATGCCGGCGTGGGCCAGGGCGTAGTTGGGATCGCGGGCCAGAGCCTGTTGGAAGAAATCGAGACCCTTCCGCAGGTCCGCCTCGTGGCGCCGGTTCCAGAAATGACGGCCCTTCAGGTAGGCACTGTAGGCCTCGATGTCGTCGGTGGCACGCCGGACCAGGGTCCGCATCGGCGCGTGCCGGTACAGCTCCCAGTACAGGCGCCGCTCCGAACAGTCGCACTCGCAGCGCATTTACGATGGCCCGCGAGATCTCGTCCTGGATCGCGAACACGTCCTCCAGCTCACGATTGAAGCTGTCGGACCAAAGATGGTAACCGTTGTCGACGTCGGTGAGCTGCACCGCGACCCTCAGGCGTCGCCCCGCCCGCCGCACGCTGCCTTCGAGCACGGTGCGCACGTTGAGCTGGCTGCCAATCGATCGGATGTCCTGCTGCTTTCCCTTGAAAGCGAAGACCGATGTCCGGGAGACGACGTGCAGCCCGTCCACCTTGGTGAGTGCGCCGATCAGCTCCTCGGTCATTCCGTCGGCGAAGAACTCGTTCTCGGGGTCTGGACTGAGATTGAGGAACGGCAGTACCGCGAGCGACTTGTCGGGAATCGGGGTTGCCCTGGGCTTGGGAGCCGCACTCAATGCCGCCGAGAACTCCGCCGCCGTGGTGAACCGGTCATTCGGAGCAGGGGAGAGCGCCCTGAGGGTCGCCGACTCGACCGCCTCGGGAACATCCACTCCCATTTGCCGCAGGCCCTTGGGTGGAGTCGTGAACCGTGCGGCGATCATGCCCTGGGCACTAGCACCGCCGTGCGGCGCTTGACCCGCAAGCATCTCGTAGAGCACACAGGCCAGGCTGTAGATGTCGCTCCGGGGATCAACCGCCTCTCCCACCGCCTGCTCGGGACTCATGTAGGCAGGAGTGCCTACCGCGAGACCGATGACTGTGAGCTGGGTTTCGTTCTCGGAGCGGAATCCGCGTGCGATGCCGAAGTCGGCCAGGAGTGCATGCCCACCGGAGAGGAGGATGTTCTCCGGCTTGATGTCGCGGTGCACGATGCCGTGCTCGTGGGCATAAGCCAGCCCGTCGGCTACTTCGCGCACGATCTTGAGCGCTGGTTCCACCTCGAGCCGTCGTTCGCGCAGCAGTCGAGCCCGTAGACTCTCGCCGTCGATGAACGGCATGGTGAACCAGAGCAGCCCGGACGCGTCACCCGAGTCCAGCACGGTGAGGATGTGGGGATGCTGAAGCCGCGCAGTAAGACGGATCTCCCGGAGAAACCGGTCGCTGCCGAGGCTCAAGGCGAGCTCGGGGTGCAGCGTCTTGAGCGCGACCGGACGATCGTGCCGGAGATCCCGTGCGAGGTACACCGTCGCCATCCCGCCTCGCCCGAGCTCGCGCTCGATGGTGTAGCGGTCGCTCAAGGCACTCCGCAATTGTTCGGCTTGGGCTGGCACGATCGAGTCCGGGGTCGGGTTGCTGAGTGCAGAACGATACGGGCATGCTGGCGCCGGTGCCAGAGACAAGAAAGGTCCCGACCGAGTACGGCCAGGACCTCGAAATCACGTTGGTTTTCTGCCTACTGAACGACGATGCGTCCCGATACTCCCCCAAACTCATCGGCTACCGCGGTCACTCCAGGCGGCGCCTCCCATGATCCCTTCATCGAAGCGCACGTTGACCTGATGAACTCCATCGCTCACCGGCAGCACGATGCGCCACCATCCCGAGGAAGCGTACTCCAGCGGCACCGGCTTCCAGTCGGTGAAATCACCCATCAGCTCCACCAGGTGTGCCCCACGGCCAGGCAGACTGAATTCAACTGCGTTCGAGTTGATTCGCTCGATGCGAAAGCCTGTTGACACCCTCGCGGGGACAGGAAGCGGAATCCGTGGAGCTGGAGCCGTGAGGTTGGCGCGAATCGAGAGCAGCAGGTAGCGCCCTCCGGTCATCCCCAGAGTCAGATCCGTGGGCCGGTCGCCGGCGGCCCCCACCAGCGCAAACCGCGGAGAGATCCACCAGGCCGCTTCAGATTCCCACCACACATCCGCCGGTCGAGCGATGTTCCCATGCCGGCCGGCACCCAGCCCCAACTGGAACGGACCCCCAGCCCATCTGAGCCAGGCCGAGAGATCGCTTCGGGCTTTGCTCTGATTGACGAGGACGGTATCGACGGTGAGCGTGTCGGAGCCGAGCCTCGTCCGGAGCTCGGTAGCCTGTATCATCGTCTGTCCCGCCTGGAGCTGGAGGCTGACGGGACCCAGGTCATGCCAGTACCCTGCTTCAATTCTCCATGTCGGGCTGCCGGGTTCGCTCCCGCGCGCGCCACCCAGCCATAGTCCCTGCGATCCCCCCAGGTAATGAAGCCTTGCTCCGGCCAGCCAGGCGCCTTCGGAGAGGTGAGGCCCGGTTTGTCCCGTGGCGGTACCAAAGCCTTCTGCCATGAATCGCTCGCCAAGCCTGCCGAATAGCGAAGCGCTGGCGCGACCGGCCGTCCCCTCACGCTCGTCTCCGAAACCGGTATACGCACCCTCGGCGCTCATACGGAAGAACGAACTCGACCAGGAGAGACTCGGCGCGAGCGACGCGATGGCACCCGGATTTCCCTGATACTGCATTCCCCCGAGCCCTGTTTCGACCGATCCTTGCACCTGCGCCTGAGCTGGGGACCAGCTCAGGATCAATGCGACCGCAACCCATGGTGCCCGCGTCGCTCTCATGGCGGCGAGTTACCTGACGGCACCAGCTTGGGCTGTACCGGCCCCGGTGGCTGCCTGGTGTTCGGCGCGCTGACCCGGTCGCGCAGAGCGAGGAAATCGGTATCGGGCCCGTGTGCCGCGGCGAGCGAGTGGACCTGCTCCCACGCCTTGGGCACGTCGACGCCGAGTGCGACCAGATCGCTCAGCACTCCGAGCGGGACGGCAACCGACTGCTCGGGACGGAGCCGGCGCAGCTCGGTGATCATCGCCGGAGTGGCGCCGGCCTTGAGGCAGGCCGCACCCGCTACGATGTCGGCCTCAGGAGCACTGGGGCCCAGTGCGGTCTTCGATTCACCGAGTTGGCCGGAAAGAGTCCGAACCGCGGCAACAATGCGGGTTCCCTCAGCTCCCTTACTTTGACCCTCGAGGGCCTTCTGGATCAGGGGCTCGGTCGGAAGGCCGCTTTGTGCAGCGCTATCTACCAGTCGTTGTACTTGACTTGCGACGTCGGCGGGGAGACGAGTCTGGAGTCTGGAGTCTTGAGCTAACAGCGATCCGAACCCGAAAACCGAGAGCAGAAGAATTGCCTTGGTGACCATCAGTTCACCACCGTGATGACCGAGGTCGGAGTTCCGAAATCATCGTCGCCTGCGGGTGGGCGTCCTGGATCGGCGAGATACTCCTGATCGTTCGCGACGAAGCTGTAGCGGTAGCGGCCGGGCCGGAGGGGCAGGGTGATGTCCCAGGTCCCACCATGGCGCCGCATAGGAGTCGCGCGAGGGTCCCAGTTGTTGAAGTCTCCTACAACCGCGACTCGCCTGAGGCCGGAAGCCTCCAGGGTGAATCTGACCGGTTGGCTCGCTGCGCCGATGGCCTCCGGCGAACCTACCAGCCGGCGGGAGCCGAGCCAGGTAGCGACTACACTTCCCGCCACCAGGAGCATTATCGCAGCCGCCCGAGCCAGAGATTGGAGCCGCGACCGCACTCGATGAGCCTTGAGGTCATGATTGAGGGCGCCGATCACTCGATCCTCGACCAAGAGCGAGGGCACCGGTCCGTGCTTGAGCTCCGCCACAACCGCGGCGACTACGGGATCGTCTATCCGGTCTTCGGAATCAGGCATAATCTGGTGATCCTTCCCGCAAACGGCGGCGCAGTCCTTCGCACGCCCGCAGCACCCTCATGCGCAGGGCGGAAGCCGGTGCGCCGGTGAGCGACTCGATTTCCTGATAACTGAAGTCTTCGACGTGTTTGAGCAAGAAGGCCTCTCGCTGATCGGGAGTAAGCTCCTTCAGGGCTCGCTCGATTTCCTCGCGCCACTCGCCCCGCTCCGATTCGCCCTCCGACCGTGCCACAGCGAATGCCGCATCGGCCGCCGCGCCCCGCTCGATCAGGTCGACCCTGGCTAGCCGGCTCCGGCAGCGGTTCACCAGAATCCGGAACATCCAGGTCCCGACCCGGGATGGCTCCTGGCAGCGGTCGAGTCCCCTGAACGCGCGCAAGAACGTGTCCTGTAATACCTCTTCGGCATCTTCCCGGTTGCCCAGCAGAAACCAGGCGTATCTTTCCAGCCGGCGCCGGTGCCGTGCCATCAGCTCGGCATACGCAGCCTGATCGCCGGCCAGGGCGCGTTGCACGAGGACGGCATCGGTCTGGCTCACCTCTGAGAGACCCGATGACAGGGCCATCTGTCACACCTCAGGTCCGGCGGCCGGCGCGAGTTGAAACGAGTGACGGGAGACAGGTCGGGCGGGTCTTGTTGTCAGGACCGCAGATAGCGCCCGCTCCTAGTCAGTGGACGGACAGGCGGGCCGGAAAACCACAACGTCTTGAGCTTGAGAGGACTTGATGCAGAACCACCCGATCCGGGGGCTGCTGCTCGCTTCGCTGGTGCTCGCCGCCTGCAGCGACAACTCATCCCCAACCCTGTCACCCGCTTCCGGGCTGCACGGGGGCAATTCGTCGATCAGCGGCCAGGTCAATGGACTGACCTTTGGTCCCGACAGTACCGCGGTCAGTGTGCCGAGCCGCGTCGTCGTGATCTTCGCGGGCTCGGTGCCGACCGATTCGCTACCCTTTGGGCAGCCCGACGACCCCGCCGCCATCCAAGGGCACGGGCTGGCTTTCCTGCATGACACCACTGGGTCTGGGTTTCCACCGCCGCCGCCACCTCCGCCGCCGCCTCCCCCGGTCGAAGGTTGCGGACGTCCTCAGGACGACGTCGTGGCCGATATAGAAACCGATGTCGACGGAAGTTTCTCGATCGCCGGACTCGAGTCTGCCAAGTACGACCTGCACGTGATCCCGACCGATGCGGGAGCGTTTGGGGACACTTGGTACTGCGGGGTGCACGTACTGCCGGGGCAGGATGCGGAGATTCAGGTTTACGTGCCTACTACTCAGCTGAACTAGCCGTCAGCTGTTAGCCGTCAGACAAAGCTGTAAGCCATAGGCCGTAAGCCATAAGCCGTAAGCCGTAGGCCATAAGCCATAAGCCATAAGCAAAAGGCACCTCATCCCGAGCGCAGCG
Organism: uncultured Gemmatimonadales bacterium; assembly: GCA_963821525.1. Classification (GTDB taxonomy): domain Bacteria; phylum Gemmatimonadota; class Gemmatimonadetes; order Gemmatimonadales; family GWC2-71-9; genus DATBGE01. The sequence continues at coordinate 628,303 of CAWGED010000019.1, read as the reverse complement.
AGGGATCTAGCGTCCTTACCCGGAGTCCAAGGTAAGGGGACTAGATCCCTCGTCGCTTCGCGCCTCGGGATGAGGTGCACTTACGGCTTATCGCCTACGGCTTATGTCCGCCGGTCCGCCCGCTTTTAGGTCCGCCCGCTTTTGGTCCGCCCCTTTTAGGTCCGCCCGCTCTTGGTCCGCCGACTACTGCCGTCCCGTCAGCTCAATCCATCTCCCCTCATTGCACAACCGAATCTCCGACCCCTCGCCCTCGGTGATGTCCTCGATTCCCTGGCGATTGGTGGCCGGAGGCTTCACGCCGCCATAGCGGTCGTAGAGACGCTGAATCCCTTCGCGGCTGGCTGGGGCGATGCGGCGAGTGAAGACGATCTTGTCTCCCGCTACCCGCTTGAGATAGGCCCGGTCCTCCCGGACCTCCAGCTCATCGGAGCAGGCCGCTTCACCACCCCAGACGATCATGATCGCGGAGGCCTTGGCGCGGGAGCAGAGTGCCGCCCAGTCGGTTTGACCGGGTTTGACGAAGCTCCCGCGGATAATGTTGTGGGGGGCCGGATCGCCGGTGGCCTGGGGGATCGTGCAGTGCTTGGCTTGGAGCGCCGCGACGACACCAGGGGGCACCTTGGTGAATGCCGACGGGTCGAGCCGGGCCAGCTGTTGGTCGGCATTTGCCCAGCGATCCTGTGCCGAGACGCGAGTTGCGGCGATACTGATCGCCAGCACCGCGCTCAACACCAGCCTGGCCTTAAGCATCGCAAGCCTCCTGTTACCAATAACTTGGCTGTGGTCTTCCCCAACGAGAAACAGGTGGATACGAGAAGAGGCCGGCAAAAAGCCGGCCTCTTCGAAGTCCCGGGACTCTATCCCGGTTACGGGGTGAGCTTCACCCGCTCGATCCGGGACTGACCAACCCGGGCGTTGAAGATCTTCAGGGTTACGATCGACCCCTTGCCGGAGGCCTTCAGGGCATCGCGAAGCTCTGCCTCGTTCTTCACCGACTTGCCCTCGACCGACTGAATGATGTCGGGTCCGCCTTCATCGGGCGGATAGAGAGTCTCGTAGGCGGGACCGTTTGGCTGGACATCCACCACGAGCACGCCCTTAGTGTTCTGGTCCAGATCGTAATCTTCCGCAATAGCCGGAGTCACGGTCTGCACCGAGACTCCCAGAAGATCCATGGCGACGGCGTTGCGATTGCTCTCCGGCTGCTCGCTGTCCTCGCGCTCGGCGACCGGAGTCTCCTCGCGCTGCTCCATCAAGCGGACGTTGAAGGTCTTCCGCACTCCACCCTTCCGGGCGACTTCGACCTTTACCATCTCGCCGGACTGCCGGAAGCCGACCACCTGCTGGAGCTGGGCCACGTAATTCACCGGCTTGCCGTCGATCGCGATGATCACGTCGCCCTGCTCGAGGCCCGCCTTCTCCGCTGGTGAGGCCACGCTGTCCGGGAAGCCCCGGACCAGCACGCCCCGAATCTCATCCAGTCCGACGTACTCGGCGTCAGTTGGGCTCGCGTCCTCGACCAGGATACCCAGGGCCGCGCGGTGCACCTTACCCGAAGTGACCAGCTGATTCATGACGACGCGGGCCAGATTGATCGGAATCGCGAAGCCATATCCCGAGTAGAACCCGGTCTCACTCGCAATCGCGGAGTTGATACCGATGACCTCGCCCTTCACGTTGACCAGCGGGCCGCCAGAGTTGCCCGGATTGATGGCCGCATCGGTCTGAATGAAGTCGGCGATGGTGGACTGGCTGCGCTGAAGCCCCTGCAGGCGCCGTCCTTTGCCGCTGATGATGCCGGAGGTGACGGTGAAGGTGAACTGATCTCCGAGTGGATTGCCGATGGCCAGCACCCATTCGCCGACCCGATCGTCATCGCTGTTGCCCAGCGCCGCCGCGGTGAGCCCCTTGGCCGGCACCTTGAGAACTGCTACGTCGGTGAGCGGGTCGGTCCCTACCACTTTCGCCTCGAACTCACGCCGATCGACCAGGCGGACGGTGACCTTCTCGGCCCCTTCCACCACATGGTTGTTGGTCAGGATATAGCCGTCGGTCGAGACGATGAACCCGGATCCCGAGCCGCGCTCTACTTCAGGACGTCGTGGCTGACGGGGGAAGAAGTGCTCGAAGCCGGGGGGCATCTGCGGCTGCTGCTGACGCGATGCCGTCTCGGTCCGCTGGCTGCGGATGAACACCACGCTCGGCCTAACCTGCTCGGCGACGGTTGCGAAAGCGTCGCTTAGCTCCGTCAGCGACCGTGTGGCGGAGGTCGACGGTGCCTGTACCGGCGTGATGACTGAAGAAGCTGTTTCCTGGGCGGTGGATCGGTTGGGCAGATCCAGCAGGCCGGCGAACAAGAGTCCCAGCGCAAAGGCCAGGATCACCAACCCACCGAACTTGAGCCAGTTCAAAGTACGTACGGACATCGGTTTCTCCCAAAGGGGCTCGGCAAACAATCTAGTCTACGTGGGATGCGCCGTCGGTGGTTTGCGTCGCATTCCGTTACGATCTGCCAAAAATAACAGCCGTTGGCCCCGGCCGGAGACTCCCCGGCTCAAAGCCAACGGCTAAAAGCTAACAGGCTTAATGCTTTACGGCTTCTTGGAGTCATCAACTATCTCGTAGTCGGCTTCGACCACGTCCTCCTTGCCCGGAGCAGGTTCTTCGGCGGCCGGACCGGCACCCGGCTCGGATCCCGGAGAGCTCTGTGCCGACTGGTACAATGAAGCGCCCGCCGCCGAGTACGCCGAGTTCAGCTCGTCCAACGCCTTCTTCACCAGATCTGCCTCCCCGGTGCGGAGCGCTCCCTTTGCTCCTTCCACGGCGTTGTCCAGCCGGCTCTTCGCGTCGGCCGCGAGACGGTCCGCCCACTCTTTGCTGTCCTTCTCAACTTTATAGACCAGACCGTCGAGCTGGTTGCGGTGTTCGATCTCGTCGCGCCGCTTCTTGTCTTCGCTCGAGTGTGTCTCGGCGTTCTTCACCATCTTGTCGATGTCGGCGTCGCTCAGACCGCTGGACGACTCGATCCGGATCTTCTGCTCCTTCCCGGTCGTCTTGTCCTTGGCCGAGACGTGGAGAATGCCGTTGGCATCGATGTCGAAGGTGACCTCGACCTGCGGCATGCCACGAGGTGCCGGCGGAATTCCGGTGAGCTGGAACTTCCCGATGGTCCGGTTGTCCACCGCCATCTGCCGCTCGCCCTGCAACACGTGAATCTCCACCGTGGTCTGGTTGTCCTCCGCGGTTGAGAACACCTCCGACTTCTTGGTCGGAATGGTAGTGTTCCGGGGATCAAGACAGTGGTAACTCCGCCCAGCGTCTCGATACCGAGCGAGAGCGGGGTCACGTCGAGCAGCAGCACGTCCTTCACTTCGCCGCCCAGTACGCCGCCCTGGATCGCGGCGCCGATGGCCACGACCTCGTCCGGGTTCACCGACCTGTTGGGCTCCTTGCCGAAGTAATCCTTCACGATCTGCTGGATCTTGGGGATCCTGGTCGAGCCGCCCACCAGGATCACTTCGTCAATCTGCTTGGGATCGAGACCGGCATCCTTCAGCGCCTGCTTCATCGGCGGAATGGTCCGCTGGATCAGATCATCCACCAGCGCCTCGAACTTGGCGCGAGTGAGCGAGTAGTTGAGGTGCTTGGGCCCCGACTGGTCCGCCGTGATGAACGGAAGATTGACGTCGGTCTGCTGGACCGTGGAAAGCTCCATCTTGGCCTTCTCCGCGGCTTCCTTGAGCCGCTGGAGCGCCATGCATCCTTGGACAGGTCGATGCCCTGGTCCTTCTTGAATTCGGCGACCAGCCAGTCGATCACCCGCTGGTCGAAGTCATCACCACCGAGGTGGGTGTCGCCGTTCGTGCTCTTCACTTCAAAGACGCCCTCGGCCAGCTCCAGCACCGAGATGTCGTAGGTGCCGCCGCCCAGGTCGTAAACCGCGACCTTCTCTTCCTTCTTCTTGTCGAGACCGTAGGCCAGGGCCGAAGCCGTCGGCTCGTTGATGATCCGGACCACATCGAGGCCCGCGATCTTGCCGGCGTCCTTGGTTGCCTGACGCTGCGCGTCGTTGAAATAGGCCGGGACGGTGATGACCGCCTTCTCGACCTTGGTGCCGAGGTAGTCCTCGGCGGTCTGCTTCATCTTCTGGAGAATCATCGCGGAGATCTCGGGCGGCGTGTATTTCTTGCCGGCGATTTCTACCGCGGCGAGCCCGTTGGGGCCCGGACCAATCTTGTAGGGGACTCGGCGCGACTCTTCCTGGACTTCATCCACCCGGCGGCCCATGAACCGCTTGATGGAGAAGATGGTCTGCTTCGGATTGGTGACCGCCTGCCGCTTGGCTACCTGACCAACCAGGCGCTCTCCGTCCTTGGTGAATGCCACGACGGATGGAGTGGTCCGCCCGCCTTCCGCATTGGGGATTACGACCGGATCCCCACCTTCCATAACCGAGACGACCGAGTTGGTCGTACCGAGGTCAATGCCAATGATCTTGGACGCCATACTGCGTGCCCTTTCTGGTGAACGTGAACTGCCGACCGGGCCTTACTGAGGCCGGCGGTGATCGAGGCGCGGAAGGGCAAGCCATGTACCGTGACTTTCCGCCGATTTGGCAGGAAACGGCAGGATTTCAAGGAGTTAGAGGGTCACTTCTGCGCGACCTAGGATGCCAAAGTGCCCTAACGAAGACAGCCCCGACAATCGTCGGGGCTGTCTCCTGATCGTCCTGCTCCCGGGCTTAGTTCCCCAGGATCCTCACTCCCACGCCTTTGCCGAGTGGGGTGCTCAGCGGGAGGGGCAACACGCCGGCGGTTTCGGTGATGGAACTGCAGCTCGTCGCACCGCGCGCGAAGAACACCTTGGCGTTATTGGGATTGCTGAGGACCTTGAACTGGAAGGCCACGTTCTTGGTCCCGTTAGGAATCGCCGAGTTGGGGAAGATGAAATTCGTGGGAAGGTTCTGGCCAGCCTGGCCCTTCAGGATCACGTTCTGAGTGCTGGTCCCAAAGGGCGTCGCGCCAAAGCTCTCGGCGCTGGCCTGGAGCTGGATCGTGTAAGGCGTGGGACCGCTGGCCGGATCGTTGGACGCCAGGTAGAGCGTCACCTGCTTGATCGTCTTGCCAAGCTTGTTGACATAGAACGCCCGGGTAAGCTCGTCGCCGTTGCCATTGGTCGGCGAGCAGTTGGCCAGCACCGTCGTGGTGGAAGTGCCGGTCGCGCTGAACTGCACAAAGGCGAGCACTCCCATGGAGGGCGCCGACGCCGTCAGGGTGTTGGTTCCAGCTACGATGGTCCAGCTGCCGACCGTCGCGATGCCGCTGGCGCTCGTGGTCTGGCTAGCTGCCGCTGGCACCGCCGCCGCCACTCGCCACCGCGAAGGTGACCCCGACTCCCGAGACTGGATTCAGGTAGGCGTCCTTGATGATCACAGACGGAGCAGTGGTTCCTCCCGCGACACCGAGGACAGTTCCCTCGGCGGCAGTCTGATTATTGCCGGCGTTGATGGCAATGGTTAGAGGGGCTGCGGCCGAAATGGTGAAGCTGGAACTCGTCGCACTGGTGAGCGGCGAGGAGCTGGCGGTGATGGTGTAGGTCCCCGCGCGCGTGATCACCAGGTTGCTGAAAGTGGCGACGCCCTGGCTCGCGGTAGCGGTCGCGGTGCCCTGCAGGGTTCCCGCAGGACCACCGTTCAAGGTCAGCGAGACGCCGGCGCTCGAGGCTGGAACCGTCGCGCCATTCACGTCCTGCACGACAACCGTCACCCCGAAGGCAGTGCCGGCGGTCTGGTTGGTCGGCTGCACGCTGTAACCCAGCTTGACCGGCGGATTCGCGGTGGCAGTGAACGCCAATCCCGTGAGGGGGTCAATTCCGCTGGCAGGGTGGGGTGGAGTCGCGACGGCGGTGACAGTATTCGTCCCCGTACCGAGGGTCCAACTCCCGGTTGCCACATATCCCGTGTCATCGGTTGTTGCGATGACAGACGACGAGGGCGATCCCCCACCGGCGGGCGTCAGGGTGCCACCACCACCGGTCACGCTGAAGGTCACCGTGATTCCCTTCATCCCTACGCCGAGCGGAGTCTAGACGTTTACGGCCGGCGGGGTGGTAACCGTCCCGCCTTCCGGGGCACTCTGGCCTGAGGTCGGAGCCGCACCGGTCTCGAAGCCGAGGGTATCCACGGTCCCGAAGGGGCTGAACTTCTTGGCGGTTCCGCCGAGCGAACCTACGAGTTACGAGGACACTGGCGGCGGAGAGCTGAGCGGGCATCAAGCACCGACTGGATCGCCCGTCCGACTCGTCCCAGGCCCCAGTTGGCAAACTCTCGAAGCGAGGGGTTGGGACTCGAGGCTGAGTGAGGCATTGGAACAATCGAGGAATCCTGCGGTCGCAAGCGGCAGGATCTCGATCGTGTTGGAGCCGGTTCCGGAACGTTGTGCGCGACGCTGAGCCGGCTGAAATCCGGAGCGAAGAGCAGACGCCGACCACCGCGTCCAGGTTGAATTCCTCGCCGCTCGAGGAACTGAACTCGTAATACAGCGGGAACTGGTCCAGCGGTGTCAGCAGCGGACCGGGGAAGTCTGGCACCCGGTGGATGGTGATGAGCGTTTGGGCGGTCACGTTCCCGTTGCCGGGGGGCAGCGAGACGCCACCTTGCTTGTTGCCCGTGGTGATCAGGGTGGCCGGGGAGTTCGGCCCGTAAAGACCGGCTCCCTCGTCGGGGCCCAAGCCGGACAGCGAGGCGTTGATGCCAGAGAAGCAGAATATCTGGTTGACGAGCGAGACCACCTTGGCTGCGTTGGCCGGGCTCTGACCTCCTACCGTCTGACCATTGGAATACTTGCCGAGGATGTAGTCAACCAAGCTATAGGTATTGCTGTTGGCCGATGCGGGGTCATAGGGTGAAGGCGGACTCAGCAGGTCAGCGATCTGGAGCCAGCGCGTCAGAACAGCATTCTGATTGCCGCCAGGGAAGAGGTCGATCGACAGGGCCGTGATGCTTGCCGGATCGGCGCTGCAGTTGAGTGAGGAAAGCGGACCGGCCGCCTTCGTAGCAGCTGGCGCCGTCGCCTGATCGGGGGCGCTGGAGCAGGCGGCGGTAATTAGAGCGATGAGCGTACAACCGAGCGCGAGGCGGCGCATGGCCGAATCCGTTCCTTGGACGAGGTTCCGAGCCATACCATCGGTCCGGTCGTTCCTGACTCCGACCTTCATGGGCACCACTGTCTGTAAGTAGAGCGGCAAAAGAATGGGGACGCGGACCCAACAAAGCAAGTCGGAGAGCGCCGGGTGCTCGTGGCCACGCCACACCGCCCCCGTTGTGACCGGAAGACACTTTGCTGCGCGTTCACGGCGCACAGAGCCGTCAGGTCAACAGGCCTGAAGGTTCGTTAATCCGGTCGATTGTCGGGAATCTTTGCTCAGCCTCAAGCGAGCCCCGTGCCACGTGGTCGTGGGTCGTAGCTCGGAGATCGCATTCGGGACCACCTCACCGCTTTACCCGTGCCTTGAGATCGGCGAACCAGTTGTCCACCCGCACTACCTGCGGGCCCCGCGAGTTCGCCCGGGATTTCCGGGGCCCGACGAACAGGAACGACCGTCCATCGGGAGCCACGTCATACGATTGATGGAAGACCTGGCCGGTGAATCCGGAGGCGTCGAGGATTCGCCGGGTTTCACCGGTCGAGAAAGAAGGCCCCGAGCCAATGCGAGTGGCCATCAGCTGGCGAGTGTCGTCGAGGTAGAACAGCTCCCGCCCGTCACCCGACCACCGCGGCTCGTTCCCGGTGCCGCTCGAAACCTGCCAGCGCCCGCCATCGGTATTCGGGAAGGGCCGCACGTATATCTCATTGCGCCCCGACTCGTTGGAGCAGTACGCCAGCCAGCGGCCGTCGGGTGAGACGGCGGGGTGGAGCTCGGTGAAGGGGCTCGCGACAAGGGACACTGGAGTGGTGTCCCCGCTGGTCCGCACCCCGACGAGGTCGCCCGCGCCCGCCGCGCCGTTGTCGGTGCGGAGCACGAGCCATTGGCCGTCCGGCGACCAGGCTACCTCCTGGACGATCCGGTCGAGCCGTGCTAATAGCCGGTCGGAGCCAGCCCCGTCAGCCGGCCGCGCCATCACGACGCTGCCCGCAGCGGTGTCCCGCACAAAGGCGATGAGCCGTCCGTCGGGTGACCAGGCCGGCCGACGATCCTGGCCGCCGAACGTGAGCCGGGTCGCCGGCCCCCGGTCCATCGACCTGACCCAGATGTTGAGAGCGCTGACCGTGCCGCCGACACCCACCGCGATTCGACGTCCATCCCGGGACACCACCGGCGAGGTGAACTGCGCGACCCAGGACGTGTCGAGGGGAGCCACAGCCCCGTCTCGGGTGACCCGGAACAGCAGCTGGTCAGGCGAAAGCCCTTCGCCACGCACGTAGAGCAGCGACCCGGATGGCGACCATGCAAGCTGGGCAAACCCCACGCTGACCAGCACACCCTCGAGCACCGGGACGGCCGCGCCCGTGATCTGCAGTTTATCGAGATCGAAGGGGGCCACCATCGCGGTGCCATCACGACGCACATACAGCAGCCTGCCGCCAGGGAGGTACCAGCCCTGGGCCACGTCCGGGAGCAGGGTGTGCTGCGTCCGGGTCTTCAGGTCCAGGACCAAGAGCGTCATCGAGACGCAGCCAGCATTGCAGGAAGTGAGGAGGATCCCGCGCCCACCGGGCAGCGGGGTAAACCCACTCGGAGCCAATCCGAAGAGCGTCGAATCTTCGAGGACCACGGTTGACGGCCCCCCAGCGGAGCTGATGCGGCTGAGCTTGAAGAGGGTGGGGCTGTAGATCAGCGAACCGTCATCGAGCCAGGTGAGGGCGAGGTTGAAGGCCGTGTCGGCGAGGGTGACGGCGCCACCGCCATCGACCCCGACCTTTCTGACTTGTCCATCCCGAATGAAGGCGATCCACTTCCCGTCGGGGGAGAACACCGGACTGGTGGCGCGTTCCGTGCCCGGAATCGGCGTGGGGTTGAGATCTGCTCGACGCTTGAGCCAGAGCCGACCGTTCTGGACGTCGCTCTTGATCACGATGGTGGAGCCGTCGGGCGAATAGGCGAGAGCGGGCAGGTTGGTCTGGACCTGGAGGCTGTCTCCGAAATTCAGGTAGGACCAGTCTGGGCCGGCGGACCCGATGCGTGCACTTCGTATCGAGGCCAAGATCGCCGCTACAGTCGCGAGAGTGCCCAGAGCCGCGGCTATCACAAACCGGCGCTTCCACGCCACCGATGAGGCAGGGGAAGCGGCCGGCATCCCGGCCGAGGTCGGAAGCGCCATGCTCTCGGGATGGACCAGTGCGTCGGCAAAGGCCGCCGGGGAGGCGAAGCGATCCGCCGACAGCTTCTGCAGCGCTTTCCGGACCGAGGCCTCGACGTGCGGCGGAATCGTCTTCCGCTGGATGGTGAGTGAGCGAGGCTCCTCGGTCATCACCCGCGCCACCATCGCCTGCACGGTGGGGCCGGTGAATGGCGGCTCGCCCACCAGCATCTCGTACAGCACACAACCAAGCGCGTACACGTCGCTCTTGCCGGTGATCTCCCGCTCTCCCATCGCCTGCTCGGGGCTCATGTAGTGCGGGGTGCCGAGCGACATCCCGGTTTCGGTCATCCGGGTCCCGCCGTCGGAGCGGCTCACGGCGAGTGCGATGCCGAAGTCGGCGACCAGGGCGTGCCCGCCGTGCAGCAGGATGTTTTCCGGCTTGATGTCGCGGTGGATTACGTGGTGATTGTGCGCGTACTGCAGCGCGTCGGCCACTTCGCGCGCGAGCTGGATTGCCTCTTCGACCGGCAACTGATGCTCGCGCGAGAGTCGGTCGCGCAGCGACTCGCCCTCGACGTAGGGCATGACATAGAACACCGTCCCGTCCGCTTCTCCCGAATCGAACAACGACAGAATGTGCGGATGCTGCAGGTTGGCCGTGGTCTTGATCTCGGCGAGGAATCGCTCGGCTCCGATTACGGCGGCCAGCTCTGGTCGGAGAACCTTGAGGGCCACCTTCCGATCGTGCCGCACATCGTGGGCGAGATAGACGGTGGCCATGCCGCCCTGGCCCAGCTCCCGCTCGATGCGGTAGCGGTCGGCGAGGGCGGTCGAGAGTCTGGGGTGGATGGTCAATGGGTTCGCTGCCTCAGCTCCTCGAACCAGTTGTCCACCACGACCAGCGGGGCGTTAAAAATTGCTTCGGGGGTCTCGCTTCGCGCCATGATGAAGCGGCCGTCCGGACCGACATCGAACGGGGTGTAGAACTCCGTAGGCGTCATATAGAGGTCATCCCGGAGATGAAAGAGAATCCGTGGGGTCCCGATCGTCGGCTGGACGCCGGGGCCGATAGTGGCGGTCATCATGTCGCGCGCAGCGCTGACGTAGAAAAGTTCGCGACCGGTCCTCGCCCAGAGCGGAGCGACTCCTCCGCCATTCGAGATCTGCCACTTGCCGCTGTTGGTGTTTGGAAATGGCCGGAGGTACACCTCGGTTTTCCCGGTTTCGTTGGACTCGTAGGCCAGCCATCGTCCGTCGGGTGAGATCGCGATCGCTTCTTCGTCATAGGGGGTCACCACCACCGGCACCGGCGCACTGTCGACGCCGGGACGAATACCTACGATGTCCCGCCCTCCCATCTGGCCCACGGTGCCACCAGTCCGGAACAGGAGCCAGCGGCCGTCCGGTGACCAGACGCTCTCGAAGATCCCCTGTTCCGCGCGCAGGATGAGCGAATCCGAACCGGTGCCGTCGGCAGGTCGTGAGTACAGCCCCCCGGTCCCGGTGCCGGCCCGGTTGGACCCGAACATGATTTCGCGCCCGTTCGGCATCCACCGAGGCCGGTATTCCGACGCCCCGTCATAGGAGACCCGTGACAAGGGACCTCGCGGAAGCTGCTTGACCCAGATGTCGTCGCCGGCGTCTGTCGCGAGGCCAAGGGCCAATCGCTTGCCGTCGGGCGACAGGGCCCACCCGTAGTTTTCGCCAAAGTTGGTAAACTGAAGGGTCCAACCCGAATCGACCGGCGTCACGCGCCCGGTGCGGTCCACCCACACCATGGAAAACTGCTGCCCTGCTGCCGGTGCCGCTCCATAACGCATCACCAAGGTACCCGAGGAGGAAACCGCGAACAGCGGGTAGACTCCACCGAGCACCGCTACACTATCCAGGACGGGAACCGCCGGGCCAGTCAGATCCAGAGAGCGCAGGCTGAACGGTGCCGCGAACAGCCCGCCATCCGGCCGGACGAACAGGAGGTGCCCGGTCTTCACGTAGTGTCCCATGACCGCACCGGGAACTACCTGGTGCGACTTGCTCGACTTCAGGTCGACCACCCAGAGATCCAACTGGGAGCAGTTGCGCCGGCAGCGACCAAAGAGCACGCCTCGCCCTCCGGGCAATGGGGTGAGCAGGCCAATTCCGGTGCTATCCGTCAGGACCTCGGCGGGCTCCCCGCCGCTTTCCGCCACTCGCATGAGCGCGATTCCGCCGGCTCGAATGAAGACGATATTCCCGTCATCCAGCCAGGCGATTCCTGGAAAGGCTGACACGTTATCAGCCAGCGTGGTCGCGGTTCCTCCTACGACCGGCTGCTTCTTGAGTTGAGTGCCTTGGGTGAACGCGATCCACCGCGCCGTCGGGAGACCAAGTGAAGTTGGTCACCCCAAGCGTCCCCGGGAGCGGAGAAGCTTCATAACGGTCCCGTCGCTTGATCCAGATTTGCGTCGTGCGTTCGGCCGGGCCCACGTAGGCGATCTGAGACCCGTCCGGAGAGGGGATCACCTGCCATTCCCGCACCGGTTCCTGGTCCGGGGGGAGCGACAGACCATAGCGGGTGACGGGTGCCGAGACCGGAGAGCGCAGCATGCTCAGGAGCGATGCGCCGAGCGCCAGACCTCCCAGCGCAGCCAGCACTGCAGGGAGATACCGCCCTCGGCGCTGTGTGTCTCGCCGGGCTGCGGCGGTCGTCGTGGCCGTGACACGCTCGGTGCCGTACGACGCCTCGCCCAGCGCCGCAGCGAACTCCGCAGCGCTGGCGAACCGGTCGGCCGGCAGCTTCTCGAGTGCCGTCATCGTCGCCGCTTCGACATTCGCTGGGATGGTGTGTCGCTTGGGTCTTAGCGCGCGCGGCTCCTCGGTGACCACCTTGGCAACAATCGCCTGCGCGGTGGGCCCGGTGAATGGCGGCTCTCCCACCAGCATTTCGTACAGCACGCAGCCGAGGGCGTACACATCGCTCCGCGCGGTGATCTCCCGTTCCCCCATCGCCTGCTCGGGGCTCATGTAGATCGGCGTGCCGAGGCTCATGCCGGTCTCGGTCATACGAGTGCCGCCCGCCTTGCTGGCTGCCAGCGCAATCCCGAAGTCCGCGACCAGCGCCCGGCCATCGTGCAGGAGGATGTTTTCCGGCTTGATGTCCCGATGGATGACGCCGTGGCGGTGGGCGTAGTCCAGGGCACCCAGACTTCGGTGGCGATCCGTACCGCGTCCGGGATCGGCAGCTGCTTCTCCCGGCTCAGCCGATCGCGCAGTGACTCGCCTTCGACGAACGGCATGACGTAGAAGAGGAAGCTGTCGGCGGCGCCGGAATCGAAGAGCGGGAGGATGTGCGGGTGCTGCAGGTTCGCGGTGGTCTTGATCTCGCTCAGGAACCGCTCGGCGCCGATGACGGCGGCCAGCTCGGGGCGCAGGACTTTCACCGCGACTCTGCGGTCGTGCCTCAGGTCCTGGGCCAGGTAGACGGTGGCCATGCCGCCCTGGCCCAGCTCCCGCTCGATGCGGTAGCGGTCGGACAAAGCGGTCGATAGTCGATGGTCGATGGTCAATGGTCGATGTCGGTAGACGTGATTAGTACTTGGATTCGACAGGCCTGAATGATGCGTCCCGAGTCTTGAGTCCCGGGTCAGGACTGATGACTATCGACCATCGACACTCGACTGCCGACGCCGTCATGCACGCGGCGTCGTGCCAATCAGATCGGAGAATTTCTGCAGGTCGATATTCCCGCCGGAGACGATGGCGACGATGGGACCTTGTCCCGCTTTCCCGGTCAGAGCGGCCGCGACCGGCAAGCATCCCGCGCCTTCCGCGATGATTCGCGCCTTCTCGGCCATCAATCGCATGGCCCGTTTCGTCTCGTCCAGCGTTACAACAATACAACCATCCACCACCGGTTTCATCCGCTCCCACATCCGGGGGAAGACACTCTGTCCGCCGGCACCATCCACGAACGATGCCTTCCAGTCCTTGAATGACTGAGGGGACCCGCTAGCGAGGGAGAGCGACAGCGGAGCAGCGGTCTCCGGTTCGGCGCCCCACACCTTGATCTCGGGTTTGATGGCTCTCATGGCACTCGCGACGCCCGTGATGAGTCCACCGCCACCAATGGCGGCGATAACTGCCGCCGTCTCCGGCGCGTCCTCCAGAATCTCCAGCCCCATCGTCGCGTGCCCGGCGATGAAATTGTCGTCATCGAAGGGGTGAATGAAGGTTCCTTCGACCCCGGCTAGGCCCGCTCGTCGAGCGCCTTCCAGGCCACCTCGTAGGGCACCAGCACCAGTTTGGCGCCGAGCGCCTTCATCCGTTCGAGCTTTGAGGCGGGAGCGGTTTCGATCGCGACAACGGTGCAGGGGACACCGGCTGCTCTCGCGGCGTAGGCGACTCCCTGTCCCGCGTTGCCGGCGCTGATCGTCCAGACCCCACGCTTTCGTTCCGAGTCGGACAGCATGGCGACCGCGTTGGCCGCGCCGCGCAGCTTGTAGGCATTGATGGGCTGAAGCACTTCGAGTTTGAGCCGAATGTCGGGAAAGCCGGGTCCCAGCTCGAGACGGACCAGCGGCGTACGGAAGATGGTTCCCGCGATGCGACGTTGGGCCTCGCGAATCTCGGCGAGGTCTATGGGACGAACGGACTCGGTGGTTTTCATTTCCGCTCCAGCAGAATGCGGTAACGGTCGGCGAGGGCGGCGGTCAACGCCGGAGAGGCATCCGTCACGCGAGGTCTTTCCGAACCGGTCGTCCCACCAGGATGGTGATGTTGTCGGTCCCGCCATCATCCAGAGCATCCTGCAGCAGCGCCTCGCAGACCTGCTTGGCCGAACTCATATTCCGCAGCTGCTCGGCGATCCGTTCGTCCGAGACGTGTTTGGTGAGACCGTCGCTGCAGAGAAGGCCGACTCTGCCCCACTCCTGGTCCATGCGGGTAACCACCGGCGCGGTCTGGTGTCCTCCGATGGAGCTGGAGAGCACGTGCGCCCAGCGGGTACGACGGACTTCGGTGCGCTTGAGCACGCCGGCGTCGATCAGCTCCTGGGCCATCGTCTGGTCCCGTGAGATCTGGGTGAGGACTCCTTCCCGGAGCGTGTAGCAGCGACTGTCTCCCACCTGCAGCAGGTAGGCCCGGGGCCACACGCCAATCCACAGGGTCAGCGTGGTGGACCCACCTCGCGGGTCGTCCGCTTCCCGGGTCTGCTCCACGATTCGCGCGTGCACTTGCATCGCCGCCTCGACGAGCGCGTCGGCAAAGCCGGCGTCATTGCTGGAGTCGGCGGTGTAGTAGGTGTGCACGCACTGGGTCACATAGTCCGTGATGCCGGCGACCGCCAGTCGGCTCGCCTCCTCGCCCATGGCGCTCCCGCCCACCCCATCGGCGACCATGGCGAGAAACGCTAATCGCTCCGCCCCGGACCACCGCCCCGTGTCGGGCAGGCTGGTGTGGTGGACGACGACCCCGGGTCGGAGCGAACAGATCAGAAAATGGTCCTGATTGTCCTTGCGCACTTTGCCGGGATGGGTGATCCCATAGACGTCGATTTCGTCGTCCCGTGGCTTCCGCGCCGTGGTGTCCGGCGCGATGACAGGCTGGGTCATGGAATCCTCGACTTAACTGCGGAGAAGGGAGAAGGGGGACGGGAAAAGCTGCTCGCCTCAAGCTCAGGGCTGTGAATGAGATCAGTCAAGGGTCGCTCATCAAATCGTGAAGCGTTACTTGGCCTTCCCGGTCCGCTGCCGCAATTCCCTGATCCAATTCACCACCATGACCAGCTGCCGGTTCTCCTCGACCGGCCGCAGCATCACGAAGCTCTTGCCATCCGGCCAGACATCGTAATTCGGGTGCCATGGATCGGTGATGTAGGGCCCCTCGAACAGCGTGTCCCGCGAAGTGACGGAGATCGATGGTGTGGTGACGATACCGGCGGCCATCAGTCGAGCGCCGACCCGGTAGTAGAGACGTTTCCCGTCGGGGGACCAGAGCGGCTCTCCTCCGCCGTCGCGCGAGACCGTGGTGCGCGGTCCACCGGCCAGCGGCCTGATATACACTTCTTCCCGCCCGGACGCGTTCGAGATATAGGCGAGCCACTTTCCATCGGGCGAGACCCGGGGCTGCTTGTCGTCATCAATGTTGGTCAGAATCGGCACCGGTTTTTTCTGTCCAAGCGGGAGCCGATAAATATCCCGGCCGCTGTCCGGCGTATCCATCCGATATACGATTTCCTCACCACCGTGGGCGAAGACCGCTTCTCGAATCGCATCCGGTCCTTGAAAGAGCATCTCCGCGGTACCGCTGCCATCGGCCGGTTGCCACCAGATCGAATTCGCCTTGGTTCGTCCGGATACGTACATCACCCGGCTTCCGTCCGGAGTCCATTCGGGGCGGTCGTTGAATCCCTCCCGGGTGAGGCGCTCCGCGGTCTGCGACGCAAGATCGGCGATCCAGATCTCGTTGCCCGCGCCGGCCTGGGCTTCGAAGGCGATGCGTCGCCCATCGGGAGAGAGGCGAGGGTGAGCGTACATCCGCGGCGAATCGAGAAGGAGCTGCGCGTCACCGTGCTGATCCACCCGCACCAGCTGGCTGGTCAGTCCCCCGCGCTGGTAGAGCAGGGCCCCATTGGCGGAAAGCGCCGCCGGCGACTGCCAGCCACGCGTCGCGATGCTGTCGAGGATCTGGAGCGGTGCTCCGATCTTGAGAGTACCGGGGTCGAAGGGTACCGCCATGAGCGCGCCATCGATCCGCACATAGAGCAGGAAGCCGTCGGAGAAGCCGAGCACGCGCGCGCCGAGAAGATCGGTGAACACCTTGGTCTTCCCGCTGGCGGTGGAGGCGACGCCGATCTTGAGATCCAGAACGCTGGCCCTCGTGCTGCTGTAGAACACCAGCTTCCCGTCGGGCGTCGAGCGCGGTGAGAGTTGCAGTCGCTCCCCGCTCGCCGAATCGAATTGGGAGAACTCGACGGGCTGCCCCCCGTCGGCCGGCACCCGCCACAGCCCGCGCCCCGTGAGATTCACTCGGGTAAAGACCACCTCACGGTTGGAGGTCCAGGTCAGGCCCGCGATGCCACTCACATCAACCTGGCAAAGCGTGGTGAGCGAGGTCCCGTCCACCATGAGCTTCTTGAGGCTCCCGTCCGGTGCGCCGAAGGCGATCCATTTCCCGTCGGGGGAGAATTCCGGCGCGACCGCACCTTCAGTTCCGGGGAGCAGGCGGGAATCCAGTTGGTCGAGATTCCGGATGTAAAGCGCCCAGTCGCTTCCCCCGCGGCTTCCGGTGTAGATCACCTGGCGGCCATCCGGCGAGAGTGCGAGGTACATCGCCACTCCGTTGATCGGATATCCAAACTGGGTGCCGAAGGCGGGACGTATTTCGAAGCGAGTGACGGGGCTGGTCGTGGTCCGAGTGCGGGACCAGCTCACCAGGGCCAGCACAGCGACGACGGCAGCCAGCGCCCAGGGCAGCGCCGAGCGGACGGACCATCGCGGCGCAGGTCGTCGGCGCGGTGATCGGGGTGGAGGTCGAGGCTCGGGTGATTCGTGCGGGATCCCGCAGGGCGGTGGCGAATTCCGCGGCGGAGGTGAACCGATCGGCCGGAAGCTTGGCGAGGGCGGTGAGCACTGCGTCTTCGACAGCCGGCGGAACCGTGTCCCGCACTCGCGACGGCGCGATCGGCTTCTCGGTCATCATCTTGGCGACGATCGCCTGCGCGGTGCTGCCGGTGAAGGGCGGATCCCCGGTCAGCATCTCGTAGGTCACACAGCCCAAGGCATAGATGTCGGAGCGGGCGGTGATCGCTCGTTCGCCCATCGCTTGCTCGGGGCTCATGTAGTGCGGGGTGCCGAGCGACATGCCGGTCTCGGTCATCCGGGAGCCGCCGGCGCTGCTCACGGCGAGTGCAATCCCGAAGTCGGCCACCAGAGCCTGGCCGTCGTGCATCAGGATGTTCTCGGGCTTGATATCGCGGTGGATCACGCCGTGACGGTGGGCGTAATCGAGGGCACTGGCTACTTCAGTCGCGATCCGTACCGAATCGGCGATGGACAACTGCTTCTCGCGGGTGATCCGGTCGCGCAGCGATTCGCCTTCGATGAACGGCATCACGTAGTAGGCGGTCCCGTTGACCTCGCCCCAGTCGATGAGACCCAGGATGTGGGGATGCTGGAGTGCCGCGATGGTCTGGATCTCCCGCACGAACCGCTCGGCGCCGATCACCGCCGCGAGCTCCGGCCGGAGCACCTTGATGGCGACCCGACGCCGGTGCTTCAGGTCCTCGGCGAGGTAGACCGTCGCCATGCCGCCCTGGCCCAACTCCCGCTCGATGCGGTAGCGGTCGGCGAGGCTTGCCCTGAGGTGCTCAGTAGTCACCGTGTGGCTCCGCTCATCGTTGGGCCGTCTTGAGCCGCTCCAGCTCCACCTGCCAATTGAGGATCAGGTTGAGATCGGTCGCGTCTACGCCACCGGAGGTCAGCATCAGGAACCGCTTTCCGTCCGCCTGCACATCGTAGCTTCGGAAGTACTCCTGTTGGCCATAGCCCGCATTCGAGAAGAGCAGTTTCGGCGTTCCATGGGTAAAGTGACGACCGGTGGTGACGGGGGTCGTGAACAAATCGCCGCGCGGATTCCGGAAGAAGAGCTCGGTCCCGTCCCGACGCCACATCGCCTCCATGCCTCCTCCTACCGAAATGGCAAATCGGGCCGAGTCGACGTTGGGAAATGGGCGCACGTAGACTTCGGAGGCGCCGGATTCGTTGGAGACGTACGCGAGCCATTGACCGTCGGGGGAGAGTCCCATCCCGAAGGTGTCGAAGCGCGATTGCAGCAGTACCCGAGTGGTGCTGTCGACGCCGTTCTTGACGAACATCAGACGCCGGGTCCCCAAACCGCCTCCCTGGGATCGGAACAGGGTGTACCGGCCGAGGGGGTCGAAGCCGATTTCGTCGAGTTGGACATCTCCGGGAGAGGCGGCCTGGGCGCTGTCGCTGCCGTCGGCACGACGCACCCAGGCGGTCCGGCGATTATTGCGGGTGGCCAGGAAGGCGACACGTCGGCCGTCGGGCGTCCAGACCGGGCGGTCGGCATTGGTGACATCGAACGACAACCGGCTGAAGGCGCCGGTGGCGAGTTGCTTGACCCAGACCTGCGTCTCCCCGCCGTCGACTCGGGTTACGGCGATCTGAGTACCGTCAGGAGAGAGGGCGACATTGCCGAGCCCCCCGGTCATGGTGGTGTCAACTGGCGTGCGTCTCCCGCTTCGATCTACCCAGAAGATTCCCCCGCTTCCGCCGGTCTTCCGCTGGTACAAGAGCGTGCCTGTTTCTGACACGGCAAACTCAACCGTACCGTTGCCGGCTTCTTCCTGGACATCCTGGAGCATCGCGACCGGGACCCCGATCAGTCTCCCTTCGCGGGGATCGAAGCGTGCCGCCAGGAGCCGGCCCTCCCCGGTGCCGATCGCCAAGTAACCCGGGGCGAGGTAGCGGGCCATGGATCCGGCGGCCAAGTCGGTGACCGCCCCGGTGGCCAGGTCGATCAGCCCGATGTGATTGGAACCGATTGAACCCCTCCACAGCATTACCAGGGCGCGGCGACTGCCGGGTAGGACGTCGGGATAGTCATACTCCGTAACACCAGTCGTCGAGTCCGGAAATGAAATGCGGGTGACGGCGCCGCCCGAGGGCGATACCCGGGCAAGGCCTCGCAACACATGAGTGAAATAGATCTGACCGTCGTCGCCCCAGTCCGCACCGCCAAACTGCGCCAGGGAATCCTGCAACACGATGCGGGCCACCCCTCCGGTAACGGAGATGACCTTCATGACAGTCCGCCCAGTGGCTGCGGTGAAGAACCCAATCGATTCGCCGTCAGGCGAGAAGAAAGGGCCGAAGGCGCCCTTGGTGTCTGGCAGCAGGCGGGCGCTGGGCTGATTCAAGTCGCGCACCCAGAGCGCATTGTCCGGTCCGTCGGAGCCGATGAAGGCAATCCGTTGGCCCGTCGGGGAGATCGCCAGCCGTAAGTTGTCGATCGCCCGCATCTTGGTGCTGTCACCGAGCGGGAGTCTGGCGTACACCACCTCGGTGTGGTCTGAGCTGCCGGCAGCGCTTCTCCGACCGCCGATCACCAGCCCCGCAATCAGGGCGAGCGCGGCGAGGGCGCCAGTGGTCAGCCAGCTCCGTCGGCTTGGACCGACCGCCGGCCTTACCATGGTTTGCGCCACCGTGGTCGTACTCGGGTTGGCGAGCGCCGCGGCGAACTCGGCCGCGCTGGCAAAGCGGTCAGCGGGAAGTTTCTGGAGCGCTGTCAGGACCGCCGCCTCGACGCCCGGCGGGATGGTTTTCCGTTGAGTCGTGAGTGACCGCGGATCCTCGGTCATCACCCGGGCGATGATCGCCTGGGCGGTGGGACCAGTGAAGGGTGGCTCGCCCACCAGCATCTCGTAGGTCATTGCGCCCAGCGCGTAGACGTCGCTCCGGGCGGAGATCTCCCGCTCACCCAAGGCCTGCTCGGGGCTCATGTAGGTCGGAGTGCCGAGGCTCATCCCCGTCTCGGTCATCCGCCCACCGCCGGCCTTGCTCGCCGCGAGGGCGATTCCGAAATCTGCCACCAGCGCCTGCCCGTCATGCAGCATGATGTTCTCGGGCTTGATGTCCCGATGAATCACGCCATGGCGGTGGGCGTAATCGAGGGCCGAGGCGACCTCCGTTGCGATGCGGACGGCATCCACCACCGGCAGCTGCATGTCGCGACTGAGCCGATCGCGCAGCGACTCTCCTTCCACGAAGGGCATTACGTAATACGCGGTGCCGTGGACCTCCCCCGAGTCAATGAGACCGAGGATGTGGGGATGCTGGAGATTCGCGATGGTCTTGATCTCACGGAGGAACCGCTCGGCCCCGATGACAGCGGCCAGCTCGGGGCGGAGTACCTTGATCGCGACCTTGCGGTCATGCTTGAGATCTTCCGCGAGGTAGACCGTGGCCATGCCGCCCTGGCCCAGCTCCCGCTCGATTCGGTAGCGGTCGGCGAGAGCGGTCGAAAGTCGCTGGTCGATGGTCAAGGCCTAACCCTGGGAGATGGGAGACGGGGAGACGGGAAAGACGGTCGCTCCGAGCGTGCCTTGGTGTCGAGGAGCGTTATAACGGTTACCTCACCGCCGGCTCAGCATGTTATTCCCCCAAGCGGGGGTGCTGGTCTGTCTCGCGTTATTTGGATCAGGAGTGCGTTCTAAAGCTACCCGGATGACCTCTGCCCGCCATCATTGGTCTCGGCCGTCGGAAAAGTCGCTGGGCGGCCGTCGATAGTCGATGGTCAGTGGTCGTGGGTCCTACGACTCAAGACTTACGACGCGAGTTCGGCTGGAGCTCTGATCGCCACCTTGTGGTGGTGCTTCAGGTCCCGCTCTATGCGGTAGCGGTCGGCGAGTGCGGAGGAGATCGCTGGTCGAGGGTCAATGGTCGTTGGTCGTGGGTCTAGAGTTGAGAGTCTGCAGTCGTGAGTCGTGACGACCGACGACACATGACAGTCGACTTTCAAGGAGCACTCCTCGCCAGCAACGACTCGACCCGTACCGTCACCAGCTTGCGATTCTCGTTGACTGAAGAGAAGACCAACGACTTTCCGTCCGGCGTCCACTGGGGCGCCGCCTCGTCTGCCGGCGTGTTGGTAAGAACCCGCAGGTTCGCGCCCGACGAATCCATCACGGCGATGTCGTAGTGGCCCTTGTTCTGGGTGGCGAACGCGATCATTGAGCCGTCCGGCGACCACACCGGAAAGAGGTCCCACACGTCATTGGACGTGAGGGTGCGGAGATTCGAACCGTCCGCTCCGATGATGGCCACCTCGAACTGTTTCGCCGTAAAAGTTACGAACGCGAGCCGACGGCCGTCGGGCGACCATTCTTGAAGGCCGCTGAATACCGATCTCGTGAGCTGTACCGGCTGACCACCGGTTGCCGGGATGGTAGCGATCTGGCCTTGGCCGGTCTTTCCCATGAAGAATGCGATCGTCCGCCCATCCGAAGACCACCGGGGTGTTGAGGCGTTCCCGAGTCGGGTGAGCCGGGTCGGTGTCCCGCCTTCCGCAGGTACGCTCCAGATGTCGTTGGTTGAGCTTTCGAAGCTGGCATCGAACGCGATGGTGCGGCCATCCGGCGACCACTGGGGATCGCCCTCATCGCCGGTGAAGGAGGTAAGCCGGGTGGGCTCGCCGCCCGAGGCTGGCACGACCCAGATGTCGTCATTCCCATTCCGGGAGGAGATGAACGCGATGCGGGACCCGTCCGGCGACCATCGAGGCGTGAAGTCGTTAGCGTCACTGGTGGTGAGCTGTCGGGGTTCACCGCCGGCAATGCCAACGACCCACACGTCGTTGTTTCCCGCGTTCGATAGGAGTTGAAAGCGACCCACTTGCCGTCCGGGGAGACTTGTGGCTCCAACGGCTCCTTGAGGCCCGTGGTGAGCTGCCGCGGCTCGCCGCCCGCCACGGGCTGCACCCATAGCTGAGCGACCCCTTCGGTGTAGGAGAAGGTGACCCCCTTGCCGTCGGGCGTCCAAATCAGGTCGCTCCTCCTCTCCCGCGTCGTTCGTGACCCGGATCGGCTGACCTCCCTGGGCTGCGACGATCCAGACATCCTGCTGCCCACCGGCCCCCGAGAGATATGCCACCCAGCGTCCGTCAGGCGACCAGGTCGGGGCCCAATCGCCGCGGATGTCGCGGGTGAGTTGCCGTGGGTCGCCGCTGTCCACCGGCACCACCCACACGTCGCGCAGCCCGGTGCGGTCCGAGGTGTAGAGGATCTCTCTCCCGTCCGGCGACCACTCTATGGGAGTCTCATGGCCCTCGGTCGTGATCTGCTTCGTCGTCTTGCTGTCGAGCGTAAGGACCCAGATCGTGGTCTTTCCTCCTTCGACACGGCTGTACAGGATGCGTTTCCCGTCGGGCGACCATTCGGCGAACTTGTTCCCCCCGCCGGCTGGCAGGATTTCGGATGCCCCTCCCTCGGGCGAGACCATGTACAGGTCGAAATTCCCCGACTGATTACCGGAATAGAGGATGCGGCTGCCGTCGGGCGACCAGCGCTCGTTGAATTCCAGGCTCGGTGCGCTCGTCAGGCGCCGCGCTTCTCCGCTGTCGGCCGGCACTGCCCACACGTCCGGCGGGGCCGCGGCATCCGACAAATACGCGATCGACTTTCCGTCCGGCGACCAGCGTGGGTACATCAACCAACTGGATGCCGGACTTACTGCCCGGGCCCGACTCCCGTCCGCCCCGGCTGTCCACACGGCCAGCTTGCCCCCCTGGTCGGTAACGAACGCGAGGCGAGTTCCGTCGGGCGAGTAGCGAGCGTAGCGGTAGGTCCCTTCGCCCGGTGTGAGCACTGTGCGCTCCGTTCCCGCGGATTTCTCACGGCACCCCATGACTGCCAGCGCGCCGAGTGTGACCACGACAAGGGGGATTCTCATGTTGGCCGCTTCTCCCTGGGGACGAGGACGTAAAGGTCGCCTGTGGGTCGATTGAGCATGGCGCCGGCATGCGGCGCGGGAGTCTGTCCCTTGAGCGCGCCGGCCACCTCGGCGGCGATGGTGTCTACGATCTCCCGCTGGGCGTCGAGCACGTCCTTCACATCTCGCTCATAGGTTTGGGCCCAGAGGTAGCGGAGGGTAATGGGTTCGGTCATTTGGACGTTGATCCGTATCCGGTCACCATCCCGGAAAACGGTGGCCTCGATGACCGCATCGGCATGGAGCGCCCTTGCAATCTCCTCAGTTGTGCCGGAGGCGCCTTTGAAGCGCATCACTGCCGAACGGGAGACCACGCCCACCACCTGCTTCCGGGCGATGGCGCTGATCAACGCGTCGTGCATGGCATCCACGAACACCTGATCCTTCCCCGAAAGGTCCTGAATTGGGAGCACGGCCAACTGATTGATCCTTCCACTGCCCGTTCCTGGTCGACGGAAGAGCATCCAACCCGCCATTGCGAGCACAACGAGCGCCGCGGCGACGAGACCGACGATGCCCCCGCTCCGCCCTCGCCTGATCTTGGCCGCCAGCAGGGGACGGGTGTGCGTGGGAGTGACCCCGCCGCTAGGGGTGCCCAGAACCTCGAGGGCGGGGATCATCTCATCAGCGGTCTGGTAGCGCGCGTCCTTTTCCTTTTCGAGGCAGCGCATCACCAGGTCCGACAAGGCGGGCGCCATCTCCGCACGCCGGGTCAAAGGAGGGACCGGCTTCTCGAGGACGTGGGCCGAAAGCAGCGCTTGCGCGGTGGCCTTGTCGAACGGGGGCGAACCGGTGAAAAGCTCGTAGGCCAGCGCACCGACCGAGTAGATATCGGCCCGCTGATCGAGATTGGTCTCGCCCATGGCCTGCTCCGGCGCCATGTATGCCGGAGTACCGAGGGCCACGCCGACAGTCGTGAGCTTGTCCTGACCCGCTGCGCTCACGGCCTTGGCCACGCCGAAGTCGGTGACCACTGCGTGCCGGCCGGAGAGCATCACGTTATCGGGCTTGATGTCGCGGTGCACGACGCCGTGCTGATGCGCGTAGGCCAGCGCGTCCACTACCTCGCGAAGGATGCGTACTCCTTCGACGATGGGGATTGCTCGTTCGCGCTTGAGCCGCTCCCGCAAGGACTCGCCATCGACGAAGGGCATCACGTAGTAGAGGAAGCCGTCGGCCTCGCCCGAGTCAAAGAGTGGCAAGATGTGGGGGTGTTGCAGATGGGCCGCGATTTCGACTTCACGGACAAAACGCTCGGAGCCGAGTGCCGCTGCAAGTTCCGGGCGGAGCACCTTGAGCGCCACCTTCCGGTGGTGCTTCAGGTCTTCGGCCAGGTACACGGTGGCCATTCCGCCTTGTCCCACCTCCCGTTCGAGGTGGTAGCGGTCGGCAAGGGCTGCTTTTAGACGTTCGGGAATTGGCTGCATGAGTGGCTGGTGGCCGCAAAGATGGGCGGGCAGTGCAGAACACGCCAGAGCGCGGACCGCTCAGGCTCCGGAAACGCGGGACAATTTGACCGTGGTCGTTGGTCGTGACTCAAGACCCACGACCCACGACTATCTCCTTGAGGCCCCACCGACCTCCATCACCCACACGTCGCTTTGCTGGGCCTGCGCGGTAAACACGAAGCGATTGGCCCGAACTACCCATCCTCCGCGACTCGGCGTCAGGCCCCCGGCATTGAAGGTGATGAGTAACCGGGGAGGGCCGTCGTGAACGGGGACCGACCAGAACTGGGTCGCCCCTTCCGGAGTGTCCCGGCGGGAGATGATCGATTGCCCGTCTGATGTCCACACTGGCTGATCGCCGACGAAGGCGTCGGGCCCGGTCGAATCGGCGAGGAGGCGCGGCGGACCCGAGTCCGCCGGCATGACCCAGATGGAGCCGCCGGCAAGCTGGCTGCTGAACGCGATGAATCCGCCGTCGGGGGACCAGCGGGACCAGTATCCGTGGGAGAGCCGCAGCACCGGCTGCTGCCACACGCCGTTGCGTCGCTCGGCGGTCCAGATCCCACCGGTGCTGGAGAAATCGGAGAAGGTGAGGTGGTTGCCGTCGGGTGACCAGTCCGCGATCGCTTCCTGGCGGGGCGAGGAACTCACCCGTTGAAGTGGGCCGCCATCGAGCGGCAAGACGTAGACGTCACGCGATCCTCCCCGCCAGGAATGAAAAGCGACCTCTTTGCCATCGGGCGAATAGGTGGGGAAGAAGTCATCGCTGGGGTCGGTAGTCAGTTGCTCCGGGGTACCGTTTGGCAGCAGCATCCGATACGCATCTGCGTTCCCGCTCACGTCGGAGTCATAGAGTAGCCAGCGTCCGTCAGGGGAAAGATCGGCCGACTCCACCAGCTGCATCCCGAAGGTGAGCTGGGTTTCGCCCGTGGCGATCACCGGTGGATGGGCTGGGATCGGGAACGACCAGGCATTGCTTTCGACCTCAAAGTTGGCGAAGGCCAGCCGCTGCCCATCGGCAGAAATCGAGATCGTGTGTGCCTTGAGCCCCGTAGTCAATCGCAAGACCGTTCCCGAGGGCTTGCCCCCGCTCATCCGCACCCCGAACACGTCACGAGGGCCATAGCGATTGGAGACGAAATAGAGCCACCGGCCATCGGGCGACCAGATGGGACTCAGATTAAACGAAAGGCTATCGGTGATGGGAGAGACCAAGCCGTCCTTGACGCGGACGGTGACGATCTTGCTGGGAGAGAGATTTCCAAAGAGCTGGCCGATCGTGGTCGACACCGCATTGCCCGAGGTACACGCGATGTACTCCCCATCGGGACTCCACTGACAACCGCTGGGCTCGAAGAAACCCGCAATCGCCCGAGACGCGCCTCCCGGATCACGAACGAACAGCGAGTCTCCGATGACGTATCCGATGCTCTTGCCATCCGGGGACCAGGCCGCCGACCCCACGGGACTGGTCCGGCTCGGTGGGACCTCCGGCGTTTCCGCTCCACCAGAGGCCGGGACGCTGAACACCCCTCCCCGTTGGAGGAACAGCACTCGACTTCCGTCCGGCGACCAGCGGGGATGGGACTGCACCTGGCTGGTGTCGTCGGTGAGGGCAATGGACCGACCTCCAGCGATCGAACGGACGAAGATCCGGGTGCGAGTGCTGTTCCCGCTTGCGTAGGCGACGCTCTTCCCGTCCGGGGAAATGGCGGGGAGGACTTCCATCGCAGGATCCCAGGTCACCTTGATCGCCGGGCCGAAACTCAGGGGCAGCGGTTCACTGCGGGCACTTCCGCGCCCCAGCCAGAACGCAGCCCCGAGCAGCGCGATTGCTCCAACCATCAACGGGAGGCGATGCTGCGATGCAGGCGCGCTCGACTGTCGTCTTCTTTCTTCCCGGGTCTCCGCCTTTCCGTCTTTCAGTGCATTGGCAAACTCCTGCGCAGTTCCGAAGCGGTCGGCGGGGAGCTTCTCTAAAGCAGTCAGCACTGCGTCCTCGACGTTTGCCGGAATGGTGTGGCGTCGCGGGACAAGAGGTCTCGGTTCCTCGGTGAGCACCTTGGCGACGATCGCCTGGGCCGTAGGTCCGCTGAACGGAGGCTCGCCGGTCAACATCTCGTAGGTCATCGCACCGAGGGCGTAGATGTCGCTCCGGGCGGTAATCTCCCGTTCGCCCATCGCCTGCTCGGGGCTCATGTAGTGCGGGGTGCCCAGCGACATCCCCGTCTCGGTCATCCGGTTTCCACCCGCCGAGGTGACTGCCAACGCGATGCCGAAGTCGGTCACCAGAGCGGAGCCATCGTGCAACATCACGTTTTCAGGTTTGATGTCGCGATGAATGACGCCGTGCCGGTGGGCGTAGTCGAGGGCCCCTGCCACTTCGGTCGCGAAGCGGATCGCATCGGGAATGGGGAGCTGCTTCTCCCGATTGAGGCGGTCCCGGAGTGATTCGCCTTCCACGAACGGCATCACGTAGTAGGCGGTGCCATTCACCTCACCCGAGTCAATGAGGCCCAGGATGTGGGGATGCTGCAGCGCGGCGATCGTCTGAATCTCTCTGACGAACCGATCCGCGCCGATCACCGCGGCGAGTTCCGGCCGGAGCACCTTGATCGCGACCTTGCGCCGGTGCTTCTGGTCCTCGGCGAGGTATACCGTCGCCATGCCGCCTTGGCCCAACTCCCGCTCGATGCGGTAGCGGTCGGAGAGGCTTGCCCTGAGGCGCTCACTACTCATCCTGACTCCAGAGGATGCTTTGGCGCCGAAGGGGCGGTCGAAAGTCGCTGGTCGATGGTCATGAAATCAGAAATTTGCAAACTTGAAATTTGCCAATTTGAAATCGCCTCATTGTCTCCCTACCTCGTGCGACCCAGATGTCGCTCTGCAGGTCGCCCAGGGTGAAATAGATCCGGTCGCCGCGAACCCGGAATCCATAGCGGTGCCAGGGACGTGCCGGGTCATCGAAGCGCAGGACGAGTCGGGGCGGCGCTCCGGAAACCGGAACCGCGGCGACGCCCATTACCCTGCCCGAATCCTCGACGATATGGTAAATGACTTTCCCATCCGCCGACCATTGCGGAAAGGTCCAGCCATTGGTTGGGAACGGAGAGGCCAGTCGGCGGGCCGAGCCGCCCGCCACCGGAGCGAGCACAACCCCTCCCGGGCCACATCCACACGCGATGTACTTGCCATCGGGGGACCACGACCCGATTCGCGTGGCAATGGTGTCAGAGCCGATGACGATGGTAAACGGCTGCGGCGCTGACCATTTCCCATCCTGGCCGCGCGTCACTATGTGAAGGGCAGGGTGGGTGCCCCAGTTCGCGATCAGGATCAGGTGCCTGCCGTCCGGAGACCAGTCCGGTGAGCGCTCGTCGTCCCGCACCTCTCGTGACCTGGACGGGGGAGTTCCCATCCGAGGACATGACGAAAACTTCGCGGTGATCCCCAACGAATTCATGAAAGGCGATTTCCCTTCCATCAGGAGACCAATCGGCCCAGTACGCGCCTACAGAGTCGGATGTCAGCTGCTGCGGTTCCCCGGCCCCGGGCCCAGTCGCAGGCGGTAGATCTGGGAACCCGCGCCTCGATCAGAACTGAACGCAACCCATTGACCATCATGCGACACCCCGATGTTCTCGATGATCTGGCTTCCGGCGGTCACCGGAGTGGCTTGCGAGATCGAAACGGCACCGCTCGTGGGAATGGCGATGGACCAGATGTTCGACGTCTCGCTGAACGCCGAGTAGGCGAAGCGGCTGCCGTCCAGCGACATGCTGATGCTGAGTGCATTGAGGCCGGTGGTGAGTCGGGAAGGCGCACCCGATGGCGCCCCGGAGCGGGTCAGATTGACCTCGTATGCATCGCGGCCCCCGTCGCGAGAGGAGAGGTAGAGCAGGGATCCCCGCCGAGTCCAGGCGGGACTGACGTTCAGGAACTGGTCGTCGGTCACCCGAATCGAAGCGCCACCGGCCGCCGGAGCTATCCAGATGCTGCTCGGCGCGAAGTTCCCCAGGTCGCTGGAGTTGATGTACTGCGGTTGCCCGAGACGAAGGCGATCCAGCGGCCGTCAGGCGACCAGGCATAGGAATGCACCTCCCAACCCACGGTGACGAGTCGCGGCGCTCCGCCATCCAGCGGCTTGGCAAAAATGGAGTCGTGGGAGGCAAACGCGAACGACTTCCCGTCAGGCGCGATGGCCACTCCGCGGGGCCTGGCGCTGTCTGCCATCAGGAGACGGGAGCTTCCGCCCAGCGCCGGCACGATCTCGATCCCGCGCTGCGACATATAGAGGATACGCTGACCATCAGGCGTCCAGGTGGGCCAGCGCCCGGTCCCGCCGCCATCGCGCACGACCGCGATTGGCACCCCGCCTTCGACCTGCCGCACCATCAGCGCGCCCTTCGGCCCGGAGTAGGCGATGAACTTCCCATCGGGGGAGAGCGCCGGATCGAGCTCGAGTCCGGGATCGATCGTCACCTGAGTCCGCCGTTGCACTTCGAGCGGAGCAGGACCACGATGGCGCCAATACCATATGCCGATCGCGCCGAGGGCGAGGATGGCAAGTGCGGCGATGACCGGTGCGCTGGAGCGCGGGGCAGGAGACGACGCGAGTCCCGCCATCGCGAGGCGCGAAGGTTCCTCGTCCCAACGCCTCCGAGAACTGCCCTACTGGATTGAACCGGTCCGCCGGCGTCTTGGCCAGCGCGCGGTTCAGTGCCTCCGCCACTTCCGCCGGCACCGCGGGCCGTAACTGGGTGACCGATCGCGGCTCGACGGTGAGATGCTGCCGGACTACGGCCTCGACTGTTGGTCCCCTGAAGGGCGGCTCACCCGCCAGCATTTCGTAGAGTACGCAGGCCAGCGCGTACAGGTCGCTGCGCCCATCGAGGTCGCGATCTCCCGGCGGCCTGTTCCGGGCTCATGTACGCCGGCGTGCCGACCGCGAGTCCGGTCTCGGTGAGCCGTTCGCCGCCCGCCGCGCTGATGGCCCGGGCGATGCCGAAGTCGGCGACCACCGCGTGACCGCTGGTCAGCAGGATATTCTCCGGCTTGATGTCGCGATGAATGACGCCCTTGTTGTGGGCGTAGCTCAACGCATCCGCGACCTCCCGTGCGATGCGCAGTGCGTCATCCAGCGGGAGCTGCTTCTCCCGGGTGATCCGGTCGCGCAGCGACTCGCCCTCGACGAACGGCATGACGTAGTACGCGGTGCCATTCACCTCGCCGGAATCGATGAGTCCGAGGATGTGGGGATGCTGCAGGCCGGCGGTGGTCTCGATTTCCCGCACGAAACGGTCGGCTCCGACGACCGCGGCGAGCTCCGGCCGGAGAACCTTGATCGCGACCTTCCGGTGGTGCTTGAGATCTTCGGCGAGATACACGGTCGCCATGCCGCCCTGACCCAGCTCCCGCTCGATGCGGTAGCGGTCGGCGAGCGAGGTCGAGAGTCGATGGTCGATGGTCAATGGTCGTCGTGAGTCGTGAGTCGTGAGTCTGCTCGTCCGCGGATGAAGGCACGATTCACTCGCCGTTGAGACGCCGGACCAGAGCCACAAACCGTGGCTCCGTCCTGAGCGAGGCCAATCGCGGATCGATCTGGACATAGGCCAACACGGTAGAACGCTCCTCATAAGCCTTTTCAAGATACCGGAGCGCCTGATCACGCTCGCCCAGCCCGGTGTGCACGAGTGCAAAGAAATAGGATGGCACGTAGCTGCGCTCGGCTTCGGTCTGAAGGAGGCGCAGGACACTCCGGGCCTGCGTGGCTCGCCCCGCAAGCCCATAGGCATGACCCAGCGAAGACTTGGTGTTGAGGCTAGTCCCGCCTAATCGCTCCAGGATCGTGATCGCTTCATCCACCCGCCCCTGCTGCTCGGCAACCAGTGCCAGCCCCCATTTGGACAGCCTGTCGGTGGAGTCGCTCTTGAGCACGTCCATGAGCCCCTGCTTGGCCTTGTCGTAGCGTCCGGCGAAGTACTCGAGCAGGGCGCGGTTGGTCTGGAGGGAAAGAGAGAGCGGGTCCAGCTCCACGGCGTGGCCGAGTTGGGCAATGGCCTCATCGAAGCGGCGCTGTGAGGCCAGAAAGCGACTGTAGGAAAAGTACGCGTCTGCATAGTTGGGCCTCAGCTCGAGGGCCCGCCTGAACTCCTGCTCTGCCGCGCGCCAGTCCCATTCATAGTAGGCCCGGATGTAGGCGTTGACCGCGTGCGCCTCGGCCAGGGTCTCGTCCAGCTGCAGGGCATGGACCAGCGCCGCACGGGCCTTGGGCAGCACCACCGCCGGTGGAACGTCGGTGTAGAAAGGAAGCGATGTGTAGTAGTTCGCCATGCCCACGTAAGGAGGGGCCCAGTCCGGTGCGATACGGCTCGCCTGCTCGAACTGGGCCCGTGCCAGTTCCACTTCCTCCTGCTCCAGGTAGAACCGGCCGCGAAGGAACGCTTCATAGGCGCGCTGCTCCACTGCGCCGCGTACAGCGAGCCGGCTTTGTTCGGTCCCCTTGACGCTTGCGCCGATTGAGCCGGTGAGGGCCGTCGCGATCTCCCGCTGCAGGTCCGGCAGCTCACCGAGGCGACGCTGATAATCCTTCGCAAAAAGTATTGTGCTGTCTGGGGCGTGAAGGAATCGCAGCCTCACGCGAACCGTATCGGCGATCCTGCCGATCCAGCCCTGCACTACGCCTTGAATTCCCAGCTCGCTGCTCAGATCCGCGAGCGATCGTGCCGCGCCCTGGGCCGTCGCACCGGAGGAGCGTGAGATGACCTTCAGCGAGCCCACCTCAGCCAGATCGGCGATGAGCCCATCGGTCATTCCGAGTCCCAGGTAGGTCGTGTCCGGGCTACCGGCCAAATCGAGGAAGGGAAGCACCGCGATCGCGGTGACTCCGCTCGGCACCGGGTGGGATCCGCGTTTCATGATTACCCACCACAAGGCCGCAACCAGAAGTGCGCCAGCCGCGATCGCAGTCGCTTGCCTCGAGCGGCGTTGAGACGAGACCGGCATGACGGCGGTCATCTGCCGCGGATCCAGCGCATCGAGAAACTGGGGTATCGAGGGGAAGCGATCCGCAGACCGCTTGGCCATCGCCTTCGCAACGGCACCCGCTACCGCTGCCGGCACGTCCTCCCGGCTCCCACGCAAGCTCGGGATCGGCGCGGCCGAGTGGTGGGCCAGGACCACGAGGGGCGTGGGCCCGACGAAGGGCGGCTTGCCGGCCAGCATCTCGTACAAGGTGCAAGCCAGGCTGTACTGATCGCACCGGCCGTCCACGACCTCACCGCTGGCCTGTTCCGGGCTCATGTACTGCGGGGTACCAACCACCATGCCGTGATGGTCAGCTGCTCCGCATTGGCCTGCAGTGCCCGGGCGATGCCGAAGTCCGCCACGACGGCATGGCCTCCGGACAGCATGACGTTCTCTGGTTTGACATCTCGATGCACCACATTGTGCTCGTGGGCGTACTGCAGCGCACTCCCGATTTCGCGGATGATCTGCAGAGCGGTGTCGAGGGGAAGCCGCGTCTCCCGGGTAAGCCGCTCCCGTAGCGATTCACCCTCGACAAATGGCATCACGTAGTAGAGGAACGACTGGGGTCCCTCGCTTCGCTCGGGATGACCTGCGGTCACTTGTCCGGAGTCAAAGAGCGGAAGGATGTGAGGATGTTGCAGCGTCGCCGCGATCTCGATCTCCCGGAGAAACCGCTCGCTCCCGACTATCGCGGAGAGTTCCGGCTTGAGCACCTTGATCGCGACCCGCCGGTGGTGCTTCAGGTCTTCGGCGAGATAGACGACCGCCATCCCGCCCCGGCCCAGCTCCCGCTCGATCCTGTAGTGGTCGGCGAGGGCGGCAATGAGTGATTCCGGAATCGTGCTCAATGCTTCGCCTTCACCCTCGCCTTGAGCTCCTCGAACCAGTTCTCGACATACACCACATTGGTGGGGGTGTCAGTGGTCCTTTCCCGGATCATCACGAAGTGCTTGTCGTCGGGTGCCACATCGTACTGCTGCCGATTTCGGGCCGAGCGGTAACCGGATAGGGAGAAGAGTGGGCGAGGAGTGCCGGCCACAAACGTCGTCCCGGGGGTGACGTCCACCGCCATCATCTGATTGCCGCTCTTGAAGAACAGTTGCCGGCCACTGTGCGACCAGCGGGGCTCGATGCCGCCGCCGCGGGAGACTAGATGAGTCGAGCTCGCCGATGGGAACGCCGTGACGTAGACCTCCCGCCGTCCGGTCGCATCGGATCCGTAGGCCAGCCAGCGGCCGTCCGGGGAGAGTGAAATCATGGTGCTGGTGTTCTTGTCGACCACCACCGGCGCCAGGGCCGTGTCTCCGTGAAGGCGCCGAGCCCGAATGTTGGCATCGGCCCCGGCTTCATCGGAACGAAACACCAGCCATTCCCCATCCCGTGACACTTCGGCTTCCCAGAGCCCGGAGCTGTGATGCAGAAGCAGCTGGGCCGGCCCGCTCCCGTCGACCCTCATCTGATAGATATCATAGGCGTCCTGGCTTCCCCCGCCCCTCACATCCGAGAGGAAGACGACCGATCGTCCGTCGGGGGTCCAGAAGGGCCGCCAGTTCACCGAGCCGGTCTGCGTCAGCTTCTGCCGGGTTCCGTCGGACCGCCGAATCCAGAGTTGGGTCGGACCGTCCCGCACACTCACGGCCAGTGCCTTACCATCGGGTGAGATTGCCGGATACGCGAAGTCCGCCCGCCAGCTCGAATCGAGTGGTTCGGCCTTCCCATCGAGCGAGACCAGCACCAGTTCCGCCCCGCCGCCACGGTCGACATTGAGCGAGTAGAGCGCGCTGCCGGAGGCCGACAGGGTGAATTCGTCCGGCGCCACATCGTCTATGATGGGAATGGCGCCCGAAGTAATCTTGAGTGTCTTGGGATTGAACCCGACAGCAAACAATCCTCCTGCCCGATCGGTGTACAGCAGGTGACCCGTGGGCGCATACCAGCCCCCGGCCGCACCGGAGACGAGAAGCCAGCCACTGTCGGCCGCAAAGTCGAACACGTAGAGCGACGACTCGATGGCACAGTTCCCGGGACAGGCGCTGTACAACACCCCGTGACTGCCGGGTAGTGGCGCGATTGTCCCAATGTTCTGGCGTCCCGGCGTAGTGTCGCTCCGAACTGGACGGCTGGGACCGCCGTCCCCAGGTATCCGGCGTAGCCGCTGAGAGGCGTCCGGATACACGATCGTCCAGTCATCCAGCCAGGTGGCGATGGGGTAGGTGTTGTCGCCATCGGTGGCGAGGGTGATGGCACCTCCACCCTCGACCGGAACCTTCCGCAGCCTACCATCGATGGTCATGTAGCCGACCCACTTGCCGTCCGGGGAGAAGAACGGCGACAGCCCTCCCTCCGTCCCGGCAATCGGTCTCGCCTGGGTCTCATCCCGGAGCTTCCGCATGAGCGGGGTCGAGTCGTTGCTCCGGTCGCTGAAGACGATGCTCGAGGCGTCGGGCGCAATGGCGGCCTGGGTCATGATTCGCTCCGAGCCCGGCGTCAGGAATTGCCCGACCGGATGCTGCCAGAGCAGCACACGCTGACGCGTGGTCGGGGCGCCCGGCATCGGACGCAGCCACCCGGCCGCCGCGACGACGAGCAGCAGCATGGCGAGGGCCAGCCCGGTGTAGAGCCACCTGCGATCCAGCTTTGGTTTGACCCTCGCGACCGCTGCGCTGGAGGTTGTCCCGGTCGCGGTGAAGCGGGAATCACTCAGCGCCTCGGAGAATGCCCTGGCCCCCTCGAACCGGTCGGCCGGTAATTTCTCGAGCGCGGTGAACACCGCCGCCTCGACGTGCGGCGGAATCGTGCGTCGTTGGGTGAGGAGGGAACGGGGCGCCTCGGTCATCACCCGCGCCACGATGGCCTGAGCGGTCGATCCGGTGAACGGCGGGTCTCCCGAGAGCATCTCGTAGAGCACGCAGCCCAGGGCGTACACATCGGAGCGGGCGGTGATGGTGCGCTCGCCCATGGCTTGCTCGGGCGACATGTAATGCGGGGTCCCCAACGACATTCCCGTCTCTGTCATTCGGTTGCCACCGGCCGTGGAGACGGCGATGGCAATGCCGAAGTCGGCCACCAGGGCCTGGCCATCGTGCAGCAAGATGTTCTCGGGCTTGATATCGCGGTGGATGACTCCATGGCGGTGGGCGTAGTCCAAGGCCGAGGCCACTTCGGTCGCGATACGCACCGCATCGAGAATGGGAAGTTGCTTCTCCCGGTTGAGCCGATCCCGCAGGCTTTCGCCTTCGACGAAGGGCATCACGTAGTACGCCGTGCCGTTCACTTCGCCGCTGTCGATCAGGCCGAGAATGTGGGGATGCTGCAGTGCCGCGATGGTTTGAATCTCGCGCACGAAGCGGTCCGCTCCGATCACGGCGGAGAGTTCCGGCCGGAGCACCTTGATCGCCACCTTGCGCCGGTGCTTGAGATCCTCGGCGAGGTACACCGTGGCCATGCCGCCCTGGCCCAGCTCCCGCTCGATGCGGTAGCGGTCGGCGAGAGCGGTCGTGAGTCGAGGTCGATGGTCAATGGTCGTTGGTTGTTAGATGCCGTCAGCCGTTAACGTTCGTCGGTTCGTCGGTTCGTCGGTTCGTCGGTTCGTCGGTTCGTCGGTCCGCCCTGTCCGCCCTCCGTCCGCCCGTCCGCCCCGTCTCCCGTCCCCCGTCCTCCGTCTCCCGTCTCCCGTCTCCGTCTCCACTCACCTCCCCTGTCTCACCTTCGCCTTCACCTCACTGAACCAGTTCAGCACGACCGTCAGCCGATTGGCCTCGGTGGTGGCGGTGAACGGACGCTTGAGCAGCAGGAACGATTGATCGTCGGGGAACACGTCGTACGTGCGGTGAAATGGCAGCAGCAGGAATGGCCGGGTGCTGAACAGCGCGCGCCTGGGGCCGATCTGGAAGTCGGTGGTACCGGTCACGCTCACCGCGATCAGGCTGTCGGCCCGGTCGACATAGAACAATTCACGTCCCGAGTGCGACCAGGCGGGATTGGATCCGCCCGCCGCGGAGACCTGCCACCGCGCCCTGCTGGTCTCGGGAAAAGGCCGGACGTAGACCTCCTCCTTGCCTGATTCGACCGAGACGTAGGTGATCCAGCGGCCGTCGGGCGAAAGCGCCGCCATGTACTCATCGGCGGCGCCGGCCGCGACGGTGATCCGGCTGGTGTCGCCCGAGAGCTGCCGGGCGTATATGTCGCGCGAGCCTCCGGTGACGCCGGTCCGGTACACCAGCCAGCGGCCATCCCGTGACCAGACCGCTTCATCGACCTGGAGCGGTTCGTTGGGCAGGACTCGCTCCGGCTTGTCGCTGCCATCCGCCCGCATCGTGTACAGGTACGAGGCCAGTCCCTTGAAGTCCGAGGTGAAGCTGATGCTGCGTCCGTCGGGGCGCCACGACGGGCGGTAGTTGATGGTGCCGTCGAAGCTGAGCTGGGTCAGGGGGCCGGCGTCGAGCTCTTTCATCCAGAGCACATTGCCGGACTGCTCGAGGGTGCTGATCCCGACGCGGCGCCCGTCGGGCGAGAGGGCCAGGCTGCTGACCCGCGCCGTCCAGTCGGGATCGAGCACCCGAGCCTTGCCGGTCCGATCCACCCGTGCGATGGTCGCATCGGTTCCCGTCTGATTGGCGGCGAGGTAGATGAGCGTCCCGTCATTTGCCACGGCCAGCTCGGGCGTGATGCCGAGTTCGAGCTGGACTGCGCTCTGCACCACGACGGGTGGATCGGTATATCGCAGCTTGCCGAGATCGAAATGTCCCGCCACCACGTTGCCATCCTGCTGCACCGCGAGGAGATCACCGGTGGGGAGGTAGAAGCCCCGTGAGGTGTTGGGAAGGATGGTGTCCCGCGCCAGCGTTTTCAGATTCATGGCCAACAGGTTCATCCGCGAGCAGTTGTTGCTGCACTCGGTGATCAGGATGACATCCTTGACCGGCAGCGCGGTGGGAAAGGCCCAGCCGAAGCTGACGGGTGGTGGTACGACCCGGGAAACCTGCCCCCCGGCCGCCGGCACGGTAAGGATCTCGAAGGACTGATTGGTGAAGACGATCCGGCCGTCGTCCAGCCAGGTTCCGCTGGCCAGCTCATTGGCCGCCGCATCCGCGACGAGCACCGGAGTCCCCCCTGCGACCGGCACCTTGAAGATCTTCTTGGCGGCGGTGTAAGCCACCCAGCGGCCGTCGGGCGAAAAGAACGGCCCATCCGCTCCGTCGGTCCCTTCGAGCAGCCGCGGCGTAAGATTCCCGCGTTCCCGCACCATGAGCCGGGTAGGCGTGCCCGGACTCTCGGTGACGTAAACCAGCGACGAGCCGTCGGGAGCCACCGCGAGGGCGCTCCCGTAGTAGCTGAGGTGATTGACCCTGAGTTCCGGCAGGTCGAGTGTGAGTCGGGTGACCGGGCCGGCGGGGTGATGCGCGGCGCGCCAGGCGAAGAAGACCGCGGCCAGCGAGGTGATGACCAGCATCGCATAAAGCGCGGGCCGGCCTACGCCCCGCCGAGCCTCGGGCTGCGGGGCCGAGCCGCCGAGCCGCCGAGTCGCCGAGCCGCTATCCCCATTCAACGCCGCCGAAAACTCCGCTGCACTCCCGAACCGGTCGGCCGGCAGCTTCTCCAGCGCGGTCAGCACCGCATCCTCGACGGCCGGTGAGATCCGATCCCGCCGCGAGATGAGCGAAGCCGGCTTCTCGGTCATCACCTTCGCCACGATCGATTGCGCCGTGGGCCCGGTGAACGGCGGCTCCCCCAGCAGCATCTCGTAGGTCATGGCGCCCAGGGCGTAGACGTCGGAGCGGGCGGTGATCTCCCGTTCTCCCATCGCCTGCTCGGGGCTCATGTAGGTCGGAGTACCGAGCGACATCCCGGTCTCCGTCATCCGGCTGCCGCCCGCCTTGCTCGCGGCCAGTGCAATTCCGAAGTCGGCCACCAGCGCGCGCCCGTCGTGCAGCAGGACGTTCTCGGGCTTGATGTCGCGATGGATGACGTTGTGGCGGTGGGCATAGTCCAGCGCACTCGCGACTTCGGTTGCGATGCGGAGCGCATCCCCAATCGGGAGCTGTTTCTCGCGATTCAACCGGTCGCGGAGCGACTCGCCCTCGATCAGCGGCATGACGTAGAACAGGAAGTCGTCCGCCCGCTCGTCCCCGTTGCCGCCCGTCCGCCCACTGTCGAACAGGGGCAGAATGTGCGGATGCTGCAGGTTCGCCGTGGTCTTGATCTCGCTCAGAAATCGCTCGGCGCCGATCACCGCCGCGAGCTCCGGTCGCAGCACCTTGACCGCGACCTTGCGCTCGTGCTTCAGGTCCTGGGCGAGATACACCGTGGCCATGCCGCCCTGGCCCAGCTCCCGCTCGATGCGGTAGCGGTCGGCGAGGGCGGCGGTAAGGCGGGAGAGCGAGTCAAGCATCGTGATTCTCAGGATCGCCGCCCGCGCTCGTCGCTGAAGCGACGGCTCGGCTGAGGTCGCTAAAGCGACCTGCGGTGCGTTGGAATGGTACCGCCGCAATCGAGGGATGCGTCGATCCTGATGTATGCATCATCAGCTCCTGGTCCATATCGTCTGGACCACCCGTGATCGTCAGCCGACCATAGATCGGCCCCGTGCCGAGTACCTCTGGAAGCATCTCCCCATTATTGCTCGGCAGGAGCGGGCGCGGGTACTCGAGCTCGGTATCGTGACCACGCACCTGCATTTGCTGGTGCGCCTGCATCCTTCTACCGTCATTCCCCGACTGCTGCAACGCATGAAGGGCGGCACCGCTACCCTGATCAATCGTGGCGCGCCACTGCAGGACCCCGCCCTGCGATGGGCCAAAGGATACAGCGTGATCAGTGTGAGTCCTCGCCAACGGGGTGTGGCGGCAGCCTATGTGCGCCATCAGCACACGCACCATCCCGATGAGGCCATACCGGGTTGGACCGCCCGGCCCGTCGCTTCAGCGACATCAGCCGAGCCGCGGCTCTCAGCCGCGGAAAGCGTGGCCATGCCGCCCTGGCCCAGCTCCCGCTCGATGCGGTAGCGGTCAGACAGCGCGGTCGATAGTCGATGGTCGATGGTCAATGATCGGTGGTCCATGGATATGGGGTCAAATCCTGGGACACCGGCGCAAACACTACGTTCCCGTACGGTGCGGTACCATCGACCATCGACTATCGACTGCTCCCCTCACCGCCCTGCCAGTCGGTTCATGGCGACGGCTGCAACCCCGCCTTTCTCACGATGGCGTCGAAGGGCGGGTAGCCATGCAGCGGCTTGAATCTCCAATTGCGATTGATCGTAGCCATGTTCGCCGCCTGGGCATCGAGGCCCCGTCCGAGCCATTCCAGTGTCCTGGCGGTGTCTTTCAGGGCGAGGTAGACGGCCGCGACGTTGTCCTCGCGGACATAGCGAGACCCCGCGGCGCTGAGCGCCGCCGAGAGCTCGCGTCGCGCGCCCGCGGGATCGCCGGCCAGCGCCAACGCCTCGGCCAGGTCCAGCGTCTCATCCGGTGTGGTGGAGGGCTTCGCCTTCCACGCGACGACCACCTCTCGTGCCCGGCCCATCTGCATCAGCAGCTGATCTCCGCATGAGTGTGGGCCCATCTGTTGGAGGGCGCGGCAAAGCACTGATGGCGCTGTCCAGCATCCCCGCATTACTCATGACGGCCACGATTCCATTCAGCGGGGCGAAGGCAAACGGATTGTGCCGCCGCGCCCGGCGAAAAACCGCCAATGCCGAATCGGTTCCAGGCCGCGCGAATGCAGCACCCAGCCATAGTCGCCGCCGAATGTCGTGGTACTGTCCAGGGCGATTGCCGCGAGATACTCCCGTTCCCCGGCCGCGTAGTCACGGAGATACGCGGAGAGCAGGCTTCCCTTGAGTGCGTGCGCCCACGCCGACCTGGGATCGAGCGCCAGAGCCTTGTCGATCGCGGCAGACATCGGAGGAACCGCCGCGCGCGGGGCCAGGTAGGTATCGGCGAGGAAGATCCAGGCCTGAGCGATCCCGTTCCACGGATCGGCGTACGTGGAATCGAGAGCGGCGGCTCGTTCAAACAGCGCGATGGCCTGCTGGAGACTGGCCTCGGTGTTCTGCTCCGTCAGGAACTGGCCGCGCAGGACGAGATCGTAGGCCTCCGGGTTCGCGGTGCGGTGCGCCGACGAGAGCCGGATCGTCTCGCCGGCCGAGACCGACTTCCCCTAGCGCCGATCGCGATCGCGGCCGCGGCCGAATCCTGGAGGGCGTAGAGATCCTTTTCGCGCTCACGTCGTAGTCGCTGACTCCAGAGATACCGCCTCATCCGCGACGTTCACCAGCTGACACCGTCACCCGCAGCCGGTTCTCGACTTTGCCGACGGTACCCTCGACACCATGGCGTCCGCCGTGAGCGCCGCCCCATCTTCGCGGGCGGTCTTCGCCCCGCAGGGCGAAGGCGCGAACGTTCGCGCGGATACGCATGGAGGCCGGTCACATTCCGGCCAGCGTCGTTGGTCAAGTCGGTCGCCATGCCGTCGCCCAGGTACGCATCCGAGGTCGTCCCGCGCTCCGCGACTCGCAAAGGCAAAGACAGCCGACGCGCCTGGCGATCCCGGAGGAGGAAACACCGGACGATTCTCCCCGGCGTGGTGGGTCAACCCGCCACGCCTCGACCCCGGCCACCAGCAGAATCGCCCCGACCGCGAACGCTGCGAGCGTGCGACGGGAGCCCTGGTGCGGGAACCGCGGTGACCGGCAGACGTTGCCGTCGGCGTTATCCCGCCGCTCGGGTCAAGACCGATTCGAGCTGGGTGATCAACTCCTCGGCGCTCTGCCACCGATCGGCGGGCCGATTCTCCAGTGCACCGCATCACCGCGGCGGCCAGCGCCGGCGGCATGGCCGGCCGGTGGTTGGCGACCGGCTCGGCGCGTCCGCGGTCACGTGCGCCGCCAGGATCTCCTGCTGGGTGGTCCCGGTGAAGGGCGGCTGTCCCGCCAGCAGCTCGTACGCCACCACGCCGAAGCGCGTAGAGGTCGCGCCTTCCGTCGATGATCCACGTGGGGATCGGCCACTGCCTGCTCCGGCGCCATGTAGGTCGGCGTGCCCGAGGGCGACGCCGATCGTGGTGAGCTGACTGCCGCCCGGGCCGCGCTGAGCGCCTTAGCCACGCCGAAGTCCATCACCACGGCGTGCCGGCCGCGCAGCATCACGTTTTCCGGCTTGATGTCGCGGTGAACCACGCCGTGACCGTGGGCTTACGGTCAGCGCGTCGGCGACCTCGCGCAGGATGCGCACCGCGTCCGCCGATCGGCAGCTCGCCTCTCCTTCGTGCAGGCTTGTCGCGGAGCGACTGCGCCTTCGACGATAGCGGCATGACGTAGTACAGGCAGACCCCGTCGGCCTCACCGCGAATCATACAACGGCAGGATGTGCGGATGCTGCAGATTGGCCGCGACCTTGATCTCGCGGAGGAAGCGCTCCTTGCCCCAGCGACGCAGCGAGTTCCTCGGACGCAGCAGCTTGCACGGCCACTTTGCGATCGTGCTTGAGGTCCTGTGCGAGGTACACCGTAGCCATGCCGCCCTGGCCCAGCTCCCGCTCGATGCGGTAGCGGTCAGACAGCGCGGTCGATAGTCGATGGTCGATGGTCAAGGGTGTCAGGTGTCGGGGTCAGGTGATTGCCGGTTGCCGATATGCCGCTAGTTCGCGGCTGAGGCCCCGACTCAATGGGGCGCACTCTGCGCGTCGCGCAGCCGGCCCACCAGACCCGGCAGATTCTGGATTACCATGATGCGGCTCGCCGGGTTGCGCTGGACCATCACGAAGGTCTTGCCATCGGGTGAGATGGCATAGCTGGCGTGTGGCGTGGCCGGTACGTAGTTCTCGACCGAGAAGAGCGGGCGCCGCTCAAGGACTCGAAGGGTCGGAGTGGTTTCGAGCCTGGCCGCAATCAGCTCGGGTCGCCCGGTATCGGTGGCGCGATAGAACAGCTCCCGGCTATCCGGCCCCCAGACCGGCTCATCGGCGTTGCCCTGGGAGATCTGAACTTGATCACCGTCTCCCTGGAGCGGGCGCAGATACACTCGACTCTGTCCCGACTGATCGGAGACGAACGCCAGCCAGCGGCCATCGGGAGAAAGGGAGGGGTACAACTCCCGATACGGCGTGGCGACGATCGGCTCGATCGGTCCGTGGCCGCCGTGGGTGACGAGGCCGATGTCCTGACCCGATCGGGGCTGAAGGTCGAAGGTCACGGTCACGAGCCCGCTACCGTCGGGCAGCCACTGGCCGGTGTAGCCCAGCGACGGCGAGGCCAGCAGCGATTCGGCGGGCGCGCCGCTGCCCGGGCGGGTCCGATAGACCCCGAAGACGCCGGAGCGGTACGACGTGTAGGTGATCTGCTTTCCGTCTCTGGTCCACACCGCGTCGTGTCCGTCGCGATCGAAGGTACCACGGAAAGCGTCCCCTGGTCCAGATCGAGGATCCACACGTCCCGGCCGTCGGCGGAAACGAAATCCACCGACACGCGGCGCCCATCGGGCGAAAACGAGGGGGCATGGAAGTTCTGGCGCGCTTCGGTCGCCGACCGCGCCGATCCGGACCGGT
The DNA here is from genome assembly GCA_963821525.1 of uncultured Gemmatimonadales bacterium. Lineage (GTDB taxonomy): Bacteria > Gemmatimonadota > Gemmatimonadetes > Gemmatimonadales > GWC2-71-9 > DATBGE01. The sequence goes on along the minus strand of CAWGED010000019.1, from coordinate 586,491 downwards.
CGACGAACACCAGTGACCTCGGCTCCTCGGGGACGTAGACCAAGGTGCCGCTGGGCGCGACCGCGAACTGGGCGTCGCCGCCTCCGGTCACGGAGACTCCCTCTGCGACGGTAACTGCCTCGCCGGTGATTCGAGTCTGACGCGCATCGAGCGGAGCGGCGAGGAGGGTTCCATCCGGCCGGGCGTAAATCAGATATCCCGCGGCATAGCGCGCGGCGGTGATGGGCGTTTCGATCAGCGGGGTCAACCGGCCGGTTGCGAGGTCCATAATGAAGCATGGGCCACTCGAAGATCCGTCGCCCTGAACTACGACAGCGCGCCTCCCATCATCGAGTATCTGTTGGATGTACTGGCCTCGACTCAGGTCCTTGATGCGCACCTCGAGTGAATCACTTCCTTGGGCCACCCGCTCGACTGTGCGGAACGGTGCCCGGGTAATCCACAGACTCCCGTCGGGACCCCAGGCAAAGAAGGAGAACCCGCGGGACACAGGGGCCGGCTGGGCAGTGCTGCCCTGCATGGGGAAGCGGATGACATCGCCGGCGACGTTCTGGGCCGCGAGCCATCGTCCGTCGGGCGACACTTGAGGGGCGAGAAGGAGTTCGCTCCCAGGAATCAGCGCGGGCTCGAGCTGGTCCATTCGCTGAATCCACAGTGTGGTCGCCCCCTGTCGAACCGAAGCGCCGACATAGACCACCGCGGAACCGTCGGGCGTGAGCGTCAGCTGGCGATGCAATCCGCCGGCCCCAGACCCTCCCAGAGCGGGTGACAACATCGCGAGACGACTCGACGGCGGTCCTGCGGCGGCGTTGCTATTTCGACGCCCGAGGAACCAGCCAGCGCCGAGCATGAGGGCGAGGAGCAGGAGGAATGCTACTCGACGGCTCGGCGGCTCGGCGATTCGGCTCCTCGCACTGGTGCTGCCGTGGCGCGGGGCGCTGGTGCCGCCTCCGTTCAGTGCTGTAGCAAACTCGGCGGCGGTCGCGAACCGATCAGCCGGAAGCTTCTCGAGGGCGACGAACACCGCCTCTTCGACCGATTCGGGAACCCGGTCGCGCAGCCGCCGGATCGAAGGCGGTTTCTCACTCAGGACCTTGGCGACGATGGCTTGTGCGGTGCTGCCCGGTGAAGGGCGGGTCTCCAGCGAGCATCTCGAAGGTCAGACAACCGAGGGCGTAGACATCGCTCCGCGGGGTTAGCTCGCGCTCGCCCATCGCCTGCTCGGGGCTCATGTAGTGCGGCGTGCCGAGCGACAGGCCGGTCTCGGTCATCCGGGTGCCGCCCGGCCTGAGTCACGGCGAGTGCGATCCCGAAGTCCGCGACCAGGGCCTGGCCATCGTGCAGCAGGATGTTCTCGGGCTTGATGTCGCGGTGGATCACCCCGTGGCGGTGCGCATAGTCGAGGGCCGAGGCGACCTCGGTGGCTATGCGGACCGCGTCGGTGATGGCGAGCTGCTTCTCGCGATCGAGCCGGTCCCGCAGCGATTCCCCTTCCACGAAGGGCATCACGTAGTACGCGGCCCCCTCGACCTCTCCGGAATCAATGAGACCGAGAATGTGGGGATGCTGCAGCTTCGCGATCGTCTTGATCTCCCGCAGAAACCGTTCGGCCCCGATCGACGCGGCGAGCTCGGGGCGGAGGACCTTGATAGCCACCTTGCGGCCATGCTCGGAGATCCTCGGCGAGGTAGACCGTGGCCATGCCGCCCTGGCCCAACTCCCGCTCGATGCGGTAGCGGTCAGACAGCGCGGTCGATAGTCGATGGTCTATGGTCAATGGACGTCGTGTGTGTGAGACGTCGCTTTAGCGACAATAGCCGAGTCGTCGCTTTAGCGACGGACCGGTATGCGGCGAGTCGGGCCTCGCGTCGCTCATGAGTTACCTCCCGCGATACCGAACTCCGCGGTGAGTCGCTGGGCGCGGGCGGCAAGCGCCTCGAACCGCGGCAATCCGCGGAGCGGAGCCATGAAGGGACAATACTCCGCGATGAAGCGATAGGGATGGAAGCCCTGGTTGACCGCCTCCTCGAGCAGGGAGAGTGCCCGGTCGATGTCACCGGCCATCGCGAAGGCCTCGGCCAGATGCATCTTGTGGTGGCCGTCGAGACCTTCCACCGATGCCAGGTGTTTGAGAGCGGCTTCGCTCTGGCCGGAGAGTGCCGCGACCAGGGCCAGAAGATGGCGAGTGTAAGGCAGGTCCGGCGATTTGGTTCGGAGCACCTCGGCATGCTTCGTCCCCGCCTCCACATCTCCCACGAGGGTATGGGTGTACCCAAGGCACCAACGCGCCAGGAGGTTTTCGGGGTCCAGCTCCACCGCTCGGACCAGGCTTGGCAATCCCTCCCCGAGCCGCCCCATGAACCACGGCACGACGCCGGTCAACATCCACCCCAATGGTGAAAGTGGATCGGATGCCATCAGCCGAGCCGCTGTCTCCGCAGCCAGAGCCTCCTGGCCGGCTGCGATGTAGGAAACGCCGAGAAAGAAAAAGGCATCGGCATCATTGGGTTCGCGTTCGAGTGCGGCCCGCAGATGGCGCACCGCATCGGCCATTCGGCAGCGCTCATAGCCGATGAATCCCAGCAGGGCGTGGCCGTAGGGCGCCTCCGGAGCACGCAGGATCAGGGCCTTCGCCACCGCCTCGGCTTCGTCCAGCGGTCGCCCATCGGGTGCATGGCCGGAGCGGACCAGGGAGACTTTGGCCCAGGCGACGAGTGCCTGAAGCGGCGGAGTTTCGCCTTCGATCTCGATGGCCCGGTTGAGCAACGCCAAGCCGTGGTCGATCGAGGCGCCGTAGCGCCGGAACTCGAGACGCGCCTGCAGGTACAGCTCGAACGCTTGCACGTTCTCGATCGGCCGTTGCGCCAGGTGACGGTCCTCGTCGGGACTCAGCGTCACGCCGAGCGCCTTCACGATTTCGCGGGACACCCGCTCCTGCACCTCGAACACGTCGTCCATGGTGCCGCTGTACTTCTCCGACCAGAGCGGTGTGTCGGTGTCGGCATCGACCAGTTGTGCGGTGATCCTGAGGCTCGAGCCGGCCTTCCGCACGCTTCCTTCCAGCACGTAGCGCACGCCGAGTTCCCGGCCGATGACCTTCACGTTCTTGTCGGTCCCCTTGAGTTGCATCGCCGAGGTGCGGGAGATGACACTCAGCGCCTTGATCCGGGCGAGGTCGGCGATGATCTCCTCGGTGAGCCCGTCGCTGAAGTATTCATTGTCGGCGTCGGGACTCCGGTTGGCGAATGGCAGGACAACGATGCCTCGCCGCGCCAGTGCCGCGCACCCGGCCTGGGAGCGAAGTGTGGCGCCACCAGCGCCGCGGCCAGTTCCTGGCAGGAGGCAAACCGCGCCGATGGATCGGTGGCTCAATGCGCGTACGACAGGGCGTGGTCAACCTGGGCGGTAACCTCCGGCCGCTTGTTGCGCGCGGACGGTGGTGCACTCGGTTATCCGCTGCGCCCAGCATGGCACCGGCGCTGCCGGCGAAGGGGATCTCGCCGGTCAGGCACTCGTAGAGGACAGCAGCCCAGAGCTGTACTGGTCGCTTCGGGCGTCGAGCGTATTGATCGGCCAGGGCCTGCTCCGGACTCATGTAGGCCGGCAGTGCCCACGCGACATGCCGGTCTGGGTGAGGTTCTCGCCGCCCGCAGTGCTCACCGCACGCGCGATACCGAAATCTGCGACGACGGCATGGCCCCGTTCGAGCAGAATGTTCTCCGGCTTGATATCGCGATGGATCACGCCTCGACCGTGCGCGTAGGCCAGCGCGTCGGCTACTTCGCGGAATGATCGCCACCGTGTCCGGGATTGGCAGCTGCGTCTCCCGCTTCAGTCGATCGCGCAAGGACTCTCCTTCCACCAGCGGCATCACGTAGTAAGAGAAAGATCGTCCGTCGACGCCATGACCTGCCCGAGTCGAAGCAACGGCAGGATGTGAGGGTGGCGGAGATTCGCGGTTGTCTCGATTTCGCGCAGGAAGCGTTCAGCGCCGAGTGCCGCGGCCAGGTCGGGTTTCAGCACCTTCACCGCGACCTTTCGTCGGTGCTTGAGATCCTCGGCCAGATACACTGTCGCCATGCCGCCTTGGCCCAGCTCCCGCTCGAGCCGGTAGCGATCGGCGAGCGCGGAAGATAGTCGAGGGTCGATGGTCAAGGTGTCAGGTGTCAGGTTGTCAGGCTATTGCCCGTTATCGATTGCCGATTGCCGAATAGTGCCGAGCCGCCGATTCCTCAAGCCGCTCAGCCCGTGCGCCTCATTGGACGAAGTTCAGGCGCTTCATCAGGGCTACGAAGCGCGGCTCCGACCGCAGCGGATCGTAGATCCGGTCCACCTTGAGCCAGACCAGCATCTCCGAGCTGGCCGCATGTGCCTGCTCGAGATAGTCGAGCGCGCGCGCGTGATCGCCGAGGCCGAGATACACCAGTGCCAGGTTGAACGGGGCTGCCTCCTCCCCGTGCGACATCTTCTGGAGTTCTCCGAGCGTCGCCATCGCGCGGCTGCGGTCACCGGAGATGCCCTACGCGTACGCCAGGTAGGCGGTCACGAACGGCGGGGCATCCAGGGCCCGCGAGCGCTCAAACTTCGCGATGGCCTCGCGGTAGTTGCCGGTCTGGAGCGCCAGAATCCCCTCCGTAGCCGGCGGGAAGAAGAAGGTCGGGTCGAGCTCCGCGGCTTTTTTCGCAAGCTCCAGCGCCGACGCCGCCTTGCCGGCGTAGATCAACGTCGTCGCCAGGTCCTCCAGGATCGAGGGCGACAGTGGATCGAGCGCGATGGCCCGTTGGCCCTCGGCAATCGCCTCGTCGAAGCGACCGATGATTCCCAGCAGCTGGTTCAGCTGGTCGTGCGCGTAGGCGTAGCTGGGATTGAGGGCGATCGCCTGACGGAGTTCCCGCTCGCCTCGGTCCCAGTCGTAGTCGAACCAAGCGAGGTAGACCCCCAGCGAGGTGTGGGCTTCCGCCGACAGGCTGTCGAGCTGAACCGCCCGTTCCGCGGCGGCTTTCGCCAGGGGCTTCGCTTCGCTGGCACGAATGAATCCCTCGTTGTAGGCCGCCCAGGTGTAGGCATCCGAGAGCCCCGAATACGCCGGGGCAAAGTTCGGGCTCAGCTTGATCGCCTCGTTGAACTGTACGATGGCCTTCTGCAGGTTCTCGTCGCTCGGACGATTGAAGAAGAACCGCCCCTTGAGGTAGGCGTCGTGGGCTCCCGGATCCACGGTCGGCGCAGCCGAGAGGCGGGACTGCTCCCCCGGCGTCAGCCGCACGTTGATCGCACTGGCGATGGCCGACGCCAGCTCGGCCTGGAGTGCCAGTACGTCGCTCGAATTGCGCTCGAAGGTCTCGGCCCAAAGATGCCGGTCGGCCCTGGCATCGATCAGCTGGGCGGTGATCCTCACCCGATCACCGGAGCGGGACACTGAGCCCTCCACAACGGCGTCGACATCGAGGGCCTTCGCGATCTCCGGGGTCGGCGGGCGATTCCTGCCTTTGAACTGCATCGCCGACCCGCGCGAGGTGACCCGCAACTGGCTGATCATGGCGAGGTCGCTGGTCAGCTCATCCGTCATCCCCTCGGCGAAGTAGTCCTGGGTGGAGTCGGCGGAATAGTTGTCGAGCGGGAGGACCGCAATCGAATCAATGGTCGCTGGCGCTTCCACCCAGATAGCGTGTCAGTCCCAGGGCCGCACCAGCCAACACAACCAGGGCGATGGCGGCGGCGACCCATCGCCCGCGACGCCGTGGGACAGCCGCGTCGGCGACAGTAGCCGCACCCGAGGTCATGCCGGCAACCAGCGCCTGGGCAAAGGCGTCGCAGGACGGGAACCGGTCGGCCGGTGACTTGGCCAACGCCCGCCCGACGGCGAGATCCACCCCCACCGGCACGTTGGAACGGGTCGCCTGCAGGCTCCGGGGCTTCTCCGTCATCATCCGGGCGATGATGGCCTGGGCAGTGGGGCCGGTGTGAGGCGGCTCGCCGCTCAACATCTCGTAGGTCACCGCCGCGAGCGCGTATTGGTCGGATTTCGCATCGATGTTGCGCTCGCCGGCCGCCTGCTCCGGGCTCATGTAGTGCGGAGTGCCGAGTGAGAGTCCGGTCTCGGTAACCCGGGAGCCGCCGGCCTGGGCCACCGCCAGTGCGATGCCGAAGTCGGCGATCACCGGCTGGCCGGCCTGGAGCAGGATGTTTTCCGGCTTGAGATCGCGATGGATCACCCCGCGGGCATGGGCATAGTCGAGTGCTCCGGCCATCAGTGTGATCAGGCGGGAGGTCTCGTCGACCGGGAGTTGCCGCTCGCGCTCGAGGCGGCTTCGCAGCGTCTCTCCCTCGACGTACGGCATGACGTAGTAGAGGAAGCCACCCGCTTCACCCGAGTCGAAGAGCGGCAGCAAGTTGGGATGCTGGAGATTGGCGGTGACCTTGATCTCAGCCAGGAATCGCTCGGCGCCGAGCACCGCGGCCAGCTCGGGTCGCAGCACTTTTACCGCGACCTTGCGGTCGTGCTTCAGGTCCTGGGCGAGATACACCGTCGCCATACCGCCCTGGCCCAGCTCCCGCTCGATCCGGTAGCGGTCGGCGAGGGCGGCGGCGAGTCGAGAGTCGATGGTCAATCGCCGGTCGTGTGTTGCGAGTCTATAGTCTGCCGGTCCGCGGCTCAAGCCGCGACTCGGCTGATGTCACTGAAGTGACTCCTACCTCCCAAGTCACGTCGCTTTAGCGACAATAGCCGAGTCGTCGCTTTAGCGACGGACCGGCGCACCATGCCCCCCTGACCCAGCTCTCGCTCGATCATGTAGCGGTCGGCGAGGGCGGTGGTGAGGGACGGCGAGATGTTGGACAAGTCCCCTTTCACCTCCGCACCTCCATCACCCAGATGTCACTCTGCCGATCCTGAATCGCGAAATACATCCGGCCTTTGCCGATGAACCATTCGGGGCGAGAGGCGGGACGAGTGGGATCGTCGAACCGGATGAGCAGACGCGGGGTGCCTCCGGTCACTGGAATGGCCCAGAAGGCGGCGTTCCCCCTGGCATCCCCCGACTTGAAATAGAGGGTCCGGCTGTCCCGGCTCCAATGTGCCATCTGCGCCCGGATGCCCCAGGTATTGGTGGAATCCAGGACCAGCCGGGGCGCCCCAGAATCAGGACCAACGATGAAGAGTGAGCCACCCAGGAATGTGCTGGTATAAGCGATCCAGCGCCCGTCGGGAGACCACTCCGGCAAGACCCCAGCCGAGCTTCGCTCCACCGGCGTGCCCCAAACGCCGGCCGTATTCCGCCGCACGACTCGAATGCCTCCCGGCTGGCCAAACATGGCGTAGGCCAGCGCTCGCCCGTCGGGCGACCAGTCGGGCCCTGACTCCTGGAGTGGGGTGGAGGTTACCTGCTGTATCGGTCCACCATCGAGCGGGAGCACATAGATATCGCGGGTGCCCGCGCGCCACGAATGGAAGGCGAGCTCACGGCCATCAGGCGAAGGTTTGGGGGAGAAATCGTCGCTGGGATCGGTGGTCAACTGCTCCGGCTCTCCGTGTGGCAGCCGCATCCGGTACAATTCGGAGTTGCCACTGACATCTGATGGATAGTAGAGCCAGGTGCCGTCGACCGAGGGCCGGCCGCCTTCGATGGTCTGCGATCCGCTGGTGACCGGCACCGCGTTCGCCTGGGTCTCGCCGTTGGGCGGAAACGGCAGCGACCAGATGTTCGAGGTTCCCACGTATGCAGCGTACGCGATCCGGCGCCCGTCTCCGGACAGCGCGATTGACTGGGCCCCGAGCCCCGCAGTAAGCCGCGTCGCTGCGCCGATCGGTCGGCCGTCACGCCCGATCCGAATCGCGAAGACGTCTCTCGGCCCCTGGTTGCTCGAGACGTAGTACAGCCATTTCCCATCGGGAGACCAGACCGGGCTCTGATTGATGGAGGTACTGTCAGTTACCGTCGTCGTCCTCCCGTCCTTCACCCGGATCACGGTCACCCGGCTGGGCGACAGGTTGCCGAAGAACGCGCCGACCCGTGAGTAGAAGGAATTCCCGGACGCACAGGCCAATAGTTCGCCTCGGGGAGACCACTGGCACAGCGAGGCCTCGGCCACTCGGGCCAGAGGCCGGCCGGCCCCCGACGCATCGCGCAGATAGACCGAGTCCCCTGCGGCATATCCGAGAGTCTGTCCATCGGGCGACATGACCGCGGAGATGATCTGCAGTCCCGGTGGAGAGCGCATCTCCGGTCGGGCCGCCCCGCCGGCGGAAGGTGCGCTGAATACCCCGCCGTTGGAAAGGAACAGAATGCGGGAGCCGTCCCCCGACCAGGACGGATTGGTCTGCACCTCCAGCGAATCCTCGGTGAGCGGAATCGGGCGTCCGCCATTCACTTGCCGCACGTAGATCCGCAGGCTGGTCGTGTTGCCGGCGGCGTACGCCAGGTATTTACCATCCGGAGAGAGCGCCGGCTCGATCTCGAGCCCAGGATCCCAGGTGACCTTGGTGGAGACACCGAGTCCCTTGATGGGTGAATCGCTCGCGCCCCGGCGCGAACCGGCGTAGAAGCCTGCCGCGAGCAGCGCGACTGATCCGAGGGCGAGGGCCAGGTAGAGCTGACGGGATGGGCGGGGAGCCGGGACCGGCCTTCGCTTTCCAGGCGAGCGCACTCCTTTGCCATCGCCGCCGATCGCCCGGGCGAACTCCGCGACCGAATCGAACCGATCCGCGGGCAATTTCTCCAACGCGGTCAGGACGGCCTCTTCTACGTCGGGGGGGATGGTGTGGCGGCGGGGGATCAGCGGCCGCGGCTCCTCGGTGAGCACCTTCGCCACGATGGCCTGCGCGGTGGGTCCGCTGAACGGCGGCTCGCCGGTCAGCATCTCGTAGGTCATCGCACCGAGGGCATAGATGTCGCTCCGGGCGGTGATTTCCCGCTGACCCATGGCCTGCTCGGGGCTCATGTAGTGTCGGCGTGCCGAGCGACATCCCGGTCTCGGTCATCCGGCTGCCGCCGGCTTTGCTCGCGGCCAGCGCAATTCCGAAGTCGGCCACCAGCGCGCGTCCATCGTGCAGCAGGATGTTCTCCGGCTTGATGTCGCGGTGGATGACGCCGTGCCGGTGGGCGTAGTCGAGGGCGGAGGCGACTTCGGTGGCGATCCGTACCGCATCAGTGATCGGGAGCTGCTTCTCCCGATTGAGCCGGTCGCGAGGCTCTCGCCCTCGATGAACGGCATGACGTAGAACGAGGTCGGCCGACTCGGCACGTCGCCCGGAGTCGAAGAGCGGCAGAATGTGCGGATGCTGCAGGTTGGCCGTGGTCTTGATCTCGGAGAGGAACCGGTCGGCCCCGATCACGGCGGCGAGTTCGGGACGCAGCACCTTGATCGCGACCTTCGGTCGTGCTTCAGGTCCTGGGCGAGATACACGGTGGCCATGCCGCCCTGGCCCAGCTCCCGCTCGATGCGGTAGCGGTCGGCGAGGGCGGTCGATAGTCGAGGTCGATGGTCAAGGTGTCAGGTGTCAGGCAATTATTGTCGATTTTCGCCCGCCGAGCCGCTCATGGAGCGCGTCCACCGCCGCCTTCATCTGTTCCACCCAGTTCGGGATCACGCGAAGTACGACGCCGTCACTTCTCCCGGACCCTGGACGTAGATGATCCCTCCGTCGTGCGACGGCCGGTTGGACCAGCCCGAGGTGTCGGAGAAGCGCGGATCGCGGGCCCAGAAGGTCGCGGCGCCGGCGGGCTCGCCGGTCTCCGGATTGAGCCGGGCCAGGTACCAGGAGACTCCCTTGCGGTACAGCACCTCGGTGGCCGAGAGCCAGAGCGGCTCGGCGCCGTCCGAGGCCAGCTGCCAGCGGCGCCCACTCACCGGGAAGGAGGTGACCTCGATCCTGCCTCCCTCGAGTGTCTGGTACAGCAGGAGCTTCCCGTTCGGGACACCGACGGGAAACGCCCGCCGGTGAGCACGGTGTCGAAGGTGGGATGGGCGAGACTGGGGTCGAAGCGCATGGCGGTGGACCCGGCCCAGTTCTGCGCCACCGCCAGATGATCGTCGTGCAGGTCGATCGGATCGGGATTCGCGCGGTCGAACTCCCAGCTCGCCAGCGTGTCCGGCCGGGCCCCCGAGCTTGGTGTGCCGCGGAGGATGGTAAAGCGTGTGGAATCGCGCACCGCCACCAGCAGCCACCCTCCATCCGGGACTCCAGATCGGATGGCGCACCACTTCCGCCCTTGAGCCAGGTGAAATGCTGCCCGTCGCGCAGATCGTAGACCCGCAATTCAAGGCCCTCGGTGGCCTGTACCGCCGCCGCCAGCCAGCGCCGATCGCGGCTCAGGTCGTAGCGCTGGAAGTCTGCCGTCTCCACCGGCAGCGGCTGCGGCGTTCCTCCAGCCCGAAGGCTGACCATCCTGCCGATCGTCGCGTCCGCGCCGGGTGCGTAGAGCAGTGTGCCATCCGCCGAGAGATCGTACTGCGCCTCGCCGATGGCCTCCCGCCGAACCCCGGCCAGGAGCGTCACCGACCGCAGCGCCACGTGGGTGGCGGGGTCGTAGCGGGCGGCAAGCAGGCTGCCGTCCACCGCGAGATAGACGAGGTAGCGGTTGTTCACGATACGAAAGGCGGAGCCCGTCAGCAGACTTCCCGGCGACCCATCGGGCAGGGCTGCGCGGAGGGACCACTGCTTTCCCGATTCCGGATCGAACAGCAGGGCGGTCCGGTTGAATGAGCAGAGCAGCTGTTTCTGCTCCGGGACCCATTGCGCGAGCACGCAGCGCGGAATGGACTTGGTCTGCGCGCTGCTGCCTTCGCGGTTCAGCTGTTTGAGCCGGTAGCCATCGAGGTCCACGGCGAGGAGTTCGGTGTTCGAGACCCACTGCAGCGAAGTCGCGGCTTCGCCTTCGAGCAGCCGGCGGACCTCGCCGCCCGCGACCGGGACGACCATGACCCGTTCACCGATGACGAAAGCGATGCGCGCTCCGTCTGGTGAAATGCGCGGTGCGGTTGCACCGAGTGTCCCGGCGATCGGGCGGGCGGTGGCGTCCCGCAGGCTCCGGTACCAGAGGAGGGTGGAGTCGCCCTGCCGCGCCGCGTACACCGCGAAGTCGCCCGCGGGCGAGATCGACAGGTTCCGGAGCGAGGTCCCGTAGGAGGTGGTCGCCGTCGCCGCGGCGAAGGTCATTGGGGCGCTGTCAGGGAGCACGGCGTCATAGAGGCTGGGGCCGGATGGGGCTCGCCCTCGGCTGAAGTTCCAGGCCGCGAGTCCCAGGAGCACGAGGACAACCACGCCGAGCACGGCGCTGATGGCGCGCCAGGGACCGGCGGCGCTGGCAGACTTTGAGTGTGCCAGTCGTGTGGTGCTTCGCGAAGAATTTCCTGCCAGCGCCTCGGCGAACTCCGCCGCGGACTCGAAGCGATCCGCCGGCAGTTTCTCCAGTGCGGTCAGTACTGCGGCGTCTACATGCGGCGGAACCGTTCGCCGTTGTCCGGTGATGTCTGCCGGCTCGCCCGTCATCACCTTGGCCACAATCGCCTGCGCCGTGGGCCCGGTGAAGGGCGGCTCGCCTACCAGCATTTCGTAGGTCACGGCACCCAGCGCATACACGTCGCTCGGCGGCCCGATCTCCCGCTCCCCCATCGCCTGCTCCGGCGACATGTAGTGCGGGGTGCCGAGTGACATGCCGGTTTCGGTCATCCGGGTGCCGCCCGCTTTGCTGGCCGCCAACGCGATCCCAAAATCCGCGACCATCGCTCGCCCGTCATGGAGCAGAATATTCTCTGGCTTGATGTCGCGATGGATCACTCTGTGGCGGTGGGCGTAGTCCAGCGCGGACGCCACTTCACTCGCGATTCGAACCGCATCGGGGATAGGGAGCTGCTTCTGCCGGTTCAGCCGATCGCGCAGTGATTCGCCCTCCACGAAGGGCATCACATAATAAAGGAAAGAGTCGGCCTCTCCCGAGTCGTGAAGCGGGAGGATGTGCGGGTGCTGCAGGTTCGCCGTCGTCTTGATTTCCGCCAGGAACCGCTCGGCGCCGATCACCGCGGCCAGCTCGGCGCGGAGCACCTTGATGGCGACCTTGCGATCGTGCTTCAGGTCCTGGGCGAGATAGACGGTCGCCATGCCGCCCTGACCCAGCTCCCGCTCGATCCGGTAGCGGTCGGCGAGGGCGGACGAGAGGCGAGAAGGCGAATCAGGCATCGCGCTCCGGGTGGTTGGAGCCCAGCAGCCGGTCCGCGGCTGAAGCCGCGACTCGGCTGGTGTCACTGAAGTGACTCCTGTGTCCCAAATCATGTGGCTTGAGCGACAATAGCCAGTCTCGCTTTAGCGACGGACCGGGATGCCATACCTGAGCCAGCTCCCTCTCGATCCGGTATCGGTCAGAGAGCGCCGAGGGAGGCGATGGATCAATTCACGCCTGTCAGTGCCCAGGGAAGCGGTCCCGCTTCGACCGGAACACTGCCGAGGGAGTTCCCAGGAGGTCCTACGCTGAACGAGAGGTAACGCCAGCTGCGCTCACGGCGCGAAGTTCATCGTCGCCCAGACGACGTTGGTCGGCGATACGTAGAATCCGACCGCAACCTGGTGGTAGGAGGTGTTGGTCAAGTTAATGTAGTGCCCGTGGGTCTGGGGATCGCTTCCCGGCCCTTCATCCCACATCGCCTGCAAGCAGTCGGTCGGAATCTGGGAGATCGCGAGCCAGCCCGGACATTCGTTCTGGGCCGATTCTCCACACTGACCGAACGTGCTGTGCGGCGTGTCCGCCGTGTAATCGGCAAAGGCTTGTCCATCGGCGCAGTCTTCTCCGCCGGTCCACACCGTGAGGGGCGGGAGCGCGACGAGGGCCCGGAGCTGGTTGATGCGGTCGTAGGTCTGGGTGCGCGCGACGGCGACGGGGTCGGCGGGCTCGGTGGAGCTGTCGCTGCCGCAGCCTAGAGCCACCGCGATTACGGCCACCATAGTGGTAGGCAAAGCAGATCGAAGCACGGCCATTGAAAGCCTCTCGGAGGTTGGTTGGTCCAGCGAGGATGCGACGGCTTACAAAGCTGGCGTCTGCCGCCGGAGATTCTTCAGGATCTCCTACGCCAGGCGCTGCGAAGCTTCGGACACAGGTCTGGTCTGGCCCTACGGGACGGTACTCGTCCCCGGCAGATGCCGCTTCACCCAGTCCACCCAGAGCCGAGCCCGCTCTCTGGAGTTGACCGGGTCGGCCGAGGCGTGGGTCCTTCCTCTGAACCCGATGAACTCGGTCTCGACTCCATTGTCCTTCATCGCGCGATACAGCATGAAGGCCTGGGTCGGCGGAACCCGGAAGTCTTCCATGTTGGACATGACGAGGGTGGGAGTCTTGATCTTCGTCGCGTACGTGATGGGTGACTGATCCCGGTACGCCTGGATCCGACCATCCGTCCAAGGTGAGCCGCCGAACAGATAGCGGACCGTGATGCTCCCGTCGCCGTAGTTGTACTGGTCTTCCCAGCTGGTGACGGGCGCCCCGGCCATCGCGGCCTGCCATTCCTCCGGGTAGTTGGAGATCAGCCAACTGGTCATGTAGCCACCGTAGGACCAGCCGGTGACCGCAGTGCGCTTGGGATCTACGTAGGATCGTTTCCGCAGCATGGCGACGCCGGCCATGACGTCCCGTCCAGGACCCGCACCGGCGTCGCCGACGATGGCGCCCATGTACTCGTTGCCGAGGTTGTCGCTGCCGCGGTAGTTGGGCTGGAACACGACCCAGCCCTGCGCCGCCATCAGTTGAGCGAGGGCGGAGAACTGCAGCTTGGACGCCGACTGCGGCCCACCGTGAACCAGCAGTACGAGAGGATATTGCTTTGACTTGGAATATCCCGGCGGCAATACCAGGACGCCGTCCGACTCGAAGGCGTCAGACTTCCAGGTGACTCGCTCCATTCCGCCCCACGCAACGTCCTTGGCCCAGGCATTGAAATCGGTCAGCCGCCGCGGCTTCGCGGTCGGCGAATCCATTACATACAACTCCGAGGGACGGTTGGGCGCGGTCGCGGTAAAGGCGATGACCGGACTCTTCTCCGCGACGGCGATGTCGTAACCGAAGGCGCCGTTGATCACGAGATCGCCCAGGTCGAGACGGCGCGCCGGCCCGTCGAGCGGCTGAATCCACGCACCGACGCTGGTGCGATCATTCCCCGCGATCAGCAGCGATTTCCCGTCGGGCATCCACTGCGCGCCGAACAGATTTCGGTCGAGCGTGCGAGTCAGGCTCCGCCCTGCTCCCCCCTTGGCGGGCGCCACCCAGACCTCATTCTCCCAGACCAGGTCTCCGCGCCCTTCGCGCGGGTACCAATACGCGATGGTCGAGCCGTCCGGTGAGAAAACCGGATTGTTCTCGAACCGGCGCGCTTCGGTGAGAGAGCGGATAGCGCCGGTCGCCACATTCAGGATTTGAACGTGAACCGAATCGAGCTTGCCGCTTTCCGGAGCTACCACCGCGACGAACGCAATCTCGCTCCCGTCGGGTGACCAGTTGAGCGCCGACGGCGGACTGCTCGGCGGCAGCACGAACTCGAGCGACCAGGTGCCGCTGGTAAGGCGCCGGGGAGTCGCGCTGTCGGTGTTGACCAGCCAGATATGCTGGGACTGGATGTTTTCCCTCAGGAACAGATCCTGGGCGCCGACTTGGAAGGTGGTGAGATGCTTCGCTTCGCCCTCCCGCGCCGGTACGCTGTCCGCCGCCGCGTAGGCGATCGCGCGGCTATCGGGCCGCCAGCTGAAGTGCTCCACCCCGGTACGATGCGCCGTGAGTCGCCGCGCCTCGCCTCCATTCATCGGGAGCAGCCAGATCTGGTTCTCTCCCGTGCTGTCTGGAGCGAGGAAAGCCAGAGTCTTCCCGTCGGGCGCGAACTTGCCTCCGCCGGCGGTGTGGCGGCCGAAGGTTAGCTGCCGCTGAGTGCCGGTGGCGACGTCCACCGCATAGAGGTCGGTCTCGTTCTTGTCCGCATCATAGTTGGGGCGGCCTACGGTGATCACCGCGGTCCGGCCATCGGGACTCAGCTCCACCCCGCCCACGCCCACGAACTTCCGAAAATGCTCGAGGGTAAATGGCTGCTGCGCGGCGGCCGGTGCGACGGTTAGAGTCGCGATCCAGAGGCAGCCGACAATCCGACGGAACATGGAATCCCCCTGGTCCTGAAGCGTCAGGCCTTGCCCTAAGCCTGAGATCTGAGAAATTGGCGCTGGCGGTGGAACGCTAACGTAATCCCCCGGCAGGTCGGCAGCGAGCACCTGCAGCCCGGACTCGGCCCCCATTCATAAAGGAAGCTTCCAAGTGTCGGTCACCCCGCTCGGTGCGCTGGGCGAGGGCAGCGGCGAGCACCTCGATCAGCTCGATACACTGCGCGCCTTCGCCGTCACCGCGGTCCTGATTCGCCATTTCTGGCCCGAGCTGCAGCCAGGCTTGGATCTGGGCGCTCGCGGGGTCCACCTGTTCTTTGTCCTGAGCGGGTTTCTGATCACCGGTATCCTGCTCCGCTCCCGCGCGCTGGTCGAAGACTCTGGGCGTGGAACCGGCCTCGCCATCCGACGGTTCTACATCAGACGATTCCTCCGCATCTTCCCGATCTATTATCTCGTTCTCGCCGTAACCTGGGCCCTGGGCTTCCCCGATGTCCGATCGGGGATCGTTTGGCACCTGGCGTACGGTTCCAACATTCTTTTCGCGATCGAGAATCAGTGGCCTCCGACGACCGCACATCTCTGGTCCTTGAGCGTCGAAGAACAGTTCTACCTGATCTGGCCACTCCTGATGCTGCTGGTCCCTCGTCGCCACCTCCGAACGGTGATCGCTTGCCTTCGTACTCACCGGCCCGCTGTTCCGAATGGCTGGATACCTTGGTGGACTCAACTGGATCGCCTTGCAGACCCTGTTACCGGCTTCCTTCGACAGCCTCGGTGCGGGCGCCTGGTTGGCCTGGATTTACACCCGACCTTCAGCTGAAACTCTGTCGATATCGAGGACAGGTGGACCGGGTGGCGCTCCTGGCCATTCCGGTGGCCCTGGTAACCTGGTTCAGTGGTGCGACTGGCTGGTGGCCCCGAGCCGATTGGCTGCGGCTCGGGTTCGAAACAACCGCCTGGGCATTCCTCGGAGTTTGGGTGATCGACCGTGCGGCCCGCGGTGTCGGCGGCACGGCGGGTCGGATACTCAGCTTCAGACCACTGGTCTATCTAGGACGCATCAGCTACGGTGTGTACCTGATCCACCTCTTCGTGCCCGACCTGTTGTATCGGCTGACCAGCCCCGCAGGACTCCCCTATCCGACTCGTAATCCGGGGATTTTCCTGGTTTTCAGCACAATCTCCATCGCCCTGGCGGCGATGTCGTGGCACTGGTATGAGGCGCCGATCAATCGGCTCAAGCGACGGTTTCCTTATACGGCGTGACTGCAGTAGAGGTAGGATCTACTGGTTCTCCACCGGGACCGCACTCAGCCCAAGGGGCACAGAACGCAGGCCCGGCCACTGGTGAGTCTCGCCAGCGGCATCGCGAAGCAGTAACTGCGCTGAGATGCCGCCGTCGAGGGCCACGGCCGATTCTGCTCCCAGAGCGCGCATGAGAATCGCGGTCTCTGGAATGGTTAACCCGAATGGGATCGAGCCGAACGAGGGGCCCAGAACATCAAACCGGGTCAAGGCGATGATGAGCCTGCCGCGATCGTCGACTCCGAGCGCGAGGCGCGCGTCGCGATGCTGCAGATCGAGGTCTTTCCCCTGGGTAGTGAGCGCAGCGGGGAGTTCGCCGTGCTCGAGCAGGAGAGGGTAGGACTGGAAGGCCTCCCTGACCGCCCTGTCCGCCCTGACCGCCCTGACTCCCTCATCATCCAACAACCTCACCGCCCCCGACGTGTCGACCACGACCGCGCGAGCCAACCGGCCCGTACGCGGTACTCGGTACTCGGTACCGTCATGCACCACCCACCCCCAGGCCCCATCACCCGCAAACATCCCAGCATTGAGCGCGAGCGCCGCCCCTGACGGAGCCATGTCCAGGGTCCAGACATTGAGAAATCCGCCGGGTGCCATCCCGTTCTCGAGCGACAGCCTGAAGCGAGCCGGGTCGAGTCGTGCCGCGATCACCCGGATTCGACGGGCCTCTCCTCGGCCACTCAGGTTGAGCTCGGTCCACTCGAGACCGGGTTGCGCCGCTTTCCATGTCGCATCGCGTGCGGCGTCGCCCCTCGAAATCTCCGCCAGCGCGGTGGATCCATTCGGACTAACTACCGCAAGCGGCGGGGCAGGGGAGCCCGTGCCGCCCACGAGAACGGTGAGTAGCGCAGCGAAGCGTGCCCTTCCCGCTACTGCGAACACTTCGCCATCTCGGTCTGAAGCTCACTGTTCAGCTTCATGATGGTGTTCATGTCCTGAGCCTTGGAGGCGGCCTCCAACTCGGCCTGATGCTTCTTTGACCAGTCGGCCTGGGCCTTGGCCATGCAATCCATCTGAGGGTCTCCGCTCGAGGCCGGTTGGGTCGCAGCGGCTGGCGCCTGCTTCTTGGCGCGCTCCTCTGAGGCGAGGCTGATGTGGAGCAGGGAAGCCAGCTGGGGAACCTTGGGTTGCACTGCTGCGGCTTCTTTCGAGGTTCCGTAGCCCTGAAAGTTGGTCGCATTGGGGTCCTGTGCGAGGATCTGGACCAGGCGCGGCATACGCTCGCCGACGTCTTGCCAGTCACAGGGACTAAACGCGCCGGCCGTACGCATGGTGCTGTCCATGGTAGCGCTCGCGTTCTGCTGAGACTGCCAGTCGAGCTGGGGAAGCGGCACCGAACTCGCGTCCATCGACGCGAACAAGGCGACCTGGTCCTGAACGGCGGTCGTATCTCCTGCCGCGAGCCGCTTCTGGATTGCCTCGTACTTGGCGAAGTCCGGCCCCTGCTGCTGCTCGAACTCATCCTTCCGTTTCTGGATCGCCTGGCGCTTGAGAATGGCAGAGTAGTAGCTGACCGGTGGTTCCCGGCTCCTTGGCCAGCTTCTGGAACGCCGCCTCCCGCGCCGAGAGGGATTTGAGATAACGGTCCACGACGTCATTGGTGATCACTATAGAGGAAGGATCACACTTGGGCTTGGCCGCCGGTGCAGAGGTCGAGTCGGTCTTCTTTTGTGTGACTTGACCGGTGGCCTTCTTGACGATGCCACCTACCTGAGCGTGGGCGGTCGGAGCCGCGGCGAGGAGCAGGAGGCCGAGGCAGACAGGGAGAGGTCGGAGCATGCGGACAGACCGTGAGTGGAAGTGATGTAGAACGTGATTGGGGACAGTAAAGGGAACTGCGGAATGCACCGGTGTAAGCACCTCATCCCGAGCGTAGCGTGGGACCTACTGTCCCACTCGGGTCCATGGAGTAGATCCCTCGATCTCCCTCGCTTTGCTCGGGGTGTCCTCGCGATGAGGTGGCCCTCTTGCTTCTCCTTCCCGTTCCCGCTGTTTTGGAACTACCCAACCCTCTGCTGCCGCTCGGGGAAACGCTTCGCGGATCGGGCCCGGTGCTTCTCCGCCTCGGCTTCCCGGTTCTTGGGAGGTGCGGTGGTCACCAGGGAATCCAGCAGGTGCTGCACGGTGTGCGACACCTCATGGACCGCACGGTCAAACGCCTCCTGGTTCGCCGCGGAGGGCTTAGTGAATCCGCTGACCTTGCGGACGAACTGGAGCGAAGCCGCGCGGACTTCCTCGGTCGTCACCGGCGGATCGAAATGGTAGAGCGTTCTGATATTACGGCACATGAAGGCTGCTCCTGCGCTAACGTGTTCGAGAGATGAGGATCAGTCCTTGAAGGGCGATTTGGTGGAACGGGATGGGCCGGTGCCCCCGGATCGCCCCAGCAAACGCTGGAGCTCCTCTTCGCTCATCTCGAAGGGATCGGATTCATAGCCCGGCGGATCGATCCGGGTAATCTTGCCCGGGTTTCCGGCCACCGGGTGGAATTCCCAGGCCGTCTTCGAGAAATCGCGGACTTCCCACTCGTTTCCTTCAGGATCGGTAAAGCGACGGTATGCCACGGTTCTACTCCGTGCTGCTCGAATAACAAGGCCGGCCGGTTGCTAGTGCGCCTGCTCGAGGAGGGCCGGCCAATGCTCGACCAGGGCTAACGGAATCTGGCCCGGTGCGTCATCGCAGACCAGAAGCAACCGTCCGTCCGGCCCGATATCGAAGGTGAGGATATGCTTGGGCGCCGCTGGGTAGGAAACCGGCCGACCGATCTGTAACCCATTCTGGTCGGTGATGATAGCCGACATCAGCTGACCCTCCGCGTTCAGAAAGTAAAGCTCTCGTCCGCTCCTTCCCCAAGCCAGGGCACCGCGAAATCCGCTCAGGATGGAGCTCCCTCCGGAAGACACTTGCCAGTGTGCCTTGGCATCCGGCATCCGGGTCACGTACACCTCGGGTCTCCCGCTCTGGGACGAGACGTAGGCGAGCAGCTTCCCGTCGGGAGAAAGGCGGGGCGCATTGTCGTTCCCGGGGGTCGAATAGAGCACCCGCGGTTCAGAGTTGCCGCTCAAGGGGATGATCACAAGGTCGAATCCAGTCGTCGCGACCTGGCGCTGTCCAACCAGGAATGACCCGTCGGGTGACCAATCCATCATCGCCTGGACATTCTTCCCCTTCACGTTGATTTCCCTCGAGATCGTCCGGTCGAGGCTGATGATGTGCGCCGAGGAATCGTTGGCGGCACCATATCCGATCTGCGCACCATCAGGCGACCAGGCAAAGTCGTAGTACAGGTCCGGATGTGAAGTCACTCGGGTCCAGGCCTGCCCGGCTGACTCATATACCCAGAGATCGAACTGCGGGCTGTCACGTTCGGCTCGCTCGACCAGGATTCTGTCACCCTTCGGAGAGACCCTGACCAGACGGTAGGGCCCAGGCTCGAGAACCGACGCCACACCTCCCGAGCGCGGATCGAACCAGACTACGCGCGCGCGGTTGATGGGGGCCGGCTCGTAGACCAGCAAGTCGCTCGAGGAGATCGAGAAGTTCCCAAGGTACCGGAATGGCCAGGTCTCGAGCCCGGGAATCAGGCTGACGGCACTACCGCTCAGCTTGGCCTTGCCGGCATCGAAGCGCTGCGCCATCAGCAAACCGTCCTTGACGTATAGAAGCCGACCTGCTGCATAGGCTACATTGCTCGGAAAATCGGCCACGATGTGGCTCTCGGTTGATCCCAGCTTGCCGACTCGTAGCGCCCCCTCGTTCCCATTGAGAAATCCCTGGGTGAAGAGGAAGCTGCGCCCATCGGGAAGAAAGTAGGGTATCCGGTGGGTGATGCCGGTCGAGTCGTCGGCGATGGCCGTAGCCGGCTCCGGGGTTCCCCCTTCGGCCGGGATCCGGTAGATCGGCCCCGTGATGTCCGGGGTATAGAGAATGACGCCGGTCGGGCTCCAGCTTCCGCCTCTGCCGGCCACGAGACTGGCTAAGTCTCGAACCGCGCCGCTCTGCAGGTCCACCCGCTTGAGCTTGTTGGGAGCGAAAAAGCCCAAGCTTCGACCGTCGGGCGCCCAGAATGGGTACGCGGCGTCGGTGGTACCGGCCAACATCCGAACGTCTCCGCTCACCAGGCTCCGGATCCATAACCCGACCTCCTCCCCGCAAGCAGCCACGAAGGCCAACATGCTGCCGTCGGGAGAAAGCTGGACCAGATTGGTGGATCCTACATCTTGAAACTCGCAGCCCGGTGGAGGGGGCAGGCTGGCGCGGAGCGGACGGGATGGGACTTTCTTGTGACCCAGGAAATAACCCGCCATCAATAGCGTGATCAGTCCCGCGGCAAACATCGCGATCCGCAGCAGCCGCGAGGACCTGGGGCCCGCAGCGGGCAGGTGCCGTGCCGCCCTTTCGGTCAGGTGTTCCCTGGTCCCCTCGCCGCGGAACGCCGCGGCAAACTCGGCCGCGGATCCAAACCGGTCCGCCGGCAGCTTCTCCAGCGCTGTGAGCACCGCACTCTCGACCGCGGCAGGGATGGTATGGCGCTGGGCGGTCAGACTTCGCGGGCTCTCGGTCAGGACCCGGGCAACGATGGCCTGAGCGGTAGAGCCGGTGAAGGGCGGGTCTCCGGTGAGCATTTCATAGGCGACGGCGCCCAGGGCGTAGACATCGGAGCGGGCGTTGATCTCCCGCTCGCCCATCGCCTGCTCGGGACTCATGTAGTGCGGTGTGCCGAGGCTCATCCCGGTCTCGGTCATCCGGCTGCCGCTTGCCTTGCTGGCCGCGAGCGCGATTCCGAAGTCGGCGACCAGGGCGGTGCCGTCGTGCAGCAGGATGTTCTCTGGCTTGATGTCCCGGTGGATCACCCCGTGGCGATGGGCGTAATCGAGCGCGCTCGCGATTTCGGTGGCGATCCGTACCGCGTCGGGAATAGGAAGCTGCTTCTCCCGGTTGAGCCGGTCGCGGAGCGACTCACCCTCGACGTACGGCATCACGTAGAAGAGGGCGGAGCCCGCTTCTCCCGAGTCATGCAGGGGCAGGATGTGCGGATGCTGCAGGTTGGCCGTGGTCTTGATCTCGGCCAGGAACCGGTCGGCCCCGATCAGCGCTGCCAGCTCGGGACGGAGAACCTTGATTGCCACCTTGCGATCGTGCCGGAGGTCATAGGCCAGGTACACGGTCGCCATGCCACCATGGCCCAACTCCCGCTCGATGCGGTAGCGGTCAGCGAGGGCTGTGGTGAGTCGCTCCATTCCAGGACTCATCGCTCGATCCGATTCTCCTCCCCAGTGCAGAAACCGCTCGCCCGGCGGGCGCGACCAGGCCACCGTTCGCGGGCATAACGACGGGCCCCTACTCCCCGGCGAGCCGCCTCAGCGCCTGGCGAGCCTCTTCCCACAGCGGGCGGAGCGGCTCGTCGGCAGATCGCGACCAGCGAACGAACCTGCCGTAGTGCGTTGCCGCTTCCTCCGGACGTCCCTGCGCTTCGGCGATCCGACCGAGGTACAGCTCGGCCGTGGTAGTGTAGAAGAAGTCGTATTGCTGGAACGTCCGGAAATACCGCTCGGCGTCGCGGGTCTGGCCGGCGTCGTACAACAGCTTCCCGACCCGATAGCGGAGATACTGTTGGGGCTGCTCACTTTCCCAGTCGGCTGTGGGTAGCCGGGCCAGCGCCGCTTCGAATTCCGCCAGCCGACCGCGATCGCCTCTAACCAGCCCAGCGTAGGCCCCCAAAGCCGCTCCGTATGCGGGGCCGCTGGTGTCCGTCGGTGAAGCCTCAGAATCGACACCCTGCGCCGGTCGCTCGAGCACTCGCCGCACCGCCTCGACATCGGTCCAGCGGCCTTCGTCGATAGCGAGCGCACCGATCCAGAAGCGGTCCGTCGGCTCTCCCTCGGTAGCGATCACTCGCGCGGCACGCCGAGCCGTGGCCGAGTCGGGGAACCCCGAGAGGTGCAGCATGATCTCCCATCGCGCGCCACGATCGCCGGTCACCGGTACGCCGGCCACCCGGGCCAGCGCCTGTCGGGCCACCGTGATCTGGCCGTTCGGGACGCGGACCTGGAGCAAGCGCCAGAGCGCAATCGTTCGAACGTCTGCCTGGGTGGATGTGTCCACCCCTGCGGCGTAGATCTGCGCCATGCGATCAAGGGCCTGCGGCGGCGCGGCCAATGGTGCCTGCACGCACTCGATCAACGCCACAGTGTCGAGCACGACCATGGCCCGCTTGCGCGCGGCAGGGGTGCCCCAGACCAGGTCACGGCTCACCTGGGGACTGCAGGCGCGGTTGCCGCCGAGGGCGACGTAGCCATCGATGAGGCGCTGGGCATCGAGACTGTCGAGGCGCAGAAACGCGTCCTCGATCAGGTGGATGTAAGCCTCGCCGTAGTAGGGACTGAGCCGCACCGCCCGCGTGAACGCGCCCCGGTACGCTTCGGTCGAACGCAGGGTGACGCCGCCGTGATGGAAGTAGCTCTCCCCTAGAGCGACCCACGCCTCGACATCGTCCGGGTATGTGGCAGTCAACGCCTCCAGCGCCGCGACGTCGAACGTCGAGATCGCCCGGATCAGCTTCGCGTCACGGTCCGGGAGCTGATCCACGAGTTCCAGGGCTCGTCTGCCATAGTCTTCCGCGAGCTTGTCTGCGCACCCTCCCCAGCTGCACGCGTTGCTCAGGCGAAACCACGCAGAGGCGAAATTCGAGTCCACCTCGATGGCGCGGTGATAATGCGGAACCGCCTCGGTCCAGTGCGCGGTTCGGTATTCTCGCTCGCCGGCCAGATACTCCTTGAGCGCGGGGAGCGACGTCGTCGTTACCCGGCTCAGGCTGGGCGGGGGGTACTCTCCGACAGTCGGCAGGAGATTGCGACGCAGGAGCTCCAGCGTCAGCTCGTCCACGAGCGACGACGCGCTGTCGGCTGGCCGCGTCACCCGCACGGCGCCTCGGATCTCGCCGCTCGCGACGTCATGCACCTCGGCGATGAGCTGGACGTCGGCTCCGATCTGCACCGCTTTCCCGGTGACGACGTAGCGGCTGCCCAGCCGGCGTCCCACCTCCCGCGCCTCATCCGCACTCAGCGGGTTGGAAGCGCTCCCGCCCATCCGCCGCCAGCCGGTGAGGACGGTCACCGGATCGATCTTCCGCAGCTGCCCTATCCCGTCGAGGTTGTAGGAGAGCAGGTCTACGATCCCCTCGTGCCACAGCTCCGGATCCGCGCCCACGGTTCGGAACGGCAGGACGGCGACGCCTGGCACCGCGGCCGAAGCGACGGGCTGAACCCCACCGCGCTCGCGCGTCCTCCGTGGTAACGCGATGGCGACTCCCACCACCGCCGCCACGGCGACTATGCCAAGCACGGTCCGACGTCGGCTGGTCGACCGACTCGGCTGCGCCTCCGTCCCGTCGGAGCGATCGGTGGCCCCCCGGCCGACGACGAGAGCTTCGCGGAAGGCCGTGGCCGAGGGGAAGCGGTCGGCCGGCACCCGTGCCAGCGCCCGCATAACTGCCCGCTCCAACTGATCGGGCACTGTTTCCCGGACGACGCGCAGAGACCGGACCGGCTCGCTGAGCCGGCGGGCCACGATCGCCTGCGCGGTGGCTCCGGTGTACGGCGGCTCGCCCGCCAGCATCTCGTAGAGCACGCAGCCGAGCGCGTAGACGTCGCTCCGCGCGTCGACCCCCGCCTCGCCCAGGGCCTGCTCGGGGGACATATAGGCGGGCGTGCCGATGGCGAGCCCGGTTTCGGTCAGGCGCGTGGTCGTCGCGCTACCCACCGCGCGCGCGATGCCGAAGTCGGCCACCAGCGCGTGGCCGCCCTCCAGCAGGATGTTTCCCGGCTTAATATCGCGGTGAATGAGGTCGCGCTCGTGCGCATGGGCCAGCGCATCGGCCACCTCGCTCGCAATGTGTACAGCATCGTCGATGGGCAGCTGGTGTTCCCGGTTCAACCGGTCCCGCAATGATTCTCCCTCGACATAGGGCATGATGTAATACAGAAGGGCAGCCTGCCCCGCCATGGCGTCGGGGATCGCACCGCTGTCGAATAGCGGCAGAATGTGGGGATGATGCAGCCCGGCGGAGATCTCGATTTCCCGGAGGAACCGCTCGGGGCCGAGGGCGGAGGCCAGCTCCGGTCGCAGCACCTTGATCGCCACTCGGCGATGGTGCTTCAGGTCCTCGGCGAGGTAAACCGTCGCCATGCCACCCTGACCCAGCTCCCGCTCGATCCGGTATCGGTCGGCGAGGGCGGCTCCCAGCCTGTCGAGGGGCGAACTCACGGTCTGGACTCAACCTCGGCCATCCAGATGTCGCTCTGCCGGTCCGCAAGCGAGAGGTACAGAATGTTGCCCTGAACATCCATGCTGAACCGATAGGTCTGGAAGGAGGGTCCGTCAGAGTGTGCCACCTCGCGAAGCGGGCCGCCGGTGGGGGACACGGCGTAGACCAGAAACCGCGCGTCCGGCATGAGGCCAGAAAAGTAGATCGTGCGGCTGTCGGTGCCCCATCGGATATAGGCGAAGTTGGAGAAGCCCGCCGGCAGTGCCCTGACCCTCGGCGGTGTTCCACCGTCGGCGGCAGCGACAGCGATGCTGTCGTTCGACGCGTAGGTGATCCACCTTCCGTCTGGAGACCATACCGCGCCTTGACTGCCGGCAGAAAACAGCCTGGTGCTGGTCTCCTGCCAGGATCGCGCATTCGGTCTCCGACGCACGATGGCAGTCACCACGGAGTCGTTGTCATTGTAGGCCAGCGCCTGTCCATCCGGCGACCAAAGCGGAGAAATGTTGTTGCTGGTCGTGGTTCGGACCGGCTCCGGGGTTCCGCCGGAGGCCGGCATGACGAAGAGTCCGCGAACGGAACCGCTCCGGGTCTGATGAAAGGCGAGGAACATCCCATCCGCAGAGTACGCCGGCTGGAACTCGTCCACCGGTGTCGAGGTAAGTTGTTCCGGCGGCGCACTGCCGTCGAGCGGCATCCGCCAGATGTCCTGATTCCCCAGGCGATTGGAGTCGAAGGCCAACCACCGTCCGTCGGGCGAGACCGAGAATCCTTCGATGATTTGGGTCCCGCTGGTAACTGGCCGGGCCTCCTCCAGGGAGACCGATCGACCCGGTTGGATGGTCAACGCGAAGACATTGGAGGTCTCGACGTGGAGCGAGTACAGCAGCCGGTGCCCGTTACTCGAAAGCGCGATGGTGTGCGGGTTGAGGCCGGTGGTAAGCCGGACGGGCGGACCCTCGGGCGCACCCGAGCGGGCCAGCCGCACCCGGTAGATGTCACGGCCACCCTCCTCATTGGAAACGAAAAGCAGATCACGGCCTCCGGGTAACCAGACCGGACTGGCATGGAGTGACTGGTCCCCGGTGATCCGCACCGGAGGCCCTCCCGAGGACCGAATCACCCAGATGCTACTGGGCGCCAGGTTGGCGTACGGCACATACTCGATGTTGCCTGCGACGTAGGCGATCCATTCCCCGGAAGGAGACCAGGCCGGCGAGTTCGGCTGGCCGCCCGTGACGAGCGGGCGCGGTGCCGAGTCGGCGAATGCACGGGTGAAGAGAGTATCTCCGATGCCGTAGGCGATGCGCTGCCCGTCGGGAGCCCAGGACCCCCAGCCCAGGACCCGGGAGACGAATCGGGTCGCCCTCAGCGGGACCATGAGCCTCGTGACGCCACCCAGTGCGGGAACCACTTCGAGGCCGCGAGGCGAGAGATAAAGCAGCCGGTCGCCGTCCGGAGACCAGGCAGGCATTCCCTCTTGGAGGGGAGGCAGATGGGCCACGGTGACCGGTGCGCCGCCAGCCAACTGCTGCACCAGCACTGCACTGCCGGTAGGCGTCAGGCGGCTGTACGCGACCATTTTGCCATCCGGAGAAATCGCCGGGGTCATTTCGAGCCCTGGCTCCAGGGTGACGGCGGTGCGCTTGCTTAGCGACAGGCTTGGCGACGAGCCTCGCCGCATGACCACAACCCCGATGGCGACGAGGGCAATCAGGGCCCCGACCACGAGCATCGGGCCTGCCGGAGGAAGTACGGTGCGCTCAGGATGCGGCTTGGCGCCATGCGGAGCGCCCGACGAAGTTCCCAGTGCGGTAGCGAACTCCGCTGCGGTGGCAAAGCGCTGCGCCGGCGCCTTGGCCAGGGCGGCCTCGATCGCCTGCTCAACCGCGAGCGGCGCCTCGGGCCGCAGGGTGCGCAGGGGTGGTGGCCGGTCCCGCACATGCTTGGCGAACAATTCTTGTGGGGTCGCACCGGTGAAGGGTGTCGCACCGGTGAGCATCTCTTGCAGCACGCAGCCCAGCCCGTATAGATCGCTCCGGCCATCCACTGGCCCAGCGCCAATCTGCTCCGGGCTCATGTAGGGCGGGGTGCCCATGCTCCAGCCGGTCTCCGTCAGGTGCTTATCCCCCGCAGTCACCAGCGCCTTGGCGATCCCGAAATCAGCCACCAGGGCATGGCCGTCCGAGAGCAGAATGTTCTCCGGCTTGATATCGCGGTGGATCACGTTGTGCCGATGCGCGTAGCCCAGCGCGTCCAGCACCTCCCGCGCGAGTCGCACCGATTCATCGACTGGCAACGGGCCGTCTCGGTCCAACCGCGCCCGCAGCGTCTCGCCTTCTACGTAGGGCATGACATAGTAGAGCTGCCCGACCGCCTCGCCGGAGTCATGGACCGGCAGGATATGGGGATGCTGCAAGGCGGCGGCGATGCGGACCTCACGCAGGAAACGTTCGGTGCCCACGCCCACCGCAAGGGCGGGGTGCAAAACCTTGAGTGCCACTTGGCGCCCGTGCCGGAGGTCGCGGGCCAGGTACACCCTTGCCATCCTGCCCCGGCCGAGCTCCCGGTCGATGGGATAGCGGTCGGCCAATGCGGCGCGCAGGCGCTCGGTCGGATCGGTCACCGGACTGTCAGTCCGTGGACGGGGTTGTCGGAGGCCAGCCCCTGAGCGGTGACTCCCAGACCAGCTGTTTCCGAGAGCGCACCTGATCAATCAGCGCCAGCGTCTCGGGCGACGGCTCTACCCCGTGTTCAGCGATCAGATGCTTTCGGAAGGCCTCGTACGCGCCTAACGCACCGGCGCGGTCTCCCCGGGCATCGAGCAACCGGATCAGGTGACGCACTCCCCGCTCGTCGTCGGGCATCAGCTCCATCGTTCGACGGGCCCATGACACGGCCCCCGGGTGGTCGCCGCTCTGCTCGGCGGCATCGAGTAGCCGCCTGGCTGCCTCATGGGCCTGGTTCTTGAGTCGAGCGCGGGTCTGATCCACCCAGAACTCGAGTTCTGCCGCCGCATCGTCCACGAAGAACCCCGCCAGGAAATCGCCCCGATACAGCTCGAGCGCCGCTGGCGATCGACCGGCCAACGCCTCGGCCTCAAACGCCGCGGCGTCACACCAGAGCCGATCCGATGAGACACCTACTTCCTCCTCGCCGTGGGTGACTACCGCCTCCTCTCCCAAGAGCCGCCTCAACCCGCGCACCGCCTGTCGGAGCGCGCCACGCGCGTGCGCGTGGTCGAGCTCGGGCCAGAACAGGGCGACGAGGGTATCCCGGCGACAGAACTGTGGTGAATGAAGGACGAGGTAGACCAGCAGGGCCAGCCGTTTCGGCTGGATGGAGATCGGCACTACTCCCGCGTCGCGGTGGCCGTCAACGCCGACCGCGCCCAGGGTGCGCAACATCAGCCGGGTGTCGGTCCCGGGCATCGGAGAGAGGGGTGGACGGCCGGGTCACGCCTTGATCACGCGTGGGTCACCGCGGGGCGGTACGCTGGTCGGGTCCTGCAGCGGAATGTAACCCTGGCGTCGGGGCGCGCTACCAGACCGGGCACATTCGCGCCCACTGGACTCAGGGTCTCTAGCCGGAACACGACGTGAGGTGGTGATGAGCCCGTCCACCTCTACTCCCTCGACTCGGTCAGGAGCCATCCCATGCGAACCTTTCGTCCCTTGCTCATAGCGACCGCCCTTCTAGCAGGCTGCGAGCAGAGTGGCAGCTTGGTAGGCCCGGCAGCCAACCAACCCAGTCTCGCCAAGACCGCCGTGCACGTCACCGAAACGATACCCATCGAGAGCGGGGCCGAAGAGGTATCCTTCTGCACTAGTGAGGACATCGCGTTCGTTGGCACTCTCAAGACCTCGACCAACATCGTGTCGGAACCCGGCTTCGATGATCACATCTCGGTCCAGGAGGTGCTCGTCGCGACGGGTACCGGGCTCAACACCGGGACCAAGTGGCTGGTCCGCGTCCAGAACCACTTCAACTTCAACACGCCGAGTCTGGTGGCGCCGAACGGCACGAGTACGACAACTCAGCACGTCGACCTCATCTCTCCGGGTGGGCTGCCCAACCTCCTCCTTAGCTTCGACCAAGTCATTGTTTACACCTCTCAAGGGGTAAAGACCACGGTGGAGGGCTTCACCGTGAAGTGCCGGGGTTAAGTACGGCGTGGCCGACTCCCCCTACTTCTGGCTGCCTTTACCATGTACTGCCCCTTTACCAGGAGGTACTCAATGTTGAGCAACCGGATTCTCATGATCCTCGCGACGGCAGTTGTGTTCGGCTGTTCCGAGAGTGCGATTCCGCCAACCGCACAGTCGGACGGCCCGGCGTCGCCGGCCAATGTGGGCAGTCAAGTGGTACACCAGGCAACCGCCGGTTCCCCCGATATCTGTTCCGCGGTCGGGGATAAGCCCGGATGCGACGCGAATTTCTCTCTTACCGCGATTCAATGGGCCGATGGCAGCGTGACGGGGCAATGGGTGGATCGAGGCTCACACGTAAACGGCGGCGGCGGCGGCGTTCATGTTGCCGTCAACTGTCTCAACGTGATTGGCAACCGGGCATATGTCAGTGGCGTGATTACTCAGGGGAATAGCGACCAGATCGGCCAGTTGGCACTCACAAAAGTCGTGGACAACGGCCGCTCCACGAGGGATCCTCCGGACCAGATCTCCCTCACCATCAACTACCCTGGTTTGGACGTGGATTGTAACGGCGCCCCTGCTTTCGACGACGTCATTCCACTCTTCCCGACACCTCAGGGACAGGTCGTGGTACGGTGAACCTCCGCTCTGGCGGGGTCGTGTCAGTGCCCGGTCCTTAGGGGCCGGGCGCTGAATTTGTTGCTATCGCTACTCGACGTCGCCGGGTCCAGCGCGACAGAAGAGCAGGGTTGAATCCTGTGCGTCACCTTGCAGACGCGCTGCGTCCGCCTTGTGCCTTGCTGCACTCGATCAGGCAGACAGCGGAGTTGCCTCCCGCTGCTTCACGCCTGAGCTGGCGGTGTTCCCGCTCGATGCGGTAGCGGTCGGAGAGTGAGGTCGAGAGCTGCTGGTCGATAGTCAATGGTCGGTGGTCGTGAGTCGTGGGTCTTTGTCAGTCGAGTGGGGCGGGATGGCGGTCGGGCTGGAGATCGCTTCGCTGACTGCTTACCTTCGGGGCGCCATTCCGCCATTCCGCCATTCCGCCATTCCGCCATTCCGCCATTCCGCCATTCCGCCATTCCGCCATTCCGCCATTCCGCCATTCCGCCATTCCGCCATTCCGCCATTCCGCCATTCCGCCATTCCGCCATTCCGCCATTCCGCCATTCCGCCATTCCGCCATTCCGCCATTCCGCCATTCCGCCATTCCGCCATTCCGCCATTCCGCCATTCCGCCTTCCCGCCTATTGCCTCACCGATTCCCCCGCCAGCTTCGCCATCCGCCCCCGCACCTCGCGCACGCTCGGCTGGAGCACGGGATCGGCGTCCTTCCAGAGCGCCACGAATCGGGTGTAGTAGTCGAGTGCCTTTGCCTTGTCGCCCCGCTCCTCGTAGAGCTCACCCAGTCGCTTGAGGCTCGGCGCCAGTCCCCAGGGGTCCGCCAGCGACTTCCAGCCGGTCCCCGGGCCAACCGCACGCTGGTAGGCGGCAATCGCCGAGTCCGGCTGGTTGGCCCGCTCGAATGCGATGCCTTCCTGCCAGGCTCCGCAGTCGGGACAGCTGGGCGCAGTTCTGCCTCGCACAAAGGCGGCGACCGCGTCCCCCGGTCGGTTCTCCGCGAGGGCCAACCATCCCGTCGCGACGTACCATCCCCAGTTGCCGCGTCGGACCCCTTCGGGGACCGTCGCTTCGTATTCTCGGAGGAACTGCCGTGCCTCGGCAGGTTGCCCCGCAACGGCGTAAACCAGCGCAATCGCATCACCGGGGCGATCGAGCGCCGGGATGGAGTTGAGCGGCCGCTGCTGGAGAGCCGAGCGGATGAGGCGGAGGGCCGCAACCGTGTCCCGACGGAACAGCGCGTACTGCAGGGCAATACTCGCCGCTCCCTCCAACGCGGCGCCCGGGAGTCCACGCCGTTCACTAATGCCGATGTTGAGCTGAGTCTGCCGCTCGGCCTCGGCCAGTCTGCCTTGGGTCTGGGCTATCGTGGCAAGGCCCATGGACGCCATGCTCTGATAGCTCGGATCGCGGAGCTTGAGCCCCACATCCAGCCACGCCCGCTGAGCGCTGTCGTACTCCCCGATGGCACCCAAAGTCATGGCCCGTCCGCGCAGATAGACCGGTGCGGTCGAGTCGAGCCTCGCCATCGTCTCGAGCGTGCGCCGCGCGTCGGCCGCGTGTCCCTGGGCGAGCTGCGCGTTGAGGAGCTGCATGTTCATGTTGCCCACGGTGGTCGCCGAGCGCGCCATGGGGGCAGCCACCGATTCCGCCTCTGCGGCTCGACCCATCCGCCCCAGGAACAGGGCCAGGTTATTGGTTGCTCCGTAGTTCTCCGGCCTCATGGCCAGGATGCGACGGTAGGCTGCCTCCACCTTTGCCGGATCGATCTCCACATTGTCGTAGTAGTAGGCGATGGTGAACTGTCGTTCGACCTCCGGCAGGCGATCGCGATGCTGGTAGGCCTTGGTGGTGGCAAGGATCTGTCGCTCCTGACTGGCGCGGGTGTTGCCCAGCGCGACCGCGAGCTTGCGCCACGCCATGGCGAAGCCGCTGTCCAGCGCGATGGCCTGCTCCAGCAGCGGGATCGCCTTGTCGGGGGAGCCTTGGTCGTTGAGCCGCGACCCTTCGGAGTAGAGCCGGAGCGCCTCGAGCGAAGAGGTCGTGACCTGATCCAACGGCTCGCCGGTCCGGATGGTCTTGAGGGATTCCCCGATTCGCTCCCGAACATGACCGGAGAGCCGATCGATCGCAGCAACGATTCCGGCGTCATCGGTCGCAGTCTCCCGCAGTGCCACCAGCTCGGCACCATCCCCGGCGTTCAGGA
Organism: uncultured Gemmatimonadales bacterium; assembly: GCA_963821525.1. Lineage (GTDB taxonomy): Bacteria > Gemmatimonadota > Gemmatimonadetes > Gemmatimonadales > GWC2-71-9 > DATBGE01. The sequence goes on along the minus strand of CAWGED010000019.1, from coordinate 554,815 downwards.
TGCGGGCCGACAGCACATAGCCCTTGCCGACCGAGCTGATCTCCCCCGCCACGACCGCCTTTGCCCCTTCCCGGGCGGCGATCTCCTGTGCCACGGCGCTCGTGATCGGGGTATTCGGATCCCGCTGCATCCGCTGCAGCGCGTCGCTGACCTGGGCGGTACTCATGAGCTGAACGACAGGAGACTGGCCGAGGTCGATCCGGAATGCCTCGGTGATCGATCCAGCCAGATTTGGATCGGCAGTCCGGTTCTCGAAGTCGGCCACGACCAGGCGGTCTCGTTCTTTGAGCCGTCCTGATGCCACGAGGGTTCCGACCGGGCCGATGCCGAGGAGGCGCATGGCGGTGTAGACGACGGCGATCACACCTAGTGTGGCGAAGGCTATGATGCCGCCCTGAATGGCCTTCTTCCAGGTGAACCAGCGATGCAGACCCTGATTCGGTGTCATCGAGACCCGGCCGCTGGCGCGGGCCAGCGCTCTGCGGCGCTCGAAGCGGCTGGTGATCAGCATGATCGGCAGCCCGATGAGGAGCAGTCCGATGGCGCCGTAGAAGACCCAGTCGGGCAGGCCGAGCTGGTGGACCAGCAGGTAAACGAGACCCAGCACTCCCAGCGAGGCGGCCCCGAACAGCAACCCGACTCTGAGCGGGTGACTCTTTCGAATCGCCTCCTCGGTGCCGCTCGAGACAACCGGCGTGGTTCCGGTGGGAGTCATGCCGCCTGTGCTGGGAGTCGTCGCCGCCTCGAGCTGGACCAGCAACTCACCCGCGCTCTGCCACCGATCTGCGGGACGCTTCTCGAGGCAGCGCATCAGAACGCCGTTCAACGCCGCGGACACTGCAGGACGGTGCCTGGTGACCGGCTCCGGCGCCTGGGTGATGTGGGCCGCGAGCAGCGCCTGCGGTGTGGGTGCGACGAACGGCGTGCGGCCGGTGAGCATCTCGTACGCCAAGGCACCCACGGCGTAGATGTCGGCGCGATGATCCACGTGGGGATCGGCCGCCGCCTGCTCCGGCGCCATGTAGGCCGGGGTCCCCAGCGCCACGCCGAGCGAAGTCAGTGACGACTTGCCACTGGAGGCCGTGACCGCCTTGGCGACGCCGAAGTCGGTGACCACGGCGTGCCCATCCGAGAGCAAAACGTTGTCCGGCTTGATGTCGCGGTGCACGACGCCATTGCGATGGGCGTAGGACAGCGCGTCCACCACCTCGCGCAGGATCTTGGCGGCCTCCGCGACGGGCAGCTCTCCTTCCCGCGCCAGTTTGGCCCGGAGCGACTCGCCCGCGATGTAGGGCATGATGTAGTACAGCAGATCGCCGGAAGCGGCGGCGGCGAGAAGCGGGACGATGTGCGGGTGCTGCAGGCGGGCGGCGAGCTGGATCTCCCGCTCGAACCGCTCGACATTGACCGAGGCGCCCATGTCGGGCGGGAGCAGCTTGATGACCACCTGCCGCCCCAGCCGGGTTTCCTCGGCGAGGAAGACGCGGCTCATCCCCCCGCCTCCCAGTTCTTTCAGGACGCGGTAGGTATCACCCAGAGCAGCTTGCAGCCGGGGCTCGAGACTGATGGTGGATCCAAGGGGAGAGAAGCTGAAACCTACGGGGGAACAGGGCTAAAAACTACGGGGAGAGGGGATGAGGGCAACAGGGACAGGGCAGGGAAATCGGGCAAGATGGGAACAGGGATAGGTGACCGAGGCAGGAGCGAGGGTAGCACCTCATCCCGAGCGCAGCGAGGGACCTAATGTCCGAGCCTTGGCGTCTAGGCTGGGAGACTAGGTCCTTCGCTGCGCTCAGGATGAGGTGTCGCTGTATGGTTGTCGGTCGCAGGCCTCGTCACGCCGTCTCCCGTTCCACTCGCCCGGATGGTACTCCCTCTCCGTATGCCCCTTGAGCTGTGACCGGTAGAAATACACCTCTCGCAAGTCCCCTTTGCTGTACCGCTCCGCCTGATCCTTGAAGTGCTGGGACTTGGGGTCGCCGCTCTCGCCCCCCGCGGTCACCGCTCTGGCCCGGACCGAATCGCCGAACTCGACCACCGCGACGAAGCTGTTCCCGTACCTGCCGTACCGCTTCCTGGTCCCACTGTTGGCCTGGGGCACGATCGACGCCAATGATCCCCACTGTGCGGTGGTGAAGGGAACCGGGATGCTGGGAGCAGCGTCGCTGAAGCGGTGGACGATGTCATCGGTCAGCCGCTGGAAGCGGTTGATGTCTCCCCAGGGCGTTTTCCAGGTTCCGAAGTCCTGTGCCAGTTTGTCCGATGCTGCCGCCAGCGACTCCAGCCGCTCATCTGCCGTCGCCTTCTTTGCGATGTACTCCCACCCCGGGAGCTCTTCGTCGTTCGCGTCCTGTGGTACCCGTCGCCAGAGGTCTTCAGCCCAATAGATCGCCAGCGCGGTCGGGACCGACTCGGCGGACCAGCGGTAGTCCCAGCCGCGCAGCACCTTCACCTGTTCGGCCAGTTTCGATTTCAGCGGACTCGACGCAGGTAGCGCGTCGTAATCCTTGATCAGCGGGGGGACCAGGACCGCAAACGTCGGCTGGTAGCTGTCGTAAGCGGCGTCGATCAGCCCCTGCAGAGAGAAGTCCTTCTTCCCCTCCAGTAATCGCATCGCATGAATGCCGCGCGGATTCTCGCCATAGGTATCCACATAGCGCGGGAAGTCATTCTGCTTCGGGCTGTTTTCCCCGGCCGCCGAGTAGGGCCAGTTGTTCGTGTTCTGGATCCAGCCGTTGGGCGGGTTAAAGACGTTCGGCATCTCGTCGAGGGTGAGCAGCCCCTTCCAGTCGGTCGCCGAGTCGCTCCCGTCCACCGGGCGAGTCCAGTCGAATTTCGGATCTCTCTTGGGGATGAAGCTGGCCTGGAAGTAGGCGATGTTGCCGTCGGCGTCGGCGTAGACCGTGTTGTTGGAGGAGTTGGTGCGCATATCCACGGTCTCGCGAAAGGCCTTGTAGTTCCTGGCCTTGGTCCTGGTATAAGACTCGGTGAGCGCCCGAACCGGGTCCTCCATCAGGCGCACGCTTATCCACTTGCCATCGGCCTCCCGGACGATGGGGCCGTGGCGGGTGCGGTACACGGTGAACTCTCTCTTACCCATGCCACCCTCCAGCTTGTACGGCACCGTGATCTTCTCGACAGTAAGAGGCCGTTCGACACTGCCGTCACGATAGAACAGGCTGTCACCCTTCCGGGTTATCGTCTCGGCATACTCGTCAATCGCATCCACCCCGCTGGAGGTATGCATCCACCCCAGCCGATCGTTGAAGCCCTGATAGATGAAGAACTGCCCCCAGGTGGCCGCGCCGTAGACGTTCAGGCCCTCCTCGCTCACCGCCTGAAGCTCCGACCGGAAAAAGAAGGAGGTATGGGGATTGATCAGGAGCAAGGCGTGGTGGGAAACCGCATTGGCCGGCGCAATGGCGATCCCGTTGGATCCGGTGGTCTCTGGTGGCAAGGCAGGACCGCGTTCTCCCTGGGCGCCGGAAGTCTTCGCGTAGAGTGCCTCGAGGGCCTCGAGGGAAATGCTTTCGATATCGCTGCCGATGCTGCCTTCGGTGAAGGTCAGCGCCATCCAGGGTTCGAAGTACAGGAGGACCCTGGGATGCACCTCGGGATGCTTGAGCAGGTACAAATTGAGTCCATCGGCCCACGCGATCATCAGTTCCTTGAGCCAAGCGGGGCTCGATCTGTACAGCGCCTTCATCTCATCCGGGTTGATGAACATCTTCATGCGAAGGTCCTGATAGATCGCCTTCTCTCCTTCGGCTTCGGCCAGACGCCCCATGGCGTTGATGTAATTGGTCTCCACCCGGTTGAAATCGTCCTCCGCCTGGGCGTAGATCATGCCGAACACGGCATCCGCGTCGGTCTTGCCGTAGACGTGCGCGATACCCCAGTCGTCGCGGATGATGGTGACCCGTTGCCCTTGTTGTACGAGCCTCTCCCCGTCGGAGGAAGAGGGGAAGGCGGAGGCGCACGCAGCGCAAAGCGTGGCAATCGCGACGTAAACCATGCGGGGATGACGCGTCACTTCAATTCCTCCCTCATAGGGATCATTTAGTTCACCACCAGCGCCTGCCGGAAGACTTGTATAGCTGTTCCCCTGAGGATCGCTACCAGCCGGTACTCTCCCGGGTCCGCCCTGAACGTAAAGTCGTAGGTCTCTCCAACCTGGACGAATTGCCGAGCCGGCCTGGTGGTCGCCTGGGACAGCGGCAGGTCTGCTCCATCCTTGGCCAAGGCTCGCCACGTCACCACCGACGTATCCCGATAGATGGCGAACTTGAGGCTCGCCGCGGGACCGATGTTTATCAGGCGGAATCGCTGGTCGACACCGGCTCGCATCGACAACGGCTTCGCCGTCGTGTCTCCATTGACCACGACATTCGGTGGATCGGCGGGCCCGTCCCAGCCTGCCACGTAAACGTGGTCGGTCGCGGGGTCGAATGGTTTCCCCGGCTCCAGCACCAGGACCGCGCCGAAGAGTCCCGAAGTAAGCTGTTCCAGATCATTCATGTGGGTGTGATAGATGAACGTCCCCGCCCGAGGCAGGATCAGATGGGCGACGAACGAGTCTCCCGGCTGAATCGAGGGGGCCAGGGTGGTGCCGGCGCCACTCCAGCCGGCCACTCCGTCGGAGTAGCTCCCCAGCTCGATTCCGTGCCAGTGGATCGCGCTTGGCTCCTTGAGACGGTTGATGATCACCATGTCGGTCGATTGGCCGCGGGTCAGCAACAAGAGGGAGCTGGGTACCTCGGATCGAATCGGACGCGGGGACAGCTCCCGCGCTGGAGCACGTACGCCATCGTGCGCGGCGCTAACCGATGGCGGGCGCCCTCCTGGATGAACAGGTGCTCGCGCTTCGCCGACCACTTTGGCAGTTCGCCGCCCACGCTCACGGGGATCAACCGTGATTCCCAGAACCAGGCCGGCCATGTGAACACCAGGGTCGTGAGCCATGCGGTCGTGACTGTCGGCTGCCGGAGGGTCGAGCCGGGTATCAGGGACGACATGGAACCCGATGTGGCAATGAAAGAGCCAGTTCCCCGGGCGATCCGGACTCCAGGAAACCGATCTCGTCTCGAATGGCCTCATATCCTCGGTCACGACCAGCCTGCGGTCCTCGCGCCGGTAGAGCGAATCCCGCAACCCGTCTCCTGATGCGTCTATGCTGTAGTAGAAGCCGTGGAGATGCATGGGGTGGGGGCGCCATCGTCGCATTGATCAGTCGCCAGCGAATCGTGTCGCCTACCGTGGCGTGTATTCGCTCGGTGTACGGCCAGGACCGGCCGTTGATGGCAAGCGCGTTCCGGTAATTCGCCGAATCCACGGTCCTTCCCCAGATGTTCAGCATCAGAATCCGGTCGGGTGGCGACCCTTCACGAGGATCAACTACGAAGGCGCCGGAAAGCTGCTCCCGCTCGTCATCTTTTTCCGGATTGTGCTTGCCGAGGACCGCCCAGTAGAAGTAGGTGCCAGGTTGTCCCGCTGCGAAGGTGACGCTGCGAACTTCTCCGGGGCGGAGAATCAGGCTGTCGTCGCTTGCGGCTGGCCGAGTGAGCAGGCCGTGCACCGAGATGGTGGAGTCGGTAAGTGCGTTCCGCACCGTCGCACTGATGATCGTTCCCGTCTTCACCCGGATGAGCGGACCCGGGATCTGCGGAGCATTGCGTCTCCTCGGCGAACGCGGCCACTTCGGCCGAGGGTCCGCTGTCAGCTTCCGGCCGCCACACGCCCATCCTGACCTCGAGCCTGATCCGGAGAGTGTCGTTCCTCTCCTGGCCGGCGGGAGTGCGATTGTCGTTCGCGGCGATCGTGGGAAGGCCCGGGCTGCGCGGCGTGCTCCACGACCACCCAGTCGCAAGGACCACGAACAGAACTGCTTTGAGAGTCACTCGACTCCATCCAGCAGCCAAATGTCACCTCCGTGTGGCGCGTCGTGATCGAACAGCAGGAAATGTCCGTCGGGAGACCAGACTGGATAATCGATGCGAATGGCGGGATCGGGAAACTCGAATATCTGATACGGGGAGCCGCCTTTCATCGGGGTGATCCAGATGGTCTTGTGGCCTTTCACATCGAGGACGAGGCTATGATCGGGCGAGAAGGACATGTGGCTGCCGCCCGCCACATCCGGCAGGCGCTCGACGGCCCCGGTCTCGACGTTGACTGACAGAATCTGCGTGCCTCCGGGAGGTTCCGCCCGGATGATGACGCTCTTGCCGTCCGCCGACCAGCGCATGAAATGGCCGGCCGCGCCATCACTCGAGAGCTGGTGCTGATTCGAGCCATCCGCGTTCATCACCCAGAGCTGGAAGCGGCCGTCGCGGTCCTCATGGTACGCGATGTATTTCCCGTCCGGGGAGAAGAACGGATTGATGTGAATCCCGGTATCCGATGTGAGCCGCTTGAGCGCGGTATCCGCCAACTGAACCGTCCAGATGTCGTTCTGGCCTGATCGGGAAGAGAAGAACGCAATGACCTTCCCGTCCGGCGACCAGTTCGGCTGGTAGTCGCCTCCCGGACCACTGGTGAGTTGCCGGTCGGTCTCGCCCTCCGAATGCAGCCACAGGTTCATGTCTCCGTTACGATCCGAATTGAACGCGATGGTGCGTCCATCCGGAGACCAGGCACCCCGGCTCTCCACCCGAGTCGTGGCGATGACCGGCTCGGGCTTCCCGGTCGTTTTCCCGGTGACCGGGTCGAGCGGCAGCCGCCAGAGGTCGGCCTCGATGCGGAAGATCGAGAAGGCGAGGCGTTTCCCGTCGGGTGCGATCGAGGGCTCGAGATCGTCCCCCGCGCCCGTGGTAAGCTGCTCCGGTGGCGACCGTGGTTCGCCGCTCTCGGAAACCGCCACTCGCCAGAGGTTGAGTCCTCCGCCCCGCAGGGAAGAGAAGTAGATGAACCGTCCTGAGGGGGACCAGGCCGGATTCACATCCGTAACATCGTCGTGAGTCACCCACGTCGTCTTGCCGGTCGCGAGATCCACCACGACGATGTCGGACTTGGGTTGCTGGAATCTCCGGAAGACCAGGCGCTTCCCGTCCGGCGACCAGCGGGGGCTCATGTGGGCCACCTCGTTCGAGCTGTCGCTCGTGACCTGCCGCGGATTGTGACCGTTCTTGTCGGTAACCCAGATCCGATGCGCTCCTCCCCAGCCGGCGTCTACCGCGATGTGATTCCCATCGGGCGACCAGCTGGGGCTGAAGGCTCCCGAGAGGAGATGCTCTTCGGCTCCCGATTTGGGATCGACCGTCCAGACATCGCCGCCTTCGGCATACAAGCCGAGCACGTCTCCGGGCTCGAGCTTGCCGTCGGAGAGACTGGAACGGACCAGCGCGATCACGCTACCGTCGGGCGACCATGAAGCCTGGATATCGTCCCGGGAGCCTCTGGTGAGCTGTGTTTCCTCTCCACCTGGATAGGTTCGCAGGAACAGGTTTCGGTAGCCCGCGACCGTCCGCGAAAACACCAGTCGAGCCCCGTCGGGTGACCACGATGGCCACTCCTCCACCGCCTCGTCCGAGGTGAGCTGGGCCAGTCGCGTGGCGGCGGCTCGTGGAGGTGCCTGGGTCCGGTGAGTGGTCAGCCAGAAGACGACAGCGAGGGCCCCCAGGCCGGCGAAGGCGAGGACTCGAATCCGACGAGCCGACGCTCCGGCGGCAGACTGTGGCTCTTCGTGAAACCGTAGTGCATCGCTGAACTCGCGCGCCGACGCGAAGCGGTCCGATGGCTTCTTCGCCATCGCTCTGGAGACCGCCTTGCTGAGTTCAGGCGGAACATCGGGTGACGCGGGGAGCGGTGTCGCCTCCCGGGTCAGGACGGCCGCGATCAAGCCTTGCAGAGTTTGCCCGGTGAACGGCGGCTTCCCCGACAGCATTTCGTAGAGCACGACTCCCAGCCCGTAGATATCCGCCCGCCCGTCGATTTCCAGTTCGCTGCTGGCCTGCTCGGGACTCATGTAGGCCGGCGTTCCCACACTCACCCCGGCCTGAGTCATCCGATCCGCGCCGGCCGCGGAGACCGCTCGTGCGATCCCGAAATCCGCGATCACCGCGTGTCCGGCTTCGAGCAGGATGTTGTCGGGCTTGATGTCGCGATGGATCACCCCGCGCTGGTGGGCGAAATCCAGCGCGTCCGCCACCTCGCGCGCGATGCGGACCGCCTCGACCGCCGGCAGCTTGCCGTCGCGCTCGAGCCGCGCCTTGAGGGAACCGCCTTCGACGAGAGGGGAGACGTAGTACAGGACGCCGTCCACGGCGCCCGAGTCGTAGAGCGGCAGGATATGGGGATGACGAAGCCTTGCGGTGACCCGGATTTCCTGCAGGAACCGCTCGCTCCCGATCATGACCGCGAGCTCCGGCCGCAGGACCTTGATCGCGACCTGGCGATCGTGCTTGAGGTCGTGGGCCAGGACCACCGTAGCCATGCCTCCCTGTCCCAGCTCCCGCTCGATGCGGTAGCGGTCGGAGAGTGCGGCCGACAGTTTATCGTCGATGGTCAATGGTGGTCGCGAGTCTTGAGTCGTGGGTCGTGTGTCAATGGTCGATGGTCGATAGTCAGTGATTGGGTGGTAGCCAGTGGCCCTGGGTACTATTTCGGAGATCTCAAGACTCAAGACTCATGACTCATGACCCACGACCATCGACTATCGACCATCGACAACCAACCGCTGCACCCAGAACGGCTTTCCCGGCGGCCCCGCCCGCAACTGGTACTCTCCTCGCTCCGGAGTCCATTCGAAATCGTAGGTTTCCCCGACCTGGACCGCCTGCAGCGCGTTGACTTCGACCGCCTGATGCGCCGGAAGGTCGGCGCCATCCTTGGCCACTCGACGCCAGCGGACCAGTGAGCTGTCCTGGTATATCCCGAATCCAACGGGCAGCGCCAATCCAATGTTGATGAAGCGGAACCGATGCGGACACCCCGGACTTCAGCTCAAGCGGGGCGGGCAGCGAATCACCATTGATGAGAATCCGAGGCGGCTCGGGATTCGGTGAATCCCATCCCGCCACGAACACATGATCTCTGAGGGGATCGAAGCGCTGGCCGGGCTCGAGGACCACGATGGCCCCGTACAGACCGGAGGAGAGCTGCTCCAGGTCGTTGAGGTGCGTGTGATAGATGAACGTGCCGGCGCGAGGCAGGAGGAGATGCGCCGTGAATGAATCGCCCGGTGCTATCACCGGAGCGAGCTGTTGGCCATCGCCACTCCATCCTGCAACACCATCGGAGTAACTCAGCAATTCCACCCCGTGCCAGTGGATCGCGGCGGCTTCGCGGAGCCGGTTGGTGACGACGATATCGGTCGGTTGTCCTCGAGTGAGCACCAGCACTGAGCCGGGAATCTCCACGGAGTCGGGCTGCGGGGGTTTGGCACCTCGCTGCAGGACGAATCCGAGTGCCCGCTTCGCGCGATACCGCTGCTTGCCCTCATCTACGTAGAGATGCAGGCGACGCGCCTTTCCCTGGTTCGGAGGCGTCCAGCCCGGAGCCGGATGGACGGTGATCCCTACCGCGAGCCCCGCCATGTGAACCATGGGATCGTGGGACATCTCGTCATGGCTACCAACCGCCACCTTGTTGAGCCGGGACTGCGGCACGACGTGAAAGCCTACGTGACAATGAAAGAGCCAATTGCCGGGACGATTTGGCACGAAGCTCATCGCCATCGTCGTGAAGGGCCGCATCTCCTCGGTGACGACCATGCGCCGATCGTCGGCCGCGTAGACCGTGTCTGAGACACCGTCGCCCCGGGACAGTACCTGGTAGTAGAACCCGTGCAGATGCATGGGATGCGTGCGCGCCGCTCAGGTTGATCACCCGCAGGCGCACGGTATCTCCTGTGGTCGCCTCGATCCTGTCGGTGTAGGGCCAGGAGCGGCCGTTGATCGTGATCGCGTTCCGATAGTCAATCGGACGATACACAGCTGAGTCCACCCGGCTACCCCAGATATTGATCGCAAGAATCCGGTCGGGAGCGACAGGGCCCGGAGGATCCACGATCAGAGCCCCCGCCACCTGCTCGCGTTCATCGTTGACGTGCCGGTCCGGTGAATGCTTGCCGAGCACCGCACGGTAGAAGTAGGTGCCGGCCGCTGTTGCCGTGAAGCGAACCTGGCGGGCTTCTCCGGGCCGCAGGGTCAAACTGTCCTTCAGACCGGCCGACTGAGTTAAAAGGCCGAAAATCGAGATGGTTGAGTCCGGGAGGGCATTCCTGATGGTCGCCGCAATCGTGGTTCCTTCCTTAACCCGAATCAGCGGACCCGGCACCTGTGGTGGCTTACCAGCCTCGGCGAAGGCCGCGACCTCGATGGCCGGACCGCTGTCGGCCTCAGGGCGCCACGTGCCCATTCTGACCTCTAGCTGGATGCTGAGCGTATCATCCCGAAGCTGGCCAGCCGGGGTGCGATTGTCGTTGGCCTCGATTCCATCCATGGAGCGCGGAGTAACCCGCGAGACAGGATTAGCTGCGGCAACCAATCCGAGGCACACCATTCCGGCCAGACTCACGAACACCCCGCCAATAGAGCGGGGTACCCCGAGAACGGAGCGGTCGCGATCGTGGCTGGACAGGGAAGACCTCCTGACACTCGCCGCCCTACCAAGGCTGTGAAATGAGGACTGGGAAATATGCCGGGTTAGCGACCCATTTGCACGCCGAAGCAGGGCGGGAAATGAGCCGTATATTGAGGCATGTTCCCGATTCGCGACGAGAATCCGACCCTCCGAACCCCCTACGCGACCTACGGAATCATCGCGCTCAATGTCCTGACCTGGGTCTTGGTGCAGGGCATGGGCGCCGAGCCACGGCTCAGTCAATCGGTTTGCGAGTTAGGGCTCATTCCGGGGGAGTTTCTGCACCGGCTTCCAGTCGGCTTCGAGATCCCGATGGGCCAGGGGATGAGCTGCGTCGTCACGCCGGGCTTCTCCTGGTATGCCGTCCTCACCTCGATGTTCCTGCACGGGAGTTGGCTCCACCTGATCGGCAACATGTGGTTCCTTTGGGTCTTCGGGAACAACGTCGAGGACGCGATGGGCCGGGGACGATTCGTGATTTTCTACTTGCTCTGCGGCCTCGCGGCGGTCGCGACGCAGGTGGCCGCGGGACCCTCGTCAGCGGTTCCAATGGTCGGCGCGTCCGGCGCTATCGGCGGAGTGATGGGATCCTACGTCCTGTTGTATCCCCACGCCCGGATCAGGACCTTCGTCTTCGTGTTCTTCATGGACATCCCCGCCTTCTTCATGCTGGGCTACTGGTTTGTGCTGCAGCTGTTGGGAGGCAGCATGCCGCAGGAAGGCGGTGGTGTCGCCTTCTGGGCTCACGTCGGCGGGTTCGCCGCGGGACTGCTCCTCACTCCGATCTTCCGCAATCCGGAGCTCCTCGCAGAGCATCGTCGCGTCGCCCGCTTCGTGTGAGGCATCCCGTTCCATCCCTCTTCGCTGCCCGCTTCCCCTGGCTTGCCGGCCTCGCCGATGGGGAAGGGATGGGCCTCCTGGTAGATCACACGCTGCTCCGTCCCGAAGCCACGGCAGAGAACATCGCGCGCCTCTGCGATGAAGCCGTACAGCTTCGGTTCGGTGCTGTCTGCGTCAACGGTGCCTGGGTCAGGGAATGTGTGCGCCGCCTCGGTGGCGCGAGCGTGAAGGTGGCCTCGGTGATCGGATTTCCTCTTGGTGCCATGTCCACCACCGCGAAGGCCGCCGAGGCCGAGCTGGCAGTGGGAGACGGGGCAGCCGAGTTGGACATGGTGATTGCCCTTGGCGAGGCCCGCGCCGGAAACTGGATGGCGGTGGAGGAAGATCTGGGCCGAGTCGTGGAAGCCGCGGGCGGCACGCCAGTCAAGGCGATCCTGGAGAGCGCGCTCCTCTCGCCTTCCGAGCTGGAGCACGCCTGCCGCGTGGCACTGCGAAGCGGCGCCCGCTTTGTGAAGACTTCGACCGGCTTTCATTCTGCCGGCGGCGCGACTGTCGCCGCCGTCGCGGCGATGCGACAGGTCGTAGGGACCGCGATGGGTGTAAAGGCGTCGGGCGGAATTCGGAAAGCGGAGGATGCCCTTCAAATGCTGGCGGCCGGCGCCGATCGGATCGGCAGCTCGGCCGCGGCAAGCTGGACTGGCTTTGTGGGACCTGGCTCACCACCACTCGCCGAGCTCCTGGCCAGGGCAGGAGCTATTTCGGTTTGATCGTTAGGCGACCGCGCGCGGACCCATCGGCATGGTCGTGGCCGGCTCGACGACCACCTCGCGGCCCATCACCTTCGCCAGCACGTCGGCCTTCTGGTTGCCACCCCAGCACTCGAGCGACAAGTCCGCCTCGGCGTAACGCGGGGCCGCCTTGATCGTGATGAGTGTCGGACAGATCTCGGCGCTCACCGTCTCCACGATCGCGGTATGACCGCGGTCCAGGCCGTCGGCCACTCGAAGCAGCCCGCTCATCCGCCGCACGATATCGCGATCGGCCGGCTCCAGCGCTGACAGGTGCTCGTGCTTCTTGCGTGGCCCGCGCCGGCGGTGATAGCGGCTGATGAGCGCCACCAGCATCCGCTCACGGGGTGACAGCGGCAGCCGTTCGGCGTGCATGATCAGCTGGAAGCTGTGCTTGTGGTGCTTGCGATAACTCACCAGCTGGCCGACGTCGTGCAGCAGGGCCGACGCCTCGAGCAGGAACCGCTCCTCCTCCGTCACCCCCATCCGCTCACCCAGCTGATCGAAGAGCGAGAGTGCCAGGAGTCGGACATGCTCGACATGGCGACGATCCCCATGGCAGCGTTCTACGAATTCCCGGATCAGGCGGAGCGGGTCATCGGCGGCGGGTGCCGCCTCGGCTCCCACCATCTCGAGCAGTAAGCCTTCCCGAAGACCAAACGCACTCACCTTTACCTCCCGGGCCTCGATCCGGAGCAACAGCTCGGCGGTCACCGCGAGTCCGGCCAGGATGATGTCCGCTCGCTGAGGGTTGAGTCCGGGGACCTGGCCCCGCTGCTGGGGGGTCATGGCGGTGAGCCACTCCAGGAGGTGCTCGACCTCTGCGGTGTTGACCGCGGTGCCGTGCACCGGGTCGGCCGCGGACAGACCGCGCCGGGCTGCGGCCATCCGGCCAAGATTGGTGAAGGAGCCACCCGATCCGATCAGGACGGGAGAACTCCAGTCGCGGAGCGGGAGTTTGCGCCGGAGCTGGCGACGTACCCAGTCGCGCAGCTTCGAGACCGATTTCCGGGTGTCCTTCTCCTCGCCCATGTGCAGCTCGGTGAGGCGGACCGCTCCGAAAGGAACCGAAAGGCTCTGCTCGATCAGCCCGTCTACCGCGGCAATCAGCTCGAGGCTGCCGCCTCCGATGTCCGCGATGACCGTGCGGCCGCCTTCCAGCGGGAAGTGATGGGCCACCGACCGGTAGGAGAGGGCTGCTTCGGTCTCCGCGTCGATGATCCGGAGGTCGAACCCGGTCTCTTCCTTCGCCCGGGTCACGAATTCCTGCCCGTTGATCGCTTCGCGGACTGCGGCAGTGGCCACAGCCGCAACCCGGCTCACGCCGCGCCGCTCACAGACATCGCGCATCCGCTTGAGGGCCGCGATGGCCCGTTCAATGGCTTCGGGGTCCAGCCGCCTGGTCCGCGCGACGCCGGTCGCGAGGCGCGGCTGTTCCTTTACCTCGGCAATGACCGAAAGCCCCGATTGCGCGCCGTACTCCGCCACCAGGAGCCGGATCGAATTGGATCCGACATCGACGGCGGCCAGGCGCTCACGGGGTTCGGGTACTGGTACAGATGTCATGCGATCGGTGTCGGAGTAGCGCCGGAGTTCCGGGCTTCGCCCCGGTCCTCGGCGTGGTGTTTGATTGACTTGCCTTCCACCAGGAAGACTACATCCTCGGCCACGTTGGTCGCGAGGTCGGCTACCCGCTCGAGGTTACGGCTCACCAGGAACAACTCCATCCCCGCGCCGATCATGTGCGGGTCTTCCATCATATGGGTGAGCAGGATGCGGAAGACCGACCGGTGGAGATTATCCACTTTGTCGTCCCGCAGACAGACCTCCCGCGCCGACACGGCATCTCCCCTGATGAACGCTTCAAGAGAATCCGAAAGCATATCCCGCGCCAGCCGGGCCATCTCGATGATCTCCGGCTCCGGCGCGATCGGGCGGGCGTGGCTCAACCGTTCCGCCGACTGGGCGATGTTGACCGCGTGGTCCCCCACCCGCTCCAGGTCGTTGGCGATCTTGAGCGCCGAGGTCAGCATCCGGAGATCGCGCGCCATCGGCTGCTGCAGCGCGAGGAGGTTGACGCACGCCTCCTCGATCTCCATCTCCATGTTGTCGATGGCCCGGTCGCTGCTGATGACGCTGTGGGCCTTCGAGGCGCTGCGCTCGAGCAGCGCGTCCACCGCCAGGCCAAGGGCCGCTTCTGCCTCTCCCGACATGGTGAGCAGGCGTACCTTCACGTCGTTCAGCTCGTCGTGGAAATGGCGATGCATCTCGGAGCTCATCCGAATCTCCCGGTAATGTATGCTTCAGTGCGTTCACTGGCAGGAGCGGTGAAGATCCGTTCGGTCTCTCCCACTTCGATCAATTCCCCTCTATCGAAGAAGCCCGTCAGGTCCGACACCCGTGCCGCCTGCTGCATGTTGTGGGTCACGATCACGATCGTGTAGGACTGCTTGAGCTCGACGATCAGCTCCTCGACTTTCTGCGTGGCGATCGGATCCAGCGCCGAACAGGGCTCGTCCATCAGCAGTACCTCCGGCTGGTTCCCGAGCGCACGCGCGATGCACAACCGTTGCTGCTGGCCGCCCGAGAGCCCGGTGCCCGGCTCGTCCAGCCGGTCCTTTACCTCGTCCCACAGCGCCGCCTGCCTCAGGCAACGCTCGACCAGGTCCGGCAAGTCCCGCTGCGGCACCAGGCGATTCAGCCCAGGGCCATAGGCCACGTTGTCGTAGATCGTCTTGGGGAACGGATTGGGGCGCTGGAACACCATGCCCACCCGAAGCCGGAGGGAGACCAGGTCGGTCCCCGCACCGAAGATGGACTTCCCTTCGAGCAGAATGTCCCCGCCGTACTTCGCTCCCGGGAGCAGGTCGTGCATCCGGTTGATGGAGCGGAGGAAGGTGGACTTGCCACATCCGGACGGTCCGATGATGGCGGTGACCGCGCGCCGCGGAATCGTGAAGGTGATTCCTTTGAGCACCGGCCCCGCGCCATAGGAAAACTTGAAGTCGCGGGCCTCGATCGCCGGATTGCCGGCCTCGATCGAGGGCCGCGGTCCGGAGCGCGGGGTCAGTGTGGTCTTGAGCAGCGGTGCCGGGGCGGAGGAAGGCACTGCGGGATTAGTGGACATGGCGGTCATCCGAATCGTCCCGTGATGTAGGCCTCAGTCTGTTCCTGCTTCGGGGCGGTGAATAGCTGCCGGGTCGGACCGGTCTCGATCATGGATCCCATATAGAAGAAGGTGGTGGTGTCCGACACCCGCGCCGCCTGCTGCATGTTGTGCGTCACGATTACGATCGTGAACGCCTGCTTGAGCTCGAATACCAGCTCCTCGATCCGCGAGGTCCCGGCCGGATCGAGTGACGCGGTCGGCTCGTCGAGCAGCAGCACCTCCGGCCTCGGGGCGATGCTGCGCGCGATGCAGAGCCGCTGCTGCTGGCCGCCCGAAAGCGCCACCGCGCTGGTGCGGAGCCGGTCTTTCACCTCGTCCCACAGCGCCGCCTGCTTCAGCGAGCGCTCCACGATCTCGTCCTGTTCCCCCCGCTTGGGCCGGCCATCCAGCCGCAGTCCGGCCGCCACGTTGTCGTAGATCGACATGGTCGGAAACGGAGTGGGCTTCTGGAACACCATCCCCACCCGGCGGCGGAGGTGCATCGCGCTCACCCCCGACTGGTACACGTCCTCTCCATCGAGCAGCACCTTCCCGGTAATCCAGCCACCTTCCGTCAACTCGTGCATCCGATTCAGGGTCCGCAGAAACGTGGACTTGCCGCAGCCCGAGGGGCCGATCAACGCGTTGACGCTGTTGTTGGCGAAGGTGAGCGTGACATTCTTCACCGCGGTGAATTTCCCGTACATCGCGGTGAGTTTGTCGGTGCCAAGCCGGACTCGCTGCTCAGGCATGGAACCTCCTCCGCGTGGCGATGCGCGCACCCAAACTCAGCACGAAGACCACCAGGATCAGAACCAGCGCCGAGGCCCAGGCCAGCTGGTGCCACTCTTCATAAGGGCCCGTCGCGTATTGGAAGACCACGAGCGGCAACGCGGCCATCGGCTCGTTGACATTGAAGTTCATGTACTGGCTGCCCAGCGCCGTGAACAGGAGCGGGGCCGTCTCACCCGCGACGCGGGCCACGGCCAGCAGACTGCCGGTCACGATGCCCGGGAGAGCGGTGCGCAGGACAATGCTCAGGCTGGTGCGCCAGCGGGGGTACCCAAGCGCCAGCCCCGCCTCTCGAAGGGAATGGGGCACCAGCTTGATCAGCTCCTCGGTCGTGCGCATCACCATCGGAATCATCAGCATTGCCAGCGCGGCGCTTCCTGCGACCCCCGAGAAGTGCTTCTGCCGCGCCACGATCCAGGTCCACGCGAAGACGCCAACCACGATTGACGGCGTCCCGTTCATCACGTCGGCGACGAATCGCGTCACCTTGGTGAGCCTGCTGCCCGGATACTCGGCACAGTAGATGCCGGCTCCGATGCCGAGCGGTACGCCGAAGAGGCTCCCCAATCCAACGATGAGCAGCGTCCCGACGATGGCGTGTGCCACACCGCCTCCGGTCTCTCCCGCCGGGACCGGTAGCTTGGTGAAGAAGTCGAGCGAGAGGCTGCTGGCGCCCTTGAGCACGAGGTTGATCAGAATGAACAAGAGCGGCAGGACGGCCAGGATCACGGCAACGATCATGAGCCCGACCATGAAGTTGCTGATCCAGCGCCGTAGCACCCGCCGGTTCATAGTGCCTTGCTCCCGATGGCGGCGCCCCGCGCCACCCGCCAGATGAGGAGCCGCGCCGCCGCATTCACGAGGATGGTTAGCGCGAACAGCACGAACGCCACGTAGGTGAGGGCCGAGAAGTGCATGTCGGTGGCGGCTTCGGAGAACTCATTGGCGATCACCGCCGCCATGGTATAGCCTGGCGCGAAGAGCGACGCCGCGATCTCATGCCGGTTTCCGATCAGCATCGTGACCGCCATGGTCTCCCCCAGCGCCCGGCCCAGGCCGAGGATGATCGCGCCGAAGATGCCGGAGCGGGCATAGGGGATGATCGCCGAGATCACCGCTTCCCAGCGGGTCGCGCCCAGCGCGAGCGAGGCTTCCCGCTGGCTGTCGGGAACCGCGAGCAGCACCTCCCGCGCGACCGACATGATGAACGGCATGATCATGATCGCGAGGATGATGCTCGCGGCGAGCATCGAGGGTCCGTAGATCGGTCCCTGGAAGAACGGCAGGAAACCGAACACGGCGCGCAGGGCTGGGAAGATGAACTTCTTAAGGAAGGGGATCAGGACGAAGATCCCCCAGAGGCCGTAGACCACGCTGGGAATCGCGGCCAGCAGCTCGATCACGAACGCCACCGGCTGCCGCAGGAACTTGGGTGCAAACTCGGTGATGTAGACCGCGACCCCGAGCGACAGCGGTACGGCGATGAGCAGGGCCAGAAACGAGGAAAGCAGGGTCCCGAAGATGAGCGGGAAGGCTCCAAACTTCTCGGCGACCGGGTCCCAGATCGAGTCGGTGATGAAGTTGAAGCCAAACTGGCCCATCGCCAGCCGGGAGCCCATGTACAGCTCGTAAACCAGGAAGCCGAGCAGGACCGGGATGGCCAGAGCCGCCAGCGTAAGCACCACCCGGAAGAGCCGATCTGCCGCGTTCGAAGTGCCCGTAAGGGTCCGAGACGGCGCGGCCGGTCCGATCGCATCTACGATGGGGGACACAGGGGTGGTCATTGGGGGAGAACGTAGAGTGACTCGACTCCCTGACGGTCACGAATGTGTAACGGATGTGTAACTACAAAAATCAGTACCGAGTAACGAGTACCTAGCTCGCTCGCCAAGGCTTCGTTGATTTCGGGTCCAACCAATCTGAGGTGCGTCACTCGGTGCTAGGTACTCAGGTACCAGGTACTCAAGTACTGTTTTCTAGGTACTCGGTACTCGTTACTAGGTACTCGTTACTAGGTACTGTAGTAAAAAGAAACGGTGGGCAGCCGATGAATTCTGCCCACCGCCCCCCTTCTAGTCAGCCAGTACCGGGTACCGGGTACCGAGTACCGAGTGATTGTGTCCCGATAAGCGGTTCTGGCCTTGTCCCGCGCCTGCACCTTCGAGCACCGACCACCAGAGGTTATCGCCCTCGGTACTCGGCACCAGGTACTCGGTACTTATTGAAGTGCGATCACCTTCCCGCCCGCTTTGAGCGTCTTGAGTCGCTCGCCGATGAGCCCGCGGACTTCCGCCGGGAGCGGGGCGTATTCCAGCTCCTGCGCCATGTTCTGCGCTTCGTCGGTAATCATCCAGGTCAGGAAGTCCCGGATTGCCTTGCCCTTCGTGGCGTCCTTGTTGTCCTTCTGGACCAGGAGCCAGGTGAAGGAAGCAATCGGGTAGGCGGTCTTGCCGGGCGCGTTAGTGATCGACACCCGAAAATCCGTGTCCTTGGCCAACTTAGCGCTTCCCGCCGCGGCAGTCGTGGACTCGAGGGATGGCTCCACGAACTCTCCCGCCGGGTTTTTTATCAACGCATACGGGAGCTTGTTCGAGATAGCGTAGATCAGTTCGACATACCCAACCGCGCCTTCGACCTGCTTCACCTGCTGGGTCACACCCTCATTGCCCTTGCCGCCGAGCCCGGTCGGCCAGTTCACCGACGTGGCATACCCGACCTTGTCCTTCCACTCGCGGGAGTACTTGGTCAGGAAGTCGGTGAAGATGTAGCTGGTGCCGGAACCATCCGAACGGTGCACCACGATCACATCGGCATCCGGCAGGTTCACGCCGGGGTTCAGCGCGGCGAGCCGCTTGTCGTTCCACTTGGTAATCCGCCCCATGAAGATGTCGACGATGGCGTTGCCGTCCAGCTTCAGCTTGGTATCGCCGAGGCTCGGCAGATTGTACGTCACCACCACGGCACCGAGCACTGTGGGGATGTGGACCACGTTCCCGTTGACCGCCTGAATCTGGGATTCGCTCATTGGCCCGTCGGAGGCGCCGAAGTCCACGGTCCCCTCGGTGAACTGCCGGATGCCGGCGCCGGAACCGACCGACTGGTAATTGATCTGGATGCCGGTCTTCTTGTTGTAGGCATCAAACCATTTGCTGTAGATCGGATTGGGGAACGTGGCACCCGCCCCCGTCAGCTTCTGCTGGGCCGACAGCGGTGCGGTGACAACGAGAGCCATCCCCGCCGCCAGAGTCCACCGGCCGATCAATGCACGAACCGCCATGATGCTCTCCTCGGGATTGCGTGTGAACGCCTTTAGAAATTCATCGTGAGCGCAGTCCGAATGCCGCTGATGCTGGCGGCGCCCGGAGCCTGGAAGCTCTCGTTCTCATATCCGATGCGGAACTGCGCCCGGCTCGACATGTAGAATCCCAGCACCGCGGTGACCAGCGTCGTGCCGTTGTCGTCCAGGTCGGTATCGGGATCCGAGAAGTCGTAGCGGACGGACGGCTCGATGGCGTAGAGCCATGAAGTCGGGCTCTTGATCCTGATATTGTAGGAGCCGACCGCTGAGATGCCGAGGATCTTCTTCTTGTCGCCGCTCACCAGCACCCCGCTGCCGTCGTGCCCCGCCATGTAGTCGGCAACCAGGTAGAGGCCCGGATCCCCGGGCTTGCCCCACTGACCGTCGATGCCGAAGGCATCATTCCTGTAGTTGGAATCCGGAACGGCGGCGCCGGTCGGTGTTACGATGTTGTCGTGTGAGAAGTACGAGCCACCGACGTTGAGCTTGTCGGTGATGCCAATCGTGCCCCGGAAGCCGAAGGACTTGGCGTTGTTATTGTCGTTCACGCTCTCGCCCCGGCCGTTGTAAACGCCGGCGATGAGCGAAAGGATCCGCAGGTCGCTCAGCTTGTAGTCGAACTGCAGGTGGGCGCCCACGTCATGCGACATGAAGCCCTGCGCCGAAAACAGATCGTTCGACGCCGAACCCACGAGACCCTGACCAGCGCCGCGTTCGATCGAGGGCAGGTTGTTGGAGGAGGTCAGCTCGTAACGACCGAACGGCCGCTTCTCCTGGCCCATCCGCAGCATGAAGGTGCTCTTGGCTTCCGGCTTGGTGAACTTGACATCGATAAACGCATCCCGCAATCGGATACCGCCGCGCGAGGTCGTGGTACAGTTCACCGCGACAGTGTCCGGCAGAGCATCAACGATCACGGGCTGGCACGCCGTCGTGGACGTCGTGGTCCGGCCGCCCTCGAAGGACGGCTGGATGAACACGCTGATGTATTCGTTGATGTTGGCCCGCGCCTCGATACGGGCCCGCCGGAGGAAGAAGTTGTCCTTCGGCCCCACGGCCGCGGCATAGTCTGAATTGTCGAAGTAGTAGTACTGGGTTTGCAGACGACCCTGCACTCGCACATTCGGGTAGGTGACCTGAGCGACGGCGTTGGCCGCGGTAATGCTCAGGGCCATAACCGCCAGATGGATACTCCGACGGGAAAGCGACACAGGCGCTCCTCTTCGTCTAAGGCCGGACGGTGCTCGGCGCGCGCGCCGAAGGGAAGAATCTAACGGCGGGAATGGAGCGCCATTCCGGTCAAGATTTATGTGTGTTGGCGTAACGGGTAAGTAACGACGCCTCAGAGAGCGCCGAAATCGCCTCAGCGGCTGCTCGGGGCGAAGTCGGCGAAAGGGTCGCGGAACAACTCGTCTTCTCCGCCCGGGGCGGGACGGGATGGAGCTGCAGGTACTCGCCGGCTGGACCGGTGGGTTTGGCACTTGGCCCCGGATCTGGAGATTCGGGTTCAGGCTGACGCTTGGATCCATGCAGGCTCCTTTTCGAATGCTTCGCTGAGTACGCGGCCCTGCCATTGAGCTGGCGGGTTTCCTCCGAATGCTGACAACACCGTGGGCGGGACATCGAGCAGGCTGGCGCCGCCCGACGAGGCCGCCCCGGTCCGGACCCCCAGTCCCCCGACCAGGAGCGGGATGGTGTCGTTGATCGGGTGGGGATGATCGTGGTCGCTGGGCAGGACGCCACCACCGCCGTGGTCCGCGGTAACGATCACCAGGGTACCGGGCTCCTCCGCCAGCTCGTTCAGGATGCCAAGCCCGCGATCTACCGCGCGAGCTGCGGTGAGGTATGCCTCGCTCATCCAGCCCCAGGCGTGTCCCGCCACATCGGTATCCCGCACGTAACCCAGCACGAACCGTCTCCCTCGAGAGGCGCGCAGCTCTTCCGCCATCGCCTCCGCCACGCGACGCGGCTGAGTCCCGCTCGCGATCAGGCGCTCCACTCCGCCGAGCTTGAGCAGCCCGCCAACCAGGAAGCGGGTGCTGGGCAGGAGCTCTCCCGCGACAACCGAGGTGCGAATACCGAGCCTGGCGAGCTCGGCGGGAAGGGGCCTCAGCTGGCGCAACCGCGCGAGCGAATCGAGGCTCGGGTCCACCAGGCCGTGAGTCTCCGGGCTCACCCCGGTGCCGAGCGAGCTCAGCGCGGCGACCGTGATGCTGGGACGTACCGTACTCGCCACCGGCGGCTGCCAGGCCCGCTCGGAAAAGGCCGTAAGGTTGGGCATGTGCACCCGGGTAATCGCATCGGGACGCAGGCCGTCAATCACCAGGACCAGGATTCGCTCGTAGCCGTCTCGCATGTGATGCGTCCTCCTCGCTTTGTCTGGTATCCCGCCTGAATTGTGCCGGATGATTGTCACCATTGAATGATCCGGCTGTCCCGAGTCAACCACGGCCGGCGGCGAAGTTGTGACATGGTTGTCGTCGGTCCGTGGCGAAGATCGGGGAACCTTCCGCGATGAGAATCCTCTACTTCAGCGACACCTTCCTTCCCGAGATCAACGGGGTCACCACCGTTCTGGCCACCATGCGTGACGGGTTGCAGGCCCGAGGTCACGAGGTCCGGATGGTGGTCCCGGGATACGGCACCCCGAGCGCGAATGAGAGCGGGCTGCGCCGAATCCCCGGCGTCCCCTGTCCCGGCTACCCGGCGGTGCGGCTGTCCTGGCCCTGGGGGAGAGGCCTCGGTGGCTGGGCGGCGGGGTTCGTGCCTGACCTGGTTCACGTCGCGACCGAGGGTCCGATCGGCCTCTTCGGCCGCGCCTTTGCTTTGCGACACGATCTCCCGCTCGTGACGTCCTTCCATACCGATTTTCCTCGCTACGCGGCGCACTACCTCGGCAAGCATGCGACCGAGCCGGTTCGCGGATATCTGCGCTGGTTTCATCGCCCGGCACTGGCGACGCAGACGCCCAGCGCGGCAACCCGGTACGAGTTGCAACAGATGGGGATTCCGCAAGCGATGGTCTGGGGCGGTGCGGTAGACTCGCGGCGATTCAATCCTTCGCTTCGCTCGGAGACCCGTCGAGCCGAGATGGGCTGCGCGGGTCGATGGATGGTCCTCCACGTCGGCCGCCTGGCCGTGGAGAAGGATCCCGCGACTCTGGTCGAGAGCTTCCGTCAGGCTCACGCCGCGCTGGGCGAAGCCGCGATCTTCTGCGTCGCCGGAGCCGGCCCCGAGGCTGACTCGGTACAGCGTGCGCTCCCTTTCGCTCGTCCACTTCGGCTTCCTGTCCCGCGAGAGGCTGGCCGAGCTGTACGCCGACGCCGATCTCTTTGTCTTTCCCTCGCCGACCGAGACCTGCGGTCTCGTGGCGCTCGAAGCGATGGCGTCCGGGCTCCCGGTGATCGGTGCGGGAGCCGGTGGCATCCGGGAGAGCATCATGCCGGGGATCACGGGACACTTGATCGAGCCCGGCAACGCGACCGAATTCGCCACGGCGATTCAATCGCTGGTAAAGGATCGGGAAAGACGGGAAGCGATGGGACAGGCAGCCCGCGCCTTCGCGCAGGGCAGGGACTGGTCTCGGGAATTGGACCAACTCGAGGCGCTCTACAGGAGGGCGAGGGATACCACTGCGGCGGTCGCCGCTCCGACCAGTTGGCCCACCACCACGTCGGTCACATAGTGGACCCTGAGGTAGACCCGCGAGGCGCCGACCAGGAGTGCCAGGCCCAGCGCGGGGAGTCCTGAGAGCGGATTGTCGCAGATGGCTGTGACGGCGAGCGTCATCGCGGCACAGGCGTGGCCGGAAGGGAAGGAGAAGGCGTCGGGATTCAGCGTGAGCGCCAGGACTCCGCTGTTGTCGGGCCGGGGCCGCACCACGCTGCGCTTCAAGACCTGCACGATCAGGTGGGACGCGGCATTCGCCACCGTCATGGCGATTCCGAGTTGCCGGGTGCCGGGAATGATCAGGAGAACGAGACTGACGAGCGCCGTGGCGGCGAAACCGCCGAGGTGGGTGGTAAGGCGAAGAGTTCGATCGAGCCAGCGCGGAGCCTGACGGTCACAGAGCGCCAGGAGCCAGGTCCGGTCCAGCGCGTTCATTCCATCTATCAGCTGCTGCAGATGTCGCCTCGCGTCATCGTTACTAAAATGACGCGGCGGGGAGTCACATACTCGCGATTAGCGAGTCACGATCGGGCGACGATCTAATTTCTGTCGGAGCAGGGAATCGACAGGAGATCGTAGTCCCCTGTCCCCATTGGCTTTCCGCCTCGACACTCCCGCCGTGTGCTTCGACCAGATGCTTGACAATCGCCAGACCCAAACCGGTGCCGCCCTCCTCGCGCGAGCGCGCCGGATCGGCCCGGTAGAAGCGTTCGAAGATCCGCGGGAGATGTTCCGGGGTAATTCCCGAGCCGTTATCGCTCACCGAGAGCCGCACTCCGCCTTCGTCGGGCGCCAGCGTCACCGTGATGCGGCCGCCCGGCTGGGTGTAGCGCAGCGCATTGTCGAAGAGATTGGTCAGGATCTGGCGCAGGGCATCGGGATCGGCCTGAATCGTTCCCGCCTGGCCATCGAACCGCGGCACGAAGCCGATATTCCGCGCCGCGGCCCGCTCGGCGAAGAGTCCCCAGGTCTCCCGCACGACGCTCGGGAGCGTCCAGCGGCTCGATCACCGGGTGCCACCCGCCCGACTCGATCCTCGAGAGATCCAGCAGGCCGTCCACCAGACGGTGCATGCGCCGCGCGTTGGCGAGGATCACCTCGAGGAAACGCTTGGTCGTCGCCGGATCCGGCTGCTCGCCTACCAGCGTCTCCGCGTAGCCTGAAATCGAGGTCAGCGGGGTCTTGAGCTCGTGGGACACATTCGCCACGAAATCCCGGCGCACCGCTTCGAGTCTCCTGATCTCGGTGACATCGTGGAGCACCAGCAGCGCCCCGCCTCCCGGCAGCGGACGCCCGCTGATCATCACGACGCAATCACCCAGATCCAGCTCCCGCCCGCCGCTGGTGATGCCGGCGATTACTGTCGAAACCACGTCTCTCGCCGCCTTGGCGCGGAACAACTGGGCCAGCTCGGGCAGCTGGGCGTCGGGCTCGTATCCCAGCAGTCGCCGCGCGGCGGCGTTGGCGATGACGACGTGGCCCTTGTTGTCGGCGGCGATGACTCCCTCCGCCATCGCTTCGACGATCGCGACGCTCTCGGCTTTCCCTACTCTCAGCGCCTCGTACCGTTCCCCGAACTGGTTGTTCATCTCCCGGAGCGCGCGAACCAGCGCGTTGACGTCGGGGATGGTGGAGCGGGGGAATCGCGGAGGTGCGCCCTGCGCGATCGCGCGGGCGGCACCGGTGATCTGGGTGAGCGGGCGCGCCACGGAGCGCGCCGCAATCGTGGCCAGGATGCATCCGATCACCAGAGCCAGCAACGCGGCACCCAGCACCGAGTGCTGGGCTCGTTTCACCACTCGATCGACTTGGGGAATTCGGGCGGCAACCCGGACGATGCCCGGCCCACCTCGCACCGCGACGTACAACAGCGGCTCGCCGATTGTGGCACTCGTGCGCTTGTTGCTGCCGACTCCGTTCTGCAGGGCCGCGATCACCTCTGGGCGATTCGCGTGGTTCTCGATGACTGGTACCCTCTCCTCGGGGACGTCGCTCTCCGCCCGCACCCGCCCGGCCGAGTCAATGAGCGTGATCCGAAGGCCGCTCTCCGCCCCGAGCCGCTTGACCGTCGCTTCCCATTCGGTGGAATCGGTCGGCAGCGCATTGGAAACGAGCCGGGCCTCCCGTTCCAGCGATGTGGCAATGTCCGCCTCGAGGTCACGCCGGAGCGAAACCTCGGAAGCGCTCACGATCGTGAGCACCACGAAGACCACGACCAGGATGGTTCCCAGTACCAGGCGGCCGGCGAACCTCAAATCTTCTTCACTCCCTTTTCGTTGCTGCGGAATCGATAGCCGAACCCGCGGACCGTTTCGATCAGATCACCCGCATCACCCAGTTTGCTCCGGAGCCGCTGCACGTGCATGTCCACCGTGCGGGTCTGGATGTCGGGCTGGGCTTCCCAAACCGTTTCCAGCAGCTGCGGTCGAGTCTGCACCCGGCCCCGCCGCTCGACGAGGGTCAGGAGCAGCTTGTACTCGGTAGCAGTGAGGTCGATGTCCTTCGTATCAACCGCCACCCGATGGGCTGAGCGATCGATGGCGATCGGACCGGCGGTGAGCGTCGATCCGCTGGTGACCGCCGGCGCTCCGAGGCGCCGGAGCAGCGCCGTCACCCGCAGCGCGAGTTCCGCCGGCGAGAAGGGCTTGGTCAGATAATCGTCGGCGCCCAGCGACAGGCCGCGGATCCGGTCCGCCTCCTCGCGCCGTGCCGTCAGCAGGATTACCCCGACGTCCCTTGTCTCCTCGCGCCGTCGCATCTCGGCCAGGACGTCATATCCCGAGACACCCGGGAGCATCACGTCGAGAACCACGATGTCGGGTCGTTCCTCCCGCGCCGCCTTCAGCGCGTCGGGGCCGTTCGCCGCGGTTGAGACTCGATACCCGGCCTTCGCCAGATGGTAGGCGACCAGCGCCGTGATGTCCGGCTCGTCGTCCACCACGAGGATGCGGTTGGTCATGCGGTGCGAGCTCCTGACTCGGTACGCGCCTGCGTCGTCCGGCGACTCCGCTCCAAGGCCTGCTGACGCTCGGCCCGGAGCGCGGGATCCAGATTGGCTGCATCGAGAGCGGCCGCGAGCAGTCGTCCATGAGCATCAGGAGGCCGGCGCAACCGGTAGAGCACGAACTGGGCAATCGGCGTGTCGCGCACCAGCTCGGCGGTGCGGAGCACCTTGAGGTGGCGGGACACGGTTGGCTGGGGAATGTCGAGAATGGCCTGGAGATCCGACACGAAGAGCGGTGCGATGGCGAGACAGTTGACAATGCGCAGCCGAGTCGGCTCGGCCAGCGCCGCCAGGAGGTCGGCCAGCGACAGGGGGGTCTCCATATATGCGGCAAAACGAATACACAGGACAGGCGCGCTGCGCAAGTCGCGCCGCCTGACGTTGCGTGCGCCATGCCCCACCGGGGATATTTCAGGTAATGGTGTTTCTCGCCGCGTTCGCGGTACTCGCCCTGCAGACACCTGACACCGCCCGCATTGTGGTGGTGGCGACTTCCGACCTTCATGGTCAGGCGGTCGCTTGGGACTTTGGCCGGCATGCACCGGCCCCTGGTGCCCTGGCCCGCGCCGCCACGGCAATCGATTCTCTCCGCCATCGCTATCCTGATCAGGTCGTAGTCGTCGATGCGGGCGATGCTCTGGAAGGCACCCCCTTCGCGGCATACTACGGTGGGGTCGAGCCACAAGACCCGCATCCGATCGTGGACGCGATGAACCAGGTGGGCTACGACGCAGCCACCGTGGGAAACCACGATTTCGATTTCGGCGTGCCGCTCCTCGATCGCGCGCTCTCGGCCGCGACCTTCCCCTTTGTCAGCGCGAACATCCGGGTCCTTCCCGAGGACACCCTGGAACTCCGTCCCTATGTGGTCCTGCAACGGAACGGCATCCGGGTGGGGATCTCGGGCTTCACCACGACCGGCGTCATGGTCTGGAACCGGGACCAGGTGCATGGCCGGTTGCGGCTGGCGCCGATCGCCGAAGAGGCGAGAACCGCCTTGGGTGAAATGCGGAAGGACGCGGACCTCGCCATAGTGCTCGCCCACACCGGGCTGGAAGGGTCCAGCAGCTACGACACCACGGGCATAGGCGCCGAGAATGTTGCAGCGAGGCTGGCTGAAGGACCGGTGCGCCCGGACCTCGTGATCGTCGGCCATTCTCATAGAGAGATGGTGGACTCGGTCCGGGGAGGTGTGCATTTCGTCCAGCCCAAGCCGTTCGGGCAGAGTCTCGCCGTAGTTCACATACTCCTGAGTCGGCGCAGTGGCACTTGGCGGGTGACCAGCGTTCGAGCGGGACGGGTGTTGCTCGACGGAGTCGCTCCATCGCGCCGGGTCGAGGAACGTCTCGCCGAAAAACAGGCGGCAGTTTCGAACTGGATGTCGCAGACCATCGGTGTAGCGACTGGATTCATGCGGGCGGCGACCGGACGCGTCGAGGACACCCCGCTCATCCGGTTCATCAATGAGGTCGAGCGTCGCGCCGCGGGCGCGGACCTGGCATCCACGCCGATCTACGACATCCGCGCCGGCTTCGACACCGGGGAGATCAGCGTCGGGGATGTCTACCGGATCTACCCGTCGGAAAACACGCTGCGCGCGGTGCGTATCTCAGGCGAGGGACTTCGAAACTACCTGGAGCAGAGCGCGCGCTATTGGTATGTGGATTCGGCCGGCGCCGTCTTTACCAACGCCTATGTACCGGGGCCCAACTACGATGTGATCGGTGGCGCCGAGTACACGGTGGACCTGTCTCGACCGGCCGGATCGCGGATCACGGAACTATCGGTGCGTGGCAAGCCGGTGCAGCCGACAGACAGCTTTACCTTGGCACTCGGGAGTCTCCGCCAGGCGGGGGAAGGGAACTACCCGATGCTTCGCGATGCTCCGGTCGTGTACGACCGGGGTGAACGAATCCGCGACCTGCTGATCAACGAAGTTCGCCGCCGGAAGGAGCTGGATCCCGCAGCGTTCGCCGGCTCATCGTGGAAGCTGGTTCCCGACTCCGCAGCCCTCGCTGCGCGGGCGTTGTTCGTGAGACCCGGGAAACCCGCTCCCGCGCCGACGACGGCGAGTGCTCCAGTAGCGCTGCCTGCGGTGGTACCGGCGAACGATACGCCCGAGCTTTACCTCGCTCCGCCGGATGAGACGGTTGCCACAATGAAACTGCCGGCATCCGCAGGCCCCGGAGGATCGCTGCTCCGGCTGATGGCCGACGCCTACCGCAGCAGCCTGCGCGCCGACCTCGCCATCGTAGCCGCGCCCGAAGGTGCCCAGGATCTGAACTCGGGTGACGTGGGGGAGCAGGACCTCCGCGCAGCCGTTCCGGGAGGTGATCAGTTGCTCAAACTCAGCATTCGGGGCGACGACCTCCGGTGGGTCTTCGAGCATCTGGTCGAGGGAGAAACGCCCTGTTGTGAGATCTCGGGCGCCACCCTCACCTACGCGCCGGCGAAGCCCAGCCTGCAGCGCGTCAGGTCGGTGCGATTCTCCAGTGGCCGCGAGCTCGAAGCCAAAGTCACCTATCAGGTCGTCATCAGCCGGCACCTTGTCGAGGGAGAATCCTTCACACTCGGCGGCACCAAGTGCGCATCCGGGAAGGGCTGCGCCGCCAGCGGGCTACTCAGCCGCTGGCCGGTGACCGAGAGCGATCTTACCGGCACCGACGCCCTGCGCGACTATCTGCGCCGTCTCCCCCAGCCGGTCGTTCCTCCGGAGAGCATCCGCCTCCTGCCTGCCCGCTGATGCCGGAGACGATCCGGGTCTATCTGAACCAGCGGGCGGTTGATCTCCCCGCGGGGACGCAGGTGGCCGAGGCCATTCGTCTGGTCGAGCCGGAATTGAGCCAGTCGCTGGAGTCGGGGAAGGCCAAAGTCACCGACGGCCGAGGGCTCGACCTTCCTCTCGACCAAACGCTTACCAACGGCGCGATTCTCCGGATCATCGTTTCCAGTCGCCGCGGCGATTCTCCAGACGACGATGCTCTCGCCTGAGCTGTTGGTCCGCCTGCCTAAGGCGGAGCTGCACGTCCACCTCGATGGTTCACTGCGTCCGGCAACACTGATCGAGCTGGCCCAGTCCGCGAGGGTGAACCTCCCATCGAAGGATCCGGTCGAGGTCGCTCGCTTCATGAAGGCGGATGGAGTGAGAGATCTCGCGGAGTACCTCGAACGGTTCGCGCTCACGATTGCCGTTCTGCAGACGCCGGAGGCCCTGGAACGGGTGGCGTACGAGATGGTGGTGGACGCCGGTGCCGACGGCGTTCGCCATCTCGAGGTGAGATACTGTCCGGTCCTGAGCTGCACCGGTGGGCTCGCGATGCCGGACGTTCTCGCGGCGATCGGACGCGGGCTCGGTCGCGGCGAGGCGGATGTGGGAATCAGCACCGGCTTCATCGCGTGTACGCTGCGGCACCTCGACCCGGCAGTCTCGGAGGAGATCGCCCGAGCCGCCGTTGCCGCGCGGGAGCACGGCGTCGTGGGCTTCGATATCGCTGGCGGTGAGGCAGGGCAACCCGCGGCGCCTCACCGCACCGCATTCGAGATCGCTGCCCGGGGAGGACTCGGCATCACCGTGCACGCCGGTGAGGCGGCGGGCGCCGAGTCGATCGCCGAAGCGGTGTATGAATGCAGGGCGGAGCGGATCGGCCACGGAACCCGGTTGGGAGAGGATCAGGCACTTCTAGCCTACGTCCGGGACCGGGAGATTTCCCTCGAAGTGAGTCTCACCAGCAACGTGCAGACTCGGGCGGTACCGAGCTACGCCGCCCATCCATTACGCAAATTCTTTCGGGCGGGCATCGCGGTGACGCTCTCGACCGATAACTGGCTGATAAGCGGGGTCACCCTCTCGGGCGAATACTGGCGGGCCCACACTGAGCTGGGTTTCCGTCGCGCCGACATCGACCGTCTGATCCTGAATGGAGCGGCGGCGGCATTCCTTCCGCTCGCCCGGCGCCAGGCGCTGGTCACTGACTTCCGTCATCGCCTCGAGGATTTGCAGTGAGTTCAGCGGAGCTGGAGCAGGCCGCCGATGCATTGCGGCAACTCAGTGGCGAGCTGCGGCCGAGCGTCGCCATCGTTCTTGGCTCCGGCATGGCCGGCATCACCGACCTGCTGGAGAATGTTCGACGCCTGCCCTTCGGTGAAATTCCCGGGATGCCCGAGGCGAAGGTTCAGGGCCACTCGGGAGAGGTGGTGGCGGGGACCCTCAACTCGATTCCTGTCCTCTGCCAAAGTGGTAGGGTGCACCTTTACGAAGGTGGGGAGCCTGCGGCGAGCGTACTCCTGGTTCGCGCGTTCGCCCGCATCGGGGTCAAGACTCTCATTTTGACCAACGCCGCTGGTGGTCTCCGGCGAACCTTTCGCCCGGGCGACCTGATGCTGATCGGCGACCACATCAACTTGAGCTTTCGGAGCGTGCTGGCGGGCCCGGTCGTTGCAGGTGAAGAGCGCTTCCCCGACATGTCGGACCCCTACGATCCCGAGCTTAAACTTCTCGCCCGGGATTCTGCGAAGAGTCTGGGGATTGGCCTGCAGGAAGGTGTCTACGCCGGCGTGCTGGGGCCGAGCTACGAAACAGCGGCCGAAATCCGGATGCTGGAACGTCTCGGCGCCGACGCGGTAGGAATGTCAACGGTTCCAGAGATCGTTGCCGCGCGGGCGAGCGGCCTGCGCTGCCTCGGCTTCTCTTTGATCAGCAATCTTGCGGCGGGGATGGAAACGACGCCGCTCACTCACGCCGACGTGTTAGCCGTTGCCGGGCGGGCGACGGCCGCGCTGGGACAACTGCTCAAGACACTGGCGCCACGGCTCCAGGCCGGCTGACCTTCAGCTGGCTCGGACCGTGTGATCGAGCGGTCCCCGTCCGGATCCGAGTGCTGGAGCCGACTTCATCGCGCGGAACACGAAATCCAGCCCGGCGGTAACCGCCGACTCGACGTCGCGACCGGCGGCCAGTCCAGCGGTGATGGCGGCGGAAAGCGTGCAACCGGTGCCGTGAGTGGATCTGGTCTGGATGCGAGGGTGCCGATAGTTGCGGACTCCGCCCGCAGTCACCAGAACGTCGGTTACCTCATCTCCGACCAGGTGACCGCCCTTCACTAACGCAGCGCCGGCGCCCAGCTCGAGCAGACGACGGCCGGCTTGCTCCATGGATTCGGGATCGCGCGGATCGGTACCGGTGAGAATCGCGGCCTCGTCCAGGTTCGGCGTCACCAGCGCCGCGAGCGGGACCAGCTTTTCCCGCATGACCGCTTCGGCATCGGCATCGAGCAGCCGGTCTCCCGACGTGGCGACCATGACCGGGTCGCAGACATAGTTGGGCCAGTCGAATTCGGTGACAGCGTCCGCTACCATGCGGACCAATTCCGACGTGGCGAGCATGCCGGTCTTGAAGCCGGCCGGTGGCAGGTCTTCGGCCAGCGCCTCGAGTTGGGCCCGCACGATCTCGGGAGGGACCGGATGCACCGCACGCACTCCCTTCGTGTTTTGCGCGGTGATCGCGGTGATGACGCTGGTGCCGAAGACCTTGAACTGGTTGAAGGTCTTGAGGTCGGCCTGGATGCCGGCGCCGCCGCCCGAGTCTGATCCGGCGATGGTAAGCGCGATCTTCATTCGAGGATCTTGATGAAGGCTCTGATCAGGACCATCCGGGACCTGCACCGGCGGCGAGGCCGGGAGGAAAAGGGACTGGCACTCGCCGAAGGGGTGCGCCTGGTGGAGGAGGCACTGGCGGCCGGGATCGTGATCAAGGGCGCCGTGGTGTCTCCCGCGCTGCAAGCTACCACCCGCGGGCGCGCGCTTGAAGCTGCGCTTGGGGCACGGCATGTCGCCCTCGACCCGGTGGATGACGCGGCTCTCGCCGAGTTGGCGGACACCGAGCATCCCCAGGGTGTGGTCGCGGTGATCGAGACGCCGAACTGGTCTCTGGATACTTTCCGGCCGGCCGCGGGAGGCGTCATCCTGGTTCTCGATGGAGTCCAGGATCCGGGGAACGTCGGCACCATGGCCCGCACCGCGTTCGCGTTGGGCGCCGCCGGATTGATCGCCCTCAAAGGCACCGCGGATCTCGCCAACTCGAAGGTGCTGCGCGGGAGCATGGGAGCGTTGTTCCGGTTCCCTTCCTTCATGACGGGCGACGCCGAGTTTCTCGCGTGGTGCAAGGCGACGGGCACTATCCTCGTGCTCTCCGATCCCGCGGGCACCGACGTCGGCCAATATCGTCGAGCCCGAGGCACCGGGATGGCGCTCGTCGTAGGGAATGAGGGCGCCGGCATTCGGAAAGAATTGGAGGCGGTCGCCTCCACCAGGTTAGCCATTCCGTTGTCTGAGCACGCCGAGTCCCTGAACGTCGCGATTGCGGCGGGAATCCTTCTGTACGAGGTGTTGCGTGATCGATGAACGGTTGGTGGTCATCGTTGCGGGCGTGCTGGGCGCCATGGTCGGCAGTTTCCTCAACGTCTGCATCTATCGCTGGCCGAACGACCTCTCGGTGGTGAAGCCCCGCTCCCGCTGCGGCGACTGCGGCCGCACCATCGCCTGGTACGACAACATCCCGATGGTCTCCTGGTTTCTCCTCAAGGGCCGCTGCCGGTGGTGCGGCGCCCGAGTCTCCATTCAATATCCGCTGGTTGAGCTCAGCACCGCCTTCATCTGGGCCTGGATGGCGGCGACCATCACCCCCGAATGGCAGGCGCTTCGCGGTGCCGTGTTCTTCACCATTCTGCTCGGCATCGCCCTCACCGATGCGAGGCAATACATCATCCCCGATGAATTCAGCCTCGGTGGTCTGGGGCTGGGTCTCCTCTTCAGCATCTCCCCCGGATTTCCCACCGTGCTTCAGTCTGTGGTCGGAGCGGTCGTGGGATTCGCTCTGCTCTGGGCCGTGGGCGCGGCCGGTACCCGGATTTTCAAGGAAGACGCCATGGGAGGAGGGGACATCAAGATGATGGCGATGGTGGGTGCCTTCCTCGGCTGGGAGGGCGTCCTGCTAACGACCTTCCTCGGTGCGTTGCTGGGCACCCTGATCTTCGTCCCCCTCTCTGTGATTGGAAAGAAGCGGCTGGTGCCCTTCGGGGTGTTCCTCGCCTTGGGTGCCGCGGTCACCTTCCTGTTCGGTCAGCCCATCATCCGCTGGTACGGCGAGTACCTGATGATTCCGTGATCCGCACCCTGGCTGTACTCACCCTCGTCGCCGGGGGAATCGCTTGCCGTGGGCGCCCACCGGCCGACGCCAATGGGGCCGAAGCCGTTGCCCGCCTGGTGGACAGTTTGACTCCTGCGGTCGAGAAGGCAGTCGGCCTCAAGTTCACCCACAAGCCGATGTCGGCGGTGCGGAGCCGGGACCAGGTGCGCTCCTACGTGCTCCACAAGCTCGACGAGGAACTCCCGACGGCGAAGGCCAGAGGGCTCCAGGCTGCTTACCGGCTGCTTGGAATGTTCCCCGATTCACTGGAGTTGCGTCCCCTTCTGCTCGATCTGTACACCGAGCAGATCGTTGGATTCTACGAGCCGGACTCCAGCACGCTCTTCGTCGCGGCCAATGCCGATCCCAAGTTTCTGACCGTCGTCGTGGCGCACGAGCTGGTTCACGCGCTGCAGCATCAATACATCCCGCTCGACTCCATCATGCGGCAGGCCAACGACAACGACCGGCTCTCCGCTGCTACCGCCATCCTCGAGGGTCAGGCGACGCTCGGCGGACTGCAGGTCATGGTGCCGGAGCAGAACCTCTACGCCATGCCCGAGTTCTGGGAGACTTACCGGGACAACCTCCGGAGCCAGCAAGCCTCGATGCCGGTGTTCTCCAAGGCGCCGAGGATTCTGAGGGAGAGCGTCATCTTCCCTTACCTGGCTGGCGCCGACTTTCTGCGATGGTGGGCCGGCTCCGAGCTGCGCGACACGATGCCCTTCGGTCCCCGGATGCCGACATCGACCGAGCAGGTGCTGCATCCCTATCGCTACGGCCGGGGAGACGTGCCGGTCACTCTGGCGTTCGATCAGCCGGACGGGGCGCTGTATGAAGACGTCTTCGGCGAGTTCGATATCCGGGTGCTCAACGCCGAGCTATCCAAGGCCGCCGAAGTCACGACACCGATCGCGATCGGATGGGGCGGTGATCGCTTCCGGGTCTATGACAGCCCCGGATGGCGCCGCACTGGTGTGGTACACCGTGTGGGACGACCAGCCCTCACGGATCCGCTTCGTGACCTCGACCGTCGAACGACTCCAGAAAAAACGTCCCCTCGGCTACCGCCTGGAGACCACCCAGCCCACCATTGATGGCAAGCCCGGAGTCCGTCTCGTCCTGGCCCCGGTTCGGTGGACCGGATGGGACAACCTCCCCACCGTCCACGTCGTAAAACCGGCTCCCTGACCTTCGTAGCACGGTTTCAGACCTAAAAAGCCTACCGCGGAAGTACGCGGAGCACGCGGACGAACGCGGATCACTACTAATGTGTTTCCGCGTGTTCCGCGTATTCAGCGTGTTCCGCGTTAAGCAGTTCGGGGCCAGCCCCACGGAGAAGGCCGGGTACGTCTTCTCAGAACAGTTCGGTTTCAGACCTAAAAAGCCTACCCTCGGAAGCACGCGGAGCACGCGGACGAACGCTGATCACTACTAATGTGTTTTCCGCGTGTTCAGCGTTTTTCCGCGTATTCCGTGGTAAGCAGTTCCGGAACCATCCCTACGCAGAAGCCCAGATGAGGCGTCGGACTCAATTCCAGGCTCGAATTCTCTGATCCCGCGCCCGTTCAGCCTGGGCCGCCGCGAGCGCCCGGGCCGAAATAGAGGCCACTTCGAGCACTGTCGTGACGAACGACAGGCCCAGTCTCAGCTCCTGATCGGTGCAGGTCCGGGCAAATCCAAGCGCCGCAGAGGGTCCCCGGGCGGCCTCATCGGCCAACTGGTCGGCTACCCGGGCGCCGATGGCCGTTTCCTGTTCCGGGTCGGTAGTCGGTGGCAAGCGCGCTCCCCATCGAAGGTTGCCGCAACACTACCGGGGCGGGGCCGGAGATTCGGCACCCTTTTCCGGCGCGACCGGCCCGAATTCCCGCGAGTTGGCCCCTCAGAACACCCCATCCAGCCGCTTGAAAAAGGCTCGTAACCCAGCTAGAATGCTGGGCTTATGTTCGACGAGCTGTCCTCGAAACTCTCCGCCGCCCTTCAAAAACTGACGGGTCGCGGTGTACTGACCGAGGATGACGTCAAGGACGGTCTTCGGGAAGTCCGCCGGATCCTGCTCGAAGCAGACGTGAGCTTCGACCTCACCCGTGAGTTTCTCGAGCGGGTGCAGGAAAAAGCGGTTGGAATCACCGCCCTGAAGTCGGTTCGGCCGGGCCAGCAGCTGGTCAAAGTTGTCTATGACGAGCTGGTAGCACTGCTCGGCGAAAAACAGGCGCCCATCGCATTCGCGTCGGTGCCGCCGACGGTGGTGCTGCTGGTTGGTTTGCAGGGTTCCGGTAAGACGACCACGGCGGGGAAACTCGCCCGCCGGCTCAAGCTGGAGCAGAAGGCGCCGTATCTGATCGCGGCCGACGTCTACCGCCCCGCGGCGGTGGATCAGCTGGTGACGCTGGGCAAGCAGGTTGACGTCGGCGTACACGCCGAGCCCGGTGTGACCGACGTAGCCGGGATCGTGAAGCGGGGCATAGCGGAAGCAGGGAAGGCGAGGGCTCGGACGGTTCTGGTGGATACGGCCGGCCGGCTGCAGATCGACAACGACATGATGGATGAGCTGAAGGCACTCAAGGCGGCGGTGAAGCCGCATGAGATCCTGCTCATCGCCGACGGAATGACCGGCCAGGACGCCGTTCGCATCGCGACCGGCTTCCACGAAGCGCTGGGGATCACCGGTGTGATCCTCACCAAGATGGACGGCGACGCCCGGGGTGGCGCGGCACTCTCGATCTACGGAGTGACCAAGGCCCCCATCAAGTTCGTGGGCGTTGGAGAAAAGCTCGATGCCCTCGAGCCCTTCCACCCCGAGCGGATGGCCGGGCGGATTCTTCAGCAGGGCGACATCCTGAGCCTGGTCGAGAAGGCCCAGTCCACGGTCGATGCGAAGGAAGCCGAGCGGCTCGCGAAGAAGGCCACCTCGCGGAAGGGCCTGGATCTCCAGGATTTCCTGACCGCGATGCGGCAGATGCAGAAGATGGGGCCGATCAAGAACGTGCTGGGGATGCTGCCCGGGGTGAATATGGCGGCGCTCAGCGCGGCCCAGGTGGACGACAAGCGCCTCACCCACGTCGAGGCGATCGTGCTGTCCATGACCCCGAAGGAACGCGCCGATCCCGATCTCATCAACGGATCGCGGCGGCTCCGGATCGCGAAGGGATCAGGCCGGACGGTGCAGGAAGTGAATCAGTTGCTGGCGCAGTTCAAGCAGATGCAGAAGCTGATGAAGTCCGCCGGCAAACCCGGAGTAAGGTTGCCGTTCGGCAAAGGGTTTCCCGGCGTGATGTGAGACGCCAGACAGCATTCAATTCAAGGATGGGTAGCATGGCAACGAGGATCAGACTCCGCCGGGTCGGCCGCAAGGGCGTGCCGCTCTATCGCATCGTCATCGCCGACCGCGAGTCACCGCGGGACGGGCGGTTCATCGCGACGATCGGCACCTACAATCCCAAGGCGGTCAACGACGCGGAGAAGGTCCGGGTCGATGGCGATCAGGCCAAGGCCTGGCTCGCCAAGGGTGCAACGCCGACCGACACCGTCAAGGCGCTCCTGACCAAGGCCGGCGTGGCGGTTTGACGATGTCGGAGGAGCCGCGCCACCTGGTGGTCGGGCGGCTCAGAAAACCGCATGGTCTGAAGGGTGAATTCACCGTCTTCCCGCTGACCGACGATCCCGCCACGGTGTTCCAGCCCGGTCGCGCGCTGCGCCGGATGGACCTCGCGGGGACCATGGTGGGGGAGCCGGTTGAAGTAGAGCGGAGCAAGGCATACCATCGCGAGTGGCTCATCAAGTTTCGCGGTGTGGAATCGCGGGACGAGATGGAGCTCTGGAGAGGCCAGTTTCTGGCGGCTCCGGAAGACATCCTGGCGAAGCCGGCCGAGGGCGAGGTCTACCTCCATGAGCTGGAGGGCTTCGCGGTCCGGAGCAGCGATGGTTCGGCGTTGGGTCTGGTGACGGACCTCTATGAAATGCCCGCCGGCCTGATGCTGGAGGTACAGGGTCCCAAGCGCGAGTTCCTGCTGCCGTTCAAGCGCGAGTTTGTGCGAGAGGTAAAGCGGGAGGCGAGGGTGCTGGTGGTGGAGTTGCCGGAGGGGTTGGTGGATCTGTAAAGGGTCGAGAGTCTAGAGTCCATAGTCGAGAGTCTAGAGTCGGCGACTTCAGACTTTAGACTCTGGACTCCAGACCCTCCCGGAACACGATGCAGATCAACATCATCACCCTGTTTCCCGAAGTGTTCACCGCCTACCTGGACGCCAGTATTCCGGGGCGGGCGGCGGCAGCCGGCAAGGTGAACTACCGTCTCGTGCAGTTACGGGACTTCACCCATGACCGGCACCGGACGGTGGATGACTACCCGTACGGCGGCGGCTCGGGGATGGTGCTCCGTCCGGAGCCGTTCTTTGAAGCGGTGGAGTCGCTGGGCCCGGATTGCCGGCAGGGACCCATCGTGCTGTTGTCGGCGCGGGGAAAGCCGTTCAGCCACGATGACGCAGTGCGGCTGTCGTTGAAGCTCGTCGCTCACGTTGCTCTGCGGCCACTACAAGGACGTGGACCAGCGGGTGGCGGATCACCTGGCGACCGAGGAGCTGTCGATCGGTGACTTCGTCCTCTCGGGCGGCGAACCGGCGGCGATCGTGGTGCTGGACGCGGTGGTGCGGTTGCTCCCCGGCGTCTTGGGAGATCATGAATCGGCCAGCGGAGACTCCTTCTACGAGGGTCTGCTGAGCCCACCGAGTTATACCAGGCCTCCCGAATACCAGGGATGGCCGGTGCCGGAAGCGCTCCTCTCCGGCAATCACGCCCTCATTGCGGCGTGGCGGCAGGCGGAGGCGGAGCGGCTGACGGCCGAGCGACGGCCGGATGTGTGGCGGCAACATCAGGCGAAACATTCGTAGGGGCGGAGCTGCCCCGGACTGCGAGGAACCTATGGAACGCATAGCGACAGTAGCCCGCGAAGGGTTGCGGACCGACATCCCGAAATTTTCTCCCGGCGATACCATTCGGGTCATGGTGCGCGTTCGCGAGGGCGACAAGGAGCGCCTGCAGGCGTTCGAGGGACTCTGCATGGGCAAGCGGGGCGGTGGCATCAACGAGACCTTCCGGGTGCGGAAGGTGTCGGCCGGCGTCGGCGTCGAGCGCGTCTTCCCGATGCACAGCCCGACCCTCGCCTCGGTCGAGGTGGTGCGCAAAGGACGGGTGCGCCGCGCCAAGCTCTACTATCTCCGCAAGGTGAGCGGCAAGGCCGCCCGGATCAAGGAAAAGAAAGACAGCTGAGCCATGGCGGCGGCGCAGCCCCGGCCCAACCTCAAGCGTGAGGAGGCGGCCTGGTCTCGTCGCCGCCTTCTCATCGGTGTTGACGAAGTCGGCCGTGGTCCCCTCGCCGGTCCGGTGGTGGCCGCGGCCGTGGTGTTTCCTGCCTGGACCGTGCCGGTTCCCGGTGTCCGCGACAGCAAGACGCTGAGCGAAAACCAGCGCGCCGAAATCCTCCCCGGCATCAAGTCTTCCGCCCTCATCATTACAGTCGCCGCGGCCTCAGTGCGTGAAGTTGACCGTTACAACATTCGAGTCGCGACCGCCCTCGCCATGCGCCGCGCCGTGGCCCGGACCTGCGCCGCAAAGATCTTCCGGGACGGTGTCCGGCGTTCCGGCGCCACCTCCTACCAGGTGCTGATCGACGGACTGGCCATGCACGAATGCGGCTTCAAGCACGAAGGCCTGGTCGATGGCGACGCGATCTGCTATTCCATCGCGGCCGCCGGCATCGTCGCCAAGCAGGTGCGCGACGAGCTCATGCATCGTCTGGCCGTGCGCTATCCCGGCTACGGCTGGGAACACAATGTCGGCTACGGCACCGCCGAACACTGTGGTGCCATCGACTCGCTCGGACCCACTCGGCATCATCGCAAGACCTTCGGTCCGGTTGCCCAGATCTCCCTGTTCTAAGGATTGCGCTGTCCTCCCGCCGGCCGCTTCTGATCGGATCGCCCTGGTCGTTCCGGGAACCAGTCCGCAGCCAGGTCGAGCCACCCCGGATTGACCGAGGCAATCAGCGATAGCTTCTGTTCTCGTGAGCTGGCCTTCAGCTGTTTCTCCCGCGCGATCGCCGATCCGATGTCTCGCGCCGGTTCGCAATAGACCAGGCGGGTGATCTGGTTGTGGGTGGTGAATCCCAGGCCGTGCGGGTGCCGGTGCTGCCATACTCGGCGGTGGAGATCCGCGGTCACGCCGGTGTAGAGCCGCCGCGAAGGACTCGCCATGATGTATACCCACGCTTGCGGTGCCCGCATCGGAGTACCATAGCGTTCACCTTCAACGCCGCCTCAACCGCCGTCCTGATCAAATCCATGCGATTGCTCATCGGTTTCACCCTGCTCGTAGCGTCGCCTCTCGTTGCCCAGACCAACGCGGAGCGGATGCTCAACGACCGCTACAGCCGCTCCCATGACTACGACCTGGTCCACCAGCGGATCGAGCTGCGCGGCTTCGACTGGGACAGCTCGAGTTTCGACGGGGTGGTTACCACGACGCTGCGGTCGCTCCGGGCGGGACTCGACTCGGTCGTGCTGGACGCGGGGGAGCTGCTGCAGTTCTCCCTTGTCGAGTCGGTGAGCCGGAGCGGGCAGGGAACCGGGAAGCTGCGTTACTCGCGGTTGCGGGATACTCTCGTCGTCTATCTCCCGAAAGCTGCCGCCTTCGGCGACACGCTCCGCTTCCGGCTGGCCTATCACGGGCGAGTCGAGGACGGTCGAGGACTGACGTTCATCGAGGCCGATAGCGAGCCGCCGCGCCGGCCCCGCCAGCTCTGGAGTCAGGGCGAGGACGACAACAACCACCACTGGTTTCCGACCTACGACTTTCCCAACGACAAGATGACGTGGGAAGTCTGGGTCACCGTGCCCAAAGGCTTCAGCGCAGTCTCCAACGGCAAACTAGTGCTCGATCGGCCCAATCCGGGCGGGACCGCGCACCCTTCGCTGGAGTCAGGACCGCCCGTCCGCCACTTACCTCGTCTCCCTCATCGTCTCACCGCTCGTGAAGGTGCACGACACGTGGCGCACCATTCCGGTGGACTACTACGTCTACCGGCCGGACAGCGCCCTCGCGCGCCCCCTGTTCCGGCGCACGCCGGACATGATCGAGACCTACTCGAGGCTGACCGGAGTTCCTTATCCGTGGAGCAAGTACGCCCAGACCACGGTGGCCGATTTCTTCGGCGGGATGGAAAACGTCAGCGCCACGACGCTGGTGGACTGGCTGCCCGATCGCACCGCCTACGCCGACCGCCCCTGGTACTGGTACGAGCTGATCGCCCACGAGCTGGCCCATCAATGGTTCGGCGACTACGTCACCACCGCCAACTGGGCCAACATGTGGCTCAACGAAGGCTTCGCCACCTTCATGCC
Organism: uncultured Gemmatimonadales bacterium; assembly: GCA_963821525.1. Classification (GTDB taxonomy): domain Bacteria; phylum Gemmatimonadota; class Gemmatimonadetes; order Gemmatimonadales; family GWC2-71-9; genus DATBGE01. The sequence continues at coordinate 514,118 of CAWGED010000019.1, read as the reverse complement.
GGGTCAGTACTGGCGTGCCAAACAGGGGGATCACTCCGGCGAGGACTATTACCTCAGCCAGTACCAGCAGGCTCTCGACATCGACAAGCAGCGCCGGATGCCGCTCGCCTCCCTGGGCTCCAACAACATCTACCCCAAGGGTGCGATGGTGCTGGAGATGCTCCGCCAGTATCTGGGAGACGACCGCTTCTGGGCCGGGATCAACCGCTATCTGACCAGCCATGCGTACGGTGTGGCGGTCACCGACGACCTGCGGCAGGCTTTCCTCGAGGCGACCGGTGAGAATCTCGATTGGTTCTGGAACCAGTGGATGTACCAGGCCGGTCTGGCCGAGTTCACCGTCACCGCGAAGTGGGATTCTTCCAGCGCGGTACTGCTCACCGTCGAGCAGACCCAGCTGGACTCGGCGACCGCCGACAGCACCGGGCTCCGCTACACCGTTCCGGCTGCGTTCCGTATGCCGGTCGAAGTGCGAGTACGAACCGCGGCAGGAGAAGTCCGGCAGCGCACCTGGCTCGAGCAGCGAAGCCAGACGATTCGGGTCGAGGGAGTCTCGGCGCCGCCACAGATGGTGGTGTTCGACGTCGGCAACACCGATCTACAAGACGCTCAAGTTCGATGAGCCGAGTGCCTGGCTCGCGGAGCAGCTCGGGCGGGACGAGAATCTCTGGAATCGCTGGTGGGCGATCGGAGAGCTTGCCTCGCGCACCAGTGACTCCACCGCGGCGCGAGCCTTGGCCAAAGCGGCGACGTCCTCCGACTACTTCCTCACCCGGGCCCAGGCCTCGAGTGCCCTGAGCAAGATGCCGGGTGAGATCGCGATGCCGGCCTTGATCGCCGCGGCGAAGGACACTTCCTCCCAGGTCCGTCAGGCGGCCATCACCTCACTCGGACTCCAGGGCGGCTCCCAGGCCAGGGACATCGCGGCCGCGGCGTTCGACAAGGATACCAGCTACCAGGTGCGGGCCGCGGCACTCAGTGTCGTCACGAGACTGGACCCCGCCAACGCCGCCGGTTTCATTCGCCGAGGACTTGCCAGCCCGTCCTATCAGAATTCGATCCAGAACGCGGCCCTCGCGGCCGTGGCGCAGCTCAACGACACCTCGTTCGTGGATCAGGTGAACGCGCTGGTGGGGCAGCAGGACACTCCGGCCCTGGCCCTCGCCGCGCTGGCCGTCCGGGGCAATGAGCGCGCGATGCGGCTCCTTACCGGCCACCTGGGAGATTCCCGCGGCGTCGTACGCGCCAGGACCCAGCAGGCGTTCGAGTACGTGTTTCCGAAGGATGCAGGCGTTGAGTCAGTTACGTGAGGCGAGAGGGAACTTGTCGCCGGAGGCGGGGGAGGAAGTGGACTCGCTGATCACGAAGTTGTCGGGGAACTAGTGGTGACCATTGCCTGAACTGCGCAGCTCGCCGATAAGGCGCCGGGCCACCACATCTTCAAATTGCACGTGATCTATCAGCTCGGCCCAGACGGTGATTTTGCGGCCATCTTCAGCGCCAAAGATCAGCGGCCGACCGCCTCGTGTTCTCCCTACCTGCGTGAGCTCGGACCACTCGATACGCTCCCTTACACGCTTGCCGCGCTGGACTTCGATTCCATAAGCATCGACAATGACCGAGTCCCCCACGAAACGAAGTTGCCGGCTGGTCCAATAGGCGGCGAGGGTAAAGACGCATCCGAGGATAAAGAGCACCCAACCGTTACTAGGCTCCACATTTTCGGCGCTCAGGATCGGACGAAGACATCCCCGCTCCGAAAATGACGCAAAGCCAAAATTGGAGGGTGAGATATCCCCGCGACGCCGAGGGATACCGAAACGTCAGTCGATCCTCCGGGTTGACCGGTACCGGTAACCGCGGGCGCAGGCCAACCGCGTCCATGAGCGCCGGGCGGAGAGCCTCACGGTCGGCGTCGCTTGAGCGAAACCAGAGATCGAGCAACGCGTGGGCGCGGAAACGCTGATAGATGATCCAGGCCAGGCAGCCAATGATTATTCCGCCAAAGAGATAATCGTCCCCGTGAGGCGTCATCTCATTCAGCGCCCACCGGGCACCTGTTATCGCGGCGAGAAACGAAAGGTATTGGAGCCAGGTCATCCTTAACTCGGCAATCGGCTACGGCAGCAGCCACCCCGCCAACTTAGAGGTCGATCGTCGCTGGCCATGCTGGCGCCAGAAAGTAGCAGCTTCGTCAAAGCTCAGGTTTTGCGGAACCTGCCACCACGGGTGTGACGGGTCCTCAATGGGTCGTTTGGTGATGGTCTCCGGACCTGAACGTCGCCACCGCAGTAGGGACAATCATATCTGGACTCATTAGGCTGGACCCACCAGATGTGGGAAGCCCCAGCAACCTTGGCCGGTCCGAGCAGTTATGCACGGTTGCGAAACACTGAACTGGATCGCTGCCTGGAGCCTGGTAGCTCCGCAGAACTTGCAGAGGCGATACACGCGATCATGAGCTTGCCTCGGTCCAAAGAAGCCTGTCCGGTGACAGGCAGGACAGGGTGGCGGAGCGCTTCGCTGCGCGAAGACCGCCCTGAACTCGGCGTCCCAATCGGTTGCTGTATAGCTCAGGTGTGGCATGAACGCCTGCGGCTGTACTAACGGCCCGCGCTTCACCTGCGGGCGACGAGTGTACGAGTTCACAACCGGATGGCTTCCTTTAAAGTACCGCGCCCGACAGGTGCAAGCGCTGGTTAGGCTGCTGGTACAATCATCCTGATTGAGGGCTCTGCGTTTGCCCTCGAGATGGAAGCGATGTAACACAGCATGAATCACCGGTCCAAGCATGACGCCAGCAAGGACGATGAACACGAGGCCGGCAAAGAGGGCATAACTACCAGCGAGCCATTTGCCTGCCGTCGTGTGGAGGCGGTCGACGGGACCCATACCCCCAGCAACATCGCAGCGTTCAAGAACGAGTCGGCCCAGGGCAACCGCTCAACCCAGTGGTAGATGGCCATCCCGCTAGCCAGTGTGCCAACCAAAAGGGGGAGTAAGGCCCAGGCCCGTAGAGCCATATGGCGGGCGACGCGCCACGGGGGCGGGGCCATCGAGGCGTCATAGGGCTCCAAGAGGCCTCCTCAGTTGCGGGGGTCAGACAGCCTAACGGCCCGCGCTTCACCTGCGGGCGACAAGAATGGGAGTCCACGTCCACAACTCTACGTTCCATGTAAGCTGGCCGAACGAATCGAGCTTGGCACGTTGCCCCTCCTATCGGCCTGCCGGTTTCTTGGAGCTCTGTTTCGCAGGGCCAACGAACCAGGGTACAGAAAAATTCAGATCCGCATGAATCCTTTGGTCGATGCGCCGCATTGCGTCCCGCCGAGGTTCATCACGCGTTGTTCAAGAACAGCCGCCCCGACGCAAACGAATACCGCGCCACCGCCGGAGCCCAGCGCTGCATCTCGGCGCAGGTGAACGCATCCTCGAGCTCGATCCTGAGGACCCGGAGATCCTCGAACAGGGCCCGCCACTGGGCCCGGTCCCCCTCCTCCGTGTCCTCTTCCAGCTCGTGGGAAATCGGGGGCCGGTCGATGCGGAACACCTTGGTCGACCGGCGGGCGCCGGGCGGGTGGGCTAGCGCCGGCTCCGTCGTCGGAAAGACTTGCTTCTCGATGCTGTCAATGAACTTCCACCAATCAAGTTTCGTGGCGGCAGAAGGCTCCAACCCCTCCACCACTGCCGGATGATCTCGGTCGTCTGCGCCGGATAGCCGGTCAGCATGGCCAGCAGTAGCAACACCTGTCGGTGATCCACCAGGTTGGGATTGATCAGCCGGTCGCGATCGGCCCCCCGCACAGTCGCTCGGAGCAGGCGATACACGTTCACGTACCGCTTGGTCGCGCGCGGGGAAGGGAGCAGGGCGTACAGCCGTTTCATGTGCTGCCGCTCCCAGTCCTCCAGGCGCAGGTGTCCTCGCGCTTTGGCGGCGACGGCCTGCTTGGTTTCCTTTTCTTCGGTTGTCGTCGGCATCGGCTTCTTCTCTCCAGAAGCCTCCTGGTCCGTGCGCTTCGGCGTCTCCCCGGTACCGGTCGCGGTTTCTGTGGTACTCACCGTCCCCTTCTGCCCATCATGGGCCGGGGGAGGCAATGAAGACGTCTCCCCGGGGACAGGCGGCTGAGTTACCGCCTTTGAGAGGTCGTCGATCAGGTTGTCGTAGCCCTTCCGCTCCATCCGTCGCAGCGCAAAGGGGATCTGGAAGATCTTCTCCAGATAGCTGAGCGGCGTCGATTGCCAGTGGTTGCGCTCCTCCTCGGTCGCCTCTTCGTCCTTCATGCTGTCGAAGGCGGCGAGTTGCTGCCGAAGCGAGTGCAGCAGCCAGCGAGAATCCACCCCGACAACCACCACGAATAGCGGAAACGCCAGCAGCAGGTGCACGGCCTGGAGGACCTGGAAGACCTTCCTCTCCGGGCAGCGGTCCAGGTCGTCGATGTACAGCACGATGCGGTTGATCGGGGGGAAGTTCATCGCCCGCTCGCCCTTGGCCTCGTCCGGCCGGTGTTTCTCGACCAGTCCCATGAGCCGGGTCAGTTCCTCGAAGTCCTGCCGGGCCCGGGCAATCACCCCGAAGTACTTCCTGTATTCGTCGCCTTTGTTCCGGCTCTGGATGAAGTCGCTGAGTCGCCGGTCTGGCATCAGCTTGTCAAGCTTTTCGTTCAGGTCGGCCACCTCGTTCGTTACGGCTTCGACCTCCTTTCGTTTCGCCACCGCCTGGTTTTCCGCTTCCTGTCGCTCCTGCTCCGCCTCGGCCACGCGCTGCTGCCGAGCCGCGTCGATCTTGGTCTTCAGGCTCTCGCGGGCATCGGCGACAACCTTGGCCGCGGATTTGGCTTTCGCGAGCACGGGGCGGACCCAGGCACTGAACGCGACGAGCGCGGTGGTAGCCGCGGAGATGTACCTGCCGACTGGGAGGAGCTTCGCGACGATCCAGCCGCCGGCAACCAATCCGACCAATACCACAATGACCGAAATGACCCAGAACCTGGCGCTGCCTTTGCCGGTGAGCGAGCTGATGACGTTCTTGCTGAAGGAAGCGAGCTCCAGCGTTTCCTTGATCTGATCGTCCAGGTTCCCGGCCGCCGCACTGAGCGGGTCCAGGCCGAGTTGCTTTCGCCCTTGGTCGAGTTGTTCCTTGATCCCGGGCTGGCTGGTGACGAACCTGACGATCTCACTCGCGACCGCCTTTGTGCCGAGGCTCTTTTCGATCGCGGCATCGGTGCGGTTCTGGGTTTCATCGACCACGCGTTGCCGCTCGACCAGCTTACCCTCCGCCGCGTCGGCCGCCTGCCTGGCTTCGGCCAGCTTGTTCTCGGCGGCGGTCTTTTGAGCCAGTAGCAGGGTACGCTGCTCCTGAGTTTCCGAAATGCCGCGCTTCCGGACTTGCTCGTCGGTCAGGCTCTGGGCCAGGCCATCAAAGATTTGCGCCCCGAGGGTCGCCCAGAGACTCTTGTCGATGTAGTGCCAGGCATTGAACCAGAGCTGCACGATGTGAGGACAGAACGGCGAGCTATCGTTGGCGCGGGCCTCGTCACGCAGGGCATTGATCCGTTTTTCCATCTCCTGCATGAAGAAGCTCTTCCCGCTGCCCCAGTCGCCAAACAGTCCGATCGAGAGTGGCGGCTTGACATCCCGCGCCGCGACCAGCGCGCTCAACGCGTCGACCTCGTCGTCGATGCTGAGCAGGTCCTTTCCGCCGGCCACGTCATTGCTGCAGCCGGCGATCACGTCCTCGTCCACCTCGGGGATCGTCCGGTCGCTGAGCTCGATCTCGTCCTTCCGAATCCCCCGGTCGAGCAGCGCCTTGATGACATGGCAGTACTCGAGGGAGAGAGCGCCGTAGAGCAGGTGCCGGCTCTGGACCTGCGCCGACTTCTTCTCATCCGCGATCCCTTGCGCCGCCTCGATCGCGATCTGGGCGTGCGCGGACAGGGTAGGCAGCTCGGTGAGCTCGGTGGGCGTATAGCTGCCCTGCCGGGGCAGCGAGACCTCTACCGACTCCCCCAACACCGCCCGGAGCTCGTCCTCGTTATTGATCCCGGCCTCCTTGAACAGCTTTTCGGCTGGGCCATCCTGTTTCAGAAACAGCCCCATGATGAGCTGTTCCATATGGACCCGGTCACTGGGTCCGCTCTTCATCCGTCGGCCACGCCAAGCGCGCTGCGGGAGGACGGGCTCAGGCGGCGGAAGAAGGCGACGGGATCGAACAGCCGTTCCGATCTGCTGGTGCGAGGCGCAGATTCGGCCTTGGACTGCTTGACGGCATTCGGAATGTCTTGCTTGGCGGGATTTGCTTCTTTGCGATCCGGTTGGTCGGGAGACTTGGCCCGGGCAACCAACGCGTCCAATGTAGACGCATCTACGCGGCCAGTCGTCTCCAGCCCGCGCTGTTCCTGAAAGCGTCGTACCGATTCTTCGGTGGTGGCTCCGAACAAACCATCCACCGTGACCTTCATGCCGACCGTCTGGAGGAGTTCTTGGATCTTCCGGACTTCGGGTCCCTCATCGCCTCGGCCGGTGTCGCGTCCTCGACTCGCCTGCGCCATAACGCCTCTGTCGCGTTCTTCAGTTGATCACGAGAAATTCTTCCCTGACTATCCCGGGTCCGCCGGCACACCTCGTTGCCTTCCCCGGTCCCCCGTCGTCGAGGGCTCGAATCATTGCGTATATGGGTTGGAGCAAGGTAGTAACCAGCGCCCGGAAGCCGACAAATCGACGGCTCGCCGTTCTCTTTGTTCTCCGGCATTAAGAGACCCTTGGGTGCATCTGAAGGCCATCTACCAAGAGTCTCAAAGAGCGTCAAGATGTCGACGTAGATCTAGATCCTTCGCGATACGCAGTCCTGAAAAGACCACCCGAAGGTGGCCTGGGTGTTCATGCGCCGCGTAGGAATCTGCCCATCTCGTGCTTGCCAACCTTGTTTCTCAAGCACCTCTGCTTCTCTTCTCGGTGATCAAGTTGACAACCAGTTCAAGACCGCGGATGGCGAAGCCTGCCAAAGGGGCCTCGCCAGTTCGTCCACTATTGGATGTGTACTTATAGGAGTCCATAGCAGCCGACGCGCATAAGGCCTGAGCATCCGCATAACTCTTACTTGAGTTGCCTCTGTACCAACCCCCATCCCAGCCAGTGCACCTACGGCAGCAGCCACCCCGCCACCTCCTTCACCGCCTCCGTGGCGAGATCCGGATCGTCCATGTGCGGCACCCGGACCACGGAATCCGTATTGGCAAGCCGTGAAATGGCGCCCGCATTGGAGGGAGAACTCTCGTCCGGCTCGGCCGGCTGGTTCAGCACCACGCCCAGGATCGGCAACTTCTCGGCCTTGAGCACCCGCAGCGTGAGCAGGGTGTGATTGATGGTGCCCAGCCGTCGCTGGAGACGACCAGCACGCGCGCGTTGAGGCTGTGCGCCATGTCGAGCGCGTTGTCGCTCCAGGTTACCGGCGCCAGCAACCCGCCTACGCCCTCCACCAGTAGAAACACGTCGGGCCGTGCGTACTCCCGAACCTTGCTGAGGACGGCTTCGTAGTCGATTGTCACCCCCTCCTGATCCGCCGCGACCGCCACCGCGAGCGGAGATTTCAGTCTCACCAACGCTTGACGTGGCTCGGCCTGTCCCGTTGCCTGGGCCAGCAGCTCTCCGTCCTCAGGAACTCCGGAAGGGACACCGGTCTCGAACGGTTTCACGGCGATGACGTGCTGCCCCGCCGCCATTAGTGCCTTGGCCAGGGCACAGGTGATCCACGTCTTGCCCACCGCCGTGTCGGTGCCCACCACGAGGGTGACCGGAAGCCGCGGCGCGGTAACGTTCGGCTCGGCCGCACGCTTCGAGGTCCGCGGCTTGGTCGCCTTCTTCGGTGAGGGCGGTGGGGTCATGGACAGATCTCCCGGATGCCAAACTCGATGGCATCGACGAGTTGAGTGATTTCCGGTTCAGTGATTGAAAGCGGCGGCATCAGCACGATCACGTCGCCCAACGGGCGAAGAAAAACCCCACGAGTGCGGGCGGCCCGGCAGACCCGCATCCCCCGTCGCTCGGCCGCCGGATAAGGCATTCGCGTCTTCCTATCGGCCACCAGCTCGACACCGGCAGCCAGACCGAACTGCCGCACGTCTCCGACTGCGGGCAGGTCCCGCAGCCGCTTCAATTCATTCCCAAGTCGTTCGATCCTGGCTGGAAGCCGCTCCAGGACGTGATCTTGCTCGAAAATGTCCAGTGTCGCTAGGGCCGCCGCACTCGCGAGCGCATTGCCGGTGTAAGTGTGCCCGTGAAAGAAAGTGCGGCCTTCCGCTGGTGGCCCCTTGAACGCCTCGAAGATTCGCTCGGTCGTCAGAGTCGCGGCCATCGGGAGATAACCGCCGGTAAGTCCCTTGCCGAGGCAGAGCAGATCCGGAGTGACACCATCGGTCTGGCACGCGAACATGTGACCCGACCGTCCGAAGCCGGTAGCGACCTCATCCAGCACCAGCAACGCTCCCACCCGATCCGCCACCGCCCGAGCCCGCCGCAGAAAACCTTCCGGCTGCACTACCATACCGGCCGCGCCCTGCATTCCCGACTCGATTACCACCGCGGCGCACCGATCTCCCTCGGCCAACACGATGCGCTCCAGCTCTTCGATGCAGGCGAGCCCGCACGTCGCACGCTCGAGCTGCAGCGGGCAGCGGTAGCAGTAGGGGGACGGCGCGCGAACGGTCTGGAACAAGCAGCGGCCGGTACCGCTCGTGGAAGAGATCGATTCCACCGAGCGAGACCGATCCCACCGTGTCTCCGTGGTAGGCGAGTCCCAGAGTCACGAAGCTGCGACGCTGGGATTGCCGGCCACCGTCGGTCTGTTGCCAGAACTGCAGCGCCATCTTGAGCGCCACTTCGACCGCGGTGGAGCCGTCGTCGGAGAAGAACACTCGGGTGAGACCCGCCGGCGCCAGATCGGCCAGCCGCTTCGCGAGTTGCACCGCCGGCGCGCTCGCATGCCCCAGCAGCGTCGCATGAGCAATGCGATCGAGCTGGGAGTGTACCGCGGCGTCTATTTCGGGTCTTCGGTGGCCGAACAGGTTGCACCAGAGAGACCCGACTCCATCCAGGTACCTTCGCCCATCGCTGTCGATCAGGTAGTGGCCTTCACCGGCGACCACGAGCAGCGGGTCTTCCTCGCGATAAACCGAATGCGGCGTGAAGGGATGCCAGAGATGAGCATCGTCCCACGCCTCGAGCCGTTCCTTATTGGGGAGATCCATACGAAAGCGGGCCGCGCCTGGGCCCGACATTCCTAAATGGCGGGGACCAGCTCGGCCACCCGGAATCCGGCGTCGGTGATCATCCGGATGTCTGCCTCAGCTCCCTGGCCGGGAGTCGTGAGATACCCATTGCAGAAGAGCGAATTCGCGGGATAGAGTGCCAGCGCCTGGAGCTGCCGGAGATTGGTTTCCCGGCCTCCGGCGATTCGAATATCTCTCGATGGGTTCACGAAGCGAAACATCGCGAGGGCGCGGAGACAATCGGCCGGCGAAAGGCGGGACTGGTCGGCCATCGGAGTGCCGGGTCGGGGATCGAGGAAGTTGACCGGAATGGATTCCACTTCGAGCTCCCGCACCTCGAAGGCGAGCGCAACCCGGTCCTCGAAGGTCTCACCCATTCCCATGATGCCGCCGCAGCACGCTTCCATCCCTGCCGCCTTCGCGGCGCGCACCGTGCGAATCCGGTCATCGTAGCTATGGGTCGAGCAAACCTCGGGGAAATGGTCTCGAGAACTCTCCAGGTTGTGATTGAACCGCGTCACCCCCGCCGCCGCGAGCTGCTCGGCCTGACCCTCCGACAGCAGTCCGAGGGAAGTACACACGTTGATGTTGATGTCGGCCTTGATTCGCCGAACGGCCGTACAAATCACATCCAGCTCCCGCTGGGACGGACCTCTCGTACTCGTCACCATGCAATACTTCACCGCGCCGAGGGCCGCGGCCTGCACGGCTCCCTCGTACAGCTCATCGACCGAGAGTACCTGATAGCGATCTACCCCAGTGTGAAAGCGCGCCGACTGGCTGCAGAAGGCGCAGTCTTCCGGGCACAATCCACTCTTGGCGTTCTGCAGGACGTGGATCCGAACGTCCCGCCCGTGATAGCGCTGCCGGATCCGGAACGAGGCGTGAAGGACGCCGAGCAGCTCGTCGTCGCCGGATTCGAGAACGCCGAGCGCATCCGTCCGTTCCGGCTCCGCTCCGGAGAGGACGCGATCGGCCAGGTTGTTCCAATCCATTACGGCGCCTCGAGTCGTGAGGTGTGCGGGATGCAGGTCACCGGCCTCGGGTTACGGTGAGGGTGGTGGGTGGAGCAGGAGGATCTGTTGGATCGAGCGAATCCGTGCCGGGTAGTCGAGGGTGAGCAGATCGTACACCTCGTCGTCCGAGCCGGTGAGCGCGCTGATCGCTCCGCCGGCTGCGGCGCCCTGACCGATCCGCATGGTGGACTTCTGGATCAGCCGCAGCTCGCCGATCTGCTGCACGCTCACGGTCCCCAGCGTATCGGCCTGGCGAAACACCAGCGTGTCGCCCTGCAGGCGCACCAGCCGGATGTCCCAGATGTACTGCCCGTTCTCCAGTCCGATCTGCCACCGGTCATCCGACGGCTTCGGCGTATCCTGCGCCCGGATCGCGCCGGGCACTAGCGCGAGCGCGCTCAGCAACAGCGCCAGGCGAGGAGCCATCGTAACCTCCAGGTGAGGCCTTGAGTTTCTTTCGCGGGGCGCCCACGTTTGGTCGGCCGAGGGCGTAGCTCAATTGGTAGAGCAAGAGACTTTTAATCTCTAGGTCGTGGGTTCGATTCCCACCGCCCTCATCGCTCCGCTTCCGCTAATATCGCTGTGAGGGTTGGAGGCGGCAAACCACCCCTTCCATCTGCCGCTGCCCCCTGCGACATTCCCCGCCGGTGTGAGCCCAGGATCAGCTGCTTTCGGTGAGGATTTCGAGTGACTGTCATCTACATTGACGGCCAGTGGTACGATCGCAATAACGCCAAAATCTCCGTCTTCGACCACGGGCTGCTGTACGGTGACGGTGTGTTCGAGGGCATGCGGGTCTACGGCGGCAAGACCTTCAAGCTGAAACAGCACGTCGATCGGCTGTACGATTCGGCCAAGGCCATCCTGCTCGAAGTGCCCATCTCCAAAGATGAGATGATGGCGGTGACCGAAGAAGGTGTCCGGCGGTCCGGTATAAAGGAAGCGTACCTCCGCCATGTGGTTACCCGCGGCGTCGGGGATCTGGGTCTCGATCCGCGGAAATGTCCGCGAGCTTCCGTCATCATCATCTTCGACACCATTAGCCTCTGGCCTGCCGAGCGCTACGAGGCCGGGCTCTCTGTCATCACCGCCGGGACCCCGATTCCACATCGCGAGTCGATCTCCCCGCGGGTAAAGTCGCTCAACTATCTCTGCCACATCCTGGCCAAGGTCGAGGGGACCACCGCCAACGCCGACGAGGTCATCATGCTGGACAGCGCCGGGCATGTCGCCGAGGCGTCCGGGATGAACCTCTTCGTGGTTAAGGAGGACCTGCTCTACACTCCGGCTGTGTGGTCCGGGATTCTCAAGGGTGTGACTCGGGACGTCGTCATCGAGATTGCGACCGAGGCGGGACACCGCGTCGTCGAGACCATCATCAATCGCTACGATCTTTACACCGCCGACGAAGCCTTCTTTACCGGTACCGCGGCGGAGATAGCACCGATCCGCATGGTTGACGGGCGTACGGTCGGAGCGGGGAAGGCCGGGCCCGTCACCCGGGATCTCATGGCGAGATTCCGCCAGTACACCCGCGCCTGACCGTAGAGCTGGGCAAGCGACTTCCTTAATAGTGACTTGGGTCTCTTGACCCGAGGCAGGGCGCGCTCCACATTCAGCGCCCGTCGCAAACCCAGCTCTCAGGCAACGATATGGCGTGGCGAGAAATTACCGTAGGTGGTACGCACTGGAACGTTTCACCGGTGGCCGAAAAGACTCAGCGGAGTTCTGCCTGGCGATTGGTTCTGGCGTTTCGTCCGAATACCCCAAGGCACAAATCGATCTGGGCTCAGACCACTCTCGAGGCCCCATCTCCAAGCGACCTGTTTGCCAAGGCCGACAGGATGACCTCCGAGAAGCTCACTGATGCGTTGAACGAACGCCTCGGCTAGGAAGCCGGGCGCGTCGCCCAGTCGTAAACCACCCGCGATAGATCAGCCTGCAGCTTCGCCAGGCTGTCGTGTTCCGGCAGCCCTCGAGTGAGGATCACCAGTACATACGGCTCTCGGCCTGGCGGAAAGATGATCGCCGCGTCGTGCAGGAGGGCGGTGATCTCGCCGGTCTTGTGAGCGACTTTCACCCCGGGCGGCAGTCCCGCCGGGATCCCGTCGTTGAATTCCTGGCCCAGCAGCATGTCGAGCATCACCCGAGTGCTCGCGGGAGAGGCGGCGGTACCCTTGGCCAGCGCGCGCAGCAGCACCGCCAGATCCCGTGCGGTGGTGGTGTTGTTCATTCCCAGAGCGTAGGCCTTGCCGTCCTCGACGCCACGCAGTACGTGTATCGAGTCGGCGCCAAGCTTGTGGGCGGTCGCGTCCACTCGCTTGGGGTCCAGCCGGGTGATCAACAGGTTGGTCGCCAGGTTGCTGCTGCGGGTAATCATGATGCTGGCGAGTTCCCGGATCGGCAGGCGCTGTCCCTCATGGGTGTACATGCTGGAATCGGAATCGTCCTTCAGGTCCAGCACATAGGTCGAGCCGTCCACCAGCGACCGGAACTCGTTGTGGACCAGGAGGCTGTCGTCCCATTTCAGCTCACCCGCGTCGACCCGGCGGCCCAGCTCGATGAGGACGGGAACCTTCATCGTACTGGCGGCGTGAAATCGGAGCCCCCCCTGGATATCGAGGGAATCACCCCGGGCTGGGTCCAGGAAGCTGAGCCCGACGACCGCGGTATCCTGCCCGATCCGCGATGACAGGGCGGCCCGAAGAGAGCCCGGGTCCTGGGCCCGGGCGGGGCTAGCCACCGCTCCGAGGAGCAGGGCTACGAGGCATGGGTTTCGCATTGGCGTAAGGTATCCTAAACCCGCGCCTCTGCGCCAACTGACTCGGAACACCATGCCCGTTGCCGCCCCTGATCGACTGCGGTTTACCGACTTCCTGCTCGACCGGCTGCCCAACGGGCGCTGTCGTGCCCGGGTCACCCTCCAATTGCGTGACTCGGAGGATTACACCGCGGAGGCCGAAGGCCTGACATCCCAGGCGGGCGAGTTGCGTTGTGCCGCCCAGGCTTGCGTTATGGCTCTGACGAAGGCGGTCCAGGGGGCCATCAAGTTCGAATTGCTGGGAGTGAAAGCGGTCCGGGCCTTCGACGCGAATGTGGTGATCGTTTCGCTCTCCATCCCGACGGAACGGGAAGGTCCCCGCCTGGTGGGCTGTTTTCTTACCGAGGAAGACACGCCGCGAGGCGCCGCCCTGGCCGTTCTGAATGCCACTAACCGGGTGCTTGGCAACCGCTTGTTCATGCGCTGAGCAGCCTAGAGAAAAGCACGGCCCTGCCTCATTTCGCGACGGGCCGAATGAGTGCCGAACATTCGCCGAAAAAGAGCTGTAGTAGAGTCCGACGCGCAGAAAATTTGCAGAGGGAATTCCCACCAAGCGGCATTCAAGCTGGGAACCAGCCAGTAACATCTGTGGCTGCCGGGACGTATTCTCTCGATTAGTTCATGTGATTTTCAGTCAGATCGAAAGGCAGGACAGTGAGCATAAGACTCGGCCTGGTTTGCACCGCTGTGTGTCTGTTCGCCTGCTCGGGTGGCAAGTCGCCCGCGCCGGTCACGCCGAAGCAGACTTCGCGTCACCCAGCGCCTTCGGCGCCGGTTGCCGTCGCGAAGGATACTGCTTCGGCGAACCGCGACACGACCACGATCCCGCCTCATCTCGCGGACTCCGCCGCCGCGGCGTCCTTGCCCGATTCAGTCGTGGAACGCCTGTCCGCCGATTCCGCGGCCGACGTGAACATGCTGGAGGCACTGGCCGCGGCTTCTCCCGACACTGGCGACTCGAGCGTCGGCGCTACCGGTGAGGCCGGAAGCCACGGTGGTGCCAACGAGCTGGAGAATGCGGTCACCTGGGACATCGACGTCGAGACCTACAACTCACACACCCGGGTCCAGTACTACCTCGATTTCTTCCAGGGCACCGCGCGCGAGCGTATGGCGGTTTGGCTCACCCGCATGCCCCGTTATGAAATGATGATCCGGGACAAGCTGCGGGAGCATGGCGTTCCGGAAGACATGGTCTATCTCGCCCTCATCGAGAGCGGGTTCTCCAACTCCGCGGTAAGCCGCTCCCGGGCGACCGGGATGTGGCAGTTCATGAAGGGCACCGGAAAGCTGTACGGCTTGCGGATCGATTCCTGGGTGGACGAACGGCGGGATCCCTTCCGCTCGACCGACGCCGCCGCCCGCCACCTCGCGGATCTGCGCGATCGATTCGGCTCGATGTATCTCGCCGCCGCGGCCTACAACGCCGGAGCCGGCAAGGTTGGTCGCGGGCTCAAGCGCCTGGGTGACGACGAAGAGGAAGAGGATAATCCGGACGCCGATTTCTTCCGCCTCTACGACACGCGCTTCCTGAGACGGGAAACCAAGGACTACGTTCCGAAGCTGATCGCTGCGGCGCTCATCGCCAAGCAGCCGGAGAAATACGGCTTCCCCAGGCTCGAAGGGATCGACGCGCTCCAGCTGGACTCCGTCATCGTCCCTGATGCCACCGGCCTCGACGTCATCGCCCGGTTGGCCGATACCACCACCGCGGCGATTCGGGAGCTGAATCCCCAATACCTACGCGGCGTGACTCCGCCCCGTTCGACGTCGGTCGTCCGCCTGCCGCTCGGCAAGGGAGACACGGTGAGCGTCCTCTACGCGGCAATGCCGGCGAAGGATCGGATTACCTTCGTCGAGCACGTGGTGACCAGAGGGCAGACTCTCGGTGGCATCGCCAAGATCTACGGGGTTTCCACCGCGACAATCACGGCTGCCAATCCGGGCGTGAAGGCCAAATCACTTCGGGCCGGGACCCGCATCGTCGTCCCGACCAGCGGGGCCAGGCTGCCCAGCACCGAAACCACCCGCTCGTCCTCGGCCACGACGGTCTCCTCCAGCGGGATGTATACTGTCCGCTCCGGCGAGTCGCTCTGGACCATCGGACAGAAGTTCAACGTCTCCGTGGCGCAGCTGCGGGATTGGAATGGCCTGTCCAGCACCGCCGGACTCAAGGCGGGTCAGCGGATCCGGGTGAAGGGTCCGGGCAACGCGGCTCCTGCCAAGGCCAGCTCGACTGCCTCTTCCGGTTCCGGCTCACGCACCCACGTTGTGCGCCGGGGGGAAACCCTCTCGGGCATCGCTCAGCACTACGGCGTCACAATGACCGCGCTGCGTAATGCGAATGGAATCGACAGTGGCTCGGTGCTGAAGGCCGGCGAGAAGCTCAACATTCCGAACTGAGCCGACGGATTCCAGGAAACAGAACGGGGGCGCCATCTGGCGCCCCCGTTCGATTTCGTCCTGCTCGACTTACTGCTGCTTCACTTCACGGGAGGTCCCGCGCAGCACCGCGTCGGAATAGCCGTTGTGCGGATCTCCACCCTGCTGGAGAATCGCCTCGACCCGGGCCGGTCCGCGATTGTAGGCCAGCAATGCCAATTCCCAATCCTGGTCGTACTTGTTGAGCAAGTCCTTCAGGAACCGGAAGCCGAGGCGCAAGTTCACGTCGGAGCTGTAGAGTTGCTCTTCGGTCAAGCCCGGCTCATAGAACTTCGCCGTGGCCGGCTGGATCTGGGTATAGCCGACAGCACCTGCATAGCTCAATGCCTTGAGCTTGAAGTTGCTTTCGATCTGAACCAGGCGGAAACCGACTTCGGGCTCGATTCCTTCGCTGAGCGCGATGTCATAGATCGACGCGGTCAGATCGGCCGGAATCTGATAGTGGCTGGAATACTTGAACACCGCGTTCGCCCGCTCGATCTGGACCCGGGCCAGTGCCAACTCGCCCTCGGCCGCTTCCAGCCGGTGCGACATGGTACGGAACTCATCCCCCACTTCCTTTGGGCTGGGCAGAACCGCTTCATCGGATGCCCGCACCCGCGCGGTCGATCCGGCCAGTCCGCTTACCAGCAGCGCACAGGCGAGCAGCGCTCCGGCCCGAACCAGCAGGGCCCGGATCCAGCGTGATCGACTGTTCGGCTCGACTTGGTCAGTTGACATGCTTCCTCTCCTCCTATGGTGAATCCGGCGTGCTGCCCCGTTCAAGCGGGCCGGCGCCAGTCTCCCCGGCTTCCCCCGGTCTTTTCCAGCAGGCGGACCTCTCCGATCTCCATCGATCGGTCTACCGCCTTGACCATGTCATAAACGGTCAGGCAGGCGACCGAGACGGCGGTCAACGCCTCCATTTCGACTCCGGTCCGGCCTGTCGCCCGAGCCGTCGCCGAGATCCTTATACCCGGTAGTCCCTCGTCCGGTACCGCTTCTACGGTTACGACGTCGAGGGGGAGCGGATGACAGAGCGGGATCAGCTCACCGGTCCGCTTTGCCGCCATTACCCCCGCCACCTCCGCGATCCCCAGCACGTCGCCTTTTGCCACTGCCTGGTCCCGTACCATCTCGAAGGCTTCACGCGACATCCTGACGGACCCTTCCGCCGTGGCGCTCCGGGCCGTCTCCGGCTTCCCGGCCACGTCAACCATTCTCGCCCGTCCGCGCTCATCCACGTGACTCAGCATCAGAGCGCCTCCGCCAATTCATTCTGCAGTGCGGCCAGCACGAGCTGCGGGTTGACGTTGCCCTGAGCGGCTTCGCGTGCCGCCTGCACTCGCTCCTGCGCTCGCACCAATCCGGCTAACTCTCTCGTTCCACCCGCCGCGGCCTTTCGAGCCCGGTCCGCCAGCACCTCCGCCAGCGCCTCGAGGGTCGCGGAGAAATCGCCCCGGGCCGCCCAGGCCCCCTGTTTCAACGCGCGCTCCGCTCGTTGTCCGACGCCGCCCTTCACCACCTCGAGAATCTCCTCGGCGCTGCGGCGCGCCCGCCGCCATCTGATCTCCGTCTCCCAGCGCCTGGCCGATCACCCCGTTCGACCGCTGCGCCCTGATCCGAAACGCCTCGGGAGAAAGCTTGGGTCCAAACTTTTCCAGGAACTGCTCGACCAGCTGCCGCGACAGCCGGCTCAGTTTCAACTCGACCGCCCGGGATCGAATGGTGGGCAGGAGCTGGTTCGCGTCAGTCACCGTCAGTACGAACTGGGTATCCGCCGGCGGCTCCTCGAGCAATTTCAGCAGTGCATTGGCCGCTTCCGGGCTGGACTCCTGCGGCACCAGGCGATCCGCCTCGGCTATCAGAAAGACCTTCCGGCTTGCCTGAGCCGGTGTCAGCACCGCCCGGCGCTGGAGAAGGCGGGCGGTTGAAATGAAGTGCCCGGCCATCCCACCTGGCGGCGCGTACAACGGGTTCTCGCGCCGAGCTGCCAGGGTCTCGTTCAGCGCGTCTTCCAGCTCCTCGACCTGCTTCCCGGCTTCGCCTGCCTTGGGCCGGTTGACCGGCATGATCCAGTGCAGGTCGGGATGACTCAACTCGAGAACCTGGCGACATCCCCTGCAGGTACCGCAGGGCTCCTCGACTCTTTTTTTCTCGCAAAGCAGCAGTTGCGCGACCCACAGCCCAAAGCGCTGCTTCCCTACGCCGGCGGGACCCGTCAGAAGAAGGAACTGAGGCAGCCGACCCGCTGCGGCTGCGCGGCCTACTCTGGCCCTCTGCTCTTCATGGCCCCAGAGGGGGTGCAAAGGCATTGGAACAAGGTAAGAGCCAAGGTGAAAAAAGGCAGTCCCGAACCGTAACAGGTTTTTCTACAATGACTTAGCGTTCGCAAGCAGGCTAGAAAACGAGGGAAAATCGGCCACGTGTTGCGGAGGGGTCGCCACACTTCTGTGAGTGAGTGATTGCTCACAAGCTAATAAGTGTGAGTATATGCTCACAGTAGTACTAAGGCACTATCGCAAAAGCCGTTGCGGGGAATGGGGAGAGCGTTTTGCGGGAGCTTGCCCCGGTAAGTCGGGGGTTTTATCCTCTTGGCCCTTCCCGAGTAGCTCAGTTGGTAGAGCAGCTGACTGTTAATCAGCGGGTCGCAGGTTCGAGTCCTGCCTCGGGAGCTAGAAGTGCCTCTCCTTGATGTGCTCGTCCAGCTCCTCCAGCGAGCGCGGCCAGTCCTCCTTTAACAAGCGACTCAACGCCCGGTCGGCCAGCAGCCGTCCCTCTGTCTGGCACGTCGGGCAATAGTTGGTCTCATTGTCGGCGTACCTGATCCGCTGGACCAGGGTCCCGCAGTCGGGGCAGGGCTTACCATAGCGCCCGTGGACCGCCATGCCTTCTCGAAAGGCGGTCACCTTCTCCGGCCACCGGTCCCCCGCCTCCTGCTGCAACCTCTTGATCCATTCGGTCAGCGTGTCGCGACTGGCTTGGTAGAGCCGGCCAATCTCGTCTTCTTCGATCCGGCCGGTCAGCACAAAGGGAGAGAGCCGAGCCCGGTGCAGGATCTCATCGGAATAGGCGTTTCCGATTCCGTCGAAGATTGTGGGATCGGTCAGGGCTCGCTTGAGGGTGTGACTTTGTCTTCTGAGCCGCTCGGCAAATTCGGCGGGCGATGCCGAGAGCACATCCAGCCCTCCGCGACCGAAGTCCTTGAGAGCCTCGCGGCCTATCACCACATGGAGGGAGGCCCGTCGCTTACTTCCTGCTTCGGTGAGTGCGAGGGTTCCCGTTGGGAAATCGAACGCCGCCAGGCCGATTCGTCCGGGCAGCTTCGCGCCAGTGTCGAGCCACTTGAGGCGACCCGCGATCATCAGGTGCAGCACCAGGAACCAATCGTCCTCCAGAGCAAACACTAGCCGCTTCCCGACTCGCTCGATCCCGAGGACTCTCCGGCCCTCGGCTTCCTTGATCGGCGGTTCGACGCTGCGGAGCAGGAAGGGAGACGCCAGCCGAATGCGCTCGATCGTTTGCCCCCGAACCCGCTGCTCGAGGCTGTGCTGGTAAAGCAGGATATCGGGGAGTTCGGGCATGGTTTACGTGAAGCAAACTGATGCGGTGCAAGATGATAGGCGACCAGACGTAAGGGCGACGTTTCATGGCAGCAGCCTAGCGTCACCCCGGATCTCCGGGCATACTACACGATCACGTCCTCTTCAGGAATGTCGATGGCTCAGGACCGTTCGTTAACTCCCCCGACCAGCAACCTCCGGATCGAGCGACTCGATCCGCTGGTATCTCCGCGGACGATTCGCGAGGAACTGCCGATGCCCCGCGGCGTCGCCGAGGTAGTCCTCCGGAGCCGCCACGAGGTACAAGCGGTGCTGGCCGGAGAGGATCCTCGCCTCCTGATGGTGGTGGGGCCCTGCTCGATCCACGACATCGATGCCGCGCTCGATTACGCCCGCCTCCTGGCTCCGCTACGTGAGGAGTTGAGCGACTCGCTGGTGATCCTGATGCGAGTCTATTTCGAGAAGCCTCGGACTACGGTTGGCTGGAAGGGGCTGATCAACGACCCGCACCTCGACGGGACGCGAGACATGGAGACCGGACTCCGCCTCGCGAGGAAGCTGCTTCTCGAGGTCAACCAGCTCGGCCTGCCCGTGGCTACCGAGATGCTTGGTCCAGTCGTGCCCCAGTATATGGCCGACCTGGTCTCCTGGACCGCCATCGGTGCCCGCACTGTCCAGTCGCAGACTCATCGTGAGATGGCGAGCGGCCTCTCGATGCCGGTGGGCTTCAAGAACGCGACCGACGGGAGCCTGCAACCCGCGCTCGACGGCATGCACGCCGCCGCGACGCCTCACGCCTTCCTCGGCATGGACGACGATGGGCGATCTGCCATCGTCCATACCACGGGTAATCTCGATCGCCACCTCGTGCTGCGGGGCGGGGGAGGGCACAGCAACTACGACGCGGCGTCGGTCATCCAGGCCGCGGCACTCTGCGCCGAGCAAGGCTTGCCGTCGCGGGTGATGGTGGACTGCAGCCACGGGAACTCCAATAAGGATCACACCCGTCAGCCCGCGGTACTTCGCAATGTGGTGGAACAGGTAGCCGGCGGGAGCCGCAACATCATGGGCGCGATGCTGGAGAGCCATCTCCACGCAGGAAACCAGCGGCTGGGGCACGGCAAGGAGGGACTGCGCTACGGTGTCTCCATCACCGACGCGTGCATCGATTGGCCCACCACCGAGTCTGCGCTGCGCGAGAGCTACGCGACGCTGCGGTGGCAAGGACAGCGGCGGAGGAAGGTGCGGCAATTGAAGATTGCAGATTTCAGATTGAAGATTGTCAAGATTTCAGATTTAGATCAGATTGACCAGATCAATCTTCAATCTGAAATCTGAAATCTTCAATCAAATCTTCAATCTGAAATCTTCAATCTTCAATCCCCTAGATTCCCGCTACAGCCCTGAACGCCTCTGCGGCCTGCGAGGGTCGTAAGACCTCGCGCAGGTATCGCGCTGTGTGGGAGGCCGCAACCTCGAGGATTGATTCCGGAGTTCCCTGCGCCACCACCAGCCCGCCTTGGTCTCCCGCCTCTGGTCCCAGATCGATAATCCAGTCAGCCCGTTTGATCACGTCGAGGTGGTGCTCGATGACCAGGACGGTGTGACCGGCGTCCACCAGGCGGTCGAGTACCTGAATGAGCACCCGGACATCGTCGAGATGTAATCCCGTCGTCGGCTCGTCCAGGATGTAGAGTTTGCGACCGCCGCGCTTGGCCGATTGGGCCAGCTCGCGCGCGATCTTGAGTCGCTGTGCTTCTCCGCCCGAAAGCGTGGTGGCCGGCTGGCCGAGGCGGAGGTAGCCCAGGCCGACCTGCTGCAGATGCCAGAGGGATTGTCCCAGCTTCGGCTGATGCCGAAACCGCAGAATCGCCTCGTCCACCGTGAATTCGAGCACATCCGCGATGGAATGTCCGCGGATCTTGACCTCGAGCACTTCTCGCTTGAACCGGGTCCCGCCGCACACTTCGCAGGGCATGAAGACATCGGCCAGGAAGACCATCTCCACCTGCACCGCACCGGCACCCTGACATTCCTCGCAGCGTCCACCAGGCATGTTGAACGAGAAGGTTGCCGGCGTGTAGCGACGCATGCGGGACTCGGGCTGGGCCGCGAACAGCTCCCGGATCTCATCGAACGCTCGGATGTAGGTGACCGGGTTGGAGCGCGGGGTGCGGCCGATGGGTGACTGGTCGATCAGTAGCACGTCATCCAGCAGTTCCCACCCGATGAACGATTCGACGCTGCCGACCGGCTCACCGAGGTGTGCCTTGGCCGAATGGCCGCCGCGAAGCCGTCCTTCCAACTGCCGGTACAGTACGTCATGTACCAGGGTACTCTTGCCGGAGCCGGAGACTCCGGTCACCGCGGTGAGAGTTCCAATCGGAATATCCACGTCAATGCCCTTCAAGTTGTGAAGGGTGGCGCCTCGGACCCGAAGCCAGGAGCCGAAGGGACGTCGCGCGCTGGGAATCCCGATCCGCTTTTGGCCTGACAAATACTGCCCGGTGAGAGATTCGGTGGCGCCTGCCGGTGGTCCGGCATACACGAGCCTTCCACCGTTCTCGCCGGCGCCGGGCCCCAGCTCGAGCATGAAATCGGCCCGGGCAATCGCCGCCGGATCGTGTTCCACCACGATGACGGTGTTGCCGGCGTCCCGGAGCCGCTGCAGCAGTCCGAGCAACCGGTCGATGTCTCGCGGGTGCAAGCCGATCGAGGGTTCATCGAGGACATAGAGCGCGTCCACCAGGTTGGAGCCCAGCGCGTTGGCGAGCGCGATCCGCTGGGCTTCCCCGCCCGAGAGCGTTCGGGTAAGCCGATCGAGGGTCAGGTAGCCGAGTCCTACGTCTAGTAGATAGCCGATCCGTCGCTGCAGCTGGTCCAGAATCAGGTGGGCGATCTCCCGCTCGAAGTCGGAGAGGGACAGGGCTCCGAGCCAGGTGGCAAGCTCGTCCACCGGCTTGGCGCTGACACTGGAGATCACCGCACCGTCTATTTCGACGCTGAGCGCCTGTTCGTTGAGCCGGCTGCCGTGACAGACCGGGCAGGTGTGGGCGAGCTGATACTGCCGGAGGAAGACCCGGATGTACTGCTTATAGCGCTTCTGCTCCAGACCCTTGAGGAAAGGAAAGATCCCGATGTAGCGGCCGTGCTTTCCATAGAGCAGCTCGCGCTTCTGGTTCGGCTTGAGCGAGCGCCACGGTTTGTCGGGGTCGATACCAAGCGAGCGGGCCGTGTTGAGCAAGAGGCGGCGTCGAGTCTCGTAGCGGGGCTTGGTCCACGGATTGATCGCCCCCTGGCTCAAGCTCAGCGACGTATCGGGGACGACCAGCGACGCGTCGTACTCCAGCACCGCGCCGAAGCCGTTGCAGCCACCGCACGCGCCCCGCGGGTTGTTGAAGGAGAAGAGAGCCGGGGTAACCGTGGCGGCCGGCGTATCACAGCGACTGCACGCCGGATGCTCGGTGAAGCGGAGCCGCCCATCCCCATGGAGAACCAGTGCGATGCCTTCCCCCTCGCCGAAGGCGGTTTCGATGGCACCGGTGAGACGGGCATTCGACGGAGATGAAGTCTCCCCTCCGGATCCCTGCAGCATCAGGCGATCCACCACGATCAGCAACTCGGCGCATTGGGTCAGGTCGACAGTCGGCGGCAGCGCGTCGAGGTGATACTCAACACCGTCCCCCAGGAGACGGATGAAGCCCAGCGCGCGCAGGTTCTCGACGATGGCCGCGTGGCTGTGACGAGCCGATTCGGGGAGCGGAAATGCGACCTGTACCGGTCCGCTGATCTGGTTCAGTGTCTCCTCGGTCGCCGACTGCGGCGTGTCGCGGCGGACCGGGGCGCCGCACTTCCGGCAGCGCTGGCGGCCCACCCGGGCCCAGAGGAGGCGCAAGTAATCGTAGATCTCGGTGGCGGTGCCCACCGTCGAACGACTGGAAACCGTCGGATTGCGCTGCTCGATTGCGACCGCCGGTGCCAACCCTTCCAGCCGGTCCACCTGCGGCTTGGGCATCCGCTCCAGGAACTGCTTGGCGTAGGTCGAAAGCGATTCGATGTAGCGGCGCTGCCCTTCGGCATAGAGCGTGTCGAACGCGAGAGAACTCTTGCCCGAGCCTGACGGCCCGGTAATCACAATCAGTCGTCGCCGTGGCAGATCCACGGTGAGGCCACGGAGATTGTGCTGTCTGGCGTTGACGATGCGGATGACGGGTTCGGCCATACCTAATAGTAGTCTCCCTTCTCCCGCCCCCCCGGGGTAACTTTCCGGGTCCATGGCCAATGTCCTATCGCCCCGGATCCTCCTTCGCGGTTTCGTCGTTTTCGTTGGCATATCGCTGCTTGGTTTTGTCGCCGTCCTGATCTACGGCAACAACCTGCCGGCGTTTGTCCACGCGCTGGGGGAAGTGCACTGGATCTGGATACTGGTAGGCGTGGGTCTCGCGTCGATGGACTGGATTGGCGGCGGGCTTCGCAATTGGGTCGTGGTCCGTCATGTGCACCCCAACCCCCCGCTCATCGGGATGATTCTCGCCGGCGGAATGGGAGCCTGGGCCGCCTACCTGACCCCGTTCAATTCCGGCGCCGGGCCGATGACGATGTACGCCATGCGTCGGGCCGGAGTGCCGCTGCCGGTGGCCGTCACCTCGACGCTCATGACGTTCATCGCGACGGTGCTCTTCTTCGCGATTGCCGGACCCCTCGCGATCGTGGCCGGTGCCGGCAGATCGCTGGGGCAGCACGGCAACGTCCTGGGCCTCTCGCTCTACCAGATGTTCCTCGGCAGCCTGGGGATGTTCGTGACCATCGGGTGTGTGTTGGTGGCCGCGATCATCTTTCCGCGTTACGTCAGGGATTTCCTCCATTGGGTCTCGGTGAAGATCAGCCGGAAGAGCGA
This sequence comes from uncultured Gemmatimonadales bacterium, assembly GCA_963821525.1. Classification (GTDB taxonomy): domain Bacteria; phylum Gemmatimonadota; class Gemmatimonadetes; order Gemmatimonadales; family GWC2-71-9; genus DATBGE01. The sequence continues at coordinate 490,137 of CAWGED010000019.1, read as the reverse complement.
GCGCTTCGCCCACCGGCTCGAGGCGCTGCAGCAGGGCATCGACGACGCCCACCGGAGCGTCCTCGCATTCAACAGCCCCAGCGGATGGCTCTCGCTGTTCTGGGCGGTGCTCCTGTCCGCTCCTTCGCACGCCAACAAGCTGCTGGCCGGTTACGTGGCGCTTCGCGCGGTGGGCGTGCACGCGAACTTCGTGGATGTGCTGCTGGTGCAGACGTTCATCACCTTTCTGCTCTATTTCGCGCCCACGCCGGGCGCCTCCGGTATCGCCGAGATTCTATCGACTGCGGTGATGGCTTCGGTCTATCTGCCCAAGGAACTCACCCCACTGTACACCCTGATCTGGCGCTCGACCCTCAGTTATTACACGCTCGCGTTCGGTTTCGTTGTCTTCTCCAGCTGGGTCCGGCATCGTCTGAAGGGCGCCGATGAACTAGCCGAGGAGGAGGCGCTCCCTGCGGGCGCGGGTTAGACGGGAGCCGTGACCGCAGCACCGGAACTGTTCGAAGAGGCCCAGGAGCGCCACTACGACGCGGCGCTGATGCGGCGGCTGCTGCATTATCTCCGGCCCTATCGCGGTCGCGCGCTCGTGGCTGTGCTGATGCTGCTGGCCGGGGCAGTTCTCGCCCTGGTAGGTCCGGCGCTCACCCAGCGCGCGCTCGATGTCGCCGTGCCCCATCGCGATGTGGCGCTGCTGGGCACCCTCGCGGGGACGTTCGTGCTCGCCCTGCTTCTCGAGTTCGCACTGGACTACGGGCAAACGCTGCTCACCGCGTGGATCGGCCAGCGGGTGATGAGCGATCTCCGGCTCGAGCTGTTCACCCACCTACAGGGCCTCAGCATTTCCTACTTCGACCGGAACCCGGTCGGCCGGCTGATGACCCGGATCACCTCCGACGTCGAGACGCTCAACGAGCTGTTCTCCTCCGGACTCGTGACCGTGTTCGGCGACGTGTTCACTCTCATCGCCATCATGACGATGATGCTGGTGGTGGACTGGCGTCTCGCTCTGGTAGCCTTCGCGGTCATCCCGCTCATGCTGCTCGTTGCCGCGGTTTTCCGCCGCAGCGTGCGAGAGGCGTTCCGCGACATCCGAATCCGGGTCGCGCGCATCAACGGCTTCCTGCAGGAGCATCTCTCGGGAATGCGGGTGGTGCAGTTGTTCGGCCGGGAAGAGGTCACCGCGCGCCAGTTCGCCGTCATCAACAAGGAACACCTCTCCGCTCACTTGCGATCGATCACCGTTTACGCTCTGTTCTTTCCGGCGGTGGAGTTTCTCGGCTCGGTGGCACTCGGCGCCCTGCTCTGGTACGGCGGCCTTCGCGTGCTGGACCAGACTCTGACCGTAGGCATCCTCGCCGCCTTCATCCAGCTCACCCGGCGTTTCTTCCAGCCGCTCCAAGACCTGGCCGAGAAATACAACCTGCTGCAGAGCGCGATGGCGTCGTCTGAGCGGATCTTCCGCCTGATGGACACTCAGCCGACAGTGCTCGAGCCGGCCCATCCGAAGCGGCTTGCTCGTCCGGTCCGCGGCGAGGTGGTGTTCGAAGACGTGTGGTTCCGGTACGGCTCGGAAGCAGTTTCGAGTTCGGAATTCGGAGCGGACAGCGACACCACCGAACAGCCAGACACGGAACACGGAACTCGGAACCCCTCCGATAACTGGGTCCTCAAGGGCGTCAGCTTCACCGCTAGTCCGGATCAGACGCTCGCCATCGTCGGGCACACCGGGGCGGGGAAGACCACGATCATCAGCTTGCTGCTCCGGTTTTACGATCCGCAGCGGGGGCGGATTACACTCGACGGCGTGGATCTTCGCGAGTTGCCGCTGGCTCAACTGCGGGAGCTGGTGGGATTCGTGCAGCAGGATCTGTTTCTGTTTACCGGCGACATTCTGCACAACCTGACGCTGGATGCGCCGATCTCTGCCGAGCGGGCGCATGAAGCTGCCGCCCGAGTTGGGGCAGACCGGTTCATCAATCGCCTGCCGGACACCTACGCTCACATCCTGGGCGAGCGAGGCCGGAACCTGAGCGTCGGTGAACGGCAGCTGCTGAGCTTCGCCCGTGCACTCGCCCGTGACCCGAGGATCCTCGTCCTCGACGAAGCGACGAGCTCGGTGGACGCCGAGGCGGAGGCTCAGATCCAGGCCGCGCTGGCCGAGCTGATGAGAGGCAGGACGACTCTCGTCGTGGCCCACCGGCTCAGCACGATTCTTCATGCCAACGAGATTTTGGTGCTGCATTACGGGGAAGTTGCCGAGCGGGGGTCCCACCGGGAGCTTCTGGCCCGAAAAGGGCTGTACGAACGGCTCTACCGGCTCCAGCTCAGGGGTCCGACTCGCGAACACCGAGTCGGGGTCTAACGTTCGATTGCTTGCGCGGTTACATCGTGCCGGGTAGCTTCACAAACCGCGTTTTTCGACAGGAATCGGTCAATGCTTGAACTCGAGTTCGGTGGGCAGCGATACCCTATCCCCGCCGGAGAGTCGTTCGTTGGTTCCGAGCCTACAGCCGCGCTTTTCCTGTCCGAGGTCCAGCCTCGCCATGTTCTTATTCAAGGCACCCCCGAAGGGGCGGCCTCGGTTCGGCCGGGGTCTCCCGAGGCGGAAGTTCTGTTGAACGGAGTCAAACTGGGAGCCGAGCCGGCTCCCATCCTTCATGGAGACAAGCTCCAGGTCGGCCCCCACGAATTACTGGTGACCGATCCCCGCCGCAGCGGCAGTACCCAGTTCGTCAGTACAAGCGACGTGGCCAAGATGGCGGGGCAGTTCAAGTCGGGCGCCCCAAAACCGGCCACTGCGGCAACCGGCGGGCGTCTCGTCTGTCTGACCGACGGCCGGGAGTACACCATCGGCTCCGCTCCGATGGTTTTCGGTCGTGAGGCAGGCTGCGACATCGTCGTGCCAAATAAGGATGTCTCTCGCCGCCACGCCGAGATCATGGCGACTCCTCAGGGCTATGTAGTGGTGGACAGCAGCACCAACGGGACCTTCGTCAACGGAGAGCGTATCGAGATGCAGCGGGTTCTCGCCCGGGCGGATGTGGTGCGGGTTGGAGATCATGAGTTTCGGTTCTATGCCGATCTCGCGGCGGAGAAGCCGGAAGAGGGCAGGGCTCCAAGGGAAGCTCCCCCGTTACCGGCGGCCCAGGCTGAACCTCCAGTGATCGCGCGTACGCCGATATCGCCCGCACCGGCGCAGCCTCCGCCACCGGTTGCATCTCCTGCTCCTGCTGCAGCCGCGCCGGCTCCGCCACCTGCGCCACCCCCGCCGGCTCCCGCTGCCGTAGCGCCGCCCGCACCGGCTCCTGTAGCGCCGCCGCCCGCGCAGGCTCTCGCGCCCGACAGCGCGATGCATCGGCTATCGGAAACCATGCACGGGATCCCGGTTACGCCGATGCCCAATATTCCGCGGGCGGCTCCCGTACCGAGGACTGCCCCCGGATCTGTCCTCGCCACCTTCCTGGTGCGGAGCGGTTCGCTCAAGGGAAACCGGCTTCAGGTGAAGGTGCCGGTCGTCAACATCGGGCGGGCGGAGTACAACGACATCGTCATCCCCGACGAGAGCGTGAGCACCATGCACGCCAAGCTGCAACGGCGTGAAGAAATCTGGGTGCTGTCCGACAACGGCTCGACCAACGGCACCTTCGTGGATGGAGAGCGGCTCTCGGGTGAGATCGTCCTGAGTCCCGGCGCGCTCATCCGTTTCGGGGAGACCGCCGTAATGTTCGAGCCGACCGACTCGGGCGATGTGAAGAAAGGATCAGGAACCAAGATCATGGGCGCGATCCAGGTTCCGGCGATCCAGGTTCCGGCCGCCCCGCCTCCTGTGCCGCAGATGGCTCCCGAGCGCTCCGCCCCGGCCGAGCCGCTGGTCCCGGCTTCCAAGCCGCCGCTGCGGCGACCGGTAGTGGTGTCCTCTCATCGATCGAGTGACTTCCCTGGGTGGCTCGTTCCCGTGGCCATCGTGGTTATCCTGGCGGCTGTAGCTGCCTTCCTCCTGCTCAAGTAACGACCCGACGTGCGTTTCACTTGCGCTGCGCGCACCGACACCGGAATCGTCCGCTCCGGCAACGAGGATAACTACCTCATGCTTTCCGACCGCGGGGTATTCATCGTGGCGGACGGGATGGGGGGCCACGCCGCGGGCGAAGTCGCCAGCGAGATGGCGGTACGGATCATCTCCCGCGAGCTGGGTAGCCTTCGCGGACTCAGCGACGAGCAGGCTGGCGAGCGGATGCGCACGGCGATAATCAACGCCAACAGCGCGATCTTCGACCGCACGCTTACCGAGCACGACAAGCGGGGAATGGGCACCACAACCACGGCGCTCATACTCCTACCCCGGCGATTTCTCATCGGACAGGTAGGCGACTCCCGGGCCTACATGCTTCGCAATGACCACTTTCTCCAAGTCACCAAGGATCATTCCTACGTCCAGGAGCAGGTGGACCTCGGCCTGCTGACTCAGGAGCAAGCCCGGGTACATCCCTATAGCAACGTGATTACCCGTTGCATCGGAGCGAACGCGGACGTGGTACCCGACGTGTATTTCGGGGGACTGCGGGTGGGAGACGTGCTGCTACTGGCGTCGGATGGTCTCACCGGCATGCTGGAAGACGAACAGCTTCACGCCATTCTCTCCGGCGAGGGCGGGCCCCAGCTTTGGGTGGATCGGATGATTAGCGAGGCCAACCGCCGGGGAGGGCTCGACAACATCACGGCCATCGTGATCCGGATCGAACCAGACGGGACCCCGGATGCCGACGTCACCCAGCCGACCAAGGCCATCCGTCCTGGCTCCTAGCCAGGCCACCCACCTCCAGACAGCCATTTCTCGACATCGCTGACCGGCGCGGCCACCAGGCTGCTCACCCGGTCGAAGCCCCCGGCAGGTGGGCGGGCGGTGAACACCCTGAGTCGCCGGGCGCTGCGATACAATTCGTCCGCGACGCGCGGTAACCCGAATTGTCCCTCTCTCCCCACTCCAGTGAGTCGTTCCACGGCACCGTTGCGGTTCCGCAGTGGAAGGTCTATCGCCAGCATGGAAGGGTTGCTGGGGAAATCGAGCAGGAGTTCTCCGGGAGCGAGGCCGGTCTCTTTCGCGAGCCGGTTCTCGACCTGCTCGAGCAGGTCCGGCCGCTCCCGAATCCAGGGCTCGGCTTCGACGGGCACCTCGCTCGCGGGAATGTCGAGCGAACGCTTGTAGAGTCGCCGCCGGTGCACCGCGCGCGCGAGACCGGTCGGGTCGGTTGCCAGTAGCTTCTCGGTGAGGCCATCGTCAGTAGCCTCGGCGATGGTGTCGCGGCTGAGTCCGCCGCTGCATTCGGCGGCCCGTACCGCCCGCTTGAACATGCAGGTGGCACTCCGCACCGCGTGGTGCCAGTAGACGTTGCGGTACATCTGGTACTTGGCGAAGAGCAGCGACTCCACCGCACTGATCCCTTTTTCCAGCACTCCCACTTCGATTCGTCCCCGCTCGGTCTCCACCAGCGCGAGTGAGGCCAGCAGCCGGTCCACGTCCACCGCGCCGTACGGCACGCCGCACATCCGCGCATCGCGACTGAGATAGTCGATCTTGTCGAGGTCCAACGATCCGGAAATGAGTCCCTTGAGCGGCGACTGGCTCTGCCCCGTGATCAGCTGTCCGATGGCGCTCACCAGTTCGTTGCCACCCAGCCGCTGCAGCAGCACGCCCAACTCGCCGTGGCCCAGCTTGGCCACGCCCAGCTGCTCGTGCTTGGGGAATCCCGCCTCCTCGAGCGTATGGGAGAAGGGATAGTGGCCGATGTCGTGGGTGAGTGCCGCCAGGCGCGCCGCCATGCGCTGCGACTCATCCAGCTGGGCCAGTTCCCCTCGCTCGTTCAGGTTGGCAAGAGCCCGGCGGGTGAGGTGGTAGGCGCCTAACGCGTGTTCGAATCGGGTGTGGGTAGCGCCGGGGTAGACCAGGAAGGCATGACCGAGTTGCCTGACGTAGCGCAACCGCTGCATCGCCGGGGTGTCGAGGACGTCCAGCGCGGCGGCGTCGATGCGGATGTTGTCCCAGAGAGGGTCGCGGACGACCTCGTACTCGGTCATTTCGATTGCCGATTGCCGATTGCTGATTGATGATTGAACTGCATCGTAGCGTCCCGGAATCAGCTTTCAATCATCAATCTGCAATCATCAATCTGCAATCTCAATCGTCCGCGTCCGTCTCGTGCGCCAGCTTCCATTCCTCGGGCGAGCGCCAGAGGCTGGAGAGGATCAGCTCCCGCATGAGAATGAATTCCTTGGGAATCCGATCGTAGAGCCGTTCGAACAGCTCCTGGTGGGACATGATCTCGGTCTTCCACGCTTCGCGTGGGACCGACATGAGGTCGCGGAAAGTCTCGGGCCCGAAATTGTCGAGGCCCTTCCAGTCGAGGTCCTCGTAGCGCGGCATCCAGCCGAGCGGGCTTTCAGTGGCGCCGGCTTTCCCGCGGACCCGGTTGAAGATCCACTTGAGGACTCGAAGGTTCTGGCTGTATCCCGGCCAGATGAACTCGCCGTCCGCGTCCTTCCGGAACCAGTTGACGCAGAAGATCCGCGGCGGATCGGCGATCTTCCGGCCGAACTGCAGCCAGTGGTTGAAGTAGTCGCCCATGTGATAGCCACAGAACGGCAGCATCGACATGGGGTCCCGCCGGACCTGGCCCACGGCACCGGTAGCGGCGGCCGTGGTCTCGGAGCCGATCGTCGCCGCGAGGTAGACGCCGAAGTTCCAGTTCACCGCCTGGTAGACCAGCGGAACCAGCGTCGCGCGCCGCCCACCGAAAATGAAGGCGCTGATCGGTACGCCCGCGGGATCTTCCCAGGCCGGATCCATCGAGGGGCACTGCGACGCCGGGGCGGTGAATCTCGCGTTGGGGTGCGCCGCCTTCCGGCCCGAGGCGGGAGTCCAGTGCTGCCCCTGCCAGTCGGTCAGCTCGGGCGGCGGCTCATGCGTCATCCCCTCCCACCACACGTCCCCATCTGGCGTGAGCGCGACGTTGGTGAAGATGGTATTGGACTTGATCGTGGCCATCGCGGTCGGATTGGATTTCTCCGATGTGCCGGGCGCCACTCCGAAGAATCCCGCTTCGGGATTAATCGCCTGCAGTCGGCCGTCCGGTCCGGGCCGGATCCACGCGATGTCGTCTCCCACGGTGGTGACGGTCCACGCCTCACAACCCTTGGGCGGCAACAGCATCGCCAAGTTGGTCTTGCCGCAGGCGCTGGGGAATCCCGCAGCGACGTAGCGCTTATCTCCTTCGGGACTCTTGAGTCCGAGGATCAGCATATGCTCGGCCATCCAGCCCTCGTCCCGCGCCATCACCGATGCGATCCGCAGCGCGAAACACTTCTTGCCGAGCAGCGCGTTGCCGCCGTATCCGCTGCCGAAGGACCAGATCGCGCGCTCCTCCGGGAAGTGCACGATGTACTTCTCATCCGGATTACAGGGCCACGCCACGTCCCGATCACCGGGAGCCAACGGCGCCCCCACTGAGTGGACGCAGGGGACGAACTCTCCATCGCCCAGCACCTCGAGCGCGCGCCGGCCCATGCGGGTCATGATCCGCATGCTGACGACGACGTAGGGAGAATCGGTCAGCTCGACACCGACCTGTGCCAGCGGCGATCCCAGCGGCCCCATGCTGAACGGGACCACGTACATGGTCCGGCCCCGCATGCAGCCGGTGAAGACCCGCTTCATGGTGACGCGCATCTCGCGCGGGTCCACCCAATTGTTGGTGGGGCCGGCGTCCTGCCGCCGCTGGCTGCAGATGAAGGTCCGATCCTCGACCCGGGCGACATCACCGGGATCGGAGAGGGCGAGGTAGCTATTGGGACGCTTGGCGGGATTGAGCCGCTTCAGGGTTCCTGCCGCCACCATCTGGTCCAGCAGGGCCTGGTTTTCGGCGGGCGAGCCGTCGCACCAGTGAATTCGATCGGGCTGGGTGAGGGCGGCGACTTCCGCGACCCATTCCCGCAGTCGCTGATTGGTGACCCAGGAAGGTGCATTCAACTCCGGCACAGCCGCGCGCGGCTCACTGAGAACAGTCATGTCTTCGGCTCCAAGGGATACCGCGCGCCGCCGTTTCGGGGGAGGGCGCGGGGGCCGGAAATTTCGACAGCGGAGGGCTTTGCGGCAACCGAGCGGCGAAAGATTGCAAGATTATGCATGAGCCGCGGTCAAGGCCCGACCGGCACCATGTCTGGCGGAAAATGATACAGCGTCTGCACCGTGTTGATGTCGCGTTTGCTGAGCGCATCCACCGCCGGCAACGAGAACATCAGGTCGTTGGCGTCCGTACTGTGCTGGAAGATCCCCAGGGAATGCCCCAGCTCGTGCGCTGTCGTGACTCTCAGACACCGGGCGAGGTCTGGATCATTCGAAGGAACCAGCGGGTTGACGTAGACGTGCAGCGGAATCCTGAGCTCGAACCTGGTCGCGACGGTATCGAGATCGGTGGCGCCATCACATTGGGGGAGCAGCATGGACCCGAGACGCCCGGCCGACGGTTTCGGACCGGGGGGCGGTGCCGGGGCAAGCCGGACGATGACGTCCGCATTGTTCGAGTCGCTGGTGATCTTGGCGTCCCATTCGCCATAGAGTAACGCCCCCTTCCACTGATCGATGCCGTGCCCCACCTCGTCCGGAAGCCCGCCGGCGTCCTCAACCCAAATGCGGACCGGAAGCCGCGAGCGTGGCCAGTGGAAGCTCAACGTATCGAACTGGGGACCGAGGCTGTCGAAGGTCACAATCAGCCGCCAGTCGTAGGCGTTGCTCCGAGTCGGAGAAGCAAGCTCGGAGCAAGCGCCAACCAGCAATGCCGTGACGCTGCAGATCACGCGGAAGGTGCGGGTCATGGCGTCCTCGCGATTCCGATTGAGATCATCACGCGATGGACATCCTGAGTCCCGCCGAATCCCTGCGCCACGAGCTCGTCGGTCGTGAAGCGATGAAAGTCATAGCGCAATCCAGCGACCCATTGCCAGCGAGGTTTCCATTGCCAGCGATAGTCCACACCGAGACCCAGCACCCAGCGCAACGGTCCGCCATCCTGGAAGACACCCTCTTCCTCCGAGGGCAGGTACTTGATGAATCCCCCACCCAGGCGCCCCCAGAGCTTGCCCGCCAGCGGTGCTTCGACCCCGCCCGTAACTGTGAGGCTCCGCAGGGTACCGATATCAACGCTCTGACCCGATTCCTTCGTGTCGAGCTTGCCTGAGGCGAAGCTCGCTTCGGCACCGAGCCTGGCCTTCTTGGACACCGGCCATGATCCGTTGAGCGTCACGACCGGTGCCAGGGCCGGTTGCAGGTCGATGTCGTTGAAGATGTGATCGGTGACGATCGGAGTGCTCCAGATGCCACCCAGCGACAGGGCATACCTCCCCTGTGCCGCGAGGGGCTGCGTCAGCGTGAGGGCGAGCCCCAGCGCGGTGAGGTTGAATCGCATCGCCTAAGAATGACCTGCCAATGGTGTGGAGGTCAACGCGCCCCGCTTTCGCCCCGCCGTCGATAGCCGCGAAGCCGGCGGAGCATCTTTCGATCGGAGGTGACCAGGTCGTCGCCCTTCGGAGTCTCCAGCACTTTCATCACCCGGCTGAAACGGGGATCGGTCATGATGCGGCGGAAGGGACTCGGGCCCAACGAGCCTTCACCGATGAGCTCATGCCGGTCGCGCCGGGAGCCGAGCGGAGTCTTGGAGTCGTTGAGATGGAGACAGCGAAGGTGCTTCAAGCCGATGAGATCATCCCACCGCTGCCAGATGCCTTCATAGTCGCGCACCAGATCGTAACCCGCTGCGTAGAGATGGCAGGTATCGGCGCAGAAACCGATTCTCTTGCGGAGCGGAGACGGAATCTTGGCGCGGATCTCCGCCAACTCCTCGAAGCTGCTGCCCAGCGCCGTCCCGGTTCCGGCGGTCGTCTCCAGCAGCACCATGATTGACCCCGGCACCGCTTCCAGGCACTCGATGTACGACTCGGCGTTGCGACTGAGACCGGATCCCCGATCATCAAGGTAGTTGCCCGGATGCGACACCACGGCCCGGATCCCAAGCGTTTGGCAACGCTGAAGTTCGGCGATGAAAGACTTGATGGAACGGGCTCTTAGCTCGGCGTCGGGCGAGGCCAGGTTAATGAGGTACGAATCGTGCGCAACTACCGCCCGCACACCGGTTCTCCGCAACTCCCGGCGGAATCGTTTGCCCTCGTCCGCGGCGATGACCGGATCCCGCCACTGATTCGGGGTCTTGGTGAAAACCTGAATTGCCGTGGCACCGATGACCTCCGCGCGCCCTGGCGCGGTATGGACGCCGCCCTGCGTGGAAACGTGAGCACCGAGGAGGTCATTGACATGGACGGGCATTGTTTTCGTCGCGGTGTAAGGTCGCGGCCGCTTCAGCTTGACACCCCTTGGGCGGTGGCTACGTTCTCCCGCTCCGTGCCGCCGACCCCACTTCCGTGATCCAACTGCCGCGGTCACCCCGCGTCCTTCTTCTCGGGGACGCGTCGGTGCGTCCCGAGGGACTCGAGCGGTCCCTGGTCCGGGGCGGGTTTCATGTGGCAGAGTCGGACGATACCCACCTGGCCGCCGTCGGCACCCGCGCGCCCGACATCGCCCTCATCACCGTCCATAGGCTGGACCAGGCGCTCGAAGCCCTTCTCGGTCGGCTCCAAGGCGTGGCGTGGCAGGGGATTCCTCGCCTCGTACTGCTCCGTGATCCTGATCCGGAAGCCGTCACCCAGACGCTCCAGGCCGGTGCCGACGACGTTCTCGCCGGCCCGGTCAACCTTGCCGAGCTCAACGCGAGGATCACCGCTCGCCTCCGGCGCCGCGCGACCGACGACCAGGCTCAGCGGTCGCTCTGGCGTCAAGAGCTGATGTTCGAGATCCTGGGAGACCTCTCGGCCGCCGCCCGCAGCGACGAAATCCTCGAAGTTCTGGTGCGCCGCGTCGGCCTCGCCCTGGAGTTGGCCCGGTGCTCCTTCATCATGGCCGGTTCCGAGGATCGGTACGGGCGCGTTGTCGCGGTGTGCGAGAGTCCTACCACCCGGGATCTGCGAGTGGACCTCCGCCGCTACCCTGAAATGCGCGAGGCGCTGCGCACCGAACGAACGGTCTTTATCCCCGATCTCCAGGCTCATTCTTTCTTCACGGAGCTGCGCACCCTCTGGGCACAACTCGGCGTCTCGGCGGATGTGAAGAGCGTCGCCGCGCTGCCGATGACGCTGCGCGGCCGGCCGGTCGGGGTGTTTCTGCTTCGGACTCGGCATGCGCGATCCTGACCTTACCGCGGATGAGGTTGGTTTCGCCGAGGCAGATGCTGCAAGCGGCCGCCCGGATGCTGGAGAGCGAGGAGCGACGTGCCGGCGCCGCGCGGCGCCAGGCGAGCGCCCTCACGATCGATATGCTCACAGGGTGCGGCAATCTGGATGCGCTCGACCGGCGGCTGCAGGAAGAGTTCGAGCGAGCCCGGCGGTATGCGCTCACCTTCAGTCTCATCCTGCTCGACATCGACCAGCTGCGGGATTTCAACGAACGGTTCGGCACCGAAACCGGGGATCGGATCATGGCGGAGCTGGGAGGGGTCCTGCAACGGGAGATTCGCGCGCCCGATTTCGTTTCGCGCTATGGGGGAGACGAGTTCGCTCTGGTCCTGCCCGAAACCGACCTCGACGGTGCCCGCGCTTCGATCGGCCGGGTGCGACGCCGGATCGACGAGCATCCATTCCCCGATCTCGCCGCCGGCGAGCGACCTCGGCTCAGCGCGGGAATCGTCACCTTTCCTCATCCCTCCGCCGCCCGCACCGCCGACTTGTTCGCCCTGGTCGAAGCGGCTCTGATGCGAGGGAAAGCACAGACCGACACTCGGATCGGTACCGCGGAAACCGTGGCGGCCTAAAGCTCGATTCGCACTTCGTTGGCCGAACCGCCGAACCCGACCGCCTACTTCCTCCGCTTCCTCAACCAGTCCGCCGGGTCCAGCGCGATACCGTTTTCTCCCCGGATCTCGAAATAGAGATGCGGTCCCTCATCTGTGTTCCCTCCGCCCACCGAGCCAATGGTCTGTCCCTTCAGCACATCCTGCCCGATCGACACCTTGGCATCCAGCAGGTGAGTGTAGAGTGAGCGATAGCCGTTGCCATGGGCCAGGACGACCGTCAGTCCGTACGTACCGAGGTTCTGGACCAATTCTACCTTGCCTGCTTCGACCGACTTGACCGGCGTTCCCGCCGCTGCTGAAATCCCGATTCCATTGCGACGGATCACGCCTCCGCTGGGCAACGTCTGCCGTCCGAAGCCGTAAATAATGGCCCCGTCTACCGGCCAATCGAGTTTGCCGATGTCGGCGGTGGTGAGAGTTGCTGCTCCCGGCGTTGCCGAGCGTTCCTTGCGGGCCCGTTCGAGTGAGGCGAGCAAATCGTTGAGCCGGGCCTCGTCGCGGTCCAGGGCACTGAGCCGTCTGCTCGTTGGACTTGGCCGAGCGTCGCGTCACCCGGAGCCGGGTGGATCGCTCCTCTACCAGGGAGCCGTAGCGCTTGAGTTCCGCTTCCCGTTCTTCACGGCGGTGATCGAGCTCGGTCCGCACCGACACGATCTCCCCCCGCCGCTTCTGCACCTGGTTCCGCAGCTTCTCGACGTCGGTGACGAGGGCGCGATCCTGCCGGCTGGTGAGGAAGAGATACTTGTAGCGATTCAGCAGATCACCGAAGGACTCGGCGGCGACGATGACCTGGAATGGATAGAGTGTGCCGCGTTTGTAGATCTCGACGAGACGGCGGGTCAGAACGGCGCGCTTTTCCGCCAGATTGTCCTGCGCCAGGGCCAGCTCCGCGCTCGCGACGTCGACGTGGCTGTTGAGGCCGCCGATCTGGGTCTCCAGCTCGTTCACGATGCGGTTGGTGCTTTGCCGCTGCCGCTCAAGAAGGTCGAGCTCCTGATTGAGATCATGGACCTGACCCTGCAGCCGGTCCCTCTCTTCCTGGAGCTTTTCCCGCTCTCGCCGGACTTCCTCCAGCCGCCTTCGTGATTCCTCGAGATCCTGCTGGGCCACCAGCGATCGCGACGGCAGAATCGCGAGCCCCGTCGCTACCGCCAGCGCCCACCGGATCCGGCTAGACATTCTTGAGTTGACGCCCGACGCTCACCAGGCTGCCGCCGAGTCCGATCGCGATTCCGAACAGAATGCCGAGCAGCATCTGGGGTGTCTTGAAAAAAACGATGCCGGAGGTGGCCAGCTCGCTCTGATTCCGGAACAGCAGGTAGCTCGCGAAGCACATGGCCACCGCGAGGATCCCGCCCAGCAATCCCTTGAGCGCGCCCTCGAGCAGGAACGGGCCTCTGATGAACCCGCGGGTGGCACCCACCAGCCGCATGATCGCGATCTCCCGGGCCCGCTGCAGCACCGTGATTCTGATCGTGACACCGATGATCACCACGGCCACCGCTGCGAAGGCGAGCCCGATCGACATGCCGACCAGCCCGCCGATGTTGCGCAGCCGGTCCAGTTTCTCCACCCACTCCCTGCCGTAGCGCACGTCATCAATGAAGCCGATGCCACGAAGACGCTCGGCCACTTGTTGCGCGTGCACCGCGTCCCGGCTCCCCTCCTTGAGCTGAATCTCCAGAGACGCCGGAAGCGGGTTCACCGCCAGGTCGCGGTAGGCGTCACGGAATTCGACCAGCTCGGCTCGTGCCCGGGTCAAGGCTTCGTCTTCACTCACGAAGGTGACACGCTGGACTTCGGGGAATGCGGCAATGTCCTCCGAGGCCTGGGCGATGGATTCCGGAGGCGTTCCGCGGAGAAGGTACGCCACGACCTCGACCCGCTGCTCCACGCCGCGCAGCGCTTCGCGCAGGTTGAGCGCCACCAGGCCGAACAGGCCGACCACATACAGCGAGAAGGCGATGGTGGTAATGGAGAGGATCGAGAGGGCCGGCGCCCGGCGGAAGACGTTGAGCGCCTCGCGAAGGACCAGTCTCACAACTCTTCCTCGCTGGTTGATTCGTCGGTACCACTGTCGAACACGACCGCGCCTTCGCGCATCTCAACCGTGCGATAGGTAGCCTGTTTCACCAGATCGAGATCGTGAGTGGCCATCACGACGCAGGTTCCGCCGGCATTGATCTCCCGGATGAGCTGGAACACGCCGCGCGTGGCCCGCTCGTCGAGATTTCCGGTAGGCTCGTCGGCCAGGAGGATGGCGGGGTCGTTCACCAGGGCCCGGGCGATCGCGACCCGTTGCTGCTCTCCCCCCGACAGTTCGGTGGGATAAGCGTGCGACTTGGCGGCCAGGCCGACCTGGGTCAGCACCCTCATCACCTTCGACGGAATCACATCGCGATGGGCCCCCGTCACTTCGAGGGCGAAGGCCACGTTCTCCTCCGCGGTCCGGTCCTCCAGGAGCCGGAAATCCTGGAACACGATACCCAGCCGGCGCCGCAGTTTCGCTATCTCGCGCGGCCGGATCTCATGTCACGTTGAATCCCGACACCCGCACGTCACCGCTCGTCGGCATCAGCTCGGCGAACATCATCTTGAGCATGGTGGACTTGCCCGCGCCGGAATGGCCGGTGAGAAAGACGAATTCACCCTTCGCGATGTGAAGGGTGACGTCCTTGAGCGCGGCGCCCTTGGAATAGTGCTTGTCGACGTGGGTGAAGCGGATCACGGGCTTGAAGATAAGGCTATTGGTGGAGACGCAGGTAGGGAGTAGGTGGTGGGGAGTGGGGCCCTACTCCCTACTACCTACTCCCTACCACCTAGCCCAGCGCCTGCTCCAGGTCGGCGATGATGTCCGGAGCATTCTCCAACCCGCAGGAGAGCCGCACGAATCCGTCCGGAATGCCCAGCTTGGCCCGCTGCTCGTCGCTGAGCCGGCTGTGGGATGTGAGTCGCGGCTCGGAGACCAGGCTTTCGACACCGGCGAGACTCGGTGCGTGGGTGATCACCTTGAGCTTCCGCAGCATTTTCTCGGTCGCGCGGACGCCGCCCTTGATCTCGAGCCCTACCATGCCTCCGAACCCGTTCAGCACTTCCTTTGCCTGTTCGTGCTCCGGATGGGAGGGCAATCCGGGATAGTGCACCCGGACGATGGCGGGATGCTGGCTGGCCCATTGCGCCACCGCCATGCCGTTCTCGTTGTGACGGGCCATCCGGACTTCGAGCGTGCGGATCCCGCGATCGATCAGCCACGCAGTGTGGGGATCGATGGCCTGGCCCCACAGCGTCATCAGCCTGATCACCTCTTCAATGAGCGACGCCGAACCGGCGACCGCGCCGGCGATCACATCGCTGTGCCCGTTGAGGTATTTGGTGGCGCTGGTAATGACGATGTCCGCGCCATGCTCCAGGGGCCGGAAATTGACCGGACTGGCGAAGGTGCCGTCCACCAGTAAGGCCAGCCCCGAGTCCCTGGCGATCTGAGCGACCGGCGTGAGATCGAGCACCCGCATCAGCGGATTGGTCGGCGTCTCGACGAAAATGGCGCGGGTGGACTTGCGCACCGACCGCCGCCACAGGCGGGGCTGGTCGGGGTTCACGTAGGTGACGTCGATGCCGAGGCGCCCGAATTCCTCGTCGAACAGCCGCTTGGTCCCGCCGTAGATCCAGGAGCTGGTGACCAGATGGTCTCCCGGGCGCAGTACCGCGAGGTGCGCCAATGCGGTCGCGGCCATGCCGCTCGACACGAAGACGGCGGCCTCGGTGCCTTCGAGCAGGGCGTACTTCTTCCCCAGCGCCACCTGATTGGGATTGTTCCCATAGCGCGAGTACATCACCTCCTCCGCCGAACCGACGGGATTGGTGAAGGTGCTGCTCTGCATCACAGGCGGAACGACAGGAGTCCAGTCAGGGCGGCGATGCGGGTCGCCGTGAATGGCCAGCGTAGACAGGCCGTAGCGGCGTTTCACGGGAGCGGAAGCGGAGCGAACGTGAGTCCTTCCTGCCGGACGAGCCGGAGCCGGACCAGAGTGTCGAGCGCGTCCTGAGCCCGCTCCGCATCCCAGCCCATGTGCTGTCCCATCGTCTCGGCATCCGCGGCTCCGTGCGCGTGAAGTCGTTCGAAGACTTCCTGGGCTTCACGGTCCACCAGGCCCAGCAAACGGGGACAACCGTCGGGTGATTCCTGCACGACCACCGCCAGCGCGTGGTGCGTCAGGACATGCTCGATGGTTTCAGTGTGATCCTCGCGCAGCCCGCCCAGTACGACGATGACATCGTCAGTCTTTTCGAGCAGCAGCTGGGCGACGACTTCATCGGCGCAGCTGAAGTCCACCAGCCCCACCGAAGAAAAGTCGAGGAGAGCGGTGCCGCCCTCGAGTCCGGCGATAGTCTGCCGGATACTGCTGCGCACCGCACGACCGGTGGCCCGGGTAACGAGATCGGAATAGGAAGTGTTGACCGTTTCCCGCAGCACGCGGTCCACCCGGATGGTATGCATCATGTGGTTGGAGCACCTTCCTTCGCGGGGATCACGATCTGGAGCTGCGCGCCCGGAAATGGCGGCAGCGATTCGGTCATTGGGACATCCTCATCCCAGGGCGGCACGATGGCGATTCGCGCCGTGCCGCTCCGGATGGACAACTTGCCCTGCCAGCGCAGGAGGTAGCGCTTGATGCCCGGGAGTCCCTGGCCACGGCCAGGATCTCGAAATCGGCTGACTTCCTGGATCACTGCGGCCTCGAGCGCCGCGGCGTCGCCCCAGCGGTCGCCGAACCGGCGAGCCTGAGTGGCTTCGAGCGAGCGGCGAAAGCCGACTCCCGCATCTCCCACCGCAATAACGACCACTCTCCTGCCGCCGAGCCTTCGACGGAAGGTATAGGCGTGGACCGCTACCCATCCGCTCGTACCGGAGTGCTCCACAATATTCTGACAAGCCTCCGAAAGCGCCATGCCGAACCTTGCGGTCGCGGCCGGCTCGAGGCCAAGCTCGTTGGTCAGAATCCGCGCCGCCCCTTCCTGAATCCTGCCGACCACGCCATGCACGTCCTCCATGGCCCGCACTGCCGTCACACTGAGCAGCACATCCGATATTTCTTCGACCTTGACTTTCGGCACCTTGCCGTGGAGCTCGAACAACTCGGCAGCCGGACCGAAGAATCCCGCTCGCACCCAGTAGCGCCGGACCTCGTCGGCTTCGGGCACCGCGAACGCGGGGGGCGGACCTCCTGCCTCCTTGACGGCCTGTCCTGCTGTCAGCATGCCAATCAGACCGTAAGGTGACGCCCACTGCGCCCCGCGGGCGTCGAACAGCATCCGGTCGGTGATCGGTCCGGCGGAAAAGGAGTGGGCGAATTGCTCGAAGCCCTTGTCATCGAAGAATGCAGGGATTTCGACGACTCGGCTCATACCGAGCTCGTGGCGGAAGCAGTGGCCAACCTTCCGCGCAGCAGCCGCGCCAGGTCGCTGGCTCCACGGAGCATCGCATTCCGCGCTGCCAGGCGGGTCGCCTCGCGGGTTGCGGACTGGGGGCCATCACCCGCCAGGAGGCGGCTCATCATCGCGGCCCCGAAGACGTCGCCGCAGCCCGTCGGGTCCAGCGAGTCGACCGACGGGGCCGGGATCAGCTCGGTGCGGACGGCGGTCGATGAGATCGAATGAGTTGCCCAGCCGTCGAATCCCGGAGCGGCAACATAGACGGAGCCCCGGGGACCGAGGGTTACCAGCAGCAAGGAGACTCCCGCCTCGATGGCGCCCGCGGCGAGCGCCATTGGATCGGGCCAGAGCTGGCGCATCTCATCCTCGTTCACCTGCACCACGTCGAAGCACCGAAGCCACTCCAGCGGATCGCTCAGGGGTTTGAGTACCCGGATGCCGTCCTGAGGCATGCCGAGGAAGAGGCTGTGCAAGTCCCCGTAAATCGGACGACGGTAAGCCTGACGCAGCGCCTGCGCGGTGCCCAACTCCATCTCGAATCCGGAGATGAAATTGACGTAGAGAGCGTCGAGGTCGCGGACCATCGGGCCCAGCTCGCCCCAGGTCCAACCGGGAACTCCCCCCGACATCCGCTCGCAACGCCGCTCGGCCGATTGGTAGCGCAAGACCACGCGGTTGTTGGGCACCGGCACCTCGATGCATCGGGCTCCGGGCGCCACGTGAGTCAGGGAGCGGATCAGATCGGCGGCGCGATCGCGGAGGTCGCTCCCTACCTTTATCAAAGGAACGATTTCCCAGTCGTCGGGAAGCGCCGCATCGAAGCCGGCCAGGGCATACGCGATCCCGCCCCATTCCTCGACCGGTGGCGCGGCGGGGTCGCGTCCGTAGATGACATCCCAGACCAGGGAGCCGAGAACGCCGAGCTTCGGCATGCTTAGGCAGTTTCCGTCAGCATGTGACGATCCCTGCCTCGACCTGTTCCAGGAAAGCTCGTGCTGCGCCGAAGACTCCCGCCGTTCCGGGCAGCGTGCCTGGCACGATCCGGCAGACCTTTACCGCCGGCCGAAACGCTCGACGGGATACCTCTCGCTGCAGCGGCTCGAACAGGCTGGGCCCCGCCAGGGTGACTCCGCCGCAGATCACCACCGCTTCCGGATTGAAGATGTTGATGAGGCTCGCGACTCCCGCACCGAGGAACTTGGCCGTGTCGCGGACCACTTCGAGCGCGAGATCATCATCGGCGTGGGCCGCCTCGTAGACGGTCTGCGCCGTCACCTTGCGGAGGTCGCCCCCGACATAAGAAGGAAGAGAACTCACGGCTCCGCTCTCGATCGCCTCCACGGCGCGGAGCGCGATATTGGGACCCGAGGCGTATGCCTCGAGACAACCGTAATTCCCGCACTTACAGCGCCGGCCGTTGGCATCGATGGTCATGTGGCCGACCTCTCCGGCGATGTCCGACGCCCCGTGGTACAACTTCCCGTCCAGGATGATCCCGCCGCCGATCCCGGTCCCGATCGTCATCCCGATCGCATGCCGGGTTCCGCGCGCCGCACCCTGCCACCATTCGCCGAGCACGGCGCAGTTGGCGTCGTTGTCGAGCGCGGTAGGAAGCTTGAGACCCTTCATCATGCGCTCGCGCAACGGCATGTTGACCCAACCAAGGTTGGGAGTCAGCAGCACGATCCCCGCGCGAGTGTCGAGCGGACCCGGCGCCCCGATTCCCACTCCGATCGGCTTGAGTCCCGGCACAATCCGGTGCGCTTCCTCCAGGCTCTCCTGCGCGGTGGCGATGATCCGGTCCACCACGGCGTCCGGGCCTTGCTCCACCCCGGTCGGCACCGACCGCACTCCATGGATGGCGCTGCCATCCTCGGCGACGCAGCCGGCGACAATATTGGTTCCGCCCAGATCGATTCCAATGATGTGGCGCATGCGATGACCGGGAACGGGGGACGAACGATCGAGAAGAAAGAATGATAGAGAGACAAGGTGAATCTCTCTACCTCGACGCCCCCGTGATTTCCCGCCAGACCTGGTCAACCTCGAGCAGTGCCATGCACTCGCGCTCGGCCTCCGGCAGAATGGTTCCCCTGCCTCGGCGGGGACACTGGTTGCGGACGCAGGGGACGCACGGCAAGTCGGTCCGCCGGAGCAGTCGATGACCGGGTCCCAGAGGTCCAGTGCGATGGGGGTCACCGGCACCCCACAGCGACACCGTCGGCGTCCTTACCGCCGCGGCCAGGTGCATCGGTCCGCTGTCATTGGTCAGAAGCCAGCGGCATTCCGCCAGTCCAGCCGCCAGGGCCGGCAGACTGCAGCGTCCTCCGAGATCAGCCGCATCGCTGCCGGCGACCTGCGCGGTGAGTCCCCTCTCCTCCATCCCTCCGAAGACAATCACCCGATGTCCCGCCTCGGCCAGGCGATTGACGATCTGGCGAAAACGTTCCGGGTCGCCACCTTCGGGCGGAAGCGCGACTGCCGGGGAACACGCCGACAAAGGGAGCGTCGAAGGGCCGCAGCGCGGACCACGCTTTCCGCGCCGAGTCGTCGAGAGTGAGCAACGGAGTCGGAGGCTGAGCCGGTGCCGCTCCGGTTACCAGCAACATGTAGGCTGTGCTTCGGTGCACTGTGTCCACCTGCACAGGATCAACTGGATCGGTAAGCAGCGAACCGCGGTGATCGGTCCTGGAGCCGCGCCGGCCGGGGATGCCGGCCAGGGCCACCAGAAGCGCGGAGGAGAACGACGGAGTCAGCAGGGTGGCCGAGGCCCTCGACCGGCTTCGCAGCTGAACGACGCCGCGCGCGAACCCTTCGGCTCCGCGGAATAAGCGGAAGAATCACCCGGCCCGGAAGCGCCAGTTGCGCCAGCGGCTCCAGGTGCTGGGCCACCAGAATATCGGCGCGGGGCGCCGCCTCCAGTGCCGGGCAGCGAGAGCACGAAGTCGCCCAGGTGGTTTGGGGCCCGAATCAAGTCAGCCATGATTGAGTTCCGAGTTCCGAGTTCCGAGTTCCGAGCTCCTACCGGGGTGCGGCGTACGACCCTTGCGGAGATGGCACTCGGAACTCGGAACTAATCGACCTGGAGTACTGCCAGGAAAGCTTCCTGCGGAATTTCAACCGAGCCCAACTGCTTCATCCGCTTTTTCCCCTCTTTCTGCTTTTCCAGCAGTTTGCGCTTACGGGTGATGTCGCCGCCGTAGCACTTGGCCAGGACGTCCTTGCGGAGCGCCGAGATCGTTTCTCGGGCGATGATCTTGTTGCCGATCGCCGCCTGAACGATGACCTGGAACAGCTGCCGGGGGATCAGCTCCTTGAGCTTCTCGGCGACCTTGCGCCCCCACTCGTAGGCCTTGTCCCGGTGGATGATCACGCTGAAGGCGTCCACCGGGTCGCCGTTGATGAGCATGTCGAGCCGCACCAGTTCCGAGGCGCGGTAGCCCGCCATCTCGTAGTCGAGCGAGGCATACCCGCGGCTCAGGCCCTTGAGCTTGTCGTAGAAGTCGAGGACGATCTCTCCCAGCGGGAATTCCCAGTCGAACTCGACGCGTGTCGTGTCGAGATACTTCATGCCCAGATAGACCCCGCGTCGTTCCTGTCCCAGCTTCATGATCCCGCCGACGTAGTCGGCCGGCGCCATGATCCGAGCCTTCACGAACGGCTCTTCGATCCGGTCGATGGAGGTGGGATCGGGCAATTTGCTGGGAGCTTCCAGCAGGGACATCGTCCCATCCGCCATGTAGACGTGGTACTCCACCGTCGGCACGGTGGTGATCAGGTCGAGGCCGAACTCCCGCTCCAGCCGTTCTCCTACGATCTCCATGTGGAGCAGGCCGAGAAAGCCGCAGCGGAATCCGAAGCCGAGCGCGGTAGAGGACTCAGGCTCGTACTGCAGACTCGCGTCATTGAGCTTCAGCTTTTCCAACGCGTCCCTGAGCCCCTCGTACTGTTCCGAGTCGGTGGGATAGATGCCGGCAAACACCATCGACTTGACTTCGCGATAGCCGGGCAGGAGCTCGGAGGCGCGTTCGTTGGCGTCGAGAATGGTGTCGCCGGCCCGGGTGTCGGAGACGCTCCGCAGGTTGGCGATCACGTAACCGACCTCACCCGCCTCCAGCATATCCGCCCTCCGCTGACCGAGCTGGAGATAACCCACTTCGTCCACGACGTAGACGTCTTCGGGATGGGCCCCGAATGCGATCTCCATTCCGGTACGGATGGTCCCATCCACCACTCGGACGCTGGGCACCGCACCACGATAGCGGTCGAAGTAGGAATCGAAGATGAGCGCCCGAAGCGGCGCTTCCTCGCGACCCTTCGGAGAGGGCACCCGCTTGACGATCGCCTCGAGCAGGTCCGGAATACCGGTGCCTTCTTTTGCGGAGACCGAGAGAATCTCCTCTCGCTTGGCTCCGATCAGGTCGATGATCTCCTGGGCCCGTCGCTCGGGTTCCGCCCCAGGCAGATCGATCTTGTTGAGGACCGGGATGATTTCGAGGCCGGCGTCGAGCGCCAGGAAGAGGTTGGAGAGCGTCTGAGCCTGGATCCCCTGCGACGCATCCACGACGAGGATCGCACCTTCGCAGGCGGCGAGGGACCGGGACACTTCGTAGGTGAAGTCCACGTGTCCCGGGGTGTCGATCAGGTTGAGCTCATAGTCCTTGCCGTCCGGGGCACTGTAACTCATTCGGACAGCGTTGAGCTTGATGGTGATACCCCGCTCGCGCTCGAGGTCCATCGTGTCGAGGAGCTGCTCGCGCATGAGGCGCTTCTCGACCGCACCGGTGGCTTCGATCAGCCGATCGGCCAGGGTGCTCTTGCCATGATCGATGTGCGCGACGATGCAGAAATTACGGATGCGGGCCTGAGACATGGCGGGGAATATAGTCCGGGACGCGACCGAAGCGGGGAGATCGAAGTGAGGAGTAGGGAGTAGGGAATAGGGCGTGACTTGCGACTCATCGATCCCTAATCCCTACCACCTACTCACTACTCCCTGTCTCCCACTTCACTTCCAGCCCGAACCTCTTCCAGCCTCGCCACCGCGCGCCTCAGGTGCGGAATGACGATGCTGCCGCCCACCACCAGTCCGACCGCGAAGACGTCATGGAACTCCTCGTCGGTGACACCTTCCTCGGCGCAGCGAATGATGTGGTAGGTGATACAGTCGTCGCACCGGAGGACCAGCGAGGACACGAGGCCCAGCATTTCCTTCGTTTTTGTGCCGAGGGCGCCGGGCTCGTACGCCCGATGATCGAGCGCGAAGAACCGGCCGATGGTGAGGTTGCCTCCGGCCAGGATGGTTTCGTTCATCCTGGTCCGGAAGGCGTTGAAGTCCTTCAGGCTGCCCGTTGTCTCCGACATGCGGGAAGTATAGCCAACATCTCCCGGTCAGTGACCGGCCATCTCGACGATCTTTTTGTAACTGTCGGGATTCCACTTCGGCCGCTGGGGAGCGTTTCCGACTTCCTGGCCGAGGTAGAACAGCAACTTGAGAATCCGGGATTCCTTCTCGGCGTCGATCTTGTCGGGCGAATCGGACGGCTGGTGGTAGTCCTTGTGGACCCCGTTGAAGAAGAACAGGATCGGCACACCCTTCCGGGCGAAGTTGAAGTGGTCGGACCTCGAGTAGAAGTTCTCCTCCGGCCACCGGTCGTCGATCGCGGCCATGCGCAGCTCGGGATGGGCAGCATTGACCTTCTGCAGTGTCGTGCCCAGATCGGAATGCTCCTTGCCGATCGCGACGATGGTGTCTTTCCAGTTGCGTCCGATCATGTCGATGTTGAGATCGGCCACGATGTCGGTGAGAGGCACCGTCGGATGCTCGGTGAAGTAGGCGCTGCCATAGAGGCCCTTCTCCTCGCCGCTCACCGTGAGAAAAATCATCGACCGTTTGGGTCTGACACCCTTCTGGCTGAACGCTTCGGCAAGCTCGATCACGCCTGTGGTACCCGAGCCGTCGTCATCTGCCCCATTGTTGATGCTGTCGGCCTGGCCGTGGGAGATGCCGATATGGTCCATGTGGGCGGAGAAGACGACGTATTCGTTGCGCAGCTCTGGGTCGCTCCCCTCGAGAATGCCGATCGTGTTGGGCGCGCTGCTGGAATCGAGAATCTCGTTCTTGATGTGGAACGACACCCGGAGATTGGGCAGAGGCTGCACCTTCATGCCCTGGGCTCCGCGGATCTCGTCCGGCTTGATCCCCAAGGCTGGAATCACGGTTCCCAACGCCCTCTGGTGTACCTCGACGACCGGTACCTGACTCCCGAGTCCTTCGACTCCAAGGCTGACCTGCCGGGTCTGCGCCGTTACCCGCTGGGCGAATGTGGCAGAGTCTCTATTGGATAGGATCACGACGCCGGCGGCACCTGCCTCGTAGAGCGAGACAATGGTCTGCTGTACCTCGGGCTGGAGCGGCTTGCCGTAGTCCAGCACCACTACCACCGCTTTACCCTTGATATCGGCGCTCTTTGCTTCGGTGCTATTGAGCGTCCCACCCATCAAGACCGCTGGAGCCTCGACATCCTTGTCGACGCTGCCGAACGCCAGCCGTGCATCACGGTCGAGCTTTACATCCGTTCGCTTTCCCTGAACCGTGAAGCCGACGCTGGATGCCGCGGTGTCAACCCGCCGACGTGAGATGCGATAGCGCTGAAACCAGGTTCCATTTTCCCCGCCGGGCTTGAGCCCGAACTTCTTGAACTGGTCCGCCACGTACGCGGCAGTCATCTCCAGGCCGGGACTCGGCGTGTCACGTCCCATCATGGAATCATCGGCGATGATTCCGATCCGGCGCGCTACGTCCGCGGGAGTGATGGTATTCGCGGCCGCCGCGAGCGGACTGGAAGTTTGGGCAAACAGGTAACGGGCTGGAACAGCGGTGAGACTCAAACTGAGCGCGAAAGGAAGAACCAGATTACGACGCATCCAGGTTTTCTCGCAGGTTGAAGAGATCGATTTTGCGGCAGGAAATATGGCCGGGGTCCTGCGAGTGCGGTACGGACGAGCGTGATTTCGGGTTTCGAACGATCAGGAGGGCTTCCGGCGACGCAACTCGGGCTCCCCGGTGCTCTTCGGTGGTGTGGGTTTGCTGCGGGCCGCATCCTTGTCCTTGTCCTTGTCCTTGTCCTTGTCACTATCTCGGCGGGCTGCTTCTGCGGCTCCGTGCGCGGCGCTTCCTGCCGCGGTTTTGCTTCCTTGGAGCGAGGCTTCTCAATAGCTGTAGAGGGGGCTGGAGCTGCGCGACGCGGTTCGGCTCTCGGGGAAGGGCTCACGTTCCTCACCCGTTCGCCGGGGCTGGTCCGGAGTGGGGGTCGGTGCCCGACGTCGCGGCTGGTCTGGAGCCTCCTCCCGGGACGGTTGATCGTCGGGGCTCACGCGGCGCGGTGATTCAATGCCGGTTCTGTCGCGAGTTGGACGACCGTCCCGATCACCTGCATCAGGTCTGTCGCCATCACGCGGGCGGGGAGCGATCGGCGCAGGAACCCGGCCGCGGCCGCCGACATCGGCGCTCGATCGGTCGGCATCGCCGGGCCGGTTCGGCTCGCCTCGAGGACGGGTCGCGACGCGAGTGATGTAGTCGTCGCTCGGGTTGTAATCCTTGAAGACGTACCTCGGCTCCGGACGGTAAGGATGCACGACGGTCACTCGTCCGCCGTAGTACCGGTACGGGTAGTAGTAGGGGTCATCGTAAACCACGATGCGGAATCGGGAGCAGAACGAATCGTACGGATCCCAATAGTTGTAGCTGACGTAACCGTGGCAGTCGTAGCAGACGAAGCGCGGATAGTCGTAGTGCTGCTCGACGTAGTACTCCGCGATGTCGTAGTCGTAGTCGTTGGGCCCCGCAATGCGCGCGGCGAGGTCGGTCAGGGCGACGTACGGGTCTCCCCGAACCTGGCCATCGGAGATGGCGCGGTAGTCCCAGTGATCACCCCGGGTGATTTCATCGTAGTCGAAGGGATCGGGACCAGTGACGGCAAACACGTAACCGACTCCAGCCGGATCATCTACTCGAAAGGCTTCGTCCTGCGAACGGCCAAGGACTTCGAAGGTGCGGCCCCCGCGCGTGTAGTTGTCCTCCCACGGCTCGACCGGGAACAGCACGCGGACCTTGCCATCGGTATCCACTCGAAGAACGGTGATGTAGGCGTCGATGTTGGTCTTGAAAAAGACCCGGGCAGGCTCGCCCGTACGATAAGGATCTTGCTGGTTGAGCCAGACGTTGACTCTGGGGCGATCGTACGTCGCGAGATGGCGCCCCAGCAGGGACAGAGCCGGGTTAGGCGTGCCGGTGGTCGGGGCGATCAACGTCGCAACCACGAGCGCCAGCTGGCCGTACATGAATCCTCCGGAGGATAGAGCAGGGACTGAGGTGAAAGGCAGGGGGTATGCCACTCGGCCCGAATAGCGTATCTTCCGTCTTGTCATTCACTTAGGTCGTGTGGGGCTGAGGGCGCGCACGGCTGCGCTGTCCTGCCTGCCGGACACGGAAACGGCGCGTTGACTTACCACGGCAACCTCCAATACGTTGCGGCCCGCATGAGCACGACCACCCCGTTTCAAGCCCGCCCCCGGTTCGACCTGCTCGACCCCCTGGAGGCCTCACGGCTCGCCGGCCTGGAATTGCTGACCGAAGGGGTGGTTGAGGGCTTTCTGGCCGGTCTGCATCGCTCGCCCCGCCGAGGGTTTTCGGTAGAGTTCGCCGAGCATCGCATGTATCAGCCGGGCGATGAGCTGCGCTATATCGATTGGAAGCTGCTCGGCCGTAAGGATCGCCTTTACGTCAAGCAGTTTGAGGAGGAAACCAATCTTCGGGCCATGATAGTGGTCGATGCCAGCCGCTCCATGGCCTGGACCGGTGATCCAGAGACGCTCCTGCCGAAGCTGGCTTACGTGCAACGCATTGCTGCGGCCCTGGCACTGGTGCTGCTCCGGCAGCGCGACGCGACTGGGCTCATCGCTTTCGATGAGGTGGTCCGCCAGGTCATTCCCTCGAAAGCGCGGACCATGCACTGGCACACGCTGGTTCGAGCGCTGAGCGCCTTGGAAGCGGGGCAGGGAACGGCCGCAGAGCCGGCGCTTCGCAGGGTAGTTGACCTGTTACGGCGCCGCGGATTGGTGGTGTTCATCTCCGATCTCCTGCTGGATCAAACAACCGCTCTTCGGGCCCTCAAGTTCCTCCGCCACCGGGGGCATCAGGTAATCGTGCTCCACGTGATGGATCCCTTCGAATTGGAGCTCCACGGTCCGGCGGAAGCGCGGTTTGAAGACCCGGAGACGCATCAGGCCGTGATTCTCCGCCCGAAGGACTGGGCGGATGCGTACCGCGCGACAGTCCACAGCGTGGTCTCGGACTGGCGGCGTCAGTGCCGGTCGCAGGGAATCCAGTACCATCGAATAACCACGGATATGCCATTCGGACTGGCCCTTCGTCGCGTGGTGGCGAGTCCAAGCGGTCTGGTGTGATCTCCTTCCTTCAGCCGTGGGTGCTGGCGGCATTGCCGCTGGCTGGGGTGCCGCTCCTCCTGCACTTGATCGCTCGGCGGGAACCGCCGACGGTCGTCTTTCCTGCCGTCCGCTATCTCCAGGCTGTCACCCGAGAGCATGAGCGGCGTCTCAAGCTTCGTCACTGGCTGCTTCTGCTGCTTCGCACCCTGCTCATCCTTGCCCTGATCATTGCTGCGGCTGGTCCCTCCGCCGCGCTACGGCAAGCCGGAGGGCACGGGCCGAGCGCCCTGGTGCTGGTTCTCGACAATAGTCCGAGCGCGGGCCAGGTGGTGAACGGCACCTCACGGCTCACGGACCTGCGCGCCGCCGCTCGAAGAATTCTGGACGGGGCCACGCCGGCCGATGGGCTCTGGCTGCTCACGGCAGACGGGATTCCGCAGCGGGGGACCGCGGCCGAGCTGAGTCGCATGGTTGACAGCCTCGCTGCCTCAGATCGCCGGATGGATCTCGGCGAGGCCGTGGCCTCGGCAACCCAGGTACTCGGCGCCGATGCGCGTCCCGGAGGCATCGCAGTTCTCTCTGATCTTCAGGCGACGGCGCTCTCCCCGGCGAAGGTGAACACCCCGCTCTTGGTAGTGAGGATGGAGGGGGAAAGTCCGCCTAACATCGGCGTGGCTTCGTTGAAGGCAGGGTCACAGCCCTGGACCGTTGAGGGTGCCTCGGTTGTCGTGACCCTTGCGGGAGACTCCGGGCGCTCCGCGCCAGTAACGGTCTCTCTCGGAGGACGGACCGGGCGCGCGGCACTCGCCCTGGTTGGCACTGCAAGCAGCATTGCGGTTCCAGGAGGGGCCAGCGGGTGGTGGACGCTTCGGGCCTTCGTTGACCCTGACGAATTTCGGGCCGATGACGAGCGTCTTGCCGCCGTTCGGGTGGCACCAATCGCCGGCGTTTCGCTGGCCGACAGGTGACCAGTACCTGCAAGCAGCCGAGGCGGTCCTCGAGGCCAATGGGCGAGCCCGCAAGGGATCGGAGGTGACGATCGGTTCTCTCGGACCCGCTGCGTCGATCCTGCTACCACCGGCAGATCCTGCACAACTGGGGGCGGTCAATCGAGCATTGGAGCGGCGCGGCACCGGGTGGGTCTACGACGTGATCGTGCCGGCGCCGGGTGTGGTGGACAGCGGACCTTTGCTGGGCAACGAACGAATTCTCAAGCGATACCGCCTGCGAGCAACGAAGAACTCCTCGAGCGCGGGAGTGCTGGCCACAGTGGGCGGCGAGCCGTGGATTGTTCGGGGTGCTGATGTGGTGGTGATCGGCAGCCGGATGGATCCCGAGTGGACCAGCTTGCCCCTCTCCGCGGCGTTCATGCCGTTCCTCGATGCCATGATCAACCGGGTCGCACGGGGCCAGATCGCGTCGCTCGCGGCGGCACCGGGGGATCCGGTGGCGTTACCGGATCAAACCACTGGGCTCATCGCCAATGGCCGGAAGTGGACGATCGAAGGCGGCGCGTCGTTTCGGCCGCCGGAGGTGGGGCTCTACTATCTGCTCGGCGGTCGGGACACGATCGGAGTCCTCACGGCCAATCTCGATCCCCGCGAATCGGAGCTTGCGCCGGCCAGCGATGGCGAGGTGCGCTCTCTCTGGTCCGGCGCTCGCATCGTTGAATCGGGACACGCCGCCGCCGAGGCGTTCGCCCAGGTCGGGCGAGCCGACCTGCAGGCTCCGTTGTTGTGGCTCGCCTTCGCGCTGGCGGTGACCGAAGTGCTGCTGGCCAGCGGCTGGAGGCGACGCACGTGACGCTGCGGACCTCTGCTCGATGCATTGGGCAGAACCTCGGTTGCTTTCGATCTCCGGGAGCGACTCCCCGGTCGAGGGCAGCAGGTCCGGATTGGCGGCCTCCCCGGTTCGAGCGGAGCCGTGCTGGCCGCCTGGCTCGCCGAGGAATCGCCCCAGCGGCTGCTGACCATCATCAGCACGACGCCGGCCGACGCGGAGCGTTGGCTCAGCGATCTGCAGCACCTCACCGATGTGCCGATCGCGCTCTATCCCCAGCGTGAGGCGCTGGGTGAGGAAGAGCCGCACTACGAGATCGCGGGTGAGCGGGTGGAAACGATTGCCGCCCTGCTCGAGGGCCGCCTCCGAATCCTGGTCACCACCGCCCGGGCGACTCTGGAGCGCACCCGCGTCCCAGCCTCCCTCGCCCAGAAGACGCTTCGCCTCCGGACCGGCGCGACCCGATGGAGGCAGGCAGGCAGCGGTACCCTCACCGAAACCGCCACTGCTCTCGAAGCGATGGGTTATCGCCGGGTCCCCACGGTGACCGAGGTAGCCGAGTTCAGTGTCCGGGGCGGCATCATCGACGTATACGGCTTCGGCATGGCGGCGCCGGCACGTCTCGAATGGTGGGGTGACCAGCTCGACTCGATCCGGAGTTTCGACCTCACTTCGCAACGCTCGGGCGAGGCGTGTGGAGGAGATCACGATTCTTCCAATGGCCGGTGCTACCGGCGAGTCTCGATTGAGTGAGACGAATTCCGCAGCCGCTCGCCGACCAGCGTCAGTCATTGTTGGAGCTGTTGCCGGCGGGAACGCTCGTCATCGAAGAAGCGTCAGGCGCCAATGGGGAAGAAGTATCCCGCGCCTGGCGAGAGGCGGAACACCATCTGGTGGTCGCGCGGCGCCTGGGAGAGGAAGTGCCAGCGCGGGAAGAAATTTTCGAGGCGCCGGAACGATGGGAGGCTCGCCTCCATCAGTTCGCGAGGCTTTCGCTCCGGGATGAGCCGGCGGAGCTGCAGGCTGGATTTCTGCCGCCGGACCGAGTGGATCGGGACCTCAAGCGACTCCGTGGTCTCCTCGCGGGCGATCTGCCCACCCTCATTCTCTGCGACAACGAAGGCCAGCTGGAGCGACTCGAGGAGTTGCTCCACGAGGATGGCCGGTCACGGCTCAATGTGACGCTGGCCATCGGCGCTTTGGACGGCGGGTTCGTGATGCGCACCCTCCGGGTGCTGACCGACCACGAGATTTTCCGCCGGGCTCGTCGCTTGCGCCGGCCGCGTCGCTACCGGCAGGCCGCCCCGTCTGCTGCAACGGGACAACTTCAGGGCGGGGACTACGTCGTTCACCTCGATCACGGCATCGGGATCTATCGCGGGATCGCCACGATCCAGGTTGGCGAGGCGACGCTCGAGGTCGCGATCGTCGAGTACGAAGGCGGTGACCGGCTCAACGTCCCGCTCTACCGGCTCGACCAGCTGGAACGGTATCGGGCCGCCGATGAAGATGGCGACCACCCGCCGCCTCGCCTCCACAAACTGGGCGGCAATTCCTGGCAACGGGTCCGCGACAAGACGCGACAGGCCATCCGTCAGATGGCCTCCGAGCTGCTCGAGTTGTACGCCAGACGGAAGGTGAGCGCGGGGTACGCGTTCCCACCCGATGGTGGATGGCAGCGGGAGCTGGAGTCGTCCTTCCTCTATGAGGACACGCCGGACCAGCGCAAGGCGACGGACGCGGTGAAGCGTGCCATGGAGCAGGCGCTACCGATGGATCTCCTCCTGGTCGGCGACGTCGGCTACGGCAAGACCGAGGTTGCCGTGAGGGCTGCGTTCAAAGCGGTGCAGGGCGGGAAGCAAGTGGCGGTTCTCGTGCCGACCACGATTCTCGCCGATCAGCATGGACGGACTTTCCTCGAACGGCTGGCCGATTTTCCGATCAAGATCGAGGTACTGTCGCGCTTTCGGACCGCCAAGGAGCAGAAGGCGGTGCTGGCCCGAGTGGCTGCCGGCGAAATCGATATCGTGGTTGGCACGCACCGGCTCCTGTCGTCCGACGTGACCTTCAAAGATCTGGGACTCCTCGTGGTAGACGAGGAGCATCGATTCGGGGTGAAGCACAAGGAGCGACTCAAGGCTCTGCGTCTGAGCGTGGATGTGCTGACTCTGACCGCCACTCCGATTCCGCGCACGTTGCATCTCTCGCTGGCGGGGCTGCGCGACCTGGTGCTGATCGAGACTCCGCCACGAGACCGTTCACCGATCCTGACGTTCGTGGAGCCGTGGGACGACGCGCTGCTGGAGGAGGCCTTCGCGCGGGAGCTGGACCGTGGAGGACAGACCTTCATGGTTCACAACCGGATCGAGACGATCGATACCATCGCCGCGCGGGTGCGCGCATTGGCCCCGCGGGCGCGGGTCGGCGTGGCGCACGGCCAGATGGCCGCAGAGCCATTGGAGACGGTCATGCGCAAGTTCGTCTCCGGCGAAGTGGACATCCTGGTCTCCACCATGATCGTCGAATCCGGGCTGGATGTGCCCAACGCCAACACCATGGTGGTGCACGATGCCCACCGGTTCGGTCTGGCCCAGCTCTATCAACTGCGAGGGCGGGTGGGCCGCAGCCACCGCCGCGCATACTGCTACCTGCTGGTGCCGGATCTGATCGACCCGGCAGCGGAGGACCGGCTCAAGGTGCTGGAGCACCACTCCGACCTCGGGGCCGGTTACCGTATCGCGCTCAAGGACCTCGAGCTGCGCGGTGCGGGGAATCTGCTCGGCGCTGAACAGTCGGGACACGCCCACGCGGTGGGGTTCGATCTCTACCTGCGGTGGCTGGAGGAGACCGTGCGCAGCCTCCGGGGACAGGGGAAACTGGAAAGACCGGTTCCGCCCGAGGTCGTCCTGGACCGTCCGGCTCACCTCCCCGACGGTTATGTGCCGGATGACGACGTGAAACTCGATCTGTACCGCCGACTGGCGCGGGCCGGGACGAGTGGCGAAATTGAAGAGCTTCGCGAGGAAATGCGCGAGCGGTTTGGCCCCCTTCCTGAGCCCGCTGACACCCTGCTCAACATGGCCAGACTTCGGGTCCTCGGCGCCGAGCTGGAAGTGCAGCACATCCTGGCGCGGGGCGATGAGGCACGGCTCAGTTTCCGGGAAGGGGCGACACCCCGGCTCGGCGGCCTCACCACGGCGCTGGACGACGTGCAGCTCGCGGTGGACGTCCGGCGAAACGTGCCGCTGTCGCTCCGCCTGACCCGGCTGGGTGGAGAGGCGCTGATTCCCGCGCTGGTGCGCGCACTACGAGCGGTGAGCGCGCGTCAAAGTTCTGGCAATGGGCGCACTGGCGCGAAGACTGGATAAGAACAGCGAATCGACGCGGTTGGTAGACCAATCTCACCAATGGAGTGTTGAGTGAAGCGTATCGGATTCTGGTTGGTTGTCCTCCTGGCCGGAGCGGCCAGTTGCTCGAACATGAAAGACGCGTTCAGCATCCGGCCGACCGTTGCGGCCGAGGCGGCGGGTCAGGAGCTGACGGTCGAGCGGCTGGCCAACATGGCGAGCACGATCAAGGGTTTCCCGGTAACCCTCGAGGCCGAACAATTCCTCGCCAATCTCTGGGTTGACCACACTCTTTTCGCCCACGCCGTTGCGGCGGGGGAGAACCTCGCGGATTCCGCGCGGGCGTCGGAAGTGCTGTGGCCGGAGATCACCGAGATGATCGGGCAGCGGTGGCACGATACGCTGATGGCGCACCGTGCCCCCATGGACTCGACCAAGTCGGACAGCGTCTACCAGGCGGATCAGATCCGGGTACTGCAGCACATCCTCTTCAAGGTTGACCAGCATGCCGAGCCGCCGGTGCGCGAGGCGCAGCGGAAGAAGGGGGTTGCCACCCTGGCCAAGATCCACGGGGGAGCAAATTTCGGCACTCTCGCTACGCAGCTGAGCGACGACTACTCCAGCAAGAACCACAACGGCTATCTGCCGCCCAGCCCTCGAGGCCGGTTCGTGACCGCCTTCGATAGTGCGGGGTGGTCGCTGGCTCCCGGAGCTATCGCCGGGCTGATCGAGACGCCGTTCGGTTATCACATCATCCGGCGTCCCCCTCTCGACGAAGTCCGGCCCCAGCTCCTGGCCTACCTGCAGGAGCGCGCGGGAGTGCGTCTCGACTCGATGTACCTCGACAGCCTGTCCACGGCGCGGAAGCTGGATGTGTCCGGAGAGGCGCCGAAGCTGATGCGGGCCGCATTCCTCGACCGCAACAAGTCCTTCCGGTCGACGGAGCGGGTGGCCAGCTATCAAGGGGGCGAGTTGACGGTTGCCGATTACATGCGGTGGGCGACGGCTCTGGGTCCGCAGTTCGCGGCACAGCTGCAACAGGCGAACGACTCGGCGCTGACCCAGTTCGCCAAGGTGATCGGACAGAACACGCTTCTGCTCCGGCAGGCCGATTCCGCCGGAATTCATCTCAGCGCCGAGGAATGGAGCGGTGTCATGCAGAAGTATCAGGCCCAGATTGATAGCCTGAAGGCGGGCCTCGATCTGGCCGGGCCCGACATCACCGACTCCACCATCCCGTTGCCCGAGCGCCAGAAGATGGCGCAGTTGAGGCTCGACGCAGTGTGGAACAAGATCGCGAGCGGAGCCTCTCGCCCGCGGCCTTTGCCACCGGCTCTGAGCGCCTCCCTGCGGGAGCATGCTTCGTTCAGGATCAATGACGCAGCCCTTCAGGAGGCGCTCGAGCAGACCCGGGATCTCAAGGCGGCGAAAGCCGCTTCGGACTCTGGCGCGAAGAAGAATCCTCCAACTCCTCCAGCCGCGGTTCCGGTTCCTTCAGATAGCGCGGCCAGGAAAGCGCCTTGAGTACTCGCCGGTGGTTGAAGGGTCTCTGTCTGTTCGCGCTCGCGGTCTCCGCGGGCGCCGGACCGATGTCCGCTCAGGACAGCGTGAGCACGACAGACAGCTTGATCGGTCAGGACACCTTCTCCTCGGGACAGCGTCCGGGCGCCGAACGGCCTGACCCCGCAGGACAGCGTGAACGCCGGGGACAATCAGCCGATCGCCCGCTGCGACACCACTAACGCGGTTGACCGGGTAATCGCGGTCGTGGGCGATGCGCCGGTGATGTCGTCTCAGCTGGAGGAAGAGATTTATTCCCAACGGGCCCAGGGAGCTCCGGCGCCGAGCAATCCGCAGGAGCTTCTCAGCATGTGTCGCGCGGCACTCTCCCGAATCGTGGATGTCGAGGTGCTGGTCCAGCAGGCGACCCGGGATACCGCGATCAAGGTGACCGATCAGGAAGTGTCCGACGGTGTCGAGGAGCAGATCAAGAACATCCGCGGGAAGTTCACCTCGGAGGTCGATTACCGCAACGAGCTGAAGAAGGCCGGCTTCCAGACTCCCGAGGAGTATCGCCGCTGGCTGACCGACCAGCAGCGTCGCGCCGCGCTCCAGAACCGGCTGATCGACAAGATGAAGAGCGACGGCAAGATCAAGGCGGTTCAGCCCACCGAGCGCGAGATGCGAGACTATTTCGATGCGCAGAAGGGCCAGCTGGGCGAGCGGCCGGCTACGGTCTCCTTCCGCAATATCGTCGTCGCACCCAAGCCTTCACCGGAGGCTCGCGAGCGAGCGCACGCGACCGCGGACTCGATCGCTCGCGAACTGCGGCACGGCGCCGACTTCGGCACCGCGGCCAAGCGTTTCTCCATGGACCCGGCCTCGAAGGAGCAGGGGGGCGAGCTGAACTGGTTCCGGCGGGGGACCATGGTCCCGGAGTTCGAGCAGGTGGCATTCTCGCTCAAACCCGGGACCATCTCCGATCCGGTCGAGACACCCTTTGGGTTTCACATCATCCAGGTCCAGCGGGTTCAGCCGGCCGAAGTGCAAGCCCGTCACATCCTGATCATGCCGGAGATCACCCAGGAGAATGCCGACAGCGCCAAGGCACTCGCCGAACAGATCCGGGCAGAACTGAAAAATGGTGGGGCGTTCGACTCGCTCCAACGACTCTACCACGATCCCTCCGAAGAAAAGGCGGCGGACGACGTGCCGGTGAATCAGCTGCCGGACGAATACAAGGACGGCATCGGCGAGTCGGATTCGAGCGTGGTGGTCCCGGTCTTCTCCCTGCAGAAGCAGCAGGGTCTGCGGCAGAAGTATGCGGTTCTTCAGGTGACCAGGCGCCGCCCTGCCGGCACCATCCGGTACGAGGATGTGCGCGACGCGATCCGAAAGCGGCTGGGCGACGAGCTGGCGGTGCGCCACTACATCGACAAGCTCCGGCGATCGACGTACGTCGATATGCGACTGTAGAGACAACAGCGGGAACAGGGAAGAGGGAACAGGGAACGGGAGCGGAGATGAGCGAGTCGGACCACCTCATCCCGAGCGGAAGCGAGGGATCTGGTATCCTATCCCAGACTCCGTGGTCAGGAAGCTAGATCCCTCCTCGCTTCGCTCCCCTCGCTGCGCTCGGGGCGAGCTCTCGGATGAGGTGGTTCTACTTCGTTGGCGTCCCCCCGTTCACCGTCCCCTGTTCCCTGTTCCCTGTTCCCTGTTCCCGCTTTACTTCCTTGCAATGACTTCCCGTCCACGGATCGCCATCACGCTGGGAGACCCGCGCGGCATCGGGCCCGAGATTACCGCCAAGGTTCTCGCCCAGGGGATCGAGGCGGACGTTACGCTCATTGGCGCCGAGGATCAGATCGCGAGCCTTCCGGCGGCTCGGAAGATCCCGGTGGGGAACTGGGATCAGGGATCGGGCGAGGGCACCGGCGCGGCGGAGCGGGGCCGGGCGGCCCGAGCGGGGCGAATCGCTGGCCATGGAGTAGAGACCGCGGCCCGGCTCGCGATAGCGAAGGAAGTGGACGCGATCGTCACCGCCCCCGCCCACAAGCACGCGCTGCGCCTCGCGGGCTTTGCCTATCCGGGGCACACGGAGTGGCTGGCGCACCTCGCGGGAGACGTCGAGGTCGCGATGATGCTCGCCGCGGAGGAGCTGCGCGTCGTGCTGGTGACGACTCACGTCCCGCTGCGGTCGGTGCCCGAGCTGGTTACCACCGAGCGCGTGGTCCGGACCGGCCAGATCGCGGCCGCCGCTCTTCGCGGCTGGTGGGGCATCGCGACGCCGCGTCTCGCGGTCTGTGCCCTGAATCCCCACGCGGGAGAGTCAGGACTCTTCGGAGATGAGGACGAGCGGGTGCTCGCGCCCGCCGCACGCGCGCTGGGCGCCGACGGCCCGCTGCCGGCCGACACCGTCTTCGTTCGGGCGATGCGCGGAGAGTTCGACGCGGTGCTGGCACCCTACCACGATGTTGGCATGACGGCGATCAAGGTCGCCGCGTTCGGCCGCGGAGTGAACGTCACTCTGGGCCTCCCATTCCCCCGCACTTCTCCCGATCACGGAACCGCCCTGGACATCGCGGGCACCGGCCGCGCCGATCCCGGCAGCATGCGGGCGGCGGTGGAGCTTGCCATTCATCTGGCCCGGAAACGTCTCGCTTCATGAACTCTGAGCGGCCGCGCTCGATCCGGTCCATGAGTCTCAGGTGCTCGTCCAGCTTCAGCTTCTGGCTCGCCCGATTGGCGACGAGGACCGCAGTGCACTCGAGGATCGTCTCACGCTCCGTGAGACCATTGGCACGCAACGTATTTCCCGTGTCGACCAGGTCCACGATCCAGTGAGACAATCCCAGTAGGGGAGCGACCTCCACCGACCCTCCGACGGTGATGATCTCAACCGGCCGCCCTTGATCGCCGAAGTGGCGCCACGCGATCCGGGGATACTTGGTCGCAACTCGTGGGGTGACGCCGCCCGGCAGGTTGGGCCACTCCATCTCTGCCGGGGTAGCCACGACGAGCCGGCAAAAGCCGAACTTGAGATCCAGCGGTTCCAGCACATCCGCGTCGGATTCCCGCAAGACGTCGGTGCCGGTTATCCCGAGATCCGCGGCGCCAGCCTCGACATACACGGGGACGTCGCCCGGTCGCACCGCGAGGAATTCGATACCGGGAACGCTGGATGGAATGAGAAGGCGACGGCCCGGATCCGGGTCGAGCGTGATGCCAGCCTGGCGGAAGCAATCGACCGCAGCGTCGTAGAGCCGGCCCTTGGGTAGCGCGATTCGGAGCTTGCTCACGTTGCCCCGGCGGCCGCGATGGCCTCGGCGATAGTGTCGAGATCGAGCGAGACGCCGACCGCCGGCCGCGCCCGGCCGAACCGCCCCATCAGATCGTCATAGCGGCCCCCGGCGCCCGCGGCCCTTCCGGTGCCGGCGATGAACAATTCGAAGTGGATCCCGGTGTAGTAGTCGAGTCCGCGGACCTCTCCCAAGTCGTACACGACGTGCCTGCGGTCCTCGTGGGAGAGTCTCGCGTCGAGGGCGAGAAGTGACTCGAGACCAGGACGCGCAGTCTGAGGCGCGCTACGCAAGGCTGCCTCAAGCGCGGCCCGCCGTCCGATCACGAAGGGGAGACTGAGGAGGGCGCGAGCCTCGGGTGTCGCGCGGTCCAGTGCGCGGGTGAGGTTGCCGCGGTCCTTCCGATCGATCCAGTGCCGGATGGCAGTGCGCTGATCCGGAGCAATGGCGGCGAGCCCGCCGG
Organism: uncultured Gemmatimonadales bacterium; assembly: GCA_963821525.1. Taxonomy (GTDB): domain Bacteria; phylum Gemmatimonadota; class Gemmatimonadetes; order Gemmatimonadales; family GWC2-71-9; genus DATBGE01. The sequence continues at coordinate 452,912 of CAWGED010000019.1, read as the reverse complement.
AGAGCACCTCGGCGTGACCCAGATTGAGCTGGAATTCCTTGAGGCCCGCACTTCGCGCCAACTCCAGGGTCAGCCGGACGATCTCGATGTCGGCATCGAGGCCGCTCTCACCAAGCAACTCGGCACCAGCCTGAAGCGTTTCCCTCGGACGGTTGCCGCGTTCCGGCTCCTGGCGAAATACCCCGCCCGCGTAGCAGAGCCGCAGAGGATTCGACGCCTGGGCGAACGTGGTCGCGGCAACGCGCGCGATGCTCGCGGTGAAGTCATAGCGCAACGCCAGCACGCGGCCGTCGCGATCGATGAACCGGATGAGCCGCTCGCCGACCTCGGGTCCGCCGGCACGGAGAAAGACATCCTCGTATTCGAAGACGGGTGGAATCGAGCTCTTCGTAGCCAGCCGCTCCGAAGATCTCGAGGGCCGCGCGCTGAAGACGGCGACGGCTGGCTGCGGCGGGACCGCTTCGATCCAGGGCGCCGGGGGGAATCGGCGCCTGGGTCACGTCGTGGTCGCTCCAGCGCCGCGCAGATACCTCACGGTCTTGACCCGGCGACCCTCCATCTCGACGATCTCGAAGACATCGTCTCCCACCGACATCCGGTCTCCCGCGCGGGGCAGCCGCCCCAGCTGGCCGAAGAGGTAGCCGCCGAGGGTGGTGTATTCGGTGTCGTCGAGCTCTCGATCGTACTCGGCGTTGAACTCGCTGAGCGGCAACGATCCGGACAGCAACGGGGCTCCCTCGGCGGGCGAAGGTTTCCGCTCCTGGCGATCGTATTCGTCGTAGATGTCCCCGACGATCTCCTCCAGCAGGTCTTCCATCGTGACGAGACCCGCCGTCCCGCCGTACTCATCGAGCACGATGGCGAGGTGGACCTTGAGGCGCTTCATGTCGGCCAGGACGTCCTCGACCTCCCGGGTGCCCGGCACGAACAACGGCGCCCGCATGATGCTCGCGACCGTCGTGCCGGGGGCCTGACGGACGGCGGTGAGAATATCCTTCGCGTGGACGACGCCCACGATGTCGTCCAGCGACTCGGCATAGACCGGATAGCGCGACCGCTTGGCCTGGGCCACCTCGTCCGCCGCCTGCTCCACCGTCAGCTCCCGCTCCAGCCCGATCATCTGGGTGCGGGGCGTCATGACTTCCTGGGCGGTCTTCTCGCTGAACTCGAAGACGCCCTCGAGGAGTCGTGCGTCTTCCTTGCCGAGCGACCCTCCCTCCTGGCTCTGCTCGACCAGGATCCGGATTTCGTCGGGGGAATGGAGCCGCTCGTGCTCCAGGGGCCGCACAATGTGCATCAGCTTGAGCAACCGGTTCGACATCCCATTCAGGAGCCTGATGGGAACCGCCATGGTCCAATTGAAGGCCATCAGCGGAGGCGTGGTCCACCGAGCGACCTTTTCGGGATAGAGCAGTGCGAACGCCTTGGGCACCAGCTCACCAAGCACGATGTGCAGCATCGAGATCAGGATGAACGCGATGGTCGCGGCTACGGCGTGGGTAGCGACAATCTGGGCTCGATCGGGAAGCCAGGTCATGGCACGACTGATGAGTCCAGCGAGCGCCGGTTCGCCCACCCAGCCCAAGCCGAGCGAGGTGAGAGTGATCCCCAATTGGGTAGCGGAGATGTAGCGGTTCAGCGATGTTTTGACGCGTTGCGCCAATGCCGCCCGTTGATCGCCAGCCTGGATCATTTCCTCAAGCTTGGTCTTGCGCGAGCCTACCAGCGCGAACTCGGCGGCCACGAAGAACGCATTGAGGGCAACCAGAATGACGACCGCGGCAAGGCCGGTCAGTGTCGTACTCCACGACGTTTCCATAGCGGGAAGACTAGCGCCGAATTCTCCCACTCGCGAGGGAGGCAGATGATTCGTCAAATCGCGGTTCCGCCGCTCGACAGCCTCACGCCGTATCTCCCGAAACCATCAGAGGTTGACGGGGAGACCCGGGAGCAGGTGCGGCGGATCCTGGCCGACGTCGCCGAGCGGGGAGATGCCGGTGTCCGGCAATGGATCTCGAAACTCGACGGAACCGATCTCGAGCCGTCCAGCTGGGAAATTCCCCGCGAGGAATGGGACAACGCGCTGGACCGGATCGATCTCGAGTTACGGGAGGCGCTGGAAACGGCGGTCGAGCGGGTAGGAGCCTTTCACAAGAAGCAGCGCGACATCGGCTTTACCCTGCTGCAGGAAGATGGCAGCCTGCTCGGCATGCGGGTCAATCCGCTGGATCGGGTTGGGGTCTACGTGCCCGGGGGGAAGGCGGCGTATCCCTCCACCGTCATCATGAACGTGGTGCCAGCATCGGTCGCTGGAGTCGAAGAGATCATCGCCGTGACGCCTCCTGGAGGCATCACCGATGCCGTGCTGGCGGCCTGCTCTCTGGCCGGAGTGACACGGCTCTTCCGCATCGGGGGCGCTCAGGCGATCGCGGCGCTCGCGTTCGGAACTCGCACGATTCCGCGAGTAGACAAGGTCGTTGGACCGGGAAACAAGTGGGTGACCGAGGCCAAGCGTCAAATCACCGGACTGGTCGGCGTGGACATGATGGCGGGGCCCACCGAAGTGCTCATCATCGCGGACTCCACTGCCAATGTCGCTCAGGTCGCGGCAGATATGGTGGCGCAGGCGGAGCATGATGAGGAGGCGACGGCCTGGTGTGTGACCACCGATCACCAGCTGGCGGACAAATCTGCCGGCCGCGCTCGAAGCCTGTCTGGCTCGAAACCCGCCGAGCCCAGATTGCGGGCGAGTCCTTGCGCCGGCATGGATTGGTGATCTGGGTCCCTTCGATGCGTGACGCGATCGAGGTGGCGAATCTGCGCGCGGCCGAGCACGTGCAGATCATCGCCCGCGACGCGGAGGGAATCGCGCAGGGTGTGCGGCACGCCGGGGCGATTTTCATGGGAGAGGATACGCCTGAACCAGTCGGGGATTATCTCGCCGGGCCGAGTCACGTTCTGCCCACGGGAGGGACCGCACGGTATGCGTCCCCGCTTGGCGTGTACGACTTCGTGAAGCGGACCAGCATGATCTACTATACCAGGAACCGCCTCCACGACGATGCGGCCCGGATCATGGCGCTGGCGCGGGCGGAGGGATTGTTCGGGCATGCTGAGGCGGTGAGGATCAGGGTGGAAGGGCAGGGGCAGGGTTAGACGGTTAGACGGTTCGTCGGTTCGTGGACGGTGCGTCGGGACGCTTGGACAACCTCAGAGGGATTCAGATTCTCGCGTTCGAACCGTCGAACCGTCTAACCGTCTATCCGTCTAACCTCCGACAACGAAGCTTGCCGATTCCGACTAACTTTCATCCCATGGCCCCACGCACCGACTGCTCCCACCTGCAGGCCGAAAACCTCGCAATCCGGCCCCCGATCGACCGGCTATGGACCGTCCTGTTGCTCACCGGCGGCTTCATGGTGGTCGAGGCGGTTGGCGGATGGCTGAGCGGTTCCCTGGCCCTGCTGGCCGATGCCGGACACATGCTGACTGACGTCGGGGCGCTGGGCCTTACCCTCTTCACCGCCCGCATGGCGCGGCGTCCCCCGAACGACACCAAGACCTACGGCTACCTGCGGCTCGAAATCCTGGCGGCGCTGGTCAATGGGGCGCTCCTCTTCGTGATCGCGGGACTGATCGTTGCTGGAAGCAATTCACCGGGTGAGGAACCCGGCCCCGATTCAGGGAGGATTGTTCCTGGCAGTGGCGGCCGCTGGCCTCCTGGTGAATGCCGTCGGTCTCAGCCTGCTGCACCGCGACAGAGAGCATCATCTCAATACCCGAGGCGCCTACCTCCACATTCTGGGAGACCTGCTGGGCTCGGTGGGCGCCTTGATAGCCGCGATCATCCTGCTGACGACCGGCTGGACGCTGGCTGACCCGATCATCTCCGTGCTCATTGCGGTACTGATTTTGGGCGGGGCCTGGCGGCTGGTCCGCGAGAGCACCGACATCCTGCTCGAAGCGGTTCCGGGCCACGTCTCGATGCCGGAAGTCCAGCGCCGCATGCTGGCGGTCCCCGGCGTCTCCGCGGTCCACGACCTCCACGTGTGGACGGTCACGAGCGGCATGGTGGCCATGAGCGGACACGCGGTGGTGCCCGAGCTCGCCGATCATCCCGATGTCTTGAGCGGGATTCGAGAGGCGATGGGTGATCTGGGAATAGGGCATGTGACGGTTCAGCTGGAGGTGAGGGAGAGATGTGGGGAGGCGGACAGGGCGGTCAAGGCGGGAAGGCGGACGACGGACGGCGTGGCGGCGGTTCGGTTGAGAGATTTCAACAGCAGCCATGTCAGCTTGCTCGCAGCTCTCCCGTTGAGCTCTCCAGACGTTTCCAGTCTTTCTCCTCGAGTATCTTCAGTTCGTAGGCGAATCGAAGCAGTGTATCCTAGCCTCGCCAAGCTCCCCAAGCTGATCCCAACGAAGCGACGAAACTCCCGGCTTCCCAGGCGGGCACGACCTTCGACGATGTTGGTCGGGGCGGAAATCGCCGCTCGTTTGAGCTGTGCGGTTATCCCGTAGAGCTCGCTCCTCGGCCAGGAATGGGTTGCTCGAAATACCGCCAAGGCAAGTGCGTGGGATGCCTGCCACGCCTTTATCCCCTCATAAGGCTGCATCCGTTCAACGTAGAACCGAGGAACTGCCAACACCAAACCAGACCGACGCGATCAGGCTACATCCTGACGCGTCCGCCCCGTCCGTCCCGCCCGCCCTGACCGCCTTCCACCAAGCCCTTGCCCCGGCACCTCAGCCTATCTATATATGCCGCGCGAAGGGGTAGGTTGCATCCGTACACCGATGGGAAACGATGTCCACGAACGCCAACATCCGGAATCTCGCGATCATCGCGCACGTGGACCACGGGAAGACCACCCTGGTGGATCAGATGCTGCGACAGGCCGGCGCTTTCCGGGCCAATCAGCAGGTCGAAGAACGGGTGATGGACTCGAACCCGCTGGAACGGGAGCGGGGCATCACCATTCTGGCCAAGAACACCGCGGTGCACTGGGGCGGGACCAAGATCAACATCGTGGATACCCCCGGCCACGCCGATTTCGGTGGTGAGGTGGAGCGGATTCTCCGCATGGTGGATGGGGTGCTGATCCTGGTGGATGCCGCCGAAGGGCCGATGCCGCAGACCCGGTTCGTCACCCGGAAGGCGCTCAGTCTGGGCCTCCGTCCGATCGTGGCGATCAACAAGATCGATCGGGCCGACGCCGAACCGCTCCGGGTGCACGATGAGGTGCTCGGGCTGTTCATCGATCTGGAAGCGACCCACGAGCAGCTGGACGCGCCTTTCCTCTATACCTCGAGCCGGGCCGGCACCGCGACCGCGGAGCTCGATCACCCCGGCACCGATCTCAAGCCGCTCTTCCAGTCCATCCTCGACCACGTGCCCGCTCCCAGCGGGAACTCGGATCTCCCATTCCAGATGCTGGTCTCCACCCTCGATTTCTCGACCTTCCTGGGCCGGATGGCGATCGGCAGGATCGAGCGGGGCCGGGTGAAGGTGGGAGACCAGGTGGCCCTGCTCCCCCTGGGCGTACCCGGGCATGGTGAGCGAGGAAATCATCGAGCACAGCCGGATCACCAAGCTCTTCACCTTCGACGGGCTGCATAAAGTCGAGGTGGAGGAGGCGGCGGCGGGAGACATCGTGGTGCTTTCCGGCCTCGAGGGAATCGAGATCGGGAAGACTATCACAGCGGTGGACACCCCGGAGCGGCTCGAAGGCATCGCGGTCGAGGAGCCGACCATCTCGGTCGACTTCATCATCAACAACAGCCCGTTCGCCGGCCGCGAAGGGAAGTTCGTCACCAGCCGCCAGGTGCGGGACCGGCTGTTCCGCGAACTGGAACGAAACGTCGCGCTCAAGGTACAGGACACTGACAGTCCCGATACCTGGGCGGTCGCGGGCCGCGGAGAGCTCCATCTGGGCATCCTGATGGAGACGATGCGGCGCGAGGGCTACGAGTTCCAGGTCTCCCGCCCGCGGGTCATCACCCGGATCGGCGAAGGGGGAGAACGGCTGGAGCCTTACGAGGAGCTGATGATCGATGTGCCTGAGGAGTACATCGGCACCGTCATTGAGAAGCTGGGCCCTCGCCGGTCGGAGTTGCTGGAGATGAAGAACCCGGGGCAGGGCATGGTCCGTATGACCTTCCGGATCCCCGCCCGCGGCCTGTTTGGCTACCGGTCGGAGTTCCTGACGGACACCCGGGGAACCGGCGTGATGCATCACCGGTTCCTGGACTACGGCCCCTGGGCCGGCCCGCTGGCCGGCAGGAAGAACGGGGTACTGGTGGCCGACCGGGTGGGCAGTGTCGTAGCCTTCGCCCTGGGGAACCTGCAGGAGCGGGCCCAGATGTTCGTTACCCCGGGAGACGAGGTGTATGAAGGGATGGTCGCCGGGGAGAATTCCCGGCCTGGTGACATGGACGTCAATGTGACCAAGGAAAAGAAGCTCACCAACATGCGCACCACGGCATCGGATGATAACGTCCAGCTCGAGCCGCCGCGGCAGATCACGCTCGAGTATGCCCTGGAGTACATCGAGGAAGATGAGCTCATTGAAGTCACGCCGAAGAGCATTCGCCTGCGCAAGCGGGCGCTCGCGGCGACTGACCGCAAGCGGGCAGCCCGGGCGGCGGCGCGGGCGGCTGACGCATCCTAACTCGCAGGTACCCACCACCTTTCTCGAGCCGGAGGCACTCATGTTGGCGTGGGAAGCATCGATGGAGGCGCTGGAGGCACGTCGCCGGGATGACGACGATCCCGATGACGAAGAAGCGTTCACCTTCGATGACACTGACGAGGAGGACGACTTCGACGACGAGGAAGACGACGAGGATTTCGACGACGACGAGTTCGACGACGAAGACCTCGATGACGAGGACTTTGATGACGCCGATGTGGACGATGTCGAAGACGATGAGCCTCGCCGTCGCTGACCGGCATTCGGCTCGGCCCCTCCGCCGGAGCCGGTAACGAACCGCCCCCGTGAAGTCGCGGGGGCGGTTTCGTTTCAGAGGGCATGCAACCTTGCCCGGCTCGGCGCGTCCGGTTAGCATTTCGGCCCGTTCTGGGGCCTGTAGCTCAGGTGGTTAGAGCGCACGCCTGATAAGCGTGAGGTCGGTAGTTCAACTCTACCCAGGCCCACTCTCCCAACGCGAAGCCCCGTCAGCAGTACGACTGACGGGGCTTTTTCGCGGGCCAGCGCGTAAGGGTGGCGACGCGGCGGCATGAAACGTTTCGCGGCCGCGTGTAGCCCTCCGTCTGATGCGTTCCCTCCGGAATGTCCGAAGCTCACGTCAGGCATTCCCTGATCCTGTCGGGTCCCACCTGCCGCCCTAACTTGGCTCACCTTCCAACGGCCACTCGGCTAAGCGGACGAACCGTCAACTTGAGGGAGGGAGCATGGGTCGCTTTTACTGTATCGCCGCGGGTGTGCTGGTCGCCGTGGCCGCCGCGGCGTGTGATGACGCCAAGCCTATGACGCCAACCGCCTCGCGTGGACCGGCTACGGTGCGATCGCGAGTGGTCCGCGCACAATCAACATCAAGGATGCCTGCGATTCGACGACATTCAACACACTTGGGCCCAACGTCTGTATCCGCAGCGGGGGCGTAACCCTGCCGTCGTTCCTTGCTCTACTTGGCCAGCATCACAAGGTGGGCGGCTGGCACTTCGCGCCCGGTGGGACGATCAAGGTCCCGGTAGGAACGATCCTCCGGGCGGTCAACGATGGCGGTGAGACCCACACCTTCACGGAAGTCGAGCAATTTGGCGGCGGCTTCCTGGACTTCATCAACGAACCCTTTGGCAATACGGTACCCGCTCCGGAGTGTCTCGCCCTCGGCAAGTAATGAATTCATCGCTCCGGCAGCCTTCCGCGACGATCCGGTGGAACACCCCGGCATCGAACGCTATCAATGCTGCATCCACCCCTGGATGCGACTCACAGTCGAAGGGCGCTGAATCTGCCATGACACTCACGGTCACCTACTCCGAGCCGGGCACCACGGGTATACGGTCCCTACAGTCAGGCCATAACCGCCGGGGATCTGATCTACACCTCGGGACAGATCCCGCTCGATCCGGTGACCATGGAAGTCGTGGCAGGGGGAATCGAGGAACACGCCACCCAGGCGCTCGCCAACCTGAGGATTGTGCTGCAGACCGCGGGGTCGGATCTTGACCGAGTGGTGAAAACGACCGTGTTCCTGGTGGACTTCGCCGATTACGCGGGGCTGAACGCGGTCTACGCCAGAGCGTTTGGAGATCACCGGCCGGCCCGTTCGACTGTGGGTGTATCGAGCCTGCCCGGAGGGGTCCGAGTCGAAATCGAGGCGGTTGCTGTCAAGCGGCTGGTCTTCCCGGGAGCTCCGCTGGCTACCCGCTGACCTGGTGGCCGGCCCCATGTAAGGCGTTCAGGGCCGCCGGTAGATCTCGCAGCTTCACCAGCACGTAGTCGGTGTCGTAGGTCGAGATGGCAAAGATGGCGAGACCAGCCTTCGCCAGCGGCTGGGCGATCGAGAGCAGAATCCCGACCAGATTCGGCGGGAGCTGGCCATGGACACGGAGTGCCCGGTAGTCTCGCTCGCAACGAACATCGGCTGGGACGGCCTCTTGGGCCACGGTAATCGACAGTTCCTCCGGTGTCCGGCTGATGGTGAGGAACGGGCCGGCCGCGGTCGCCCAAGTGGGCACCGGGGCGTCCGGTTCCAGACGGCAGATGGCGAGGGTTTCCGGCAACAGGTCGAGCGTGAGCGACATCGAACCTCATATGGGTGGGTGGGGTCTTGTGGAGTCTAATGGAAAATCACGTAAGGCGAGATTGTAGCCCTGCCAGGTTCCACCGGCGGGGCTTTTTCTTCCCGTTGCCTAGCTCTCACCCAACCACTCGAATACATTGCGCCGCCTTCAAGTATTCGCCGTCGACGCCTGAAAACGAGACCACCCACCGGAAACTCCGCCCGCTAACTCCACCCCTATGACAATGCTCGCTCGTGCCGCCATGCGCTCCGCGCTGGCCATCGTTTTGTCCCTTGGCCTTTCCTCAGTCGCAGCCGCCCAGACCAAACTCCTCCGCTTCCCCGATATCCACGGGGACAAGGTCGTCTTCACCTATGGTGGTGATCTCTGGCTTGCCCCGGTGACGGGAGGGACCGCGACTCGACTCACGGCACACCCGGGTATCGAGCTGTTCGCCAAGTTTTCACCGGACGGGAAGAGCATCGCCTTCACCGGGCAGTACGACGGAGATGAGCAGGTCTACGTCGTGCCGGTAACGGGTGGCGTTCCCAAGCAGCTCACTTTCTATCCCGCGCGGGGGCCGCTCACCGAGCGGTGGGGCTACGACAACCAGGTCTATGGCTGGACGCCGGATGGGAAGCGGGTGCTGTTCCGGAGCCTGCGCGATGGCTGGACCCTGGTGGAGAACCATCTCTACACCGTGAGCGCGGAGGGTGGCAGCGCGGTACAGCTTCCGATGCCGACGGCCGGTGCCGGCGCATTTTCTCCCGACGGGAAGCAGATGGTGTACTCCCCGCTGTTCCGCGATTTCCGCTCGGAGAAGCGCTACGGCGGTGGACAGGCCAATCGACTCTGGATCTTCGATCTCGCGGGCAAGACCGCCAAGCCGATCTCCGAGGGCCCCCGCGCTGAGCGGGATCCGATGTGGCTGGAGAAAACGATCTACTACAACACCGACAAGACCGGGACCTTCAACCTCTGGACCTACGACATCGCCTCGGGCCAGCGGCGCCAGGTGACCCAGGGCACGACGTGGGATTTGCGCTGGCCCAGCCTGGGAGACGGTGGCCGGATCGTCTACGAGCTGGGCGGCGAGTTGCAGGTACTGGACACCAAGACGGGGCAGTCCACGCCGATCTCCATCACGGTGCCGACCGACGCTGTCGCGTCCCGCCCGTCGCATATCTCGGCGGCCGATGCGATCGAATGGTTCAGCGTGAGCCCAAAGGGAGAGCGAGCGCTGTTCGTGGGACGCGGGGATGTCTTCACGGCGCCAATCGAGAAGGGACCGACCCGGAACCTGACGAATTCGTCGGGAGCCCACGATCGCGACGCGCGCTGGTCTCCTGACGGCAAGGAGATCGCCTACATCTCGGACCAGACCGGCGAAGAGGAAGTATGGGTGATCCCGCAGGACGGGACCGGCAAGGCGACGCAGCTCACGACTGGCGGCAAGGCCCGCCGCAGCAATCCGGTCTGGTCTCCCGACGGGAAGCGCATCGCCTTCGGCGACAAGGATGGCAAGCTCTATGTGCTGGGCCGGACTGACAAGAAGGTGATCGAAGTGGCCGATGATCCGCGGGGCACGATCGGGGACTACGTCTGGTCGCCGCGGGGCAACTACCTCGCCTTCAGCATGCGGGCCCTCGACAACGAGTTGTCGGTCTACATCTGGAGTGCTGGCGACGGCAAAGTGCGGCGGGTGACCGGGCAACCCTTTGCCGAATACAACCCCGCGTGGGACCCCAAGGGAGACTATCTGTATTTCCTGAGCGATCGCGAATACCAGCCCCTCCTCTCCAACGTCGAATTCAATTTCGCCGAGAATCGGACCACGGGGATCTTCGCGCTCGCCCTGCGCAAGGATGTGAAGGATCCCTTCCCGCCGCAGAGCGACGAGGTGAAACCGGATTCCGTCGTCGCCGACAGCGCGTCCAAGGCGCCCCCCAAGGAGAAGGAAAAGAAGCCCAAAGCGGCGAAGGATAGTACGGCCGCCAAGACCGACAGCCTCAAGATCGACTTCGACGGCATCGAGACGAGAGTCGCCCGGGTTCCGCTCGAGGCCGACAATATCGGCGGCCTCACCGCCACGAAGGATTACCTGCTGTACCTGGTGTTCGGCGGCTTCTACTACGGACGAGACAACGACAGGAAGACCGCGCTCAAGGTCTATACCCTGGCGGAGCGCAAGGACACCACGATCGCCACCGACGTCAATGGCTATGAGCTTTCCCAGGACGGCAAGAAGGTCCTGCTATCCAGCGCCAAGACCTACCAACTACTCGATGCGACGCCGACCGGTGGCGGCTCCAAGAAGACGGTCTCGACGGCCGGCCTCGCGGTAGACCGGGTGCCGGCCCAGGAATGGGCCCAGATCTTCGACGAAGTGTGGCGCCGGTATCGGGACTACTTCTATGTGAAGAACATGCACGGGTACGACTGGGAAGGCCTTCGCAACCGGTATCGCCCGCTGCTGCAGTACGTGGCCCACCGTTCGGACCTCAATTACGTCATCTCCGAGATGATCGCGGAACTGAGCGTGCAGCACGCCTACGTCTCGGGTGGAGACTGGGAGCGGCCGGCGCGCCCCAGGGTGGCGCTTCCGGGCGCCCGTTTCGCGGTGGACTCGGCGACCGGGCTCTATCGCATCGCGAAGATCTTCGGCGGGCAGAACGAGGAGCAGAACTATCGCTCCCCGTTGACCGGGATTGGCGTGAACGCCGCCGTGGGCGACTATGTGCTCAAGATCGATGGCGAGCCGCTGACGGCGCAGACCGATCCCTATCAGCTCCTCCGCAACAAGGCGGATCGTCCGGTGACCCTGACGCTGAGCCGAGCCGCCAAGGGCGATTCGGGTCGCCAGGTGACCTTCGAGCCGGTCAGCGACGAGTCGGACCTCATGTATCTCGAGATGGTCCAGCAGAACCGGAAGCGGGTTGACGACGCGACCGGAGGGCGCGTCGCCTACATCCATGTTCCCGACATGGGCGAGGACGGGATCCGCGAATTCATCAAGTGGTACTACCCCCAGATCCATCGTCAGGGATTGATCATTGATGATCGTGACAATGGCGGCGGCAACGTATCCCAGATGCTGATCGAGCGTCTGCGGCGCACGCTGCTCTCCCTGGACTTCTCCCGCACCGACGACGCCGCGAGCACCTATCCCGACGCCGTCTTCGTCGGGCCCAAGGTGGGGCTCGTCAACGAGAACTCGGCATCGGATGGCGACATCTTCGCGGCAATGTTCAAGCAGGCCAAGATCGGACCGTTGATCGGCAAGCGTTCGTGGGGCGGGGTAGTGGGAATTTCCGGGCACGGACCACTGATCGACGGCGGAACGGTATTTGTTCCCGAGTTCGCGACCGCGAGCACGACTGGAGAGTGGATCATCGAGGGATACGGAGTAGACCCCGACATCGAGGTCGAGAACGATCCCGCCTCGATCCTGGCGGGTCGGGATCCGCAGCTGGAGCGGGCAATCGCCGAAATCCAGAAAGCACTCCAGGCCAATCCGGGCACGCTGCCTGGCAAGCCGGCGGACCGGGTCAAGACGAAGTAGCTTCTCCGTAGGGGCGCCTGCAAACCTGTTCCCAGACTCGAGCAGCTGGATCCTCATCGCCTGGGGATGAACGGCTCACGTGGTTGTCGCCATGCATCGACAGAGGAGGTCGTGAATGAGCGAAACACCGGTCTCGGAGCTGCCCAGGAGGCTTGCTGTCCTGGCGGGCGCAATGGTTTTTCTGGTGGGAGCATTCGTATTGCTCGGCTGGATTCTGGACCTCGACGTCCTGAAACGCGTTGCCCCCGAATGGGCAGCAATGGCCCCGCTCACGGCGCTTGCCTTCATGTTGTCCGGAGCGGCACTCTGCGGCCTTGTCGCCACAAGTCCTCGTGCGGTGGGCCGGAGTTCGGAACGGATGCCGTCATCGCCAAGGCGCTGGCCGTGGCAAGGGTTCGCTGCTGCGGTGGCGTTCATTGGGTTGCTCAGGCTGTCCGCCTACCTGATGGGCTGGAATCTCGGCATCGACCTGCTTGGCTTTCGGGAGTCGCCCGGTGCGGATGGAACAACCGCGACTCGCATGGCACCACCGACTGCGCTGGCCCTCCTTCTGCTGGGATGCGCCTTGGGCTTGGCGACCCGCCCCCGTTTCAGTGTTGCGTTTCAGGTCTTCTCCCTATCGGCCGGATTGTTGGGGTGGCTGGGGTTCAGTCGCTATCTCTATGGCGGCGGACCGCTGCTGCCCTTCGCGCCGATGGCGGTTCACACCGCAGTGGTGCTTCTGATCCTGAGTGTCGGCATTCTCTGTACCCGGACCGACGCGGGCCTGATGGCATTGCTGACGAGCGACACCATGGGAGGCTTGATTGCCCGGCGCCTGGTGCCGGCCGTGTTGGTTGTCCCAGTCTTGCTGGGCTGGCTACAGCTGAAGGGACAGACGGCTGGTTGGATCGATGGCGCGGCCGGAACCGGAGTGTTTGCGTTGGCTAACGTCCTGATCCTGGGCGCTCTCGTCTGGATCAACGCCAGCCTGCTGCATACCACCGATACCCAGCACAACAGAGCGTTGGCGGCATTGCGGGAAAGCGAGGCGCGTTTTCGCGCCACCGCTGACACGGCGCCGGTGATGATCTGGATGGCGGACATCGACCGCCTCTGCACGTTTTTCAACAAGGGCTGGCTCGATTTCACGGGCCGCAGCATGAACCAGGAACTCGGCAACGGATGGGTGGAGGGAGTCCATCCGGCGGACCTTGACCGGTGCCTTCGGACTTATAACGATGCGTTCGACGGGCACTGTGCTTTCACGATGGAGTACCGCCTCCGCCGGCACGACGGTGCGTATTGCTGGATCCTCGACAGCGGCGTGCCCCGCTTCGAGGCGGGCGACCGGTTCGTCGGCTACATAGGTTCGTGCATCGATGTGACCGATCTCAAACGTGCGCATGAACGGATGCGCCTCGTGGTGGAGGCCGTCCCTAATGCGATTGTCGTGTCCAATCAGGAGGGGCGGATCACCTTGCTCAACGCGCAGGCGGAGAGGGTATTCGGCTACACCCGCGAAGAGCTGCTGGGCCGCTCCATCGACATCCTGATTCCCGAGCCGCACCGCTCCGCTCATGCCGACAATCGTCACCGCTACCTCCAGGCGCCAACCGCACGGGCGATGGGTACCGGTCGCGATCTGTACGGCCGGCGCAAGGACGGTAGCGAAATGGCGCTCGAAGTAGGCCTCAATCCGATCGATATTTCCGAGGGCACCGGAATACTGGCGTCGATCATCGATATCACCCCACGCCGGGCACTGGAGGTGGAGGCGGCGCAGCAGCGCAATCAACTGGCGCACCTCTCGCGGGTGGCGATGCTGGGGGAGCTGTCCGGTGCACTTGCCCACGAGCTGAATCAACCGCTGACAGCGATACTCAGCAACGCTCAAGCCGCCCTGCGATTATTGCCGGGGGACCCAGATGACCTCGACGAGGTACGGGACATCGTCACGGACATCGTCGAGGATGACCAACGCGCCAGCAGAGTCATCAGCCGGCTGCGCGCCTTGCTCAGGAATGACCCGGCGCAACACCTGCCGCTCGACATCAACGAAGTCGCGCTCGACGCCCTCAGGTTGATGCGCATCGATCTCCTGAACCGCAACGTACCGGTCAACACGCAGCTCGGAGTGGGGCTGCCCCTGGTAGAGGGCGACCGGGTCCAACTGCAGCAGGTCCTGCTCAATCTCTTGATGAACGGCCGCGAGGCCATGGACGAAGCGCCGGATCGAGCATTGACGCTGCGAACTGTCGCGCTAACCGATGGAGGAGTCGAAGTGTCGGTTGCCGACCGGGGCAGCGGAATCCCTCCAGAGGACCTGGAGCGCATCTTCCAGCCCTTCGTGAGTACCAAATCCGAGGGCCTGGGGCTGGGACTTGCAATTTGTCGCACCATCGTCACTGCGCATCATGGGCGTCTGTGGGCCACCAACAACGCCGACCGTGGCGCAAGCCTCCACTTCACATTGCGTCCCCCGAAGACAACCGTGCCGGCGGCAGGCAGCGCCTCGTGAACCGGTAATGAAGCTGAATCGCAAGTTCATCGCGACCTGACAGGAGAATGACTGCGCTACGCGGGTCGGGCGCAAATGCGCAATAATCGCCGTGACATCGATCACTCCGATCCCTTCACCTTCGAGTTACCGTACCTCCGCAGCAGCTCTCATTCACATGTTCTCGGAGGTGAAGGACAATGCACGATTTTGATGCCGGCTGGGATGAAGAGGATGCCTGGTGGAAGGCAAACTACGCCTCCCGGCCTTACGCCAAGGGTCGCGCGTATGACGAACTGCGACCGGCATATTTCTATGGATATGTCTCAACTCACCGTCACAGGGGCCGCAGCTGGGATGAGGCGAAGGAGGACCTGAGGACCGGTTGGGACAAGTTCGAGGCCAAGGGTCCAGGCGGCGCCGCGTGGGAGAACGTCAAGGATGCCGTTCATGACGCGTGGAACCGGTTGACCGGAAAGAACCGCCTCGACGTAGACAAGATGAGCAGAGCAGGCAGCTGATCGTTGTGCTGCGATGCTGGAGAGTCCCGGAAGTTCGCTTCCGGGACTTCTTCTTTCTCCTCGTATAAGCACAACGGGCGCGGTCGAGGCCGAAGCCTCCCGCGCCCGCAACTGACGAGTCTCTCCCGCCCGAACGGACCTCGAAGCCGGTGCACCACCGGCCCCCATGTGGCTCATTTTATGCCCGCCGGTGTAATCCACGCAAGGGTAGCGCTGGCAGAGAAAATGTGGTGCAACTTCGCTATTTTTCAGGCGTCAGTATGAACGGTTCAGGTTCTCTCAACGTTCGTCTTTCTTCGCGCTCCGGCGCTTGGTCATAATGCTCGGATTTCGTACCAAGGGATCTCACGCAGGTTTCCTCCTCCTCGCGCTTGCCTGCGCCCCCGCTCTCGCGGCCCAAGCCCGTCCTGACGGAGAATGGCGACTGGACATGGCCAAGGCCGGCCTCGACTCGGGCAGCGCTCAAGCCGACAGCCAGCTGCCAATTCGGCCCTCCTGGGGTGAGCCCTCGACCGGAACGGCCGGAGGGGAGCCCCGGCAGCCGACTCCTGGTTATGGCGGGCGGCACCCCGAGTTTAGTGACAAGGCCAGGGCCCGCATGCGCGAGACCATGGTGCTTTCGAAGCGGGTGCCGAAGCGAATCCGCATCGATGCGCAGGCTTCGACTTTCACCGTGGTCGACGACTCCGGCAGTGTAAAGACCCTCCACCTCGATGGGAAAAAGCTCGAGGAGCCCGTGGAGGGCGGCGGAACCGTGGAAACCACTGCCCGCTGGGATCACGACGCCATCGTGGTCGAGCGGAAGGTGGACGGCGGCGGCAAGGTGAAAACCAGGTACGAGCTGGGCCTGGGTGGCACCCGGCTCATTGCGTTCGTGGATCTGGACGGGATGATGCAGGGCCGCTCGTTCACCCTGCATTACCTGAAGGTACCGCCCGACTCGACCGGCGATACCGGAGCGAGTTCGGCTCCCTGAACTGTGGTCGACCTCAGTTGGTTCGGGGCTGCACCGTGTCGGCCAGCTCGGCCCTGAACTTCACAGCCTTTTCCGGCTGGCCCATCGAGTCGTAGGCCGCGATCAGATCTTTCCGGGCGGCACGGAGGAAACTCACCGCAGGATCGGTCTGGGTGATCAGGATCTGGTATCCTGCCAGGCTCTCCCGGCTGGCCTCGGTGAAACGACTCTGACGCAGCAGGCTCCTTCCCAGTTTGATCTTCCCGATACCTACATTGATGTTGGTCGGTTCGAGCGTGGTCTTGTAGATGTCCAGCGCCTCCCGATAAAGCTTCTCCGCTCTGGGGTATTCCTTCCGATCCATGTACACGCCGGCGAGGTTCGCCATCGCGATCCCGATCCGGAAGTGGTGGTCGTGATAGACCTTCCGGTAGATGTCCACCATTCTCGTGTAATAGGCCTCGGCCTGGTCCAGGCTGTCCGCCGCGTAGGCGATATTCCCCAACTCGTTCAGGGTCGACGCGACACTGGGGTGCACCGGCCCGTAGACCCGTTCTCTGATGGCGAGCGCCTCCTTCAGCATGACCGTCGCCTCGGAATCGCGTTTCTCGAAGACCAGTGCGCGGCCCAGCATGGTGAGGTCCGCCGCGGTCTTGTAGTGGTTCAGTCCGTAGGTCGCTTGAGTGATCGCCAGAGCTTGCCGGTAGTACTTCTCCGCTTCGGCGTAGTGGCCGAGGTCGAATTGCGACGCGCCGAGGTTGATCAGCCCGTCGGCGATGACCGGGTGGTGATCGCCGTAGAGCTCGCGATAGATCTCCATGACCCGCCGGTTCAGTGAGTCGGATTCCGCGTAGTGTCCGGCATAGAAGTGGGCGTTGGCGAGTTCGTAGAGGGCGGAGGCCATGTCCGCCGAATTGGGTCCGGCGGGAGCCCTGAGCTGGACGAGCTGTTCCAGGACCTGGATCGCCTGCTCGTTGTCACCCTTCTCGATCAGGACCTGACCCAGCGCCTCGGTCGCCCGGGCCACGTCGGGATGTCCGGCCGGAAGGTCCCTGGTGCTCATCGCCAGCCCCTCGCGGATCAACAGCTCCGCTTCTTCATATTCCGCCTGATCCACCCGGAGCGACCCCAGCGCTACCAGGCTCCTGGCGACCTCGGGATGGTCCGGACCGAAGATCGCCTTGCGGCGCTCGAGGGCGAAGCGCAGGAGTGAATCGGCCTGGACGAAGTTGCCCAGCTTCTGGTAGATGCTCCCGAGAGTCTGGTACAGCTCGGCCTGCACCGCGGGTTCGGCGTCGAGACTCCTCGCCTCCTCGAAGCCGCGATCGATGATCGTGAGCACTCTCAGGCTGTCGGTGGGACCGACCTCTTCATCGCCCCCTTCGAAGAGCTTCATCATGAAGCCCTGAATCCGCTGGGTTCGTGCCGCTTCGGCGACGGCGGTGTTGCGCGCCCTGGTCAACCGGACGGTGTAGAAGATCACCAGCGCGAGAACGGCGGCGAACGCCACGCTCGTGGCCGCGACCGCGCGCCAGTTCCGTCTCACGAATTTCCCGACCCGGTATCCCAGCGTGTCCGCTCGCGCCTCGAGCGGCTGAGCATGGCGGTAGTGATCGATATCGCGGATCAACGCCTCGACCGTGCGATACCGGCGCTGAGGATCCTTGTGCATCGCCGTGAGGCAGAGCACATCGAGATCGGCCGCCGCGGACCTGCTACCCGGCCAGGCGGGAGCCTTTCCCCCGAGGGCGGCCATCCGCCGTGCGGCGACCGATGGCTTCTCCGGCTCCCGTTCGGTGACGATCGCCTCGATTTCTCCGGGAGTCTTGTCGGTCAGATCGAACGGCAGTCGCCCCACGAGCAACTCGTACAGCACCACGCCGAGGCTGTAGACATCGGTGTGGATGCCGATCCGCCCGGCCCGGATCTGTTCCGGAGCGGCGTAGGCGGGCGTCATGAGCCGCAGGCCGGTCCGGGTCTGCTCGATCGGGGCTTCGAGGCCTTCCAGCTGCTTGGCTATACCGAAGTCGAGCAGCTTCACCGTGCGGTCGGCGGTGACGAGGATGTTGGAGGGCTTGAGATCGCGATGTACTACCAGATGGCGATGGGCGTGCTGAACCGCCTCGCACACGGCGCGGAACAACTCGAGCCTCTCTGCAATACTCGATCCGTGCGCGGCACAATAGTGGGTGAGCGGGACACCCTCGACGTACTCCATGACGAACCATGGCGTTCCGTCCGCGAGGGTATCCGCGTCGTACAGGCGGGCGATGGACGGGTGATTCAGGTGAGCCAGGGTACGCTGCTCGCTGGCGAACCGCTCGCGACGGGCGGGAGAGAGCCACGCATCCCGCAGCAGCTTCACCGCGGCCAGGGTACCGAGATCCTCCCGTTCCGCGAGGTAGACGACTCCCATTCCCCCCTCACCCAACATTTGAAGAACCCGGTAAGGGCCGAACCGCTGGGTGGGAAGCACCGACGAATCATCCAGCACCTGTTGCGCAACGCGCCTCAGGTCCCGATCGAGCAGTGAACCTCCGCTGGGCGTCCTCCTCGAGGAGGGCAAGCACCTCGCTCAGGAGCGGTGCATCATCGCCGCACTCCCGTTTCAGGAAGGCCTCCCGCCCGGTTGCGTCGAGCTCCGCCGCAGCATGGAAGAGCTCCTGCACCCGTCCCCACCGCGCCGGATCTATGAGGACCTCCGGAGTTCACGGGCCAGCCAGGCCCTTGCCGCCCGCCAGTCGCGGAGAATCGTGGCCTCGGAGACCTGGAGCAGCTGGGCAGTCTCGCTGACGTCGAGTCCCCCGAAGAACCGGCTTTCTACCATCTCCGCCTGGCGGGGCTCGAGTCGGGCCAACTGCTCGAGGGCCTCGTCCAGCGCCAGCAGTTCGTCATCGCAGGTGGTGGATTGCTGCAGGCCATCATCGAAGGTGATCGCGAGCGCACCTCCGCCACGCTTGTCCGCCTTGCGGCGGCGGGCGGCCTCGATCAGGACCTGGCGCATGGCGCGGGCCGCGATGCGCTTGAAGTGGAGACGGGAAGCGGGCTGAACTCCGGGCGAGCTGGCCAGCTTGAGCCAGGCCTCGTTGACGAGCGCGGTCGGGCTCAGGGTCATGCCGGGGTCGTCCCTCCGTACGCTGGCGGCCAGCCGGCGCAACTCCTCGTAGGCGACACTGAACATCTCGTCCAGTGTTTCTCCCTGCAGCTCTGGATGCGACATGACGGTTTTCCCTCGGATTCCGCGCAATGCGGGGGAGCTTGCACTCCCGGGAGGGCCGCACAGGGCCCCCGCCAAGGGAGATCATAGGCCCAGACCCAAACTCCGCAAGCCGGGCCGGTCCACCTGCCACCGGAGGTACCCATGAATCTCGCTTGCCCGAAGTGCACCTCGACCGAGGTTCGGAAACTGTCGCTGATCTACAACGAGGGGCTTTCCATCATCAACACGGTGAGCCACGGCAGCGGCGCCGCGTTTGGATCGGGTGGAGGCATGGCCTTCGGCAGCACCAGTACGAGCACCACCGGCCGGCAGCAGACCGCCCTCTCCCAACAGGCGGCCCCTCCGGGAAAGAAGCACTGGATGCTCTGGAGCACCGCAGCCTTCTTCTGTGGGTTCTACGCAATCGGCAGCATTGTCCATCCCGGGCTCGGAACCCTGGTGGCCCTGGGACTCACGGTTCTGGCCGTTCGATTTGCGATTTCAGGAAGGCAGTTCAACAACGAGGTTCTTCCCGGCCTGATGCAGAAGTGGGAGCAGTCGTTCATGTGCAACCGCTGTGGGGCCCACTTTGTCGCAGCGTGAAAAAAAGCACGCCCGGTGCCCTGAGTTGGCGAGCACCGGGCTCTGACTCACGATTAATACCCCGCTGCTTGTCCGTCTTTTCGGTGGTCCGATCCGGCCTCCCATCCCTTATCCAGCCGAATGATGATCTGTGCCCCGCCGGCTGATCCCGGTGCCAAGTTGACCACCTGGTGCCCCATGGCCTGGAGCTTCGCGCGCACCTGATCGGCGAGTGGAGCTTCGAGCGCTACCTTGAGCCCGCTCAGATGCCGGAACCGCGGTGCGTCAATCGCGTCCTGCACGTTCATGCCGAAGACCAGGAGATTGAGCAACACCTGGACGTGTCCCTGCGGCTGCATCGACCCGCCCATCACCCCAAAACTCATCCAGGCCTCCTCGCCCTGTGGCGTAGAGCGGGTCACGAACCCGGGAATCAAAGTGTGAAAGGGCAGTTTCTTGGGGCCCACCGTGTTCGGGAAGTCCCGGTTCGATGGTGAAACCCGATCCCCGATTCTGGAGCGCGAACCCCGTGCCCGGCACCACAACGCCCGAGCCGAAGGCGTCGTAGAGGCTGTTGATGAAGGAGACCATGTTCCCCTGCGCGTCGGCCACGGTCAGGTAGATGGTCTCGCTGTGGGTCATGGCTGCGCCCGGCTCCGGGCGTTCGACCGCGCGCTTCGGATTCAGCTTGGGACCGGCGTTGAGCGATGAACTTGTCGGAGTAGAGCAGGGAAACCGGGGTCTTCATGGCCGCGGGATCCCCCACGTACCGGTCGAGATCCGCGAAGGCGAGCTTCTTGGCCTCTATCAGCCGGTGGAGATACGGCGCCGAATTGTGTCCTAACGCGGCGAGGTCGTAGGGCTCGAGAATCCGCAACATCTCCAGCACGGCGACGCCCTGGTTGTTGGGCGGCAGCTCCCATACGCGGTAACTCTTGAACGGCACCGAGATCGGCTCAACCCAGTTGGCTTGCTGGCTCATCAGGTCGTCGAGGGTGATAAATCCTCCCAGCGCCTGGACCCGGTTGACGATGAGCTGTCCCAGCTCCCCACCGTACAGCACGCCGGGTCCACCCTCTGCTATCGCCCGGAAGGTCCGAGCCAGGTCCGGATTCTTGAACCATTCGCCGGCCTTCGGTGCTCGGACCCCGTCGATGAGAAACGTAGCCTTGGCTCCCTCGTCCTTCTGCAGCCGTTCGGTCTCATCGGCCCACTGCTGGGCGATGATGGGGGAGACTGGGAATCCTTCCTCGGCGAGTTGGATGGCGGGTCCCAGCGCCTGGGCCAGCGTGATGGTTCCATAATGCTCGAGCAGCTTAGCCCATCCGCTTAGCGCGCCCGGAACGGTGATGGACTCGGCACCATAGGTGGGGACCGCTTTCTCTCCCCGGTCGAGGAGAACGTCGCGAGTCATGCCGGAGCCCGACCGTCCGCTCGCGTTGAGCCCGATAAGCCGGCTTTCCTTTGCGGACCAGATCAGCGCGAACATGTCGCCGCCGATCCCCGTCATGTGGGGCTCCACCAGGTTGAGAACCGCCGCCGCGGTCACCGCTGCATCAAAGGCGTTCCCGCCACCCTCGAGCACGGCAAGACCCGCGGCCGTAGCGAGTGGCTGGCTGGTGGCGACCACTCCGTGGGGGGCGTAGACCGGAGAGCGACCGGGTGCCGCGCCCGGAGAGGGGGCTTGCGCGGCCATCGTCGAGACCAGGAAAACCGTCGAGGCAATTGTGAGAGCGGGAGAGATTAGGTCGAGCTTCGCGGGTGAGGAACCCATGCCGGATTTATCGTGTGTAGGAGGAGGTTCGCAAAGCTATTCTGGCCCAACCCCCTTCGGTAGGTGGCTCAGGGGACGGGAAGATCTTCCAGCATCGCGCAGCTGGGGCCCGCACAGGTCATGAGCTGATGCAACCGGGTCGAGAGTGCCGGTACTGCCGTAGTGTCGCCGCCGACGAAGAGGAGGTTGCTCATCTCATAAGGGTCCGCTGTGAGATCATAGAGCTCCCGCTCCCCAGTCCCCCACTCGACATATTTCCAACGCACGCTGCGGATTGCGTTCCACCCCAGGCCGGCGAAGCTTGTCACAGCGTCTCCTAATTCGAGCTGAGGATGTGTGGTATCCGTCGCCATGAAAATTGATGTGGTGTCCTCGCTGCCTTTCTCGGCCTGGAAGCTCTGCCTCCAGCCTGGGGCTCCGGTTCCGGTAAGAAGGGGAACTAGCGATCGGCCGTCCTGCGCCACGGTCGGTGTGACCTGCGCAATCTCGGCGAAGGTGGCTGCCAGGTCGATGTTGAGCCCGATCTCGTTCACCACCCGGCCGGCTGGGACACGTGGCCCGCGAACCACGAAGGGTACTCGCAGGTCTTCCTCATAGGGAAGGTTCTTTCCCCGCTGACTCCGGTGTGCTCCGAGGTGAAAGCCGTTGTCCGACAGGTAGAAGATCCAGGTCTTGTCCAGCCGGTGGACGGCCTTGAGAGTAGTGACTACTGAATCCACCAGGTCATCGATCGATTGAAGGGAGCGAAGCCGGTTCCGGTAAACCCTGGTCAAATCGCTCAGTGCCGTGGATCCGAGGAGCGGCAGGGACCGGATGGCGAGCGGCTTATCGCTCACGTTTTTCTCGTTGTAGTTCGGCAGGATTGGCAGTGGAGTCGCACCGAACAAGCCCGCATGACGCGGCGCGAAGCCGGCCGGAAGGTGCGGGGTGACTGGCGAGAGGTAGAGAAAGAGCGGCACGCTGTCCTGCGCTGCCTGGCGAATGGCCGCGACCGCTTTGCGGGCAATCACGTCGGTGAGGAAATCCTGCGACGCTGCACCGTAGTTGACGATCGTGCCGTTCTCGTCCAACGAGTAGTTGAACCCTTGATACACGGTGCCAAACGCACCGTTCCAGTCGCCCCAGCCAGGGGGAGCGGCGCCGGCTACCGAGATGTCGTATCCATTGAGGTACTTGCCGATGAGGATCGTCCGATACCCGGCCTGCTGAAGCCAGGTGGCGACGGTGGTCTGTTCTCGCCCCAGATCCCTGAATTGGATATATCCCCCTGAAGGCGGGGCATTCGACTCGACCTTGGTGTTGTGGGGGTACTGGCCGAGGAGAATGCTTGCCCGCGCCGGACAACACAGTGAATAGGTCGTGAAGAAGTTGTTGAGGGTTGTCCCCTTCTCGTGCAGCAGCGCCTTGGTCTTAGGCAGGAAGGCGTGGATTCCAACGTCTTCATCATCGCTTAAGATGAAGATGATGTTAGGGCGCTTAGCGACGACTGACGAAAGTGGTATTGAGGGCGGCGCCACACCGCCGGAGGGAGCATCGGAACAGGTGAGCAGTACTGATAGCGCAGCGGGCCAAAAGGCCCGTGGAGAGAATCGTCTCATGCCCCACCACCAATGGACGGATACTTGACCAAGCCGATAGCGCCTACATTACCACGCTCGGCTTGGGGATTCTGTGTCGGCCACTACGCGACCGTCACTTCCTTGCAGAGGTAGACGTCCTGGACCGCGTTGAACAGAGCCACGCCGTCCTTCATGGGCTTCTGGAAGGCCTTACGACCCGAGATGAGACCCATCCCTCCCGCCCGCTTGTTGATGACGGCCGTCACTACCGCATCCTGGATATCGTTCTTCCCCGAGGCGCCACCGCTATTGATCAACCCGGCTCGGCCCATGTAGCAATTGGCCACCTGGTAGCGGCACAGGTCGATCGGATGGTCGCTGCTGAGCTCGGTGTAGATCCGTTCATCAAACTTGCCGTAACTCGAGCCGCCCATGTTCAGGGCCTGATACCCGCCGTTGTTCTCCGGAAGCTTCTGCTTGATGATATCGGCCTCGATCGTAACGCCGAGGTGGTTGGCCTGACCGCTGAGGTCGGCCGCGACGTGATAGTCCTTGTCTTTCTTGAACGCGGGATTGCGCAGGTAGCACCACAGTACCGTCGCCAGCCCCTGATCGTGCGCCATGGCGAACGCCTGGCTGATCTCAATGATCTGGCGGCCGCTTTCCTCGGACCCGAAGTAGATCGTGGCTCCCACCGCCGCTGCGCCCATGTCCACCGCCTGCTTCACCGTCCCGAACAGGACCTGGTCGAACTTGTTGGGAACCGTGAGCAGCTCGTTGTGGTTGATCTTCACGATGAACGGGATCTTGTGGGCGTACTTCCGGGCGCAGAAACCCAGGACACCGAACGTTGAGGCGACGGCATTGCAGCCACCTTCCATCCCCAGCCGGACGATGTTCTCCGCATCGAAGTAATCCGGATTCTTCGCGAAGCTGGCGCCGGCCGAATGCTCGATGCCCTGATCCACCGGCAGGATCGACAGGTATCCCGTGCCGGCCAGCCGACCGGAACCCAGGAGCCGCTGCAGATTGACCAGGACGCGATTGTTGCGGTCGGACGGGGCAAAGATCCGGTCAATGAAGTCGGGTCCCGGTACGTGGAGCCGGTTCCTGGCGATCTTCGGTGAAGAAAACTTGAGAAGAGGATCGGCCTTGTCGCCGAGCAGGGAGACGATCTGATCAATACTCGCCATTGAAGCCTCGGTTCGGGGTGGCGGCGCCGACGCTGCAAGCCGGGTGCCGGAGGGGGTCAGGCGAGCCGGTGCCACAGCCAGTATAATGTCCTGCGGAGGGCTGGTGAGCCACCCCGGCCCCTCCGACGCCTTGTCACCCCGTATGCTCCAGGAGAAGTTGTCCATGCCTACCAAGTCAGCCAAGCGGCGGCCCCGGAAGGCCGCCAAAGTCGCCCGCTCGTCCAAGTCTGCCGCGCGGCGGCCCAAGCGTCATGAACCCCAGTCACTCCGGCTGCGCCACATCACGCCGGGCATCACGGTCAATGACTTGGCTCGGAGCCTGGCGTTCTATACCGAGGGGCTGGGATTCATCAGTCCACGAGCGGTGGGAAGAAGAAGGCAAGCTTGCCGGCGTAGAGCTTAGTGCGGGCAACGCCCACCTGGTTCTCACCCAGGATGACTTCAAGAAAGGCCGCGACCGGGTGAAGGGGATCGGCGTGCGGCTGTGGTTCTACACCGCTCAGGATCTCGATGGGCTTGCGGCTCGCGCCAAAGCGAGTGGCATCGTGCTGGATCAGGAGCCTGCCGATATGCCGTGGGGTGCCAGGATTTTCATGCTCACCGACCCGGACGGGTTCAAGATTTCGTTTTCCAAGGAGAGTTAGGACGACTATGAGAGCCCTTCCCCTGGCCGGCTGTATCGCCCTCGCCGCTGCGACCAACCTGGCGGCACAGGTCCCCTCGGCCGAGCAACAGATTGCGGCCGCTGTCACGGCAGCCCCCGAAGAAATGCGCAAGGACGCAACGGTCCTGGGCTACAGCAACTATCACCGGATGACCGTGCTGCGACAGGGCAGTGGAGAGATGGTTTGTCTAGCCGATGATCCCTCGGCGGCCTCGTGGCATGTCGCCTGTTATCACAGGGATCTCGAGCCCTTCATGGCTATGGGGCGCGAGCTCGAGGCGCAAGGCAAGACGTCTCAGGAGATCAAGGAGGCTCGGCGCGCGGCAATCAAGGCGGGCACGCTCAAGATGCCGGACGGGCCGCGCGCACTCTACAATCTCTATGCGCCCGCCGACAGCATCGATGCCAGTACCGGCATTGCCAAATCGCCGGAGGGACTTCAGGTGGTCTACATCCCCTACGCCACCGAGGAGACGACCGGTCTGCCGATCAAGCCCGAGAAAGGAAAGCCCTGGATCATGGGGGCAGGTGAGCCTTGGGCCCACATCATGATCGTGCAAGCGGAGGAACAATGAGGGGGCTGGCCTGAGCGGCAGCACAAGGCAGGACGATCGGACGATAGCAGCGTTGCTTGAGCGGCCTGTTGAGCAGGCCTGTTTCTGGCTTGCTCAAAGAAAGGCCTCGAAGGTCACGGTTCAGGAAGGCGTAGAAGAGGCGACGGTTGTTGTCGTTGGGGGCGGTCTCACTGGATTGTGGACCGCCCTCTTTCTGTGTGAGCTCGATCCGTCCGCTCGGGTAGTCGTGCTGGAACAGGAGCTGGTGGCCTACGGCGCGAGCGGCCGTAACGCCGGCATGCTGTCGGAGACGGTTGACCATTCCCACGGCCTCGCGGTCGCCCATTTCGGGGCCCGCGAGGCTGCTGTTTTGGCCCGGCTTGGCGAGTCGAACGTCGCGGAGCTGATCGAGTTCCTGCATTCGCGGAGACTGAACTGCGACTTCGAGCCGACCGGGCGGATCGTGATGGCGCTGACGCCGGCGCAAGTCGAGGAAGGTCGGAAGAATGTCGAGAGCGCCGTTCGATTGGGGGTTACCAGCTTCCGCTCTCTCGATCGCGAGGAGGCCCAGGCCGAGCTCCACTCACCGTTGTATCAGGGCGGAGTCGCGGTCAGCGGCGGAGGGATTCTCGATCCGGTCAAACTGGTAGACGCGCTGCGCCAGGAGGCCGAACGGCTCGGCGTCCGGGTCTACGAGAAGAGTCCGGTGCGATCGTTCCACCGGAATGGCTCCGGCATCGTGGTAAAAACGGCGAACGGTACGCTGCGAGCGCGGAGGGCCGTGCTTGCTACCAGCGCGTACACCCACCAGCTGCTGCCGAAGCTCACTCGCCGGTTCATCCCGCTCTACGATTACGTCCTGGTGAGCGTCCCGCTTACGGCTTCGCAGTGGGAAACTCTCGGCTGGAAACGGCGGCAGGGAATCACCGATGGCAGGACCTTCTTCAACTACTATCGCCCGACGGCGGATGGCAGGGTGCTGTGGGGGACCAGCGAGGCGACCTACTACCGCGGCAATGAGGTCTCCGCGTCCTGCGATCACTCGGCTCGGCACTACCAGTCTCTTACCGATAGCTGGAAGCGCCACTTTCCCGCGCTGGGCGGCCTGGAGTGGGAGTACGCCTGGGGCGGTCCGATCTGCTCCACGACGCGGATGACGCCCTTCTTCGGATCGGCCGTCGGGGGCCGGGTGCACTACGGACTGGGATATACCGGGCACGGACTGGGAACCACCCGGCTGGCCGGACGGATTCTCGCGCACTTGGCGCTGGATCGTCCCAGTGAACTGCTGGACCTCTCGCTCGTGAGGAAGAAACCGTTCCCCTATCCCCCAGAACCGATGCGATCCTGGGCGGTGAACGCGGTGACCAGGGGATTGCGGAGAGTGGATGCCGGTGAGCCGCCCGGTCTGCTTCTTCGGCTCCTGGAACGGATGGGGATTGGGTTCAGCAGCTAACCCCAAAAAGCGTGAGAAGTAAGAAGTGAGAAGTGAGAGGGAACTCCGATCATAACGATTTCACCCTCCGTGGACTCGGGTCCACGGAGGGTGATTTGCTTGTCGTACCATCGGATTGTTCCTTCTCACTTCTCACTTCTCACGCTGTTCCCGTCTCCTGTCTCCCGTCTCCCGTCTACTTCTCCACCCGACCCAGCGCCACGTCCAGGACTTCGAGGGCAAAGTCCACATCCTGCGCCGTGAGACACATGGGCGGCTTGATCCGGAGCACGTTGCCGTCCAGGCCGCCCTTGCCGAGCAACACGCCGTGCTCCCGGGCGATCTCCAGGATCTGCAAGGTCTCTTCCTTGGCCGGTTCTTTCGTCCCGCGGTCCCGGACCAGCTCCGCGCCGAGCATGAGCCCCATACCGCGGACGTCGCCGATCAGGCGATGGCGGGTCTGCAGCTCCTTGAGCCCCTGCTTGAAGCGGCCCACCTACCACCTTCGAGTTCTCCTGCAGTCCGTCTTCGTCGATTGTGTCGAGCACCGCGAGGCCCGCCGCCATCGAAACGGGGTTGCCGCCGAAGGTGTTGAAGTGGACCCGTTGGGTGAGGACGCTCGCGATGTCGCGCCGGGTGGTGACGGCGGCGAGCGGCGCCCCGTTGCCGATTCCCTTGGCCATCGTGACGATGTCGGGCACCACCCCGAAATTCTGAAATCCCCAGTAGTGATCGCCGGTGCGGCCGAAGCCAGTCTGCACCTCATCGGCGATGCAGAGTCCGCCGTTCTCCCGGATCACCGCGTACGCTTCCTTCAGATAATTCGAAGCTCCGTGGGTGGCTCCCCCTACGCCCTGGATCGGCTCGGCGATGAAGCCGGCCACCCGGCCCGGAGTCGAATAGCGGATCAGCTGCCGGATGTCGTCCGCCGCCTGCGACGCTACCTGTTCCGGTGTGCCTGAGAATGGGCTGCGATAGGGATCGGGGGAGATCGCGTGATGGATCCCGCTGTTGAGCTGGGCCGGATACTTCCAGGTGTGATGGGACGTGGCCGCCATGGCAGTCGGTGAATTGCCGTGGTAGCTGTTCCGCACCGCGATGATGTCGTTGCTCCCGGTGTACAGCCGGGCGATCAGCATGGCGAGGTCGTTCGCCTCGCTCCCGCTGTTGGTGAAGTAGGTGACGTCCAGTCCCTGCGGCATCTTCGAGGCGAGCTTCTTGGCCATCGCCGGGAAGTTGGGATGGAGATAGATGGTCGTGGTGTGGGTGATGAGATCCAGCTGCTCCTTCATCCGGGCCACGACCTTCGGGTGACTGTGCCCGCAGGAGACGGTCACGATACCGGCGAACAGGTCGAGATAACGGCGCCCGGTCTCGTCGTAGAGGTACTGCATGTGCCCCTCGACGATCATCAGCGGATCCTGATAGAGCGTGAAGATCGCGGGATTGCAGTACTGCTGCCGCATCGCGAGCACCTCTTGCCGGGACGGTCCGGTGTAGGGGTGCGGCTTGTGGTCGTGCGGCGGCATGACAGGGCGGGTGGGAGCGCTGGTGGTCTGTCATCGAGCGTCGCAATGCGATTGCAGATTGAAGCATTAAGCTGCAACAGCTAACAGCTAAGGGCTGACGGCTGACGGCTTCACCTCGACATCCAATTCACGCCAGCTTCCCGATTCCACTTGGTCGTGATCTTCTTGGCCTTGGTCCAGAATTCGATCGAGCCGTGGCCGGTGATGTCTCCCACGCCGAACTTGGAGTCATTCCAGCCTCCGAAACCGAACGGCTCGCGGGGTACCGGAACGCCGACGTTGACTCCCACCATGCCGGCGCTGGCCCGCTCCATCGCGTAGCGTGCCGCGGCACCGCTCTCGGTGAACACCGAGGCTGCATTGCCGTAGGGCGAGGCATTCTCGACTGCCAGTGCCTCTTCCAGGGTCTTGGTGCGCACGATCGAGAGCACCGGTCCGAAGACCTCCTCTCGCGCGATGCGCATATCTGGTTGCACCTGATCGAGAATCGTCGGGCCGACCCAGTAACCCCCGGGCTTCCCGGGGACCGTGGCGTTGCGTCCATCTACCAGCACCTTGGCGCCCGCCGCCTCCGCCTCATCGATCGCCTTCTCGATCCTTTCCTTCGCTGCCTTGGAGATCACCGGCCCCACGTCACGCCCCAGGCACGATCTTCCTGGCCTGATCGCTCATCTGCGAGATGACGTGATCGGTTGCCGATACCGCGACCATGACCGAAGCCGCCATGCAGCGCTGCCCGGTGCACCCCGACATCGCGGCAAGCACGCCGGTCGAGGCCATCTCGGGATCGGCATCGGGCAGCACGATGACGTGATTCTTGGCGCCGCCCAGCGCCAGCACGCGCTTGAGATGAGATGTCCCCCGCCGGTACACCTCGCGCGCAACCGCGGTTGAACCCACGAAGGTGACCGCCTCGATTCCGGAGTGATCGAGGATGGCTTCGACCGCCTCGCGTCCACCGTTCACCGTGTTGAATACGCCGGGAGGCAGTCCCGCCTCGGTCAGCAGCGTCGCGATGCGCTGGGCGCTGAGTGGCACCCGTTCCGACGGCTTGAGGATGAAGCAGTTCCCCAGCACGATCGCGTTGGGAATGGTCCAGTGGGGAACCATCGAGGGGAAATTGAACGGTACGATCGAGGCGACGATGCCCACCGGGTATCGCTCCACCCGGCACTCGACGCCGCGGCTCACTTCCATCGTCTCGCCCGCGACCAGCTGAGGCATCGAGCAGGCGAATTCGGTCAGCTCGATGGCCTTGAGGATTTCAGCATCGGCCTCGCTCTTCACCTTGCCGTGTTCTTCGCAGATCAGCGCCGAAAGTTCCGCAAGGTTCTGCTCCAGCAGCGCCTTGTAGCGGAAGAAGACCTGGACCCGCTCCTTGATCGGCGTGGAAGCCCAGCCCGGCAACGCGGCGCGCGCGGCCGCGACGGCCGCGTCCACTTCAGCGGGGCCGCCCATTGGGACCCGGGCGATGACGCTGCCGTCTGAAGGATCGTTGATTTCCTGGAACCGATCCCCGCCCGCCACGAAGCGGCCGGACACGTAGTTCCGGACATCGGGGTACTTCACCGCCGCGCCCTCAGGCTGTGAGCGCGCGGCAGAAGTCGGAGAATACGCTGATGTAGACATCGACGTCCGCCTCGGTGTGCTGCACCGACAGAGTCCACTGCTCCTCGTCGCCGGGGGTCATGAAGACGCCGCGGTTGAGTAGCCAGGGATAGGAAGCCGAGAAGAGTTCCGGCTTGGTTTCCAGGAAATCACGATAGTTCTTCATGGGCGTGGGCCGGTACGAAACGCATCCCTTGGCGCCCAGATCCACGGTGTGCGCCGGGATTCCGTACTGGTCGATCACCTTCTGGCATCCCGTGGCGAGCCGAGTGCCCAGTCTGGCGAAGTGCTGGTAGGCCGACGGGGTGAGAACCTCGCGCAGGGTCACCAGCCCCACGTGGGAGACGAGCGGGTTGCCGTTGTAGGTCCCCATCTGAGAAACGCCCTGCTCGATGAGCCGCATCAGATCGGCCCGGCCGCCAAAGGCCGCCGCCGGGAGACCACCCGAAATGGCCTTGGCGAGGCAGACCAGATCGGGCTGCACGCCGAACCGCTCGGTCGGCGCCGCCCGCGGCGATCGTGAACCCGGTCTTGATCTCGTCGAAGATGAAGATCACCCCGTGACGGGTGCAGAGCTCTCGGACCTTCTGGAGATAACCGGCCTGGGGAACCACGATGCCGATGTTCATCATCGCCGGTTCCATGATGATGCAGGCGATTTCCTTTCCCCGCTCAATGAAAAGCTTTTCCAGGGCCTCGGCGTCGTTGAAGGGCACCACCTCGATGTAGCGCGACGCGTCCTTGACCAGGCCGCGGGAGACTGGCGCCTTGGCCGGGCGCTCCCGCCCGCCCATCACATCCGCGTTGGGCACCACGGAGAACATGACGGCGTCATGATGTCCGTGATACGACCCCTCGATCTTGCAGACCACATCCCGGCCGGTGGCGGCACGGGCGACCCGGATCGCGTCCATCGTGGCCTCGGTGCCCGAGTTGGCGAACCGCACCATTTCGAGGTTGAACCGGCGGGCGATTTCCTCTCCGAAGGCAATGCCCTCTTCGGTGGTGGCGGCGAAGTGGGTGCCGCGGCTGGCCGCCTGACTGATCGCCTCGACGATGCGGGGATGGGCATGCCCCACCACCATGGCGCCGAAGCCGCAATGGAAGTCGAGGTATTCCTGCCCGTCCTGGTCCCAGATATGGCTTCCCCGGCCCCGGGTCACGTAGATCGGGTAAGGTTGCATCTTCTGAAACGACGAGACGACCCCGAACGGCAGGAGGCGGACCGCCCGTTCGTAGAGGCGGGCCGAGGCCTTGGTCCGCTCGAGGAGCCGGGCCATTTCCTGCTCGCCGATCTGGCGGGCCCTGGCGAGCAACTCATCGCTCACCCCGGGCTTCGTTGAAGCGACGGTAGTGCTCATGACGCGTCCTGGCTTGATATGAGGAGGCTGGGTGCTATCGCCTGCTGCGGGAGGAAAAGCAGTCGGTCGCCTGTCTTGAGGATAACTCTGGGCCCCGGCCCCCGGGTTGTCAACTCTCCGACAAGACGTAGATTGGGCTCGACAGACCCTCCTTTCGATCACTCTGAGGTAGACAACGCCCCATGGATCCGGTCATCACCGTTGACCACGTGGTCAAGCGGTTCGGCGACTATGTCGCCGTAAACGATGCCAATTTCGAGATCGCGCGGGGCGAGTTCTTCTCTATGCTCGGTCCCTCCGGTTGCGGCAAGACGACGACACTTCGCATGATCGCCGGATTCGAGCAACCGACCACCGGTCGCATCCTGCTGGAAGGGAAAGACGTTTCCCGGGTCCCCCCCTATCGGCGCAACGTCAACACCGTCTTCCAGCATTACGCACTCTTCCCCCACATGTCGGTGTATGACAACGTCGCCTTCGGCCCCCGCAGCCGGAAGCTCGACGAGGCCGACGTGAAGAAGCGGGTCGCGGAGCTGCTGGAAGTGGTCCGGTTGCAGAAGTTCGCCGACTCGCAAACCGACCCAGCTCTCCGGCGGCCAGCAGCAGCGGGTGGCGCTGGCAAGGGCGCTGGTGAATTACCCCAGCGCGCTCCTCCTCGACGAGCCGCTCGGCGCCCTCGACTTGAAGCTGCGCCAGGCGATGCAGATCGAGCTGAAGCGAATTCAGCGCGAAGTGGGGATCACTTTCATCTACGTGACCCACGATCAGGAAGAAGCCCTCACCATGTCGGACCGCATCGCGGTCATGAACGAGGGCAGGGTGGAGCAGATCGGCTCGCCCGAGGAGATCTATCACTCTCCGAGCTCGGTCTTCGTCGCCAATTTCATCGGCGATAGCGAACCTGCTGCCAGCTACGGTCCAGTCCAATGCCGGTAAGCGACATGACACGTGCTGGTGGGCGGCAACCGGTTGGTGCAGGTCGACGGGGGCTCTCGATCCTGGTCGGTGGGAGACGCGGCGACCGTCATGATCCGCCCCGAGCGGCTTCACCTGAGCCGCGAGGCCAATGGGGCCACGGCCCTCCCCACGGTCGTGGATGCGGTCCTGTTCCAGGGATCGTCGATCCGCTGCATCCTCAAGACCGCGGACGGAACTCCCATCGTTGCTCACGTCGGACACGACGACCCCTTGCCCGGTCTCGATACCGGCCAATCCCTCTGGGTGTCCTGGGACGCTGACGCTGCTTGTCTGCTACCGCCCAGCAAGACGCCCTCTCCGCTGGAACTCACCCTCGCCAGCACCGCCGAGCTTGCGACCGGTGCGGTGCAAACGCAGTCCTAACCCGCAAGGAGCGCCCATGAGCCGTACCGATGACCGCGACAGCGACGCCGAAATCCAGCGCATCCTGCGTCGCGCGCTGAGCCGCCGCCAGTTTCTCGGCAGTACCGCCGCCGCCGCCGGGGGCCTCGCCTTCGGGAGCAGCTTCCTCGCCGCGTGCAAGGGCAAGGAGGGGAGGGGCCGCCGCCGGGGGATCCACCACCAAAGTTGTCCGGGTGTCCAACTGGCCGCTGTACATCGATGCCAAGACGGTGCCCGACTTCGAAGCGGCCACCGGCATCAAGGTCGAGTACACCGAGGACATCAACGACAACAACGAGTACTTCGCCAAGATCGACGAGCCGCTCAAGCGCTCGCAGAGCATCGACCGCGAGATCGTCGTCCTCACCGACTGGATGGCGGGACGGCTCATCACCCTCGGCTACGCCGCGCCGCTCGACGACAGCAAGTTCCCCAACAAGGCGAACCTGGTCGACAACCTGCGCGATGTCAGCTTCGACCCCGGCCGCAAGTACAGCGTGCCATGGCTCTCCGGCATGACCGGCGTGGGCTACAACCCCAAGAAGACCGGCCGCGAGCTGACCAGCATGAACGACATCTTCGATCCGAAGTACAAGGGTCAGGTCACCATGCTGACCGAGATGCGCGACACGCTGGGTCTCATCATGCTGGCTAATGGCGCCGACCCCGCCAACTGCACCAAGGCCGACGCGGAGAAGGCCTGCGCCCGGATCAAGAAGGCGCGGGAGAGCGGGCACATCCGCGCGTTCACCGGCAACGACTACGCCGAGGACCTGGCGGCCGGGAACATCGCGGTGGCGATCGCCTGGTCGGGCGACATCCAGGGTCTGGCGGCCGACAATCCGGATCTCCGCTGGATCGCGCCCAAGGAAGGGGCGATGCTGTACTCCGATAACATGCTCATCCCGAAGACCTCCGACCGGCAGGACCTGGCAATGGCCTGGATCAATTACTGCTACGATCCCGCCCATTCTGCTCAGATCGTGGCGGCGCGCACCCTACATCTCCGCGGTGAAGGGAGCCGGAGATGAACTCGCCAAGATCGCGCCTGATCTGGCCAAGAGCTCGCTGGTCAACCCACCCGACGATCTCCGCGCCCGGCTCCACGTTTTCCGCGCGCTGAGCGACGCCGAGGACACCGAGTTCAACAAGATTTTCCAGGACGCGATCGGAGCCTAGCAGACATGGCTGGAGCAGCCCAGGGCGGCGCGAGGCAGAGCAGGCTCGCGCCGTATCTGCTTGTGGCCCCAGGGGTGTTGTGGCTGATCGTCTTCTACGTCATCCCCACCCTCACCCTGGCCAAGACCTCCTTGGCCGTCGGCGACGCGCCCTGGTGGGAGAGCTACCGTCAGGCGCTCACCGGCTACGGGGATCATTTTCTCCGTTCGGCGGAGTATGCGCTCGCAGCCACACTCATCGCCATCCTTCTCGGTTACCCGTTGGCCTATGTGATGGCCTTTCGGGCTGGGAAATACAAGAATCTCCTGCTCGGCCTCGTGATCCTGCCGTTCTTCACCACCTTCCTGGTCCGCACCTTCGCCTGGAAGACCATCCTCAACGACAACGGGTTCGCAATCAATTTCCTGCAGTCGGTTCACCTGCTGTCGGAGGGCGGCCGGCTGCTCAACACCACGCTCGCGGTGGTTGGCGGGCTGACCTACAACTTCCTGCCGTTCATGATCCTGCCGATCTACGTGAGTCTCGAGAAGATCGACACCGCGCCTGGTCGAAGCGGCGCAGGATCTGTATAACCCGCCCTCCAGCGCCTTTCGCAAAGTGATTTTGCCTCTCTCGCTGCCCGGAGTCTTTGCCGGGAGCCTGCTCACCTTCATCCCAGCGCTCGGCGACTTCATCAACGCCGAGTTGCTGGGTAGTCCCAATCAGCAGATGATCGGCACCGTCATCCAGAATCAATTCCTCGATGTGCGGGACTATCCGCTGGCGGCGGCGTTGTCGTTCGTGCTGATGGTGGTGATCACCGGAGGCGTGCTGCTCTACGCCCGCGTGCTGGGTACCGAGGACCTCGCATGACACCACGGACCGGCGCCGTCATCCCCTGGTACCGTCGGGTGGGTTCCCGGCTGCTGGACATCTATGCGGCGATGGTGCTGCTGTATCTCTTCCTGCCGATTTTCGTGATCATCCTGTACAGCTTCAACCGGCCGGAGGGGAAATTCAATTTCGTCTGGAAGGCCTTCTCCCTCGATGCCTGGCGGGATCCCTTCAAGTACCAGCCGCTCTTCGACGCCTTGAAGCTCAGTCTCAAGGTCGCCGCGCTCTCCACCAGTGTCGCAACCGTCTTCGGGGCGCTCATTGCCCTGGCCCTCTGCCGCTACACCTTCCGCGGCAGCAACTTCATCAATCTGCTCCTGGTGCTGCCCCTCACGACGCCGGAAGTAGTGCTCGGGTCTTCACTGCTGTCCCTCTTCCTCAACGTCGGAGCGCGGACCGGCTTCTGGACCATCGTCATAGCCCACATCATGTTCTCGGTGAGCTACGTGGCGTTGACGGTGCGAGCCCGGATCCGCGGCTTCGATTGGACCCTGGAAGAGGCGGCGATGGATCTCGGAGCGGCTCCGCTCCGGGTGGTAACCAAGGTGACTCTGCCGCTCATTGCGCCCGGCATTGCGGCTGCAGCCATGCTCTCGTTCGCGCTCTCGCTCGACGACTTCATCATCACGCTGTTCAACGCCGGCAGCCGGGTGACCTATCCCCTCTACGTGTACGGGGCCCGGCGGGCGGCATTCCCTCCCCAGATCAACGTGCTCGCGACCGCAATCCTGACGGGCAGTCTCCTGTTGCTTGGCGCCATCGTTCTGTGGCAGCAGCGCAGCCTGCGCGAGATGCAGGGAGACGGGGCGAAATAGCTCGATTGCCGAGTCGGTCGGGTGTGTTTGCACGGGTACGGTCAGGCGTTTCCTCAATCGAAGCAGCAGCCGAGGTCCGAGGTGGCGCAGTTGGTGCAGCGGTCCTATGCTTTAGCCAGTGCCGGCGGCCGGCGGGCTGTTCGGCTCCAACCATACAACAAGGGTAAGCATGAGTCGCTCCCATTCCATTAAGGCGGCGCTTGTCGCGTTTGCCGCGGCCGCGGTTGCGAGCTGCAGCAGTTCGACCGACGGCGGCACCAACGTCGGGCCTGCCACCCAGATCGCGTCCACCTCGGCGACGACTCAGAACGCGGTCACGAGCCAGGCGGTCACGACCAAGCCGTCGGTGAAGGTCACCGACGCCAACAACTTCGGAGTGGGCGGCGTGACTGTGACCTTCGCGGTCACCGCCGGAGCTGGGACGCTCACCGGAGCGACCCCGGTCACCGATAACGCCGGTATCGCGACTCTGGGATCCTGGACTACGGGTCCAACGGCGGGAATCAATACTGTGACGGCAACGGTAACCGGTCTGACCGGAAGTCCGGTCACCTTCACCGCGAACGCCTCGACTGTCCTCTCCAACTTCACAATCGCGCTCAACTACCTCCAGACACCGACCACGGCCCAGAAGGCGGCCTTCGACGGTGCGGCCGCCCGGTGGTCGCGGGTCATTACCGGCGACCTCACGGACGTGGTCACCAACAAGGCGGCCAACGCCTGCGGAGTGGGCGACCCGGCGCTCAGCAATTTCATCGTGGATGACCTGCTGATCTTCGTGAGCCTGGTGGGCATCGACGGGGTGGGGAAGGTGCTGGGTCAGGCGGGACCCTGTTTCATCCGGACCAGCAACAAGCTGACGGTCATCGGGATCATGAAGTTCGATACCGCCGACCTGCCCAACATGGAAGCCAACGGGACGTTGAACGACGTGATTCTGCACGAGATGGGTCACGTGCTCGGATTCGGGAGCATCTGGGACGATCCGACCAAGAACTTTCTCGTGACGCCTTCGTCGGTCTGCAATCCGCCGCCACCGCCGCCGGCCAGTCCCTGCACGCCTCCGCCGCCGACCTGCGACACCCATTTCAGCGGGGCGATCGCCATCTCCGCGTTCAACACCCAGAACGGTGGGAGCACCTATAGCGGGGCGAAGGTCCCGGTGGAGAATACCTGTGGCCCGGGGACGGCCGACTCCCACTGGCGCGAGGCGATCTTCGATAACGAGCTGATGACCGGCTTCATCAGCAGCACCCCGAATCCGATGAGCCGGACCACCATCTCCTCGCTTCAGGATCTGGGCTACACCGTGAACGTTTCGGAAGCCGACCCATTCACCATTCCGGCACCCCCGCCGCTCATGGCGTCGGTCTCAAGAGCCGGAATGAACCTGCAGAACGACATCCGCAAGGGACCCATTTACCTGGTGGATGATCAGGGCCGGATCGTAGGCTTGCGGATCATTCGTTAGTCTCGACGCTCTCAAACGGGAGGCGCTCCACCGGGGCGTCTCCCGTCTCGTTTCTAGCCGTCAAGCATTCGCACGCCCTTCCACTGTGGTCCAAATCACAGTCGTTTTAACGCTGTCGTAAGCACTTTCGCTGCATTCCCTGTGATCTGATTACTCGTGTCGAGGGGCTTCGCTATGCACGGCAAGCCGAGAACGTTGCTTTGTCTGGCAATCAGCATCGTGACCCTGGTCGGGGCTGCGGTCAGCCTCCAGGCGCAGGATGTCCCTTCGCGGCGCGGTCCCTTCATTGGGTTCGGGTTTGGATACGGGTCGGCCAAGCTGTCGTGCAACCTCTGCCAGGAGAGTCGCGAGGGCGACGTTTCCGGCTTTGCCAAGATGGGCTTCGCTCTCACAGACCAATTCCTGCTCGGTCTCGAGGTCGATGCCTGGTACGACAAGCAGGACGTCAGCAAGCTGCTCGGCTCATTCGGCCTCTCGTTCTGGATGTACCCCAGCCGGAGCAGTGGTTTCTACGTCAAGGCCGGTGGCGGGCTTTCGAAGTACTCCGCCTCGAAGGATGACGATCACTTCAAGACGTCCGCGGTAAGCGGGCAAATCGGCGTCGGCTACGATGTCGCGATCTCCAAGAGTGTCGCGATCGGCCCTTACGCCAATTTCATCGGCACCAGCAGCTCCGAATTCCATT
Organism: uncultured Gemmatimonadales bacterium; assembly: GCA_963821525.1. Lineage (GTDB taxonomy): Bacteria > Gemmatimonadota > Gemmatimonadetes > Gemmatimonadales > GWC2-71-9 > DATBGE01. The sequence goes on along the minus strand of CAWGED010000019.1, from coordinate 414,803 downwards.
TCAATGACACCGTCGTGGATGGCTCGGCGAACAGCAGTCTGATTCAGGTCGGCCTGTCGGTGACGTTCCATTGATGTTCCCGTCCCGACCGGTCACGCAGTCGATTCAGCCGTTTCCCAAGCCCGTGGGCAGGAGGTCCTGATGATCCGTTCGATGAGAGCTTCGCGCCGCGCCGCTCGCTGGATACTGCTGCCCCAGGCTCTGCTCTGGGTGGTGGCCTGCGGGAGCGACGGATTCCAGGGATATGATCCGCCGTCTGAGATCGGCCCCAGCTTCCAGTACGGACAGTGGACTCCGGGACCCAACGACACCTGTACCAAGGCCCAGCACGACGCCTATTCGGTGGTTGGACCTGACGGGAAGCGCTATCCGACCTGGCACCCGCCGGTGGACCCGGCGACCGGCTGCAGCTTTGGCCACGATCACGGGCGTGACCCGCGCGGGTCCAAGCTCTATCAGGACGTGGGACCGATTCCGTTCGGGCTGGCTAATGAGGCGCTCGACACCTACGACCCGCAGAACGTGCGGCACGAGGATCACTTCGGCCATAAGGTCGAGTGGGAGAACGACGTCGAGTTCGACCTCGGCAGCGACGTCGCTGGCTCGCTTTTCAAGGTCAAGTGCGACGTGCTGACCAAGCTGCATCAGGGCACCCACTCCAAGGATGCCTTTACCAACAACCTGCACGAGCTGGTCTACCACCTGAAGTGCAGCGACGGGACCGAGCTGCACACCGTCTTCATGGCGGCGATCGGAACGCCCGGCGAATTCACTCGCACCTGCGACGGGAATGTCCACGTCCAGGTGGGACCTGCCGTGCCGGCCAATTCACCCAACGGCGGCGGCCAGCGGGTTATCCCGGACCGTACCTGCGTCGAACAGTTCATGCTGGTGCCTCCGGGGCAGCAGTCGGACTTCTTCTCCGCGCTGCACGAGAGCTGGCAGACCTCCAACAGCGTCAGGACGCAGGACGGCCACACCCTGGCCCACTTCGATCCCTACTATCAGGTGTTCTTCCCGAGCCGGTTCTACGACCCGTCTCTGACCGACATCACCGGTCGGCCGATCTCCGTGTGCTACGAAGTCACTGCCTCGGGTAACCGGGCGCAGGGGTCGCTGTGCGACAACTCGACCCAGAATGGCGCCGTCCTGAACCTGACCTATGACGACCCGCGCTCGCTGTTCGACGGGGTCCGGCGCGGAGTAGACATCAACAGCAACCAGATCGACAACAAGGATGGTCCGACGACCTGGTACACCGACCCCTTCGGCAAGAACGCGCGCACCCACTCGTTCCCCGGCTCACTGCGCCAGTACATTGCCAAGATCGACAACAACTACGGCTTCAACGTGCATGGGCCCGGCATCGGGTTTAACCGGGACTATGGGAATGTGTCCGTGCACGCGCCGAACTAGCTGTTAGCTATTAGCGGTTAGCGATTAGCAGTGACGCTGAAAGAACGAGACCCTCCGGTGGCAACTCCATCGGAGGGTCTCTTCCCTAATCGGCTAACAGCTAATCGCTAACCGCTAATAGCTGACGGCTGACGGCTAGTGGTTATGCAGTACCACATCCGAGCTCGTCGCCGGCCCCACATACAGAATCAGATCTCGCGCCCGGTATCCCGGAGCCCAGACGCGGACCGACTGAGTCCGGCAGTTGTCCACCAGCGAGCGATCGAAGACCAGGCGAAAAGCGCCGTTCGGGTCCGAATAGGTGTAGTAGGGGGTGCCGAGGACCTGAAGATGTGCTCCGGGCAACGGCCGGCCGTTCTCCCGGAAGACGCGGCCCTGAACCACGCCCATGCTGTCAGCGGCAGTGGAGTCATCCTGCTTTGGAGCCGTGCACCCATTCGACGTCCAATCCAGCGGCGATTCCCAGGGACGCGAATCGCGAACGCCGGACTCCTCGCCAGCCCTGGTGAGAGGACGGCCGAAGATCCGTTGGGCCTCGGACTCGATACTGGGCGTCTCCGCCCTCTTCGCCAGAGGCGCGAAGGCCGAGACGGGCTGCTCTTCATGCTTCGTGGCGCCACCGTCGTCTGGGGGAACCTGGGTCTCGGGGGCGGTTGCCTCCGAACGCTTCGCTTCGGGCGGAGCGTTAGGGTTTTCTTCCGGCTTCGGGCTCACCTTGGCCAGTGAACCGGGTGTCTGGTCCTGGCCCGGCGTGAGTGGCGCCGCAGGAGGCTGGGTCGGTGGCGGTGGTTGCGGTTTGGCTACCGGCTTCGGTGGCGGTGGGATGTAAACCAGTTGGACTTCTCTGGGCCCCTTGTTGTCTTCCGCTGCCTTTTGCTCAGCGGCGGTCTCGGTCTTTCGCAGGTTGGCAATCACCACGATCGCGACAGCGAGATGGAGCAGCAGGCTGCCGAGCCCTGATATCCATCTGGCGCGGCGGGGGGTTCGACTCGGGACCTTGAGTCCCGGTATCGGGGGATGACGCGCATCTCGCGCCGGTGTCAGCGGCCGTCGGACTCGCAACTGGGCCCATTGGCCGGTACGCCCCATGATCAGATTCGCCTCGTTGCCGTCTGGTTCGCGCGCCTCGGCCCCGACTCATGGGGCGACCCATGCCACCGGGATGTACGGATGGCGGCCAGACAGCGTTGGCGTTCCCAGACCACGCTTTTCATCGCCTCAGAGCGTCGTGGACCAATCCACCTTGGCAGCTCGGCGGCAGCGGGCGCAGATCAGAGTGTCCGGATGGCCTTCGAACTCCTGGCGGGCATGGCAATCGGGGCAGACCGCGTAAGTCGTTACCAGCTTGACCCCTGAAAGCGTGGGTCGCATGACCCCAGTACGCACTACCACGCTCCAAGTCTCGGGGCGGTCGGGACGGATCCGCAGATCCTCCCGGCTGACCCGCACCGGCTGCTGGTCCACGTCGAGTACCACGTGGCCTTCATCTTCTTCTTTGACAATAGGATACCACGCGCCCCGCCGGAGCAGATCCGCGCACCCTGGCGCAGCCTGCGCCCAGGCGACGGCAGTGATCGTCTCGCCCGATCGGCGGTATCGATTACTCATGCTACATATAGTATCCGAAATACCCGGAGGACGCATCTTTGCCGTTACAGCCGCATGTCCCATCTTGACATCCCGACTGCCGCGGTCGTATTTGTACCCCATGAAGCGCGAAGCGAACGGTTTGTGTTGCAGTCACCTCTCGCCGCCCGGGTGGCGGGGGTAAGCCGTCGCGCAAAATGACCTTTCTTGCTGGTCTGCCGGCCGCGGCTCCCTCTCAGAGTTGCGGCCGCTTCATTTCGGGAGGTTTCTATGACGCAGGTAAAAGCGGCGCCCATCACGCCGATCGAAACGCGGGGTTACGTCCACCCCGAGGTGCTGGTCTCCACCGATTGGGTTGCTGAGAGACTGAACGATCGATCGGTCCGGCTGATCGAATCCAATGAAGACCTTCTGCTCTATGACACCGGGCACATCCCCGGCGCGGTCAAGATCGACTGGGTCAATGACCTGAACGATCCGGTGCAGCGGGATTATCTCGACCGGACGCGGTTCCAGGCCCTCCTCCGCTCCAAGGGGATCAACGCGGACACGACCGTGGTCTTCTACGGAGACAAGAACAACTGGTGGTCGACCTACGCCTTTTGGGTCTTCCGCCTCTTCGGTCTGGAACGGCTCAGACTGATGGATGGCGGACGCGCCCGCTGGGTAGATGAAGGACGCCCGCTCACGACCGACGTGCCGTCATATCCCGCTGGCAACATCACCGTAGGCGAGCGGGACGATCGGGCCATCCGCGCCTTTCGCGAGGATGTGCTGGCGCACGTGACGAAGAAGGGAAAGCTGGTCGACGTGCGGAGTCCCGAGGAGTATCGGGGAGAGCGGCTGCACATGCCTGACTACCCCAACGAAGGCGCGGTGCGAGGCGGGCACATTCCCGGCGCCAGGAGCATCCCGTGGGCCCGCGCCGTGGATCCCGATACCCACGTCTTCCGGACGGCGGGCGAGCTCAAGCGGCTATATGTCGAAGAGCAGGGCTTGGGGCCCAAGGACGACGTGATTGCCTACTGCCGTATCGGCGAGCGCTCCAGCCACAGCTGGTTCGCCCTTACCTACCTGCTTGGCTTCGAGATGGTGCGGAACTACGACGGATCGTGGACCGAGTGGGGGAATAGCGTGAGGGTGCCGATCGAGAAGTAATTGACGATTGCTGATTGTCGATTGCTGATTGAACGCCAGGCGTCCATGTTTTCAATCAGCAATCAGCAATCGTCAATCGGCAATCCCCGCCGTCGCCATCCGTCTTTATCCGCGCCACGATCGCGGTCAGCCCCTGCATCCTCGTCATCCCCAGCAGCTCCGTCAGCCTCAGGCGATCGAGCAGGTCGCTGGGGATCGCGGCGACGTCTTTGGGAGACGCGTCCTTTATCTCCCGCGCCAGCAGGGCCACGAATCCCCGGACTGTTGGCGCTTCAACCGGGGCATCGGCGAAGAGGGTGAGCTTGCCGTCGTTCGCCTCCAGGAAGAGAAAGACCGGAGACATGCACTCCGGCACCTTGTTCTCCCCCTTTTCTTTCGCGAGCCGGTAGCGCTCGGGCAGGGCGGGCAGCTTCCTGGCATAGTCGAGCAGCAACTCGAGCCTGAGCTGGCTGTCCGCCGACGCGAAGCGCTGGATGGTCCGGTCAAAGTCCGCCATGATCGAAAACTATTCGAGTCCGGCAACACTCACATGTTATCGACGATGGCGGCGCCGAATTCGCTGCACTTGAGGAGGGTGGCACCCTCCATCAGGCGTTCCAGATCATAGGTAACCCGCTTCAGCCCGATGCTGCGCTCGAGACCCCTGATGATCAGATCTGCCGCCTCGGTCCAGCCCATATAGCGCAGCATCATTTCCCCGGAGAGGATCAGCGAACCCGGATTGACCCGGTCCTGGCCGGCGTACTTGGGCGCCGTGCCGTGGGTCGCCTCGAAGATGGCGTGACCGGTCAGATAGTTGATGTTGGCTCCTGGCGCGATGCCGATCCCGCCCACCTGCGCCGCGAGAGCATCCGAGATGTAATCCCCGTTAAGATTCATCGTCGCGATGACGTCGTATTCCGCGGGGCGAGTCAGGATCTGCTGCAGGAAGGCATCGGCGATCACGTCCTTGACCACGATGCCCTGCGGCAACCGGCACCACGGACCTCCATCCAGATCCACCGCGCCGTACTCCTGGCGAGCGACCTCGTATCCCCAGTCCCGGAAGGCTCCCTCGGTGTACTTCATGATGTTGCCCTTGTGGACCAGCGTGACGCTTTTCCGCTTCTCTCGCACCGCGTAGTCCAGCGCCGCCCGGATCAATCGCTTGCTGCCTTCTTCCGAGATCGGTTTGATCCCGATGCCACTGGTTTCCGGAAACCGGATGGTCGAGACCCCCAACTCTTTCTGGAGAAACTGCACGATGCGATTGGCCTGCTCGCTCCGCGCCTTGTATTCGATCCCGGCGTAGATGTCCTCGGTGTTCTCCCGGAAGATGATCATTTCCACCAGCTCCGGGTGGCGTACTGGCGAGGGAACGCCGGTGAACCAGCGCACCGGGCGTACGCAGGCGAAGAGGTCGAGCTTCTGCCGGAGCGCTACATTGAGCGAGCGGAACCCTCCGCCAACCGGCGTCGTGAGCGGCCCCTTGATCGCTACCAGGTAGTGGTCGATGGCGCGAATGGTGTCTTCCGGCAGCCAGGACTCGAGCCGGTCTCGCGCCTTCTCTCCCGCCAGGACTTCAAACCACACGATCGCCCGCTTGCCACCGTAGGCTTTCCGCACCGCACCATCGAAGACGTGCCGGGACGCGGCCCAGATATCGGGCCCGGTGCCATCTCCCTCGATGAAGGGAATGATGGGCTGATCCGGCACGCGGAGTTTCCCACTCACCAAGGTGATGCGGCTGCCGGTCGCCGGGGCGGTGAGGTGGTCGTAGGTCGGAGCGGTCATAGTCGAGTGAGGAGGACTGAGGAGTGAGTGGTACGTTCCGTTCCTGCCAGTGTAGCAGCAATATACCTGCATGGAAGAATCCTCAGACCCCGTCCCCGACGGCATCTTCCGCCACGGCCTGGTCGTGGAAACCGCCGAGGCGATCCTCGCGGTTTATGACGCGCACCAGGCACAGTTCGGACTGGTGACCCGCCGTGCTGCCGCACGCTTCATCCAACGGGACTGGCGTGGAGGTCAGCAGGATGCCATGGAGCGGCTCACGCTCTACCGCCAGTTCGTGAACTGGGTGGTTCAGGACCTGAAGCGATCGCTTGGTCCTGGGCACAGCGAGCTCCAGCTCTGGCAGGCCCTGAGAACTCAGTACGCTCGAATCGCGTCGGGTCAGCCCAATCCCGAGCTGGCGTTGACCTTCTTCAATTCGGTGGCCCGCCAGCTGGTACGAGTATCGGGACCAGCGTCGGGAGTCTACTTCGAGGACGCCGACTTTCGTGCCCTGCCGTCGGCTCCTGGTCGAGCCGGTGTTGCGAACCTACGTGGTGCGCGGCCGGATCGAGGCGGTGATCGAGCAGCTTCTTCGAGACCTCCCCTTCTCTCCGCTCTTCCGCGACCTGGAGCTCGATGCCCGACTGACCGCCGATGCCTTGGCGGAAGAGCTCAAGCGCCAGAGCGGCGATGTGTCGCTCGACGCCATCGAAGTCGTCCCGGTCCCCTTCTATCGCAACAAGGGAACCTATCTCATCGGCCGGCTGCGGATCGGTGGAACCTACCTGCCCCTCGTTCTGCCCCTGGTTCACGGCGACCACGGAGTCGAAGTGGACGCGGTCCTCGCCACCTCGGATGAAGTGAGCATCGTATTCAGCTTCACCCGTTCGTATTTCCAGGTAGAGCTGGAGCGCCCCCGCGCGATGGTGGACTTCCTCCGCACCCTCATGCCGCAGAAGCCTGTAGACGAGCTGTACACCTCACTCGGCTATCACAAGCATGGCAAGACCGAGTTGGTACGAGCGCTCCTGCGGAATCTGGAGAAGGGTGATGGCCGCTTCGAGCTGGCCCCCGGAGACAAGGGCCTGGTGATGAGCGTCTTCGCCCTCCCATCCCTCAATGTGGTTTTCAAGGTGATCCGCGACCACTTCGGAGCGCCCAAGACCACGACCCGCCAGGAAGTGATGAACAAGTATCACTTGGTCTTCCTCCGGGACCGGGTAGGTCGCCTCGCCGATGCCCAGGAGTTCGAGGATCTGGAGTTTGCCCGGGAGCGGTTTGCTCCGGGTCTGCTGGAGGAGCTGGAAGACGTCGCGGCGACCAGCGTCCTGGTGGAAGGTGAGCGGGTGCGGGTTCGCCATCTCTACACCGAGCGCAGGGTCACGCCGCTCAACCTCTATCTCCGTGAGGCCAGTGCCGAGGATGCGGTAGAGGCGGTACTGGACTATGGGCAGGCGATTAAGGATCTCGCCGCCGCAAACATCTTCACCGGCGACATGCTGCTCAAGAATTTTGGGGTGACCCGTCACGGCCGGGTGATCTTTTACGACTACGACGAACTGTGCCTTCTGACCGAGTGCAACTTCCGCGAGATGCCTCGGGCGCGAACGGTCGAGGATGAGCTCTCAGCGGAACCCTGGTTCTCGGTCGGCGAGCGCGACGTGTTTCCCGAGGAGTTTCGCGCCTTTCTCGCTCTGCCCGGGCGCGCTTGGGTGAGGCGTTCATGCGGGTCCACGCCGACCTGCTGAGCGTCGAGTTCTGGCGCCGCATGCAGGAGCTGGCGCGTGCCGGCGAGGTCATCGACTTCTTCCCCTACCGGCCCTCCCGGCGCCTCTTACATTCCTCCCGCGCATGAACCCCCAGATCTTTGGCACCAGGAAGAATCCCGACGTGCGGGCGGCGCTCCGCTTCTTCGCGGAGCGACGGATCAACGTGCACTTCGTGGACCTGGAAGAGCGCGCCGCCTCACTCGGCGAGCTGCGTCGCTTCGCGCAGAAATTCGGGGTGAAGGCCCTGGTGGACCCGGACTCCAAACGCTACACCGCGCTTGGCCTCAAGTCGGCGGCGTACTCGGATGACCGCTGGCTCGATCTGCTGACCCGCGAACCTCTCCTGCTGCGCACTCCGCTGGTTCGGGAGGGAAGCCGTCTCACCATCGGTTCTGCTGTAGAAGAGTGGGGTTCCTGGCTCGCCCCTAATGCCGTAAGCCTTAAGCCGAAAGCCTAAGGCTTAAGGCTTATGGCCTAAGGCACCGTCCTTGTCTCTACTAAACATCTCTTCGGCCTCGGTGCAGTACGGCCGGAACATCCTCTTCCAAAACCTGAACCTGGTGGTGGACCAGCGGCAGCGTTGGGGAATCTTGGGTCGCAATGGGAGCGGCAAGACCACGCTGTTTCGGCTCATCACCGGGGAACAGGATCCTACCAGCGGCATCGTGAGCCGGGCGAGCGGGCTCCGGGTGACGATGCTGGACCAGCATCGGGAGTTCCCCGGAGTCGAAACGGTGTGGGACGCCGCCCTCTCTCCCTACGCCCATCTGGTGGAGTTGGAGCACCAGATGCTGACCCATGCCGCTCAAATCGGAGAGCTGGGGGAGCACGCACCGAATGACCTGTTGCAGCGCTACGACCGTGATCTCGAGCAGTTCCAGCGCGCCGATGGCTACGCGATCGACGCTCGGGTCGCGGCGGTTCTGCAAGGCCTGGGATTCGATCCCGACCGGGCGCGGACCCAACTGATCGGCACTCTGAGCGGCGGCGAGCGGGGCCGGCTTGGTCTCGCCTGCCAACTGGTGACACCGGCTGATCTGCTCCTCCTCGATGAGCCCACCAACCACCTCGACCTCGAGACCACGCAGTGGCTCGAGGGGCACCTGCGCGCTCTGCCCGGCAGCGTGCTGATCGTGAGCCACGACCGCGCCTTTCTCGACGGCATCGCGGATCACGTGCTGCACCTCGAGGGTGGGACCGGGCAGACCTATGATGGCGGCTACACGGACTTCGTGCGCCAGCGCGCCGAGCGTCGCCTCAGCCAGCAGCGCGCGTTCGACAAGCAGAGCAAGGTCATCGCGGCGGAAGAGGATTTCATCCGCCGCAACATCGCGGGGCAGGATACGCGTCAGGCGAAGGGCCGCCGTCGTCGTCTCACCCGACTCCCGCGACTCAGCTCCCCACCCGAAGACCAGGGATCGATGGCGATCCGCTTCGACATCCGGGCCCGCGGCGGAGACCAGGCGCTCGTGGCGGACCACGTCCGCGTCACGGTGGAAGACCGGGTGCTGCTGGAAGACTTCTCCTCCGTTATCCGGCGGGGAGACGTCGCCGGACTCGTGGGACCGAACGGTGCAGGGAAGAGCACACTGCTCGCGACCCTGCTCGGCCAACGTCCCCCTGCTCAAGGCTCGGCGCGCATCGGCGATTCGGTCCAGGTCGCGTTCTATCGCCAGGACCTGGCTCAGGTTCCTCACGAGAAGACCCTGTTCGACATCATCAACGACATGCGCCCCGCATGGACTCGCGGACAGGTTCAGGGCCACCTGGGTCGCTTCGATTTCTCGGGAGACGAAGTTCTGCGCAGAGCGGGAAGTCTTTCAGGGGGAGAGCGGGCTCGGGTGGCCCTGGCGATGATGATGCTGGAGGGAGCCAATCTGCTCGTCTTCGACGAGCCGACCAATCACCTGGACGTCGAGTCGATCGAAGCGTTGGAAGACGCGATCGAGGTGTTTGAGGGCACGGTACTGATCGTGAGCCACGATCGGGCACTGCTTAGAGCACTTACCACCAGAGTCTGGGCGCTCGAGAACGGACGCATCGAGGACTTTGGGGGTGGATTCGAGGACTGGGAGGAGACGAAAGCGGATCGGGCCGAGCGGCAGCAGGCAATCGCGAAAGCAGCTGCGCCTCGGCGAAGCAGCAAGCAGCCGGTTCAGTCTCGCACCCAGCAGTCGGTGGCACGAACGGCGCGGCGCAAAGCGGAACAGGCCGAGGCCAGAGTTCACACCCTGGAGCGCCGTGCCGCCGAGCTGGAGGCGAAGCTCTCGGACTCCTCCATCTACACCGACCCTGCCACCGCGTTACGCGCGGAGGAGTTGTCCCGCGAGCTTGAGGCTACGCGCGCCGAGTTGGAGGAGGCATTCGCGGAGTGGACCAGGGCGGCTGAAGCGACGGACCAGCGGTGAACACCTCGCTGGCCCGTGCCCGGCTTTACGTTCTGGGAGCGGCCCTGCTGTTCTCGACCGGCGGTGCGGCCATCAAGTCCGCCCAGTTCACCAGCTGGCAGGTGGCCGGTCTCCGCTCGGGGTTGGCGACCATCGCCGTTTGCCTGCTGGTACCCGAGGCGAGGCGGCTGGGGAGGGGCGCCGAGCTGGGCCGCACGGTGCTGGTCTCACTCGCCTACGCCGCCACGCTGGTCCTGTTCGTCCTCGCCAACAAGCTCACGACCGCGGCCAGCACGATTTTCCTTCAGGATACCGCACCGGTCTACATCCTCGTCCTGAGTCCGCTGCTGCTCAACGAGCCCATCAGGCGGCGAGACCTGGGCTTCATGCTGGTGATCGGGATCGGCATGGCGTTCTTCTTCGTGGGTCGCCAGGAGACGTTCGTTACCGCCCCCGATCCGGTGCGCGGGAATATCCTGGCGACGCTGAGCGGCATCACCTACGCCCTCATGCTGATCGGCATGCGGTGGATCGGAAAGCGTGGCGGGTCACCTGCGTCCGCGGTCGGATTGGGCAATCTCTTTGCCTTTCTCATTGCCCTGCCCGCAATCCTTCCGCTGGGCCACCACAGCGTGACCGACTGGAGCATCATCCTCTACCTCGGCGTGTTCCAGATCGGCCTCGCATACCTCTGGCTCACCCGAGGGATCCAGCAGCTTCCCGCTCTTGAAGTTTCACTATTGCTCTTCCTCGAACCCGCGCTGAATCCCCTCTGGGCCTGGCTGGTTCATGGCGAGGCGCCGGGACCGGGAGCGCTCTTGGGCGGCGCCCTGATCATGGGTGCGACCGGGGTCAAAGCATGGTGGGACTCCCGCTAGATTAGCCCAATGCTCAAGACTCCCTCGCTGATCGAGACCGTGCGAGTTCGAGATGGTCGCGCGCCGCTCTGGCACCTGCATCTCCGCCGGCTGGTTGCGAGCTGCAGGACTCTGGGGATTCCGTTTCCTCTCGAGTTCGAAGTTCCCTCGGGAGGAACCGATCGGGTACAACGGATCGTAGTAGGTATGAAGGGGAAGCAGGTCACCGAGCGTGAGGTCGGCTCGGTCGAGCCGGTCCGGCTGATAACAGCTCGGCAAGCGCACCAACCCTATCCTCACAAGACCGCTGATCGAACCCAGTTCGCCGAGGCGTCGGCGGAAGCGGAGAGTGCCGGGGCGGACGATGCGCTGATGCTCACGCCGGAGGGAATGGTCGCCGAGTGTACGATCTGGACGGTCTTCTGGTGGGATGGGCCGACCTTGGTCGCACCTTCCCTGCGGCTGGGGATCCTGCCCAGCGTCTCGCGGTCACGGATCGCCGAAATTGGCCCGGTTACGGAGCGAGTCGTGCCGCGGGATGCCTTGAACGGGATCCCGATCATCCTGGCGAATGCGGCTCGGGGCATCGTTCCGGTGGCCCGATTGGACGGCAAACCGGTTCCTTCCCATCCCGGGACGGCACTCCTCCAACGGAGGTTCTGGGACACCCTATCCTGAGGGCTGGCGTAAGCTTGACCGACCCTAGGCCGTCCGATAGTTTCCCCCGGCTCGGGACCGTCGGCCGAGGGCCGTGGTGGTTGTAGCTCAAGTGGTTAGAGCGCCGGACTGTGGCTCCGGAGGTTGCGGGTTCAAGTCCCGTCAGCCACCCTAGGGTGGGAAGGCGGAAAGGCGGGAGGGCGGTAGGAAAAAGCGGATCGAATGCGATCGTGTTGGATCGAACCCAGGCTTCTCTTTCCGCCTGACCGCCATCCCGCCTGACCGCTTAGGTCCGTAGCTCAATTGGTAGAGCACCGGTCTCCAAAACCGGGGGTTGCAGGTTCGATTCCTGCCGGGCCTGCTTTTTCATCTAGTACCGAGTACCTAGTACCGGGTACCGAGTACGAGATGCTGATAAAAGGTGAGAAGGTGGCTAGGGAAAGCGTTGTACTCGGTACTCGGTACTAGGTACCCGGTACTGTAGGTATTGGCGCTATCGTCTAGGGGACTAGGACGGGGCCCTCTCAAGGCCCAAACACGGGTTCGAATCCCGTTAGCGCTATCCTTTCAACTCGGTACTCGTCTCTGGCCATGGCCCCATCGTCTATCGGTCAGGACGCGACCCTTTCAAGGTCGAAAGACGGGTTCGATTCCCGTTGGGGCTATAGAGCGCCGCTAGCTCAATTGGCAGAGCAAGTGACTCTTAATCACTAGGTTGTAGGTTCGATTCCTACGCGGCGCATCAACGTCAACGGCTCCTCACGGAGCCGTCTTCGTTTCCGGAATGTCCTCGGCTCTCAATTTTCAATTACCAATTACCAATTTTCAATCTCCTCCAGCCCGCCTCCACACGCTGTCCACCGCCGGCGGCAAATGCCCCAGCTCGCTCACAAAGGTCGCCACCTGCCACCGCTTCTCCTCCGGGAGCTCGTTTACCCAGGCCGCCATCGCCGTCCGCCGGATCCCGTGAGTCATGATCCAGTAGTTCTGCCAATCGGGACGCGTGGGTGGCGTCTCGGCGAATTGTTTTGCCCGCGGATAGAAGGAGAGGCCGAAACTGCTCGGATGATTGGGGAATCCATGGCATCCGCCGCAGTTGCCGGAATAGATCCGGAGTCCGATGCGCAGCTGGTCTTCGCTGGGAGAGACGGGATTTGGAATCGAATCGGCGTGTCGCGCAACCGACCGGGTGAACGCGAGTCGGGCAAGCTTGGCTTCCCAGAGCGGCGGATTGGGCGCCGTGTCCGTCCCCATGAGGCCGAGTGCCGCCGCCCCGAGAGTACCGAGCGGGAGCAGGAGCGCACCAAGGACCAGGCCGAGCCAGAAACGTCTCATATAGAACTATGAATGAAGGAGTCAGAACGGATACGGCACGTGCAACGGACCGGTTTCGTTTGGCTTCTGGGTCCGATACTTTCAGCGATCCTTACTAATCGGAGTCAGGCATGACGGTCCTGCGCCGCCTGGTGGCACTCGGTGCTCTGCTCTTCGTTGTGGCGCCCGCTCTGGCCGCCCAATCTAACGCACCGCGCGACCCTCGGGTGGATGCCATCGTGCAGGCCGCCATCAAGTCCAACGAGCCGGGCGGCTCCATCGTCGTGATCCGGGACGGCAAGGTGGTTCATATCGCGGGATACGGGCTCGCGGATCTCGACTCCAGGAAGCCGAATCTCCCCGGCACTCGATACCATATGGCATCGACGGGCAAACAGTTCACGGCGCTGTCCCTGATGATGCTGCATCAGGACGGCCGGCTCGACTACGACGATCCAGTCGGCAAGCACCTGCCTGAGGTCGCCCGATTCGGCGATTCGCTCACCATCCGGCAGGTGCTCCACCATACCTCCGGCATTCCCGACTACTACGACGATTCGACGGGCTACAAACTGCTGCTCGCCTCGAGTCCGATGCCAACCAACGACGACGCCCTGGCGTTGCTCCACCGCTGGGGAACGCCGAAACCGGCGGGCAGGGAGTTCGTCTACAGCAACGCCGGCTACGACCTGCTCGGTACCTTGGTCGAGCATGTCTCCGGACAATCGCTCGATGGCTTTCTCCGACAGCGGGTGTTTGGTCCTACCGGAATGACCGGCTGTTTTTCGATGCCCAACGCCACCCGCTTTGCCGAACCCCAGCGCGCGCGAGGCTACGACAAGTCGGGAAAAAAATTCACCGCCAACGACCAGGACCCGCTCGACAACCTGGTGGGCTCCGGCTCGGTCTATTGCTCGGTGGAGGATCTCGCGCGCTATGACGCCGCCCTGTATACCGATCAACTCGTGCGGCAGACCACTCTCGCGGACGCGTTCGAACCGGGGCGCCTGGTGGATGGCAAGTCGGTGGACTACGGGTTCGCCTGGGGGATCGCCGACCGGAATGGCTATCACTACGAAGGGCACTCGGGGAGCTGGGAGGGCTACCTCTCCTACATTCTCCGCTGCCGGAGCCAACACTTCTCGATCTACTTCCTGCAAAACCGGACCGACATCAAGCCGCGAGACGTCGTCATGAAGGTCTTCGATCTGTACCTGCCCGCCCCCACCGGGGCCACGGCGGGGAGCGGTCCGAACTGACCGGCAAGCCTTTGCAGCTCCGAGGCTTTGCTTGCGCAACGCGAGTCGAATAGAGCTCACCCTCGCCTCTGTATCATATTTCATCACTTAGCCAGTCCCAGTAACTTCAAGTAATTCAATAGCTTACATACATACCACGCATTAGGATTAAACAGTGCCCGCGAATCCGACCACGGGCACGGTTCTCGCCTCTAGCGCCCGTCCTCCTGTGCCGCTGAGGGAACCAGCAGCGCAACCCCGATCCTGAAAGCTGATTCGTGATGCGCCTCCCTCGCCGGGTTGTACTCGTCAGTGCGCTGGCCTACCTGGTCGCCTGCAGCGGCAGCGATAGCACCGGGCCGGCTCCCAAGGTCCCAACCAGCATCGGCATCAGCGTCGGCAGCAACCAGACGGCAGCGGTTGCTACCGCGGTTCCGATTGCACCGGCCGTGCTGGTGCGGGATCAGAACGGCGACCCGATGTCGGGGGTAGACGTCACTTTCACGGTTCAAACCGGCGGTGGCACGATCACCGGCGGCACCGCTACAACCGACGCCAACGGTGTTGCCGCAGTCGGCTCCTGGACGCTTGGCACGGCCGCTGGCTCCAACACTTTGCAGGGCTCGGTCACCGGACTCACTCCGGTCACCATCAACGCGACCGGAACGGCGGGTACCGCGACCGCGCTCGTCCTGACCACGCCACCCTCCCCCGCCGTCCCGAGTGGCGGTGTGTTTGCCCAGCAGCCGGTCGTGCAGTTGCATGACGCCTATGGGAATGATCGGGCTCAAGCCGGCGTCCCCGTCACCGTTTCCATCACCTCCGGGGGTGGCACGCTCAACGGGACCCTGACCGAGAACACCGATGCGACGGGTGCCGCCGTCTTCACCAACCTCGAGATCATCGGAACGGTCGGGCCTCGCACCCTGACGTTTACCAGCCCAGGACTTACTTCGGTCGGCTCCGGGGCAATCGATGTACTGGTAGGAACGCCAGCAACCATCGTGGCGACCACCTCGACAATTCTGGGCGGCACCGTCGGACAGCCGGTCTCCAACCGTCCGACCGTACAAGTGACCGATGCGAGCGGAAATCCCGTGGTTGGGGTCACCGTCACCTTCACTGTGACCGCGGGCGGTGGAAGCGTCACTGGCGGGAGCAGTCCGACCGGCTTGGGCGGCATTGCACAGGTCACGAGCTGGACCTTGGGCACCGTCGCTGGGTCTAACACCCTCGACGCATCAGTCGGATCACTGGCACCGGTGGCTTTCGATGCCGCCGCGCAGGCGGGGCCGCCTGCCAAGCTGGCGATCAGCACCGCGCCCTCGACCACGGTCCAGAATGGTTCGGTTCTGGCGCAACAGCCGGTGATTCGGCTGCAGGACGAGTTCGGCAACGACGTGATCCAGGCCGGGCTCCGGTGACCGTCTCCCGCTCGCCCACAAGCGCGGGACTCGGCGGCACCGTGAGCATCAACACCGACGCCACCGGCGTCGCGACTTTCACCGACTTATCCCTGACTGGCACCGTCGGCGCTTACGCACTGGACTTTGCCTCGACCGGCCTCACCTCCGTCACGTCGTCGGCGATCACTTTGACTGCGGGACCTGCGGCCAACATCCTGGCGCTCTCGCCGCTCAATCAGAACGCCGGAGTTGGCGCCAACGTGGCCACTCCGCCCTCGGTGCAGGTTACTGACGTGAGCGGCAATCCGGTTTCGGGTGCTGCGGTGACTTTCAATGTCACGGCGGGTGCGGGGACCGTGAGTCCGGCCAATCCGGTCACCACCGATGCGACCGGCATCGCGACTCTGGCCGGATGGACTCTGGGCACCTCGGTCGGCGGCAACACCGTGAGCGTAAGCGCCGCGCTGGTTGCCGCGACGGTGAACTTCGATGCGACAGGAACCTTCCAGGTCGCGAGGATCGCAGGCGGCAGCGGGCACTCCTGCGCCGTGACGGTGGATGGGGTGGGCTTCTGCTGGGGTGATAACAGTCAAGGCGCCCTGGGCGACAACAGCCTCACCAACCGCCCGACTCCGACCGCCGTCGCTGGCGGGCAGACCTTCTCGCGGATCGCGGCCGGACGGCTCTATAGCTGCGCCTTGACCAATGCCGGCGTCGCGTATTGCTGGGGTGGCAACACAAATGGTGCCCTGGGCAACGGCACCACCGCGCTTGACTCGGTGCCCCATCCCGTCTCGGGTGGAATGGTGTTCCAGGCCATCTCGACCGGTACTGGAAGCGGCGGCCGCCAGACCTGCGCCATCAACAGCACCGGCACGGGCTTCTGCTGGGGTGCCGACGGCTCAGGACAGTTAGGTAACGGCGCACCACTCGCTCCCGTCACTACACCGAGTGCGGTCCTGGTTTCGGGGACCTGGACCCAGATCGCTGCCGCGGCCTTCTACAGTTGCGGCGTGCGGACCAGCGGCGCAGCGTTCTGCTGGGGTGCTGACGGCTTCGGCCAGCTGGGGAACGACGCCCCGAAAGCGAATACCAATCAGCCCTCGAAAGTCGTCGGTGGATTGCTCTTCACTCTGGTGGCCCCCGGCCAGGTTCACACCTGCGGACTGGTCACCGGCGGAGCCGCCTATTGCTGGGGATCCAACCTCAACGGACGGTTGGGGCAGGATACAGTCACGACCACTGAAAGCCTGACGCCGCTGGCAGTCTCCGGCGGCCTCACCTTCAGCTCACTGGAATCGGGCAACAGCTTCACGTGTGGCCTCACCGCCGGTGGCACGGCATACTGCTGGGGCTACAACGCTTCCGGCCAGCTCGGAAACGGCAGCACCGACAATGCGACGGCTCCGACCCTGGTCGCCGGCGGGATCAGCTTCGCCTCGATCGCCGCCGGCACAGACCATGTCTGCGGAGTGACCATCGGCGGGCAGGCGTACTGCTGGGGTGATAACTCACTCGGCCAGCTTGGCGACGGGACTGTCTTCCAGAGAGAGACTCCAACACCGATCAGTCAGCCGTAGCGAACAGGCGGTGCTTCAGAAAGCGAAGAGCACAGAGACCGTTATAATCTCTGTGCTCTTGTTCTTGTGATCAGCCGCCCTGAGAGCGCGGAGCTAATTTAGTTGCCGCCGTGCCAGGAATCCCAGGTGAGGCCGCAGCGCTCGATGAAATACTCGCGGGGATGTCCTTCGTGGTCCAGCAGGGCGTGCAGCATCTCGTGCCGCACAACCAGCTCGTTCTGCATATAGTTTCCGGCCAGGATAATCCGGGTTCCCTCACTGGAGCGGGTCCACAAGCCGACCTTTTCGCCGTCGCCCGTCGAGAAGACCGAGACGTTGGGAACCACATACCACTCGATTTGTGAAGCGTCGCCCCGGAGACCGGAGCACTCCTCGGTCTTCTGCCACCACTCCATGAACTGCGGAGGCGCCGACATCAACTGGGCGTTCTCCGGGAGCGGCGCAGACGGCGCCATAGCTTCACACGCGGCGATCGAGACCAGCAGGCCAAGGCAGAACAATGGGGCTCCTTGGATGCGACCAGCTTGGGGCTCCGCCTTGCGGGCGGTCCTGGACGACTGCGGCATGGGTTCTCCCATGCCCGAGAACACAAAAGCGCGACACGTGGGAGCCGGATTTCGGCTCGAATTCGCATCACGCTCCGCACTGATCCACCTTCGGCACCGAGCTATCTCTCGCGGCTTTCACGGGAGACCTCTAGTTTTGCGGCCCCGGATCGCTCCGGGTGTGCTCTTATCGGGCGGTTCGTGTTTACGCGAACGACACCTTTTTGACTTCGGATCTGTTTAGAGCCAAAACGGTGCCAATGTATGTAACTTCTTGGTGACAAATAATTTATGATATCGTACTGTACGGATATACTGCAGTGATCACATCGCAGAATCCCCTCCCGTTTGCCACCGGCAAGCCTCTTCGGCGCCTCTCGATCGTAGGTCTCGTGTCAGGTCTGCTGGCGGTGCCACCGCAGTTGCACGCGGCACCTCCGCACCTGGTCATCCTTGTGACCGTGGATCAGCTCCGAGGGGACTACTTGGAGCGCTATCGCGGCCAGTGGCGCGGTGCTTTCGCCCGGATGCTGAGCCGCGGTGCCGTTTTCCCAAACGCCAGGCAAGCCCACGCCATTACCGAGACTGCTCCGGGGCACGCGACGCTGCTATCCGGGCGGAACCCGGCCCACACGGGGATCCCGAGCAACTACTTCGGAGTCCCCGACCGTGACTTTCCGCTGGTTGGAGTGAACACCGGAAACGGGGCGTCCCCCCGTCGCTTCCGGGGCAGCACCCTGGTGGATTGGCTGCGCGCGAAAGATTCCGACTCTCGCTTTCTCTCCATCTCAGGCAAGGACCGGGGCGCGATTCTTCCGATCGGGTCCAGCCGAGGTCCGGTGTTCTGGTATGCCTCCGGCCGATTTGTCACCAGCCAGTATTACGCCGACACGTTGCCCTCGTGGCTCACGGGGTGGAACGATCGCAGGGCGGTTGCGGGGCTGGCGGGACGGAGCTGGACGCTTCTCCTCCCCGATTCGGCGTACGCCGAGCCGGATTCACTACCGTTCGAGCAGGGCGGCCGCGACGTCACCTTCCCTCACCGGGTCCCGGACGATCCCGATAAGGCCATGCGTCAGGCCCTCAGCTTTCCGTGGATGGATTCGCTCACGCTCGATGTCGCGCTGGAAGGCACTCGGAGCCTGCAGCTGGGACGCCGCCGAGGCATCGATGTGCTGGCGATTTCGCTCTCGACTACCGATTACGTAGGCCACGAATTCGGTCCCGACTCGCGTGAGCTGCACGATCAGCTCCTCCGGCTGGATCGAACCCTCGGATGGTTTCTCGATTCCTTGACCACGCTGCTCAAAGGTCAGGCTCCCCTCGTCATCATGACCGGGGATCATGGTGTTACCTCGTATCCCGAAGACGCGCGGTTGAACGGTCGCCCCGCAGGCCGAGTCTCGCCCACCGCCTTTCAGCAACGCACCGATTCCACCCTTAAGGCCCTTGGGGTGAAATCGCCCGGGCTCTATTTCGACAGCGGGTTGCTCACCGCGGACCTGGATCAATTGCGGACTCGCGGACTGGATGTCGATAGCGTGGCCGTGGCGCTCGCCGAGTCTTTGAAGGCGGTTCCTGGAGTCGCCCGGGTTTACACCGCGCGGACGCTTCCCGGTTCCCCGGAGTCAGACGCAACGCTCTGGCGGCGCAGCCTTCCCGATGATCTGCCCTGGCTGCTCTGCGCCTCATTGAGTCCAGGTTACATTTGGTCGGACGACGCAACCTCGACGACGCATGGGACGACCAATCCCGACGACCTCAGCGTGCCCATCGTATTCATGGGTCCGGGAGTTCGGTCGGGACTCTTCACCCGCTCGATCGAGACAGTAGACATAGCCCCGACTCTGGCGGCGCTGCTTCGGGTTAAACCCTTTGAGCCTTTGGATGGGCGCGCAGTGGTCGAGGTCGTGGGGAAAGGATCCTGACCTTGACCATGACCGAGGACCTGCGGCCGCTGCCCTGTTACCCCTGCCCTCACGGGTCGGCCTGCTGCGCCTATGGGACGACACTGACGGATGACGAGGCCCAGGACCTGAGCGAGCGATTCGGGGCAGACCGGCTTTACCAGACTCGCTGGGGTGAGTGGCGCACTCGAGTGCGGGGAGGACGCTGCGTCTTCCTCGAGAACAACGTCTGCATCGTTCACGGCGACCCTTCCTACCCCGCAGTGTGCCGGGGATTTCCCTGGATCGATGCGGAGCACGGCGGGCCCTATGAGTTCGACCAGAGCATCTGTCCGGAATTCCTCCCCGGCACGAGGCGTGGTGCAGATCCAGGGCATCGGACGCCGGGCGAAGCGGCAGGTAGCCAACAGGTAATTGAGAGCAGGGAGCAGGCAAATCAGACGTGACTGATTGTCCATCCTTCAGGAGAACTCATGGGCTTACGCTTGTCGTTCCTCACGCTGACCTCACTATTCGTCTCTCCCCTCATGGCCCAGACCGACGCGCAGCTCGCTCATGCGAAGAAACTGCTCGAGCAGACCATACTGATCGACGGGCATAACGACCTCCCCTGGGAAATCCGAACCGCCGAAGGCGCTCCCCGCGACGTTGCGGCGTATGACCTCCGTACTCCGCGCAAAGGAATGACCGATCTCGCGCGCCTCGCCGAGGGTCGGGTCGGAGCACAGTTCTGGTCCATCTATATCCCCGGGGAGATCAAGGACAGCGGGTTCGCCCGGGTGCAGCTCGAGCAGTTCGACATCGCGCGCCGGATGATTGCCCGCTATCCCGATCGTCTGATGCTCGCCCTCACCGCCGACGACATCGTAAACGCGAAGAAGCAGAAGAAGATCGCGTCCCTGCTCGGCATGGAGGGCGGCCACGCGATCGAGAATTCCCTCGGTGCGCTTCGGTCCTATTACGACCTGGGTGCTCGGTACATGACCCTGACCCACAACGTGACGCTGGACTGGGCCGACGCCGCGCTGGACAGTGCGCGCCACGATGGCCTAACTCGCTTCGGCGAGGAAGTGGTCCACGAGATGAACCGACTGGGCATGCTGGTGGACCTGTCCCACGTGTCACCCGGTGTGATGAGCGATGCGCTCAACGTTGCGGAAGCTCCGGTGATCTTCTCCCACTCCTCCTGCCGTGCGCTGGTGGACTTCCCTCGCAACGTTCCGGATTCGATTCTCGCGAGATTGCCCCAGAACGGCGGAGTCGTGATGGTCACCTTCGTGCCTGGCTTCGTCTCAAGCGCTGTGCGGGAGGGGGAGACGGCCAATGGACAGGCCATCGACACCCTGCTCAAGGACGTGACGGACACCACGGAACGGCGGCGGATTGCGCGGGAATACAGCGCCAGTCACCCGGTCCCCCATGCGACGCTCGCCCAGGTGGCCGACCACATCGAACATGTGCGGCAGGTGGCGGGAGTGGATCACGTCGGCATCGGCAGCGATTTCGACGGCATTGACGCCGGCCCGGACGGACTCGAAGACGTCTCGAAATTCCCGGCCCTCTTCGCCGAGCTGATTCGCCGGGGCTGGAGCGACGCGGATCTCAAGAAGCTGGCGGGCGAGAACGTTCTCCGGGTCCTGCGTCAGGCCGAAGCGGTGGCGAAGAAGGATCAGAAGGAGAGGGAGCCGTCGACGAAGACGATCGAAGAGTTGGATGGAGGGGCGCGGACGAGTCAGTGAGGGGTTGAGAGGACTCAGGACTGTGGGGTGAACGGGCGAACAGTGAATGAGAAGGCTGGATCCCTCGGACCCCCTCGCTTCGCTCGGGGTGTCCTCGGGATGAGGTGCTAGAGCAGGCACCCTTTTCCGGTCTAGCTTTCACCCCCAGTCGTGACTCTTACTTCTACTCCTTGCTCCTCAGTCCTTTCTACTCGTCAGTACGATCCCGCCTACAACTGCAATGAGACCAAACGAAAACCACTGCACCGCATAACTCAGGTGCGGCCCGTCGTCGAGTAGAGTGGGTTCGATGCGACGAGGGAAGGTGGGAAGGAGCGAGTCGGGGCGTTGCAGGATCGCCAGGCCGCGGACAGGGTAGGGCAGCGCCTTCCGGATAGCTGCGAGATCCAGCCGGCTCCAGGTGGTTCGGCCGTTTGTTTCCAGAGGCTCTCCGCCGCCGGGCTCCGTGGTAATCGCGAGGGCTATTCCTTCGACCCGTTGCGGTCCCGGCTCCCGAAGGCTGTCCACCTCTATGGTTGTCGCATCTGCTGACGGCACGATACCCCGAATCACCAGCACCGCCGTGTCCCCCGAGGCCGGTCGCAACGGGGTCACCACTCGCACCGCAGGCACCCCCTCCATCGACTGCCGCCGAATCACGAATTCCGTGTTGAAATCGTAGCTCCCGCTGGCTCGCACTATCCGATTGATCGCCACACTGTCGGGCGCACCATGGTCGAGGTCAATCGGGGGAAGTTCCCGGCTCGCCAGGATCCGCGCGTTGCTGGCCCGGCGCTCCCGCAGCCGGCTCAGTTGCCAGAAGCCGAGTCGGGCGCAGATGAGCCCCGCGAGCAGAGCGCACGCGAGGAAGGCAAGTCGTGAGCGACGCGTCATCGAGAGGGACATGCGTGTCTGAGCGGGAGGACATGAATTGCGGCCACGGTTGGTGATTGAGGCCGCTAACGCAACGACAGATCAAGAGTTAGCTGGAGGCCCTCAGGCAGGCCCATCGCTTGCCCGAGGGCGTCGTGAAGGTCCGTCAGTCAACGCCGACAAAGATACACGACCGGAGTCAGCCGATGCGGCATGGATGCGCGCTCGCTCTGACAATGCTGATGCCGCTGCTGAGCACCGCGCTCCGCGCTCAGGATCCGCAGGACCCGGAATGGGTCGCCGATTCCATGCTGCCGGACTCGAGCGACCTGGAGGAGGAAGTCCCTGACACGCTGCTGCGCCGCTCCCGCGGGCAAATGGAGTCCGGACCCAATCCCTATCTGCGCGAGATCCGGGATCGAGCGAAGCCGGTGTGGTGGGAATCGATCGCACTGGGAGCCGGGAGCCGGGCCCTCCGCTATCCGGGTGTGCGCAAGACGTACGGGCCCGGCTCCACTGGCGCAACCCTGACGGCCGAGGTCGGCCGGCGATTCAACCAGCACGCTGGACTCGGGCTCGAGTATGTCGGCTGGCTCGGTGATTTCCAGGAGGACTTCATCGGAGCCTTGCAGTCTCTGCTCGCGATTGCGCGGCTCCATCCCCTCGGAGCCGTGGGACCGTTTCTCAAAGTAGGCGCGGGTTTGGCGACCTATAGCGTGTACGACATGGCCTACGATGAGCTGGCGACGCTCGATGTCGGTGTGGCCTACGTGGTAGGAGCCGGCTGGGACATTCGGATGAATCGCGAGCTGGTGATTTCGCCGATCGTCGAATGGCAACACTTCACCCTCGCCGGCGATCGGACCTATCACGGAAAACTGTTGAACGTTGGCCTGATGATCACCTGGTCAGGCCATGAGAGCGATCTCGACCAATTACTCTCGGAGGAATAGTCATGCGGTGGCTTCGACTGATCATCATGGCCGTCCTGTTCGGCACCATGACGGCCCCGCTCTCGGCCCAGCACGAGTGCCAATGCGGCCTTCGCGAAGTGAAGGAGTCCGACAACAATCCCAACCGCCGCTCGGGAATCTGGGCCTCCCTTGGCGCCGGCGCGGGTGTTGAGTCATTCAATGCTTATGACGGTCTCGGCTGGGCCAACGGCATCTGGGGCGGGGTGGTGTCCGGTAAGGCCGGACTCACCGTGGGCCAGAATCTCACGATCGGCGGGGAAGGGCAGCTCTGGATCCACGAGTTCCCTCAGTATCGGCGCATGCTCGGTAGCATCATGATCATCGGACAGCTCTATCCCGTGGCACGGGGGGGATTCTTTCTCAAGGGTGGGGCAGGGTGGACCCGAGATGACCTCCGCCTCTACTACTCGCCGCCGACTCCTATCCAAACTGAGCGGAATGGCTGGGGCTTTGTGGCAGGCATAGGGTACGACGTCCGGATCGCGAAGGACGTCTCGATTACGCCGAGTGTGGACTTCGTGGACCACTACTACGACATCCAGGAAGAACGGATGCTCAACATGGGCCTTGCCATCACCTTCCACTGACCGCGATCGAGGACCGGTCACGGGCCGCTGCGTCGGCTCGTGGCCGGTGTAGCGGTTCCGCTACAGTCAGCCCCCAACCAAACTCGTAAGTCCTAGCGTTAAAAGACACTTCCGGCTACGATAGTCCTCCCCGGGGCGGCATATGGAATGCCATCCCTTCGTGACCATGGTCACCATTCTGCCCCTGTGAACAAATCGGCTCGTCTGCTTGGATGGGTTGGCCTGCTCGGGCTTGGAGTGGCGTCGCTCCAATGCACGAAGGACAGCCTTTCCCTGCCTGGCGATCTTGGGCCGGCGAACATCGATGTGATTGGGGGCGATCGATCAGACGGGCGTCGTCGGGACCCCCCTCGCCGATTCGCTGATCGTCCGTAGTCACCAACTCGAAACGATGCGGTCCCGTCGCGACTACGCCGGTGGTGTTTCGAGCTCGTGGCGCGCTAATGCCGGCGCCGACCTGATCCCCGACACCGTTCAGACAGACGACGATGGCCGTGCACGATCCAGGTGGGTACTGGGCCATACTGCATGGGAATCAGGACGTCGAGGCTGAGGTAAGATCTAATGCCGGCAACCCAATCAGGCAGCCTTTCACGCCACCGCGCTCGCAGGTCCAGCTGCAACCATCACCGCAGTAAAAGGCGATCAGCAGACCGGCCAGGTCGGCACCGCGCTGGCCGATTCACTCGTTGCGAAAGTCACCGACCAGTTCGGCAATCCCGTCTCCGGTTTCTCCGTTGGCTGGAGTGCGCTTGGCGGTGGTACGGTCAGCGCGGCGACCGTGAACACCGGCGCCAACGGACAGGCCGCGGTCCAGCGAGTGCTGGGCAACACCGCCGGTCCCCAAAGCGCCGAGGCCGATGCCGCGGGACTCAACGGATCGCCGCTCGTCTTCACCCACACCGCCTCCGCTGGCTCCGCGACCACGATGGTCAAGGATCCCGTCACCGACGGACAGTTCGGGCTGGTCGGGCTCGAGCTGACTGATTCCATCGTCGTCATCGTCAAGGACGCGAACGGGAACGGTGTTGCAGGCAAGACGGTTCTCTGGACCATCGCGACCGGTGGCGGCACGGTGAATCCGACCACCAGCATTACCGACACCGATGGCAAGGCCTTTACTCGGTGGACGCTCGGGCCGACCGCCGGCACCAACACCGTCAACGCCGCCTCCGCCAACCTGACGCCGGTCACCTTCACGGCCACCGCAACGGCTGCTCAGCCAACCAAGATCGTTGCCGTCTCCACTGTGACCCAGTCAGGCCCGGCCGGATCACCGGTGGGCGCACCTCCCTCAGTGAAGGTCACGGATGCGAACGGCAACCCGGTCCAGGGCGAGACGGTCACCTTCACGGTCACCGCCGGTGGCGGCACCGTGTCGGATGGCACTGCCAGCGGTACCGTAACAACGATCGCGACCAACTCCTCGGGCCTTGCCACATTGAGCGATTGGACGCTGGGGCCCACCGCTGGCAACAACAGCGTCGCCGCGAGCGCTCTGGATGTAAGCAACAACCCGCTCACCGGCAGTCCCGTCTTCTTCAATGCCACTGGTCAGGCCGGTGCTGCGAGCAAGCTGGCAATGTCCACCCAGCCTTCGACCTCGGCGCAGAACGGAGTAGTGCTCGCGGTTCAGCCGGTCATTCAGCTGCAGGATGCGCTGGGGAATCCCGTGGCCCAGGGCGGGAAGCAGGTGACGGTCTCGGTGACGGGTGGGGGCGCGACCCTGGCGGGGACTCTGACGGTAAGCACCAACGCGAATGGCACGGCGACCTTCAGCGGCCTCGCTCTCTCGGGCCCGGTAGGCTCCTACACGCTGACCTTCACAGCGTCGGGGCTCACCTCGGCGGTATCCGGGTCCATCGCACTATCCGCGGGAGCGGCGGCTCGTCTCATTGTCGCGACGCAGCCCTCCAGCTCGGCGCAGAGCGGGGTGCCGTTCGCTCAGCAACCCGCTATTCAGGTGGCGGACGTTGCCGGTAATCCCGTCAGCTCAACTGGCGTTTCGGTCACCGCAGGCATTGCAACTGGCGGTGGCACTCTGACCGGCATTGCGACCAAGACGACCAATGCTCAGGGTCTCGCCACCTTCACCGATCTCGCGATCAGCGGAACCGCGGGTCCGCGGGTTCTCGACTTCTCAGCAACGGGGCTTACCAAGGTCAGCGCCAATGTCGCGCTCACCGGGGGTGCTGCGGCCACGCTGGCGATTCAGGCGGGTGACAACCAGACCGCGACCGCCGGTTCCCAGGTCGCAGTGGATCCCGCGGTGCTGGTCACCGATGGCGGCGGCAATCCAGTGGCGGGTGTGGCGGTCACCTTCGCGGTGGCGACCGGTGGCGGCTCAATCGGTGGTGCCAACGCGGTCACCGATGCGAGCGGCATCGCCGAGGTGGGCGGCTGGACTCTGGGTTCGATCGCCGGACCCAATACGCTGACTGCTACGTCGGCAGGCTTGTCCGGTTCGCCTGTGACGTTCCACGCCACCGGCACGGCGGGCAGCGCCGGCAAGCTTGCCATCAAGACCCAGCCGTCGAGCACTGCCCAGAGCGGGGCCCGGATCGCGCAGCAGCCGGCGATCCAGTTGCAGGATCAGAACGGCAATAATCTGCAGCTCAATGGTGTCGCGATCAGCGCCGACGTGAGCGCCGGCACGCTTAACGGCAACACGACGGTCGCTACCGTGAATGGTGTAGCCACGTTCACCAACCTCTCGATCACCGGAACGATCGGGAATTACACCCTGACTTTCAGCGGGGCGAGTCTCACCGGCGTCACTTCCAGCAACATTTCGCTGAGCGCCGGCGCGCCCGCCCAGCTGGTCGTGACTACCCAGCCCTCGACCCAGGTGCAGAGCGGCATCGCCTTCCCGCAGCAGCCTGTGGTCCAGATCCAGGACGCGGCGGGTAATCCGGCGTCCGTTGCCAAGACGATCCTGGCGACGTTGCGCAGCGGCGGGGGCACCCTGGGTGGCACCACCAGTATCAGTACCGGTGGCGGTAGCTCGGTGACCTTCACCAACCTTGCGGTCAGCGGGCTGGTGGGCCCTCGCACGCTGCTCTTCGCCGCAAGCAACCTCACGTCGGACACCAGCTCGACCTTCAACGTCGTTGCCGGGAACGCCGCCCAGATCGCCGCCGCCTCTCCGGTGAGTCAATCGGCGCCGGTAGGAACGCCGGTCACCTCGGCGCCGTCGGTTGTGGTCAAGGATGGAGCCGGGAATCCAGTCGCCGGTGTGACCGTCACCTTCGCCATTACTCAGGGCGGTGGAAGCCTGAGCGGGCCGACGCAGACTACGAATGCCTCCGGCGTTGCCACGGTGAGCGACTGGACCCTTGGACCTCTCGCCGGCACGAACACCGTTACCGCCACCGCCACCGGGAGTGGCATCTCCGGGAAATCCGGTGAGCTTCAACGCCACCGGTACCGCCTCCGGCGCGACGCAACTCTCCATTACGACTCAGCCGTCGAGCACCGCCCAGAGCGGAGCGGTATTCGCGGCGCAGCCGGTGATTCAGCTTCGTGACGCGAATGGCAACGCGGTGAGCCAGGCCGGTGTCTCGGTAACCGTAACGGCGAGCGGCGGAACTCTGGGTGGAACTGCAAGCGCAACGACCAACGCGAGCGGCGTCGCCACCTTCAGCGGACTTTCGATCAGCGGATTGGTCGGCGGCTACACCCTCACCTTCCATTCGACCGGGCTCACATCGGTGACGTCCGGGAACATCGCCCTGTCGGCCGGTGCCGCCGCCACGATCGCCACGAGCGCGGGTGATGCGCAGAGCGCACCGGTGGGCACGGCGGTTCCGATTGATCCGGCAGTACTGGTCACTGACGCGGCTGGCAATCCGGTTGCGGGTCGCAGTGTCACCTTCGCGGTCGCCACAGGTGGCGGGAGCATCACCGGCGGGAATGCCACCACGAACGCGAGCGGAATCGCCACGGTGGGAAGCTGGACATTGGGAGCGACTGCCGGGCCCAATACCCTGACAGCAACGTCGGCTGGACTCAGCGGATCGCCGCTCACCTTTACTGCGACCGGAACGACCGGGTCGGCGACCCAGCTTGCGATCACGACCCAGCCCAGTGCCACGGCGCAGAGCGGCATCGACATCGCCACCCAGCCCGTGGTGCGGCTGCGCGATGGCAACGGAAATAATGTCTCGCAGGCCAATGTGGATATCACCGCGACGGTGAGCACGGGCGGCACGATCACCGGAACTCTCACCGTTTCCACCAATGCCTCGGGTATTGCCAGCTTCACCGATCTTGCGATCAGCGGTGTGGTGGGGAACTACACGCTGTCCTTCGATGCCACTGGCCTGACCGGGGCAACTTCCACCACCATCGCGCTGACAGCGGGTACGGCGGCCAAGCTGGGCGTGAACCGGCAACCGTCCGGCACGGCCCAGAGCGGGGTCGCGATCGTGGTACAGCCGAGAATCCAGATCCAGGACGCGGCGGGGAACAGCGTGAGTCAGGCCGGCACAACGATTACGGCCAGCTTCGCGTCCGGCACCGGAACGCTCACCAACGCGACAGCCACGACCAGCGGAGCCGGGCTCGCGACCTTCGCCGGCCTGGCGATTACCGGCACCGTCGGCAGCTACACACTGCAATATGACGCGGGGGGGCTCACCGGCGTCTCCAGTAACCCGATCACGCTGAATCCAGGGCCGGCGAACCAGGTGACCATCACGGTGCAGCCGCCTCCCACCGCGTCGAGTGGAGTTGCACTGGCTACCCAGCCGGTCGTCCAGCTGCGCGACGGGGCAGGAAATGCGGTTTCCCAGGGAGGGACTTCGATTACGGCCTCCATCGCCTCGGGCACTGGCGGCTCGCTCAGCAATACCGTCGCGACGACCGACGCAACTGGCGAGGCAACCTTCAGCGGCCTCACGCTGAGCGGGCCGGCGGGGAACTTCACCCTGAGATTCGGCGGCACCGGTCTGACTGCGGCAGTGTCGAACACCGTTGCGCTGGGTGCCGGGAGCGGGAGCGTGCTGTTCATTCAGACTCAGCCCGGCGCCACGGCACAGAACGGGGTGGACTTCGCTCAGCAGCCGGTCATCCAGCTCCGTGATGCAAGCAACAATCCGGTGAACCAGCCCGGAGTGGTGGTCAGCGCATCCATCCTGTCGGGTGGAGGTACTCTTAACGGGACCACCACTGCGACCACCAACGCCAGCGGCGTCGCGAGCTTCAACGATCTCGCGATTACCGGCGTGGTGGGCTCGCGGACGCTCATCTTCTCGGCCAGCGGCTTCGTGAGCGCCACCAGCGCGGCGATCACCCTCACCGCAGGAGCCGCC
Source organism: uncultured Gemmatimonadales bacterium (assembly GCA_963821525.1). Classification (GTDB taxonomy): domain Bacteria; phylum Gemmatimonadota; class Gemmatimonadetes; order Gemmatimonadales; family GWC2-71-9; genus DATBGE01. The sequence continues at coordinate 385,763 of CAWGED010000019.1, read as the reverse complement.
ACCCAGCTTGCGCTGACAACCCAGCCTTCCAGCTCGGTCCAGAGCGGGGTGGTATTCCCGACGCAACCTGTGGTCCAGCTCAAGGATCAGAGCGGGAACAACGTCAGTCAGAACAACGTTTCGGTGGACGCCGCAATAGCGACGGGCGGCGGCACGCTGGACGGGACCTTCCCGATCAATACCAACGCGAGTGGCCAGGCCGCGTTTACCGATCTTGCCATCACAGGTACTCCTGGTGCGCACACCCTGACCTTCAGCTCCAGCGGCCTCTCGAGCGTTACCTCCGGCTCCATGAGTGTGACAGCCGGCCAGGCGAATCACCTGAGCATCACAACCCAGCCCTCGGCCACGGCTCAAAACTCCATCGCGTTCCCGCAGCAGCCGACGATTCAGCTTCGGGATGCGGCCGGCAACCCGGTAAGCCAGAACGGCGTACAGGTCACGGCGACCATCGCGAGCGGAGGAGGGACGATCGGCGGGACGGCAACGGTCAACACCAATGCAAGCGGCCTGGCCACCTTCGGCAATCTCGAGATCAACGGGACGATCGGGAATCGTACCCTGCAGTTCACCTCGGGCACGCTTAACTCGGTGACCTCCGCCACCATCAATATCGTGGCGGGTGCGGCGGCGACGATCGACGTGAGCGCCGGTGACGGGCAGTCCGCTGATGCGGGAACTCCGGTCGCGGTCCCGCCCAGGGTCGTGGTGGCCGACGTGAGCGGCAATCCCGTGAGCGGAGTGAATGTGACCTTCGCGGTGGGCTCGGGCGGCGGAAGCGTGGTGCCGACTACGGCGGTGGCGACCGACGCGAACGGGTTGGCAGCCGTGACGAGCTGGACCCTCGGGAATAACCCAGGGCCCAATAGCCTGAAGGCAACATCGGGTGGTTTGAGCGGCAGTCCGGTGACATTCACCGCCACCGGAAACACCGGTGCTCCCGCCCAGTTCACCATTACGACCCAGCCCTCGAGTACCGCCCAGAACGCAATCGCGTTCCCGCGGCAGCCGGTGCTTCAGCTGCGGGACGCGGCGGGCAATCCGGTGAGCCAGAACGGCGTGCAGGTCACGGCGACTATCGCGAGCGGCGGTGGATCATTGGGGGGCAGCACGTTGACGGTGAATACCGACTTCAATGGGGTGGCCACCTTCCCAGACCTCGAGATTACCGGGACGGTTGGCAACCACACGCTCAGCTTCACCTCCTCCGGTCTCACGGGGGCGACGTCCAGCACTGTCTCCCTGGTTGCTGGTGATCCGGCTTCGATCGTGGCACAGGCCGGGGACAACCAGTCTGCCACGGTTGATCAGGACGTGACTACCCCGCCCACCGTTCTGGTTACCGACGTGAGCGGAAACCCGGTCAAGGATGTGACCGTAGATTTCGCAGTCGAGTCGGGCGGAGGTAGTGTCGCCGGGCAACATCCGAAGACGGACCCTAACGGTCTCGCTGGGGTCTCGCGCTGGACCCTCGGTACCACGGCCGGAACCAACACACTGAGCGCCACCTCCAGCGGCCTCACTGGCAGTCCCGTCACCTTCACCGCGACCGGGACCCCCGACGTGGCGAACGCCGGCCAATCCACGGCCAACGTTCCCGATGGCACCATTTCGGTTCAGACGGTTATCACTATTCAGGCGAGGGATCAGTTCGGGAACGCCCTGACCTCCGGGGGGTCCGACGTGGAGGTGACGGTAACCGGGGCTAACTCCGCCAATGCCACGGTCACCGACAACGGTAACGGGACTTATTCGGCTACCTACTTGCCGGCTCAAGCCGGGGCTGATACGATCACCATAACCCTCGACGGTGGCCAGATCAGCGGCAGTCCGTTTACCAGTAATGTGTTGTAGCGTGGCAGGACCGGTCAGCATGGATCGTCGCACTGCGCTTCCTGCTTTCCTTATCCTCCTCACCTCAGGCTGCGGACAAGACCTCGTCCTGCCTCGGCAGGGGGATCCTGCATTGGTTGCGGTCGTCTCGGGGCAGGCGCAGCAGGCCATCGTCGGCGATACCGTCCAGGATTCCCTGATCATCAAGGTCACAGACTTCCAAGGCCGTCCGGTTACAGGGCAGCCTATAGGGACCAATCTGCTCAATGGCGGATTGGTAGAGGCTGCCGCCCCCCGGACCGATGATGGGGGGCGGCTCGCTTTCCGGTGGGTTCTCGGAACTCAGTCGGGTACGCAGACCGTACAAATCGGGGTCGGCGATTCGACCGGGATCTCCCACCCCGCAGTATTCACCGCGACCGCACTTCCCGCCGCGGCCAAGGCGCTGGTACGCGCCGGGGGAGATGGACAGGTTGGCGAGACCGGCCAGCTTCTGCCCGACATGCTTGCCGTCAAGGTCACGGACAAGTACGGCAATCCGGTATCTGGCATCACAGTCGTCTGGAATCCGGGAGCCGGCGGAGTCGACCCGACCAGCTCGGTGTCGAACAGCACGGGTCTAGCGGAGACGGCTTGGACCCTGGGTGGTGGAGCGGGCCAGCAGAGCCTGGTCGCGACGCTGGATCCTGTCCCCGGCGTCACCATCGACTTCAAGGCGACGGCCACTCCTGGCGCACCCCCGATCCTCAAGGTAACGACCCAGCCGTCTGATACAGCGCGTCACAACATTCCATTCCCCCGGCAGCCAGTGGTTCAGCTGACCGATCCGGACTGGGTGCGCCGCAGGCCATCTCGGGAGTTCGGGTAACGGCGGCGGTCGCGAGCGGCGGCGGTACGATCAATGGCCATACGACGGTGACTACCGATGCGCGCGGGGCGCGCGGTCTATTCCGACCTCTCACTCTTTGGACCGACCGGGCGACTACGTCCTGCTCTTCGCCGCGCCGGGATATCTGACCACCACATCCCACAGCATCAGGCTGGTGCAGCGTGGACCCAGTGCCTCGCTCTCGTCCATCTCCGCGAATCCGCTTACGATCACGGCGGGCACCGGTAGCTCGGTCATCACCGTCACCATCCGAGACTCGACCGGCTGCCCGTTCAGGGTCTCAACGTCACGCTTACCGCGAGCGGTTCCGGTAACACGGTGACCCAGCCGACTCAGGTCACCGATGCGAACGGGCAGACTACCGGCAGCCTTTCTTCCACGGTTGCCGAAACCAAGAGAGTCGGTGCATCGGTGGGCCGGTGCAGCTGGACGACGAAGTAGATATCACGGTGGTTCCGGGATACCGGCGCCCGCCACTACCGACGCCAACGTCCCCAAGGGCAGGCGGCTCCGCTTCACCGATATTGAGATCGACACCCGGGATGCTTTCGGCAACGACATCAAGACCGGAGGCTTTGCCAGCCGTTTCCTGATCCGAGTGACCGGTACCAACAGCGCGACCCCAACGATCGTGGATAACAACGACGGGACTTATTCGGCGCAGTACCTGCCGTTTTCCAAGGGTACTGACCGCCTCGATATCACGTTCGACGGCACCCCAATCAGCGGCAGCCCCTACTTCAGCGACGTGAAATAGCGCAGGTTGCGCGGGCGGTGGATCGGGTTGCGTCTGCTCTGATCGCTCACTAAGATTGGCCCCGCGCCCTGGTGGTGAAACTGGTAGACACGCTATCTTGAGGGGGTAGTGCCGAAAGGCGTCGCGGTTCGAATCCGCGCCAGGGCATGCGTCTTCCGCCACTGTAGCTCAGCGGTAGAGCTCTCGATTCGTAATCGAGCGGTCGTCGGTTCAATTCCGACCAGTGGCTCTACCCACAAAGAAAAACCCCGCCGTCCGGTTCCGGACCGCGGGGTTTGTGTTTTCTGACTTTTCAGTGTTTACTCGGCCATCCGCTTGTACAGCCAGTACTCCGGGCCCGCCAGTTCTTCGGGCCAGTCGGCGAAATGCTGATGCCCGCGCCAGCCGCTGTGTTCCTCCACTTCTTCCTTCTCGATATTCCCATCCGACGTCGCCTCGCCGAGCCATGAAGTCTCGTCGGGGAGATGCATGTCCCCTCGCCACGCTTCCGTGGTTTCCCAAGGCTCCTGATTCGAGCGATCTTCCCCGTCAAACGCGTACGGCATCCTGTCCTCCTCGCGGGTGCTCCCATCCACCCCGCTTCCCCACGCTTTCCCAAGAAAGCATGAGTGATGCCACACGTCGGTGTTTTGTTCCTTTCGCGTTATTTGACGGTGTTTCCCAGCACTGTACAAGAGTGATGCACTGGCCTGCTACCCCTTCAGCACTTCATCAGCCATGTATCCCACGGGGACGGGGCCCTGGCGCATGAAGCGCTCGTGGAATTCCCGGGCGGAGAACTTGTCTCCTTCTTTTTGGCGCACCTGCTCACGCAAAGCGAGGATCGCATTCTTGCCCAGGTTGTAGGTGATGGCCTGGGTGGGCCACTTGGAGTAGCGGTAGATGGCCCGTGTCGCTCCCTCAACGATGGCTTTCGCCTTCGCATCGCGCGCGGCCGCGGCTGCCGCCTTCGGATAGAACGACACGTGCTCGGTGAAGAAGTCCACGGCATCGGCGAAGGTCATGCGGCCGGTGTGCAGACCGGTGTCCACCCGGACCCGCACCGCGCGCAGCAGCTGCCCCTGCAGCTCGTAGAGATGCTCCGCCGCTGTGTAAAAGCCGTGAGGACGTCCTTCCGCCGGCTCGGCCATCAGCTCCTCGCTGTACAAGGCCCATCCTTCGGTTGACTGGGAGTCAAGCCACATCGCGGAGGAATCCTCGACCGCGCCCGGAGTGAACCAACGGACATTGGAAATCTCGGCCGCGTGCTGGTTCATGTACTTGTAGTGCCAGTCGTGGCCCGGGAAGCCTTCGTGCACTGCGGTGTCGGCGACGGACGCGCGATTGTTGAGCTTGAGCGCCGCGGGATCATTGCCGGTCGGAGTGAGATAGAAGCGGCCCACGCCGGTCTTCTTGAATGGAGGCGCCGGATAATAGGCCGCGTCAATCGTGCTGCGGAGAACCGGCGGAGTCGGGGTGACATCGAGCCGGTAGTCCTGCGGGATGTCGAACAGCCGGTGTTCCCTCCCGTACTCTACCGCCCGCTTGCCGGCGTCGATGTACCACTGAAGCAGCTCGTCGTCGTTACGCGGTGAGTCTTTGGAGAGGTACTCCATTGCCGCCCGGATGCCGTCGCGCTTCTCCGCGTCGGTTCCGAAGGGAAGCGAAAGCCCAGCTTCCTTGGCTACTTCCTGAGCGACTTCGAAGATCTTGTTCTCGTAGAGAGTCGTCTGCTCGAGCCCGTAGTCCCAGAGTTGCGCCGCGGTGCGCTTTTCCTGGAGGACATTCTCGAGGCGCCACTGGTATTCCTTCTCACCTGCACTGAAGTGGTCGGTGACATCCTGAGGATCGTAGGTCTTGAGCAGGAACGCAGCGAAGTCTTCCCACGCATCGGCTGCCTGTCGGCCGGAAGACTCGAGATCACCCAGGGTCGAGCCAGCGAAGGGCCGGCTCCCGAGGAAGTTCTTGGCCGTAGTCTGAAGCGTGGTACGGAAATACTCGGCGTTGGCCTTCGAACCGTTGACGCCGTCGCGCTCCACCATGCGGTGATCGGGAAGATTCCCCGCTGCCTTCCCGGCCTCGAGATTGGCCTTTGCTACCTCGAGATAGGGAGGGATCGCGCGGACTCGCTCGACCACCAGTCCCCATTCGTCCTCCGTGCCAAGCTCTGGACTTCCCTCCGCGCCACCCGACATCCCCTGGATCTGCCAGTCCACGCCACGGAACGGCTCGGCCACGTAGGTGTCGATCGCCCGCTGATACTGCTTCAGGTCTTCCAGCTGGTGGAGCATGAAGCGGAGCTGGGCCGTCATCACCTGGTGATCTACCCGGCTCGCCGAGGTCAGCTTGGTCGCGTCGATTGCCTCGAGCTCCTTGCTTATGCCGAGGTAGAAGGTCCGTTCGTCACCCAGCGCCGGCGGCCGGTAGTCGCGAAGCCGACTGTTGATCTTCGCGAGCGACGGGTCGTAGCCATCCCCGCCGAGATAGGTGGCCGTCACCGGATTCAGCTCGAGCGCCTTCAGGAAATAGCGGTCCCTGAGGGAAAGGAACCCGTGGTCGGCCTTGCTGGCGCCGGCTGCTCCGGTGCCGGTGCAGGCCGGGAGATGGCGCAGAATGCCGAACGCCATAGCAGCTTCGCCGGTATGCCGCAGGAAGGTGCGACGTTGCATGGGGTCTTTGGGAGACGGGAGAAGGGAGACGGGTGAACGGTGAAAAGCGGGAACAGGGAACGGGGAACAGGGAACAGGATTGGCGCGGGAGGAGTCTACAATGGACGGCTCCTTGGCGACAGGCGGCGACGAGGTATCACAGGGCGCATTTTGCTACCATCGCTCCGCCCCGTCCGCCGCCGTCCGCCCCGTCCGCCCCGTCCGCCCCGTCCGCCCCGTCCGCCCTGACCGCCCCGACCGCCCTCCCGCCTTACCGCCTTTCCGCCATCCCGCCCATGCTCATCCCGCCCACGCTGCAGGTAAGACGCCGCGACGAGGATTTGATTCGACACTGTTGAATTATTTGTAAGTCTAATCATTAGAATAACTTAACCATTAGTCCGAGCTTGGCCCGCGACCTGCTTCCTGCTGCGCCCGCGAGGCTGGCCTCGGAGAGTTTTCTCCGGGATCGCAGGTCGTTCGAAGGGTGCGCTCTGTGGTTCAACCCGGGGCTGGCCGCGCGCCACTCTGTTAGCGTCAAAAGCAATCTCTGATCGGCGAGTGTCATGAGTCATGGGTCCCGCGACCCAGGACTCACGAACCACGACTCGCGACCGTCTCACGAATTCCCACTTCCATCCACAGCAGGCCGTCAAGTTGCCTCCGGCGCGGTCCGACCGGCCCAGCCTCGAGCTTGTGGCTTATGGCCCATGGCTTTAAGGGCCGTATGGCCTAAAGGCAGTCTTGTCGGCGCCGGGTGACCGCCCCACTTTTCCGGGGTCCGTCACCAATGCTTCCCCTATCGGGACCACGATGATGACCAAACTCGAAAAGGCTCTCAAGCGCGAGATCGATATTGATGGCCAGGCCTACGTGCTGACGATTTCTCCCCAGGGCCTGCTGCTCACCATCAAAGGAAAGCGCAAAGGCCGTGAGCTGACCTGGAAGGACCTGATCTCCGGAGACGCGGCGCTCGCGGTGGCGTTGAACGCGTCGGTGCAGGATGGAGGAGAGGCGGGGATGGGTGGGGGGATTTGAGGGATTGAGGGATTGAGGGATTGAGGGATGTAGGGATGTGAGGGATGTTTGGATGTGGGGATTGAGTGATGCCCTACGCCCTTCTCGGGACTTCGGCCGACTATCTGGGAATCAGCAGGGACACCATGTCTCCTCGCTGGACCGTGATGGGTTCGGTCAGAATGGGAGTGGTCCCTCCTATTGGATCGGCCGCGAACCGAACCGAGACCGGACCGGTGGCCACGATGAAGGGAAGGACGCGCAGGTCGGTGACGCTATTCCCCGTCGCGACGCCGAGTCGGATGCGCTGCGAGGCGTAAACCACGTAGATCGCCATGTCGTCAAAGGCGCGGTTGTCCACCCTGACAACTGCGCCCGACGTATCGGCGGTGGATGAGTCTACCGATGCGGTGGCGCTGATACTGCCCACGGCGGGGTCGGGCGTTTTCGGCGGAGTGCCCGAGCTGCAGGCGGCGACCAGGGTCAGAGAAGCGGTGAGGCGAAGCAGGAATCGAGACATAAGGGCGAACCCTCGCAGGGCTTATGGAAGATATTCGACTGGCGCGGATTCCGAGGGCTTCCCCGCGCTGGAGTGCCGGACTAGCTTACCGGCCCGCTGAGACGGGTGAGCAGGTCGGCGACTGCAGATTGAAGATTCAGATTGGTTCGTCGTTCGATCGGGTGGTCGGCTCCGCCCGTCCGCCGGTCCGCTTCGAGGGAAGCAGAGACCGTTAGCTGGTAGTTGTAGTCACGGGATCCCTCGCTGCGCTCGGGACAGGCTCCGCGCAGCCCGGTAGCGCATCCCTCGCGATGCTCGGGACAGGCTCTGAATGGGGTTGACCTCCCTCGCTATCGCTCGGTCGGGTCGGGTCGAACCCTCTTGATTTGTTCGCCGGTCCCTCGCTGCGCTGGGACGGCTTCGCGCGCCCGGTAGCTTTGAGGGGGACAGAAACAGAGAGACGTATTTGTTGACGGGACGTAGCGCAGCCCGGTAGCGCACCTGAATGGGGTTCAGGGGGTCGCGGGTTCGAATCCCGCCGTCCCGATGGTTGAAAACGAAGCTCCGCAACGACACTCGTTGTGGAGCTTTTTCTTTGCCCTCGCCGGGTAAGGAGGCAAGACCTCTAAGCGTGTAGGCCGAATTCCTACCGATAAGTTCGCGGCGGCGAAATAGCTCCATCACGAACCGGTCCCTAACATGGAAGACCGTGAACACCGCCGCGATTGCCCCACGTCCGTCGACTTCATCGGCGCGTCCCTCTACGCCCGGCGCCGGCAGCAAACGTCTGACCTCGGTGGACATGCTGCGTGGCCTGGTCATCGTCGTCATGACCCTGGATCATGTCCGGGACTATTTCACGTCGGCGAGATTCGATGCGACGGATCTGACCCAGACCACAGCTGCGCTGTTCCTTACCCGCTGGGTCACCCATTTCTGCGCCCCCACCTTCGTGCTGCTCGCGGGGACCAGCGCCTGGCTCGCGGGCCGTCGGCGGAGCCGGGGTGAACTCGCCGGCTTCCTGCTCAAGCGTGGGCTCTGGCTGGTGCTGCTCGAGTTCACCCTGGTGTCATTCGCCTGGTACCTCAATTTCCGCTTCGAGCTCGGCTTGCGGGCCCAGGTGATCTGGGCGATCGGAGTCTCGATGATCGCTCTGGCCGGGCTGGTCTACCTTCCCCGCTCGACGATCCTGGCGATTGCGGTCGCCATCGTCGCCGGACATAACCTGCTGGATGGCATCACGCCGCAGGATGCAGGGGAGCCTCGCGACGCTGTGGACCGTGCTCCATGTCCAGGGCCAGCTCCCTGGGCTGCCCGTGTTCGTGACCTATCCCCTGCTGCCCTGGATCGGCGTGATGGCGCTCGGCTACCTCCTCGGTCCCGTGCTGGACCTGCCGGGTGATCAGCGGCGCCGGACTCTGGTCCGCCTGGGACTCGCGATGATCGCGGGATTCCTGGTGCTCAGGACGCTCAATGTCTACGGCGATCCCGCCCCGTGGAGCCCGCAACGCAACGGCCTGATGACGCTGTTCTCGTTCATCAACGTGACCAAGTATCCCGCGTCGCTTCAGTTCCTGCTGATCACCCTGGGACCCGCGCTGGTGGGGTTGGCTTTCCTGGAGCGGTTGCGGGGCCCGGTCGCGGAGTGGCTCCGGGTCTTCGGCCAGGTCCCGCTCTTCTACTATGTGGCTCATCTGTACGTCATCCACCTTGCAGCGATCGCCGGAGGCGCAGTTCAGGGATACTCGGTGGGCGAGATGGCCAAGATCTACCGCCAGCTACCCAGCACCTACGGCTTCGGGTTGCCGGTGATCTACCTGGTCTGGATCGCAGTGGTGGTGGGACTCTACCCGTTCTGCCGCTGGTTCGGAATCAAGAAACAGGGCGGGCGGGGATGGTGGTGGTCGTATTTGTAGGATGGGAGGACTAGGGGGCTCCTGAAGCTTGGAGCTGCCGGTCCTGGCGCCTGAGTGAGAATCCTGAGCCGTGCCCGCGTATCTATGGCACACCCGGGAATAGGGAGCCTCCCCATGCGTCCTCGACAGCTCGTTGGCCGGGCGATCTCGATCGCCCTCGTTGTGATCGGCGGAGTCCGGTGCGCCAGCAGTGGCGGTGGGGGTGGCGGGGGTACTGGCCCCTCGACGGCGACGTTGACCGTGGTGGCCGGCAAGGACAAGCAGGCCGGTCTCACCAGTGGCGTGGTGCAGGTCCAGGTGGAGCTGACCGGCGCCACCGACATCAACAACCAGACTATCGACTGGACCGTCACCGGCGGCGGCGGGAATGTGCCAGCGACCAGTCAGACCTCTAACACCGGAATCGGGACAGTAAACTGGACCTTGGGTTCCTCAATCGGAGTCCAAGGCCTGAAGGCGGAGTACACCGAGCCCGGCAGCTCCAAGACACTCAAAGTGGACATCGTTTCGGTGGCCGTGAAAAACCCGGCGTGCGTTCCCGGGACATACGTCAACGGTGGATTGGTAGGGTCGACAAGTTGGACCAGCTCCGGAGGTGCGATTGTACTGCCAAACGGGGCCAATACCCCACAGAACGGATTGCTGACGATCGCGGCCGGGACCACGGTCTGCCTCGGCCCGCTGCAGAGTATCGTGTTCGACCTCGGTGGGCGGCTGTCGGCAACCGGGACGACCTTCACCGCAATGGACCTGGCCCAGCCCTGGGGCAGCCTCCGGTTCGACGGCGCTCCCGGTCAGCCGAGTACCATCAGCAACGCCGTGTTGGACCACGGATCGCTCGGCGCGATCGGCCTCAGTGCCGGGCACGTTCTGCAGATTGACAACTCCACGATCACCGAGATGACCGGCCTCGGTGTGCGGATCATCGCTCCAGGATCGTTCGTGCATACCACCAACATCTCCAACATCGGCGGTCAGCCCGGCTCGTTCGGCGCGAAGATCGGCAGCGCCTTGGCACCGTCGGCGGTGCTGGACTTCTCCGCCCGAGTGACCAACACTATCGGCATACAGATAGAAGGAGCCAGCGCGGTGCTCACGGCGTGCGAGATCGCCAACAGCACTGCTGGGATATATGTGTTGAGCGATGCAGGATCGGTGAGCATCAACGGGTGCAACATCACCGGCAATGGTATCGGCATCATGAACCTGGCAAACGGGTCGGTGGACGCGACCGGCAATTGGTGGGGCGACCCGTCTGGCCCGTCGGGCAATAGCGGGACCGTGGACGCTTCCGGTTGGCTGGGCGGGCCGGTATCGCTCGGGTATTGAGGGAGCCGTCAGCCGTCAGCCGTCAGCCGTTAGCCGTCAGCCGTCAGCCGTAAGCCATAAGCCATAAGCTCCGGATTACCTGGGCGCTTATGGCTTATGGCTTATGGCTTATGGCCGAATCCAACCGCCGCTCACATTTGGCCAGGGCCTACAGGTGGAGCGGAGCGATTCAGAACGGCCGGAAGCCCAGATCGATGGCCTTGGCGAGGACCAACGCGGTGCGGACATTGTCGTAGGCAGGCTGATAGGTGTGGCTGCCCACGCCGAGGAAGCGCGGCCCAGAGAGGGGGACGTCATCGAGCGAGCCTTGGGCGGGTCCCGAGCTGTCTACGATGCTGTACCACGCAGGAATCCTGATCTCGAAGCTGATGGCTCGATTCGCTGGGTCGGAACCGTTGCTGGTCGAAGGGCTGAGGATTTGTCCGGCGACCCGGAGGGGACCGACCGAGATGTAGTTGGCCTCGATGAATGCGCGATCGCGCGGCGGGAAATGCCGCAGGTCAGGTCCCACAACCAGCGTGTTGGTCCGCACCAGGCTCTGGGGGATGTCGTCGGGAAGCAGATGCTGCGCGATGCGGGCGCGCGTGATGGTTTCGAGCTCGTAGTAGTATGCCCGGCGGCGAAACAGCAGCTCGCCCTTTTCATCCATCACGTAATCGCCGGCACGGGTCAGGCGGAGCACGGCGTGCCACGTCTTGACCTGGTGCGCCAGGGCAGTGCTGTGGGGGAGTACCAGGAGCAGTACTGCGAGTTCTAACCCGGCCATCAGGGGGAAACGGGGCAGGGCCGCAATCCGCAATCCGCTCCACTTCGCGGGTTGCACCCGGCCCATCCCCTCCGCTGCCGCGACGAAGAGGATCGTGAGCATGGGCCAGACCGGGAGAAAATCCTGCCAGCGGTCGACGGGCCAGACCGTCAGCTCGAGAATCAAGAAAACACCTACCGTCAAGAACAAGACCCTGCGACGCCCGGCGAGCGGAGAAGCAGGAGCCCATCGTTTCATGCGGGAGTCGAGCCACAGCAGAGTGAGCAGCGCAGGCACCATGCCGAACATCTCGATAAGGCCTCTGCGTGGTATTCGGCTCCATGTTGAACCAGATCGTCCCGTTGAGCATCGGTTGCAGGGCCCCGTGTGCCTTGAACCACAGGATGATACCGAGGGGGACGAGGGTCATCCCCACCGCCATCGAGGCGACCGAGGAGAGGTACCGGGCGCGTTGGGAATGGCTCGCTGGGCTCAATGGCAGTGCGACGCTCGCGAGAGCGGCCCCATCCCAGCGCGGTCACCAGGAGCCCGGTCTTTATGGACACGCCCGCACATAGCCCGATGAGAAGGCCGCTCCAGAACCCGCGCGCGGGCGTGAAGGTGCCGGCCACCAGCACGGCGATTGTCCACATCCAGCACATGGCCCACAGATCGTCAGTGCGGAATTCGACGCTCTTGACGAACATCGGCGGCAAGAGTCCCGCGAGGACCATTGCCCAAAGGCCCACCCGGCGGCCATAGAGCGAACGGCCGGCGAGATACGTCGCGACTAACGTCAAACGCCCACAGCGGGATCATTGCCAGCCGAGCCCACATGAAGAGCTCCGGGCGGTCGCCTACGATCCACACCAGTGGCGCCATCAGAACGTGAAACAGAGGCGTGTGGTTGTCATACACATCGCGGTATTCCATCAGGCCATGGGCCCAGCCCCAGGCCACATGCAGGTGCTGGGGTTCATCGGAATTGACCGGCTGGCGGATGACGTAGACCAACCGCAGCAGAAGCCCGAGCAGCAGGGCAACGGATGCGCAGACCCATTCGAAGTGAGACGGTTCGGCGGGCGCCGGATCCTCGTCACGCCGCCAGGTGAGATGGACCCAGGACGAGCCTGCCGCGAGCCGCCGCCGCCCGTGCATCACCAGGTTGCGGAACGAATCGCGGATCGGTTTGATGATCACCACACGGCCGAAAGAAGAGACCTGCGACGGAGTAGCCACCGAGTGTTGTCGTGACGGGGCTCGCGGATTTCATGTGAGTCGGTCGTAACACCGACACTTCATGCTAGGAACCCGCGAGACCGACATGCCTGACAAGGCAACGGTGCGGGCACTCGACCACTACCAGCGCAGCTTATCGAAGCATTACAGCACCTCTCGCCATGCAGCACCTGATGGTCAATTTGTCGCAGGTCCGCGCTTGCTATCGGTCATTCTTGGGGCAGGCGGGTAGGCTACGGCATCCTCGAGCATGTGGATGGCGGTACCTCGTGGTAGGGGCGGAGGTGAATCGGATTTCATTCAGCGAGTCCGCGCTCAATTCTGAGGTCGCAGATTCCGGTCTCGCAGATCCCGGCGAGTCGAACACCATGGCGCCGCCACGCCGGCGGCACGCTCTCTGACCTTTTGCGGAGCACGCCGAATCCGATTTCACCTGGCCTAGTCCTGTGTCTTCACCCCGCGTCTCGTCCCGACCTCTCTCGGCCGCCCCCCGCAACCACGGCCAACACCTCTTTGTGACCCCAGTCACCGAGAATTAGTGATCCACCCTACTACTGACCTAGTTCGCTGCGTAGCGGATGAGCCACAGTGGGGCGACGCCGCTTCGGGTTCACCCCCGGAAAGAGGGTGTCAGACTCCAGTATCGCTGTTGTCATATTGTACGTTTGCAAGCCAGATTCTGCACTGCAAGTCCTATCCAGTGGATACGTTAAATGGCTTATTAGCAATGGTGTTGCTTATGTCTCCGCCGATCGGCATTCGCCTTGTGGTGTATAAAATCAATGCGATTGCAGCCCTCTTGGGTATGCCCATTGCCCCCTCCTGTGTGAGGAGAGCCATAGCGCTCAGTTGAGGCAGATCAGGCACGTCCAATCCGGCGCGCCAAGATCTTGCCGGACTCATTAGGAGGTATTCAAATGGGACGAAGCCGCTGGGTCTGGACGCCAGCTTTCAGCGCGGTCCTGATCCTCATCTTGAGCTGCACGGGCCTCGACGTCGCCGACCAGCGCGTCTCGGGACAACTCCGTGCTCTTGATAGAGGCGAGCGCCAACTCCCTTGGCGACGATCGTCATGCCGAGCACGAGCGCCTGCACGACCTCCTCGAGCACACCAGGGACAGCCTCAAGGCCGAACGCGAACTCCACCGGGAAGAGTTCAAGGCTGCCAGGGAGGAGTGGAAGCTGTTCAAGAAGGCGTGGGAGACTCGCCGGAAGCAGGGTGACGTGCTGGAATTGCTTCGGTGCGAGCCGCAGGAGTACACCAGCGATGTTGAGCTTATCGGCCCCGACGGCGGCTCGGTCAAGGTCGGCCCCCACGAGCTCAAGATCCCCAAGGGGGCGCTCGACCATGAGGTGGTAATCAGCGCGGTAGCCCCGGTCTCCGACCTGATCGAAGTCGAGCTGCAGCCGGAAGGACTTCACTTCGACAAGCCGGCCGAGCTCAAGCTCAGTTACGACCGCTGTTTGCAGCCGACAAGCTGGCTGAAACTGTTCATCGTATACCTGAGCGACCAAGGGGACCAGATTCTCGAGATCAAGGCCACCCTGGACAAGAAGGGACTCAAGGCGCTTTACACCGATCTGGACCACTTCTCACGGTACGCAGTGGCCTGGTAGGACCCGCACGTTCAGCCTCAGGTTCGTAAGCCCCCCGGTCAATCGACCGGGGGGCTTTTCTCTTCGCGGGTCACGCTTGCCATCTGTCCTTCGTGGGTGGACCTTCTGACCACTCGGAGAGCTCCCCCTGTCCTCGAGGAACCCGATGCGTCGATTCGTCCTGACGATTATTGCTCTCGCGTCTCTGTCCGCCCCGTCCGCCTTGACCGCCCAGTCCGCCCCGCCCCATCCGGTCGGCCGGATCCAGACCCCGCTAGGCGAGATCCTCTTCTATCTATATCCCGAGACGCCCCACCACCGCGACAGCTTCATCAAGCTGGCGAGTGCGCACTACTGGGATTCCCTGACGTTCAATCGGGTGATCAAGAACTTCGTGGCCCAGGGCGGCTGTCCCGACACCCCGGCAGGGTTCAAGGGATCGCCGTACAACCTGGCGCCGGAGTTCAACGACAGCCTGCGTCATGTCTATGGGGCGGTAGGTGCGGGTCGTGATGACAACCCGGAGAAACTCTCGGCAGGGTGCCAGTTCTACATCGTGGCCAACAAGGACGGCCTCAAGCGACTGGACGGCAACTACACGGTCTATGGGCAGGTGTTCAAGGGAATGGATGTGGTCGAAAAGATCGTGTCGGTGCCGAAGGATTCGACCGACCAGCCGCTCACCCCGATCACCCTGCACATCGACGTGATCCAGATGTCGGCGGATGAGCTCGCCAAGTACGGGTTCAAGCCGCACTGAGTCAGCCGTCAGCCGTCAGCCGTCAGCCGTTAGCTGTTAGCTGTCAGCCATGAGCCATAAGCCGTAAGCCATAAGCAAGACCCCGGTCCTCGGTACTCGGTACTCGGTACTCGGTACTGGTGCTATGCAACGTCGCCCCTCCGCTCGGAGAGCCCGTGAACACTCGCCGCCAATTCCTGATCCAGGCGCCGATCATCCTCGGCGCTATCGCCGGCTGCAGCAAGAAGGAGCAGACGCCTGCCGCCTCAACGCCGACGACTCCGGGAGCACCGCCGACCTTCGGAACGGCGCCGGAAACCGGACCCGAAGTCAACGCCGGGACATTCGCCGAGGCGGAGAAGCTGATGCAGGTGACGATGACGCCGGAGCAGCGGAATATGGCGGCCAAGAGTTGGCGCCGGTCGATGGCCGCCCAGCTGGAGCGGCGGACCGGACCGCGGAAGCTCGCGCTCGAGCCGACGCTCTCGCCGGCGACGCGCTGGGATCCGGCACTACCCGGAATCGCGATTGGTCCCAAGCAGGACCGGTTCGTTCGGAGCAGCGTAGATCCAGGCCCGCTTCCGTCAGAGCGACGCCGACATTGCCTTTGCGCCGGTCACCGCACTCTCTCGCTGGATCCAGTCGAAGAAGCTGACGTCCGAACGGCTGACGGGGATCTATCTCGCCCGGATCGAGAAGTTCGATCCCAAGCTTCGCGCCATCATCACGCTGAACAAGGAAGGAGCGCTCGCTGCGGCGCGCCAGGCGGACAAGGAAATTGCCGCGGGAAAGTACCGCGGACCGCTGCACGGAATTCCCTACGGCGTCAAAGACCTGCTCGATACCGCCGGCATAGTGACGACCTGGGGCGCGGAGCCGTTCAGGAATCGGGTCCCCACCGCGGACTCTGCGGTCGTGGCCCGGCTCAACGCGGCCGGCGGGGTGCTAATCGCGAAGCTGAGCCTGGGCGCTCTCGCCCTCAACGACATCTGGTTCGGGGGACAGACGATGAATCCCTGGGTGCTTGAAGAGGGCGCGTCGGGGTCGAGCGCGGGACCCGGTGCCGCGACCGCGGCCGGCCTGGTCGGGTTCTCCATCGGGAGCGAGACCGGCGGGAGCATCGTGAGTCCGACCATGCGCTGCGGCATCAACGGTCTCCGGCCCACCTACGGGCGGGTGCGCAAGGACCGGAGCGATGACGCTCTGCTGGTCGCTGGACAAGCTCGGGCCGATGACTCGGAGCGTGGAAGACACTCTGCTCGTGCTTCAGGCGATCAGCTGGCCCCGATGCCGGTGACGTCGCCAGTGTCCCCAGCAAACTCGACTTCGATGCCAGCGCCTCGGTGAAGGGACTCAAGGTCGGTTACATAGACTCATGGATGAAAGAGAGTCCGGCCACCGATGTGGACCGGGCATCCCTCGACGAGTTCCGGAAACTCGGAATGGTCCCGACCGAAGTCTCTCTCCCCGACTGGCCTTACGATTCGCTCAATCTGGTTCTCTTCGCCGAGGCGGCCGCGGCGTTCGAGGAGCTGACGCTCAGTGGTCAAGCCGATCAGCTCAAGGTCCAGGTGCCCGACGCGTGGCCCAATCTGTTCCGCGAGGCCCGCTTCCTCTCGGCCGTTGACTTCGTGCAGGCCGACCGGTTGCGGCGCAAGGTGGCGATGGAGATGGCGCGGCTGATGGCCGAGGTGGATCTCCTCGTCGTTCCGTCCCTGCGGGATGAAATGCTGGTGATCTCGAACAACACGGGCCATCCCTCGCTCACCATGCGAACCGGATTCGTCCAGATCTCCGAGGCCCGCAGCGATTGGGCGCCCGATCCCGCCAATCCGTTGCCCAAGTTCAACCCGCCCCGGCGAGTGCCGCATGGGATTACCCTGATCGGTCGGCTGTTTGATGAGGGAACGCTTGGCAGGGTAGGGGTGGCGCTGGAGAAGCAGCTGGGCGTGATGGGGGAGCATCCGCCGGGGATTCTAGACAGTGCAGGCTATCGATGGCCAATCCCGAAAAAGACGAAACGCTGAGACGCGGAGAACGCAGAGGATCTTCAAGGGCTTTTCTCTGCGTTCTTTGCGCCTCTGCGTTTGCTTCTGAGGGGCCCTACTCCTCCATCATGCCTCTGAGCGCGGCGAGGAGTCCCTCGGCGTCCTCTCTGCACGCCGCGCAATTCCGCACGTGGTTCATGAACTCGGGGAACCCGCGCTCCACGTCCTCACCGCGCAGGGCAGCATCGCAGTAGCGGTCGAACTCCTCAAATGCTGCTTCGCAGCCGGGATCGCGGCCGGTGTGGCCCAGCAATCCTTCGAGTGGGTCACGGCTCATACCCGCTCCTCCTGGCCTTCGCTTCGAGCGATTGCCTGCCTGAGCCTCGCGCGCGAGTCGTACAGGATCTTGTAGATCGCCCCCCGGGTACTGTCCAGTCGCTCGGCAAGAACGTCGATCGGCACTTCTTCGAGCACGGCGGCCTGGAAGACCAGCCGTTGCCGGTCGGTCAGGTCGTCCCGGATGGCGCGCTTGAGGCACTCAAGCGTCTCGGCGTGCTCCAGTCGTGCCTGGGTCGGTGGCGCCGAGTCCGCCAGCCGCTCCCAGACCTGCTCGTCGGGGTCGATGCGCCGGTGCCGCCAGGCATGGCGGCGGAGCCGGGTCGAGATCTCGAAGAGCGCGAACTTGCAGGCCCAGGTGGTAAACCGAGAGTCGCCACGGAATTCCGGAAGCTTTCGGAGGATCACCATCGCCGCGTCGCTCGCGGCCTGGTGACACAGGTCGTCCACTTCCTCCCGCCCTCGCTCCGGCAGGCCGGCGCTCCGCCGGGCGGCCTCTGATCTGGCAACCCGGAGGAGCAACGCGTGAAGGCGTGTTACCGCCTCTTCGCGAGCTGGCCCCTCGGCGTTCAAGCCGCGGAGCCACTCCGCTGAATCCCGATCTTCTTGCTTCAAGGCCATGCGTCGATAATGGCGGCCCCGGGATTCGACCGCCAGTCCGGCACCTGGCATCACAGCGCTGCGTGGAACCTCTTCATTTGGGTTGCGATGTAGTCCAGGTGGTCCTCCACCGCGAAGTGCCCTGCGGCGAGCCGGTGTAGCTCGGCGTTCGGCAGATCGGCGAGATAGGCATCGCCGCCTTCCGGGGTGAAGAAGATGTCGGACTGGCCCCAGAAGATCAGGGTCTGAGGCTGACGCTCCCGGAGCAAGCGCTGCCACGCCGGGTAGAGCGGGACGTTGGTGCGATAGTCGTAGAACAGATCGAGATTGAGTCCGCACCGCGTGCTGCCGTTGCATGAAGGCGGAATCCGATTCCCAGTTATCCGGGCTGATCAGCTCCGGTCGCTCCGCGCCGTGGAGATAGATCGTCTTGATCGTCTCGGGCGTGAGAAAGCCGTGGAGCGGTGCCTCGGTCTCGGGCGTCTGGTTCTTCCACAGCGCGCCGCGCAACCCGTCCCATGCGGCGGTGAAGCCTACCTCGTAGCGCATTGGAGTTCTGGATGATCAGCCACTCCAGCGCGTCCGGATTTCGGGTGACGATCCGGAACCCGACCGGCCCGCCGTAGTCCTGCACGTAGAGTCCGTAGCGCGAGAAGCCCTTGAGCTGGAGGAATCGCTCGATCACTTCCGACAAATGGTCGAAGGTATACGCCCAGGTTTGCGGATCGGGCCGGTCGCTCAGCTCCGAAGCCCGGATAGTCCGGAGCAATGACGTGGAACCGGTCGGCCAGGGCAGGAACCAGGTCGCGGTACTGATGCGAACTCGCCGGGAAGCCGTGCAGGAGCACCAGCTTGGGACTACCAGGGCGTCCGGCCTCCCGGTAGGCGATGGACAGTCCGTCCACGTTCAGTGTCCCGTAGGAGACCTGACGGACCGAGGGCATCGGAGCAGCCGGTTTCATCCGGGCGGGCGCCGCATTCTTCACTTGCGACATCGGGTTACCTCCTCTTGAACCTCAGGGAGGCAGCGGCCCCGGAGCTGGCTGGGGCCGGTCGATCGCTGCCCCCGAATTGGTTACGGGGGTTAGCGTCGCGAAGGGGGAAGATCTTACCTAAACGGGATCTGGATCCTTGAGGAGGAGCTCGCTGCGGGGAAGCTGATTCGCGCCCTCAGGCGAATAGCCTCTTCTTCACCCGGGCTTCCGCCTCCAGTCTCCCGCACATCAATTCGCAGAGTCGGAGCACGTCTCCGTCCGCCAGCCGGTAGTAGGTGCTGGCGCCGTCCTTCCGCCGATCGACGAAGCCGGACGCGTGCAGGAGCTGGAGGTGCTTGGAGACGTTGGCTTGGCCCAGGCCGGTGGTCTCCAGAATTTCCGAGACCGTCCGCTCACCCTCCCGCAAGGTGTTCAGGATCTCCAGCCGGGAGGGCTCGGAGAGCGCCTTAAACCGGTGGGCGATGAATCCCAACTGCTCGGTGGACAGGGGCTTCCTGGCCATTGGATCGGCGTTTCCTGGGCAGATGACCATATAACAATAGAGTAGAGTGGAGCCCGGCGCCACGGCGGCGCTCCGGCTGCTTGACTTCGGTTACGCATGACTATATAGTCATATGACCATTCAAGCAAGACCCCAGACCGAGGTGGCCCGCTCCCGGCCCTGTTCGATGCGCTACCTGGCTCTTCTTCTTCTCGCTCTTTCCGGCGCCGCCCTCGCGGTCCGGCCGCTCGGCGCCCAGGCCCCGCTGACCCTTCGGCAGGCTCTGGAACGTGCCGACAGTGGGGCCTATGCCAACCGTGCCGCGGCAGGAGAGTCGAAGGCCCGAAGCGGCGCTGCGCTCGCACCCCTGGAAGGGATTCTCCCGACCGCCCGGTTCGAAGGCGGGTATGCCCGTACCACCGACCCCCTCGGCGCGTTCGGGTTCACCCTCCGCCAGCGGGCCGTTACGCCGGCGTCCTTCGCTCCCGCCGTCCTCAACGACCCGCCCGCCACCGGCAACATGATGACCGGCGTTGTAGTCGAGCTGCCGCTGCTCAATGCCGACGCTTGGCGGGGGCGGCAGGCCGCGGTCGAGGCCCGCGAAGCGGCCCGCTCAGCGGAACTCTGGACCCGGACCGTCACCGCGGTAGAGGTAGCCCGCGGCTACTGGGGCGCGGTACTGGCCACCGAACGGGTGCGCACCCTCGAAGCGGCACTGGTCGCGGCCCGATCGCACCAGCGGGAAGCGGAGTCGCTGGAGGAGCGCGGCATGGTGACCCGATCCGATGCCCTGCTCGCCTCGGTAAAGGCCGGCGAAGTAGAGGCGGCGTTGATCGGCGCCCGGAGCGAGGCTCGGGTCGCGAAGCTCGGCCTGGCAATGCTGATGGGCGAACCGGGAGACACGGCCTTCACTCTGCCGGATTCACTGCCGAGCGCGGAACGCGTCAGCGCCGTCGTGGGGGAGGCGCCGGACACTTCGGCCGCCGACGGCTCGGGCAGATGTGGTGGCCGCCGGGCACGAATCGGCTGCGATGGCCGCCGACCGCCGTCGGGCCAGGGCGCTGTACCTGCCCCGCCTCAACTCGTTTGGCCGCCTCGAGTGGAACACGGCCGAGACGCCGTTTGGAGGAAAGAGTGCCTGGACAGTCGGCATCATGCTCAGCTGGTCGCCGTTCAGCGGCGCCCGGGAACTCTCGGAGGGGCGGGTGGCAGACGGCAACGCGATGGCGGCCGGCTCCCGGAGGGAGGCGGCTGAGGCGCAGGCGGCGCTGGAGCTGGAACGCGCCACAGCCGGGCTGGCGGTAGCCCTGTCTCGTCTGGAGATCGCCCAGGTTGCCGGCGCTCAGGCCCGGGAGGCCCATCGCATCGTGAGCCGGAAGTACGACGGTGGCCTCGCGACAGTGACCGAGCTCTTCGATGCGGCGGCGATTGACACCGACTCCCAGCTCCGAGACGTCGCCGCGCGATATGACGTGCTCATTGCGTTGGCGGAAGTGCGGAAGGCGCAGGGGCTCGACCTGTCGCCCCTGCAGGACCTCGAGAGTTAAGGTGACGACGATGAAACCGATCCTGAGCGGGGTGACATGGCTGGCTCTCATGATGGCCGGCTGTGGCAGCGGCGAAGCGGGTGATGCGACGCCACCGGCGACCCCGGCGATGTCCGACACCCCAACCTTCACTGTCCGAGACACCACAATCTCGGCGAGCTTCGAGGCAGCCGGAATGGCGGAGCCGATCACGCGTGCTACCCTAAGCACCAAGCTGATGGGGAGCGTGACCGAAGTTCTGGTTCGAGAGGGCGACCGGGTGCGGAGTGGCCAGCCGCTTGCGCGGATCGATGCCCGCGACTTGGAGGCGCGGCGCGCTCAGGTCGACGCAGGGATCGCCGCAGCTGAGGCCTCGTACCAGGACGCGCGAACCCAGGCTGAGCGGTTCCGGGCCCTGTATGCCGACAGCGCCGCGACGCGCTACCAGCTCGAACAGGTCGAAACCGGCCTGGCGCGGGCTGAAGCGGGGCTGCAAACGGCGCACGCCTCCCGGGCCGAACTGGATGCGGTCGGGGCGTATGCCGAGATCCGTGCCCCATTCAGTGGCGTGGTGACGCGGCGGTTTGTCGATCCTGGGGCCTTCGTGGCTCCTGGCGCGCCCATCCTCGAAGTCCAGGATGCCTCGAGGCTCCGCATCAGCGTAACGCTGCCTCCGCGGGTTAGCGCGGCGCTCCGCCCGGAGGCACCGCTCGACGCCAGCATCGAGGGTCGACCGGCGCGTGCCGTTCTCGAAGGCACGGTGCCGGCTCCCAACGGAGCGGTCTATACGCTGAATGCGATCGTGCCAAACCCGAGCGGTGAATTCCTCCCCGGCAGCGCCGCGACTATTCGGGTCCCCACTGGAAATCGGAGCGCTATTCTGATCCCGGTCAGCGCCCTGGTTCGCGAAGGAGACCTCACCGGCGTTCGGCTGAAGACGGATGCCGGGAGCGAACTGCGCTGGGTGAAGGCCATGGATTCGGTTATTGGGACCTCCAGCATGATCGAGGTTCTCTCGGGACTCAGGCCCGGCGACGTCATCCTCATCGGGAGCCGCTGACCATGGGTTTCGCCGGCCGGCTCGCCAGCCGATTCCTGAACTCGAAGCTCACTCCACTGGTGACGGTGGCGTCGCTGGCGGTAGGGTTGCTGGGCATCCTGGCAACACCGCGCGAGGAAGAGCCCCAGATCTCGGTACCGATGATCGATGTCATCGCGGCGCTGCCGGGCGCGACACCTGCCGAGGTCGACCTCCTCCTCACCAGGCCGATCGAACAGCGGATGTGGGAGATCCCGGCGGTCGAGCATGTGTACTCCATGGCCGGCGAGGGCTACACCCTCGTCACGGTGCGCTTCAAAGTGGGTGAAGACCAGGAGCGCAGCGTGACCCGGGTCCACGCGAAGCTGTTTGCAGACTGGGACCGGATGCCGCCGGGTGCGCTGCCGCCGCTGGTGAAACCGCACTCGATCGATGATGTGCCGATCCTCACGCTGACCATTGCCTCCAGCCGGTACGGCTCCGACCAGCTGCGGCAGATGGCGACTCAGCTCGAGGACGAGATCCGCACGGTGCCCGACGTCGCGGAGACCTCGGTGATCGGGGGCCAGCCCCGGCAGATCCGGGTGGATCTCGATCCGGCTCGGCTGGCTGCCGCCGGCGTGACTCCGGGCGAGGTTGCCCTGGCACTCAAGGGCGCCAATGCGAGACTCGAGGCGGGCGAGTTGACGAGCGCCGGCTTGGTCTACCGGGTGCAGATCGGCGCCGCTCTGGCCGACGCGGCCGAGGTAGCGGGCGTCGTGGTGAGCTCGCGGGGCGGCTCCGCAGTGTATGTCCGCAATGTCGCGATGGTGCGGGAGGAATTCGGCGAGCGTTCTGATTACGTCACCTACGCCACCCCGGACTCCGGTACCGCCAGCGCGGTCACGATCAGCATCGCCAAGCGAAAGGGCGCCAACGCGACCGACGTCGCCCGCCGGGTGCTGGAGCGGGTGGAGCAGGCGCGGAGCCGGCTCCTGCCCGGCGATGTGACCGTGGCCGAGACCAGGAATTACGGCGAGACCGCGCGGGAGAAGGCCAGCGAACTCATCCAGCACCTCGGGATCGCGACGATCTCCGTGACACTCCTGATCGGGCTCTTCCTGGGATGGCGTGAGGCGGTCGTGGTACTGGTCGCGGTGCCGGTGACCCTCGCGCTTACCCTGTTCAGCTACTACGCGCTGGGCTATACGCTCAACCGCATCACCCTGTTCGCGCTGATTTTCTCGATCGGCATCCTGGTCGATGATGCCATCGTGGTCGTGGAGAACATCTACCGGCATATCGCGATGGGTGGGAAGGATCCGGCCGAGGCGGCGGTGGAAGGAGTGGACGAGGTCGGGAACCCGACCATCCTCGCGACCTTCACGGTGATCGCCGCGATCCTGCCAATGGCGTTCGTGCGCGGACTCATGGGTCCCTACATGCGTCCGATTCCGGTCGGCGCCAGCGTCGCCATGCTGGCGAGCCTCGCGGTGGCGTTCGTCATCACCCCCTATCTCGCGTACCGGCTGCTCAAGGGCCACGTCAAGCCGAGTCAAGGGATGCCGGAAAAGGTGGGGGAGACTTCGGGCACCCGTTTCAGCCGGTTCTACACCCGGCTCATGAGCGGCCTCATGGACCGGCCGCGTCGCCGGAGGCTGTTCTATGGCGGTGTCGTAGTCCTGCTCCTCCTGTCCATGGGGCTGGTGGGCGCGCGGGTGGTGCAGGTCAAGATGCTGCCGTTCGACAACAAGTCGGAATTCCAGGTAATTCTGGACCCACCGGAAGGGACTACGCTGGAGAGCAGCGCCGCACTCGGCGCGGAGGTGTCGGCCTACCTGCGCACGGTACCAGAGGTGCGCAACACCCAGGTGTACGCGGGCACCGCAGCGCCTTTCAACTTCAACGGGCTGGTGCGGCATTACTTCATGCGTCGCGGCCCCAACGTCGCCGACGTACAGGTGAATCTGGTGGGCAAGGCCGAGCGTTCCAGGCAGAGCCATGCCATCGCGGTCGCGGTGCGACCGGCGATCGATTCAATCGCCCGGCGCTACCAGGCAAGCGCCAAGATCGCGGAGATCCCCCCAGGTCCGCCGGTGCTGTCCACGCTGGTCGCGGAGGTATACGCCGGCACGGACAGCGCGCGCCTCGCCGCCGCCACGCGGGTGAAGCAGGTGTTCGAGACTACGCCCGGCGTGGTCGATGTCGACTGGACGGTCGAGTCGCCCCAGGCCCGACTCGCATTCCGGATCGATCGGGCGCGGGCCGCGGCGGCGGGGGTGAGCGTCGACCAGATCGTGCAGACAGTCTATCTCGCCGAGTCGGGCAGTCCCGCCGGCCGCATCGCCTCAGGCACGGCGCGCGAGGGAATCGCGATCGTCCCCCGACTGCCGCTTAGCCCGGCGGTCGACGGCAGAGGCCCTGCTCGCGATCCCGGTTCCGACGGCGACTGGTCCCGAGCCGCTCGCGCGGTTCGTCGCGATCGACTCGACACTCCGGGATCCGGCGCGATACCGCCGCGACCTCCGCCCGGTGATCTACGTGACCGGCGATGTGGCGGGAAGCATCGAGAGTCCGGTCTACGCGATCCTCGCCATGAACCGCGCCCTGGACACGATCCGGGTGGCGGGCACGCAGATCCGGCGCTACAACGCGGTGCAACCCGACCGGCTGGACGAGACTGCGATCAAGTGGGATGGCGAGTGGCAGATCACCATCGAGGTCTTCCGCGACCTTGGCCTCGCCTTCGCGGCGGTCCTGCTCCTGATCTATGTGCTGGTGGTCTGGTGGTTCGAATCGTTCAGCATCCCGCTGGTCATCATGGCTCCGATTCCGCTCACCCTGATCGGCATCCTGCCGGGGCATGCGCTGACCGGGGCCTTCTTCACGGCAACCAGTATGATCGGAATGATCGCCCTGGCCGGAATCATCGTTCGCAACTCGATCCTGCTGGTCGACTTCATTCGCCTGGCGGAGGAACGCGGCGTGCCGCTGCGCCAGGCCGTGATCGAGGCGGGCGCGGTACGCTTCCGGCCCATTGCCCTCACTGCGGCCGCGGTGGTCGTCGGGGGACTGGTCATGGTGCTGGATCCGATTTTTCAGGGACTGGCCGTGGCGCTCATGAGCGGCGCCATCGTGGCGACGCTGCTCACGATGGTGGTCGTGCCCCTCTTGTACTGGGAGCTGCGGCGGCGCGAGTCGTAGGGTTCTTCAACCTGGAGAGATTCGTATGTGCAACGAGATGGTCATTCGCCGAATTGCCGGCACATTCATTCTGGGCTCCCTTGCCCTCGGGTGGTGGGTAAGTCCCTACTGGCTGCTGTTTACCGCCTTCGTAGGGTTCAACCTGTTCCAGTCCAGCCTGACCGGATTCTGCCCGCTGGAACGGATGCTGGGCCGATTCAGGCTGTTGGGGTGCACCCCGAGGGTCAGGGGTTGAATTCGCCCGAGGCAGAGGACGAGAAAGGCGGACACTCGCGCTCCAAGCCGCCTTGCGGGCGGTGTTGGGTCGAGCAGATTAGCCGTGGGCAGGCTCACGGCTTCTTGATCCCATCGTATGCCAGTGCTCGGCGGCACTCGCCACCCACTCGAGGAACCCACTGTGCACCGTATCCAGGATGGAGTGCGGCGCTTTCGTACCGAAATTTTCCCTGCCAACCGGGCGCTCTACGAAGAGCTGGCAGAAAAGCAGAAACCGGATGCCTTGTTTCTCACCTGCGGAGACTCCCGGATTGACCCGTCGCTGCTGACCGACAGCGCACCGGGAGAAATCTTTGTGGAACGGACTCCCGGCAATATCGTTCCGGTCTATGATGACTCGGATCGGGTGGGGGTTTCCGCCAGCATCGAATATTCGGTGGCGGTCCTCGGCGTGCGCGACATCATCGTTTGCGGCCACTCCACCTGCGGGGCCATGAATGGTTTGCTCCATTCGGAGACTCTGGCGGCGATTCCCGCTACTGCGCGATGGCTGACCTTCGCCGGTCCGGCTCTGGAGCGGTTGGGCCGGGATCACGCGGGGCTGGCTGAGTCCGAGCGCCTGGAGATCCTGTCCCGACTCAACGTGGTCGAGCAAATGGCGCACCTCCACACCCATCCGGCCGTGGAGGAGCGCTTCAAGAACGGGACGCTCGGAATTCATGGCTGGTATTACGAGATCCACACCGGCCGCGTGGAGGCGTACGATGCGGCCAGCGGGGCATTCAAGTTGTGGCCGGAGTAGTCGGGCTACACCAACGTCATCGAAACAACAGCAGCACAACTCGCCGAGTACGACATCAATACCGACCTGGCGCGCAGCGCCGACACCGTTCGCTCGCACTCCTCGTAGGAAGATCCATCGCTGGCTCTCCGCCAAGCGGTTCCTTCCATTCTGCATCATCCACCGAGGAGTCGCGCAATGAAACAAGCAACGCTCTTAGGGCTTTTCCCGCTGATCGTCTTGCTGGCGCAGCCGGCGACCCGAGCCGACCCCGGCGGAGACAAGATCCCCATCACAACCAGCTCCGAAGCTGCGAAGAAGGAATTCCTCACCGGCCGTGAACTGGCAGACAATCTCCAGGCTACCGACGCCATCGCTCACTTCGACAAGGCGCTGGAGCTCGACCCGAACTTTGCCTCCGCAGAGCTGGCCCGCGCCAATGTTTCCGGCACCGCGAAGGAGTTCCGGCTCCATCTGGACCGGGCCATCGCGCTGGCCGAGAAGGCCTCCGAAGGAGAACGGCTGGCGATCCAGGCAGCCGAGGCCGGCGCGGTTGGGAATGCCGCCAAGTCGAAAGAGTGTCTGGAGCGAAACGTCACCTTGTTCCCGAATGATGAGCGAGCTCGGTTCGCCCTGGGCGTCTTCTATCAGGGCCAGCAGGATGACGCCAAGGCCATCGAGACCTTCAAGGCCACGACCGCCATCGCACCATCATTCCCTCCGGTCTACAACAACCTTGGCTATGCGTACAAGACCGTGGGCAGCTATCCCGAGGCGGAGCAGGCTTTCAAGAAGTACGCGGAACTCATCCCCAACGACCCGAACCCTTACGATTCCTATGCCGAACTGCTCATGAAGATGGGCCGGTTCGACGAATCGGTTACCCAGTACCAGAAGGCCCTGGCCCTCGATCCCCATTTCATCTCGGCCCGGATCGGTACCGCCATCAATGCGCTCTACCTCGGCAAGCCCGACGTGGCGACCAGTCGCCTCGGCGACCTGTACGCCAACGCCCGCAATGATGGCGAGCGTCGCCAGGCGGTCTTCGTTCAGGCGGTGGTCTACACCGACCAGGGGAAACTGGACCAGGCCATTCAGCAGGCCGAGCGGGAGTTTGCAATCGCGGAAAAGGCGGGAGATGCCGGCGCGATGACCGCAGACATGAACTTCAAGGGCAACCTGTTGCTGGCGATGGGCAGAAACGATGAGGCCCTGACCGCGTACGACAAGGCGCTCCACATCACCGAGAGCTCGGCACTCTCACCAGCGGTCAAAGGGGTGACGACACTGTTTCACCACGCCAACGTCGCCGGCGTGGCGATCGCCAAGGGCGATCTGGCGACCGCTCGGACCGAGTCCGAGGCCTTCGCCAAGGGCTCGGCCGGCAATGGGAACCGGTTTCAGAACAATCTGACCCATGAGTTGGCCGGCAGGATCGCCCTCGCGGGGAAGCAATACGACGCGGCGATCACTGAACTGCAGCAGTCGAATCTCCAGGACCCCTACAACCTCTATCGACTGGCGATGGCCTATCAGGGCAAGGGCGACACGGGGAAGGCACGCGACTACGCCGGCAAGGCGGCTCACTGGAATGGACTGCCGGCCCTGAATTACGCGCTGGTTCGCAGCAAGGCGGCGCAGATGGCTGGAACCACTTAGCAGGAGCAACATGGGACCAGGCGCCTGATGCAGGGCGTCTGGTCCCCTCAGCCACCCGGTACTCGGTACTATTAACTAGTTGTCATCACCACCGGCGCATGATCACTGGTCCCGACTTCCGCCCTGACCAGGCAGGTCGTCGTGCGTGATGCGAGCGTCGGAGAGGCCAGCAGGTAATCCAATCGCCAGCCGATATTGCGCGCCCGTAGGTTGCGCCACGGCGCCCACCAGGTGAAGAGACCAGGATTTTCCGGATCGAAGGTTCGTCCGAGATCCACCAGGCCAGTGCCGAATAGTCCCTCGAACAAAGTGCGCTCATCCGGCCGCTGACCCACCGCGTTTAGCTTCCGCTCCCGCGGGTGCACGTCGAGATCGGTCCGCGCGATGTTCATATCCCCACACAACAAGACTTCGCGTCCCTCGGCCATCAGGCGCCGGGTCCAGTCGGTAAGCTGGGTCAGGAAGCTCAGCTTGGAGGCGTAGTCCTTCCCGCCATTCGGCACGTAAATCGAGGCGATGACGAGGTCGCCGTGGTCCACCTGCACGATCCGTGATTCCATGTCGAAAGGGGGATGACTGTAGACCGGATCGGTGGGGCACAACTCCTTACGAACCTGCAGTGATACGCCCGAATACCCTTTGAGTGTGTGCCAGTATGCGTGATAGTCCGGGTGCCGGCACACCTCGGGGATCTGCGACAACTCAGCTTTGAGCTCCTGCAGGCATACCACGTCCGGCCGCTCCTGCTCCAGCCACTCCTGCAGCTGGGTAGCGCGAGCCCGGATGCCGTTGACGTTCCAGGTGGCGATTTTCACTCGAGCTGTTAGCGGTTAGCTGTTAGCGTTTAGCCGTGAGGCGACAGCCGTCGGCCCTAAGCCTCCACTCACCACTTTACTGCACCAGCTGCGACCGAGCCGGATCGGTCAGCGCCTTATGTATCCGGGCCACCTGCTCCCTGGTGAAGTGCCGTTGGCCGAAGTTCGGGGTCCCGGCGGGGCATGGGGAGTAGTAACTCATGACGTTCAGCATGTCGGGCGCGAAGTGCACCGTCTGGGCTGCGCCGGCTACGGTTCCCGACGCATCGACCGTGGTCTGGTCGCAGTAGAAAGCGTGACCATGATCTGCGGTGTAGGTAGGCCCGCCCTTGAGCGCAAACAGTGCCTGTTCCGGATCGGGGGGCGTATCGGGCAACAGGTCTCCGTCGAAGGCGGCGATGGTGCCGTCGTGCGTCGTCATCCAGTCGATCACCGCCTGCTCATTCGCCCAGCTTGGACCGCCCCAGCCCGGGAAAGTGTGATAGAGACCCAGGTAGTGACCGATTTCGTGGGCGGCGATGAAATTGACCCAATCGAGGCTGGTTTGGAAGCGCCACATAGTTCTGTACCACTCCCCCTGGATCAATCCCGGGCGGGATCCCGGTCAGTCCCGGAGGGGGCGCCGCGTTGCCATTGCCACCACCGGCCATACGCAGAAAGATCGGAATCGCGGTCGGCATCGTAAGGGCGATCGCGTTGCCGGACGCGCGCCCGGTCGCATCGCCGAACATCAGGTTCTGGTTGAGCGCGGTAGACTGCATCATCTGGTAGTCGGTGGCCGGATTGTAGCGGAACCGGATGCGAGTCCCCCGATACACCCGATTGAGACTGTCGAGCGCCTGCACGAAATCGGTGGCGCTGACCGTGGACGCATTACTTCCGTCATCGTCGCTGAGGGCGATGACATGGAGGCGAAGCCCTTCCCACCGGAGATGCAGGGTGAGCACGGCCGTCTTCACGATGCCACCGCCGAAATTCTCCGCCTCGGCCCAGAGGTCAACCCACAGGTCGTCGAAGGCGCCGATCTCGGTCGAGGGCGACAACCCGTACGACACCGATAGCGAGGTCGTCGCGGTGCCTCCGGCAGTGGCTGGCGTGCTCTGTTCCGCAACCGGTGCCCCGGCGAGACCCGGGCCTTCGACCTGACCGGGGCGCGCGCGTTTGACCGTCATCCAGAGCCGGATCGCATGGAGGCCCTCGGGATCGCTTCCATTAGCGGTCAGCTGCACCACGCCAGAATCGCCCACCTCGGCAGTCAGCGGCGTCCCGCCGAGGGTTACGTTGGCGAGCGGTGCCGCGGGCGGATTGGCCTGGAGCCAGAGCGCGGTCGGCGGGGTCGGATCGGTTTGGGGAACGGGAACAGTCTGCGGCTGACAGGCGAGGACGAGTGCCGGCACGCACGGCGCCCAGATGAGCGAGCGGTTCATGAGCAGCTCCAGAGTGAGGCAACGATTTCGGATGTACTCCGCCCTACGTCTTCCGTCCCCTCTCCACCCATCCCCAGTCGTCCCCCACCAGCTCCGCCGGGAAGAAGTGCCGCGTCACCGGTTTGGAACTCGCCAGCTCGCGGGCCCGCCGGTCAATGGCGGTGTCCGCAGCGGTTTGCCGTCCGCCATGTTGTTGCAGGTGCTCGCCCCAGGTGGTCACGGTGAAAAGCTCGATGAACCGCTGAGCCGTCTCTCCCTCCCGGTAGAGCTCCCAGCTGATGGCGCCGGTGCGGAGCCGGGAGAGGCGCACCGCAACCATCGCCTTGAGGAACGCCTCCTCATTCTCTGGAGTCACAGTGTAGGCGGTGGTCACAACGATCGGTCCCTCCTCGTGCTCGTAATGCCGCACCAGACTCGGCTCCTCCCACCTCTCTGATGGGTCGGTGGGGAGGCGGGAGAGATCGTACATCGGCCAGAACAGGATGGTGGCGGTGCCGAGGAGCAGCACGACCGCTGCGATGAGGAACGCTGGGACCAGCCCGATACGTTCGGCCATCAGCCCCCAGGCGAGGGCACCCACTGCCTGCGAGCCGAACAGCACCATCTGATATGTCGCCAGCCCGCGAGCCCTGACCCACACCGGCAGAAAGAGCTGGATCTCGGCGTTGCTCCATGCGAGCACCACGATCCAGGCGGCTCCCGCAGGGAGCAGTACAAGGAAGGCGACGACGGGGTGAGGGATCGCGACCAGGAGCAGCGTCGCCCAGGCGTACACCACGCATGCGGCTGCGAGCAGCCCATTAGGCGGAAGCCTTCTGCGGAGCCAAGGCAGCAAGAATGCACCGGCAACCGCACCCGCGCCGAGCGCAGCGAGGAGGAGCCCATAGCCATCGGCTCCCATTCCAAGCCGGTGGCTCGCGATGAGCGGCAGGAGCGCCCAGAGAACCGTGGCCGGGAACACGAAGAGACCCAAGCGGAGCAGGATCCGCTGAGTTACCGGCGAGTAGCGGACGTAGCGGCCTCCTGCCCGGAGGGCGGCGACGAATCGCTCGGGAGAGGGAGCGGTTGCGTCTGCGGGCGGGCGCCACAGGAGCAGCACGATGGGGAGAAACACGAAGGTGAGGGTATTGAGGGCAAACACCGCCCCCACGCCCAGCCTCGCGATGAGCAAACCCGCGAATGCGGGGCCGACGGCGCGCGCGAGGTTCACATTGACGCTGCCCAGTGCCACCGCCGCATGCAGCTCGCTCCGGGGAACCAGCTCGGGAATGAGCGCCTCGTAGGCTGGCGTCTGTAGCGCCGACCCGGCACCTAGGAGGAAGGTGAAGCCGAGGAGCAACGGCGGTGTCATCTGGTCGGCGAACGTCAGCCAGGTGAGCCCGATGCCGGCGATGATCTGAAGGACCTGGAGGACGATCAGGAACCGGCGCCGGTCGAAGATGTCGGCCAGCGCGCCACCGGGAAGCGCGAGCAGGAGATCGGGTAGTGTATCTGCGGTCTGAACCAGTGCCACGAGTGTGGCGGCGTTGGGCAGGCTGACGAGGAGCCACTGGGCGCCGACCGTCTGCATCCAGGTGCCGATGTTGCTGGCCAGTACCGCCAGCCAGATCAGCCGGTAGATGCGAAAGGCGAGTGGTGCCCAGGCCGAGGTGGAGTGGGCCGGAGACGCGGTCTCTCCGGCGGTCACGGCGTCGTTGCCTCCACGAATTCCCTCCAGTCACGCTCGACCTGGCGGCTGTAGCTCGACGCGTAGGCGAGCAGCGCGGGGCGCCACCGCTTCTCCGCGGCGAAGGCCATCCATTGGTCGGCGATGGCCGAGCCCTTTCGGCCGCCGCTTCGGAGATGGCTCCAGGCGACGACCTGGCCGAGCGTAATCATAAGGCCTTCCAGTTCGGCGCGAGTCCGGTTCCACGACTCCAGGCTCAGCCGGTTCTGGGTCGGCTGCAACTCACGGAGAACGTAAGACCGCCCGCCCGATCGCACCGGATGCAGCAGTGCCGGCGAGACCGCTTGAGCCCAGCGCTGAATAGAGGTGATCCGGGTGGCTTCGCTCGACCACTCGGCTCGGGAACCGGCCCTCGTCACCAGGCTGGAAGGAATTGCCTGTTTGAGATCGAGGAGCGCAAGCTTGTCCGGGAGACCCCGGCCCCGTACCAGCAGCACATAGCGCTCGAGCCCGAGACTGGCGCTGCCGGCGACTCGTCGGGCCACGTCCATCACGTCATAGAACTGGGGATTGGACTGGTGCTTCGCGAACTGCCGAATGATTCGGATCACCTTCTTCCGGTCGGAAGCGGAGACCGGAAGGGCACGCCGGCCGAGACGAAGACGACGTGAGGCTCCCGCCATTTTGGTTCGGATCGAGAGAAGGCGCTTGCGAGTGAGCATGGTTGCCTCTTCCAGCAGGGCCTGCACCATGCCGTTCGCGGTCTGCCGCTCGACCCATCGGGCCTTGCCGTCGTGCAGTGCGGTGGTATAGGAACCGAGAAAGTCGCTCGCGAGTTCCTGTGCCTCGCGCTGCTTGAGACCCAGACACTTCGCTCCGACGAAGACGCTCGTGAGGAAGCGGGCAAGATCGTGGGCCACCGGCGCCAGGGTAGCCTCATCGAAATCATTGAGGTCGAAGTAGGCGAGACGATTGTCTCCCTTGTAACTCCCGAGGTTCTCCAGGTGGAGATCGCCGGTGATCCAGGCCAGTGGTGTCCGGTCGAGTACCGGCTCGCGATGCCAGTCCTCGTGGAAGAGGTGGCAGGTTCCGCGCATGAACGCGAAGGCATCCTTGCGCATCGCCTCGTACTTCAAAGCCAGCCGTTCGGGCTCGCGACCCGCGTTGTATCGTTCAATGCGCTGTACGACTGACAGTGCCGGCATCGATCATGTCCCTTCCGCAGGTCGCGACAGCTTGTCTCACCGAAACCCTGCAACGAACTCTCTCCAGACAGCGTACTACTAGGCGCACGATCGAGTCGAGTCGCGATTGTGCAGCAGTCGATCACCGCAGCCGTGACGACCGGCTCACCGGATACAAGGCTGACTTCATTACGGGCGAATTTATGTCGACCCACGCACTCGCAGCACTCACCGCCGCCGCGTTGTCCCTCCCGGTGCACGGACACAGTGTCCAGGTGCACACAATGACCGGCGTCGGGGAGAGTCACACTGTAATGCGGACGGTAAGTGTTAAGCGGTCCGCCGAATTTCTGGGAGGCCTGTCACCATTCGAGGTGAATCCGCTGCTGAACGACGCGGCAGCCAGCCAGACCATTCGTCGCGAGCTCGTCTCAGGCTTGAAACATGCCGGCTACTCCGTCTCCGACGCGAATCCGGACGCGGTCGTCGCCTTCTATCTGGCGGTGCCGGATCGTGACGATGTGACCGATTGGGATTTCGACTATCTGTGGCGGCCGAGTTGGTGGCGTGATTGGGGACCGGGAGCCGAGGACGCCAGCCCGGCCGAGTGGGAATATGGCGCGGTCATCATCGAGCTCCGGGACGCCAAGAGCAACGCGGTGCTCTGGCGGGGTCACGCGGTAGCCGCGGTGCCGGAAGACCAGGAACGCTACGATGAGAACCTGAAAACGGCGGTGAAGGCAATCTTGACCCACATACCGGCCGAGCAATCGAGCGGCTCGGGTATGACCTGAAGTTCTGGTGATTGAAGATTGAAGATTTCAGATTGAAGATTGGTCAAGGCCGAAGATTGAAGATATCAGACTGACGATTGAGTATTGCTGGCTTTTCAATCTTCAATCTGAAATCTTCAATCTTCAATCGACCCTCCCACTACGTTCTCCTCACACTCCAATCCACGCTCCAGGGTCCGGCGCCGAAATACGCGACCAGGATGGCACCACCCATCATGGCCAGGTTCTTCATGAACATGCCCTGTTGCAGGGCTCGGGTGCCGGGATCGGTGGCGCTCCAGAAATTGTGCATCACCGGTGTCACGACCAGCAGGAAGATGATCAACAGCCAGGCGCCCACCTTGGCATGGTAGCCGACCAGAATGCTGACTCCACCGACGATAGCCATGACGCCGGAGAAGGGAACCAGAATGCCGGCCGCTGGAACTCCATGGTGTGCGGCATACCCGATCGTTTGAGCGCTAAAGTGGGGGAATCCATAAATGATGAAAATCGCAGAGAGCAATGCCCGGCCGAGCGGAGGCATGAGCGACCATCGGTCGGTGACCGCTTCGGTTCTCCGCCGGATCGAGCTGCGTCTCTCGAAGGCAGGTTCAGCGTAGGTAGCCATCCTTCCTCCTTCCGTCTGGACGCGACACATCCGTGCTGCTATCGACAAGAAAGCCCCGCCCGAGACTGCGGCGAGGCTTCCTCCCTCGTCCCAGCTCCATCCTGGGCGTCACATATCCACAATAACCTTGAATCCGCCGTACGCCATCCGTTTCATATCGAATGGCATCGGGAGCTTCATCATGCGCTCCATGCGGGGGTCCTTCATGACCTTGGCGTTGACCCGATCCCGATGACGCCGGTTCCGGTAGAGAATCCAGGAAAACACCACCGTCTCCCCTGGCTTGACTCGCGCCAGCCTCGGGAACGGCATTCCCATCTTCATCTGCAGGTCATCGCCGGCGCACTCCCGGTACTCCAGCGCGCCGTGCTGCTTCCACACCTTACCGGCCTGTCGGGAGATTCGCCGGTATACAGGGAGCTTTCTTCGGGGCAACGCAATGACGAAACCGTCGACGTATGCCATGTGAACCTCCCAATCATTTCAGATTGAAGATTTCAGATTGAAGATTGAGTTGACCGGTGAGATCATCTGCATTTTCAATCTTCAATCTGCAATCTGCAATCTGCAATTATCTAGGTTTGATGAAAGTTCCTTCGCGCAATTCCTTCACTGCCTGCTCCAGCTCCTTCTCCGTGTTCATCACGATGGGGCCGTACCATGCCACCGGCTCCTCGAGCGGTTTGCCCGAGACCAGCAGGAACCGGATGCCCGTCTCGCCGGCCTGGACTGTCACCTCATCGCCGCTGCCGAAGAGAACCAGCGAGCGGTTGTCCGCGTCCTGCGCGGCCGCGGGGGTAGCGGGGTGAAGGGGATCCGCGACGCGGTCGGTCGGCACCGGCTGCGGCTTCGAAGCGTCTTGGAACGTGCCGCTCCTTCGAAGACGTAGGCGAAGGCATGCTGGCCCAGACGCACGGGCAGCGTCTTACGGAGGTTGGGCGGAACATACACATCGAGGTAGCGCGGGTCCGCGGCGATCCCTTCCACCGGTCCCGCCTTCCCCCAAAAATCTCCCACGACCACTCGCACGATGGTGCCGTCATCGTCGATGACCTCGGGCACGTCCTTGCCCTGGACGTCCTGATAGCGAGGGGGTGTCATCTTGAGCGACGAGGGCAGGTTGGCCCAGAGCTGGAACCCGTGCATCCGTCCCGCCTCGTCGCCTCGCGGCATCTCCTGGTGCAGGATCCCGCTCCCCGCCGTCATCCACTGCACGTCACCCGCGCCGAGAGTCCCCTTGTTCCCCAGGCTGTCGCCATGGGCGACCGTCCCCTTGAGCACGTAGGTGATGGTCTCGATGCCGCGATGCGGATGCCAGGGAAAGCCCGCGAGATAGTCCTCGGGCCGCTCGTTGCGGAAATCGTCGAACAACAGAAACGGGTCGAATTCGGTGGTATCGCCGAATCCGAAGGCACGCCGGAGCTTCACTCCCGCTCCTTCCATCGTGGGCCTGGATTTGGCGACTCGCTGAACCGGACGTATCGACATGGGTTCTGAACCTTCCTCACCTTCAAGCGCGTGTTGTCTGATCGCTCGCCGATGGATGCGGCGAGGGCTATCGATAGTAATCAAACATTTCAGTCAACCCCGTGAGCCGTGGCCCAGCGTGGGTGTGACTGACGGGACGCTCTTACAGGAAGGTTACTCGGTCCGGAGCGCTACGGTGGGGTCGACTCGGGTGGCCCGGAGGGCAGGGAGGAGAGAGGCTAGGCCTGCGGCTAGAAGCAGCGCGCCGGCCACGACGCCGAAGATCACTGGATCGCGCGGGGAGACGGCGTAGAGAAGGGGTTCGATCCAGCGACCGGCCCATAAGGCCAGCCCGCTGCCGAGCAGAATGCCGATCAGAATGAAACGCAGCCCGTCTGCCACTACGACCCGAACGACATCGGAGACACCGGCTCCCAAGGCTATCCGCACCCCCAGCTCGTGGGTCCGCTGTGCCACGTCGTAGGCGATGACGCTGTAGAGGCCGATCGCGGCAAGAACAAGGGCCAGGCCACCGAAGGCGAGGAACATGGTGGCTCCAAGTTCCCACGAGCGCACGTTCGGGGCGATGATCTCGCTCATCGGGGTAACGGTCAGGTAACTGTCTCCCGGCATCAACGCCTGCAATTGGCGACGGATACTTTCTGCCTGTTCCTCGGCGTCACCCTTCATCCGGGCGAAGATCGTCGCCGCCTCGGGGTGGAACTGCGTTATCGGGAGGAAATAGTGCAGACCCGGGTCGTCGGTGAGGCTGTTCTGATGGATGTTCTCCGAGATGCCCACCACCGTCATGCATGGCATGGTGTCGGAGTCCCTCCGAATGCATTGTCCCAGTGCTTCCTGGCCCGGCCAGAGCTTGGCGGCCATAGCCTGGGTCACGACGACGACCTTCGGCCCCTCCGCCCGATCCTCCGGAGTGATGCCCCGACCTCGAAGAACTCTGGTACCGACGGTGGAGAAGTACTCGGGTGAGACGGCCTGGAGCGTGAACTCGCCGAGCCGGTCCACCGAATCGATGCCCGCCACAAACAGATTCTCCGCCCAGGTATCCCAGAACGGGACGGTGAGCCCAAGGGCGGCACTTTGCACCCCCGGCAGCCCCCGAGTCCGCTCGACCAGGCGTTGCCGCAGCGCGGTTGCATCGGGGTCGGACATCTGGACGCCGCGCCGGTTGAAACCGACGTAGAGCACCGGATCCACATCGTACCCAAGGCGCAGGTCGTGCACGTTTCGCAGGCTCCGCACGAACAAACCGGCACCGATCAGCAAGACCACCGAGAGCACTGCCTGCAGGAGGAGCAACGAAGTCCGCGCCCGAGAGCGCCGATGCGTGCCCTCTCGCACGCCCGCCTTGAGGGAATCGGCCAGGTCGGTGCGCCGGGCCTGCAGTATCGGCGCGAGCCCGGTGATTGTCCCGGCGGCCAGACTGACCGCCAACGCGAACCAAAGCGTCCTGCTGTCGGTCAGGGTGTGGCCGGCTCCCTGGTCGGGCAACACCAGCTTCCGGAGCAGGGCGCCTCCCCAGTACCCAACCATCAGACCGACCACGCCGCCGGAAATCGCGAGCAGGAGGGTCTCCGTCAACAACTGCCTGATCAGCCTGGCCCGGCTCACGCCGAGTGCCAATCGCACGGCGACTTCCCGCCGCCGGCGGATCGCGCGGGCCAGCAACAGGTTCGCGACGTTGGCGCAGGCGATGAGGAGCACGATGACAGTCACTCCGCTCACCCATGTGGCGACCTTGGCAAGTTTGCTCTGGTTGGGCCCGCGCTCGGTGAGCAACGGTCCGGCGATAGCCCGCGGGTGAGCGATCTCTGGGGCGGTAAGAGCAGGACTCAGGCTGCGCTCGGTGTTCCAGCTCTGCAGATAGGCCTTCGAGAGGTCCGCGGATGCCTGTTCCACGGTGACCCCGGGCTTGCGGCGTGCCACGACTTGGAGCCAGCCCCAGTTGTATCGCGTGTAGTAGTTGGTCAGTTGGGGACCCGCGCGGAACGTTCCGGCGTACGCGGTGATCGGGACGAACACGGCGGGTGGGCTCTCATCGGTGATCCCGATAAAGTCGCGGGGCGCTACTCCGATGATCGTGTAGTGCACAGCGCCGATCTCGATCTGCTGCCCCAGTACGTCGCTCCGTCCGCCGTAGTTGGTCTGCCAGAAACCGTAGCTGAGTACCGCCACGGTGGCTCCGACCGGGACGGTGTCCTCCTGTGCGGTGAAGAAACGACCCAGCACCGGCTTGGCGTCGAAGAAGTCGAACAGAGTGGCCGAGTTCGTCGCGACTTCGCGCTCCCGTGCGTCGGTACCGGTTCCCACCGCAAGCTGCCGGGTGCTGATGGCAGCGAGCTCCGAAAAGTCCGAGGTCCAGCGTCGCAGGTCGAGATACCGGGTGTACTCGGTCGTGTTGGGAATCTTCTCGGTACCCCGGTCGAGGTAGGCCAGGTAGACCCGGTGAACCTGCTCCGGCTCCCGAAGCATCGGCGGGTTGCGGAAGAGCAGGCGGTCTACCACCCCGAACATCGCGGTGTTGGCCCCGATGCCGAGGGCCAGGGTCACGATCACGCCTGCCGTGAATATCGGGTTCCGTCGCAGTGAGCGGATGGCGTACCGGAGATCCTGCTGAATCACCTCCAACACCGAGAGTCCCCGCGCGTCACGGCTCTCTTCCTTTGCCAACTCGACACCGCCGAATGCGACATGGGCTCGACGGCGCGCCTCCTCGGCGGACATTCCGGCGGCCCGGTACTTCTCGGCCTCGCGCTCGATGTGGAATCGCATCTCGTCGTCCAGCTCGTGCTCCATCTCACCCCGCCGGAACAGGGCGCGGAGCCGGTACTTCAGGTCGCTCAGCAGCTCGGAGATCATCGCTCAGCGCATCGCAAGTACGAGTTCCACCGCCGCGTTCAGGCGACGCCAATCCTCGGCCTCGTCCTCCAGCTGCCGCTGGCCGCTCCTGGTGAGCTCGTAGTACTTCGCCTTGCGGTTGTTGTCGGAGGTGTCCCAGCGGGCGGAGATCCATCCTCGCCGCTCCAACCGGTGCAGCGCGGGATAGAGCGATCCCTGGGGCACCTGGAGCGTCGCGCGAGAGACCTGGTGCAGACGCTCCGAGATGGCCCAGCCGTGCTGGGGCCCCAGCGACAGCGCCTTCAGGATCAGGAGATCGAGCGTGCCCTGCGGCAGGTCGAGACGTTCTTCAGGCATGGCTTCCCCTATGGCTTCTACAAGAGAATATGCAATCTCTTGTAGAAGTGCAAGGGGAGTGGGGGAACCACCCCAAGGGGAACTCAGGATCCGACGATGGCTTCCGTTCTGATCCACAGCTCCCGGGCCAGGTTGTCGTCGGCGGCCAGCGGGCTGGGAGGGATCTCGCGAGACCGGTCATAATAGCGGCCGGTCTGGCTCGCGAGCTCGGGCGCGGTAGCGCAGTAGAGCAGGGGGACGGCGCCCTGTTCGTTGGACAGCATGAACAGCTTGATGAACCACTGCACCGGCCCCGGGAGAGCGCGCCAGATGTTGGTGGCGACGGCTCCGGGATGGACCGCGTAGGTCGTCACCGCGGTTCCACTCAACCGCCGCGCCAGCTCCTTCGCGTGCAGCACATTCATCAGCTTGGTCAGGGCATAATCGGGGAATCCACTCCGCCGAGGCGTCGTTCGGCGGTCGAGCATACTCCAATCCATCTGCTTCGCTGAGAAGTGAGCCGAGCTGGCCACGTTGACGATGCGCCCCTGTGACGCCTCACGGATTCGCGGCAGCAGCAGGTTGGTCAGAGGAAAGGACCGATGTGGTTCGTCGCGTAGGTGAGATCGAAGCCCTGCCGACTGAGCCCGTTGGTCCCGGCGATCCCAGCGTTGTTCACCAGGACATCGATCGGCTTTCCCGATCCGAGGTATCCGCCTGCGGCGCGGCGCACCGAGTCGAGATCCGCCAGATCCATCTGCAACGACTGAACGTCGCTGGAGGGGAACTGGCGACGGATGCCCTCGAGCACCGGTCGCGTGCGCTCCTCCGACCGGGCAGCGAGTACGACGCTCGCCCCCCGGGCTGCCAGGGCCTCGGCCATGGAGCGGCCGATAC
This sequence comes from uncultured Gemmatimonadales bacterium, assembly GCA_963821525.1. GTDB lineage: Bacteria > Gemmatimonadota > Gemmatimonadetes > Gemmatimonadales > GWC2-71-9 > DATBGE01. Next base: position 345,718 of record CAWGED010000019.1, on the reverse strand, counting down.
CCGAGCTGGCGCCGGTGACGAAAAAGCTGCGTCCCACGAGATCGCCGGCGGCCATGTCAGTCTCCGATCCTTAGTGAGATAGCTCGCTCAGGCGCCGTTCCAGAAACCGGCGCTCTGGATCCAGACGGGCCAGCTCGAGAGCCCGGCGGTACGAGTCGCCGGCTTCCTGATTTCTTCCCAGCCGCCGGCAGAGATCGGCTCGTGCCGAATGCGCGAGGTGATAGTCCTTGAGCTCCCCGCGATGCAGGATGTCGTCGATCAGGTCGAGCCCGGCCGCCGGCCCATCTCGCATCGCGACCGCCGCGGCCCGGTTCAGTTCGATGACCGGAGACCGCTCCGACTCGAGGAGGAGATCGTAGAGGCCGATGATCTGCGCCCAATCGGTATCGGCCGCGCGGACTGCTTCGGCGTGGACCGCTGCGATGGCCGCTTGCAGGGTGTAGGGCCCGAAGCGTCGGGAGGAGAGCGCCTGCTCAACCAGCGCGGTCCCCTCTGCCATCCTCTCGCGGTCCCACAGCGAGCGATCCTGTTCATCCAGCAGGACCACGTCCCCCGATGGTGTGCTCCGCGCGGCCCGCCGGGATTCATGCAGCAGCATCAGCGCCAACAATCCCATCACCTCCGGCTCAGGCAGCAGCTCCACCAGGAGCCGTCCCAGCCTGATCGCCTCTTCGGAGAGGTCGTCCCGAGTCAACGACTCACCCGACGACGGAGCGTACCCCTCGTTGAAGACGAGGTAGACCACGTGCAGTACCAAGGCCAGACGTTCGGGGAGATCGGCTCGCGAGGGGACCTGATATGGTATCCCGGCGTCCCGGATCTTTGCCTTGGCGCGGACGATCCGTTGTGCCACGGTCGGAGCCTTGGTCAGGAAGGCGCGCGCGATGGCTTCCGTGGTGAGTCCGCAGACTTCTCGTAGCGTCAGGGCCAGTTGGGAATCGGGAGGCAAAGCGGGGTGACAACAGGTGAAGATCAGCCGGAGCCGATCGTCCTCGATGCTCTCTTCGTCTGGAATCATGTCTGGCTCACTGGCGGCGCCCAACCGGTCCGCCAGCTCCACGAGTGCCGCGTCGAAGCGGGACCTCCGCCGAAGGCCATCGATCGCCTTGAACCGCCCGGTCGAAACCAGCCAGGCTCGGGGATTGGCCGGCACCCCGTCATGGGGCCAGCGCTCGACCGCCGCGGCGAAGGCGTCATGGAGCGCTTCTTCCGCAAGATCGAAGTCCCCGAGCAGGCGGATCAGAGTGGCGAGGACGCGCCGTGAGTCGGAACGATAGACCGTCTCCACCACGGCGCGAATCGGTTCGGCAATGACCTCGCTCATTCCACCTGCTCTCTCCGGCTAGGGCCGAACGACCTCCCAAACGGGGCGGACCTCGATACTCCCGTACCTCGCGGCGGGGATTTTCGAGGCAATCCGGATGGCATCGTTCAGATCCGGGGCCTCGACCAGATAATAGCCTCCGAGTTGTTCCCTGGTTTCCGCAAACGGCCCATCGGTTGTAGACATCTTCCCGTCGCGGATCCGCACCGTGGTAGCGGCAGGAGTCGGCTGCAGGCGGTTGCTGCCCAGGTAGTGGCCACTGGCCTTGATGCCGTCGGTGAAGTTGAAGAACTCCCCCATCAGCTTGTCGGTCTCGGCCTTAGGCAGTTTCTGCCACTGGGTCTCATCGGAATAGATCAGGCACAGGTACTTCATGGCTTCCTCCCAATCGAGGTGAAACGGCTCGGCACGTCAATTAGTCGTTGGGGGAGGGCCCAAATCGACATCGCGGGCGAGGCGCCTCTAGCCCGAGCCTCAGGCGCCCTGAAGCTTATTCGGATTCGAGCGGATGTGGATCTGGGGCCGAAAAAGCGAACGGGGCCCGTTTGGGCCCCGTCCTGACTGCTAGGCCTACGACCCGCGATCAGATGGGCCCGGTGGTACCGCAGTGGCCGGGGCCGATCAAGCCTTGTTATAGCTGTCCAGCGGGTCTGCCCAGGCGATGAGCTGGGTCCGGACGGAGCCGCTCGGCGCCGGAGTCGGAGCGTTGGCTGCGAAGTATGCCGTCGCACCGTCGATGGCGGTCTGGACGTTCGCCGGCACGCTGGCGCCGCTGGCGCCATTGAGGACCGCCGCGATGTACTGCTGCGACAGGATGTAGTACGCATTGCCCTTCGGCGGCGTGACAGAGCGCCGAGCCAGGTCGTCCCGCTCAGGAAGAATGAGTCGTTCGGATCGTAGCCGGACGGCCAGGCGCTGGTGTGGTTCTTCCAGAACCCGAGGGTGAACGTGCATCCCGGCGGCGGGGGCGGCGGAGCGGGGTGGTTGAAGAACTCCACCAGTCTCCCCACGTCACCATTGAAGATTGTCCGAAAACGAAGGGGTAAAGGCGCTGAGCTGATAGACAATCGTGGTCTTGTTAGCAACAGTCCTGGAAAACACTTCCAGCGAATCGAAACACGGTCGCGGGATCGGCGTTCTCCGCAACGGTGAATTGAGTGGTTCCGGCCTGCCCGAGCGGACATGTTGGCCCGCCACTTGCGCACTCTCCATCCTGCCAGGCTCACTGGGAAGCAACTCCATCAATAGTGACGGTAAAGGTCCCCGCACTTCCGAACTTGCAGACCTTGAGCTTTGCGCTGTCCATCGGCCTCGTGGCCGGTATCGGTCTCGCGACGAGGTTGTGAGTTTGCCGGAGTAGTCGGGTCATTTCCCGGCCCGTTCGCCTCGCTGCAGGCCGCCATGAGCCCGGCCGACGGACTCGAAGAGCAAGCCAGCGGAGCGCGGGAGAGCTGAGGTACGAGCATCATGTTCACTCTTGGGGTACTGGGGAGACGGCTGAAATATGACGGACGATTGCTGTGGGACAGGCGCAAGTCGAAGGCCGACGGATTGGCGCATCCGGCTTAGTCGAATCGCCGCTTGGCCTTGGGGCTGAGTTAACCGAACCTCACCGCATCGGAGATGGGCCGGTGGAGGGGGGCTGTCGTGGCGAATCCGCCACGTCTCCTGCGCTGCCGTACTGTGCCTCGATTCCCGCTACCCATGGGCTTGCCTGGAGCCGTCCAGGGAGCCGGGAGCCGGTCCCCCTTGAGCAGCGCTTCAACCGGGCCCCGGTAGTCGCGTGTCATCCGGTGCCAGCGCCAGCTGTTGGTCCAGCCCTTCGGCGATGCATCAGTCCTAGGAGTGATCCTGCGGGTCCACGGGTGAGCGCACGAGTCCGGTCGAGTTCCAACGACCCCAGACGTGGCAGGGCGGGAGGGTCATCCCCAATGGCAGTCAGCGCCAATCGGCCTGCATTCGCCGCCATCGCTCGCGTTTGATCCTGATTGGGTGACGGCGCTCGCTTGGCGAGGTCTTCAATGCGAAGTTGCACCGCGGCCGGTCGCCATGGTCACACTGCTCGGTAACCGAAGCCCCGACCACTCGGCTCACCAGAGCCTCTACCGCGCGACAGGCCTCGGGATGGACCCGGACCGCCTCGGCGAGTGGGCAGCCATCTCCTCTGAGCCGCAGCTCACCGTTGTGCTGTTCTACCTCGACCGCGCCACCGAGGTCATTCAGGACCATGGCAGCCGCACGAGCGCCTGCAAGTCGGTCGGCTTTCGAGGCGGGGTGGCCGTCGGCGAGCTGCTCTCCAACCTCGCGCATCAGGCTTCGCAAATCGGCTGGGTCCATCTTGCGAGCGAGTATCTGCAGAAGCCCTGCCAGTACCGGCGCGTAAGCCTTGGAGAGGCGCTGCTCTGCCTCGGGCCGGATAGCGTAGACCTGGGCCGGCTTGCGGCTGGTCCGTCGCTGCTCGGCCGGCACTACGAAGCCGTTCCGCTCCAGCGCTGCGATGTGGCTTCGCACCGCGTTTCCGGTCAGGCCGAGGGCGGTGGAGAGTTCCTCGATGGTGCGGCTGCCCTGCCGGAGCAGGGCGATGATCCTTCCCTGACTGCTTTCCAGGAAGCTCCGGTCCCAGTGCCGTGTCGGCATCGGCTCCTCCTCAGGCCCACTTATGTGACGAATATTACAATAAATCAATATAATACTTGATTTATTGCTTCGAAAGCCTTAGGGTTCGCTGGTATTCGCTGACGGCCTGCCAAGGCCAGAACATCTACCATCATCCCGGAGTCAACATGTTGAAGCTCGCAATCGCCGCCGGTCTCGGCGCGCTGGTTCTCGCAGCCCCAGGCCTCCCCGCTCAGGAAGAGGCCAAGCTCAATGATGCCAACGTGGTCGCAATCTTCATGAAGGCCAACCAGAAGGACGTCGACACTGGCAACCTGGCGGCTGAGAAATCCAGCAACAAGGAAGTGAAGGAGATGGGCAAGATGTTCTCCGATGCCCATAAGGGGCTGAAGGATCAGGCAGAAGACCTGGCGAAGAAGATTGGGGTGAATCCGGTGCTTCCTGCTGAAAACAAGGGCGATCAGGAGCACGACAAAGTGGTCAGCGCCCTCAAGGCGAAGTCCGGAGCTGATTTCGACAGGGATTGGCTGGCGCAGGAGATCAAGTACCACCAGGGAGTCATCGATTACGTGACCAAGACCCTGTTGCCGGCCACCAAGAATCCGGAGCTTGAAGGCCTTCATTGAAAAGGCAGCACCGGCGTTCCAGGGTCACCTGGTCGCCGCGCAGAACCTGCAGAAGAAGTTGGGTTACACCACCTGATCAGCTTTAATCGAGGCGTCCTGGCCGGATCCATCAGGATCCGGTCTGGATTGCCGTTTGGATGCGCTAGCGCGCTTCGATTCGGTCTGCTGCCCGCCGCAGGTTAGCGGGCAGCGCCCGCTGGCGAAGGCTGGCCTGCCCTTCGAGAATCTTGTCGATTTGAGGGGCGACGTCGTCGGCGATTCGGCGGATGTCGGCCGCGGCTCCTGATGGCAGCCAGCCGAGAGAACGTGAATCGGTGAGGTCGGCCAGGAACGCCAGGTGGTCGATGTCGAATTTGGTGGCCTTCTTCACCTGATTCCAGGTGACTTCGTTGAGGGCGGCCGCGACGGCTGCCGCCTGGGCCGGGTCGGGACTCTCATACACCGGCTTGCTGTCGGCGCGGAGGGTGCGATAGGGCTTGTTGGTCGCCGTCGCCGGATCGGAAGCCCACAGTCCGAGGCCGCCATCTACCTGGACTGCTGCCGCGACTCCCCTGGTCGCCGCGATGAGGTCAGTTGGGGGCCAGAGCGACGGATTCCGGAGCAGGATCTGTCGCAACTCGCCGGCAAGCTTGCCCTGATCTTCCAGCATTGGATTCCAGAGAATGAGTTCTGCCCCGCACCATTGTCCCCTCCTTGGGCGATGGGGCTGATGCCGCTTGTCCCTACCTGCCAGCCTCTCCGATCACGTCGGGATAAGCCTTACGGAGCGGAAAGGCGCTCCCGTCGAGCTGCTGGGCCGCCCAGGCACCGAGCCGCTTTCGTACTTCGGGGGCGACGTCCTTGTGCCGGTCGGCCGTGCCGCGCACGAACAGGTCGGCATTGGTCTGCATCACGTGAGGCGGCTGCATCTCGAAATTGTTCTTGTGCTCCTGCATGTACGCGAAGCCGCACTTCTCTACCACCTGCTGAAGCTCCTGATCGGTGAGCGGCTTCACACCGAGGAACCCGGCTACCTGTCGCACGATGCCAGGCAGGTCACGCTTCAGGTCCTCGAAGTATAAGAACAACACATTGCCGTCTTTCTGGCTCCGGTCCCACCAGCCCCGAACATGGTCGGTCCAGGTGCCCCACCACATGAGCTCCGGGGAGCAATACCACTCCTCGAAAGCCGCCGGGGGCGGCGCCATCCTGCCCACATTGGTCGCGACGAAGTCCACGCAACTCGCGAAGCAGGAGACTGGATGCCGCGCGACGTAGATGTAGCGGGCCTGGGCCGACGCGGGACAGAGTTGACCGGGGAGATGGGTCTTGATGATTCGGGAAGGCCGCTCGGCGCCGATGAGCGGTGCCTGGTCGATGGAACGCTGCGGCGGCCCTCGATCCAGGGAGAAACCGCGTAGATCTCGGTGCCGCTGGCGACCAGGTTTCCATTGCCGCGGTTCAACACTTCATAGACCACGTGTTGCATCCACGTAGTCCCGCACTTCATCTGGGTGACGACGAAGATGTCTTCGGGGCAAGGCTGATACTGCTCGGCCCGCGCGAAGGTCTCCGGCGTACAACTTCCCGCCGGACCCGCCACACCCTTGTAGCTCATGCTGGCCCGTCGGAAATCCATCTTGGCGAGACGGCCGTTGAGCCAGAGGATAGGCGCCAGCAGCACGGCATGCAGCCGGAGCTGGCGCTTGAATCCCTCCCGCTCGGCGGGCGGCCGGCCATAGTACCCGAGGCCGGCCGTCCGTTCGTCTTCCCACTTCAATACGACGCCGAGGTAGATGCTCTGCACCAGATAGAGCAAGACGAAGGTACCGAGAATCCACCAGAGCAAATGCATCAGGCCGGCCTTGATCGAGTCAGTGGCGCCGCGCCCAGCACGTCCTGTAGAGCGGCGAGCTTCGCGGCCCAGAACTCCTTCATATTCGATGCCGCGGCCTTGTCCGGCAATCTCGAGTGCTGGATCGCCACCTGGCTCTTCCGAGCGCCCTTGGACATGAAGTTGAGCTCCACAAGCGTCTGGTCCGGCCAGGTGATTCGCATGGATTTCTCGCGGGTGGCCGTCCGGATCTTGAGGTCAACGTCGGGTAGCCACCGGGCGCGGGTGCGCCCGTCATGGAATGCCCGGTAGAGCGAGGACCTTGAGACTCCGAATACCTTGCTCTTGCTAGCCTCGAAATGGCCGTCCCGCCGCTGGCCTTTCACTCGAAGACCCTTGATCCGCTCGTAACCCACCGTGACCGCCTGAGTCCACCAGTCGGGGACCTTGTACTTCTCCTGCACGTACCCGACGATCTCCCGGTGGGGCCAGAGGTGAGCATCCACGCGGTCGAGGGCCCAGACCCAGCGCTCCCAGGTACACCCGGTCCTGGCCTTGATCGTGGCGTCGCTCATACCGGCAAGACCGGCGTAGTCGATCGCCGCGGGAGCCTGCTTGGGAGTAGGAGTGGGTGAGTGCTTCAGGAGGTTGGCCCGGGCGGCGGTGTAGGACTCGCCCGTCTTCTGCATCCGCCCGCGAACCAGGCGTTTGAAATCCTTGTTGGTCGTCATCGGAACAGTCCTTTGGTCAGGCCTGAGACGCATGCCCCCCAGCAGCGGCGCCCCGAGGCGACGCAAAGGTCTGGCGATGCGATCCGGGAGTGTGCCCCCCTTTGCCTCACGAAGACCCTCGCTGGGGGAGGGTCGAAGAGGTTGGGCGTGGATCTCCGCCCACCTTCACAGTGCAGTGGTTTGGCTGAGTTTGCAAGATCGCCTCGCGACTTCCTCCCCGGCCACCTCCGAGAGGCCGCCGTCCCGCTCGTGCACGCCTCTTGCAAATCTTAGGGGGACACTCGCTTCGGAGACCTCGGTTGTGATCCTCGCCCGCCTCGACGACATGCTTCATGGCATCCGCCTCCGCGCCGCTGAGCGACGAGAACGGGACGAGCGGGCCCGCGCGGGCGAGGCGCTCGCCGCATTCCTCGAACGAGATGCTCGGCCTGGGGTCGGGCAGCTGCCGGAGACCGTTCGGCGGCTTCGCGGAAGCATAGATGCGTTGGACGAGGCGATCGCGCACTCGCTCGAGACCGACCGAGCGGACTACGCCACTGTCTCACGCAGTATGCGTCCGCTCGTCATCCTACGCGGGATGTGCAGCCGAGCGATTCTCCGAAACCAGCGCCATCGTTGTAACTCGGACTTGCGTCCGTTCTACGAGGAGCTGGGAGCAGCGGCCGGCAAACGATCGGAGAAGGTGGTGGCAGCCGAGCCTCGGACCTCGGCGGTAGAGCCCGAGGCAGTACCCGTTGCCTGGAAAGGCCGACTTGTTGATGAGGGGAAGTTGTTAGGCCGGGCACTGAAGCGACAATTGCACGATCGGCTCTTCCCCCGTCTGCCGGCCCTCGCGGGCCTCGCTGCGGGGTGGTGGGTTGCCAACACTTATACCGATTCGCAATGGAAATCGACGCTGCGCTCCGTGGGGATCGGAGGGGGAGGAACCCACGTGGTTAGCGGTGAGATATACCGACTTCTGGTCCTGGGGCTGCCGATCCTCTCGGCGGCGGTGTGTGCCTATCTGAGTGACCGCGCCGCACACTACGTTCGGAGCCGCTACGCTCCGCTCGCCCCGCCGCCGGGGACCATGCCGGGGAAATCAGGATCCTAACTACTGGTTGGTTGTCTCCTCGGCGAAGGGCCAGCTTCCACCCAGCGCCTTGTATAGCGCCGCGTACGACGTTGCGGCATCGGTCCGCCCCTGAGCCAGGTCATCCTCTGCTCCCAGCTGCGTGCGCTCGGCATCGAGCACCTGGAGAAAGTCGGTGACTCCCTCGGAGAATCGGAGCCGTGCCAGCTCCGCTGCCGCGGCACTCGCAACAGCGGCTTCCCGCAGCCGTTCAACCCTGCTCCGCGAGGTGCGGTAGCGGGACAGGGCGGTTTCGACATCCTGCTGGGCCAGAAGCACCGTCTGGGCGTACTGCGCCTTGGCCTCGTCCGCCTGGGCCTTCGTCACGTCCACGTTGGCTTTGATCCGGCCCCAATTGAGCGGCAGCGAAATGACGGGACCGACCGCGTAGCGGAACGTGTTCGATCCGGTCAAATCTTCGAAGGTGGATGAGGTATAGCCGGCGCCGCCCCCGACGACGATGCGCGGGAAATACTCCGCCTTGGCCGCTCCAACCAGCGCCTGCTGACCGGCCAACTGCCGTTCTGCCGCGCCAACATCGGGCCGCCGCCGAATCAGTGAGTCGGGCGCCGCGAGCGGCACGGTGTCCGGCAGCTCGGGAAGATCCACTATCACATCCAGCTCTGCTGCCACGACTGCGGGCGGACGGCCAACCAGGACGCCGATCCGGTACTGGGCCGCGGCGACTTGTGCTTCGAAAGTCGGGATCGAGGCCAGCGTGGACCCCAACTGAGCCTTGGCTCGTTCGGTATCGAACCCGGTACCCCGGCCATTATCGAGCCGCTCTTGAGTGACCTCAAGAGTGCGTTTCTGGTTTTCCGCGTTGCTGCGCGCGACCGCCAACCGCTCCTGCGCGCCGCGTAGCTCGAAGTAGGAACGAGCGAGCTCTGCCGTAAGAAAGACCCGGACATTCCGCAGATCTTCACTCGAAGCCTCGGCGAACGCGCCCTGCGCCGAGATATTGCGGCGCAGCCGTCCGAACAGGTCGAACTCCCACGAAGCGTCGAACCCGGCATCCCAGACGTCCTGATCGGGGAAGGGTCCCGAGGTACCCGGGAAGCTCGCGCTCGACAGGCGCTGCCGCGTGTAGCCCCCGCCGAGATTTACGCTGGGAGTGAGTTCGAGCAGTGCGCTCGTCCGAACAGCCCGAGCGCCCCTCACGCGCGCCTCGGCGGTACGAATGTCGAGATTCGCGTTCAGCACTTCGTGCACGAGCCGGGTCAGTGTGGTGTCGCCCAGCTCATGCCAATCCGCGGCATCCTGCGCCCCCGCACTGTCGCTGACCGAGGGGACCATCGCGACAGAACTATCCTGATGGACCGTCGTCTCCCGGTACGTCGACGGAACCTGAACCGACGGCGCCTGGTAAGCTGGGCTCGAGGCGCACGCGGTGAGCGCGATGATCCCCAGCAGCACTGAGTTACGCATGAGCCACTTCCTCCACCGCCGGCGGCCCGAAGGACAGGGCTTCGCTCTCGTCGATTTCACTGGGCTGATGCTGCTCCGCGATGAGCGCGTAGAACACCGGGACCACGAACAGGGTGAAGATCGTGCCCAGGGTCATGCCGGTAACCAGGACGATACCGATGCTATTCCGGGCCGCCGAGCCTGGGCCCGTCGCCAGGACCAGCGGGAAATGCCCGAAGACGGTCGCCGCCGATGTCATCAACACCGGGCGGAGCCGCGTCAGTGAAGCCTCACGAATCGCTTCCATCTTGGGCACGCCGTGAGTCTGGAGTCTATTCGCGAACTGCACGATCAGAATTCCGTTCTTTGCGATCAGGCCCACCAGCGTGATCAGCCCGACCTGGGAATAGATGTTGATCGTCGTGAGATCGAGGAAACTGAAGATCAGCGCGCCCGAGATAGCGAGCGGCACCGATCCCACCAGTACGATCAGGGGATCGCGGAAGCTCAGGAACTGGGCAGCGAGCACCAGGTAGATCAGGATCACCGCGAACCCGAGCGTCACGGTGAGCGACGATCCCTCGAGCCGGATCTGCCGCGACTCACCGGCATAGTCCAGCCCCACGCCCGGCCCGGCCGCGGCCCTTGCGGCATTTTCCAGCACCCGGAGTCCCTCTTCCTTGGTGATCCCCGGCTTTACCCCTCCGAAAATCCGCACCGAGTTGCGTTGCTGGAACCGGTTCAGGGTCCGTGGCGCGATACTCGATTCAATGTGGGTGAAGGTCGAGACCGGGACCAGCTGGCCGCTCGGTGTCTTGATCTTGAGATCCAGCAGCGGTCCTACCGTGGTCCGCCCTTCCTCACCGATCTGGGGAATCACCTTGTAACTGCGATCGAAATAGTTGAAGCGGTTGACGTAGCCGCCACCCAGCAGGGTGCCCAGCTCTCGTCCCACACTGGCCAGGTCCAAGCCCAGGTCGGCCACCTGGTCGCGATCAATCACGACCCGCGCTTCCGGAAGATCGATCTTCAAGTCGGTATCGACATAGAGGAATTTTCCGCTTTGCCACCCGGCTCCGAGAACCTGACCGACGGTCTGCAGCATTTGCTCGGGCGGAGCGTCGCTCGCCAGGATCATCTCGACGTCGTATTGCCCGGGCGTGGGCAGCGGCGGATCGAGACGGGGGAACACCTGCAGGCCCGGAACCTGAGACACAGCACCGTACACCTGCCCGTACAGCTGCTCGGTGGTCTGCTTCCGCTGCTTCCAGTTCTTCGCGACCATTCCCCCGAATCCGCCCCAGTTGGCGGTCAGCGACCACATGAACTTCGCCTCGGGGAAGCTGTTGATCGCCTTGACGACCTGGAGCGACGCCTTGTTGGCCGCCTGAAGAGAAGCGTCCGGCGAAGCCTGCATGAACAGGCTGATATGACTCTGGTCTTCCACCGGAGCCAATTCCCGCCGCGAGAACTGGTAGAGCGGCCAGGCGCCGATCGTGACGAGCAGTGACGCCACGACGATCGCCCCCCGCATGGTCAGCGCACCGTCCAGCAGTTTCTCATAGCGGCGGCGCACCGCGTCGAAGCCTCGGTTCACCAACCTGGTCAACCGGCCCTCTTTGCCATGCTCGTGCACCAGGCGCGAGCTCATCATCGGCGACAGGGTAACCGCGACGATGCCCGACACCACGACCGCCGCGGCGAGCGTGATGGCGAATTCCAGGAACAGTGACCCGGTCAGCCCGCCCTGGAAACCGATCGGGGCATACACCGCGGCCAGGGTGATGGTCATGGCGATGATCGGGCCGACCAGTTCCCGCGCGCCGATCAGGGCCGCGTCGATCCGGGTTCTTCCCTCTCGGACGTGGCGTTCGACGTTTTCGACCACGACAATCGCATCGTCTACCACGAGACCCACCGACAGCACGATCGCCAGTATGGTGAGGAGATTCAGGCTGAACCCGGCGGCGTACATCACTATCGCCGCACCGACCAGCGAAATCGGGATGGCCACCAGCGGCACAATCGCAGTGCGTATCGAGCCCATGAAGAGGAACACCACGACGGCGACGATGAGGATGGTCTCCATCAGGGTCTTGGTGATCTCCTGGAGCGCATCCTCCATGAACACCGTGGCGTCGTACGCCAGCTGCATGTCGATGTCCTTGGGCAGCGTCGGCCGGATCTTTTCCATTTCGGAGTGCAGCCGATGGGCGACCTCGATCTCGTTCACCCCGATGACCGGCCACACCCCCAGGTACACCGCCTCCTTTTCGTTGAACTTGGTGATGAAGTCGGCTTCCTCCGCGCCCAGCTCGACCTTGGCCACGTCCGAGAGCCGCACCACGGCGCCGTTCCGGTCGGCGACGATCAGGTTCTTGAACTCTTCAGGAGAGCGCAGGTCGGTGTTCGCGAGCAGGTTGACCTGAACCAGATCGTTCTTGGTCTGGCCTACCGCCGCGAGGAAATTGTTGCGCTGCAACGCCGCCTGCACGTCGCCGGGAGCGAGATTGAGTGCGGCCAGGCGGTCCGGATCGATCCAGATCCGCATGGCAATCGGACGTCCACCCACCACATCAATCCGCTGCACACCCGACAGCGTCGAGAGCTGGGGTTGCATGTTGCGGGTCAGCCAATCGGTGAGGGCGGGGATGTCCCGCTCGCTCGAGGTAAAGCTGAGGTAGAACGAGGCGTAGGGTCGATCAGCCCGCTGGACTTCCACCACGGGCGGCTCAGCCTCAGCCGGAAGCTCCGAGCGAACCTGTTGCAGACGGGCGGTGACCTCGGCCAGCGCCGCGGTGCTGTTGTGGTTCAGCTTCAAATGGATCGTGATGCTGCTGACTCCGGCCCGGCTGGTGGATTCGACGTAGTCGACTCCGCTGATCGCCGAGACGGCGCGCTCGATCGGGGTAGTCAGGAAGCCGCGAATAGTCTCGGCGCTGGCACCGTAGTACACCGTGGTGATCAGTACCTGGGAGCTTTCGATTTTCGGGTACTGCTGTACCGGCAGTGAGGTGATGGACCGGTACCCCACCAGCAGGATGACCAGGTTGACCACCACCGCCAGGACGGGATGCTTGATGAAGATGTCGGTAAAGGAACGCATCGGAGTTCTCGTGTCCCGTAGTTCGTGGCGGAGTGCTTACGGCTTCACGTTCGAGTTGGAGGCTGAATCGGCCGCAGGAGCGGCGACCAGCACGCCCTCGCGCAGCTTGAAGGATCCCGAGGTTGCCACCACTTCATCCGGCTTGAGGCCGGAGACGATCAGGATCTCGTCGCCCGCCGTTGCGCCGGCTACTACCGGGCGCTCGTGGGCCCGCGGCTTTCCCGTCGAGTCCGGAGCAATCACGAACACGTGATCGCCGCCGGGTCCCTTGCGCAGGGCACTGACCGGGATGCCCACGGCTTTGCCGGAGGGACCCACCGGAATCTCGACTCGTACCGAGGCACCAGGCGCAGGGGCTCGCGAGGTCAGCTTCGCGCGCACCAGCGCATTGCGGGTCGTGGGATCGACTCGTGAGTCGATCGCCGTGATTCTCGCCGGTAGCCGTGTCGAATCCTGAGGGGCGACTACGGCAACGAGATCACCCTGGTGAAGGGCGGCCGCGACGCTTTGGGCCACGGTGAAATCCACGTTCGCCGCAGTCTCGACACCTTGCAGGGTCGTGAGCTCGGTGCCCTCGGCCAAATACTGGCCGGTGTGCACGTCCGAGATGCCGATCCGGGCGCGGAAGGGTGCGCGGATGGTCTTCCGGGCAATGACGGCCTTGATACGGGCGGTCTCCGCCAACGCGACATCCTGCGCAGCACTCGCCTGGTCCACCTCTTCCTGCGAAGTGGCTTTAGCCTGCTGCAACCGCTTCAGGCGCTCGAGTGTGGTCTCCGCGAGAGCGGCCCGGGCCTGCTGGGCCTGCAGGTCCGCCTCCTCCACGGAGACGTCGAGACCCACCAGCACGGTGCCTTCCTCAACGACTTGACCGGGGGTCAGATTGACCCGCCGCACGGTGCCGGCGAGCTCGTTGCTCAACGTGATGGAGCGCAGGGCAAGTACCGTCCCGATCGAGGTCGTGCTCTGGCGATACTGTCGCTCCACGGCCACGGCGGTGGTCACCGCCTCGATTGGCTCCGGCTGGTGAGAGGACGCCTCGTTGGATTTCCGGATCGAGGCGCTCTTCCAGGCCGCGAGGCCGGTTCCAGTCAACAGCACCACGGCCAGCAGAACTGCGGGTCCGGACAAGCCGGCGGAATTGTGGAAACTACGACTCATGGGTCCTCTCCTCAGCGTATGACTCTTACGGTCGCCCCTGCACGCATATAGCACATTTCTGATCCTACCACCTTCTAGTCGTTCCAGAGTTGCCCTTCTCGACATAATGCGCAGTGACTGGATCACCCCTGCCATGAGGCGCAAAAACCCGCCTCGACGTAACAACAGCGTAACTGGATAATACTTAGCTATATAATCTAGCCCTGAACTACTAATCCAAAAAAAAGGTAACTCCTTAATCCATCAGCTTTTTCAACGCTCGGCCCAGCACCTCGACTTCTCCAGCAGTGAGCAAGTTTTGAACAGAACGCTCTTGAATTTCGATGACTTTTATGGCGTCCTCGTACGCTTTCTTGCCTGCTACGGTCAAAGCCGCCCGTTTGATTCGCCGATCATCTGGATCGTTGACCCTTCGAACCAGGCCGTCAGCCTCCAGCCGGTCCACGAGTTGGGTGATGTTGGACCTCACGCAGCAGTTCTCATCCGCCAGCTGGCTCAGAGTGAGCGTTTCGTCTCCCTGTCCCAAGGCATGGAGTACACTCGCCTTGGCGCCCGACAGGCCTACCTTACCCAACGCGCTATCCAAGCGCCGCTCCAGGGCCTCGGCGGCATCCATTATTTGAAAGAGCAGGGCCTCATCAACGTTTATCTCGGTGACCACAGGTTTATTGTTCATGCCTGTAGTATACATATATGGCGCAATTTGGTCAATCCGGGGCTCACTCGACGTTTGGCGGGCGGCTCTCCTCTTGACTTCCGACAGAAGGGAAACGACGTTCTGTCGGAAATCGACAGCACGAGGTTCCTCCGGTGGCCACGCCTTCCAGCGACATCCTACGCGGCACGCTCGACCTTCTGATTCTCAAGACCCTGACACTGCAACCGATGCATGGCTGGGGCATCAGCCAGCGCATCGAGCAGTTTACCCGCGGTGTGCTCGACGTGAACCAGGGCTCGCTTTATCCCGCGCTGCAGCGGCTGGAGCAAAAGGGATGGATCGAGAGCGAGTGGGGTTCCACAGAGAACAATCGGAAGGCGCGCTATTACCGGCTGACTGACGACGGGCGAACGGCGCTGGGTACGGAGACCGAGAGCTGGCGCCGTTACGTGTCCGCGGTCGAGTGGGTGTTAGGGACCAGCTGATGAAACCGCTCAAGCCGATCGCGCGCTGGTGGAAGGCGCTCTTTCAGCGGGAATCCACCGAGAGGGATTTGGACGACGAGATCCAGCTCCATCTGGAGATGGAGACCGCGAAGAACATTCGCGGCGGCATGCCGGCAGATCAGGCCCGGCGCGAGGCACTCATCGCCTTCGGAGGAATCGACGCGATCAAGGAAGCTCACCGCGACGGCCGTGGAGTGAGGTGGCTCGAGGATGTGGTGGCCGATACGCGTTTCGCCATGCGGACCTTTCGTCGCAATCCGCTTCTCGCCGCGACAGCGATCCTGACTCTTGCCCTGGGCATCGGCGCCAACACGGCGATCTTCTCGGTCGTGAACCGGGTCATTCTCCGTCCGCTTCCGTTCCCTTCGCCGGATCAGCTGATGATGCTGGCGGAGGACAATCCCGAGAAAGGATGGCATCAGCAGGTTGCCGCGCCGGCCAACTATCTCGACTGGCAGGCGCGGGTGCCGGCCTTTGCCGACGTTGCCGCGTATGATCGACAGGCCGAGCCGGCAGACGCTGAGCGTTGGCGACGACCCCGTTCTCGTATCCCGGGCGAACGTCACCGGCAACTTCTTCTCGGTGCTGGAAGTGCCGGCCGCCGTCGGGCGGGTCTTTCGGCCAGAGGAGACCTGGGCTTCGAGCTCCAACGTCGCGGTGATCAGCTACGGTTTCTGGCAACGGCAGTTCGCCGGAGATCGCGCCATCATCGGGCGCATCGTTCATCTGAACGGTGTCGCCACCGAGATCGTCGGGATCATGCCCAAGGGGTTTGCCTTCCCTTCGCCGGACGCCGATCTCTGGACCCCGGTCGCATGGCAGGCCAGCGAACGCTCTCAGATCCACTTCAGGCGGGCCCACTGGATCCGGGTCGTGGCGCGACTCAAGCCCGGTGTCTCGCAGCAGCAGGCTGACGCCCAATTCCAGGGCGTGGTCCGCCAGCTCCAAGTGGAATATCCGGAGACCAACCGGGTCATGGGCGCCGACATGACGCCTTTGCACGATTTCCTGGTCGGCAAGGTCCGCCAGCCGCTATGGGTGCTGCTTGGCTCGGTGCTGCTGCTCCTTCTCATCGCGTGCGCCAACGTGGGGAACCTGCTGCTGGTCCAGGCCCTGGGGCGAGAAAGGGAAGCGGCGCTCAGGCTGGCCCTCGGCGCGGGGCGGGGCCGACTAGTCCAGCAGTCGCTCACCGAGAGCCTGGTGTTGTCCGCTCTCGGCGGGCTCGCGGGATTGGTACTGGGCTGGCTCGGGACCGGTGCACTCTCGGCATTGCAACCCGCCGGCATGCTACCGGTGGGGGACGTTGCTATCGACTGGAGTGTGGTCGGCTACGTGGTCGCGGTCACGACGGCCAGCGGGCTGCTGTTTGGCGTCGCCCCGGCGATCTGGCGGGGGCGCCGCGCTCCCGCTGATGTACTGAAGGAAGGCGGTCGACTCGCGAGCGAAGGCAGCCGGATTCGTCGCTGGGCCAATGCCCTGGTGGTGGCCGAGATCGCTTTGGCATTGTTGCTCACCACGGGAGCGGGTCTTCTGGTCCGCAGTTTCTGGCGGCTGCAGCAGGTTGACCCCGGTTTTGATCCGAAGGGAGTCCTGGCCGTCGCGATCAATCTCCCACCAGCCAAGTACGATACCTCGACCAAGATCATCAGCTTCTTTGATGAATTGCAGGGAAGGGCGCGGAGCCTGCCCGGAGTAACAGAGGCAGCGACGGTGGTCACTCCGGCACTCACTGGCACCGGCTGGACCAGCGACTTTCACATCGCCGGCCGCCCCGCCGATGAGTATGGCACGGAGGTCGTACACCGGACGGCCGCGACCGGGCTATTTCCGCGTCATGCGCATCCCGCTGCGATCGGGGAGAGTATTCAGCGATGCGGACCGGGAAGACTCGCCCCCGGTTGTGGTGATCAACGAGACCCTGGCCCGGCAGTACTTCAAGGATCAGGATCCGGTGGGCCAGCGGATCTCCTTCGACCGCATTCCGGATTCCACTTCGGTCTGGTACACCATCGTCGGGGTCGTGGGTAGCGAGCGCCAGGCGAGCCTCGCAATCGAGCCCCGCATCGAAGTGTTCACCCCGTTCGCGCAGACACCTAACGAGTACATGACGCTGATGCTGCGGAGTTCGGTGCCTCCGGCCACCCTCGGTACCTCGGTGCGCCAGCTGGTGCGCGAGCTGGACCCCGAACTCGCGATCGTTTCGATCGATCCGATGGAGGCGCTCTGGTCCCGCTCCGTCGCGAGCCAGCGATTCTTCATGACGCTGCTCCTCGCGTTTGCTTCGGTGGGCCTGGCTCTGGCGATAGTCGGAGTGTACGGCGTGATCGCCCAAGTCGCCCGGCGGCGCACCAGGGAGATGGGGATCCGAATCGCGCTCGGCGCGCGGGCGACTCATGTGCAGTGGCTGATCGTGCGCCACGGACTGAGACTGGTTCTGGTGGGACTTACCCTGGGTATCGGTGCCGCGTTCGGCGCGACCCGGGCGATGCGAGCACTCCTTTATGAAGTTGCCCCCTCCGATCCGCTCACCTTTCTCACGGTTCCTCTGCTGCTGGTGATTACGGCGCTCGCCGCTTCCTGGCTCCCGGCCGCACGGGCGAGCCACGCCGATCCGGCGAACACGCTGCGCACCGACTGACCAAAGGACGACCTCCTACCGGTTGGGACGCTCGGTCGGTAGCGAGGCGCCCGGGCCGGGCAACTGTGATTTGTCTCCCCCATCCATTCCGGCGAGCAACGCACTCTCATCGGGGAAGGCGTAGATGGTCGGTGCTTGATTCGCCGGCAGACCGCCGGTGTCGGCGGTCGGCCCGTAGGTGCTATACACATCCCGGCGGAGCATGCGCAGGAGAGCGGTCTGCTGGCCGCGATGATGGGCGGTGTGTGCGATCCTCCGCACCATGATCCAGGCCCGGCTGCGACGAACCTCGAAGAAGGCCGCTGCTTCCTCCCACCACTCATCCGGTTTGCCCCGCAGCAGGTCGAGTCGCTTGCCTGAATCTTCCGCATAGCGTCGCACGAATCCACTCCGGGTCTCCTGCTCGGGCAGCGGCGGTGCTCCGACGTCGATCCCGAGCATGGAGCGGAACCAGAGATTCTCGCTCATGCACTGATGGACCATCTGTTCGAGCACGCTGCGCCCCCGGCGGTCCTCCCGATGGGGCCGGGTCGAAAGATCGCCATCCTCGAACATGCCCCACACGCTGAGCACCTTGAGCCGTTCAGTCGCATAGGTGTCGATCAGAAACTGGTAGCGCATTCAGGTCCTCGTTTCATCCGTTTCACACAAGGTGATACCGCGCCTCCGCTCTCGCCAGCGATGGGATCGTTACTCCTGCGGCCTTCCGGCAGCATCGGGACCCCGGGTATCCTGCTGCCATGGTTACCCTCGCCGACCTGGTCGAGACCTCGAGCCGAGTCGCCGCCACAAGCGGACGGCTGGATAAAGTCGCGCTGCTGGCGGCACTCCTCCGCCGGCTCGAGGCTGCCGAGGTGGAGATCGGGACCGCCTATCTCACCGGATCCATCCGTCAACCGCGACTCGGCGTGGGCTACGCCACGGTAGCGACGCTTTCCGAAGCGCCTGGCGCCGACTCGGCGTCTCTCACCGTGAGCGACGTGGATTCGGCCCTGGAAGAAATCGCGCGGATCGGCGGCAAGGGCTCGGCCCAGGAACGGTCCCGGCTCCTGCGGGGTCTGTGGGCCCGGGCCACCCGAGTCGAGCAGCAGTTTCTGGCGCGTCTGCTCCTCGGCGAGTTGCGTCAGGGCGCGCTCGAAGGAGTGGTGCTGGATGCGGTCGCCCGCGCCGCAGAGCTGCCCCGAGCGGAAGTCCAACGCGCCTTCATGACGGCGGGGGACCTGGGAAGCGTAGCCCGAACGATTCTGGCCGGTGGCAGCGGGCTGGGCGAGTTCGCGATCCGGCTTTTCCGGCCGGTGCTGCCAATGCTCGCCGAGACTGCCGCGGCCCCAGCCGAGGCATTGGAGCGCCTTGGCCGAGCGGCGTTCGAATTCAAGCTCGACGGGGCGCGAATCCAGGTGCACAAAGGAGGCGCCGAGGTGAAGGTCTACACGCGGCGGCTCAACGAGGTGACGGCTGCGGTACCTGAGGTTGTCGAGGCGGTCCGGGCATTGCCTTCGCGGGAGCTGATACTGGACGGGGAGGTCATTGCGCTCAGGAGCGACGGATCACCGCATGCCTTTCAGACGACGATGAGCCGTTTCGGGCGGCGGCTCGAGGTGGATCGGCTGCGCAGCGAGGTGCCGCTTACCCCCTTCTTCTTCGACCTGCTGTACCTCGATGGGAAATCGCTTCTAGACCTGACCCAGGAGCAGCGCCACGAATTCCTGCGCCGGTCACTGCCGTCCCAACTGTTAGTCCAGCGCACGGTGACAGGGGAACCGTCGGAAGCTCAGGCCTTCCTCGATCGCGCATTGGCGCAGGGCCACGAAGGGGTAATGGCCAAGGCCCTCGACGCGCGGTATGAAGCGGGACAACGAGGACAACGCTGGTTCAAGATCAAGCCGGTTCACACGCTCGATCTGGTTGTTCTCGCCGCGGAGTGGGGAAACGGCCGGCGTCGCGGCTGGCTCAGCAACCTTCACCTTGGCGCCCGGGATGCCGCGAGCGGGGAGTTCGTGATGTTGGGCAAGACCTTCAAGGGAATGACGGACGAGATCCTGGCATGGCAGACGACGCGTTTGCAGGAACTCGAGGTGCGGCGCGACGACTACACGGTTTACGTGCGGCCCGGAGCTGGTCGTGGAGGTCGCCTTCAACGATGTGCAGTCGAGCTCGCAATACCCTGGAGGTGTCGCGCTGCGCTTCGCGAGAATCAAGGGATATCGGCCCGACAAGAGTGCGCAGGATGCCGACACAATTGAAACGATTCGCGAGATTCATCGTCGCGCGAACCGGGAAGCAACTGGAACGTAGGGGCTTAGAGGGATTGTGCGTCGCGCCCAGCTAATTCAGGGTGACACTGGTCACTTCGATTCGTGGAGAGCTCAGATATACTGTTTTCGGAAGCAAAAAGGCGGCTCTCGGAAGTAAAAAAGCGAGATGCCACCTTGGCGGAGGGAGCTGCCAGGCTCCCCCAGCCGAAGGCGAGATGTAGCGCTCACACGAGCGCTCATCCCGCCTTCATTTTTTTGGCCGGAGGAGTATGCGCTCGGGCATGATGGTCTGGGTGTCACTGGTGGGAGTCGGAGCAGTCGGACTGAACTGGAATCACAAGGCGGTCCCCAGTCACTACCGGTGCGCGAGATCGCGCTGGATACGCTGCATGATGTCGCCGTCGCGGTCTACGATCCGAAGGGTTCGATCATCTACTACAATCCCGACTACCTGCAGCGTCTAGGGCCCCAGCTCTCCGCCTTCTTCATGGCGCACGAGTACGGACACATCACGCTGCGCCACACGCGGGCCCACGCGCTGGCAGGAAATCGGAAGTCTTTCAACGCCAAGTTGCAGGAGCAAGAGCTCGCGGCAGACTGCTACGCCGCAGCCAAACTGACCGGGGATAATCCGTCTGCGGTCGGGGCGGCAATCCACTTCTTCACCCGCATGGGGCCCTTCCGGTACGATGCGGCGCACCCTTCCGGCTCACAGCGTGCCACAAAGATCCTGTCATGCATCCCTGGCGCGGATGAGACCGTCCGGACCGACAGCGTCACGACGGCAGACCCCGGTCCGACCAGTTCAGCCGCTGCGAATGCCGGAATTACGGTAACGGCACCACTGCATTCCGACCGGGTCCCGTGGCAGGAGATTCACTTCAGAATCGGGAATATTCAAAGCGCGGTGTCCAACCTGCACCAGCCGCAGGCCGTTGCGCTGCAATCGCTCCCGGCTGGAACCTACGAGTACGAGCTGTGGGTAAACGTCTTCTACCTCGACGACCAGTTTCAGCTGAATCCTTCGGGCAGCATTGTCGGTAGGGGATCGATCACGGTGCAGGGAGGCGAGACGCTCCTGGTGGAATCTTCTCCGGGCGGACATGCCAGACTGATCGCCGGGAATTAGCGGCCTCAGGCTCGCGCCCTTCCCCTGACCGCGCCGCGGGTGACAGTCAGGGCTGGGGCGCCGATGATGACCCTGACGTTATGAGTACCGCCATCGTCTACCAGCGGGATGGCGCGCGGATCCACCTGTTCGCCGTCCAGCTCGGCCTCGGAGACTCCCTGACAGCGATGTTCCGGATTGATCACCGAGATCTCGTAGCGGGTTTTCCCGAAGCGCCAGGTGATCGAGTATTCGGGCCAAACGGTGGGGATGCAGGGCGACAGCTCGAATGTCGCTCCGTGCCGCTTGAGGCCGAGGATGCTCTCCAGTCCGGCGCGATACATCCATCCCGCCGAGCCGGTATACCAGGTCCAGCCCGCCCTTCCTACGTGTGCGTGATGGGAATAGACGTCGCCGGCGGTGACGTAGGGCTCTCCTTTATAACGATCGGTGCCGGCCGAATTCCGAGTATGGTTGATCGGGTTGACCATGTGGAACAACTCGACTGCTTCGTCGCCGCTGCCGAGCCGGGCAAGGGCCATGACGGTCCAGATGGCGGCATGGGTGTACTGGCCCCCATTCTCGCGCATCCCGGGTGGGTACCCTTTGATGTAACCGGGATCCTGGGCCGACTGATCGAACGGCGGGGTGAGAACGAGGACCAGTCCCGCTCCGCGCTGTACCAGATAACTTCGGACCGCATCCATTGCCTGTTCGGCCCGGATTGTGGTGCTGGCTCCTGAAAGCACGGCCCACGACTGCGCGATTGAATCGATTCTGCACTCATCGTTCTGGGCCGAGCCGAGCGGAGAGCCGTCGTCGTAGTAGGCGCGCCGATACCAGTTTCCATCCCACGCCTGCCCCAGCATGAGGCCGAGCCGGTTTCGCTCACCACCATAGCGCGCCGCGAGGGAGGGATCGCGCGCCTGGCACAACGGCTGGAACTGCTGCAGGACCGTATGCAGGAACCAGCCGAGCCAAACGCTCTCGCCCCGCCCGTCCTGGCCGACCCGATTCATACCGTCGTTCCAGTCCCCGCTTCCAATCAGCGGCAAGCCGTGACGTCCGGCGGTCAAGCTGCGGTCTATCGCGCGCACGCAGTGCTGGAACAGGGAAGCGGACTCGGCGGCCACTTTGGGCTCGCCGTAGACCTCCGCCTCGGAGGGCGCGAGTGGTGGCGCCTCGAGGAACGAAACGACCTCGTCGAGCACTGCCTCATCGCCCGTGGTATTCACGTAGTGCGCCGTTGCGAAGGGCAGCCACAGTAGATCGTCGGAACACCGGGTGCGGGTTCCCTTGCCAGAGGGCTCGTGCCACCAGTGTTGCACGTCTCCCTCGAGGAACTGGCGCGAGGCCGCACGGAGCAGATGAGCGCGCAGGAGGTCGGGCCGCGCGAGGCAGAGCGCCATCGCATCCTGAAGCTGATCGCGGAACCCGAATGCTCCGCCGGGCTGGTAGAAGGCGGATCGGGCCCAGAACCGGCAACTGAGGTTCTGGTACATCAGCCAGCGGTTCATCAGCACGTCGAAGGAATCATCGGGAGTGCGAACCTGAATGGTGCCGAGCAGGTCATTCCAGAATCGCTGGACGGTGGCGAGAGCCCGGTCGGCCGCGGCCACACTGCGGTGGCGCAGGATGAGTTCCAGCGCATGATCCCGGTCGCGGCCCTGGCCCAGCAGGAAGACGAGGCGGCGGCTTTCTCCGGGGCCCAGGTCCACCTTGACTTGAAATGCTGCGCAGGGATCGAGCCCGGCGCCGAACTGGCCGGGAAGCCCCGGGCTGCTCAGTGCAGCGGCTCTCGTGAAGGATCCGTTGCGACCGAGGAAGAAGAGCCGATCTCCCGTCGCTGAGCTGAAACGCTCGCTGACGCAGGCAAAGGCGACTCTACCGGCGAATTCCTGGTTGTAGGGATTTCTCGCCAGGATCGCGCCGGTCTCCGAGTCGAGCTCGGTGACGACGTGAAATTCTTCCCCCGGCTGCGGCGGGCCGAGGATCCACTCGTTGTAGCCGAACACACTGAGCTTGCGGCGGCGCCCGCTCCGGTTCGAGAGATTCAGCACCGCGAACTTGACCGGATCGTTTGCGTCCACGAACACGCTCAGGTCGTGCATGACGCCCTGGGCCGCCTGGGTAAAGCGCGACACGCCGGGCGCGTGCCGGATCACGAAGCGTCCACTGTCCCGATTGCGTGGTAGTGGTCCCGGAGCAGGAGACCAGACCCGGCCATCCTCCTCGTCCCTGATGAACAGCGCTTCCGAGGTTGCGTCGGTGACCGGATCGTTGGCAAACGGTGTAAGACGATTCTCCCGGCTGTTTTCCGCCCAGGTATAGGCCGAGCCCGAAGCGGAAACCACGGTGCCGAAAGACGGGTTGGCCATGACATTGACCCAGGGCTGCGGAGTCTCCGCCTCCCCTTCGAGCACGATCACGTACTCCTGCCCATTCGCCGTGAACCCACCAGTGCCGTTGGGAAAGACGAGAGGCGGGACTTCGGTCTCGCTCCAACGCAACGCTACGACCGGCGCCGGCGGTGGCGGTGGGAGATGGTCCTGCCAAAGCAGATCGGGGTAGGGTCGGTCCAGCTGGTTAGCCAACTCTCCCCGATCGCCGCTCAGAATTGCGCGGGCCACGCTGGCCAGGAGGGTGCGCTCGGCCTCGGTCATCCGATCGCCCCGAAGCAGATAGGCGCCGCCCGGTTTGTGTTTCCACGCGGCCCAGTTGCCGGTGTCGAGGAGGGAGGTGAGCTGAACGTGCATCTCGTCGAGATAGCTCGCCGGATGCTCATTCAGCACTACGACGTCGGCACGAAGGCCTTTGAGCCGCCAGTATTCCTGAGCCTGAAGTACCTGGCGGACCAGCGGCAAATCGTCTTCCTCCACCACGCGAACCAGCAGAATCGGCAGATCGCCGGAGATTCCGTGGGGCCAGAGGCCGGCCTGTCCGAGCTCATTGCGCGCCAGCAGGTCTGGAGGTGCGCGCAGAGATCCGTCGCCGTAGAGAACTCTGGAGGCGAGTCGTTCGAAGAGCGATGCGTCGTCACTGGAAATCCCCAGGTGGCGCAGGGCGCTCTGTACCTGGGTGTGGGCGAGGGTGAAGGTCCGCGCGGCGGCGCTGGGATCCTGGTACTTCTGAGCCATGGCAAGGGCCTGCTCGCGACTCGAAGCCATGCCAGTCGAGAAGGAGAGCCGCAGGAAGCCCCCGGGCGCCAGGCGAATCCGCTGGCGCAGGCTCATGATGGGATCCAGCACGGCACCGGTAGTCCCGGACAAGGCGCGGCCGTCGAGTGCCACCGGACGTGAGGGGTCGCGACCGCGCCCCAGGAACCGGGCGCGATCGGTTTCCCACTCCACCGCCCCCTGGATTCGGCCCTCCACGCTCAAGACATGGATCGCCCAGGCGCCAGCCTCATCTGGCGAGCGCAGCCGTCGGCCGCAAAGCAGGGCGCGCGATTCGGGGATGAATTCGGTTTGAACGAAGAGTTTGTTGAAGGCGGGATGCGCCAGGTCGTCCCGCACCGGACTCAGCGAGATTTCGGCGTAACTCGTGATCTCCAGCTCGCACGGTCGGTCGCTGTGATTGGTCACTGAAAGGCGGCGCACCTCCACGTCGTCCTCGGTAGAGACGGCGATGTCCAGTTGAGTCGTGATCTCATCGTCGCGACGGCGGTAGATGACTCGCTCCGCCCGGAAGGTGACGAGGTAGTCATCGGCCTCGCGGCCGGTGGGATGGTACGCGGCGGACCAGATCGCTCCACTGCGCACATCACGCAAGTAGATGAACTGACTGCCGTAATCCGAGGTGGCATCCTCCCGGTACCGGGTAACGGCGCGATCACGCCAGAAACTCGCTCCGCCGCCGGCGTTGGTGACAACCGTCGTGTAGGAGCCGTTCGACAGGAATTGGGCGTGGGGATACCGGGTGTGTGGTGAGCGGAAACGCCGCAGCGAGGCCGCGGTTGCCGGGGCCCGCACCCGGGTTTCCTCAACCGGGCGGGCTTCCATGAGCGGCGCGTGACGGGGAATCCGCTCCTGCAGCAGCAGAGCCGTCGCCTGCACCCGTGGGTCGGCGTGGAGGCGGCGCACCATCGGATTGTCCAGGAGCACGTTCGCCAGCGCCACGAGGCTCATCCCCTGGTGATGCGCAAGGTAGGCCTGAACCACCGTCCCGCGCTGGACGGGAGTCATCAGCTCTGCCGCACTCTGATCGAGCCGGCGGTTGGTGAAGTCGATCGCTTCGTAGTAGCCGTAGACGCCTTCGCCGCCCGCGCGAGTCAGCCGACGGAAGTTCTGCGTCGCGGTCGCCGGCTCCATCAGGGCGGCGAGTGCAGTGGCATAGGGAGACACGACCAGCTCGTCTCCCAGCCCGCGTTTGAGGCCGAGGCCCGGAACGCCGAATGCCTTGTACTGATAGTTGCCGTGGCGGTCCACCACGTTGAATCCCGATTCCGAAATGCCCCAGGGCACACCCTGCTGCTTGCCGTACTCCACCTGGCGCCGGACCGCCATACGACAGGATTGGTCGAGCAGGGTTTCGGAGTACGAGCGCATAATGAGGAGCGGCATCAGGTACTCGAACGCGGTGCCGCTCCAGGACAGCAGGGTCGCTGCGCCGTTGACGCTGGTGAGCAGACGGCCGAGGTGGAACCAGTGGCTTTCGGGAACATCGCCCTTGGCGATGGCGACGAAACTCGCGAGCCGCGCCTCGGACGCCAGCAGATCGTAGTAGGAGGTGTCGAGCCGGCCGGGCCCCTCGGCGTCGGGCAGACGGTACCCGATCGAAAAGATCTGGCGCTGGCGGTCGTAGAGAAACGCGAAGTTCATGCTCTCGACCATTGCCAGGGCGCGATCAGACAGGTCCTCAAGCTTGCTCGCCAGGCCATCCTCGTTGATGGCTGATCCCTTCAGCGCGCTCTCCACGGACCGTGACCACCAGAGCGCTTCGCTCAGGTCCGGCGTTGCCGATTGGTTCGCACTCAGCCGTTCGAGCGCTCCGCTCAGCTCCGGCGCCAGTTTCGCGGCGGCATTCAGGCACGCTGCGGCCGTTTCACCTCCATCCAACTCGCGCCCGATTGCGGCCAGGACCGTTCCCAGCGCCGATACCGGTTCGTTGGGGTGCTGCGGTGCCTCACTCAGACGGGAAACCGACTGTGAGGCAAGGCGCGCCGTGTCGCCCAGTCCGTGGCAGATCTGATCGTCCGATTGAGGTGTGGTTGCGAGCTGCCTCAGGCCTTCCGCGAGGGCAAGCAGAGCTCCGGCAAGATTGCCGCTGTCCACGGTGGACACGTATCGCGGTAGCAGGGGAGCCAGCGTGCGAGTGTCATACCAGTTGAGCAGGTGGCCCTCGTGCCGCTCCAGGCCCTCGGTGGTATCGAGCAGCGCCTCGAGCTTCCCCACCAGCTCGCGAGTACGGATGTAGCCCAGGTCGTGCGCGGCGAGGGTGGAGAGCAGGCCCATCGCGATGTTGGTGGGCGAGGTCCGGTGCGCCACGACCGGCTCGGGGACTTCCTGAAAGTTGTCCGGCGGGAGGCCGTTGTCCTCCGGACCCATGAAGGTCTCGAAGTAGCGCCAGGTCTTTCGGGCGATGTTCCGAAGAAGGAGCCGGTCCTCGGCGCTCAAAGGAATACGCCTCCGTACCGGGACCGGCCGGCTCAGCCAGTAGGCCACGGCCGGAGCGGCCGCCCACAGAATCAGGATCGGGGCCGCGGCGGGAACCGCGCTGGGCCGCGCTCCTCCGACCAGGAGGAGGATGACGACGGCGATCACCGGACTCGCCACCATTTGGCCGAAGAAGAACCGGGTCCCGCTCTGGCCCGAGATGCCGGCGGCGCGTTTCGCTGTGGAGGCGGCCGTTTCCCACTCGAGCAGACGACGCTGAGTAACGATGAGGCGAACCAGGGTCAGCGCGATGGCGTGGACCATCTGGTACGCGTTATACGCCAGGAAAGTGAGCTGGAGCAGCACCTGCGCCGCGCCGGTCTTCAGATCCTCGATCAGAATCCGGAAGAACACCCGATTCGGCTCCTGGGGACCCGGGCCGGCCAGCAGATGTAACAGCAGGGGATAGAGCGGAAACGCGAGCGTGGCGACAATGCCAATCGTCCAGGCCAGCGGATGTCCGGGCAGGATCAGCCACCCGCACACCAGTGCGGCGACTGTTGCGGGCGCCACCAGCGTACGCCGCAGATTGTCCAGGATCTTCCAGCGGGAGATGGTCGGAAGGGTGTTCCGCTCCAATCCCTTGCGGGTGGGAACCACGGGGAAGAGCCAGAAGAGGATCTGCCAGTCGCCTCGCGCCCACCGGTGCTGGCGCCGGGCAAAGGCCAGAACGCTGGCGGGGTAGTCGTCCACCACTTCCACATCGGTCACCAGCGCGGGACGGGCGTGAAGACCCTCGAACAGGTCGTGAGAGAGCAGGGCGTTCTCAGGGACCCGACCATCCAGCGCCGCCATGAAGGCATCGACGTCGTAGAGACCTTTCCCGGTGTAGATCCCCTCGTTGAAGAGGTCCTGGTAGGTGTCTGACACCGCGGTGGTATAGGGATCCACCCCGGTATGCCCGGCATATACCCGCGCGAACAGCGAACCGGCGGCACTGGCCTGCGTCACGCTCACCCGCGGCTGGAGAATGCCGTAACCCTCGGTGACTCGGCGGAGCCGTGGATCGAAGTGCGGCCGGTTCAGCGGATGGGCGATGATGCCGATGAGCTTTCGCGCGCCGTTGCGAGGAAGCAGGGTATCGCTGTCGAGGGTGATGCAGTAGCGGACATTGGGGAGCACCGATGCATCCCCTTCATGAACCATGAAGCTGGTGTCCCCCGCTCCGCGCAGCAGGTGATTGAATTCCTCGAGTTTCCCGCGTTTGCGCTCCCAGCCGATCCAGGCTCCTTCACCAGGGTTCCACTGGCGCACCCGATGGAAGAGATGGAAGAGATCGCCGCGCCCGTCCCCCAGGCGCCGGTTCATGGCAGCGATCCCCGCGCGCGCCGCCTCCAGCAGCTCGGCATCTCCCGGCATCTCCTTTTCCGGGGCATCCGCGAAGTCGGTGAGGAGGGCGAAGTGGATGAAAGGATCGCTATTCCCGAGTGCCACCACCTCGAGGTGTTCCAGGAGCTGTGCCACTCCGTCCGGGCTGGTGAGCAGTGTTGGGATCACGACCATGGTCCGAGCTTCCTGAGGAATCCCGTTCAGGAAATCGAGCCGTGGCAGCCGCCGCGGCGGGACCAGGTGCGCAGCCAGACGCTGTACCGCCGCGATCGCGAGTTCGCTCGCGGGGAGGAGCAGCAGCGCCGCCGTCCACAGCGCACCGGCCAAGGTTCCTCCGGAGCCTCGCACATAGGCGGCTGCCCCGGCGACCAGTCCCAGTGTCCAGAGCCCGATCGCGCCGAGATAGACCGCGGTGCCGTGGGCGAAGACGAAGCGCCGTGCCCGGGCGGTGAACTTCGGGTGATACGCGACGTCGGTTTCGAAGTCGGGACGGCCCCGCCCGATGAGATGCCATCCTACGTGCGCGGACCGATGCTCGGCCGAGCTTGCCGCCGCGGCGGCCCGAGCGCTCTCGACGCTGCGGAGCGCCACACGGAGCTGTGCTTCGCCGCTCGGTTCCGCCAATTCCTCGACCGCCTGCCGGTAGCGGTCACGACTCAGAAAATCCATGCGCCCGTACACGCCGGAGGGGTCGCGCTGCAGCACCTGCTCCACCAGGCTCACCGTCTCGAAGTACTGCGACCAGTCGAGGGTGGAGCAGAGTCGGAGACTGGTGATGGCGTTCGCGACCGACACCTGCGCGCTCGCCTGATTCTGGTGCTCGGTCCGAATCACTTCTTCCGCCGTGGTCCCCTCATTGGCCAGCCGTTCTGTAACGGCGGCCTGGAGCCGGGATGCACCGGCACCGTACTCCCGCATTCGCTGCAGCAGGTGCACGACATAGGCGGAACCGAGGACATCAGGGAGAGACGGTTGACCTCGCTGCCGCGAGCGCCCATCGAGCGAAGCGAGATGCCTCTCGGCCAGAAGCCGTGCCTCTCGGCTTTGCAGGGTCTCGTCGGCCAGGCGGCGGAGATTCTCCAGCAAGGCCAGTTTGAGCATGCTGGGCCACGCCCACAGCTCGCCGATGGTGAGCGGGGCCACGCTCTGGTAGGCGGTCATGAACCGCACCAGCTGGACGCGGTCCAACCGTCCGTCGGTATGGCTGATCAGCTCGAGCGCCATGGCGTAGATTCGCGCCATGCCTGTCATGTCCCGTGGAGCGAGCTTGGGGAGCTCGCGATAGTACTCCCGGGGCAGGTCGTGCCGGACTCCCCGGATCTCTGCCTCTACCAGGTGGAAGTTGTCGAGCAGCCACTCGGCAGCCGGTGCCACGAACTCCTCGCGGTGCACCGCCTCGGCCAGGATCTTGTAGGTCTGGCGCAGAACCCGGGCGTTGTCATCGAGCCGGCGGAAGAAGCGGCGGTCGCCGATCTGCGTCTGGCGGGCGAGGGTGAAGCTTCCCGCGAGGGCGCGAGCCCGCTCTTCCAGTCGCTCGATGCTCAGCAGCTCGGCGCGGAGCGGTTTTTCGACGCGACTGTGCCTGCGGTTCTTGAACCGGCGGTGGGGAGAGAGGCGCGCCTCAGGCATGACCAGCAATGCCGGCGCGCGGGTACGGAAGGCGCGACGTCTTCATCGTTACGATCTATACCTCCACGAGCCGCGTTGCGGCTCCGTTCGCTCCGTCGCCCGAGGCGACGGTCTGCTAAATCATAACGATATGGGACGGGCGTCGCGGGCTGTCGGACCCTGTTCCCCCCGGGTAGCTTCTCTCTCATGCTGCTCCGCAACCTTCGCTACCTGACCGCGCTGGCGCATGAGAAGCACTTCGCCCGCGCGGCAGCCGCGTGTACGGTGACTCAGCCTACCCTCTCTGCCGGCATCAAACAGCTCGA
This sequence comes from uncultured Gemmatimonadales bacterium, assembly GCA_963821525.1. Taxonomy (GTDB): domain Bacteria; phylum Gemmatimonadota; class Gemmatimonadetes; order Gemmatimonadales; family GWC2-71-9; genus DATBGE01. The sequence goes on along the minus strand of CAWGED010000019.1, from coordinate 315,741 downwards.
GGAAGAGCTGGGATTGCTGATCGTGAGACGGGGACAGCGATTCGAGGGACTGACTCCGGAGGGCGAGCGGGTGCTCGAATGGGCCCGGCGAATCCTCGCCGACTGCGAGAGTCTGGAACAGGAAGCCAGCGAGTTGCGGGGAGGGCTGCGCGGGCGGCTCCACATCGGAGCGATCCCCACGGCGCTGCCCATGGTGTCGCTCCTCACCTTGCCGTTCTCGCGCCAGCATCCGCACGTCACGATTACCGTGTGGTCGCTCGCCTCGATCGAGATTCAGCGGGGCCTCGACGATTTCACCCTCGACGTCGGGGTTACCTATCTCGATAACGAGCCGCTCTCCAACGTGCGGACCATCCCGCTGTACCGGGAGAGCTATTTCCTGTTCACGCCGGCGGACGGCCCGCTGGCGCACCGGGACAGCATTTCGTGGGCGGAAGCCGCGACCGTTCCCCTGTGCCTGCTGACACCGGATATGCAGAATCGGCGGATTCTCGATGGCCACTTCCGGGCCGCCGACGCCGAAGTGCACCCCGCGATTCAAACCAATTCCGTCCTCACGTTGTGGTCGCACCTGCGTTCATTGGCATACTCCAGCGTATTGTCGCAAACCTTCCTTTATCTCTTTGGGGAGCCGGAGGGCCTGCGGGCCATTCCCATCGAGCACCCCAAGGCGATCCACACGGTAGGCCTGGTGATGCCGGATCGGGAGCCGCTAACCCCCTCCGCTCGCGAACTGGCCCGAATCTGCACCACGATCGACGTCGCCGCGTCCCTGGAGCAGGGCAAACCCCTCGTCCCGGAGCGGAGTTAGCCGAACTCCATCGGTCAGGCCTATCGGCCGATTGCAGGCCTCTATCCCGGTGTCAGCCCTCTATTCTGGAATACCATTGTTCGATGTAGCTTGAGGTGACAACCGAACGTCTACCGGTTGTGGCTCAACCACCTCGAAAGAGTCTCTCATGGCGATGAAGTTCACCCGACTCACCGAGCCCCTGATCCGAGATAATGGCGGCCTGCGTCCCGCTTCATGGGACGAGGCGCTCAACTTCGCGGCCGAGGGGTTCCGCACCGTGCGCGACAAGCATGGCGGTGACGCCATCGGCACGTTCAGCTGCTCGAAGGCCAGCAACGAAATGAATTTCCTGGCCCAGAAGCTGGCGCGGGTGGGATTCGGGACCCATAACATCGACAGCTGTAACCGGACCTGACACGCTCCTAGCGTCGTCGGTCTGGCGACGGTGTTCGGTGTCGGTGGGGGAACCAGCTCCTACCGTGAGGTGGAAGAGACGGACGTCATCTTCCTCTGGGGAGCGAACGCCCGTGAGAATCACCCGATTTTCTTCCACCATGTCCTGAAGGCGATTCACCGCGGGGCCCGGATGTATGTCATGGACCCGCGTCGTACCAGCTCCGCGCAGTGGGCCGATGAATGGCTCGGACTGAATGTCGGATCCGACATTGCGCTGTCCAATGCGATGGCGCGGGAGATCATCCACGCGGGCCTCGCCAACGAAGCGTTCATCCGCCGGGCGACGACCGGTTTCGACGACTATCGCGACGCGGTGGAGCGCTACACGCTGAAGTATGCCGAGCAGGAAACCGGTGTTCCGGCGGACGTGATCCAGCGCGCGGCGCATGCGTACGCGCGAGCCGACCGGGCCGTCATCTGCTGGACCCTCGGGATCACCGAGCACCACAATGCGGTTGATAACGTCCTTTCGCTGATCAACCTCTCGCTCCTCACCGGCCACGTGGGCTGTTACGGATCGGGAGTGAATCCGCTGCGCGGCCAGAACAACGTCCAGGGCGGCGGCGACATGGGCGCCATTCCCAACCGCCTCGTCGGCTTCCAGGACTGGACCACGGACCCCGCGGTCCGGCAAAAATTCGAAAAGGCGTGGGGAGTGTCGCTCAAGCCGCAGTACGGGAAGCACATGACCCAGATGTTCGAGGCGATGGAGCACGGCGAGTTGCGTTCGCTCTACGTCATCGGGGAAAACCCGGCCCAGTCCGAGGCGGACCAGACCAGGACCGAGGAGCTGCTGAAGGGTCTCGACCATCTGGTGGTACAGGACATCTTCCTTACCCGTACCGCCGAGCTGGCACACGTGGTCTTCCCGGCCTCATCGAGCTGGTGCGAGGCCGAGGGCACGGTCACCAACAGCGAGCGGAGGGTGCAGCGACTGCGCAAGGCGCTGGAGCCGCCCGGCGGAGCCCGCGATGACATGTGGATCATCTGCGAGATCGGGAAGCGTCTGGGGGTGGATCTGGGTCCCCCGGTGGCCGAAACCGTCTGGAACGAAGTGCGTCGCCTGGCGCCCAACTTCGCGGGCATGAGCTACGCCAGACTGGAGAAGGAAGGCGGCCTGCACTGGCCCTGCTATGACGAGAACCATCCCGGAGAGCTATTCCTCCACAGCCGCCTGTGGAAGGACCCGATCGAGGGACCGCCGGCGCCGTTCTCGGTCGTGGAGCACGATCCGCCGCTCGAGCAACCCGATGATGAGTATCCCTTCCTGCTCACCACCGGCCGACGGCTGGATTCCTACAACACCGGAGTGCAGACCGGCGGATACTCCTCGCCACTGCGGCGGGGTGAGACGCTGGACATGTCGCCCGAGGACGCCAAGGAGCTGCGGTTGATGGACGGGGATCCGGTGCGGATCGCTTCGCGTCGAGGCAGTGTGGTGGCACCAGTGCGTATCGACCGGTCGCTGCGCAAAGGCCTCTGTTTCATGACCCTCCACTTCCAGGATCTGGTGAAGACCAACGTCCTCACGGTGGACTACACCGATCCGAAGTCCGGCACCGCCGAGTTCAAGGCCTGCGCCATTAGTGTCGTGCCAGTGCGGGCGGCGGCGGATCGTCCGACCGTCAAGCGCTCCCCCGAGTCCTGATTCCTCTCACGAAATCTCAGTGGATCTCCATCTCCTGCAGGCCGACCCGACCGACGAAGAGCGCGAAGCGGTTGACGCGTTCCTCGGTCAGCCCACCTCCGGTTGGGAGGGGGGTGAGCGACAGAAGCGGGATGCTCATACCGCGGCCGGAGGCCATGCGGCTCGAGGCCAGCGGCATCTCCTGCTACCAACGCTTCAGGCGGTTCAGTCCCGCGTGGGCTGGATCAGCGAGGGCGCGCTCAACTACGTCTGCGAGCGGCTGACGAGTTCCGCCCGCCGACGCCTACGGCGTTGTGACCTTCTACGCTTTGCTCTCCACCGTGCCGCGCCCCCGCCGGGTGTTGCACGTCTGTGATGACATCGGGTGCCGTTGCAAGGGCGCGGCCGAGTTGTGCGAGGAGCTGGAGCGGACGGTCGGGCCCGCGTACCACCATGGGCCGGAGGGTGATCACCACGTGATTCCCGACGACGGCGCCGTATGGCTCCGTAGTCCCTGCCTCGGCCTCTGCGATCAGGCGCCGGCTGCGCTGCTGCAGATCGCCGGAGAGAACCCGGTGGACCGGCTGTTCGGGGGAGTGACCGCCGCATCGGTGGGTGAGGTGCTGTCGGGTGATCTCAAGGCGACCACCGCTCCCCATCCCCGGGTCCCGCAGGCGGGTGACGCGAATCTGCGGCTGCTCCGGCGGGTCGACTCCATCGATCCCACGAGTCTGGATGAGTATCGCGCGAACGGCGGCTACCAGGCCCTTCGGCGGGCGATCGAGTTGGGTCCTGAAGGCGTGATCCGCGAAGTCAACGACGCGAAGCTGATGGGGCGGGGAGGCGCGGCGTTTCCCACCGGGCGGAAGTGGGACGCGGTGGCGCGCCAGCCGGTGCGGCCTCATTACCTGATCTGCAACGCGGATGAATCGGAGCCTGGCACCTTCAAGGACCGGGCCCTGATGGAAGGAGATCCCTTCGGGCTGGTCGAGGCGATGACCATCGCGGCCTATGCTACCGGTTGCGAGGAAGGCTTCATTTACCTGCGCGGTGAGTATCCGTTGGCCTACGAGCGCCTGATGAATGCCCTCGACACGGCACGCGCTCGCGGGTTCCTCGGAGAAGACATCCTGGGTCACGGCTTCCACTTCGACATCGAGATCCGCAAAGGCGGGGGCGCGTACATCTGCGGGGAAGAGACGGCGATCTTCAACTCGATCGAAGGTTTCCGCGGCGAGCCGCGGAACAAGCCTCCGTTCCCGGTGCAGTCCGGTGTGTTCCGCAAACCCACGGTCATCAACAACGTTGAAACGCTGGTCAACGTGCTCGAGATCCTGCGCATCGGCGGACCCGCTTATGCCAAGATCGGTACCGAAGGTTCCGCTGGCCCTCGGCTCTTCTGCCTCTCCGGCAATGTGACCCGGCCCGGAACCTACGAGGTGCCCTTCGGGGCGACCCTGCGCCAGCTGCTGGAAATGGCCGGCGGCGTCGCCGGGGGACGCAAGCTCCAGGCGATTCTGCTGGGCGGTGCAGCCGGCGTCTTCGTGCGTCCTGACGAGCTCGACATGCCGCTGACGTTCGAGGGAGCGCGCGCGGCGCAAGCGACCCTGGGCTCCGGCGTCATCATGGTTTTCGACGACACGATCGACATGATGGACATCATCCTGCGGGTCGCCGCCTTCTTCCGGGACGAGTCCTGCGGCCAGTGCGTGCCCTGCCGGGTGGGAACCGTCCGCCAGGAGGAAGCGCTCCACCGGCTCAAGTCGGCCAAGACTCGTGGTGGAACAGCCGGGGAGCTGGCATTGCTCGAGGAGATCGGCGTTGCGATGAAGGACGCGTCCATCTGCGGTCTGGGGCAGACCGCCTATAGCGCCGTCGAGTCGGCGGTCAAACGCCTTCACCTGTTCAACGGATCCACCCGATGACCCCGCTCGTTCAGCTCGAGCCTTTGCGCCGTACCGTCGACCTCAAGATCGATGACGAAACGGTCCAGGTCCCCGAAGGCACCACGATCTACGAGGCATGCCGGCAGCGGGACAAGGAAATCCCGACGCTCTGCTACCTCGAAACCCTGCATCCGGTCAATGTGTGCCGGGTCTGCGTGGTAGAGGTCGAAGGGTCGCGAGTGCTGGTGCCATCCTGCTCCCGGAAGGTGGAACCGGGAATGGTGGTGCGGACCAACACCGAACGGGTCCGGCACAGCCGGAAGATGGTTCTGGAATTCCTCTCGTCTTCGGTGGATCTGAGCACCACGCCGGACGCGGAACGGTGGGAAGAGGAATATCACGCCGACCGGGAGCGTTACGGGCCCGCCGCTCCACCCTCGCCCGCCGGGCTGCGCGACAGCCTGCAGCCGGGTCACCATGCGCCACCCGATCCGGCCTATCGCGCGACCGTCGCCCAGCCGACGAAAGTGGACAACGAGCTTTACGTCCGGGACTACGGCAAGTGCATCCTTTGCTACAAGTGTGTCGAAGCCTGCGGGAAAGACTTCCAGAACACCTACGCGTTGACGGTAGCGGGCCGGGGCTTCGATGCCCGCATCTCGACTGAATTCGCGGTCCCGCTCCCCGACTCGGCGTGTGTCTACTGCGGCAACTGTATCGCGGTGTGTCCTACCGGAGCCTTGATGTTCAAGTCGGAGCACGACCACCGTGCGGCGGGAACCTGGGATGAGTCCCGGCAATCCGTTACCCCGACGATCTGTCCCTACTGCGGAGTGGGCTGCACCCTCGAACTCCACGTGCAGGACAACGAGATCGTGAAGGTCACCTCCCCGCTGGACCACGAGGTGACTCGCGGTAATCTCTGTATCAAGGGGAGATTCGGCTGGAAGTACGTGCAGAGTCGCGGCCCGGTGCGTCAGGCCGAGGGAGTGCAACGAGGTTAGCTCACCACCCGGTCGGGGTGGGTGTACACCGTCAGTTTGTCCTTCCGCGCAAACCCCACCAGCGTCATCCCTGACTGCTCCGCTACCCGCACCGCGAGTCCAGTGGGTCCCGAGATCGCGGCGAGGAGCGGGGCACCCAGGATCATGGCCTTCTGAACCATTTCGAAGCTCGCGCGACTGGTGACCACCACAAAGCCCGTCGCCGGATCAACCCCTTGCTTCACTGCGGCGCCGATGAGCTTGTCGAGCGCGTTGTGCCGACCCACGTCTTCCCGAACCAGTTCGATCGAGCCGTTGGCCGAGGCCCACGCCGCGGCGTGGACCGCGCCGGTCGCCGCATTCAGATCCTGCCGCTCGGTCAGCGCTTCAAGCGCCGTCTGAATCGAGGCCGGCGGTACCGGAGTTCCCGCCGGGACCTGTCGAGGTTCCTTCAGCACGACTGCGATGCTGTCGCTGCCGCAGATGCCACATCCGGTGCGTCCGGTAAGCCGGCGGGTGCGCCCCGCGATCACCGCGTCGCATTCGGGACTGACCGTGACCTGGATTTCGATCCCCTGGCTATAGCGCACGATTTCGAGCGAAAGCAGATCGGCCGGAGTGCGGATCAATTCCTCGGTGAGGCTGAATCCCAGCACGAAGTCTTCGAGATCGATCGGGGTGGCCATCATGACCACGTGTGGCACCCCATTGTACACCACCGCCACCGGGGTTTCCTCCACCACCGGCTCCGTCCGTTCCTCAACCATCCCGTCCCGCCAGCGCCGCACCTGAAGCTCGAGCAACGGCTTGGCGTAGCCCAGCCGCAGCAAGCCCAGCGGGTCCTGCATCTGTTTGAGATCCATAGAGATCCTCATCGCCGGCCCGGTCGCTGCCGGCGCTCAACTTCGCACCCATACAGTTTACATTCTAACCGTCTTAAACCCCTAATGCGGCGTTCATGAGTGCTTCACTGACAGTGTCCCGGCCCGAGGTGCGGCCCGCGGGTCGCCTCGAGCTGGGTCTGCTCGCTGCCATCCTGGTTATTGCTCTCGGGCTTCGGGCCTGGGCTCTCGACTTCGGGCTGCCCTATCTCTATCACCCGGACGAGCCAAACAAGATCGAAATCGCCCAGAACATCGTGAAGACGGGGGACCTGAATCCGCACTATTTCAGGAAACCGACCCTGCTCATCTACGCCAACGCCCTGCTCTACCTGCCTTACTACGCGGTGGAAAAGGCTCGTGGCGTCTACTCATCGCCAGCGGACATCCCGGGCCCAGAGCGACTGACCATGGGTGTAGGGCACATCGGGGCACCAGGCGCGGTGGTCATGGGACGCTCGCTGACCGTTGTGGTTGGCGTGCTCGGAGTGCTGTTCACCTGGCTTCTGGGCAAGCGACTCTTCGGCCGTCCCGAAGCGGCTTTGCTCGCGGCACTCGCCACGGCTGTTTCTCCGGTGAATGTCACCCAAAGCCACTATATCGAAGTGAACACCTTCCTGGGTACAGCGCTATTGGGCGTCGGCTGGTACTGCCTCGGGATCTACGACCTGGGCCGCCGGCGCGATTACCTCCTCGCGGGGTTCCTACTGGTGTCGCCGTGAGTTGCAAATATCCCGGCGCCGTCGTGGCGATCATGCCCGTGGCCGCGCACTGGCTCCGTTCCGGCCGGCGCCTCAAGCCGTTCGGCTTCCTTACCCAGTGCTTTCTGGCCATGCCCGTCGGGTTTTTCCTCTTTACTCCGTTCGCCATTCTCGATCCGGTGAGTTTCCTGCTCGGCGCCGGCTCAGAGGCGTATCACTACGCCAGCGGGCACGAGGGGCTGGAAGGGATGGCGCCGCTCTGGTACCTGCAATACGCCGCGCGGTACGAAGGGCCCCTCACGATTCTTGCAGTGCTGGCCATGGTCTGGGGGTACATCCGCAAGCTCGACCGGATCGTGCTCATGGGCGTGTTCGTGGTGGCGTACGACGTGTTCATCTCCTGCTTCCAGGTGCGCAACAGCCGCACCTTCCTCCCGATAACGCCTTTCCTCTTCCTGCTGGGCGCGTGGCTGGTCGTGGAGCTGGCGGACCGGGTGCGGGATGCCGCACCATCCGGTCGGCGTGCCTGGGCCGGTACCGGTTTGGCGTTGCTCACGCTGGTCTGCATCGCGGTTCCTCTCAAGGAAGCGATTGACTTCGACCTGAGATTGAGCCGGGTAGACAGCAGGGAGACGGCGCGGGTCTGGATCGAGGAGAACATCCCCAAGGGCAGCCGGGTGATGATCGAGTCCTATACGCCCTTCGTGCGCCCCGATGAATTTCAGGTCGATACCACCCTTCGGATGACGGAGCATCCACCCCAGTGGTATTTCGTGAAGGGCTACCAGTACCTGGTGTTCGGCCAGGGAATGTACTCCCGCTATTTCCGCGACCCGAAGCGATATCCCCAGGAGGTCGCCGAGTATCAGGCGCTGTTCGACCGGTTTCCTCTGGTGAAGAAGTTCGAGGACGGCGATTACGAGGTGCGGATACATGAAGTCGTCCAGTAACGACGACCTGGACCGGCCTCGCCTTTCGGTGGTCGTGCCGTTGTACAACGAAGAGGGATCGGTAGAGCGGCTGGTGCAGGCAGTGCAGGAGGCTCTCGGCCCCGAGCACGACTGGGAGCTTGTCCTGGTTGACGACGGAAGCCGCGACAGCACCGTAGACCGCGCCCGTGCCGCCGTGGCGCAGGACTCGAGGGTACGCCTGGTGCGACTGGCCCGGAACTACGGACAGACCCCGGCGATGCAGGCTGGTTTCGCGAGCGCTCGCGGCGACGTCATAGTCACCATGGACGGCGACCTGCAGAATGATCCCGCCGACATCCCGCTGTTGGTGGCTCGTCTCGATGAGGGGTACGACCTCGTGGCGGGATACCGCGAACGCCGTCAGGACGTCTGGCTCACCCGGCGCTTCCCCTCGATGATCGCCAACTGGTTGATTCGCAAAGCCACCGGAGTGCCCATCAGGGACAACGGATGTTCGCTCAAGGCTTTTCGCCGGCCGGTCGTGGAGAGGCTTCATCTCTATTCCGATCTTCATCGTTTCATTCCGGCTGTCGCCGCGGCCACCGCAGGGGCCAGGATTACCGAGATGCCGGTTCGGCACCATGCCCGTCGCTTCGGCCAGAGCAAGTACGGTCTCTCCCGCATCGCGAAGGTCCTGGCGGATCTCCTGGTCATCGTGATGATTCGATCCTTCAGAGGCCGGCCACTGCACCTTTTCGCCGGAGCGGCGCTCGTTGCTCTGTTCTTCAGCCTGGCCGCGCTCGTCGCGGAGGTCATCGCTGTTGCCGCATTCCGTCCGGTCAAGGCCGAGGCACTGGTCTTCCCCAGTGTCGCCATCGTCTGGTTCGGGCTTGCAGTCTACCTGCTCATCCTCGGCTTGATGGCGGAAGGCGCGGTCCGCCGCTACGGGCGTCGAGTGGCGCGGGAGATTCCTCTGGCCCGGGAAGCGGCATGAAACCGACCGGCGTGTCGGTCATCATCCCGCTGCACGAACGGTGCGATCCTCTCGGCCCTCTATGCAAGGAATATCTGGATCCGCTCCGCGCGGCGGGCCTGGATCCTGAATTCCTCTTCGTCGCGGCGCCATCTCACGCGGCACAAGCGGATGAGGCGGAGGTCCTGCGGAAGAGCGGGGAACCGGTACGAGTGCTGCGACTGGCCCAGCCCGCGGGACCCGCGATGCTGACCCGGGTAGGAGCAACTGAGGCCAAGAACGACCTCCTGCTGGTGCTCCCGGCCTACCGGCGTATCGAAGCTCAGTACCTCCCCGGTCTCGTCGAGAGAGTACATCAGGGCGCCGATGCGGCGTTCGCGGCTCGAGTGGGGCGGCGAGAGCCGCTCCCCAACCGGGCTCGGCGCTGGCTCTTTCACTCGCTCGCTCGGCCGGTCACGAGAAACCGGTTTCACGATCTGGGCTGCGGAGTCGCGGCGCTGCGTCGCGATGCGCTGCTCGACACCCCGATCTACGGAGACTTCTTCCGTTTCCTCCCAACCTTGATGCAGCGCGAAGGATTCGAGGTCGTGGAGCTGCCGGCCCAGCAGCATCCGGAGGACGTGGGCCTTCGCTTCTATGGGCCGGCCGCCTACCTGCGCGCGGCGGTGGACCTGCTCGGGAGTTACTTCCTGGCTCGGTTTACCGAGCGCCCGCTCCGGTTCTTCGGCTTGATCGGACTGGTGCTGGGCGGCATCGGGGCAATCCTGCTCGCAATCCTGCTGGTGCAACGCATCGGCGGCGTGGGCATCGCCAACCGGCCTGCGCTGCTGCTCGGCACGCTCTTCCTCGCACTCGGGATCCAATCCATCGCCCTCGGACTGGTCGCGGAGATCATCGTACACCTGAGCGCGCCAACCCGGCGTCCCTACCGCCTGGCTCGACTGGATTCCCCCGACAGCAACGATTCCTCCGGATGAGTGGATCCGCGGGCGGATCGCGACTGACTCCCGGAGCACGTTTTGCCCTCCGGCTGGTTGTCGGGGTCTGTCTACTCGCGCTCATCCTGAGCCGGATGGGACTCCCGACGATCGGCCGCGGATTGGGTCCCGGCACTCTGGCCGGTGTATTCGGTGCCGCCCTGTTGCTGCTCAGCGGCCAGTCGATCGCGGCCCTGCGGTGGAAGGTGATTCTGGGCCCGGGGAGCCCGCCCTGGCGATATCTCGCCCGGCTCTATGTGATCGGTGGCTTCTTCTCGCTCTTTCTACCCACAGCAGTTGGGGGAGATGCGGTACGCGCACTGGCGGCGGCGCGTGAGACATCCCGGCCAGGCGGGGTCGTGGCGAGTGTGCTACTCGATCGAGCGATGGGGATGTTCGCGATGGTCTGCTATGCGTTGATTGCCGCTGCCCTGGCTCCGATCTTCGCACAGCATCTGTTCGAGGCGGCGCGGCTCAAATTGCCTGGGGAGGGCCTACTCCTTCGTTGGTGTTGCAGTAGCGGTAACGATAGTGGCGGCGGTCTGGTTCGGGCGGAAGTCACCGCAATTGCGGCAGGGTGTGAACGACGCGGTTCACCTGGTACGGGAGCTTGCCCGTACTCCGGGCTCCTTGATGGCCGCGATCGCGCTCGGATTCGTCGTGCAGGGATTGTACATCCTGCTCTGGCTGGTACTGGCTGGGGCGATGCACCTCCCGATCGCGCCGGTGACTCTGTTCTTCGCGGTTCCCGTGGTGACCGCGTTCGCGATGCTTCCCGTCACTCTCAACGGCCTCGGCGTTCGTGAAGGCGCGTGGCTGCTCCTCCTGAGCGGCTCGGGTATTCCGCCGGCCGAGATCGTGACCTTCAGCCTGCTCTACTTTGCCGCCAATCTCATCACTGGTCTAGTAGGCGGCGTCGCTGTTCATGGTTCGCGGGACGTCCAGCAGCTGAGCCCACGGACGCCACCCAAGAATTCCCAGAGGTTTATACGATCAATGCCGTGATTTCGGCAGAGTCTCGGGCTCGTTGACATAGGGGGAGGGGGTATATAAGATCCGTCAGGTCAGCTTTTCAGGATAGGGTACATGTCAGGCAACGAGTGGCTGGTGGTGGCAGGAGGGTTGGCGGCCATCACATGGGTTAACTGGTATTTCCTGGTCGCGGGGCGGAGGCGGGTGGCGGTTTCGGCCGGCTCCGGCGGAAGCCGCGAGGTGAGGATCACGGTCGATGGAGGCTACGAACCGGCGTTAATCAAGGTTCCTGCAGGAGAACCGGTCCGATTGCTCTTCGACCGGCGCGACACGTCTCCCTGCTCCGAAGAAGTTGTCTTCCCCGATTTCGGTATCCGGCAATTTCTTCCCACCGGCAAGACCACGCCGATTGAGATCACCCCGCCCAAACCGGGGAAGTACGAGTTCATGTGCGGCATGAGCATGCTGCGAGGCAGCATCATCGCCGAGCCTTCGGCATCGATCTCCGACTCAGCCCGCTAAGCCCATGGCAGCCACCGAAACGATCGAGCTCCGAGTGACGGGGATGCACTGTGCCTCGTGCCAGTCACGGGTGCAGCGGTCGCTGGCCGAGCAGGCGGGGGTCGTAGATGCGTCGGTCAACCTGATTCTGAACACCGCCGCGGTGACCTTCGATCCGACCGCAACCACGCCCGAGAGACTGGTGCAGGCCATCAGGGAAACCGGATACGACTCGGAAGTCCCCGGTTCGGCGAACACGGCATTCGAGGAGCAGGCGGCACGTGACCGGGCCATCGACGAGGAGTTTCGGGGTCTGCGCCTCAAGGCGATGGTCAGTGGGATTGCCGCGGTCGTCGCGATGATCCTGTCGCTGCCTCTGATGGCACCAGCTGCCGCAGGACACGAGACCGTGGTCGCGGATCCCTTCATGCGCTGGGTCATGCATTCACTGAGTCCGGTGCTTCAAAGCGCTGTTCCCCTGGCTTTACACGCTGCCTCCGCGGGGTCTGGCCTACGCGCTGTTACTTCTGACGGTCAGTGTCATGCTCTGGGGCGGGCGGCAGTTCTATGTCCGGGCCTGGACTGCGTTCCGGCATCACACCGCGGACATGAACACGCTCATCGCATTGGGCACCGCAGCGGCGTTCGTGTATTCCTGCCTGGCGGTGCTTACGCCGCGGTTCTTCCTCGCGCGCGGGTCTCTCACCCGATACGTATTTCGAGGCCGTTGTCATCATCATCGCACTGATCCTCACCGGCAGCGCGTTCGAGGCTCGGGCCAAGCGGCAGACGGCCCACGCGCTTCGCGCCCTGGTGAACCTCCAGCCCAGGACTGCGCGAGTGGCGCGGGAAGGCGAGCTGGGGCGCGAGATCCCCATCGATCAGGTGGTTCAGGGCGACACCGTCCTGGTCCGTCCCGGAGAGCGAATCCCGGTGGATGGTCAGGTCCTCTCGGGCCATAGTGCGGTGGATGAGTCCATGCTGTCCGGCGAATCGTTTCCGGTGGAGAAGAAAACCGGCTCGCTGGTGATCGGCGGGACCCTCAATGGCACCGGGGCGTTCCGCTATCGAGCCACGACGCTCGGATCTGACAGCGTCCTTTCCCAGATCGTTAAGCTGATGCGCGAGGCCCAAGGCTCACGCGCACCGATCCAGGCGCTCGCCGACCGGATCAGCGGGATCTTCGTGCCGATCGTGGTCTCGATTGCGATCGCGACGTTCGTGATCTGGTTTGTTGCCGCCGACACGGCGCCTGCGGTGCGCGGGTTCGCCGCGGCGGTGTCGGTGCTCATCATTGCCTGTCCCTGCGCCATGGGTCTCGCGGTCCCCACGGCGGTGATGGTTGGGACCGGCCGGGCAGCCCAGCTCGGTTTACTGATCAAGGGAGGAGAGACCCTGCAGCGCGCCGGGATGGTGGACATGGCGGTGCTCGACAAGACGGGGACAGTCACCGAAGGCCAGCCGCGGGTTACGGACGTTCTCGTGGTCGGCGGAGGCGCCCAGGATGGAACCGATCTGCTGAGGCTCGCGGCCTCCCTCGAAACATTGAGCGAGCATCCCCTCGCGGCCGCCGTGGTGCGGGCCGCGCGCGATCGTGGCTTGACCCTGAGTGATCCTGGTGAGTTCAGCTCGGTGACCGGACGCGGCGCCTCGGGAACCGTGGATGGGATTTCCCTCCTCGTCGGCAGCGAGGCCCTGCTCAAGGAGCGTGGAGTGGAGACCGTCGCGATGCAGGAGGCCGCGATCCGGCTCGCGAGCGAGGGGAGGACCCTGATGTTCGTCGCGGGCCGAGGGAAACTCCTGGGTCTCATCGGGATTGCCGATCCGATCAAGGAAGGCTCTCGAGAAGCAGTCGCCGGCCTGAGGCGGATGGGGATCGAGGTTGTTCTCGTCACCGGCGATAACGCCGGGACCGCGCAGTCGATCGCGAAACAGGCAGGGATCGAGCGAGTGGTCGCCGGAGTCTTGCCGGAAGGGAAGGTGGAGGAGATCAAGCGGCTTCAGGCGGCCGGCCGGGTCGTCGCGATGGTAGGAGACGGGATAAACGACGCGCCGGCCCTGGCGCAGGCCGACGTCGGTATTGCCATCGGGACCGGGACCGACGTCGCGATCGAGGCCGGCGATGTGGTTCTCATGCGGGGCGACCTTCGTGGCGCGGTGCAGGCGATCGAGCTTTCCCGGCGGACCGTGCGCACCATGAAGCAGAACCTGTTCTGGGCCTTCATCTACAACGTGATCGGTATTCCGGTAGCGGCCGGCGTGCTGTATCCCGGCCTGGGAATCCTCTTGAGCCCCGTGCTGGCGAGTGCCGCGATGGCCTTCAGCTCAGTCAGTGTCGTCAGCAACAGCCTCCGGCTGCGCCAGGCACGGGTAGCCTGATGTCTCATTCACGCAATCACTCTCGCGACGACGGGAACATCATGTGCAGCTGCCCTCTGCCCGGTGATGAAACGACGTATCGCAAGGCCCGCGGAGTAGATCCCGACATCAAGGAGCGGAACGGCAAGCGCCTCCGCCGGATCGAGGGCCAGATCCGCGGGCTGCAGAAGATGGTGGAGGAGGATCGCTATTGCGCCGATATCCTCACCCAGATCTCCTCGGTGCAGGAAGCACTCCGCTCGGTGGGCAGGGAACTGATGCGGAATCATCTGAAGCACTGCGCCGCATCCGCGATCCGGGCAGGCGATGACGAGGCCGAGGCGATGTATGATGAGCTGGTAGATCTCATCTATAAGCACAACAGGTAGTTGCGGCACCCCTCTTGCTCATTTCGGGTCTGGAAAGGCCTTTCCCCCAGAACCTTAAACGAGCAGCGCCCACCCGAGTGGGAAGGAGGGTGGATCCATGTCACACTCTCTCTTGGGGTTACGCGCTTCGCTCGCCTTGGCTCTCGGCGCTCTTGCTGGCTGCGCCAGTAAGAAGCCCGAGGTCGCGGTAGCTCCGGTAGAAAGCAGTCCGCCAGTAGGGCCGACTCCTGCTCCCCCTCCCGTGACTCTCCCCCCTGACACGGTCCGGATTCGCGACGTCGAGCTGGAGCAGCGGGCCCAGCGATTAGAGCTGGCTCTGCTCGAGCGGGACGCGCAGATCGAAGAGTTGCAGACCCGGCTCGATGAAACTCGGCAGGAAGTCGTGCGTGCGATGGCCAAATTGCAGACTCTCGCGACCAAGGCCGAAGCCGCATCGGGACTCGCCGAAGCAGAAGTCGCGGTTCAGTCGCTCAAAACCGCGGGTGGTCAGCGCGCGACCCCTGAATTGGCGCAGGCGACCAAACTGCTGAAGCAGAGCGGCGCTGAATTCAACAAGCAGAACTATGCCGGTTCGCTCTACCTCGCGACCCAGACCAAGCGCCTCGCCAGCGCTGCGAAAGGAAGACTTAGCGGTAACGGCAACGGGGCGAGACCGGGAGAATCAACCTTCACCGCACCGGTTCGGTTGCAGACGGTCCGCCGCAGCAATGTCCGGGAGGGACCGGGGACCAACTTCAAAGTCCTCTTCACGGTGGAAGCGGGAATCTCGGTAACCGGATACTCCTACACCGACAACTGGATTCGGGTGACTGCAGAGAACGGCCGGGCAGGATGGGTGATGCGGAACCTGGTGGGCCGGGGCCCGGAGGCTATGCGCTAGTCCTCCACCTTGTTCAGGCTGGCCATAACGACCCGGTCACGACCCATGTGCTTCGCCTGGTAGAGCGCCACGTCGGCGCTCATGATGACGGCCTCCGGAGTCTCTCCAAATTCGGGATATGATGCGACGCCCACGCTCAGCGTGATCGTTCCCCCGGCGAAAGTCTCGCTGGCAAGCCTGGCTCGGACCCGCTCCGCTACTTCGACCGCCCCTTCCATCCCTGTCTCGGTGAGCAGGACCAGGAATTCCTCGCCCCCGTAGCGCGCGGCGCAGTCCACCTCCCGGCAGGATTCCCGCAGAATCTCCGCAATTCGTACCAGAACTTCGTCTCCCGCCAGGTGACCGTAGGAATCGTTGTATTCCTTGAAGTGGTCTACGTCTACCATCAACACGGCGAAGATGTGATGTCCCCGTTTGGCCCGGCTCGATTCCAGCGCCAGCCGGCTCAGCAGATGGCGCCGGTTGGCGAGGCCGGTGAGTCCGTCGAGGGTGGAAAGGCGCTCCAGCTCTTCCCGGCTCTCCCGCAACCGGTCAACCATGTTGTTGAAGACTTTGGTGAGGTCGCCAACCTCACCGCCGCCTACTTCGGGCAGATCCACCGCGAGACTGCCGGTCGCGACCTCCGCGGCACCCTGGGCCAGGCGAGTGAGCGGACGGACGATGAGCAGTCCCAGGAGCCACGCGATCAGGCCGATGCCCAGCACCAGCGCCAGCACCATGAGGATCGTAAGGTTGCGTAGCCGATTGACCTGACGAAAGGCCTCGGTGGAGGGAATTTCAGCGACTACCGCCCAGCCGAGGCCGGCGATCGAGTTGAGCGTCCCCACAACTTCGTTGCCGTCGTAGTTCTGATACTCGACCGCGGCGCCCTCTTTCTCGGTGAGCCGATCCATCGCCTCCTTGGTGAGGCTCTGCGCCATGACGGCCCCCGAGCTGGCATGGGTAGAGGTGATGACGTTGGCGTTGGCGCCGATGAGATAGACCTGACCGGAATCGCCCGGGGCGAAGCGGCGCAGGATGTTATCCGCCCGCTCGAGACTCAGCCGGGCGGAGAGCGCACCCAGGAGCCTGCTATCGGTGGCACGGATCGGCACGGCGACGACCATGACCGGCTTGCTCAACGAATCATCCCAGTGCGGCACGCCGACGACCGGGCGGTCATTCTCAATGTCGTCCTGCCAACCGGCTGCGAGGTATATCGTCCGCCGGCTCCTGGAACTGCTGGCCACGACCTGGCCCTGAGGGTCGAGCACCAGGAGCTCTTCGTAATCCTGGAACCGCTCCCGGACCGAATTCAGGTAGTCGGCCAGCCGTTCCTGGGTCTGGCTTCCACGAATGGCACGGCCGCTCGAGACGGGGAGCCGGGCCAGGTTTTCGGAAACCTCATAGGAGCTGGCAAAGACCCGGAGATCGTACAGCCGCTCCTTGACCCAGAGATCGAGTTCCCGGGCGGCCTGGGATCCGGCGTTCTGCAACTCCTGGCCGCTTTTCTCGGTAAGGGCGCGCTTGTTCTGGACGTAGGAGAGCCAACCGGTGCTGACCGATGGAATGAGGCTCGCCAGCACGGCGAAGGCGAGCAGCTTGCTTCGAATTGTTTCCAGCCGCAGGACCTGGAGCAGCTTGGACGTAGTCTGTTCCCAACGGGTCAACTGCGGCCTCCAGGCTGGAAAACGGGTCGGAGCAAGATCACCTGGCGCCCCCCAGCCGCAAGAGTCGTGACGGCCAGCCCGCAAATCCCCCGGATCGCCTTGACAAGGGTGGGTGAGCGCTTTCCGGCAGCCCCTCCTGGCCGCCCGAACCCGCCCCGTCCCCCCTGAGGTTCCCATCATCGATCCCGGACCCCGAGTAGCCAACCCTCTCCGGGCCTCAGGTGTCCAACCGCCACACTCTCACGAGATCACTCAGGAGGAGGCCATGCCATTGAATGCGAGGGGTATGCTGGGCCTGTTTGCTCTGGCCCTGAGTCCGGCGGTTCTCCCTGCCCAGGACCAGGATGACAACCGCTGGCTCAGGGACTGCGAACACAACACCTGGGACTCCGACAGTCGGGAGCAGGTCTGCGAAGTCCGCCAAACCGGGTTTCGGCTCAGCGGGAACTCCCTCACCCTGGATCCCGACATGAACGGGGGAGCCGAAATCATTGGGTGGGACAAGGACTCGGTTGCGGTGACGACACGGGTTCAGGCCGGTGGGCGCACTCTCGAGGCGGCACAAGAACTGGCAAAGGGCATAAAGACCGAGATCTCGGGTTCCACGATTCGAGTGACCGGCCCGTCTCCCGGGCGGCGGCAGAATTGGGGAGCCCAACTCGTGGTCTGGGTTCCCAGGAAGATCAATTTGACCGCCGAAACCGTAAACGGCCCTCTTTCGGTTGACGGCGTGACCGGTACGATGGACCTGCGGGCCCAAAACGGCCCCGTCTCCCTCACTGGCGTAGGCGGCGATGTCGTGGCCCGGGTCCAGAACGGTCCCCTGAGTGTGAAGCT
The DNA here is from genome assembly GCA_963821525.1 of uncultured Gemmatimonadales bacterium. Classification (GTDB taxonomy): domain Bacteria; phylum Gemmatimonadota; class Gemmatimonadetes; order Gemmatimonadales; family GWC2-71-9; genus DATBGE01. The sequence continues at coordinate 297,967 of CAWGED010000019.1, read as the reverse complement.
TGCCGGAACCAAATGGGACGGAAAGGGTCTGGATGCAGAATCGGTAAACGGACCGGTGGACCTGGCTGTGCCGGAGAACTACAACGCAGAGTTGGAGACCGGAACCGTCAATGGACCGTACGACGTGGCGATGCCATTGACCGTGACGATCCAGGGTTCGATGAAAGACCGGATCCATTCGACCCTGGGCAAGGGAGGCGCTCCAGTCCGAGTGGTCACAACCAACGGACCTCTGACGATCCGTAAAGCGCGCAGTTGACTGAAAAAGGTTCGGCCGTCAGCCCTTCCTCCTGAGGCTGACGGCCGACCTGTTCCTGCAGCAAACCCGCAGGATCCTGCGGAAGCCTACCGGATGAAGAAATTCCTGACTGCAATCTCCGAATCCAATCCCAGCGCGTCTATGTCGGTCGCGTCGCAGATTCCGTCGTGGTTCACGTCCGGAACTACGTCCGGAGCATCGTCGTGAATCCCGTTCTGGTTGAGGTCCGCGACCTCGGCGACCCAAATCGTGCTCGGCGTGTTACGCCCGAACAATGGCGCGCCAATAATCCAGGTATCCCAGATCTCCGTCCCTCCCTCGCCCCGGTTGGTAACTCCAGTGAGGTTGAAGGCATCGGCCAGGTTCTGACAGGATCCGCCTATCGCTGGGCTGGTAGTCGAGATCAGGACGACTAGTCCGGGGAATTTGTCATCCGCGCCAACACCAAAGTTGCCGGGGAACGGTGGGGCGTTGTTGTGAACTCCGCCGCCAGTCAGCTGGTTACCCTTGAAACCTGTGCTCTTCAGATTCCCATCGAACTCCACCGCGATGTCTACGAACCAGCCGACTCCGTCGGTTCCCGCTCGGTCGCCGTCATCGGGTGCGAACAGCTCTATTTCGGCCGGTTCGGTGGCGCCGCTGTCGGATACCGTGCTGCGGTGGCCTAGCCTGCCGGCGTAGGTCCGGCCATTGGAAGGGTTCATGCTGTTGGCGGGGGAACTGCTGTCTGAACAAGATGCAAGGAGAAACGGTAGGACGAAAAGCGTAATGCGGCCGAGCTGACCCCATTCTGAGCTCGGGTTACTACCGATACGGGCACACATAGACCTGCTCCAAGACAATTGTCGTCCTGCAGCGTCGGGCCCCGCCGGAGGATAGCGGCCCGATGCGGAGGCCAATCTGGCGTTCGCGCCGATATCAGTCTGTCAGACAAAACGGAAGCCGCTTGTAGTCCTCTGGTGGCTGGGGACAGGCCCCGCCATTTTTCCGGACAGTTCACGCCTCCATCCCCATCCGGAAATCCCTGTCATGCGTCATGCGCTGGTCCTCAGTGCCGTGCCCGCCGCCGACAAGACTATCCCGCCCACGGGAGCAGGACGGTGAGGAGGCTAGGGATTTCCGTGCTCACCCTGGCGATTGGCGCCGGGTTTGTCGTCGCTGCTTGCGGCGGGAAAAAACCGATCCGGATCGGTCTCTCGCTGCCGTTAACCGATCCGGCCGTCCTTCCCATGATACGGGGTGCCGATCTCGCGCTGCGACAGATCAACGAGGCGGGTGGGGTAAATGGGAGGCCGTTGGAGCTGCTCCGGCGGGATGACTTTGGTGAGCCGGATTCAGCGGTGCAGGTCGCGGCCGAGTTATACGCCTCTGACGTTGTGGCGGTCATCGGCAGCGCTTACTCCGGCGCCACAATTACCGCCGCCCCGGTTTACAACGGCGGTCGCCGTCCCCTGGTGCAGCTGTCTCCCTCGGCGTCATCTCCCGTCCTCAGCGGGGCCGGGGACTACACCTTCCGGATCTGTGCGACCGATTTGGCCTATGGAGCCGCCCTGGCCCAGTTCGCCTACAACAAGCTGCGGCTCACCCGGGCGGCTGTGCTCTACGTGAATGACGAGTACGGGCGAGGGATCCGCATCACCTTCTCTGAGGAGTTCAAGCGACTGGGCGGTGAGGTCGTAGAGGCCGACCCGTTCCTGTTCGAGAAGCCCGACGTTTCGCCCTATCTGGACCGGATCCGGAAGGAGGCGAGGGCTCAACTGCTGCTGATCGCGGCGAATCAGGCCGAGGGTATTCCGGTCCTGAGTCAGGTCCGCGGCGCCAAGCTCGGGTTGCCACTGCTGGCGGGTGACGGGTTTGTCGGAATCGAGAGCCGGGACACCTTGGCCGACGGGGTCTACATCTCATCGGGGTACCTGCCTTCGGCCATCGGGATCACCAACCGCACCTTCGTGAATGCCTACCGTCGCGCTTTTCCGGACGCGGGCTTGCCGGACCAAGGGGGTGCCGCGACCTACGACGCCGTTCGACTCATCGCCGCCGCTATTGCTGGGGGCGGTGCCAGCCGGTCGGGCGTCAGACGAGCGCTGGCCCGAGTCGGGAATGAGGAGCCTTCCTTCGACGGGGTGGTTGGCCGGATCGTGTTCGATTCCAACGGGGACGTGCCCAGCCTTGGGGTCCGGATAGGGATGGCGCGTGGGGGGCGGCTGGTCCCGGCGGACTGAGACTGGGTGGGGAAGGGCCGGACTGTTGACCGAAACCCCTCTGGCTTGTACTGTTACCTCCGCCCGGCGGCCGATCTGCGCTGAGCATTCGGCCAGCGGGGCATTCTCGGGGATCTGGCTCAAGCCGGGTCCCCCATTTTTGGTAGGTACGGTGACACCATGCTCCGGCCGACCATACAACATGTTCAGCAAGGAGCAGGTGATGCGTACAACCGGTACCGTGAAGTGGTTCAATGATGCGAAGGGCTTTGGCTTTGTGACGCCGGCCGACGGGCAGAAGGATTGCTTCGTCCATCATTCGGCCATTCAGGGCAGCGGATTCAAGTCGCTTCAGGAAGGCGACCTGGTGGAGTTCGACATGGTCCAGGGCCCGAAGGGCCCGGCCGCGCAGAACGTCGCCAAGATCCAGAAGTAAATCCACTTCTGGACACAGTCAGCGCAGGCGGGGCCGCCCCGGAAGAGGTGGCCCCGTCGGCTTCTCGGGCCGACGGCCCACGGGAGTGATTCATGATCGAAGTTCGGTTGGGAGAGGACGATCGGTTGGATGTGGCCCTCAAGGCGTTCAAGCGGAAGATGGTGAAGTCGGGCATCCTCCGGGACCTGCGGAAGAAGCGGTACTACGTGAAGCCCAGCGAGGCCAAGGCCTTGAAGGCGGCCGAAGCGCGTCGACGGAAGCGGAAGACCGCCCGCAAGGCAGCAGAGAAGTAGTCCTAGCACGGCTCAGCGGCTGGTTGGCTCGGCGGATCGAAAAGCGCCGGGCCCGATCTCGTCTGGAGCCGTTTAGCTTTGCCGAGCCGTCGATCCGCCTGGCCGCGAATCCCCGGCGCCCTACCATCCGCCTGACTCCTCATTAATTTCCCGCCGCGTCAGCCGCACCTCCGCGCAACCCCAGCTTGAGGCTTCGATCCGGTGACGATTCCTGCCGTTTCCAACGGTACGCCCGTCCGCATTGACACCATCTTCAGCGCCGACGTCTTCTCCCGTGACGTCATGCGCCAGCGCCTCCCCAAGGATGTCTTCCGGAGTCTGCTGCGGACCATCGATCGGGGCGAGCCGCTCGATCCCAAGGTGGCCGATGTCGTCGCTTCGGCCATGAAGGACTGGGCCATCGAGAATGGCGCCACGCACTTTACTCACTGGTTCCAGCCGCTGACCGGGCTGACCGCGGAGAAGCACGATTCGCTGGTTCAGCCCGACGGGCAGGGCGGGGTGATCTACAACTTCTCGGGATCGGAGCTGGTACAGGGCGAGCCGGACGCCTCGAGTTTTCCGTCGGGCGGCCTTCGGGCCACCTTCGAGGCCCGCGGCTACACGGCGTGGGATGTTACCAGCCCGGCGTTTCTCATGCGGGGCGAACGGCGCCACGACCCTGGTGATCCCCACCGCGTTCGTTTCCTGGACCGGCGAGGCGCTGGACACCAAGATCCCGCTGCTCCGCTCGATGGAGGCGCTCTCCAAGCAGGCGCTCCGGATCCTGAAGATCTTCGGCAACGACGAGGGGGTCACCAAGGTCTACACCACGGTGGGCCCGGAGCAGGAGTACTTCCTGATCGACCGGGAGTACTTCTTCCAGCGGCCTGATCTGCTCACCTGCGAGCGGACCCTCTTCGGCGCCCGGCCTCCCAAGGGTCAGCAGCTCGAGGACCAGTACTTCGGGGTGATCCCCCAGCGCGTTCTGGCCTGCATGGCCGACTGCGAGCGGGAGCTCTATCGCCTGGGAGTGCCGGTCAAGACCCGGCACAACGAGGTGGCCCCGCGCGCAGTACGAGATTGCTCCGCTGTTCGAAATGAGCCAGATCGCGAGCGACCATCAGATGCTCATGATGGAGACGCTGAAGCGGGTGGCGGAGCGGCACGGCCTCGCGGCTCTGCTGCACGAGAAGCCGTTCGCCGGCGTCAATGGATCGGGCAAGCACAACAACTGGTCGATGGCGACCGATACCGGGGTGAACCTCCTCGACCCGCAGGATGAGACCCACACCAACATGCAGTTCCTGGTGTTCCTCTGCGCCGTGATCCGGGCGCGTGGATCTCCATGCCGATCTGCTGCGGGCCTCGATCGCCTCGGCGCCGAACGATCACCGTCTGGGCGCCAACGAGGCGCCTCCGGCGATCATCTCGATGTTCCTGGGCGACATGCTCGAGGACATCCTGCGACCAGGTCGAGAAGGGCCTGCCCAAGCGCACCATCCGGGGCGGGACGCTGAATCTGGGCGCCCGGACGCTGCCCCAGCTCCCCCGGCACTCGGGAGACCGGAACCGGACCTCTCCCTTCGCCTTCACCGGGAACAAGTTCGAGTTCCGCGCCGTGGGCTCGAGCCAGACCATCGCCTGGCCCAACACGGTGCTGAACACGATCGCCGCCGAATCGCTCGACTACATGGCGACGGAGCTGGAGAAGGCTGCGGGGAAGACCCCGACGCCCGCCCGGCTGCAGGCCGCGGTGCTCTCGGTGCTCAAGAAGGTGATCCGGCAGCACAAGCGGGTGATCTTCGGAGGGCGACAACTACTCCGCCGAGTGGCACGATGAGGCCGAGGAGCGCGGCCTGCCGCACTTCCGGGACTCGGTCGAGGCGTTCGCGGTCCTGCGCCAGAAGAAGATCGCGGACCTGTTCAAGAAGTACGGCGTCCTGAACAAGGCCGAGCTCGATTCGCGGACCCACATCGCGTACGAGAAGTACGTCAAGCAGATCGACATCGAGGCGCAGACCATGATCACCATGGCGCGCACGATGATCCTGCCCGCGGCGCTGCAGCATCAGGCGAAGGTGGCGCAGGCGGTGTCGGTGACCGAGGCGGCCGGGGTCAAGTGCCTGGATACCCACCAGGCGCTGGGCGAGTTCGTCAACCTGGTCTCCCGGTTCCGGGAAGCACTGGGCAGCCTGGAGAAGGCGGTCGCTCACGAGGATGGCGACCCGATCAAGCACGCGCAGTGGATCAAGGAGAAGGTCAAGCCCGCCATGGCCGACCTCCGCACCCTGGCCGACACGATCGAGCTGCACGTGGAGTCGAGTTTGTGGCCAATGCCAACCTATCGGGAGATGTTGTTTCTGAAGTAGGGAGGCGATTTCAGATTGAAGATTTCAGATTGAAGATTTGAAATCAGAAGTATTGGACAGTAAGGGCCGGGTTCCTCGCGCGTGCGGAGGACCCGGCTTGCGTTTCTATGGCGGGGCTACCGGGCCCAGGGCAGGGTAATTGTTCGGTGTGACCCCGGAAGAAATGAAGCGGCGAACCAGAGCTTTCGCCGCAGGTGCGATTCGGTTCTGCCGAACCTTGCCGGCTACGGTTGAGGGCAGGGTCATTGCGGGACAATTGATACGGAGCTCTTCCTCGATAGGGGCCAATTACCGTGCCGCCTGTCGAGCGAGGTCACGCCGCGAGTTTGCTGCAAAAATTGGGATTGTTCTCGAGGAGGCGGACGAGTCGGTGTTCTGGTTCGAACTGGCGGCGGAGTCGGGCGTCGCAAAGATCGAGGCTATCAGTCCGCTTTTGAAAGAGGCCAGCGAGCTTGTCGCGATTGTAGCCGCGACAAAGCTGACGCTCGAGCGGAAGGTCGCGAGCCGAAAATCTTCAATCTGAAATCCTCAATCTTCAATCACCAAGATCTCGCCTATCCCACCCCCGGCCACTGCTGCGTCACACAATGAAATGACCCCAGTCCCCAGATCAGGTCCCGGGAATCGAGCAGGGTGACCCGGCGGGTCGGGAAGCAGCGCTGCAGGGTTTGGCGGGCGATCTCGTCGGTCGTCGGGTCGTAAGACGGCAGGAGAACGACGCCGTTCGCGATGTAGAAGTTGGCGTAGCTCGCCGGGAGCCGTTGTCCTTCGTAGTACGCCGCCGGCGGCATCGGCAGGGTGACGATTCGGAAGGGATTGCCGTCCTGGTCCCGCATGCCGCGGAGACGATCGAGGTTCTCCTTCAGCGGCCGGTAGTTCTCGTCGCTCGAATCCATTTCCACCGCGGTGACGATGGTGGAGGGATCGGTGAACCGAGACAGGTCGTCCACGTGGCCATCGGTGTCGTCGCCCACGATCCCCTCGCCCAGCCAGAGGATGTGGCGAACGCCCAGGTAGTCCATCAGGTAACGCTCGATCTCCTCCCGGGTGAGCGAGGGATTGCGGTTGGGGTTGAGCAGGCAGGATTCGGTGGTCAGCAGGGTCCCCGCTCCGTTCACATCGAGGCTGCCTCCCTCCATCACGATGCCCGGGTGGTAGACCGGAATCCCAAACTCCTCGGCGATTTTCGTGGGGATCACGTCGTCATCTTCGAACGGCGGATATTTCCCGCCCCACGCGTTGTACCCCCAGTCCACAATGGCCTCCTCGCGCCGGCCATTCACGTTGCGCTGGATGAAGCAGGGGCCGTGGTCGCGGCACCAGGCGTCGTTGGTGGGGTTGTGGTGGAAACAACAACGCTCGACGGCTCGGCGCTCGCGGCTCGGCCAATTGCCGACGGTGCGATGCCATGTTCCACCAGAATTGCCCGTACCGCGTCTTCCATCTCCTGGCCGGTGACGTTGATGTGCACTTCCTCGTGCGGAGAGAGAAGTCGCACCATCTCGGCGAAGACATGAGGCACGGGCTGGAACTTCCCGGGCCACGATGATTCTCTGTGAGGCCAGCTCAGCCAGGTGCCCCGGTGCTGCCACCATTCTGGCGGCATCTGGTAGCCGAGCGTAGCCGGAGTCGGGTTAGACATGAAAATTGACGATTGCCGATTGTCGATTGCTGATTGTACGGCGTTTCCTTTGGCTGTGGATGAAACATTTGGGTGCCGTTTCACCCACCCTGATGCCACAACTTGCCCGCCATGGAGCTCGATCACAGGCCTGACACAAGCGGGATGACCTCTCAAATGAAGCGGCGGACAAAGGCGTTCGCCCTTCAAGTTGTGTTGGTCTGTCGCAGTCTGCCTCGATCGAGAGAATGCGCAGATCATCTGCGATCAACTCACGCGGTCGGCAACGTCTGTCGGGGCAAACTATCGAGCTGTTTGCCGAGCCCGGTCCCGGCGCGAGTTCGTCGCGAAGCTCAGTATCGTCGTTGAGGAATGCGACGAAACCCTTTTCTGGTTGGAGTTGCTCAGAGATCTCGGATCGGCATCCCGCGAGCGGATTGAGGCGCTTCTAGTTGAGGGCAATGAACTGCTCTCGATCGTAATCGCAGCTCGTCGAACTGCGGAAAAGAGTGTGGAGCGAGTGAGCCGCAATCGGCAATCAGCAATCGGCAATCGGCAATAGGTCAGTCATCCAAATACCGACTCGTCATCCCCCCATACGCATCGACTCTCCGGTCCCGCAGAAACGGCCAGTGCGTGCGCGCGACGTCGACTCGACCAGTGTCCACTTCGACCACGATCGTCTCCTCGCCGGTGCCCGCCTTCGCGATGATCTCGCCGTTGGGAGCCGCGACGAAGCTGCCGCCCCAGAACTCGATCCCCTGGTTGGGCCCCGGCTCAACGCCGACCCGGTTGACGGCCACCACGTAGACGCCGTTCGCGATCGCGTGGCTTCGCTGGATCGTCTCCCACGAGGCCTGCTGGGCCGCGCCGTACTCCGCCTTTTCGGGAATGAGCCAACCGATCGCAGTGGGATAGAAGAGGATCTGCGCCCCGGTCAGCGCAGTGAGCCTTGCGGCCTCGGGGTACCATTGGTCCCAGCAAATGAGTACGCCGGCCTTGGCGTGCTGCGTGTCCCAGGAGCGGAAACCGAGATCGCCCGGGGTGAAATAGAACTTCTCGTAATAGTTGGGGTCGTCCGGAATGTGCATCTTCCGGTATTTGCCGAGGTATTTCCCGTCGGCATCGAGAATCGCGGTGGTGTTGTGATACAGACCTTCGGCGCGCTTCTCGAACAGCGATGCGATGATGACGACACCAAGCTCCTTGGCCAGGGCGCCGAGCGAGGTGGTACTCGGTCCCGGAATCGGCTCGGCGAGCTGGAAGAAGCGGTGGTCCTCGACCTGGCAGAAGTACCGGCTCAGGAACAGCTCGGGCAGACAGATGACCTTGGCGCCCTTGGCTGCGGCCTCCCTGACGCCGGCGACCGCGCGGCGCATGTTGTCGGGCTTGTCGTCCGACATGGCCATCTGCACCAGGCCCAGGACCACCTTGGCGGGAAGCGGATTCGTCATGGGGCGGGAATGTAAATCACTATGGCGCAAGCGGTAAGCGTCTGGTTCCGGAATGAACTGTGAAGTAGCGCGACGCCACGACCTTGGCGCTGAATCTTGCGCCTGAAACCGCCGTAGATCAGGCAGTATTCAGTTTGCAGTCCGTGCTGTAGATTCCCCGGCCCAATTCACCGTACCAATACTCTGCATCCCTGGAGCCCGCATGTTGCTCAGTCTACTGCTTGCGTTGCAGCAGCAACCCGCCCAGGCGCCGGCCCCTTCCCCGGTCGCCCACGTCGAGGTTACCCCGCCTGCCGCCGAAGTCGAAGTAGGGCAGACGATCCAGCTCAGCGCCAAGGCGCTTGATTCCGCCGGCAGCGTGGTTCCAAGCGCGACGCTGCAGTACTTCATCAATGGCGATGAGGGCACGGTCGATTCGACCGGTCTGGTGACGGCGGGATATCGGGGCCAGATGCGGGTGGCGGTGGTGGCATCGGTGAAGGGCGCCAAGCCCGCGTTCGGTGAGGCGATCATCAAAGTGAAGCCCCTTGCCGCCTCGAAGATCGAGGTCACGCCCGCGCTGAGCCACCTGATGGTGGGATCGCGGCTCACCCTCACCGGCGTCGCCTACAGCAAGCAGGGAGACCAGCGCGACGACGCGGTCAGCTTCACTTCCAGCAATTCCAAGATCGTCACCGTCAGCGCGGACGGCCGTCTCTCGGCGGTGGCGCCGGGGAAGGCCACGATTACCGCCAAGGCTGGTGCCGCGACTCATCCGTTCGATATCCAGGTATCGGCCAATCGGGTGGCGCGACTCAGCATCGATCCGGCTACCTCGAACGTGCGGACCGGAGACGTCATTCGCTTCAAGGCGGCCGGAAAGGATGCGGCGGGGAAGGCGGTTGAAGGCGTCGTGGTGCGCTGGGCGGTCGCGGAGACTCCGGGCGTCGCCCAGGTCGATGGAGACGGCGCGTTCGTCGCCGAGACTCCGGGGACGTACACGGTAACGGCCACGCTGGGTGGACAGAACGCCGAAGCGGTGGTTCAGGTGACCCAGCGCGAGGTGCGCCGGGGTCTCGAGGTGCAGGGCCGGGTTCCGCTGGCGTTCCGGGGCGCCGAAGCGTGGGTGCATCCGAATGGACAGTGCGTCTACATGTCTACGATCGCGGACCGGGTCTATGCCATCAATGTGAGCGATCCCAAGAAGCCGGCCATCGTTGACTCGATGATGACCAATTCCCGGATCGTGAACGACGTGATGACGACCGAGGACGGCAAGTACGGCGTCTTCTCCCGTGAGGGTGCCTCGGACCGGAAGAACGGCATCGTGGTGTTCGATGCCAGCGACGCGTGTCATCCCAAGCCGATCTCGGAGTACACGTCTACCGTCTCGGGCGGAGTGCACTCGAGCTATGTGTACCAGGGCCACGTGTATCTCACCGACGACGCGACCGGCTCGATGCGGGTCATCGACATCCGGGATCCCAAGACGCCCAAGGAAGTGGCTCGCTGGCAGACCGAGCAGACCGAGGCTGGCCGCTATCTGCACGACATCATGGTGGTGGATGGTCTGGCCTATCTCGCGTACTGGAACGATGGCCTGGTCATTCTCGACGTGGGGAATGGCATGAAGGGCGGCAGTCCCGAGTCTCCCAAGCTCGTCTCCCAGTTCAAGTACGATCTCAGCTCGCTCTACGCCCGGGTCGAAGGGATCTGGGGACTCTCCGCGCGCGGTACCCACACCGCGTGGAAGGCCGGCAAGTATGTGTTCGTGGGAGACGAGGTCTACGCGGCGAAGGACGCGAAGGGCCTGCAGGACGGGAACGATCTCACTTTCGGCCGGCTGCATGTGATCGACGTCTCGAACATCGAGCACCCGAAGGAAGTGGCCTGGTACGAGCCCACTGACGGCGGTGTCCATAACGTCTGGGTCGTGGGCGACACGCTCTACCTCGGCAACTATCAGGGCGGAGCGCGGGTGCTGGATATCTCCGGCGAGTTGAAGGGCGACCTGATGCGGCAGGGCCGGGAGATCAGCTGGATTCTTACTGCGGATTCCTTGGGCTTCCGTCCCCGTTCGACCTTCGCCTGGGGCGCGGTGGTGAATAATGGCAACATCTACGTGCCGGACATCAATACCGGCCTCTGGATTCTGAAGGTTGAGCCGAAGCAGGAGACGTTGACGCCGTAGTTGGGAGTCGAGAGTCGGTAGTCTAAAGTCATGAGTCGTGGGTCTTGAGTCTTCAGTTTGGGAGACTCAAGACCCACGACTTTTTGACTCTCGACTAGAATACCGTCAACTTTTGAACACTCCGCCAAATTATTAGGCACCGCTACCGTTTTCCCAAGTCCGAAGTAGATTCGCGAAACCCCTCTCTACAAGAAAATCCGGCAATGACTCGTTCGACGCGGGCGGTCTTGTGTCTGCTTGCGCTCCTCGCCCTGGGCGTGTCCTGCGGGGGCGATAGCACCTGAGTCCGGGTGCCAGCTGACATCATTCTCATTCCCAATCAGCCGGTCATCGACAGGGGGGCTCACCCTGCAGCTCACGGGAACCGTAGTGGATGCCGCTGGGCGTTCCATCCCCGGCCGGTCGGTGAGGTTCTCTTCCGACAACCCAAGTGTCGTCACCATCACGGCTACGGGCCTGATGACCTCGGTGGGGCCGCTGGGAAGCACGTTCATTACGGCAGAAGATGATGGTCTCACTCATACGGTTCGGGTACTGGTCCGGCAACGGGTGATGCACCTCACCGTAACGCCCACCTCGATTCAGATGCACCGGAACACCACCAGGATCCTGTCGTTTGATGCCACAGATTTCCTCGGCAATCCCGTTTTCAACGTCGGACTGTTCAGCTTCACGTCCAGCAAGCCATCAGTTGTAACAGTCAGCCAGTCCTGGAGAGGTGATCGCCGTCGGGCCGACCGGTACCGCCACGATCACCGTCGTGGTGGACGCCATTCAAATCAAGGTGCCGGTCACCGTTTATCTCGTTGCCACGAGCGTTCCGACCACGCCCAGCAGCGTGGTGATTCGGCCAGGGGAACCAAACAACTCGTGTCTGAGGTACTGGACAGTCTGGGGAATCCAATTGCGCGGCGGTCGGTAACCTACGTCAATCATGATCCTTCGCTCTTCTCCCTGTCGGCGGCGGGGTTGGTTACCTCAATCGGCGGTACCGGCACAGGTAGCCTTAACGCAAAGAGCGGCAGTCTCACCTTTTTGGTCCCGGTGTTCGTTACCACGGGGATGCAGGGGGTCCGGGCAGCGACGACTCCGGTCGCCGGAAATCCCTATGGAGTCGCCGTCGGGCCCGGTGGCGAGACATACGTGGGGCTGTTGAACTCGTCGAGCTTCGTACGGGGAACCCTCCCGGGCTACACTCTCCGATCGCCGGTGACGGTGGGGAACCTCCCACTTGGCATGGCGATCAACCCGCGGGTACCCGGGCCTATGTAGCCCTGAACAACGACGGCGCCGTTGGGGTGATTGATGTGGCCACCAATCTGGTTCTTCCTCCAATCACTGGTCTTGGGAGTACCCCCTACTCCGTCGGGGTGTCCCCAGACAACAAGACGATTTTCATCGGGACGAACGAGAGACTGTACTTCGCCGACGCCTCGACCAACCAACTCACGGACTCGCTGCCCGGCAAGCTTCGCGAACTTCATGGTGGTTCATCCCACGTTGCCTCGGCTGTACGTGAGCATGGCGGGGGCGGGCACGGCAGTGGAGGTGAACACGGTAACCCGCACGATAATCCGCACCTACATGACAAATGGTTCTCCCATGGGTCTGGGGCTGTCCCCTGCGGGAACCGAACTCTACGTCTCCAACGAGTCGGGCTACCTGCAGGTGTGGAACATCAGTTCGGGCCTGCAGGTGAAGAGCGTCCCGTTGGCCGGTCCTGGCTTCGGCCTGGGCGTCACAACCAACGAGCTCATCGTGGTCGAAACTTTTGCGACCATCGAGATTCTCGACCGGACAACCTTACAGCAGCGGACTCTGCTCAATACTGGGGAACGCCGCGCCGGGTCGGAGTCAACGCCGCAGGGACCGTTGCGGTCGTCACCAATGAAGCCGGTTGGGTGGACTTCATCGAGTAGCTGAGGCAGCAGGGTCGCTGGTCGGTGTCAATCGTCTTTTGACTTTCGACTATCGACTTTCGACTCCGCTTGCCGGCAACAACTCCAGCATCGCACTCCCCACGTTGCCGGGCCACCGGAACGTGACCGACCGGCCCTGCACCGTTTCTTCCAGTCCCTTCTCTGATTTCGCCACCGTCGTGATGTCGAAGCTCCAGGTGTCTGCGGCCGGGCTGGCGGTGATTTCGAGCGGCCCCCGATACGACACTTCCACGGCAAACAATCCTTCGGGTGCGAGGGCGGCCGGCGACCAGCGGTAGGTCGCCGTGAGTCTGCCGTCCGGCGCAAAGCTGTAGTGTTTCTCGAAGGTCGTGATCCCGGTCTCAACCAGTTTGAAGCTCAGCATCAGGCGATCCGCCGAGGATTCGATGGTGTAGGGAAGGGGACCGTCACCCGGTACATCCAGGCTGTCGAAGTCGCCTCGCTCGTAACTCTCTTGATCCAGCGCCGACGGGAGTCCCCGCTCGTGCAGCAACACCCGCGGAAGCGCGTCAACCGGCGGCAGTTCATTCAGCCGGATGCGGCTCTCCAGATCGTGAATGCTCGGCGTCCCTTTTTCGTCGCCCTCACCGTGGTTTCCTGGCTTCGCGACTACCAGGTGGTAGGCTTCCCTCCGCCGAGTCAGCGTGTTCGCGAAGTTGATCCCCGATCCGAAAAGCGTGAACTCCTCGATGCCTCCGCCACGGTCGGGACTCACGATCGCGCTGAAGTCGGAGCTGTGGACCCAGATCTCCCGATGGCCATCCGCGTCGATGTCGAAGACCTCGGCTTCCAGCGGTTCCCGGACACGCAGCGCCCTCTCCGCAATCGCAAGCTCGCGCCAGATCACATCACGCAGGTGGGGGAGATACAGTCCGCCGAAGACGCCGTGCCAGTAGGCGTCGTTGCACTGGGCCCGTCCAATGGCGACGCGGGCTGCCGCGGGATCGCCTCGATCGCGGCAGAGCAGGGATAGTGCCTGCATCTTCTTGTGCATCCGGTTGGCCTCGACGTACTTGACCAGGAAGTTGAGCCAGTGCGAGCCCCGGAGCAGCCCGCTCTCGGGTCCCGACAACCGCTCCTCTCCCAACTCGGTCTCGAGGTTGATGAGCCGCTGCGCCGCGAGTGGCGGCAGCGACCAACCCTCCATCTCCCGATAGGAGGCGGTTGGCAGGTAGGCGAGCCCCGCGATCGGCACTGCCGGAAGAGTCTCGGCGAAGGTCGAGAGCACTACCTCGCCGTTATCAACCAGCGCCGAGATCGTGGTCACGAACTGATCCAGCCATCCCTTCTCGTAGACCCATTCGCGGGTGCCGGGCCAGCCGCCGAACTTCTCCCCGTCGTCCGCCAGCACCGCCATGCGGTGACCTTCGTTCGCCAGCTCTCGGAGATAGGTGGCGGTTTCGGCCGGAGGCCGGAACGGGATGAGGTAGCGGAGCCGCTCGTCAATCGGGAACAGGGCGATTCGCCGGCCGTCGCTCTCGGTCATCCACGGCGCGTGCAGCTGGTTTCGCTCAAACCCGGTCACCAGGAAATGGCGGTCATCCACCAGGGCATACTGTACCCCGGCGTCGGCCAAGTCGGCAGCAAGCTCCGGTTCCCACACCCGCTCGGTGAGCCAGAGCCCCCGCGCATCGATCCCGAACCGTTTCCTGAGCTTCTCCCGCATCCAGCCGATCTGCTCGATGCGGTCCTGCCGAGGGAGAGCAGCGAGGACCGGTTCGTACATGCCGGCGCACAGCAATTCCAGCCGGCCGGCATCAACCAGACGGCCGACCATATCGAGATAGGCTTTGCCGTTCGATTCCAGCCACTCCAGCAGGGGGCCGGAGATGTGGAGCACCAGGGGGAAGAACTCCCGCTCGTCCACCTTCTGCAGGAAGGGCAGGTAGACCTCGTCCAAGTGCTGGCTGAAGACGGACCCGAAATTCCCCACCGGCTGATGCAGGTGGAGTCCGAAGATGAAGCGGATGGGTTGGGGCATGGGCGAAAGGTAGAGGGTCGTTGGTCGTGGGTCATGGGTCGTGGGTCGTGAGTCTTGAGCCATGACGTCTTGGGTCTATGCCTCTGGGGGATGCCTGAAGCTGAGATGCCGAGTAGATTCTCCACCCCCCAGCGACATCGCTAGAGACGTTGACCCAAGACCCAAGACTCACGACCCAAGACCCTCTTGAACCACGAAATCCACACCTGGCATTCCCCCGTGCTGGGCCGCGAGATGACCCTGCAGGTGATCGGCCACGCCGGTGCCCGGGTGCTGGCGTTCCCGACCAGCATGGGGACCCACTCGGAGTGGCCGGACCGGCGGATGCACCAGGTACTGCAGGACCACATCGACCAGGGCTGGATTCAGCTGTTCTGCCTCGACCAGCCGCATCACGAGAACTGGGGCAACGAGGCGGTCGACGCCGGGCATCGCGCGTGGGTCCACCTGCAGTACTACAGCTATGTTCGGGACGAGGTGCTCCCTTTTACGGCGAGCAAGAACAGCAACGCATACGTCATCACGACCGGTGCCAGCCTGGGGGCGACCCATGCCGCCGCCTTCGGCCTGCGCTATCCGGAGTCGGTGAATCGGATCCTTGGCATGAGCGGCCTCTACGACCTCAAGCGCCTGATCGGTGGGTATAGCGACGCCAATCTGTATCGCTGCAATCCCATGGACTTCATGCGCCACGAGCATGATCCTCTCCGGCTCGACGCCTTCCGCCGGCAGGACATCATTTTCGCGATCGGAGGCGGCGACCCGGTATGCGATAACAACCGGGAGTTCTCCGCGCTCTTGTGGGGCAAGGGCATCGGGAACGCGCTGCGCATCTGGGACGGTCACGCCCACGACTGGCCCCATTGGGAGGACATGGTGCGGACCTACATCGGCGGGCACGACTAGCGGCTCGGCGGCACCGCGGCTCGGCGGCTCGGCAATTACATGGCCGGACCCCCTAGCCGCCTAACACACACAACCAGGCAATGACGAAACGAATTGGTCTCTTCGTAGGTCGGGAATGGTCGTTCCCGCCGGCATTCATGGAAGCGGTGAGTCAGCGGAACGCGGGCGTGGTCGCCGAGTATGTCTTGACCGGCGCCCTGAGCATGACCGATCCGGTTCCCTATGATGTGTTGATCGACCGCATCTCCCACGAGGTGCCGTTCTACCGGAGCTATCTGAAGCACGCGGTGCTGCAGGGCGTCCCGGTCATCAACAATCCCTTCATGTGGACCGCGGACGACAAGTTCTTCGGCGCCTCGCTCATCACCAAGCTCGGCCTGGCCAGTCCGAAGACGATGCTCCTGCCCAACAAGGACTACATCCCCGGCATCAAGCACGACGAGAGCCTGCGCAACCTCCAGTTCCCTCTCGATTGGGAGGGCATCGCGCGCAACATCGGGATGCCCTGCATCCTCAAGGATGCCCACGGCGGCGGGTGGAAGGAGGTCCACGTCTGCCGCTCGCTGGAGGAGCTGATCGCCCGGTACGATCAGTCCGGCCTGCTCACGATGATCGTCCAGGAATTCATCGACTGGGACGAGTTCGTACGCTGCCTCTGCATCGGACAGGAAGACATCCTCCCGATCAAGTACGATCCCAGGGAACGCCGCTACATCCCGGGGGACGACTTCCTGGCGCCGCAGCTGCGGACCCGGGTGATCAACGACGCCCTGACGATCTGTCGCGCCCTGGGTTACGACATGAACTCGATCGAATTCGCCATTCGGGACGGGGTCCCGTACGCCATCGACTTCATGAATCCAGCCCCGGACATGGACATCAACTCCCTGACCCCGACCTATTTCGACTGGGTGGTTCAGCACATGACCGACCTCGCGATCGCGCTGGCCAAGAAGCCGAGGCGACAGGTGAAGGATTTGAAATGGGACAAGATGTTTCTTAAGGGGAGGAATAGGTTGAAGTACTGAGTCGACGGTCTCACCTGATACTGACCATGAACCCCGCCATCGACTTCTATCACAGTCTGTTGACGCCCGACATCGCGGAAGCCTCCCACGTGATGCTGGAGGATCAGCTGCGGGCGCGGGGACTGATCTTTGGCGAGCGGGCCCTGGCCACGGTGCTGCGCCCCAGGCTCATGTCGCCGGAGCAGCTGGGCCTGCTCGAACGTCGGGTTGCCGCGATTACCCGAGCCTTCCGCAAGGCCGGTGAGGCGGCGGTGCGAGACACCGCTCTGCGAGCGCAATTCCGTCTGGCCGACTGGGAAGAGGAGCTGATCAGGGATGACCCGGGTTTCCGGGCCGCGAGTCCTTCCTCGCGGCTCGATGGATTCCTGATGGAAGACGCCGGTACCTTCGCCCTCACCGAATACAACGCCGAGACTCCGGCGGGGGCGGCTTACAACGACGCACTCACTGATGCGTTCGCCGATTTGCCGGTGATGCGGGCATTCGCCCGGCACTATGCCGTCAGGCCATTGCCCGCTCGGCACCACGTCGGGCACGCGCTGCTCGAGGCCTGGCACCAGTTCTCGGGACGCCAGGCACTCCCGCGCGTCGCCATCGTGGACTGGGATGACGTCCCGACCCGAACCGAGTTCGTGCTCTTTCAGGAATACTTCCGCGGGCTGGGGATGAGCTGCGAGATCACGACGCCGCAGGCGCTCGAGTATCGCAGGAGTCAGTTGACGGGTCCGGCGGGCCCCATCGACGTGGTCTACAAGCGCGTGCTGATTCATGAGCTGGTGGAGCGGTGTGGCCTCCAGCACCCGCTGATTCGCGCGGTGCGGGAACGAGCGGTTTGTATGGTGAATCCCTTCCGCTGCAAGATCCTGCACAAGAAGGCGAGCCTCGCGGTACTGAGCGACGAGCGGAACGCGGGACTCTTTGATGCGGCGGACCAGGCGGCGATCGCGGCCCACGTGCCGTGGACTCGCGTGGTCGAGGAGCGAGCCACGGTCCATAACGGCTCGAAAGTCGACCTGCTGCCGTTCATCGAGGCCAATCAGGCCCGTCTCGTGCTCAAGCCGAACGACGATTACGGTGGGGCTGGCATCGTGTTGGGCTGGACCGTGAACGCCGAGGAATGGCGTCAGGGGATAGCGCGGGCCTTGAGCGAGCCGTACATCGTACAGCAGCGCGTTCCGATTCCGAGCGAGCCCTATCCCAGCCTGGTAGATGGCTCGGTTCATATTCTGGACCGGATGCTGGATACGGCACCGTTTGTGGTACACGGCGAATACATGGAAGGTCTGCTGACCCGTCTCTCGACCGCGGCCTTGCTCAACGTGACGGCGGGCGGCGGATCGACGGTGCCGACGTTTGTTGTGGAGAAGCGTTAAGGGAAGGCGATAGTCGATAGTCGGTAGTCCGATGGTCCTTCAACGACTACTCCAATCGACCATTGACCATCGACCATCGACCATCGAGTTCGCCACCCATGGCAGAGCCAACCCTCACCATCGGCATCGAAGAGGAATACCAGATCATCGACCCCGAGACCCGGGAGCTTCGGTCGTACATTACCGAGATCCTGAACGAAGACTCGATGGTGCTGGGGGAGGTCAAGCCGGAACTGCACCAGTCGATGGTCGAAGTGGGGACCAAGGTCTGCCGCACACCCGCGGAGGTGCGCGAAGAGCTGGTCCGGCTCCGCAAACTGGTGATGGGCCTCGCCGCGAAGCAGGGATTGGTGGTCGCCGCGGCGGGAAGTCATCCGTTTTCCTCCTGGATGCAGCAGAAGATTACTCCGCTCGACCGCTACATCGGAGTGAAGGAAGATCTCCAGGACCTGGCGCAGCGCCTGCTGATCTTCGGCACCCACGTCCACATCGGGATCGAAGACAAGGAATTCCTGATCGATGCGATGAACGTGTCGCGCTATTTCCTGCCCCACGTCCTCGCGCTCTCCACCAGCTCGCCCTTCTGGATGGGGCGGATGACTGGCCTCAAATCGTACCGCAGCATCGTGTTCAGGGACTTCCCCCGCACCGGCATCCCGCGGACGCTCGCATCCTGGGCCGAGTTCGAGGGCCTGGTGAACACGATGGTCAGCACCAATTGCATTCCCAACGCCTCGAAGCTCTGGTGGGACGTCCGCCCCAGCTGGAGCTATCCGACCCTGGAATTCCGGGTGTGCGACGTCTGCACCAGGGTGGACGAGGCGGTGTGCATCGGCGCCATCTTCCAGGCTATCATCGCGAAGCTGTGGAAGCTGCGGCGGGACAACCTCACCTTCCGGCTCTACCCGCAGGCCCTGATCGACGAGAACAAGTGGCGGGCGATTCGCTACGGGTTGGACGGCAAGCTGATCGACTTCGGAAAGCGGCAGGAATTGCCCGCCCGGGAGCTGATCAAGGAGCTCCTCGAATGGTTCGTCGATGACGTGTTGGATGACCTGGGCAGCCGGAAGGAGGTGGAGTACGCCTTCCGGATCCTGGGCGAAGGCACCAGCGCCGACCGCCAGATTGCGACGTTCCAGAAGACTGGTGACCTGAAGGCCGTGGTGGACCAGCTGGTACGGGAGACGGCAGAGGGCGTCGTGTGCCGGCGGGAGCCGCGGCGACGAAGGGATGAGTTGGCCCAAAATTTGATTAAATTTGCTTCACTCGGTCCTCAGTCCCCAGTCCTCTTACTCGACACTGAATGAAGTCTCCCCGACCGGTCATCGGCATCCCCACCCAGACGCTGCACGCCATGGACGGAATTCCCGAGGCGCTGCCGCAGTCCTGGGTCATGAACCAGCGGTATTTCCTGGCGGTGACTATCGTCGGGGGGGTACCATGGATGATTCCACTTCTGGACGACGATCCGGACACGTTGCGCGAGATCTATGACCGGCTGGACGGGATCCTGCTTCCCGGAGGCGTGGACATGGACCCGAGGACTTATGGCGAGGCACCGAAGCCGGAGTGCGGCCGCGTTGACCCCGCCCGGGATCGTGTGGAGTTGCAACTGACCCGGTGGGCCATTGAAGACCGGAAGCCTATCCTCGGACTCTGCCGTGGAATCCAAGTAATCAACGTGGCGCTGGGAGGTTCACTCTACCAGGACGTCCGGTCGGAACTGCCGGGGGCTATCAAGCACGATTATTTCCCTACTCAGGGCTTCGAGCGGGACCATCCGGCCCATGAGGTGGCTCTCGCCTCGGGGTCTCGGCTCCGCGGTGCCCTGGAACAACCCAACCTGATTGTGAACAGCATGCATCATCAGGGGGTGAAGCAGGTTGGGACCGGACTAATGGTAAGTGCTACCGCGCCGGACGGACTCATTGAAGCACTCGAGGGGGCGTTGGACCACTTCCTGATCGGCGTGCAGTGGCATCCGGAGGTCTTCGAAATGGCCGACCCTCACACGCGCCACCTCTTCCGCGCCTTCATCGCTGCCGCAGGTGGGTGACGTCGAAGCCCAGTTTCACGGCGAGATCCAGCATGGCCGGATCTCGCTGCTCGCCTGAAGACCAGATCCGATAGAAAACAGTTTGTACATCGAACGGCACCGCCTGCCCAAGGTGTGCCAGCAGCTCGGCCAGGTCGGCTACGTGGGTGCAGGCAGCGGCCGAGTGATCGGTCTCGAGTGACTGCGCCGCCCTGAGCAGAGCGCGCCGCACCACCGGCTTGGTTTCCTCTCCGGTGGAAAGCGCGGCCAGATCGCTGCTCGACAGCAGGCGGGACAGGGTACCGCGGCGCAGCGTATCGGCGACTGTGAGGCGGGAGCGCTCAGGCAGCTGATCAACTCTCACCCGAAGCGGTGTTCGCTCTTCGATCGTCACCGAAACGGCCAGATCGAGACCGTTCCGCTCGATCGTTACCCTGCAGGGCACACCTCGACCCGTTCGCTTGTGGCGGAGCACCTTCGAATCGCCATGGGCTTCGAGGGTATAGGCCGGGTCGTCCGCGGGATCAGGCACGAGGGACTGAACGGCACCGAGCCCCGCGGCGATGCGTGCATCGGGTGGAAGCCTCGGCCGAACCTTCCGGCGGTAGATATCTGCCCCTGTGCCCATGGTGGGGTCTCGGCTTCTCGCGGGCGCGAGACGCTCGATCAATCCGCTTTCCAGGCGCGTCTGTTCCTCTCCCGCGAGCGCCGCCGCCCAGGCCGCGTAGCGCAGGACCTGGAGGGTCTCGATCCCACCGATGTCGTCGAAGAACCAGGCGCAGGACGTCAGCGAGCGGAGGGCCCCGCGCTCCAGTTCGAGCAATTCCGCCGCTCGGACCACCGATCCAGGGTCGTCGGGCTTGAGAGCATGAGAGAGCACGTAGGCCCGAATCACCTCCGGACTCGCACCCACCACGGCACCGTAGCCTTCCCGTGCGGCGGTGGCGTCCCTCAGGTGGAGCGGTGCCTCCTTGTCGTGGATCTCGTGCAGCTGGCTCGTCAGCCATGCCAATCCTTCGCGGAGCGGCGCGCGCCAGGCTTGCTGCGGTGGAAGCTCGGTCGCCATGCGGCAGCCGCAGTCGGAACGCCACCGCTCCACTCCGTGCGGACAGCTCCAGGAGCTGGGACTCACCAGCTGCACTTCTTTGGTCGCCGGCGAGTCGGCCAGGTGTTGGGCAAAGTTGCCCAGGCTGATCCCCGCGCTTTCCTGTAACCGGTCGAGGACGAGAGCCAGCGCCATTTCTCCGAAGACATGGTGATGGCCGTAGGTCTCGCCGTCGGTGGCGACCGAAACCAACTCCCGCTTGGGCGACGCTGTCCGCGGCCGCCAGCGTTCTACGCACCCATTGGTCAGCGTCACGCACCAGCGGTCCGAAGGCGACATCGTGCGACATCGGGCCGTCGTACACGAAGAGCGCGATGGTTTCCCCGCCGGGGCAGCGGTACAGACCCGGCGCGCCGGAAGCGGGAGCGCCGGTTACCTGGTGTGGCGCCAGGATCGTGAAGCGAATGCCCTCGCCTGCGAGAACCTCGAGCGTCTCCTCATCCATCGCCGTCTCCGGCAACCACATCCCCTCCGGTTCCCGGCCGAACCGGCGGCGGAAATCGGCGATGCCCCAGCGCACCTCGGTCACCTTCTCCCGCCTGGTACTGAGCGGGAGAATCGCGTGGTGATAGGGCATCGCCACGGCATTGCCGTGACCCAGCCGTGCGACACTGTTACGGTCGGCCGCCAGCACCGCGGCATAGGTCGCGGGCGCTTGCCCTTCCATCCACTCGAGAAGGGTAGGGCCGAAGTTGAAGCTGATCTGTTCGAGGGTGTTGACGATGCGGAGGATCCGGCCTTCGTGCCCGGGGATTCGGGCCGCGGCCACGGCGCGGTAGCACTCCTGCTCTATTCGCTCATTCCAGTCGTGGAAGGGAGCGGCTGACGGCTCGGTCTCGACTTGCTCGATCCACGGATCTTCGCGCGGCGGTTGGTAGAAGTGGCCGTGGATGACGACCCTCACACGACTACCGCCCGGCTGCCTTCCATCGCAGCCCGCACTGCAGGCAGGATCTCGGGGAACACATGGTCCCGCTGCCAGAGTTTCTCCGCGCGCGACCTGGCAGCATCCTGGTCCCCTGCTCCAGGCTGCATTGCCGCGATCAAGGACTCGGCGTCGGCGCAATGCTCGGTGAACCGTTTCACAGCGTAGTCGGTCACCTGACCGGTCGTCATGATGAATTGCCAGTCCGATGATTGAGCAAGCAGCAGCTCCCGCGCTGCCTGCGCGAGCACCAGATGCTGGTCTCCGCGCTCGAGCGCCGCGGGCGCCACGTCCCAGAAGTTCTCTTCCAGCTCCCACAACTTGCGCCAGGTCCATTCGGTGCCGCTGTTGAGCCACATCGAGAAGTCGCCGTTGGCGCCCCACGATCCGGTCGAGAGATGGATCCCGCGACGTGGAGGCCGCGCGGCCAGCGCCGCCGAAGCGGTGTAGGGGCGGATCGTCTTGGTTCCACCCAGCCGGTGGTAGACTGCCGCGAGGAAATCCACTCCCTCGAACCACCAGTGGCCGAACAGCTCGGTGTCGAAGGGGACCGCAATCAACCCGCCGGACTGGACTTCCTTCTCGGTAGCGGCCCGCTCGAGCAGGCTCACGAAGTGTCCCGCGTGGCCGTCTGCGTGGGCCAGTGCCTGCGCGGGATCGTATGGCAGCTTGGCGCCGAGGTCCGAGCCGGCAGCGCTCACCCGCCAGTACTTGAGTCCACCCGGCCAGCGGATCTTGTGGAACTCGAGGTACCACGGGTCGCCCGGGTAACCCTCCTGCCGGCTCCAGACCTGGCGCGAGGTCAGCGGATCGCGAATCAGCGTCGCGACCTCGCGCCCGCTCCGGTTCGAGGTCACTCGATACGCGCGATAGGGCGAGTGCTTGCCTTTGCCTTCCGCAGTGCCCGTCTCCTCGAGCTCTTCCGCACCGTACAGCTTGAAGACCTGTCCCGCGCCGGCCATGTGCGCGTCGGTGAAGAAATACTTGAACCCCGCATCCGCCACGTGCTCCTCGATGCCGCGTCGAGGCCCGGTGGCAGGGGCCCCAGGCAACGGCGCCCAGGGGCCTCGAACGCGGTAGGCGCACTCTGGCAGCCACAATCCGGCGGGCTCCTTACCGAAGAGCCTCCGGTGTTCGGCACGACCGAGCCCAAGCTGGAGCCGGATGCTCTCGTCGCGAGAGAGCAGGGGGAGGAAACCGTGGGTGGCGGCGCTACTCATGATCTCGAGCCTGCCCTCCCGCTCGAGCGCGCGCAGCGCGCTGATCAGATCACCACCATGGGCACGGAACCGCGCGCGAAGCCGGGTGAGTCGCTCCCTCCAGAAATCGGCGAGAGGAATCAGGTGCTGGTCGCCAGTCGAAGTGAGTGAGGCTGCCGCCTCGTCACAGCTCGCGAGGCGTTGAGCGAAGTAGGCCTCGAGCTCTTCCACGAAGACAGGACTCGCCAGCTGGCTGGCGAGGATGGGAGTGATGCCGAGGGTGACCGGCGCCGGCACTCCCTCGTGGCGCAACTTCTCCAGCGCTTCGAGCAGCGGCAGGTAGGTGTCGATCGCCGCCTCGCAGATCCAGTCGCTCCCGTGGGGCCACCTCCCGTGATTCAGGACGTATGGGAGATGGCTGTGGAGTCCCAGTACGAAATCGACGGCGGGGCGGGGCATCAGGCGTGACGCAACGCCTCGAGGGCGCGGCGGTAGACCTGCAGATACTTCTCGGCGGAACGGGGCCAGCCGAAATCCCTGGACATTGCCTGCTTCATCATCCATTCCCAGGCCGGCGGGTCGTAGTAGCGGTCCATCACATGCCGTGCGACCCGGAGCAGATCCTCGGAGCTGTACTCGTCGAACAGGAACCCGGTAGTTCCGTCCTCGATGGTGTCGGCCAGACCGCCGACCCGGCGGCCGATCGGCACCGCACCGTAGCGCTCCGCGCGGAGCTGAGCCAGCCCGCACGGCTCATAGAGTGAGGGCATGAGGTAGACGTCGGCGCCCGCCATGAGCCGATGCTCCAGCCGCTCCGAAAAGCCCAGGTGCACGGCGATCCGTCCGGGCCAGCGCGCCTCGTACATCTTGAGCATCGCCTCGTACTTCGGCTCTCCGGTGCCCAGGAAGATGAACTGCGCCTCCAGCATGAAGAGGGTGTAGTCTCCCACGATCAGCTCGAGACCCTTCTGGTGGGTGAGCCGCGCGGTCATCGCGAAGACCGGGATCCGGCGCTTCTGCGGCAGACCCACACTCCGCTGCAGCGCGGCCTTGCAGCGCGCCTTGCCGGAGAGATCGTGCACCGAGTAATGCGAGGTGATGTGCTGGTCGGTCGCGGGATTCCACTCGTCCATGTCGATCCCGTTGACGATGCCGGTGAAGCGGTCTCCCAGAGAGAGAAACACGTCGTGGAGACCGAACCCGCCTACCGCGGTGCGCAGCTCGTGCGCGTGAGTCGGGCTCACCGTGGTCACGGCATCCGTGAAGGCGAGCCCGCCCTTGAGCAGATTCACCTTGTCATGCCACTCCATGACCTTGTAGTTGAACAGCTCCCAGGGGAGCCCTATCTCCGGCATGGCCGATGGCGGGAAATGTCCCTGGAATCCCGCGTTGTGGACCGTCATGACCGTCCGCACGTTCTGGGCGAAGGCCTGGTCCGGGTAATAGGTCCGCAGATACACCGGGGCGAGCGACGCGTGCCAGTCGTGGCAATGCAGGACGCAGGGTGTCCGGGTGATCCGGTGGAGGATCTCCAGAGCCGCGCGGCAGAAGAATGCGTACCGCTGGAGATTGTCGGCGTAGTCACCGCCGGACTCTCCGTAGAGGCCGTTCCGGTCGAAATAGGGGTGCTCGATGCAGTAGACCCGCGGCTCGCCCGGGCCGGCGGGAATGCGGTAGAGTCGCCCTTCTTCGGTACGAGGTCCGACCTGAACGGTGAAGGGTCCCCCCATCCGCTCGAGTCCGTTCGCCGCGCTTCGCACCGATCGGTGGAGGGGAATCACCGCGGCGACCGGAATGCCCGAGCGCGCCTGGTTCGTGGCCAGGCCTGCTACCGCCTCCGCGAGTCCACCGGTCCGGGCCAGCCAGCCGTATTCCGCGGCGACATGCACCACGCCTACCGGCGAGCCGTCGGGGGCCAGCAGCGTCGAGACTGGCTGGGAGGCCGGTCCATCCGGGCTACACCGGGGGGTTGGGGTCGGAGAGGTCTCCCGACGCCGCGGGTACGTAGTACTGGTTCACGTATTCCTGCACCATCCGACGGGCGTCGAACTTCTCGCCGGCGATACGGAGGGCGTGTTTCATCTTCTGGAGCCATTCGACCGGCAGGCCACGTGCATCGCGCTTGTAGTAGAGCGGGATGACCTGCTCCTCCAACAGGGTGTAAAGGTGTCCGGCATCAACTGCATCCTGATCCCCAGGTTCGGATGGCGGCAGGGCCCAGCCGTTCACTCCCATATAGCCCTCGTACCACCATCCGTCGAGTGTGCTCAGCTGAGGGACTGAGTTCAGCGCGGCCTTCATGCCGCTGGTGCCGCATGCCTCGAGCGGCGCCCGCGGGACATTGAGCCAGAGGTCCACCCCCTGCACCAGGCGATGGGCGAGGTGCATCTCATAGTCCTCGATGAATGCTACACGCCCCTCGAGGCGGGGGTCGCGGGTCATGGTGTAGACCCGCTGCAGGACTTCTTTACCCGGCGCATCCTCGGGATGCGCCTTCCCCGCGAAAATCAGCTGGACCGGCCGCCAGGGATTCACCAGCATCTCGTGCAGCCGGTCGAAGTCCTCGAATAGCAGGTAGGCCCTCTTGTAGGTCGCGAAGCGCCGCGCGAACCCGATGATGAGCGGGTCCGGATTGATCAGGGTGCCCGCTCCGACGACATGGGCCGCCTCTTTCCATCGGTCGGCCCAGCGCCGGCGCGCTTCTTCGCGGATATAAGTCAGCAGGCCTCGCTTCATCTCGAGATGCTGGCTCCAGAGTTCCTGATCGTCCAGCTCGAGCGACCCGGTCCCAGAAGCCGGGCTGATCCACCCGGTCGAGCCAGCCATCGCCGAGATGTTTGTCGAGCAGTCGCTGCATCCGGCTCGCCATCCAGGTAGCGACGTGAACCCCGTTGGTCACATGCCCGATGGGAACGTCCTCAACTGCTTTGCCGGGCCAGAGTGGCTGCCACAGCTCGCGGGAGACCTCTCCATGCCGCTTCGCGACGCCGTTGACCCGCCGGGAGAGCCGAAGCGCGGTGGCCGTCATGTGGAAGAGGTCATCCTCGGGCAGCGCACCGATCGCCATGAATTCTTCGGGACCGATGCCCAACTCGGTCCAGATCGGGCCCGCGCAGGCCTGCACCTCCTCCCGGCTGAAGCGGTCGTGACCCGCCGGGACGGGAGTGTGGGTCGTGAAGATGCTCCGGGCCCGCACCTCTCGCACCGCGTCCTTGAGCGGCATTCCTCCGGTGGTCAGCTCGCGCAGCCGCTCGACGAGCATGAACGCGGCGTGTCCCTCGTTGGCGTGCCAGGCGGCCGGATCGAGTCCCACGGCCCGCAGCACCCGCACGCCGCCAACGCCGAGGATCCATTCCTGGCGGAGCCGCATGTCCGGCCCGCCCGCGTAAAGCTTTCCGGAAAGGTCACGGTCGGCAGGGTCGTTCTGTTCCAGGTTTGTGTCCAGGAGGTAAACCGGCACCCGTCCGACCTTCATCCGCCAGACGCCGATGTGCACCGGCCGCCCGAAGGTCTCCACCACGGCGAGATAGGGGACACCTCCCGGTCCGGCGACCCGCTCGAGCGGCGTCAGGCTCACATCGAAGAGGACATCGCTGTCCTCCTGCCAGCCATCCAACCTCAGCTGCTGGTCGAAGTAGCCCTTCGTGTAGAAGAGCCCAACGCCGACGAGGGGCACGCCGAGATCCGACGCTGCCTTGCAATGGTCGCCGGCCAGAATGCCGAGGCCGCCCGAGTAGATGGGGACCGAGTTGTGGAGACCGAACTCGGCACAGAAGTAGGCGATCGGCCGGTCGACCGAGGGATAGTTGTTGTGGAACCAGGTCTCGTTGCTCTCGAGCGCGAGGCGGTACCGTTCCAGCACCCGGTCGTAACGGGCGAGGAAGGTCGGGTCGCTCGCGCAGCCGGCGAGCCGGGAGGGATCTACCCGCCGGAGCAGCGCGAGCGGATTGTGCTTCACCAGATGCCAGAGGGGCTCGTCGATCGTCCGGAACAGGCCACGGGCATCCAGCTGCCAGCTCCACCAGAGATTCTCCGCCAGATCGGCCAGATGCTCGATTCGGGCCGGCAGGTAGGGAATGCGCGAGGGGTGGGTCATCGGAGCGGAGTGTGAGGAGCGCTAGTGGTGGAGCTTCTTGTACCGGATCCGGTGCGGCTGATTGGCATCGACTCCTTTGCGCTTCTTGAAATCCGCGGCGTAGTCCTGATAGTTCCCCTCGTACCAGTACGCCTCGCTCTCCCCTTCGAAGGCGAGAATATGGGTTGCGATCCGGTCGAGGAACCAGCGGTCGTGGCTGATGACGACCGCACATCCTGCGAAGGCCACCAATGCGTCTTCCAGCGCCCGCAGGGTGTCAACGTCCAGATCGTTGGTAGGTTCGTCAAGCAGGAGCAGGTTGCCCCCGCTCTTGAGCAGCTTGGCGAGATGGACCCGGTTCCGCTCGCCGCCGGAGAGATCCTTGACCTTCTTCTGCTGGTCGGATCCCCTGAAGTTGAAGCCCGCACAGTAGGCTCTCGCGTTCACCTTGCGGGAACCGAAGATCAACTCGTCTTCTCCTCCGGAGATCTCTTCGTACACCGTCTTGGTGCCGTCGAGCGAATCTCGACTCTGATCCACGTAGGCCAGCTTGACGGTCTTGCCGATCGTCAGGTTCCCGCTGTCGGGCTTTTCCTGACCCGCGATCATGCGAAACAGCGTCGTCTTGCCCGCGCCATTGGGCCCGATCACCCCGACGATCCCGCCGCGGGGCAGCGCGAAGTTGAGGTTCTCGAAGAGCAGGCGGTCGCCATAGCCCTTGGATAGCTTCTCCGCGACCACTACCTCGTCTCCCAGTCGCTCTGGCACCGGTATGAGGATCTCGACCGAGCCTTCGGTCTGGCGATCTGCTTCCTGGCGCAACTCCTCGTAGCGCTGCAGACGTGCCTTGCTCTTGGCCTGCCGGGCTTTGGGAGCCATCCGTACCCATTCCAGTTCCCGCTCCAGGGTCTTCTGCCTCGCGGAGGCCTGTTTCTCCTCGGTGGCGAGGCGTTTGCGCTTCTGGTCCAGCCAGCTCGAGTAGTTGCCTTCCCAGGGAATCCCGGCGCCGCGATCCAGCTCCAGGATCCACTTGGCAACGTTGTCCAGGAAGTAGCGGTCGTGGGTGATAGCCACAACGGTTCCCGGAAACCCTTCGAGATACTTCTCCAGCCACGCGACGCTTTCGGCGTCCAGGTGGTTGGTCGGTTCATCGAGAAGCAGCATCTCCGGTTGTTCGAGCAGCAGGCGGCACAGCGCGACTCGGCGGCGCTCTCCACCCGACAGTGTGCTGACCGAGGCATCGCCCGGGGGCAGGCGGAGCGCGTCCATCGCGATGTCGAGCTTGTGGTCCAGGTCCCAGACGCCGAGGTGATCGATCTGGTCCTGGAGCCGGCCCTGCTTTTCCAGGAGCCGATTCATCTCGTCATCGCTCATCGGTTCGGTGAAGCGGGCCGAGATGGTGTTGAAATCGTCGAGTAGCTGGCGCAGCTCCCGCACGCCTTCCTCGACGTTGCCTCGCACGTCTTTGGCAGCATCGAGCTGCGGCTCCTGCGGCAGGTATCCGATGCGAGTGCCCGCGAGCGGCTTGGCCTCGCCGATGAAGTCCTTATCCACCCCCGCCATGATCCGCAGCAGCGAACTTTTCCCCGCGCCGTTGGCACCCAGGACGCCGATCTTGGCGCCGGGATAGAAGGCGAGGTAGATGCCTTTGAGGATCTCTCGGGAGGGAGGCACGACCTTTCGCAGGTCGCGCATAGTGAAGATGTATTCGCCGGCCATAGGGCGGATTAAGATAGCCGGGCCCGGTAGAAACGGCACGGGGCGCGCCGACGGGCGCGCCCCTCTTGTTACCGCATTACTGCTGCCTCGGCGACCCTGGCGGGCCGCCTTTCTCTCTCCTGCGGACTACTTCACGTGACGGCTGACCAGTTTGGTCATCTCGAACATCGAGACCTGCTTCTTGCCGCCAAAGACGGCCATGAGTGCGCCATCGGCATTGATCATCCGCCGGTTCTTCTTGTCCTGCAGGCCGTTCTTCTTGATGTACGCCCAGAGCTTCTTGGTGAGTTCAGTCCGCGGCAGGCCTTTTGAGCCAACGACTTCGGCGAGCTTCGCGTCGGGCGTTACCGGGCGCATGAACGCCGCGTTCGGCTTCCGCTTCGACTTTTTCTTCGCTGCTTTCTTGGCCATCGAGAGCCTCCGTGAGGGGGAAAATGAGGCGGTCACGCGCTACAAGGCGGGAGCCGTCCGCACCCAAAGTAAGGCATCGCTTCCCAGTTGCAAGAGGGAAAATCGTGATTTTCCCTCTGGAATCCGGGATAAAGCGGGCTATTTTCCCTCTGAAACCGATCTCGAGAGTGTCCCGTGCGTCTCGTTCTATTGCTTTCTCTTGGCCTCCTCGCAGGCCTGCCGGTCTCTGCAGTTTCCCCTCTGCGCCCCTCTGATGCCTGCACCCGCACCAGTGGTCTCGACCTTCCCGACGGCTTTTGCGCGGTGCTGGTTGGGTCGGACCTGGGTGAGGTCCGCCACATCACCGTCGCTCCCAACGGAGACATTTTCGCCGCTGTCGAGGGGGGCGAAGGTGTGCTGGCATTGAGGGATACCAACGGCGACGGCGTCGCCGATGTGAAGAAGTCCTTCGGCCCCGGAGGCGGAACCGGCATCGCGCTGAGGGGAGACAATCTGTACTTCGCGACCGCGACCAAGGTGGTCCGGTGGCGGTTGCCCGCGGGTGAGCTGGTTCCGCCCGGTCAACCGGAAACCATCGTGGACGGATTGCCCACGGGGGGACACCGGGCCAAGACGCTGGTGCTGCTGGGAGGGGATACCCTGATCGTCAACATCGGCTCCGCCACCAACAGCTGTCAGGAGCGGGACCGGACCGCCCAGTCGCCTGGACACGATCCCTGCACCGAGCTGGAGACCCGCGCCGGGTTGTGGCGGTTCAGCGCGTCACGCACGGGGCAGACCGCGAAGGACGGCGTCCGCTATGCGACCGGCCTTCGCAATGCGATGGCGACGGCGGTTGATCGAAGCGGCAACCTGTACGCTGCTCCCCACGGGCGAGACCAGCTGGGTGCCAACTGGGGTTTCAGCGATGCTCAGAACGCCGAGTTGCCGGCCGAGGAGTTCATGCAGGTGAAGGCGGGGGACGATTTCGGCTGGCCATACTGCTACTACGACTGGCAGCAAAAGAAAAAGGTCCTGGCTCCCGAGTACGGCGGAGACGGGAAGGCCGTCGGTCGTTGCTCGACGAAGAAAGACCCGCTGATTGGCTTCCCCGGCCACTGGGCCCCGATGGCCATTGCCTTCTACCACGGGAATCAATTCCCTGCATCCTATCGGGAAGGGGCCTTCATCGCGTTTCATGGATCGTGGAATCGCGCGCCGTTGCCCCAGCAGGGATACCGGATAGTCTTCGTACCGTTCGCCTCGGGCCGTCCGACGGGGCAATACACGACGTTCGCGACGAGTAGTAAGGGACCGACCGACCTTCGCGCCTCGGGTGTTGCGGTGGGACCTGAGGGATCGCTTTATATCTCTGCCGACGCCAACGGCAAGATCTGGCGGGTAGAGGTGGCAAAGTAGGACGTCTTCTTTCGCGGGAGAGCAGCTATGGCAGAGCGTAATTCCCGTTTGACTCGTTTCCTCCTGGTAGGAGGATTGCTACTGGGCGCGACGTCGGTGGTGCCGGCTCAGCAATCCGGTCCGCTCAAGGTGGGCGATCCCGCCCCCGATTTCACTCTGCAGAGCGCCACGCGCGACGGCGTTCAGCCTGATTCGGTGCGGCTTACTGACCTGAAGGATCAGACCGTGGTGATTGCCTTCTTCTACAAGGCACGGACCAGCGGCTGAACCATCCAAATGGACGCGTACCGTGATCAGTACGCGAAGCTGTTTAACGATGGAAAAAAGGTGACGCTGCTGGCGGTGAGTGTAGATCCGATCACCGAGCTCGCCTCGTGGGCCAAGGATCGCAACTATCCGTTCCGGTTCCTGAGCGATCCCGATGGCAAGGTCGGCAAGCTCTACGGGGCCTTCGATAGCAAGTACAAGCTGGACAACCGGACCCTCTACGTGATCGCTCCGGGTGGCAAGATCAGTTACGTCGCGGCGGAGTTCCAGGAGGTGGATCCGCAGGCGTACGTCGCGCTGGGTGCGGCGGTCGACTCGGTGAAGGGAACGCCATAAGCTGTAGGCCGTAAGCCATAAGCTGTTAGCAATTAGCCATTAGCTGCTACCAGGACGCAGCCAATGGCTATTTGCGCAGCAGTAGCCGTACCCTCGCGGTGCTCCCGTCTCCCGTCTCCCGTCTCCCGTCTCCCGTCTCCCGTCTCCCGTCTCCCGTCCTACCCCCCACTCCCCACCACCCTCTCCACCTCTCGAATATCCGCCTCGATTTCTATCGGTCTGTTCGCGCCAGGCGGTGCAGGATCACGTTGGTGATAGTCGAGCAGAATCCCTGGATCCTTGAGCAGGTGGCCGGTGAGAACCGCGACCACTCGCTCATCGCGCCGAATGATCCCGCGCTCGGCGAGTTGCCGGGTTCCCGCCAGGCTCGCGGCACTGGCCGGCTCGCAGCCGACACCCGCCGCGTCGATTACTGCTTTCGCCTCGAGGATTTCCCCATCTTCGACGGCGATGACCACGCCATTCGTCTCCCGGATCGATTTGACGCCCCGGTCCCATGAAGCCGGATCTCCAATCTTGATCGCGGTGGCGACGGTCTCCGCCTTGACCCGGTGGCGAGTCGTGAATCCCTCGGCAAATCCCTGAGCAAAGGGAGCAGCGCCTGCGGCCTGCACCGCGGCGAGCCGTGGCAGCCGGTCTATCAGGCCAAGCGATCGAGCCTCGACCAGCGCTTTGCCGAATGCCGCAGTGTTACCGAGGTTGCCCGCCGGAAGCACGATCCAGTCGGGCGGTTCCCAGTCCAGCTGATGCAGCAGCTCGAAGACGATCGTCTTCTGCCCTTCGACCCGAAATGGATTGATCGAGTTCAGGAGATAGACACCGAGGCGGGCACCGGCCTCCTCGGCGAGCCGGAGGCAGGCGTCGAAATCGCCGCGGACCAGGAGGGTCTTCGCTCCGTAGGCGAGTGACTGCGCCAGTTTGCCCATCGCCACCTGGCCGGCGGGAACGAACACCAGCGCGGGAATCCCGGCCTGTGCCCCGTACGCCGCGAGAGAGGCAGAGGTGTTCCCGGTCGAGGCGCACGCTACGGCGGAAGCGCCGATCCGGCGCGCCTGGGTCACGCCGACCGTCATCCCGCGGTCTTTGAACGACCCGGTGGGATTGTGCCCTTCGTGCTTGAGCAGCAGCTCATCGAGCCCGGCCCACTCCGTGAGAGCGGCACGGCGGAGCAGGGGAGTGTTCCCTTCGGGATGGGTCACGGCGTGCGGTGCCGCGCCCGGCAGGACCAGCTCTCGATAGCGCCAGACACCCGAGAGGTTGACGTCCACCCGCAGGTTCCAGCGCTCGTCGAAGAGCGCGCGAAGCTCGGCTGCTCGGAGAGCTGGAGCATCGTGGTGGACCTCGAGGAGGCCACCACAATCGCAGCGCACTCGGGGATCCAGCTCGCTCATGCGGGTCCCGCATGTCGAGCACTGCTGCCAGGTGGTCATGTTCCGGGTTCCGTCCCGTGCAGCACCCGCGCCCCCTCGACGCTGATTCGCTCGACTCGAGTGGAGCAGGCGACGCCGGCCTTCCGGTACGCGTCCGCCATGGCCTGGGCGACTCGCGCCGCCTGGGGGTCGCTGTCGGCAAAGGCGAAGCTGGTCGGACCACTCCCCGAGATCGAACACCCCAGGGCACCGGCACCGAGTGCAGCCGCCTTCGCTTCCCTGAACCCGGGTAGCAACACCGCCCTTGCCGGCTCGGCGATGCGATCGTCCACCGCGCGGCGCAGCAGCCCAAGCTCCCCGCTCACGAACGCGGCCGTCATCGCGGCAACCTGAGCCGCCTGATACAGGGCATCGGCACGCGACAGCGACGCCGGGAGCACAGACCGGGCTTCTTTGGTCTTGAGTTGCTGCGCTGGATGGGCGAGAACGACCCGAAGCTGGTCGGGCACTCGGAGCCGAATGAAGTCTCGGCTCGCTTCGTCGCGCACGAGGACGATGCCGCCGAGCAGGGACGGGAGGATATTGTCGAGATGGGTACCGGCCACGACCATTTCGGCCGCGAGCGCCGCCTCGAGCAGGCCCAGGTGAGACAGACCGGCACCCAGCAGCGCGTTCGCCGCGACCGCTCCGGCCACGGCCGATGCGGCGCTTCCTCCCTGTCCTCCCGAGAGCGGAAGGCCCTTGCGGATTCGGATCTCGATCGATGCCTCGGGCCTTCCGGCGAGCTTGGCCACGGCAGCCGCGGCAAGTGCTGCGGTATTGAGCGTCGGGTCGAGGGGCAGATCGGGATGACCGGCGTCTGCGACTGTGACACCCGGGGCGGCACCGACTCTGGCCTCGACGGTATCTCCCGGGCCGGTCAGGGCGAGCCCCATGATGTCGAGTCCCGGACCGATATTCCCCACCGATCCCGGGGCGAAGGCGCGGACCGCGGTTTTCGCGTTCATCTCGACCTTCGAGCAAGCGCGAGTATGTCGTTCAGCACTCCGGCCGCGGTTACAACCGGACCCGCGCCGGGCCCGCGAATCACCAGTGGATGATCGGTGTAGCGCGCGGTAGTGAACACGATCTGGTTGTCGGTACCCTGAAGCGATCCGAACGGACCTTCACGGGGAACCGGCGTCAGGGCCACGCGAATGCGCTCCGGCGAGACGCTCGCCACGTAGCGCAGCACCCGGTCCCGGGAACGGGCGGCCGCGATGCGCTGCTGCCACTCCGCATCCCAGTTCTCCAGACGGGCGAGGAACGATTTGAGGTCCATGCTTCGGGCGGCCGCTGGCACCAGCGATTCGACTCCGACCGCACGAGGCTCGCCTCGGAAGCCGATCAATCTCCCCAGGATGAGCGCCTTTCGCGCGACATCGGCGCCGGACAGATCATCCCGGGGATCGGGTTCGCTGTAACCCTTCACGACCGCTTCTCTCAGGATCTCGGAGAAGCGCCGCCCCCGCTCCATTCCCGAGAGCAGGAATCCCAGCGTTCCCGAGACGCAGCCTTCGATACGGACGATCGAATCGCCAGTCTCCACCAGCTTGGCCAGAGTGTCCATCACCGGCAGTCCGGCCCCCACCGTCGCTTCGTAGCGCACCCGCCGGCCCTGACTGCGCGCCAGGGCGAACAGTTTGTCTACCTCGTCGGTAGAGGCTGCCAGCGGCCGTTTATTCGCCAGCACCAGATCCATCCCATGAGTGAGTGCGGCCTTGAGCGCGGGTCCGGTATCATCGGCGGTCACATCTACCAAAACCGGATGTGACAGCGCATGACGGCTCACCGCTTCGACCGCTTCCTCCGCGGAGCCAGACCGCCCGCCTTCGAGCCGGCGCAGAGAATGCCCGTTGCGCTTCTCTCGAGCGATGGCATCGAGCCGCCGGGTGCTGATCCCTTCGGGATCGAATACGTATCCGCTGCGATCCGAGACACCGACTACCCGGATTCTGGGCCCTCTCTCCGGAAGATCCGCGACCATCTGTCCCAGCGCGCGTCCGATCTGCCCGAATCCCAGGATAAAGACATCGATCCGGTCGCGCGGGGCCGCGGAGCCGCCTCCCACCTTCGAAAGTTGGAACGCCGAGTGGATTGCGCGCTGTGCCGCCGCCGCATCGGCGTCTTCCACGACGACGGAGATATTCAGCTCGGACGATCCCTGGGCGATCGCGATCACGTTGATCCCGGCCGCAGAGAGGGCGGAGAAGACCCGGGCGGCGACACCGCGAGTCCCGTGCATGCCGAGACCGACGACGGCAATCGTGGCCACCCCCGGGTGCAGCTGGACGCCATCGATCTCCCGGTGAGCGATCTCCTCGCGAAACGCCGCCTCGAGGCAGAGCTTCGCCCGCTCTCCGCTCGCCTGCGGCACGGTAAGGCAGATCGAATGCTCCGAGGATGCCTGAGAGATGAGCGAGACGGAAATCCGCTCCCGCTGCAGAGCGGCGAAGGTCCGTGCCGCGACACCCGGCACTCCGATCATCCCGTTCCCTTCGACCGTGAGCAGCGCCTGGCCCGGTGCCCCGGAGAGCGCCTTTACCGGCACCTCGAGTCCGGTTTCCCGCTCGGAAACCTCGGTGCCCGGGAAGGCTGAATTGCTGAAGGGGCGCACCCAGATCGGGAGCTTGCGTCCGATGATCGGAATCAACGCTCTCGGATGCAGCACCCGGGCGCCGTAATAGGCCAGCTCTGCGGCCTCTCTCACATTGAGCTGGGGCATCACCCGTGCGTCCGGCACCACCTTGGGATCGGCGGTCAACAGACCAGGAACATCCTTCCAGAGATTCACCTGCGTCGCACCCAGGGCTCGGCCCACCAGCGCGGCCGTCAGGTCCGAGCCTCCACGCCCCATGGTGACCACCTCCCCATCGGGAGTGGCGCCGAGGAAGCCGGGTACCACGGGGGTGATCCCTTTGGCGATGAGCGGGCGGAACGCCTTGGCCATCGCCTTGTCCGTCGCCTCGAGGTCGGGGGATGCATTCCCGAAATGCCCATCGGTGCGGACCACTTCGAGGGCGTCCACGTAGCGAGTCGGCTGGCCGGCTGCGGCAAGAGCTGCGGCGACGAGTCTCGCGCTGAGACGCTCACCCCGGGCAACCACGAAGTCTGCCGTGCGGGCGGTGAGTTCTCGGAGGATGGCGAGACCGCGGACTAGGCCCTCCAGTTCCGCGCTCTGTGCGTCAATGAACGCGATCAGCTCATTCCGCTCGACGCCGGTACGGATCAATGCGCGCGCCGCCGCCCGGTGCCGCTCCCGAAGCGACGCCGCGGTCTCGAGCGCGCTCGCGACATCGCCACGCTGGGCCTTGGCGGCCGCCGTCAGCAACATGTCAGTGACCCCGGCCATCGCCGAAACGACGACGACCCGCCGTCCCGGCCGCTCGGCGAGAATGGCGATGGCGCGCCTTATCGCCGCTGGGTCGGCCAGCGAGGCGCCGCCGAACTTGTGAACCTCGAGCGGCTGTCTTGTTGAGGGCATAGGGCGGGAAGTGTACCCCATGCCCCTAGAGGCGGGAAGGCTATTATCCACCGTGCCTGAAAGGCCATCAATCTCTCCCTCACCCGGTCGCGAAGCCCTCCTCGCCGGGGTGCTGATCGCGACCATCTATCTCGCCGCCAGCCTTTCCACCGCGTTGCTGGTGGGAGCCTGGAATGACGACGGGGTCTACACCGTCCTCGGTAAGTCGCTGGCCGAAGGCCACGGCTATCACTCGCTCCACCTGGTGGGTGATCCGGTGCAGGTGAAGTATCCCCCCGGCTTCCCGGTTCTTCTTGCCCTATTGTGGCGGTTGACCGGTTCGGTAGACGGAGTGCAGCGTCTGGTCAGCCTGCTCCATCCGATTGTCATCGGGGCCGTCGCGGGACTGCTCTGGTGGCTTGGACGCGAAAGATTCGGAATTCCCCGGATTCTCCTCGGTGCGTTTGTGGTCGCACCGCTCCTGTTCGACGCGTCGATTCAGTACTTCACCATTCCGTTGTCGGAACCCTGGTTCATGTTGGGCTGGGCCGCAGTTCTGGTGAGCTGGTATCACGCGGAGCCGTCGAGTGTGATCGCCGCCGAACCGCCGAACCGCCGAACCGCCCTCTCCGCCCTCCTCGCCTCCGTCACCACCCTCTTCCGCACCCAGGCCATCGTGCTGGTGGTCGCGGTGCTCGCGGGGGCCTGGCTCCGGAAACGAAGTGCAGCGCATCGCGCAATCGTGACCGTGGCTGCACTTGGGCCCCTGATCGCGTGGAAACTTCTGCACGTCGTCATGGTCCATCGCGGTCCCGTTGCTGATCTGCCGGACGAGGGTGGCTACCTGGGATGGTTTGCCGGAGCCGGCGTCGTGGGATCGCTCAAGTCGGTCGTGTTAGGCGTGGCCTCGAATGCGGCGAAGTACCTGGAGCAGCTGGGCCCGTACTTGATCGGGAATGCGAGCGGGGGACGAGTCCTGGTCGGTCTCCTGCTGCTCGTCCTGCTGGGAGGAGCCCTTGCTGCGTTGCGACGCTATCCGTTGCTCGCGGGATCCGCCCTGGGCGGTGTTGCGGTCATCCTGGCATGGCCCTTCGCCCAGGATCGCCTGCTCCTCTCGGCGTTACCTTTTCTCGGCCTCGCGGCCT
Organism: uncultured Gemmatimonadales bacterium; assembly: GCA_963821525.1. Taxonomy (GTDB): domain Bacteria; phylum Gemmatimonadota; class Gemmatimonadetes; order Gemmatimonadales; family GWC2-71-9; genus DATBGE01. Next base: position 260,467 of record CAWGED010000019.1, on the reverse strand, counting down.
GCGTCAGTTTCGAGCGACTCCCGGCGGTTCGAACTCGCTGGTTCGCTCCCGTCCTCGGTCTCGCGACCGGTCTGGTACTTCTTCGACAGGTGACGGTGCATCGCGAGGCGCTCAGCGGCCTTCGCCGATCGCAAGCCCGCCCCGTTCTATTCACCGAGTCATCTGCTGCCACTCACCAGCCGCTATCTCGCTTCAGCTTCACGCTGGGTCATGGCGAATACCGGTGAGCAGGATCACCTCCTCATCGACTATCCGGCTGCTATCTACCTCTACACGGGCCGCAAGACCGTGCCGGCCAATCCGGCGGAGAGCGCGGTGCTCCCCTCGGCCTTCGAAGTGCCGGGCCGCTACCTGGCCCATCACATCCTGGAGGACTCGATAAGCGTGGTCGTCGTGGGAGTTCCCGGAAGCCCGATCATTCGGGATCTGGAAGCGGTTCGGAAGCAATGCCCCGCGGTTTTGACGTGGGTGGGCGCCGAATCGGGGAACTTTCCGCTTCGATTCCGGGTGTCGCGGGATGAGGGGTGTCTTTCGGGGTTGGACGGGAAGGCGGTAGGGCGGTAAGGCGGTAAGCACAAGACCATCGACCATCGACCACCCACCACCCACAACCCCTACCGCCTGATCGCCCTACCGCCCTCCCGCCATCCCCGCCTACCTTCCCCAATGCTCGCGATTCTCAAGCTGATTCAGTCCATCTTCAAGACGCTCCATTCGGAGGGGACGCCCCGCCAGGTGGCCGTGGGAATAGCACTCGGAGCCTGCATCGGGCTCACTCCGCTCCTCAACCTGCACAACCTGGTCATCATCTCGCTGATCGCGTTGCTCAATGTCTCCTTCGGCGGAGGCATGCTGGGCATTGCGTTCTTCACGCCGTTCGGGTTCGCGCTGGATCCCATCTTCCATCGTGTGGGACTCGGTCTCCTGAACTCGCCGGGACTGCGATCGCTGTGGACCACCTGGTTCAACACCCCGATCGTCCCCTTCACCAACTTCAACAACTCGGTCGTCCTGGGGAGCTTCGTCTCGTGGCTCGTCCTGGCGATACCGATCTACTTCCTGGCCCGATGGGGAATAGCGAAATACCGCGCGACGATCGGTGACATGGTCCGCCGCTCCAAGCTCTACCAGGCGGTTACCGCCTCCAGGCTGTACAACCTCTACCGCTTGTTCGATCCCGAGAGCTGATGGCGAAGAAGATCTTCCGCTGGAAGGCGATCGTCCCGGTGGTGCTGTTCCTGGCCCTGGTGACGATTCTCTGGATCATCTTCGCCGACCGGATCCTCCGCTCTCAGATCGAGAGCATCGGCTCCTCGACCCTGGGCACCGAGCTCGACCTGGCCTCATTCCAGCTTCGAGAGCGCGACGCGGCGATGGACATGGGAGGGCTGCAGATCGCCAATCCCAGTGACCCGAAGAAGAACCTCATCGAGGCCAAGACCATCACCGCGGACCTGGTGGCGCTGCCGGCGGCAGAAAAAAAGGTCGTCATCGAACGACTGACGCTGTCGGGGCTTCGCTTCGGGACGACTCGCGAGCACCCCGCACGTCCCGCCCCCAAGGACAGCCCCTCCCGCAAGCTGTGGGAGCAGACGCAGGATTGGGTTAAACAGAACTTCGCGCTGCCCAAGATCGCGATGCAGCGAGTGGACACCGTGAAGAGCCTCGTCCTCGATCCCACCCAGCTCGGCACGGTGAAGGCGGCGGAGGCGCTCGCCGCAAAGGCCGATTCAACCCGGCAGGCGCTTACCCAGACCCTCCAATCCATCCAGGTGAAGCCGGTCGTCGATTCGGCAACCGCGCTCGCGAACCGGCTGGCCAAGACCGATCCGGGGAAGCTGGGCGTCACCGGTGTCGCGGGTGCGGTGACTGACGTCAAGCGCAACATCGATCAGATCGAGCAGACCGAGAAGCAGCTGGAAGACCTGGAGAAGAACGTCAACAGCTCGCTGACGGTGCTCAATCAGGGACTGAAAGATGTGGACGAGGCGCGTCAGCGGGACTACGCGTTCGCCAAGGGGCTTCTCAATCTTCCGCTGGTCTCCGCTCCGGAGATCAGCCAGGCCCTCTTCGGTCAACCGAGCCTGGATTACTTCCAGAAGGCGTTGTACTACGCCCAACTCGCCCAGCGGTATCTGCCGCCCGGACTGCGGCCGCTCAATCGGCCGGGTCCCAGGCGTCTCCGCATGGCGGGTACCACGGTGGATTTTCCCAGGGAACACGAGTATCCCAAGTTCCTTCTCGAGCGGGGCGACATCGATTTCGCCTTCGGCGCGGATACTTCCAAGGGACAATTCAAGGCTGCGCTTACCGGTCTTACCACCCAACCGGCGCTCTACGGCAAGCCTGCGACTCTCGCCGCGAGCGGGAAGATCGCGCTCGCCACACCGCTCGTGGTCGAGATAAAAGGCCTTTCGGATCACGTCGGTGGCGTCCCGAAGGATCAGGCGGAGGCGCAGCTGCAAGGCGTCCCTTTGCCCAAGTTGAGCGTTCCCGGCCTGCCGTTCTCGGTGACCCCGGGAGTCGGGAATGCCGATTTCAGCTTCGCTCTCTCCGGTGACCGGATCTCCGGTAAATGGAGTATCCAGGCCAATCACGCAGAATGGTCCGCCGACTCCGCGAGTCAGGCGAGCTTCGGCCTGGTGGAGAACACCATCTGGCGAGTGGTCTCGGGATTGAACCAGCTCACGGTAAACGCGGAGCTTGGCGGAACCATCAGCGCGCCGACTCTCAAAGTCAGTTCGAACCTGGACAACGCGATCTCGAACCAGCTTCGGGCCATCGCCGGTGAAGAGCTGGCCAAAGGCGAGGCCAAGGCCAAGGCGGCGGTGGACAAGATCGTCGCCGACAAGGTGGCGCCGCTGCAGGCCAAGTTGGATGGAGCGAAGGGTCAGGCAGCGCAACAGCTCGGACTCGACAGGAAGCAGCTGGACGACGCGCAGAAGCTGCTCGAGGCCCAACTCAAGCGCTACACTGGCGGCCTTCCGGGCGGCATCAAGCTGCCGAAACTGTGAGCTGCGCTTCATGTGACAAAACGCCCCTCACGGGGCGTCCCGGGCTCCTGTAGATTTCCCGCTTCCGTTTTATCCCAGAGGACGAATGCGAATCGGAGTGCCCAGAGAAGTTCAGCCGGGCGAGGCTCGTGTTGCCCTGGTGCCCGAGTCGTGCAAGAAGCTGGTGCAGCTGGGGTACGAGGTGGCGGTCGAGAACGGCGCTGGGGTGGCGGCCGGATTTCCCGATGCCGCCTACCGGGACAGCGGTGCCGTTCCCGTAGGCGATGCCGCGACACTCTTCGGCTCGGCCGACCTGCTGCTCAAAGTGACTCCACCGGCGCTCACCGGGCCTGACGAAGCCGCCTGGCTCCGGCCCGGCTCGATCTACCTCGGCTCGCTCATGCCGCTGCGCAATCTCGCCGCGGTGCGGGCGCTCGCCGCGCGCAAGGTGACCGCCTTCTCCACCGACGCGATCCCGCGGACCACCCGAGCCCAGTCGATGGACACCCTGTCGTCCATGGCCAGCATCGCCGGCTACAAGGGTGTCCTGCTCGCCGCATCCCAGCTCAATCGCTACTTCCCCATGCTCACGACCGCGGCGGGGATGGTGTTCCCCGCCAAGGTGTTCGTGATCGGCGCCGCCGTCGCCGGCCTGCAGGCCATCGCCACCGCGCGGCGACTCGGCGCCAACGTGCTGGCCACCGACGTGCGGCCCGAGGTGAAGGAGCAGATCGAAAGCGTCGGCGCCAAGTATGTCGGCATCGAGCTCAAGGAGAGTGCGGCGGCGGGTGGCGGCTACGCCAAGGAGCTTTCGCAGGAAGACCGCGACCGCCAGCGCCAGCTCCTGGCCGAACAGTGTGCCCAGTCGGACGTGGTCATCACCACGGCACTGATCGGCGGCGTCTTCGCTCCGAAGCTGCTGACGGCCGCCATGGTGCAATCGATGAAGCCGGGCTCCATCGTCGTGGACCTCGCGGCGGACGGCGGCGGCAACTGCGAGCTGTCCCGCCCGGGAGAGACCGTCTCGGTCAACGGTGTCACGATCATGGCCCCACTCAATCTGCCGGCCAGCATGCCCAATCATGCGAGCCTGCTCTTCTCCCGGAACCTGACCGCCTTCATCCAGGCCTTCACCAAAGACAAGGCATTTCAGCTCGACTTCAACGACGACATCCAGCAGGGCGCGCTGATCACCCACGAGGGTGAGGTGCGGAACGCCCGGACCAGGGAAGCCCTGGAGAAAGCGCCGGTATGACGCCCGAAGCGGCACCTCCCGCCCTCGACTTCTGGTCGATGCTCTTCGTGTTCGTCCTGTCCTCGTTCATCGGCCTGGGCGTGATCCGCCGGGTGTCCCGGTTGCTGCACACGCCGCTGATGTCCATCACCAACGCCATCTCCGCCATCGCCGTGGTGGGTTCGATCATCGTGGCCGGCGGCGAGTATCCCCTCAAGATCCGGATCCTCGGCGCGATCGCGCTGTTCGCCTCGATGACCAACATCGTGAGCGGCTTCCTGATCACCGATCGCATGCTCAAGATGTTCAAGACCGAACGGAAGCCCGCCGCGGGAGAGCAGTCATGAGCCAGGCCGTCGTTCAGCTGGCTTACATCCTCGCCACCGTCCTGTTCATCTTCGCCCTGCATTGGATGAACACGCCCGCGACGGCGCGGAACGGCGTGTATGCCGGCGTGGCCGCCATGGTCGTGGCGATCGCGGTCACCTGGGCCCAGCCCGAGGTGGTGAACCACGCCTGGGTCATCTTCCCGATCATCGCTGGATTCGCGGTCGGGATTCCGTTGGCCCGGGTTCCCCTCACCGCCGTCCCGCAGCGAACCGCCCTGTCGCACGCCTTCGGCGGTCTCGCCGCGGGTCTCGTGGGAACCGCGAAGTACTACCTCTGGCTGTCCGAAGGGCCCGAAAACCTGACCGCCTTCCGGATGGTCGCGATCATCGTCGAGATCATCCTGGGTTACCTCACCTTCACCGGCAGTCTCATGGCGGCGGGGAAACTCCAGGAAGTGAAGTGGGTCCCGCAGCGGCCGGTCACGTATCCGTTCCAGAACGTCATCAACCTGGCGCTGCTCGTGATCGCGATTGGGCTGGGCATTGCGCTAGTGCTGCATCCCGCCTCGGACTGGGCTCCCCGACTCTTTCCGGCGATCATCGCGCTGGCGCTGCTCTTCGGCATCCTGCTGATCATCCCGATCGGCGGGGCCGACATGCCCACTGTGATCGCGATCCTGAATGCCTACGCCGGACTGTCCGCCGTCGCGATGGGCTTCGTCCTGGACAACAAGCTGCTGATCACCGCAGGCGCGCTGGACGGATCCAGCGGACTCATCCTCGCGATCATCATGTGCAAGGCGATGAACCGCTCGTTCGCCAACGTGCTGTTCGGCGCCTTCGGCCAGGTGCAGCAGGCGCAGTTGACGGCGAGGCCAAGGTCTACAAGGCGGAGACCATCGAAGGAGCGGCGCAGGTGCTGGAGCAGGCCAACCTGGTGGTTGTCATTCCGGGCTACGGCATGGCAGTGGCCCAGGCCCAGCACAGGGTACGGGAACTCTACGATCAGCTCAAGAAGCGGGGCATCACGGTCAAGTTCGCCATCCATCCCGTGGCTGGCCGGATGCCGGGACACATGAACGTCCTGCTGGCCGAGGCGGACATCCCGTATACCGACCTGGTCGAGATGGATGAGATCAACCCCGACATGCCGCAGTGCGACGTGGCGCTGGTCGTCGGGGCCAACGATGTGGTGAATCCCGCGGCACGGACCGACAAGACCAGCCCGATCTATGGGATGCCGATCATCGACGCCGACAAGGCCCGCACCGTGTTCGCCATCAAACGCAGCAAGAACCCCGGCTTCGCCGGGATCGACAACGAGCTCTACTTCTCCGACCGGACCTGGATGCTGTTCGGAGACGCGAAGAACGTGATCGGGGAGCTGGTGAAACAGTTGTCAGGCGGGAGCGGGATGCACTGAGTAGATTTTGGGGACCGTCGTTTCTTGCATCCCAGGCCCGTGTACCCGGAGATCAGCTCATGCAGCGCGCTCTCATTCTTGCTGGATTGGCCATTTCGCTCGCCGCCGCCCCGGCGGCGGCCCAGAACTCCTGTGCCGAATACTCCCGGAACCCGACGATCGGCGGCTGGTCGGAGTGGCAGTCGAAGGAAGGCAAGCTGAAGCTCGCGGCCATCGGCACCGAGCAGAAAGACGGGAAGGATCTCTACTGGATCGAGATGCAGGGACAGCGGGGAGGACCGGATGGCAATGGCGGCATCTTGCAGGTCCTGGTCCCCGCGTTCCCCTATGAGCCGGGCAACATTCAGGGCATGGTGATGAAGACAGAGGGGAAGCCCGCCATGAAGGCCTCGGACCAGATGCTCTCCATGATGCGGAGTCACATGACCGACAGCCCCACTGCAGCGGCGCTCCGTGACTGCGCCAGCTGGACCAAGGTGGGAGACGAATCCGTCACCGTTCCGGCCGGCACCTTCAAGACCGTGCACTACAAGGACACCAAGTCCAGCAATGAAGTGTGGGTCTCCAAGGACGTCGCGTTCGGGCTGGTCAAGGGCAACTTCCCCGACAAGGCCGGCGAGATCCTTCTGGTTGCCAACGGCACCGGTGCCAAGTCATCGATCACCGAGAAGCCGGTGGACATGGGAGATATGATGCAGCATCAGTAACAAAGGCGTGAGCAGTCAGAAGTGAGAGGTAAGAAGGAGTTCCGATACACCGAAGCCCTCCGTGGCCAACGGAGGGCTTCGTCGTATCGGAACTCCTTCTTACATCTCACTTCTCACGTCTCACGTCTTACGTCTCACGTCTTACGTCTCACGTCCTACGTCTCACGTCTTACGCAGTTCCCGCTTACCGCTTACCGCTCACGCCTTTTCCAAATCACGTCCTTAATCTCCCTCTCCCTCTCGATCACCTCCTGCGCGATCTGGTAGTTCGCCAGGAACTCGTCTCGCCAGGCCGCCGGCATCGCTGAGCGGAAGAAGCTGGCGGTCATGACCTCCTCGCCTTTGCCCCGCGTTGTTTGGACCACGTCGCCCAGGAAGCTCGTGGCATACCCCACGTCCATCGTGTTGATCACCCGGCACTCGAAGGCGGCATAGCAATCATCCAGGACCGGAACTCCGGTGACTCCGGTACGATGGGGGACCTCGGCGAGTTTGTCCTTGTCGCGACCGCTCACGAATCCCAGCCGGTGCACCAGGTCGAACTGCTCCGCGGTGTAGCAGGTGGATCGTGAAGAGGCCGCTTTGCCAGATGAACTCATGGCTCAGGTGCCATTTGTGAACCTGCACCGCCAGCCGAGGAACCTTGGGCGAAATGGAGGCCCGGACCGCACTGTCGGAAATCATCCCATTGGTCCGGCCCCCCCAGGCCGACGTGATCGCGACCACCGGAGAGGCAAATTCACGCAACAGCTCGTAGGCCGGGTCCGTATTCATGCGGGAGGGTTCGTGGGGTCGCGCACTGCGACGTTTTCGGGCCTGAGGCATCTTGAACGTGCAATGCCCCATTGGGCGGGCGTCCATTGCTGAGCCGCCTGACGACAACGGAAAGTGGTGCAAAGGCGATCATATGAGGGTCCCGGTAACTGTTCAAGGTTTGTAAATTCCTAGCTTACCGGTCCCGAATAATGTAAATTGCTTCACTGCAACGATTTATAGAGATTTTTTGATTTTTAGGGGTAAATGTCTTTATATTTGGCGTCCTCTTTTGGCACCTCCCCGGACGGGGCGGCAAGAGAGGGCCTGAGGAGGTGAGAGTCAAGTGACGATTCAGCCACGCCGGAAGCGGCGTCAGGTTCGTCCCGCCCAGATCGCAAAGGCGGTGGACGAAGGGCGTGAGAGTCTCGATCTGTACCTGGATGAAATCAGCCGAGTCCCCCTGTTGAGTCGGGACGAAGAGATGGCCCTGGCAAGGAAGGCGTTCCGGGGCAACATCGCGGCGCAGGAGAAGCTGGCCCGCCACAACGTTCGATTCGTGGTGTCGGTCGCGAAGAAGTTCCAGAATCGTGGCGTCCCCCTGGTCGACCTGATCGGCGAGGGGAACCTCGGCTTGATGACCGCCGCCCGGAAGTTCGATCCGGACCGGGGGGTCAAGTTCATCTCCTACGCTGTCTGGTGGATTCGCCAGGCGGTCCAGGCCGCTATTGCGCGCCATGGCCGTCCGGTCAGGGTGCCGCTCAACCGCACCGCCGACCTGAGTCGTCTGGGGCGTACTACGACCCTGCTCAAGGACCGGCTGGGGCGGATGCCTACCACCGAGGAACTGGCTCGCGCCACGGGCCTCACGGTGGAGGCGGTTCGCAGTCTGGGCGCCCTCAACACCGAAGCAGTGCGGCTCGACCATCCCACCCGGGATGGAGATTCGAGCGAGCGGATCGAGCGCTTCACCGCGCTCGACCAGGAGGGCACCGACAGCTCGGCCATCGCCAACAGCCAGACTCATGACATCGAGGAGGCTCTGGCGACCCTGCCTCCGCGCGACGCGAAGGTTCTCCGGCTCTACTTCGGGCTGGACGATGGCAACAGCCGGACGCTCGAGGAGATCGGCCGCATGATGGGTGTTACCCGCGAGCGGATCCGTCAGCTCCGGGACCGTGCCCTCACTCGCCTCCGCGAGGGAGACCAGGGACAGCGGCTGAAGGACCTGGTAGCCTAAACCGTAAGCTGTGAGCGGTGAGCAGTAAGCGGGAGTTCGTAATAGTCGAAGCCCTCCGAGATTCTCGGAGGGCTTCTTCGTTTCGGAGCTTCTACGTTCACCGCTCACCTCCGTTCCCGCTCATTAGGCTCACGCTTCTCCTCTCGCAAACATCCTCAGCACCCTCTGCAGAATCCCGCCGTTGCGGTAGTAATCGAGCTCAACCTGTGAATTGAGCCGTACGACGGCGGGGAAGGTGGTCTTCTTGCCGTCTTCGCTCGTGGCGGTGACGGTCACCTTGCCGCCCGGGGCCAAGCCTTGGGCGATTCCGCTGATCGAGATCTGCTCTCGACCGGTGAGTCCCAGCGATGCTCGAGTAGTCCCCGGTTCATAGGCCAGCGGTAGCACGCCCATGCCCACCAGGTTGCTTCGATGAATGCGCTCGTAGCTCTCCGCGATGACCGCCTTGACGCCAAGGAGTGAGGGGCCTTTCGCGGCCCAGTCGCGGCTCGAGCCGGTGCCGTATTCCTTGCCGGTGAGGATGACGAGCGGAGTTCCGGCCTCGATGTAGCGCATGGCCGCGTCGTAGATCGAGATCACCTCGCCGGTCGGGAAATGCAGCGTCCAGTTGCCTTCCTTGTCGGGCACCAGGGCGTTCTTGATCCGCACGTTGCCGAAGGTCCCGCGCATCATGACCTCGTGGTTCCCCCGGCGAGCACCGAAGGTGTTCCACTCGGAATGGGGAACTCCGTGGTCCGTGAGATAGCGGCCGGCCGGTCCGTTCTTGGGAATGGCGCCGGCGGGAGAGATGTGATCGGTGGTGACCGAGTCTCCCAGCACGGCGAGCACCCGAGCGCCCTCGATGTCCTTGAGTGGCGAAGGCTCGGCGGGAAGCTTCCGGAAGAAGGGCGGATCCTGCACGTAGGTGGACTTGGGATCCCAGGCGTAACGGCTGCCTTCGGGCACCGGCAGTTTCTGCCAGACCGCGTCGCCGTCGAAGACCGAGGCGTACTTCTCCTGGAAAAGCGCCGGCTTGAGGGCCTTTGCCATCGCGTCGTTCACTTCGGCCGCAGTCGGCCAGATATCGCGCAGGAAGACCGGCTTCCCGTCCTTGCCGGTTCCCAGTGGCTCCTCCTCCAGATCGATGTCCACTCGCCCGGCCAGCGCAAAGGCTACCACCAGCAGCGGCGAGGCGAGATAGTTGGCCCGTACCTGCGGATGCACCCGCGCCTCGAAATTCCGGTTCCCCGAGAGAACCGCGGCAGCAACCAGGGAATGCTCCTCGATCGCCGTCGCGATGGGTTCGGAAAGCGGGCCCGAATTGCCGATGCAGGTGGTGCAGCCGTAGCCGACGACCTGGAAATTCAGTTTGTCGAGATACGGCATGAGACCGGACGCCGTGAGATACTCGGTGACCACGCGCGAACCGGGCGCCATGGAAGTCTTGACCCAGGGCCGCGAGCTGAGGCCGCGCTCCACCGCCTTTTTGGCGAGAAGGGCGGCACCCATCATCACCGACGGATTCGAGGTGTTGGTGCAACTGGTTATGGCCGCGATCACCACGGAGCCATCGCGCAGCTCGCAGGCCTCTCCGTTCAGGACGGGCCGCGCGATCGGGGGACTCTCTGCCTCCGTCGTGATGGTCCCGCCGCCTCCCTCGTTGACCCAGCGGGAATAGTTGGCCTCGGCCAGCTCACGTCTCGCCTTGGGTACCGAGGTGGTCATCAAGTCGGGCAGCGAGACGTAGAAATTCTGCTTGAGCCCGGAGAGCGGCACCCGATCCTGCGGACGCCGCGGTCCCGCGAGGCTCGGTACAACCTTTGTAAGGTCGAGGTCCAGGCTCGAGGTGAACTCGGGATCGGGAGTCGAGTCGGTGCGGAAGAGTCCCTGCTCCTTGCAGTACCGTTCGACCCGCTCCACTATGGAGCGGTCCCGGCCGGTGCGTTCGAGGTAGCGCAGCGTCTCCGCGTCCACCGGGAAGAATCCCATCGTGGCTCCGTATTCCGGGGCCATGTTCGCGATGGTCGCGCGATCGGCGAGGCCGAGGCTGGAGAGTCCGGGCCCATAGAATTCCACGAACTTGTCCACTACGCCTTTCTTGCGTAGCATCTCCGTGGCCGTGAGGACCAGATCCGTGGCGGTAGTACCGGCTGGCAACTCGCCGGTAAGCTTCATACCGACGACTTCGGGGATCAGCATGAAGTAAGGCTGGCCCAGCATCACGGCCTCCGCTTCGATTCCCCCCACGCCCCAGCCCAGCACGCCGAGTCCGTTGATCATGGTGGTATGGGAGTCGGTGCCGACCAGGGTATCGGGGTAGGCCGTGACCTCCCCATGTTGCTCCCGAAGCTGGACCACGGGCGCCAGGTATTCGAGATTGACCTGGTGGACGATGCCGGTCCCGGGCGGAACCACCCGAAAGTTGCGGAAGGCACGCTGGGCGAACTTGAGCAACTGATAGCGCTCGTGGTTCCGCTCGAACTCGAGCTCCACGTTGCGTTGGTAGGCGTCAGGCGATCCGAAAAAATCCACCTGGACCGAGTGGTCGATCACCAGGTCGCAAGGGACGATCGGATTGATCTTGTCGGGGTTTCCCTTCATCTCGGCCATGGCATCACGCATGGCCGCGAGGTCGACTACGCAGGGTACGCCGGTGAAGTCCTGCAGCACCACGCGGGCCGGCATGAAGGGGATCTCGCCTTGCGCGGCCACCGGCGGAACTCCAGCCGGCCAGGTTGCGGACATGGACGTCGGTGACGATCCCACGCCCCGCGAAACGCAACGCATTTTCGAGCAGGACGCGGATCGAGAAGGGCAAACGGTCGAGCCGCCCGAGGCCCTGGCGCTCCAGGGTGGGCAGATGATAGACGGTGGCGCGGTCGGAGCCCAGCTGGATGGCGGAGCGGACTGAGAACGGATCGGGACGGTTGGATGACATAAGCCTGACGGGACCGAGTAGCGGGTTTGGTAGGTCCAAGTATAAACCGCGGCAGGGCGATGACCAAAACCACTGTAGTCCCTCACGCGATCACCCGGCGCGATGACGGGATCATCATCGAGTGGGATACCGCGGGCCACGTCGGATTCTTCCCGGCCCGGCCGTTGCGCCTCGCCTGCCCGTGTGCCGCCTGTATCGAGGAGATGACCGGGCGTCCGCTGCTGGATCCCGCCGCCATCGAGGCGGAGGTCCGTCCTCTGACTGTCGCCCTGGTCGGCGCCTATGGCATCAAGGTGCAGTGGAGCGACGGTCACGGCACCGGGATCTACACCTTCGAGCGTCTGCTGGCCCAGTGTCCCTGTCCCAACTGCAGCGCCCACCGGCATACCAGGGAGCCCGCGTGATCTTCGGCGGCACGTATTGGATCTGGATCTGGGTGGCCATCCTGGCGCTGGGAATCGCCGGGTTCATTCCCGCGCTCAACTGGGGGCGACATACCAACTGGAAGAATCTGGACGAGATCCTGCGTGGAGCGCGGGACCATCCTGGTCTCCGTGGGGATGATTCTCCTCCTCCAGAACACGCTTCAGATCTTCGCCTCCCTCCTGTTGTTCTCCGCTCTCGTCATGTTCGTCTCTGCTTTCGTGATCGGCCGGAAGAACGAGTAGCGGGCATCCCGCCTGCAGCCCCTTGCTCCCATCGCCGGACGCGGCTATCTCATGAATGCGCCCGGTTTTCCTGACCGGCGACCGGACGCCGGATCCAGCCCTCTCGCTGGTCAGGAGGGACCGATGGTGCACCGGCATTCGGTCTGGGGTGAAGCAACCGACACCGGATTTCTCGGCGGCACGGCAGTCGCCGTTCTCTTTCTGCTGCGTGATCTCTTCCACGGCAAGCCGTTGCTTACGCCCAGTGTGCTGGGGCAGGTGCTGGTCTTCGGCTCCTCGACACCGGACACGGCCAACATCGACTTCGCCGCGGTCGTCCTCTACACCGCCGTCCACTTCCTCGCCTTTCTCGCGTTCGGGTTTCTGGTCACCATGCTGGTCCGGATTGCCGCGCGCGAGCCGGCCTGCCTGATTGCGCTCGTCATTCTTTTCGCCTGTTTCGAAGTGGCGTTCTACGTCGTCCTGCAGACGGTGGCCGACGAAGTGAGCCGGATGTTCCCCCTCCTCTGGGTACTCGGGGCCAACCTGGTCGCCACGGCGGTCATGGGTGTCTATCTCTGGAAGCGCTACCCGGAACTCAGCCGGGCGCTCAAGCGCGAGCCGCTCGGCGCCTGACGGAACAGGTCGCAACGTCCTTTCTCCGCCCGCGGGGGCCCGTTACCTTGCGCTGTAACCCGACCTGACGGCCCTCGTGCTTCTGCGACCCCTGCGCGCGGCAGTCCTCTTCCTCGCCGCGCAGGCCCTCTATCAGCCCCTCGTTGCTCAACTCCAGCCCCCGTCAACCGGGGGTTTGCCAGCGCTGGAACAACAGCTTCGCCTGCTGGGTCAGTACAAACGGGTCCTTCTGATCGGCGCTCATCCGGACGACGAGGACACCGAACTGCTGACCGTGCTCGTCCGGGGTACGGGAGCCGCCGCGGCGTATCTCTCACTCAATCGTGGCGAAGGCGGACAGAATCTGATCGGAGAGGAGTTGGGGGAAGAGCTGGGATTGCTGAGGAGCGAGGAACTACTGGCGGCGCGACAGCTCGACGGCGCGCAACAGTTCTTCACCCGGGCCTACGATTTTGGATACTCCAAGTCGCTGGACGACACCTGGGACCACTGGCCCAAGGACAGCGTGCTCAAGGACGTGGTCCGGATCGTCCGCCGGTTCCGTCCTCAGGTCATCGTTTCGATCTTCTCGGGCACGCCCCGCGATGGGCATGGACAGCACCAGGCGGCTGGCTGGGCCGCTTCGGAAGTGTTCGAGATAGCGGGCGACTCGACTCGATTTCCCGAATTGTTTACGGAGGAGGGATTTGCTCCCTGGACTCCGCTCAAACTGTACCGCAGTGCCCGGTTCGATACCGCGGCTACAACCATCACGCTGCAGGGCGGCACCCTGGATCCTGCCGTTGGACAATCATTCCACCAGATCGCGATGCGGGGCCGCAGCCTGCACCGGTCGCAGGACATGGGTCAGCTGCAGCACATCGGACCCTCGGTCATCCGGCTGGCGTTGATCAAGGACCGCACCGGGAAGGGAACCAGCGGGATCTTCGAGGGAATCGACACGACGCTCGCCGGAACCCCAGACGCGGCGACACTCAAGCCCGCCGATCGGGCGAATCTGGATCGCGCCGTGCAGCGCTACAACGCGAAGCTCGCCGAGGCCCGGGCGGCGATTTCGCCCACAGAGGCGGCCAAGGTTCCAGCACTGCTCATCTCCGCCCGCTCGGATCTGTCGGAGGCGGCGAAGCTGATTCGGCAAACCGGTCCCGAAGAGGATTTCGAAGGCGAGGCGGGCCGGCTGGGCGACGCGATCGCGCGGAGTTCCAACCTCCTGGTCGATGCCTACAGCGACGATTCCAGCGTCGTTCCCGGCCAGGAGCTGAGAGCAATGGCATCGGTCTGGAACGCGGGCGCCACGGCGCAGGCCGTGGATCTCTGCTTCGTGTCTCCGTCGCTGGGTTGGCGGCTCGATGTGGATTCGGCCACCAGCGTCCCGGTCCCGATGGCGATTCACCGGGGCACCTGTCTCGGCCTGGGCGATTCGGGGTGGAGACCCCTGAGCAAAGGCGGCGGCCAGCTGGCGCCCAATACCGTCGCATCGGCGCGGCTCCGGCTGAAGGTTCCCGAGCAGTGGAAACCGACCACACCGTACTTCCTTCGTGAGCCCCGGGACGGCGATCTCTATCGCTGGGATCCGGCGAATCGTTCCAGCTGGGGTCTACCCTTCGAGGATCCCCCATTCAAAGTCGAGGCGCAGGTCCCACTGGGCTCCGGAACCGGATACCTGCCGCGGGAGGTGGTGTACCGCACCAACGATCAGGCCCGCGGCGAGATCCGTTCTCCCGTCAACGTTGTTTCTCGAATTGACGTGAAGCTGCAGCCGGAGACCGAACTGTGGCCGGTCGGCAGCGGAGCCCGGAAGTTCGTCGTGACTCTGACTCATGGCGCGCGCGACTCGACTCGAGGGAAGGTGACGCTGACTGTTCCGAAGGGCTGGAGCGCTCCCGCAGCGCAGCCGTTTCACTTCAGCCGGGAGGGCGAACGGGCCAGCTTCACCTTCACACTGCCGCCTCCTCAGAAGCTCACCGCCGGTTCCTACGAGGTCTTCGCAGTTGCGCAGGACGAGGCAGGCAACCGCTACGACGGCGGAAGTTTCACGATCGCGTACTCCCACATCAGGCCGCGTAGTTACTACCGGGACGCCAAGTCGACGATCCACTCGGCGAGCCTCACGCTGCCGCACGTGGCGCGCATCGGATACATCCGGGGCGCGGCGGATCGCGTTCCCGAGGCGTTGCAGACCATCGGTCTCAAGGTCGAGCTGCTCGACGGCAAGGCGCTGGACCGGACCGATCTCTCCAGCTTCAGGGCGATCATCGTCGGTCCCAGGGCGTATGAAACCGACCCCGATCTGCCCGGGAACAACGACAACCTGCTCGCCTTTGCGCGAAAGGGCGGACTCGTCCTGGTGCAGTACCAGCAGTATGCCTTTTTCCTGAATGACTACGCTCCGTATCCGCTCACTGTGGGAAGCCGCGCACCGGGGACTACTACAGTCTCGACGACTCGGCGGGGATCTCCTTCGGTCGGCGGAACCGCGCTGCTCGGGGGCCACGACCGAGTGACGGACGAAACGGCCGACGTGACTCCGGTACAGCCGGTGTCTCCCGTCCTGCTTCGTCCCAATCGCATCGGCCAGGGTGACTGGGCCGGGTGGGTCCAGGAACGGGGCCTCTATTTCGCCCACTCGTGGGATCCCCAGTATCACTCGGTCATGTCGATGCATGATCCGGGAGACCCGCCGCTCGAAGGCGGGTTGCTGATCGCGAAGGTGGGTGCGGGGACCTACGTCTACACCGGCCTGAGCTTCTTCCGACAGCTTCCTGCCGGGGTGCCCGGCGCCTTCAGGCTGTTCGCCAATCTGCTGGCCCTGGCTGAAACCAAGAGTGGCGGCAGTGCGCCGTAAGGCGTGGGTATTCAGCCCGCTTACCTCTCACCGCTCACTGCTCACGCTTCTCTTGTCGGGCGCCCTCCTCCATTGTGGGCGTGACCATCGCGTTCCGCTCACCGTCTACTCGCCCCACGGACGTGACCAGCTCATTCTGATCGAGCACGCTTTCGAAGCGCATCATCCCGACATCGACGTCCGCTGGCTCGACCTGGGCAGCCAGGAAATTCTCGAGCGCCTGCGCTTCGAGAAGGTGAATCCCCAGGCCGACGTGTGGTTTGGCGGGCCCACGACCATCTTCCAGCGCGGTGCAGCCGATTCACTCCTGGCCGACTATCGTCCCAGCTGGGCATCCTCGGTCCCGAAGACCGGAGGAGATCAATACTTCCCGGTCTACCGAACGCCGGCCATCATCGCCTACAACTCCGCGGCGGTGTCGGCCAGCGAGGCACCCAAGGACTGGGACGATGTGCTGGCGCCGCGCTGGCACGATCGAGTGCTGATTCGCGATCCGGTTGCGAGTGGAACCATGCGCGCGATCTGGGGGCTGATCATCGAGCGGAGCATCCGGGAGACGGGCGACACCACTCGTGCGATGGCGTGGCTGCGCCGGCTCGACGCGCAAACCCGAACTTATGCGTTGAATCCGGCACTGCTCGACGAGAAGCTCGCGCGGCAGGAGGGGCTGGTGACCTTGTGGGACCTCCCCGATATCCTGATCAGCCGCTCCAAGGGCATGCCGTTCGGCTACACCTTTCCCTCGAGCGGGACGGTGGTGATCGATGATGCGGTGGCCCTGGTGCGCGGTGCCAAGCACCCCGAAGCGGCGAAGGAGTACATCGAGTTCGTCGGCAGCATCGAGGGACAACTGCTGACCGCGCGGAAGGTCTTTCGGCTACCCGCTCGACTCGATCTCCCGGCCGATTCGGTTCCCCAATGGGTAGCCGATGTCGAACAGGAGATGAAGGTGGCGCCGATGGACTGGGAGATGCTCGCCACTAAAGGCGGCGATTGGATGACCTACTGGGATCAGCACGTGCGAGGCTCAGGGAGATGGAAACCGTGAGCACCGAAGTGAAGCCTCCGTATCTCGTCCTCGATCGGGTGAGCAAGCGCTTCGGCGAGACCGTCGCGGCGGACGGCGTCTCGATAGAGCTGAGTCGAGGCCAGGTATTGGCGCTGCTCGGGCCGAGTGGGAGTGGGAAGACGACAACACTGCGGCTCCTGGCCGGGTTCGAGACGCCCGACTCGGGTCGCATCGTCGTGGATGGTGAAGATGTCACCCGGGTTCCGCCCGCGGCTCGGCGTTTCGGCATGGTGTTTCAGCACTATGCGCTCTTCCCCCATCTCGACGTGGGCGAGAACATTGCCTTCGGGCTGGAATCGCTCGGTGTCAAAGGCGAGGCACTGCGGAGTCGCATCGCGGAATCGCTCCGCCTGGTGGAACTGGAGGGATACGAACGGCGGCGGGTGGGAGAGCTCTCCGGTGGACAACAGCAACGGGTCGCCCTGGCGCGAGCGATCGCGCCGGAACCTCGGGTCCTCCTGCTCGACGAACCGCTCTCCAATCTGGATCCCACCCTGCGTGAGCGGACCCGACGGGAGATCCGCGGTGTCATCGAGCGGGTGGGAATTACCACCGTCATCGTCACCCACGAGCAGGACGAAGCCTTCGACCTGGGACAGATCGTCGCGGTGCTGAGTGCTGGCCGAGTGGAGCAGGTGGGCAGTCCCGATCAGTTGTACTCCCAACCGGCCAATCCCTTCGTGGCGAGGTTCGTGGGGCGGTCCAGCGCGCTCGAGGTCACCGTGATGGAGCAGAGCCCGAGTCATACGGTGATCGGAGTTGCCGACGGCTCCTGGAGGCTTCCGTTTGCCGCGAGCCTGCCGGCTGGAGCCAAGGCGCTCCTGATTGCCCGACCGGAGGCAATCCGTCTCGGCATTCCGGGCAACGGAGCGGTAACCGGCCGAGTGGTCGAACGCCGGTTCACCGGCGCCACGGCGTATTACACCGTGCAGCTTTCGGATGGACGGTCCATCGAGGTCGAGGGACTGCCCGAGGCCGCGCAACCGGACACCGTAGTCGGCATCGAGCCCGCGGAGCGCGGGCTGCACCTCTTTCCGGCTGGCGAGCGATGAGTCCGAGCACCTCCCGGTCTCGCCTCGCGGCTCTCGGACTGCTCCTGCTCGTCGTATGGCTCGTCGTCTATCCCCTCATCCTGGTGTTGACCGAGAGCGTCCATTCGCCGCAAGGCTGGACCCTGGCCTACGTGCAGCGATTCGTCTCCGAGCCGCGCGAGTGGCATGCGCTCTGGAACAGTGTCTGGATTTCGGTGGCCAGTGTCGCCCTCTGTGCCCTGATCGGTATTCCGCTCGCCTTTCTCTTCGAGTGGTTCACTTTCCCTGGACGGCGCGTGCTGGGCGCCCTGGTCGCCTTGCCCGTGGTGCTCCCGCCGCTCGTGGGTGTGGTTGCCTTTCTCTTCCTGTACGGTGAGACGGGGTTCGCCGCGCGACTGGTGCAGGCCGTCTTTGGTTTGGAGGAAGCGCCTTGGCGACTGCAGGGGGCCTGGGCCATCCTGCTCGTCCACGCCTATTCGATGTACGTCTACTTCTACCTGCTGACCCGTGCTGGTCTCGCGCGGCTCGACCCCGCCATGCTCGAGGCCGCGGCATCGCTCGGCGCGGGACGCTGGCGCCTGATGCGGCGTGTGGTGGTCCCGTTGATGGCCCCTTCGCTCCTGGGTGCGGCGCTGCTCACCTTCATGACGGCACTCGCCTCCTTCAGCGCCCCCTACATCTTCGGCGGCGGGTTCCGGGTGATGCCGACTCAAATCGTCTTCACCCGGCTCAACGGCGAGTACGGCATGGCGATGGTGCAGACAGTCGCGCTGAGCCTGGTGGCGCTCGCGGGACTCTGGTTCTTGAGGGGTAGTGCGGGGCAGACGGGGACGCGAGGACAGAAGGGAACCGCTCCCGAGCGGCGGCACATCGAAAGTCCTGCGGCGCGTGCGGCCGCAACGGTAGGAGGCTGGGTCTTCGCAGTGCTGCTCTTGCTGCCTCATCTCACCCTGCTGCTGCTGTCCTTCGTGCCAATCGGGACCTGGACCACCCAACTCCTCCCTCCCGCTTACACCACATCCAACTACACCGCTCTGTTCAGCGAGCCGGAGCGGCTCCACCCGCTCGTCAACAGTCTCTGGATGGCGAGTGGTTCGACGCTGGTGGCTCTGGCAATAGCTCTCGCTGCGGGGCTGCTCGTGGTCCGCCGGCGATCGCCGCTCGGTCCCGCCCTCGAGGCGGCGCTGGGTCTTCCCTGGGTCGTTCCGGGGACGGTCTTCGCAATCGCCCTGGCCACGATGTTCAGCGTTCACGCACCGCTGGCGGGACGAGTGGTGCTGATCGGAACGGTCTGGCTGCTTCCGCTCGCGTATCTCGTCCGGAATCTGCCCATCAGCAGCCGTTCCATCCTCGCCGGATTTCGCGCGCTCGATCCTTCGCTGGACGAGGCCGCGGCCTCTCTGGGCGCGGGAAGGTGGCGGACTCTGTGGCGGGTGACGCTTCCATTGTTGCGGCCGGCGATCGCGGCCGGAGCGACACTCGCCTTCGTTACGGGACTCGGAGACTTTGTCACCTCGGTTGTCCTCTACACGTACGACACCCGTCCACTGTCACTCGAAATCCTTTCCAGCCTGCGCCAGGGCGACGTCGGTGTCGCGGCGGCCTATGGAGTTCTCTTGATGGTGTTGAGCGCCGTCGTCTTCTTGCTTGGCAGTGAACGCCCTGCGGTGTCGGGATGACCGGGCCCAGGATGACTCCCGAGATCAAGCGCCTCTCGGTGCTGATCGCGGTCAATTTCGTGGACATGATCGGGTTGATGCTCGTGCTCCCGATCCTTCCCTTCTACGCCACTGACCTGGGCGCATCACCGGTAATGATCGGCTGGCTGATCGGCGCCTTCTCCATCGCCCAATTGATCGCGGCACCGGTGTGGGGCCGAGTCTCGGATCGCTATGGTCGCCGACCCGCGCTCGTCGTCGGACTCACCGCTTCTGCGATTGCGTTCCTCGTCTTCGGGCTCGCCACGACGGTCTGGCTGCTGTTCCTGTCTCGCTTGATTCAGGGCGCGGGCGGCGGGACGACGGGCGTGGCGCAGGCCTACGTGGCGGACACTGTCCGGCCTTCCGATCGGGCCAAGGCGCTGGGATGGCTCTCGGCATCAACCAATGTGGGTGTGGTATTTGGGCCGGTAATCGGCGGGCTCGCCATTCATCTGGGCCGGTCGTGGCCCGGATTCATCGCGGCGGCGCTCTGTGCGACGAATGCGTACTTCGCCTGGCGCTGGCTCCCCGAATCCCGGAAGGCGACGGCCAGCCCCCAGCCCCGGGAGCGCAAACCGATCTGGCACGCGGCCTGGATGGTGCTGCGCCACCCGACACGGTCGGTGTCTCGCTATGTGTGGATCTACGGCATCGGAATGCTGGCCTTCACCTCGCTCACCGCTATCCTCGCGCTGTTCCTGAAGGAGGAGCACGGCGTCACCGAGAAGACCATCGGCTTCTTCTTCACCTATACCGGGCTCCTCAACATCGTGATGCGGGTGGCAGTGCTGGGGCCGATCGTGGACCGGATTGGGGAGACGCGCGCAATGCGGCTCGGTGCCCTGTTTCTGATCGTGGGTCTTGCCGTCTACCCCTTGGCCCGCAATCTCTGGCAGCTCGCCCTGCTCATTCCTCTGGTGCCGGTGGGTACCGCACTCCTTTTCCCTTCGACGACGGCGCTGATGTCACGAGTTTCGGAGAAGGACGAGCTGGGAACGACGATGGGAGTGGCGCAGACCTACGCGGGGATCAGCCGGATCATCGGACCGCTCTTCGCAACCAACCTTTTCCAGTACATCGGTCACGGCGCGCCATTCTATGCCGGATCAGTCATCGTGGCGCTGGTGAGCATTCTCGCCTTCCACGTGGATCACATTCCGATGCATACGGGGGAGACGCCGGTGCCGGAGGTTGAAGCCGTAAGCCAGAAGCCTTAGCCGGCCGTGAGTCGCGAGTCGTGAGCTATTAGCCATTAGCCGTCGCTGAGCGACTAGCCAGCTTACGAGCTAACAGCTTAACAGCTAGACGCCCGCTACTCAGAACTCCGCACCAAGCGCAAGATTCACGTGGTTCGCCGTCTCCGTCCCGCCACCATACGTCGTCGCGATGTGGCGGAACTCGATGCCGAGGATGAGGGGGGCGGGGCGCCATTGGATCTCGCCGACCACAGTTTCGTTCTTGAGCCGCTGCGTCGCGATATCCAGGTCGTCGTCCTTGGGATCATCTATTCCATAACTCGCCCCGATTTCCCAGCCGGGCGAAGGTCTCACCAGAAGTTGTCCCCATCCGCCATTGGTCCGAACCGGCACGCCATTCAACCCGAAGTTCTGTCCGATCGCGCCGCCTCCTAGTCCCGCGACCGCCTGGCCGACGAAGGCCTCGCCCCGGATCTCCACCATGCGACCGATCGGGGCTTGGAGCAGGAATGCCGCCGCCTTCGAATCCAGCAGCGAATCTCCCGTCGTCGCGAACCAGCCGAGGTGACCGCCGACGCTGACTTGTCCACTGTGATCCCCCTCGCCCCAGCGGTAGAGAATTCGGCTCTGCAGATAGGGCCGCTTGCTCGCCTCGGCTTCGTCGGGTTGGGTCAGGAATGCGCCCTGCGCCTCATATCCTGTTGGAGCCAACACCGTCGCCTCGAGGCTCAGTCTCCCTTTGTCGCTGGTGAGGAGATCTCCGGTCAGCCGGATCTGAGGAATCCAGAGCCAGAGGTTTCCGGAAGCCGAGAGTGAGGATAGCCCGATACT
This sequence comes from uncultured Gemmatimonadales bacterium, assembly GCA_963821525.1. Classification (GTDB taxonomy): domain Bacteria; phylum Gemmatimonadota; class Gemmatimonadetes; order Gemmatimonadales; family GWC2-71-9; genus DATBGE01. The sequence goes on along the minus strand of CAWGED010000019.1, from coordinate 238,916 downwards.
CGCGAGCGAGGAGGGATTCAGCTCGACGATCGGCGGCGCCTCCTGGCCCACGAGAACATTGAACCAGTCCCACGTCATCTGAGCCCAGGCCCGCCGGATTCTCAGCAGCGGGAAGGTTCGTCCGCCGTTCGAGGGTTGCTGTCCACCCCAGAAATCCACGTCCAGTTCCGCATTGAAGTCTCCACCTGCAACGCCGGCCAGGAAGCCATGAGCGGTTACCCGGCTCTGCCGTATCGTGGCACCCAGTCCGTCGGCCGGGAAACTGTCCCCGGCACTCGGAGGCACAGCCACCTGCGGCAAGTCGACGTTGTTGGTCTTTCCGCTCGTGTAGAAGCCGTTCATCAGGACCATCACCTTGAGATCCACTTCCGGCTTGGGATTGTCCTGGGCCCAGAGCGGGGTCGCGACGACGCAAGAAAGGCAGACCGCTCTGAGGGTCGCGCTCTTCATAAGTGGAAAACCGCCTTGTGGTTCCCGGTTGACGCCCCTCGGGTCGAGGGGCTAAGCTATGAACAATGCGTAAGATACGCCGGTCATTTGGGATTTGGATCGTACCAGTGGCCCTGGCGATCTCGGCAGGGAAGGTACCCCTTTTGGCTCAGGGCGTAACCGTGACGGGGCAGGTGACCCTCCTCGACAACAGCGATCGTCCTTCCGATGTAGGCCAGGCTGTCTTGTGGCTCACCGGCGATCAAGCCCCGGCCGGAACTCCCACTACAGTAGAGATCGCGACCGAGGATAAGCAATTCGTGCCCCGGCTGATCGTGGTACCCCGCGGCTCCACCGTCGCCTTCCCCAATCACGATCCGTTCAATCACAATGTCTTCTCGGTTTCACCCGAGGATCCATTCGATCTGGGACTGTATGGGCGCGGGACCGCGAAGTCGGTGCGCTTCGACCGGGCCGGCGTCATCAAGGTGTACTGCAATGTGCACGCAAGCATGCGGGGTCTGGTTGTAGTACAGGAGACGTCGCTGTACGCTCAGCCGGGGGCTGACGGGACCTTTCGCATGGCCGGAGTACCGCCTGGGGACTACATCCTGCACGCCTGGCACGAACGAGCGCCCGAGGTGACCAGTCCGCTCAAGGTGACGCAGAGTAGTACGGCGCCGTTGGCGTTGACTCTGGACGCCCGCGGCTATCGTTTAGTGCAGCACAAGGACAAGAACGGCAGGTCCTACTCCGACCGGAGCCGCCGGTATTAAGTCGCCGCTCTTGCGAGGCCTGGGCCTCAAACTCTTCCTGGCGATCGTCCTCCTGGTGGTCGCCATCCTGGGCGGCGCGCTGGCGCTGATCCGGCTTCGCGCGAGCCAGGCGGCCGACGCCGCGATTGACCGCGGTCTCCAGGCGACTCAGTCGGCGATCGACGATGCCTTGGCGGGCCGGAGTCACGCGTTGCAGCAGTCGTCACGGGTGCTGGCCCAGTTTCCCACCAATATCTCTCGCATCGAAAAAGCGCTCCACATCGTCAATCGCGCCGATCTCCTGGACCAGGCCGATGAGTTCCGCAAGCAGGGAGACGCAGCCTGGGCGATGATCACCGATCAGGCCGGCGTGTTGCAGGCCTCGACCCGCTCGGCTACGGCATTCGGCGATTCACTCGGGAACAGCGTCCTGATCGGCGAGGCACTAGGTGGCACTCCGACGCAGGGAATCTGGGTGGAGTCTACTCCTGCTGGTGACTCATTGTTTCAGGCGATCGCCGTCCCGTTGGTCCCTCCCAGCGGCTCCGTGGTCGGCGCCCTGGTCATGGCGTTGGCGATCGACACGGGGTTTGCCGACCGGCTCAAACGTCAGACTGCTTCGGAAGTCGTGTTCATCGCGTTCGATACGCTAGGGGTTCCACGGGTCGCGGCATCAACCCTTCCCGCCGGTACGCTCGACGAGGCGCTGCGCAAGCGTACCGCCGAGGGAACGGCTCCCGACAGTGTTCCCAAGCGACTCGGAGTGAAGGCAGGGGGAATGACCTGGATGGCGGCGGTAGGACCGCTCCAGACCGCTTCCGGTGTCACGGTGGGAGAGTACGCCGGTCTGCGCGCCCGCGAGGCGGAGCTGGCGCCTTTCACCTTGCTGCAGCGCTCGATCGTTTACGCGTTCTTCGCCGCACTCGGCATCGCGCTGATCATCTCGCTCATCCTCGCCCGCCAGATCACGAGTCCCCTGCGCCAACTGGTGGACATGACCCGGGAAGTGGCCGAGGGTCGTTACGAGGGTAACCTCGATATCAAGTCCCACGACGAGATCGGCGAGCTGGCCGAAGCCTTCCAGCGCATGCTGGTCGAGTTGCGGGAGAAGCAGCGGCTGGTCGAGTTCCTGGGCGGCACGAGTGGCAGCCGCACCGTCTCGGTGTCCTCGCCGAGTTCCGCGGTTCACACTCCAAGCAAGCTCATGCCGGGCTCGGTGCTCGCCAATCGCTACGAAATACGGGAACAGCTCGGCGCGGGTGGAATGGGCGTCGTCTATCGCGCGTTCGACCGGGAGCTGCAAGAGCAGATCGCGATCAAGACTCTGCAACCCGGCCTGCTCGGCGATGCCCATCTGCTGGAGCGCTTCAAGCAGGAAATCCGGCTCGCCCGCAAAATCTCCCACCCCAACGTGGTGCGCACCCACGACCTCGGCGAGTCGGATGGCACCTACTTCATCACCATGGAGTACGTCGAGGGCACCGGGCTGGATGAGCTGCTCGACCAGCGGGGAGCGCTGCCCCTCGGCGTGATCCTGACCATTGGGCGGCAGCTCTGCCGGGCGCTTGAGGTCGCGCATGCCCAGGGCATTGTTCATCGTGACATCAAGCCGCCCAACCTGGTGCTGGATGCTCAAGGTTTCTTGAAAGTGATGGATTTTGGAATCGCTCGCCTGATGGAGGCCCGCCAGCCGCGCGACCAGCTCACCGCCTCGGGCAGCATCATCGGCACGCCGGAGTACATGGCGCCGGAGCAGTTGATGGGCGAATCGGTTGATGGCCGGGCCGATCTCTATGCCGCGGGGACCGTGCTCTTCGAATGCGCGACCGGCAAGCGAGTGTTCAACGCGACATCGTTCGGCTCGATTCTGCTGAAGCAGGTGCAGGAGACACCGCCGGATCCCCGCACGATGGTTCCCGGCCTCCCACCTGCCTTCGCCGAGCTGATCCTCAAGGCACTCGCGAAGAAGCCGGCCGACCGCTGGCAGACGGCAGAGGAGTTCCACCAGGCGCTGGATCGGGTTCGGGTCTGACGACAAGGAGGGTCTGACGTGAGCACCGACAAGCGGTTCGAGCTGTTGGAGCAGCGCGTCGCGACGCTGGAGCGGCTGGTCCGTCAGTTGGCCGGGGCTGCCCTCACCGAGAGCCCGAGAGAAGCCTCCGTCGAGCGCCCGCCTTTTCGAGCCGCCACGGCCGGTGGAAGCCGCAGAACCACCTCCGGAGCATGCAGCGCCTCCTCCACCAGCGATTCCCTGGGTTTCCAGTTCCACACCAGAGCGGCCCTCGGTTGCACCCTCTGCTCCTCCGCGCCGTCGCGCGAAGACCGACTCGGAACAGTGGCTGGGGCAACGCGGCCTGCTTGCGGTCGGCGTGATCTTCGTCGTCGTGGCCGCGGGATTCCTGCTCAAGCTCTCTTTCGATCGGGGCTGGATCTCGCCGCTCGTCCGTTGCAGCGGAGGAGCGCTCGCCGGCGTCGCGGTGGGAGCGATCGGATGGAGGCTCCATGAGAAGGGCCTCCGGACCTATGGCGCGGCACTGATCGGCGCCGGCGGAGCGATTGTCTACCTCGCGGTCTGGGCCGCGACTCGCCTCTACGGGTTCCTTCCGCCCTTCACCGGCATAGTGGGACTCGCACTGGTGTCGGTGGCCGTCGCTTTCCTGGCCTACGCGATCAATCGCGAGGCCCTGGGAGCCACCGCCGTACTTGGTGCCTTCTTCGCTCCGATCCTGCTCGGCAAGGAGACGGGGAGCGTCAACGCGCTTCTGCTCTATCTCGCCACGATGGCCATAGGCCTCGGCTGGGTCTCCGCCCAGCGGCACTGGAGGATCGCGACCTTCCTCGTTGCGCTGAGTTACTTCGGCATCGCCACCTCGGGAATCCTGCGCGAGGCCGCGACCACGTGGCTCTTCGCCTACGCGCTGTTGGGCGGCGCTGCCGGACTCTTCGTCGGGTTACGCGAAGGCTGGTGGGAGACGCGGCTCCTCTCCTTCGCCGGCGGATGGGGTATCCTCGGCCTTGCCGACGACAAGCTCACCGACTCGCATCGAATGACCGCGCTGGGTGGGTTGGTTCTCGCCGCCCCGGTCTGGTGGCGGGCCTGGCGCGCTTCGGGGATCTGGGCGCCCGGGTTCACCGTCGCTCCCGGTGGGCCGCGGATCTCGATCGGGGAGACGTTCTACTTCTACATCACCCCGATTCTCCTCGGTTGGGCGCTCCACGGGTTTGCTCCAGACTTGTTCGACCACCAGCCGGGACTCATCGCGGCTATCATCGGGATTCCCTACCTCCTGGTTGGCTACGGCACTCCTCGCCGTGCGTTTGCGATGGTCGGCACCTCGGCCCTCGCGGCCGCGGCGATGAACCAATGGACAGGTCTACCCGCGGTTTGGGCCTTGCTGGCGCTCACCCTGATCTGGGCCGCGGCCGATCACAAGCTGAATCGCGATGACGGACGCTGGTATTCTCTGATCGCGCTGGCGCTCGCGTTGACTCACCTTGTCGGCGATGATCTTCCCCGCCGTGACGATACCGAGCGTGCCTTCGTCGGTCCCTGGGCTTTAGCGCTCTGGGCCACCTGCGGCACTGTCTTCGCTCTCGCGGCAGGGTTGCTGAAGAGCGGTACGGCACAAGCCCGACTCCTCCGGGGAATGAACGGGCGGGCTCTCCTGTGGTTACTGGGCGGGGTGCTGGTCTGGCTGGGCGTCACCGGTGAGCTGATTACCTTGTTCGACCAGAGTTCGCTGGACGATCAGACCGCGAACCTTGCGAGCGGTCTCTCGGTGAGCGCCTGGTGGATCGCGTTCGCAGGCGGGCTGGTCGCCGCCGGGTTCCGCCGTTCCATCAAGGTCCTGCGGCAGGCCGGCATGGGCGTACTGGGCATCGCGGTCTTGAAGGTGGTATTCTCTGACCTCTCGTCGCTCGACGCCCTGTATCGGGTCGGGTCGGCGTTCATCCTGGGTCTGGTCTCGCTGGGTCTGGCCTATCTCTATCACCAACGCGCCATGGTCGGGACAGATGAAAGCAGCAGCTAGTCCTCTAACCACACTCACCGGCCGGTAGCCGAGGGGACCAGATCAGCCGGCCATGCCGCCGAAACGCCCCATCAGCAGTCTGACACCAGACGAGTTCATCGAGGCAAACTGGGACGACGTCCTGCCCTTCTACAGGGAGCTGGCAATACGCCCGCTTTCGCAAGAAGGGATGGAGCCGTGGCTCGCAGACTGGTCACGCCTGGAGGAAGTGCTCAGTGAGGCCGCAGGTCTCGCCATGATTGCCTATACCTCCGACACGACCGATCAGGTGAAGGAGGCGCGCCATCTCCGCTTCTCCGGTGTGGTCATCCCGCGGGCGGATGAGCAGGGAGTCGAGCTCGCCCGACGCCTGGTGGAGAGCGGCTACAGCCACCCCGACCTGGAGCAGGCGCTGGCCCAGTTCCGAACCCATATCGAAATCTTCCGCGAAGCCAACGTGCCCCTCATGACCCAGGTCGAGGAGTACGGCGCGCGCTATCAGAAGCTGACCGGTGGGTTGACGGTGCAATGGAATGGGAGCGAGAAGACCATTCCGCAACTCCAGCCCTTCCTCCAGAGCACCGATCGTGAGGTACGGGAGCGGGCTTTCCGGCTGGGTGCCGGCGCCTATTTCGAGCAGCGAACCCAGCTGATGGACATCTTCGACGTGCTGTTCGACCTGCGTTCGCGCATCGCCGCCAATGCGGGATTCCCCAACGTTGAAGAGTACGCCTTCCGCTCCAAGTGCCGCTTCGACTACACCCCGGCGGACTGTCGCCGTTTCCATGAGGCAGTCGAGGCGGTGATCGCCCCTGCGGTCGAACGCCTGATGCGCCGGCGGGCCGAGCGGCTGGGACTCGACAAGCTGCGCCCCTGGGATGTGGGCGCCGACCCCGACGGCCGCCCTCCGATCCGGCCGTTTGAATCAGCGGCACAGCTCATTCAGAGCACGAGCCACGTCTTTGAGCGCGTCTCACCGGCCTGCGGCGCCGAGTTCAGGACCATGATGGCGGAACAGCTGCTGGATCTCGACTCCCGCAAAGGCAAGGCGCCAGGCGGCTACTGTGAGACGCTTCACTATCGCGGGCGGCCGTTCATTTTCATGAACGCGGTTGGCGTCCTCGAGGACGTATCGACCCTGCTGCACGAAGGCGGACACGCGTTCCACGCCTTTGCCGCACGGCGCCAGCCGCTCATCTGGCTGCGCCACCCCGGCCTCGAGATGTGCGAGCTGGCGTCGATGTCGATGGAGTTGCTCGCCTCGCCCTACCTGGATCGGCAGGACGGGGGATTCTTCGATGCCGAAGACTTCCGGCGCGCCCGGATTGAGCACCTGGAAGACGTGCTGCTGACGCTCTCGCACGTCGCGTCGGTGGATGCGTTTCAGAGTTGGCTCTACACCAGCGGTGAGGGCGGGGACCGGGACGCGAGAGACGCCGCGTGGCTCCGGATCCGCAGCCGCTTCGAGCGGGGGGTGGACTGGTCGGGCCTCGAACAGGAACGAGTGGCCCGCTGGTACCGCCAGCTCCACATCTTTCTCCACCCCTTCTACTACATCGAATACGGCCTGGCCCAGATCGGAGCGCTCCAGGTCTGGCGGAACAGCATGCAGAATTCCGCTGAAGCGGTGCGCCAATACCGCTCGGCCCTGGCGCTTGGCGCAACCCGATCGCTGCCCGAGCTGTATCAGGCGGCCGGAGCGAAATTCACCTTCGATGTCGGGGTGATCGAGGAGCTGGCGAAGCTGGTCGAATCGGAGCTGGAGCGGTTGGGGCAGGGGACTACGGGCGTGTAGTCCTGCAGGTTGCCTCCGGAACAGCCGGAGGCGAGATTCCTCACCCGGAAACCCCACCTACAGGGAGCGAACTGGATGGCCAAGGAAGAGGGAATCGAGATGGAAGGCGTCGTGAGCGAGGTGCTCCCCGACCGTAACTACCGGGTGCTCCTCGAGAACGGGCACTCCATCCTGGCGTACGCGGCGGGCAAGATGAGCAAGTTCAAGATCCGGGTGCTTGAGGGAGACCGGGTCACGGTGGTGCTCAGCCCGTACGACCTCACCCGCGGCCGGGTCATCTACCGCCACAAATAGACGAGGGCAGGGGACGCCCTGACGCGCGACCCTGCCCCCGTTGCCCGCAAAGCTGCGCTGCTCGTTGGGCTTACTTACCCACTTTCATGACGTTCTCGGCGGCCGGCCCCTTCTGGCCTTCCACGATGTCGAACTCGACGCGATCGCCCTCGGCCAGGCTGCGGAAGCCGTCGGCCTTGATGGCGGTGTGGTGCACGAAGCAATCCTTGCTTCCGTTCTCGGGCGTGATGAAGCCATAGCCCTTCGCGTCGTTGAACCACTTCACAGTGCCGGTGGTGCGTGCCATGCTGCCAAACTCCTGCTGGGGTGGAAATCGTCGGGGTGTTGGTGAAGCACCCACACCGGCCGACCGCTGAGTGAGAGCGGGCCAATCCCGCCTCACCAGTTAGAAAAAAGACCCGGGCATCGTACCCGGGTCTCTCGTTGAGCCAGAAGGGGATCCTGCTGGTCGTCTACCCGGCCAATTAGTTGGCCACTTAAGCCGACATAAAAATGGGCAGTTGACCACTGTAGTCAAGGGGTCGGTTTCCACCATTTGAGTGCTGTTTTGGCCCATTCACCGCTGCGTCTTCGAAGCCCGCTACCAGTCGCGCGATTGACTGCCTGTAAGAATTCAGCCGCCGATGGAAACCGCTGTTCAACCTCTGCATGGAGCGCGCGAGCAAGTACTCGCTCCAGGTCTTCGCTCAAATCGGGACGTTCTTCACGAAGCGGCGGAAGCTGGTTCGTGGTCTGCCGACCCAGCACCTGTTCCACGGTCGACCCCGAGAAAGGCGGCCGTCCGAGCAGCGCAAAACAAGCGACTGCCGCCAGGCTGTAGAGATCGGAGCGTTGGTCAACTCGTTCTCCCAGAAGCTGTTCCGGACTCGCAAACATCGGGGTTCCTGATTGGCTCGTCGCGCCGCCGAATTTTCCCTGGCCGCGCAGCGCGAGCGCCAGGCCGAAGTCTGTGATGCGAAGGCTTCCGTCCGGCTCGGTGAGCATGTTCTCAGGTTTGATGTCTCGGTGCACTAACCCGGCGCTATGGGCCTGGGCCAAGGCGGAGAGCGCTTCCTTGAGTAACCTTACGATCCGATCCACCGGCAACGGCCCGTCGCGCTCCACCACCTGGGCGACGTTCGGTCCGCGGACGAACGCCATGGTGTACCAAATCAAGCCGGCTCTTCCTCCGATGTCATAAATATTGACAATGTTGGGGTGGTTGAGCCTCGCCGCGAGCTGCGCCTCCCGCCGGAATCGCTCGACCACCGCCGGTTCCCGGGTGAAGTGGGGATGCAGGACCTTGAGGGCGACTTCCCGCTCCAGATGGAGGTCCCGGACCCGGTAGACCCGGCCGTATCCTCCGGTGCCCAGCGAGCTCAGCAACTCGTAGTCGTCCCCCAACGCGCGACGGAGCCGCTTCTCCCAATGCCGGCCATCTTCGCTTTCGGTAACTCCGAGGCGAGGCCCCGGGGCGGCCGCGGGATTGTCGAATGTCCCCGCATCCGAAGCGAAGTCCTCGAGCATCTCGGCCGCAGTCAGGTACCGGTCGTCCGGAGACGGGCGCAGGGACCGGAGCAGGATCCGTTCGATGGTGCGGGGGCAGTTGGGGCGAAGTTCTGAGGGTGCTTTCAGGGTCAGCGGGTCGAGCGGCGGCTCGTGACCGGTGACGGCGAAGTAGAGGATGGTGCCGGCGGTGTAGATGTCGCTCGTCGGGTCGCCCGCGGCGCCACCCCGGATTTCAGGCGCCATGAACGGCTTTCCCGACGGCTCCTCTCCCGGTGGGATGACGGGGAGGGTCCAGTTGCAGTACCGGAGGTCGGTGACCGTACCGCGTCCCGCCAGGTTCAAGAGCAGCGAGGCCGGCACTACCCGGCGGGCGATGATGCCATGGGCGTGCGCGTGCTCGAGTCCGGTGAGGATGTCCCGCGCCAGCGTGTGGACGGTGGGGAAGGGACGCGGCCCGCGCTGCACCGCCTCCTGCAGGCTTTCGCCTTCGATCCAGTTGCCGACCCGGTAGGCGAGTTCTCCGACCACCCCCGCGTCATAGACGTGCCGCAGCGCTGGGTGATCCAGCTGAGCCAACGCCTCGGCCTCTCTCAGGAACCAGGCGCGGATCTTGTCATCCGGGTAGAAGTTGACCCGGAGACTGACCCGGCGATTGAGCGTCTTGTCGTGGGCGATGAACAGCACTCGCTCCCGCGAGGACGCCACCATGTTCTCGAGCCGATACCGGTGGCCGAGGGCCGCCTCGGTCCGCTGGAAATAATTGAAAGGCGTCGGAGTGGTCATGCGGCGGCCTGCCGCACGAGGGTCATAGCAGCGGGGTCGCGCGACTCACCCGGCGTCGTTCAACTCGCCCGCGGTGGCCGCAACGCCCCGGGCTGCACCAACGACGGCTCTGTTGGGGAGTGAGGTCGGTGAAGTACAGACCGCAATCAATGCCAGCGCACCGGCGCACGTAGGCCAGTGGGTTGGCCAGCGTAGCCGCGGCCGAGGCGGCAATCGCCTCGACCGGCGTAGGGGGTCGCATCGTCTGAAATCGAAGGCGCCAGGCTCCGCCCACCCGGATCAACTGCTCGGTTCCCTCCAGTCCGCCGAGCACACCGTTGATCGCCTGGGTCAGCGCCGACGATGGAGTTCGGCCGGCATCGAGGCACTGGGCCATCTCCAGCAACTGATCTCGCAGCCGCCGCACCCGGTCGATGGCGACATCGCTCTCGGCGCTCAACTTGAGCGCTCGGTTCCAGCGGACGTACGCCGCATGGTCGGGAAGGTGATCGTGGCGATGCGGAAGGAACGGAGCGGTGTTCGCGAAGTCCAGCCAGAGCGCGTCGCCCAGGAGGATGAACTCGGGATCCGCCATCTACATATCCTCGGCGACTTCGACCGCATTGCGGCCACCCCGCTTGGCCCGGTACAGTGCCGAGTCCGCACCGGCGAGCAGCGTGCTCGGGCTCGCGCCGTGCCGCGGTGCCTCGGCGATGCCCATGCTGAGCGAGGGGCGGCCGAATTCGGGATGGCTCCGCTCCAGCGCCGCGACGCTACCCTGCACCCGACTGATGAAGGCCATCGCCTCCTCGGCGGTGGTCATGGGCAGGATGACCAGGAATTCATCCCCTCCCATGCGTCCCACGGCATCGAGCGTCCGGCACTGGTGCTGGAGAATCTGGCCGATCAAGACCAGCAGACGGTCTCCGGCGGCGTGCCCCAGGGTGTCGTTGACCAGCTTGAACCGGTCTACGTCAACCAGGACGACGCTGGTATGCAGCGAGTGCCTGCGGCCGCGCGACAGTTCGGCATCCAGCCGCTCTTCCATCGCACGCCGGTTGCCGAGTGAAGTCAGCGGATCGGTGGTCGCGGCGCTCTGCAACTGCTCCACGAGGTGAGCGTTCTTCAGCGCGATCGCCGCCGCGAAGGCGAGGGTGCCGGCCAATTCGTATTCCGGTGCGCCATAGCCCTGCTCCTGCAGCCGCGGCCCCAGCGCGAGAACCGCCAGCCGTTCGACGCCAGCATCCAGCGTGACCACCAGCTGGGTATCGGGAGGTAGCAGGCGCGCCAGCGCGGCATCGGCGGTGCTCAGCGCTGGCGTCCCGCTCGGCAGCTCCTTGTCGAGTGCCGCCAGATCGATCGGCGTGAGCGCCATCGGTCCCTTCAGGGACCGGAAGACCTTCGGGATGTAGGCATCGGCCTGCGGGCGGTACAGGCACGCCCACCATGCGAAGAACACTTCGGTCATGAAATCGAGAATCAGATTCTCGGTTTCTTCCGACGAGTGCACCGAAGAGAGCAGCCGGGCCACCTGCCGAAGGGCCCGAAGCTGGAATGCCGCATCCTCGAGCGCTTCTTGCCGCTCCCGCAATACCGAATGCAGCTCTACCATGACCGCGAGGCCAAGGGCGATTGGGACGGCCGCACTGGCCATCTGCCTCGCCGGCTCGGGATCGGCGTGGACTATTACCTCGGTCTGTCCGCTGGAGAGCCGGGTGACTTCCTTGGCGCTCGCTACCCACTCGGGAGTAGCGGCTACGACCGGTCGGACACCATTGGGGGCGTTTACGGAGAGCCAGATGCGGTCGCTGTTGAATCGCCGGACCAACGCTTCGCGACAGCGCTCGAACAACTCACTGTCGGTACGGGAATGGCGACACGCAGCAGCGAAGGCACTGGGCAGCGTGGCGAGGGCCGGCAGCGTGGGGGAATTGTCCATCTGTAAGTGCAATATAGCGATAGTCTACTGGGGAGGGAGGCGGCAGGGAGTGGTCGAGTCAGCTCCCCTGCTGTTCCAATTCCTGGGCCAGGAGCTCAATCAGGCCCTTCAGTTCGAGGAGCATCCCGGTCCTCGGTCCGCTGGGCACTGCCTCGAGTGCGGTGATGACGCTGCCATACCACCAGAGCGTCTGTTCCGCCGGCGCTTCCGCATAGGTCGAGAGATATTCGATGCCCAGTCGCCGGATGTCGGTGAGGGTTGAGCCACAGAGGTGAATCTGGTTGGCGGCGCAGATGTCGAGGGAGCGGGGTCCCGCCGCCGAGAGGTTGGCGAGATAGTCCATCCGGCAGACTTCCCAATTCCGCTCCCGTCCCCGCGAATCGTATCGCGGTTCCGCCACATCGCCGATCACCTGGGAGACCATCGCGCCGAACTTCTCGGCGATCTTGTTGGACAGTTGGGTTCGGCTCCCGTAGGAGGCCTCGTTGACCAGGTGGCTCAGGATCCCCGAGATGATCGTGATCTCGTCGCAGCCGTATCGGGCGAGGATCACCGCGACGTTGGCCGGCTGGGTCAGGTGGAGCCCCCCGCTGCCCCGCCGCGCTCGGGGCGGGAGATGCTTCGCCGCGAAGGCGAAGGCGTGGCTGATCCGGTCGGAATAACCGTGGCTGGTGGACATGGGTCAGGGGATGCCCAGCATCTTATGGGTCTGCAGGCTCAACCGCCACTCCGGGTGACGCAGACAGTACTCCAGCGCCAGCTCGGTATTCCGCTGCCGCTCGGCCCCGTCCATCGGCTGCAGCAGGAAGTGATCGAAGGCGAGGTTGAGATACTGCTCCGGCTCGCCCCCATCCTGTGGGTACACCAGTTTGAGCTCGTTGCCGGACCGCAGCACCAGTTCGGCACCCACCTTGGGGCTTACACAGATCCAGTCGAGGCCGGGCGGCGGGATGATGGTGCCGTTCGACTCGACCGCGACCAGGAAGCCGAGTGAATGGAGTGCCTCTATCGCGGCCGCGTCGAGCTGGAGCAGCGGCTCTCCGCCGGTGCAGACTGCCATCCTGCGTGCCGTCGGCGACGAATTGGCCGGCCACTTCTCCGCGATCGCCCGAGCCAGCTCTTCCGCCGTGGCAAACTTGCCGCCACCCGGACCGTCCGTCCCCACAAAGTCGGTATCGCAGAAGTTGCAAGTCGCGCTCGCCCGATCACTCTCCCGCCCGGTCCACAGGTTACACCCCGCAAAACGACAGAAGACCGCCGGCCGGCCGGCGTTCATCCCTTCGCCCTGGAGAGTGTAGTAGATCTCTTTGACCGAGTAGCTCATAGCCAAGAAGCGGGAACCGGGAACGGGGAACAGGGAACCGGAACAGCGGCCGGAGACAAGATCCTTCGTCGCTTCGCTCCTCAGGATGAGGTGCTTCTTCCGAATTGAGATCCTCACTCATTTCCCGTTCCCTGTTCCCTGTTCCCTGTTCCCGCTTTGGTCCTGACATACGATGCTGGGTCTTCGATGCCATTCTCCCTGAACCCTTTGAGCCTTAACTGACAAGAGTCGCACTCGCCACAGGCCTCTCCATGGGGACTCGGGTCGTAGCAGCTGTGGGTGAGACTGTAATCCACGCCCAACGCCAGGCCTCGCGCGATGATTTCTCGTTTCGACAGGTCAATGAGCGGCGTGTGGATGCGAAACTTCGCCGTTCCTTCGACTCCCGCTTTGGTCGCGAGATTGGCGAGGCGCTCGAACGCGGCGACGTATTCCGGCCGGCAGTCTGGGTATCCGCTGTAGTCCAGCGCGTTCACTCCCAGGAAGAGATCCGCCGCTCCTTCTACCTCGGCGAAGCCGAGCGCGTAGGCCAGGAAGATTGTATTGCGGGCCGGCACGTAGGTCACCGGGATCTCGCTGCTCTGCTCGTCCATCGAACGGTTTCTTGGAACCGGGATATCTGCCGTGAGGGCGGAGCCGCCCATCGCACGGAGGTCCAAGTCGACTTCCAGGTGCCGTGCCACTCCGGCGGCATGGGCGACCGCACGAGCCGCTTTCAACTCAACGGCGTGACGTTGGCCGTATCGAAAGCTCAAGGCCATGACGTCATAGCCCTCGGCCTTGGCGATGGCGAGCACGGTCGCCGAATCGAGTCCGCCGGAGAGGAGGACGATGGCGCGGCGTTTAGTCACCACGGCACCCGGCGGTTACTGCTGGAGCGCGACGCGCATCGCCGGCTCCAGCTCGGGGTAGCGAAAGGGAAACCCGATCTGCTGCAGTTTCTCAGGCAGCACCCGCGCACCTCCCAGCAGGACTTCCTCAGCCATCTGACCGAACATCGCGTGTAACACCATTCCCGGAACCGCGAAGGAGGTCGGTCGCTCCAGCACCCGTCCCAGGGTGTGAGTAAACTCCTCGTTGGTTACCGGGTTCGGCGAGGTGACGTTGATGGGACCGCTCAGCTCCTGCCCACCAATCACGCGGTGCACCACGTCGATGAGGTCCACGAGTGAGATCCAGCTCATGTACTGCTTCCCATCGCCCAGCTTGCCGCCCAGTCCGAGCTTGAACGGAGGCAACATCTTGCCCAGGACACCGCCGGCCGAAGTCAGCACGAGGCCGAAACGCAGCTTCGCGACCCGAATCCCCGCCGCCTCCGCCGCTCCGGATGAGGCCTCCCAGATTTCCGCTACCTCCGGGGCGAAGCCCTGGCCGGGCGCACTCCGCTCCGTCAGCGGTTCGCTCCCTCGATTGCCATAGATTCCGACCGCGGAGGCCTGGATCAGGAACCGTGGCTTCGGATTGAGCTTCGCCATCGTTCCGGCGAGGAGCTGGGTGCCTTGTCGCCGGCTTTCGAGGATCGCCCGCTTGTGTCCTTCGGTCCACCGTTCCGCGATGTTCTCTCCCGCGAGGTGAATGGCCCCGTCGATTCCCTCGAACGCGGCCGCGTCGATAGTCTGGCTTTCCGGGTCCCATCGGGTCTGCCCCGGACCGGCCGGTCTCCGCGTCACCCGCAACGTGCGATGCCCCGCCGCCTCGAGGGAGGGCACCAGCGCCGAGCCGATCAGGCCGCTCGCGCCTGTCACCGCGAGGTAGAGGCCTCCGCTTGAGGAAGTCATCGTCCCTTAGATTTAGCGCCAAGCCGGTCTCTCACGCCATTATGACCAGATTCCGGGTCCCGACTCTGGACACCCATTCGAGGAACCGTAACTTCGTCGCACCGCCCCAGTCTTCCACTCATTCAACATCGCGCCCATCCATGCGACTTAGCCTCGCACTCCTGGCGTTCCTCTCTGCCGCACCGCTTCACGCTCAATCCGCCGTTTCCGACAGCTCGCCATTCCGGGAGCTTCCGCTGCCAGCGCCCAATGCCGTCCGGACCGGATCCGGGCGTCCGGGTTCGGCTTACTGGCAACAGCGCGTGGACTATCGGATCACGGCGAGGCTGGATCCGGTGCGCAGCGAGCTGCAGGGCTCCGAGACGATTCACTACGTGAACCGCTCGCCCGACGCGCTGCCTTACCTCTGGATGTTCCTGGAACAGAACATGTGCGAAGCCGGCAGTGTCACCAACCGGCTGAACCAGCCGCCCCTCGTGTTCCTGGGCTCGGTCTTTGATTTCTCATGCAAAGGCTTCCAGGGCGGGCTCACGCTCGAAGCGGTGCGGAACCTTGGCCGGGAACTGCCGCGTGAGGTCTTCGGCACCACCATGCGCGTGGACCTGCCGAAGCCATTGCCGCCGGGAGGTGTGATTGATCTGGAGGTGCGGTGGCGGTTCCCGGTTCCCGACTACGGCGGCGGGCGGATGGGACACGATGGGACGCTGTATGAGTTCGGCCAGTGGTATCCCCGAATGGTGGTATACGACGATGTGCGGGGCTGGAACCACGAGCCCTACATCGGCGCCGGAGAGTTCTATCTCGAGTACGGGCGCTTCGATGTGTCCATCACGCTGCCGGCCACCTACATCGTCGCCGCGACCGGAAGACTGCAGAATCCCCTCACCGTGCTGACCGCCACTCAGCGTGCTCGGCTGGCGAGGGCGCGGACGTCGGACACGACAGTCGCGATCATCAGCGCTGACGAGGCGGGAGACGCCGCCAAGACCCGACCCTCAACCAGCGGCACTCTCACCTGGCGTTTCAGCGCCGACAGCGTGCGGGACTTCGCCTTCGCGGCGGCGCCCAACTTCCGTTGGGATGCGAGCGGTTACAAGGGGATCTACGTCCACACCTTCTACCGGCCTCAGGCCCAGCTCTGGACCGAGGCGAATCACATGGTGCGGGAGGCGGTGAAGTACTACAGCGAGCAGTGGTACCCCTATCCCTACGCTCACATCTCCAGCATCGAAGGGCCCATCGAGGGAATGGAGTATCCCATGATGACCTTCGACCCCAGCGGCCCGGTGCGCATCGATCTGCAATGGGTGCTGGCTCACGAGCTCGGACACCAGTGGGTGCCGATGATCGTGGGATCGAACGAGCGGCTCTATCCGTGGATGGATGAAGGGTTCAATACCTTTATCGATCTGGCCAACGCGGCAAAGTATTTCCAGGGGACTCCCTACGGAGATTCGATCGAGGTTCATCCGCTCCATCTCTATCCCGACCACTCCAAGCGTTGGCCAGGAACAACCTCTCATCACCCGGCCGGTCGAGTCTCGCGATCTATTCTGGACCGCGTATCAGAAGCCGGCCCTGATGATGCAGATGCTGCGCTACGAGGTGCTCGGGAAGCCGCGGTTCGATTCCGCCTTCCGAGCTTACATCAAGGCCTGGGCCTTCAAGCATCCAACACCAGCGGATTTCTTCCGCATCATGCGGGACGAGTCCGGGATGGACCTGGATTGGTTCTGGCGGGGGTGGATCTACACGACGGCGCGGCTCGACCAGGCGGTGGACTCGGTGGTCCGGACCGAGGATCGAGGCGCCAATGTCTATCTCTCCAACCGCGGGACCATGGTGATGCCCGCCGAGATCCGGCTCCGTTATGCTGACGGGCAGACCCAGTTCGTCCGAGCTGCCGGTGGACATGTGGAACCTGGGGAGCCACTTCACCTATCGGGCAGCCGGTGGCCGGCCCATTATCGGAGTGGACGTGGACCCGCACGAAGCCCTGCCGGACGTGGACCGGAGCAACAATTCGTGGATGGAAGCGAGGATGTAGGTGCCTCAGCAGCCGGACGATCCGATCACTGAATTCCTGCGGAAGCAAGGCGCGTCGTACGCGATCGTGGCGAACGGGCTGCGAGGGCTGGTCGAGAACTGGGAACGGGTGGTAGACCAGGTCAGCAAGGGCTATCCCCAAGGGCTGGACGACTACCTGAACGACATGGACGGGCGCCAGCTGCTGGAGAACGCGCTCGAGCTCGCCTCCGTCGAGGCGCGCGCCCAAATCATGCCGCGGGTACGCACCGCGGATCACCGGATGCTGGTTCTATTGGAGCCGGCGGAGCGGTGCCTGTGGGGACCGATCACCGCCGAGGATGAAGGCTGGACGCCGGAGCGGAACTGGTGGTATTTCCAGGTCCCCAAGTCTCCGGGACCGACTCTGCAGCAGGAGTTGCAGGACTCGTAGTGCTCGGTGAGGTCGGTCAGCGTTTGCTGACGGCCCGCCGGACCATTATCAGATCGGACACGTTGTCCGTGGTGAGCAGACCGACCAGCTCACCCGAGGGTCCCACCACCGGCAGCGCAGCCAAGCCGCTGGAACGAAGTCGCCCCACCGCCGTTTCGAAATCGAGGCCCACCGGCAGCGCCGGCACCGGCGAAATCATCGCCTCTCCAACCGTGGACTCCGGGCCCCGCTCCGCCAGGGCCTTGATCAGGCTTTCTCGGGTGAGGATGCCTTCCACCCGCCCGGCGTTGTCCACCACCGGAAACTCGCGCTGCTCGCCGGAAAGCAGCAGGTCCACGGCCAGTCGCAACCGGGCGTGGATCGGAATGGTCTCGAAGCGGGTCACCATCATCTGCTCGATCCGGATCCCCTCGCCCGCGATCCTGGTCTCCACCGCGGCGGCCTCGGTTGCGGCGCCGAGGAAGACGAAGAGCGCGATGAGGACCAGCATCGGCTCTGGCTTGAAGAGCCCGTAGACGCCGGCCGGAATGGCCAGCCCCTGCCCGATCGAAGCCGCGATGCGGGTCGCCCTCACGAACCCCAGCTTGCTCGCCAGGAGCGCCCGCAGTACTCGGCCCCCGTCCATCGGAAAGGCCGGGAT
The DNA here is from genome assembly GCA_963821525.1 of uncultured Gemmatimonadales bacterium. Lineage (GTDB taxonomy): Bacteria > Gemmatimonadota > Gemmatimonadetes > Gemmatimonadales > GWC2-71-9 > DATBGE01. Next base: position 221,244 of record CAWGED010000019.1, on the reverse strand, counting down.
GAGATTGAAGACCAGCAGGATCACGTTCATCACCAGCAGCGCCACGGCCAGAGGGGCGTGGGCCAGTTCGTTCGAGGGGGTCGTGATGGACTGCCCGGTCAGCACGAGCCATCCGTAGAAGACCGCCGCGAGAACCAGGGTGACAAATGGTCCCGCAAGGGCGATCAGCAGTTCTTCCCTGGGCTTGTCGGGGATCCGCTCCAGCCGCGCCACTCCTCCGATCGGCAGGAGGATCACATCTGGAGTCCGGACCCCGAATCGCCGGGCCATGAGGATGTGCCCGAATTCATGAAGGATGACGCAGGTGAACAGGGAGAGGAGGAGAACGGTCGCATGGACGGCCCCGGGGGTTCCGCCTTCCTGGTAGCCGCTCATCGCCCACCAGGCGACGAGGAGAAGGAAGGTGAAGTGCACCTTGACGTCGGTGCCCGCGATCCGTGCGATGCGAAAGGACCAGGTCATTCTGAGTCGGAAGTCGAGAGACTGGAGTCTAGAGTCGGTGGTCGATGGTCGATAGTCGGATGGTCATGGTACTCCCGTTGAATCTAGCGTCCCGCCGTCGGCTCCTCCTCCGTCCGTCCCGCCTCGTCCGCCTCGTCCGCCCCGCCTATCCGCCCTACCGCCTTCCCCGCCCAACCGCCTTCCCGCCCTTCCCGTCTCCCATCTCCCGTCTTCCTCTATTAAAATCTTCCCCTTCCTCCAACCGGAGTCCGCTCAATCTCCCCGACTTCCTGGACCGTCAAGGACGCCGAGAAGCTCTACAACGTACAGGGCTGGGGCCTGGGCTTCTTCCGGGCCAATGCCGAAGGCCGGGTCACCGTCCACCCGGACGGAAACCCCAAGCGCGGGCTGGATCTCTACCAGCTGGCGATGGACCTCAACGCGCAGGGCGTGGGACTGCCGCTGCTGCTCCGGTTCTCCGACATCCTCAGGGCCAGGATCGAGGCGCTCGCCGCCCAGTTCAGGACGCCATCGCCGAGTTCGGCTACGAAGGCACCTACACGACGGTCTACCCCATCAAGGTCAACCAGCAGCGCCACGTCATCGAGGAGATCGTGGAATTCGGCATGCCACTCGGCGTGGGACTCGAGTGCGGCAGTAAGGCGGAGCTGCAGGCGATCCTGGGGATCACCGAGAGCATCCAGCCGATCATCGTCTGCAACGGCTACAAGGACGAGGAGTACATGCGCCTCGCCCTCATGGGCCAGAAGCTGGGACACACGGTGTTCGTGGTCCTGGAGCAGCTGAGCGAGCTCGATACGCTCTTCAAAGTGGCCGACGAGCTGGGCGTTTCTCCCACTGTCGGCGTCCGCATCAAGCTGGCAGCCGAAGGCTCTGGACGTTGGGCCAAGAGCGGAGGAGAAAAGTCGAAGTTTGGCCTGAGCGCCGCCGAGCTGATGAAGCTGCTGGACAAGCTGGAGAGCCTGGGGCGGAAGGACGCGCTCCGGCTGGTGCACTTCCATCTGGGCAGCCAGATCACCGACATCCAGTACATCAAGGCGGCGCTCGAGGAGGTCGCCCGCTTCTACGTCGAGCTCAGGAAGATGGGCTTCGCGCTGAGCCACGTGGATGTGGGAGGCGGGCTGGGAGTGGACTACGACGGCTCACGGTCCACCCGGCCCGCCAGCATGAATTACTCGATGCGGGAGTACGCCAACGACGTGATCTACACCGTCGGCGCGATGTGCCGTGCCGAGGGCCTCCCCATGCCCCACATCATCTCCGAATCGGGGAGGGCGATCACCGCGCATCACGCGCTGCTCCTGATCAACGTGACCGATGTCGAATCGCAGATCGAGCCGGTGCCGCCCAAGCTCGGCAAAGGCGCCCATCCGCTGTTGGTGGAGATGAAGGAGAATTTCGAGTCGCTCTCACCCGACCGGCTCCAGGAGGCGCATCACGACGCCTCGTTCGGGAAGGAACGAGCCCAGGAATTGTTCGCCAGCGGGGTGCTCTCACTGCGGGACCGGGCCGACGTCGAGACGTTCTACCTCTGCACCATGAACGCCCTGGCGCACATGATCGAGGAAGACAAGGCGGCGTATCCCGAAATCGTGGGCGACCTGGAGTCCACCCTGATCGACCGCTACTTCTGCAACTTCTCGGTCTTCCAGTCCCTGCCTGACAACTGGGCCATCGATCAGTTGTTCCCCATCATGCCGATCCACCGGCTGGACGAACAACCGACTCGCCGGGGAACCATTCAGGACATCACCTGCGACTCGGATGGAGTAATTGATCGTTTCGTGGGCGGCCGGAAGGGGAAACCCTCGCTCGAGCTGCACCCGGTCAAGGACGACGAGCCGTACATCCTGGGGATATTCCTGACCGGAGCCTACCAGGAAATCCTGGGCGACCTGCACAACCTGTTCGGCGACACCAACGCGGTGCACGTGCGGCTCACCGAGCAGGGGTACGAGGTGACCGACCTGGTGCACGGGGACACGGTGACCGAGGTGCTGCACTACGTCCAGTTCCACGCCTCCGACCTGCTCTCCACCTTCCGTCGCAAGGTCAACAACGCGAAGGACCTCGCCCGGCAGGACGCCAACCAGTTCATCGCCGACTATGTGGCGGGGCTGGAGGGGTACACGTACCTGGAGGGAGAGGAGCTGCCGGGGACGTAGCGAGGGCATTGAAGATTGCGATTTCCGAGTTTCGAAGTCTAAGCCTGTCCTCCCACTCGTAACTCGGAACTGCGAACTCGCACTCCTCACTGACCGACCCATCCACCGACGCCTTCCCCGCCCCCCTTCACGATCAAGTACACCGCCACCGCAATCGCCAGCAGCGCGTACTCGAAGCCTTCCGTTCCGGCCGGATACTGCCCGTACCAGTTCATGAAGAACCCGACGTGGCCATGCACCAGCACGAGCGCCACGATCATGTTCATCGCGATGCCGAAGGCGGCGACCCGAGTCAGGAATCCCGTGATCAGGCCCAGCGATCCTGCGAACTCCGCCATGATGGCCAGAAAGGCGAACAGGGCGGGGATGTGCATCTGGTGGGTGAAGAAATCCATGGTGCCGCGGTACCCGTAGCCGCCGAACCAGCCGAGCAGTTTCTGCGCGCCGTGGGGGAACATCACGATGCCAAGAGTGAGCCGGAGGAGAGTGGTGCCCCAGTCGGCCTTGGTCCGCAGCAACGCTCCCAGGCCAACCGGCTCGCGAACCGCGCCGATCCGCTGGATTGATGGTGAGGCGATGGTGGTCATATGTGCCTTGCCTTTCCTGCGAGAAGCGTGATTGGTTAATACATAACTAGTCAACTAATTTCACAAAACAAACCCGGCTTCATCATTTCGACTACGCCGGTAGCGTCTATGTCGGCTCGGACCCGGTCGAGCAGCTTGATCAGCTGCCGCTGCTCCGCGGTCGAAAGCGCTGCGAACAGGGCATCGTCCGCGTGGTCCAGCGACACGTCCATCTTGCCCAGGAGATCCAGGCCTGACTCACTGATCCTGCAGGTGACCTGCCTCCGGTCTTCAGGGCAACGCTCCCGGGAAACCAGCCGCTTGCGTTCCAGGCGGTCAATCAACCGGGTGATCCCCGGCGCCTGTTCGATCATCCGCTCGGGGATCTCGAGAGTCGGAAGCCCCTCAGGCCCGGCCCCGCGAAGGATCCGCAGGACGTTGTACTGCTGCAGGGTGATCCCTTCCGCCTCGATGTCGGTCGAGACGCGCCGGCGGAGCAAGTCGGCCGTGCGAAGGAGGGCGATGAACGCCTCCTGGCTGGCCGAGCGGAACGGCTTCCGCTGCTTGATCTCCCGCTGAACGGAGGTGACCGGTCTAGGCATGGTGAAGAGTATAGGATATTACTTGATTAGTCAAGTATTGGTCCCATGCAGTCCGACCCGTCCAGCGCGTAAGCCCTCCCCTGTATCGACGCTCCCGGCGATGGCTCGCGAAGCAGTTGTCCCGGACAAGATCAGTTGAAAGAAAAGGACTGAGGACTGAGAGTGAGAGGACAAGCCCGGAGGCCTAGCAGTCCGCGAAGGCTTCGGCACTCGGGATTCCTCTCTCGCTCGTTGCTGTTCCTCGGTACTCGGTACCAGGTACTAGGTACTTTCATCTCCTCTCACTCGTCACTGCGCGCAGGGCCCACGTCGCGAAGCTTGCCGTGATGACAAACGCGACCGCCGAGGCCCAGATGGGTACCGTGACGCTGGCCACCTGGACCGGCCAACCGGACAGCGTTCGAGTCAACTGGACCAGCGCGAGAAGCGCGAAAAAGATCCCGGAAATCTGGACGTAACGCCGCATACTATCCTCCTTACTCGAGCGAATCTTCGGTACTCGGTACTCGACGTACTGATACTCAGTCCTCAGTCCTCAGTCCTTTCCCTCGTCACTCTTCAGTCGCCCCGCCTCCTGAACTGCCCGACGGAGCACAAACTCGATCTGACCGTTCAGCGACCGCAGCTCGTCGGCCGCCCAACGCTGCAAGGCCTCGTGCAGCGCCGGGTCCAGCCGCAACAGGAAGGGCTTCCGCTCCACGACGGTCTCAGTAGATGGATCCGGCGTTCACGACCGGCTGAGTAGCCTGCTCGGAGCACAGAACCACGAGCAGATTGCTCACCATCGTCGCCTTCCGCTCCTCATCCAGATGCACGATCTGCTTGCTGGAGAGCTGATCCAGCGCCGACTCGACCATGCCGACCGCACCCTCCACAATCTTCTGCCTCGCGGCGATGACGGCGTTGGCCTGCTGGCGCCGCAGCATCACGCCGGCGATCTCCGGGGCATAGGCCAGGTGGCTGATTCGCGACTCCAGCACCTTGACGCCGGCTTTGACGAGCCGCTCCTGGATCTCGACTTTGAGCTTCTCGGCCACTTCGCTGGTGTTCACCGAGAGCGACATCTGCCCCGCCTCGTGCGCATCATAGGGATACTGGTTCGCCAGGCCCCGCAGCGCCGATTCGCTCTGGACTTTGACGTAGTCCTCGTAGTTGTCCACTTCGAAAAGAGCTTCCGCCGTATCGGTCACCTGCCAGACCACGACCGCTCCGATCTCGATCGGATTGGAGTTGTGGTCGTTCACCTTGAGCTTGGTGGTCTCGAAGTTCCGCACCCGGAGCGAAATGGCTCGCGCGGTAAAGAAGGGATTGACCCACCAGAGACCGGAAGCCCGCACGGTCCCGCTGTAGCGGCCAAAGAGGAGCAGAGCCTTGCCCTGATTGGGTTGCACGACCAGTAGCCCCTTCCAGCAGAGCACCAGCAGCGGGAAGGCCAGCATGATCCCGATCAGTCGCTGTGGTTGCTGCGTCCGCACGGCGTTGATGAACGCGGCGACGAGGAACGCTGTCGCGGCCAGCAGGAGAACCACGGCCAGGGCTCCATTCACAGCCTTGTGCTCGATTTCCCGAATCACAGCTCTACCCTCATTTGGAGTTGGTATCGTTATGATATCACTATGATACCAAAACGTCAAGCGGCGCCATTTCTGGCGCCGCAAGTGCTCGTCAGATCAGGAGTTGTAAATCTCGCGTCAGGCCATCCAGGCGTCCCGATGCTCGGCGACAAAGGCATCGTCGATCAGCTCGGGGTAGGCGTGAATGACCCGGGAAATCTGCTCCGCCTGCCCCGGCGAGAGCTGTTCCTCGGCGTCGAGACACCAGGTTCCAGCGAGCAGTCCCTGTCGCCGCAGCACCTCGTGAATGCCCGGAATGCAGCCGGCGAATTGATGATCGGCGTCGAAGATCGCGGCGTTGGCATCGGTGAGACGGGTCGCGAGCGACAACCACTCGGGCCCGACCTGGTTGGAGGAGTCTTGGCGGCGGAGATGATGAAGCAACTCGACCGCTCGTCGAGTCCACACCGCCCATTGGCCGAGTAGCCCGCCGACGATGCGCCGGTCGCCGTCGCCGAAGGGGAAGCGAGACAAGAGGTCTACCACGATGCTGTCGTCGTTTCCGGTGTAAAGCGCCACATCCCGCCGTCCTGAGTCGCCCACGGCGCGCATTACCTCGAGCGTATGGTAGCGGCTGAACGGCGCGATCTTGATGGCGACGAGACCGGGCAACTCGGCCAGCCCGCGCCAGAACTGGTAGCCCAGGTGGCGGCCACCGACAGCGGGCTGGAGATAGAAACCAAAGAGGGGAAGCACGCCGGAGACGGTGCGGCAGTGCGCCAGCAGTTCCTGGTCGGTCGCGTCCTGCCAGGCGGCCAGAGAGAGCAGTGTCGCGTCGTACCCCAGTTTCGCGGCGGTCTCCGCTTCGGCAACGGCCTGTGCGGTGCGGCCCACTGCTCCCGCCACCAGCGCCACCTTTCGCCCTGAACGCGCTTGTTCGCTTCTTGCGACTTCGGCTGCGAGAGCGAGTACCGGCTCGAACAGGCCGTGCTTGGGATCCCGGATCGCGAACTGAGTCGTGTGGACACCCACCGCGAGCCCACCCGCACCGGCTGCGATGTAATACCGGGACAACGCTCGCTGGCGACGCTCGTCGAGCTTTCGATCGGCGGTGAGGGCCAGTGGATGAGCGGGAATGACCTGTCCGGCGAGCAGGTGGGTTCGCAGGTCATTCATGGATGGATATCCGACTAGAACTGCCCATGTCGCTCCTCGAAATGGGTGGGTTTGCCGAGCACTCGCCCTCCCTGGCTCAGCCAGGAGACCGTCCACTCGATCATGGTGTCAACCGACACGACTGGTGGGCCGAAGAGCTGGATGGACCGGCTGGCGTCGCTCAGCAGGGAGTCGGCTCGCCTCGGCTCCTTTGAACACCGGTTCCCGCCCCGCATAGTCGCCGATCTTTTTCGCCAGGGCTCGCACACTCAGGACCTCGGGCCCGGTGACATTCAGGATCGTGGCTGGACTCGAGGCGAGGGCGAGACACTGGAGTGCCCGCGCATTGGCGTCGCCCTGCCAGATCAGGTTCACCTGTCCCATGCTCAGGTCCACCGGCTCTCCGGTCAGGACCCGCCGCGCCAGGTCCACCAGCACACCGTAACGAAGATCGTTGGCGTAGTTCAGCCGGAAGATGGTGACCCGGGTGCCGTCGCGACTCGCAGCGTCCTCGAAGAGCCGCTCGCGTGCGACACAGCTCATGGCGTATTCCCCGACCGGCCCCACGGGGTGGTTCTCCCGCGCGCCCTTGGAGCTGGCGGGAACCAGCGGATAGACATTGCCGGTCGAGAAGACGACGAAACGGCGACCCGGGTACCGGGCCGCGACCAGCGCCGGCACCAGCGCGTTCATGGCCCAGGTTTCGGCCGGTGCCGCGTTGGTCCCGAACTTCTGGCCGGCCATGAAAATCAGGTCGGGCGCGTCAGGGAGCGCGGCTACCGCGGCGGGGTCTCGCAGGTCTGCCGCGATGGTCCTGATTCCCGCCTGCTCCAGCATCTGCCGGCTCGCGGGATCTCTGAAGCGTGATACGGCGATGACTCGGTGGCGCTCCCCCAAGGCCCGTTGGGCCATGCGCGCCAGACTCGGCCCCATCTTGCCACCGGCACCCAGGACGAGGAGGTCGCCGGGAAGGGTGGCGAGAACCTCCATCACGCCCTGGGTCGGACGCGAGAGGATTTCTTCCAGGTCCTCTTCAGTCTGCGGGGCGGCGCTTTTCAATCTTCAATCTGAAATCTTCAATCTTCAATCTCCCGTTCCCCTCATCGCCATCGGCACAAACTCCCGCTGCGGATAGCCGGCGTAGATCTGCCGCGGACGGGCGATCTTGGTGTCCTTGTCGAGCAGCATCTCCTCCCACTGGGAGATCCATCCGGGAAGCCGTCCCAGGGCGAAGAGTACCGTGAAGTAATCGGTGGGATACCCCATCGCCTGGTAGATGATGCCGGAGTAGAAGTCCACGTTGGGATAGAGCTTCCGCTTGATGAAGTACTCATCCTCCAGCGCGATCTTCTCCAGCTCCAGCGCGATCTCCAGCTTGGGATTGAGGCCGGTCTGCTCGAAGACGTCGTAGGCCACCTTCTTGATCAGCTTGGCGCGTGGATCGTAGGACTTGTAGACCCGGTGGCCGAATCCCATGAGCCGGCCGTGTCCCTGTTTCACCTTCTCGATGAAGGCGGGGATGTTCTTCCGGTCGCCGATCTCGTCGAGCATGACCAGGACCGCTTCGTTTGCCCCGCCGTGGAGCGGTCCGTAGAGCGCGGCGATTCCCGCCGACACGGCAGAGAATGGGTCCACGTTGGAGGACCCGACCGCCCGTACTGCGCTTGTCGAGCAATTCTGCTCGTGGTCGGCGTGGAGGATGAGAAGGATCTCGAGCGCCCGCTGCAGCACCGGATTGGGCTCGTGCTTGCCTCCGATGCTGAAGGTCATGTTGACGAAGTTCGCGATATAGCCCAGGTCGTTCCGGGGGAATTCGTATGGCAACCCGCGGGAATGGCGGAAGGCGAACGCCGCGATAGTGGGAAGCTTGGCGATGAGCCGGATCCGCTGGAGATAGCGAGAGGCCGGATCTTCGATGTTCTTCGCGTCGGGATAGAAGGTCGAGAGCGCTCCCACGACGCCGAGCAACATGCCCATCGGGTGCGCGTTGTAGCGGAAGCCCTCGAGGAACTTGATGATGTTGGTGTGGACGTAGGTGTGGTACCGGACTTCGTCCTCCCATTTGTCCAGCTGGGCACGGGTGGGCAACTCGCCTTCACAGAGCAAGTAGGCCACCTCGAGAAAGCTGGCTTTCTCCGCGATCTGCTCGATGGGATAACCGCGATATCTCAGGATCCCGCGGTCGCCGTCGATGAAGGTGATGGCGCTGCGGCAGGCAGGCGGTATTGAGGAAGGCCGGATCGTACGTCATCAGGCCGAAATCCTCGGCATCCACTTTGATGTTGCGGAGGTCGGGCGCCTTGATAGTGCCTTCGGTGATCGGCAGCTCGTAGGTCTTGCCGGTCCGGTTGTCGGTAATGGTCAGTGAGTCTTTGGCCACGGGCGAATCCTCGGCTGGGTCGCGTGCAGGAAGAAGGGAACATAGCCGTCCCCGCGCGATCTCCGAAATGGGGAGGCTCGATGCCACCCTGGCTGAGTATATTCGGCGGCCAATGTCCCTTTGGTCCCCACCCCCTGTCGCTCGCCGCCCGTGCCCGCGGTGCTCTCCTGGGTCATGCCGCCGGCAATGCGCTCGGCGTCCCCACCGAGTTCCTGGGCACCGCGGACCGGATTGCCCGGGAATTCCCCGGCGGTCTGCGGGAGGTGCTGCGCCGGGACTCCGAACAGTCGCCATACGATGACGACCTGGCCCTAACCCTGGTGCTCGCCGAGGAGCTGCTTCAGCCCGAGATGGATTTCCGGCGCCTGGCCCAGCGCTGGATCGAGTGGATGCGGCGCGATGGCCGGGGGATCGGGATCTGGACTCGAACGGCGCTGGAGCACATCGCGCAGCACGACTCTCCGCCTGGAAGCACTGGTGGCCAGGCGGGGAACGGGCCGCTCTCACGCTGCCTTCCGGTTGCGCTCGCGACCCATCGCGCTCCGGCCAACCTGGTGAGCGGGACGTATCACACCGCGATTCTGACCCACCCCGACGAACGATGCGCCTGGGCCGCGGTGGCCGTGAACGTCGCGGCCGCGAGATTTCTTCTCGGGAAGCGCGACTTCATCCCCGACGTGATCGAAGCATTGCGTAACAACGATGCTCCGGAAGAGCTGCTGGCCGCTGCGCGACGGGTGCCGCTCGAGACTCGGGACGACCTTCCAGTCCAGGGCCCCGATGCGGGATATGCGGTTCACGCGATGGAGATCGCGCTGTGGTTCGCATACCATGAGTCGAACCTCCGGCGGGGATTACTCTGGCTGGTCAATGCCGGGGGAGATACCGACACCAACGCGGCGATTGCCGGCGGCCTCATGGGAGCGCGGGATAGCGAGTCGGCGGTGCCGGCCGAGTGGATTGCGGCCGTACCCGGAGCGGCGCAGATCGGTGCGTTAGCAGAACGACTGGTGGGCGCTGGGCAGGGAAGTTCCTCACAACTCCTAGACGCGGAGTCGCCGTGCTAAGGCTCATTTACAAGTGGCATAAGTGGATCGGTGTCAGCGTCGGGGTGGTCCTCGCGATGTGGCTCTTTACGGGCATCATCATGGTGGCGGGCCCACGACCGCCGAGTCCGCCAACCCCTCGACTGGATTTCAGCGCGGCGGTGATCTCGCCTGCCCAGGCCGCGGCCAGGAGCAATGCTACGGTCAACCAGATTGACCTGATCGGAATAGGCACGGCGCCGGTCTATAAGCTCTCGACTGGTTCGGGAACTGTCCTGGTCGATGCCCGGAACGGAGAGCCTGTCGTGATCAACGACTCTCTCGCCGGCGTGATCGCGATGCAGGCTTCGGGAGTGTCGGCGCCTGCAAAGATCATCCGCCTCGGTGCTCGCGAAGGTGCCTCCGGATACCGTGTCGTGTTCTCCGATGAGGCATCCACGATGGTCGAGATTGATGCCAGTGGCGCCGCACGGGTTACCGACCGACTCAAGCGATTCAGAAGCGTGATGGGCGGGCTCCACACCTTCAGTGCGCTGCGCGTGGTAAATGCGAGCCGAGACACGATTGCGGGATTGGTGGCCCTTATCGCCGGGACCGCTCTCCTCAGTGTGGTCTTGGGCTATGTCATGGCGCTTCCGCGCCGGCGCCGTTCCCGCGTTTCGCCGAAGACGTGAGCGGCTAGTTCGAACCCTGCTTCGCTCGAAAGCGCCGCACCCGGGTGGCATTGCCGCACTCGCTTGAGGAACACCACCGGCGCGACCCGTTCCGGCTCCGATCGAGAAAAAGCCAGCCGCAGGGATGGTTGCCACACTGGCGGAGCCGCTTGAGGTCGTCGGCTCCGAGCAGATCGGTCGCGGCGACCATGACAGGGTGGAGCGGCCGGAGGAGATCGGTGCTCCCGGGCGACCAGTCAAGCACGGGCCGCCCATCGGCACCGGGAGCGAAGCGAGCCGCCTCGAGTGCTGCGATGCGAGCGGTGTGGAGTTGGTCCAAGTCGGCTTGTGTCGGTAGTCGTCCCTGCGAAAGCGCCGCGAACACCCGATAGTCGGCCTCACGCAGCTGCAGAACCTTCGCAAACGCCTGTTGTGCCTTGCCAGGATGCTTGTCCGCGAGTTGCAGCAGGGCGGTCGCTTCCTTCGCGGGCAAACCCGCCGCATGTCTCGCCCAGGCGATGAAGTCTCCGTAGTCGTTCAGCCACTCGTTTCGGTGGTCGCTCGCGTGCCAACCCGCCGTGTTGGCGAAGTCGAGGGCGAGGTGCCCGCTGATCAGTGCGAGAGTCGCGGCGCCGCTCATCGGGTCAGGTCGCGATCCAATAGCTGATCTTCACCAGCAGGGCATCGGAGGCAGGAGCATTCCACAGGCGATTCAGGTCCTGGTGAAGATCGAAGGGTTGAGTGGTCGGATCGCTGCCCCGTCGAGTCCACACCCAGTAGAGCGTCGAACCGGGTAGAAACTCCCAGCGCAGCACGAAATTCAGGTTCAAGTCCCGCTCCGAAAATGCCGGCTCGCTGAAGGTCGCGGTAGTCGCGGTCCCCTGATCGATGATGTATTGACCAGCCTGGACGTCGTGGGTGATTCGCGCCGGCGCGATTTCATGAACCTGCTTCGCGACCACTTCCTTGAAACGATCGTACGCCCCACCGCTCAGGAATGCCTGGGTGTAAAGTTGCAGCGTGAGTTTCGGTGAGAAGGCGTAGGTCATTCGTGCGGTGAGTGAAGTGGTCGTCTGCTCCAGCCGGCCGAGGAAGTAGCGGCGCACTCCGGAGGCATCGATGGGCTGGTCGACGTACTGCCATCCCTCGGTGGCGGACGCCACGTAGGGCGAGATGCCCAGCTGCAAGCGGTCGGTCACGAATCCGCCGAAGTCCACGGACAGACTCCCGACCAGGGATTCGCTCTTCGATTCACGCTCCCCGCTCCCGGTAACAGTGATCTGCCATCGTTTCCGAGAGTCGGTGTATGCGGTAGCGGTGATCCGATTTCTTGCAGGGATGGGGAGTGCCGGCCCGCCACGGAGCACCTCGGGATCAGTCACCGGAAATTCGTGATCCAGGGAGAGTGACCCTCCCCAGTAATTCCGAAAATCGAGCGAGCCGCTCAGGTTGGCGATCGCGGCACGTTGCTCTCCATCGAAGGTCCACCCGATGCCGAGTTGATTCGATCCGACCGACCACCGGCGGATCGTGTGGCCGGGCCGGTACACCCGGTACCGCCAGGTTCCGGCGAGCAGCAACCAGTTGGCGTTCCGCTGAAACCCCTGATCGTTCATCTCGAACCCGGGTGTTACTACCCGGCCGGCGACATCCCAGAGAAGACTCCCGGCCACCCTGGCGATCCGAGCCTGCGCAGAAGCGCCGGTGAGACTCGTGTGACTAATGCTGCCGTCATCGGGATTCGGCAGATCGGGGCGCCCGTATCCATGCCGCGGGTCGAGCCGGATCGCTTCGATAGCTTCCGCACTCCCCTCGACCCGGCTGCCCAGCGCGAAGCCACTTAGCTCGTAGCGGTCTCCCGCGAAGCGATGGCGGAAGTCGCTGCCCAGGACGATCGCGGAGCTTGGGCAGCAGCGAGTCGAGACTCGAGGTCATGTTCACTCGATCGACGAAGGTGCCCATGACTCCAACGGCACTGGCGCCACCTCGAAACTCGCGTGTTGTCCGAGCGACCGCAAAGCTGGTAAGCGGTTCGACCGTGAGCCGACGGTGCACACCGGTGGGATCGACATACTTGGCATCCTCCTCATCGGTCATGGCGGAGAAGATTCCGCCAGACCATTCTCCCATCTCGGCCCGAAAACCTCCCCGCGCCGAGCAGAGTCGTGGCTTGAGGCACCTCGGCGCTCAGCGCAGCGTCGGGGACCGAGCCGTGGGGTGGACGTCCGATGCGCCGCGAGTAGAAGGGACTTTCCTGGTCGAACGAGGTGCCTCGGGAGGTGAAGCCGAGCTGGGAGTTGAACTGAAAGACGTCGGCGCCTTCGAGGAACAAGGGCCGCTGCTCGGGGAAAAAGGTCTCGAAGGTGGTGAGGTTCACCTGCGAGGGATCTGCTTCGACCTGTCCGAAATCAGGATGGATCGAGAGTCCGACAAATGTTGACGGCGTGGGCCGGAAGCGGAGATCACCGCCTCCGGTCGCGTCCTGGCTCGAACCGGTGGGGCTGCGGGTTCCGCTCGCCGCGCCGTAGGGCACCAGCTCGAGACTTCCCGAGTGCCGAGGAACCGTCAGCCCTTGCAGCTGATTGAAGTGGGAGACGATGCCCACCACCGTCGGTAGCCGTGGCGACCAGTTGTCCGACTCCCCACGATGAGGGGTGTAGCGATAGACGTTGATCCCCCAAGTGAGCGGGGCTCCCACCGTGCTTCGCCCCAGCGCCACCTGAGACCAGGGAATGCGGTACTCGGCGGCCCATCCTGCGGAATCGATTCGCGCGGCGCCGCTCCAGACTCCGTTCCACGCGACGTCGTAGTCGACGTCGTTGGACCAGGTGCCGTCAACCTGAACGCCTCTTGGGTTCAGCCCAAAGCTGTAGCCCGATCGCCGGTCAAACCGGGTATCCACTTCGACGAACACCCAATCCGAGGTGTTCTCGTCGTCGCGACGGGGGTAGGGAGCGAGCACCGAATCGGGACTCGGGTCGAACAGCCTGACGGCCACGTACACCGCTGCGTCGTCGTACATCACTCGAACTACTGCCGGCAGAGTTGCGAGCGCCCCCGGGTTGGGACTGCTCTGCACGAAGTCGCTGTCGGCTGGGGCTTCACACCACACGGCATCGTCGAGGCTTCCGTCTATGACCGGCTGACTGCCGCTTAGCGCGGTTGCGTGGAGGACCCGCGGTCCTGCGGCGTGCGCCACGCGGGCGCTGTCCTTGATTGCGGCTCGTATCCGGAACCGTCCAGCAGCCGCTTTGGGCAGTTAGTGAAGAAGGAAGACTCAGACTCAAGGCGACGACTAACGGCGGAAGGAGGCGCATAGCGGGCTCGCCGGCGGCTGTAATGATCAAATGACGTTTTACACATTACGGCCAACCTAAGGCCTCCGCAACTCCGACCGTTGCGCCGGGGAACGTTTCGATTCCTGAGATGGACTTGCTCGGGGTGACCCGACTGGCGACTCTACAGCGGCTTTCGCCCGACCAAACCGCGCCTTACCGCCAACCTCAACCCGCTTTTTCTTGAGGAGCCTTCCGACTGTGAGATCTTCGCTACTCGTCGCCGCCGCGCTGGTGATCGCATACCCGCTTCATGCTCAGGTCCAGGTCGACACGACCCCGGCTGGAGCCCTGATCGATCAGGCCATGAACCATTCCGAGGTCATGGCCAACCTGCAGTATCTCGCCGATGCCATCGGGCCCCGCCTCACCGGCTCCGCCGCGGCGCGAAAGGCCAATGACTGGACGGCGTCCAAGTTCCAAGGCTACGGCCTCACCGCGACGCTCGAGCAATGGAACTTCGGAGTGACTTGGGAGCGGGGCCCGATCCAGGTCCGCCTGCTCGAACCGTTCCCCCGTCAGATCACCGGGCACAGCTGGGCCTGGACCGCGGGTACCAATGGGAAGACGCTGGCCGGTACCGTCATGCGCGCCAACTTCTCGACGCCCGAAAGCCTCGCGGTCTACCAGGACAAGGTGAAAGGGAAGTGGATCCTTCCCTCGGCACCGTTCCCGGTCTGGAATACCGACGGCATTCCCATGACCGCGGAGGATTCCGCGGCGCAGGCGGCCGAGCGGCAGCGGCGCTTCCAGCCACCAGCGGATACCTCGCAGGCCGCGATGGAGAAGCGGCGGCAGTTCGCGCTGGACGCGCTTTACATGCTCAAGAAGGCGGGAGCGCTGGGGACGCTGACCGATGGCGCCAAGGAGCAGGCGCTCATGAACATGAGCGGCTCACCCAACCGGGTCTCGACGCTGCCCAACATCGTCATCTCGCACGAGGACTACGGGATGCTCGATCGCCAGCTCCAGGCGGGGATGACGCCCAAGGTGGAGGCGCGAGTCGACAATCAGTTTGGCAAGTCGGCCGTCACCCAGTGGAATACAGTGGCGGAGATCAAGGGGAGTGAGCTGCCGGGGCAGGTGGTGATTCTGGGCGCTCACCTCGACAGCTGGGACCTCGGTACGGGTGTGACCGACAACGGGACTGGCTCGATGGTGGTCCTCGAGGCTGCGAGGGTGATCGCACAGTCAGGCCTCAAGCCGCGCCGCACGATCCGCTTCATCCTGTTCACCGGCGAAGAAGAAGGTCTGCTCGGCTCCAACGCCTACGCCGCGGCCCATGCCGCCGATATGGACAGCATCCAGGCAGTGCTGGTTCTCGATAACGGCACCGGTGCGATCACCGGCCAGGCGCTGCAGGGACGGAACGACGATCGGGCCTTGTGGGAGGCGTTGCTGGCACCGGTCGCGTCTATGGGTGCCAAGGACGTGCGAGAGGGGAACAAGGGCGGCACCGACCACCTGTCGTTCATTCCCTACGGCGTGCCGGCCTGGAACTTCGACCAGATCACACGGGGCTATAACCACACTCACCACTCGCAGAGTGACACCTACGAGCACGCGGTGGGACCGGACCTGATGCAGGCGTCGGCGGTGATGGCGGTGACGGCGTACGAGCTGGCGAACCTGGATCAGTTGTTACCGCGGGGGCCCAAGCGTCCGGCAACTCCGCCGGTCGTGCTCAAGCCGTCGCCGGGGCTGGCGGGGAACTGATCGATCTGGAGGTCTCTGAGGCCGGTTGCCAATATCGGGCATTGGACCCCGGTGTTGGCAACCGGCCGTCATAGGGTTTGCGCAGCTGCGATAAACAACGGATGCGGTGGGGGGCCCCCCCGCAAAAATAAGTTCGGACGAATCGGGTGTCCTGCGCAAACCCAAACCGTGCAGGACCAAGCGAGCCGACGCGATCAGCCGGCTCGTTGGAAGGAATGATCAGTCGTTTCGGGGAAGCCGCACCGTGCAGGTGGTGAGAAACCCGCCCCGAACGTTATAGACCGTGGTGACCTCGAGCGACTGCGGTTCCAGTACCTGGAAGAGATCCTCCGCTATCTTCGCGGTCGCGTGCTCCTGGAAGATGCCGACATTCCGGTAGCCCACCACGTAGTACTTGAGACTCTTCAGCTCGACACAGCGGTTCCGCGGCATGTATTTGATGACGAGCTTGGCAAAGTCCGGCAACCCACTGTAGGGGCAGACGGCGCTGAACTCGTCGGTCTCAGTGACTATCTCCTGGTCCGGACCCTCGTAACCGAAGGTCTCGAGCACCTTGGTGTCCACCTGCTCGGGACCCACGAACGGCAGGGTCTTTCCTTCGGCGATGGCCATTCCTTCTCTCCCCTGAGCGTTGATCACTAACCGGCGACGCTTGGCCAGACTTACTCCCGGACGATCCCCTCTTCCAGCCAGCGGAAGTGATCGTCCAGCACGTGGCGCGCGGTAGTATAGGTCGCCGTGTCGGTGTTGTGCCATAGGTCGTGGAACTTCTGCTCCACCCGGAGTCTCGCCTGCTGGGAAAAGACGTCGGCCAGCTCGCGGGGACCCGTCTCCCGGGGATTCTTCTTGAGCATCGCATGCGCCCGGCTGCAGGCTGCGGCGATCGCGAGCAGTTCCGCTCCAATTTCCACCAGCCGGCCCAGGACTGCCTGCCGCTTCTCCAGCATGGGACCGAAGCGCACCATACAATGGAAGAGCGAGCGGGCCAGCCGTCGCGACGACCGCTCGACAAAGCGCATGTGCGGAGCCAGCCGGCCGAATTCGCCGAACCCGAACCACCCTCGCACACCGAGCCAGAGCTTGGGATACCAGAAGGCGTAGAAGGCTCCCGCCTTGAGCAGGGCACCCAGCTTCTGGCCCGCCGGGACCTTGGGATCGATCAGGTCGCCCGCGACCCGCATGTGGGTATCCACCGCCTCCCGGGCGATGAAGAGCCGCATGATCTCGCTTGATCCCTCGAAGATCAGGTTGATCCGCATGTCTCGCATGAGGCGCTCGACCGGATCGGGCTTCTCTCCGCGGCTCCGCAGACTGTCGGCAGTCTCGTAGCCACGTCCGCCCTTGATCTGAAGAGTGTCGTCCGCGATCCGCCACGCGGTCTCGGTATTCCACATCTTCGCCATCGCGGCCTCGAGCCGGATGTCGAAGCCGCCCTTATCGGCCATGCCGGAGGCGAGGTCGGAGACCGCTTCCATCGCGAAGGTCTCCGCCGCCATCCGTCCGATCTTCTGAGCTATCGCGTCGTGCTTCCCGATCGCCTGGCCCCATTGCACCCGGGTAGACCCCCACTCACGCACGATCTGGAGACAGCGCTTGCCCGCGGCGACGCAGGAGGCCGGCAGCGTCAGGCGGCCGGTGTTGAGGGTGATCAGCGCCAGCTTGAGCCCGCGACCTTCGCCCCAGAGCACGTTCTCGACCGGGACCTTCACGTTGGTGAACCGGATGATTCCGTTCTCCAGTGCCTTGAGCCCCATGAAATGGAGCCGCTGCACCACTTCGACCCCGGGCCAGTTGGTCTCCACGATGAACGCCGTGATTTTCTTCGGACCGGTCCGCGCCATCACCACCATCAACTCGGCGATGGTGCCGTTGGTGCACCAGAGCTTTTCGCCGTTCAGGATCCAGTGCCGTCCATCGGGTGAGAGCTCTCGCTGTGGTTTGCATGCCGGCGGGGTCAGATCCCACGTTCGACTCGGTCAGCGCGAACGCCGAGATCGCGCCTTTGGCGAGGCGAGGGAAGTACCTCTTCTTCTGTTCCGGCGTTCCAAACTGCTTGAGCGGGTTGGGCACCCCGATCGACTGGGCGGCGGAGAGCAGGGCCGTGAGGTTCCCGTCCTGGCTGGTCACCAGAGCGATGGCATGGGTGTAGCTCGTCTGGCTCAGTCCCAATCCACCGTATTCGGTCGGGATCTTGATGGCGAAAGCGCCGATGTCGCGCAGCCCCTGAATTACCTCTTCCGGGATTTTCCCGTCGCGGTCGATCTTGTCGCTGTCCACCTTGTCGCGCATGAAGGCCTCGAGCCGCTCCAGGAACGGGCGGGCACGCTCGACTTCGGCGGGATCCTGCTCGGGGTAGGGGTGGATCAGGTCGAGCCGGAAGTTTCCATCGAACATCTCGCGGACGAAGCTTGGGGCCTGCCACTCCTTCTCGCGTGCGGCTTCCGCGACTTCGCGGGCTTCCTTCTCCGTGGCGAGCTGCGGCGGTGCACCAGGCGCCGGAGGAGTCATCACATCAGGCATGGTCGGTTTCTCCGGTGGCAACGGCGGAGGCAAATCGTCCGCGCAGGCCGTTCAGGACGAGATCGATGACGTGCCGTTTCCGCTGCTCGAGAAAGGCGGGATCCTCGGGGTCGATGCCGAGAGCGCGGAGGACGGTATTGGCGTGAGCGAGGGGGAACCAGCAGAGACCGATGATGCTGAGGAGGAGATGGGCGGCGTCCTGCGACATGCCCGGTCCCATAGCCAGCTCATCACGCAGTGCCGAGAGAGCTTCCTGCGCCGCGGCGACATGCGGTGGCACTTCTTCCAGCTGAGTGCCGCCGGCGAGCGCCTCCCATTCGATCAGGCGCACGAAGTTGGGACGGGACGCGAGAAAGTCGAAATAATCGGAAACGGCACCGGCCAGGACGGCTTCCGGTTCTGCCGCGCTGGCGAGAGCCCGTGCTCGCCCGGCCCGGACCGCGTCCAGCACTTCTCCGAAGCAGCGCTCCAGCACGGCGCGGTAGAGTTCGGCCTTGGAGCCGAAGAAATATCCCGGGGTTCCGCGGGAGACGCCGGCGAGGGTGCCCACATCGCTCAGGCTGGTACCCTCGTACCCATTCTCGGCGAAAAGCGCTTCCCCGGCGTCCAAAATGGCTTCGCGGGAGCGGGCGGGATTGCGCTCTTTCTCATTGAGCGGCAATGACATAGGCCATCGGTTTTGGGAAAGTTTTTGGCTTGCTTGACGTACAGCAAGTTAATGAAAACCCCGGGTACCCGCAAGAGAAAACCCTGTCCCCAACGTTCTATCCGACCTACCGCAGGGCTGCCGCGCCCTCGGGGATCGGGGGCTGGACCGGCTCCGGTGATTTTCCCGGCTGCGTGTTGGGGACGACCTTCCGGAACAGGCCGCGATAGTAGTCCCACCGCGCGATCAACGCGCCGGCGCGAGGGCTCCCGGTCCGCTCGAGATGCTCGTGCAAGAGCGACTGCACCAGCGACTCGTCGCGTCCCTCGAACAGAGCAAGCGTGACCATCTCGGTGTTGACCCGCGACGGAAAGCCACCCGATTCATCGAGCACGTATGCGACGCCGTTGCTCATGCCAGCCCCAAAGTTCCGGCCGATCGGGCCCAGCACCAGGACCAGCCCACCGGTCATGTACTCGCAGCAATGGTTGCCGGCGCCTTCAATCACCGCGATGGCGCCGCTGTTTCGGACCGCGAAGCGGCTGCCTGCCTGTCCAGCCGCGAACAACTTGCCCGCAGTTGCACCGTAGAGTGCCGTGTTTCCGAGGATCACGTTCTCGTGGGTCGCGGCGGCGTACCCAGCGGTTCGAAAGGGCCGGATGCTGATCGTGCCGCCCGAGAGACCCTTGCCGACGTAGTCGTTCGCCTCTCCTTCGAGATCCAGCAGCATCCCGCGAGTAGCGAAGGCTCCGAAACTCTGTCCCGCGCTGCCCAGGAACCGGAGCTGGAGATGACCGTTGGGTAGTCCCGCGTCACCGTATCGCTCAGCGATCGCACCGGCGACTCCCGCGCCAGCGGTCAGGTGATGGTTCCGAATCTGATAGAGTCCCGAGAAGGGCAGTCCGGCCTCGATGTGCCCTCGGCACTCCTGCAGGATTTCGCGGTCGAGCGAGACCACACCGGGCCGGTCATTCCGGGCGACGAGACGCCGTGAAGCTCCGCCACCCTCGTCCGCTCGAGTCAGCAGGTTTGAGAGATCCAGCATTTGAGCCCGGGGCAGATCGGGACGCTCGATTCGCTTGAGCAGATCTGCGCGCCCGATGATCCCGTCGATCGTGCGGACGCCAAGCCCGGCGAGAATCGCCCGGACTTCCTCGGCAACCAGCGTGAAGTAGGCGATCACCTGTTCAGGGGTGCCGCTGAACTTGGCCCGAAGATCGGGTCGCTGAGTGGCGACACCGGTGGGGCAGGTGTTGAGGTGACACTGGCGCGCCATGGCGCAGCCCAGCGCCACGAGCGGTGCGGTGCCGAAGCCAAACGATTCCGCGCCAAGCAATGCGGCGATCACCACGTCTCGACCAGTCTTGAAGCCACCATCCACCCGGACTTCGATTCTGCTCCGCAGCCCGTTTCTCACCAGCGCCTGCTGCGCCTCGGCGAGTCCCAGCTCCCACGGACTTCCGGCGTGCTTGATCGACGAGAGTGGTGAAGCGCCGGTCCCGCCGTTGTGCCCCGCGATCAGTACGTAGTCGGCATACGCCTTTGCCACACCAGCCGCGACCGTGCCAACTCCGGTCTCGGCCACCAGTTTGACACCGATCCGGGCTCGAGGATTGACCGTCTTGAGATCGTGGATCAGCTGGGCCAGATCCTCGATCGAGTAGATGTCATGGTGCGGGGGCGGCGAAATGAGGGAGATCCCCGGCGACTGCGTGCCGCAGCCGGGCAATCAACTCGGTGACCTTGTGGCCGGGCAGCTGGCCGCCTTCACCCGGCTTCGCACCCTGGACGATCTTGATCTCCAACTCCTCGGCACGGATCAGGTACTCGGTGGTCACACCAAATCGCCCTGAGGCCACCTGCTTCACTCGATTGTCGGCCCGATCTCCATTGGGAAGCGGCGAGTAGAAGGCCGGATCCTCTCCCCCTTCTCCCGAATTGGATCGCGCGCCCATCCGGTTCATCGCGATGGAAATGGTCGAGTGGGCTTCGGGCGACAGAGCGCCGAGCGACATTGCCGAGCTGACGAACCGGCGGAGGATGGACTCGACCGGTTCGACCTCTTCCAGTGGGACTGGGGACGACTCGCGGAAAGTGAGGAGATCCCGCGGCCCGGCCGGTGGCCGCAGCGCGTTCTTGTTCAGGAACTCCTGGTACTTTCCTTTCCTTTCACCCGATTCCGCGCGGACTGTTTTCTGCAGGGCAACAACGATCGGCGGCGCCCAGCCGTGATCCTCCCCTTCCTTGCGGAACCGGATCCGGCCATGGTCCGGAACGCTGCGGCTCGGTTCTGGACTCCAAGCCTGGCGGTGTCGCGCAAGCGCGTCCTCGGCGAGCTCATCGAAGCCGAGTCCACCGAGTGCGGAGGTCGTATCGCGGAAGCAGCGATCGATCACTTCGGCGCCGAGTCCGAGCGATTCAAAGATCTGGGCACCGCAGTACGAGGGAAGCACGGAGATGCCCATCTTGGACATGATCTTGAGCAGCCCCTTCTCGGCGGCCGTCCTGTAGCGGCGACAGCCGTCCGCCTTGTCCGTCCCGTTCGTCCCGTCCGCTTTCCCCTCCACCATCGTGCCGACCGACCTCAATGCCAACCAGGGATACACCAGCTCCGCACCGTATCCGATCAGTGTCGCGAAATGATGGATGTCCCACGCGTCTCCCGCCTCGGCGACCAGGCCGACCCTGAGGCGAAGCCCACGATCCATCAGGTGGCGACGCACCGCTCCGATGGCAAGCAGCATGGGAACCGGCACCCGCTCCGCATTCGCCTGGCGATCGCTGACGATCACGAGGCGAATTCCGGTTCTCGCTCCCTGCTCCGCCTCGGCGCACAGCCGGTCGAGCGCGTCTCGCAGGCCCTCGGTTCCCTCACTGCGGTGCCAAGTCGCGTCGAGCGTCAGGCTGGGGAATCCGGGCTGGCTCCTGAGCGAGGCCATCTCGGCCTCGAGCAGAATGGGATGATCGACGCGAAGCAGTCTCGCGTGCGTGGGACTCTCCACCAGAAAGGAGCCGTGACGACCCAGGTGCTGTCGCAGCGACATCACCACCGACTCCCGCAGCGGATCAATCGGCGGATTGGTGACCTGCGCGAACCGTTGGCGGAAGTAGGCGTATACCGACTGTGGCAGCCGGGAGAGCGGTGGGATCGGCGTGTCGTCTCCCATGCTCCAAATGGTGTCGTTGCCCTGCGTCGCCATGGACTCGAGCACGAACCTCAAGTCCTCATGGCCGTACCCGAAGCTGATCTGATGGGGAACCAGCGACCCGGGTTCCGGCGATTCGGACTTGGCGGCGAGGTCGGGGAGCAGGAGCCGCAGATTCTCCCGCGCCCACCGTCCATACGGCTGGCGCGACGCGACTTCGCGCTTCACGTCCATGTTCCGCAGCACCTGACCTCGGGTCACATCCACCACGAGGAACTCGCAGGGGCCCAGTTTTCCGCTCTCCAGTACGTCCGCCGGATCGAGATCTACCAGCCCCACCTCCGATCCGGCGACCACGAACTGATCCCGGGTGACCTTGTAGCGGCAAGGACGGAGCCCGTTCCGGTCGGTCGCTGCACCCGCCACGATGCCATCGCTGAACGCCAGCGCGGCCGGCCCATCCCAAGGCTCGACCACTTCGGCGTGGAAGCGGTAGAAGTCGCGAATCGCCGGTTCTACGTCGGGATACTGCTCCCAGGCCTGAGGGACCAGCATCATGATTGTGTGCATTGGCGTCCGACCGGAGCGTACCAGCAACTCCATTGTGTTGTCGAACCCCGCCGAATCGCTCCCTTCCGGCCAGATCACCGGTTTGAGCCGTTCGATGTTGTTCCCCCAGACGGGCGAACCCAGGTCTGCTTCCCGGGCCGTCATCGCGTTGCGATTACCCCAGAGGGTGTTGATCTCGCCGTTGTGGGCGATCATCCGGAAGGGCTGGGCCAACGGCCAACTGGGCAGCGTGTTGGTCGAGTAGCGCTGGTGGAAAACGGCGATCGCTGTTTCGAACTCCGGGAAGCGGAGATCGGTGTAGAAGGTCGCGAGCTGAGTGCCTACCAGCAGCGCCTTGTACACGATGGTCCGGCAGGAGAGGGAGCAGACGTAAAGGTCATTGAGTCCCCTCGCTCTCGCCTCCCGTTCGATGTCCCGCCTCGCGAGATAGAGAACTCGCTCCCAGGCGTCATCGTCGTCCACTGCCGGCCGCCCCAGGAAGACCTGTCGAATGACCGGGCATGTCTGCCGAGCAAGGGGGCCGAGTGCTGCGGGTTCGATCGGAACATCTCGCCACCCCAGAAGCGGAAGCCCGTTCTGAAACGCCACCCGCTCGATCAGGGCGATGGCAGCGGCGAGTGCCGAGGCTTCGCGCGGCAGGAAGAAGGCGCCCACGGCGAAGGGAAATCCGGGTTGAATACCAAGGCCGAGCCGGTAGCCCTCGCGATAGAAGAATCGGGTGGGAATCTGAGTGAGAAGACCCGCACCATCGCCCGAGTTGTCGGTCGAAGCTGCCCCGCGATGGGCCACTCGTCCGAGGGCCTGGAGTGCCATCTTCACCACGGTGTGAGAGCGCTCGCCAGTGGCGCAGGCGATGAAGCCTACCCCGCAGGCATCGTGCTCTCGAAGCGATTGGAGTCCGACCGTCCGGCTCGACTTGGTGGGGTTCATTGCGCTCCCATGGTGCAAGAAAAAAGGCCCGCGCTGGTTTTGAGGGCGGGCCGGGACAGGTTCGGTTCAAACGCGCGCGCTATCCCGGCCCCCACCCTTTGGTAAGGGCGGCGATGGCGACCGGATTAGCGTTTCGGACGCTGCGACGGCTCATGTGAATAATTATACGGCGCCGTGGTTGGGCGGTCAATGGCCGGTATTGGCGCGGAAGGCGATGGTCAGAATGTTCCGGTGCAGGAACCGTTCGGTTGTGATGGGACGAGTGATCGGTGTCGCTGTCCGCCTGGTGGCGGAATGTGCGTTCCATCACCGGAATCCCGGCCCTGCTTAAGCGGGGGCCCCCCCATAAGATCAATATCGCTCCGAAAGCCCGAGCCTACGTAACCAAAAACCTCGGCCGCTGCCCGAATGAACGCGCTGGTGACCAGGCGCTTTGTCCTTCAATAGAGTATGGTCTCGTGGCCGTCCGGGATGACTACCGGCGCCAGTTTCCGGTCAGGACAGGTCGGTCGCTTGACTTATCGCCGGGCGACCCGTAGCCTACAGTCAGTGATTGCATAATGTTGCCCTGCGCCGGAGCCTGATGCCTCACATGTCGTCCGTCCTGCTCCTCGTCCTTATTAGCCTCGTCCTGGTCCTCCTTAGGGGCCTCGGCGGGGATCGCGGCGTTTACGGGCAAGCAGCATAGTCGATACAACATCGAGCCCTTCCCGCCGCGGACCCCGAAAAGGTCCGCGGTTTTCTTTTTGGCCTCCAAGGAGACGAGAGACGCAATGCTGAAGGACGTTCTCATTTTCGACACGACCCTGCGGGACGGGGAACAGGCCCCAGGCAACACCATGACGCCCGAGGAGAAGCTCCGCCTCGCCCGCCAGCTCGATGCTCTGGGGGTCGATGTCATCGAGACCGGCTTCCCCGCCGCCTCGGAGGGCGACTTCCGCAGCGTGCAGGAGATCACCAGCGAAATCAGGCGCCCGGTACTGGCAGCGCTCGCGCGTTGTCATCCGAAGGACATCTCGCTCGCCGGCGATGCCATCCGGAATGCGGCGCGCCCCCGGCTCCACATCTTCATCTCGACCTCGGAGCTTCACCTCGAGCACAAGCTCAGGCTGACTCGCGAAGAGGTCCTCGAACTGGCGCGCCAGTCCATCCGCCAGGCGCGGAGCTACACCGACGACGTCGAGTTCTCCGCCGAAGACGCGAGCCGGACCGATCTCGACTACCTCTGCCAGATAGTGGAAATGGCCATCGCGGAAGGCGCTACGACCATCAACCTGCCCGATACGGTGGGATACGCCCTGCCTGCGGAGTACGCCTCGATGTTCCGCGCGGTGCGCGAACGCGTCCCCGGAAGCGAGCGGGTCATCTTCAGCGCGCACTGCCACGATGATCTGGGCCTTGCGGTCGCCAATTCGCTGGCCGCGATCGAGGCCGGCGCGGGACAGGTCGAGTGTACCGTCAATGGGATCGGCGAGCGGGCAGGGAACGCGGCGCTCGAGGAGATCGTGATGACCTGCCGTACCCGGCCTCAGGTGGCCTCGTTCCGCTGCAACGTGGATCCGCGGGAGATCTACCGGACCAGCCAGCTCCTCTCCTACCTGACCGGAAGTTTCCCGCAGCCCAACAAGGCGATCGTGGGCCGCAACGCCTTTGCCCACGAGGCCGGGATTCATCAGCACGGGATCCTGCAGAACGGGCTCACCTACGAAATCATCAAGCCCGAAGCGGTCGGGATACCTCACTCGACCCTCGTGCTCGGCAAGCATTCCGGTCGGCACGCGCTCGAACGCCGCTATCGCGACTTGGGCTACCAGCTCGACGACCGTCAGCTCCAGGATCTCTATCAGGAGTTCATCCGGCTGGCCGATCGCAAGCGGGAGATTCTGGATGAGGACCTGCTGGCACTGGTACACGAGAGTTTCCACGACGCGCCGGAGGAATACCACCTCACCAAGCTCCGGGTCGTCTGCGGGAGCGTGCCTGCCGAGGCGGAGGTTCAGATGACCGGACCGTGGGCGGGGGAGCGAGTTGCGCGAGGAAGCGGAGATGGGCCCATCGCGGCGGCCTTCAGCGCGATCAGCGAGATCCTCGATCGCCCGGTCGAGGTGATGAGCCTGTCACTTCGCTCGGTCACTCCGGGCCGGGATTCCGTGGGTCAGGTCTTCCTCCAGGCCCGGATTGGTGGGAAGACGATGACGGGTCAGGGTGCCTCGACCGACATCGTGGAGGCGAGTGCCCGGGCCCTGGTGCATTCGCTCAACAAGGAGCGGCACGCTGAGGTGCTGGAGGCGTCGTCGCTGAATTCGGTGTACTTGTGGGGAGTCTAGCGGTCATGGGTCTTGAGTCGTGAGTCCGTGCTTGGCCGCCCCGGACTCGGAGACCAGCGACCCCAGGACTCAAGACTCACGACCCATGACTGATTCGCGAGAGCGTCCATGCCCGAGTCATTGACTGGCGCCCAGCTCCTCTGCCGCCTGCTCCGAGAGCAGGGGGTGGACCTGATCTTCGGGTATCCGGGCGGCGCGATCATGCCTTTCTACCACGCCCTGCCGGAGTTCCCCGAGCTTCGGCACGTGTTGATGCGCCATGAACAGGCCGCAGCGCATGCGGCGGACGGTTACGCGCGCGCCTCCGGCCGGCCGGGAGTGTGTGTCGCGACGTCGGGACCGGGCGCCACCAACCTGGTGACCGGACTCGCCACGGCCCAGATGGACAGCTCGCCGGTCGTGGCAATCACCGGCCAGGTGCCACGGGCCATGATCGGTCGCGATGCCTTTCAGGAGACGGATATCATCGGCATTACCCTGCCGATCACGAAGCACAGCGCCGCCATCAATGACGTCACCGAACTCGCTCCCAAGCTGCGCGAGGCTTTCGCGGTCGCCACTACAGGGCGGCCCGGGCCGGTGCTGATCGACATCCCGAAGGACGTCCAGAACCAGAAGATCGACTGGAGTGAGGGCGTGACCGCGGTGTCCTCGGATGGGAAGCATCGCGAGGCACCCACAGGGATCGCCGCACTGCAGGAAGCCGCGCGGCTCATTGGTGAAGCGGAGCGTCCGCTCCTCATGGTAGGACACGGCGTGATACTCGCCAGTGCCTACGAGGCGGTGCTGGCCCTCGCCGAGAAGACCGACATCCCGGTGGTCACTACCCTGCTCGGCATCAGCGCATTTCCCGAGAGTCATCACCTGCATTTGGGCATGCCGGGCATGCACGGAGAAGTGCACGTCAACCGCGCGATCCAGCACGCCGACCTCATCATCGGCATCGGACTCCGCTTCGACGACCGGGTGACCGGCAACACGGCGGGATTTGCTCCCCGCGCCCGGATCATTCACATCGAGCTCGATCCCTCGGAGATCGGGAAGAACGTTCCCGTTGCACTGGGACTGGTCGGCGATGCCAGAGATCTCACGAGTCGCCTCTCGGCGCTCGTGGCCCCCCGTCGCTGTGACGCTTGGCGCGAGGAAATTCGCGACTTTACTCGGCCGCGCTCTGAGACCTATCGCGGCGAACTGTCTCCCGAAGGCATCCTCCGCGGCATCCGTGACATGAGCGGGCCCGATTGCACCGTTGTCTCCGACGTGGGTCAGCACCAGATGTGGGTGGCCAAGCTCTATCCCTACAATACCCGCAACAGCCACATCACCTCGGGTGGGCTCGGCACGATGGGGTTCGCGGTCCCTGCGGCGATTGGAGTGCACTTCGCTCGCCCCGACCGGCCCGTCTGGGCCATCTCGGGTGACGGCGGGTTTCAGATGAACATGCAGGAGATCGCCACCATGGTGCAGGAGAAGATTCCGGTGAAGATGGCGATCTTCAACAACGGATACCTCGGCATGGTGCGCCAGTGGCAGCAGTTCTTCCACGGCCGCCGCTATTCGGCGACACCGATCTGGAGCCCGGACTACGTACGTCTCGCGGAGGCGTACGGCATCGCCGGTTACCGCGTCGAACACGCGCGACAGATCGAGGAGGCAGTCGCTCGCGCGCTGCGCGACCCTGGTCCCGCCCTGGTCGAGTTCGTGATCGAGCAGGAAGCGAACGTCTTCCCGATGATTCCACCCGGCGCGACGCTGTCCGAGCCGATCGAATCGGAACCCGCACCGCTCGCCTCACCGTGACCTCGTCTGCCGCCTACAGCATCTGCGTCGGCCTGGAAGACGAATTCCTCGCGTTCAACCGGCTGGTGGGAGTCGTGCGCCGTCGCAACCTCGCGATTGAAAGCCTCTCGATCGGCTCGGGCCAGGAGGCCGGAGTAGCCCGGGTCACCATCGTGGTGCGGGCGGATGAGGGTGCGGTCGACCGGCTGGTCCGCCAGCTCCGAAAGGTGATCGGTGTCCGGGGTGCGGCGGCCGAACCCGAGGCTTCGGTGGCCTCCCGCGAGCTCGCCTTGATCAGGGTGCGGACGACGGGGCGATACGCCGAAGTGCTCGATACCGCGGGCCGTTTCGGCGCGACCGTGCTCGAGGAGAGTCGTGACGAGGCCCTGCTCGAGGTGACCGGCCCCGGCCCCATGGTGCTCTCACTGATTCGCGCGCTGGAGCCCTGCGGCGTCATCGATGTGGCTCGCAGCGGCGTCGTCGCGGTGAGCAGGCCGGGAACCACGTCGGCCGGGTTTGAGACTCGGTCGATACCTGATATTGACTCCGAGCGATACCAATCAGTTCTCACTTTGCGAGACGACTAATGACCGATTCCCAGCAGGGTCCGCGCGTGTTCTACGATGCCGATGCGGATCGCACCCGACTCAAAGACCGGACCTTCGCCATCATCGGCTATGGCAGCCAGGGCCACGCCCATGCGCTCAACCTCAAAGAGAGTGGCGCCAAGGTCATCGTCGGCCTCCGGCCAGGCGGCGGATCGTGGGCGAAGGCCAAGGCGGTGGGACTCGATGTTCGTCCTGTCGCTGATGCTGCGCGTGCGGCCGACACGATCATGATCCTGGTTCCGGATCAGGACGGTCGCGCCGTGTACGAGGCGGACGTGGCGCCTGCGTTAGAGGCCGGGAAAACCCTGATGTTTGCCCACGGGTTCAACATCCATTTCGGAGAGGTGGGGCCACCGAAGAACGTGGATGTGAGCATGATTGCGCCCAAATCTCCCGGTCATCTTGTACGAAGCGAGTATGAGGCGGGGCGGGGCGTCCCGGCGCTCGTCGCGGTGCACCAGGATGCGAGTGGCGAGGCGCTCGCCAATGCGCTCGCGTACGCCGCGGGAATCGGTTGCACCCGTGCCGGTGTCATCGAGACGAGTTTCCGGGAAGAGACCGAAACGGACCTCTTCGGCGAGCAAGCCGTCTTGTGCGGCGGCGCTACGGCCCTCGTGAAAGCCGGGTTCGACACCTTGGTGGAGGCCGGCTACCAGCCGGAGATGGCCTACTTCGAGTGTCTCCACGAGCTCAAGCTGATCGTGGACCTCATGTATCGAGGCGGCCTCAAGTTCATGCGGCATTCGATCAGCGACACCGCGGAATATGGCGACTACACGCGGGGCCCCCGGATCATCACGGAGCAGACTCGCCAGGAAATGCGGAAGATCCTCGCCGACATCCAGAGTGGCGCGTTCGCGAAGGAATGGCTGGCCGAGTGCCGTGCGGGCGGTCCCCACTTCGCCCAGCTACGGGAACAGGAGCGGGACAGCGGAATCGAACAGGTGGGGGCCCGGCTGCGGGAAATGATGCCGTGGTCGGAGGAAGGGAAAGAAAAAGTACCCAGTACCGAGTACCGGGTACCGAGTACACCCGCAGCAACCCCGGTTGGAACGCGCTCGTGAGACTCGCCCTCCGGATTCCTCGGTCAACTGCTCGCTACGCGGTACTCGGTGCTCGGTACTGACCGTGAATCCGAGGACGCTTTTCGAGAAGGTGTGGAGTTCGCACGTCGTCCATCAGGAAAACGGCGGGCCGGCCTTGTTGTACGTGGATCTCCACCTGGTCCACGAAGTCACCTCGCCCCAGGCATTCGAAGGCCTGCGGCGCGAGGGACGGGCTGTGCGTCGGCCTGACCTCGCGCTCGCGACGGTCGATCATAACGTCCCCACGACGGATCGGGCACTGCCGATTACTGATTCAGTATCGCGGCGCCAGGTGGAGTTGCTGCTCAGGAACGCCACCGATTTCGGCATCGAGCTGTTCGGCCTCGACTCGCCGCACCAGGGGATTGTCCACGTGATCGGGCCGGAGTTGGGATTGACCCAGCCGGGCCGAGTGATCGTCTGCGGAGACTCCCACACTTCCACGCACGGCGCCTTCGGCGCCTTCGCATTCGGCATCGGAACGACGGACGTGGAGCATGTGCTGGCAACCCAAACTGTCCGAGTCATCCGGCCCCGGACCATGGAGGTCCGGTTTACCGGCAGAGCGGGACTCGGCGTCGGCGCCAAGGATCTCATCCTGACCCTGATCGGAAAGATCGGAATCGGTGGCGCGGCCGGCCACGTCATCGAGTACACCGGCGAGGCGATCCGGGCCCTCTCGATGGAGGGCCGGATGACCGTGTGCAACATGTCCATCGAGGCGGGTGCCCGAGCCGGCATCGTCGGACCGGACGAAACGACCTTCATGTATCTGATGAGTCGCCCTCGCTCCCCGCGTGGGCGCGCCTGGAGTCGGGCAGTCGATTACTGGAGCAGTCTCGCGACCGATCCCGGGGCCCAATACGACACTCGGGTCACGATCGATGCCTCCGAGGTTGCTCCTCAAGTCACCTGGGGAACCAATCCGGGAATGGTGGCCTCAGTGACCGAGACGGTGCCCGATCCTTCAAAACTCACCAGCGATACTGCTCGACGCGATGCCACCCGGGCGCTTACCTACATGGGACTGGACCCCGGCACTCCGCTCGATGGGCTCCGCATCGATCGCGTGTTCATCGGGAGCTGCACCAATGCCAGGATCGAAGACCTCCGGGAAGCGAGCCGCATCGTGAGAGGGCGCCGAGTGGCCTCCCACGTTTGGGCCCTCGTCGTGCCGGGATCGATGCAGGTGAAAGCCCAGGCAGAGCGTGAAGGGCTCGATC
Source organism: uncultured Gemmatimonadales bacterium (assembly GCA_963821525.1). GTDB lineage: Bacteria > Gemmatimonadota > Gemmatimonadetes > Gemmatimonadales > GWC2-71-9 > DATBGE01. Next base: position 190,777 of record CAWGED010000019.1, on the reverse strand, counting down.
GGATCTTCACCGCCGCGGGCTTCGAATGGCGCAACGCCGGATGCTCGATGTGCCTCGGCATGAACCCGGATATTCTTGCGAGCGGCGAGCGCTGCGCCGCCACCTCGAACCGAAACTTTGAGGGGCGGCAGGGGAGCGGCGGTCGCACCCACCTCATGAGCCCCGCCATGGCCGCCGCGGCCGCGATCAGCGGGCATATTACGGATGTGCGGAAATGGGAAGTTGTCGAGGAGCTGGTGGGAGCCGATTGAGAATTGAAGATTTCAAATTGAGAATTGGTCGATCGTCGGGACTCAATCTTCGATGAGAAATCTTCGACCTGAAACGCCAGGCCAATCTTAAATTTTCAATCTGCAATTCACATGACTCCCTTCACCACCCACACCGGTTCCGTCGCCGCGATTCCGCGGGCCAATGTCGACACCGACCAGATCATCCCGAAGCAGTTCCTGAAACGGGTTGAGCGGACGGGGTTCGGGCCGGCCTTGTTCTTCGACTGGCGCTACCGGTCCGACGGATCCCCCAATCCCGACTTCGAGTTGAACCGGCCCAAGGCCGCGGGAGCGACCATTCTTCTTGCTGGCTCCAATTTCGGCTGCGGTTCCTCGCGCGAGCACGCGCCCTGGGCCCTGGGCGAGTATGGCTTCCGGGCGATTCTGAGCGAAAGCTTCGCCGACATCTTCTTCAGCAATTGCTGTCAGAATGGAATCCTGCCGGTGATCCTCAAGCCCGACGAGATGGCCGAGTTGTTCCGTCGTGAAGCAGCGTCGCCGGGTCCCTACCAGTTGACGGTGGACCTGGTCGGCCTGCGTGTGCGGGACGACACAGGGTTCAACGCCGGCTTCACCCTCGACCAGTACCGGAGGGAGGCGTTGCTCGAGGGACTCGACGAGATCGGCCGGACGCTCAAGCTGGAGCCGGAGATCCTGGAGTTCGAGCGGCGTCGGGTTCGACTGCACCACCTCCTGGAACGCTGACGTCGTGCACGTTGCGATCCTTCCGGGTGACGGGATCGGCCCCGAGGTAACAGCCGAGGCCGAGCGAGTGCTGACTGCCGCGGCGGAGCGCTTCGGGATTCACGTCAGCACATCCCACCACCCGGTCGGCGCTGCCGGCGTTCAGGACGAGGGTGATCCCTTTCCGCGAACGACGCGCGACGCGGTCGCGCGTGCCGATGCGGTGCTCCTGGGTGCGGTAGGAGATCCTTCACTCGATTCTGCTCCGCGCCACCTCAAGCCCGAGACCGGGCTGCTCGCCCTTCGTGCGCTGCTCGGCGTGTACGCCAACCTCCGCCCCGTCGCGGTGCATCCGGCCTTGGCGGTGCATTCGCCACTCAAGCCGGAACGCCTCGCAGGGACCGACCTTCTCATCGTCAGGGAATTGACCGGCGGCTTGTATTATGGAGAGCCGAGGGGTCTCGATGGGGAGAAAGCGATCAACACGCTGCGGTACACCAGGAGCGAGATCGAGCGAATCGCTCGTCTGGCGTTCGAGGCGGCCCGACTCCGTCGTCGCCAGGTCCTCTCGGTGGACAAGGCCAACGTGCTGGAGACCTCACAGCTCTGGCGGCGGGTCGTGACCGAGATCTCCCACGACTACCCGGACGTCTCGCTCGAGCACGCGTACGTGGATTTCGCCGCGATGCGTCTCGTGAGTAACCCCTCCTCAATCGACGTGCTGGTCACCGAAAACATGTTCGGCGACATCCTGAGCGATGAGGCCGCGGTCCTCACCGGATCCCTCGGCATGCTCCCCTCGGCATCCTTGGGCGACGGAGTCGGCCTCTACGAGCCGATCCACGGCTCGGCCCCAGATATCGCAGGGCAGGGCATCGCCAATCCGATCGGGGCCATTCTCTCCTGCGCCCTTCTGCTCCGGCACTCGGGCGGTGCTCATGAGGCGGGGGCGGGCGTCGAGGCGGCGGTCTCCCGGGTCTTGGATGGTGGGGCCAGGACCCGGGACATCGCGGCGAAGGGGCGTAAACCACTTTCGACTCGACAGATGGGGGACCGGATCCTGGAGGCCCTGGAGCTCGCCGAAACACCCGCGCGGTGAAATCTGCAACATTTAGGACTCCGACTTCGTCATGTCGGCGCCGCTCCTCCGCGGGAGCGTCAACCGATACCGGAGGTCCTGAAATGAAGTGCCAGCAATGTTTCCAGCGTCCAGCCCTCGAGCGTGACGGTCGTCCCGCCTTCCTGAGCCTGTTCGGCACCGTCGAAGGCTATTTCTGCGAGGAGTGCGCGCGGGAGATTCAGCGACCCTACGAGGAGGAGCTGCGGCGTACAGTGGCCGAGCGGGCTCCACAGTTGACGGACGAAGACTTGGCGAGCCTACCGGACCAGATGCTGAAGTTTACGGTGATGTTGCCGATTCGGTCGTGAAGTCGATAGTCGTGAGTCTTGGGTCGTGACATGGAAAAAGCAGCGGGGCGTCCGAGAGGATGCCCCGTTGTCATTTGTCCCAATACTTTGCTGTCCCTGTCGCCCCTTGTCCCACCGTCGCTGCGCGCTCTCACCTCTCACCTCTCACGTCTCACCTCTCACGTCTCCAGCTTGTCCGTCACCGCGCCGACGCTGGCGCTGGATACCAGCCGGGCATACTTGGCCAGGACGCCTCTCCGGTATCGTGGTGCTGGAGGAGTCCACGCCTTCCTTCGTTGAGCGATTTCCGGTTCCGGAACGTTCAGGCTGAGCATTCGCCGTTCGGCATCGATGGTGATCGAATCGCCTTCCTGGACCAGGGCAATCGTTCCACCGATCGCCGCCTCTGGCGCCACGTGTCCGACCACCATGCCGAAGGTGCCGCCCGAGAATCGTCCATCGGTGATTAGCCCTACCGAGTCGCCCAGACCCGCACCGATGATGGCGGAGGTAGGAGACAGCATCTCTCGCATTCCCGGCCCGCCGCGCGGGCCTTCGTAGCGGATCACCAGAACGTCTCCGGCCTTGATGTGACCGGCGAGGATCGCTTCGAGACAATCCTCTTCGGATTCAAACACCCGAGCGGGCCCGGTCAGTTTGCTCTGCTTGACGCCGGTGATTTTCGCGACCGCGCCTTCGGCCGCGAGATTGCCGCGCAGAATTGCGAGGTGGCCTTGCGGGTAGATGGGTCGGTTCCAAGGGCGGATCACCTGCTGATCGCCCCGAGGTTCGGCGGGAACCTTGGCCAGGACCTCTGCGACCGTCTTCCCGGTAATAGTTCGCTCGCCGCCGTGCAGCACCCCGTTGGCGAGAAGAATCTTCATCACCTGGGGGACGCCGCCCGCCTTGTGCAGATCGGTCGCGACGAAGCGGCCTGAGGGCTTGAGGTCGCACAGCACCGGCACTTTCGCCCGGATCGTTTCGAAATCGTCGAGCGAGAGCGGGACTTCCGCCGCGTGAGCGATGGCGAGCAGGTGAAGGACGGCGTTGGTCGAACCGCCCAGCGCCATGCATACGGCAATCCCGTTCTCGAACGCCTGTCGTGTGAGGATCTGGCGGGGCAGCAGCTGGGCCTTGATCGCCTCGACCAGGACGCGACCCGATTCCGCGGCACTCTCCGCCTTTTCGCCGTCTTCCGCCGCCATGGTCGAGGAGAAGGGCAGGCTCATCCCCATCGCCTCGAAGATCGACGACATGGTATTAGCGGTGAACATCCCGCCGCACGAGCCCTTGCCGGGACAGGCGTGCCGCTCGATGTCGAGCAGCTCCTGGTCTCCGATTTTTCCCGCGCTGTGCTGACCCACCGCCTCGAAGGCGCTCACGACGGTGAGATCCTGCCCGTGGAGATGTCCCGGCTTGATGGTGCCACCGTAGACGAAGATCCCCGGGATGTTCATCCGGGCCATCGCGATCATGGCGCCCGGCATGTTCTTGTCGCAGCCGCCGACGCACACGACCCCATCCATCGATTCGGCGCCACAGGCGGTTTCGATCGCATCGGCGATGACTTCACGGGAGACGAGGGAATACTTCATGCCCTCGGTGCCCATGGAGATGCCATCGGACACAGTGACCGTCCCGAACATCTGCGGCATCCCGCCCGCTGCCCTGACCGCCTCGTCCGCCCTGTCCGCCAGGACATTCAAGCCGGCATTGCACGGAGTAATCGTGCTATAGCCGTTGGCGATACCGACGATGGGCTTATCGAAGTCGGCATCGCCAAACCCCACCGCCCGGAGCATGGCGCGGTTGGGGGACCGTTGGACGCCCTGGGTGATCAGGCGGGAGCGGCGGTTCTGGGGTTCGGGTGTCTCGGTCATGGGTCCGGGGGAGCGTGGAGCTAAAGTACTCAACCGCATAAACATACGAGCTACTACTCCACTTGGACAGGGCGGGTAAGTCGCCCGGCGTTTACGTGATGATGACCTGAGAACTCTGTAATTCTAGCACGGAATTAAAGGCAGAATATGCAAGAATGCCTGTATACTTGCAGTAGTGCCTAAGTTACTCTGCGACTTCTGCATAATTAGGTGATCACGGCTCTTGCGCGGCCCTGCTTCGAACCGTATTAATTATGCAGTCGCCCGGTTACCGACCCTCTCGCCACCCTTCGAGGCCCACCGCCATGACTCTCCCGTTGCTTGCCATGGTGCAGGATGCGCAGCCAACCATCGTTCCGGCCGACACGGCCTGGATGCTGACGTCCACCGCGCTCGTGCTGCTGATGACACCCGCGCTTGCCTTCTTCTACGGTGGCCTGGTCCGTTCCAAGAACTCGCTCAACACGATGATGATGAGCTTCGTGGCCCTCGGTGCCGTCGGGATCACCTGGGCTCTCGTGGCGTACAGCGAGGCCTTCGCCGAGGGCAGTGGATTCCTGGGCTCGTTCCAGAACGCCTTTCTGGATGGAGTGGGCATCGAGCCGAAGGGGACAATTCCGCACGTGCTCTTCATGGCGTATCCAGGGAACCTTCGCGATCATCACTGCGGCGCTGATCTCCGGAGCCATCGTCGAGCGGATGCGGTTCGGTCCCTACGTGGCATTCCTCTGCATCTGGACACTTATGGTTTACGGTCCTGTGGCGCACTGGGTCTGGGGCGGAGGCTGGTTGGGCAAGCTGGGCACCCTCGACTTCGCCGGCGGTACCGTCGTGCACATCAACGCCGGTATCTCGGCCCTTGTCGCGGCGAGCGTGCTCGGTGCGCGGAAGGACTACGCCCGACAGGCCATTCTTCCGCATAACGTGCCCTTCACGCTACTTGGCGCCGGCCTGCTCTGGTTCGGCTGGTTCGGGTTCAACGGGGGCAGCGCCCTCGCCGCCAACGGCTCGGCTGCACTCGCATTCATCAACACCTTCCTGGCGCCGATGGCCACCTTGATGGTCTGGGTTGGCGCTCGACTCCTTCCGGACTGGCCATGCCACCGCAGTGGGTGGCGCGACCGGCATCGTCGTCGGCCTCGTGGCCATCACGCCGGCCGCGGGATTCGTGAGCCCGCTGGGCGCACTGGCCCTCGGCGCGATCGCGGCATTCCCGAGCTACTTCGCCATCGTGCTCCGTTCCCGTACCCGGCTCGACGATTCGCTCGACGTGTTTGCCGGCCATGGCATCGGTGGCCTCACCGGCGCGCTTCTCACCGGCGTCTTCGCGCTCAAGGCCTGGGGCGGAACCGACGGACTGCTCGGTGGCAATCCTGCCCAGCTGGGCATTCAGGCCATCGCGGCGTTCGCGTCCATGGCCTATGCCGGCATCATGACCTTTGTCATTCTGAAGTTCCTGGCCCTGGTGGCTCCGCTCCGGGTGGCGACTCCTCTCGAGGGCCTCGGGTTGGACGTGACCCAGCACGGGGAAGAGGCCTACAGCAGCGGCGAAGGCTCCATTCTGGTGCTGCCCGAAGTCGAGGTCCCCATGCCGGCTCCCAAACTCACTCCTCAGCCTGCAGCACGCTGACCATCGAGGCCAAACCATGAAGCTCATCATCGCCATCATCCGCCCCGATCGTCTCAACAGCGTCCTTGAGGCGCTCTACCGCGCCGAAGTCCGCGGGCTGACCGTGTCCCGAGTCATGGGACACGGCGGGGAGACCGAGCGGGTGGAGAATTACCGGGGAACCACCGTGAAATTGGGCCTGCAGGAGAAGGTCCGACTGGAGATCGGAGTATCCGATGCCTTCGTGGACATCACCACCCGCGCTATCCTCGGCTCCGCCCGCTCCGGAGAGGTGGGAGATGGGAAGGTGTTCGTCCTGGACGTCGAGCAGGTGCATCGCATCCGAACCGGCGAGCGCGACGAGGCGGCGGTGACGCCAGCGGTTCCGCTTGAGGTTTGAGCAGGCGGCGGAGATCAGCCGTTAGCTGTTAGCCACCAGCTGTTAGCCAAAAGCCGTAGGTCATGAGCTCTGAGCTTATGACCTACGGCTTCTTCTGACGTCGCTAATCGCTAACCGCTAACCGCTAACCGCTAACCGCTAACGGCTGACGGCTAACAGCTACCACCCTCACGCATCGTAATACAGGAAAAACTCGTACGGATGCGGCCGCAGTGACACCGGTGCCACATCCTTCGTCCGCTTCATCGAGATCCAGGTATCGATCACGTCCGGCGTGAAGACGTCGCCCTCGAGCAGGAAGGCGTGATCCTTCTCCAGCGCAGTCCAGGGACTCGGAGAGCGAGCCGGGAACCATCTTGATGGTCGACTTCCGCTCGTCGTGGAGCTCGTACAGGTCCTCGTCGATCGGCTTGGGCGGCTCGATCTTGCGCTTGATCCCGTCCAGTCCGGCCATCAGCATGGCGGAGAAGGCGAGATAGGGATTGCAGGAGGGATCGGGGGCCCGGAACTCGACCCGCCGCGCCTTGGGGCTGTCGGAATAGGTCGGGATCCGGCAGATCGCCGAGCGGTTCCGCTGCGAGTACATCAGGTTGACCGGCGCCTCGAAGCCCGGCACCAGCCGCCGATAGCTGTTGGTAGTGGGAGCGCAGAGTCCGAGCAGCGCCGGCGCGTGGGCGATGAGGCCGCCGATATACCAGCGCGCCGTGTCGGAAAGCAGGGCGTAGCCCTTCTCGTCGAAGAACAGCGGCGTGCCGTCCTTCCAGAGCGACTGATGGCAGTGCATCCCGGAGCCGTTGTCGCCGAAGAGCGGCTTGGGCATGAACGTCGCCGTCAGGCCCAGGTTGTGGCAGACGTTCTTCACGATGTACTTGTAGGTCAACAGCCGGTCGGCGGTCTGCACCAGCGGGCCGAAGCGGAAGTCGATCTCCGCCTGGCCGGCGGTACCCACCTCGTGGTGCTGCACCTCGACCGGGACGCCCGCCGCGATGAGCGCCAGCATGATCTTGCTGCGGACATCCTGCAGCCGGTCGACCGGCGGGACCGGGAAATAGCCTTCCTTGTGCCGCGGCCGGTGGCCCGCGTTGGGCTGTCCCATTCCGGCCGGAGTTCCAGATGCCCTCATCCGAATCGATGTGGTAATAGCCCTCGTGCGCGTTCTGGTCGAACCGAACCGAGTTGAAGATGAAGAACTCGGCTTCGGGCCCCCAGTACGAGGCGGTCGCGATCCCCGTGGTCTTCAGGTACTCCTCGGCCTTGAAGGCGATGAAGCGCGGATCCCGCGAGTATGGCTCGAGCGTGATCGGGTCGTAGATGTCGCAGATGATCGAGAGCGTGGGAACCTCGAGCACCGGATCGACGAACGCGGTCGAGAGGTCCGGGATGAGCAGCATGTCGCTCTCGTTGATCGCCTGGAACCCGCGAATAGACGACCCGTCGAAACCCAGCCCCTCCCTTACCATGTCCTCGTCGAGCGTCTCCGCGGGAATCGAGAAATGCTGCCAGGTGCCCGGAAGGTCGGTGAACTTGACGTCGATGACCTTGATCCCGCGCTCTTTGATCAGGTCGGTGATGCGCTTCAGCTCGCCAGCCGAGCGAGGCTTGGCGGCTGTGGGTTTGGTGGTTGCGGCCATGGATGTCGTCCAGAGGTGAGGGTACGCGGAATCGTTCGCCGATCTACAAAAAAGAATGCTCGCCCCAGCCAGCATCGTTGGGTGGTGACCTCGATGCGAAGGTCGGGCGCGGGAGTGAAAGTCCCACGGCTCAGGAGAAAAATCTCGGGGTGTGACCCTCTTCCGGCCGCCTGGGTGTTAGACTAATGCTGGGTTTGCAAAGTGTCAAGAAGAATGTGCAGATTTTGCAAAGTTTTATCAGCACTTATGCACTTTTGATTGAATATTTCCACAATTGTTGAATGCTTCAAATGACAAAACCGCACCGGATGCCGGTGCGGTTTCGGGGTCATAGGAGGCCAACTTTGCCATGGGCCATCGAATAAATCGTGGCGCCGCAATGCGTTACATCCGTTAGACCCCCTGATCGGTCAATTGGTCAACGCTCCGGTCCCAATGCCACTCCATATAGTGCGCGGCTTCCACCGCCAGCTCCTCGCCCAGGAGCCGCTCCACCACATGCAGCGCCATATCCACTCCGGCCGAGACTCCGGCTGCGGTGATCACCTTGCCGTTGTCGATGAAACGCTCGCGGCCATCTACCCTGGTGGAAGGGGCGAGGTCCTGTAAAAGGTTGAGCGCACCATGATGAGTCGTGGCGGCGAGCCCGTCGAGCAATCCTGCCTTTGCGAGCAAGAGCGACCCGGTGCACACCGAGAGCAACAACTCGGCCTCGGCCGCGCGGCCTCTGATCCATCCCAGCAGCGCGTGGTTATCGAGCTCGCGTCGGGTGCCGATATCCCCCAGGGATCAGCAGCACATCGATGTGAGGAACCGTGTGGATCGTGTACTTCGGCTCCACCATGAACCCACTCCGCATGGCGACGGGTCCCTTGCCGATTCCGACGAGCGACACGTTGAAACGGTTGAATGCCGCTCCGGCGGCCGGCAATCGAGAACACCTCGAACGGTCCGGCCACATCGAGCACCTCGGCCTCGTCGAAGACGAGCACACCCACGTGACGCTGGTCAGGCATGGACCCGCGAGAGGTTGTCTGGCCGCTGTTCATCGAGCCATTTGAGTCGAGCTTCCATTTCCTGATCGAGTTGCTTGCGGAATTCCTGGAGGCGGACGGCGTACTGCTCGAGCGCTCCATCCACCGCCGAGCTTGGTGTCCACTTGGGGACTTCTTTTGGTCTGCCCTGGTGATCCAGCGCCACGAAGACGATCACGCAGTGCGACGCGCGCTGCATGGTAGTCCCCATTGGATCTCCGGCGTAAACATCCACCGCGATGTGCAGACTCGTGGTGCCGGTCCTGATGATCTGGGCCCGCATCTCCACCAGCTCGCCTACATGGATTGGCCGCAGGAAATAGATGCTGCCCACAAACTGGGTCACACAGTAGTCCCCGGTCCACCCGACGGCACAGCTGTAGCCTGCCTGGTCGATCCATTTCATGACGGCGCCGCCGTGAACCTTGCCGCCAAAGTTCACGTGGATCGGCTCGGCGAGGAATGGAGGGTAATCCGGTGCGGGCGAGTTGCGGTCATATCGTGAGCCACTGGAGAAGTGGTTTCAAATTACAGGCGACCGGTGACAGGCGACAGGCGACGGAGCCGGGGACAGGGGCGACGGGCCTCCCTCCCTACCACCGACCCGCGCCCGCCCCCAGATTCATGCTATGCCCCTGAAATACTCTGTCCTACCTGTCGCACTCCTATCCCTGCGACGGCCAACTTCTGTCCCGGCTGTGGCAAGGAGCATTCAGGGGCGGCTGCAGCGGCGACGTCGTTCGCGACCGACGTGCCGGTAAAGGACCGCCTCGCCCGGGCACTGGGTCAGAAGTACGAAGTCCGGCGCCTGCTGGGGCAGGGCGGTTTCGCCGAGGTGTATGAGGTCTGGGACAAGGACCTCCAGCGGCGGCTTGCGGTCAAGGTACTCAAGCCCGACATCGCATGGTCCGCCGGCATGCTGGACCGCTTCAAGCACGAGGCGCGAGCGATTGCTCGGCTCAATCACGCGAACATTCTGGCGATTCACTTCGTGGGAGATGGCGAAGGGTTGGTGTATTACGCCATGCCCTTCGTCGAGGGGCAGTCCCTCGCCGAGTTGTTGCGAACCCGTGGGGCGCTGGATTCTGATCGCGCTCTCGCCCTGACCCGGCCGTTGCTCGATGCCCTGTCTCACGCTCACGAGAGCGGCCTGGTTCACCGGGATATCAAGCCCGACAACGTGATGATCGAGGCCTCGAGCGGCCGCCCGCTGCTGGTGGACTTCGGGATCGCCAAACGGGTGGACGGCGAGGTGGCGCACTTCACCCAGACCGGTTTCGTCGTGGGGACGCCGCAATACATGAGTCCGGAGCAGGCGCTGGGGCAGGGTGACGTGGACGCCCGGTCCGATCTCTATGCCATGGGCGCGGTGCTCTTCCAGATGGTCACCGGCGCGCCGCCCTACGAAGGGGAATCGTCCCAGGAAATCGTCGGCAAGCACTTGAGCGAGCCGGTGCCGATCGCCACGACCAAGAACGCCCGGATCCCGATGTGGCTGTCCAACGTGATCGTGCGGGCAATGGCCAAGCGTCCAGTCGAGCGTTTCCAGTCGGCCAAGGACATGACCGAGGCGCTCCATAGCGGACGGAGCACTGGACCACAGGGCACCGTGAGTGCCGAACGAGTCGCCAAGAAGATTCAGAATCAGGACTCAACCGTACTACTCACCAGCCACGAACGGCCGGCGGCAGGAACCCCAACCGTGGTCAGCAAACCTCCCGCAGCGAAGAGTGGCCGGCGGTGGCCAGCGCTCCTGCTCCTGGTGCTGCTGCTTGGTGTAGCGGCGCTCCTGGTGATTGCGCGCGGAGGGCCGGTCCTCGCGGTCGAGAACCAGCTGATCGAGCCGATCAACCTCGTAGTAGATGGCGCGACCTACAAGATTGCCCCCGGTGAGATCTCGTCGGTCAGAATCCGCCGCGGGCGACCACTGGCGGCCCAGTGGTTCCTGGTGCGTCCTCAATCGCCGTCCGGGAAGCCGATGGGCGTCGATGTGCAGGGAACGATCACAGAGGCGCGGCCTCGCGGCCGGCTCAATCGGTTGGTCGATGCGGGCGCCGGAGCGATGCCCGTGTTCGCCCCGCTCGTGACCAATATGACTTCGGGTGCTCTCGGTGTGACCATCAACTCAGGTTTGGCGGGCGCGGCCGACTGCAATTGCTCGATACCTCCCGGCACCACCCGAGCTCACGTCGGCTACTGGCCGCTCTTCCTCAATAGCACCGTGCAGGCCTACACGCCCGCCGGAACCCGCGCCACCTTCCAGAACCTGGGGCCCGAGGCGGACCGGACTTCGGGAACCGTGGGACTCCGTTTCGAGGACAAAGACTTCCGCTAACCTGCCTCAGGGGTTTTCGAAGGTACTGCGATCTCCCGGCAGCGGGACCCGGCAGGCCTGGACGTTTCCGATTTCACAGGCGCGGCGATACAGCGCTGCCGCCCGATCCGGATCGTGATCTACTCCCCGCCCGTTCTCGTACATGTTCCCCAGCAGCACACAGCCGTTGGCGTCGAGCTCCTGACAAGCCTGGAGGTAGAGCGCCGCCGCTCGACCCCGATCCTGACTCACTCCCTGGCCATTCTCAAAGAGCGTACCCAGCTTCACGCAGGATGACTGGCGGCCGAGTCCGCAGGCCTGGGATAATAGGAAACCGCGTTGGTGGAGTTCTGGATTACCCCCGTGCCTTGCTCGTAGGAGGTGCCGAGCCTGGCACATCCCTCGGCCGAGCCCATCTCACAACCGCGGCGAAAATAAGAGTTGGCCCGTTCCCGGTTCGGGTTCATCTGAACGCCGGACTCGTTCCAGATCCCCAGCTGAGTGCAGGCAGGTGCGTAGCCCTTGTCACAGGTTCCGGTCAGAATTCGCACCGCCTCGTCGTTCGACTGGGTCACTCCGCGCCCGCCCGAGAGCAAATCCGCATAGTGGACGCATTCCGGGTAATCCCCAGCCTGACAGGCCTGCAAAATCTCCTGCGGTGTCAGCGCGAGCTGTGCCTGCGCCTCTGTAGTCGTCGCGGCCACCAGCACCAGGGCCGCCAGAATCCATCTCATTCCCGCTCCTGTCTCCTGAGCGGCAGCGTTTCCGCTGTCGCTACCGCATCAAACCCGAACTTCTTCCTCACCTGATCTATCGCGGTGGTGAGTTCCCGCAATCTTGTACGCTCGACCGGCTCAAAGAGATCCTCGGTGGCTGATTCTACGAGATTGGTCGCCGCGACACCGATCAGCCGGACGCCCTTCTTCCTCCGTATCACATCCTCAAACGCGCGATCGAACAATGCCCGGGCCGCAACCAGAATCTCCTTGTCCAGAGAGGTCGGTTCGCCCAGCGTATGCCGGCGGGTAACGGTGTAGAAATCGCCGTGCCGCAACTTGAGGACCACGGTGCGCGCGGCGAGCCCTTCTTCCCGCAGCTGACCCGCTACCCGGCTCACGAAAAGCGCCAGCAGCGCATCCAGCCGGCCCTTATCGGTGGCATCGCGCGACAGGGTCGTCTCCCGGCTCACCGAGCGGGGGAGCCGATCGGCGCTCAGGCGAGAGGACCCATGTCCGTGCGCCCGGAGCTTGAGTTCCCGGGCGCCGTCTCCCAGAATCCGCTGCAGGTTCTCCAGCTCCATTTCCTGGATCTGGCGGACTTCGGTGAGACCCAAGCCGGCCCAGCGCTCGGCCGTCTTGGGTCCTACACCTGGCAACGCGCGAAGCGGGAGTCCGGCCAGGAATCCTTCTTCCCAGCCTGCCCGAATCTCCATTAGCCCTCTCGGTTTCGCCTGATCCGAGGCCAGCTTCGCGATCATCCGGTTGGTGCCGATCCCGATGCTGCTATCGAGTCCCGTCTCCTGCTTCACCGCATCCCGGATCCGCTCCGCCTCCGGCAGCAGCGAAACGGGGAACATCCGCTCGGTCCCGGTGAAATCGAGATACGCCTCATCCAGCGAAGCCATCACCACGGTCGGCGAGTATCTGCGAAGGACAGCCAGCACCGCCCGCGACGCGTCGCGGTAGTGCCGGAAGGAACCACGAAAGAAAGTCGCTTGAGGACAGCGCCGCGCGGCTTCCGCGATCGGCATTCCCGCCCGAACTCCAAACTTCCGCGCCGCGTAGGAGGCTGACTGCACGACTCCCCGTTCTTCTCGCCGTCCTCCGACCACGAGGAACTCGACGTTCCGCAACTCCGGGTGACGCTGCCGGCACACCTCGACGAAGAAGGCGTCCAGGTCCAAATGCAGCGTTCGTGCAGCCATCAGGCCTCCATGCTCCGACTTCTTACGGAAGCTTCACTTCCACGACGCTCGCGCTCGAGTCGGTTGTTCCGGCGTTCGCCCCCATAGGCATGTTGAGGTTCGCCAGATAGATCGCGTTGCCGGCCGCCTTGAGCTCGGCCGGGAAGTGCATCGGGCCTCCCGGTCCGTTGACCGCGATCTCGCTGATTTCTCCCGCCTGGGTCACTTTCACCAGTGCGTTCCGGATGTTGCAGGCGATCCAGAGGTTGTCCTGCCCGTCGACGATCACGCCATCGGCGCCCATCAGCCGGTCATCCTTCACGAAACTCTCGATCTTGCCCGGCTTGTAGTCGGGCTTGACCTCGAGCCGGCTCACCTCGCCGGTTCCCGTATTCACTGTGTAGACGAGCCCCTTGGAGTCCACCGCCACACCGTTCACCGTGTAGGGCCGGACGCCTACGGTGGTGTCGGGATTCATCGGGGAGTAATCCTTCGCAAAGACCTGCGCCTTTCCACCCTTCGGTCCTACATGGTAGAGGGCGTGACTTTCTCCTCCACCAATCCAGAGATGTCCCGAATGATCGAATGCGAGACCGTTGGCTCCCTTTGCGCCGGTGGCGAACTTCGTAACGTCACTGGTCGCGCTGAAGTCCGACGCGCCAATCCGGTCTGCGGCGACCTTCAGCACAAGGCCTGAATCGGGGACGGCGAAATAGAGATTCCCGGCGTCATCGGCCGCGACGCCGAGGATGCCGACTCCCGGTACGGGAAGCACGGCGACCCGGGTGGGCGCCGGATTCGCTGGATCAATGCGATAGACCGCCGCGTCCTTCCAGTCCGCCACGTACAGTTTCCCGCCATGTTCGGCGATTCCCTCGATATGGGAACCGGGACCCCCTATGACGGCCAGAGTCCGGGTGTTGGAATCCGCGGGCTCCTTGTTTTCTGCTTTCTCTGCCGGCTTGCTGCTTCGGGGCACAGGCCAGGGCAAACGCCAGCAGCCCAAGCACCGTCCCGCCGCTCAAAATTGACGACCTCACTTTTCCTCCACGCGAATAGCGGGTGAATTCCGTTCCTCGGACAGGGAAATCTACCCTCGGCCATTCGCCCGGCTACCACGCCGGGGCCCCCGCACTTAGCCTTTAGCCCACTTATGCGAGTCTCCTTCCTCGGTCTGGGTGCCATCGGTCGTCCCATGGCGGCTCATTTGGCGCGCAGCCATGAGCTTACGGTATGGAATCGCACCGCGAGGCGGGCGGTCGAATTTGCCCAGACGCATGGAGCCCGCGTGGCACAAACCCCGCAGATGGCGGCCGAGAATGCCGAAGTCCTTCTCACTTGCCTGCCAAACTCGGGCGAGGTGCAACAGATCCTCGAAGGCCCCGAGGGAATACTGTCTGGAATCAGAACAGGCGCACTATTTCTTGACTGTACCTCTGGCGAGCCCGCTGCTTCGGTGCGGATCGCGGCGCAGCTGGAGGCTCAAGGGGTGGATTTCGCCGATGCCCCGGTGAGCGGTGGTACCAACGGCGCCGAGGCGGGAACTCTGACGGTGATGGTGGGCGGCAGCGATGCCACGTTCGAGCGGGCCAAGCCGATTCTGGCCCAGTTTGCCAAGCGCATCGAACACATGGGGCCAGTCGGTACCGGCCACGCGATGAAGGCGATCAACAATGCGCTTCTCGCGGTCGGCATCCTGGCGTTCGGTGAGGGAATGGTAGGGCTGGTTAAGGCTGGTGTTCAGGCCAGGAAGGCACTCGATGTCCTCAACACATCGAGCGGTCGCAGTTTCGTGAGCGAGGTGCTGGTTCCCGACCGGGTAATGACCGGAGCATGGCCGGTGACGTTTCGCCTCGCACTCCTGGCCAAGGACGTGGATATCGCCTGCCGTTTCCTGGAGGAGCAGGGGATCAAATCTCCGCTGCTGCACCGGGCGTCCGAGCTGCTGAATGAAGCCCGTGCCCGTCTGGGCGAGGGTGCTGACTATATGGAAGCAATCCGCCTGCAGGAACAGGACGCGGGCGCCGAGATTCGAGGCTAGGAGGAGACAGTGGCATCTACTCAGTGGGCTGCAACGGAAAGACTGCAGGTTCGGGTTCTGATGGTTGAGGGGATGACCATCGATGGAGACCTCCACCTGCAGCCCAGCACCGCGCTCCACGAGTCGCGGGAGACCCCGCTCGAACTGCTCAACCGGGAGGAGAATTTCTTCCCCCTCTCGTTGCCCAGCGGCGAGGTCGTCTTTCTGGCGAAGGCCCAGGTCGCGGCTCTCGCCTACCAGGGTCCGATGAGTCAGGATCCGGAGCGGGAATCCGCCGCTCTCCACATTGGGCTCGAGGTCATTATGAGCGGCGGTGACGAGTATCGCGGCTTTGCCGCGACCGAGCTTCCGCCCAACCGGAGCCGTGCCTCCGATTACCTGAATGCACCCGAACGCTTTTTCAGTCTTGTCGTCGGCGAGACCACGGTTTGTCTGAACCGTAGCCATGTCCGCGCCGCCCGTCCCCTGAGCTGAGGATTTCAGTGCCCCGTCTCGACAAGTTCATCCAGGCCATGCATGAACACGGCGCCAGAAGCCTGGCGCTCCACGCCGGCAAGCCGGCCTCCCTGCTGGTGGGAGACTCGACTCGTCCTGTCACCAAAGAACCGCTGACCGCGGCTCAGGTGACCATGCTGGTCAAGGAAATCGCGCCGAGCCAGCTCCAACCCAACTTTACCGACGGGGCGAGCGCCGCCTTCGCCTATCTCTCGCCGAGCGGGAAGGTGGACGTCGAACTGGCGAAGGGAAGCGCCACAATCCGGCCCCCTGACGGGACGGCTCCGCCCTCTATCACGACGCCGACCAACGGATCAGCCGTGCGGCAGCGCCCGCACCGGAGCCGAAAATCACTCCCTCGCTCCGAACTCAACCGGCGTCTGACGCGCGCGCACGCATGGAGGAGCTGCTCCGCCGAACTGTAGAAACTGGTTCGAGCGATCTGCACCTGCGCACCGGTGAACCTCCCATCTTCCGCCGCGACGGCGAGCTGGAGCGTCACGAGGGCCCGGAGCTCCGCGCCGAGGAAGTGGAGGCGATGCTGACCAGCATCATGGCCACGAGAGAGCTCGACGAATTCCGCGAGGGTGGTGACGCGGACTGGGCGTATGAGCTTCCGAACACCGCGCGGTTCCGCGCCAACGCGGCGGTGGAGCGCCGCGGCCCGATGGGCGTCTTCCGGGTCATTCCCTCGCAGATTCAGACCGTGGAGCAGCTCGGCATCTCCGCCGAGATTCAGAAGCTCTGCTACCTGCCGAAGGGACTGGTCCTGGTCACGGGCCCGACCGGCTCCGGCAAGTCGACGACGCTTGCGGCACTGGTGGACCTGATCAACCGTACCCGGACCGATCACATCCTGACCATCGAAGACCCGATCGAGTTCGTCCATTCGCCGCAGAAGTGCGTCGTGACCCAGCGGCAAGTCGGGTTCCATACCAAGTCCTTCAAGCAGGCGCTGCGTGCCGCTCTTCGGGAAGATCCCGACGTGATCATGGTGGGCGAGATGCGCGACTTGGAGACTGTCTCCATCGCGATCGAGACGGCCGAAACCGGACACCTGGTTTTCGGAACTCTGCACACTACCACCGCCGCTTCGACCGTAGACCGGATCATCGACCAGTTCCCGGCCGACCGGCAGTCGCAGATCCGGGTGATGCTCTCCGAGTCGCTCAAAGGCGTCATCGCCCAGGTGCTCTGCCCGAAGATCGGGGGCGGGCGGGTTGCCGCGAAGGAAGTGCTGCTCTCGATTCCGGCCATCGCCAACCTGATCCGCGAGGGGAAGACCTTCCAGATTCCCTCGATCATGCAGACCAATCGCAAGGCGGGAATGGTCACCCTGAATGATGCGCTGATCGAGCTGGTGGAGAAGAAAGATGGTGGAGCCGAAAGACGCGTATGCCAAGTCGGCCGACAAGACCGGATTTGCCGCGGCGCTCAAGGCGAAGCGGCTCGACACCTCGTTTCTTGGGGAGTGACACGGCGTGAGCCTGCAGGCGCCGGTGCTGGTGCTGGTCGAGCCTCAGGACGTGGTGAATATCGGCAGTGCGGTCCGGGTGGCGAAGAACTTCGCCCTGAGCCAGGTGCGCCTCGTTGCTCCGGCGATCTTCGACCCGTACCGCATCGAGGGGATCGCGCATAGCACGGCCGATTACGTGGACAGCATCAGCATCCACAACACGCTGCAGGAAGCGATAGAAGACTGTGTCTACGTCGTCGCTCTTACCGCACGGGAGCGCGCGGCCAAGCGCACCGTAATTCGCCCCGGCGCTGGCGGCTGCCGAGCTAATGGCCCGGGCGGATCGCGGCACCGTCGCGATCGTGGCCGGTCGCGAGGACAAGGGGC
Source organism: uncultured Gemmatimonadales bacterium (assembly GCA_963821525.1). Taxonomy (GTDB): domain Bacteria; phylum Gemmatimonadota; class Gemmatimonadetes; order Gemmatimonadales; family GWC2-71-9; genus DATBGE01. Next base: position 173,264 of record CAWGED010000019.1, on the reverse strand, counting down.
TCACCAACGACGAGCTGGACCGCTGTCACGCCCTGGTCACCATCCCCACCAATCCGGCGTACCGCTCGCTCAACCTGGCCCAGGCCGTGGCCATCATGTGCTACGAGATCCGCCTGGCGGCGGGCGGCGAACGCCAACCCTTAAAGCCGCCCCGCAAACAGGTAGGCGCCCCGGAGTCCGGATTGCTCGAGCGGCTCTTCGCCGACTGGGAGCGGGCCCTCTGGGGCATCGATTTCTTCAAGACCCGCCAGGCCGAGCATGTGATGCGGTCCTTCCGCGAAATCATCTACCGGGCGGACCTGGACGGCCGGGAGGCGGCCCTGATCCGGGCGATGGGAATCGAGGTAGTCCGTTTTCTCGAACGAAGCGGTGTGCAGGTCCCGCCCTTGGATCACCCACCGGTCCCCGATTAGGTTTCTCGCCGAAGATTCACCTAAGCCAACCGGGAGAGAACCACGTGGGCCGATCCGCCGCGTACTGGGCCGTCAATCTCTATCCCGAATCCCGCCAAGAACCCAAGCCTTCCGCCCCGTACCGGGACCTCCCCGGTCCGATCGGCGCGCGTTTTCGCAAGGTAAGGGAAGGTCTCCTGGCGCTTCCGGGCGTATCCGAATCGGTCAAATTCATGGGCCCGAGTTGGCGTTGGGCCTGGGAGTATGCGGCGGGAAGCCGGAAGCTTTGCTGGCTCCACGTCATGCAGAACGGAGTAGGGGGAACCTTCACCCTCAGTGATGGAGAAGAGCGGAAGGCTCTCGCCATCTCCCGGCTCCCTTCGGTCATCAGCGACGCGATTCAGAGCGGTCACCGCACCGGCCCGCTTCGCTGGTGCAGCATCGAGATTACCGATCAGAAGGCAGCTGAGGTTTTCGTCGGCTTTGCCCGGCGCAAGCTGGCGTGGCTCACGGCCGAGACGCCCGCCGCTGTGCTGGCGCGGAGAACGCTGACCGGCTAGCACCAAAGTGCCGGTTGTTGAAGGGGCTGGACGAGCTATACTTGGCCCGCATGCCGGCCCTTGAAAATTCGTGAAACAATTCACAAACTTCTGCCTCCGCTGACTTGGACTTGGAACCGGTCGGCGGGCGACTCCTCTCCCGTTCCTGAGCGATCATGCGCAAGCTGGCCATTCTCGGAGCTGGGTCGGTTCTCCTCGCCCTGGGCGCGGCGGCCCTGTTGCAACGACCCGGGGGTGCTCAGCAGGGGAAACCTGCCCCCGACTCCGTGACCGCAACGGCCATAGCTGCCGGCGACACCGTCAGACCTCTACGGTCCCCGCCAACCCATCTTCTTCCGTCACGACATCCACGCCGGCCAGTACAAGATCCAGTGCCAGTACTGCCACTACAGCGTGGGCGTATCGAATGAGCCGGGCATCCCGAGCCTTCAGACCTGCATGGGCTGCCACTTGGTCATCTCGGGGAGCGACAGCGGGGGCAAGACGGAAATCAAGAAGTTGCGCCAGTTCTGGGCCGACAAGAGCGATCCCGCCAAACCGCATCTGGAGTGGGCCCGCATTCATGCGCTGGCGAGGCACGTGCACTTCCCGCACAGTCGGCACATTCAGGCGATGGGACCCAACGCCTGCAGCACCTGTCATGGCGACGTCCAGCGCATGCCGCAGGTCTTCAAGGTGAACAACGTGACGAACATGGGCTTCTGCGTCACCTGCCATGTGGAACGGAAAGTCAATCGGGATTGTACGGCGTGTCATCACTAGCCTGACGGCTACTCGGAGCACGAATGTCAGACGAAACTCCGAAGGAAGGCATGGATCGCCGTCGCTTCCTCACCGTCCTCGGGGCGACGGGCGCTGGGGCGATGGCGGTTTCCGGCTGTTCGACCGAGCGGATAGAGAAGCTGGTTCCTTACCTGGTTCAATCCGAGGACCAGGTGCCGGGCATTCCCACCTACTACGCCAGCACCTGCACCGAATGTTCGGCGGGGTGCGGGTTGCACGTAAAGACTCGCGAAGGCCGGGCGATCAAGCTGGAAGGGAATCCCCAGCATCCGGTGAATGCGGGGAAGATGTGTTCCCAGCGGCGAATCAGCACTTCAGGGACTCTACAACCCGGGACGGCTCACCGGGCCCAAGACCCGTCAGCCGGACGGCAGCTTCAAGGATGTGACATGGGATGAAGCGATCGCGGCACTCGCCGGGAAATTGAGCGGCGCTGCTGGCAAGGTGGCGGTGATCTCGGGCGCCGGCCGCGGCACCTTCTCCGATTTCCTCGCCGAGTGGACTGCCGCCGCAGGGGGCCGGGTAGTTCGCTACGAGCCCTTCGCTCACGAGGCGCTGCGGGCGGCCAATCTCCGCACCTTCGGCACCAACGAGCTGCCGGCCCACGATTTCGCGGCCGCGAAGTACATCGTCTCCTTCGGGGCCGACTTCCTGGAAAACTGGCTCTCCCCGCTCGAGAACCAGCGCGGATTCGCCAAGTCCCATGGCTACGACAATGGGAACATGGCGAAGCATGTCGCCTTCGCTCCGCGGATGTCGCTCACCGGGATGAACGCCGACGAGTGGCACCCGACCAAGCCCGGCGCAGACACCGCGATCGTGCTAGCGATGGCGAACGTGCTGCTGAGCGAGCGGAGCGGCAATCCGGCCGATGCCAACGCGCTTCGCGGCGCGCTCGCGGCGTTCACCCCGGAGAAGGCGCAGGAAGCGAGCGGTGTCGGCGCCGAGGTGATTCGCCGAGTAGCGCGCGAGTTCGCCTCCGCCAAGCCCAGCCTTGCCGTAGCGGGCGGGATCGGGAACCAGCATCGCGGCGCCATTGATCTTTGCGCCGCGGTCAATCTGCTCAACTACATCGCCGGCAACGTCGGGACCACGGTCAACTTCGGCTCCGACCTCGACGGTGGTGAAGGCTACGGCGCCCTCGAAGCCCTCGGCTCCGACATGGATGGCGGGCGGGTCTCGCTGGTGCTCGTCCACGAGGCCAACCCGGTCTACTCGCTGCCAGCCAAGGGCGGCTTCGCTGCGAAATTCAACAAGGTTCCCTTCAAGGTCTCGACCTCGCTCTACCTGGATGAGACCGCCGCTCTCTGCGACCTGCTGTTGCCCGGCTTGCACGCCCTGGAGCGCTGGGACGATCTCCGGCCGCGCCGGGGGTGATCGGCCTGATGCAGCCGGTAATGCAGCCGGTCTTCAACGGCATGGCGACCGGCGATGTCCTGCTCAAGACGGCGCAGAAGGCCGGTGGCGCCTTCAGCCGCTTCAATGCTCCGTCCTGGGAGGCCTATCTCAAGACCCAGTGGCAGACAGTGGCGCCGAGCTCAGGGTGCGACCGATACCGAGAGCTTCTGGCGCGCCGCGTTGCAGCGCGGCGGTGTGTACACCGAAGCGCCGGTGACACCGGTCCGCCTCGCAGCCAGCGCGGGTCAGATCGGTTCGACCCCGGCGTCTTTCGATGGCAGCGAGGGGGAGACAGTTACTGGTTCGCGCCCTACGCCTCGGTTCTGGGCGACGGCCGCTTCGCCAACCGTCCCTGGCTGCTCGAGACTGTCTGACCCAGTCACCAAGATCACCTGGCACTCGTGGGTTGAGATTCACCCCGAGCTGGCCAAGCGCCTCGACGTGCGGGAAGGGGAGATCCTCCGGCTCACCTCTCCCCACGGAAACATCGAGGCTCCGGCTTATATCTATCCCGGACTCCATCCGGACGTCGTCGCGGTTCCGCTCGGCCTGGGACACACCGCCTTCGGCGATTTCGCCAAGGACCGTGGGGTCAACGCGCTGGACCTGCTCGATGCCAAGGACGGGAACGGATTCCTGCCGTACCTCGCGACTCGCGTCACCCTGACCAAGACCGGGCAGTACAAGAAGCTGGCGAAGACCGAAGGCACGCACCCGCCAGCTGGGTCGCGGCATCGCAGACGCGATGACGCTGGAGCAGGCCAAGAAGGGCCTCACCCCCGCCCTCGCGCTCGAGGAACAGGGCCACGAGGAGCACGAGATCAATACCGAGCGCGAGGTCGAAGCGATCCACGGCTTCCGGGAGAGCCAGCTGGAGAAGACGGAAGCACGGCGCCTACGCCGGCGATCAGCCCATGTGGGGCATGGCGATCGATCTCGCCAAGTGCACCGGATGCTCGGCCTGCGTCACCGCGTGCTACGCTGAGAACAACATCCCCTATGTGGGCGAGGATGAAGTCCGGCGGGGCCGCGAAATGACCTGGATCCGCATCGAGCGGTTCTGGGAGGGCGGGGGTGATACCGGCGATCCGCTCGAGGCGCGGGTTCATTCCCATGCTCTGCCAGCACTGCGACACGGCGCCCTGCGAGCCGGTCTGCCCGGTTTACGCCGCCTACCACACGCCGGACGGGCTGAACGGCCAGGTCTACAACCGCTGCGTGGGCACCCGCTACTGCTCCAACAACTGTCCCTACAAGGTCCGGTACTTCAACTGGTTCGCCTACGCGAAGAAGGCGTTCCCCGAACCGCTCAACCTGCAGCTCAATCCCGACGTCACGGTCCGGGCCCGCGGCGTGATGGAGAAGTGCACCTTCTGCGTCCAGCGGATCCGGGAGCCCAGACACCAGGCCCGCCTGGAGGACCGGCAGCTCAAGGACGGCGATGTCATCACCGCCTGCGCCCAGGCCTGTCCCTCGGACGCCATCGTCTTCGGCAACATGAAGGATCCCGGCAGCAAGGTGATGGCGCTCAAGACCAACCACCGCGGCTACCATGTCTTCGAAGAGATCAACGTGCGGCCGGCGATTACCTATCTGGCCAAGGTTCTCCACCGGACGGAGGCCTGAGCGATGGCCGCCATCGCGCACGAACCGCACCATTCGAATCAGACCCACGCCGAGGTCACTCGCGACGTCGTCAACACGCTGGGGACCGCGGATCGGGGTTATTTCATCGCGCTCGGCGTGGCGGTGCTCTGCTTCCTGGTCGGGCATCGGCACGTTCACGATGCTCCTCAAGGATGGGCTGGGGCTGGCGGGCTACGCACCGCCGGTCATGTGGGCGGTGTACATCACTACCTTCGTGTTCTGGATCGGTATCGGCCACGCCGGAACGCTGATCTCGGCCATCCTGTTCCTGTTCCGCTCGTCCGTGGCGCACCGCGGTCTACCGCGCCACCGAAGCGATGACGGTGTTCGCCGTGATGACGGCGGGCCTCTTCCCGATCATCCACATTGGCCGGCAGTGGTTCTTCTACTGGCTGCTTCCGTATCCCAATGCCGCGTTCCTCTGGCCCAACTTCAAGTCGCCCCTGATCTGGGACGTCTTCGCGATCTCCACCTACCTGACGGTCTCCACCACCTTCCTGTGCGTGGGACTGGTGCCGGACATCGCCGCGGCGCGCGACAAGATGCGGGGATGGCGCCACAAGGTGTATTCGTTTTTCTCGCTGGGATGGAAAGGCACCGACAACCAGTGGCGGCACTACACCCGTGCCTACCTCTACCTGGCGGCGCTGGCGACTCCGCTGGTACTGTCGGTGCACTCGGTGGTGTCCTGGGATTTCGCGATGAGCATCATCCCGGGATGGCACGGGACCATCTTCGCTCCCTACTTCGTCGCCGGGGCCATCTACTCCGGCGTTGGCATGGTGCTGACGATCCTGATCCCGCTCCGCAAGGCGCTCAAGATCGAGCACATGATCACGGAGTACCACTTCGATAATCTGGCGAAGCTGACCCTGCTGACCGGCTCGATCCTGTTCTACGCCTACGCGATGGAGTACTTCATCGCCTGGTACAGCGGCAACCCGTTCGAGCAGGAGACGTTCTGGCGCCGTGCCTTCGGCCCGATGTGGTGGGCCGGCTGGACCATGATCATTTGCAACGCGTTCGTGTCCCAGCTCTTCTGGTTTCGGAAGATCCGCACCAACCTGACGGCGCTCTTCGTCATCTCGATCTTCGTCAATATCGGAATGTGGTTCGAGCGGTACGTCATCATCGTCTCGAGTCTCAGCAACGACTATGACCCGTATGCCTGGGGCCAGATGACCCCGACCTGGGCCGACTGGGGCATCCTGCTCGGCTCCTTCGGCTGGTTCAGCATGTGGTTCATCCTCTTTGCCCGGACCTTCCCGGTCGTGGCGATTCAGGAGCTGAAGGAGATGATTCCGATGCCGCGGTTGAGAAAGGGAGGCCACTGATGGCCAAACCCGTCCCCGGCGTCCTGGCAATCTTCGAGCACATCGACGCGGCTTGTGACGCCATCAGGTCGCTACGGGCTCAGGGCAAGCGGAACTTCACGGTCTATTCCGCGGCGCCGATCCATGAACTGGAGGAAGCCCTCGGCGTGACCAACAGTCCGGTACGCCTTTTTACTCTGGTCGGCGGTGTGACCGGTTGTCTCGCTGGTGTCGGCATGACCTTCTGGATGTCGCTCGACTGGCCTCTCCTGGTGGGCGGCAAACCGATCGCGACCGTCCCGCCCTACGTGGTCTTCATGTTCGAGCTGATGGTCCTGATCGGGGCGCTGAGCACGGTCGTGGGCCTGGTGGTCCTCAGTCTCGCCAAGCGGACTACCGGCCTGGCCTATGATCCCTCCTTCTCGGACGACCGGATCGGCATCTTCGTGCCGGCCGGGGCCGATCCCGGCTCGGAGATCGAGCGGATCGTCCGGGACGCGGGTGCGGTGGAGGTGCGCAATGCGACGTAAGACTCTGCGCGCTTCCGCACTGGTCCTGCTGGTGGGCCTCGGGGCGTCTTGCGACTTCTACTACAACGACGTGCCCTCGCCGGATGATGCCCTGCACCTGGTGCCCTGGTTCGACGCGATGATCTTCCAGCGCTCGATCTCTCCCTATCAGCGTGGCGACATCCCGCGGAATACCGTCCCGGGCACGGTGCCGGTCAGTGGTGGGGAGGAGAGCTGGCAGGTTGGAGACCCGCTGCAGCTGGCCTACGGTTTCGATCCGGCCGTGGCGGACAAAGTGGTGAATCCGCTCGCGGGCCAGCCGGCTACTGCCGTGGGCGATACGCTCTATCACACCTATTGCAGCGTCTGTCACGGACCGATCGGCGCGGGCGATGGACTGGTAGGGGTCAAGATGGGTGCGCTGTCGCTGCTCACCGATCGAGCCAAGGCATACACCGACGGCTACATCTACAGCATCATCCGCTACGGACGAGGGGTCATGCCGCTCTACGGCGACAAGGTCCGCGGCGAAAATCGGTGGCAGATCGTGAACTTCGTCCGCCAGCTCCAGGGATCCGGGCCGGCTCCCGCCCCGGGAGGAGCCCAATAATGGCCAGCACAGTCGTACGGGAAACCCTCGCGATCCGGGCTCTCTCGGCGCGCTATAGCCTGTTCGTCGGCCTCGGAGCGGTGTTGAGCGTGGCCGGTCTGATCCTGCTCGGCATCTCGCTTACCGGCGCTCAGGCCGATCGAGCCTGGCACCTCTTTCATGTGAACTGGGTCTTCTTCACCAGCCTCACCGGGGGCAGCATGGCCTTCGTGGCGGTGCAGAAGGTGACCAAGGCCAAGTGGTCGGGCCTGATGATCCGGTTCTCCGAGGCCGCCGCCTTCCTGTTCTTCCCGGTATCGCTGATTGGATTCCTGCTGATCTTCACCGTCGGCTACAGCCACATCTTCCCGGCGATGGAAGGGCTGGGGCACGCGAAAGAGCTCTGGCTATCGCACAGCTTCATGTTCTGGCGGCTCTTCATCGGCCTGTGCCTGCTCTACTACCTGGGCTACCGGCTGATCCGCGCGGACCTGATCCCCGACATGTTCGAGACCAAGGCCCTGCTCACCGGCCGGCGCCGCACCATGTACGATCGCTGGACCGCGGGCTATGACGACTCCCCCGAGGCCAGGGCGCGGAACGATCACACCATCTACACCCTCGCTCCGGCGTATGTGGTGGTCTATGCCATCGTCTTTACCTTGGTGGCATTCGACATGGTCATGGGTCTGCAGCCCCACTGGTTCTCCAACCTGTTCGGCGGCTGGTTCTTCATGGGCGCGTTCCTGGGAGCCCATACCCTTCTCGCGCTACTGATGCTCTACGGGCGCAACGAGGTGGGAATCGCCGCTCTCGTCTCTCCCAAGCAGCGGCACGACCTGGGCAAGCTCTGCTTCGGCTTCACCGTATTCTGGGCTTACCTCATGTGGGCTCAGTTCCTGGTGATCTGGTACGGCAACCTTCCCGAGGAAACCGGATTCCTGTTTGCCAGGCTCTGGGGTCCTTGGCGCCCGATCGGCAGCACCGTGTTCCTCGGCATGTTCGTCATTCCCTTCTTCGGCCTGCTCGGTGTGCTGCCCAAGAAGGTGCCGTTTACCCTGGCACTCTTCACCTCGATCAGTCTGGTGTCGCTCTGGCTGGAGCGCTATCTCGACGTGATGCCCTCGGTGACTCGAGAGCCGGGTCCGGTGTTCGGCATGCCGGAGCTCGCCTCGACCGCCGCATTCCTGGGACTGTTCCTGCTCTGCTATGGGATCTTCGCTCGCACCTTCCCGATGGTCTCCCCGCGGCTCGCCGAAATCACGCTGGATCGGGAACGCGGACATTCACATCAGGAAATCACCGGCGAGTTCGAGCATGAAGAGGCGTCGGGCGATTATGTGGCCGCGGACGTGATCGAGCGGAGGCACAAGCAGCGGTAAAGCGGGAACAGGGAACAGGGAACGGTTGATCGTAAAACAATCAGCCCTCCGTTGGCGCTTCGCCAAGGAGGGCTGTGATATTTTCGGCTGGCCCGTTCCCCGTTCCCCGCGAGTCTAGTATCGCCTCCGCACGCCCCCACGCGAAATCATCAGGTTCCCGAGCACCTTCGAGGGCCCGGTCACGGCGAGCATCCGGTCTCCCTGACGCAAAGTCAGGGTCATTTTGTCCGGCTGGTTTCCGTTCGCAGCGTCCGGTTGGCGGCTTGACGCGTCCTCCGCCTCCTGGTTGGCAATCAGCGAGGAGACTTTGGCGGCCGGACCCTCGATAGTCCGGATGAGCTGACCGTCTTCCAACTGCTGATCAACCGCGGTGACTTCGGCACCGGCCTCGCCGGGCTGCACCTGCACCTGGATCACCGGCAACCCGGGGACGCGAGCGAGCTGGCCGGGAGTCGACGGCTCCAGCCCGTCTACGCCGACGTTGCGCCAGAAGCCCTGCAGGTTGCCCCCGCTCACCGCAGGCTGGCTCTCCACCGAGAACACTTCCTGAGACGCCTGGTCGGTTCCCTCCGGAGCCGGCGCGTAGGACGCCACCATCACCTCGGCCGATTCGTCCGCGACCTGGAACGCTGCCACCGGCAGACGGGCCGAAGTCGGCTCGCGGAGTGCCACGGCTTGCCTGGGACGGGTCGGCTGAGGCTTGGTGGTCTGGACGGCAGGAAGGGCGGTGGGTCGGGCATCGGATGGGAGCGGGCGAATCGCGACCGGGGCGATGGCGATCGGCGCTTCCGTGTCGAGTCGGACCACTTGGGAGTGAACCCGCTGATTCACGCTCCAGCCGAGGCCGGCCGCCACGATCAGGCTGGCAGCCCAACCCGCCCGTACCGTCCACTGGCGGCGCCACCGGCGTTCCGCTTCATAGCGGTCGCTCAATATGGCGAAGCTTGGTGGCACAATCGGTCCGGGACCTAGACGGGCGAGCAGGGCGGTAGTGCGGTCCCTGAGCGCAGCCGTGTCATCCCGGCGCGCGCTACAGCCGGGACATTCGGCGAGGTGGCTCTCGATCTCCACGCACTGAGAACGGCTCAGCGCCTGGTCGAGATAGGCATGCAATTCTTCGTCAGGAATGTGCCGCACGGCTCTGCTGCTCCATTCGATCATATGCGTCGACCAACCGCTTCCGGGCCCGGGCCAACGTCGTGCCCACGGCTCCCAGAGCAAGGCCAGTTTGCTGGGCGATTTCGGGATAACTCATACCTGCGTCCCATAGCAGCAGCACCTCCCGGTCCCGCTTGGTAAGAGCTCCCAACGCCGCTTCCACCTTCGAGCGCCGTTCGTCCTGCTCGACCGTCTCTTCCGCCGAGGGCTGAATCGACGGGAGGGTTACCGGGTCGTCCTTCAACAGCGTCAGGTGCCGCTTGCGCCTCACCGCGGCGCGAGCTTCATCCCGCGCCAGGTTCGCCGCCACCGCAAACAACCAGGCCCGCGGCTTCTCCGGCCGGTGGGCCATGAGCCGCATGAAGACCTCCTGGGCCAGATCCTGTGCTCTATCCGCGTCCCAGACCCGTCGGTACAGAAAACGTACGACGGTGGGATAGGTAGTGCGGTAGAGTTCCTCCAGTTCATCCGCCATCGGCTTTTCTCCGGAAGTCCCGCGGCTTCATCATTGACGCGGAACTCCGCTTAACCCACACACTTGCCTGTTCCTGCTGCTACAACTTTTTCTTTCTTTTCCGGCCCGAGGAGGCCCCGAAAACACATCCCGGATGCAGCCCCTTTCCCTTTGGGGGCCAGTCGCTGCACAGGTCCGGTTTGGCCGGACGGCCATCCTCCCTGGTGCGGCCGTGGAGCGAGCAATTCCGGGTGCCGGCCTCGAGATACCCGCAGGCCGAGATGATTTCGGCCTCCAGAGAGTGATCCCCCTCCCTGGTGACCTTACAAAGATAGGGGGAGCGACGAGAACGAACGAGGGCCTCCAGCTCCACCTCGTCCCGCTCGCACATGATCTCGACCTGGAGATCGCGACAGCAGGCAGCCCCTATCCGGTTGTCCGCGGTGCGGCACGGCGCTGTGGCGCACGGATTGTCTCCCTGCAGCACGGGAAGGCTTCGTCGGACATTTGGCAGGACCTTTCTGACCGGCTTGTGGTCCTGGATCACTTGAAACCGGTCGGGGCCCAACTGGCGGGGCTGCTGAGCGCCGGTGCTGACCGGAGGCGCTAATCCCTCGAAGCCATGGACCTGGCAGCGTGCCTCACCGGTCATTCCGTCCTTCAGGTGCTTGCATGTGACGTGGAGCACTGCCGGGACGAGCAAATCCTGCCCCTTTATGCGAAGGTCGCCGAAGGTGACCTGCGCTGTATGCCCCAGCAGCCAGGTTGATTCATGATCCAGCGAGTCGGGGCCTTCTTCGAGGCTTCCTATCTTGAGGAGCACAGGGAGCTCACGGCACTGTTTTCCCAGGCCGGAACACGAGGGCACGGCCCTCCCATTTTCAGACCGGCGCGCTATCTTTGTGCCCGAATTCACAAGCCCGCTCTCAAACACTCTGATGGAGGATGGTCGCAATGCGTGTGACTTCTCTCGCGGCGGGGCTGCTGCTCGCTGTTGCCGCGTGCGGTGGTGAAAAGAAGGCCCCGGAGCAGGCCGCCGCGGCTGACACGGGTGCCGCTGTTGCCACCCCGTCGGCCCAGCAGGCGATGGCCGGCTCCGGCAACACGGTTGACGTGAACATGGATTTCGACGGCAAGGTCGGCAAGTTCGATCCCGCGAGTGTCACCATCAAGTCCGGCGACGTCGTGCGCTTTCATAATCACACCGGCGGCCCGCACAACGTCGCCTTCGATAAGGATAGCATCCCGGCCGGCGCGGGGCCGGTTCTCGATAAGGCGATGAAGGACGTGATCGCTCCGCTGACCGGTCCGATGCTGGTCCAGCCCGACCAGACCTACGAGATCTCCTTCGCGGGCGCTCCGGCGGGAGTATACCACGTCCACTGCACTCCTCACCTCGCCTTCAACATGCGGGGCACGATCACCGTTCAGTAGGGTGTGACGAGGAGTCAGGACTGAGGACTGAGGTTTTGAGAATCGAGGACCGAGTGTGAGGCGCGACGCCTCGCCTCGGTCCTCGATTCGTTTCCCTCCCTGCCGCGTTCCGCCCACCAGCCTGAGCCGATAACCAGCAGCGCAACCGCTCCTCCGGCCAAGGCATCCACTCCGTAGTGCATCTGGCAGTAGACCACTCCGATACAAAGAAGGATCGACGGCACCGTCAGTACCCATCCGATCCATCGGACCCCGAGAAATCCGGCGGCCGTAGCCACGAGTGCGGCTGCCACGTGAGACGACGGGAACGCCGCGCCGTAGGAACTCCCCCGGGCAAGTGTCGCATAGACTAGCCTGGCCATTGGATTGTCCATGATCACGGGGTCGGGTCGCGGAAAATCGTAGTACGGTCCGGCTACCGGAACGGCAAGGAACAGGAGATAGCAGCCGAGGAAGGTCCCCGTGAGCCACAGGACCGAGCGGCGGCAGGCTTCGATCCGACCCGTGAACAGGAAGTACAGCACGGGTAACGCAACGATCGGGTAGTAGGCGAAGTAGGACGCATGGAATAGGGCCGAGAGAAACGGACTGGGGTGGGCCTGCCACCACTCCCGCGAGATCTGGCCGCCGAACAACACCTGGTCGGCATGCATGGCCCACTGATCGTGGGTCGGGATAGCTCCGAAATTGTTGAGGAGATCCAGCGCACCATAGGTGGAGGTGAGCAGGACCAAGGGGAAGATCTCGCGGAGTCCCTTTCCGATCGCCCCCAGTTCCGCCCGCACGAACAGCACGATAAGCAGGAGGTAGAGCGCATTGGCCAGGAGCACCCACGCACACGCCGGCTGATTCTCGAGTCGGATCAAGGCCAGGACGCTGGTGATCACGAGATAACCGCCGACCAGGTACTCGACCGGACGGACGCGATGCCCCGTCTTCTGCCTGCATCAAAGCCATCCTGCGTCCCGGTACCACTGCGCCGCGCCCGCGAGCCCGATTGCCAGATTCTGGGCCGGCCTCCACGCGGTATCGCGCATCAGAGCGGCTGGATCTCCGGTCCAGGCCGGCTGGTAGAACTCGTGCGCCTTGTCCGGTGTCAAAATGGTGGGCTTGTGAGTAGCCCAGGCCCAGGCGCCGGTCGCGCCGAGGGCAACGACGGCGAGCCAGTTGGGCAGCTTGATCACCCGCACTTCGCGATGCATCGCCGCGGCAACGGCATGGGCGAATTGCTCACTGGTAAAGACCTCAGGGTGACAGGCGTAGTAGGTCTTACCCACGGTCGCGGCGCTGCTGGCGGCGAGGATCAAGGCCTGCGCTAGGTCGGGGCCGGTCACCGCAGAAAGCTCCTGCCGCCCATCTCCGAACACCGGGGTCAGTCCACTGCGAACCAGCTTGAAGACCTTGAACACCTCTGTGTCGCGCGGACCATAGACCATCGGCGGACGAATGATGGTCCATGGAAGCGCTGAAACCCGAACGACAGCCTCGCCGGCGAGCTTGCTCCGGCCATACGCGGTCACTGGACGGGGAGGTTCGTCTCCCCTGAGCGGCCGCCCCCGCTCCGAAGCGCCGCCCGCCGCCATGCTGGAGACGAGGACGAATCTCGGCGGCTCACCGCCGCGATGAGAGGGCTCCGCCGAAAGAGATGAATGTACGGCAGCGAGGAGATTGTGGGTCCCGTCTCGATTGGCGCGAAGGAAGTCCGCCTCGTTGCGCGCGGCGGTCACGCCGGCGACGTGGTAGACCACGTCCTGGTCCCGTACCGCGTTGGCCAGGGCGGCCGCGTCGTACAGATCGCCGGGGACCTGCCGAATCCCGAGTTGTGTGAGGAGTTTGGCTTTGCCGGGGGAGCGGACCAGCGCGGTGACTTCATCCCCATTCCCAACCAGGGCTTCGACGAGGTGACTCCCGACGAACCCCGTCGCCCCGGTCACCAGCGCCTTCATACCGGTCGATCGTACATGCGGTAGGTCTTATAGACGGTGAATTCCATCTTCTCGAGACCGGCGTTCATGGCCGGGTTGTCCTCGAGGATCCACCCCGCCTCACCCCAGTAGATCTCGCGTTCCTTCGACTTGGTCCAGATCCAGTGATACAGCATCGCATCCACGCCCTTGCCTCTCCATTCCGGCACGATGCCCAGCAGGAGGATGCGGAGCCGGCGGAGCCGGTTGAAGCGAAGGGTCAGGAGGAGGTCTGCCAGGAGCGCCGGCGAGAGCCGGCCGGATCGATGTCGCCGAAAGATCGCATTGAGATCGGGCAGGCACGAGGCCGAAGCCGATGATCTTGCCCGTTGTGCTCGGCGAATGGGACCAGTTCGGGTATGACAACCGGCTTGAATTGGTCGGCCAGGTGGTCCAGCTCTTTGTCGGTCATGGGGACGAAGCCCCAATTCTTCTCCCAGGCCTGGTTGTAGAGAACCTTGATCTTCTCTACTTCGTTCTTGAAATCGGCCATGTTGAATGGCCGGAGGGTCACGCCCTGGCGTTGCCGGATCAGCTCGGTGCGCTCGCGCCAGCCGCTCGGGGACCGGGACATACGACGCCTCGGATCCGCCGCGGTACACCAGCAGGTCCTTGGCCTTCTTGAATCCTTCGCGCTTCGATTAACCGCCGGTACCAGGGAGGATTGTGCGGCATCATCAGGGTGGGCGGAGTGTCGTAGCCGTCCACCAGGAGGCCGCATTCGTCATTCACAGAAAACGATGCCGGCCCCCGCAGGGTGTCGAAGCCTCGGGCCCGGACCCATTCGGTAGCGGCGGCGAAGAGAGCATGGATCGCTCCCTCATCGTATTCGCACTCGAAGAAGCCGAAGAACCCGACTCTGTCCTGATGGGTCTCGTTGTGCAGCCGATTGGCGATGGCGGCGATCCGGCCCACCACCTTCCCACCGCGCTCCGCCAGGAAATACTCGGCCTCGGCGTGCTCGAAGAAGGGATTCTTCTTGCGGTCAAGCAGTTTCCGCACGTCCATACGCAACGGCGGGACCCAGTGCGGGTCCCGCGCGTAGAGTTCGTAGGGCAGTGCGATGAAGCGATCCAGATCGGCCCGGCCCTGAACGCGGCCGGACCTGAACGTCTGCGGTCAGATGACCCCCAGCTCGCGTCCGATCCAGGCGAACTGCTCCAGGCAGAAGTCGATCTGGTCGAACGTGTGAGTCGCCATCAGGCTGGTGCGAAGCCGGCACTGCGAGGGCGGCACCGCGGGCGGCGCCACGGGGTTGGTGAACACCCCGGCGTCGAACAGCTTGCGCCAGAAGATGAAGGTCTTCTCCAGCGGGCCGATCAGCACCGGCACGATCGGAGTCTCGGTTTCGCCGATGTCGAACCCGAGCTGCCGGAAGCCGTCCTGGAGCCGGCGGGTGTTGGCCCAGAGGTTCTCGCGCCGCTCCGGTTCGCTCTTGATCACTTCGAGCGCCGCGAGCACGCCGGCCGTGTTGGCCGGCGGCAGGGAAGCGGTGAAGATGAGCGGGCCGGCTGTGGTGCTTGAGATAGTGAATCACGCTCTCGGCGCCGGCAACGAAGCCGCCGATCGACGCCAGAGACTTGGAAAAGGTCCCCGCGATGATATCCACCTCGTCGGTCGAGCCCGAAATGGGCCGCGGTGCCGTCTCCGTTGGGGCCCAGCACGCCGATTGAATGGGCGTCATCGAAGGCCAGCGCGATACCGTACTTCTTCGCGATGCGAACCAGCTCCGGGACGTTGGCGATGTCGCCTTCCATGGAATACACGCCGTCCACGATGATCATGGCGCCGCGGCCGTTCCTGGTCCGCTCGATCATCCGCTCCAGCGCGGGAGATCTCCATGAGTGAAGCGCAGGGTATCGCCGTACGACATCTTGGCCCCGTCAACAATCGAGGCGTGGTCCAGCTTGTCCAGGTACACCACCTCACCCCGGCCGATGAGCCCGGAAATGAGGCCGAGGTTGGCCGAGTACCCGGTCGAGAAGACGAGGCAGTCTTCCTTGCCGAGGAAGTCGGCCAGGGCACGCTCGAGCTGGCCGTGCAGGTCGAGGGTGCCATTGAGGAACCGGCTGCCGGTGCAGCCCGATCCGTAGCGATGAAGGGCTCGGGAGGCGGCTTCGAGAACCTTGGGGTGATGAGTCAGGCCGAGGTAGTTGTTCGACCCCAGCATGATGCGCTTCTGGCCTTCGATGACGACCGAGGTATCCTCGGAATCGGAAATCGGCTTGAAATAGGGATAGAGCCCGGCAGCCTGAATTTCTCGGGCTTTGGTGAACTGGCGGCACTTTTCAAACAGAGCGACGGTCTGCAGAGTCTGAATATCCACGGTGCCTCGATTCAATCGCTGGCCGATGAGGGATCGTCACTAACCCGTTACATTCTAACGGGTTGGACAACTCGACACAAGCTGGGGAATGGGGTTAGGCATTAACCCGTACCCCGCCGCGTCGTTACGGTCCCGCCCCGGCGTGGTTTTGCCGCTAACTTGAGCCTGAACTCAGCCCAAGCCGGTTTATTAGTGTCCAACCGCTATCGATACTTTTCGACCGTCATTGGCCTGGTCGGATGCCTCTGTCAGGTCCAGGTCGCGGCGGTGCGGGCGCAGGAAGCATACCCGCGCTCCCGGATCGGACGATTCGAGGTTGACGGGCTCGATTTCCGTCCTGAAGGGGCCTGGCGCAAGGGTTCGGAGCGGGTGCGATCCAACCGGGTTGGGCTGCTCGGCCTGCGCGCTCTGTCGGTTCTGAACGGTCGTGGCGCGATGACGCGTGTCGCAGGTACCTATTTCGTTCCCGTCGTCCCGATCACCTTCAATAACACAGCTCCGCCATTCCCCGCCGCCCAGTACGAGAACGTCCTGTTCAACCCGTCGCCCAGCGCCGAGCCGTACAGCGTCCGCAGTTACTACCGGGAGATGTCCCGCGGATCGGTCACCATCAGCGGGGTGGTGCTGGATTGGGTCGTGGCCGACAGCGCCGATCTGTACTACGAAGACGGTTGCAACGGCGTCGGGGTGAAGGTCTCATGTCCGCACGGCGGGCGCCCCTTCGTCAACCTGCTCCTCGAGGCGCTCAAGGCCAACGATACGGGCGTGCTGGATTGGGGCCAGTTCGACAACGACGGACCGGATGGTCTGCCGAACTCGGGGGATGACGACGGCGTGGTGGATTTCGTCACCTTCCTGCAGCCCAAAGTAGACGGAGCCTGTGGTGCACCGGGCATCTGGGCTCACCGCTACTTCATGAGCGCCTGGAACGGCTCGCCATACACAACGAAAAGCCCGCGGCGTGGTGCGGGAGGAGCGATCCTTCCCGGGCAGTTCATCAAGGTAGATGACTACACCATGCAGAGCGCGGTTGGCGGGGCCACCGCGTGCAACGGATCCGCCATCATGCCGGTGGGAACGGTGGCCCACGAAACCGGGCATGCCTTCGGACTTCCCGATCTCTACGACACCGACCTGCGCAGCCCGTCGGTAACCCAGGGAATCGGCGAATGGGGAATCATGGGGAGCGGTAACTACACCCAGCCCTACAGCCCCTCCCGCTTCGAGGCGTGGTCTCTCGCCGAGCTTGGCTGGGTGGCGATTGATACGCTGGGAACCTCGCGCTCGGTTCGGCTGAGTCCGGTCTCCACGAGCGATACGGTCCTCTACATCGAGGTCCCCAACACCGACGAATACTTCCTGCTGGAAAACCGGCAGGCGATCGGCAGTGACAGCGCGCAAATCAATGACGCGTGCGTATTCGGTACCCGTTCCTGCGCCAAGGGGCCGGGTCTCCTGGTCTGGCACATCGATCAGGGGATCGTTGATGCCCGTGGATTCAGGCTGGGGAACCGGGTCAACACCGGACCGATCCAGGGTGTCGCCCTGGTGCAGGCGGATGGCCTCAACCAGCTGCGTGAGCCTGGCGGAAAGAACCGGGGAGATCCCGGAGACCCATTTCCCGGATCGACGAATAATCGCACGCTCAGTGATCTGACGTTTCCCGCGTCGGTAGACAACCAGGGTGCTACCGCCGGGTTCATGCTGGACTCGGTCTATCAGGACGTGGACGGTTCCGTGGCCTTCCGATATACCAGGACGACCGCGGGTCTGGTGAACGTGAGTCTCCCGCAGGCCATTGATGAGATTCTGGGGAAGGGAAGCCTCGGTTCGCTGCAACTGGCCTACCTCGACTCGCTGGGGAACAAGAATGGCGGGTACGACGTGGGAGATTTCCTCGCGTATCTCTCGGCCAACTCAACGGCTTTGTCGCCTGAGGTGCTGCGGGCCGTGCTTGCGGCAGATCGTCGGAGGACTCGATGAGGCGGGGCATGGTTGCGCTGGCGTTCGTCGTGGCAATTCTCGCCTGCCATGATGATGACAAGACGGTAGCGCCCACCGGCCCGGGAGTCCTCGACCTCGTACTGACCACTCCCAACGCTGATGACGGAGCAGTACTGCTCACTGTTGATGGCGCCATCGATTCGGTTCAGGGCGCTCCGTACGTCATCTTCTCCACCGCTTCGGGGACGGGGGCACGAATCGTGGTGACGGGTGATGTCGTCGGTGGAGTCATCGCCCGGCTATACGTGCCTGATGTGGGAACCGCGGATCAGTATCTCGCCCAGTCTGGACGAGGTGGCGCAGCGGGGCACGTTCGCGCTCCAGCCCTCGACCTCCTATCAACTGGAATTGAGAGTCGAGCGGTAAGACCTCCTCGAGTTGCCTCCCCATTCCCCTTCTTGACATATCAAGGAAATATTGATACGATAGTGACCATGACGACCCTCTTGCCGACTCCGCTTGTCCGCCTGAGCGAGACGTGTCATGCGCTCTCCGATCCCACGCGGTTGCAGATTCTTGCCATGCTGCGCTACGGAGAGCGGTGCGTCTGCGACCTGACTGATGCACTCGAGTCGGGACAGTCACGGCTTTCGTTTCACCTCAAGACCTTGAAAGACGCCGGCCTGGTGCAGGACCGCCGGGAAGGACGCTGGGCGTATTACAGTCTGATTCCTGGCGCGTTGGAAGACTTGCAGGAGCAACTGGGGGATCTGGGGAAAGACCTGCTGTCACGGCGCGCCGCGCGCTGCTGCGGCTAAATCTTTTTTTCACCTATTCATCAACCTTTCTTGATGTAGAATCGAGGCGATTGTGTCGGACCTGTTGCGGGTGGTGCAGGAGAAGTACGGGCAGGCGGCGCGTCGGGCCCAGGAGGGGTCTATTAGCAATTGCTGTGGTGCCGCCGTGTCGTGCGGAACCGGGAGTGATCCCATCACCCGGGACCTCTATGATCAGGGCGAGACCGAAGGACTCCCCCCGGCGGCGTTGTTGGGGTCACTGGGATGTGGGAACCCGACGGCGCTGGCGGAGCTTCACGAGGGCGAAACGGTACTGGACCTGGGCTCCGGCGGTGGGATCGACGTCCTACTGTCTGCCCGGAGAGTGGGTCCGACCGGGAAGGCGTATGGGCTCGACATGACCGACGACATGCTGGCGCTGGCCCGGGAGAATCAACGCAAGGCTGGGCTGCCGAACGTGGAGTTTCTCAAGGGTCAGATCGAGGCGATTCCGCTGCCCGATGCGTCGGTAGACGTGATCATTTCCAACTGTGTGATCAATCTCTCGGGAGACAAGGATCGCGTGCTGGCCGAAGCATTCCGGGTGCTCAAGCCGGGCGGCCGCTTCGCGGTGTCGGACGTGGTCGTGCGTGGTTCAGTACCCAGCGAAATCCGGCATAGCATGGAGCTGTGGATTGGCTGCGTGGCCGGGGCGCTGGAGGACCGGGAATACGTTCAAAAGCTCACCGCAGCCGGTTTCGTCGACGCCGAGGTCGAGGCGACCCGGATCTACAAGGCCGAGGACGCCCGGGCCTTTCTCGCGGGTGCGGGCCTCGATGCCGACAAGATCGCGCCACAGATCGAGGGTCGGTTCATGGGGGCGTTCATCCGGGCGACCAAACCCGTTGCCATCGAGACCGCCTGCTGCGGCAGCGAATGCTGCGGGGGCCACGCGTGATCGTCAGGACCCTGGGACGGGAGGACGCGGCGGCCATTCGGGCGCTCCTCGAGGCAAGCGGACTCCCAACCGGAGACATCGAGCAGCGCACGATCCTCTTCCTGGGCAGCCGTGACGACCACGGTCTTGCGGCGGTGGTCGGGTTGGAGCTGTTCGGGAAGGTGGGCTTGCTCAGGTCGCTCGCCGTTCGGCCCGAGATCCGTGGCACCGGATTGGGAGGAACGCTGGTGGACGCCGCCGAGGAGCTGGCGGCGCAGCAAGGCATCGTCGACCTGTTTCTCCTCACCACGACAGCGGAACCTTTCTTCGGCAAGCGGGGATATTCGCGGCACGATCGAGGCTCGGCGCCGGCGCCGATACGCGACACCCCGGAATTCTCCGACCTCTGCCCATCGACGGCCGCATTCATGGCCAAACCCATCACGGCCCAGCCGCATTGATCCGGAGTTCCACAATGTCCATCCCGTCGAACCACCCGTTTCGAGTGCTTTTCGTCTGCACCGGGAATAGTGCCCGGAGCCAGATCGCCCAGGCTCTGCTGAATCGGAAGGGGCGGGGGCGATTCATTGCAGACAGCGCCGGCTCTCAACCTGCAGAACGGGTGAATCCCATGGCGATCTCCACCATGGAAAAGCATGGCTACTTCTGGACCGGGCATCCACCGCAGGGACTGGACGCCGTAATGGGGCAGCCCTGGGACTTTGTGATCACCGTCTGCGATCGTGCGAAGGAGTCGTGCCCCATCTTCCCCGGACAGCCGGTAATGGCCCACTGGGGCATGCCGGACCCTGCCGAAGCGACGGGGACGGAAACGGAGCGGGAACGGGCCTTCGACGACACGCTGCTCCTGATTAGCCGTCGGCTCGATCTCTTTCTGGCTCTTCCGATGGAGAAATTGGAGAAGCTTGCCCTGCAGCAGCAGGTCAACGAAATCGGTGGCGTCGGAGCCCCACCAGTGACGAGCTGACCGGCTGAATGACAGAGACTGCGGCGGACTCGGGCCGCTGGCGCCGAGCGCTCGCCGAGGGCATCGGCACCTTCTTCCTGGTCCTGATTGGCCCCGGGGCGGTCATGGTAGACGCGTACACCCATGGCGCCCTCGGCCCAACAGGCATAGCCCTCGCGTTCGCTCTCGTCGTGGTAGCGCTCGTGTACGCGCTGGGGCATCTCTCGGGTGCGCACATCAACCCGGCGGTCACTGTTGCCTTCTGGTCGGTCGGCCGATTCCCGGGTCGGGATGTGGCTCCATACATTGTCGCCCAGTGTCTGGGAGCAATCCTGGCGTCGACCGTGATGCGATTCGTCCTCGGGCCGATCGGGAATTCAGGCGCGACCCTCCCGCACGTCGGTCTCGCGCGTTCCTTCCTGATCGAGTGGCTCTTCTCGTTCGTGTTGATGCTGGTGATCATGGCTGTCGCCACCGACAGTCGGGTAGCTAACGGTTCCGGCGGCGTAGCTGTCGGCTTCACGGTAGGGTTCTGCGCCTTACTCGGCCCCCTCACTGGGGCGAGCATGAATCCGGCTCGGTCGCTGGGTCCCGCAGTTGTCGGGGCATCTGGAACGGTCATTGGATCTACTGGGTCGCGCCTATCACCGGGATGATGGCGGCTGGGAGGACCTACAACTACCTCCGGCCGGCAACGGGATCACGAAGCGATTAGGGTTGCGTCGTTGCCGATTGAGGAGCTGGAACTGCCCCTCGGAGAACCCACTCGACGTAAGGGAAATCCTTACAGGAGTCGCTCCTGGCTCGCTTGACGCTGCCGGTCCCCTTCCGCACTTTGCATTCAGATTGTTCCTGCCTTCATGGAGAAGCTGATGTCTGATAGGGATCCGGTAGGCCGCCGCTCGTTTTTGGGCTTCCTCGGTCTTGCGGGGTTGTCGCTGGCCGGGGGCAGCCGGGGCGGCGTCTCAAAACTCCTGCCTTTCCTCAAAGGCCCCGACGATCCCGAAGCACCCAACGAAATCGTTCAGAAGATCATGAGCGAGCGGTTCGGGAGCCGGGAGATCAAGCGGGGCCACGTCACCCTCGACATGCCGCCTCTCGCGGAGGACGGCCGCGTCGTGCCGGTCGCCATCGAGTCCGATCTGCCGATGACACCGGACTCCTATGTGAAGGCGGTGTACCTCATCGTGGACCACAATCCGGATCCGCTGGTCACGGTATTTCACCTGACGCCGGCGTTCGAGCGGGTGAAGATCGAGACCCGGATCAAGATGAAGCGGACCTGCTGGATCCGCGCGATCGTGGAGACCAACAACGACGAGCTCTGGGCCGACTACATGAAGGTCGAGACCACGCTCAACGGGTGCGGATGATGGCCGAGACCGGCAAGGCGAAGATCGTGATCCCGGATCGAATCCAGCAGGGCGACGCGATCCGGGTCCAGACCATCGTGCAGCATCCGATGGACACCGGGTTTTTCCGCGATGCCAATGCGGACCTGATCCCGCCCTGGTTCATCAACGATGTGCGGGTGCTGTACGGAGACACGGAGATCGCCCGCTTCGAATGGACCTCGGGCATCAGCAAGGATCCCGTGGTCACCTTCATGCTGCGGGCCGATCGCGAGGCTCCTCTCACCCTGGTCTGGCGGGACAACAAGGGCAGGGAATACCGGTCGGCGATAGACATCAAGTTCGGGACGTGAGAACGAGGGCGGTCAAGGCGGACGGGGCGGACAGGGCGGTCACTCGGTTCTTCTTGCTGTCCGCCTTGTCCGCCTTGTCCCGCCCTGACCGCCTCGCCCGCCCACGCTCAGGTTCCCGCCCGTCATTCCGCATTCTCTCCCACCACTGAAGAGACGCTTTACCCGCTGCGCAAACTGGGCGACGGCGTCTACGCCGTGCTGGGAGACACAGGCAAGGGTGCCGAGGGACGCCCCAACGCCGGATTCGTGGTAACGAAGGAGGGGGTGGTCGCAGTCGGTGGAGTGGCGAGTCCGGCGCAGGCCCGGGCGGTGATCCGCACGATTCGGACGGTAAGCACCAAGCCGGTCCGTTACCTGATTCTCTATGCTCACCACCCCGACATGATGTTCGGAGCGATCGAGTTCAAGCGTGTCGGCGCCAAAATCATCGCGCATCCGGACACCCGGGTGCTCGCAGGGGAGGCGGGACCGGACGCGATGGTGGCGGACTGGGATGGGGTGGTAGGACTCCAGGAGCTTCTAGGCTTCGAGTATGCCAATACTCCTGACCGTCCGGTCACGGGAACCGATACCCTGGTCCTGGGTGGCAAAACAATCGTTGCCATTCATCCTGGGGCGGCGCACTCCGCCGGCGATCTCATGGTGTGGCTTCCCCGGGAACGGGCGCTCTTCGCCGGGGATATCCTGCTCCCCGACGGGGTAACCATGGTAGTCGATGGAAACTCCTCGGTGCTGCTCAGGACGCTGGACCAGATTGACTCGATGCGCCCCAAGGTCATCGTGCCGGGCCACGATGCGATTCCTGATGACCCCGCCACGATGGTCCGGCGGACCCGGGAATATTTCGCTCAGCTTCGCGAAGCGATGGGAGCAGCAGTAGAGAAGGGAACTTCGATGAGACAGGCGCTGGCCTCGTTGCCTCCGCCCGACGATAGGAGACCGGTGTCGCTCCATTCCCGTGAGCGCCGGAACGCCGTGAGGGTCTACCTCGAGATGGAGCGAGCGAAGATGGGACTGGAAGACGCTCAGGAGGGGAGCCAGTGAACCTGCTGTCGATTGTCACCTGGACTGCCTTGGCAGCGGCACCTCAGCCCGCGCTGATCAGCACCGATTCCCTGGCGCGGATGCTGGAGAGCGAGTCGGTAACCGTGCTCGACGTCCGTCAGCCGTGGACCGCCTATCTGCAGAACCACCTGCCGGGATCGGTGTGGCTCAATGTCGAGACCTTGAGGTCAACCAGCGGCGGGCTGCCCTTCCAGCTGTTGCCGGCCGAGATGTATGCCGCGCTGTTCAGCCGAGCGGGTGTGCGCGCTGATCGTCCCGTCGTGGTGTACAGTGCGGGGGACCAGTTCGACATCGATGCGACGTTCGTGGTGTGGATCCTGGCGGGCTTCCAGCACCCGCGGATTTACCTCCTGGACGGCGGCTACGCCAAGTGGCAGCTCGAAGGGAAGAAGCTCACTCAGGAGTATCCCCACGCGGAAGTCACCGGCAAGGCACTGGATCCGCATCATTTCAAGATGCCGACCGCCGTGCTGAGCGACGTGCAGCAATCATTGGGGAAATCCGGCGTGCGCCTGGTGGATGCTCGGCCGGCTGACCAGTACGGCGGGAGCGCGGGTGCGCAGCGGCGGCGAGGCCACATTCCCGGGGCGATCAATCACCCGTGGAAAGACGATCTCGAGCAGCGCGACCTGTCGCTGGTGTGGAAGTCGGTTGACTCGATGCGGGCGGATTACGCGGCGCGGGGCATCACCCCAGATCAGGACCTCATCCTCTATTGCAACTCGAGCACCGAAGCCAGCCACGTCTTTTTCGCCCTCAAGTACCTGCTGGGGTACCCGAAGGTGCGGATCTACACCGGAGCGTGGTCGGAGTGGGCGGAGCGGATGGAACTTCCAATCGAATGAAACGGGCGGCCCTCCGCAGTCCGGGCAGGCGAAACCACGCCTGCCCAGACTGGGAAGGCAAACCTAGACGGGGCGGCGCCCCTGCAAGATGCGAATCAGGAAAATGATGATCGCGGCGACGAGCAGGATGTGGATGAAGCCGCCCACCGTGTAGCTGCTCACCAGCCCGAGTACCCACAGAACAAGCAAGATGATGGCGATTGTCTCCAGCATTGCCTTCTCCTTTCAGGTTGGTTCCACTCCTGACCTTCAGCCCCCGGCCTTCCGGCCCGCCATCCCGGCGCCCACAAGGGCGACCCCTCCCACCAGGGCTACGATACCGACCCACTTGGGAACCGGCCGGTGGTCGGTGGCTTTCACCTCGACATCTCCGACGTCCACGATCTTCTTCGTGTCCTTGTACTGCATCCCTGTAACCAGCACAAAGACGCCGACGACAAGCAACAGCACGCCTATTACCGCAGAGATACGCATGAACCCCTCCCTGGGGCGTTCCCGCTCACTCGATAAAAAAAGCAGACGGCGCTTGGGAGACTATTCGAGTCTGCCAATGCGCCGTCCGCTTGTGAGGCACTCCCTCACCCGCCGCGGCGGCCCCCGAAGGAGCCTATGTGAATCCGCGGGACCGCGTTTGCCCCGCGACACGCACAGTACCTTGGGCGACGGGGGCCGTCAAGAGCCCGAAGTTCCCTGGCCCGCGTAAGCTGGATCACGTCGCTGAATGCGGTTGCCAATTCCGGGCGGCGACGTAGAGTAAGGAGGGGCCGTGCGCCACCCGCCTTCGGCTCCAGCAGGAGGCTGCCGATGACCACCATCCGGAATTCGCTGGTACGCCGGTCGAGACCGATGGCGTCGGACATTGACGTGTTCGGTCTCACCGATCAGGGGAAGGTCCGGAAGGAGAACCAGGACCAGTTCCTCATCGCGAGTCTCCACAAGACCATGCAGATCCAGTCAACCAGCCTCCCGCCGGAGCGGTTGCCTGAGCTGATGAGCGAGTCACGCGGCTTCGTATTTCTGGTCGCAGACGGGGTCGGAGGCATGCCGGGAGGGCAGCACGCGAGTGGCACCGCGTTGTCCGCCATCGCGCACTACGTCACCCACACGATGCGGCTCTACTACCATCACGATCCGGATGAAGAGTCGAAGTTCCTGGCGGATCTGCAGGAGTCAGTGCTGCACAGTCACTCGCTGCTTCGCGCGGAGGGAGAAGCGGACCCGTTGCGGGAAGGGATGGCGACGACGCTCACGCTGGTCGCGGTGCTCTGGCCCCGCGCCTACGTGGTCCATGTAGGAGACAGCCGGCTCTACATCCTGCGTCAGGGCCGGCTCGATCAGATCACCAAGGACCAGACAATGGCGCAGGCGCTGGTGGATGCCGGCGTGCTCGATTCGGCGAACCTCGACCGGTCTCCGTTCAAGAGCATCCTGTCGAGCGCGGTCGGTGGGAGTCAGGCCACTCCCATGACCACGGTGACCGACGTGCGCTGGGACGACGTCATGCTGCTCTGCACCGACGGGTTGACCAAGCACGTGACGGAAGGAGAAATCCAGCAGCACCTGACCGACATCCACTCCTGCAGAGCTGATCTGCCGCAAGCTGGTGGACCTGGCGCTGGAACGGGGCGGGAGCGACAACGTCACCGTCGTGGCGGGCCGGCTGAAACGCAACGCAGGGCTCGAATAGAAAAGCGGCGGGCCAGCCCGAAGGCCGGCCCGCCGCAAGTCCTCAGTTGTACCTCCGTAGCTAGTCCGCCTTCAACGACTGCATGGTCCGTCCTACCCCGCCGTCCACCTCCTCCTGGGTGGGCGGATGGTCTGGAGCCTCGCCACTCAGCTCCCCGCGCCACACGAGGCGGTTGTCTTTCGCGGTCACCAGGTCAACTACGAATTTCGCGTCCCGGACGGTCACCGGCGTGGTCGTGGTCGTGGCATATCCGCCGCCCCAACCCCAGCCGTAGCCATAGCCCCAACCGCCGGTCATACCGGTCGTGGTGCTGACGTATTCAGTGGACTGTTTCACGCCAACGAAATAGCGAACCAGGAAGTCTGCGCTAGCCTCGTCGTCCACCACCTGGAAACCCTTGGCCTGCAACTCCTTTATGATCGCGGTATGGATGCGCTGGTGGACGATGTCGTTCCGGACCGCGGGATCGACCCCGGTGGCATCGGTTCCACCCACGAAAGTGACCTTGGCCGCCTTCGGGATGGGGATCGTCGAGTCCCGGTCCGAAGTAACGGACGTACTGGCGCACGCGGCGTAGGCGAGCACTCCGCCGGTCAGCAAGAGACTCGGCAGCAGGCGCGCACGAACGTTTGGCATCTGGACCTCGTGGTTGGTGATGTGCGGGGCTGGCCCTTCCACAATCTATATGACTTGGCGCTGAGTGCATTGGCCTAAAGGGCAAGGGTGGGGTGTGTCGCCGCCCGAAACATCTATGGCAGATCCTAGGCACTGCAGTCCCTGGCGTCGCGTGTCGCGAAGCTCGAGCCCCGCTACCCCTGTGTCGGTTTGTGCAGGGTCCACCATTCCCGCGCCAGCTCCTGGCTCCACGGATGCCGTGCCTCCAACTCTGCCAGCCTGAGAGACAGCTCTCGCGCTGACTGGGGGCGATGTGCGGGATCCTTCGCCAGACAAGCCAGCACGAGGTCATCGAGGGCGGGTGGAATGGACAGCTCGGTCCGGGCCGATGGAGGCACCGGCGACGTTTGCGCGTGTTGCAGCAGGAGTCCCATCGCATTGTCGGCGGTGAACACATACTGCCCGGTCAAGAGCCAGTAGGCGACACAACCAGTGGCATAGATGTCGGCCCGCCCATCCACCGGCCGACCCATTGCCTGCTCGGGGGCCATGAACGCGGGGGTGCCCTTGAGGTCATTCTCCCGGGTCTGCACGGTGTTCGAGTCATCAGGGGTGTGGACGGCTCCCACAATTCCAAAATCGAGGACCTTTACGAAGTCGTACTCCTCTCCATACTGGCAGACGAAGATGTTCGCCGGCTTGATGTCCCGGTGCACCAGCCCGCATGACTGGGCCTCCGACAGCGAGTGGCAGACCTGGCGTAGCAGGTGAATGGCACGCCCGGGCGGAGTGGGCCCGAAGCGCCTGAGCAGCCTGTCCACGTCGAGGCCTTCGAGCAGTTCCATGACGTAATAGAACGCTCCGTCGGCGGCGATCCCGAAATCGAAGAGGTCGACGGTGTGCGGGGAGCGGAGCCTCGCGATGACTTGGGCCTCGCGTTCGAATCGTCGGACGGCCTCTTGAGATACTTCAGGCCCCGTTTTCCCGGTCGTTGAAGGACGAATCAGCTTGATGGCCGCAGGCCGGGCCAGCATGCGATGCCGAGCTTGCCACACCTCGCCCATTCCTCCCTCGCCGAGTTTCTTCTCCAGCCGGTAACTCCCCAGCTCTCGGGCTCGCTTGACCTCGGTGCCCAGCTGGTAGACCACTCGAGCCCCGACGTAGGCCATGGCCACTACGAGGAGATACGGGAATACGAGACCGAAGAAGAAGTGAAGCGGACTAACCGGGGATGAGGCCGCGCCGGACGCCACTACTACCCCGATAACGACCGGCACAGCGCTGACCGACGCGAGGGCTGCCAGCACCGCGCGGCGGGGAGAGGTCGGCACGACGATCGTGAACAACACGACCCAGACGGCGACCCAGGAGAGTCCGAGGAAACCCTGGTGGGTTTCGATGCTCATGGGGTCGCCGAACTCGGCTGCGGCGATGGCGTAGCTGCTGACGATCTCGAATGCTTAGTCCGAGGTTCATCGCCGCGGGCAGCGAGAAGCGCGGGCTCCGAATCACCCAGGCAACGAGAACCGCTACTACCATCCCGATGACGCTGGGGCCCCACTGGATGAAGGTGCTGAAGAATCGAGTCCGGTCTTCGGGGGATGAACAGGGCGGGAAAGACACCAGCCATGAAGAAAACGAAGGCGTAGAGGAGGGCCAGAACTCGAAGACGCCCGGCAGACTGGAGGAGCAGGTCGACCGGGAACCCTGCAGTGGTCCCCGGAGTCCGGTCATCCGGATCGGGTCTGATGAGTGTGACGTCCTCTTGCATGCCAGGCGTCCGGGCGGAGTGTCTTGCCGCTACAGCGGGTGCCGCACCAATCGTGGATGCGGCCAGGAATTCTCTATGACGAGCGCCACCAGATGAAGGCAACCGAGATGAAGACGACCGCTTCGATCACGGTAGCAGCAAGGAATGCGAGGCGACCGGGGCGCGACGGCGCAAAGAGCAATCCCAGGAAGAAGGCGGTGCCAAACAGTGGGGCGAGCAGTACTCGGATGGGCGTCAAGGCCACCAACATGCTTGCCGGTTGCGCGCTACGGAACAGGAGGTATCCGAAGAATGCTGCGAGACCGGTCGCCGCGATGGCCAACGCGGTGATCGAGGCGATCTGCCAGAACAGGCGGACGGGCCGGAGAAAGTAGAGCGCGGCGCCCGTCGCGGGCACCGCTGTCAAACCAAAGACACCGAGGAAAAGGACCGAATCGCCGAAGGCGAGCATGCCCGAGTAGCCCTGCCAGGCCGGCCCGCTGGTGGCGACCTGGTGGGCTTGAGTGACCCCCAGCGCTACGAGCAGGGCGATGGCATATCCGGCGACAACAAGAAGAAGCTTGGCAGTGCGGGTCATCGAGTCCTCAGGTTAGCCCTCCGAAGGATCTGCCAACGGTGGCGGCACCTGAGAGCCACTATGCCGGATGACCCGCCGAGCGGGCGCCAGACGCGAATAGAAACCTCGGAAGCTGGTGTAGGACCGCTTGGTCACCGCGTCCAACGCACAGACGACAAATACCTGGTCCGGAAGTTCGGGCAGGGCAGCCCGAAGAGTGAAGATAGTACGCTCACCCGACTCGATCTGCAGATTCCCCTTCATCCCCGGGTCAGACGGGCGAATTATCCGCTCGGCGATCGGCGCGGTCTCGTCGGGGAGCAGGATGTGGCCCTGGCGCCGGCACTGAACCAACCTCAGGGAAACCGCCCGAAGGCGGAGCGGGCGCTGGCCGCGATTGGTGACGGTGTAGTCCGCGGTAAAAACTACCGAGCCGTCGGGCAGTTCGTAGTGCGCGCAATCCAGCGTCGAATGCCAGCGATGCCCAAAAATGTTGAAGAGCTGGAATTTGACGATCGCGCCGATGGCGCCGAGCAGCAGCGTGACATCAACCAGAACGCCGGTAACGTGCTGAGCGGCTTCCCAGGAGGCAAGCATAGTCATTCTATCCTGCAGCAAAGGCCGCGGTTCGGCCACCCCACTGGGCCGTTCCATCCCGAGTGACAGGATGCTAAGTTCCTCCCGCGTTTCACCTTCGGGGCGGTAGCTCAGCTGGGAGAGCACCTGGTTTGCAACCAGGGGGTCACCGGTTCGATCCCGGTCCGCTCCATTCCTCTCAGGATCGCATAGCCTCGAAAGCTAAGGCCCCGTGGGTTCACCACGGGGCCTTCGAGTTTCTACAACAATCGCTTCTCAATTCTCTGAACAGCTGCGCGCTCCCTGCGCCTGTGGTGCGGTTCCGGTCGTGACCGGTCCGTCCACCGGCCAGTCGGTTCTCTCGGCCCATTCGGTCCAGGATGGGACGTACACGTGCACGTTGGGGTATCCCAGCAGGAAGTGGAGCGCGAAGTAGGCATGGCTCGCCTCCGTGCCGGTATTGCAGTACACGATGATCCACTTGTCCGGTGTGATCCCCTGCGCGGCGTAGGCGGCACGCAACTCATCGACCGATTTCCACAGGGTCACACCATTGCTGGTGACCAGATCATCGTGCCAGAAATGGTTGATCGCTCCGGGGATGTGTCCCCGCCGAATCTGCGCGCCTGCGGTTCCCGCGAATTGATCCGCAGGCCGGACGTCCACGATCGCGACCTGCTTGCCGCCCAGCGAGTGCTGGACATGCTCTCCCTCGATCCGATCGAGCAGGAACGGATCGGTGGCGTACTTCACCGCGGCAATTTCAGGGTAGAGTCGTGAGAGGGGCCGGTTCTCCGCGGCCCACTTGGCATAGCCCCCATCCAGCACGTACACCTCCGGCTGGCGGAAGCCGGCGAGCAACCAGGCGAGGAATGTCGCATTGAAATTCTGGGCGTCGCCGCTGGCGTAGATCACGACCGGACGGTCGCGACGCACTCCGATCCGGCCCCACAACTCGGCGTAGCTCGCCGCGGGCAGTACGTCGCCTGGCACTCCGGCTTGGGCGGCTCTCAGCGTCTCGTAGTGGAGATAGACCGCGCCCGGAAGGTGGTTCGCGAGATACGCGTTGAGATCGCTCCGCAGATCGATCAGCGTGACGCTGTCCTTCGCGCATCCGCGTCGCCAGCTCCTCGGTGGAAATCAGGGCACCCTTGGTCGGGGCAACGCCGCCTTCCACCTTGAGGTCTCTTCGAGTCCAGTCCTGATAGGACCCGTCGTACAATCGCGCCTTGTAGCCGAGCAGGCGGGCGGCAAACACCACTGCGGTGGCCTGCTGGCCGATGTGACAGTAAGCCACGATCTCATCTCCCTTCGAGACACCGGCCTGGTTGAACACCCGCCGCAAGGCGGAGTCGGACAGGAACCGGCCGTCTTCATTGGTAACCGTTGTGAATGGAATGCTGCGGGCGCCGGGCAGGTGCCCCGGGCGGGTACCCGAACCGGCAGAGAGCCCGCCATAGAACTGCGGATCGCGCGCATCGATCAGCCGAAACTTCGGCTGGCCGAGCCGAGCCTGGATCCATTCGGCGTCAGCGATCAGCTCGGGATGTGCCGTGCTGGCGAGCGGCTGCGCCGTGGCCGGTGGAGGCATCTCGGCGGTGACCGGGTTGCCGGCCGCTTTCCATGCGGGCAAGCCTCCGTCCAGAATCGAAGTACGATCTCCCAGTCCCAGGTAATCGAAGGTCAGCCATGCCCTCGTAGTCGGGCTCACCCAGTCCGATCCGAAGTACAGGATGATCCGCGAATCGCGACTCACGCCCAACGCGGCGAAGGTCGAATCCAGTTGGGCCACCGTCGGCAGCTCCAGGTAGAGTCCGCCTTCCTGATCGGCTGAGAGAGATTCGAAGTCGAGAAACCGGGCCCCGGGGATGTGTTCCTTGTCGAATTCGCCCCGCTCGCCGATCTGCAGCAGGACAAGCTGGCGGTCGGCCAGGTGGGATTTGAGCCAGGCCGGTGAGACCAGCATCTGGTCGCGAGGGGCCGCAAGCGCGACAACTGGGGTAAGGAGCACCCCGGCGAGGAGCGCGGCGACTGAACGGTTCAACATCGAGGCCTCCGGTATCAGGTTGGCTCACGATACGGAGGTGGCGGCGGGGAGTTGTGGTGGAACTGTGCGAAGCTGGTGCGGTTCCCGTCGAGTCAGGACTCGAACCGGTACCCGACCTTCCAGACGGTGAGGAAATGGCGGGGATCAGCCGGATTCTCTTCCAGCTTCCGGCGCAGCTCGGCCATGTGGGAGTCCACCGTGCGGGTCTGCACGTCGCCGGCCGAGCCCCATACCTCTCGCAACAGCTCGATTCGGCTCATCACGGCGCCTTCACGGCGCACCAGGGCAAGCATCAGCTCGTAAGCCTTGGGAGTGAGCGCGATCTGCCGCTCACCCTGGGTCACGGTGCGGGCAGCCGGGTCGATGCTGATTTCGCCGAAACGGATCCGGGCGGCACTGTCTCCTCCGGAGAATAAGCTGCTCCGGCGGAGGATCGCGCGGACTCGCTCGAGCAGTTCCAGGAGTCCGACCGGCTTGGTTACGTACTGATCGGCGTCGAGCCGGAAGCCGCGCACCTTGTCGGCTTCCTCTCCGCGCGCGCTGACGATGATCACCGGCACCCGATGACCACTGGAGCGGAGGGCTTCGAGCACCTGGAATCCACTTATTCCCGGCAGCATCAGGTCCAGAAGGATCAGGTCGGGATTCCAGTGCCGAGCGGCGTCGAGTCCGGCAGGCCCGTCGCCGGCCACCTGCACGGCATAGCCTTCGCGCTCGAGGTTGTAACGGAGGCCATCGGCCAAGTCCGCGTTGTCCTCTACGAGAAGGATCCGTGCTCCCTTCATGAGTCGCCCGCGCCGGACTCGAGAGTCGGAAACAAGACGGTGAATTCCGCCCCGCCTTCGGCCGCCGACTCCACGCTGACTTCCCCACCGAACTGGTCGGCCACGGTCCGGACGATGGCGAGTCCGATGCCGCTTCCTCCTACGGCTCGCGCCGCCGAGCTGGAGCCGCGGTAATACGGCTCCCAGATCCGCTCCCGTTCTTCTTCCGGAACCCCCGGCCCCTGATCGGTCACGCTGAGCCTCGCACTGCCGTTGACCCGGGTGACACCCACGCGAACCACCTGGCCCGGTGGACCGAACTTCACCGCGTTATCGAACAGGTTCAGCAGCAACTGACGAAGGGTGGCCTGATCCGCGAGGACACCTACGCCGGTTGGGAGATCGGATTTGAAGGAGACCTGTCGCGAAGCCGCAAGTGGCGCGAAGGCGGTGACCGCCTCGGCCACTTCTCTTCCCAGATCCAGTGGCTCGAGCGGGGCCGACGACGGTACGCCCCGGTCCAGGCGGCTAGCCGCGAGCACGTTCTCGACCAGATGCTCGAGGCGCGTGGTTTCCCGCGACAAATGACCGAGCAGCCATGCCTGCTCGGCCGGGGTGTCGTAGCGCTTGAGCCGCAGAGTATCGAGAAAGAGCCGAATCTGGGCCAGCGGCGTGCGCAGCTCGTGGGAGACGCCGGCGACGAAGTCGCTGCGCAGTCGTGCCAGAGCACCCTCCCGGCGCAGCTGAGCCAATGCGACCGCTGCCGCGCCCACACCGAGTACGGCGACGAGGAGCAGCAACGGGAGCGGAGTCCGGGGCAGACCTCCCGCCAGCAGTGTCGTTGCCGCGCTGGGGATCAGGGTCAGTCGGGTAACGAACCCGCCGCGATACGCGGGGAGAGGCTCTTCGGCGATATAGGGCCACTCCCGCTCGTTGGCGGGCCAGTCGGCTGAGCGATAGAGCAGGGACCCCGAATGATCGCGAATCTCCAGCGCCAGCAGTTGGGCATTGGCCTGGCCCCGGGTGACCGTTTCCGGGAGGAGGGACGGACCGCGGAGCACACTGTCAAAGGCGGCGACCAGACTGGCCGAATCGAAGGTAAAGCCATAGACGATCGTATCATGCCACGCCGTGGGCATGATCCCGTACGCGGCGACCTGGCCCGCACCGAGTAGAGGAACCATGCCGAACGGGTTGGACTCCGTGCTGGAGCGTATGGCCTTGCCGACCAGTTTCGGGATCATCCCTTGAGTCGGAGCGGGAATCGGGGGGCCGGCAGTGGTTATGGAATCGCCACCGAGGCGAAAGCGGAAATAGGAAGAGGGCTTCGCCGGTGGATTGCAGCGGCACTCGGCGAGATTGCTGGCGAGGTAGCCTGGGAGATTGTCGGCCTCAGGCATCATATGGCTCTGATGCGGCTGGCGGTGGCCGATCGGATTCAGGGTAAACCACATGGTCTCACCCAACTCGCTCCCCAACCGCTCGGAGTAGCTCCATGCGGCAAACGCGGCGTAGTCCTTGAGCAGTTGCCGGGTATTGGCGCGCGACTTCCACGCTGCCACTACAGCGATCGATGCGGTCAGAGCCACGACTCCGAGGCTCGCTCCGAGGAGGAGCAGCGAGTGGCCCGAGGCTCGACGGAACGAGCGCTTAGGGAACCGGGAGTGGATG
The DNA here is from genome assembly GCA_963821525.1 of uncultured Gemmatimonadales bacterium. Classification (GTDB taxonomy): domain Bacteria; phylum Gemmatimonadota; class Gemmatimonadetes; order Gemmatimonadales; family GWC2-71-9; genus DATBGE01. Next base: position 139,429 of record CAWGED010000019.1, on the reverse strand, counting down.
ACGATGCAGACACGCCTCCAGTGTCGGCTGTCGGGAGGGCCGTGGCAAGCGGGAGTTGTGGCGAAGCTGTGGAAGTAGTGTGCGAGAGCTGCGGACCTTCCCGAGAATCGAGGCTCTAGGTCTTTCACGGCCAAGCAGTTGGGTTCATGGCCCGGGATTGCCCCAGCGGGTGGGGGCGTCCATAATTCCCCGCGCGCCCGCGGGCGCCAGTGTTTGACCTCGCCTCAGGAGTTCATCATGGCTTTCACCCTGCCTCCACTTCCCTACGACTACACCGCGTTGGAGCCGCACATCGACGAGCAGACGATGCGGATTCACCACGACAAGCATCACGCGGCGTACGTCAACAACCTCAATACGGCGCTCGAGCCCCACGCCAACCTGCAATCCAAGTCCATCGAGGATTTGATCGCGAATATCGACGCACTACCGGAGGCGATCCGCGCCCCGGTGCGGAATAACGGCGGGGGACACTACAATCACACGTTCTTCTGGGAGATCATGGCTCCGGGCGGAGCCAAAGAGCCGACCGGTGCCTTGGCCGATGCGATCAACAAGGGCTTCGGTGGTCTCGCCAGCTTCAAGGAACAGTTCCAGAAGGCGGGCGTCGGCCGGTTCGGCAGCGGCTGGGCCTGGCTCACGGTCGACAAGGCCGGTACCGTCGCGATCGAGAGCACGCCCAACCAGGACAGTCCCGTGATGGCGGGCAAGAGAGTCGTCCTGGGCTGCGACGTGTGGGAGCACGCCTATTACCTCAAGTACCAGAACCGCCGCCCCGACTACATCACCGCGTGGTGGAATGTGGTGAACTGGACGGTGGTGGGGAAACGGTTCGAGATGCCGAAGAAGTAACTGCGTAAAAAGTGAGAAGTAAGAAGTAAGAAGGGGCTCCGTGGACCCTCGACTAAATGAGCGAGGGACATGGAGCCGCTTCTTCTCTCAGGCCCGAGTTCAGTTCCTTCTCACTTCTCACCCTCTCCACGTTGTTCAGTCCAGCTTCCCCAACACCTCCAGCAATTCCCCGTTCTCCCTCCGGTTCCCCGTCGACTCCTCGGCGAAGGCCCAGCGCACGATCCCCTTGCGGTCAATGACGATGTAGGAGCGGTTGGAGTGGAACTTGTCTTCCAGTAGCGTCCCGTAGGCCCGGCTCACCTCCCGCTTGAAATCGCTCAAGAGGTCCACCCCGATCTGCTCCTTCGCCTTGTATGCCTTGAGGGTCGGCACCGAGTCCACGCTGATCGGCAGGACAACCGTGTCGGCCGACTGAAACTGAGAGTAGTCATCGGTAAAGGCGCAGAGTTCCTTGGTGCAAACGCTGGTAAAGGCGAGCGGGAAGAAGGCGATGAGCACGTTCTTCCCCCGGAGCCTGGAGAGCGTGACACTCTCGCCGGAAGTCGAGGGGAGGGTGAAGTCGGGGGCCGGGGTGCCGGGGGCGGGGAAGGGCATGGGGTTTCGGATTGAAGATTTCAGATTTCAGATTGTCAGATTGAAAATTTGGCAATTGAAAATTGGGCATTCGTCCTACTTGTTCAAGTTCAGCACCAGCATTCTCGGCTCGCTCATGTCGTCCATCGCGTATCTCACCCCTTCGCGTCCGAACCCCGAGTCCTTGACCCCGCCATAGGGGAAATTGTCCACCCGGAGGGTGGGGAAGTCGTTGACGATCACTCCGCCAACGTCGAGTGTGCTGAAGGCCCGGAAAATCCGGTTCACATCGTGGGTAAAGACTCCCGCCTGCAAGCCGAAGTCGGAATCGTTGATCGTAGCGAGCGCGTCGTCCCAGTTGTCATAGGGTGCCACGATGGTCACCGGACCGAACACCTCTCGGCTGGAGACCTTGGCATCGCGCGGAACATCGGCCAAAACGGTCGGCGTCAGGACCGATCCGGTTCGCTGGCCCTTGAGCAGGACCGTCGCTCCAGCTTTCACCGCTTCGTCGACCCAGGATTCGACGCGATCCGCCGCGTTGGAATCGATCATCGGTCCGACCACGGTCGAGGAATCCATCGGGTCGCCGCATTTCAGAGCGGCCGTGGCCGCCACAAACTTGTCCACCACGCACTGGTAGACGGGCCGGTGGACCAGGACCCGCTGCACCTTGATGCATACCTGCCCGGCATAGGCGAATCCGCCGAAGGCGAGCCGATTGGCAACCCAATCGAAGTCACCGGCATCTTCGTGCACCGCCACCGCGGCGTTCCCGCCCAACTCGAGGACGACTTTCTTCTTCCCTGCGACCTGTTTGAGGTGCCAGCCTACCGTCGGGCTTCCCGTGAAGGTGAGCAGCTGGAAGCGCGGATCGGTCGCCAACCTTTCGGCGATCGGGATCGGCAGGTGCAACACGTTATAGGCGCCGGCCGGCATCCCGCAGTCGGCCAGGATCTCTCCCAGCCGGAAGGCCAGCTGGGGACACTGCGGCGGCGGCTTCACCACCAGAGCGCTTCCCACGGCGATCGCCGGAGCCACTTTGTGGGCCAGGAGATTGAGCGGGAAGTTGAAGGGTGAGATGGCGCTGATCGGTCCGATCGGGAAGCGGTTGACCAGCCCATTCATTCCGACGCCGCGGGTATCCACGTCGAGCGGCACTACCTCGCCGCCAAAGCGACGGGCCTCGTCCGCTGCGAGCGAGAAAGTCATGATCGCCCGATCCACCTCACCCAGCGCCTGCGTGATGGGTTTGCCGCAGCTGGTGGCGAGCTCGATGCCGAGTTCGGTACGCTGGCGCGTCAGGGCTTCGGTGACGCGGTGGAGCAGATCACGCCGGGCGTGGCGCGGCATCGCGCGCATCGCGGCGAAGGCGACCTGGGCGGACTCGATGGCCTCGTCGAGGTCGGAGTCCGTCGCTTGGACCACGTCAGCCACAGGCTCGCCGGTGTAAGGAGCATCTACCTGGTCCACCGGACGGCTCCCGGCCGGCAGATGGGCTCCATTGATCCAGGGTGTGAGGATAGGGAGGGGCATTGCGAGAGTCTCACGATCGAGAAAATCAGCAGACTTGCGCCTCTTACACGGGGCATGAAGTTACTACGGTAACATGACTTCTGCCTCCGCGGCTCGCGGGAACCAACGGCAAGGGCGGCTCCGCGGCGCGCTCCCGTGGATTGCGCTCGCGGTCGCCCTGGGCGCAATTGGCGGGCTCTTCCTTGCGACCCAAAAGGGCTATCGCGAACTGCTGGACCGTTCGAACCTCTCCGTGGGCTGGACCGCCGCGGCCTTTCTGTCGGCTGTCACCCCCGGTTCAAGAGGCCGCGACGATTCCCGATTCGATCCCGCCCGCCTGGTGTCGGGGGCAGGTGCTCTCGCGAACGCGTCCTTCTTTCCTGGCGGGCTTCAGGTATTCTTCGGCCGTACTCCTCTGTTACCTGATACCCTCGGCCTGACTCCGCTCGTGGGATTCGATGCGAGCGACTCGTCCGACTGGCGCATCGTGGTTCCCCCCAGCGGACATCGTGTCGCCCTGGTCGCTTTCGCCGATCGGGGCGGCGGGACTCCGGTAGGGTGGGTCGGGGCCTGGGAGACTCTTCCTCCCCTTGCCGAACCGTGGCTCGCGGTGTTGCTGGGAATGATTGCCTTCCTGGCCGCGCTGAGCCTTGGAATCGAGCGCTACTTCGGTGCGTCCCGAATGATCCGCGACGTGCTGGCGCTTCTCTCGATCGCTTCCGCGGCTTGGGCCGGTCTCGAGCTCAGGTCGGCACTGCAGAGAACCGCGGCGGCCACGACCGAGACTCACCTGCAATTCGCCCGTCGTCTGATCGAGGTGGCGGCGACGGCTGATGGCGTCCGTTCCGCCGTCCTTCCACGGCTGGCGCCGGGACTCGAATTGCAGAGAACCGATCGCCGGGCGGTGAGGCAAGATTCGGTGACCTGGCAGGGAGAGAATCCGGAACGGACCGGGTCTCTGACCGCAATCCGGCCCCGCGGCGGAGCGTTCAAGCTGACGGGGTCGGTTCCCACCGACGAGATCGCCGGAGCCGAGTTGGTGCTGCTGGGGACCTGGGTGGTGCTGCTGGTTGCGTTGGCGGTGGCAGCCGAGGCTGCCCCGGTCGCGGCGCCTCGTGGCGGCGGATATAACCGGCCGTGCTGGTGTTTCAGACGGCTGCGGAGTATTTCATTCGAGACTCACTGCACAGCGAGTTCCAGTGACCCTGACGCGAGCGGAAAGAGACGGCGCGGGTTCTTCCTCATCGGGCGGACCGCTCCAGCTGGTCGGCGCGATCGCGAAGTTGCTCAACACGGGGCTTGCCGCCGAGGAAACCCTCGCCACCGTGGCTGAAAACCTTCGGATCGGACTCGGCGCCCAGTCGGTGCTCTTGTGGCTGCGCGAGCCGAACGCGACGACGCTTCGGGCGATCACGGCACCGCTGCTGAGCGGGACTCCCCGGACCAGCCGTTCCTTCGCGGTTCTTCCCGAAGTCGGCTCCCGGAACGCTTCGCATTCCGATTCTGCACGAAGGCGAGCGGCTGGGCATGCTGGAGATTTCACCGGCACCCATCTCCGGCGAATCCGAACGCCTTGCTGCCGGTCGTGGCCGATATCCTGGCTCCGTTCCTGGCCTCGATCGAGCTCTCCGAAGACCTGGCCTACGAAGTCGCCCTGCGCTCCAAGGAAATCGAGGAGCAACGCCGGTTCATCACTCTGGTCATCGACTGCCTGCCGGTCGGCCTCTACGTGGTGGATCGGGAGTACCGGATTCAGATCTGGAACCGGAAGCGGGAGACCGGGACCCAGGGTCTTCGCAAGGATGAGGTGGTCGGTCGCCCGGTGTTCGAGGTGCTCACCCGGCAGCCGATGGGGCAGCTCAAGGAGGAGTTCGACCAGGTCTTCGCGACGGGAGAGATTCGCCAGATCGAGATCGAGGTCGCCGTCGCGGGCGAGCAGAAATATTACCGGATCAGCAAGATCCCGATGCGGCAGGATGGGGAGACCATCACCCACGTGATCACGATCGGTGAGGACGTCACCGATACCCACGTCGCGCAGCAGCGCATCCTGCAGAGCGAGAAGCTCGCCGCGATCGGTCAGCTCGCCGCGGGAGTCATGCATGAAATCAACAACCCCCTGGCCACCATCAGCGCCTGTGTCGCGGCGGTCGAGAACCGGTTGGCCGACGATGATCCCGCACAGCTGGGAGAAGTGCTGCGGGAGTACCTGGAGATCATCGACAAGGAAGTGCAGCGGTGTACCACGATCGTTGACGGTCTGCTCGACTTCAGCCGGCCGAAGGGCAAGTACAAGAAGCCAGTGGACACCTCGGCGGTTCTCGAGGATACCTTGTTCTTGCTGAAGCATCATCAACGCTTCAAGAAGATCACCGTGCACCGCGAGCTGGCGGGGGAACTCCCGCCGATTCATGGCAACCACGAGCAACTGATTCAGGTCTTCATGGCTCTGATGATGAACGCGCTCGACGCCATGGAGGAAGGCGGTTACCTCTCGATCCGCACTTATCAGAGCCGGGCCCGCGAAGATGAGATAGTGGTGGACATCGAGGACACCGGGGTAGGAATCCCCCGGACGGACCTCACCAAGATCTTCGAGCCTTTCTATACCACGAAGGCGCCGGGACGGGGGACCGGACTCGGGCTCTCGGTGTGCTACGGCATCGTTGCCGAGCACCGCGGCCGCATCGAGGTGGACAGCCAGCCGGGTCGTGGTTCGGTCTTCCGGGTATTTCTCCCCGTAGGGGGAACGGCGGCGGAGTGAAGATTCTCGTTGTCGAAGACGACCGCACGGTCGGTCAATACGTCAAACGCGGCCTCGAAGAGCAGCAGCATCAGGCCGAGCTGGTGGCGGACGGGACCGAGGCGCTGCGAATCGCTTCGGAGGGCGAGCACGACCTGATCATCCTCGATCTCCGGCTCCCTGGGATGAACGGAGTGCAGGTGCTCCGCACCCTGCGCGATCGCGGGCACAGCGTGCCGGTCCTGGTCCTCACGGCGCAGGACGCGGTGGACTTCAAGGTCGAAGCGCTGCGGGCCGGCGCCGACGATTACGTCACCAAGCCATTCAGCTTTGAGGAGCTACTCGCGCGGGTCGAGGCGCTGAGCCGCCGTCCCCGCCAGCTGGCGCCCCGCAAGCTGCGGGTGAGCGACCTCGAGCTCGACCTGAATACCCGCGAAGTCACCCGGGGCGGAAAGCCGGTCGAGCTCACCAACAAGGAATTTGCCGTCCTCGAGTACCTGATGCGGCACGTCGGGCGGGTGATGTCGCGGACCCTGATCACCGAGTACGCCTGGGACTATCACTTCGATCCCGGGACCAACATCGTGGACGTGGTGATCAACCGTCTCCGGAAGAAGATCGACGGAGGCGGTGGCCCCCGGCTGATCCAGACGGTGCGCGGGGTCGGGTACGTGTTAAAAGCAGGTAAGGAGTGAGCGGACTTAGGACGAAGAGAAATCCTCAGCACGCTCACTGCTTACCGCTAACCGCTCACGCTCGTTTCCGACCATGGCCAGTATCCGCCGCCGCCTCACTCTGTGGTACGTCGTCGCGCTCGCCGTTTCGATCGCGGCGTTCGGCGGCGCCCTGTACTTCGAGCGTCAGCGGTCGAGTCTGCGGGAGCTGGACGAGCGACTCGCGCTCGAGGGCAATCTGGCGGCGCAGTACTTCATCAATTTCCAGCGCCAGCTCGGGCGGACGCTGTCTTCGGGGGAGACGCCTACGCTGATCAACGCGGTCGGCGGCTACCTCGATGGGATCCGGGACTACGTCATCGTGGTGGACCCGGACGGCGCGCCGATCTACCGGAATGCGGCGGCCAAGCCCTTCAGCCTGGTCGCCCTGGCCGACGTGCTGGCGACCCTTTCGCCCCCCGAGGGCGCCGGCGTACGCACCGGGTTCGTGCGGCTCGACCCGAACGCCGATCCGGTCCGTTACGCGCAGGTCCCGCTCCCTGGTGTCTGGGACCGGCCCGCCACCTATTTCGTCGCCGCTCCCCTCACCGCCGTGCCGTTTGGTCCAGCTCAACTCCTGGGCGCAATGCTGGTGATCGCCCCAGTGATCCTGCTGGGGAGCATCGGGCTGGGGTACGTCCTCGCCGATACCAGCCTGCGCCCCCTCGAGGGAATGGTTGACGAGCTGGAGTCCATCACCGACGGGCGCGGCCTCCATCGCCGGCTCGCGGTTCCGCTTCAGGCCGACGAGCTGGCCCGTCTCGCCAACACTGTGAATCGAATGCTTGGCCGTCTGGAAGAGAGCTTCGTCAGCCTGCGCCGCTTCACCGCCGATGCGAGCCATGAGCTGAAGACTCCGCTCATGGTGATCCGCGCCGGCGTCGAACGCGCACTCACCCATCCCGGGACTCCACCCGAAGCGATGAGCACGCTGGATGAATTGCTGGGCGAGATCAACCGGGTGACGGAGATGATGGACAACCTGCTGACCCTGGCCCGGGCCGATGAAGGGCGTGCGACCCTCGCCGTAAAGCCGCACGACCTGAGGGAACTGGTGTCCGAGGCGGCGGAAACCGCCGGCATCCTGGGGGAGGGTCCGGGAATCACGGTCCGCACCGAAGTGCCGGACAATCCGGTCCTGCTGCCGGTGGACTACGGCCGGATGCGCCAGCTGATCCTCAACCTGGTCACCAACGCCATCAAGTACACTCCGCCCGGAGGAAAGGTCAGTCTCGGCCTTGTGGATCAGGGCGATACGGTAGCGTTGGTGGTAGGGGATAACGGGATCGGCATCAGCGCCACAGACCTGCCCCATATCTTCGACCGCTTCTACCGCGCCGATCTTGCTCGTACCCGGACCGGAGACCGTCCGGGTGCGGGGCTTGGCCTTTCCATTACCAAGTGGATCGCCGAGGCCCATGGCGGAACGATTGGCGTGCAGAGTCGTACCGGGCGGGGGACCGTGTTTACGGTCACATTGCCCCGGCCAAACGCGTCTCCCGAAGTCCCAACCGAAGCCGAAGCCCAGGATCGGTCAAGCCGAGCTTCCTGAAGGCAACGCCTAATCCAGTTGTTAAGGTTTTGTCATCTTCGGGTCTCGCCGGCTGCAATAACCGCGAGATACGTTTGCTGCCGCTCACGCGGAGAGGACTATGTTCGAAAACCTGATCGAATCGAAACGCAAGAAGCAGAAGTCCCTTGGGCAGTCAATCACTTCGGTGATCATCCACATCATCTGATCATTTTCGGAGCGGTCAAGGCCACGAGCGGTGCGGCCGAGACCCTGAAGCAAGTCATTCAGGATACGACGATGGTGTTCCTGGAGCCGCCGAAGGCTCCGGAGCCGCCGCCAGAGCAGCCTCCCCCCGAGGCGGTTGTGGCTGCGAACCCGCCGCCGCAGGGCTTCCAGGTGGTGACGCCGCCGGCCGATATCCCCACCGAGATTCCGCCGGTCAATTTGAACGAGAAGTTCGACCCGCGGGACTTCACCGGTAAGGGTGTCGAAGGTGGCATCGGGACCGGCGTCGTGGGTGGAACCGGCCCGGTGCTGGAAGGCGAAGTCTTCCTGGCGGCAGAAGTGGATGAGACCCCGCAGGTCATGCCGGCGCTTGCTCGCCCGAATTTCCCCCGGTCATGAAGTCGGCCGGGATCCCCGGCGGGTAGTCATGCAATTCGTGGTGAACACCGATGGGAAAGTGGACCCGGGCTCCCTCAAGGTCATGAACAGCACGCACAAGGCCTTCGAGGATCCGGCGAAGAACGCCATCCTCAAGTGCCCCTTCAAACCGGGCCGTTCCCGGGGTCAGCCGGTCCGCGTGCTCGTACAGCAGGCCGTCTCCTTCAAGCTCCGCAATAGCGGGATCAGTCACCTCCAGGAGGTATCGTTCAAATGAATGTAGATATGCTGCACCTGTGGACCGCGGCCGGAACCTTCGCCAAGGGCGTCGTGATCGTCCTGGCCTTCATGTCGTTCATGTCGTTGACCGTCGCGATCACCAAGCTCATCAGCATCATTCGGAGCCAGACGGCCACCCGGAAGTTCGCGCCTGAGTTCTCCCGCGCCATCCAGGAGGAGAACCTGGAGCGGGCCATCACCCTGGCCGAGCAGAATAAGAAGAGCCACGTCGCCCGAGTCGTCGGCGAGGCGCTCTCCGAGGTGAAGCCGCTGCTCTCCGATCGGGCCACGATCACCTCGGCCGATATCAACTCGGTGGAGCGCGCCGTCGAGCGTGAGATGCTCATCACGCTGGCGGACTTCAAGCGGGGCATGGGCGTCATGGCGACGGTCGGCTCGACCGCCCCGTTCGTCGGATTGCTCGGCACCACGATGGGTATCGTGAACGCCTTCACCGGCATGGCATCCTCCGGAGCCTCCGGCGGCCTGGCGGGCATCTCCGCCGGTATCGCCGAGGCGCTGATCACCACGGCGTTCGGTCTGCTGGTGGCGATTCCCGCGGTGTGGTTCTACAACTACTTCACCACCAAGATCGAGAACCTCACCGTCGAGATGACCTACGTCTCGAAGGAACTGATCGACTACCTGATCAAGAGCGTGGGGAGCGAGTTTGGCCGCTCGATCTTCACTAAGGAATTCCAGGCCCAGAAAGCGGTGAGCGGTCATGGGCATGTCAGCGGGTAGTGCCGGCACTACTACAGTAAAGGCGTCGCCCAACGTAATTCCGATGATCGACATCATGCTGGTGTTGTTGATCATCTTCATGATCGTGACTCCGCTCATCAGTGCCGGGTTCAAGGCGACGATGCCGAAGGGGATTCACCTCGACGCGCGCCCCGAAGGGGACGACGAGATCATCCTCGGCATCGACGTGAGCGGCCACTACTTCCTGAACGGTCGTCCGATCCCGAAGGAGACGCTGGAGGACCAGCTGAAGTCGATCTACTCCGCCCGGACCACGGACAAGATTCTCTATTTCAAGGCGGACAATCAGCTGCAGTTCGCGAAAATCCAGGAGGCGGTGGAGATCGCCCGGAAGGCCGGCGCCCGCGTAATGGCGGCGATCACCGAGCCCAAGGCTGCCGGGCTCTTCGCGGCTCCCGAGAAGAAGGGGAAGAGCTGATATGGCAATGTCCACTGCGGACTCCTCGGGCGGAATTCAGTCCGAGCCCAACGTGATTCCGATGATCGATATCATGCTGGTGATGCTGATCATCTTCATGGTCTCGCAGCCGCTCTCCCGAATGGCGCTGGATGTCCAGGTGCCGCCACAGGAGCAGCAGACCAAGTCGGACGCCAAGTCGAATCAGATCGTGCTGGAGCTTACGGCAGATGGCGGCTACGCCATCAATACCCAGCCGGTGCCGGTCGACCAGCTGGACACCCAGATGCACGCGATCTTCGACGCCCGTCCAGCCAAGCTGTTGTTCGTGAAGTCGGCGCCGACCCGGATCTATCAGGACGTGATTGACGCGATGGATATTGCCCGGGGCGCGGGAGTTCAGGTCATCGGGTTTACTCCTATCGACGCCGAAGCCCCGAAGAAGTAGTGCGGTAGCAGCAGAACCGTTCGTCACCACCGGGGAGCGCCGAAGGCGGCACTCCCCGGTGTATTTTTCGTATGGTCAGCCATGGCAGAATCTTCCGCAGTCGCTCGCCCCCGTTCGTCTGCCGCCCCGGCGCTCGCATTACCGAGGCGACGGCGTTCGCCGGTGGGGATGCTGGTATCTCTTGCGCTCCACATCGCGGTGGTCCTGCTGATCCTCGCTCCCTGGGGCAGCGAGTTGTACCGCGTGCTGAGCGCGGGCCACCAGGCGCTGACTGCTGGTGGCGGTGGTGGCGGAGGCAACCGTGAGGCGTATATTTCCCTCCCCGCGAGCGCTCCGCGGCCGTCCGCTCCTGTGGCTCCGGTAACCACCGCTCCTCCCGTCGTAGAACAAGCGCAGACGCCCGAACCGGTCCAACCGGTTCCGGTGGATACTCCTGTAACTCAAGCCGGTGCGGGACCGGCGAATGCGGAGGTGGGAGACAGCGGAGGCGGAACGGGCCCCGGCGCGGGAGGAGGAACCGGCGGCGGAATCGGTCCCGGCACTGGAACGGGGACCGGTCCGGGGGAAGGCGGTGGCGCTGGTGGAGTCGGAACCGGGCCGCAGCAGAAACGATGGGTTATTCCCCCGGAGAACAGCCCCAAGGAGCTTCGGGGGAAGGCGATCCGGGTCACCTTCTGGGTTGATGCCGCTGGCAAGGTGCAGAAGGTCGACCTCGACCCGGAAATTCGCGACCGCGGCTATGCCAGGAAATTTCTCGAGGCGATGATGAACTACGAGTTCCGCCCCGCTCGCGGCCCCGACGGCCTCCCGGTGGCAGGTAAGACCGAAATCACCATCACGCTGTAACTCTCCAAAAGACTCTCCTACCCAAGGCTCATGGCCAATCTGTTCGTCCGGAAGTCCATCGCCGACTGCGAGAACGACATCGCCGAGCGAGGGGGACTCAAGCGATCGCTCAACAAGTGGCATCTCACCGCACTGGGCGTCGGCGCTACGATCGGCGCCGGGATTTTCGCCACGACCGGAACCGCCATCGCGGGCGATCCGCTGCGACCCGGGGCCGGGCCCGCGATCGTCTTCTCCTTCGTCCTGACCGCTGTGGCGTGCGGCTTTGCCGCGCTGTGCTATGCCGAGTTCGCGGCGATGGTGCCCATCGCCGGGTCGGCGTACACCTATGCCTACGCCTCGCTGGGCGAGTTCGTGGCGTGGATCATCGGGTGGGACCTGATCGTCGAATACGCGGTGGGAAATATCGGAGTGGCCATCGGCTGGGCCGGCTATTTCCGCGAGCTGCTGAGCCATTTCGGGCTCTCGTTGCCGGCCTGGCTTGCCACCGACGTGCGCTCGGCGCACATGGCGGCCGACGCCATCAAGGCCGGGCGCCACGGATGCCACCAACGCGTACGTGGCCTCGGCGCTGACCACCGCTCCGCACCTCTTCGGATTTCCGGTCATCGCCAACCTGCCGGCGTTCCTGGTGGTGGCGGCCATTACCGTGCTCCTGGTCATCGGCATCAAGGAGTCGGCCAATTCGAACAATGCGATGGTGCTGCTCAAGATCGGCATCATCCTCTTCTTCCTCGCGGTGGGTGTCGTTCTTCATCAAGCCGATCAACTGGGACGACCCCGTTAACCGGGTGGCTTCGCGCCCAACGGATTCGCAGGGATCAGCGCGGCGGCGGCCATCATTTTCTTCAGCTACATCGGCTTCGATGCGGTTTCGACCGCCGCCGAGGAGGCCGTGAACCCGGCCAAGGACATGCCGTTCGGCATCATCATGAGCCTGGTGGTTGCACCACGATCCTGTACATCGCCACTCTCGGTGGTGATGACCGGGCATCGCGCCCTGGCAGCAACTCGGCACGGCGGAGCCCATGATCACCGCGCTGCAGTTCGCGGACGGCCCGCCGGCAACTCATCAAGGCCTCACGACTTGATCATCGCGCTCGGCGCCGTGATCGCGATGGGCAGCGTTCTGCTGGTCTTCCAGCTGGGTCAGCCGCGGATCTTCATGTCGATGGCGCGGGACGGGCTCCTGCCGCCGTTCCTGCCGAGGTTCACCCGCGAGTTCAAGACTCCGTACGTCGGCACCATCCTGACCGGACTCTTCGTCGCGACCTTCGCGGCCTTCGCCAACATCGCGGAGGTGGTGGACCTGACCAACATCGGGACGCTGTTCGCCTTCATTCTGGTCTCGATCGGGCGTGATCGTGCTGCGACGAACCGACCCCGACCGCCCGCGGCCGTTCCGGGTACCCTGGGTTCCCATCACGCCGATGATTTCGATCGTCGCCTGCTTCTACCTGATGTACAAGCTGCCCGGCATCACCTGGATTCGGTTCGGCATCTGGCTGCTGGTTGGCCTGGTGATCTACTTCCTGTATGGAGCCAGGCACAGCAGGCTGCGGAATGCCAAGCCAAAAGCGTGAGAAGTAAGAGGTGAGAAGTGAGAGGTGAAGAAGAAGGGGAACGAGGCATCATCTGCCTGCGTTCCCCTTCTCACTTCTCACCTCTTACTTCTCACGCTGTTTAGGTCGGGCCAACCGTATTCGCAAGGAACAAGGCTCCCCGCGGCGGATCGATTGGATCTTCGATCAGCCTGAAGCGGGGTTCGTCATGAAGGCGCTGGAACAGCATGCGTCGGAGCGCGCTTTGACCCTTGAGCAGCCCGCCATTGGTCGCGACCCCCACCTGGGTCCGCTCGTCCACGCCGAAATGCTGCAGTAACTGAAGGGCCAGCTGGGCCAGCTCGCGTGCGGCGTAGTCGAGAATGCCTTGTGCCACGGTGTCTCCCTCTGCCGCGCCGATCATGATGGAGGGAGCCAGGGAGGCGACTTCCGCGGGAGAGGCCTTGGCCGCCCAGCGGATGAGTTGGTCCATGGTCTCGGAGTGAGTCGCTTCCAGGAGCAGCTTGCTCAACACCGTCTTGGGACTGCGCCCGTCCGCCGCCCGCCCCACGGCGCCGAGCCCCGCGCGGCTCACGGCGTAACCACTCCCCTCGTCCCCCATTTGCCAGCCGTATCCTCCAGCCCGGTGCAGCCGGCCGAAGGAATCACGGGCCACGGCGACGCTGCCGGTCCCCGAAGTCACCACGATCCCCGGATCGTTTCCGAACGCCGCCGCCAGCGCAATCTCGATGTCGCCGGTGATGTGGATCTGATCCGCCAGTTCCTCCGACCTGAGGGCGGAACGCAGTTCATCCCGTTCCTCGGGACGTCCGGCGCCCGAGGCTCCGACCATCAGGACGGTCCCTCGCAGCTTGCCGGCAGCGGCCAGGGCGCGCCGCACTGTTTCGGCGATGACGGTGGCCGAGGCGAGCGCCCGTCCAGGACGCACTGCGCCGCCCACGCCCTCGGCGCGCGAGACTTCCTTCCCGTCAATCGCGACGGCCGCGGCGGTCTTGGTCCCGCCGACATCAACGCCGATCGTGATCCGACTCATGCGGCCTGGGTCCTCGGCTGTGAGAGAAGACTGAGCAGCACACCCGCTCCGAAGGTAAGCAGGGTACCAAGGGGCACATACCAGGGCCAGGCCAAGTGGCTAACCGGCGCGAGGAAACCAAGAGGAGGCCAACCGGAGAGGCGCCCGGAGAAGAACACCACGAGCATGAGGACGAGTCCGACGCTGATCCCGCCGATAACGTCACGGCCGGTGGCCCGAGGCCACTGCCCGGCCAGCAGATATGCTCCAAGCAGCGCCCCATAGGTGATCGACGCGATCGACAGCGCGAACACCACGACCGGGGTCTGGCCGCTACCGGCGACCAGGTGAAAGACCAGCGCCGCGACCGTGACCAGGATCCCCCAGAGCAAGGACATGGCGCGACCAATCTTGAGCAAACGAGCGGGATCCGTCACCCCGGTGTAGGACGAGTAGAGATCGTGGGTCATCGAAGACGCGAGGGCGCTGATCGCCGAACTGTGGGTACCCATCGTTGCCGCGAGAATCGCCGCGATGAGCAGTCCCGAGAGACCGGCGGGCAGGTGCTCCACGATGAAGCGGGGAAAGATCTGGTCGGCGGGCAGGTTTGCCGGGGCGAATCCAGCAGCCCAGATCGCGGTGCCGATCAACATGAAGAGCGTGAACTGGAGGAGCACCACGATGCCGGAGCCCACCAGGGCGCGACGTGCATTGCCAAGGCTCTGACTCGCAAGCAGCCGCTGCACGATCAGTTGGTCCGTCCCATGCGACGCAGCGGTAAGCATCCCGCCGCCGATCAGGCCGCCGAGGAAGGTGTAAGGGATCGCGAGATCGAGGCGGAAATCGAGGACCCGCAGCTTGCCGGCCGCCGCTGCGGCGGAGAAGGCGGCCGGCGCGCCTCCCGCGAGTGAGCACGCGATCAACAATGCGGCGATGCCCGCCGAGACATACACGCACCACTGGACCACATCGGTCCACACTACCGCCTTGAGCCCCCCATGCCAGGTGTAGACCATGGTGATGAGGCTCATCATCACGATCGAGAGGGGAATCCCCCATCCGGTGATCAGCGCGAGCGGAACCGCACTGGCATACACCCGCACCCCGTCGGCCAGGAGGCGCGTCACCAGGAAGATGACCGATGCCAGCCGACGGGTGCTGGGCCCGAACCGCTTCTCCAGACGGACGTACGCCGTGTCCTGATGCCCGCTGAAGTATCCGGGCAGGAGCCACCGCGCCACGGCCAGGCGTCCGAGCAGATAGCCGAGCGGGAGCTGCAGAAAGGTGAGGTCGCCCCGCGCGGCGATCGAAGGAACCGAGATGACCGTGAGGGCCGAGGTCTCGGTCGCGACGATCGAAAGCAGGATGGCCCACGCCGGGAGGTCGCGGGCTCCGAGGAAGTAATCTCCCGCGGTCTTCTGGTGTCGCGATACCCAGAACCCGACGCCGAGCGTCAGGACGAAGTACACGACGATGATGCCGAGATCGAGGGGGTGCAGGGGAGCCCCGGGGTAAGGGTCGGACGTCTGTTGGGTGAGACGTGAGAAGTGAGACCTGCAACTGCGTGAGAAGTAAGAAGTGAGAAGTGAGAAGGGTAAAACGCAACTCCCAGATATGCGAAGGGGAGCGGCGGCCCTCCTGGCCTTCGCTCCCCAATTTACGTCTCACGTCTCACGTCTTACGCCGTAAAGCTGCTCCCGCACCCGCATCCACCGGAGGCGTTGGGATTATTGAATGTGAATCCGGAGCCCTGCATCGATGAGGTATAGTCGATCGTGATTCCGCTCAGGTACTGCAGGCTGAATCCATCAACGAACACTCGCACGCCGCTCACTTCGACGACGGCGTCATCCTCCAGTGCCCGCTCTTCGATGTTCAGGCTGTACTTGAATCCCGAGCATCCACCGGGGAGCACGCTGACCCTGAGGCCTGCGCTCTCGACCGGCACCTGCTCGGCCTCCATGAACTTCCTTACCTCTTCGGCGGCACGGTCGGTGAGAATCAGGTTGAATCCCTGGGTCGCGACCTGCGGCTGAATGGCTGCCATCTCATGCTCCTTGGTAGACCTGTAAAAATTAGATCCTTCAAGGGCCTATGTCAACGAAGCGAAATCTTCGGGGGGACGGGCTAACTCACTGCGGCTCAATGAGAAGCGGCACTTGCGTCGAGGGTGACAACGACTCGGTTGGCTACCTGGGCCCGGACTGGACCCCAGCGGTTGTTCTCCCGAGTAGGATGGACCCGATTGCTCAGAAGTACGATGGCCAGACACCGGTCGGGGTCGATCCAGATGGAGGTACCGGTGAACCCGGTATGGCCAAAGGCGTGTTCCGAGAGGCGATTGCCGGCACTGCTCCCTTCCGAAGGGGTGTCCCAGCCGAGCGCCCGGCTTGAGCCTGGCACCAGGCGCTGCCTCCGGGTGAACTCGGCGAGCACGCCGGGCAGCAGCGAAGGCGCGCTCATTGGCGCTTCCAGACATGAGCGGGACTTTTCACCCGAGACGATCCCTCGATCCTCCTGGCTCAGCAGCCATTCGGCAAAGGTCAAGAGGTCGTCCGCATCACTGAACAGCCCCGCGTGTCCGGACACGCCTTCCAGCCGCGACGCGTTCTCGTCGTGCACTTCGCCGCGAAGCATTCGGCCGCGCCACGGGTCGTCCTCGGTCGGCGCGATGCGCGAAACCCAGCTCGATGGCGGGAGGTAACGCGTGGACTGCATGCCGAGCCTGGTGAAGATCTCACGGGTCGCGAGGGTATCGATCCGGTGCCCGAGCACGGCTTCAACTGCCTGAGTCAAGACAATCGCGCCAAGGTCGGAATACTCGAAGTGGGACCCGGGCTTCGATGTGAGGGCGGTCGTATCCACCAGCGCCAGCGCCGCCGCTCGAGTGCGCGTCTCCCGATACAGCGGCCGCCATGCCGGAAGTCCGCTGGCGTGCATCAGGAGCATCCGGATGGTGATGCTGTCCTTCGCTTCTCCTCGGAAGGCGGGCACGTAGCGCCAGACCGGAGTATCCAGCTCCAGCTTGCCGTTCTGCACGGCGAACATGGTCATCGTGGTCAGCGCTATGACTTTGGTCAGCGAGGCGAGATCGTAGAGGGTCTCACCGTCGGGGCGGGTGGAGTCGCCTTCGCCGAGGCGGCCGCTCCCGTACACGAATCGGTGCCCTCTCTGGCTGACTCCGAGTACGGCGCCGGGTGCCGCGCCCTGCGCGGTGACCGAATCGAGGTAGTGGATGACGGAGGTCCACTCGATCGGCTGGACATCCACCGGTTCTGCAGGCTTGCCCGGCGGATAGTAATGGCAGGCCGAAACGACCAACGCGCCGATGAATCGGGACCAACGCAGGACGAACACGCTGTTAAGGCTGGCCGCTGGCCGCCTGGCCGAAGGTGTCCCGGGTCGCTTTCCGCTGAATTCCGTAGCCGAGCGGATAGCTTCGGGTGAGGGTAATGGGAAGGCGTCCGGTGATGTCAGACCTGCCGGCAATAGCCTTGGCGAGGGCCCATTCGGTGACCGCATTCGAATTCCAGGCCAGCATGTAGCTGCCGACGTGGGGCGTCTGCTGCGCGATGTACGGCGAACCCAGTGAAGCCAGCACCGTGCGCCGCTTCTTGGCGGTCTGGTCAATGAGTTTCGCGAGCGGCTCCGGCATGGCCACGGTTCCCTTGTTCGCCGTTGCCTTGACCGACACGGCGAACATCGCGACGCTGTTCTTCCGCAACGCAGCCTTAGCCGAATCGTAACTCGCGGGACCGCTCGCTGGCCACAACCGGAAGGTATTCACGGGAAATCCCTCGGCCCGGAGCTGGGCGGCGAGCTGGTTGCCTGCGGTGGGCATGTTCTCGTCTCCGTAGATGACGAGGGAGATCGGCCGGCGCCGCGCGCGCAGGCTGTCTACCACGGAGCCGCTGTCATTCACCAGTACGATCGAGCGTCGCGCGATATCGCGGGCGACCGCGAGAAACTCCGCCCGGCCCACGACTTCGGGAACCCGCTCCAGCTGTACCGATCGCCGGTCGAGCAATCCGAGCTGGCTCTTCATCGTCAGAATTCGGCGGACCGACTCGTTGATCCGCTCCTGGGAGATTCGTCCCGACTCGACCGCCGTCGTGACGGCGTCGAGGGCCGTCTTGGGATCAGCCGGTTGCAGGAGGAGATCGGCTCCGGCAATGAGAGCCAGCACCGCGGCTTCGCCCGCGCCATAGCGGTTCACGATTCCACCCATACCAAGCGCGTCGGTCACCGCAACTCCCTTGAAGTGCAAGGAATCGCGGAGCAATCCGGTGAGCACCTCGGGCGAGAGCGTAGCCGGCAGCGTGCTGTCACCGGTCAGGCCCGGCATCGCGATGTGAGCCGACATCACCAGGGCCACTCCGGCGTTGATCGCCGAGCGGAACGGTTGCAGCTCCAGGTTGGTGAGCCGGCTCCAGTCGCCCTTCATGACCGGCATCGAGATGTGGGAATCGACGTCGGTGTCGCCGTGGCCAGGGAAGTGCTTCGCAGTGGCCATCATCCCGTTCTCCTGCAACCCGCGGATGGCGGCGGCTACCAGCACGCCGACGAGCTGAGGATTTTCACCGAACGAGCGGGTATTGATGATCGGATTGGCCGGATTGTTGTTGACATCGGCCACCGGGGCGAACGTGATGTGAATGCCCACGGCGCGACCTTCCAGCGCCGTCACCCGTCCCACCTCATAGGCATCCCGTTCCGATCCGGTCGCGGCCACGCCCATATTGGAGGGGAAGGGCGTGCCTCCAACCAGCCGGAAGGTGCTGCCGCTTTCCAGGTCGGCGCCGATCAGGAGCGCGAGTGGCGAGCGGACCTGTAACCGGTTCAGCTTCGAGGCGACGTCCAGCGGCGAGCCGATCGACACGATGATGCCGCCCACGTGGAGCGAATCCACCCAGCCCTGCATGACCGAGAACGCGCTGTCATCGAAGGCAGCGTAGTTCCCGGGAATCCACGGCATGATCAGTTGGGCTACACGATCCCGCAGCGGGAGGGAGTCGATCAGGTGCTCGACCCGTGCGGAGTCCAGGGCCTGAGCCACTCGAACCGAGTCTTGTCCGCGGGCTGGAGACGCAAAAAGGCTCGCGCCGAGAAGGAGCGAAGCACTGGCCATCATGGGGAGGAACGACCGAACAGAATGAAACCGTCTGCTTCGCAATTTTGGCTCTGCGTTCTGGGAGTCCTGGGCTTCCCGGCCACTTGTCCCGGCCAGGGGCCGGTGGCGCCGCCGCCGACCGGATCCGACCGGGTATCGAGGTCCTGCTCACCGACAGCATGCAATTGGTGCGCCGCCGCCGGGTGGGTCTCGTGACCAATCAGGCCGGAGTGGATTCCAAGGGCGTGAGTGATGTCGAGCGTCTCCGTGGAGCCGGTGTCAATCTGGTCGCGCTGTTCAGTCCCGAACACGGTTTTCGCGGCACCGCAGCGCCCGGCGCCGCAGTAGGATCTTCGACCGATTCTGCGACTGGTCTTCCAATCTACAGCCTCTATGGGGCTAATACCGCACCGTCCGACGAGATGGTGACCGGCATTGATGTCCTGTTGGTGGATCTGCAGGACGCCGGGGCCCGCTATTACACCTATCTGTTTACGACGACGGAGGTCATGCGATCTGCGGCCCGGCATCGCATTCCGGTAGTGGTGCTCGACCGGCCGAATCCGATCGGAGGCGCGGTGCAGGGCAACGTGCTCGACCCGGCTTTTGCTTCGCCGGTTGGCCTGCTGGCGATCCCGATGCGCCACGGGATGACGCTGGGCGAACTCGCTCTGCTCGCTCGGCACGACTTGAAGCTCGATACCGAGCTCCATGTAGTTCCGGCCAAGGGATGGAAACGCTCCCTGTACTTCGACCAGACTGGCCTCCCCTTCCTGCCGCCCAGTCCCAACCTCAAGAGCGTCGAGGCCCTCATTCACTATCCGGGAGTATGCCTGTTCGAGGGGACGAACCTCTCGGTAGGGCGGGGCACCGAGCATCCCTTCGAGCAGATCGGCGCTCCGTGGCTGGACACCGCGAAGGTCTTATCCACGCCTTCGCGAAGAGCGGCTGCCAGGTATCGATTTCAGCGGCGTGACGTTTACTCCGCGCCAGCCGGGGGATGGGAAGTATGCCGACACCCTGGTTCAAGGGATCCGGTTCCGGGTGGTGGATCGGTCCACGTATGACCCCACCCGCACGGCGGTCCGCCTGCTTCAGATCCTCAGTCATTCCGGCCTGAGTCTGCTGCAACGGCAGTTCGACCGGCTGGCCGGGGATGGAGGACAGCTGGGTAAGCAGATCTTCACCGATCAAGTCGCCGATTGGGAGCGGGCTCGGGGAGATTTTCTCACCCGCCGGAGGCCGTTTTTGCTCTATCCTGAGTGATCCCCAGGCTCAAGTCCCCGACCCCCATGGACGGGGGGTCGGAATTCCCTTTCGGCGCCTTCCCCTAACCCGTTCTCTCGGTTATAGTTTGCCGCGGTTTTCGGGGCCTCCGACTGGCTCCCTCCGTCGAATCCCGAGGTGGCTCCCCAGGTGAAGCTCATCACCAAGCCGATCGAGCAGGTGTTTTACGGCCTGACCAGACCGGTGGTGGACGGTCTGATCCGGCGGGGAGTGTCGCCCAACGTGATCACGACGGTGGGTACGCTCCTGGTGGTGGCCTCGGCGGTCGCCTTTGCGGTGGGGCACATTCGCCTGGGTGGGCTGCTGTACCTGGTAAGTGGAATCGTAGACACGCTGGATGGTGCGGTGGCCCGGGCCAACGGGCAGGTGACCAAGTTCGGCGCCTTCTACGATTCGACGCTGGACCGGGTGGGCGACGGGGCGACGTTCATGGGGATCGCGGTCTACTACCTCATGGCGCCGCCCGATCTGGTGGTGTGGCGCGAGGGAGCCGTCATCATCTCGATGGTGGCGATGATCGCCTCGCTGATCGTGTCGTATGCCAGGGCCCGGGCCGAGGGTCTGGGCATCGATTGCAAGGTTGGAATGGTTCAGCGGGCGGAGCGTATCGTGCTGACCGGAGTCCCCACGGTGATCTTCGGCCAGGGACCCCAAGGCCTGATTCTCTTCGGGATCGTGACGCTGCTCGCCGTGACGTCGGTGATCACCGTAGTGCAGCGCTTCGTATACGTGTATCGGGTGACTGCGCCCGACTCTTCTGTGAAAGGACAGCCCTAGTGGCGACTCCAACCTCCCGGCCGATCGCGCCTGCCAAGGGCACTCTTGGAGTCCTCTGTGTGGGCCTGGGCGCTGTCGCCACGACGTTCATCGCCGGCGTCGAGCTGGCCCGCCGCGGCAAGGGGAAGCCGTTCGGCTCGCTGACCCAGATGGGCACCATCCGGCTCGGCAAGCGGACCGAGCACCGGTCTCCCCTCATCAAGGACTTCGTCTCCCTCGCGCGTCTGGAAGACCTCGTCTTCGGCGCCTGGGATCCGGTTCCCGACAACGCGTACGAGTCCTGCCTCCATTGCGGCGTGCTCGACAAACATGAGCACGTGGAGCCGATCAAGGACTTCCTGCAGGGCGTCAAGCCGATGCCTGCCGTCTTCGACCAGTACTATGTGAAGCGGCTCGAGGGCAAGAACGTAAAGAGCGGCAAGAACAAGAAGGAGCTGGCCGAGGCACTGCGGAAGGACATCCGCGACTTCAAGGCGAAGAACAAGTGTGACCGGCTGGTGATGGTCTGGTGCGCCTCGACCGAGATTTTCATCGTCCCGGGACCGGCCCACGAGTCGCTGGCGGCGTTCGAGAAGGCGATGGAGGCGAACGATCCCACCATCGCGCCGTCGATGCTGTACGCCTATGCCGCCGTCATGGAGGGCGTGCCCTTCGCCAACGGCGCCCCGAATCTTTCGTGCGACTTCCCGGCCCTCGAGAACCTGGCCAAGGAGAAGCACGTCCCGATCGGCGGGAAGGACTTCAAGACCGGCCAGACCATGCTCAAGACCGTGCTCTCGCCGATGTTCAAGGCGCGGATGCTCGGCGTGGCGGGCTGGTACTCGACGAACATCCTGGGCAACCGCGACGGCGAAGTGCTGGACGATCCGGAGAGCTTCAAGACCAAGGAAGAGTCGAAGCTCGGCGTGCTGGAGTACATCCTGCAGCCGCAGGTGTACCCGGAGCTCTACGCCAACATGTACCACAAGGTGCGGATCAACTACTACCCGCCCCGTGGAGACAACAAAGAAGGGTGGGACAACATTGATATCTTCGGGTGGCTGGGCTACCCGATGCAGATCAAGGTTGACTTCCTCTGCCGCGATTCCATTCTCGCGGCCCCGCTGGTCCTGGACCTCGCCATCTTCTTCGACCTGGCCCAGCGTGCCGGTCTCTCCGGGATCCAGGAATGGCTCTCCTTCTACTTCAAGAGCCCGCAGGCGGCACCCGGACTGTATCCGGAGCACGATCTCTTCATCCAGCTCACCAAGCTCAAGAACACGCTGCGCTGGATGGTGGGCGAGCCGGTGATCTCGCACCTGGGCGTCGAGTACTACGAGTACGGAGAGAAGTGATGCAGTACTTCCATCGCACGCATCTCCCCCCCGATCAGGTCATGGCGCGGGCGACCGCGTTCTTCGGCCCGCGGCTGGCCCCGACCGATCAGGCCCAGCGCAGTCGCCGGTTCTCCGGATCAGTGGGGCAGATCGGGGTAAGCGTCCAGATGGAGGGCGGGCACTACACGCTGGTCACGGTCGAGACCAACCAACCCGGTGAAAGTGAAGCCGACAAACTGGCCAAGCGCTTCCTCACCGTGGTGCACACCATGGCCGATCCCGCGCACGAGCCGCGGGGGGCCTACTGAGCCGAGCACTACAGACCGCGGATGTACGAGGGTGGACGCGGGGGCGATCCGGCAGGCGATCATCCTTGCAGAGCCCCGTTCGTCCGCGGCCTTTTGTCGAACAACCCTGAGGAGACCCCGATGACGAATTGGATGGACACCGTCCGGCGCACCATGACGGCGCTGCTGGTGACGATGACTGCCTGGCTCACCCTGCCTGGACTGATGCTGGCCCAGGAACCCGCGCAGCACGCCGGCGGCGAGGCCAACCTGGTTCTCCCCGATCTGGGAACCGTGAGTTTCCTCGGCGGGACCAGCGGGCGAACCCTGCTCATGTTCGGGCTGCTGGTCGCCGGACTGGGTCTAATCTTCGGGTTGGTCACCTACAGCCGGCTCCGGAACCTGCCGGTTCATAAGTCGATGCTGGAGGTCTCGGAGCTGATCTACGAGACCTGCAAGACCTACCTGCTGACCCAGGGCAAGTTCCTGATGATTCTCTGGGCGCTCATCGCGGTGGTAATCGCCTTCTATTTCGCGGTGCTGCAGCATTTCCCGCTCGGGCGGGTAGCGATCATCCTGATCTGGAGCCTGATCGGCATCGCCGGCAGCTACAGCGTGGCCTGGTTCGGCATCCGGGTGAACACCTTCGCCAACTCCCGCACCGCGTTCGCGGCGCTCAAGGGCAAGCCCTATCCCTGCTATGCCATCCCGCTCCAGGCCGGCATGAGCATCGGCATGCTCCTGATCAGCGTCGAGCTGCTGCTGATGCTCATCATCCTGTTGTTCATTCCGGGAGCGTACGCCGGGGCCTGCTTCATCGGCTTCGCGATCGGGGAATCGCTCGGGGCCGCGGTGCTCCGGGTGGCGGGCGGGATCTTCACCAAGATCGCGGACATCGGCTCCGACCTGATGAAGATCGTCTTCAAGATCAAGGAAGACGATGCCCGGAATCCGGGTGTGATCGCCGACTGCACCGGTGACAATGCCGGCGACTCGGTGGGCCCCTCGGCCGACGGTTTCGAGACCTACGGCGTCACCGGGGTCGCGCTGATCGTCTTCATTCTGCTCGCCGTAAAGGATCCGACCGTGCAGGTCCAGCTGCTGGTCTGGATCTTCGTGATGCGCATCATGATGATCGTCGCCTCCGGCGTGTCCTACTTCATCAACGCGGCCTGGACCAAGTCACAGGACGCCGAGAAGGACAAGATGGACTACGAGCACCCGCTCACCCGGCTGGTGTGGATCACCTCGATCGTCTCGGTGGCCATCACGTACGTCGTGTCGATGCAGCTATCCCCGACCTGGGCGGCGCGGGCTCCGGCTTCTGGTGGAAGCTGTGCGACCGTCATCACCTGCGGCACCCTCGCCGGCGCCATCATCCCCGAGTTGGTGAAGGTCTTCACCTCGGTCAATTCCCGGCACGTGCGGGAGGTGGTCACCAGCTCGGAGCAGGGCGGGGCATCGCTCAACATTCTCTCCGGCCTGGTCGCCGGGAATTTCTCGGCCTACTGGCTCGGGATCACGATGCTGCTGCCTGATGGGCATCGCCTATGGAGTCAGCACGACCTTTCCCGAAGGCATCATGCTGGCGCCGGCGGTATTCGCCTTCGGCCTGGTGGCCTTTGGCTTCCTGGGCATGGGTCCGGTCACCATCGCGGTGGATAGTTACGGCCCGGTGACCGACAACGCCCAGTCGGTATATGAGCTCTCGACTCATCGAGACCATCCCGACATCAAGGCCGAGC
Source organism: uncultured Gemmatimonadales bacterium (assembly GCA_963821525.1). Classification (GTDB taxonomy): domain Bacteria; phylum Gemmatimonadota; class Gemmatimonadetes; order Gemmatimonadales; family GWC2-71-9; genus DATBGE01. The sequence continues at coordinate 115,086 of CAWGED010000019.1, read as the reverse complement.
TCAAGCAGCAGTTCGGCTTCGACGCGAATTTCGAGAAGGCGAAGAGCCATCTGGAGGAGAACGACGGCGCCGGCAACACCTTCAAGGCGACCGCCAAGCCGGTGCTCATCGGGACCGCCGTCGTCGGGGCCACCACGATGATCTTCTCGATCATCGTCGCCCTCACCCACGGGCTCGAGCCGGAGCTGCTCCCAACCTGTCGATCCTGCACCCGCCGTTCCTGCTGGGCCTCATCACCGGCGGTGCTGTGATCTACTGGTTCACCGGCGCCTCGATCCAGGCGGTCACCACCGGCGCCTACCGTGCCGTGGAATTCATCAAGGCCAACATCAAGCTGGAAGGCGTCACCAAGGCCTCGGTGACCGACTGAAGAAGGTGGTCGAGATCTGCACCAAGTACGCCCAGGAGGGAATGATCAACATTTTCCTGGTAGTGTTCTTCTCTACCCTCGCCTTCGCCTTTGTCGAGCCGTACTTCTTCATCGGCTACCTGATCTCGATCGCGCTGTTCGGGCTGTACCAGGCCATCTTCATGGCCAACGGTGGTGGCGCATGGGACAACGCCAAGAAGATCGTGGAAACCGAGCTCAAGGCGAAGGGGACTCCGCTGCACGACGCGACCGTCGTGGGCGACACGGTGGGGGATCCCTTCAAGGACACCTCCTCGGTGGCGCTCAACCCGATCATCAAGTTCACCACGCTGTTCGGCCTGCTTGCCGTGGAGCTCGCGGTGTGCCTGACCGCCGAGCGGGGCGCCGGCCTGACCCATGCGCTGGCCGGACTGTTCCTCGTGCTTTCAATGTGCTTCGTCTACCGGTCCTTCTACGGGATGCGGATCGAGAGCTCGTAGTCGTCGCTCGGTGGAGGGCAGCGGGCCGGCAGGCCGGAGTCTAAGCGCACTAACGCCTTAAGCGACTCGCTTAGCGGCTTATGGCCGGCGCAAGCCTTTCCGCTCTAGTGTCGGAGCAATATGTTACAGCCAAGCATGTCCTGCCATCCGCTCCTCCCCGCCGCTCAACCCCAGGCCGTGATCTCGGGTCTGACCCGTGCCCAGTTGCACGAGCTCTACTACTAGATGCGGCTCACCCGGTCGCTCGAGGAGCGGCTGGTCAATCTCTATCGCCAGACCAAGGTGATCGGGGGCCTGTTCCGCTCGCTCGGCCAGGAGGCCGACGCGTCGGCAGCGCCTACGCCCTCGACCGCGCAAGGGGCGACATCCTCTCCCCGCTCATCCGCAACCTTGGCTCGATGCTGGTGCAGGGCGCCACCCCGCTCGAGGTCCTCCGGCAGTACATGGCCAAGGCTCAGAGCCCCACCGCGCGGCCGCGAGCTGAACATCCATTTCGATGATCTCGACCCGCGGCTTCATCGGGCAGATTTCCCATCTGGGCGACATGGTCCCGGTCATGGCGGGCGTGGCGTTGCCGTTCAAGATGACGAAGCAGCCGCGCGTCGGTCTGGTCTACGTCGGAGACGGCGCGATGAGCACCGGCACCTTCCACGAGGGGATCAACTTCGCCGCGGTGCAGCGGCTGCCGCTGGTGGTCGTCAGCGAGAACAACGGCTATGCGTACAGCACGCCGATGCGGGATCCAGACGGCGGTGAAGAGCCTGGCCGATCGAGGCCGCCGCCTACGGCATTCCCGGAGTCACGGCGGACGGAAACGACGTGCTCGAGGTGTACCAGGTGACACCGACCGCGGTGGACCGCGCCCGGGCCGGGAGGGCGTCACCCTGATCGAGCTGATGACCTATCGCCGCAAGGGCCACGCGGAACACGACAACCAGTCCTACGTGCCGAACGGAGAGATCGAGGCCTGGGAACGGAACGACCCGATCGACCGCTATGTCCGGCGGCTCACCGACAGCGGCTGGGCGTCGCCCGACGAGCTCCGGGAGATCGACGGGAGAATCGAGAAGGAGCTCGACGCGGCGATCGCGGCTCTGCGAAAACGAACCGCTGCCCGATGCCTCCACCGCCTTGACGTGACGTCTACCAGGACTTCCGCGCTCGAACCGCACTGGTACCGGAGGACTCGATGGCTGAAGTGACCTATCTCGAGGCGCTCCGCCAGGGGCTCCGGGAGGAGATGGAGCGGCGACGAGCGGGTCTTCATCCTCGGCGAGGACGTCGGCGCCTACGGCGGGCGCCTTCAAGGTGACCGAAGGGTTTCAGGCCCGGTTCGGCGCGGGGCGGGTGATCGACACGCCGATCTCCGAGGCGGCCATCGTGGGTGCCGCCGCGGGCGCCGCCCACATGGGGATGCGGCCGGTGTGCGAGATGCAGTTCATCGACTTCATCTCGTGCGCCTACGACATGCTCACCAACTACGTTGCCACCGCTCGCTACCGCGCCAATCTCGCGACGCCCATCGTCGTGCGGGGCCCGTCGGGCGGTTACGTGCGGGGAGGACCGTTCCACTCCCAGAATCCGGAAGCCGCCTTTCTGCACACCCCCGGACTCAAGATCGTGTGCCCCGCCACGGCGCGGGATGCCAAGGGCCTGATCAAGTCCGCGATCCGGGACGACGATCCGGTTCTCTACTTCGAGCACAAGTATCTCTACCGGCGCATCAAGGAAGAGCTGCCCGGGGTGAGGAGATCCTGACCCCGATCGGCCAGGCGCGGCATCGCGAGGGAAGGGAAGCATCTTTCGATCATTACCTGGTCGGCCATGGTGTTCAAGGCGCTGGAGGCCGCCGAGCGGCTGGAACGGGAGGACGGGCTCGAGGTCGAAGTGCTCGACCTGCGGTCCCTCCTCCCGATGGACGACGAGGCGATCGCTGGCCACGGTGAAGAAGACCAACCGGGTGCTGATCGCCCACGAGGACACCAGGACCGGCGGGGTCGCGGGAGAGATCACGGCCCGCATCAACGAGCTGGCGTTCGAGTGGCTCGACGCGCCGGTCCGCCGGGTCTGCGCCCACGACGTCCCGTTGCCTTATGCGCCGACTCTGGAAGATTTCGTGCTGCCCCAGGCGGACGATCTGGTGGCGGCGTGCAGGTGGCTGGCGAGATACTAGGGGGAGTGGCTATTAGCTATTAGCTGTTAGCTATTAGCGACTACGGTTACTTAACAGCGAAGCAGCTAACCGCTAACAGCTTCAGTACCGGACGCTCGGAGATCGACTCATGGCCAAGATCGACGTCATCATGCCCCAGATGGGCGAATCCATCGCCGAGGGCACTCTCTCCCGCTGGATGAAGAAGGTGGGGGAAGAGGTCAAGCGCGACGAGCCGATCTTCGAGATCTCCACCGACAAGGTGGATGCGGAGATTCCTGCCCCGGGTGCGGGTGTTCTGGCCGAGATCCTGGTCACGAGGGCCAGACGGTTCCGGTGCAGACGGTTGTCGCGCGAATTGAGACCGAGAAGGGAGCGGCAACCGCCGCCAAGGCGGACGAGTCGGTCAAGGCGGTCGAGTCGGTCGCCGCTCGAGTCTGCCGCCGCTGCAGCCCGCCCGCCGCCACCCGCCCCGTCCGCCCCGCCCGCCATGCCCGCCCCGTCCGCCCCGTCCCCTCCGCGTCCCGTTCCTCCGGCCCCCCCGGCTACCGGCAACGGCCCCGAGACGGCGGAGGATCGGTTGCGGCGGAAGTCCACTCCGCTGGTCCGGAAGATCGCAGCCGAGCACAACATCGATATCGCTGCGGTTACGGGTACCGGACACGCCGGCCGCGTCACCAAGGAAGACATCCTCGGCTTCATCGAGTCAGGGGCGCCGCGCTCCGCAGCGTGTCGCCGCCACAGCTCCCGCGCCGGCTGCGGCCGCCGCCGCGGCCCCCACCGGCGCCCGGTCGTGGAGCCGTGGGAAGGCGACCGGGTGGAGCCGTGGAGCCCGATCCGCAAGCTCACCGCCGACCACATGGTCATGTCGCGGCGCGTCTCCGCCCACGTCAACAGTCTCTTCGAGGTCGACTTCACGCGGGTCGGACAGATCCGGGCCAAGAAGAAGAAGGAGTATGCCGAGCGCGGGGTGAACCTGACCTTCCTGGCCTTCATCACCAAGGCGGTGGCCGAGAATCTCCGCAAGCACCCGGTGGTCAACTCCGCCGTGTCCAACGAGACCACGATTTTCCGGCGCGACATCAACATCGGCATCGCGGTGGCGCTGGATTGGGGTCTCATCGTCCCGGTCATCAAGCACGCCGACGAGCTCTCGCTCCTGGGCATCGCGCGCGCCATCAACGAGCTGGGAGAACGGGCGCGGACCAAGAAGCTCAATCCCGACGACGTGCAGCGGGGCACCTTCACCATCACCAATCCCGGCGGGTTCGGCTCCTATGCCGGTACGCCGATCATCAATCAGCCGCAGGTCGCGATCCTCGGCGTCGGCGCCATCGAGAAGCGGCCATCGGTGGTGACTCTCCCTGACGGCACCGACTCCCTCGGCATTCGCACCAAGGGCATGCTGACGATGGCCTACGACCATCGGATCGTGGACGGTGCCGATGCGGACAGGTTCCTGGCGGATCTGAAGCGCAGCCTGGAGAACTTCTCCGAGGACGCGGCGTAACATGGGCCGGATTCTGACGGTTTCCCGCGTCACGGTGCGCCCCGAACAGGAGCGGGAATATCTCGCGACCGTCCAGGCGCTCGCGGCGCTCGGCGCATCGCGGAGCCAGCGCATCTGGGTCTTCCGTAACAGCTCGAAGCCTCACACCTACATTGAGTTCAGCGAGAGTCCCAGCCGGGCCTCGCACCGGGCTCGCGCCTCCCGCACCGCAGATGAGCTGAAGCTGGAGGACAAGCTTCGCACCTTGGCCACCTACTCCTCCGATGCGTGGGAATTATGGGAGGAAGTGGCCGCCTCGCAGCCGCTCGACGCGGAGGGCTGGAGCCCGGACTCCGAATCCGAAACCTGAGGAAGACATGCCGGGACGTTTGATCGTGATTGAGGGCGCTGGTTGGGAAGTCACGCCGAGCGGCAAGGTTACGCAATACGGGCGCGACGAGTTCGGCCTGGTCTTCAAGCGGGTCACTGGTGGTCCGCCCGAGCACCGCGTGGTGCGCTATTCCCCACTCGGCTCCCGGATTCCTGAAGCTTCCTTCGATGAGCTTTCGGAACATCAGCTGAAAGAATTGTGGAACCGTTCCCAGCCGGGCTGGACCGCACCAGAGACGGGGTACAACGCCTGACCGCAGAACCAGTTTCCAGCAGGACGGTCGATCTGCACCTGCACTCGACCGCGTCGGACGGCGAGCTCGCTCCTGAAGATGTCGTTGCGCGCGCTAAAGCTGCCGGCCTGTCTGCGATTGCGCTGACCGATCACGACACCCTCGACGGTGTTCCGCCCGCGATCGCCGCGGGAGCGGAGCAGGGAGTGCGCGTGATCAGCGGGTGTGAGTTCTCGGTTTCAGCGACCTGGGGCGAGATGCACGTCCTGGGGTATTTCCTTCCGCTCGACGATCCCAAGCTCCAGGTGTTTCTCCGCGAGCGGCAGACCGATCGACTGCAACGGGGCCGCGATATGGTCGCGAAGCTGCAGGGGATCGGTCTCACTCTTCAGATCGACGATGTCCTCGTCGAGGCGGGGACTGGCGTGATCGGAAGGCCGCACGTCGCGCGTGCCCTGGTGCGGCTGGGTCACGCCGCCAACCTGAACGATGCCTTCGATCGATACGTGGGCTGGGCGCGCCCCGGCTACGTCGCCAAGCGGCTGCCGACCTTCTCCGAGGTGGCGGCGCTGGTCCATGCGGTCGGCGGGCTGGTCTCCGCCGCCCATCTCAAGGACCGCGGTACCAAGACTGTTCTTTCCGGGCTGAAGGAGCAGGGATTGGATGCGGTGGAGACTCGGCACCCCAGCCACGATCCGGACACTCGCGCCCGCCTCACCGATCTCGCCGGTGAGCTGGGACTCCTCCGCACCGGCGGCAGTGACTGGCATGGCGACAACGCCACGCCATCACCGTATGCAGCCCTTGGTTCACAGGCGGTACCCTTCGAATGGCTGGAACGACTGGAAGCAGCAAGAGACGTCGAACGGATTCACCATTCCTCCGCGGAGCAGGCATGGGCGTGAGCTGGGGATATGACGGGAAGGTCGTGCTGGTCACCGGGGTTGGTCGCTCCGGCCAGATCGGCCATTCGGTAGCACAGGCCTTTGGAAAAGCGGGCGCGCGGCTGGTCGCGACCGATCGCAATGCCGTCGGCCTCGCCGAACGGGTGAAGGAGTTCGCGGCCCAAGGCATCGAGGCAAAGCCGGCCGCGGGAGATTTGACCGAGCCGGATGTCGCCGCCCTGACCGTGGAGACCGCGCTCAAACACTACGGCCGGCTCGATGCCGTAATCAACGTCGCCGGCGGTCTCACCACCTACGGTCCGATCGCCAAATACGGGGTCGACGCCTTCGATCGCGAGATCTCGATCAATCTCAAGACCACCTATCTCGTGTCACGCGCGGCAGCGGAAGCCCTGAGCGACAGCAAAGGCGCCATCGTCAACTTTGCTTCGATCGCCTACTACAGCCCGAAAGATCAGATGGCGATCTACAGCGCAGCGAAAGCCGGCGTCGCTGGACTGACCCAGAGTCTCGCGGTTGAGCTGTGGCCCCGCGGCGTGCGGGTGAACGCCATTGCGCCCGGAACCGTGCGCACCCCCGAGAACGTGGCTGCCCTCGGTGAACAGACCCATTACGTCGAGGTTGATCAGATCACATCCGCCTGCCTCTTCCTGGCTGGGTCACTCTCGTCGGGGATTACCGGCCACATCCTGCCCATCACCAACGGACCAGTCTGAGGGTGGAACTCCGAGGCCGAGTCGCGCTGGTAACGGGAGGCGGTCGTCGGGTCGGGCGCGCCATCGCCAAAGGTGTGGCCGAGCGCGGCGCCGTCCTGGCCATTCACTACAACGAGTCGGCGAAAGGCGCGGAAGAACTGCAGAAGGAGATTCATTCTGCGGGGGGAACGGCCGAGGTCTTCCAGGCCGACCTGTCCAACACCGAAGCAGCGAAGGCGCTTCCCGCTCAGGTAGCCAAGCGCTTCGGTCGTCTGGATATCCTCATCAACTCCGCCGGCATCATGAAGTCGGCTACCGTTGAAGACACTACAGCGGCGCTGTGGGACGAGACGATGGCGGTCAACCTTCGCTCCGCTTTCTTCACGGTGCAGGGAGCCCTGCCCTGGCTCAGGCCGGCGAGGGGCAAGGTCGTGAACCTGGCCGATGTCGGTGGATTGGAGCCCTGGCCCCGGTACTCGGCGCACTGTGTGAGCAAGGCGGGTGTCGTCATGCTGACGAAGGTGCTCGCCCGCTCCCTCGCCCCGGACATCACGGTCAACGCCATTGCTCCAGGCGCGGTGCTCCCTCCCGACGATTGGGGAAAGGACGCTCTCGATCACCTGGCCTCGACCACTCCCCTCAAGCGACTCGGGTCGCCGCAGGACGTCGTCTCCGCCGTACTGTATCTTCTGGAAGGCGGAGACTACGTCACCGGCCAAACCCTGGTGGTGGATGGAGGAAGGCTGCTCCGGTGAACGCGCTGCAGCTGGACGAGATCGTGATCGTCGGCGGCGGCTGCTATGGAACCTTCTATACACGCCAGCTCGTCGAGGCGAGGAAACGCGGCAAGGTCGAGTTCCGCCGGGTTCTGGTCGTGGATCGGAACCCGGAATGCCAGGCGGCTCCCGATTTGGCTGGGGACCCGACCCGTGAGTTGGTGGTGAAGGATTGGGACGCTTTCTTCGACGCGTATCTTGGCGATGCCGCCGAGCCGAGCCGTCCACCGAGCGTCATCGTCCCCTCACCACTGATGCCTCACCTCATGTATCAGTGGCTGCTGCGGCGGGCCCGGAAACGGTGGCCCACCAGGGTCGTGGAATCCCGCGCGCTGTCAGAGGGGCCGGGAACGCCGTACGACGTCACCTCGCCCGACCTGGTCAGATACGTTTCGTTCGCCGACTGGATTTGTCCCACCCACTGTACCGAGCCGAGCCGTTGCCCGGTTATTCGGGGCCCCCGCACCTGGGAGATGAGAGAAGCAATCGAGGACCTGGCTGTACGGCTCCGCATGCCGGCGCCCATCCTGTTCGAATGCCGGCATCAGGTCTTCGCGGTTGGTAGCTTTGCGGTATCCGAGGTAGTGGCTGGCGACCGCTTTGTGGCGGAAGCGGGGAGCGGGGGAGAGGAAACCGATCTGCTGGTTGGGACCGTTTCTGCATGCCATGGTGCCATCAACCTGTTGCACCTCGGCCCGGCCTGAGAGGGCTTCACGGCATTTGTATATTTCATTATGGCGGCGGGCGATCCACCAGCCGCCGGAGCCGTAACTCTAGGTGGGTGGCGGACTTTGCGGGTTGGGATCAAGGATACGGAAACCAAAAATGTCTCAGAGCTCCTTCGAATTCGACACCATCATCGTTGGCGCCGGGCCTGCCGGCCTGACCGCGGGAATGTACGCGGGACGGGGCATGCTCAAGGCCATCATCCTCGAGAGCAAGGTGCCTGGCGGCGAGCTGCTCAACACGGAGAAGATCGAGGACTACCCCGGTTTCGAATCGATCCTCGGCCGGGACCTCGCCCAGAAGATGGCGGCCCACGCGGTAAAGTTCGGAACCAGCATCGTCCAGGAGACGGTGATCGGCATTCACCGCCAGCCGGACGGCAATTTCGAGGTGAAGACCGAAGAAGGAACCGTCTTTCCGGTCTCCGACCGTGATTCTGACAGCCGGCGGCACCCCTACCAAGCTGGGAGTTCCCGGTGAAATGGAGTACGCCGGACGCGGTGTCTCCTATTGTGCGGTCTGTGATGGGGCTTTCTTCAAGGGAGATACGGTCGCCGTGGTCGGCGGTGGTGATGCGGCCGTCGAAGAGGCCGACTACCTCACCCGGTATGCCGCCAAGGTGTATCTGATCCACCGGCGGGACGAGTTTCGTGCCTCGAAGATCCTGCAGGAGCGGCTCTTCGCCAATCCAAAGATCGAGGTCATCTGGAACACCAAGGTCGAGGAGCTGGTTGGTGACGTGAGCGGGTTGAAGCACCTGGTCCTGGAGGATACCGTCACCGGTGCGCGATCCGAGCTGGCCGCTCAGGGATGCTTCATCTTCATCGGATTCCGGCCCAACTCGGCCCTGATTCAGGAGCACTTCGCCCACGATGCCGGTGGTTACATCATCACCGACGACCGGATGATGACGTCCATCCCGGGTCTGTTCGCGGCTGGGGACCTGCGGGTCCAGCTGACCCGTCAGATCACGACGGCCGTAGGCGACGCGACGACGGCCGCGATTGCGGTCGAGAAGTACCTCGCTGAACGGAGGAGCAGGGTCGGTGTCTGACCTGGAGATTGTCTCCCTCCCCAACGGGCAGTTCGCCGAGAACTGCTATCTGGTGGGTGAGCCCTCCACCCGGCAGGCGGTCATCGTGGACCCGGGCGAAGAGCCCGGGCTCTTTCTGGCCGAGCTCAACACCCGGGCCTGGACGCTGAACGCGATCTGGCTCACCCACGCCCATCTGGACCACATCATGGGCGTGGCCGCGATTCACGAAGCAACCGGCGCGCCGATCCACCTGCATCCAGCCGATCGCGCTCTCTACGACGCGCTGCCGCAGCAAGCCGATTGGCTCGGGCTCAGAGCTCGAGCGCCCTCCCGCGCCGCAGGCGGAATGGCATGATGGTCAGCCAATCGGCGTGGGTCGCCAGCTTTTCACCGTGCGTCACACTCCCGGCCATTCGCCCGGCAGCGTGAGTTTCGTCGGGAATGGGGTCGTGATCGGCGGAGACGTGCTCTTCAGCGGTTCCATCGGCCGTACCGATCTGCCCGGCGGAGACCTTTCGACGCTGCTCAGTAGCATCCAGTCGGTATTCCTTGCCTTGCCTGACTCGACGATCATCTACAGTGGTCACGGCCCCGAAACCACGATCGGCGTCGAGCGGATGACGAATCCGTTTCTGACGGGAGTGTATCGGCTTGAATAGCTGGGCGGCTCGACGGTTCGACGGTTCGACGGCCCAGTTCGTATTTGCCGACGGGGCCGGAACCGCTCGCGATCTCGACTCTGCGCCTCGAACCCCCGAACCGCCGAACCGTCCAGTATGCAACCGCTGCGGCTTCGTGGTGCCGCGCCCCCGCGCCCGGGGCTGCAAGAATCCGTGCACCAATTGTGGCACGGTCTATCCACTGGGCGATTGCTCGGACTGACCCGCCTGTGACGGCGACGATTGCTGGACCTCGCGCCCACCAGGGCCTGTTTTCACCCGACGCTCCGCCGATCAACCTCGCCCGCACCAGTTTCCCGCCACCGCTCCGTCCCGAGGCTGGTCTCTCGGTTCTCGACATCACGAAATACTTCGGCGAGAAGACCGGTGGGATTCGCACCTACCTCTTGGAGAAGGCGCGCTACGTCGAGGCGAATCCCTCACTTCGCCAGGTTCTCATTGTCCCCGGACCCGAGGACACCCTCACCGAATCGCGGGGCGTGCGGGCGTACCGGCTTCGGGGTCCCCGGATTCCGACGGAAGAGGCGTATCGCTTTCTACTCGCGACCCGGACCACTCACCGGATTCTGGACCACGAGCGTCCCGACATTGTCGAAGTCGGCAGTCCGTTCTTTGTCCCCTGGATTACCCGGCGGGCGAATCGTGATCTCAAGGCGCCGATGGTGTGGTTCTTTCACACTCATCTGCCGCGCATAATCGGTGGGGGACGCTCGGATGCCGCGGCCAGAGCGGCGACGGCACTCACCTGGAGCTATTTCCGGCGCCTGAACCGATTGTTCCGCGCGACGCTCGTCGCCTCCGAAAGTCTGGCTCGTGAGCTGGCCAACGAAGGAATCGAGCGCGTGTACCAAGTGCCACTCGGCGTCGACCTGGAGCGCTTTCATCCTTCACGCCAGGCGGGACAGTCGGAGACTCGCCGCCGGCTGAACCTCCCCGACGGTCCGCTCGCCGTATTCCTGGGCCGGTTAGCACGCGAGAAGCAGCTCGATGTGGTGCTTGAGGCCTGGCCCGAGGTCGAGCGCCGCACCGGCGCCACGCTTCTTCTGGTAGGAGACGGCCCGGCTCGGCGTCGCCTCCAGGCCCACAGCGAATCCCGCCGGGTCGTGTGGCTGCCGTTCGTGAGCGATCGTGATCTCACCGCGGATCTGCTTGCTGCCGCCGATCTCTATGTTGCGCCCGGTCCTGCCGAGACCTTCGGCCTTTCCGCGCTGGAGGCGATGGCGGCCGGTATCCCCGTGCTCTCGGTGGACCGGGGCGGTGTCGCGGACCGAATCCGCGTCTCGGGCGCGGGCGCCCTGTACCCCGCCGGCGATTCGCATGCCCTCGCAGAGGCGGCGATTCGTTTATTGCAGGGCGACCTGAGATCTCTGGGACTGACCGCTCGGCGCTACGCGGAAGAGCATCACTCCTGGCCGGCCGCCTTCGGGCGGATCTTTGAGGTGTATCGGGAAGTGTTGGAAGATTGAGGGATTTAGATTGGATTGAGAGATTGAAAAGATGGGACGAGGATTGACACTCGCGGGCTGGACCATTAACTCCACTATCCCCAATCTCCGATCCCTCAATCTTCAATCTTACATCCTCAATCCCTCAATCCTCTGACCCCCCTCACTGCCCACCTCCTGTGTCTCGGCTGCATCGCGGCCGATCTGGTAGCGCGTTCTTTCCGGATCCAGTGGTTCCTTCGCGGGCTGGGCCATCCGATTCGGTTCCGGCAAGCCTTCACGATCAATGTCTTTGGAGAGGCCGGCTGCACCCTTACGCCGATGCGGGTGGCAGGGGAACCGTCCCGACTGGCTGGGATGCTGCATGCTGGTGTTCCCGCGACCGCTGCCTTCGTCGCGATTGCGGTCGAAGTCCTGGCTGCGTGGCCCGTGATTCTGATCTTTGCCGCACTCCTCGGCTGGTGGTTCGCCCCCGACTGGCTGGCTCACGCATGGCCGGTGCTCCGTTCTTCGGTGCAGAGCGCGAGCGGCTGGGTGATCGCTGTCCTGCTTGCGACATTGCTGGTCGGTTGGCTCGCCGCCCGTTCAATTAGAACTGCCAGCCACAGGGTCCGCCGTCCCCTGCGGCGCCTCGCTGTTTACTGGCGGCGCATGCCTCGCTGGCCGATCCTCGCGAGCATCCCCTGCACCGTGATCAACCTGATTTCCCGCACGGCGATCCTGCCACTTCTCGCCCTCACCTTTCCCAATCCACCACCCATCGGCGCACTGATTCTCGGCTCCTTCGGACTGCTCTACAGTCAGTTGATCATTCCGACGCCTGCCGGGCTTGGCGCGGTAGACCTGGGGCTGCTGGGCGGAGCGGCAGGTGAATTGGGCGATGCCAACACGCGGGTGCTGCTTGCCTGGCGATTCTATACCGTCGGGGTCGGCGCCATCATCGGCGTGGGGCTGGCGCTCAGGATCTTTGGTCAGGCTGCCCTCAAACGTCTCTCCATCCTCGCCTTTCCCGAGGCAGGAAAGTAGAATCCCGATCGAACCAAGCAGGGTGTCGCGCCGATCGCGGCATCCACCTCTGACCTGTGCCTTGTGGATATGACGACCAGGATCGAAAAAGACCCGCTGGGTGAAAAAGCCGTCCCTTCTGACGCGCTCTACGGGATTCAAACTCTCCGCGCGGCTGAGAATTTCCCCATCTCCGGACTCCGACCGCTTCCGGCCTTTGTCGATGCGGTAGTCTGGATCAAGCGATCAGCAGCATTGACCCACAAGGAGACCGGACGGCTCGAGGCCAAACTTGCCGACGCCATCGTCCAGGCCGCCGACGAGGTGCTGAGCGGCAAGCATCGCGATCAGTTCATCGTTGACGTCTATCAGGCCGGCGCGGGCACCAGCCACAACATGAACTGCAACGAAATCCTGGCGAACCGTGCGAACGAGATCCTGGGTCAGCCCCGAGGCAGCTACAGCCCCGGTGCACCCCAACGATCACGTCAACATGGCGCAGAGCACCAACGACGTCATTCCAACCGCCATGCGGCTGGCGACCCTGGCCACGCTGGCCGGCCTCCTTGGATCGCTCGACGCGTTGGGAGACGCCTTGCTCGAGAAGGGCCACCAGTTCGATGGAGTGATCAAGTCGGGCCGGACCCATCTCCAGGACGCCACTCCGATCCGGCTGGGACAGGAATTCGCCGCCTACGGCCGCACGGTGCTTCGGCATCGGGAAAAGCTGGCTCAGGCCGCTGATTGGCTTCGATCGCTCGGCATCGGCGGGACCGCTGTCGGGACCGGTCTCAATGCGGAGCCGGAATATCCCGCTCTCATGGTGAAGCACCTGCGCGCGGTCACCGGACTCGACTTGAAGGTCGGGGAGGACCGGGTGCAGCTCATGCAGTCCATGGGAGACATCGCGACCTTCAGCGGTGCCCTTCGCGCGTGGACCCTGGACCTCAACAAGATCGCCAACGACATCAGGCTCCTCGCTTCCGGACCGCGCACCGGTCTCGCCGAGATACTGCTTCCCGCGGTCCAGCCCGGATCGAGCATCATGCCCGGCAAGGTGAATCCTTCCATTGCCGAGATGGTGAACCAGGTCTGCTTCCAGGTTCTGGGATTGGACACCACCGTCGCGATGGCCGCCGAAGCCGGTCAGCTCGAGCTCAACGTCATGATGCCGGTGATGACCCACAATGTCGTGTTCGCGATGACCTTGCTGACCAATGCTACCAATGTCTTCACCGACCGCTGCATTCGGGGAATCGAAGCCGACGAAGCTCAATGCGCTCACTGGCTGGAGCGGAGTCCGGCGCTGGTGACTGCCCTTGCCCCGAAGCTCGGCTACGCCGAGTCGGCCAAACTCGCGAAGGAAGCGGTGGCGTCGGGACTCACGGTGAAGGAACTGGTCGTGAAGAAGGGGCTGCTGAAGGGAAAGGAACTCGAGGAAGTGCTCGACCTTCGCGCCATGACTGAGATCGGCGTGCCGGGAGGGAAAGGGTTGCCGGGTGGTGGGTGACGGAGATGTGGGGATGTAAGGATGTAAGGATGTGCAGGGTAGCCGATGATCAATGATCTTCGACCTTCGACCGACCATTGGCTATCGACGGCTGATCATCCTCTATTGCCCCTACCGGGACCCCCTCCCATATTCCGCCCATGCGCATCACTACCTGGACCGAGTACAGCCTCATCATCGCGCTGCATCTGGCGCGGCGTGGGGCCGCTGGAGCGGGCCCGGTAGCGGCGCGGGAAATTGCGGAGGTCGAACGGCTGCCGGGCGACTATGTCGAGCAGATTCTGCTCCGGCTGCGCCGGGCGGGCCTGGTCGACTCGGTTCGCGGCGCGAAGGGTGGGTATCACCTGGCCAAGGAGGCATCGGCAATTACGGTGCATGACATCATGAGCGCCTCCGAGCATCAGACCTTCGAGATGAACTGCGAGAACCACCAGGTCGAGGCCGAACGATGTAATCCGGCATCGGCCTGTAGCATCAGGCCGGTATGGCAGGCGCTGCAGCAGCGGGTGGATGACCTGCTGTCCAGCATCTCCATCGCCGACCTGATGAAACAGGAATCGCAGGTAGTCGAGTTGGTCGGTATTTCGTCACCGAGCTGATCGAACCTGAAGTAAACGGTTCCTTCGCCACAACGCCCGGCCTCTCAGGTCGGGCGTTCAAACTTTGTGGGGGTCAGGTGGCTATCGCTTCAATCCAGGTCGAGCCGGCGCTGTGGTCAGAGGTTGGTAACACGCCACTCCTGCCGCTGTCGCCTGAGGGTGCCAGTGAGATCTGGCTCAAGGCCGAGTGGCTGAATCCGGGCGGGAGCGTGAAGGACCGCACGGCACGGGGAATCCTGCGGGACGGATTTCGTCGCGGCGAGCTGCCCGGCAAGCGGCTGCTCGATTCTTCCAGCGGCAACACCGCCATCGCCTATGCGATGCTGGGAGCCGCCGCCGGTGTGGGAGTAACCGTCTGCGTGCCGGGCAACGCGAGTCCCGAGCGGCTGGCGCTGCTCGAGATCTACGGCGCTCAAATCATTCTCACCGACCGCATGGCCGGTTCCGACGGCGCCGCTGATACGGCACGCTCTCTCGCGGCGAGTGAACCCGACCTTTTCTGGTTCGCCGATCAGTACGGCAATCCGGCGAATCCAGCGGCTCATTGGGAGACGACCGGCCCCGAAATCTGGAAGGGCACCGATGGACGCATCACGCATTTCGTGGCGGCCTTGGGCACGACCGGGACCATCATGGGCACCGGCGGTTACCTGAAGAGCCGGAATGCCGCGATCAAGGTCGTTGGGGTGGGTCCCGATTCACCGCTCCATGGCCTCGAGGGATTGAAGCACCTTCCCACCACGAGCCATGTGCCGCCGATCTACGATCCCGCGTTACCGGATGAGCTGGTCGAAGTTGCCACCGAAGACGCCGACCTGACCGCGCGGGATCTCGCCCGGTCGCACGGGCTGCTGGTAGGTTGGTCGGCGGGGGCAGCCGTGCGGGCCGCGCGCCTTATCGCACGGCGGGAGCCCGGTGCGGTCGTGGTCGTGATCGGTTGCGACACGGGGAGCCGGTATCTAAGCGAGCCCTACCGCTGGAGCGTCCGATGACGCTACGCATGCCGGCTCCGTTGCTCGACCAGGTGAGACGAGAAGGCGAGCGGGCCTACCCGAGCGAGTGCTGCGGTGCCATCGCGGGACCGGTGGAGGGAGAGAAGCGCGCGGCGCGGCTTTATCCCCTGGCGAATCGTCGAACCGATGATCCCCATCGGTACCTGATCGAAGCCGAGCAGCTGCGCAGTGTTGAGCGCGAAGCTCAGGCAAACAATTGGGAGATCCTGGGCTTCTATCACTCGCATCCGGATCACCCCGCCATCCCGTCCGAGTTCGATACCTCGCACGCATGGCCGTGGTACAGTTATTTGATCGTAGCAGTTGCGGATGGCCGGGCCGAGAGCGCCGCGTCATGGGTGCTGGATCCGGATCGGCCGCGCATGCAGCGGGAAACGCTTGACGTCGAGAGTGAGGTCTAAGATGCCGGTAACCGTTCACATCCCCACACCGCTCCGCGGGTTCACCGCCGGTCACGACCGGCTCGAGCTGGACGGCGCCACCGTCGGGGAGATTCTCCAGGCGCTGGTTGGCGAGCACCAGGCGCTGCGCCGCCACCTGCTGCAGGAGGATGGGCGACCTCGGAATTTCGTCAACATCTACCTCAACGAAACCGACATCCGGTACCTGGGGCAGAGCGAGACTCCGGTGCGTCCGGGTGATGCGATCACCATCGTGCCGAGTATCGCGGGCGGCAGTCCGGCCGCCGCACCGCCAGCCGAGCCCGTCACCGCACTTCCACCGCTCTCCCATCAGGAGATCCTGCGCTACTCACGCCATCTCCTGTTGCCGGAGGTGGGACTCGAAGGCCAGCGGAAGCTGAAGGCAGCCCGAGTGCTGTGCGTAGGTGCGGGCGGACTTGGGTCACCCCTGGCACTGTATCTCGCGGCCGCGGGTATCGGCACGCTCGGTATCGTGGACTTCGACGCGGTGGATCTCACGAACCTGCAGCGCCAGATCGTCCACGGCACTTCGGGGGTTGGCACGCCGAAGCTGGGCTCCGCCGCTACGCGGCTCACCGATCTGAATCCCAACGTGAAGATCGAGGGTTTCGAGACTCGCCTTACCTCGGCCAACGCACTCGAGATCCTCGCGGGCTTCGATGTGATCGTTGACGGAACCGACAATTTCCCGACCCGTTATCTGGTCAATGACGCCTGCGTGCTGCTCGGCAAGCCGAACGTTTATGGCAGCATTTTCCGGTTCGAGGGCCAGGCGTCGGTGTTCGACGCGCGACGCGGCCCCTGCTATCGCTGCCTCTATTCCGAGCCGCCTCCTCCCGGACTGGTCCCCAGCTGCGCCGAAGGCGGAGTACTCGGCGTGCTTCCGGGCATTATCGGCACCATCCAGGCCGCTCGAGACCATCAAGCTGATCCTGGGTGCCGGTGAGCCGCTGGTCGGCCGCCTTCTGCTGTTCGATGCACTGCGGCTGCGCTTCCGGGAATTGTCGCTGCGCAAGGACCCCGCGTGCCCGATCTGCGGGACCAATCCCAGCATCCGGGAATTGATCGATTACGAAGCCTTCTGCGGCATTGGAGCCGAGCCCGCCTACGCGGGGCCGGAAATCACCGTCCAGGAGCTCGAGCGGGAGCTGGCGATCGGCAAGCCGATCACGGTGGTGGATGTGCGAGAGCCGCACGAGTGGGAGATCGTTCACCTGGAAGGCGCCCGGCTGATTCCGCTGGGCCAGTTGCCGACCCGCTTGAACGAGCTCGATGGGCACGACGAAATCGTGCTCCACTGCCATCACGGGGCGCGCTCGATGAAGGCGCTGGAGATTCTCCGTGGCGCCGGCTTCGGCAAGGTTCGCAGTCTCAAGGGTGGGATCGACGAGTGGGCCGTAGTGGTGGATCCGGCGATGGCGAGGTATTGAGAGCCGTCAGCCGTCAGCCGTCAGCCATCAGCTTCGACGTCGCTGTCTGAGCTAACACCTAATAGCTCGACAGCTGATGGCTGACGGCTGACAGGCTGAACGGCTGACGGCTGACGGCTGACGGCTTCGCTCCCGGCCCGTTGACGCTGGCGCTGCAGGCTAGATAGCTTGTCCCCCCACGCCGAAGTGGTGGAACTGGTAGACGCGCTGCGTTCAGGGCGCAGTGGGCGCAAGCCCGTGGGGGTTCGAGTCCCCCCTTCGGCACTGCAAAGCGGGAGACAGAAGAAGGGAGACGGGAGATGGGACCTCAGTCCTTCTCCCGTCTCCCTTTTCCCTTCTCCCGTCTCCCATCTTCCGTCTCCCGCCGTGTCGTCTTCTGCTCCTCCCCTTTTCCCCACCCAACCCCCGGTCTATCTTGCAGTTACGCCACCATGGTCGCCCGCAAATCGCCTGATGCCGAGGAGGGCAGGGAATCGATCGCCCGTAACCCCAAGGCGACGCATGACTACCACATCCTCGAGACGTGGGAGGCGGGCATCGTCCTCTCGGGCACCGAGGTGAAGGCCCTGCGGGGGCGGAAAGCGTCTATCAAGGAGGGGTTCGCGAGAGTGGATAGAGGGGAAGTGTTCCTCGAAGGTGTGAACATCACGCCGTATGAACAGGGCAATCGCTACAATCACGAGCCGGTCCGCGCCCGCAAACTCCTGCTGCACAAGCGGGAGATTCAGCGCATGATCGGCGCAGTGGAACAGCAGGGCCTCACCCTGGTCCCGCTTGAGCTGTACTTCAAGCGGGGGCGGGCCAAGGTCGCGCTGGCGCTGGCGCGCGGGAAGAAGAGTTACGACAAGCGGGAGGATGCCAAGCGGCGCATCGCCGAGCGCGAGGTGGCCCGGGCCGTCCGAGTGAGAGGCCGAACCTGATGTCGAAGCTCGCTCTCCTGTCGCCCAAGCCGGTCGTGACCTTCGCGATCATCCTGCTGGTCGCCGCGATTCTGCCCACCATCGCTGTTCGCGACGGTCGCGCCTCCAGGCGCCCCGGAAACTCTGGTCATTGCGACTCCTCGCGGAGAGTCTCGCCTCGTGGTAAGGCCCGATTCGTCGGCTGGTCCCGCCGTCTCGGCGGCTCAGCTGCTCAATGCGCTGCGAGGATCGGCCCGGGCCGACGGTAGCTGGATGGAGCTGACGATCGGCGGCCGGCCCTTCCGCTTTCTGCTCGGCGCTCCCGTGTTCCTCCTGAATGACCGGTTGGAACCGCTCGCCGGCCTGGTTTACGAGGCGAACGACTCGCTCTTTCTGCCCTTCCAGTTCGTCGCAGAGATTCTCCCCCAGGTCTTCACCGGATTCTATCGCTACGATGCGGCCGAAGGGCGCCTCCTCGAGGCTACCGCGCGACCCAAACCGCCCGCGGCCCGGTTGCCCAACGGACTGCTGCCCGGCCACGTGGTGACCGTTGATGCCGGACATGGCGGAGTGGATCCCGGCAATCCCGGAGTGTTCTTCCCGCGCGGGGTCACCGAGAAGACCATCACTCTCCAGATGGGTTTCCTGCTGCGCGACGAGTTGAAGCGCCGGGGCATCGGCGTGGTGATGACCCGGACCAGCGATACTCTGATTGACCTGGCAGATCGGGGTGCGCTACTGCACCGAGAAGTGCGATCTGTTCGTGAGCCTCCACGTGAATTCCCTCGCCCGGCGCCGCGGGTACACCTCGACCAATGGGTTCGAGACCTACTTCCTCGCCGAGGCAAAGACCGAGGAGGCGGAGCGAGTCGAAGCGATGGAAAACGAGGCGCTGCGGTTCGAGGCACCGGGCAATGCCTCGCAATCGGGCACCGATCTGGGGTTCATCCTGCGTGACCTCCAGTTGAACGAATATCTGCGGGAGTCGGCTCGCATCGCCGAGATGGTGCAGGACGAGCTCGACCCGGTTCACACCGGAGTGAATCACGGGGTAAAGCAGGCCAATTTCGCCGTGCTGCGCACCGCCCGCCGGCCCGCGATTCTGATCGAACTGGGCTACAGCACCAATGAGAGCGACGCGCGACTCATGATCAACAAGAATTCGCAGAAGGCTCTCGCCACCGCGATCGCCGATGCGGTGGTGGATTATCTGCTTGAATACGAGCGGAAGACCGGGTCCGCGGCCGATTCGGGAGGTCGAGGGCCGTGAAGCGACTTCCTCTTGTCCTGGTCCTGCTCGCGCTTGGCTGTGCCTACTACAACGGGGTGTACAACGCCAAACGGCTCGCGAGCGATGCACGGCGGGCCGAGAAGGACGGTCGCACACTGGAGGCCAACGGACTCTGGGGACGCGTGGCGCTTCAGGCCGAGTCCACGCTGGCCCGGCATCCGAGCAGCAAATGGGCCGATGAAACGCGACTGCTTGCAGGGAACCGCGCTGGTCCGGCTCAAGGAATGTGAACGGGCAGTCCCGATCCTCGACCGGGTTCTCGCATCCACAACCGACCTGAAGATGCGGGACGAGGCCGCTCTCCTGAATGGGAATTGCCGCGAAAGCCTCGGGGACGCGGAAGGAGCCTCCCGGGTTTACGCTCAGATGATGGACAGCCCCGATCGCGAGCGCCGGAACCTCGCGCGATATCAACATGGGCGGGCACTCCGTACCGGCGGAGACTACGAAGCAGCGCTGAACGTCCTTTCATCCAGCGATCATCCCCGCGCCGCGGGAGAGCGCGCGGCGGCGCTGGCCGGCGCGGGCCGGATACCCGATGCGATCACCGTGAGCGATTCGCTGATCGCGTCCCATGACACGCTGGCGCCCTGGGATTCGATCCTTGCCGCGATCGGCCGCAAGGATCTCGAGGCCGCATCCCAGCTGACCGACAGTGTAGTCGAGGTGTTTGTCGTCGCCGAATCGCGTGCAGGATTCCTGCGTCAGGATGCGCTGCGCTGGGCCCCGGTGGATGAAGAACGGGCTGCAACCAGATTCTCGCAGGCCATCGTGCTGTCAGGGAGGGGGCAAGCGGGTCTCAATTCCCGCCTCGAGCTGGCCCGCATGCGGCTGCGCAGTGCGAACGGCACCCGCACCCTCGATCAGCAGGCAGAAGCCCTGGAACAACTGGTGGAATTCGGTGGTCCCGCGGGGGTCGAAGCTGCGCGACTCGCCTTGGCGACGCGTAGTGTCGCAGCAGCGCGTGATTCGGTGACGCCCGGTGCTCCCCAAGGCGACTTGCGCCTCTTCCTCTCCGGGGAGCTCGCACGCGACTCCCTCGGTGCGATCCCGCTAGCGATTGAACTGTTCGAGCGGGTACCGAAGGAATGGCCCCAATCGTCCTTCGCTCCCAAAGCGCTCTTCGCTCTGGCCGGACTCCAACCCGACCGCGCGGATTCCCTCATTCAAGTGGTAACCGAGCGGTACGCCGAGAGCCCCTATCTGGCCGTGCTCCGGGGCGAGGACTCGCCCGCCTACCGCAAACTGGAAGACTCCCTACGGGTCTTCGCTCAGACCGCGGCGATCCAGACCAGGCGACGGTCCGCGACCCAGCAGGCGCGCCCCAATCCCACCACTCGCCAACCGGTGGAACAGTAGTGGCCGCTGCCCCGCTCTCCCGCGAGGTACTCGGCGCACACTTTCAGAATCCCGTTCTCCTCGCTGCCGGAACGGCCGGATTCGGTCGTGAGCTCGCCGGAGTGATGAACCTCGATCGGCTGGGCGGCATCGTGACCAAGGCGGTGTCACGCGAGCCCCGGGCGGGGAACCGCGCGCCTCGCGTGGCCGAGTTTCCGGGAGGGATGCTCAATTCAGTAGGATTGGCCAACCCGGGACTGGCGCGCGTGCTTGAGGAGGCGCTTCCCTGGCTGCAGCAGAACCTTCGGAAGGCGAGAGTCGTGGTGAACGTGGTGGGATTCACCGCGGAAGATTTCGGCGCAGTCGTCGAGGGCCTGGAAGGCGTCACCGGTATCGCGGCACTCGAGATCAATCTCTCCTGTCCTAACACCAGCGCCGGCGGACTGGAATTCGGCGCCGATCCCGCGAGCGTCACTCAGGTGATTTCCCTCTGTCGCGCGAAGACCCGCCTCCCGCTCTTCGCCAAGCTCTCGCCGGCGCTGCCGGACATCGGCGGAATGGCGGTCGTCGCGCGGGACGCAGGAGCGGATGGAATCTCCGTCGTCAACACGATTCCCGGAGAGCTGGCCGATCCTCGAGGTCGCCCGCGGCTCGGCAATGGCTTTGGCGGAGTAAGCGGCCCGGCACTTCTGCCGGTTGGCGTCCTCGCGACTCGCAAGGTTGTAGAGCGGACCGGGGGCATTCCGGTCATCGGTGTCGGCGGTATCCGCACCGCGGACGACGCGCGCCAGTACCTCAAGGCCGGAGCGTCCCTCGTCGCGATCGGTACCGCGGCGCTGGCGAATCCCCGCCTTCCCGAGCAGGTCGTCGCGGACCTGGAGCGAAACGGTGGCTGAAGTCATCGTCGCGCTCGACGCACCACCCGACCAGTCTCGCCGGCTGCTGGACCGGCTGCCCGATGTGCGCTGGGTCAAGGTTGGGCCGATTCTCTACACACGAGAGGGACCAGCACTGATTCGAGATCTCGCTCCGCCGCGGGATTCGCGTGTTCCTCGACCTCAAGTGGCACGATATTCCAAACACGGTGGCAGGGGCCGTGGAAGCAGCAGCCGAGCTCGGCGTCGCCATGGCGACCGTCCATGCGATCGGTGGGAAAGAGATGCTGCGAGCGGCGGCCAGCGCCACGGGCAGCGACTTGGCGCTGGTGGGCGTCACGGTGCTCACTTCGTTCGATCGTGAAGAGTCTTGCCGTCACGACTGGCCGGCCTGACGTGATCCTTCTCGAGGAAGTCACCCGCCTCGCGAGGATGGCAATGGATGCCGGCCTACAGGGAATCGTCTGCTCGCCGCTCGAAATTGAAACCGCGCGCGAGACTCTGGGGACGGGATCTTTCATCGTGGTTCCGGGCATTCGCCGGCCCTCGGACCCTGTCGGTGATCAGTCGCGCACCGCTGCTCCGGAGGAGGCGGTACGCCGCGGCGCCACCCATCTCGTCGTCGGAAGGCCTATCATCAACGCATCCGATCCGGCCGCGGCGTTTCGTGAGATGATGGAGGCAGCCCGATGAAACCGTGGGGTTTGGATTGCCCTGCTGCTCAGCTTGGCTGCTCGCCGGCGCCGGGACAAGTCCGCCTCCCTGGACAAAACAGCCAATCAGGCCCGGGATGCCTGGTTTGGCCACGAAGTCTCCCGGCTGGTCCGCGGCAGCGACAGCATCCTGGTCCAGCTTCCGGGTGCCTCGCCCTCGGCGCCGGTCTCCCGCGATCAGGCGGCAGCGCTGCTCCGCAAGTTCTTCTGTACCAGTGAGGAAGTTCAGACTGACGTCTCGGCCGAGTCCGCAAGTCGGGGTAATGACAGGGCCTTGGTTGAGATTCTCCGGCAATATCGTGTGACGGGGACATGGAGGTCCGCCGCCATTCCGCGCTGCTGGGTATTCCCTGGTGCAGGACTCCTGGAGGCTGGGAGGTCCGGATTTCCCCCTGACCATCTGGAAGGGCAGGAACTCGTTATCCCGTTGGGGGCTATACGGTTCCCTTGCGGGGGCTTCCAGCGCTCGAGGTATATTCGTGAGCTACTCTGAAATACGGCTTTTCCCCGGAGCGTTTAGCGTGAAGGTTCGGTCGAGCGTCAAGCCGATCTGCGAGCACTGCAAGGTCGTCAAGCGGCAGGGCGTGATGCGCGTCATCTGCAAGCGCAACCCCAAGCACAAGCAGCGGCAGGGTTAATTATGGCACGTATCGCAGGCGTGGACCTTGCCGCGCGAAAAGCGGGTCGAAGTCGCGCTCACCTACATCTTCGGCATCGGGCGTCCCGACCAGCGGTCGGCTCCTCACGGAGACCGGGGTCAGCCCCGACACCCGGGTGCGCGATCTCTCGGACGCCGAGGTGGCCCGGCTCCGCCAGATCATCGAGCGGTCGGTCAAAGTCGAGGGCGCGCTCCGCACCGAAGTCGCGATGAACATCAAGCGGCTGATGGATATCGGGAGCTACCGCGGGTCGCGCCACCGGCGGGGCTGCCGGTGCGGGGCCAGCGGACTCATACCAACGCCCGGACCAAGAAGGGCCCGCGGCGCGCCATCGCCGGCAAGAAGAAGGCGACGAAGAAGTAACCTATGACGACACCGTTACTCCCCAAGGCGCCCAGCGGCCAAGCGCGCGCAAGAAGGTCGTCGAGTCCGAGGGCATCGCCCACATCTCGGCCACCTTCAACAACCTGCTGATCACCATCACCGACATGAAGGGCAATACCCTGGTGTGGGGATCGGCCGGCAAGGCGGGCTTCAAGGGCTCCAAGAAGTCCACGCCCTTCGCCGCGACCGTCGCCGCCGAGAACTGCGGGCGCGAGGCCATGAACCTCGGCGTGCGCCGGGTGCATGTGCGGGTGCAGGGTCCGGGCAGCGGCCGCGAGTCCGCCATCCAGGCGCTCGCCTCGGTCGGCCTCAAGGTCATGTCCATCAAGGACGTGACCCCGATTCCCCACAACGGCTGCCGTCCGCCGAAGAAGCGGCGGGTCTGATCCATGTCACGCTATACTGGTCCCAGCTGCCGGCTGTGCCGCCGCGAAGGCACCAAGCTCTTCCTGAAGGGCTCGCGCTGCCTGACCGAGAAGTGCGCCGTCGAGCGTCGCGGCTACGCCCCGGGCCAGCACGGCCAGAGCGGCGGCCGCGCGCCGCAAGGCGTCGGAGTACGCCAAGCAGCTGCGCGAGAAGCAGAAGGTGAAGCGGATGTACGGCCTCACCGAGCGGCAGTTCCGCAACATCTTCGACCGGACGTGACCCGCGAAGCCGGGCGTGAAGGGCACCAACCTGCTCATCGCGCTCGAGTCGCGGCTCGACAATATCGTCTACCGGATGGGCTTCGCGGCCAGCCGCAAGGCGCGCCCGCCAGCTGGTGCGCCACGGCCACGTCGAAGTGAACGGCCGCGAGGTGGACATTCCGTCGTACTCGTGTGCGCCGGGCGAGGAAGTCCGGGTCGCCCAGGCCAGCCGGGATCTCGTGACGGTCAAGGTGGCGCTGGAGTGCGCGTCGCGCGGGCCGCCGCTCGTCCTGGCTCACGGTCGACGCGCGACAAAGCCGCGGGCCGAGTGACGCGAGCGCCCCACCCGCGAAGCGATCCCGATCAACGCGCAGGAACAGCTCATCGTCGAGCTCTACTCGAAGTAAGTGAGGCCCGATGACCATCGATCTGACCGGACTGGTCCGCCCGCACCTGGTCGAGATGACCAAGCGGGAGGACAACCCGAACGCCGCCGAGTTCCGCCTCCAGCCGCT
Source organism: uncultured Gemmatimonadales bacterium (assembly GCA_963821525.1). Taxonomy (GTDB): domain Bacteria; phylum Gemmatimonadota; class Gemmatimonadetes; order Gemmatimonadales; family GWC2-71-9; genus DATBGE01. The sequence goes on along the minus strand of CAWGED010000019.1, from coordinate 90,431 downwards.
GGAGCGCGGGTTCGGCTACACGCTGGGCAATTCGCTGCGCCGCCTGCTGCTCTCCTCGCTGCGCGGCAGCGCCGTCTGGGCCTTCCGGCTCGACGGCGTGGTGCACGAGCACCAGACGATTCCCGGGCGTCCTCGAGGACGTGCACCAGATCATCCAGCGCCTGAAGGCGCTGACGCCTCGTCCTCGCCGAAGACGTGGACGAGGCGGTGCTCCAGATCAAGAAGGAAGGCGCCGGGCCCGGTCTACGCCCGCGACATCCAGCCCACGGCGCCGTCCGGATCGTGAACCCCGACCACCTGCTCTTCACGCTGCAGGACGACCGGGAGATCGAACGGCGAGCTCTACGTCAACAAGGGCCGGGGCTACGTCGAGTCCGAGCTGCATCCCGATCGATCGCTCGCTGCCGGTTGACCTGGTCGCGGATCGACGCGATCTACAATCCGGTTCGCGCGCGCCAACTTCACCGTCGCCGAAACCCGCGTCGGCCAGCGCACCGACTACGACCGGCTCACGGTCAGCGTCGAGACCAACGGCACCATCACGCCCGAGGACGCGATCGCCTACGCGGCCGCCCTCGCGCAGGAGCACTTCCGCTACTTCGTCGAGTTCGGCAAGGTGCCGACCGCGCGGCCCGGAGCGGCCGAACGCCGGCTCGCCGGCGGCGCGCTCCAGGAGCAGCTGAGCCGCCCCATCGACGACTTCGGACTCTCGGTGCGCTCGCTGAATTCGCTCAAGAACTCGAACATCCGCACCCTGCGGGACCTGGTCGCCTACACCGAGGACGAGCTGCTCAAGGTGAAGAACGTGGGCGAGAAGGCCGCTGCGGGAAATCGCCGACCTGCTGCGCAGCGAGGAGCTCAACTTCGGGATGCTGTTCGAGGAAGTCGACGGCGACCTGCGCGTGGTCCGATCCGGGCACGCCTCCGACCGTCCGCACCGGCGCCGACCGGGCGAGGAGATCTAATGCGGCACCGGCCAAGGGACGCCAGCTCTCCCGCACCTCGGAGCACCGCAGGGCGCTGCTTGAGCAACATGGCCACCAGTCTGTTCCAGCACGGCAAGGTGGTCACCACCGAAGCCAAGGCCAAGGAGCTGCGGCCCTACGCGGAGAAGCTCATCACGCTCGCCCGGCGCGGCGACCTCCACGCCCGCCGGCTGGTCGGCCAGCAAGATCCAGGACCGCGACGTCGCTGGCCCGTCTCTTCACCGAGCTCGGCCCCCGCTTCGCGGCCGTCCCGGCGGCTACACCCGCATCCTCAAGCTGGGTCATCGCGCCGGAGACGGCGCCGATGTCGCCCGGATCGAGCTGCTGCCAGAGTGAGGCGGCTCGCGGACTCCCGAAATGACAAGAAGGGGACCCTCGAGGGTCCCCTTTTTTTCGGTCCGGTGCGAGCCGCGGCCCGCGGAGCTGACCCGCTGCTCAGCTGGCCTTCCTGATCCGGTTACTCTTGATGCACTGGGTGCAGACCCGCACCCGACGGGGCGCGCCGTCCACCAGGACGCGGACGGTCTGCAGGTTGGGATACCAGCGGCGCTTGGTGCGGTTGTTCGCGTGGCTGACGTTGTTGCCAGTGACCGGGCCCTTGCCGCACACGGTGCACACCCGTGCCATAGTCATCCATCCTTCACAGAAATGGTCACGCCATGTGGCTCCAGCGAGGGCGCGAAGTATAATCAGCGACAGGCGGTTGACACAACCCGAGGGGATGCCATGAGCTGATGCCGACGCGCCTTGATCACCGGGATCACCGGGCAGGACGGGTCCTACCTCGCGGAATTGCTGCTGGCGAAGGGCTACGAGGTGGTCGGGGTGGTCCGCCGGACCAGCCACCACAGCTACGAGCGCATCGACCACCTGCTGGACCGGATCCGACCATCCTCCCCGCCGACCTGCTCGACCAGCATTCGCTCACGGTGGTGCTGCAGGAAGTCGCAGCCGGACGAGGTCTACAACCTCGCGGCGCAGTCCTACGTGCCAACGTCCTGGACCCAGCCGGTGCTCACCGGAGAGTTCACCGCGCTCGGCGTCACCCGGATCCTCGAGGCGATCCGGCTGGTGCACCCCAAGGCCCGCTTCTACCAGGCCAGCTCCTCGGAGATGTTCGGCAAGGCGACGCGAGACGCCGCAGCGGGAATCGACGCCGTTCTATCCCCGCTCGCCTTACGGCGTGGCGAAGGTCTACGGCCACTGGATCACGGTGAACTACCGCGAGTCGTACGGGCTCTACGCGGTGAGCGGCATCCTGTTCAATCACGAATCGCCGCGGCGCGGCGTGGAGTTCGTCACCCGCAAGATCACGCGACGGCGTGGCCCGCATCAAGCTGGGTCTCGCGAAGGAGCTGCGGCTCGGGAACCTCGACGCGCGGCGCGACTGGGGCTTTGCCGGCGACTACGTCGAGGCGATGTGGCGCATGCTGCAGCGGCCCGAGCCGCGCGACTACGTGATCGGAACCGGCGTCACCCACAGCGTTCGCGAGTTCGTGGAGATCGCCTTCGGGCACGCTGGGGCTCGACTGGAAGAAGCACGTGGTGGAGGATCCCGCGCTTCTTCCGTCCCGCCGAGGTGGACCTGCTGCAGGCCGATCCCTCCCTCGCCCGGCGGGAGCTCGGAGTGGACGCCGACCGTATCCTTCGAGGAGCTGGTGCGCGATGATGGTTGACGCGGACCTCGAGCGGCTGCGGGGCGCGTCGTGAAGGTGCTGGTGACCGGCGCCGGCGGCTTCGTCGGCCAATGGCTGGTTCCCGGGCTGCTGGCGGCTGGTCACGAGGTGGTCGGGGCCCTGTATCCGCGTCGCGACTCCGCCGGTCTCGATTTCCGAGACCGACCGGCGCAGCGGTACGCTGGCTCCCGCTTGGACCTGCGCGATCAGGCCGCGGTGAATTCGGCGATCTCGACCGCGCCCGACGCGGTGATTCACCTCGCGGCGCTCGCCTCGGGCGCCGATGCGAGGAGGGATCCCGGTCTCGCCTGGGAGGTGAACGCGGCGGGAACGGCGCGCCTGGCCGAGGCGCTGGGCATCGCGCGCGGCCGCGCTGGGCAGTAACCCGCTGCTGCTCGTGGTCTCGACCGGCGAGGTGTACGGCGCCGAAGGCGGTGCGGCGTCCGAGGACCGAGTCCGATCCACCCGGCACCTTGTTCCCCCTATGCGGCGAGCAAGCTGGGCGCCGAGGTGGCAGCGCTCGAGGTGCACCGTCGGACCGGACTGCGGGTTGTCATCGCTCGGGCATTCCCGCATACCGGGCCGGGTCAGAGCCGACGCGGTATCGTGGTTCCGGCCTTCGCGCAGCGGATCCGGGCTGCCCGCCGGCTGAAAGCGCCGGTGGTGAAGACCGGCAATCTGGAGCCGGTGCGGGACTTTCTCGACGTGCGGGACGTGGTCGAGGCGTACCTCGCCCTCCTGGCTCGCGGCAAGCCGGGGAGGTCTACAATGTGGCGGGCGGCTCGGGCATCTCGCTGGCCGAGATCTTCAATCGGTTGGCCGAACTGGAAGGGATTCGTGCGATGCCAGAGGTCGATGCCGAGCTCACCCGGCCCTCCGACATCCCGCACCTGGTTGGTGACGCAACGCGACTCCGCAAGGCGACCGGCTGGCAGCCGCGCATTGCTCTCGAGCAGACACTGAAAGATCTCGTGAATGCCCAAGCGGACTGACCTCAGCTCGATTCTCCTGATCGGATCCGGACCGATCGTAATCGGCCAGGGAGCCGAGTTCGACTATTCCGGAACCCAGGCGGTTCGCGCGCTGCAAGGAAGAGGGATACCGGGTGATCCTGGTGAACTCCAACCCGGCCACGATCATGACCGACCCGGAGATCGCCGATCGGACCTACGTCGAGCCGGTCACGCCGGAGTGGGTGGCGCAAGGTCATCGAGCGCGAGCGGCCCGACGCTCTGCTGCCCACTATGGGCGGACAGACCGCGCTCAACGTCGCGATGGCGCTGCACAAGGACGGCACCCTGGCTCGGTTCGGCGTCGAGCTGATCGGCGCCAACGAGCGGGCCATCCGGATCGCGGAGGATCGCGAGGAATTCGCCCAGGCGATGCAGCGGATCGGTCTGGCGACGCCCGCGAGGCCGCACCGTGCGCAGCATCGAGGAGGCGCTCGAGGCGGTGGACGATACCGGCTACCCCGCGATCATCCGTCCCTCCTTCACGCTGGGCGGGACCGGCGGCGGGATCGCCTACAACCGCGACGAGTTCGAGGAGATCGTCGGGCGGGGCCTCGAGCTGTCGCCGGTCGGTTCGGTGCTGATCGAGCGCAGCATCATCGGCTGGAAGGAGTTCGAGCTGGAGGTGATGCGGGACGGAGCGGACAACGTGGTGATCGTCTGCTCGATCGAGAACCTCGACCCGATGGGCGTCCATACCGGCGATTCGATCACCGTGGCACCGGCCATGACGCTCACCGACCGGGAATACCAGGTCATGCGCGACGCCGCGATCCGCATCATTCGCGAAGTCGGCGTCGCGGCCGGTGGCTGCAACATCCAGTTCGCGGTGGATCCGGCGACCGGCGAGCAGCTGGTCATCGAGATGAATCCCCGCGTCTCCCGCTCTTCGGCCCTCGCCTCGAAGGCGACCGGATTCCCGATCGCGCGCATCGGCGCCAAGGTCGCCGTCGGGTATCGACTCGATGAGCTGCCGAACGACATCACCCGAACGACACCCGCCTCCTTCGAGCCGGTGCTCGACTACGTGGTGGTGAAGGTCCCCCGCTTCGCGTTCGAGAAATTCCCCGAGGCCGATCCCCGGCTCAACACCCAGATGAAGTCGGTCGGCGAGGCCATGGCGATCGGGCGCACGTTCAAGGAAGCCTTTCAGAAGGGGTTCCGCGCCCTCGAAGCCGACCGTACCGGCTGGGTGCTCGGACGCGATCCGTCCGACGACCGGCTCACCGATTTGAGTCCGGAGGCGGTAAAGGCGGCGATTCGTACGCCGACACCGGAGCGCATCTTCCAGGTAAAGCGCGCGCTGCAGATGGGCATTCCGCTCGGAGAAATCGCGGAGCGGAGCGGCATCGATCCCTGGTTCGTGGGCCAGATGAGCGATCTGGTTGAAGCCGAGCGCGAATGGACCGACAAGAAGCCGGGCGACGAGCGCGGCCAGAAGGACCAGCTCCGCAAGATGAAGCGCATGGGATTCTCCGACCGCCAGCTGGCCGACCTGCGCGGTCGCCAGGAGGCCGAGATCCGTGATCTGCGGCATCGCCTCGGCATACGGCCGGCGTACAAGACGGTAGACACCTGCGCCGGCGAGTTCCCCTCTTCGACGCCCTACCTCTACTCCTCGTATGACGAGGAGAGTGAGGTCCAGGCCGGTGGCGACCGCACCATCGTGATCCTGGGCAGCGGTCCCAACCGGATCGGTCAGGGTGTCGAGTTCGACTATTGCTGCGTGCGCGCCACTCTCGCCTTCCGGGAGATGGGTTACCGCACGGTGATGGTGAACTCCAATCCCGAGACGGTCTCGACCGACTACGACATCTCCGACACCCTGTACTTCGAGCCGCTGACGCTGGAGGATGTGCTCGAGATCGTGCACGCCGAGAAGCCGATCGGCGTCGTGGTTCAGCTCGGCGGCCAGACTCCGCTGAAGCTGGCGCGTGGACTCGAAGCCGCAGGCGTAAAGATCCTCGGGACGTCGCCTGACGCGATTGATCTGGCCGAGGATCGTCGCCGGTTTGAGGCCCTCGCGCGGGAGCTGGGCGTCACCCAGCCCAACGCGGGCACGGCGCTGTCGGTCGATGAAGCCGTCGCGGTTGCCGAGCAGGTCGGCTACCCGGTGCTGGTGCGCCCATCCTATGTGCTCGGCGGCCGGGGCATGCAGATCGTCTACGACGAGCCTTCGCTGCGCGACTACTTCGCCCGCGCGGTGCGGGTGGCGCCGGACCACCCCGTGCTCATCGACTCCTTCCTCGAGGATGCGTTCGAGGCCGACGTGGACGCCATCTGCGACGGTACCCGCACCGTGATCGGCGGGGTCATGCAGCACATCGAGGATGCCGGCATCCACTCCGGCGACTCGGCGTGCGTCCTGCCGCCGTATCTCATCTCCGAGGCGCAGGTGGAACAGATGCGCAAGCACACCCGCGCCTTCGCCGAGAAGATCGGAGTGGTGGGGCTGATCAACGTGCAGTACGCCATCAAGAACGGTGTCGTGTACGTGCTCGAGGTGAACCCCCGCGCGTCGCGGACCATTCCCTTCGTGTCGAAGACCACCGGCGTTTCACTCGCCAGCCTTGCCGCCGCGGTCATGGTGGGGAAGACCCTCGACGAGCTCGGCCTCAAGGACGACGTGGTCCAACCTTACGTCGCGGTCAAGGAAGCGGTCTTCCCCTTCAACAAGCTGCAGGGCGTTGACCTGATCCTGGGACCCGAGATGCGCTCGACCGGCGAGGTCATGGGCATCGCCGATTCCTTCGGGATGGCCTTCGCGAAGGCACAGCATGCGGCCGACGGCGCGCTCCCGCAGAGTGGCGCGGTCTTCGTCACGGTGAATGACCACGACAAGGGCAACGTCGTGCCTATCGCTCGCCGCTTCCACGAAATGGGCTTCCGGATCCTGGCGACCGAAGGCACGGCGCGTCATCTCCGGGTGCGCGGCATTCCGGCGGAACGGGTGCTCAAGGTGTACGAGGGTCGTCCCAACGCCATCGACCTGCTCCTCTCGGGACAAATCCAGCTCCTGATCAACACTCCGCTGGGCAAGCTGACCCAACAGGACGACTACCAGATCCGGGCAGCGGCGCTGCAGCACCGGGTTCCTTATACGACCACGCTGTCGGCTGCCGCCGCGGCTTGCGACGCGATCATCGCGTTGAAGAGCCGGGTCGGCGAGGTCCGGTCCCTTCAGGAATGGCATCTCCTCGGTCGTGACGTGCTGCAGGAGACGGCGGGGTGAGTGCGCGGGCAACAACCTTCCTGACCGACCTGCGTGCCGCGGTGAGTGGGGAAGTCCGTGAGGCCGAGCCGTTGAGCCGGTATTCGACCTACCGGATCGGCGGCCCGGCGACGATGCTGTTCCCCAAGGCCGTCGAAGACATCGAGCGTGCGGCCAGCCTGGCAACCGGCAGAGGCGTCGCCTGGTTTGCGCTTGGGCTGGGTTCCAACGTGCTGTTACCTGACGAAGGCCTCGATGCCCTGGTTATTCGCCTGGGCAAGGGTCTCGACGCCATCAAGTCGGACGGCGACCGTTGGACGATCGGAGCCGGTCTGCCCGCGCCGATCGCCGCAAGGCGTACCGCCGAATCGGGGTGGAGCGGCCTGCACAAGATGGTTGGTGTTCCCGGTAGCGTGGGCGGCGGCGTCTTCATGAACGCGGGCTGCCACGGAGCCGAATGGGCCGATGTTATTGAAGCGGTGACCGTGGTGGACTGGGACGGTACCGTCCGTGAGCGGAGCCGCGACGAGATCCCCTTCTCCTACCGGCGGAGCGGCCTCACCGGATCGATCGTGATCGAGACCCGGGTGCGCTTGCAGCCCGAGACCGCGTCGCGCCTCACCGAGGAGGTCAACGACCTCTTCCGCTGGCGGCAGGAAGGCACCCCGTTCAACCGGCCCTGCTGCGGGAGCGTATTCACCAATCCGGCGGTTCCGGTGGCGCCGAACCTTCGCACCGCGGGCCAATTGGTAGACGCGGCAGGGCTCAAGGGGTTTTCCATCGGCGCAGCCCAAGTCTCGCCGATGCACGCGAATTACATCGTCAATACGGGCGGTGCGACGGCGCGTCAGGTCCGCGAGGTGATCGGCCACGTGCGGCGAACCGTTCGCGATCGGTTTGGGGTGGATTTGGAACTGGAAGTGAAGCTCGTGGGAGGGGACGGGACAGTCAGTGCGGAGCCGTAGCCAATTGCAAATTGGCGATTGGCATTGGCAATTGAAAACGGCTCTTCAATCCAAACAGGAACTATGATGTCCGATTACTTCGTGCACGAATCCAGTTACCTCGACGCCGGAGCGGTGGTCGGCAAGGGCACCAAGATCTGGCATTTCTGCCACGTGATGCCGGGTGCCGTGATCGGCGAGCGGTGCAACCTGGGGCAGAATGTCGTGGTTATGCCCGGCACCCGGATCGGGAACAATGTGAAGGTGCAGAACAACGTCTCGATCTACGAAGGCGTCGTGCTGGAGGACGACGTCTTCTGCGGGCCCAGCTGTGTCTTTACCAACGTGACCAATCCGCGGAGCCACGTCTCGCGAAAAAACGAGTATCGCGAAACGCTGGTCCGCCGCGGCGCCTCGATCGGTGCGAACGCGACGATCGTTTGCGGCGCGACGCTGGGCGAATACTGCTTCATCGGCGCCGGGGCCGTAGTCACCAGTGACGTGCCTGCATTCGCCCTGATGGTCGGAGTTCCGGCCCGTCGGGTAGGGTGGATGTGCCAGTGCGGGAACCGCCTGGCGGTCAAGGATGGCTCGGCGCGTTGCGCGAGTTGCGGCACGGGTTATCGCGAGCGTCAAGGCCTGCTCGAAATGATTGATTCTCCCCGTAGCGCGGGCTAGCTTTCCGCCGCTTTCGGTCCCCTTTTTTGCCCCGTTTTCGATGAGGATGGAGTGAACGTTCCGCTGTTAGACCTCGTTGCCCAGTACCAGTCCATCAGGGAGGAAGTCCTGCCCCGGATGATGGCGGTGATCGAACGCCAGGCGTTCATCATGGGCAGCGAAATACCCGAGCTCGAGGCTGCTATCGCGAAGCTCTCGGCTGCCAAACACGGTATTGCCTGCGCCAGCGGCACTGACGCGCTGCTCTTGCCGCTCAAGGCGCTGAATCTCAACCCGGGCGACGAGGTCATCACCACGGCCTTCACTTTCTTCGCCACGGCGGGAACCATCCACAATACCGGCGGGAAGCCGGTGTTCGTGGACATCGATCCGGACACCTTCAACATCCTCCCCTCCGCGATCGAAGCGGCGATCACGCCTCGCACCAAGGCGATCATGGTCGTGCACCTGTTCGGCCAGATGGCCCCGATGGAGGCGATTCTCCCAGTCGCGGAAAAGCACGGACTGGCGGTCATCGAAGACGCGGCCCAGGCAATCGGCGCGAGGCGCCGAATCGGCGGCACCTGGCGGATGGCTGGAGAGCTGGGCACAGCGACCGGCTTCTCCTTCTTCCCGAGCAAGAATCTCGGGGCCTGGGGAGACGGCGGAATGATCGTCACCCAGAATGACGCCCTGGCCGCCAGGCTCCGGAAACTCCGGCTGCACGGCGGCGCCAAGCAGTACCATCACGAGGAAGTCGGCACCAACAGCCGGCTCGACACGCTCCAGGCCGCGATCCTGCTCGCGAAGCTTCCGCATCTCGCGGCCTGGAGCGAGGCGCGCCGGCATCATGCCGCCTTCTACAACCAGGCCTTCGCGGGCATGCCCGAGGTCTGCACACCCAAGACCGATCCCGCCAACGAGCACATCTTCCACCAGTACACGCTTCGGGTGGAGCGGCGCGACGAGCTTCTCGCGCACCTCAAGGAGAAGGGAATCGGCTGCGCTGTCTACTATCCCACCCCGCTCCATCTGCAGCCTTGCTTCGGATACCTGGGTTATGCCGAAGGCCGGCTCCCGGCCACCGAGGCGGTCACCAACACGGTGCTTTCTCTCCCGATCTACCCGGAGTTGAGCGCGGCCCAGCGCGAGGCGGTCGTGCAGGCCGTTAAGGGATTCTTCAGTTGAGCCGGCTCAAGGTCGGCGTCATAGGCGCGGGCGCCTGGGGGAGAAACCACGTCCGTACCGCGGCGGCTTCTTCGGAAGCCGAGCTGGTCGCGATCTGCGAGACGAATCCCGAGGTGCGCGTCAGCCTCATGAAGCAGTACCCCGGGGCCACGATTACCGACTCCCCCGCCAGGCTGCTGGAGAAGGTCGAAGCCGTCATCGTCGCGACGCCGGCCACGAGCCACGCCGAGCTTGGCAACATGGCCATCGAGGCCGGCATCCCCGCGCTGATCGAGAAGCCATTTGCCCTGACGGTGGCGGATGCCGAGCGGCTCGCGGAAAACGCCGAGAAACGCAACGTCCCGATCCTGGTGGGACACCTGCTCGAGTACCACCCGGTGGTCGACCGGTTGAAGGAGATGCTGGGGAAGCGTGAGCTGGGAGACTTGTACTATCTCTATTCTCAACGCGTCAACCTCGGACAGATCCGGCCGGACGAAAATGCGTTGTGGAGCTTTGGCCCTCATGACGTCTCCGTCGCCCTGTATCTGCTGGGTGAGATGCCGGTGACCCTGAGTGCTCAGGGCAAGTCCTACCTCCAGCGCGGCATCGAAGACGTCGTCTTCCTCAATCTCACCTTCGCGTCCGGTGCGATGGCCCATGTGCAGATGTCCTGGCTCGACCCGCACAAGGTGCGTCGCTTGACCGTGGTGGGCTCCCGGCAGATGGCGGTCTTCGACGACATGCAGCCCCGGGAGAAGCTCACGATCTACGACAAGGGCGTGAACCGGCCGCCCGAGTACCGGTCCTACGGCGAGAGCCTCACGATTCGCGAGGGAGACATCTTCATCCCCCGGCTGCCGAACGTGGAACCGCTGACGGTCCAGTTCCAGCATTTCATCCGGGTGGTCCGAGGCGAGGAAAAAGGCCGGGCCGATCACGCCGACGGAGTCCGCGTGGTCCGGGTGCTCGATGCCGCCACCCGTTCGCTGGCCCAGGGAGGCGCACCCGTCTCCCCTGGTCGCGCCTGAGCCGGAGTACACTCGATGCACATCGCGGTCATTGGCACGGGATACGTAGGACTGGTTACCGGCGCCTGCCTCGCCGAGACCGGCAACGACGTGGTCTGCGCCGACATTGATGCGCGGAAGGTCGAACGGCTGAAGGCCAATGATATTCCGATCTACGAGCCGGGTCTGGAGGAGCTGGTCCGTCGCAATCAGGCAGAACAGCGGCTGAGCTTCACGACCGATGTGGGCGCCGCGGTCAAAGGAGCACAGGTCGTATTCATCGCGGTTGGCACTCCGCCGGACGAGGACGGCTCCGCCGACCTGCAGCACGTGCTGTCGGCCGCCAGTACCATCGGCCGTAACATGAATGGGTCCAAGGTGGTGGTGACCAAGTCCACCGTGCCCGTTGGAACTGCTGAGAGAGTGCGTGCTGCGGTCAAGGCGGAAACCAAGGTCCCCTTCTGGGTCTGCTCCAACCCCGAGTTCCTGAAGGAAGGCGCTGCGATCGATGACTTCATGAAGCCCGACCGGATCGTCGTTGGCGTGGACGCGGCGGAATCCCGGGAAATCATGGCGGAGCTCTACTCGCCGTTCGTGCGGACCGGGAATCCGGTTCTGTTCATGGACATTCCATCCGCCGAGGTGACGAAGTATGCCGCGAACGCCATGCTGGCCACCCGGATCTCGTTCATGAACCAGATCGCCGAATTCTGCGAGCGCGTTGGAGCGGACGTGAGGGAAGTCCGCCAGGGCATCGGTACCGACCGCCGCATCGGGCAGGCCTTCCTGTTCCCAGGGCCTGGCTACGGCGGTTCCTGCTTCCCCAAGGATGTGAAGGCGCTGATTCGCTCGGGCAAGGAGATCGGTCTCGAGTTCGATCTGCTGGCCGCGACCGAAGCCGTGAATGACCGGCAGAAGCTGGTGCTCCTGCGGAAGACGGAGGATGCCCTGGGCGGTCTCTCGGGCAAGACTGTCGGGGTCTGGGGTCTCGCGTTCAAGGCCGAGACCGACGACATGCGGGAGAGCCCGTCGATCCCGCTCGTTGAGGGGCTCCTCGCCGGTGGGGCCAAGGTGCAGGCGCATGACCCCAAGGCCATGCATACAGCCCGCGAGCTCTTCGGGAACAGGATCACCTATGCGCCCGACCCCTATCACGCCGTCGAAGGCGCCGATGCGCTGGTGATCGTGACCGAGTGGCTGGTGTACCGCAATCCCGACTTCGACCGGTTGAAAAGCCTGCTGCGACGGCCGGTGGTGGTCGATGGAAGAAATCTCTTTGATCCCCATCGCATGCGCGCTATGGGCTTCGACCATCACGGCATCGGACGGCGCCGCCCATGAGAGTCCTCATCACCGGCGCCGCCGGCTTCCTCGGTTCACATCTCTCCGACCGGTTCCTGGCCGAGGGCCACGAAGTCGTGGGGATGGACAACTTCATCACCGGGTCGCGCGACAACATCGCCCACCTGGAGTCACAGCCTCGGTGGACCTTCGTAGAGCACAACGTCACCAAGTTCATTGAGCTTAGTGGGCCGCTCGACGGCGTCCTGCACTTCGCCTCGCCGGCCAGCCCGATCGATTATCTCGAGCTCCCGATCCAGACCCTCAAGGTCGGTTCGCTCGGCACCCACAATTCACTCGGTTTGGCCAAGGCCAAAGGCGCCAGATTTCTCCTGGCCTCGACCTCCGAGGTCTATGGCGATCCCCAGATTCACCCCCAGCCCGAGACCTACTGGGGGCATGTGAATCCGGTCGGGCCGCGTGGGGTGTACGACGAGGCCAAGCGGTTTGCCGAGGCCATGACGATGGCCTATCACCGCTACCATCATGTCGATACCCGCATTGTTCGAATCTTCAATACCTACGGCACGCGGATGCGGCCGGGGGACGGGAGAGTCGTGTCGAACTTCATCGTGCAGGCACTGCGAGGCGAGCCGCTCACTGTGTACGGCGACGGTTCACAGACTCGCTCGTTCTGCTACGTGTCGGATCTCATCGACGGGATCTACCGGCTCTTCGGCAGCTCGAGGACCGATCCCACCAATATCGGCAATCCGGGAGAATTCACGGTGCAGCAACTGGCCGAGGCGGTGCTGCGCCTCACGCGATCGAGCTCGAAGATCGATCGTCGCCCTCTGCCGGAGGATGACCCCAAGGTTCGGCAGCCCGATCTGACCATTGCCCGGAGCGTCCTGCAGTGGGAGCCCCAGGTCCCGCTCGAGGAAGGGCTGGTGAAGACCATCGCGTACTTCCGCGGCCTCCTCGCCGCATGACGCGGATTCTGGTTACGGGGGCGGCCGGATTCATCGGCTCACATCTCTCGGAGGCGCTCATCGCTCGGGGCGACGAGGTCATCGGCATCGATAACTTCGACCCGTTCTATCCCCGGCCGATCAAGGAGCGGAACCTGGAGCGGCTGCAGGATCAGAAGGGATTCACCTTCAAGGAATTGGACCTGCTGGATCGGGCCGCGTTGCAGGGCCTGCTTACGCCTGACTCCGCGGTTGTGCATCTGGCCGCCAAGGCCGGTGTGCGGCCGTCCCTCGCTGCACCGCTCGATTACGTGCGAACTAACCTCCTGGGTACTCAATCGGTGGTGGACGCCGCGAGGGGGGCAGGGGTGAGCCGTTTCGTGTTCGGCTCTTCATCCTCGGTCTACGGCAACGACACCCCGCCGCCGTTCCGGGAGGACGTTCCCGCAGTGGGCGCGATCTCTCCTTACGGTGCGACCAAGCGGGCGGGGGAAATCCTGCTCAACTCCTTCGCGCCGCACGCGAAATTGAGGGCCGCAGCACTCCGGTTCTTCACGGTCTATGGTCCCCGGCAGCGCCCCGACCTGGCGATTCACTCCTTTGCGCACCGCTTCGCCAAGGGTGAGCCCGTCACCCTGTTCGGCGACGGCTCCGAATCCCGCGACTACACCTACGTGGCAGACATCGTTTCCGGTGTGACCGCCGCGATCGACTGGACCGCCAAGGCGCCGGTGGGGTTGGAGATCTTCAACCTGGGGAGCCGTGAGCCGGTTCCGCTCAAGACCATGGTGGACGAGCTCGCCGGGGCGATGGGGGTGACCCCACAGATTCAGTGGGCACCTCGACAACCGGGGGACGTCCTGCATACGTTCGCCGATCTCACAAAATCCGAACGGATGCTGGGGTTTCGGCCCCGCACCACGTTCCGCGAGGGGATTCGTCAGTTCCTGACCTGGTTCGAGGAAACCTATGCGCGTCAGTAAGGAGACTTATGCGCGTCAGTGACGAACCGCTGATCAACCAGGCGCGGGAGCGCTTCGCGCTCCAGGACTATTACGGCGCCATCCACTTGCTGGAGCACGTCGTCAACGGCGGCAAGCAGTTCGCCGACGCTCACCACCTGCTGGGACTCTCGTTCGCGCTGCTGGGTCAGGCCCAGCGGGCCCTCGCCCATTTCGAGCGGGCCCTTGAGCTCAACCCGCGTTACATCGAAGCCCACATCCATCGCGGAATCCTGCTCAACGACATGGGCCGGACCGAGGAAGCGACGGAGGCATTCCGGACCGCTGCGGCCCACAACGTCCGTCACTCCTCCGGCTTTCCTTCGCACGTCGCAGCCAATCTCGCCAACCATCACGCCCTGCTTGCGACCGCCTACGCGGAATCGGGCGCGATCGAGCAGGCCATCGAGCAGTTCTATCGCGCCGTCGAGCTGGGGCCCGGCTTCGCCGACATTCGATACCGGCTGGCGAGGACGCTCCTTGAATCGGGCGACGCGCTGGCCGCACGGGAAGAACTCGAGCGGGTGGTGCAGGACCGCCCCAACTTTCTGGACGCGTTGGCGTCGCTCGGGCTCGCGCGCTATCTGTCGGGCGATGTTGCCGGTGCCGAGGAGGTGTGGCGGGAGTGTCTCCTGGAGCGTCCCAAGAATGCGCGGGTCGAAGCCTACCTCGCGATGCTCGAACGGAACTCGGAGTGAAACGTCTGTGTCTCATGCTGCTGCTCACCGCCTGCGGTGGACGGGCAGCCGATCATGAACGGCTGGGCGATGCGGCTTACGGACGGGCCGAATACCCGGCCGCTCTCCAGGAGTATCGGGCTGCGGCCAAACTGAGCCAGAATGCGCGGGTTTCCGCCAAGCTCGGTGCGGCCGCACTGAAGGCCGGCGAAATTCGGGAGGCTGCCGAGGCGTACCGTCAGCTTGCTTCGCAGGATCGTTCGCGGGCCGACGAGGCCGCGACCGGGCTCGAGTTGGTCGCCAAGGCTGCGGAACGGGCCGGTGATGGATCGGGATTACAACTCGCGGTGGTGACTCTGCGCGGCGTGGCCCCGAATCGTGTCATGGCACGCTACACCCTGGGGCTCACGCGGAGCGGCAAGCTTTCGCCGGAGGAGACGGTGGCGATGGCTCCGGCTGCCCTGGCCTCGGCTCCCGACGCCGCGACCGCCGACTCGATCTTGCTTCTCTACGCCGGCGCCTCTCGCGAGACCACGGCCTGCGAGGCCGCCGCCGGAGCGTACGAAACCGTCCTTCGACGCACCCGGGACCCGGCGAGCCGCACCCGGGCGTCGAGCGGGTATGGGCTCTGCGCCATCCAGCTGGGGCAGGAGGCCTTGACGGTAGATCAGGCGGAGGTCGCAGCCAGGTGGTTCGGCAAGGCGGCAGGATTCAGCAGCGGATCCATGACCGGCCGCAGGGCGCTGGTTGGCCTGGGCGACGCCCGTATCAAACTCGGTGACATTCTCGGTGCGGCGATCGCCTATCAGGATGCGATCGACTCCGAGGCAACAGACTCCATCAGCATCATGGCCCGGCAGCGTCTGACCGCTCTCGGCAATGCTGCCAACGCGAATTGAATTCTCGCCTCATGCGCCAGTCGTTGACGATCGCTCTCGCGATATTGGCTGTTACAGCCTGCGGGGGCCGTAAGTCGGAGCCCATCGGAGCCCCGAGCCCTGTAGCCGTTGGGGCGTCGCCGGAAGAAGTGTCGAAGCTTTGGCAAGAGGCCCTGAATGACTATTCGCGGGGCAAGTGGGGCGATGCGGCACAAAAGCTGGAACGCCTCGCTCTCGAGATCCCGCCTGGAGACAGCCTGGCCGTCGAGGCCCGGTTCCGCCTGGCCGAATGCTACTACGCGCAGAAGAGCCAGCTTCAGGCCACCCGGGAATTCCGCCGAGTTTCGGATGACACCCCGAACAACCCGCTGGCTCCGGAGGCGCTACTCCGCGCCGGGGACGCCTTCGCCGATCTCTGGCACCGGCCCGAGCTTGATCCGTCCTATGGGCAGAGTGCGCTGGCGACGTACCAGGAATTGATCAATCGGTATCCCAATACCCCCGCAGCGTTGAAGGCCAAGCAACGGATAGCCGATCTGGAGGAAAGCTTCGCCAAGAAGGAGTATAAGGCGGCGCAGTTCTATCTTCGGCTCAAGGCCTACGACTCGGCGATTCTTTACTTGCGCGACCTCATCGCGACCTATCCCCGGACTTCCCTGATTCCCGAGGCGCTGATCAAGCTGATCGAGGTCTACAACAAGCTCGGGTATCGCGAGGACGCCGGGGAGACTTGCGGCTATCTCCGCCGCTTCCACCCCGGGACCCCACGAACGGATGAGGTGTGTCCCGTCGCGCAATGATCGGCCTGTTCGGCGGCTCCTTCGACCCCATTCATCACGGGCACCTGATCGTAGCCCAGGCCGTACTCGAGGCGCTCGATCTCGACGAGATGCGCTTCGTTCCCGCCTTTGAACAACCCTTCAAACGTGGCCGGCACGGTGCTCCACCGGAGGTGAGGGCACGGATGGTTTCCCTGGCCATCGAAGGGCAACCCCGCTTCCGTCTGGAAACCGCCGAACTGGATCGGGCTGGAACTTCCTACACCGTGGATACCCTTCGGGCGCTGCAGGCCCGAGAGCCGGGGAAGCGCTTTGCCCTTCTGGTCGGGGCAGACGCAGCCCGGGAGCTGGATCAGTGGCGTGAAGGAGCGCTGATTCCGACCCTGGCCCAGGTTGTCGTTTTCGCCCGGCCGGGAGTGGATCTGCCCGAAATCCCCGAGGGAGCGCAGGTGGTGCGGGTTCCGAGGCTGGATATTTCGGCTACCGAGATCCGGCGGCGGGTGGCGCAAAACCAGCCGATTCGCTACTGGGTGCCGGACCCGGTGGCAGCGTGTATCCTCGCGCAGGGATTATATTTGAAGGATGCTTAAGAAACTCGCTACAGCGGTCTTTGGTACCCGATACGACCGGGACGTGAAGAAGATCCGGCCGATCGTTGAGGCCATCAAACGCCATGAGGCGCAGCTCGGCAGCTTGTCGGAGGACGAGTTGCGGGCCCAGACCACGAAGTTCCGCAGCCAGCTGGCCGAGCGGGTTGCCCCGATCAAGATCGAGCTGGAGCAAGTCCGGCAGCAACGCCACGACTGTGCCGATCCCGAAGAGCGGGACAAGCTCGAGGATCGCTACCACCAGCTCGAAATCCGATACAAGAAAGAGCTGAAGGCGGCTCTCGACGATCTGCTCCCCGAGGCCTTCGCCACCGTGCGGGAGGCCGACCCGCCGGCTCATGGGCACCAAGGTCATGGTGACCGGTCATGAGCTGAACTGGGACATGGTGCCGTACGACGTCCAGCTGATCGGCGGCATCGTCCTCCACCAGGGCAAGATCGCCGAAATGGCGACCGGCGAAGGCAAGACCCTGGTCGCGACTCTCCCGCTCTATCTCAACGCGCTGGCGGGACGCGGGGCGCACCTGGTCACGGTCAACAACTACCTGGCCCGCCGCGACTCGCAGTGGATGGGGCACGTCTTCAAGTACCTGGGCCTCACCGTCGCGTGCCTGGACGACACCGAACCGTCTTCTCCCGAGCGGCGGGCGGCCTACCAGGCCGACATCACCTACGGCACCAACAACGAGTTCGGCTTCGACTACCTCCGCGACAACATGGTGTTCGGCCTGGACCAGCGGGTCCAGCGGGAGCACGCGTACGCCATCATCGACGAGGTGGACTCGATCCTGATCGATGAAGCCCGGACTCCGCTCATCATCTCGGGTCCGGTGGGCAACGAGAAGGACGAGAAGTACGGCGAGTTCAACCGCCAGGTTGCCGAGCTGGTCCGCAAGCAGTCCGGGGTAGTGAGCAACCTGCTGGCCGAGGCCGAGCGCCTGCTCGAGGATCCCAAGCGGCAGAATGACGCCGCGGTCAAGCTCTACCTGGCGCGGCTGGGCATGCCGAAGAACAAGAAGCTGCTCAAGATGCTCAACGAGCAGGGCATCAAGCAGGCGGTGCAGCGGGTAGAGCTGGATCATATCGCCGACCGCAAGCTGCCCACCAAGCAGCAGAAGCATGCGGGATCTGGAGGACGCGCTGTACTTCGTCCTCGACGAGAAGGGCCACTCCGTACACCTGACCGATCAGGGCGCCACTGCGATGTCGCCCAATGATCCGGGTCTCTTCCTCGTCCCGGACATCTCGGAGGAAATTCACCAGGTCGACCACGATCCGAGCCCTGTCGCCGGCCGAACGGGTAGCGAAGCGCCGCAGAGGTCGAGGCCGACTATGCGCTGAAGAGCGAGAAGCTCCACATCATCCACAAGCTGCTGCAGGCGCACGCGCTGTACGAGAAAGAAGTGGACTACCTGGTCCAGGATGGGCAGGTGCTGATCGTAGACGAGTTCACCGGGCGCATCATGGCAGGCCGCCGCTGGGCGGACGGGCTGCACCAGGCGGTCGAGGCGAAGGAGAACGTGCAGGTGAAGGGCGAGACCCAGACGCTCGCCACGATCACGATTCAGAACTACTTCCGGATGTACGACAAGCTGGCCGGCATGACCGGCACGGCCGAGACGGAGGAGACCGAGTTCTTCACGATCTACGGGCTCGAGGTCTCCGTCATCCCGACCAACAAGCCGGTGCGGCGGGACGACGAGCAGGACCACATCTACAAGACCCGGCGCGAGAAGAACAATTCGATCATCGACGAGGTCGAGCGGCTGCACGGGCTCGGGCTGCCGGTCCTGATCGGTACCGTGACGGTCGAGGTCTCCGAGACGCTCTCCCGCCAGCTCAAGCGGCGCGGCCTCAAGCACGAAGTGCTGAACGCGAAGTACCACCAGCGCGAAGCGGAGATCGTGGCCGGCGCGGGCCAGAAGGGTGCGATCACGATCGCCACCAACATGGCCGGCCGCGGCACCGACATCAAGCTGGGCGCCGACCTGGACCTCACCACCGAGTCCCGCCGGCCTGCAGATCATCGGCACCGAACGTCACGAGTCCCGCCGGATCGACCGCCAGCTCCGCGGGCGTTCGGGCCGTCAGGGCGATCCCGGCCGCTCGATCTTCTTCCTCTCGCTGGAAGACGACCTGATGCGGTTGTTCGGCTCCGATCGGATCGCGCGCGTGGATGGACAAGGGCGGGGCGGAGGAGGGCGAGGTCATCTCCCACCCGCTGGGTCACCGGCGCCATCGAGCCAGGCCCAGAAGCGGGTGGAGCTGCAGAACTTCCAGGCCCGGAAACGGCTGCTCGAGTACGACGACGTCATGAACCAGCAGCGGGAGGTCGTCTACTCCCTGAGGCTGTTCGCGCTGGAGCGGGGCGAGCAGATCAAGGCCGAAGCGACCCGGATGGTGGATGGCGCGGTGGAGCGGGTGGTCACCACCATGCTGGCGGATGCGAAGAATCCCCAGGAGTTCGATCGGACCGGGGTCCAGTCCGCACTCACCATGCAGTTCCTGGTTTCGGCCGACGACCTGCTCGATCCGGCGAAGGCGCCCGACCTCAACGGCATGGTTGCGGCCGCCCGAGCGGAAGGGCATCGCACGCTGACCCGCAAAGTCGAGTACCTGACCGAGTTCGGGAAGAGTATCGGGCAGCCCGATGTGGACATGCAGGTGCTCTCGGCGGTCATGCTGAGAGTCCTCGACGAGAAGTGGAAGGACCACCTGTATGATCTGGATCAGCTGCGCAACGCGATCCAGTATCGGGCCTACGGCCAGAAGGATCCGCTCGTCGAGTACAAGAAGGAAGCGTTCGAGATGTTCGAGGACCTGATGCGGGACGTGCAGGCGACGTTCACCGAGCAGTTCCTCAAGATCCAGGTGTCGGCCGAGCCGCCGCGGCAAGCCGCGCCGCCGCCCCCGGGGGCATTCGGCGGGCGGCGTGCTCCCGTCCCACGGACTCCACCGCCGCGCGCTGCGGCAACCAAGCCGGAAGAGCCAACCGGCGCGGATGAGCTGTTCGCGCCCGCGGCAAGGGCGGAGGCGGCGCCGACTCCAACTCGCGCTGCCCCAGCGACGCTGTCAACCAATCTTGGGCCGATGCGTCCGCCTCTACCGGAGTGGTTCCCGAGGTAGGTCGGAACGATCCCTGTCCCTGCGGATCGGGCAAGAAGTACAAGAAGTGTCACGGGGCGGGACGGTAGGGGATTTCAGATTGAAGATTGCAGATTGAAGATTGAAAACTGCAGATCGATGATCGTTGACAATGAGGGCTGACAGGTTGTGCTGCTGTCAGCCTTCGCTTTCTGGTCGTCGTTGCGTTTTCTTGAGGCCCGTCCCGCGTCGTCTCCGCTCTAGCTTCCTGCGGTGTCAGACACCGCCATTCACCAATCAACCGAACTCCCCCGCGAGCGCCTCTGGGCGCTGGGCGCCGGCGCGCTGACCCCGGCCGAGCTCCTTGCCATCCTCCTCGGAACCGGAGGGCCGGAGTTGGTGCGCTCGAGGTGTCCGGCCGGCTGCTCGAGGTGAGCGGCGGGTCCTTGCGCCGCCTGGCGGCAAGGCCGCCGGCTGAATTGCAGCAGGCCGCGGGCGTCGGGCCCGCCAAGGCGCGCTCGTCTCCTTGCCGCCTTCGAAATTGGCCAGCCGCCTCATGGCGGAGTCCCGTCCGGCGGCACTCCGGATCCGGGAGCCCGAGGATGTCGTCCGCATGCTGGCTGCCCGGCTGCGCGACCTGGCGGTGGAGGAGTTCCATCTGCTGGCTCTCGACAGCCAGAGCCGTGTGCTCCGCGATGTCCTGGTCACCAGAGGCCTCCTCAACAGCTCGCTGGTGCATCCCCGCGAGGTGTTCCGCGCGGCGATCGCCGAGGCGGCCGCGGGCATCATCGTGGTGCACAACCATCCGAGCGGAGATCCCACCCCTTCGGCCGAAGACCGTTCGGTCACCAGACAACTGGTGGAGGCCGGCCGATTGCTCGACCTGCCGGTGTACGATCACGTGATTCTGGCGGGCGATCGGTTCTTGAGCTTCGCCACGGCGGGACTCTTGTGACCGTTTCGACGCCCGACATCGCCCCCGACTTCCGTGCCCTGCTGGAGCGGCACGCGGACCGGCTCGATCTGGAGCAGATCGAGCGGGCGCTGCGCTTCAGTGCGTCGGCGCATCGGGGCCAGAAGCGGGTGTCGGGCGAGGACTTCATTCAGCACTCGATCGCCGTCGCCAAGACCCTGGTGGAACAGCTCCTCGACACCACCTCGATCTGCGCGGCCCTGCTGCACGACGTGGTCGAAGACGCCGACGTCCGTGCCGAGGACATCGCCCGGGAATTCGGCCCCGAAGTGTCGGGGCTGGTGGACGGCCTCACCAAGATCTCCAGCCTCACCTTCCGCTCCTCGGCGGAGCAGCAGGTCGAGAACTACCGCAAGCTGCTGCTGTCGATCGCCAAGGACGCGCGGGTCATCATCATCAAGCTGGCCGACCGGCTCCACAACATGCGGACGCTCGATCCGCTGCCGCCCGAGAAGCGGGTGCGGATCGCCACCGAGACGCGCGAGATCTACGCCCCGCTCGCCCACCGGTTTGGTATGGCCGGCATCAAGGCCGAGCTGGAGGACCTGGCCTTCAAGTACCTCGAGCCCGAGGACTACAGGACCCTGGTGCAGCAGGTCGCCGCCAAGAAGACGGCGCGGGAGCAGCTCATCCTCAAACTCAAGACGCCGCTCGAGTACGAGCTCAAGCGCGCGGGCATCGAGTGGTTCGAGGTCACCGGGCGGCCCAAGCACCTGTGGTCCATCTATCAGAAGATGAAGAAGCGGGGCAAGCCGTTCGACGAGATCTACGACCTGATGGCGATCCGGGTGATGGTACGCACCGTCCCCGAGTGCTACCACGTGCTGGGGATCATCCATCACAACTGGACCCCGATCCAGGAGCGGATCAAGGATTACATCGCGAGCCCCAAGACCAACGCGTACCAGTCGCTCCACACCACGATCTTCGGCCCCGGCGGCCAGCTGTTCGAGGTTCAGATCCGGACCCAGGAGATGCACCGGACGGCGGAGTTCGGTATCGCGGCCCACTGGCTGTACAAAGCCGACGGGCGTCGCAACGAGCTGGACCAGCAGCTCCACTGGTTCCGCCAGCTTATCGAGCTGCAGCAGGATGCCCACACGCCGGAGGAGTTCCTCGAGTTCCTCAAGATCGACCTGTACCAGGACGAGATCTTCGTGTTCACGCCGCAGGGCGACGTGAAGCAGCTCCCCAAGGGCGCGACCCCGATCGATTTCGCCTTCATGGTGCACACCGAAGTCGGCGTCCACTGCCAGGGAGCCAAGGTCAACGGTCGCATCGCGCCGCTTGCACCGGGAGCTGCGTAACGGCGACACCATCGAGATCCTGACCAGCCCCAACGCCAAGCCGAGCAGCGACTGGCTCTCCCATGTCCGCACCGCGCGGGCGCGGCACAAGATCAAAGCCTGGATCCGCCACCAGGAAGAGGAAGAGAGCGTCGTGCTGGGCCGCGAACAGATCGCGCGTGAGCTGAAGCGCCGTCGGCTCGCCGCGCCGGAACCCGAGCAGCTGCGGAAGGCGGCCGAGTCGCTCGGCCTTGCCGATGGGCGAGGGCTGGAGATCGCCGTCGGCCGGGGCGACGTCACCATCGTGCAGGCGCTCCGCGCGCTGCATCCCGACGCCTCGGCGGAGGATTTTCAGGAAGTGAAGCCCAGCGTCATCGGGCGGGTGATCAACCGGATCCGCCTCGGATCCGGCATCAAGATTCAGGGCTTGAGCGGTCTGATGGTGCGCTACGCCCAATGCTGCCAGCCCGTGCCGGGCGACACCGTCGTCGGCTACGTGACGCAGGGGCGCGGTATCTCCATCCACCGCGCCGACTGCCCCAACCTGCTCATGCTGAGCGGGGAAGGGCGGCGGGTCGAAATCGACTGGCGGGAAGTTCAGGGAGAGGCGTTCGCGGTGCGGCTGGGCGTCAGCGGCGAAGACCGTCGCGGCCTCTATGCCGACATCATGGAAGCCATCAGCCAGTCGGGCACCAACATCAAGGCGGCCGATCTCAGCACCAAGGACGGTTCGGTCTTCGGTTCGGTCTTCGTCGAGGTGGACAACCGCACTCACCTGGCGAAGGTGATCAAGGCGATTCGGAAGGTGAAGGGCGTTACGGATGTGGAACGGCGGGAGGCGCCTCCGACTCATCCTTGACCCGGCCGAGGCGGGCGACTCGCGTCACCGCTTCCTCGAGCGTCTTGAGATCCACCGGCTTGAGCAGGATCCGATCGTTCGGAATTTGCAGTCGCCCCGCCGCAGACAGCTCCGACAGGTCTCCTGACAGGAACACCAGCCTTCGCGCGAGGTCAGGGCGCGTCGCTTCGAGAGCGGAATACATCTCCATGCCGTCCATCCGAGGCATTCGAAGATCGGCTACGATTACGTCCACGCCCGAGACCTGCAGCGCTGCCAGCGCGGCCTTCCCATCTCCCGCCTCGGTAACGTCGGCTCCTCTCCTTCTCAAGTACTTACCGAGCGGGCGGCGCAAGGCTTCTTCGTCGTCAACCAGCAGCACGCGCAATCCGTTGAGAGGAGCCTGACCTGGAACCGGGGTAGGCGTTGGCGGCCGTGGCGGCAATGGATATTCGGCGCTGATCGCGATAGGCAAGGAGAGGACGAAGCGAGCACCGCCACCCGGGGCCGCCATCACGGCGAGGTCACCTCCGGCCTCACGGGCAATCTGGCGGGCCAGGTATAGCCCCAATCCGGTCCCTTGCCTGCCTTTCGTCGACACGAAGGGACGGAAGATCCGCCCCCGCAATTCCTCGGGAATTCCCCGGCCGTTGTCCTGCACCGCCAGGAAGACCTGCTCCCCGTCGGTTGAGGTGTCCACCTGCAGACGTCTGGGAGGATCTACGTGCCCCAGGGCGTGAATCGCATTGCTCAGGAGGTTGACCAGAACTTGTTCGAGCCGCGCCGGATCCCCCCGGGCGGCGGGCAGCCCGGGATCGAGGTCTCCCTCCAGGATGATTTCTTCCACTCCGAATTGATACGCCACGAGGTCGATGGCATCGCGCGCCACCGAGTTGAGATCCGCCTGCGCCTTGGGACGTTCGTCCATCCTGACGAAGCGCAGCAGACCGGACAGCAGCTTACCCGCCCGCCGGGCCTGGCGGCTGATTTGTACCAGCTCGTCGCGCTGCTCGTCGGTAACATCTCCCACGCTGAGCCGAGCCTGGGACATGGCTACTACGGCCATGAGCGGGTTGTTCACTTCGTGGGCGACACCCGCGATCAATTGTCCCGCCGCCATGAACCGGCCCTGTTCCTCTGCGCGATCCCGCAGCACCCGGGTCATGTCGTTGAAGTGCCGCTTGAGCTGTCCCACCTCGTCGTCACGCAACACCGCCAGCTCCACGTGGAGATCGCCTTCGGCGACCCGGGCGAGACCCTGCTCCAATTCCGCCAGTGGCTTGGCCACGAGGCGCGAGGCGACCAGCAGCCCCAGCGGGATCAGGACCATGCCGGCGAGCATCCACACCGTCACCGCCCGCACTGCGTTCGTGGTCGTGGCGGAGAGCTGACGCTCTTCCTCAATCAGGATGGGAAGCGCGTCCCGTCGCGACTGCGTCAGTCTGCCTTGGACCTCGGCGAGCAGGGAGTCAACCACGACATGGCGCTGGCGGGCCTCGTCGAATCGCCCCAGCTCCAGCAGTCCGGAGACTTCGAGCAACATGGTTCCGAGCCGCGCCACATCTTCATCAGTCTGGGCCAGCCGAGTGCGAAACCCCCGGGGGAGAGCGGCGAAGGATGCCGCTGAGGTGTTTCCCCCGTTACGGGTCGCACTGGCACGGATGGCCGCAGAGGTGTCGGGTGGGACCGGCTTCCCGGCGATCGCAAGCCGCCAGGTGTCGGTGGTCGTATTCTCCAACCCCTGCACCCGGTCGGTCAGGTCGCCGAAGAGATAGTCCAGCGGCTGCACCGATCGCCCCAACTTCCGGGCCTGCGCCGTGACGGTATATGACAAATACAGCGTGATCGCCGCGGCATAGAGCATGAAGCCGAGGACGAACAGCAGCAGGATGGTCCGGAGACTGAGCGCCGGGCGGCCGCGTCGGACAGGACCGGAGCTGGTCATTGCCAGGCGACCGGTTCCAGGGCGCCCTGTCGGACCCGGGCGATGGTTACCGAGGAAGTCTGATGCATGCCGAAGGCGACGGGTCCGGTCACTCCGAGATATGGCGGACGGCTGGTGCCCAGCGCCTCCAGGTATTGTCGGATCATTTCGTGCCGGGTACCGACGTTGGTGGCCGCGGTGGCGAGCAGCATGATCGCGTCGTACACCAGTGCGTCTCCCGCCTCGGGAGTCGTCCGGTCATGGCCTTGAACCGCGCCGTGAACTTCCGGCCCGCGTCGGTGGTTCCCGGTGGAACCCAGAAAGTGGCGACATAGATGGAATCCGTGGCCTGACCGCCGGCCTCGATCAACGTCGACAGGCTGGTTGCGGCGTCCCCGGCGAGGACTCTGAGGCCAGGCTGCAGCTGTCTCGGCAATCCGCGCAGATTGCCGGTCTGCGCCGCGGGGCACATGCAGAGAATCAGATCCGGCGGCGATCGCCGAATAGAGGACCCGAGCAGGACCTCCAGGTCGGCCCCGCTACGACCGGCACATTGTCTACCACTCGCACATCGTGTTCTCGCAACTGCCGCATCGCGGCAACCCGCAGACCCATCCCATATTCGTCCGGCACATAGAACAACGCGACTCGTCGGGCGCCGAGGTATTCCGCGGCGAAGCGACCCAGGACCGCGCCTTCCACCGAGTCATTAGCTGTGAGCGTGAAGGTCCACGGCCCAACGTCGCGCAACAATTGGCTCGTCGCGGTGGGGACCAGCTGCACTACCTCGGCCCGATTGTAGACTGGCGCCGCTGCCAGTGAGCCGCGACTGCCAAGGTGGCCAACCAGCGCGAACAGTCCCGGGGTCTCCACCAGTCGCTCGGCCCGGTTCGCCTCGTTGTCGACCCGCTCTGCTCCGGCATGATCCTCGGTGTCAACCACGATCCGAATCTCCTCCCCCCGCTCCGGAGTCAGACCTCGGACATCCTGCTTCGCCAGCTCCACGCCAGGCGCGATCCCCGACACGACAACGAGCACCGGTGTCGAACGGCGCGCTCCATCGTGACAGCCCGAAGCGAGCAGGCCAGCGAGGGCGCACATCCCCAGATTCGGGTGCCGCATCACTCGGAACGAAGCTGACAGATGATACCTCGACTGGATTGCCGGCCTGGATCGGCCCTGCACCGCTCAGCGTAGTGCCGCAGCAGGGTAAGACGCAAGCGCCAGATTGACGGCTGCCGCGTCGGCCTATCCTTAGACCCTCAATTCACTTGGGGAGTTGCTCAATGCCCAGCAGCTGGCTGCTCAAGACCGAGCCGACGACCTACTCCTACGACCAGTTGGAGAAAGAAGGCCGGACCACCTGGGACGGAGTGCGGAACAATCTCGCGTTGGCCCATCTTCGGACCATGAAAGCGGGAGATCGCGTGCTGATCTACCACACTGGAGCTGAAAAGGCGGTGATCGGGCTCGCGAAAGTGGCCAAGGCGGCGTATCCCGACCCGAAGCAGGACGATCCGAAGCATGTGGTCGTCGATGTGATACCCGAGCGCCGCCTCGAACGGCCGGTGACACTCGCGGAGGTCAAGGCTGAGGCCTCGCTCAAGGATCTCGCCCTCGTGCGGATGGGCCGGCTCTCGGTGATGCCGGTGACTCCCGCTCAATGGAAACGATTGCTGGAAATGGGTGGCCTGCCCGGCGGAGGGAAGTAGCCCGTACCGAAGATCCACCGAAGACGGTATATTTCTCCCCATGCCGAGTCCCTCCTTCAAGGTCGTGGCTCCCTTCGAGCCGGCGGGAGATCAGCCGAAAGCCATCGAGAGCCTGAGCGAGGGTCTGCACCGGGGAGACCGGTATCAGACTCTGCTCGGCGTCACGGGGTCGGGCAAGACGATGACGCTGGCTCACGTCCTCGCGAACTACGGCCGTCCTACTCTGGTCCTCTCTCATAACAAGACCCTGGCGGCGCAGCTGTATGGGGAACTCCGCCAGTTCCTGCCTGGCAATGCGGTGGAGTACTTCGTCTCCTACTACGACTACTACCAGCCCGAGGCATACGTCCCCCAGACCGACGTTTACATCGAGAAGGACGCTTCGATCAACGCGGATCTCGAGAGCCTGCGGCTCCGGGCGACATCCAGCCTGATGGAGCGGGACGACGTCGTGATCGTTGCCACGGTGAGTGCTATCTACGGCCTAGGCGATCCGATCGAGTATCGCAAACTCATGATGAGCGCCAAGGTGGGGGAGGCGATGGGACGGGACGGCCTCCTCGCCGACCTGGTTCGGATCCAGTACCAGCGGAACGATGTCTCCTTCGAGCAGGGAACCTTCCGGGTCCGGGGAGACACGGTCGAGATCTTCCCGGCCTATTCCGAGCAGGCCCTCCGAGTCGAGTTCTGGGGAGACGTGATCGAACGGATCACCAAGGTCCACCCTATCACCGGCGAGCCTCTCACGACTCTGGACCGCTGCGCCGTCTACCCGGCGACTCACTTCGTCACCGAGCGCGCAACCATCGAACGGGCGGTGAAGGCGATTCGTGCGGAGCTTTCGGAGCGATTGGCGGTGCTCCGAGGAGCCGGAAAGCTGCTCGAAGCGCAGCGGCTTGAATCCCGTACGACCTTCGATGTCGAGATGATGCTGGAGGTCGGGACCTGTGCAGGGATCGAGAACTACTCGCGCCACCTGACGGGGCGCAGAGAAGGGGACCGTCCCGCGTGCCTCCTGGACTATTTCCCACCCGAGTTCCTTGTCGTCGTGGACGAGTCACACGTCTCGCTGCCCCAGATCGGCGGCATGTACAACGGCGACCGGGCCCGAAAGCAAACGCTGGTCGAGTACGGCTTCCGTCTGCCTTCGGCGCTCGATAACCGGCCGCAGACATTCGACGAATTCATGACCCTCGTGCCCCAGATGATCTCGCTCTCGGCAACTCCGGGTGAGTACGAGCTGGGTCTCTCCGGCGGAGTGGCAGTAGAGCAGATCATTCGGCCCACTGGATTGGTGGACCCCGAGGTGGAAGTCCGGCCGGTGAAGGGCCAGGTGGACGACCTTCTGGCCGAAATCCGAAAGCGGGTCGAGCAGCGGGAGCGGGTCCTGGTCACCACTCTGACCAAGCGGATGTCGGAGGACCTCACCGACTACCTGCAGCAGACCGGAGTCCGGGTTCGCTATCTCCATTCCGACATCGACGCGATCGAGCGGATGGAAATCCTTCGAGGACTTCGGCTGGGGGACTTCGACGTCCTGGTAGGAATCAACCTGCTGCGGGAGGGCCTCGACCTGCCGGAGGTCTCGCTGGTCGCCATTCTGGATGCCGACCAGGAGGGATTTCTCCGTTCCGACCGCGCCCTGATTCAGACCGTCGGCCGTGCCGCCCGCAATATCAATGGTCGGGGAATTCTCTACGCCGACCGGATGACCGGCTCCATGCAGCGCGCGCTGGCCGAAATGAGCCGCCGGCGCGGTCTGCAGCTGGACCACAATCGCGTTCATGGCATCACCCCGCGCTCGATCGTGAAGTCCATGGAACAGGTCCGGCTCACGACTCGGGTGGCGGACGCGCGTACCGAGAAGCCACCGCCCCGAACCGAGAGTCTCGCCGTTGCCGACCTCCACGATCCGGCCAAGCGCGCCCAGGCCATCGCGGCGCTCGAGCGACAGATGAAGGAAGCGGCCGCGAACCTCGAGTTTGAAATCGCCGCGGTCCTTCGCGATCAGCTCAACGACCTGCGCGCGGTCGACGCCCCCGATGTCCAGCGCACCGGCTTCTCCGGACAGTCCGCGCCGCGGATGCGGAGGCCCGGTGCCGCCGCCCGCCGCCGCCGCGCCTGATGCGGGAGCTGTCCGAGTCAGACCTCGACGCCGAGGGTGAGGCGCTGGGCCGCAGTCTTCCATCAGGAGCGGTGCTCTCGTTTGAGGGAGACCTCGGCGCGGGCAAGACCACCTTCATTCGCGCCATCGCACGCGGCCTCGGCGTCACCCTTCCCGCCACCAGCCCCTCGTATGCGCTCGTGCACCGCTACGAGGGACGTCGCGGCCCCGTCTACCATCTCGACTGCTATCGGCTCCGGAGTTCGGAGGAAGCGCGGGATCTCGACTGGCAGGGACTCGTCGCCGATGGCGACGCCATTCTGGTCGAGTGGCCCGAGAAAGCCGCGGGCTGGGTGCCGACTCCAACCATCCGATTCCGTCTCCACCATCTCGCCGACGCGGCGCGCCGCGGTCTGGAGCGCCTCTGATGTGGCTGGCGATTGATACGGCCACCGATCGTGCCTCCGTTGCGCTCGGTCTTCCCGGATCCGTTCTTGCCGAGGAGGAAATCTCCGGCGCGCGGCGTCACGCGTCGCAGCTCCTCCCCGCGATTCTTGAAACCCTGCGCCGCGCGGGGGCTCGTCTTCTCGAGATTGAAGCGATTGTGCTTGCCGATGGACCCGGCAGCTTCACCGGGCTCAGGGTCGGTGCTGCCGTCGCCAAGGGGCTGGTGGAAAGCCAGCCGATCGCGCTCTGGAGTACCCCATCGCTGCTCTCCTCAGCCGCAGCGGCAGGGCACGACGGTCGCCTTGTGCTTGCTATTGGCGATGCCTTGCGAGGTGAGGTCTTTGCCGCCGCCTACCGGGTGACCTCGAGCCGGGTGGATACAGTCCTTGCACCCTCGGTCCACCGGCCCGACGATCTCAACGCCTCCGGACTGGTACCAGAGGTGATAACCGGCCCCGCCGCGGATCGGATGGACGGAGTTCCAGTCTGGCCATCTGCTGCCACGTTGCTTCGCTTGATCGGTTTATCAGGGGGAGTCCGCCGGATTAGCGACCCCCGACGGTGGGAGCCGGACTACGGCCGGCCCGCCGAGGCGCAGGTGCAGTGGGAACGCACCCATGGACGACCGCTACCGAATCCGGCCAGCGTCTCCGGCTGACTCGACCACCCTCAGCATCCTCGAGCGTCGCTGTTTCAGCGATCCGTGGAGCGCCGAGGGATTTCGTGAGGTCCTGTCCACGCCGGTCTGCTTCGGGCTTGTGGCCGCTATGGGCAAGGACCTTCAGGGATACTTTCTGGCTCGCCTGGTGGCAGGTGAGGCTGAAGTGCTGAACCTCGCGGTAGATCCCGACCATCGCCGCCGGGGGGTGGGCAGGATACTCCTTGAAGCGGGCCTCCGCGAACTCCAACTTCGTGGAGGGCGGGAAGTCTTTCTCGAGGTCAGGGAGTCGAATGCCGGCGCCCGGGCCATGTACTTGGCTAGCGGGTTCCGGGTCGTCGGGGCCAGACAGCGGTATTACCGGCAGCCGGTGGAGGACGCGCTGGTTCTGCACTTGCCGCTCCCCACCTCTGCGTGAATGTGCCACCGCCGATGTAGATTCTGGTTAGTGTGGAGGACCGCCCTGCCGCTAGCGTCGAGGCGTCCGCCAATCCTTCCCCGTCACGCCTGAGTGTGGAGGTTCCTGTGAGCAGCCGCAGCCTGAACAAAGTGATTCTGATCGGAAACCTCGGCGCTGACCCCGAGGTGCGCAGCACCAATAACGGGACCCGCGTCGCGACGCTGTCGGTAGCCACCAGCCGCCAGTGGAATGGTCAGGGAGGAGACAAGCAGGAAAAGACCGAGTGGCACAAGGTCATCTTGTGGAACAACAGTCGGGGTACCGGCCTGGCCGATATCGCCGAAAAGTTCTGCAAGAAGGGAGATAAGGTCTACGTCGAAGGCCGGATCGAATATCGCTCCTGGCAGGATCGGGAAGGCCAGACCCGCTACACCACCGAAATCGTGGCTTCGGACATCATCCTCTTGGGGGGGCGACAGGGTGGAGCAGGGGCCGAGTCGGCACCGGCTCGGGTGGGAGCCACCGCCGCGGCGGCCGGTCCCAAGAAGGAGGGCAAGGAAGGCTTCGAAGACTTCCCCGAAGCCCTGGACGCCGAGGACGACGACCTGCCATTCTGAGGCCCGGACACCCGCCGGTGCGGTCCGCCGGCGGGTGGCTCCGACCCTCGCTTAAAGCACGCGGATCAAGGCATGCTGCCAAGGATCCGATCCCGCCAAACGGCGTTCCCCGGTTTTCGCTGATGTTGGTTAACTGGTTAAACTCCAACGTTTTACGGTTACTGTCCTCGTGTGATCTCTAGGTGGCGCGCTGGATGCAGTTGGCCTATATTGGCTTGCCCCCACGAACATCAAGCGAGGGTTGTGAAATGACTGGCTCAAGCCCAAGTCGCCTCTTCGCCGTCGTCGCCGCTCTGGCCCTGCCGAGCGCGGTGCTGGCCCAGACCCCCCGACCCGACTCTCACGAGGTCCGGCCGGGCGACACTCTTTGGGACCTGTCCCGCCAGTATTTCGGCGATCCCTTCCTCTGGCCTGAGATCTACCGGCTCAATACCAACGTGGTGGAAGATCCGCACTGGATCTACCCCGGTGAGGTCCTGAGACTGCAAGGCGGGCCTGATGTGGCCGCCGTGCCTTCCGAGGATACGCCGGTTCCGCCCGAACCTGGCGCGCCGGTGTCGGCTGAGGCAGGCCCCCGATTCCGGTATGGCGGGGGCTCCGGCGGATTCCAACATGGCCGAGCCTGGCCTCGCCGAGGCTCAGGTTGGCGAGCTGCAGGACACTCAGCCGGAGCGTGACGCCGACGACCTGAGCGCGTTGTTCGGCCACCAGCAGCGGGACAGTGGAGAACGGTATCGAAGGCGGAATCAGCCGGCTCTACCGACCCATTCGGGAGGACGAGTTCTATAGCTCCGGTTTCCTCTCAGAGGAACAGAAACTTCCCTTCGGTCAGCTGCTGGGCTCGGTTACTCCCCAGCAGATCAGCACCTCGTCTCCTCATAAAGGGGCGCGGATCTATTCCGAGGTCGGGATCCGGCCGCCGGAAGGGGCGAAGTATGAAGTCGGCGATACTCTCCTCATCGTCCGCATCGACCGCGAGATCAATGACTGGGGCCTGGTGCTCGTGCCCACCGGTCTGGTCCGGGTCACCGATGTGAGCGGGGCAGAGGACGTCGGAGTCGTGGTTCAGCAGTACGCCCAGATTCTGAACAATCAGTTCCTCCTTCCGGCCGAGAAGTTCCCGGACCCGGGCAGCGTCCGCAGCGTGCCGATTTCGGATGGAGTCCAGGGGCATGTCATCCAGAGCCGGGACCTGCAGCAGCTGAAGGGTCCGCTCGACGTGCTCTTCATTGATCGCGGCCGCAAGGACGGGGTAAACCTCGGAGACATTTTCGAAGTCCGCTCTTCGAAGCGATATGTCGAGGCTCCGCAGGGCGAGGCCGAAACGCTCGACGAGGTCATGGCCCTGGTGCAGGTGGTGCACGTCGGCGAGCAATCGTCTAGCGTCCGCATCGCGAAACTCATCCAGCCCAACATCCGGCCCGGCGCCGGAGTCCATCAGGTCGCCAAGCTTCCGTCCTGATCGGCCGGTCCGGTGATCGCAAGTCTTGACGAGGGGCGCTCTCGGGCGCCCCTCGTCGTCATTATGTTTCTGCGCCAGTCAAGCTGGAGTCCAACGGGGGAAAGGGAGCTGCATGAGCGGACGGATACTGATCACCGGCGGAGCAGGGTTCATCGGGTCCCACATTGCCGAGGAGCACCTCCGCGCCGGATGGGAGGTGACAGTCCTCGACGATCTGTCTCGTGGCAAGCAGAGCAATGTTCCCAAGGGTGCCAAGTTCGTGAAGGCCGACATCAGGTCTCCCGAGGCGCGGTCCACGGTCGCGAAGGGTGGCTTCGACGTCATGAATCACCACGCGGCGCAGATCGACGTGCGAGTCTCGGTCAGCCAGCCGTCCTACGATGCCGGCATCAACCTGGTCGGGCTGATCAACCTGCTTGAAGGTGCCGCCGAGGGCGGGGTGAAGCGGGTGGTCTTCGCCAGCAGCGGCGGTGTCGTCTACGGCGACCCGGAGACCATCCCGACGCCGGAAAGCGCCCCCAAGCTTCCGATTTCGCCCTACGGTGTGAGCAAGCTGTCGGGAGAGTACTATCTCCGAACCCTGGGAGAACTGAACGGGTTCGAGCGGGTGGCGTTGCGCTACGCGAACGTCTTCGGGCCGCGTCAGGACCCCAAGTCGGAGGCGGGCGTCATTTCGATCTTCGCCTCACGCCTCCTGGCCGGGCAGCCGCTCACTGTATTCGGAGACGGGCTGCAGACCCGGGACTACGTTTTCGTGCAGGACGTGGCGCGAGCGAATCTGGCCGCGTCCACCGCACAGGTGGCCCAAGGCGATCTCGACAGCACCGCCTTCAACATCGCCACCGGCATTCAACGCAATGTGCTCGAGCTGGCCGAGGCGGTTGGAAAGATCGTCGGCCGCAAGCCCGATCTGGAGTTCGCCCCGCCGCGGCCGGGAGAATTGCGCCGCAACTCACTGGTGATCGACAAGGCACGTAACGGACTTCGCTGGACGCCCGTTCATCGTTTCGAGGACGGCCTCGAACAACTCGTCAACTGGTTCAAGCAGGGAGCCCCCTGATGCAGCAGACCGGACCGTCGCTTTCCTCCGCGTGGGACCTGGTCCTCACCAGCAGTGTCGAAACCAAAGTTGTCCTGGCCATCACCGCAGCCTTCTCGCTGATCTCCTGGTTTATCATCGGGCTCAAATGGTGGCAGTTCCGCCGGCTCAAGAAGCAGGCGGATCGCTTCTTCTCCGAGCTGGAGCGGACCACTCGCCTGACGGATGCCTACCATGCCGTGATGAAGCTGCCGCCCTCGCCCTATAACCGCCTGTTTCGCGAGTCGCTCAACTTCTATTCCGAGTTGCGTCCCGGTGGGCTCAAGGACGAGGCGAGCCGGGTCACCCTGACGAGCACTCAGGTCGAAGCCCTGAAAATGGTCCTGGGGAAGGAGGTGGCCGCGGAGCGGGACCTGATGGCGCGGTTCGTCTCCTGGCTGGCCACCATCGGTTCCGTGAGCCCACTGCTCGGTCTGCTGGGCACCGTGCTGGGCGTCATGGACGCGTTCATCGGCATTGCGTCCAAGGGCTCAGGTAACCTCTCGGCGGTGGCGCCCGGCGTCGCCGAAGCGCTCGTCACCACTGTGGCGGGTCTGGCGGCTGCCATCCCGGCGGTGATTGCGTACAATGCGTATGTGAACCGGATCGGCTTGTTCGCCGGTGAGCTTGAAGGGTTCGCCCACGAAATCGTGGGCAGCATGGCGAGAGAAGGGTTGCTGTAAAATGTTGACCGGACTGGGACGCGGCGGGCTGCGTGGTCACGGCGAGCTGCCGCTGAACGCGGATATCAACGTCACATCCCTGGTGGACGTTGCCTTCGTGCTGCTGATCATCTTCATGATCGCAGCACCTATCATGCAGGGCGGGGTGGACGTTCAGTTGCCCCGCGCCGAAGCGCGGCCGATCACCGCCCGCGAAGGCATGGTGGTTTCGGTGGATCGCCAGGGCCGGATCTTCATCGATCAGACCCAGGTTTCCTACAACGATTTTCGCATCACCTTCAAGTCGCTGGTTACGGCGCGCAAGCCGGCCTCGGTCTACGTGCGGGCCGATTCCCGAGTGCCCTACGGGGACGTGGTCCGCGTCCTCGCCGTGATCCGCACCTCGGGAGTGCGCGACGTGGGCCTCGTCGCCCAGGACGAAACTGCGCCGTGAGATACGCCGCGGCGATCCGTCAACCGACCGGAGGTGTTGGAGCCGGTCTCTTCGGAACCGTGGCGGTTCACGCCGGCGTGGTGGCTTTTCTGTGGGTCGCAGTCCAGCCGCCTCCTCCATCACCGCCGTCCTATGCGGTGGAGCTGGTCGCGGCACCAGCACCCAAACCAGAGCAGAAACCCGCTCCGGAAACCGTGACGCGGCCGCCTGCAGAACCTCCTGCACCGACCAAGCCGGCGCCCAAACCGCTGCCGAAGACGGCTCCGACGCCTCCGCCCAAGCCCGCGGAGACCGAGCAGAAGACCGAGCCCAATCCCCGAACCACGGCACAGCAGGCCCCGCTGCCCGGTGAAAAGCCCAGCACCGGATCGGACGCCGTGACCGTAAGCACGCCGGGCCTGGCCTTTGCGTTCCCGGAGTACCTCCGGAACATCGTGCAGGAGGTCTACCGGCGGTGGGACCGTCCCATGGGCTCCTCGCTCAAGGCCGAAGTGAGCTTCCTCATTCTGAGGGACGGCACGGTGCGGGAGATCAGGGTCACGAATGGGTCCGGAAATTTCTCGTTCGATATCGCCGCTCAGGGCGCCATCGAAGCAGCGGGAGCCGCCAAGGCCTTCGGGCCGCTTCCCGACGGGTATGAGGCCGACGTCCTGCCCGTTTCCTTCTACTTCACGCCACGTCCTCAATGATCCGTTTCCGTGCTGCCTTGATTGGACTGTTTACGACCGCTGCGCTGAGCGTTTCCGGTCGCCTCCTTGCCCAGGACACGACGCAGGCCCAGGAAGGAGTGCGGGTCGGCATCGAATATCGTCCGGGAGAACGGCCCTCGATCGTCGTCCTGCCGGCCATAGGCCGCGACTCCGCGCGAAACATTCTTCTTCGCGACCTCGACTACAGCGACCGCTTCGAGATCATCCCCATCGGATCGGAGGGTGCGTCGACCACCGTCAACTACGTCCTGCTGCGATCGTTGGGGGCGGACTTCGGGGTGGAGCTCGCCGATGTGGCCGGGGCCACGGCGTTTCGGCTCCATGACATGAAGACGGGCACGATGCGGAAGGAGCAGCGGGTGAACCTGCCCCCGCCGGGCGATCCCAATTTCCGGATGACGGTGCATCGCATCGCTGATGAGGTCGTCCGCTCCGCCATCGGCACGCCTGGCTACGCGGCGTCTCAGGTGGTATTCCTCGCCAACAAGCGGGCGTATCGGGTGGACAGCGACGGAGCGAACATGACCGTCATCACTCCCGATGGCGACGAGGTGCTTTCTCCTGCCTGGAGTCCCGACGGAAAGAAGATCGCCTACACCAAGTTCGTGGCGGGGCAGGGTACTATCATTTTGATCGACGTCGCCACCGGGCAGCGGACTGTGCTCGCGCCGACCACCAAAGCGCTCAACTTTACCTCAGCCTTCTCCCCCGATGGCCGGACCCTGGCCTTCGCGCGCGCGACGGAAGAAGGGACCGATATTTACACCGCGGAAGTCGCCACCGGATGCTGCTTACAACGCTTGACCGTCGGACGCTACTCCGATAACCTTTCACCCAGCTATGCGCCGGATGGACGGCGGATGGCTTTCGTCTCGACAAGGGCAGGCCTGCCACAGATTTACGTCATGGGCGCGGACGGCACCGACCAGGAATTGCTGGCGCCGTTTGACTATGGCGTTACCGGCAGTTCCAATGCCCCGGAATGGTCGCCGGATGGGGCCAGTGTAGTGTTCCATCGGGACGTGGACCGCTCGCCGCAAATTTTCGTTCTCGACGTAGCCGGCAGGAAGGTGCGACAGCTCACATCTTCCGGTCGTAACGAAGACCCAACTTGGGCCCCGGACGGGAAGCACGTCGCGTTCGTGTCCGATCGTAGCGGGACCCGGCAGCTTTGGGTGATCGACATCATTACCGGGCGCGTCCGTCAGCTTACGTTCACCGGTGGAGTGCGGCTCCCGACGTGGTCACGCCGATTCTGAGATCTCGACCGACCTCACCCCTGAATTACGGAGTCATCATGCATCTCCAGTTCCGCCTCCTCACGATCGTCGCAGCTGTGGGCCTGATCGCATGCGGGAAGAAGGCCGAACCCGAAGCTCCGGCTCCCCAGCCGACGCCGACGGCTAACCAGCCCGCTCCGACACCTCCGTCCGAGGATGCCGCGGCAAAGGCGGCCCGTGAGCAAGCCGAACGCGACCGTCTCGCCCGCGAAGCGGCCGAGAAGGCGGCAGCGGATCGCGCGACGGCGTTACAGCAGCTGGTGGCCATGATCCACTTCGATTTCGACAAGGCCGATATTCTGTCGGACGATGTCTCCAACCTGGACCGCAAGGCCGCCATCATGCAGGCCAATCCAGGCGTCCGGCTCCGGGTAAGCGGCCATGCGGACGAGCGCGGATCGGATGAATACAACCTGGCGCTGGGCAACCGCCGCGCCGGCGCGGCCAAGCGCCAGCTGGTGAATAAGGGCATAGATGCCGGTCGCGTTGAAGTCATTTCGTTTGGGGAAGAGCGTCCGCTCGATCCCGGTCACGATGAGGGCGCCTGGGCCAAGAATCGCCGCGATGAGTTCGAGGTGACGGCCGGAGGCGAATCACTGGTGCCACCCCAGTAATGCTCGCACGCCACTGCCCGGCCATCGCGCTGGGCCTGCTCGCCCTTGGAGCCTGTGCCTCCAAGGGCGACATGCGCCGGCTCGAGGAACAACTGGTCCTGAGTCGCGCCGAAAACATGCGTGCCGACTCGGCTCGCGCCGTTCAACTCGCCCAGATCCTCGAGACCCAGCGGCGGACCATGGATTCGCTGTCCTCCCTGGCCCGCACCGCGGAGCAGACCTCGCGGCAGGTGGGTACCGCCAAGG
Organism: uncultured Gemmatimonadales bacterium; assembly: GCA_963821525.1. Taxonomy (GTDB): domain Bacteria; phylum Gemmatimonadota; class Gemmatimonadetes; order Gemmatimonadales; family GWC2-71-9; genus DATBGE01. Next base: position 53,026 of record CAWGED010000019.1, on the reverse strand, counting down.
GCGACCTCGCCAACGATCTCTACAATATTCAGCAGCAGCTGGTTCAGATTCAGGCTCTAACCGGCCAGAGCCAGCAGCGTCTCACCGAGCTCCGCACTCAGCTCGAGGCGCGGGGAGAGCAGCTTAACGCCGCTCCCGCTCCATCGGATAGCTCCCGGCCCGCCCCTGCGGCCGGTGCTGCACAGCCCTCAGCCGACCAGATGTACGAAGCCAGTCTGAACCAGCTCCGGCGGGGATCGCCGGGAACCGCGCGCACCGGGTTCCGGGAATTCCTCCGGCTGTATCCGACGGATCCTCGAGTCCCTGATGCCAACTACTTCATCGGAGAGAGCTTCGCTGCGGAGTCGCCCGATTCGGCGGTGGGCTACTACCAGAAAGTGGTGGAGACAGCACCCCAGTCGATTCGGGCGGCGAGTGCGGTCTACAAGCTCGGACTCGTGGCGGAACGCAGGAAGGATCTCGAAGGCGCGAAGGCCTACTACCAGCGCGTCATCTCCGATTATCCCCGTTCCGACGAAGCGGCCCTCGCGCGAGATCGCCTGAAGTCGCTCGGACGGTAGCACCCGGATCGGCCGCATGACCGGTCCGGGCGCGGAGATGCCCTTCCTCGAGCACCTCGAGGAGCTCCGAATCCGGCTGATCCGAGCCCTCGGGGCGATCGTCGTGGGGTTCGGAGTCGGTCTCTGGTTGGTCCAGCGGTTTCAGCTCGTCACACTCCTCAAACAGCCGATCGCTCCCTACCTCGCCAGCACCGGCGGGAAGCTCGCGGTCCTGAGTCCCACCGATCCGGTGATGATCGTCCTCAAACTGGGCTTCATCACCGGCGTCGTTCTCGTCTCCCCGATCATCATATACCAGATCTGGGCCTTCCTCGCACCGGCCCTCTACGACCGGGAACGCAAAGCGATCATGCCGGCGCTGGGATTCGGATTGGTCCTGTTCCTGACCGGATCGTCCCTGGGGTATTTCTACCTGCTGCCCCAGGCTTTGCGCGTGCTGTTCAGTTTCCAGTCCGAGGCGTTGGCGCTCGTCATTACCTACAACGAGTACTTCAGTTTCGTGCTGCAGATCGTGCTCGCGATGGGGATCTCTTTCGAGTTGCCGCTGGTCATCATCCTCCTCGCGGCGGTTGGTGTCATCTCGCCGATGGGCCTGCACCGGTTCCGTCGTTACGCGATGGTACTCTGCATGTTCGCCGGAGCAATCCTTTCGCCCGGCACCGACGTACTCTCGATGATCATGATGACCGTGCCGCTGTGGCTGCTTTACGAGGTCGGGTTCGTGGGCGCCTGGGTCATCGACCGCCGGCGCCGGCGCGCCGCCACGGCCGCGGTAATCTTCTTCGCTCTGTTCGCCCTGCCGGATCGGGCTGCAGCCCAGCAGCCCGTGCCCCCACCCAAGCCCGGACGGCCGGTGCAACGGGGTCCGGGGGATACCCTTCCCCCCGACTCGACCCGGGTCCGGCCCGGCCAGGCGGTGGATACGGCAACGGCCCGTCGGCTTGGTCTCCCCACCGGTCCGAGCTACACCTTCGCCCCCGACGATTCGACTCTCGCCGAGCTTCAGCTCCTGGAGGGGTATGAAGCCACGCGGTACCGATCGGATTCGGCCACAGTCCTCGCCGACGAGCGCCGCATTTTCCTCGACAGCAAGGCGATGACTCGCCGCGGAACCACAACGCTCGAGGCGGATTCGATTCTGTACCAGGAGACCACGTGTCTCATCGAGGCCTCGGGAACTCCCAACCTCTTCGATGGGGAGACGGTCCTGACCGGCGGCGGTGGCATTCGCTACGACACCTGCATTCGGCGCGGAGTCGTGACCAAGGCGCTCACCAGCTTCAAGCAGAACAGCAGCGACTGGTTTCTGCGGGGAAATCTGGCCCAGGACTCCAGTGCCTCAAGGGTCTACGCCTCCTCAAGCGACATCACCAGCTGCGATCTACCCGAGCCCCACTACCACTTTTCCGCCAAGGAAGTGAAGTGGATCGCGCAGACCATCATGATCGCTCGGCCCGCCGTCCTCTATGTGCGGGATGTGCCGGTCCTCTGGCTCCCCTTCGTCTGGGCGGATGGACGGCCCGGCCGGCACTCGGGAATCTTGATTCCGCGGTTCGGGCTCAACGACATTGTCCGACCCAACGGCGGGTACAATCGGCAAATCACCAACGTAGGCTACTACTGGGCGGCTAACGACTACCTGGATTTCACCGCCCGGCTGGACTTCTACGACAATCGCTATGTCCAGTATGGGGTGGCAGGGCAGTACCGCTGGCTGAACCGATTTGTGAGCGGGGCGATTGCCTACAACCAGCAGCACGAGAACACCGGGTCCTCGTCGACCAACATCCGGTGGGACCATCGCCAGAATTTTGACCTGAGTACCTCGCTCAACCTGAGCCTGAACTACGCCAGCAACTCCCAGGTGGTGAGCGACAACGCGCTGGATCCCCTGCTTTCCACCCAGCAGATCCTCAGCTCCGCCAATTTTTCCAAGCGCTTTGCCTGGGGCAACGTGAACCTCGGCGCCAACCGCCGGCAGCCGCTCTCCACGGGGCAGCCGACCACGATGCAGCTTCCGGCGCTGGCCATCTCTCCCAAGCCCATCGACATCACCAGGGACATCACGTGGTCCCCCGGGTTCAGCATCACCAATGATCTCACCAACAACAGCCCGAATGCTCAGGTCCGAGTGTTGCCCGGCGGCGGGAAGGATACCCTGAGCTCGACGTTCGACCAGCGGGCCACCGCGATGAACTTCGACACCCCGGTCCGCTTCGGCGGTTGGGACTTCCGGAACTCCTTCGCCTATAACGACCAGAAGCGTGAGGGGTCGCTGACCGCTCTTCCCATCAAGATTCCCGATCCCTCGACACCCGATCCAACGGATTCGATCATCGTCGCGCGGACCTTCACTGGGGATTTCTCCAGCAGTTTCGACTGGGAGACGGGGATCAACCTTCCTACGCTGTTTCGGGCCTCGTGGAAACTCCAGCCTGTGCTGGGTGTGGCCAACGCGAGCTCGATTGGGCCGTTCGCCATCCGCAATCGCAACACCAATGGGGACTGGGTATTTCAGGGCAAGCGGTTCAACTTCGGCGTAACGTCCTCGCCGACCTTCTTCGGATTCTTCCCCGGCTTCGGGCCGATCGCCCGGATCCGGCACAGCGTCTCACCGACCATCAGTTACACCTACAATCCGGCGGCGAGCGTCTCCCAGGAATTTGCCCGCGCCATCGTGGGGCCCGGACAGCCCGTTTCGACTCGCACCCCTGCTACCCAGACCCTGAGCATCGGCCTCTCGCAAAACATCGAAGGCAAAGCGAAGAAAGCGGCCGGCGATACGACGGTCGCCGATTCAACAGAACAGGACCAGACGAGGAAATACCGCCTGCTGGGAATTACCACATCTGCGGTGTCCTACGACTTCGAGCAGGCCAAGCAACCGGGACGGAATGGGTGGACGACTCAGAGCGTGACCAACACGTTCCAGAGCGATCTCGTTCCGGGGTTCAACCTGAGTCTGACGCATGACCTCTGGAATGGCCCCGTCGGGTTTGATGCGAGCCATTTCGACCTCTTCCTTTCGAGCGCTACGACCGGTTTTGCGGTCTCCAGTGGGACGGTAAACGCGGTGCTGCGGTTGTTCGGTCTGGCCAAGCCCGCAAAGCAGGGAACCAACGAACCGCCCCCGCCCTCGTACGTAGCCAGTCAAAGCCGCAACGGCCGCCCCCCCTCGTTCTATACGTCGGACAACAACGCCCTGCAGCCCGGATTCAGCAGCCGCCGCTTCACCGCCAACTTCAACTACACGCTCTCACGTACCCGCCCGACCGCAGCGTTGAGTCAGCCGACTCGGCAGAATCTGGGCTTCAGCACGTCCTTCTCTCCGACGCCCTTGTGGACCGTGTCCTGGTCGTCCCAGTACAACATCACCGATAAGGACTTTGAATCGAACGTGGTCCGGCTGGAGCGGAACCTCCACGAATGGCGGGCCGCCTTCAATTTCGTCCGCAACGCGAACGGCAACTTCTCCTTCTATTTTTCGATCTTCCTCTCCGACATGCCTGAAATCAAAGGCGACTACAACCAGACCACGTTCGAGCGGTAGCCTCGGTCTGCGCAGCTCCCGCAGCACAAGACCCCCTGCTTAGTCTCCCGCTGAACAAATCCGCAGTCCGATGACGATGGATTGTCCGCACCCGGGGACATCAACGAAACCTGGTACTAATACGTAACTACCAATATCACAATGAGTTACGATAATGCCCCGGATGGCATCCGGGCTGCCTATAGCGCTGACGATTCCCCGACATGGAGACTACGATGTCCCGCGCGATGCCGGCCTTGGCCCTCGCTCTCGCAGCCCTGGTGGCCTGCAACGACTATGGCACCAACCCCGTCGGCGGCGGTGGCGGACAAGTCGCGCCCCCGGCGAACCTCACTTACGAAGTGGAACCCAGTGGCACCCCCGGCGCGCCCAGCGGCGTGTTGCTGAGCTGGGAGGACGACGGGAATCCCGCCCTCGCGGTCTGGCACATCTACTCCCGTGGTTCTACCTCGGAGTCGTACCTGCTTCGGGGATCGACCACTTCCAGCACGTTCCACGACAACGGTATTCCGCATCTCCAGTATTACGTCACTGCGGAGGATCAAGCCGGCGTCGAGAGCGGGCCGAGCAATGTCATAACCGTGGATGAACGCCTCGCGCTTCAGAAGCCGGCCACTCTGACCACGACCTCTCTGAATGGCGCGATCGCGTTGACCTGGTCCGACAACGCCTTCGCCTCTGATCCGTCGGCTTTCAAGGTCTATCGGGTCTACAGCACTCCATACGATCTGGACAACGACCTCTGCCTCGACCAGTGGGCTCTTGAGGGAACCACGGTAGCCCCCGAGTTCGTCGCCGGTGCTCTCCCGAACGGTTCTCCGCGGTGCTTCGGAGTGTCGGCGATCAGCATCGAAGGGTTCGAGAGTCTCTGGTCACCGATTCACCAGGACACGCCGAGGCCGGATGCCCGCAATGTGGTTCTCTACGCCAGGCAGCAACAGGATGACGAGAGCGGGTTCCGCTTCTGGAACGACTTCAACCACGATGGCGTGGCGCAGCCGAATGAGATTGGAGTGGTCGGACTCGGCTCCTCTCCCAGCGAGGACTTCTCGGTGGAGCGGGACGCCAGTGAGGCTCTCTTCATCACGCCGGTCCGAGCGGGCACCAAGGTGGCGCTCTATGGCAACGCACCGGTCGCCGACCTCACCAGTATCGACGCCGCGCCGGTCAACGGTTTTGGGCTGGCCGGTCTGGAGGCGCTGCCGGGTTGGGGCTACGTGTTTGAAATGGATGGCGGGGATGGTTTCGCCCGGTTTGGCGCGCTTCGCGTCACTCACGCAGGCAAGAACTTCATTATCGTCGACTGGTCCTTCCAGACCGATCCCGGCAACATCGAGCTGTTGGTCGGCAGGGGCGGCACCCACTAGCCTCTCCATCTCACCATTAACCTGCGACCCTCCCGGCCCCGCCGCGGAGGGTCGCTCGTTATGGGCCCTGTTCTCTGTACCCGGTGTATCGCTTACTCTTGTTGCCATGCCGGCCCCCACAATAGCGCTCAGTGGCCAGGACCTCTCGATCGACGATGTGGTCCAGGTCGCGCGCTCGCCCGAAACGCGCATCGTGCTGCGCAGCGACGCGCTGGCCCGCCTCGAGCGAAGCCGCGGTCTGGTTGATCAGGCAGTGGCGGCGGGCGAAACCATCTACGGCATCAACACCGGCTTCGGAAAGCTCGCCAATGTGAGAGTGCCGGCCGGCCAGCTCGATCAGCTTCAGGTCAATCTCATCCGGAGTCACGCAGCCGGCGTCGGATCGCCCTTGTGGGTAGACGCCGTGCGGGCCGCCGATGCTGCTCCGCGCCAACGTGCTGCTGCGCCCCACCAGCGGAGTTCGTCCCGCGTTGGTCGAGGCCCTCGTCGCGTTGCTCAACGCCGGCATCGTTCCCCGGGTCCCGGAGCAGGGAAGTGTCGGAGCGAGCGGTGATCTGGCGCCGCTCAGTCACATCGCGCATGGTGCTGATGGGTGAGGGCGAGGTACTTGGCGGCGAGCGGGCGCGGCGGACAAGGCACTCGCGGCGGCCGGCCTCAAGCCGTTCCGTTTCGCTCCCAAGGAAGGGATCGCTTCATCAACGGAACCCAGGCCCAGACCGCTCTGCTGGCTCTCCTGGTCCACGACGCCGAGGTGCTTGTGGCGGACCGCGGTCGGCGCGGCGGCGATGAGCCTGGAGGCGCTGCGGGGAACTCCTACCCCGCTCGACCCACGAATTCACGCGGCTCGGCCCCACCCGGGCCAGCTCCGCGCGGCCGAGCTGATGCGCGACCTGCTGGCCGACAGCGAGATCCGCGAGTCGCACCGGGAAAACGATCCGCGGGTGCAGGACGCGTATAGTCTCCGCTGCACTCCTCAGGTGATGGGGGCAGTGGCCGATGCCATTCGGTTCGCTCGGGAGACCGTCCGGATCGAGCTCAATGCGTCGACCGACAATCCGCTGGTGTTCGAGGACGGGACGGTGCTCTCCGGCGGGAATTTCCATGGCCAGCCAGTCGCCCAGGCGCTCGATTTTCTCGCGATCGCGCTCACCACGCTCCAGGCCATCTCCGAGCGCCGGGTCGAACGTCTGGTGAATCCCGATCTATCCCAGGGACTGCCCGCGTTCCTGACCCGGCGATCCCGGCCTCTCCTCCGGCTTCATGATGGTTCAGATCACGGCCGCGTCTCTGGTCGCGGAGTCCCGGAGCTCTCGCCATCCCGCCAGCATCGGCTCGATTCCGACCGACGCCAATCAGGAGGACTTCGTCCCCATGGGCATGGCCGCGGCATTCAAGGCCAGCCGGATCCTGGCGAACGCCCAACGCGTCGTCGCAGCGGAGCTCCTCTGCGCCGCCCAGGGCCTCGAGTTCCTCGCGCCATTGCGGCCGGGACGCGGAGTCGAGCGACCTGTACCAGACGGGTGCGAGACTCCGGAGACGGGGTGCCCCGTCTCGAAGCCGACCGCCCACCGGCGCCGGACCTGGAGCGACTGGCCTCCCTCATCAGCACGCGGCAGACCTCGACCCCGCCCGCCGGTTTGGCTTGCTAGCCCTCAGGGCCACTCGTATCTTCTAAGTGACAGATTCCCTAGCTTTGTACCCTTCCCACTCGCCGAGCCGGATGAACTTCGAGAAGCTGAAGGAAACGGCCCGGAAATTCGAGCAGAAGGAAGAGTGGCGGCGGGCCATCGATGTCTACCAGCAGGCCATCCGGGAGTTCGAGGCCGGGGCAGATCCCGCCCCGGACCTCGCGATCTACAACCGTGTCGGCGACCTCTACCTCAAGGCCAACGAACCGGGGCCGCGGTTCAGGCCTACGAACGAGCGGTCGACCTCTACAAGGAACAGGGTTCTTCAACAACGCCATCGCGCTCTGCGGCAAGATCCTGCGGGTCAATCCGGGCCGGATTCAGACCTACCTCACCCTGGCCCACCTCCACGCCCGCAAGAACGTCGTCATCGAAGCCAAGAAAAACCTGCTCGAGTACCTCGAACGGATGAATGCGCTGGGTCAGCTTGACCAGGCGTTCAAGTCCGTGAAGGATTTCGCCGACCAGTTCCCCAGCAATAAAGAAATTCGGCTGATGCTGAGCGAGTTGCTTCGGCGCCTCGGACCGCTTCGAGGAAGCGCGTGAGCAGCTGGAGAAGCTGGCGAGCGACCTCGAGGCCAGGGGAGACACGCAGGGCGCGCGCAAGACGCTCGCGCGGCTCCAGGCCCTGGACGCCGAAGAATCCGACGCCACTCCGAAAGCGCCGTCCCGGCCCAAGCCCGGCGAGCTCGTATTCCTCGATACCGGGGGCGACGCCGGCGGGTCGCATCGTCGGCCCAGCGTCGGCCGGAAGTCCCCGCTCGAGGCGTGGAAGCGACGACCCGGATCGTCGAGCGGACGCCCTCGTTGCCCAAGATGGACATGCCGGACGAGGCTGCGGCCGAGAAGCAGCAGATCGGCATCGAGACCTCGAGTCTCACCGACGTTCCGCTGACGCTGGAGTCGGTCCAGCCGATCAGCGACGAAGCACAGATGGAAATGACGCACCTCGAGGTCGCCCAGACCCTCGGGTTCGAACCGACCATCGCCGAGGAGTCTTCGGCCGACCGGTCAAGCCGCTCGATGGGCTGGAGATCGACGCGCCACTGCCCGATACGGTGGACATCGAGCTCGCGCCGGACCTGGCATCGAGCGCAATCTCGACGCCGAGGAGGAAGTCGAGAACATCACATCCTCCGAGTTGGACCTGATCGCGCCCGAAGGCCTCGGGGAAACTCCCGATCTCACCGACGATCTGGCTCTGGACCTTCAGGAATTGCCCGTGACGGAGGAGTCCGCGGAAGATGAAGGACTCGGTCTCGATCTGATCGATCCCGATGCGCCGCTCACGTCCATCCCCACGGAAGACTTCCCCTCGCGGACTCTGAGTGCGGAGGAGCCGGTCGAAGTGGAGGAAACCGGTTCCGAGGTTGACTTCCTCGAGGTCCCGGAGGCCCGCCAGCTGACGGTTGACGAGCTCGAGGATCAGGTCCTCGAGGATCCCGACAATCCGGATACTCACCGGGCGCTCGGCGAAGCACTGCTCGCCGCCGGCGAATCACCGCGAGGGCAGGAAGAACTCGAGCTGGCTCTCTCTGCCTACGAGAACCGTGGAGGACTGGGATCACGCCTCGGATCTGGTGAGTGAGCTTATCCGGCTGGATCCGAGCGGCGTGCGCTATCACCAGAAGCGGGTGGAGCTGGCATTCCGTGGCGGCGACCGGACTCGTCTGCTCGACGCCTATGTGGAGCTGGGCGATGCGCTGATGCGGGTCGGTGCTCTGGATAAAGCGGTGGCGGTTTACCGGCGAGTGGTTGACCATGACCCGGAGAATGCCCGGGCACAGGCCGCGCTGGATTCCCTCGCTCCGCCGGAAGAAGCGCCGCCTGCCCAGGCGGGTCTCGAGGCGGAAGAGCCCGAGGGCGAGATCGACATCCAGGAGGCTACCGAAGACGAACTGGCCGAGTCTGATGAGCCCGAGGAGCGCCGGGCTCCCCGCTTGTCGGCTCCGATGTTTGCCCCGAGCAGCGACTTCGTGGATCTCGGTTCGCTCGTTCTCGATGACGACCGGCCGCGGGATCTCCGCATGCGGGTCGAGGACGAGGAGCCTACCGGGGATGAGCAGAAGGATTTCCAGGAGATGCTCACCCAGTTCAAGCGCGGCGTGGATGAGAACATCGACGCCGACGACTTCCAGGCCCACTATGACCTCGGCGTCGCGTTCAAGGAGATGGGCCTGCTGGACGAAGCAATCGCCGAGTTCCAGAAAGCGCTGCGGGCTCCCGAAGGCAGACTACGGACCTCCGAAGCACTGGGCACCGCGTTCTTCGACAAGAAGCAGTTCGCGATCGCCGAGGCCATCCTCCGCCGCGCCGTGGAGAGCCTGGGTGCGAGCGACGAGGAGCAGATCGGGCTGCTCGTACTGGCTCGGCCGGGCGCGGGAAGAGCAGGGGAAGGTCGATGACGGCGCTCGCCCTGCTACGAACGAGTGTTGGCGGTGGATATCCGATTCCATGGATGCGGGAAACCGCATGCAGCGCGCCTGGCGGGCAGCCGATGACATCGGGAACTGCGCCAGTCACGCTGGCAAGTCTGCAGGCACCGCTCCGGACGAGGCTGGAGACGGTGCAGCGGGAGTTGCGCCGGATCATCGAGAGCGACTTCGGCCTCATCGCCGAGGTGAACGGCCACCTGCTGCAGATGCAGGGCAAGATGTTCCGGCCGACGCTGCTGTTGCTCTCCGAAGAGGCGTCCGCCGTCGCAGGATCCGCGCGCGCCGACCCTGGCGGCGGTGATCGAGCTGATCCACCTCGCGACGCTGGTGCACGACGATTCGGTGGATCACTCGGTGCTGCGTCGCGGCATGCCGACCATCAACGCCCTGTTCAGTCACCAGATCTCGGTGATCATGGGCGACTATCTCTATTCGCGCGCGGTGATCGAGCTGGTCCGGCTGGAGATCTCGAGCCGCTGCGAGTGCTGAGCCGGGTGACCAATGAGATGACGGTCGGTGAAATGCGGCAGCTCATGGCGCACGAGCCGCTGGCTTTCTCCGAGGCAGGAGTACGATCTGCTGATTCGCTCGAAGACGGCGTCGCTGCTTTCGGGAGCCTGCGAGGTGGGCGCGCTCAGGGCGCGAGCCGGCGGAGCGGCAGGCGCTGCGGCGTTTCGGCGAGTACCTCGGGCATGGCGTTCCAGATCGATCGACGATCTGCTCGACTACGTCGGCGACACATCGGTCACCGGCAAACCGTCCGGGTCCGACCTGCGGGAGCACAAGGTGACCCTGCCGCTGATCTTCGCGCTGGAGCGAATGGACCCGAGTGCCCGAAAACAAGTCGAGCGTCTCATGGAGACCCCCGAACCGAGCGATGACCAGATCGCCGACGTCGTCGGCCTGGTGGCGGAAATCGGCGGCCTCGAGTATGCGCGGGAACGTGCCCAGAGCCTGGCGGAGCAGGCCGAGTCGCGAGCTCGATGCGCTGCCCGCCGGCCCGGCCCGGGACGCGCTGCGCGCCAGTATCACCTACGTGCTCGACCGCCGGCGCTGATGGCCAGTGGACCGAGGCGGCCGGGCTTCTATCTTGGCGTGCTCGTCGCCGGATTCATCGTGGGCGGGTTCTTTACCGCGCTCATCAGGGAAGTGGTTCCGGACAGCGTCGCCAAGACCGTGTTCACCGCCACCTGGAGCCCGTCAATCGGGCCGGTGTCGATTGACCTCCTGGTGATTAATTTGACGTTGGGGCCGTTGGGGCTCCATGTGTCGTTCCTGGCGCTGGTTGGCGTGCTGGTGGCCTATCTGATCGCCCGCTCCCTCTTCTAGGTGCTGGAGTCGCCATGTTCAATAACATCGGTTTCCCCGAGCTGCTGCTCATCCTCGTGGCCGTTCTACTCCTTGTTCGGCGCCAAGCGCCTGCCCGAGATCGGCGCGTCGTTCGGCAAGGGAATCCGTGAGTTCAAGCGGAGCCTGAGCGATACCAACGACGCCATCACCGGCAACGAGCCCGATCGCAATGGCGGATCGCGCCAGATCGACTCGAAGGTCTCGACCCCGCCTTCGGGTGGCGATCCCAAGCGCCTGAGCCAGTAGGCGATCGTCAGGCCGCGAGCCCGAAAAGAAGGCCCCGGGAAGTCCCGGGGCCTTTCTGTTTGCCGATCAGTTTCGATCAGAGCTTCTTGCCAGTCTGTAGCTGCCTGGGCTGCTTGAGCCGCCTCGGCCTGCGCATCGGTCGTGAAGATCCGCGCCCGGCGATCATCCACCTTCGCGTTCTCCCGCAAGGCGGCGAGATAGCTCCGGACCCGATCCTGCCGGGCCAGGCGAACCTGCTGGATCTTGAATTGATTCAGGTCAGCAACGTACGCCGCGGAATCCGCCTTGACCCGCTTCACGACCTTCAGGAAGTAGGTACCCTCGTCCGTTTCGATCGGGCCGGCCACCTTGCCGGTGTCCACTCCAAACGCCGCCCCGACCAGAATCGCGCTGGGGAACGGAGGATTGACCCGGGCGAAGGGCGGTAACTGCTGGAAGGGCAAGTGAAGCGCCTTGGAGGCCTGCTCGAGCGTACTGCCCTCCGCCAACCGTTTGCTCATATCGTTGACGACAGCCTTGGCCATCTCCGGCTTCTTGGCGTTGCGCGCCGCGATTTCCACCGCACCGTGGATCTGGTCGAGGGGCGGTACTCGATCGGCATGCAGGCTGTCCAGGCGGAAGAGCATGTAGGCGTAGCTCAACTCGATAACCCGGCTGGTCTCCCCCTGCTTGGCCTTGAAGGCCCAGACTGCGGCCTCGGGAATCACCTGCATCCCGATCATCACCTTGCTCCCGATCTGGGTGGGATTGGCACGGCCAATCTTGAGTCCCATGACTCGGGAGACCGTATCGAGCGCGGCCGGATCGAGCCGATCGGCACCGAGCGATTCCAGGCTGTCGGCCTGAGCATCGAGGTGATCGCGATGATCCCCCGTGACCTCGATCGGAATCAGGATGTGGCGGCCCTTGGCCTTGTCTCCCGAACGCGATTCGATCTGGATGATGTGATAGCCGAAGCTGGACAGGACCGGATTGGAAAGCGCGCCGATGGGCAGGCTGAAGGCGGCCTTTTCGAAGGCCGGATCCATCTGCGCCCTTCTTGAACTCACCGAGGTCGCCGCCCTTGGCGCCGCTCACGGTGTCGGAGGACTCCCGCTTGGCTACCTCGGCGAAGGGCGCTCCGTCGTGGATCTCCTTGCGGATCTCTTCGGCGCGAGCCAGGGCCGTGGCCGAATCGCTCGCGACGGGCAGACGGGAGATCTGGACGTAGCTCAGGTACACGGTCGTGGGCTGCCGGAACTGCTCGAGGTGATCGTCGTAATACTTCTTGACCTCCGCCTCGGTCAGCGGGACCGCCGAATCGGGCACCACGTCACGGGGCACCACCGCGGTGAGCTGCATCGTCACAGTCTCATGAGCGTCCCGATACGACTGCCACAGCGCCCCGTCGGAGAGGTACACATCGGCCGTCACGACCCTCAGCAGCTTGCCCCGCATGATCTCTTCGCGATACTGCGCCTCGAGCTGCGGGATGTACTGCCTGCCGATGCTGGAGTTGAGCCACCGCTGGTATTTCGCCAGATCGAACTTCCCCTCAGTCTGGAACTCCGGCACGTTCGTGAGTTCCTGCGGCGGGCTGTTCTTGATCGCTTCTGCGATCTCCTCGGCGTCGGCGCTGATGTGGCGGCGTTTGAACTCCGAGCTCATGACCTGTTCCTGGATCAGGTTTTCCCACACCTGATTTCGGATTTCCTCGATATCGTCGGCCGAAAGGGAGGAGCTGCTCTGCCGCTGGCGGGCGTCGATGGCCTGTTGCAGGATCGCCTGGTAGGCGTTGACCGGAACCGAGACGCCGTTGATCACCCCGACCGTGGAACGGGAGCCGCCGGTGATCTGGCTCCAATCCACTGAGGTGACGACGAAGATGAACATCAGCACCGCGAACACGAACGCGGCGATTTTGCCACCCACACTGCGGAAGAATTTCATCATACGGCGGTAACCTGCTCCAGTAGTCGGAGGCAACCCGAAAAAAGAGGGCTAAGTCTACGCCGGAGAACCCCGAATCTCAAGCGGCTGCGCCCCCTCCAAGAGTTGACAGCCCCGCAGTGGGTTGCTAATGTTTGTTCAATTACCACAACAACTTAGGCATAGGGCCCCGGATGGCTTACACCAGCGAGATCGACAAGCTCGAGCGCCGTTGGAAAGAGAATCCACAGGGGACCGTTTTCGCGCCGCTGGCGGAGGTCTACCGCAAGGACGGGCAGCTGGAACGGGCCCGTGAGGTGCTCCAGCAGGGCCTGGTAAATAATCCTGACCACATTCCCGGAAACATCGTTCTAGGGCGTTGCTGCCTCGACATGGGCGATGAAGGCGGGGCCGAGGCGGCGTTCTCGCATGTGTTGGAGCTGGATCCGGAAAACGTTATCGCGCTCAAGGCACTGGGAGATATCACCGAGCGGCAAGGCAGGCTGGCGGAAGCGTCCCAATGGCTGGGCCGCTTGATGCAGGTGGATCCCACCAACGACGATGCTCGGGACCAGCTGAAGAGGGTCGAAGGGATGCAGCAGGAGGCCGCTCTCGTCATATCTGCCGAGCCGATTGCCGAAGTATCCCCGCCAGAAGAACCGGTACTCCAGGACGCGGCGCTCGATGAACCGGTGCCGGAGCCCATCGAGGATGACGACGCTCTCGTCGTAGAGACCGTCCCCACTCCGACTTTCGATTCTCCCGCCGAGTACTCGCCTCCCGAGCCAGATACTTCAGCGCCTCTGGAGTCGAGCCATGAGAGCGTCCCCTTCGAGGAGAGTGACCTTCTCCCCTCGGCGGAATTCGGGACCACGGCGCCGGAACCGATGGCCGGCGTCGAGTCGGTCGAGTTCAATGCGGCGGCAGCGGCGGAGACGGCATCACTCACGCCGCTGACCGACCTGCAACGGGACGATGAATTCAGACCCGCCGGCCGACCTCGGTATCGAAGTGCTCAGTCACGAGGAGCCTTCGCAAATCTATATTCGTCCCGCGGTTAGTTCGGAGTTCCAGCCGACGGACCATTCGAACGACCTGCTGGACGTACAGCCCTCCACCTCCTCCGAATTCCAGGTTCCGGACGCTTCGTCCGAGCTTGCGATGTCTGCCTCGCCCTCCAACGAGTTTCAGACGCCCAGCGGAACCGAGGACCTCCTCGGCGCAAGCGGTGGCGGCGGGGAATATCAGAATGCCTCGGATCCGGCTCGAGATCTCGCGCCGGCCGACGCCGCGGCGATGGAAGAGACCGTCATGCTGCCGCCGGTAGACGAGACGCCGCCGGCGGAAGACAGAGGAGGTCGTCGAGGGGGAAGTAATCGACCTTTCGGCACCGGCGGCCGCAGTCGAAGAGCGCTCCGACAAGCTCCCACTTATTTTTCCCGATGATGCAGCACAGGAAGCTCCGCCGCGCAGTCGCCGGATCTCCCACCCGGACGAAACCCCGACCGAGCCGGAGCCGATCTTCACCGAGAGCATGGCCGAGACCTACCACCGCCAGGGTCTGAACGATCAGGCGCTTCATGTCTATCGGCGGTTGTTGGAGCAGATGCCGGGCGATCATCGGCTGGAGGCGAAGATCCGGGAGCTCGAATCATTGGTGGGAGCCGGCAGCGAGCCCGCAACTGCGAGATGGCCGGCCTACTCCGCTTCGGTCACGGGTGGCGAATCGGTGGAATCTTTCTTCCACTCTCTCGCCGCCGCCCGTCCCGCGGCCCTCGGTGGCCTGGCCGAGCCCGCGTCGCGGCCGAGTGCCGAGCCGCAAGCGGATGATCAATCGCCCGGCGCGCCGACCCGGCCGGCGAACGACGCCTTGTCGCTCAGCGCCATCTTCGGCGAGGAAAGCACCCAGCCGCCACCCGCGACCCCGCCTGCTCCGCCCTCGGCCTCAACGCCTACGACGGGTCACGCTTTCTCCTTCGATCAGTTCTTCGGTGGAAAGGACGCTCAGGGGAGCCGGCTCGCAGTCGTCGGGCCGGACTACTCCAGCCCTCCGGCCTGGAAGAAGATCTCGACCAGTTCCAGAACTGGCTGAAGAGTCTCAAGAAGTGAATGCACATCGCCGTTCTGAACGGCCCGAATCTCAATCTGCTGGGTGCGCGAGAGCCGGAGCTGTACGGACGACCACGCTGGCGGAGCTCGAGAAAATGGTGCGGGATGAGGCTGCGCCGGCTCGGCGTCTCGACTAGAGTGGCACCAGACCAATCACGAAGGGAGATTTCGTCGACGCGGTGCAGGGGCTACGGGGACAGGCGGAGGGCGCGCTGGTCAATGCCGCGGCCTTCACCCACACCAGCCTCGCGATCCGCGACGCATTCCTGGCCGTCAAAGTGCCGTTCGTGGAAGTGCATCTCTCGAACATTTTTGCGCGCGAACCGGAGCGGCGGCACTCCCGGCTGGCGGATCTCGCCCTCGGCGTCGTCGCCGGATTCGGCCCGCTGGGCTACCTCCTCGCGCTGCAGGCGCTGGTGTGCGCGGCTCCGTGGTGGCTGACCGCCGGGAGACCCGCCAGGGCGCCCTGCGGGCGCGGCTTGCTGCGGCAGGACTCGATGGGCTGCTGGTGCTGTCGCTAGCAAACATCCGCTACCTCACAGGGTTCACCGGCTCGTCGGCGCTGCTGCTGATCCGGGCGTCCGGCGCCGCCCTCATCACCGATTTCCGCTACGCGACGCAGGCCCCGAGCGAGGCGGGGACTGCGCGCCCGAGTCGAGATCGACCAGGTCAGCGCCTGGGACCGGCTCGTCAAGCGTGGTGCGCGAAGCGAACCACGGAGCGAGCTGGGTTTCGAGGCGCACGTCGCCACGGTGCGCGATGGCGAGCGAATCGTCGCGATGCGAGCACAGCGCAGTGGGAGCCGGTCAGCGACCTGGTCGAGCAGCTCCGGCTGGTAAAGGACCCCGGCGAAGTGCAGGCGATCCGTCGGGCCGCGGAGCTAGCCCAGGCCGCGCTGAGCGAGGTGCTGCCGGGAGATTACAGCAGGACAGCAGGAACTCGCGGTGGCGGCGCTGCTCGAGGCCGCGCTGCGCAGGAGGGGGAGCGAGTGGCATCCGTTCCCGACCATCGTGGCGTCGGGGCCGCGGGCCGCGCTGCCCCATGCCCGCACCAGCGAGCGGACCATCGCAGGCGGGAGAGTGCCTCCTGCTTGACTTCGGCGCCCAGGTGGACGGATACTGTGCCGACCTGACCAGGACGGTGGTGGTCGGGGCCCGGGCCGATCAGCGGCAACGACTGGTTTACGACACCGTCGCTAGCGCGCAGCGACGGGCGCTCAATGGAATTCGCGCCGGCCTCACCGGCCGCGAGGCCGACGCCTGGCCCGCGAAGTCATCGTCGCGGCAGGCTTCGGAGAGGCCTTCGGGCATTCGCTGGGGCACGGCCTGGGGCTCGAGGTGCACGAGGCGCCCCGGGTAGGGCCGACGCGGACAGACCGCCCTACCGCCGGGCGCGGTGGTAACTGTCGAGCCCGGGATCTATCTTCCCGAGTGGGGCGGGGTTCGGCTGGAAGACGACGCACTGGTGACCGGAGACGGGACCGAGCTCCTGTCGGACAACCGGGTCGAGCTGGTCGAGCTGGTCTGAACCGCAACCTGCCAACTCACGGCCATGAATACCAAAGAAACCACCGATCTCGCCAAGCTGCTCACCAAGCTGCCCGGCATCCGTTCGATCGATCTCAAGGATGTCCGGCACCTGGTCGAGCTGCTGCGGGAGTCGCCGGAGATCGGCTCGATCGAAGTGAAGGGCTGGTTCGGCACCGGGGTTCTCATCACCCGGACCGGCAATCATGCCGTCCAGGTATCGGCCCCGATGGCGATGCCGATGCGCCGCTGCGCCCGGCACCGGTCGGCCGCCGCGGCGGCGGAGTCCCGCGCCCGCCGGCGCCGGCGGCCGCCGCGCTCAAGGAAATCAAGTCGCCGATGGTGGGAACCTTCTACCGCGCGCCGGAGCCGGGCGCCGAGCCCTACGTGAAGGTCGGCAGCCGGGTGTCGGCCGGGCAGACGGTCTGCATCATCGAAGCGATGAAGATCATGAACGAGATCGAGGCCGAGGTCACCGGCGTGGTGAGGGAAGTCTGTCTCGACGACGCCCACCGGTCGAGTTCGGGACCGTGCTGTTCCGGGTGGATCCCAATGGCTGAGGCCGCCGCGACGGGCCCGGTCGCGCCGTTCAATTTCAAGCAGGCCATTTCGCAGATGGTGCAGCGGAACGGCTCCGACCTGCTGCTCAAGGTGGGCCGCCCGCCGACCATCCGGGTCAACGGCGAGCTCGCCGGCCTCGACATGCCGCCCCTCAAGCCGGAAGACCTGAAGCTGCTGGCCGAGCAGATCATGACGCCGCGGCAGGTGAAGGAGTTCGCCGAGAAGAAGGAAGCGGACTTCGCCATCGGCGTGCCGGGCGTGGGCCGCTTCCGGACCAACATCTACCAGCAGCGCGGCACGCTGGCCTTCGCCTTCCGCGCGATTCCGTACGAGGTCAAGACGATCCGGGAGCTCCATCTCCCGGAGGTGCTCGAGGAGATCGCCCTCAAGCCCCGCGGGCTCGTGCTGGTCACCGGGGTGACCGGCTCGGGCAAGTCCACCGCGCTCGCCGCGATGATCAACCACGTGAACCAGAACCGGCGGGTCAACGTCATCACGATCGAGGACCCGATCGAGTTCCTGCACCGCGACGTGCACGCCAACATCTCGCAGCGCGAGGTGGGGAGCGACACGCTGTCTTTCGGCACCGCGCTCCGCCACGTGCTGCGGCAGGACCCGGACGTGATCCTGATCGGCGAGATCCGCGACATGGAAACCCTGGACACGGCGCTCAAGGCGGCCGACACCGGCCACCTGGTCTTCTCGACCCTGCACACGACCGACGCGACTCAGACGATCAACCGGGTGATCTCCTTCTATCCGCCGCACCAGCACCAGGAGATCCGTTCGCTGCTTTCGACCGCGCTGCAGGCCGTTGTCTGCCTTCGCCTGGTTCCCCGCAGCGACGGCAAGGGACGGGTCGCCGCGGCCGAGGTGCTCATCAACACCGCCGCGGTGGCCGACAACATCCGCGACATCGAGAAGGCGCTCAACATCCCCGATCTGATCGCGGAAGGCACCGAGGCCTACGGCATGCAGTCGTTCGACCAGTCGCTGATGAAGTGGTACCGGGACAAGGTGATCTCCTACGAGAGCGCGCTGTTCTACTCCAGCAATCCGAGCGAATTCGCCTTGCGCGCGTCGGGCGTCAGCGCCGCCTCCGACCGGACCTTCAGCGGCATCGCGGAGGGCGGGAAGCCTGACGCGGACATCTCCCAGGATATCGCACCCTGATGTTCAAGAAAGTCCTGATTGCCAACCGCGGGGAAATCGCCCTGCGGGTCATTCGGGCCTGCCGGGAGCTGGGCGTGGAGACTGTGGCGGTCTACAGCGAGGCCGACCGCGAGTCGCTGCACGTCCGCTTCGCGGACGACGATGTCTGCATCGGCCCGCCCCCAGCCGGCTGTCCTATCTTCGCATCCCCAACCTGATCGCCGCGGCCGAAATCACCGGCGCCGACGCGATCCATCCCGGCTACGGCTTTCTGGCCGAGAACGCCGAGTTCGCCGACACCTGCAAGGCCTCCAACATCGCCTTCATCGGCCCCACCGGCGACCAGATCCGCCAGATGGGAGACAAGGCCACCGCCAAGCGCCTGGCCCAGGAAGCCGGCGTGCCGACCGTGCCGGGAACTCCAGGCACGGTCCAGGATCTCGACGAGGCGCTGAGCACGTCGAGGCCATCGGATTCCCGGTGATCATCAAGGCGACGGCGGGCGGCGGCGGCAAGGGAATGCGGGTGGCGCAGGAAGCGGAGCAGTTCGCCCAGTCGTTCTCGCTGGCGCAGAACGAGGCGCTGGCGGCGTTCGGAAACGGTGAGGTGTACGTCGAGAAGTATCTGGCGCGGCCCCGGCACGTGGAAATCCAGGTCATGGGCGACCTGCACGGCAACGTGGTCCACCTCGGGGAGCGGGACTGCTCGGTGCAGCGGCGGCACCAGAAGCTGATCGAGGAGAGCCCGAGTCCGGCCCTCACTCCTGAGCTCAGGGCCCGCATGGGCGAGGCGGCGATCCGGCTCGCGTCGGCGATCACTACGCCGGCGCGGGCACCATCGAGTTCCTGCTCGACGAGGACGGCAGCTTCTACTTCATGGAGATGAACACCCGGATCCAGGTGGAGCACCCGGTGACGGAGATGGTCACCAGCTTCGACCTGGTGAAGGAGCAGATCCGGGTGGCGTCGGGCGACCCGGTCAGCTTCCGGGGCGACGGGGCGCGGCTCCGCGGCCACGCCATCGAGTGCCGGATCAATGCCGAGGATCCCTACCGCAACTTCCAGCCTTCGCCCGGGGTCATCACCGCCTACCATCCGCCGGGCGGGCCCGGCGTGCGGCTGGACAGCCACATCTACGCCGGCTACACCGTCCCACCCTATTACGATTCTCTCCTGGCGAAGGTGATCGTCCATGGCAACGACCGCGAGGAGGCGCTCGCGCGGATGGGCCAGGCACTCGACAGCTTCGTCCTCGAGGGCGTTACGACTACGATCCCATTCCTCGGCCGGGTTATCCGTCACCCGGACTTCGTGGCCGGCCGGGTCGACACCAAGTTCCTCGAGCGCCAGCCGCAGCTCTTCGATCCTGAGGCATGAAGCTGGACGTTCTGTTTTCCCCGCTCGGCCTCACCCCGGCCGAGGTGCAGGGCCGCACGGTGTTCGTCATCGACATCCTGCGGCTCTCGACCACAGTCTGCGCGGCCCTACATCACGGCGCCCGCGCAGTCATTCCGGTACCGTCAACCGAAGAAGCCCTGCGCATGGCCCAGACCCTGGGCCCGGGCGAGGTCGTGCTGGCGGGCGAGCGTAACGGCCTCCCCATTCCGGGGTTTGCCCTCGGCAACAGTCCCCGGGAAATGACACCTGAAGCGGTGAAGGGACGTCTCGTAATCATCACGACGACGAACGGCACCGGAGCACTGCTGGCGGCACAGGGCGCGGCCCAGGTCTACTGCGCCGCCGCGGCGAACTTCTCGCTCGCGGCCGCGGCCGCCCGGGAGATCTGGGCCCGGGATCGCGATCTGGTCATCCTCTGTGCCGGCCGGGATCACCGGTTTTCGCTTGACGATGCGTACTGCGCGGGACGGCTGGCCTCGGTCGCGCTGGGCGGAGTCCGGCGGCGACAGGGGTTGAACGACGCCGGATTGGCGGCGCTTCACCTGGTTCGACGCTACGGTGAGCGCTGGGAGCGGCCCCTGCTCAGCAGCCGGGCAGGGCGAGAGCTGTCCACGATTGGCTTCAAACACGACGTGCTGGATTGCGCCCGTGCCGATGCCTATCCGGTGCTGGCGCTCTTCCACGAGCGGCGGGTGACCGCTGCCTCCACCTGATGACCGCTGACGCATCCCGCCACCCCGATCACGATCAGGCCAGACATCTCACCGCGATCGCGGCGCTGGTGCTGGGGGTCTTCCTCGGAATCACCCTGCTGCCTGTCTCCATTACCGGACCGCTCGGGAACTGGGTAGGACACTCGCTGTGGACGTTTCTCGGGATCGGCGCGCTGGGATTTCCGCTGCTCGGCCTCGGCATCGGGCTCGCCGGGTTTGATCGGCTTCCGCGCCTCGACATGAAGCGAGTCGCGGTTCTGGTCGTCGGCTTGAGCGTGGTCGTGCCATTCCTGGTCGGGATCGTCACCCACGTCACCCCGCGCGACTTCGATGGACCCACGCTTCCGGCGCGACTCACCGGATTCGGCCCGGGGATGATCGCGTACTACTTGTATGGCTGGATCGGTCCGGTCGGCGGATTCCTGCTGGGATTCTTTGCGCTCTCGGCACTCACGATCATGACGATCGCGTGGCACCCGCTCAGCCGGCTGGCGGGCGGCGCTACCGGCACATTGACGCCGGCCGCGCGCGCAGGAGAGCCGATTACGACGCCGATCGCCGTCGTAGGGGCCGGTGAGATCGAGGACGACGAACCGGCGATCCTTCCGCCACCCCGCAGGGAACGCAAACCCAAGAAACCAGCGAAGGGTGCCACCGCTCCGCTGCCCGACGCGGGGGATGAAGACGAATTGCCGCCGATCGAACTGCTGGCGCCTCCCGCGACGAAGGACACCGACGCGGGTGAGGCCCAACTCGATCGGCTGGGCCAGGTCCTGCTCGAGACGCTCAAGACCTTCAAGGTTGACGGGACCATCGCCGGAAGAACCACCGGGCCTGTCGTCACCCAGTTCGAAGTGGTACCGGCGCCGGGGATCAAGGCCGGCCGGATCGCCTCGCTGGCGGACGATATGGCGATGGCCATGCGGGCCCAGTCTATCCGGGTCGCACCAATCCCGGGCAAGGGAGCTGTCGGAGTCGAAATTCCCAATCCGACCGCGCGCATGGTGACGCTGCGGGAGCTGCTCGAGGCTCCTGAGTGGGAGATGAGCCGAGCCTCTCTTCCCGTGACCCTGGGGCGCGATCTCGAGGGGAAGCCGATCATCGCCGACCTCGCCAAGATGCCGCATCTCCTGATCGCCGGGGCGACCGGGTCCGGCAAGTCCGTCGCGATCAACACCATCATCACGAGCCTGGTCTACCGCTACACCCCGAAGCAGCTGCGTCTCCTGATGGTGGATCCGAAGATGGTGGAGCTGTCGATGTACAACGCTCTTCCCCATCTCAGGCACCCGGTCGTCACCAACAACAACGACGCGGCGCGAGTGCTCAAGTGGGCGGTGTTCGAGATGAGCCGGCGCTACGAGCTGCTGCACGCGAACGGCGCGCGCAATCTTGCGGACTTCAACCGCAAGGTCGAGGAAGGGAAGCCGCTGCGTCATCCGGCCAAACCCAAGCCCACACTGACCAGCGTCAACGCGGAGCCGCCCGACACGCCACCGGAGCCCCCGGCCGAAACGGAGTATCGAGACGGACCGCTTCCGCTCATCGTGATGATCGTGGACGAGCTGGCCGACCTGATGATGACGGTGCAGGGGGAGGTCGAAACGCCGCTCGCCATCCTGGCGCAGAAGGCGCGGGCGATCGGCATCCACATCATCCTGGCCACTCAGCGCCCGTCGGTGAACGTCCTCACGGGCCTCATCAAGGCGAACTTTGCGAGCCGCATCGCATTTCGGGTGGCATCCAAGGTGGACAGCCGCACCATCCTGGATCAGAACGGCGCCGAGGCGCTGCTCGGCAACGGCGACATGCTCTTTCTGCCGCCGGGCAAGAGCGAGCCGATGCGGCTGCAGGGTGCCTTCATCGCAACGGACGAGACCGAACGGCTGATGGCCTGGTTCGAGGAGCGCCGGGAAGCGAGGCGGGCCGGTGCTTCAGCGGCGACCAGCCAGGAGCCGGATATCATCGAGCTGGTCCGAGCCCAGGAGCAGGCGGAAGAGGGTGTCGGGCCGTCGCAGTTCGAAGGTGAGCGCGACCCGTTATTCCGGGAGGCCGCCGAGGCCTGCGTCCAGAACCAGGGCGGATCCACCTCGTTGCTGCAGCGCAAGCTCAAGATCGGGTACGGGCGCGCAGCCCGGATCATCGACCAGCTCTACGAGGCCGGAATCCTTGGCCCGCCAGACGGGAGCAAGCCCCGCGACGTGCTCATCGGAATCGATCAGCTGGACGAGTATGCGGGGTAGCCCGTTAGCCGTCAGCCGTCAGCGTAGCCGTTAGCGGCTGCTGTTCGCCGTTCACTGTTCTCTCCGCACGTCAAATCTCCGCCGACCCAGCAAGCCTGTAGCAGCCCCGCCGCGTTCAATTGACTCCCTCTTGCGGCAGATTGATGAAGGCTTCGTGCTGCCGTGGCGTAGCTTAGCCCACGATGACGCGCCGCTTCGTTCCAACCCGGGAATGGGAGGATGCCCGCCAGATCCGCGGACTCGAAGGCGAGCATGCGGCGATGGCATATCTGATCTCCTGCGGCTGGTCCATCGAGGCCCATCGCTTTCGGCTGGGCCGTCATGATGTGGATCTGATTGCCCGACGCGGCCACGTCGTGGCGTTCATCGAAGTGAAGACTCGACGGGGAACCGAATTCGGCTCACCCGGCTCCGCGGTCGGCCGGCGCAAACAGGCTGCGATTGCCAAGGTCGCCGATATCTGGCGGATCAGGTTCGGCCACGCCGGAGACGAGTACCGGTTCGACGTGGTCGAGGTGTCCGAGGAGAGCCGGTGCTGCTCCCGAGATCAATCACATCGAGGATGCTTGGCGGGGTCTTCGATAAGTCAGTGGATTAAAATGAGTCACAAATTCACTCTTGATTCGGGTAATATTCGGCTGTAGATTGGTGCCTAGTAACTCAGTGACTCAAAATCAACCATTTTAATACCCGGAGCCAGTCATGGCCGTAGAAGAGCACAAACTCGACGCCGATCGCCGCAAGGCGCTCAATCTGGCTATCTCCCAAATCGAAAAGCAGTTGGGGAAGGGCTCCATCATGCGGATGGGCTCAGAGTCGCCCCGGGTAAGGGTCGCGGCGATTCCGACCGGCGCCATCAACCTGGATGCCGCGATCGGAATCGGAGGAGTGCCTCGCGGCCGCATCACCGAGATCTACGGGCCTGAGTCCTCAGGCAAGACCACCCTCACACTCCACATCGCGGCCAATGTGCAGCGGGCCGGCGGAGTCGCGGCCTACGTCGATGCCGAGCACGCGCTGGACGTGGAGTACGCCAAGAAGCTCGGGGTCGACGTGGAGAATCTCCTGGTGTCGCAACCCGATACCGGCGAGCAGGCCCTCGAGGTCGTGGAGATCCTGGTCCGCTCGGGAGCGGTGGATCTCGTGGTGATCGACTCGGTCGCGGCCCTGGTGCCCAAGGCCGAGATCGAGGGCGAGATGGGCGATAGTCACATGGGGCTCCAGGCCCGGCTCATGAGCCAGGCGCTCCGCAAGCTGGCCGGCGCCATCAACCGCTCCAACTGCGCCGTGGTGTTCATCAACCAGCTGCGGGAAAAGATCGGCGTGATGTTCGGCAACCCCGAGACCACCACGGGAGGGAAGGCGCTCAAGTTCTACGCCTCGCTCCGGCTCGACATTCGGCGCGTGGGTCCGGTGAAGGAGCGGGAGATCGTGATCGGCAATCACGTCCGGGTGAAGGTGGTGAAGAACAAGGTGGCGCCGCCGTTCAAGCAGGCGGAGTTCGACGTGATGTTCGACGAAGGCATCAGCCATGCCTCGCTGGTGGTGGATATCGCGGCCGAGGCCGGGATCATCCAGAAGTCTGGAGCGTGGTACTCCTACGGTGATCAGCGTATCGGTCAGGGTCGGGAGAACGCCAAGCTGTTCCTCAAGGACAATCCCACCCTCATGGCCGAGGTCGAGCAGAAGGTGAAGGACTCGCTCGGCGTGAAGGGAACCACGGTGGTCGGAGTCGGGGCTGAGGAGGATGAGTAGAACCATCACGGCACTGGACCCGGACCCGGTGCGCGCCGGTTTCGTCCGGGTTCAGCTGGACGGAACCCCGTACTGCAGCCTTCCGGTCACCCGGATCGCCGCCGCGGGGTTTACCGCTGGAGATGCACTCGATGCCAGGGCGAGTCCGCGATCTGAACCAGGCCGCGGATGAGGAGGCGGCCTATCGGACTCTGCTCCGGACCCTGGAGCGGCGCTCCTTCGCCGTCGCCGAACTGCGCCGTACGCTGGTGCGGAAGGGTCACCCGAAGGATGCGGTCGAGGCGGCGCTCGCCCGGGCAGTGCGGGCCGGGTTGCTTGATGACGCCGCCTTCGCTGCCAGGTTCGTTCAGTCGCGCACCGAACGGGGCCGCGGGCCTCTCCGGATCCGGCGAGATCTGCTGGCATTGGGCGTGGACACGGTCGTCATCGAGAGAGCGCTTGAGGTGGCCTTACCCCCGGATCACGATCCCCAAATTGCTGCGGAGGCACTGGCCCGGAAGCGCCTCACCCAACTCCATGGTTTGCCCGCTTCGGCCCAGCTGCGCCGGGTGACGGCGTATCTCGGGCGTCGGGGATTCAGCGGAAGGGCTGTCACTGACATGGTGCGGCGAGTTGTTCGTGAGCAGTTGTCGTAGCCGTCGGCAGAAAAAGCCGTAAGCCATAAGCCGTAGGCCGTAAGCCGTAACCAAGCCTGGGTCTGCCTCCCCCTCATGGCTTTCCCCTATGGGCCTACGGCTTATGGCTTAAGCTCCTGCCTTCCTGTATATTCCCGCTATGCATTCCAGTCAGATTCGACGTTTGTTCCTCGACTTTTTCGTCGCCCAGGGGCACCGAGAGGTGCCTTCTTCGTCACTGGTCCCGGCCGACGACCCGACGTTGCTCTTCACCAATGCCGGCATGGTGCAGTTCAAGCGGACGTTCCTGGGTCAGGAGCGGCGCGACTACCTGCGGGCTACGACCTGCCAGAAGTGCGTGCGCGCCGGGGGCAAACACAACGATCTCGAGCAGGTGGGGCACACCAAGCGGCACCACACCTTCTTCGAGATGCTGGGCAACTTCTCCTTCGGCGACTACTTCAAGCGCGAGGCTATCGCGTTCGCCTGGGAGTTCGTGACCGGGGCGAAATATCTCGGGCTGGCTTCCGACCGGCTTCGGGTCACCGTGCACGAGACCGACGACGAGGCGCGCGCGCTCTGGCGCGAGGTCGCCGGGCTTC
The DNA here is from genome assembly GCA_963821525.1 of uncultured Gemmatimonadales bacterium. GTDB lineage: Bacteria > Gemmatimonadota > Gemmatimonadetes > Gemmatimonadales > GWC2-71-9 > DATBGE01. Next base: position 27,250 of record CAWGED010000019.1, on the reverse strand, counting down.
CCGATCACCGGATCTATGGTCTGGGGGACAAGGACAACTTCTGGCAGATGGGGGACACCGGTCCTTGCGGTCCCTGCTCGGAGATCTACGTCGACCTCGAGTGGAATGAGTCCCACCGGGGAGCGAGCACCGCCGTGATCCCCAAGGCGGAGTTCGAAGAACAGGCCGAGGCAGGACGCTTCCTCGAGATCTGGAATCTGGTGTTCATGCAGTTCGATCGCTCGGCCGACGGGAAGCTGACCCCGTTGCCGCGCCCTTCGGTCGATACCGGCGCCGGCCTCGAGCGCATCGCCGCGGTGATGCAGGGTGAGGATTCGAATTTTCACACCGATCTCTTCCTGCCACTGATTCACCGGGTCGAGCAACTCGTGGGGCAGCCCTATGACCGGGGACCCGCGGGTGCCTCATTCCGGGTACTCGCCGACCATGCACGGGCGGTGACCTTCCTGCTGGGAGACGACTGCTTCCCGAGCAACGAGGGAAGGGGCTACGTGCTGCGCCGGATTCTTCGTCGCGCGGTCCGCCATGCGTGGCTCCTGGGACGCCGGGAACCCACGCTCACTCCGCTCACCGATATCGTCGTTCACGAAATGGGTGAGGTGTATCCCGCGCTCCGCGCCAAGGCGGGTCAGATCCGTCAGTGGACCATGATGGAGGAGGAGCGGTTCCTTGAAACCATCGAAGGCGGGCTCACCAGGCTGGATTCTCTGCTCGGGTCCGGGGCGACCGTCATCCCCGGCGAAGAGGTCTTCAAGCTCTACGACACTTTCGGATTCCCCCTCGATCTCACGATGCTCATCGCGGAAGAGCGGGGTGCGTCGGTGGACGTCGCCGGATTCGAGACGGCGTTGAACAAACAGCGCCAGCGCTCCCGCGACGCCCGGGCGACCCAGCAGGGCGGAGGCCCGGCTGTGCATGTGGATCGACCGGGCGAGTGGCGTGAGCTGAGGCCGGATAGCCAGCAGTTCGTGGGGTACGAGTCGGACGACGTGGAGACCGAGCTGCTCGCCTTCCGCCAGGACGGCGGCAGAGTCGAGGTACTGCTGCGGGAGAATCCTTTCTACGTGGAGTCCGGCGGACAGGTCAGCGATACCGGAATCGTGCAGGGGCAGGGGTGGGACCTTCCGGTGGACCAGGTGCGTAAGGACGCCAGGGGGACGGTGATTGGCGGGATCTTCGGACAGGAGTTCGAGCCGACCTCCAGCCGTGCCCGGGTTGACGCGATCCGCCGCCGCAACATCGAGAGAAACCACAGCGCGACGCACCTGGTTCACGCCGCGCTGCGGAAATATCTCGGAACCCACGTCCGGCAGCAGGGTTCTCTGGTGGACGAGAATCACCTCCGGTTCGACTTCTCCCATCACGGGCCGATCAATCCGGAGATGCTGCAGACCATCGAGCGGGAGGTGAACGCCCGGATCTGGGACAACATCCCCGTGACCACGCGGCCCATGGCCTATCCCGACGCACTCGCGTTGGGGGCGATGGCTCTCTTCTCGGAAAAGTACGGGGATGTCGTGAGAGTCGTCTTCATGGGAGACTCCTCCATCGAACTTTGCGGCGGGACTCACGTACGGAGCACCGGCCAGGTCGGACTCTTCCAGTTCCGGGCTCAGGGGGGAGTCGCCGCGGGCGTACGCCGGATCGAGGCGGTTACCGGACCCGAGGCGTATGTAATGGTGGAGGCGCTCCAGTCCCAGCTCGACCAGGCCGCCAAGGCGCTGAAGGCGCAGCCGGAGCACCTGGTGCGGAAGCTCGAGCAATTGGTCGAAGAACGGGAACGCCTCGCTGCCCGAGTTGCCGAGATGGTGAAGGGAGGCGGTGCCGGCGCTCCGCAGGGGAAGACGCTCGCAATCAACGGAGTGACCGTGACCCTGGCGGACAGCCCCGCGGAAAATCGCGATGAGATTGCGGCGATGGCCGATGCGTTTCGCAGCGGAAAGACTCGCGCCGCTCTGATTCTGTTCGGCACCGGAGAACGCGGGGCGGTCCATGTGGCTCTGACCGACGACCTGGTAAAGGCGGGACGCAAGGCGGGAGACCTGGTCAGCCGGATCGCGGCAGTGGGCGGTGGAAAGGGTGGTGGAAGACCGCACTTCGCCTCGGGGAGCCTGGGCGACGGGTCGCGGCTCGCCGCCGCACGCGAAGCGGCCGGCTCCATTGTTCAGGCCTGGTTGGAGGGATCGTGAGTCTGCACTCCTGGCTCGAAGCGCGAACCAGCCAGGCCCCGGTTCCCCTGCGGGAACGGGTGTTGGAGCACGCGCTCGCTGCACCGGCAAGCGGATCCCATGCCGAGCACCTGGGCATCACTGCGCAGGAGCTGCTGAGCAAGGTTGAGGAGCATCCCGGGGACAGATCGGTCGCCCTCGATCTCCTCGCCGCGGACGCGCTGATTACGCTGGCTCTGTTGGCTAGAGCCGAGGAAGCGCCCGAGCGGCTGGCCGAGTTTGCGACGGAACTGCTTACGGTAGATCGCGGGGGCTGAGTGATCGATCTGCATTCGCACCTGTTGCCCGGAGTGGACGACGGGTCACGCTCGGTTCAGCAGTCGCTTGGCGTGCTTGAAGAGTTGCAGCGCCAGGGCGTCACCCATCTGTGCCTGACTCCGCATGTCTCCGCCAGCAAGGCAGGGGATGGAGTACCCGAACCCCATGACCGGGCCTTCGAGGCGCTGGCGCCGCATGTCCCCTACGGCATCAAGCTGCTGCGCGGCGCCGAGGTAATGATGGACAAGCCGCTGCCCGCCGTCGTGGCCGACCGGCGCGACCTCACCATCAACCGCACCCGCTACATCCTGATCGAATTCCCGCGACTGGTCACGGCGCAAACCGTGGCCCAGGCTATCGCCGGGGTGACCGGGATCGGACTCATCCCGCTGGTGGCCCATCCCGAACGCTACTCCTGTTGCACCCCCGCGCTGGTAGGCAGGTGGAAAGCGGCCGGCGCCGTCATGCAGGTCGATGCGACCACGCTCTTCATGCCCCGCACCCGAGGGGAGCGAGCGCGGGATCTGGTTGCCAACGGGTTGGCCGACATTCTCGCCGCCGACAACCACGGAGACGAGCGCAGTGTCGCCATCGCGTTCGAGGCGCTCAAGGACCAGCACGGGTTCATGCAGGGCGAGCTGCTCGTGACGCGGAATCCCAAGGCGATCATCTCCGACGGCCACGTCGAGCCGGTCCCGCCGCTTGCCGTCAAGGTCTCCTTCCTCGAACGCCTGCGCACGCTGTTCGAACGCGAATCTTCGTGAGCGCCGACCGGGCTGCGCAGTCCCTGCGGGCGCTCGGGGCACTGGCTGAGCGCTGCGCCTCGCTGGCCCCACAGATCGAGCGGATCGCCCGCCGATACTCCGAGACTCTGCGACGGGGCGGGACGCTGTTCTTCGCCGGGAACGGCGGCAGCGCCGCGGATGCGCAGCATATCGCCGCCGAATATGTCGTCCGGCATCAGCAGAAACGCCCCGGCCTGGCGGCGCTCGCCCTGACGACCGATACCTCGCTCCTTACCGCCGCCGCCAATGACATGGGCTTCGAGGAGGTATTCGCTCGACAGGTGGAGACTCTCTGCCGGCCGTCCGACCTTCTGATTCTCCACAGTACCAGCGGACAAAGTCCCAATCTGCTCGCGGCAGCCCGCGCGGCTCGGAAGCGCGGCGTCGCCATCGTTGCCCTGCTCGGACGCGACGGTGGCGGGCTCATGGAGATCGTCGACGAGGCCCTTGTCGTGCCTTCCTCCGAAACCGGCCGCATTCAGGAAATGCACCTCGCCATTGAGCATGTGGTGTGTGAGTTAGTTGAGAATGAGCTGGGGATTGGGGTATCGAGGGGAAGTACCGAGTACCGAGTACCGAGTACCGAGGAGTAATGGGGAACGAGGCATGATTGACCTGAGCAATCGAACCGCACTCGTGACCGGGGGATCCCGGGGGATCGGGCGCGCGACGGCATTGCTGCTGGCGCGGGCGGGGGCGGATGTCGGCATCACCTATCTGACCAGGGTGGAGGATGCCGAAAAGGTCGTGGCCGAGATCAGGGGAATGGGGCGAAAGGCGTTCTCGGCGGGAGGTGATCTGGGAGATCCGAAGCAGGTGGACTCGATCTTCCAAACGGTGAAGCGCGAATTCGGCCGGCTCGATCTCTTCATCGGTAATGCCGGGATCTGGCCCGAGGAGGAGGTCCCGCTCCAGCGCATGGACTATGAACGCTGGCGAGGCACACTCGGCGCCAATCTCGACGCAATCTTCCTCACGACGAAGGCGGCTCTGGCCCTGATGCCGCCCGGAGGCCGGGTCGTCCTGGTCGGCAGCACCGCGGGCCAGCGCGGCGAGGCGATGCACGCGGATTACGCCGCCACCAAAGGGGCCATGATCTCGCTGGTCAAATCGCTCTGCATCGAGTGCGCACCGGGCATCACGGTCAACTGTGTGGCGCCGGGCTGGGTCGATACCGAAATGAGCGAACCCGCCTTCGGCGGGGGAGGCCGGGAGCGGATCGCCCAGACCATTCCGCTGCGGCGCATCGCTTCGGCCGAGGACATCGCAGGCCCCATCCTGTTTCTCTGCTCGGATCTGGCGCGGCACGTGACCGGCGAGATCCTGAATGTGAATGGCGGGAGCGTGCTGTGCGGGTGAGAGATTGCAGATTGCAGATTTCAGATTGCAGATTGAAGATTCGCAGTCCGAGGAGTATCTTCAATCTGAAATCTTCAATCTTCAATCCCCACACCCATGATCCACCTCATCTTCACCGGCGGCACCATCTCGATGCAGCGGGATGCTGCAGCGGGCGGCAAGGTTCCCAGTCTCGATGGCAAGGCTCTGGTGAACCTGGCGCCGGGCCTTCCGGAGCTGGCGCCGCTCACAATCGACGATTGGGGACGCTACCCGGCCTGTCATATGGATCAGGCCAAGCTATGGGAACTGCGGGAACATGTGCGCAGTGTCGCCACCGGCTCCAAAGGCTCAACACCTCCGTCCGGCATCGTCATCACTCACGGTACCGACACGATCGAGGAAACCGGATACCTCCTTGCGCGGACCCTCGATCTGGAGCTGCCGGTGGTCGTGACCGGTGCGATGCGGACCTCGGGCGATCCCGGCTGGGACGGCCCCCGCAATCTCACCGATGCCGTCCGAGTCGCCACGGATCCTGGAAGCAGGAACCGCGGCGTGATGGTCGCCTTTGGCGGTCAGGTCTTCGCGGCGCACCAGGCCGTGAAGACTCACACCAGCGATCTCGATGCGTTCTCAGCGCCACATGCCGCGGCGTTGGGGACCGTCTCCACAGCTGGGGTTCATTTTCAAGCGCCGGCTGCCAAGTCCGCGGCGGTGGCTCCATCCGGACTTTCGGCGCGGGTCGCGCTGATTCCGGTGATCACGGGCGACAATGGCGAGCTGCTCGATCGTGCGCTCTCTTCTTTTGACGGTGTCGTCGTCGTGGGCTACGGAACCGGGAACTGCCCACCGGGCATCATTCCCGCCGTGCGACGCTGGCTCGATGCCGGGAAGCCGGTGGTGCTGGCCAGTCGCTGTATTAGTGGCGAGGTGAGCGCGACCTATGCGTTCCCCGGAGCCGGTGGGGACCTTATCCGGCTTGGAGTCGTGCCGGCCGGTCCTCGCGCTCCCTCCCAGGCGCGGATGGAGCTGGCGATTTGCCTGTCGGCGGGCGTGGGGTATGGGACTGGGGAGTAGGTGGCTACTCCCTACTCCCTCTGTCCCATCCGCCATCCACTCTTACTTTTCCATCCATGCATTTCCCTGATCGCCTCGAAATCCCCGAAGATGTCCTGGAAATCGCCGAGACGTTGCGCGCCGCCGGTCATGAGGCGTGGTGCGTCGGCGGCGCCATCCGGGACACCCTGCTGGGCGAGGCGAATACCGACTACGACGTGGCGACTTCGGCGACACCCGAGGTCGTCAAGAAGCTGTTTGAGCACACCGTCCCGGTGGGAGAGCGGTTCGGTACGGTGGCGGTACGAACTCGCCGGCGTCATCACGAAGTGACCACCTTTCGCAAGGACGTTACGACCGACGGGCGGCACGCGGTGGTGGAATACGGCGCTTCGCTCGACGAGGATCTTGCCCGGCGCGACTTCACGGTCAACGCCATCGCCTATGAGCCGCTGCGGCACGAATGGCGGGATCTGTTCCGCGGACTAGCCGATCTCGAAGCCGGAGTGATCCGTGCCGTGGGCGCGCCGCTCGAGCGCTTTCGGGAAGACTACCTGCGGATCCTCCGTGCGATTCGTTTCGCCGCCCGCTTCGAATTCACCATCGATCCGGCAACCTGGGAAGCGGCTCGAGAGGCAACGCCAGGCTTGGCTCAACTCTCTGCTGAACGGGTGCGGGAGGAGTGGTATAAGGGACTGCGTGGCTCCCGCTCGATCAAGCGCCTGGTCGAGCTGTGGTGGGACAGCGGAGCTGCGGCGGTCCTGCTGCCTGAGTTGATGAAGGAGGGCTCCGAACTCTCAGCCTCGCCCGATACGGCACCAGAGAATCCGCTGCTTCGGCGGCACGAGCTGGTGGGCCGGATGGGCCAGCAGGCGGCCTCGCTGGCCAACCGCGCCGAAGATCGGGGCACGATGGTGCGCCGGGACCCGGTGCTCCTCACCACGTTGCTCTGTCTCGATCCGGTCGGCGTGCTGGTACGGCTCAAGGCCTCGGGCTCTGACATCGCCCGGGCCGCCGCGGTATTGTCCGGTCCCGCAGAGCCGCCCTCTCTCAGTGTGACGGCGGTTCGACGCTGGATGGCCGCGGTGGGAGATGCCGCCGATGATCTGACCGCGATCTGGCATATGCGCAACGGCGTCGAGCCGCTCTGGGAGCCCGTCATGCGAGGGATTCGGGAACGGGGCGAGCCGCTCACCCGGCGAATGCTGGCGGTGACCGGCGGCGATCTTCAGACTGTCGGCATCGCCCCGGGTCCGGCGATGGGCCATCTCCTTGACCGCCTGCTGGCGCTCGTCGTGGACGATCCCTCTCAGAACACCCGCGAAGCCCTGCTGACCCACGCCCGGAAACTCGCGTGAACGCGATTTATTTCGCGCTGGTTGCCGCGGCGGCGAATGTCGTCGGTGCCCTGGCCGTGGTGCGCCACGAGCGGCGCAGTCTCACCGTTATCGAGACCTTCATGGCGTTCGGGGCCGGTTTCATGCTCGCGGTGGCACTGGTCGAAGTGGCCCCGGAGGCGTGGGCTCGCGGTGGCCAGGCGCCGCTCTACATGCTTCTGGGCTACCTGGCGGTCCACTTCACCCAGCACGCCTTCGTTCCCCATTTTCACTTCGGTGAAGAGACCCACCGCGTCTCGGCCGGAGCCGGGCTCACCGCGTTGATCGGGCTCCTGCTCCACACCTTCTTCGATGGGGTTGCGATCGCGAGCGGCTTTGCCGTCTCGAGCGAACTGGGTCTCCTCCTCTTCCTGGCGGTGTTCCTGCACAAACTGCCCGAGGGAGTGGCCATGGCCAGTGTCGCGCTCGCGAGCGGTCAGGGCCGTCGCCGCGCCTTGCTGGCAGCCGGAGCGCTGGGCATCGCGACGATCGTGGGAGTGGTGCTGACCGACACCCTGGCACCGCTTCAGGCTCACGGTCTCGCCCTCTCCGCGGGCGTGACCATCTACGTCGCCGCCTCCAACCTGGTGCCGGAGTTTCAGGGGAAGCAAGGCTGGCGGATGCCGTTGGCTCTGCTGGGAGGGTCGGTTGCCTTTTTCCTGAGTAAGGTGGCCGTAGAGGCAGGGATGAGGTAAGACGGGAGACGGGAGACGGGAGAAGGGGACGGAGGTCCAGATTACCTTTCCAGCATGAGTCAGTCGTCGCTGTTCACGTTGCCGGAGCCGTTGGCCGCTCGGATGCGTCCGCGCACCCTGGAGGAATGTGTCGGGCAGGAGCATCTGCTGGCGCCGGGGCGTCCGCTGGGCGATGCCATTCGGCGTGGTGACGTCGGCAGCTGCATCTTCTGGGGCCCACCCGGCAGCGGCAAGACGACGATCGCGCGCCTGATCGCCCAGTACACCGACCGCGAATTCGTGGAGTTCAGCGCCGTAGTAGACGGAATTCCCCGGGTCCGGGAAATCGTCAAGGAAGCCGAATCACGCCGCTCGTTGGGTCGCGGGACGGTGCTCTTCTGCGATGAGATCCACCGCTTCAACCGGGCACAGCAGGATGCCTTCCTCCCCCACGTCGAACGCGCCACGGTCACCCTGATCGGCGCCACCACTGAAAACCCAAGCTTCGAACTGAACGGCTCGCTGCTAAGCCGCTGCACGGTCTATGTCCTCCAGCCGCTCACGCCGGCGGCCATTTTCACGGTGCTCCAGCGGACGCTGGAAGATTCCGAGCGGGGACTGGGGCAGCTCGACCTCAAGGTCCCGGACGACGCGCTCGAACTGCTGGCGGAGCAGGCGGACGGTGACGCGCGCCGGGCGCTGGCGGCGTTGGAGCTGGCCGCTCAGCAGGCTGGACCTCGAGGAACCATCAGCCGAGAAGCGATGGCCGAAGCGCTCGCCCGCCGGATCGCGGTGTACGACAAGGGTCGGGAAGAGCATTTCAACATGCTCTCCGCGTACCACAAGTCTCTCAGGGGAAGCGATCCGCAAGGTGCGTTGTACTGGATGGCCCGCATGCTGGAGGGTGGGGAAGACCCCATGACGATCTTCCGGAGGGCGGTCGCCATGGCAGCGGAAGACGTCGGCCTGGCGGACCCCGATGCTCTGCGGCTCGCGATCGCGGCGCGGGACGCCTACCACATGCTGGGAGCGCCTGAGGGATACCTGCCCCTGGCCGAGATGACCATCTACCTCGCCACGGCGCCGAAATCCAACCGGACTGTAGTGGCACTCCAGGCCGCCCTCGATGCGGCGCGGGAAACACCCGCGGCACCGGTCCCGATGCACATTCGCAACGCGCCGACCGGCCTGATGAAGCAGTTAGGGTATGGGGCCGGCTACCAGTACGCCCACGATTCACCGACCGGGTTCATCCCCCAGGAGTACCTTCCAGACGTCCTGAAGGGCCGGCTGTTCTACGAGCCGCATTCGGTAGGATTCGAGAAGCGGATCAGGGAGCGGATGGATTACTGGGACCAGCAGCGGGAGCGCGATGCCAGCATTCTCAAAAGAGGAGGGGAACCAGAGCGATGAGACCGGGAATTATCTTTAGGCTGACCCTCATCACCCTGCTGGTCGCTGCTTGCGGCGGTAGCGGTGTTTCTCCGTCCAATTTTCTTCAACCTCAGGTCAATCTCCGCCAGGTCAAGCTCCGCTCCGCGGGAATCACCGGCGGTACCCTGGATGCTCAGCTTGCCATTGCCAACCCGAATCACCTCGAGGTGAAGGGCGCCAAGATTGCGGCAGGCGCTCGATCTCTCGGGCCAGCACTTCGGTGACCTTGTCACCTCCGATGGCTTCACCCTGACGAAGGAAGACACTACGCTCATCACGCTCCCATTGACCTTCAAGTGGGCCGACATGGCCTCGGCGGCCAAGAACATCCTTGGCTATGGCGAGGTGAACTACCACCTGGCAGGAACCATGTCGGTGACGACGCCAGTGACGATCGACGTGCCCTTCACCAAGGACGGGACGGTTTCGGTGGTTCAATGATCGAGATCCAGGCGCCGATCGAGCGCGCCATTCTGGTGGGTGCCCCGCGGAAGGGCTCACCGGATGCGCAGAACGTCACCGAACATCTGGATGAGCTGGCACGCCTCGCCGATACGGCGGGCGCTGACGTCGTGGGCCGGCTGACCCAGCAGGTTCCCTCTCCCCATCCGGCAACGCTGATCGGAGAAGGCAAGGTCGAGGAGTTGCGTGCCCTGGTCGAGGACCGGGGTGCGACGCTGGTGATCTTCGACGAAGAGCTCTCGCCGGTGCAGGGCGCCAACCTGGAGCGGGAGCTTTCCCGGCGGGTCATGGACCGGGCCGAGCTCATCCTCGACATCTTCTCGACCCGGGCACGTTCGCATGAGGCCAAGCTGCAGGTGGAGCTGGCTCAGCTCGAGTATCTCCTGCCTCGCCTCACGCGGATGTGGACTCACCTTTCGCGTATTCGAGGTGGTATCGGACTCCGCGGTCCCGGCGAAACCCAGCTGGAAACCGACCGCCGGATCATCCGGCGCAAGATCCAGAGTCTCCGCGCCAAGCTTCGCGAGGTCGAACGGCACCGGGCGGTGCTGCGCGCGGGTCGCCAGCCGCTTCTGAACGCTGCTCTCGTGGGCTACACCAACGCGGGCAAGTCGAGCATTCTCCGGATGCTGACCGGCGAGAACGAGATCTTCGTGGAGGACCGGCTCTTTGCGACGCTCGACACCCTGACTCGCGAGGTGGATCTCGGAGCGGGATCAAGGGCGCGGGTCTCCGACACCGTAGGCTTCATCCGGAAATTGCCCCACCACCTGGTCGCGAGCTTCCGTGCCACACTCGAAGAGGTCCGAGAGGCCGATGTGCTGCTCCACGTGGTTGACGCCAGTCATCCGGGATGGGATGAGCAGTATCGGATCGTCGAACAGGTGCTCGTCGAGATCGGCATCGAGGACCGTCCGGTAGTACCGGTGTTCAACAAGATGGATTCGGTGCGGGACCCGGCCGCGCTCACGACCAGGGTGAAGGAGTTGTATCCCGACGCTGTCCTGACCAGCACGATGCGCATCGATGGGCTGGAGCCTCTGAAGGCTGCGCTCCGCGCCCGGGAGCAGGAAGTCCGGCCGGCAGTGACGGTGCGGTTGCCGATGTCCGACGGAGCCCGGCTGGCGGCGTTATACCGTCATGGCGAAGTGCTGGGCCTTGCCGCCTCGGGGGACCAGAACGAGATCACGGTGCGACTCGACGGATGGCGGGTGGAGCAACTGCGGAAGGAAGGGGTGGAGGTGGTGGCGAGCCGTCCCCGGCGGCTCCGGGCGGGAGCGGAGTAGAAGGAGGAGTAAGAAGGACTGAGGACTGAGGGTGGTCTGAAGTCGAAAGTCAGGAGTCTACAGACTCATGACCCATGACTCACGACCCCTCAGTCCTCAGTCCTTCTCTCTCTCCTACTCGGCCTTGGCGCTCAGCACCTGCTCCAGCAGCAGCCAACGGTTCATCCCCGCAAACTTCTGGTGCATCTTGGTCATGGGCGGCCCGCCGGCGGCGGCGTCTTCCTCGAGCTGTAGATCGGCCAGGGCATCGAGACCTTGAGTCAGGAACTTGCGCAGTCCCTTCTCCAGGGCGAGCCCGGCCGTCCGGAAGTTGAAGAGGGTAGAGAACTGGAGCGTGAAGCCCAGATCCGCCAGCTGCTGGTTGGTGATCAGGGTGCCCGTCTGCTTCGCTTTTCCGAAATAGAGTGACGGCGAAAGGTTGAAGCCCAGCATCTGGTCGGGGTAGTACTTGTGCACGCCTTCGCTGAACGCCTGGGGCTGGTCCAGCTCCGTGTTATTGAACTCCGGCCAAACAACGTCGCAGCCCAGCTCCGCCGCCTCCCAAGCATCCTCCACCGCCATTTGAACCCCGCCCGACGACTGGCCAGGGAGCGCACCGTCGATCGAGTCGGTGCGCGCAATGATGACGAGATCGATGCCGGTGGCCTGGCAGGCGGCCCTGATGGCCTTGAGCTTGGCGATCCAGTCGGCGCGAGGGACCAGCACCTTGTCCCGTTTCGCCTTTCCGACGTTGACGATGTGGCCGCAGGTGCGATTGGCGGGGTCCTGGTTTTCCAGGTGCACACCGGCCGCGCGGGCCCGGATGAGTTCCGTGGCGAGCGAGAAGGTCTGAGTCGGCCCGCCGAATCCGGCTTCCATGTCCACGAACATCGGCGGCACGGACAACAGCTCGCGGCCTTCGGTGTCGTAGTAGTGGGTGTGGCGCGCCCCTTCGATCCCCTTCCACATCTCCTGAACCAATTCCACCATCTGGTGGGAGTGGTACACGCCGATGTCGGGGAACATGTTTTTCGTGGCGGCGAGCTGCCAACCGCTTCCATAGAGCGCCTTGAAGCCCAACCGGGTCATCAGGGCCGCAGTGTATGCGTCGTAAGCGCCGGCGGTGTGGACGTAGGACTTGCGGGCGCGAGCTTCGTGTAACAGCCGCCGGAGCTTGGCACTGGGCTGCTCCTGCTCGGGCGGAGCCAGCAACCGCGCCACCTCGGCCTTGGGGTAGACGGCGTTCTTGTTGGCTGGGGGTGTCGCAGTAGCCATGGACTCTCTCCCTCGGAAGACTCGACGATGGGGCCGTCAGACTTGGGTACGCCCGTTGAGCCAGAAGCGTGCCCGGGCAGGCCCACCTCTTGCCACAGCCCCAGTATACGGCCGGATCGGGGCTGCCGAACGGCACGTTATAATTATCAAATGTGAAATATTTCACAAGAGGGCACCCGCCCCGGGCGGGCTTATTGGCTCCGCCTCCCCAGAAGCGATGGTGGGGACCGGGATCGCGGACTGGTGGAAGCCCTTGGCACTAGGCTAGTTTCACCCACTTGGCCTCCCCCGGGGTTGGCCGGTCATTCACCGAGGAAACAAAGCCATGGCAGGCAGTCTGGAACAGTTACGGGAGTTGGTGGCCAGCGGGAAGGCGGTCACCGGGATCATCGGTCAGGGGTACGTCGGTCTCCCCCTGGCGGTCGAGTTCGCCCGGAGCGGGTTCCGGACCATTGGCTTTGATATCAGCAGCGCAGTTGTAGACGGGATCAACGCCGGGAAGAGCCACGTCGAGGACGTGTCCGGCGAGGTGCTCGGCGGATTCGTGAAGAAAGGCTTGATCGCGGCGACCACCGACTTCTCCCGGCTGGCCGAGTGCGACGCCATCTCGATCTGTGTCCCCACTCCGCTCAACAAGACCAAGGATCCCGACCTCTCCTACGTAGTCAGCGCCGCCGAGGCCGTACGCCGGAGCCTGCGTCCCGGTCAGCTCATCATTCTGGAGAGCACCACCTATCCGGGGACTACCCGAGAAGTTGTGCTCCCGATCCTGGAGCAGTCCGGGCTAGAAGTCGGGAAGGATTTCTGCGCTGTGCTTCAGCCCCGAGCGGGTGGATCCGGGCAACCCGACGTGGCAGACGCGCAACACTCCAAAGGTGATCGGCGGCATCACTCCGCTCTGCTGGCGAGTTGGGGCTCGCGTTCTATCGCAAGGTGTTCGACACGCATGGTGCCGGTCGAGAGTCCCGAGGCCGCCGAGTTGGTCAAGGTCTACGAGAACACGTTCCGGCTGATCAACATCGCCCTGGTCAATGAGCTGGCTCAGGCGTGCGACCGGCTGGGACTCGATGTATGGGGCGTGATCGATGCGGCCGCGACCAAGCCGTTCGGTTTCATGAAATTCACTCCGGGCCCCGGTCTGGGTGGTCACTGCATCCCGCTCGATCCGCATTACCTGTCCTGGAAGATGCGCACCCTGTCTTTCAAGACCCGAATGATCGAGCTGGCCAGCGAGATCAACGCCGAGATGCCGGCTTATGTCGTGCGCAAGGTGTCCGATGCGCTCAATGACCGCGAGACCTCGCTCAAGGGCAGCAAGGTGCTGATCCTCGGCGTGGCTTACAAGAAGAACATCGGTGACCTGCGGGAAAGCCCGGCGCTGGACATCATCCGGCTGCTCCAGGAGAAGGGCGCCAAGGTGAGCTATCACGATCCGTACGTTCCGATGATCGAGGACGACGGACATACTCCGCTCAAGGAACTTCCGATGCGGAGCGTTTCGCTCACCGATCAGGCGCTGCAATCGGTTGACCTGGCCTTGATCGTGACCGATCACAAGGACGTGGACTACGGCCGGGTGCTGGCGCTCGCTCCGCTGGTGGTAGACACCCGGGGCGTGCTGCGGACCAATGGACACGGCAAACTGGTGGGGCTTTCGGGAACGCCGAGCGCGAAACTCTGGTGAGCGCAGCGGGCATGGCGGAGGACAATACCCGGGTCTCGGGTTCGGTTCGCTGGAGGGCGCTGCATGGCGGAGTCGAGCGCGGATGCGGCTTGATTGAGTGGCCCGGTGGATACTCTCTCGCCCGGCACTCCGGGGTTCAGACTCTTGTCTCTCGTCTCTCGACTAGATCAGGTCCGCTGCGAAAGACCGATTCCAAAATCACCGATTCATCCCGGCAAACTTCTGGTGCATCTTGGTGCTGGGATACCCACCCGCCGCGGCGTCTTCCTCGATCTACAGGTCGGCCAGCGCTTCCAGCCCCTTCGCCTTGAACTTCTGCAGGCCTTTTTCCAGCGCCAGTCCCGCCGTGTTGAAGTTGAACAGAATGGAGAACTGCAGTGCACCGAGGTCACGCTTTAGGGCCGCCGGGCGGTTGGTGCCACGCGCCCCTTGATCTCTTGATCACTCTCTCAAGAAGGACCTGAATGTGCGGCATAGCAGGGATCGTCAGATTCGACGGCAACCCGGTTAATCCGGATTCATTGGCACGGATGGTGGCAGCCGCGGCACATCGTGGACCCGACGATGCGGGGCAGTGGATTGAGGGGAATGTCGGCCTGGGGCATCGACGGCTTTCAATTGTCGACCTGACCTCGGCGGGCCATCAGCCGATGGAGTATCTCGATCGATATGTCCTGACCTACAACGGCGAAATCTACAACTACCTGGAGCTGCGCGCGGAACTCGCAGCCGTCGGCTACCAGTTCCGCTCTCGCACGGATAGCGAGGTGCTTCTGGCTGCCTATGACCATTGGGGCGAGTCCTGCGTCGAGCGATTCAACGGGATGTGGGGATTTGCCTTGCTGGACCGAAGGCGCCGGATCATGTTCTGCAGCCGCGACCGGTTTGGCGTCAAGCCATTCCACTACGTGCGGGCGGGCCAGGAGTTCGCTTTCAGCTCCGAGATCCGCCAATTGCTCACCCTACTGCCGCGGAGGGTCGCCAATTCGAGAATCGTGGCGGACTACCTTTGGCTGGGTCTCAATGCCCACGACGAGGAAACTTTCTTTGCGGGGGTGCTGCAGCTGAGAGGCGGGCACAACCTGGCAGTCGACCTTACTACCGGTCAAATCCGAGTGAACCGGTACTATACGCTCAGGCCGCGCGCTGAACCGGAGCGCATGACGCCAGCGAGCTACGTCGACCTTCTCCGGACCGAATTCGAGCGATCGATCGGCCTCAGATTGCGATCGGATGTTCGAGTTGGCACCTGCTTGAGCGGCGGCCTCGACAGCTCCAGCGTCGCCACGGTCGCTGCCCATCTCTACCGCAACCAGACAGGCCTGCCTTTCTTCGCGATTACTGGGCAGTCGACCGAACCGGCACTGGACGAAACTCACTATGCTCAGATGGTGGCGGAGGACGCCGGGCTAGACTGGCGTGTGGTACGGCCCGATGAGAGCGATTTCAAGGCCGCACTCGATGATGTGATCCAAACGCAGGAAGAGCCGTTCCGAGGGCCTTCAGTATTCATGCAGTATTTCGTCATGCAAGCGGCACGAGCCGCCGAGTGTCCAGTTCTACTCGACGGTCAGGGCAGCGACGAGATGTTCGGAGGCTACGAAAACTATCGCGGCGACTACCTCGCATCACTTTTGATGAAGGGCAGGGTGTTTGCTGCGGCCCGCGCGGTGGCGAATATGCGAGGATTCAGAGATCCGCCGAATGGAATCATTGTTCCACACGGCGTACGCTATGGGCGGTCCTCGGGCGCGGCGAGTCATGGGCCGATTCCGCAGGCAGGGGCGCAGCAGCATTCTGCGCACCGATCCACAGCATCATGAGATTTATCGCCAGTTGCCCTTTACCGATTTCCTTATGCGTGAGATCACCGTTCGGAGTCTGCCAAGGCTTCTCAGGTATGAGGACCGCAATTCGATGCGATTTTCGATCGAAACTAGACTGCCGTTCCTTGATTTCAATGTGGTCGAGACGGCCTTGGGGGCTCCAGAGGGACTGCGGATGAAAAGCGGATTTCAGAAGTATCCCCTGCGTCAGGCCATACACTCGCGCCTCAGACCGGAAATTGCCTGGCGGACCAATAAGCTTGGCTTCGAGGCCCCGGCCGCGACTTGGATCGCGTCGATTCGGACACGGATGGAGGCCGAAATAGTGGCCTCGCCGCTGCTGGCAGCGCATGGCGCCGACACTACGGCAGGGCTCGATCTTGGAACTCTGTGGCGTCGGTTCAATTTGGCGCGATGGGAGAGCGTCTTCGGTGTTGAGCAAGGGGAGAACGTGGCGGCATGAGCGCAGAGTACGAGTTTGTGCAATCGTGGGCGCGTCTGCAACGCGCCGAGACTTCGTTCCATCCTGGCCGTCGTGCTGGCACTCGCTGCATCTAAACTAGGCGAGTGGTTTGCCCAGGCTCTGCGTGGGTCCGAGGCAAGGTTGGTCGAGTCTGCTTCTTCTGGTGGGAAGTGCGGCCATTGGGCACCTGGCCATTTTCGCAACGTTGCCTGTCATTGGTCGCCTATATCTACCGGCTGACATCGGCCGCCTGGGGCTTCCTCGCCTTCCTCGGCACCTTGGCGCAGGGGCGGTTGGCCGTCGGCAGCCGCTGTCCCGAAGGGTGGGATGGCAAGGCGAGTGAGCGGATTGTCGAAGCGCTGAGGGCGGGGACGGCGCGGTAGTGGCGGACGGGGTCGAGGCGGGCGAGGCGGACAAGGCGGGCAAGGCGGACGAGTTGTCCCCAGTGCCCTTAAGTACGAAGTGCCAGGCAATCATATGATCGCCTCGCACTCAGTGTTTTGACTCTCGTCTCTAGTTTCTCGTCTCTCGACTCCCTCAGCTCCGCTGCGAGAGCACCGACTCGAGAATCAACCACCAATTCATCCCGGCAAACTTCTGGTGCATCTTGGTGTTGGGATACCCACCCGCCGCGGCGTCTTCCTCGATCCGCAGGTCGGCCAGCGCTTCCAGCCCCTTCGCTTTGAACTTCTGCAGGCCTTTTCCAGCGCCAGTCCCGCCGTGTTGAAGTTGAACAGAATGGAGAACTGCAGTGTATACCCGAGGTCGGCCAATTGCTGATTGGTGATCAGGGTGCCGGCCTGTTTGGCCTTCCCGGCATCTGCAGCCCAATCGGCCGCTTCCCAGGCATCCTCAACGGCCATCTGGATGCCGCCGGACGATTCACCGGGGAGGGCGCCGTCGATCGAGTCGCCGCGCGCGATGATCACCACGTCGACGCCGGCGCGGATCAGTTCCGTGGCCAGGGCAAAGGTCTGGGTCGGTCCACTGAACCCGGCCTCCCTGTCGAATCGTTGATTGGAAGCGCGTCACCAGTCAATGGGCCGTCCGTGCCGCTCGAATAATTCACGCACGGGTCTGAACTTCCGTCTCGACCTCAGGGGGTTGGGAATGTCGATCCGAACAGCACACACATTCGCTACTCGCCTCTTGTTAGGTGTTGGTTTGCTCCTGAGTCTTGCTGCGCCGCTGAGGGCCCAGGTGCCGATAGATACCTCCGACGCCGGCTTGGCGGCATACGCACTGAAGGCCTGGGAAACGGTTGGTCGAGCCTCGGTGTCTGAACAGTCGGGTCTACGCTGGGACTCGGGTCACGGTTGGAGCCTCGTGCCTGACTGGCCTGGGGAGGATGACGCTGCTGCTAAGGCCTATTTCGTGGAACCGCCGATGCGAGGGATGCTTGCCCTGGCCTCGGCCACGAAAAATGTCGCATTGCTCGAAGACGCCGCCGGATTCTTTCTCGCCTATCTGGGCCGGTTCCGGACCGTGGCCGAGGTGCAGGCCGCCGGTAGAGGGGCTGCGGCTCACAGCCAAGACGCCCCACAGGGGGCGCCAACTGCTCGGATCCTGCCCTGGCTCGACCGAAGGCCCGCTGGAAATCTGCCGGCCGAATGCGTGCTGTGTAGTACCCAATTCATGCATCCAGTGGCGAGACTCTTCCATTTGATTGCGTTGCTGCCCCCGGCAGCTCGCTCATCGGTGCTGGAGAAGTTTGTCGATACTTACGCGCCAATTCTCGTACAGGAGCACCTGATCCGGGTGGCATACGAGACGAGGTTTCACGGTAACCCTCCAGGCCTTCCCGACGTGCTGGTTCCACTCTGGCAGGCCTCAGGAACTGACCGGCGATACCGCATGCTGGATCGTGACCTTTGGCTCATCGCGACGGCGGCCGAAGTGCTCGAAGCTCATCACCTTGCTCCAGATCTGGTCCCACTGTTCGGTGAAGAAGAGCGTCTGCGCCAGATAGTCACAGCTGGCACAGCAATGCTGAGGCTCCGCACCACGGCGCATTCTGAGACCAAGAACGCTGCCGGGATGCGAGTCGGGAGCCTAGGGTATTTTGAAGGGGATTTCGATAGTCACCCGGATATGATCTACAGCGGCTACACCACTGCTGAGTATCCTCAAGGCAAGGCTCCCCATCCTGCTCACGGGGCCGGCTGGGACGTCTCGCACGTGCAGCGTTTGCCGGTAGCGCTCCGATCACTTTGGGACGCGCGCCTTACCCTGCCGGGCCTTTTTCCAGACTCGAGCGAGATAGCCCTGACAGTCAACCAGTATCTTTACCGTGCGTTCCAAGGGGATTTTTCTCTTCCGCTGCTCAATAACTTCTTTGATGGGAGCGACGGGTGGTATCGGGTGGGCTACGCCAACCGAGGCGATTGGGGATACCCGCCGGCCAAGTGGTGCGGACGCCCCAAGGCTGGGCGGCCTTGCCTATCTCCTGGCGGTTTCAGTGGCTGGGGTCTGCTGGCGTTCATTAGTCCGGATCTAGAGCGCCTGGGTGCATCACTGGTGGCGCTAGGTGCGAGCACCGCGCCGGCCGCGGTCGACTTCAGAGGGCGGGTGTTTGCGACCAATACGGATGGTTTCGCGTTCGATGGACCACCCTCCGCGCTGCTGGGGCAGATAGTCAGCGAATATCTTTGTGGCAAGAGGGCCCAACTCTGGTGACTGGTATTTGACTCTCGGAGCGTGCAAATTTCGTCACTGAGGCAAGCTTAAGTATTGACCGGCGAGTCGCCGGCCCTGCGGAGGAGTGACCCGACCAATCGATGCAGGCGACCCATCGCACGTTTTTTCGGAATATCGGTGCGATGGCGGGTGCCACGGCCGTCAGCCAGGGCATCCTGTTCCTCACCTCTCCCTTCCTCACCCGACTGTACGATCCCAAGGCGGTGGGACTGGCTGGATCGCTGTTCAGCCTGGTGCTGATCGCCTCCGTCACCACGGGATTGCGTCTCGATCAGGCCTCGGTCGGTGCCCGAACCGATGCCGATGCCTATCAGTTAGCTGCTTTGTCGCTCCTTGCGAGCCCTCTCACCGCCACCATATCAACGCTAGTGCTCGTCCTCACCCTGAGCGACCGCCAGGCTGGCGGCCCGGGCATCCTGCCTATTATGGCCTGGATGTGGCTGATGCTGGTGCTATACCAGGGTTACAGCACCTTTCGTTACCTGGGTCTGCGTGGGGAGCGGTTCGGAGCCATTAGCTTGACCACGATCATGCAGCAGTCGGGGCGTGCGCTTTTTCCATTAGCGGCAGCCCCAATTCTACCGGGGGCCGCGGGGCTTCTTCTCAGCGAGGTTGGCGGGATCGCAGTGGGAGCAAGTCAGTTGGCCCGGAATCAATGGCAGCGGGTTTGGGTCGCAAGCCGTCAACTCACACGATCCGCGGTCGCTGCGCTGATTCGGGGATATCGGGATTTCCCCATGGTAGGTGTTCCGTCATCTCTGCTGGACGCTGCGGCCCAGGGCCTTGCGCTTCCCCTATCGCTACCACGTTCGGCGCCGGCCCTGCAGGTCAGTTCGCACTGGCGGCCCGGGTGGTAAGCGCGCCGGCCACACTGGTAGGGCGCAGCGTTTCCGATGCATTCTATGCCAGGATCGCCTTGCTGGCCCGGGAACGGCCTTCTGCAGTGCGCCCCCTCTTCCTCAAGATGTGCCTTGCTCTTCTTGTCGCCTCCATCGGTTTGGCTGTGTTGATTGTCGGGATCGCCTATTTCGGATTCGATCGTGTCTTCGGGACCAACTGGGGCCCAGCTGGCCGATTGGCAATCGCCCTGCTGCCAAGCACTATGGCTGCCCTGGTAGTGAGCCCGGTGAGTTCGGTGGTCCTGGTACTCGGAGGCCAGCGAGCGAAGCTGGGTTATGACATCGCAACGCTTGGTGTGCTGACTGGTGTTATCACCTGCGCGCGCGTGGCCGCATGGCCGCTTGAGAGGACGGTGTGGGCGTTTAGTGCCGGACAGGCCACGGCCTATCTATTCTATTTCGGGGTTCTGCTCCACCTGGTGACCCGGCTGTCCCGTGGCAACTCCTCGGTGCAGGGGCCTCCCGAGGCGGACCCCGCGTGAGCCCGTCAGCCGAACCACAGTTGAGTCCGGATCAGCGGATATTCTGGCGTGTTGCTGTGATCATCGGGGTGGCGAGCTACCTCGGTGCACTATACTGGGCAGAGGCTCACCTGATTGGACCGCTTTTCGGCCTCCGGGGTTATGTCGTGGCTCCTGTTCCGGACAACAACCCCTGGGTGCTATTCGGACTTGCCCTCTTGCCGGCCTTCTGGCTGCCGCTGGGGATCGAACGGGTGAGCAGTTTTGTGCTCTGGCTGCTCTACCTGGTCGTGGTGTGTACCAGCATTCTAGTCCCATTCTGGACCGGGACCCTGCACGGCCCGAGGGTTCTTCAGCTCTCATTCTTCCTGTTGATCAGTCTTGGCCTTGCATCGCTGATGACTACCTTGCCCACGATTCAGTTGCCACGGTTGGCGATAGGTAATTCGTTGTTCTGGTTACTGGTATTTCTGGCAATCGTCGTGATTTGGGCCAGTATTGTCGCGCTGTTCGGCTTCCCCGAGCGGCTGCCCAGCATATACGAGGTCTATCAAGTTCGTGGCGAGTTCAAAGCAGAAGTACAAACCCGCGGCGCTGGGATCCTTTGGGGAATAGCGTGGGCGGGTAATGTGCTGGTACCGATGACAACGGCATTCGCCGTACGGCGCCGGCGCCCGTTGCTCTGGGCAGGCCTATTGGCAATCCAATTGACACTCTTTGCCATTGCCGGATTCAAGACGCTGCTGTTTGCTCCCGTACTGATTGCCGGGCTAATCGTTCTACTGGCTTGGCGCAAGGCGCCATTCGCGCTTGTGCTGGTCGCAGCAGCTTTGTTTTCGGTGGCGGCCTGCATAGCAGTGGATATGTTCGTTGGACGGCCTCTCCTCGACATGCTATTGGTACGCAGGGTGCTGATCATGCCGGGTTTGCTGAGCGGGTACTATGTTGAATTTTTTTCAAATCATCCGCACGCCCAGATCGGATATAGTTTCCTTGGCCGACTCACCGACGACGCCTACGGCCGTACCGCAGGATACGTCATCGGAGATCTCTTGGCACCCGGGGCGGGCAGCAACGCCAATGCAAATCTCTTTGCCGCGGCCTATTCGAAGTTTGGTTGGGGCGGAATTCCGGTTTTTGGCGTTCTACTCGGAGCTGTCCTGTGGTTGGCCGACCAGGCCACGAGAGGCAAAGACCGCATGATCGCGCTGGCAATCTTCGCGATGCCCGCGGTGGCCGTGACCAATTCCGAGCTCTTGACCACCCTGTTGGGTCACGGCCTTGGTTTAGGACTCGTGCTGGCCTGGCTCTGGCCGGATCCTTCATCACCGGCATCCATCCCTTCGTCCTCCCAGGGCAATCCACCCACGGAGGCGTTGCCCCTTTCCTCTGCTTTCGGAGGAAAGCCTGAAATGCCCGGTGAACCCACCATATTGAGTCTCGTCGCCGCCATGCTTCGGCGGCGCCGGCTATTCATCCTGCTTCCGATGGTCTTCGGCGCTACCCCCGTGGTGGTGGGCCTCATTCGGGACCGAACATGGACTGCCACGACGATTTTTGCGACGGGAGCAGGGTCCAGCAGCTTGAGCACCCTGATCGGGGCGGCGGCGCAGCTTGGCCTTCCGATCGCCAGTAGCAGCTCCTCGGATTCACCCGACTTCTACGCCGAGTACCTTGGCTCCGACGCCGTCATCGAGGCGCTTGTGCAGGCCCCCTACTTCATCGGGAAGGACAGCGCCCGGGTCTGGCTGCCCGACTCCCTCGGGGTCTCGGGGAGCTCGGATAGTGAAAAAGTGGCCAAGGCCGCCCTTCGCCTCGGCAGCCGGTTCTGGACGATCTCCAATCCCGGGACCGCCACGGTGGAGATTTCGGCCAAGTTCGGAACGCCTTTGGTCGCGACGGCGGTCGTTGACCGTGCGCTTGACTTGGTTCAGGAATTCAATCGGGAGAAGCGGCAGAGTCAGGCCAGATCCGAGCGGGAGTTTGCTGAGGAGCGTCTCAAGGCCGCTTCCGCCGAATTGCGGGAGTCAGAGGGCGAGATGGCGACGTTCCTGGAGCAGAACCGGGAATTCCGAGGCTCGCCTCGGCTGGTGTTTGAGAATGACCGGCTTCAGCGGCTGGTCCTTATTCGTCAGGATGTAGTGGCAACCCTGGCCCGAGCGGTGGAACAGGCCCGAATTGAAGAGGTTCGCAGCACGCCGGTGATTACCATCGTTGAGGCCACGCACGTCAGTGGGCTGCCGGATCGCCGTGGCCTGCTCTTCAAGCTGATTCTGGGCACGTTCGTCGGCCTGATTCTCGCGTCGGCCGCGACCGTGGTCCTCGAGCTGATTACGCACGCCCGCCAGCTCGATACGGTTACCGGTGAGCAGTTGGATACCGCCTGGAAGCAGACGGTGGCGGAGTCAGGCGCTGGCTTCCGAAACGACGCCGGACCAATGTCGAAGGCGATGAATGACGCGGGTGGAATGCGTCATGATCTGAAGGAGCGCCGCGACATGCCGCCGATAGTCGAGACGGATCTTCCTGTATCAATTGGTCGCGATCAGCCACTTCCCGCCGCAAAGGTGCTGGCGCTCGTTCTCAATCCATTTGTCAACGATTCCAGGGTACTGCGGGAAAATCGGACTCTGGCCGAGCATGGCTATGCTGTAACACTCCTGGCGCTCCACGAGAATGGATTACCGTTTGAGGAATCCGTCTCTGGATTCCGGGTCATCCGAGTTCCACTTCGGAC
Source organism: uncultured Gemmatimonadales bacterium (assembly GCA_963821525.1). Taxonomy (GTDB): domain Bacteria; phylum Gemmatimonadota; class Gemmatimonadetes; order Gemmatimonadales; family GWC2-71-9; genus DATBGE01. The sequence goes on along the minus strand of CAWGED010000019.1, from coordinate 4,329 downwards.
CCGCAGCTGGTCGAAGACACCCTTCGTGCAGCTTGTCAAATACGCCGAGTGTGCTTTTCGGATGTTCCGGGCGGGCTATCAGGTTAGACCGAGCGTGGTACACGCCAATGACCTCAACACCCTGCCAATCGGCTTCATCATTGCACGGATCAGCGGCGCAGCCCTGATTTATGATTCGCACGAATACTGGGCTGGAGCTGCGAGTATGCGACGCTTTCCGAAGTGGCTGCAGTGGTTCGGCCTCCGGATGGAGCGGATGCTGGCACGCAGAGCAGATACCGTGATCACGGTATCACCGGGCATTGTTGAACGGCTTGAGATCGCGTTCGAGAATGTTCCTGTTGTGCTCGTCCGAAACGTGCCTGATCGGCCACGCGATGAGTCCGGGACGGCAGAAGCCGGAATTCGCGAACACCTCGGCCTGGCTCCCTCAGTACCACTGCTGCTGTACCAGGGTGTGGTATCCCCGGGTCGAGGGGTGGACGTCGCTATCGCAGCCGTGGCGATGTTGGCACCACCGACTCACCTGGCGATCTTGGGGCACGGGCCTCCTGCCTATGTGGCTGGCCTTGTGGATCAGGCCCGCCTCGCAGGGGTTGGCGACCGGGTCTCATTCGTGAAGCCTGTGCCACCGGGCGCACTGATACAATTTGGGCGCTCGGCAAATTTCGGACTGAACCCCATGGAATCCAAGTGGGAGAGTTACGCCCTCGCACTTCCAAACAAGGTGTTTGAGTACCTGCAATCGGGCCTGCCGATCATTCACAGCGGCTCGGATGAGGTCCGGCGGCTGCTCGAGCGCTATGAGGTGGGCCGCTGGTTTGCCGAGGGGGACGCGGCGGCGCTGGCTGCGGTTGTCCAGCAATGGTTGGCCAACCCTGCCGAATGTGCCCGATTGCGTGAGCATTGCCGACGGGCCGCGGCGGAACTGCACTGGGACAACGAGCAGCGCGAACTGCTGGCCATCTACAGCCAAGTTGCGAAGCGATGAATTCGGGCCTGCCCAGTCTGGCGCTCGCCAACACGGCGCTCCTCACCACGCTGATGAGTCATGGGATGCTGCTTCTGATCGCCCTTGTTTATCTCTTGTCCGGAACCGCCTTGGCGGTCGTGGCCAAAGACGACCCGGTCGCTCAACCCCAGGGGGCCGTGTGACCGGCCCCACAGTGGTCCATCTCACCTCCGTGCACGCACCACTCGACACCAGGATCCTATATCGCGAGTGCCGGACGTTAGCGGAGCGCCGGCTACCGGGTTGTACTGGTGGCGCCTGCGGACCGAGATGCTGATGTCGCAGGGGTGCATGTGCGTGCCGTTAGGGTCAGCGGCGGTCGCGCCCGGAGGATGACCAACACCGTGTGGCGAGTGTGTCGCGCTGCCCTCGAAGAGCGAGCCGCCATCTATCACCTTCATGATCCGGAATTGTGCAGGGTGTCCCGTTCCTCCGCCGGAACGGTGCGCGTGTGGTATATGACGTGCACGAGGATCTGCCGCGCCAGGTACGATCTAAGTACTGGATCGCCCGTGGGCTCGGAGTGCCGTCAGCAGCGCCGCCGGCCTGGGTGAGGCGCTGCTCGGCCGGGGAGCGCACGCGATCGTCGCGGCGACGCCGCAGATCGCCGCGCGATTTCCACCTGACCGCACCGTGATTCTGCAGAACTTCCCGCGGGAGGAGGAGCTGCTTGCCCCAGCGGCCTCCCCTCTAGCTAATCGGGGGCGTCTGCTGGCTTACATTGGAGGCATTGATATCACGCGCGGCGCTCTGGAAATGGTGCGGGCGATGGCAATGGTACCGGGAGCCAGGCTGCTGCTTCGGGGCGGATGGACCTCCCCGGATAGAGCGCCAACTCGCCGCGCTCCCGGGCTGGGACCGGGTCGATTTCCTGGGCTGGTTAGACCGAGAAGGAGTCCGGACCCTCTTGGGGCAAGCGCGTATCGGCCTGGTGACGCTGCATCCGACGCCCAGTTACGTCGAGAGCTACCCGGTGAAGCTGTTCGAATACATGGCTGCAGGATCCCGGTCGTCGCGTCGGATTTTCCGCTCTGGCGTGGCATCATCGAGGAAGCCGGCTGCGGTCTTCTCGTGGATCCAGAGCGGCCCGAAGCGATAGCCGAAGCGGCGAATCGCCTGCTCAACGACCCGGCACTGGCGGCCGCGATGGGGCAACGCGGTCAGGCCGCGGTTCGTGAGCGCTATAACTGGGGGTCGCAGGAAGGCCGGCTGCTGGTCTGTACCGGCGCCTGTCAGGCTAAGGCGGAATCACAAGGAGGCGGACTCGTGGCTCCGATCATCGGTCCGATTCCCAGCGTGGCGAGCGCTATTGGAGGGAGAATCGTGCGGCTGGTCGATTCGATGAAGCCGCGGCGATCTCGGACGCCATCATGAAATTGCTTCGAGATCCAGTCAGCCTCTACCGTCGCTCCTTCCGGCCGGTCCAAGCTGAAAATACTGTTTTTCACGGATCATTTTCGTCCGGAACCGAGTGCGCCCGCCGCGCACATCTTCGAACGCTGCCGGCTCTGGGTCGCCGGCGGGCACCAGGTCACCGTGATGACAAGTGCCCCGAATTTTCCGGAAGGAAGGGTCTACCCCGGCTACCGGAACTCGTGGCGCGCCGTCGAGATGATGGATGGCGTCCGAGTGATCCGGGTCAAAACATACATCGCCCGGAACGAAGGATTTGTACGATGGATCCTGGACTATCTGTCGTACATGTGCTCGTCGTTCTGGGCGGCCTTTGGGGAGCCAAGGCCGATGTCATCATCTCCTCTTCGCCGCATCTGTTCGTCGCCTACGCCGGGTGCGCTCATGCCTTCATGCGGAGAGTCCCGCACGTCATCGAGGTGCGAGACCTCTGCCCGTCCCTGCTGGAGAACGCAGGACTGCGCCGGGGGTTGGTCTACCGATTCCTCGAGGGCACTGAATTGATGCTCTACCGGCGGTCGGCCCGTTCATCGCGCTGTCGCCGGGGATCGCGGATGATATCGTCGCCCGGGGCATCCCTCGACAAAAGGTTGACGTGATCATCAACGGGGCCAACCTGGAACTATTCACTCCCAGGCCAGTCGACCGACCGGTAATGGAGCGATATCGCCTGTCCGGCAGGTTCGTGGTGGGATACATCGGCACCATCGGGCTCTCCCAGGGTCTCGAACACGCCATCCGCGCGTTTCAGCTGCTGCAGGACACCCCAGCGCTCCTGTTCATTGTGGGGGTTGGTGCCGCCAAGGAGGGTCTCGAGTCGCTGGTGCATAAAGAGGGGATCGGTAACGTTGTATTTGCGCCCCCGCCAGCTCAAAGAGGACGTGCCCGCCTACTGGAGCGTCTGTCAGGTTTCGCTGATCCATCTTCGCAACGCCGAGGCGTTTCGCACCGTCATTCCCTCCAAAATTTTCGAGTCGATGGCGATGGGCCTGCCCATCATCTATTCTGGACCCGAGGGCCCGGGCGCCGACCTGGTCCGGGGTCGGGGAGCGGGAATCGTCGTGCCCTCGGAGGTCACCGGCTGACTTGGCTCAAGCCGTCGAATCCCTGATGAACGACCATGCGCGGCGGCGAAACATGGCGGATGCTCCTCGAGGGCCGCCCCGGAATACTCTCGAGAGGCGCAGCACCGGCCGATCGGTCGCTGGCATCACTGAGGGCCGCGGTCGAAGCCTGAGCGAACCTCTGCAACCGCTGTCCTCGTCACGGAGTGATTGCGGTGGTGGCGGCGGTGCCAGCTGGGCGAGGCGATCTCAGACCGGACCGCCGGCCAGCTACTTGGTGTAGACAACCAGCGCCATGCGGCAACACCAGGCCGCGAGCGGGGGCAGGAAACGTAGAGAAAACGGTCGATGGCCATCAGCGGCTCGGCAGAGGAGGGTCCGAACAACCTGGCCAGCCGGATCAGGAATCCGTAGCCGGTGATCCGGGTCATGCGGAAAAGCCCTTGGCTCACCGACAACAACTCCTCGTTGGTCATCGCGCGCTCATCCAACGCCGCAACGTATTCTTTCCAACGGCGACGGTCCAGAATCGAGGGACGGTAATAGGAGCTGTCACTCCTTGGCCGGCCGGGAAGAGCTTTTAAACAGGTCGAACCACCGGCTGTTTTCCATGGTCTCCACGAATACCGCGACGCCACCGGGCTTAAGGACTCGGTGACACTCCTGGACCGTTCTTAAGACCTCAGCCTCAGGCAGATGGTGCAGAACCGCAATTCCCACGACTACATCGAACGCGTCGGAATCGATCCCAGTAAGGTCAGAAATGTTGCCCTGCCGGAAATCACAGGACACCCCGTTCAGGGTGGCGAGTTGGGCGGCGGCAGAGACCAGATCATGTCC
>CAWGED010000018.1:0-64457 GCA_963821525.1 uncultured Gemmatimonadales bacterium | reverse complement strand
AGGGAGTAGGGAGTAGGGAGTGGGGAGTGGGGAGTGGGGATGCGTCGCCAACTTCCGAATTCACAAAATGTTTCCTTGACTTTCACGTCGACCCCTTCTGCGACTACCATTCCGCCATTCCGCCATTCCGCCATTCCGCCATTCCGCCATTCCGCCATTCCGCCATTCCGCCATTCCGCCATTCCGCCATTCCGCCATTCCGCCTTCCGCCTTCGCTCGTGCGACAGGCTTACCGCCACTCCGCCGTCTAGGCTATCTTCCAGCCTCACCTGCTCAGTCCGAATAAATGCCACCTACGACCCCCGTCGCCCAGTCTACTCTCCTGCCCAGGGGCTATACCGCAGCCGATATGGAGCTGCGCCGTGCCTGGCTGGAGCAGAAGACCGGTGTGATGCTGGATGAACTTCCTCCCGATCCTCCGGAACAGCTCAAGGGGATCATCGAGAATCACGTCGGCTACGTCGGCCTGCCGCTCGCGGTGGCCGGACCGCTGGTAGTCCGCGGGAGCTACGCGGAGGGTACCTACTACGTGCCACTCTGCACGGTGGAAGGAACTCTGGCGATCTCGATGACCCGCGGCGCCTATCTCACCTCGCTCTCGGGCGGCATCCTGACCCGCCACCTGAAGCAGGAGGTGTCCCGCAGCCCCGTCTTCATCTTCCCCGACGTAGACGCCTGTCAGCCGTTCCTTACCTGGATCGAGGCCGAGATGCCCGCGATCCGCCGGGCGGCCGAGTCGACCACGCGGCATGGGAAGCTGATCCGGGTAGACAAGTATGTCGTGCACAACAGCGTCCTACTCGACTTTGTCTACAACACGGCGGACGCGGCCGGCCAGAACATGGTGACCCTCGCGAGTCACGCGGCCTGCCACTACATCAGCGAGCACTATCGGGGCTCGACCTTCCGCTTCCTCATCGAGTCCAACTTCAACGGCGATAAGAATCCCGCAGCCCGTACCCTGCTGCTCGGGCGGGGCCACCAGGTGATCGCGAGTGCCATGGTCTCGGCCAAGGCGCTCCGTCGCGTGGTTCGCACCACCGCACAGGCGTTCGTGGATGGGTGGACCCAGTGCACCCGCGCCTCTCAACTGGCCGGGGTAATGGGGCTCAACATGCACGTCGCCAACGGGCTGGCCGCGATCTACCTCGCCACCGGGCAGGACGTGGCCTGTGTCGTCGAGAATTGTCTGGGCCTGGTGAACTACGAGGTGCAGAATGGCGGCGACCTGTACGCCACGCTCTCCATGCCTTCGATCAGCGTCGGTACGGTGGGCGGGGGAACCCGGCTCGCCGCCCAGCGCCGCAACCTGGAGCTGCTCGGTTGCACCGGCGACGGCTCCTCCAAGCGTCTCGCCGAGATCGTGTGCGCCGCGGCGCTCGCGCTCGAGCTGTCGCTGGGCGGCGCCATCGCCTCGAACGAGTTCGCCCTGGCCCACGTGAAGTACGGGAGGTAGCACATGGCCTGGATGTTTCAGGCCTTCAGCCGACTGGTGTTCCGGCTCTACTGTCCGTTGCATGTCTTCGGGCAGGAACACCTCCCGGACCGGCCCTTCATCCTGTGCAGCAACCACGCGAGTCACATGGACGTGGTCGCCCTCATGCTGGCGAGCGGGCGGCCCTTCACCGACTTCGCCATGGTCGCGGCGCAGGACTACTTCTTCGGGAACCGGCTGCAATCGGCCGCGAACCTCCTGTTCAACCTGATTCCGCTGGAGCGGCGGGCGACCCAGCGCCAGTTGATGGCCCACATCGAGGCGTGTAAGCGGTTCCTGGACGGGGGCGGCAGGGCGCTGATCATTTTTCCTGAGGGGACACGGACCCCCACCGGTGAGATGCAGCCGTTCAAGCGGGGACCGGCGGTCGTCTCGACCACGCTGGGCTTGCCGCTGGTGCCGGCCTACATCGACGGGACCTACCGCGCCTGGCGCAAGAACAACTGGTTCATGCGGCCCCGTCATATCAAAGTCCACTTCGGCCCGCCGGTAGAACCGATCGCAATGGGCGATGCCGAAACACCATTCGCTACCTATCGTCGCATCACCGAAGAGCTCGAAACGAGCGTCCACAAGCTGCGGGAGCGCGCCAAGCATGGCATCGGGACCGACCCACATGAAATGGTGGGGCTGGGGAGACGAGCAGACGGAGTTTGACATCTCCGACAAGCCGGAGCTCTGGCCGTTCATCCGGGACTCCGTTGGGATGACCGGAGAGGCGACACGCACGCCTCCCGTTTCATTCGATGACATCTCCCTCCCACCTCCAAGAACCAACGCGGCATTCCGTGCGGCCATCAATGCGTCGCTCGGCGGCGAGCGCTTCTCCACCACCAAACGCGAACGGCTGGTCCACGCCTACGGCAAGAGCTTTCGGGACCTCTGGCGCCTTCGCCGGGGAATCGTCGATGCGGCGCCGGATGGAGTGATCTACCCCGAGAACGAGGCCGAGGTGGCGACGCTGGTCGCCGCAGCCGCAGACCACGACGTGGTCCTGATTCCCTTCGGGGCCGGGTCCAACATCGCGGGCTGTGTCGAGGCTGCTCATGACGAAAGCCGGATGGTCGTCGTACTGGACCTTCGCCGCATGGACCGGGTCCTGGAGGTAGACGCCGTGTCGGGTACGGCGCGGATCCAGGCCGGCGTGATGGGCCCGCACATGGAGCAGCAGCTCAACGCGCAGGGCTTCACCCTCGGCCACTTCCCCGACTCGTTCCTCTTCTCGACCCTGGGCGGCTGGATCGCGACCCGTTCGGCCGGCATGCAAAGCGACCGCTACGGCAAGATCGAAGACATGGTCGTGGCTCTTCGCATGGTGACGCCGAGCGGCACGATCGAGACGCGCACGGTTCCCCGCTCTTCCAACGGGATCGACGTCAAGCATTTCTGCATCGGCAGCGAGGGCACACTCGGCGTGATCACTGAAGCAATCATGCAGGTGCACCGGATTCCCGAGGTCCGGCTGCCGTACGGATATCTCTTCCCGAACTTCGAGGATGGAGTCCACGCCATCCGCGCCTGCGTTGAAGCCGACTGCATCCCGACGGTCACCCGGCTCAACGACCCGGCCAAGACCGCCCTGTCATTCGCGTACAAGACCGCGGCTCCGCCGCTCAAGGCACTGCTCGGCAAAGTGGTCAAGAACTATCTCAAGAGGGTAAGACACTTCGATTTCAGTCGTTCGGCGCTGATGCTCAATGTTTTCGAGGGAGACCGGCAGACTTGCCCCGAGCTTCACCGCAGAGTGAGTGAGATCTATCGCCGCCACGGCGGTTTCGCCCTCGGCACCGAACCAGGCCGTTCGTTCGAGCGCGGGAAATACGACTTCCCTTATCTCCGCGACTGGGTGATGGACCGGAACATGATGGCCGATGTCAGTGAGACGGCGACGGTCTGGAGCAACCTGCTGCCGCTCTACCACTCGACCCTGAGCGCCATCGAGACAGCCGTTCGCCGCACCGGGGTGAAATCCTACGTGGGCTGCCACGTCAGTCACGCCTATCGCACCGGCGCGAGTCTCTACTTCACCTTCGGATGTTTGCAGCAGGCCGATCGGGGACTGGAGCAGTATCTCTACATCAAGAAGGCTGCGGAGGATTCTTTCCTTGCGGGTGGGGCGACGCTTTCTCATCACCACGCCGTGGGAACAGAGCACCTGCCGTGGATCACCGAAGACATCAGTCCCGCGGGAGTCACCGCCGTGCGAGCCCTCAAGGAGGGCCTCGATCCCCGCTCGATCATGAATCCGGGAAAGATCCTGCCATCGGAGCGCCCGCTCGAGGCCTGGGGACTCGCCGAGCCGGTGGTGAGCGCGTTCGATCGGGGCGGGAGCGCCGGCTAGGTGGAAAGCGGGCCGGTTGCGATTGTTACCGGCGCCTCGTCCGGCCTCGGCCGGGAGCTGGCGGTCGCACTTGCCGGTCAAGGTTTCCGGCTCGTTCTCGCCGCGCGCAGTGTAAAGGGCCTCGAGGAAACGGCCAAGCTTGCTTCGCAGCCCGACGCGCTGATCCTCCCGGGGGACCTCAGCGACCTCGGCTCATGCCGCCTCCTGATCCAGCGCAGCGTCGATCAATTCGGGCGGCTCGATCACCTGGTGCTCTGTGCCGGACTGGGCATGTGGGCCCGATTGGACGAGGTGACCGATCCCACCTTGTTCGCGCGACTCATCGCGGTGAACTATCTCTCTGCGGTCTATTGCACTCACGCCGCTCTGCCCCACCTGCGTCAAAGCCAGGGACTCATCACCGTCATCTCCTCGCTCCAGGGCCGGATCGGCGTGCCGCTCCACACCGGTTACGCCGGCGCCAAGCATGCACTGCATGGCTTCTTCGATTCGCTCCGGATGGAGCTGGAGCCCGGGAAGCCCGATATCCTGATGGTGCTGCCGCACTGGGTCGGGGATACAGCGCTGCGACGGAATGCGGTGGGTCCAGCCGGTACCGCCATGGGAGACTCGGCTCGACGACACGGGTCGCAACCGTTTCCAGCCGCTGAAGCGGCACGGCTCATCGTGCAGGCGATGGAGGGAAGGAAACGCGAACTTGTTTTGCCCCGATGGATGAGGTCGCTGCTCTGGCTGAACCGGATTGCGCCGGGACTGGCGGCAGCGCTCATAAAGTGGAGGATGGGAAGGGAGGACAGTTAAAAGCGGGAACAGGGAACGGGGAACGGAGCGGGCAAGACTCGAGCACGAGTCACCTCATCCCGAGCGAAGCGAGGGATCTACCGTCCTGGGTCAGGCGCGTAGGCCGGTAGGCTAGATCCCTCGTCGCTTCGCTCCTCGGGATGAGGTGAATTTCACAGTATCGCCGCTTTCCCTGTTCCCTTTTCCCGCTTTTGTGGCCTACCCGCCCGCCCTCACCCCGCCCATCGCTCTCGTCTGCCAGATCTCTGGAAACCTTCCAAAGGCCTTCCGAAACTCATCGCTGGCCTCGGCTACGATTCGTGCCTCGTGGCCGGGAGGCGTCAGCAGAATCACGGCACCTCCCCATCCGGCACCGGTGAGTCGCGCGCCGATGGCGCCGTGAGTTCGCGCGGACTCGACCAGGAGATCCGCCTCGGGGCAGCTGCACTGGTAGTTATCTCGCAGTGATGCGTGCCCCTCGAAGAGAATGCGGCCCAGAGTATTTCGGTCTCCCATCATGAGGGCCGAGGCGGCGGTGCGGGTGCGCTGGGTCTCCCCCACGACGTGGCGAGCCCGGAGCAACCAGGGGACAGGCAACAGGCGCTCGACCTGGGGCATGCCTTCCGGAGATATGGCCGCGAGCGATGGCACGTGAAGCTCCTGGTCGGCAAGCAGACTGATTGCTTCTTCGCACTCCTTGCGGCGCTGGTTGTATTGTCCATCGGTCAGCCGCCGCTCGACGCCGGTCTCCATCACGATGATCCGTCCCAGCAGTGGAACCCGTCTCACTTCGCCCGTCGCTGATTCGAACAGCAGCGCGCTCTCCCGGGTCGCCAGTGCGGCGATCGTCTGGTCCATCCGGCCACAGCGCACGCCGACCTCATCGTGTTCGGCTCGGTAGGCAAGCTCGGCGAGGAGGGGCGGAGGCGCCCTTCGCCCGGAGAGCATGGTGAGAGCCTTGGCGAGGCTTACCGCGAGCGCGGCCGAAGAAGAGAGTCCCGCGCCGATGGGGATGGAGCTGGCGACCGCGATCCTGCCACCGGTCGGAGCCAGTTTTTCCCGCTGCAGGACCCTGATCACGCCACGCAGGTAGTCGGTCCACCCGCCGGCGGGAGGTCCCGACGGATCGAGGAGATGCGGCGTGCCGTCCACGGTCGAGACCGCCTGCCAGGCCGGCGCTGGAGCGGCGGCTATGACGGTGCGCCGCTCGATCGCAAAAGGCAGGGCGGGCCCGCCATTGTAGTCGGTGTGTTCCCCTATCAAATTCACCCGCCCGGGCGCCGAAGCGAAGACGGTGGGTTGACTGGCAAAGACCCTTTGAAACAGCGAAGTTGCGAGGGCCTTGGGCGCGTGAGGGCTCACCGACTATCCATCTCCCTGGAGGCTGCTTGAAGCATCTGGTGTGGCTGGTGGTGGGGGGAATCGCGCTCGGCGCCCAGCCCTCTCAGGCACAATTGGAACCGATCGGCGTACCGAGGGGCGTGGTTCGATTCACGCTCTCCGGCGATTGGACGAGCTACAATTCCCGCTTCCTGAACGGCAACGAGCAGGACTACCTCGCCGATTTCTCCCGCCCGGCCCTGGGCAGCAGCTTCTGGCCCGACCTGATCACGGCCGACACGGCCATCGGCGCCATCATCGGGAATAGCGCATACCAGATCAATCTTGGCAAGCAGGTGGCCAACGGTGGAGTCACGGTGACTACCGCAGGCCTCGGGTTCGCGGTTGGCCTGACGCGCGGACTGACCCTCTTCACCAACATTCCAATCGTCACCACCAGGGTCCAGGCCCGATTCCAACTGGACTCCACGACCGCTAACGCCGGATTCAATCCCGCCCACCCGACCCTCGGGACAGGACCGGGCCAATCAGCCGCACAGCAGTTTTTCACCGACTTCGATCAGGCCCTGAACACCCTGCGCACGAATATCTCTAACGGAGCCTATGGGCCTCCGGGCTCGCCACTCCGGAATCATGCGAGCGCCGTAGAGCAACAGGCAGCTGCGCTGCGGTCTCGTCTGGGCGCCGTCAGCAACGATCCTGTTACCGCTTCCCCATTCCTGCCGGTCGATACCAGCACCGCTGGTGTCGCGGTGCTTGAAAGCATCAGCGATCTCCAGGACACGTTGTCAAATCCCACCGGCCTCAACGTGCCAGGGCTTTACGTCGATAGTGCCGCTTCCCACAGGCCGGCTTTCTGCCAACGACATCAACGCTTTCGTTTCCAATCCCTTCGGTCCGGTCCAGGGATTTCCCTTGCAAGAGGCGCAGCTCTCACAGATCGGCGACGTGGAGATCGGAGCCGTCTACACCCTGATAGACGATTGGGACGGGAAGAAGGGACTCGGCGGAGTCCGTGTCGTCGCCGAGGGGTCTGTCGTGCTGCCCACCGGGAAGGCCGAGGATCCACTGAATTTTCTGGACGTCGGCACGGGAAACAAACGGTACGAGGTGCATGGCGGCCTCACCGCCGACCTGGGCTACGGCCGCATCGGCGCCCGGCTGATCGGAAACTATCAGCGTCGTTTCTCCAGCGACCGCGCCCTGCGGGTGACGCCACCCGACCAACCGATTCCATTTGCCAATCGCTCCTCGAGAGTGACACTCGATCCTGGCGATCTCTACTCGCTGAGTGCTCAACCGTTCTTCCGGCTGGCACCACAACTCGCGATCACGGCCGGAGTTTCCTACTGGCATGAAGCGGAAGGCTCGGCGAGCTACCTCGCAGTCGAGCGACGTGATCTCCGGAGTGAGCGCCGGGCTCCTCGCCCAGGAATCCGCCCGCAGCGCCACCTCGTTCACCGCCGGTCTCACGTATGTGGGTCGTGCGGCGCACGAGTGCCAGAACGGCAAGTGCGGCCTGCCGATCGATGCGACGCTGACCTATGAGCGAGTACTGAGTGCGACTGGGGGTCGGGTTCCGGGATCGGAAACGGTCCGGGGGGCGATTCGGTTTTATCGGAGGTTTTGGCAATAGTACCGGGTACCTAGTACCGAGTACCTAGTAACTGCAGCTCTCCTGCCCCGCGAGTCCTCGAGCCGACTCTCGGTACTCGGTACTAGGTACTAGGTACTCTCAAGCATTGCTTGAGCATGCCGCCTTGCCGTATCGGCATCCGCATCCCCCAACATCCTCGCCAGCTCAGTAATGCGGTCTTCGCCGTGGATCACTTCCACGTCGCTGGTCGCGATTCCCTGCCGGGCCTGCTTGGACACGACGAGGTGCCGGGTGGCGCGGGCCGCAATCTGAGGGAGATGGGTGATCACGAGAACCTGCCGCCGCTCGGCGACCTGGGCCAAGGCACTCCCTACCTGCGCACCCACCTCGCCGCCGACCCCCTGATCCAGCTCGTCGAAGATGAGAGTCGGAACGGCGTCGTGCCGAGCAAGGACGACCTTCAGTGCGAGCATGAGGCGGGACAATTCTCCGCCCGATGCGGAGCGCGCGAGCGGACGCCACTCCATGCCCTCGTTGAGCCGTACCATGAAGACGACGGATTCCTGCCCCTGCGCCTGAATCGTTGAAAGCGGCGACAGTTCGAGAGAGAACTTCCCGCCTGGCAATCCGAGCGCGGGCAGCATTCGGTTGACCGCGCGGGAGAGCCGGCCCGACGCGTCGTTTCGCTTGGTGCTGAGCGCCCCGGCGGCACTCTTTAGCGTCGCATCCAGCGCGGTACGGCGAGCCGCGATGGCGCGGAGGTCGGTCTCGGCCGTATCGAGCAGCTCCAGCTCGGCCGCGGCCTGGCGGCGGGTGTCGAGGATCGCCTCGATCGTCGCCCCGTGTTTCTGCCGCAGCCGGAACAGCACGTCGCGCCGGCGTTCGATCTCCGCGAGGCGCGCCGGATCCTCCTGCACCGACTCGGCGTACTCAGCGGCCAGGCGCGCGAGTTCCGAAAGATTGTTGTAGGCGGTGTCCAGCAGCTCCCGCCACGGCGTCACCCCGGGATCCACCTTATCGAGCTGGCCCAGGAGCCGGTCAGCCTGACCGAGGGCGTGGAGCACACCGGCCTCTTCGTCATCCAGCAGCCCGCCCAATTTCCGAGCCTGCTCACCCAGCGTTCCGGCGTGATTCAACCGGCGCGCTTCGGCGTCGAGGCTTTCGTCTTCCCCACTCTTGAGCTTCGCCCGATCGATCTCGTCCACCACGTGGCGCAGGTAGTCGGCCCGGCGCAGCGCCTCGTCGCGCCGGGCGATGAGAGCGGCTTCTTCGTTGGCCAGCGTGGTCGCCGCGGCGTGCGTTTCGGCCAGCGCGGCCCGTTCAGCCATCGCATCCGCGAAGGCATCCAGGATGTCGCGCTGTGCCTCGGCGTGAAGCAGCGATTGGGTCTCGTGCTGGCCGTGCAGATCTACGAGCAGGGCTCCGATCCGACCCAGCATGGCGACCGTCGTCGGACTGCCGTTGATCCAGGCCCTGGATCGCCCGTCGCTGGAAACCTCGCGGCGAATGATCAGCGGTCATCCTCGGAATCGAGCCCGGCAGCATCGAGGCGGCGCCGGAGAGCCGGATCCGTCAGCTCGAATGCTCCCTCGACGATGGCCCGCCCGGCCCCAGGCCGCACCATGCTGCTGTCGGCCCGCTCGCCCAACAGGAGCGCCATCGCGTCCACCAGCATGGACTTTCCCGCACCGGTCTCACCGGTGAGGACGTTGAGGCCGGAGCCGAGTTGGAGGACGACTTCGGAAATGGTGGCGAGGTCCCGAACGCGGAGCTCGGAAATCACCGGATGACTTCCCGTTCGGAGAGATCTCCCCAGCCCAGCTTCTGCCGCATCCGGGAGAAGTAGCCTTCCTGCCCGATTCGGATCAACAATGCCGCGCTGGGTGCGCGTCGCACATACACCCGATCTCCCAGGGCCACCATAGTACCGACCTGACCGTCATAGGAGAGAAGAATGTCATCCGTCCCCGGGGCGAGAGGCTCGATACAGATGACCGAGTCGGCGGGCACCACGAGAGGGCGAACCGCGAGGGTATGAGCGCAGACCGGTGTGACAATCATGGCTTCGACGCCCGGTACTACGATGGGACCACCGGCACTAAGCGAGTAGGCGGTCGAGCCGGTTGGAGTCGCGACCACGATCCCGTCCGCACTGTAAGGACCGACGTTTTCACCGTCTACCGTGACCCGCACCCGGATGACCCGGGCGACGCCGCTCTTGTGGATCGCGACGTCGTTGAGCGCCATCTGCTCGCTCCGGACTCCGCCGCCGTCGCTGATGATCGAGGCGACGAGGACCAGACGGCGCTCGAGGACATAGCGCCCCGACACCAGCGCATCGAGCGCGGGGATCAGTCCGTCGCGGTCGGCGGTGGTGAGAAATCCGACCCGGCCGAAATTGACTCCCAGGATCGGAGCCTCGCGGCCATTGAGCAGCCGCATGCCGCGGAGCAAGGTACCGTCCCCACCAAAGGTGAGGAGCGCATCCACGGGTACTTCGTCCAGCAGGGGGAGGTTCAGGTCCCAGAGAGGCGTGAGACTGGGCTCGGTAACCAGCGAGATGCCACGCGACGGCGCTTCGCGAGACAACTGTTGCAGCACCGCCTTGAGGTCGGCGTATCGCGGGTTTCCGACCACTCCGACCTTCATCGGGCGGCGATGCTCTCCTCGCTGGACAGCGTGCGGATCCGGCGGGCGATGCCCTGCGCCGTGAGCCCGAACATTTCGAGCTGCTCGGCACGCGGGGCCTGTTCGATCAGTCTGTCGGGGACGCCGAGTGCGATGACTCGCGCCTCGGGATAGGTGGTCTGCATGACCTCGGAGAGGTAAGCGCCGAACCCGTTCACCACGGTGCCTTCCTCGATGGTCACGAAGGTGCGGTACTCCTGGGTCAGCTCGCCCAGGGTGCCGGCGTCGAGCGGCTTGAGGAAGCGGCAGTTCACCACTGCGCAATCGAGCCCTTCGGAGGCCAGGGTCTCGGCCGCGGCGAGGGCCGGCTGGACCATCGTACCCACGGCGAGAATCGCGAGGTCCTTGCCGCGGCGCAGAATCTCCCACGTCCCATAAGGCACCGGCTCCACCTCGGCGACGGGACGCGGATCGGCCGGCGCCTTGTCCCGGGGGTACCGGGTGCAGAAGGGACCGCCATCGTGAGTCAGAGCAGTCTTGAGCAGGCCCGCCAGCTCATCGCCATCCTTGGGCGCCGTCACCGTCATCCCCGGCACCGCCAGCATGTAAGCGATGTCGTAGAGCCCCATGTGGGTCTGGCCATCTTCGCCCACCAGGCCAGCGCGGTCCATGCAGAAGATCACCGGAAGGTGCTGGACCGCGATGTCGTGGATGATGTTGTCGTACGCCCGTTGCAGGAACGTGCTATAGATCGCGACGATGGGCCGGACACCTTGAGTCGCGAGCCCACCGGCAAAAGTGACCGCGTGGCCTTCGGCGATCCCGACGTCGAAGAACCGGTTGGGCCACTTCTTCTGGAAGATGTTGGTTCCCGTGCCGCTGGGCATCGCGGCGGTGATCGCCACCAGATCCGGATGATCGGCCGCGAGTGCCGAGATGGCATCGCCGAATACCTGGGTCCAGGTGGGAGGGCCGGAAGATTTCTTCCGCGCTTCGCCGGTCACCGGATCGTAGGCGGCGAGACCGTGCCACTTCTCCCGATTCGATTCGGCGAAGGCGAAGCCCTTCCCCTTCTCCGTGAGCACGTGGACCACGCGGGGGCCCGACATTCCTTTCACGAAGCGCAAGGTATCCGACAGCTTCTTGATATCGTGCCCGTCAATCGGACCGAAGTAGCGAAAGCCCAGCTCCTCGAACAGCATTCCTTCGGAGAAGAGATTCTTGGCGCTCTCCTCCACGTTCTTGGCGAAGTCCACCACACCTTCACCGAAGACGTGGCTCAGCCGGATGGTGAAATGCTTGAGCCGCTCCCGGAACCGGTTGGTGACCGGCATCGCGACGATGGCGCCCAGTGTCTTGCTGATGGCGCCGACATTGGGAGAAATCGACATCCCGTTGTCGTTCACGATCAGGATGATGTCCCGGTCGGAGTGACCGGCGTTATTCATCCCCTCGTAGCTGAGACCCGACGTGAGCGCACCGTCTCCTACCACGGCAACGACCTTGTAGTTCTCGCCCTTGAGGTCGCGGGCCGTGGCCATCCCCAGTGCCGCCGACATGGCGGTGGCCGCGTGTCCCGCGCCGAACTGGTCGTGCTCGCTCTCGTCCCGCTTGAGAAAGCCGGAGACTCCATCGGTCTGCCGCAGTGTGGGGAAGCGATCGTTGCGGCCGGTCAGCAGCTTCCACGCGTATGCCTGGTGTCCCACATCCCACAGGATCTTGTCGTGCGGGGAATCGAACTCGTACAAGAGCGCGATGGCCAGCTCCACGGTTCCCAGGCTGGCGCCGATGTGACCACCCGTCAGGGAGACACATTCGATCAGCCGAGTGCGAATCTCCTGGGCCAGCTCGGGGAGTTGCTCCCGGGGGATGGCCTTGAGATCGGCGGGGCTGTGGATGGATGGAAGAAGGGTCATGTTTTGGGTTTGGGCACGGCAGGTTGTAGCGAATAGGGTGTAGGGAGTAGGGCTTGCTCCCAAGCTCAAGCTGACGCCCTACTCCCCATTCCCCACCCCCTACTTCCTGCCTCCTCGCCTCAAGACTGTCTCGTTACAATATACTCCGCCAACGCCTCCAACGAGCCCGAGGCGAAACCGGCCCGCTGCAAGTGTTTGACTGCCCGGTTCGCCAGGCTTCGCGCCTCTTTCCGGGCTCCTTCTACGCCCAGCAGACCCACATAGGTCGACTTGGCAAGCGCCGCGTCGCGGCCGGCGGTCTTGCCGAGCTGGGCGCTGGTGGCCGTGGCGTCGAGCACGTCATCGGCGACCTGGAAGGCGAGTCCGATGTCCTGCCCATAGGAGCTGAGTGCGTTGACGGCGGCCGCCGGTGCCTCGGCCGCCAGCGCTCCCATGACGCACGCGGCACGAATCAGCGCGCCCGTCTTGCCTTCGTGGACGGCGGTCAGCCCTTTCAGATCGAGGGCGGCGCCTTCGGCCTCGAGGTCGAGCCACTGGCCGCCGACCATCCCGCGGATCCCGCTCGCCTCGAACAGCTCACGCGCCACCCGGCCGGAGGTCGCGGGAGGCAGGCGGAGATCCTGCGCCGCCTGGGCGAGCACCAAAGCGGCAACCGGCACCATGAGCAGGCCGACTCGTGTCGCGGTAGGAACGTCGAATGCCCGGTGGGTGGTGGGACGCCCGCGACGGAGGTCGTCGTCGTCCATGCAGGGCAGATCGTCGTGGACCAGCGAGTAGGTGTGCACCGTTTCGACCGCGGCAGCCACCGCGGCGATCGCGGGTGAGAATCCACCGACCGACCGGTAGGCAGCGAGCACCAACGCGGCCCGGACGCGCTTGCCCGGCGTGTTCATCGCGTAGGCGAGCGCCTCTCCGGTACGGCCCGGCACCATGCCCCTGATCCGTTCGGCCCACGCCTGAAGGAGCTCGTCGGTTCGCTCCCGCGCCTCGGCCAGGATCACCCGGGCAGAGTCCTCCTCGCGCACCGATTACTGCTCGCCGTCGAGATCGTCCATCCGCAAGGCACCCCGCGCGTCGGCGACCACTTTGCGCACCCGCACCTCTGCGCCCGACAACCTCGCCCTGGCGCTGCGCAGGCGTGCGACACCCTCCTCGAAGAGCGCCAGCGCCTGATCCAGATCACCGTCATTGGACTCGAGACGCCGGACGATCTCCTCGAGCCGGCGCAGGTCTTCGGCCAGCGTCGGTGTCTCCTCGGCGCGATTTTCCTCGGCCATCAATTCTCCTCCACTCGGGCCGGGACCTCGCCGTCGATGACGCGGAGCCGGAACGACAAGGCGGGAGTGAATTCGGCGGCGCGGCGCAACACCCGGCCATCCTCGGCTCGGGGGAGGGCGAACCCCCGTTCAAGGACCTTCAGCGGGCTCAATGCGTCCAGTTGCGCGCCGAGCCGGTCCACCTGGCGCTGACGACGCTCCAGGAGATTGGTCACGGCGGCGTGCAGACGATCTCCCGAACGCTCCAGTCGCTCGACCGCGAGCCGGGTTCCCTGCCCCACCGCGTTGGCAAGCCGTACAGCCAGATGGTTGACTCGATCGATCAGCTCGGCGCTGTCCGGCACCGCCAGCTCTATCGCCGCCGAAGGAGTCGGAGCTCTGCAGTCGGCCACGAAATCAGTGAAGGACACGTCGGTCTCATGCCCGACAGCGGAGATGGTGGGGACCTTCACTTGTGCCAGCGCGCGGCAGACTTTTTCGCTGTTGAAGACGGCGAGGTCTTCTTTGCCACCGCCGCCCCGGGCCACGATACACAGCGAGACTCCCTCCAGCCGATTGACCAGTTTGAGGGCTCGCACCATTTCGAGCTCGGCTTCGGCACCCTGGACCTTGGCGCCGATCACCCGGATTTCCAGTGAGCGCCAGCGCTTCCGGGCCACGGTGATGATGTCCCTCAAGGCAGCACCATCCAGACTGGTCACCACGGCGATGCAGGAGGGCCACTCGGGCAGCGAGCGCTTCCGCGACGGATCGAACAGTCCATCCTTCTCGAGCGCGGCCTTGATCTTCTGCAGCTCGAGGTGCTCGAGACCCAGCCGGTCGGTCACCAGCATCTCTGTGGCACTGAGCCGGAATTCGCCTCGCTCCTCCCAGATGGTCGGCTTGGCGAAGACGAAGACCTGGGCGCCCACCGCGGGAGGCAAGCCGAATCGCTGTGCGTCGCTCTTCCACATCACCCCGCGGATCTGGCACTCGGCATCCTTGAGGGTGAAGTACCAGTGACCGCTCTGGTAGATCTTGATTTCCGCGATCTCACCCCGGATCCAGATCATGCCGAGGCCGGCCTCGATGTAGCGCCGGGCCATGCGGGCGACCTGCGTGACGGACCAGGGAGTGTCGGTGGTGAGGGGGGAGGTCACAGGTGATTTCAGATTGAAGATTTCAGATTGAAGATTGACTCAATGCCGCAGATTAATCAATCTGAGAATCTTCAATCTTCGATTGCTCTGATTCAACGGCTTGGATTGTGTTCGCCAGCAGCATCGCGATGGTCATCGGGCCAACGCCGCCGGGCACCGGCGTGATGGCCGAGGCCACCTCGGCGACCGGGGCATATTCGACATCGCCGGTCAGCCGGTAGCCGCGGGGCCTGCTCGGGTCGTCCACCCGGTTGATCCCGACGTCGATCACTACGGCGCCTGGACGTACCATGTCGGCCTTCACGAACTCGGCTTTGCCGATCGCCGCGATCAAGATGTCGGCGCTGCGGGTGACAGCGGGCAGATCCCGCGTGCGAGAGTGACAGATGGTGACGGTCGCATTCCCACCAGGGCCGTCCTGAATCAACAGGTTCGCCATCGGGCGGCCGACGATGGTCGAACGGCCCAGCACCACGGCATGGGCGCCCTTGATCTCGATATTGCTGCGGAGCAGCATCTGGATCACGCCCCATGGCGTGCAGGGCCGCAACGCGGTCGGGTCGCTGATCACGAGCTTGCCAACGTTCACCGGATGAAACCCGTCCACGTCCTTGGCGGGATTGACCCGATTGAGCACCCGGCTGGAGTTGATCTGCTTGGGCAGCGGCAGCTGGACCAGGATGCCATGCACCGCGGGATCGGCGTTCAACCGGTCGATCGCGGCAAGCAATTCGGTCTCGCTGGTTTCGACCGGAAGCTCGAGTTTGACCGAGTGCATTCCGGCTTCGACGCAGGCCTTCTCCTTGCTTCCCACATAGGCCTTGCTGGCGGGATTCTCTCCGACCAGGACCACCGCCAGACCCGGCGTCACACCTTTCGCCTTGAGCCGGGCAACGTCGGCGGCGACTTCGGCACGGATCGCTTTTCCGATCGCCACCCCGTCGATGATGCGCGCGCTCATCGCGCGATGCCCACGGCGCGCGTCTCCCTGATCACCACCACCTTGATCTGGCCGGGGTACTGCAATTCGTTCTCGATCCGCTTGGCGATCGTCTCCGACAGCACCATCGCCGCTGCGTCGTCAATCTTCTCGGGCACCACGATGACGCGAATCTCCCGGCCGGCCTGAATGACGCTGGTCTTCTCCACCCCTTCGAACCCGGTCGCGATCTCCTCCAGCTTGGTGAGCCGCTTGACGTAGCTCTCGAACGCCTCGCGTCTGGCGCCAGGACGCGAGCCGCTGATGGCATCCGCGGCCTGGACCAGGACCGATTCGGTGCTCTCGTGCGGCACGTCGTCGTGGTGGGCCTGAATGCAGTTGATCACCGCGGCATTCTCGCCGTACTTGCGTGCCACCTCGACGCCCAGCTCTACGTGGGTGCCTTCGCTCTCGTGGGTCAGCACCTTGCCCACGTCATGGAGCAGCGCTCCGCGCTTGGCCAGCTTCACGTCGAGCTTGAGCTCTGCGGCCATCATTCCCGCCAGCCAGGCCACTTCCTTCGAGTGTTCGAGGATGTTCTGTCCGTACGAGGTGCGGTACTTCATGCGGCCGACCAGCTTGACCAGCTCGGGATGAAGACCGTGCACTCCGGCCTCGAAGGCCGCCTTCTCCCCCACCTCCTGAATCTCCCGGGCAATTTCGGTCTGCGCCTTGGTGACCAGCTCCTCGATCCGGCCGGGATGGATGCGACCATCGGTGATGAGCGCTTCCAGCGAACGCCGGGCGATCTCCCGGCGCACCGGATCGAAGCAGCTCACGATCACGGTGTCGGGCGTGTCGTCGATGATGACATCCACCCCGGTCGCCTGCTCGAAGGCGCGGATGTTCCGTCCCTCGCGGCCGATGATCCGACCTTTCATTTCGTCGCTGGGGAGTGCTACAGCGGAAACCGTGCTTTCGGCGGTGTACTCGGCGGAGATGCGCTGGATCACCATGGCGAGGATGCGCCGAGCTTCCCGGTCGGCGTTTCGCTTGGCCTGCTCCTTGATGTCCCGGGCCAGCGCCGCCGCCTGGCCGCGCGACTCGTCCTCTGCTTTCTGCAGCACCTCGCGTCGGGCTTCTTCCGCGCTGAGTCCCGCGATCCTCTCCAGCTTGCCTCGCTGCTCCTGGACCAGACGAGCGATCTCGGCTTCGCTCAGCCGGAGCCCATCCTCCCGCTGGGTGATTCCCGCCTCGCGTCCCGCAAGGCCGCGCTCCTGACGTTGCAGCTCCTCCAGTTTCCGTTCGACCGCGGCCTCGCGATCCTCCGCCCGGCGCTCGAAGCGTTCCCACTCCTCGCGCCGCTTCTGGAACTCTTTCTCCAGATCTTCCCGCAGCCGCAACGTTTCCATCTTGCCCTCGAGCACGATGGCGGCACGGGCCTCGGCGCCCTTGCGGCTGGCGTCGGCCACGAGCTGCTCGGCCTCCGACCGGGCAGCCGTGAGCGTGCGAGTCGCGCTCTTGCGCTGGGTTCGGCTATAGAGGAAGAAGAAGACGAAGGCGACCACCGCCCCGGCGGCCACGCCCTCGAGTAGCGGCATCAAAAACGACGGCATGCGATCTATCTCCAGCAGCGCCCCTCAGGGGCCTGCGTTGGTGAAGGCCGGCGGACCGCGGTCCGCCGCAGACTCAACCGTTGAGGGAGTGCGGCCCTGTGGTCCGGCGGCCCCGCTTGGACGGCGGGAGCAGCCGGGCCAGGTCCTCGGCCATCGCGTGCATCCGCGCGGCATGCTCCCTGTCGCCGCGGCGTGCCTGAAACAGTTCGTCGGTGATGGCGAGGGCAGCCAGTATGGCCGCCTTGTGGGTCTCCACCATCGGCATCATATCACGGATCCGGCGCAGTGCGGCGTCCACATAGGCCGCCACCTCCCGGGTGTACTCCGGGGGCAACTCGGAGCGGACCGTGTAGTCCTCGCCCCCGATCGTTACCCGGACCGCGTGTTTGGCGGTGCTCATGGGGCAAGCTCTCCGGCGTCCTGCTCCAGGAACGCCAACCGGTCTACCAGCATCCGCACCCGCTCACCCGCCGCGTCCACCCGCCGTCTCAGCGCCTGGTTTTCCAGCTCGAGTTCAATGACTCGCTGCCGGGCCTGGATGAGCTCGGGACCTACCAGCACACCGCCCCTCGCCTTCAGCTCCTGCACGTCGCTTTCAGCCTTGAGCGATCGCCGGCGCCAAGCCGCGAGCTCCTCACCAACGTGCTGGAGGAGTTCGGCAAGCTCGTTCAGCGGACGAGCGTCAGGCCGTTCGTAGTTTTGCGCCAAGCTCACTCTCCAGTGCCGTCACCGCCCGGCTTACGGCCGCGTCCACTTCCGCGTCCCGCAGGGTCCGATCCGCCGCGCGAAACACCAGGTGAAAAGCCACGCTCCGCCCGGATCCCGCGGCGGGGTTCTTGTACTCGTCGAAGACTGCGGCCGATTCCAGCAGAGTTCCTGCCGAACTCCGAAGCACCTCGATCACCTGGGCACTCGAGATGCCGGGCGGCAACACGAGAGCGACATCGCGCCCCGCGGACTGGACTACCGGCAACGGCTCGAACTTGCCAGTCAGGCGGATCGACGGATCAATCGTGACTTCGAACCCGAAGGGAGACGCAGCCCAGGGAGGAACCTCAATCCCCAACGGGCCAGCCCGGCCTACCCTCCCGCCTTCGGGGGCGACCGCAACCCACCCATCTGTATCAACTTGCACACGTCCACCGGGAACCGCCAGAGCGACGGCCGCCTCGAAGAGCGATTTCAGGTCCCATTGGTCATAGTCGGGCGCGGCGCCCCCCGCAGTCCAGTGCGCGGGAGACCTCGCTCCTGAGACGACCCCGGCAACCCGCCGCTCCTCGTGGGGCCGCTCTCCGGGGCCCCCAAGGCGGAAGACGGTACCGATTTCGAACAGTCGAACGTCACGCACGTGACGGCTCCAGTTGGCCTGAAGCGACCGGCTGAGGCCCGGGGTCAGGGTGCGCCGGAGGAATGCGTCCTCAGCCGAGAGCGGATTCATGAGCGGGACGCTGAACTCGTCCTCCTTCGTTCCGAAGGAGAGCGACTGCGCCTCGTAGAGTCCCCAGCCAAGGAGCCCGCGACGCACCCGCGCCGCGGCCGGCTCGACCGGGTCTTCCTCGAACGAACCCACGCGGAAAGCGCGCAGCTCGGTGGGGAAATTGTCGTAGCCGTGAAGTCGGGCGACCTCCTCCACCAGATCGATCTCGGTTGCCAGGTCGGGACGCCACCCGGGCACATCCACCGCGAGACGGTGATCCTGGGGCTTGTTGAGCACGGTGCAGCCGATGGCTACCAGGTATTTCTCGATGTCGGCGACACTGAGATCGACGCCCAGTACCTGCTTCACCCGCTCGGTTCGGAGGAAGAGCCGTGGCGGATTGGTCGCCTCGGGCCAGACATCAACCGGCTCACCGGAAACGGTTCCTCCCGCCGTGGCCTGGATGATCTCGATGCAGCGGCGCAGCGCGTCCGGGCCACCCCAGCGATCGATCCCGCGCTCGAAACGATGGCTCGCCTCGGTCGAGAGATTGAGCGTCCGGCGGGTCCGGCGGACTCGGCGCGGGTCGAAGCAGGCGCACTCGAGGAACACGTCGGTCGTACTGTCCTTCACTTCCACGTGAGCGGCACCCATCACGCCCGCGATCCCGATGGCACCGGTTGCGTCCGCGATGACCGTCATGTCGGTGGTGAGGCTGCGCTCGACCCCATCCAGGGTGACCAGCTTCTCACCGGACCAGGCGCGCCGAGCCACGACTTCGGCACCCTTGAGGTCGGCGAGATCGTAGGCATGCATCGGCTGGTTCAGCTCGAACATCACGTAGTTGGTCGCATCAACCACATTGTTGATGGGACGAACTCCCACCGCCGTCAGCCGATCCGCCAGCCATCTCGGCGAGGGTGCGATCTTCACCCCCCGCAACACCGCACCCAGAAACCGGGGACAGCCTGCGGGATCCTCGGTTCCGGTCGCGACGCCATCCACCTCGGTCCGGAGGCCAGCCTCACGCCGTGGAGGACCGATCGAATCGGCGGGCGCGCCCGGAATGGTGGGGAGCCGGAACGGAACTGCGAAGCTGTGGGCGAGCTCTCGCGCGATGCCCTTGTGTCCCAGGAGATCAGGCCGGTTGGGCGAGATGTCGAGCACCAGGCGGTCGTCGGCTAGCGGAATCGCCTCGAGTAACGGTGTGCCGGGGGCAGCATCGGTGTCGAGCTCGAGAATCCCTTCGTGGTCGGCGCCGAGTCCAAGCTCTCTCGCGGAACAGAGCATTCCTTCGGACGTCTCGCCGCGGATCTTCCGCTTCTCGAGCTTGAGTCCGCCGGGCAGCGTCGTTCCTACCCGCGCGAAGGGATACTTCTTCCCCGCGGTGACATTCGGAGCGCCGCAAACCACGTTGTGCGTCTGCCCCGATCCGGCATTCACCACGCAGAGGCTCAGCCGGTCGGCGTTAGGATGCTGGCGCACCGTTTCGACCAGCCCGATGACGACCTGTTCCAGACCGGGATGGAGCGGCTCGATCGCGTCCACCGCGGCCCCGAGCATAGTCAGCCGGCGCGCGAGATCATTCGCCTCGAGCGGGCGGCGCAGGAATTCTTCGAGCCAGCGACGGGAGACGTTCATGACTGGAAAATGCGTGAGCGGTGAGCGGTCGAGCGGTAAGCGGGCCGCTTCGCCGATCAGTTTGCCTACCAATTCCGCGATTCTTGTCTCAATGCCGCTCCAAGTTGATCAGCCGATTGCCCGCTCACCGCTTACCGCTCACCGCTCACCGCCTAGTAGCTTCGACAATTGACCCAGAAACCGCATGTCGCCCTCGTAGAAGAGCCGGATGTCGTTTACTCCGTAGCGGATCATCGCACTTCGGGCCGGACCCATCCCGAAGGCAAAACCGGTGTAGCGATCGGGGTCGATGCCGCAATTCTCCAGCACCACGGGATGCACCATCCCGGCGCCCATGATCTCCATCCAGCCGGTTCCCTTGCAGGCCGAGCATCCGCTCCCGCCGCAGATCCGGCAGCTGACATCCATCTCGGCCGACGGCTCGGTGAAAGGAAAGAACGAGGGCCGGAACCGCACCGATGTGTCGCTGCCGAAGAAAGCCTGCGCGAAGTGGCTGAGGGTGGCTTTCAAGTCCACGAAAGAGATCCCCTCATCGACGACCAGACCCTCGATCTGGGCGAAGACCGGCGCGTGTGAGGCATCGAAGGGATCCTTACGGAAGCACATGCCGGGAATCACTACCCGGACCGGCGGCTTGTGGGCCATCAGGGTGCGGATCTGTACCGGTGAAGTATGGGTCCGGAGCAGGAAGCGCCCTTCCGATGGCTTTCGCCTGTCGGAGCTGGCCCGCCGCTCGTGGGTCTCCACCACTCCAGAGGTGCGGTTCGCTCGGCGGTCGGGAACGATCCGGCGCTCCGGGATGGCGAGGAACAGCGTGTCGTGCATGTCCATCGCCGGGTGATCGGGCGGGAAATTCAGAGCGCCGAAGTTATACCATTCGGTTTCGATCTCCGGTCCCGTGGCGCGGGCGAAGCCCAGCCCGTGGAAGATCTGGACGATTTCCTCGGTGACCCGGGTGACGGGGTGCTCCGCTCCAACCCAGCGGCCGCGTCCCGGCATGGTGAGATCCACACCTTCACGAGCCCGGGCATGAGTCTCACTCTTGAGCGCCTGGCGACGCTCGTCGAACGCAGTTTCGAGATCGCGCTTGAGCGCGTTGGCGCCGGACCCCAGCTGGGCCTTCTCTGCGGGTGACAGACTGGGAAGCGTCTTCAGAACCGCCGTCAGACTTCCCTGCTTGCGGCCGAGCAGCTCGATGTAGAGCGCCTCGAGCTCGTCGGACCCCAGCGTCGGGATGCGCGCAAGCTCCCGAGCGATCGGCTCGAGGACGGTGAGAGCCTTGTAATCAGCCGCTTTGGCCATGGCGCACGGACGTGACGGATTGGGTCAAACGATACGGGGCCAGAGGCCAGCAACCTGACCCCTGGCCCCTGACACCTGACACCTGCTGTTCTAGCTCGCCGCCTTGGCGACTTCGGTGATCTTGGCGAAGGCGTCGATGTCCTTCACCGCGAGATCCGCCAGCACCTTCCGGTTGATCTCGACGCCAGCCTTCTTGAGCGCCGCCATCAGGCCGCTGTAGTTGAAGCCGTGCATCCGGGCGGCGGCGTTGATCCGGGTGATCCACAGACGGCGGAACTCACCCTTCTTCTTGCGCCGGTCGCGGTAGGCGTACTGCATGCCCCGCTCGACGGTCTCCTTGGCAGGCTTGTAGAGCTTGCTCCGGGCACCGCGGGCGCCCTTCGCCGCCTGCATGATCTTCTTCTTGCGCGCGTGATGCGCGACGTTGCTCTTCACGCGAGGCATGGCGGAATCCTCCTACGCCTGCAGCAGGCGGTTCACGCGCGGGAAATCGGCCGAGCTCACGTAGTCGGCCTTCTTGAGCCGGTTCTTACGCTTCCGCGTCTTCTTCGTCAGGATATGCGTGTGGTTGGCGTGGAAGCGCTTCAGCTTCCCCGTCCCGGTCCTGATGAAGCGCTTCATCGCGGCGCGCTTGGTCTTCATTTTCGGCATTGCAGCTCCTATTGAGCGTCGATTTCCTAGTCAGACGGTTTGACGGTTAGACGGCCGGCGAAGCCATAGCCGTCTTTCCGTCAACCGTCTATTTCGGCGCCAGCACCATCACCATGTTGCGGCCCTCGAGCTTCGCCTCCTGCTCGATCTTGCCGATGTCGGCCAGGCTGGTGGCCACTCGGTCAATCACCGCCTTGCCAAACTCCAGATGCGCGATCTGCCGGCCGCGGAACATCATGGTCACCTTGACCTTGTTCCCCTCGGTCAGGAACTCCCGCGCATGCCGGGTCTTGAAATCGAAGTCGTGATCGTCGATCCCGGGCCGGTACTTCACCTCCTTGATCTGGATCACATGCTGCTTTTTCTTCGCCGCCCGTGCCGCCTTGGCCTCTTCGAACTTGTACTTCCCGTAGTCCATGATCTTGACCACGGGGGGCCGCGCCATCGGGGCCACTTCCACCAGATCCAGTCCGCGCTCCTGAGCAGCGGCGAGGGCCTCTTCGATCGGCAGGACCCCCAGTTGCTCTCCCGTGTTGGTGATGACCCGCACGGGACTGATGCGGATCATCCGATTCACGCGGACGCGACGTTCACGCTCGTTTGTCGACAGGCCTCACACCTCTGGCAAAAAGAAACCGGACACCCAGGGCGAATTCGGGTGTCCGGGAACAGGAGACGGAACGGGTCGGCCCCGCCGTGATGCGCTGCTCAAGGACCCGTTCGCGCCGCCGCGACCATCGCGGGGGCTGGGGGTGGAGAGCCCGGAGGCCCTCACTTGGGGAGCAAAGCTAGCGGGAACCCTGTGGTGGGTCAACGGTTGCGCCACTTCCCCTTGGTTCTAGGCCCTGGGGCTGGCCACCACTTCGCCGAGGCCGACGCCCCGTCCCATCCGGCACCGCCCGCCCCATCGCCACCTGGGCGTCATGCTCGAAAATGAGGAGCCAGTCCCCTGCCAGTGCTTCCCGGAACAGAGCCCGCTTCGATTCCAGGGTCCGCAATGGCTCCAGGTCGTATCCCATGATGTAGACCAGCGGCAGGTGGGCGCTGGTCGGGATGAGGTCGCCCAGGTAAATCGCCGTCTCCCCGCCGCTCGACAGGACGATGCTCTGATGCCAGGGCACATGGCCGGGCGTGAGCCGGGTCGAGATTCCGGGCAGCAGCTCCACGTCGCCCTCGACCAGCTTCCAGCGCCCAGCCTGGGCCACCGGTTCGAAGTTATGCGGCAGATAACTCGCGCGCGTCCGCTCATTGGTGTGGCGGGCGAATTCGAGTTCGTTCTTCTGGACGATGTAGGTGGCATTTGGGAAGGCGAGCTGGACGGACGAGGCGGTCGGGGCGGACAAGCTTCCCGACGCTCCGTCCGCCTGGTCCGACCGGTTCGCCCCGTTCGCCTTGATCGTATTCCCCCCCGCATGATCAAAATGCAGATGGGTATTGATCACCCAACGCACGTCTTCGGGCTGGTGCCCCGCGGCGCGCAAGGCATCCTCTAACTGTGTGGGCCCCGGATTGCCGGCGTTCTCGACCCCGTAGATATCGATGAACTTTGGATCTTCCTTGTCGCCCAGCGCCGTATCGATCAGGACCAGGCCATCGGGATGCTCCACCAGGAGACAGCGCATGGTGAGAGGAATCCGGTTGCGCTCATCGGCCGGAATCTTCTTGGACCAGAGCGGCTTGGGGACGACGCCGAACATGGCACCGCCGTCCAGCCGTTGGCGGCCGCCCTCGAGTAGATGGCAGCGGAAGGTTCCGAGAGTGAATGAGGTCGTCAGTTTCATGATTAATAGTACCTAGTACCTAGTACCTGAGTACCTAGTACAGAAACAACAAACTAGTTCCGAGTTCCGAGTTCCGGCGATCCGAGGCGTACGGTACCGTACCTAGTACCGAGGTAGGGCGGATCTCTTCCTCCGTACTCGGAACTCGGAACCCGGAACTCCTCTGCCCGACATCATCCCTTCCAGATCCGAAAGAGTCCTTGCCCCGGCGTCCCGCGCCAGCTCAAGCAATCGGCTCAAGAGCTCCGCGGTGGCTAACGCATCACCAGTCGCACGGTGACGCGCCGGATTGGTGAGACCGAAGTAGTAGGTCAGGCTGTCCAGGCTGCGCGATTGGAGATGCGGCAAGAGCCGTCGGGCGAGCCGGACGGTACAGATGTGAGGTCCATCCATCGCCAGATCGCTCGAGCGGCGTACCTCCGCGGCCACGAAGCGCCAGTCGAAACGGGCATTGTGCGCGACGAAAACCCGCCCGGCGAGTGCGGCGAGGAGCTGTTCCGCGATCTCCTCGAAGGGTGGGGCGTTACGGACCATGGTATCGGTGATGCCGGTGATTCCGGTGATCCAGGTCGGAATCGGAAAGCCCGGATTCACCAGCGACTCGAAGACCAGCTCGCGTCTCGCCCCCTGAACTACCACCACCGCGATGTCAGTAATCCGATCGGAGCCGGCGGCGCGCACTCCAGTCGTCTCGCAATCCACCACGGCAAAGGCGCACTCCTCGATCAGCGGAGACCCCTGCACCTCCGCCACCACCGCCCAGCGTCCATCATTCAGCCGGTGGATCCGCGGATCGGCACCCAGCAGCGCCACCGCGAGACGTTCCGCGACAGCCCGCGGCGCGTTGGGGAGACCCAGCACCTCGCGCGATAACCGGTCCGCGCCACAGGGCTCCACCAACAGCAGATCGAGCGCGCGCTCGACCAGGGTCCGCGCCGGATACGCCGTGAGGCCGTTCACGGTTCGGCCCGACGCAGCGGCAGCGTCATGCAGCGCGGACCGCCCCCGCCCCGGACCAGCTCGTCACCTTCGATCGTGACTACGGTCCGGTGCTTGGTGTCGAGCCAGTCGTCGAACGCCACGAAATCGACGCTGGAGACGAGACGGAACCCGGTCTTCCTGAGCTCATCCAGCGTGGCCTCGTTCCGCCGGTAGCTCACCACGACACCGGGACGGAGCGCCATCAGGTTGCAGCCCGAGGTCCATTGCTCCCTCTCCTGGCTGACCCTTCGTGCCCCTCCGGCAAACACCGGCTGCAACGGCAGACCGACCGCGCGGACCGCGGCGAAGAAATCGGGCATCTCGTGGACCGCCTCTTCTCCCTTGCGACGGTGCAGCACCGCCCGCCGCTCCGGGCCGAGGAAGTAGGGTGGGTAGACGACGCAGAGTTCGTGATCCACCTGGGTGAAGAGCATGTCGAGATGAATGGCGGTTGGTTCCTTGGGCATGACCACGACGATGACGTCGGTGACCGTCGTGCTCGCGAAGACCAGCTCGCAGAGTTGATCCAGCGCCGCGGGTGAGGAGCGCTCGCTGAAGCCCACGACCAGGAGATCGGGCCGCAGCAGGTGCACGTCCCCGCCCTCCAGCGTGTAGGTGTTGCGCTGCTCCTCGGATCCGTCGTACAGCAGGCCGTCGTTGGCGAGCGCGGGATGGAACCGGAACAGAGTCGCGATCAACAGCTCCTCGGTCCACCGCACCCGGTGCCGCATGGCTCCCACCACGGCGTGGCGCCCAATGACCATGCCGATGTCCCGGGGGAAAAACAGATTGGGCAAGGGTGGCAGGGTGAACCCGCCGCTGTTGAGTGCCTTGGCCAGGGGACCCGCCTCCTCCTGGTCTCCCTCGATCAGGAGCCGCACAATCTCTCGGGGCGGCAACGAAGCGAGCCGCCGCGCCAGCGGCTCCGACGGCACCACCGCCAGCGTCCGCGTCGTCAGGAACTCCCTCGCCTCCCCCTGCTCCAACACCTCGGCAAGCAGATCGCTCACCTGCCAGACCTCGGCGAAACGCTGCAACACCGACACGAACCGCCGATGCTCCCGTTGGGCGATCTCCAGGGCGATGATGTCGTCATAGAGATAGTCCGCCCGATTGGTCGGGGTGACCGCCTTGAGTTCCGGTCCGGGGGTGTGGACCAGCACCGTTTCGAGTCGGCCGATCTCTGAGGTGACGTGGAGGGGCACGGTGAAAGAATACAAGGGGTCAGGGGTCAGGTGGTCAGGTGTCAGGGGTGTGCGACACTCGTGACCCCTCCGGCGTTTTCGAGATGATGCTGTCTTGCCGCTCCGAGCTACTCTCCGGAGATCTTTGCTCGGTATTTGAAAATGCGACCCTCCATTCGCAGCTATCGGGATCTGCAGGTATGGCAGCGCGGGATAGTCTTGGCGGAGACGAGCTATCATCTCTCCCAAAAACTCCCAAGAGACGAGCGATTTGGTCTGGTTGTTCAAATCAGGAAGGCAGCAGTTTCAATTCCAGCTAATGTGGCGGAAGGTCATGGGCGGGCACATCTGGGTGACTACCTACGGTTCCTCTCCATCGCCAAAGGTTCGCTGATGGAGCTCGAAACCCATGTGATCCTGGCAGGACGGCTTCGATACGTGAACCAGCAGGACACTACGGCATTCTTTCAGCAATCCACGGAATTGGGGCGGATGCTCGCAGGCCTCATCACAGCTCTTCGAAAACGACGACAGCAACGCACTCAACCTTCAACCCCCTGACACCTGACCCCTGACACCTTTCACCGGTTTGTCAACGCATACGACAGCGTCTCCAGCTCCAACGCCAAATTCACCGTCTTAAGCACCACCTCGTCCGGCACCGCCAGCTGGGCCGGGGCAAAGTTGAGGATGGCCTTGAGGCCGAGGGTGACGAGGCGGTCGGTGATGCCCTGGGCGACGTCGACTGGGGTGACGAGTACGGCGATGTCTACCGGTTGGGCCCGGAGGGTCTTCTCGAGATCGGCGATCGGCTGGACGGTGAGCCCGTTCCATTGCTTGCCGATCTTGGCCGGGTCTACGTCGAAGATGGCGACGATGTCGAAGCCGCGTTGCTGGAAGCCGTGGTACTGGACCAGGGCACTGCCCATCTTCCCGGCGCCGATGACTGCCACCCGATAGCGCCGGCCCAGGCCCAGGATTTCACGCAGCCGGTGCAGGAGCTCGGGGACGGAGTAGCCCAGCCCGCGCTTGCCGAACGATCCGAAGAACGAGAGGTCTTTCCGGACCTGGGCGGAGGTCGTCCCACCCCGCGCCGCGAGGGCCTCGGAGCTTACCGTTTCCGTCCCCTGCTCCTCGAACTCCTCGAGGAATCGCAGGTAGAGCGAGAGACGTCGAATGGTCGAATCGGCGATCTTGCGCATCGTTTTGTGAAATGTTTCACAAATCTAGCGCCACGTCCCTGCCCGGGCAACGAGCCGCCCTCCAAACCCGGTTGGCAAGGGAGCTTTCAGAAAGGAAACGCAGAGACGCAGAGGGCACGAGGGGCTCCGACAGACACCACAAAGGTCACGAAGCAATAAGGAAGCAGATTCCTACACGTGCGCCTGGTGGTACTGGTCTTCTGCGGGGCTGGCGCCGGACAACGTAGCCCTCGGTGGCTCTGACGCCCTCTGCGTCTGCTTCGTTTTAGATTCATTGCGGGTTACCGCAGGACCGCATGAAGGGCGAGGAACTGTGCCGGCGTCAGCTCCTGCGGTCGGGTCTCCTTGGTGATTCCGACCTGATCGAGAATGGCGGCCACTCGCTCGGCGGGAAGGCCTGTCAACTCTCGAATCCCTCTGATCAGCTGCTTCCGCCGAAACCCAAATAGGCCTACCACGAAGCGTCGAAAGCTCAGCACCTGGTCGTCCGCCAGAGGCGGAGAATCGAGCGGTGTCAGTCGCACGACCGCGGAATCCACGGCCGGCCTGGGATGAAACGCTCCGGCGGGCACCGTGAAGAGGCGTTCGACTCGCGCGACCGCGCTCACCCCGACCGTCAACGCCCCGTACTCCGCTCCGCCCGGCTTGGCGCTGAGTCGTTCCGCCACCTCCTTCTGCACCAGATACACCACACGCCTCGGCCGCGGAGGCGTTAGCGCCAGATCAATGAGTGGCGACGTGATGTTGTAGGGGATGTTGCCCGCGATGACGAAGGGACCAGCACCCACCAGCTCGTGCCAATCAGTCTTGAGCGCGTCGGCCTCAACGACCTCGACCGCAGGGAACCGCTGCCTCAGCGCTGGAACGAGGTCCCGATCCTTCTCGATGCAAATCAGCCGCTTCGTTCGCTTGGCGAGGGCCTCGGTGAGTCCTCCGGGGCCCGGACCGATCTCCAGAACCGTTTCCTCGGACGCCGGAGCAACCGCATCGGCGATGCGGGCCAGGATTCGAGGATCAGAAAGGAAGTGCTGGCCGAGGCGCTTCTTGGCTTTCCGCGGTCGGTCAGATGCGAAGGACAAGCAAGGTCCGATCGTCGGCCGGATGATCGGTGAAGGTATCGGCGAGCTCGAACACCGAGCGTACGATGTTGTCGGGCGACTCAGCCCGCAGGCGTCCAAGCTCTATCAGCAACAACTCCTCGGTGAAGCCACCTTCCTCGCCCCGCGTATCGACGAGGCCGTCGGTCCAGAGACACAGGAGGTCCTCGCCCGGGAGCCACGGCACCTGGTTGCGGCGGATTGTCTCGGCCGAGGCGAGACCGAGCGGCGGTGCTGTGGTAGGAAGCCGCTCGGGCGGGCCGTCCTTGGGCAGCTTGAAGGCGTGCTGATGTCCGGCGTTGGCGTAGGTGAGCCGCCGGTTGCGAGGATCCAGGACCCCGTAGAAAACCGAGAGGAACATCTCGGTCGTCGCGAGGTCCGGCCCCAGACTCTCGAGCAATGCCGCCAGGGTTTCGTCCGGGGTGTTGGCCGCTCCGGCATGGATACCGGCCGCCGACATGACGAGCGCCATGACCAGTGCGGCGGAGAAGCCGTGCGAGGAGACGTCGCCCAGCATGACACCGACCCGCTGGTTGCCGAGCCGGTTGAAGGTGTAGAAGTCACCTCCGACTGAATCCACGGGACGGCAGATCGCGGCGACTTGAGCGTCGCCCTGCAGCACCGCGGGAGACGGCAGCAGTTTGAGCTGGAGGTCGTGCGCCAGCTCCAGCTCGCGGCGGACCCGCTGTTGGTGAAGGTCCTGCTGCACCAGCCGGCTGTTCTCGATTGCGGCACCGATCTGATTGGCTACCGCCGACACCAGCTTGAGGTCGCTCGCCGAGAACGGTTCCCCGCCGAGCCGGTTGGTGAGGTTCATGACGCCAACGCAGCGGGAACCGAGCCCCGGCGCGGCATAGCAGATGGGAATGCTGAGAAAGGATTCGCCGCGGTAATCCCGGGTGGCGCGATCCGCGGTAATCGGAAGTGCCGGCTGGTTGGGATCGAAGCTGATGATGCGCCGCTGGCGAAATACCTGGGCCGCGACCGAGTTGGGATCCTCGGGATCCACCGGCGACGCCTCGGCGAGCGAGAAGCCGCGTGCCGCGACGGTCACCAGCCGGCCTGACTCCTCGTCCCACACCATGATGGAGGCACGACGGGCTCCCACCACGTCGCTCACCTCGCGGACGATGGTCTGGGCAGCGTCCTTGAATTGCAGGGTATGGCCGAGGATTTCGCTGATGGCGTAGAGGAGATCGATCTCCTCGTAGCGGCCCGCCAGCTCGTTGGTGAGTTCTCCGGTCTCTCGCTCGGTATTGAAAACCACGCCAAGGAGAGCGGCCAGATCGGGGCCAAGGACAGCGGCGCGAGATTCGGGGACCCCGGCGACTTCGAGCCAGAAACCTTCGGCGGCGAGAATGGGCTGGAGCCAGACTCCCCCGTCGTTGCTGGGGACCAAGCCCGGCTCCCTGGGAATTACCGGGCTCCAGCCGGGATCGCTCCCGGTGAAGGGCCGCAGGGTACGACCGTCATAACGCCACAGACGAAGCCGGGCCCCGGTAAGCGTGCCCAGCGCGTCAGTCGCAGCCTCCAGCCCCGTTACTGGCGGCGGAGCGTCATGCAGATCGAGTTCCCCTGAGGGTTGAATACGACGTCGTCGACGAGGTTCTTGATGAGGAAGATGCCGCGGCCATTGGGGCGGTCGAGCTCTTCGGGGTCCAGAGGGGCGCTGATGGTGGCGGGATCGAATCCCGACCCTTGATCGGTCACGTGGATCCGGATCTTGTCGGCGAACAGCTCGGCGTGAACGTCCACCGACTTCGAGCGGTCCTCGCGGTTTCCAGCGACGATGGCATTGGCCAGCGCTTCAGCGATCGCTACCCGGAGATTGAACCGCAGCCGGCGGGAAGACCAGTTGCCGCTGCAGCAATGCCGGAGAATGAGATCCACCACTTCTTCAATGCAACCAACATCGCTCGGCACCCGCAGGTTTACCTCGACTGTGGAGCCGCTGGGCCCGGGAAGGCGGCGGCGGCGAACGCACAGGCGGAGCGCGGCGGTTGGTTCCATTGACGTCAATAGGACCCCAGTGCCTGTTCGGCGGTTTCGGCGATCGAGAAAAGGGTGTCCAGTTTGGTCAATTCGAACAGCGAGCGCAAGTCTTCGTTGAGGCCCGACAGGCGAAGCTCCCCACTCTGCTCGCGGACCCGCTTGGAAATCGACACCAGGGCACCCAGACCCGATGAATCGATGTAACCGGTCCGCGAAAAGTCAATTAGGAATTTTCGTTCACCCTGGTCCAGGGCCTCCTGGACCGCGGCCTTCAGCTCCTGACGGTTTCCCACGATCAGCTGTCCATCGACATGCACGATGTAGACGCCGCGATCCTTCGTCGCCGAAAAGCCCATCACACTCCTCCCCAAGGTTAAGAACGATCGCGCTGCAGGCTGATCATCGCGGCCACCTCGACAATATCATCCGGACTGGCCCCGCGCGAGAGGTCACTCATAGGATGGGCCAGCCCCTGCAGGATCGGGCCGAGGGCCGTGGCTCCTGCCAGGGACTGGACCAGTTTGTATGCGATGTTGCCCGCATCGAGATCGGGGAACACCAGGATGTTGGCGCGACCGCCGAGTGCCGAGTCCGGCGCCTTTCGCCGGGCGATCTCGGGAACCAGCGCCGCGTCTCCCTGAAGCTCACCGTCGCAGGCGATCTCGGGCGCCCGGCCGCGGAAAATTGTCACCGCTTCCCGAACTCGGTCGATTCGAGGTCCGGCAGCACTCCCTCTCGTGCTGTAGGAGAGGAATGCCACCCGAGGCTCGTCGCCGACGAGTCGCTTCCGATCGCGCGCGGCTGCGAGCGCGATGTCGGCGAGCTGGGCCGGCGTGGGTTCCGGGATGACCGCGCAATCGGTGAAAGTGAGGACCCGTCCATCGGGCAGCGCCATGTAGAATGCGGAGCTCACCGCACCGACGCTCGGCTCCGGGCCGATCGCCCAGAGGGCAGCTCGCAGGACGTCGGCCGTCGTGTGAGTGGCTCCGGCGACACAGCCATCGGCCTCCCCCAGCGCCACCAGTGCCGCGGCGAAACGGAGCGGATCGTTAGCCAGGTCGATGGCGTGGATGGCGTCGTGCACCCGGTCGGGCCGCCGCTCCCGAAGGTGTTGCGCCACCTGGGACACTCGCGGATCCCGCGCGGGATCGATCCCACCCGGACCGATCAGGATCGGCTCGAGTATGCCTTCACTTTCGAGGCGGCGCGCCGCCGCCTGCACCCGTGGATCGGCGCCCTCGGGCAGAAGGATCCGGGCACCGCGGCCCTTGGCGCGCTCCACCAGCTCCTGGCGGAACGTCATCGGGCGAAGCGCCGGCGGAGTGCCTCCGCCACGGCCGGGTGAACCATCGTTCCCACATCACCTCCGAATCGCGCCACCTCTCGCACCAGGCTCGAGCTGACGTAGGTCGTCTCGATGCTCGGTACCAGAAACACGGTCTCGAGCGATGGATGCAGCTGCCGGTTCATGAGCGCCATCTGGAACTCGTATTCGAAGTCGCTGACGGCCCGGAGCCCGCGCACGATCATATGCGCTCCAACTTTGCGGGCGAAGTCCGCCAGCAGTCCTTCGAATGATTCGTACCGGACCCGCGCTTCATTCCCCGTCGCCGCCCGCAGCATGGTCAACCGCTCTTCCACACTGAATAGAGGCTGCTTGTTCGGGTTGGTCGCAATGGCGACGATCACCTGGTCGGCGAGGGCCAGGCTACGGGAAATCAGATCGGTATGACCCCGGGTCGGTGGGTCGAACGAGCCCGGATAGACGGCGATACGTGTCATGGAGCGTAGCAGAAAGTGAGAGCTGTCTCGCCATAACGCCGGGTTTCGTCGCCCGGGAGCGGCTCAGCGGCCTGGTGCTCTACGCCGAGAATGCGGGCGAAAGCGCTCTTGCGGAAGCCCTCCACCAGCCGGGCCGCCTGGCCGGTGGTATAGGGCGGGTCGGCGAAGGCGACATCGTAGCTGCCCGGAGCCAGCCGTTCGGCGTAGCGCAGCGCATCGCCCCGGTGGACGGAAACCTGGGCGGAAACGCCCAGGCGGTCGATGTTGGCCCGGAGTGCGGCGAGCGAGGGCTGGTTCAGCTCCACGAAGTCCGCGCTCACGGCGCCTCGGGATAGGGCCTCGAGTCCCAAGGCACCGCTTCCCGCAAAGAGATCTACCACTCGCGCGCCGGGGAGCGAGTCCTGGAGAATGCTCATCCAGGCCTCCCGCACCCGATCGGCCGTGGGGCGTACCCGCGGATCCCGGGGAGACAAGATCGTGCGACCGCCGTAGATCCCACCGACGATTCTCACGACTCTCCCGCGACTTCGGGCACCGGCGCCTCGACTGGGGCGGCACCGGGACTGGGCGCAAGCGCCATGAGCCGCGCCTGCAGGCCGGTCTCCCCCATGTAGGTGTGCTGCTCGAGCCGGAAGGCCACATCCACGACCGGCGGAATGCCCGGAGCCTGCACCACCCACGGGACCCGGTCGGCCCATTGGAAACCGATGGCGGGGAGTCTCACGGAGCTGTGGGCCAAAGTCCCTCTCAAGTGGCTGCCACCGACCCGTCGCGCGCCATTCAGCGAAACTCCGCGCACACCGAAGACCGGTGCGGGATTCCCCATGCCGCAGGGCTCGAGGTGACGGCAGAGCCGTTCGAGATCGGCACTCACCTCGGTGAGTTCCAGCACCAGGTCCACCCGCTGCTCGGGACCCAGATCTTCGGGAGCGAGCGACTCCCGAGCCACCGAGATGAACCGTTCGCGGAAGGCTTCGAGCCGATCGCGCCGCAAGGTAACGCCGGCCGCCATGTGGTGACCGCCGTAGCGCTCCAGCAGGTCGCCGCAGCGTTGCAGCGCTGCATGCAAGTCGAACCGGGAGATGCTGCGGCCCGAGCCTTTGCCGATGTCGCCCTCGAAGGCGACGAGAAAGGTCGGCCGCCCGTAGCGTTCGACGACTCGCGAGGCGACGATGCCCACGACCCCGGGATGCCATCCCTCGGCCGCGAGGACAAACGCGGGAGTGTGTTCGGCATCGACCTCGCGTTCGACCTGAGCGATGGCCTCTTCGAGAATGCGCTGATCGAGCGCCTGCCGCTGGACGTTGAGCCCTTCCAGCCGGTGGGCCAGGTTGTCGGCTTCGGCCTCGTCGTCGGTGAGCAGGAGTCGGAGGCCGTCCTGGGCG
The DNA here is from genome assembly GCA_963821525.1 of uncultured Gemmatimonadales bacterium. Taxonomy (GTDB): domain Bacteria; phylum Gemmatimonadota; class Gemmatimonadetes; order Gemmatimonadales; family GWC2-71-9; genus DATBGE01. The sequence continues at coordinate 30,993 of CAWGED010000018.1, read as the reverse complement.
TCGCCCACCCGGCCGGCGGCATTGAGCCGGGGACCAAGCACGAATCCCACCTGCCCCGACCGGATCTCCCGGCCCTCGAGCCCGGCCACTCTCACCAGCGCGCGCAGCCCGACCCAGCGCGTCTCCGAAATGAGCTTGAGACCGTGCCGGACCATGATGCGATTCTCGCCGGTCAGCGGAACGATGTCGGCGATGGTGGCCATGGCCACCAGATCGAGCAGGTGATACGGCAGGTTGACCGGCAATCCCAGCGCCGGAACCAGCGCCTGCACCAGCTTGAAAGCGACACCGGTGCCGCAGAGTTGCTTCAGGTCGGATTGATCGTCGGGACGCTGTGGATTGATGATGGCGACGGCCGCCGGAAGCTCGGGACCGGGCAGGTGATGGTCGGTGATGATGACATCAATCCCTGCGGCTCTTGCCTGCTCCACCGCGGCAACCGCCGTGATGCCGCAATCGCAGGTAATGATGAGACGGACGCCGGCCTCCCGCGCAGCGGCGACACCGGCCGACCCCAGGTCGTAACCATCCCGCAGGCGATGGGGAAGGAACGGAAGCACGTCCGCGCCTGCTGCGCGCAGGACCCGGGTGAGCATCGCGGTTCCGCACTGACCATCCACGTCGTAGTCGCCGTGGACCATGATGCGGGTGCCGGAGCGGACCGCCTCGGTGATCCGGGAGACGGCCTGATCCATCCCGGCCAGAGTGTAAGGATCGGCGAGTTCCTGCAGGGCGGGACGGAGGAATCGTCGCGCGGCGATTTCGCTGTCGATACCCCGCTGCACCAGGAGTGCGGCGAGGGGAATCGGCAGCCGCAGCGAGTTAGCCAGAGCCAGGGCGCGAGCCGGATCGGCGGCGCCCTCGATAATCCACCGAAGCGGCGGAGGTGAACGATCAGCCACCCTGATCGTCCGCGTAATAGCAGAATGACACCGCAGCTCTCGCACCAGTCGATCACGTTACCGGAGCGAATCTGGCTGCGCCGATTGAGCGGCACGGTGGTGAAGCAGGCACCGCAGGCGGCTCCGACGAGGGGAACCACCACCCGCGCGACCCGCGACCCGCGCAACCGCTCGTAGCGCTGCCGCAAGGCACGCTCGACCTCGGCGGCCGAGGCGTCGCGGGCGGCTTTCGCACTGTCGCGCTCAGCCTGAATCCCGCTCATGCGCTGGCCCAGCGCTTCACGCGCTTCCGCCTGGCTGGCGCGTTGCTCCTCCAGCTTTTTTTCAGCCGCGAGGGTGGCGGCGTCCTGAGCGATCACGTTATCACCGGCCTGGGCCCAGTCGTTTTCCTCTTTCGCCAGCACCGAGCGGGCAAGGTCCATTTCGATCATCGCCGCCTGGATTTCCCGCTGACCCCGCAACTGATCGGTGCGGGCCTGTTGTCGCTCGAGGAGGCGGCGGAAGTTCTCGATCTTGGTTTCCGATTCCTGGCGTTTGCGGAGCGCCTCGGCCGCCGACCGGCGACGGCTTTCCAGGCTCCGCTCCGCCTCCGCCAGTTCTTTGTCCAACTGCGCGGTCTCTGCCAGAATAGCGGCGAGTCGAGTGTCCACCTCCACCAGAGCCAGATCCTTCTCCTGCAAGTCCAGCAGTTTCACCATGTCAGGATGCATCAACGAATTCCCTTCATATGAGTGCGTTCGCTCAGGCGTCGGATGGAAAGGGCCGGCGTTGCTGCGGTCGGCCCGACCCGCGGGCATTGGTTCGCCTTGCATACACGATGCGACGATACTCCTCTGGGTACTTCTCCCTCAGCTCCTTGTCGAGCCGGAGTTTCTCTTCGATCAGCGCCGAGGGCTTGGGTTCAGGCGCCTGCCGGATGGCGCGATCGAGTTCGGCGAGGCGGCGGCGGAAGGGTCGCGCCTCGAGGCGGCGGCATACTCCATCGAAGAGCTGATCCTGGGCCTGCGGGCCGAGCTGGCTACCGACGCCCAGCAATTCGGTCCACAGAGCGCGCCCCGCGTCGGAGACCTGCTCCGGTGGCGTAGCAGGCACCGCGTCTCCGCCCTCCAGCAGCAGAGTGTACAACTCGCGGGTGACACCGCTCTCCAGCGTTTCGGGACGAACCTGGGCGCGAGCCCGCTCGCGACAATCCTTGCTGAAGATCATGAGCCCGACCAGCTGCCGTTCCGGGCCGAGTCGTGCGCGCCGTACCGGAGAAGCGGAAGCCGGTGCCGGAGCCTCGGCTCGGGGCGTGAATGTTGGTTGCGATGGCTGCGTGTTGGCCTCCTGCTCCAGCACCCGCTTCTCGACACCCGCCCGCTCGGACACCAGCGAGAGGTAGAGCTCCCGCATGATCGGATCCTTGGCCGCCCTGATCGTGGGGAGCAGGCGGTCCAGCGCGTCGCGGCGGTGTTCGATGCCGGTGAACCAGCCCTTCCGTTCGAGCAGCTGGATCTTCCGCTCCATCACGTCCATCGCATCCTTGAGCACCGCGTTCAGTCGCCGGGAGTCCGCTCTTCTTGACCAGAGTGTCAGGATCTTCTCCGGCTGGAAGCGTCGCGACCCGAACCCGCACGGCGTGGCGCAGCAACTCGTCGCCGGCACGGAACGTGGCCCGGAGCCCGGCGGTATCGCTGTCCAGCAGCAGCACGGCCTGCGGCGCGAAGCGGCGAAGCAGTGCGGCCTGATCAGGAGTCAGCGCCGTGCCAAGCGGAGCTACCACGTTCTCGCAGCCGGCCAGGACCAGTCGCAGCACATCGAAATATCCTTCGACCACGACGACGCTTTCCTCTTTGCGGATCGCCTGCCGCGCGTCGTGGAGGTTGTACAGCATCGTGCCCTTCTTGTAGATCGGCGTCTCGGGCGAGTTGAGATACTTCGGCTCTCCCGGTCCCAGCAGTCGTCCCCCGAATCCCACGACCCGGCCGCGCAGATCATGGATCGGAAACAAGAGACGCCCACGGAACCGCGGGGCAGTCGATCCGTCATCGCGCTGGGCCAGGAGACCCGCCTCCAACAGCACCGCCTCCTTGAGACCCAGCTGGGCCATCGCGGCGAGGAACGCGGTCCCCCGAGGAGCGTAGCCCAGCTCGAACGGGCCGACCGTATCGAGATCGAGTCCCGCGAGTACCGAGATAGGCGCGCGCCTCCTCGGCCTCGGGAGACTCTCGGAGCTGCCGGGCAAACCAGTCATGAGCGACCGCAGCAGCCGAGAACAAGGGCTCCCGGGGATCGGGCCCGCTCCGGCTGGTCTGTTCGGGGATCGCGATCCCCATCCGGCCGGCGACCTCACGCACCGCCGTGGGATAATCCATCCCGAAGCGTTTCATGAGATAGGAGAAGACGTCTCCCGACTCCTTGCAGACAAAACAATAGAAGCGGCCCTTCTTGGGAATCACCGCAAAATTGCGGTGAGTGCCCCCATGAAACGGACACGGACCCCGGTAATCCGAGCCGGTGCGCTTGAGCTCGGTGGATTCGCCGATCAGGCCGACGATGTCCGCGCTGTCGCGGATCTGTTCGATGATCTCGTCGGGGATCACGGTCAGCTCTCGAATTCCACTACGGTGACTCCGGTGCCGCCCTGGTTGGCCGGCGCGAAAGCATGCTTTCGGACTCGCCGGTCGCGGGCAACCACCTTCTGTACCCGATCCCGGACCACGCCGGTCCCCTTGCCATGGATGATCCGAAGGTAGGGGTGCTCGGCCAGCACAGCGGCGTCGAGGGCCGAGAGGACCTCCTGCTCCGCTTCCTCACCAGTGAGACCGCGGAGGTCGACCTCGAATCGCTCGCTGCGCTCGGAGGCGGCAGGGCGGAAGGGCGCAGGGGCGGCTATGCGATACCGCGGCCGGGTTCGGACGCAACGGCGACCAGCTTCGCGGACCGGCACAACCAGCTTCATGCACCGACCCGAAACCACTGCCTTACCATCGTCTCGCAGTTCGATGACCCTGCCGCCGTCCCCGCCCTCCAGCCGCACCCGAGCCCCATATTCGACCAGGTCTTCACTGCCCCGCCGCCCTCGCCGCCCTCCCGCCTGCACCATTGCAGCGAGTTTCTCCCCCTCAATCCGCGCCGCTTCCTCCACCAAACGCCGCGCCTCGCGGGACGCGGCCTCGTCTCCTGCTTCGCGGGCCTTGGCGAGCGCTTCCTCGACTCGTTGGCGCGCCTCAAGTAACAAGCTGCGTGATTGCTCCCGAGCCGAACGCTCGGCCTCCTTCTCCTTGCGCTTGAGCTCGGCTTCGCGGGCTCCCTGGGTCGTAGCCTGAGACTCCAGCTGGATACGCAGCGCCTCGGCCTGAGATTCCCGGGCCTCGAGATCCGCCTCACGCCGGGTCTGCTCCCGCTGCCGTTCCTCAACCGACGCCAGAAGCGCATCGAGGTTTCGCTCGGCATCGGGAATCTGCTGCTCGGCCTCGGTGAGCACCGACTCAGGGAGCCCCAGCCGCCGCGCGATGGCAAGCCCGTAGGAGCGGCCGGGCACGCCCTTCTGGAAGTGATAGGAGGGTTGCAGTGTCGCCGAATCGAACTGGAGCGAGGCGTTCACCACACCAGGCGCGCGGGAAGCGAGCTCCTTCAGAGCCCCGAGGTGCGTGGTCGCGAGGGTGATCGTTCCTCGCCGTGTCAGCGACAACAGCACCGCGCCCGCCAGTGCCGCGCCCTCAGCCGGATCGGTTCCGCTACCGATTTCATCCAGCAGCACGAGTGTCCTGTCATCGGCGTGATCGAGGATCCGCCTCAGCACCGCGACATGGGCGCTGAAGGTCGAAAGGCTCGCAGCAATCGATTGCCGGTCGCCGATGTCGGCGAAGATGCGGCGAAACACGGGAAGGCTGCTCCCTGGACCGACCGGCGGAATGATTCCGCTCTGAGCGAGGGCGCAGCACAACCCGACCGCCTTGAGCAAGACAGATTTGCCACCGGTGTTCGGCCCGCTGATCAGGACGGTGCGCTCACCGGGATCGAGCGACAGGTCGAAGGGAACCACGGACGGCTCGGCAGCCGGCGGCCGGCCGCACTCGAATCCTGAATGTCAGCCGCGAGCAGCAGCGGATGGCGCCCGTTGACGATGGTGAGGCTCGCCGGGGCCAGCGCTACTGCGGGAGCCTCGCCTTCGACCGCCGCGGCATAGCGCGCCCGGGCGACCAGATCGTCCACCGCCACGCACATCGAGTGGATGTCCGAAATGGCATCCCGTTCTGGGCGAATCAGCTCGGTGAGATCGCGATAGACCTGCAACTCTTCGCGCTCGGCGCGAAGCTCCGCTTCCCGCAGCTCGTTACCCAGCCCGATGACAGCCGATGGCTCGATGAAGAGCGTGGCGCCGCTGGCCGATTCTCCGTGGACAATGCCATCCGGCCTGCCTCGGAGCTCCCGAGCGACTGGAATGACATAGCGACCGTCTCGCAGTGTGACGGCCCCTTCGCCGCCCAGGTGGCGCAGCATTCCATCCAGCTTCTGAACCAGGCGCTCACGCGCCGCGCGAACTTCCCGTCGTGCCGCGGCGAGCGTGGGACTGGCGCGTGTCGAGCAGCTGGCCGTCATCATCGAACGCGAGGGTGAGCCTGCGTTCGAGCCCTTTCTCCGGCAGGGGACGCTCGTAAAGGGCAGTCCTCGGAGCGTCGGCCGCTACCCGTTTCAGCTCCGCCACCACCAATCGCGACGCGACCAGCGTGCGCCTGATCGCCAGAAGCTGTGAGCCTTCGAGGACACTCCCCGCCACCCGAAGTCGCGAGAGCGCCGAGTCGACTTCAGGCACCGGCTCCGCCGCTACTCCGCGGTTCTCGCGAACCAGGCGCACCAACTCGGCGACCGTTTGCAGCTCACCGGAAATCCAGGCGACATCGTCGCTGGGACGTCGCGCGAGAATCGCCTCATGACCCAGCGGGCCCGCGGCATAGGCAGCTACGCGCTCAAGGACCGCCGGAAGCTCGAGCGCCTCAAATCCGTCATCCTCCGCCAACGCGAACGGGGTGCCGGCGTCCGCGGACACCAGCACCCCGTGCGGGGAAGCTATGTGACCCTGCTCCGTCATCCCGCCTTCAACTCCTCGCGGACGATGCCATTGAGGTCCTTGCCATCCACCCGTCCCTTGAATTGCGGCATGACCGCCTGCATGACCCGGCCGATGTCGGTGGCTCCAGCCGCGATCGCCGCACGAACCGCTGCGCGGATTTCTGCGGGATCCACTGCCGGAGGGAGGAACTGCTCCAGGATCCGGATCTCCGCCGCCTCCTTGTCTGCCAGATCCTGCCGCTTCGCCGTGGTGAACTGCTCGACCGATTCCTTCCGGGTCTTCACCCCTTTGCGGAGAATGTCCACCACTTCAGGGTCGTTGGCCGCCCGTCCGAGATCCAGCTCCCTGTTCTTGATCGCGGCGAGAGTGGTCCCCAGCACGAGCACCAGGTTTTTGTCCCCGGCCTTACGGGCTGCGTTCATTCTCGCCTGAAGTGTGTCACGGAGACTAAGTGGCTGCACGTCTCACCCAGGAGGCCAGGTCATCTTGCGTCCGCCGAGCAGATGGAAATGCAGGTGAAACACGGACTGTCCTCCATCCGGCCCGGTATTGCTTACCAGCCGGTAACCCTGGGCATCGAGTCCCAGCTCGCTGGCGACCTCCGAGGCAAATGAGAGCAGCTTGCCCAGAAGAACGAGGTCGGGCCCTTTGGCATCCCGCACCGCACCGAGGTGCTTGGTTGGAATCACCAGCACGTGAGTCGGTGCCTGGGGCTGAAGATCGTAGAAGGCCACGGCATCGGGAGTGCGGCGGACGATGCGCGCGGGAATCTCTCCTGTTGCGACCTTGCAGAAGATGCAGTCAGCCATGTTCACCTCTCCGACGAGCCTGCCACACTGCCGCCATTGCCACGAGTCCGGCCGTCTCGAAACGCATGGTGTACGGCCCGAGTGACACCGGGCGGAATCCAGCGTTCAGGAATTCTTTCGACTCTGACTCGGTGAAGCCACCCTCGGGGCCGATCGCCACTGTCACCGCCTCGGAGGCATCCAGCTCAACCAGCGCTTCGCCTTCGGGATTCGCGAGCCAGGCTGCCCCGGTGCGCGGCTGGGCGAGGAAATCCTCCAGACGCTGGGGCTCCTGCAGGGTGAGTTCCCAGGCGCTGCCGCACTGCTTCATCGCTTCCCGCGCCCGGCGGCGGAGTGAATCCAGATTTCGTTCCCGCAACCGGGTGGCGACCGCCACGGCGCGCTCCACTTCGAGCGGCGCGATCTCGGTTGCGCCCAGCTCTACCGCTTTCTCGACCAGGAGAGCGAAGCGGTCCCGATCGCCGGCGCCGACCGCGAGGGTGAGAGGAACTGGATTGTCCACCCGGGTCACCGACGCGACGACGGCTTGAATTCCCGCCGGGCGCATCTCCAGCAGCGCCTCACCAACGGTTCCCGAACCATCAACCAGTCGCACCCGCTGTCCCGCTTGGCCTCGCCGCACCTTCAGGTGGTGCGCCTCCGCATCGTCCAGCTCGATGGTGGCGCCGGCCTGCAGGCTTCCCGGCGCCGCGAACAGGGTAATCACGGACGCCGCGCGGCCACCGCCCACCAGGTCTCGTCAACGACTTCATCAACCACTTCGAAGCCTGCTTCCAGCAGAGGCGCACGGAACTCTTCTGCCTCGCTCAGCTCCATACCGGAGAAGATCGCGATGCCACCAGGTCGGATCGCATCATGGACCTCGGGCAACAGCGCCGCGTTGATGAGTCGCAGGATATTCGAGACGATGACATCGGCTGGGGCGAGCAGCGGCGTGATCTGCGCGGCGTCTCCCTGGAGAAAGGTGACCTGCCCGGCCAGACCGTTACGGCCGGCGTTGGCAGCGGCCACCTCGAGGGAATCTTCATCGACCTCGACACCGACGGCACAGCCGGCACCCATCTTCTTGGCCGCGATGGTCAGGATTCCGCTTCCCGTCCCGAGATCGAGCACGGTGTCGCCGGGGCGCACGAAACGCTCGAGCAACAGCAGTGCGGCGCGAGTCGAGCCGTGTTCCCCACTGCCGAACGCCATCTCCGGATCGATGACGATTACCACCTCGCCGGGTGCGGGGTCGGCCCTCAGCCAGGAAGGAACGAGGTTGAACCGGCCGACCCGTCGCGCGGTGAGACCACTGCGCCAGGCGGTAGTCCAGTCCACCTCCGGCTCCTCGCGGTGGGCCATGGGGATGTCCGAACCGTGCGCGGCAGCTAGATCCCGCTCGAGTGCGTCGGCCGAAGCCAGATCGAGCGCGAAGGAAACCAGGGTGCCGTCTGCCCGCTCCTCGACCGCTTGTCCCGTCCGCCCTACCAGCCAGGCGGCAACAGCGTCCCGCCGGTCGGGCGTGGCATGTACCTCGATCGAGTACCAAGTCACGCGCCCAGCGCTTCCTTGAGCTTGCTCCACCACCCTACATGCTGTTTGGGAGGGTCGCCCTCAACCCGGGCCAGCTGCCGGAATAACTGCCCCTGCTCCTCGGTCAGCTGCTCGGGGGTCCAGACATTGGTTCGAATCAACAGATCGCCAGTACCACCCTGCCCCAGCCGCGGCAGTCCTTTGCCTTTGAGCCGCAGCACCGTGCCCCCCTGAGTTCCCGACGGCACGCTGACCTGCTCGTCTCCATAGGGAGTCGGCACCGCAATCGAGAGTCCCAGTGCCGCCTGAGAAAACGAAAGCGGCAGGTCGATGACCAGGTTGTCTCCGTCGCGCTGCCACCGCTCGTCCGGCTTCACCTCGATCATGACCAGCAGGTCACCTGCGGGACCGTTGCGCGGACCGGCAGCTCCGTGCCCTCGCAGCGTCAGATAGTTCTGCTCGGATACACCCGGAGGGATATCGACCTGGACCGTCTTGTCTTCCCGGACCCTGCCCTCCCCACGGCAGACTTCGCATGGCGTCGTGATGATTCGCCCTTCACCCGCACAGGTAGGACAAGGTGACACCGACACGAACTGGCCGAACATGCTGCGTGCGGCTCGCCGGACCTCGCCACTTCCACCACAAGTGGTACAAGCGACGGAGCCGGTGCCTCTGAGCGCGCCTGAGCCCACACAGGCGGAGCAGCGCACCAGGGACTTCAATTTCACGTTCCGTTTGGCACCCGTGGCCACTTCGGTGAGCGAGAGCTTCACCGTCACCCGGATATCCTGGCCCCGTCGCGCCTCGGCCTGGGCTCGCGCTCCGCCGCCGAAGAGAGAGTCGAAGCCGCCAAAGTCCCGCATGAAGATGTTGAGCGCTTCGCTCAGATCGACGTGGTGGAATCCGCCGAAGCCTCCACCTCCACCGACGCCGGCTTTGCCGTACCGGTCGTACGTCGCCCGCTTCTGGGGATCCCGCAGGACCTCGTAGGCCTCGGTGATCTCCTTGAAGCGTGCCTCGGCGGCCGGGTCGGGATTCCGATCCGGATGAAGCTCGAGCGCGAGCTTCCGATAGGCTTTCTTGATTTCGGCTTCGGACGCGTCCCGCGCCACGCCGAGCATTTCGTAGAACTCGCTCACTCCATCAATCCTTCCACCAGTCGGCTGGTATGGTCCACCAGCCCGATGATCTTGTCATAGGGCATCCGGGTTGGCCCGATGACGCCGATGACGCCACTCAAGTCTCCCGTCCGATAGGCCGATGTCACCAGCGTGAAACCGGCGAATCGCGGGTCGGTGTTTTCTCCCCCGATGGTGATGGTGAGGCCTTTCGTCTGCCGCACTTCCAGTGCACGGTGCAGGCGGTCCCGGCGTTCTGTCAGATCCAGCAGCTCGCGCATCCGGTCGTTGGAAGCGAACTCGGGCTGCTCCGCCAGCATCTGAGCGCTGCCCAGCATGACCGCTTCAGGGGCGGAGCCCAGGCCGAACAGTTCTTCCGCCTCGGCGATGAAAATGTTCAGCAACTCGCGGCCGCTCTCCGATTGATCTGCATCCCGGAGTCGGTCTCCCAGAGACGCACGAATGTCCTTGAGAGAGAGGCCCGCCAGCCGCTCGTTCAGAATCTGTGCTACACGCTGCATGCTGTCCGACGCGATCATTCCCGGTACCTGAACGAAGATCGTCCGTACCGTACCGCTTCTCAGGTTGAGTACGAGCAGCAGCCGGTCGGTCGCCACCTGGGCGAGATCAACCCGCTCGAGGACGACCTGATCGAAAGACGGACCCACCGCGACTCCGAGCTCCTGAGTCAGCACACCAAGGACCTGGGCCGCGCGGCGCAGGATTTCCTCGACGGCGGTGCGGGTCGAAGGCATCTCCAACTTGATGAGGTCTCGCTCTTCCCGGCTGGGAGGAGAGAGCCGCATCAGGTTGTCCACGTACCAGCGGTATGCCTGATCGGTGGGAATCCGGCCGGCCGACGCGTGCGGATGGTAGAGATATCCCTTCTCCTCCAGCTCGCTCATCGTGTTGCGAACGGTCGCCGAGGAGACTCCCAGCCCGCTCCGCTGCACCACGGCCTGACTGGCCGCTGGCTCGGCGGTCTGGATGAAGGCCTGGATGACCGCTTCAAGCACCCTGGCCTGGCGGTCATTCAGAGGGTCATGCGAAGGCATGGCAATAATTTAACCTATTCTCAAGCAATCTCCGCTACCAACGCGTCGAGCCGGAGCCAGCCCTCCGGCGTGAGCCGAAGACGGCCCCTTTCCCGTTCCATCCAACCTGCATCAATCCAACTAGTTGCCTGCCCGGCAGGCACTGTGGGCTCCGGCAATCCTTCGGTGGTACGCAGACCGAGGTACAACGCCTCCAGACGAAGGGCAGATTCGGTCAACAGCTCGCGGCCCGCTATCACAGATTCGCCTCGTTCGAGGGCCGAGTCGTAGGCGGCCCATTCACGGAGGTTCCAGCGCCGTTCGTTGCCCAGGCCACTGTGGGCGGATGGACCGAGTCCCACATACGGTGCTCGCCGCCAGTAGGCCGAGTTATGGGCCGCACGGTATCCGGGACGAGCGTAGTTGGAGACCTCGTAGTGGTCGAATCCAGATTCGGAGAGCCGGGCATGCGTGGCGAGGAACTGCTCGACAAAACCAGACTCCGGCGCCGGCCGGGTTTCTCCCCGCTCGATCCAGTGCATGAGCGGCGTGTGAGACTCGACCGTGAGACCGTAGATCGAGAGATGGTCGGGCGACAGCGCGAGTGCGCCCGCGAGGTCCGCCTCCCAGTTCCGCTGCAGCTCCGACGGGAGTCCGAAGATGAGATCCAGCGAGAGATTCTCGATTCCCGCCTTGCGAAGCGCCGCGACCGCCGCCGGCACCTGCTCCCTGGTGTGAGTGCGATGCATCCAACGCAGGACCAGCGGCTCGAACGACTGCACGCCGAGGGAGACCCGGTTCACACCCGCGGCACGCCACGAGGCGGCTCGCTTTGCGTCCACGTCGTCGGGGTTGGCCTCGAGCGTGATTTCCGCCCCGGACACGATGCCGCGAGACCGGTCCACCGTCTCGAGCAGTTTCCCAATGAGTTCGGGCTCGAGAAGGGACGGCGTACCGCCGCCCAAGTACACCGTATCCAGGGTGGGCGAGTCGCCCCAGGCGGGATGCTCCTCCCAGGTGCCCCATTCCTCCAGAACTCGCTGGACATACAGGGCGGAAGGCACGTTCCGTCTCACCGCGATCGCGAAATCGCAGTAGCTGCAGCGCCGGGCGCAGAACGGGACGTGGATGTAGAGGTGCATGCTGAAGGGTAAGACGGGAGACGGGAGACGGAAGACGGGAGGTGGAAGACGGGAGACGGGAGACGGGAGATGGGAGACGGGAACGGGGAACGGGGAACGGGGAACGGGGAACGGGGAACGCGAATGTAGAAGCACCTCATCCCGAGCAAAGCGAGGGACCTACTATCCTGACCCTGGCGCCAAGGACGGCCACCTGTTCACCGTTCACTGTTCACCCTTCGCCTGCGTCCTTTTCCCCTCTCCCGTCTCCCGTCTCCCTTCTCCCTTCTCCCGTATTGAAGAAGCGTGAAACCCGCGAACCCGAGGAACCGCCGTCCCTCAGCTAGTGCCGCACTGCACTCGCCCTCGCAAACAGCCCGCCTGCCCATTGCTCCACCCGACCCGCCAGCTCCAGCGTGAACAAGGCCGACAAGGCTTCGGGAACCGGCACCTCCGCCCGAGCCGCGAGCTCGTCCACCAGCGCCGGCCCTGTACCCATCACGCCAAGGATCCGCTGCTCGGTGGGAGTGAGGGTGAGGTCAGGCTCGGGCGGTTCGACGGTTCGGTGGTTCGTTGCTCCGTGGTCATTGGGAGACACACCCGCCTCGTCCGCCTTGCCCGCCCCGTCCGTCTTGTCCGCCCTGTCCGTCTTGTCCGCCTCGGGATACAACCCCAGCAGGTCCGCCGTGTCCAATACCGGAACCGCCCCATCCCGGATCAGGCGGTTGGTACCGACGGATGTGTGGCTGGTGATGTTTCCCGGGACCGCCAGGACGTCCCGTCCCTGCTCCAGGGCGGCGTCGGCCGTGATCAAGGCACCTGAGCCTGAAGCTGCTTCGACCACGACCGTGGCTCGCGCGAGCGCGCTGATCAGCCGATTCCGTCTCGGGAAGGTGTACACGCTGGGTCGCTCGCCGGGCGGGAACTCCGTGAGTAGCAGTCCGTGGGTGGCCACCCGCTCGTAAAGCGCGCGGTTGGCCGCGGGATACACCACACCCAGACCGTTACCCAGAACGCCGATGGTGCCTCCGCCAGCGTCCAGCGCCGCTATGTGTCCCACGGCATCGAGACCCCTCGCCATCCCGCTGATGACCACGATGCCACGCCGCGCCGCGGCCGTCGCCAACGTTCGGCAAACCTCGGCCCCGTATGGCGAGTGGTCCCGGCTGCCTACGATCGCAACCGCGGGACAATCCAACAGGCCGCAATTGCCAAGGAGAAAGATCACGGGCGGTGGCTCGCCGATGGTGTGGAGCAACGCGGGATAGTCCGAATCCAGAAGCGTCATCACGCGAGCGCCCATCTCCTCGGCCTGTCGCAACAGGCGGTGCCCTTCCTCGACGCGTGCCTCGCGCACCGCCGTTGCCGCGGCACGGGAAAACCCGGGCAAGGCACTTAAAAACGAGAACGGCGCCGAATGGGCGCCGAGTGACGTGGTGCAGGCTTGAAGCAGCGTGGCGAGACGATGGGGACCAATGCCCGGTGTCATCGCAATGGCCAGATACATGGCCCGTTCGTCGTCTAGGTCTCCCATTCCTCCTCCACTCCCAATTCATCTGGTCCGGCTGCAGCCTCTTCTCCTCTCACTTCGCTCACCGCTTTCCACAAGTACTCCTTCAACTCCTCGAGGCCGGTCCCCGCGGCGGAAGAAACGGTGACGACACCGCGGGCGTCGTCCAGCTCCAGCGCCGGCAGCGGGTCTCCAGCGGGCAGCAGGTCCCGCTTGGATAGCACGACGACATGGGGCTTTTGATAGAGTGCATCGCTGTAGAGCCGGATCTCCTTGCGAAGCCCCTCATAGACGGCCTGGGGATCTTGAGCATCGAGCGGAACCAGGAAGGCGAGCAGTCGAGTGCGCTCGACATGCTGCAGAAAGCGAAGGCCGAGCCCCTTGCCCTGGTGAGCGCCCTCGATGATACCGGGAATGTCCGCGACGACGAAGGTGCGGTGCCCGCTCAAGCCCACCACGCCGAGGTTGGGGGCGAGGGTCGTGAACGGATAGTCGGCGATCTTGGGCCGAGCCGCGGAGATTACAGAGAGCAGGGTGCTCTTTCCGGCATTGGGCTCTCCCACCAGCCCCACGTCGGCGATCAGCTTGAGGGTAAGCTCGATTTCCAGTGCTTCGCCTTCTTCACCCGGCTCCCATTCCCGCGGCGACTGATGGGTCGCCGTGGCGAAGCGCGCATTACCTCGTCCGCCTCGTCCTCCCTTGGCGACCAGCACCTCGTCGCCCGACGCCAGGACTTCGCCTATCGTTTTGCCGGTGCTCACATCCTTGAGTACGGTTCCGGGCGGGACCGGCAGGTACACGTCGTCGGACGAGGCGCCGGTCTGGTTTTTCCCCTTCCCGTGCTGCGCTCGTTCCGCCTTCCAGTCGGTGCGATAGCGGTAGTCGAGCAGTGTCGCGAGGTTGCCGTCCGCCCGCACGTAAACCGACCCGCCGCGTCCTCCATCCCCCCCGTCAGGCCCACCCTTGGGCCGGTACTTGAACCGGGCGAAGGAGCACGCGCCGCTGCCACCGGTCCCGGCGGTGACTTTGACGATGGCGTGGTCGATGAACATTGGTCGGAGTCGTCAGTCTGGAGTCGGTGGGACAAGAGGCGTGAGACGTGAGACGTGAGACGTAGTAACAATATTCATGGCCCACGTCCCAGGACCATCGACTACCTCGACCATCGACTATCGACTAACGACCATAGACTATCGACCACCTTCCACCCACGCCTCCTTCACCCCATTCCACAGCTCCTTCACCTTTTTCCACTGATCGTAGGACAAGAGCGGATTGACCACGGACAGGACACCATCCACCTGCTCGAAGCTGCCGCCGGCGTGGAGCGCTCCGCGGAGGTGAGAATGGAGCTGACGGGGTGCCTCGAGCACCGCCATCTGGGCCACGGTGCACAGCTCGCGCCGGAGCAGATCCAGTCCCGGGCGCGCCATCGTCCGGCCGTAGCCTTCGGTCACCATCCAGAGATCCATGGCGGGGTGCAGCTCCTTGATGTTCTCCCGGAGCTTCCGGTAGTTGTCGCCGTAGATCCGGGCACAGGTCTCCTCACCCCGCTTGGTCCATTCCGGCACGCGCTGGTAATCGGCGTCGGGATCCATGGGCGGCGCCGGTACCCGTCCCACCTTCCGCCATACGCCGAAGGCGATCAGGGTCCTCGGATAGCCGACCATCAGGACCGACTGGAGCAGCAGCTCCTCCACCCAGGGGACCGGCACCTGCGCGGTCTTGAGCGGTGCCGCGCGTTCCCGCAGCTCGGGCTCGTAGCCTTGTGCGATCGCGGCGGCGAAACGCACCAGGTGCAGTGTGGGCTGATCGAGATTGTCGTGCTTCGCCATCAGGATAGGCTCCCGCCGGACGGTGATCCAACCCGGCTCCCGCAGCTAGTGCCCTGGAAAATGCAGATCTCCTGCTGCCCGTGTCGTGCCGGTAACCGTGCCCCGGGTATTCCGGGTGACCATTTCGGCGTGTCGCGCGACCGCTTCCGGCGGGTTGGCCAGATCGAGCTTCAGCGGCAGCTTGGCCTCCAACTGTCTCAGCACGCCGATCAGGGCAACCGATGAGGACCGCATGTCTCCGTCTTCCACCTTGATCGCGACGCCCAGTCCACCCGGAACAACACCGGCGCAGTAGATCCCGTCGGCTCCGATCTTCGCGACCAGGCGTCCCGCGCCGGCGGTCATGATATCGGTGCAGGGCCGCCCGCTCCCCCCTACCAGGTCAGGATGGCGCACCATCGCTGTCCGGAGCCGCACCGCCGCCGTCTCCTTGCTCGCCGCAAACCGGGCATAGGCCAGTGCCATCGCCTCGAGCGGCAGGCCGAAGCATACAGTGGTACATCCATCCACGGCTTGCAGCAATTGTTCCGAGGGGACGCCGGTCCAGCGGATGACTTCCTGGAGGATCCGCTCCTGCACCGGATGGCCCTGACTCTGATACCCCGCGATGGGCCACTCGTGATGCCGCGCCAGCGCCAGCATTCCGGCGTGCTTCCCCGAGCAGTTGCTCCAGCAGGGCGACATGGTGATCCCGTGCCGCACGACTGCCTCCGCAATGGCCGGCCCCAACGGTGGATGGGGGCCGCAGGCCAGGGCGCTCTCCGTGAGCCCGACTTGCTGCAGCATCGACTCGGCGAGCTCGCGGTGGATCGGCTCACTGGAGTGGGAGGCGCAGGCCAGAGCGAGCGCCCGCTCGTCGAAATGCCACCGGTCCGCGGCACCGTCCTTCACCAGCGCCATGGCCTGGAACGGCTTGGCCGCGGAGCGCCAGAATGTCACGAGGGTGGGATCGCCCGCCGAGGCCACCAGCCGGCCTTTGGCATCCACCACCGCCGCGGAAACCCGATGGATGGACTCGACCACGCCGCCGCGGGTGGACTCGATCCGGAAGGACATGGGCGGGAAGATAAAGCGGGAGACGGCAGACGGGAGACGGGAAAGCGGGAACGGGGAACGGGGAACGGGGAACGGGCGAACGCGAAGGTAGAGGACACCTCATCCCGAGCGAAGCGAGGGACCTACTATCCCGAACCTTGGCGCCAAGGTAAGGAGGTTAGGTCCCTCGTCGCTTCGCGCCTCGGGATGAGGTGCCTCTTCAGTTCCCCGTTCCCTGTTCCCCGTTCACTGTTCACCGTTCGCCGTTCACCACACCCCCTGACACCTGACCCCTTATCCCTGACACCTCTTCCGTCTTCCGTCTCCCCCCCGGGGCCTTAGCTTCCGCCCATGCCTCGCCCGATCCTGACCGCCGCGGTCGCAATCGCGATCTGCGGTTCCCACGCGTCTGCCCAGGCATCGCCATACATCCCACTCGACGACCCCCGTCTCCCGGCGATCGAGCACCTGATCGCGCTGGGCGAAATCGAGGACCCATCGCCGATGGTAAGACCGTTCCGGCGGATTGACGCCGTGCGCGCCCTCGCCAAGGTCGATTCCGCGGGTACCGCTCGCGACACCGCCATGGTTCGGGAGCTGCTCGACGCCTTTGCCGATCCGGGGGACAAGGCGCGCTGGAAGGTGGAGCCGCGGGCGGGAGGTCAGGCCTACAGCGATGCGCGACGGGACATGGTCCATCCTGCCGGTACCGACGGAATCCAGCCTTACGTCGAGCTGGGACTGACCGGCGTCTTCGGCAACGTGGGCCTGGTGAGCCGGCCCGCCATCGAGACTCGCCTGCCCGATGACCCGGACTGGCCAGGACGGAAGGACGTGGATGTCACCGGCCGCATGGTCGAGGCATATCTCACCGCCCAATTCAAATGGGTCAGCGCCTTCTACGGCCAGATGGACCAGCACTGGGGACCGCAGGGCGTCTACGGCGTGCCGCTCAGCGCCTTCGGGTACGGGCGCCCCACCCTGCAGCTCGAAGTCGGGAACAAACAGCTGAAGCTCCTGGCCCAGGCTTCACAGCTTCGCGACGAGAATGACACCCTGAACCAGGTCGTCAAGCGTTACTTCTTCGCCCACCGCCTCTCCTCGCAGCTCACGGGAAGGCTCAACATCGCACTGTGGGAGACGACAGTCCTCTCGGGAGTGGACCGTTCGTTCGATGCCAGGTTCCGCAATCCCGTCACCCTGTTGCTCCTGGCCAACGAGTACGGCATAGGAGACGATGGCAACGTGCTGGTCGGGCTCGATCTCCAGTGGCGGTTTCTCCAGCGCACGACGCTCGCCTTCCAGCTCGCGGTTGACGACATCCAGTACAAGGATCGCAACGGACCGGACACACCGCCCGATCGCTACGCCTTTACCATTGCCGCCTTTGGCCCGTTGTTTCGCAGCGTCGCCTGGCGAGCGCTTTACACTCAGGCGTCGAGTCTCGCGTTCCGGTCCTCGGATCCGTTCGAGAATTTCACCGATGCGGGAGTCGGCGTCGGACGCAATTTCGATGACAATGACCAGCTTTCGTTCTTCGCAACCGCGCCCGTGACCCGTCACTGGCTGGTGACGCCCGAGCTGACACTTTCCCGTCAAGGTGAGGGAAGCATCGAGGATCCCTTCCCTTCGGGAAACGCGCGGGGGAACACGCCGACTCTCTTCATCGGCACGGTAGAGAAGACCTATCGCGCCGCGGTTGGAATAACCGGAGCCCAAGGTCCAATCCGCCTAAGCGCGAGCGCCGGCTATCACCACGTGACCAATGCCGGCAACCAATCCGGTAAGACCGACGATCGCTTCGTGGGCAAGATCGGCGTCACCCTCGGCTTCTCGAGCGCTGGAGTCCTGCATGACTGAGCGGGAGCTGGTCGCCGCGATCCGCGGAGTCCGGGTGCTGGTCGTGGGAGACGCGATGCTGGACCGGCACCTCATGGGAGAAGCGGAGCGACTCTCGCCCGAGGCGCCGGTGCCGGTGGTTCGCATCGCGGAACGGCGAGTGACGCCGGGTGGAGCGGCCAACGTCGCGGCCAATGTCACCGCTGGAGGCGGGACCTGTGCGCTGGTCGGCGTGGTTGCCGAGGACGCGCCGGGCGCCGAGTTGCGGGCAGCGGTGGCGGGAGCGCGGGTCAGGGACCTCATGCTGACGGTGCGGGATCGACCGACGACCAACAAGACCCGAGTCGTCGCGCGCGGCCAGCAGGTGGTGAGGATCGACGAAGAGCGTGAGGCCGAAGTATCGGCGGAAGACCGGGCGCAGCTCGCGGCCGCGGCATCTGATGCTCTCGCCGAAGCCCAGGTGCTGGTCTTTCAGGACTACGACAAGGGCGTGTGCAGCGCGCCACTCATCAAGCTTCTGATCGCTGCGGCGAAGCAACGCGGGATTCCGATCGTGGTGGATCCCAAGTTCCGCCACTTCTTCGACTACTCCGGGGCGACGGTCTTCAAGCCCAACAGGCGCGAGTTGATTGCGGCGATGGGTTCGGGCGTCGATCTGCGGCGGGAAGAGGCGCTGGCGGCAGTCCGGAGGCGGGTCGGAGCCGAGGAATTGCTGATCACCCTGGGCAGCGATGGGATGCTGCTCGTCGCGGGCGAGGGACGGATGACGCGAATTCATGCCCGGGCCCGGGAGGTGTTCGACATCTCGGGCGCGGGAGACACGGCTACGGCATGGGTGGCGATGGGACTCGCGGCCGGAGCGTCCACCCTTGAAGCGGCACGTCTCGCGGCGGTGGCGGCGGGCGTTGCGGTAGGGAAACGCGGGGTCGCCGCGGTAACGGCCGGCGAGGTGCTTGCCGCCTTGGCGACATCCGGTTAGAGTTTCGGCCCCTTGGACCGGGCGATTAGCTCAGCTGGTTAGAGCGCGCGCCTCACATGCGCGAGGTCGGGGGTTCAAGTCCCTCATCGCCCATGTTTGCAAAAAGAAAGCCCCGCAGAGTTTTGCGGGGCTTTCTCCTTTCCGATCCTGTCAATGAAGGCTGTCGGGTTTCCCCGCCCGTTCGCGATCTCTGACTACGACCGTTAAATCCTTACAATCTGGAGGCCGTATGACCAAGCGCGGCAAATCGCTCAGCACCCGACAGAAAAAGGCTAAGCGTCTGACCCTCACTAAGAAAACTCTGCGAGACCTCACGCCGAAGCGTGACCCGGTCGGCGGGCGTGGCACTGGCGGCGGGTACTGCACCTATCAGGTAAGCGCCTGCTGAGAGTCTTGGGTTGGTCGGGACGGGCCCGACCCCCTGGTCTGCACGGCTGCCCGGTCACAGCAGGCCACACGCCGACCACCAGGGGGATGCGTCGCGGTCGTAGCCTGAGCGATCCGCTAAGGGGCCGTCCAGTGAGACGAGCGCTGTTTGGGTTGCCTTGGTGTTGTGGGGGAGCACCAGGAAATCAACCGCGCGCCAGCTGGCTATAGCGGCGATAGAGCGCGCGCTTCACATGCGCGAGGTCGGGGGTTCAAGTCCCTCATCGCCCATTGGTGGTTAGCGGTTAGCTATCAGCGAGTAGCGGTCTAGTCGACCCTCCGGTTGTGGATCGGAGGGTCGATTGATTTCCGGGCTTATGGCCACTCGATCGTGAGGGCCGGGCTTGCCGCTCACTCGTCCGCGTCGTCGGGTGTCGCGGCCTCGGTCGACGTCACGCCGGCAGTGGTGATCTCCGAATGCCGGATCTGCCCTCCAAGGTTCGCGGTCCAGGCCATCAGCACCGTCGTCAGCACCGCCAAACCAAAGGTCGCCAGGAGCAAGGTCGATGGCATCGACCCGGTACGGCGCGAACGCCAGAGGAGCAGGAGAGCGGCCACACCGAGAAGAGCCGCCCCGGAGGTGGCCACGGCGGCGGCGTCTTCATGCCGCTCGATCCGTCTTTCCGACACCACAGCCGCGTTCTCTATCAACTCTTCAGCCGGTTCGCCGGTCAGGTAAACCGCGCCTGCTGCTGCCCCCGTCAACAGCAGGACAACGAGGCTGGTCCGCCGAATCGTGTCGTTCCGGCGCCAGAGACCGACGGCGAGCAGGATAGTGCCGAACAGGACGCCGAGTACTGGGAGATGGTTCAGCGCGAGGTGAAGATGCGCGGGATTGATAGACATGGAGCCCCCTTTGCTGGTTCATTCTGATCAGAAGCTAGCATTAGGGGATGAAGGGGCCGTGAAGGACGAGTGAGGTCGTGGCTTAGGGCTAATGTCATTTTGCTGACGGCTGACGAGGCCATCGCAAAAGCAGCAGGAGATCCACCAATCCTGTTCCCGCAAACAATGCCGAAGATTGGACTGGGCGATTAGCCCAGCTGGTTAGAGCACGCGCCTCACATGCGAGGCCGGGGGTTCAAGTCCCTCATCGCTCATTAGCGATTAGCGGTTAGCGGTAGAGACGTGGTCGACCCTCTGGCAATGAATCGGAGGGTCGATTGTTTTTGCTGGCAATGTTGCGCCGACAAATAGGGAAATCCAGCGAGGTCGGGGGTGGAGCCGCGCGGGTCTGCGGCGGTGCTCGCTCCGCTTCGCATCAAGTCCCTCATCGCCGATCGCATGACGTCAACCACCTCGAAATCACCCAGGTCACCCCCGCACTAGGTCGCGCAGGAGGGTGGTCAGAACACTGGGAAGGCGCTCCGCCCGGGAGAGCACCGCGAAGCCCCGGTCGAAGATCCGGGGCGCGTACCGGGGGGCTTCTCGGTCCACCGTGAGGCAGAAGACGTGGACAGCCTGGCGC
The DNA here is from genome assembly GCA_963821525.1 of uncultured Gemmatimonadales bacterium. Taxonomy (GTDB): domain Bacteria; phylum Gemmatimonadota; class Gemmatimonadetes; order Gemmatimonadales; family GWC2-71-9; genus DATBGE01. Next base: position 10,343 of record CAWGED010000018.1, on the reverse strand, counting down.
CGGGCCTCGGCTACTGCCATGCGGGTGTCTTCAATGCCGTAGCGTCCCTCGTACTCGTCCACATCGTTCGGCCGCCCGTCGGAGAGGAGTAGCAGCAACCGATGCCGCACCGGCTGGCGCACAAGCCCCGCGGTGACGTGCCGGAGCGCTGCACCGACGCGGGTGTAACCATCCGGCTCGAGGCCTGCGATCCGGCGGAGTACGTCTCCGCCTCCAGCGGCCTCGTCGAAGCGCTTGAGCACCCGGACGGTGACTCGGGAAGGCCCTGAACTTGCGAAGGCCAGCACCGCGTGCGGATCGCCCAGTGAGGCGAGCGCTTCGCCGACGATGAGCAACGCCTCCTTCTCCACGTCGATGATTCGCCGGTCGCCGGCGACCCACCCATCGGTGGATGCACTTGCGTCGACCAACAAGGCGATCGCCGCGTCACGTCGCACGGGCCGAGTGTCGACATAGAATCGGTCATCTGCTACGCCCCCGCCACGGCGATCGGCGTGGGCCGCGACCAGTGCATCCACATCCAGATCGGCACCCTCCCGCTGGCGCCGAAGGAGCGTGCGCCGCGGACGGAGGCGCTCGAAGTCCCGGCGGACCGTGCGGATCATGGACGAATGCCGGCGCAGCATGGCTTCCACCCACACGTTGCTTCCCGCCTCGGCCACCCGCTCCCGGACAACCGCGGCGCGAGCCCGATAAGCTCCCGCCCGGCAGTCCCACTCCGGATAGGCCAGGCCGCGCGGCTCGGCTCCGACCGGGCGCCCCGGTGCGCGGGGGATCGGGTCGGCTCCCGCCAGTACCTCGGACACCGCCGCCGGCGTCCGGACCAGGCGCGCCTCGGGCAACTCCGACAGTGCGTCCGCGAGCTCTCCGGCGTCCGCCTGCTGATCCCGATCGGCGGGACGCTGGAGCCCGGCCGGGTCTTCGGCCTTCTCTTGCAGATCATCGGCCCGCACCATCCAAGTACCGGGCTCGGAATCGTCCTCATCCTCGGAAGCCTCTCGGATGCGCGGACGTCTGGGAAGAATTCGGCTCCGGCCGGGCGGAGAGAGGTTTTCGTCGGTTCCACCTGGCGCGGCCGTCGCAGGGGCCTCGAACGCGTCGTCCATCGCACCCCAAAGTGGGACCGGCGTTACGCCCCGATAGGGACCGCCCAGGCCCGCCAGCTTCAGCCGGTGTGTCTCAGCCCATTGGCGCGAGGTCTCCGAGGTTTCTGCGACGACGAACGGCGCCGGCGGCAGTGCTGGATCCGCGGCAAGCAGTCCCCGCACCAGGGTCTCGACCGCGATCTCCTGATGGGAGGGCTGGCGAACGACCGCCCTGGTGTCCGCAGCTTCCCGCCGGGCCTCACTGAGAGCCGCAGCAAACCGAGGGAACATGCGCACCAGCGTTGCGTCGATCGCGGCAGCTTCGGCGAGCAGGTAGAGATCCCGAAGCATCGCATCCCCGGCGGGAAGGACGGCCCTCGTACCACGGTGGGCACGCGCCGCTTGCTCCAGTGCCAGAAGCCGGTATCGGTCCGCGATCTGCCCCGGCGGGAGAGAATCGAGACGCCCGGGGAGCCTGATTCGCACGCCGTCCATCGAAGCCAGGGCGTGCGGACTGTACAAATGGGATGTGCGGTGACGGGCCAGGCGTGCGAGGAAACTCGGCGGTGGTGGTGGTTCCGCGGTCCCGATTTCCGGAGCCTCGGGGAAGACCGCGGCGACGAAGAGCTCCAGGCGCCGTCTCAGGTCCTGCAATCCGGGTCGTTGTTCCGCGACCCGCGCCACCCGTCGGGCCCATAGCTCGCGTGCCAGGCGCGTGGCATGCAGGGCAGCTTCGGCGATGACGTCTTCGGGCTCCGCCACCGGATCAGAAACTCGCGGTGATCAGGTCGTCGATAGCAGCGAGCAGATCGGGGTCATCAGTGAGCGGCGCCAGGAGGGCAACCCGGCAAGACTCGGTCGGGGCGATGCCACCGCTGATGAGCCGGGCCGTCGCCACGAGGAGCCGACTGCTGGGCACCTCGGCCAGCCCCCGGTCCCGAAGCCGCCGAATCCGGCCCGCCAGCTCCACCAACGCTCCGGCGGTCGCGTCGTCCACGCCCCCTTCGTGCATGACCACCCGGCGCTCGAGGTCGGCGGGAGGGAAATCGAATTCGAGGGCCACAAATCGCTGCCGGGTGCTCGGCTTGAGATCCTTGAGCACGTGCTGGTAACCGGGATTGTAGGAGACGACCAGCTGAAACCCCGGCGCAGCCTCGACCAGCTCGCCGGTCTTTTCGATCGGCAGCATTCGGCGATCGTCGGTAAGTGGGTGAATCACGACGATCACATCCTGGCGGGCCTCTACCACCTCGTCGAGGTAGCAGATCGCCCCCAGTCGCGCCGCGCGTGCGAGGGGACCATCCTGCCACTCGGTTTCGCCGCCCCGTATCAGCCAGCGCCCGGTCAGATCGCTGGCCGAGAGATCGTCGTGGCAGGCCACCGTCACGAGCGGCCGTTTGAGGCGCCAGGCCATGTGCTCCACGAACCGGGTCTTGCCGCATCCCGTTGGCCCCTTGAGCATGACCGCCAGCCCCCTCCGGTGGCACTCCCCGAAGACCGCGATCTCGTTTCCAACCGGGAGGTAAAAAGGCTCCCCCCCGTCCGGATGGCGGAGCCCATCCGGGAGCGTGCGCGAGAGCGTCGCTAGTCGCTGCGGGTGCATGGCATCAACCCTGTGACTCAGTCGCGACGGCCGGCCAAGCCGCAGGTGAACCGCGACGCCGGGGCGCCAGGAAGAAGAAGTCGTAGAGGAAAAGCCCGACACCGAGGCTGAACAACAACCCGGTGCCAAGCACCATGAGAAAATGCACCTGAATCTTGTGCTGGGTCTCGAGGTACCCGAGGCCCATGATGCGCTCCAGGTAGGTCTGGCCGATTCCCGCCGCGGCGAACGCCATCGTCATCCCGAACATCCCGCCCATCTGCAGCCAAAACGCCCAGATTCCAGTCGGCGACTCTCCCGCCTCCTGGTCGTGACCGAACAGCCCGGGCGCCGCGTAGGTAATCATCGCCAGCACGATCATCACATACGCTCCGAAGAAGGCCATGTGCCCGTGCATCGCGGTGATCATGGTGCCGTGGGTCCACTTGTTCACCGAAGGCCAGGTGTGGGCCAGTCCCAGAATCCCGGCTCCAGGGCGGAGAACACCGCGCTTCCGATGGTCCAGTGAAGCGCAAGACGGTTGGGGTGAGCGGGCCCGGAGCGCCGAATGGCCATGTAGGCATAGATCGCCATCCCCAGGAAGGCCAGCGGTTCGAGCGCGCTGAAGACCCCGCCGATGGCCTGCCAGTAACTCGGCACTCCGATCCAGAAGTAGTGGTGCGCCGTGCCGAGGATCCCGGCGATGAAGGTGAGCCCGACGATCACGTAGAGCCATTTCTCCATCACCTCCCGGTCCGCTCCGGAGAGTCGGATCAGCAGGTAGGCCAGGAGCGCGCCCTGCACCATCTCCCACACCCCCTCAACCCACAGGTGGACGGTCCACCACCGGTAGTAGATGCTGACGGTGTAGTTGTCGAAGGTGAATAGCGCCGGCAGGTAGAGGACGGCGGTGAGGGCCAGCCCTGCCAGCAGCACGCCCAGCGTAGTGGTGAAGCGTTTCACCTTCCAGATGGTCATTCCGATGTTGTACAGGAACATCAGCATCACGACGACGATCGCCAACTTCACCGGCATCGGCTGCTCCAGCAGCTTGTTCCCCTCGGTCCACCGGAACAGGTAGCCCACCACAGCGGTCACCCCCGCGGTAGTCCACAGGCCGAGCTGCCAGTAGGCGAGCCGCGGCGAGTGGAGCTCGCTCCGCGACTCCTCCGGCACCAGCCAATAGGTGGCGCCCATGAACCCGGTCAGCACCCACACGATGAGCAGGTTGGTGTGGATCTCCTTACTCACGTCAAACGGCAGGAATGCCTTGATCGGGTCGGGTCCCAGGTACTTGGCGATGGAGAGAATGCCGAACACCATCTGCAGTCCATAGAGCAGCAGGGCCACGACGAAGTAGGCGTAGGCGACGGTCTGCGTGCGATAGCGCATCTCCGCTCCTTGCTACTTGAGAGTCATGAGGTAGGCCACCAGCGCATCCACCTGGGCCGGCTGGAGCGACTGGCCGAAGCCCGGCGGCATCATGGACTGGCCGTTGCTCGAGAAGGTCGGCCCGGGAACCAGGTCGGCGTTGGGATCCAGGATCGACTCGTGGATGTAGCTTGCCGCGTCGGTCGCCTTGCCGTGGTAGTCCGCGGCGCCGATGCGTGCCGCTGCCGTCGCGGCGATCCCCGCCAATGACGGGCCCACCAGGTTCACGCCGGTCGCGGTCGAGTGACAGGCAAAGCACCCCGGTGGCGACTGGCTGAAGAGCGCCTGCCCGATTGCCACCGGATCATCCGAGGCCGCCTGCGGAACCGCCCCGCCGACGTTGCTGCCCGGAATCGCAGCTCCGGAGACCATGATGGGCCGAGGAGGCCAGCCATGGTTGTCGATCTTCCCCACCCAGGTCAGGAAGGCGATCACCTCGTCGATCTCCTGGGCCGACAGTTTCAGGTTCGGCATGAGGCGCCGGTCCCGCTCCTCGTTGTAAAACTTGGAGGGATCGGCCAGGAAGGCGCGCAAGTAGGGCGCTCCCCGCTGCTCGGCGATCTTGGTCAGGTCGGGGGCGTAATACGCGCCCTCGCCGAGGAGAGTGTGGCAGTTGATGCAGTTCTTTCGGTGCCACACATGCTTCCCGGCGACGACCTCCGGCGTGATCTGGTCGGCATGGGTCAGCGTGGCGAACTGTCGGTGGCTGTCGATTGTGAGAGCGAGAAAGACCAGCGAGAAGAGAGCGGTGGAACCAAGAAAAAATGCCCGCGTCTGTCGTTTGTTCATGGACCCCCCGGGTCAGACACCGATCTGGCGGAAGTAGCGGAGCGCCATGGTCGCGCCGTAGCCGGCCGCGGCGGCCATCAGAGCCAGGATGAGCAGGCACAGGGCGCGGGTGAGAACCGTCGCACCCGGAGCGGGCGGGCCTGTAGTACTGTCCATCTGCGACCTCCGAGGTGGGGAACGTGCGGAGGCAAGGGGTCAGCGGGTCCAGCCATTAGTACCGTCGGGGGCAGGATCGCGCAACCTTCAGACGGAGAGCTTCGACAGAGGACTCTGCGGCGGGGGAAGCGGGAGACGCCGCCGGGTCCCGAGCCCCTCATCGTCCGTTGGTCAAGGAGCGTAAGCCCTCAGCCGTCAGCTGTCTGCTCGGCGAATGTAAACCTTAGCCTATGGCTTATGGCTGACGGCTGACGGGGAGCCCCGCGCCGGCCTGCGGCCGTGCTCGCGAATGTTGCGTCCAGTGACGGTCTTTGCCGCGGGATTTACCTGACGCGAACTGTGTGTTGGATGGGTGCTTTCACTTGGAAACCGTCCTCACTTTGGACCCGGCTGCAATGTCGATCCAGCCGCAGCCTGCCATGGCAAGAGTGGCCCCGCCAAGGACCGCATCTCGGAGCAGCTTCGGGCTCTTGGAGATCACTTGGCCCTCCGTCCTCGCGTCAAGTCCCTCATCGCCCATGCGTGTAACAGAAGTCTCCGCCGTCGATTCGAGACCCCCGCGCGGGGGTTCGATTCTTCTGGCCGCCATTTCCAACCAAAAGTAAAGAGGGAATTCCCCGCATGGAGGTCAGTCAGGGTGTGATCCGCGCCGGCCTGCGGCCGTGACTCACGCCGAGGTACCCCATCGAGATGATAGTCCAAAGTCCAATTGATGGGCCGCCACCCTTCGAGAGTTTGTTTCCCCCCGCTTCTGGTAGCGCATCCGATTGGATCGGACATGCGCAACGGACAATCCTCCCGGCGAGGAGCGCCCGTGACCAACTCGAAGGGGTCCCGTACACCCCCAGACCTCCTATCAGTGTGCTAGGAGATCCTCGCCATGACCGGCACTTGACCGCACACCGCGCATGGACATGACCACCATGCCTGATCCCAATCGCCGTCGCTTTGTTGGTCCCGCCACCGCTCCCGTTGCCGGCTGCCAGCTGGGTGTTCGCGCTTTTTTCAGGAGGTGGAAGCTATGACTGCTAAGACTGAAACACACAGACTGATGCGGCACGACAGCAGGCCGGCACCAGTCCCGGTATTCGTCCGTTTCACGTGGACGTTCCGGAGGCGGACCTTGTCGAACTGCGCCGGCGCATCGAGGCCACGCGCTTGCCTCCACCAGGAGCTCGTCGAGGATCGGTCGCAGGGCGTGCAGCTCGCGACGCTGCAGAGCTCGCCCGCTACTGGGCGACCGAGTACGACTGGCGCAAGTGCCGAGGCGCAAGCTGAACGCGTTGCCGCAGTTCATGACCGAGATCGACGGCGTGGAGATCCACTTCATCCACGTCAGGTCGCGGCATGAGAACGCGTTGCCGCTGATCATGACCCATGGCTGGCCCGGCTCGGTCATCGAGCTGCTCGAGACCGTCGGTCCGCTGACCGACCCGACCGCGCACGGCGGCACGCGCCGGGACGCATTCCACCTGGTGCTGCCGTCGTTGCCGGGCTACGGGTTCTCGGGTGAGCCGACCGAGCTCGGCTGGGACTCCGGCCGCACCGCACGCGCGTGGGCGGAGCTGATGCACCGCCTCGGCTACACCCGCTATGTCGCCCAGGGCGGCGACGTGGGTGCCCTCGTCACGGACCTGATGGGCCGCCAGGCGGTCGAAGGATTGGTCGGCATCCACATGAACCTGCTCACGGCGGTGCTCGCAATCGGCGATCAACTGCCCAAGGAATCCGAACAGGAACGCGCAGCGGCCAAGGCGCTCGCGACGTTCAGGAGGACGGCTTCGGCTACTTCCTCGAGATGGCAACGCGGCCACAGACGATCGGCTACGGCCTGCTGGATTCACCCGTCGCGCTGGCGGCCTGGTTGCTCGACCACGACACGGACAGCTACTACAAGATCTCCCGCGCGTTCGTCGACGGCGAGCCCGTGGGCAATCTCACCCGGGACACCATCGTCGACAACATCACGCTGTACTGGCTGACCGGCACCGCAGCTTCGGCGGCCCGGTCGTACTGGGAGGACGGACGAGCGCTGGCCGCAGCGCTTGCGAGCGGCCAGGCTCCTCCGGCGGTCTCGGTTCCCGTCGGCTTACGACGTTCCCCGGCGAGATCTGGGCTGCCCCGCGCAGCTGGGTGGAGCGGTCTACCCCGGCCTCGCCTACTTCAACGAGGTCGACCGCGGCGGACACTTCGCGGCATGGGAACAACCGGCACTCTTCGTGTCGGAGCTGCGCGCGGCTTCAAGTCGCTTCGCTAGTCCGAGACGGGAAGACGGCGCGTGGCAAATGCGCGCCGTCCTCCTCATCCCCACCACTTTCGCACTCAAAGGAGGATACCGTGGCCCAGACCATTACCAGACCCGATAGCCGACAGGCAGCAGACACGACCGCGATTCGCCCGTTTCAAGTGAATGTACCGGAAGCGGAACTTACCGAATTGCGCCGGCGTATCAACGCCGACGCGATTCCCGGAGAAGGAAACCGTTGCCGATCCCTCGCAGGGCGTGCAACTCGCCTTCATTCAAGCGCTCGCGCGGTATTGGGCGACCGATTACAACTGGCGAAGGTGCGAGGCGGAACTGAACTCTCATCCCCAATTCATCACCGAGATCGACGGGCTGGATATCCACTTCATTCACGTCCGGTCGAGACATGAAGATGCCATGCCGCTCATCGTCACCCACGGCTGGCCGGGCTCGCCTATCGAGCAGCTGAAGATCATCGATCCGCTGACCAACCCCACGGCTCACGGCGGCAGCGCGTCGGACGCCTTCCACCTGGTGATCCCGTCGATGGCCGGCTACGGGTTTTCAGGCAAGCCCACTACGCCGGGTTGGGACCCAGCTCGCATGGCGCGGGCGTGGGTGGAGTTGATGAAGCGCCTCGGGTACAACCGATTCGCGGCGCAAGGCGGTGATTGGGGTGGGTTCGTCACGAACGCGATGGCTCTACAGGCACCTCCTGAGTTGATCGGCATCCATGTGAACTTCCCCGGTACCGCGCCCGCTGAAGTTTCCAAGGCGCTTCAATCCGGCGGGCCGCCGCCGGCCGGCCTCTCGGCTGAGGAGCAGCGGGCATACGACCAGATCGGCGTCCTTTACCAGCACGTCCCTACGCAAATCATGATGGCCGCACACCCGCAAACCCTTTACGGGTTGGCGGACTCACCCGTCGCCCTTGCCGCCTGGATGATCGACCACGACGTAGCCAGCTACGGGCACATCGTGAAACTCTTTGTCGATGGGGAGCCCTACGGCGACCTCACACGGGACGACATCCTCGACAACATCACCCTCTCCTGGTTGACGAACACGGGCGTGTCCTGCGCTCGCCTCTATCGGGAATACAAGGGCGCCTTCTTCAACGACTTCAGCATCTCCGTTCCGGCCGCCGTTAGCGTTTTCCCTGAAGAGGTCTACCAAGCGCCGCGGAGTTGGACCGCGCGCGCCTACCACAATCTCATCCATTTCAACGCCGTCGCCAAAGGCGGGCACTTTGCCGCCTGGGAACAGCCACAGCTCTTCGTAAAATGAGCTGCGCGTGGGGTTCAAGTCGCTCTCGGTAGGTCAAGGAAGTTCAAACGTCGCATGGCGGATGGCGCGCCTGCCGAGCGTCATCCGTCGTTCCCGAATCGGCTTTCCTTCGTCAAGTAATGAAGCGGAACTCTCGAGCGGGACGAGTGCGCATCGTCCTCGTGGCCCTCACAGGATCTCGTCAATTGTGTAAACGGGTCCTGTGGCGCGCCGATCGCCGCTCGATACGGCGAGTAGGCGGTTCGAGGAACCCGTACCTCGGGTCTCCGGGCTCGAAACGAGGAGTGGTCCGGAAGTAGTAGGTCGAGGAGTCGACGCTCTTGCCCGGCCGAGCGCTGCGATCACTTCGGGGTGGTCCGTGGCGAAGGCCGAAGGACCGCATGTGAATCAGGGCGCCGTCATCCGTCTCGAGCGTCAGCCGTAAGTCCAGCTCGAGGACGCCGTTCTCCCCGGAGCAGGGTCCAATCACCACCGCCAGGCAGCACTTTTCCACGCAGCCGTGGGCCCTCGAAGTCGCCGCTTCCTATCGGTACGAAAACACGAGTACCAAGAGGTGTGGCGCCGATCTTCTGTGCGCCCATGACCACGACCTGCAATGTCATCAACAGGCGGGAATCCATCGGTCCACCCCCTTCTCGATTGCTTCGCCGGGTCCTCCCCCAGGGGTCGGCATGAACGGAGCCCAGATGGGGTTCAAGTCCATCATCGGCCATTCAGCCATCAGCCATTAGCCGTCTTTAGATAACCGCCGTAAGCCTCAAGCCGTAAGCTGGACGAACAGGCTTACGCTATTGGTTTTCTGACGGCTGACGGCTCTCGCCGCTCTCCACACCTACCGCCGAAACAGAAAGCACACCGCCCCCAGGATGCAAAGTCCCGCTGATAGATAGTCCAGCCGGATCGGCTGGCGCATGTAAAACACCGCGAACGGAACGAAGACAACCAGCGTGATCACTTCCTGCATGATCTTGAGCTGGCCGAGGCTCAACGCGGTGTAGCCGATCCGTTGGCTGGGACTTGAACAGGTACCGAGAAGTGCCACGCCCCAGCTGGCGATGGCCGCGACATACCACGGGCTCCCGCTGAGGTTGCTAGCAGGTGAGCGTACCAGGCGAAGGTCATGAAGACATCGGAAACGACGAGCAGCCCGGAACTCTGCAGCAGGACGCGGGGGTTGATTGGACACCTCCGAGGCTGGACGTTGGTTTGGCGATCGGGTAGGATCCTGCGGCGAGGTCAGCGAGAAGCTGAAAATCGGAGCTGGATGCCCAGGCTACGCGAAGCTGACTGCCATTTTGTGCCGGGCTACAAGCGGCCGTAGGGACGGTAGATTTCCTGATGGAAGCTCCGTTCGAGGAGTAGCCCGGCACCCAATGGAGAACTGTACGATGCGCACCTTGAACATCGCCTTGGCAGGATCGCTGGCCTGCCTCGCCCTTACCGGCAGGTTGGCCGCCCAGGAGCCCACGGTCACGCCGCTCATGGCAAAAGCGCTGACCAACATTCCGGGCAAAGAAGTCGTGATGCTGACCGTCGAGTATGCGCCCGGGGGAGCTGATCCGGTCCACCGGCACAATGCCAATGCGTTCGTCTACGTGCTGGAGGGCTCGATCGTGATGCAGGTGAAAGGAGGAGAGTCAGTGAGAATGCTGCTTCCCGGGCAGATGTTTATGAAGGCCCTGACGACGTCCATGTCGTTGGACGGAATGCCAGCAGCACCAAACCGGCCAAGTTCCTGGTGTTCCTGTTGAAGGACAAGGGCAGTCCG
>CAWGED010000017.1:0-11271 GCA_963821525.1 uncultured Gemmatimonadales bacterium | reverse complement strand
CGGGAGACGGGAGACGGAAGACGGGAGATGGGAGAAAGGAGAAGGGAAAAGCGGAGCCCAGGTGAAGCTGTCATTCCGAGAGCCTGCCCCGAGCGGAGCGAGGGGAGCGAAGCGACGAGGATTGGGGATCTCTACGAGTCGACGAGGATGCATTGGGGATTCCCCTCGCGTTGCTCAGGGCAGGCTCTCGCTTCGCTCGGAATGACAGCCCTACTCCCTAGCCCCTACTCCCTAGTCCCTACTGACTACTCCGCCGGCGGCTCGGTCGGCGAGCTGTCGCAGGATGGTGATGGCCGCCTGTCGCTCGCTCGGCGTATAGGACGCGAGTAGCCGGGTGTTGTCGGCCAAGATGGCGCGGTAGTCGCTGGTACCGGCGCTTCCCTTCCCTGGAGGCGACGATCGCCTTGGCCCGCCGGTCATGCTTTGCGCGTGACCATTCGATCAGGCCATGCCGCGTCATCCCCGAGACCACGCGACTCGTGGTGCTCTTATCGAGCCGCAACGCCTGGGCGAGGCCCGTCAGCCCCACTCCGCCGGTCCCGAGCAGGATGTCGAGGGTATAGGCCTGTACCACGGTGAGCCCGAAGCGAAGGGCCTGATCCCGCTCCGGAACCGGTAGATGCGGATGAAGGCGGTGGCGGCAGCGTACAGCTGGGCGGTGTCGTGCTGAAGGGAGGATTGAGCTTTCTTGGCAACCATCGGGTCGGCCGGGTCGAGGTAAGCCGAGATAGTCGCTAGTGACAACTAATCAAGGCGGATTGTTGATCGGGTTGGGCCGGGAGTCGGGAGTAGGCGGCAGGCATAGGGCGTTTTCTAAAGCACAATTCGACCGGCCAAATGGGGGAATCCGCTGCCCCAGCATCCCCCTACCCACTATTCCCTACCCCCCACGCCCGGCCTTCGACCCACCGACTACTTTTCCCGCAGCCGCACTGGCCCCTCGTCCAACGGCAGGACATCGGACTTTGGATCCGAGAATGGTGGTTCGAATCCACCGGGGCCAATTGGACTTAGCAATTCAGTGGGCAGGTTCGTGGGGCAGGTTCTCCCGTTTCCCGAACAATGGATCGTGATTCGAGCCATGGCAGTGTCCCGCGACACGGCCAGCGGCGGCGCCATCAGCTCCATCTGTCGGCGGCGCAACAAGCGATGGCGCAAGTGGTATGCGGATCGGGATTCCCCAAAGGGCAAGCGGCCACACCTTGCGGCATTCCTGCTCCACCCGCCTATTGGGGAGCCGGGTACATATCAGAACGGGAAGGGCCTGCTGGGTCACCAAGGCTTTGGAACGACGACTGTCACCCAGGCCTGCTGAATGATGCGCGCGATCTCCGGGGACGGGCGAAGTAGCCCCAGGATATGGAGCAGGAGAGAAGGATGAAGGTCGGTTCGATCTCGCCGCTGTTCTGATCGTTGGCTCTGGCGGCAGTCACCGCGTGCGGTGGCGACAAGCCGGCGCCCAGAAACCGCCGATCGCGGACGTCGCGATTCCACTGCCGCCCTCCGAGCTCGAAACCCACTGCCGCTTCGGTGCGCGAGGCACGTGCCGACGCCGTTTACCGGCGACCTCGACGAGCTGGTCAAGCGACGGGCTGTCCGGGTCGGCGCGACCTTCAATCGCACCTCCGATTTCATCGACCGGGGCAAGCAACGCGGCATCGCGTACGATGAGGCCAGCTGATGGAGGAATGGCTTACATACACTTCAAGACCGGCACCGGCAACAAGATCTCTGTGATCTTCTTCCGCTGCCGCGGAAATGCTCCTGCCGGCGCTCGTCGACGCCAAGGTGGACATGGTTGCGGCACAGATCCCGGCGGACGCCGGAGCTGCAGCAGTACGTCGACTCAGCGATCCCACCCGGACGAACGTCAACCAGATCCTGGTTACCGCCCGGCAGGCCGACGATCGACTCCCTCGAGGACCTGGCAGGCAGGGAAGTCTTCGCCCGCAAACTAGGCGGTTATTACCAGAACCTGCTCGCGCTCAACGAGAGGTTCAAAGCCGAGGGCAAACCTCCGGTGCTGATTGAGGAGGCCCCGGCGAACTTGGAGGACGACGACCTGCTCGAGATGGTGAACGCGGGCCTGATCCCGACCATCGTCGTGGACGACTACCTCGCAGCCTTCTGGAGCAAGGTCTTTCCCAATCTCCTCGTCCACGAGAATGTTGCGTTGCAAACCGGCGGCAGCCTCGGCATCGCGGTCCGCAAGAACAACCCCCAGCTGCTCGCCCGCTGAACACTTTCATGGGGAAGTACGGGCCGGGATCGGCCTTTGGCGACCAGATCCAGCGCAAATACCTCGTGGATGCGACATATGCACAGAGCGCAACGTCGGCGAAAGGGCGCAAACGTTCCTTGCGGTCGTGGAGTTGTTTCGGAAGTACAGCGACAAGTACAACGTGGATTACTTGCTGATGGCCGCTCAGGCATATCAGGAGTCCCGGCTTAATCAGAACGCCAGGAGCCCGGTCGGAGCCATCGGCATCATGCAGATCATGCCGGAGACCGGCGCGTCACTGAAAGTCGGAGACATCACGTTACTCGAGCCGAACATCCATGCCGGCGTCAAATACATGCGCACCGTGCGGGACACGTACTTCGAGAACGAGCCGATGGACGACCTGAACAAGGCGCTCTTCACCTTCGCGTCGTACAACGCGGGGCCGGGCCGGGTCAGCCAGCTGCGGAGGGAGGCCGAGAAGCGCCGACTGAACCCGAACGTCTGGTTCGGTAACGTCGAGCAGATCGCGTCCGAGCGCATTGGACGCGAGACCGTGACCTACGTCTCCAACATCTTCAAGTACTACATCGCCTACCGGCTCGTCGAAGAGGAGAACGCGCGGCGGGAGGCAGCCAAGGCGACGGTGAAAGCGCAGTAGCCGTCACTTCTGCCGGGGGGGGGAAGCAGTGGGAGACCGGCCGGGTGAGAATGTTTGGGCACTCCGCTCGTCTCTAGTACACCCAAACCCTCAGGCCGGCTGTGCACCTCCGGGCAATTCTCGCCCGAGCGATCACGACCCTCGTCGTCATCAGTGGCGTGGTGGACTGCACCAACAGCGAGGGATGGCGGTGGGACTGGGGTCGGAGGAGCGGCCTTTGCGGTGGTGCAAAGCAAGGACAGGCAGGCGGGCCTCACTGGCGGCATGGTGCAGGTCCAGGTTGAACTCACCGGAGCGATTGACATCCAGAATCAGACCATCGACTGGACCGTCACCGGCGAGGGGGGGCAGTGTCCCAGGGAAGGATGCTCTAGGCTCACACGTCACCTCATCCCGGAGGCAATTCATGTCCAGGTTCTGCAGCAGCTTCTTCACCATGGTGGTGGGTGGCCTCCTGCTCCCCGCCTGTGGCAGTGACGGGGACGGCGGCAATGGCCCTGGCGCTGGCGGTCAGCCGACTCAGGCGGAGCGAGATGCGATGACCACAGCGCTCAACGCCGCGGCGGTGAACGCGGAGGCCGCCGGAGACGGATTGGGCACCCTCATCCTCAAGAGCGCAGCCGGGATGATCGAGGGAGGTTTGACGGTCACCGAGGTGAGTGGGGTCAACTTCATCCGGGGCCAGTCTGCCGTGGCGCGGATGCCGGGAGCAAACCTGGCGGGCAGCGGCTGGGCCTTCGGGGTCGAGCTGGGAATGGTGCAGGTCTTCCCGAACGAGGGGGCGTTCGAGGGGGCCGTGGTCATCTCCGGGAGCGATATCGCCTACGGCCTCGGCTTGGTCGCGGGGACACCCGGATTCGTCGGGTCTTCCTTCGGCGCGATTTGGAGTGGCTCCAACGCCGGCTGGGTTGCGACGACGCTCGCCGGCATCGGCCAGGCTGACACCATCATCGGGGGCAGTTGCCTGAACAGCGTGCCGGCCGGCCTCGGCATCATCGAGTGCACCCCGGCGTCGCTGCATGGGCCGGGCTTCAACATCACTGCGTCCGCCCCGATATCCTTCCCCGGCAACACGGCGACAGGCTCGAACACGATGACGTTCGGTCCGCCTCGGCTTCGCGGCGCCGTGGTGACGGTGGACTGCCAGCAGACGAGCCTCTGCTGAAGCGGGGCGCGCCGAGAACCTTGGCAGACCCCGCTCTGTTCCCCTCTCCTGAACCGCCTGTCCAGACAACCGGACAGGCGGTTTCTTCTTTCCTTTCTATCGGAGAATGATGGCTCGTTTCAGCCCTCGATCTTGTAGATCTCTCGCCTCCCGTGATCAACAAGATCGTGATAGCCCTTCATGAGCTCCTCGATCTCCTTCATGACCTCCGGGGAACCCGGAGCATTTTTCATCATGTCCTCGAAGGCCTGGAGACTCGGCACCTCCATCTCCGCAACGACCGTCCAGTAGTGCTCAGCACAGAGATCGGTCATGACCCGCATGCGCGGCATGCCAACCTTTTCGCCGAGCTTTCCCATCGCGGTGAACTTATCCACCTCGGGCGCACCTTGCCCGGCTTGCAATTGAAGATTTCGCGAACGAGATACATTGGTTCCTCCACGGATCTAAGTGGGACGCACTTGCGTCACTCAATCTTAACCCTTCTGGGTGCGGATCCAGGTTGTAGTCTTCGCCCTCGCTGAGATTATGCCGTCGAGGTAAAATAGGGCGGCATTTCCCCTTCCTCCGCCCCGGTCTCCTATGTCCTGGCCCGCCTCCATTTTCAGCGCGCTGCTGACTGGTCTGCTCGCCCTCTTCGTCGGCGGCGTCATCGCGGCGATGGCGGTGGACTGGTACCACATCTCCGGCCGAGAGGGGGAGTCGGGATATTTCGTCGCGGCAATCGCCATCCTCAGCTTCGGAGCTGGGGTGCTCATTGGTCTCATCACCGCACGCATGCTAGCCGGCGGGGCGCACCCCGGATTCCTCAGGGCGCTCGGCATCTCCCTGGGCCTGGTGATCGGGATTGGCGCGTTGAGTTTGGGCCTAACCAGGGCGCTCGCGGATGTGCCACCGGAAATCGATGGCGAGCCCTTGCTCCTCGCGGTCGAGGTTCGCTCGCCGGAGGACAGAAGGAGGCGCCCAGGGCCGAGGGAACGGACGAGGCCTCCATTGGCCTCCCCTCGATTCCCTACTTCTCCCACACCGTGAGAGCCTCGGAGTACGGACCGCTCTGGATGGAGGATGCTCACCAGGTGGAGGGCCGCTGGGTGGTGCCCGGCGCCGTCAGCGTCTTCACCAGCCGCGGCACTCGCATGCTGACGGTCAACACCGGCGGGAAGGACACTCCGGGGTTCCAGGTGCGGCTCCCCGCCTTTCCGCGCAAGAAGAATCTGGAGTGGAGCGGCTGGGAGCCCAACTTCCGTCCCGGGGTCAAGGTTCCGCCCGACCTGGTGAGTTTTCGATACCGGGTGCAGAGGGTGAGCAGTCCGACCCGCACCGAGAACCTGGGGCCATTCGAGGTCGTCACGACCGCGAGTTGGTTCCACCAGGAACAGCAAGAGGGGCGGACGGTCAACGCGGCCGGCGCCAGCTTCGCCCTCCGCTATCGGGGGCAGCCGCTGGTCATCGAGGGAAAGACCAGCGCAACGACCGACGCGACCGAACGCTTCGAGCGGATCGACGACGTTGCCTTGCTGACCGGTCCTCGGCCGGCCTTCCTCATCCATGTGGATCCGCCTGATGGCGCGGGCTACTGCTACCTGGTCGCCGAGGAGGGAGACAAGGCCCGCATCGACTTCGTGTCGTCGGCCACCAGCAGGATGAAAGGCCAGGTCCTGACGTCCGATACCGCGCTGTTTCGCGCCGCCGCCACATGGAAGCCGGTGGACGGCCGGATCGATCGGATCAGCTACGCCAACCCCGGACTCTACCGGATCGGTTCCGGAGTAGTCGACACGCGTCAGCTGACGGTACGACACGTCACCGCGGACAGCACCGTCTATGACATTCCCGCTGTGCCGCCGCTGGGCCTCTCGCCCGACGGCCGAAGCTTTGTGACCTACGTTCAGTTGAGCGATACGCAGCCGCCGAGGCCGATGCTGCTGGTCACCGATGCGGTAGCGAATCGGTCTTACACCCTGCCGATCGATCCGGCCCGAATGCGCTATGCCAAGTTCGAGTCGCTCGACCCGGCCTGGCTGGATCACCATTTCGAGTGGACGCGCGGAGCTGACGGAGTAGACCACCTGGCCGAACGCAGGCATTTCGCGCCGCTACCCTATAAGGGCGAGCTGTCGGTCGAGAGCGACGGCTACCGGACTTACCGGCTGGAAAAAGGTTCCGAAGCACTACGCAATGCCCTGGTGGACCTCCTGGTCGAGGAATTCAAGGCCGAACGGCAGCCAGCCGAGTCCGGAGCCTACCAGGTCCCGATGATCATCGAAGGCAACAAGGTCAACGTGGACTTCAGCTCCGACTTCGGGTATGTCCTGATCGATACCGAACGGGGCAGTCCCGCGGACACGACACTGGTGGCCACGCTCGGACATCGGGTTGACGCGGTGCTCGCCACTGGACGGTATGACAGCCTGTTCACCCAATGATTAGTCATCCCCACCCGTGATGTTCGCGACGATTCGTCGCTTCGCGGTAACGGCCCTGATGGCCGCATTCGCGGTCTGGTGCGCACAGCGCTGGGGCCTGCCGCTGGGGCTGGCGGTGTGGAGCGGAGTGGTCGCGGTATTATGTGGTCTTGCGGCGCTACTGCTCGCTCGCCAGCCGGTCGGCGTCGCCACCGCCAGCGGCCAGCTGGGGGCTGCGGTGTTGCGCTGGGGTTATAAGGTAGGTCGAGGTCAGCTGCCGGGGATCATCGTGGTCTCCTGGCTGATATGGGTGATCCTGGGCGCCGCAGTCATGGCGCTCACGACCTTTCGCAGCGCGCCCCTGACCCGCTGGATGATTGTGGCGTGGACCATCGATGGCGCGGCGCTGATGTATCTGATCGGCCTGATGGCCACTCGGACTGGAAGGACCCGGGGTGCATTGCTGATGCCGCTCCTGGCGGTGTTGGGAATGATCGGTGTGAGCTGTGCGCTGTGGCAGAGGGGAACTGAGTCGGCCCGGGAGAACGCCCTGCTGATCGGCGGCGCGCCGATTCCGATTCTGGCGGCGGGTTATGGGCTCATGATGGCGGCAATGCTGCTGGGCGGTCGGAAGGGCGGGTGGAAATGAGCCGGAGGCCCGAAACCCAGCGCGATTTCACAGTGGAGCTCGACTGGCGCGGTGAATCGGCCTATTACATCGAGGGCGATCGCCGGGTTTGGGTATTCGCCTCCTACTGGGGTGGCCCCAACGGCCACCTGTCACACATCCACGCCACCTGGGAATACAGCGATGGTCGGCGGGAACCGCTAACGACTGTGGAGCGGACCGAAGTGTTGCGGCGATTGATGGACTATATCAAGCTCCGCGAGGGATTCACGATGCGCGCCGAGGAGTTGGAGAGCTAGATCGCGATGCGAGCAACCATCATGTACCGCGCAGGGGATGTACGGATCGAGACCGTCCCCGATCCCCGCATCGTCGAACCCACCGATGCCCTCATCACCATCAGCAGCGGCTGCATCTGCGGCAGCGATCTGTGGCCCTATAACCTGATGGAGCCGGGCGAAGGTGCGAGGCCCATGGGTCACGAGGCGATCGGCATCGTGCAAGCCATCGGAGCCGACGTACGCACGCTGAAGAAGGGCGACCTGGTGGTGATGCCATTCGCCTACTCGGACGGAACCTGCGTCTTCTGCCACGAGGGACTGAACACCTCGTGCGTCCACGGAGGGTTTTTTGGCAGCCCCGAGGTCGGGGGAGCCCAGGCCGAAGCGCTGCGGGTTCCCCAGGCGGACGGAACGCTTGTCGTTCTGCCGGTCGCCGCGGATAATGCGTTGATACCTTCCCTGCTTACGCTGTCGGATGTGATGGGGACCGGCCATCATGCTGCCGTTTCCGCCAAGGTTACCCGCGGCTCGACGGTGGCCATCATCGGCGACGGGGCCGTCGGCTTGTGCGCTGTCATCGCCGCCCGGCGCCTCGGCGCCGAGAGAATCATCATCCTGGGCCGCCGTCCTGACCGCATCGCGCTGGCGAAAGAGTTCGGCGCGACCGACGTGGTGAGCGAGCGGGGCGACGAGGCGGTGGAGCTCGTGCAGGATCTGACGGGCGACCTCGGCGCCCACTCCGTCCTCGAATGCGTCGGCACCGACCAGGCCCTGGGCACTGCGATCGGCATCGTCCGCCCGGGTGGTGCCGTCGGCCGGGTCGGCGTTCCCCACTACGAGACGACCGCGGCCTGGGAGACGGCATTCTTCAGTAACGTCACCATCAGTGGCGGCCCTGCCCCGGTCCGCGCGTATATCGACGAACTTCTCCCCGACATCCTCGAGGGCAGAATCGCGCCCGGGCGGGTCTTCGACCGGGTCATCGGCCTCGACGAGGTTCCCGACGGCTACCGGGCGATGAACGAGCGGGCAGCGATCAAGGTCATGGTAAAGCCCTGATGGCACCGTGAAGGCTCGGCTGATCATCGTATGTGGCCTTCCTGGCTCCGGGAAGACCACGGTCGCTCAGGCACTGGAACATGACTTTGAGCGCCGTTCGCCTGTCGCCCGACGACTGGATGGACGCGTTGAGTATCAATCTCTACGATGAGGAGAGCCGGCAGCGCATCGAGACATTGCAGTGGACCCTCGCACAGCGCCTCCTCGCGCTCGGCATGGTCGTCATTATCGAATGGGGCACCTGGGCACGAGCCGAGCGTGATGCGTTACGTCTCCGAGCCCGCGAGCTGGGAGCGGCGGTTGAACTGCGCTACGTGTCGGCACCTGCCGATACTCTCTACCAGCGAATCAGAGAGCGTGACCGGGAAAACCCTCCAATAACCCAGGAAGACGTCGCGAAGTGGTTCGCGATCTTTCAGGCGCCGACGCCCGAGGAGATGGCGTTGTTCGACGGGTAGGTGCACGGCTTGTCTCCCGGCGCCGCGCGCCGCAGTTTATCGCCCGTAGGGTTCCCCCAAGGCCAGGAGGCCCCATGGCGATGCTGCCCCGACGTGCCGCTCTATTCCTGCTTCCACTCATACTGGCGCAAGGCCCGGCTCACCTGCGAGCTCAGGCCAGCGGCCCCTGGTCCGGGTGTAAAACGGACAGCCTCTCGAACTGGAACTGCGCGCACTACTACAGCGGGACCGTGAGCTACTCCTCCGAGCTTAAGACCGCCGACGGTACGGAGAGCCGATCGATCACGGCCACGGTCGCTTCCGGAAAAGTCACCTGTAAGGTGAAGTCGCCCGATGGACCAGCCTTCGAAGGACCCGGCATGCTGGTCGCCGAGCACGCGAGCACCGGCACCGCCGGCGGCAAGTACACCATCAAGGTCTGGTGCCCGGAATCCCCTGGGGAGCGCCCCACCCGCGGCGACAGCCCTTCGATCGATACCTACGAGCAGCAGGCGGCGGACTATGCGACGCTCGAAGGCAAGGATGCGCATGAGCATCCCGACGCTGATCCAGCCAACGGCGTGAGCGGAACGGAGACAATCGTCTGGCAGCTAAGGCGGTGAGCCGGGCACCCGTTGCCCTGACGCTGGTCGCTGGAATCGTGCTTCTCGCTGGGTGCGGGGAGAGTACGAGTACGACCGGCGATCAGCCTGCTCAACTGACCGTGACCGGGCCTGCAACCCTGGATGTCGGAGGACGGGCACAGTACACGGCGCACCTCACCGACCAAAACGGGGCGGTCGTCAGTGGTGCCACGATAACCTGGACCACCGACGACCTGGCCGTCGCCTCGGTTGATGAGAACGGTGTTGTGACCGGCTTCGCCGGCGGCTCCGCGACGGTCAGGGCCAGCGCGGCAGGCGTCACCGGCACTGCCTCCTTTCACGTCGTCCCCGCCATCACCTTTTGCAAACCCGATACCCAGCTCGACTCCTGGTGCCGGCTGACCGATGCTCCTAATACTCAGGATTTCCCTTCAGTATCGGGAAACCGGGTGGTCTTCGGGGACTGGTTAGCGCCTGGAAATAAGGCCGTCGTCCTCCTCGACCTGGTCACTGGAGACACCACAACGCTCACGCCGATAAATACGGACAACACCATCCCAACCATCGACGGCGATCGGGTGATATATGTCCGGCTCCCCCCCACGGGGACTGGCAACTCCTGACTTACGACCTGAACACCGGACAGGAAACACAATTCGCAACCGCCGACCGCAATTACGGCTTCGGTCGGTTGGCCCTGTCCGGCCATCGGGCGGCCTGGCACATGAACCGGAACAACAACTGGGACATCTACACCTACGATTTCAATACCAAGAAGGAGACTCGGCTCACCACCGACACCACCGACCAAGCGGATCCGGCCATCTTCGGCGACCGCGCGACCTGGTCGGACAAGCGGAACCACGGGACCTGGTGGGACCTCTACACCTACGACTTCTCGACAGGAATCGAAACCCGCCTCACCGAGGGTACCACCCTGGCGCGAGGCAGCGCCATCTTCGGCGATCGCATCGTCTGGGGCGACAGTCGGGGAGGGCTCTTCAGCCTCTACGAGTACGACTTCAACCGGTCGGACCACGAGCGTCCGGTGAACGCCGATTCCTTCGAGAATGCGCTCACGATGTGGGGCGCCCGTATCGCGTGGATGAGCGCAAACGACGAGATCTACGCCTACGATCTCGACGCCGGGAGGCAGGTACGTGTCACCAATCTCGCTTCCTCGCAGCGGCTCCCCTGGATTTCACAGGACTACCTGGTGTGGGAAGACGACAGGAACGGGAATAGCGATATCTACATCGCCCGGCTCGCCGATATCTTTCGGCCGTAGAGACAACTGCGAAAGGACCGCCTTCCATCATCAGAGATCTGGGTGATCGCCAAGGTCGGGTCTATTTTCAATTACCAATTGTCAATTTCCAATTACCAATCCCCTCATGCCCCCTACCAACAGAAACGGCAAGATCTGCTACCTCGAAATGCCCGCGACGACGCTGCCAAGTCCGCCGAGCTCTATTCGAATGTGTTCGGCTGGAACATTCGCAAGCGGGGTGACGGAGCCACCGCATTCGACGATACGACGGGCGAAGTAAGCGGAGCCTGGGTTATCGGTCGTCCAGCGTCGCCTGCACCCGGCCTGCTCTTCTACATCATGGTGGATAGTGTCGAGGCTGCCGTGAAGTCCCTTGTCGCGGCCGGGGGAACGATCGTGCAGCCACTGGGCGTCGATGCACCGGAGATCACGGCGCGGTTCCGCGATCCGGGCGGGAACATCATCGGCCTTTCCCAGGAACCACCGAAGTCCCGGTAGCCAGATCCATCGGGAGGTTTCCATGGCGCGACGGAGCTAGC
>CAWGED010000016.1:0-24125 GCA_963821525.1 uncultured Gemmatimonadales bacterium | reverse complement strand
GGCGGTGTACTTCGTGTTTCGGAGATAGGTCCGACTGCGAGAGCCGTCAGCCGTCAGCCGTCAGCCGTCAGCCATAAGCCATAAGCCATAAGCCGCAAGCTGGCGTGGCGTATGACTCGTGGTTTCATTGCAAACGGCTGACGGCCGACGACCTCACTCATCCTTCACGGCCCCTTCATCCCTCGACACTAGCTTCAACTCAGATGGCCAGCAAAGGGGGCATCATGTCCATCAATCCCGCGCATATTCACCTCGCGCTTAACCACGTCCCGGTACTCGGCGTCCTGTTCGGCACTATCCTGCTCGCCGTCGGTCTCTGGCGACAGAATGAGACCATTCGGCGGACTAGCCTCGTTGTGCTGCTGCTGACGGGCGCAGCCGCGGGCGCTGTCTACCTGACCGGCGAACCGGCTGAAGAACTGATAGAGAACACGGCCGGCGTGTCCGAAAGACAGATCGAACGTCATGAGGACGCTGCCGTCACAGCCACCACCGGCGCAGCACTTCTCGGTGTGGCCGCTCTCCTGCTCCTCTGGCGTTCGCGTCGCACCGGGTCGATGTCATCGCGCCTGCTCGTCGCGATCTTCGGCTTGGCGCTGGTCACGACGGTGCTGATGGCTTGGACCGCGAACCTCGGTGGGCAAATCCGGCATTCGGAGATCACCACCGCCGGCGTGACGTCGACCGAGGCTGCGACACCCGACGACGCGGACGACTGAACGCAAGCCCGGTCCCTCGCGACGGAGGTGGACCATGACCGTCCTCTGCGGAACCGATTTCAGCCATCTGGCCACCGAGGCGGCGCGGGTTGCGGGTCTGATCGCGCGCGCATCAGGGCAGGACCTGCATCTGGTGCACGTGCTTCCGGCCGAGTCGTTGCATCCCGATACCGGATCACGGCCGGGTCAGTCCGGTTTTCCGGTGGACCGTCTTGCCTGGGAGGCCGAAACCCTCCAGGTGGCCGGCCTCCCGATTGTCACCGACGTCATGCACGGCAGGCCGGACGAGGCACTGGTCAAGCGAGCCGGGGAACTCGGCGCGACGCTCATCGTGATCGGGGCGGTGGGGCACCGGGCGATCGATCGTTGGGTGCTTGGCAGTTGCGCGGACTCTACTGCCCGTGAAGCCTCGGTGCCCGTGCTGGTAGTGCGGGCGGCCGAGCCCTTTGTCGAATGGCTGGTGAAGGGAAAGGCCCTGAAAGTCGTGGTCGGCTTCGAGCCGGGCCCGAGCTCAGACGGAGGGCTGTCATGGGCCGGCGCCCTGGGCAAGATCGGTCCGATTGATCTCGTGGTAGCACGGCTCGTCGTGCCGGGAGAGGAGAACCGGCGCCGCGGCTTCTCGGGTCCGGGAATGGGTGTCGCGCTGTTACCGGAGACCGAGGCCAGGCTGCTCGAGGAGCTGGGAGCCCGGAAGCGGTCGCTCCTGGGTGATGGTGACATGGCGGTCCGGCTGCAGGTCATCCCCGCACTGGGACGGCTCGACCGTCAACTGGTGGTGGCGGCGGAAGAGCTCGGAGCGGACCTGATTGTCGTGGGCAGCCACCAGCGTGAGGGGTTCCGCCGCTGGTGGCATGGCTCCGTGTCGGGCGGCGTGCTGCACGCGGCGTCCGTGAGCGTTGCGATCGTCCCGGTTCGTGGGTCGGGCCCGGTTGCCTGAGGACCAGGAATCGGCTTCCGGCTGGCGTTCGATGACCTCACGCAGCGCACGGGGCCACGCACCGCCGGATTCCGGGCCGCGGCCTGCTCCGATGAGCGAGCGAGATCCGTCGTCCCCGCCATCCTGGCATTCCCTCTCCGTAGAACAGGTGGGGGCCCTGCTGTCCAGTTCGGGGATCGAGGGGCTGGCGCCCGACGAGGCCTCTGCGCGGCTGCGACATTATGGGCCGAATGCCATCACCGAGCGGCGGCGGCGCCACGCCGGCCTGATTTTTCTCGCTCAGTTCTCCGACTTCATGGTGCTCGTGCTCGCGACCGCGGCGATACTCGCCGGCGTGATCGGCGAGCCGCAGGACACCGTCGCCATCGTTGCCATCCTGGTCCTGAACGCGGTGCTGGGTTTCGTCCAGGAATATCGTGCCGAGCGCGCCCTCGAATCGCTACGGGCGATCTCGGTCGCTGCTGTGCGCGTCCGTCGCGGGAGAATGACAACCGTGGTTCCGGGGACGGCAGCTGGTTCCCGGGGACCTGGTATTGCTGGAGGCCGGGAATCTGGTCCCCGTCGATCTCCGGCTTACAGAGGCCACCCACCTCCGGATTGAGGAAGCGCCGCTCACCGGCGAATCGCACGCGATCGATAAGATCACCCACGCCTTGGCTGATCCTGACCTCGTCCTGGGCGACCGGCGCAACATGGCCTACAAGGGCACGTCCATCGTGCATGGCCGCGGAGCGGGGTTGGTCGTCGCAGCGGGGATGAAGACGGAATTGGGGCGGATCGCGAGTCTGCTGGTACAGGAACGCGGTGTCAGGACGCCGCTGCAGATCCGCCTCACTCGACTGGGACAACGCCTGGCCGGCGCCGCGCTCGCCGTATGCGCCCTGGTCCTGCTGCTCGGCCTGATTCGGGGCGAGCGACTGCTACCCATGCTGCTCACCGCGATCAGTCTGGCAGTCGCGGCCATTCCTGAGGCGCTTCCCGCGGTGGTGACGGTGGCGCTGGCGCTCGGGGCCAGGCGGATGATCCGGGAGCGGGCCTTGGTTCGCCAGTTGCCCGCGGTCGAGACCCTTGGTTCGGTGACGGTCATCTGCGTTGACAAAACCGGGACGCTGACCGAGAACCGGATGCAGGTCGAGCGCTTTGTGGTGAATGAGGTCGCAAGCGGTCCCCCGCCCGAACCCGCGAAGCCCGACCCGTGGCCCCGGCTGCTGGAAGCGCTCGCCCTCAGCAACGATGTGCACCTCACTCCCGATGGCAAGCCGCTCGGCGATCCCACGGAGATCGCGCTCTTTCAGGCCGCCGCCGGTGCCGGCTGCGATCCGGCTGCGGCCGCCCAGCGCAGCCCTCGGCTGGCGGAGCTGCCCTTCACCGCCGAACGCGCCTGCATGACGACGCTGCACCGTTCCGGGTCCGAGGTCATCGCCTATACCAAGGGATCGCACGAGCGGGTCCTCTCCATCTGTGTCGATCGGCTAGGTGCGAAGGGGGCCGAGACCTTGAACACGCCGGCCCTCATGCAGCAGGCCGAGGACCTGGCCGAAAAGGGACTCAGGGTGATCGCACTTGCGTGCCGTCGGTTCTCTGCAGTGCCGGACCCGCTGACTCCCGAGACCGTGGAAGTGGGACAGACCTTTCTCGGCATGGTCGGGCTTCTCGATCCACCGCGGCCCGAGGCCGCGGAGGCCGTGGCCACTTGCCGTGCCGCGGGCGTCACCGTGGTGATGATCACCGGAGACCACCCGGCCACGGCCCGAAACATCGCGGCGCGTCTCTCGATCCTCGACCACGGGAAAGAGGTGCTGACCGGTTCGCAGCTGGAGCGGCTCGCTCCCGAGGCCCTTATTCGGCGGGCGGAGACCGTGAGGGTCTACGCCAGGGTCGCACCGGAGCAGAAGATCGCGATCATCCGCGCACTGCAGGCTCGGGGTGAGTGCGTCGCCATGACGGGCGACGGCATCAACGATGCTCCTGCACTCCGCCGGGCAGACATTGGGATCGCGATGGGGCGGGGCGGGACCGATGTGGCACGGGAGGCCGCTCACCTGGTTCTGCTGGACGACAACTTCGCCACCATCGTGTCGGCGGTTCGCGCCGGCCGACGCATCTACGACAATATCCGCAAGTTTGTGCGCTACGTGGTCACCTGCAACGCCGCGGAGGTGGAGACGCTGCTTCTGGCTCCGCTGATTGGCCTGCCGATCCCGCTCCTGCCGATTCACCTGCTCTGGATCAACCTGGTCACCGATGGCCTTCCGGGAATCGCGCTCGCCCTCGAACCGGCGGAGCCCGACGTCATGCGCCGCGGCCCCCGAGCGCCGGGTCGAGAGCATCTTCGCCGGCGGGCTGTGGCAGCACGTGGTCTGGGTCGGGCTGGTGATGGCGGGAGTCACTCTGACGATTCAGGCTTGGGCCTACCATCACGAGATGGTTCACTGGCAGACAATGACGTTTACGGTGCTGGCCCTTTCCCAGATGGGCCACGTCCTTGCCATCCGCTCGGAGCGAACCTCGCTGTTCCGGGCCGGGATCGGATCGAATCTCCCTTTGCTCGCTGCGGTAGCGCTGACCGTGCTTCTGCAACTCGGCACCATCTACCTGCCGGGTGCGGCGGCAGTGTTCAAGACGCAGCCGCTCAGCCCAGGCGAGTTGCTGGTCTGCCTGCTGCTTTCCACCGTTGTCTTCCTGGCGGTCGAGGGCGAGAAGTGGCTGATTCGCCGAGGCGTGCTGTATCGTGACTAGCCGCCTATCGCGACGAGGACTTCCTCGCGGGAACTGTCCCGCAGAGGAAGTCCGGCCGGAATTACTCAGACGGTGACGGTGAGCTCGTTCTCGACTGCCGTGACGCCCGGCGCGGCCCATGCCGCGTGCTCCGCCTCCCGCCGCTCATCCCAGGAGTGCACAGTACCCCGGAGGGTGATCCGGCGGTCCCTGGCCTCGACCTTGATCTCCTGGGCGTGCAGGGCCGCGCTGCGGGACAAGGCTGCCTGGATCTGCTTGGTCACTTCCGCAACTCGCACCGACGGCGGCTCCAGGATCACCTGATTGTTTACGCCGCGAACCCCCGGCAGCAGGCGTAATGCATTCTCGGCGTGATCCCTCTGGTATTGCCATTCGACCTTCCCTTCGAGCGTCACCCAGCCGTTCTCCACCCGCACCTTGATCCGATCCTTGGGCACGGAGGCGGACAAAGCCAATGCCTGCAACGCTGCTTTTGCGATATCGACGTCGCTGTGCTCGAAGGCAGCGGTGGGAACCACCGTCAGCTCATTGGCGATGGCTGCTACCCCAACCACGCGCTCCACCGCACGCAGGGCGGCCAGCTTCTCCGCATATGTCCTCACCCGCCCGGTCAGGGTCACCAGCCCGCCGGTCACGTTCACGCCGATCTCCTTCTCATCCAAGCTGGGCTCCCACCGAAGCTCATCCACGACGTCTGGCTGTAACTGCCGATCCGGTTTCATAAGGCCTCCTGTCTCTCATGTCATCACTCGATCACTTCTGCGAACGACGAGGGCTGTCTGCCGGTCCTCCCATTGTATTTGCTCGGTGGTGAAGCCAGCATGAATCGAGTGCGAGAGGTTGGCTGGCACTCCCGCAGCCTTCGTACCGCCGTGTGGCTCCAATGGAAATGCAGCCGCGTACCGAACGCGCCTCTGAACTCTCCTTCATACGATGCTCAGACTGGGTTCAGTCCCGTGATGCCAGCTTGAAGTGTGCAGATGCTGCTGCCTCAGGCTGAAAGGAACCCTCCCGTGACCACCGTCGATTTGCTTCCACCGGCTACCAAGTTGCCTGCCCCGGGGGAGTCGCTAGAGCTGCTCCAGGGCCTCGGTCGTTTGCATGCTGTCGGGCCACTGGTCGTGACGTTCTACCTGCGCCTCGATGGGGAAGCCCGTGTCCGCAACCAGTACCGCCTCGCCGGGCACGATGCCATCCGGCGTGCTCGGGAGGTAGTGGATCAATTGGGCCTTACCCACACTGATCGCGAGGCGCTGCATCGTGACCTGGCGAGGGTGGAGGCTCAGCTCAACAATGCCTCGACCCTGCCGCACAGTCCGGGATTAGTGCTCTTGGCCAGTGAGTCCCTCAACCTGTTCCAGTTGCTGCCGCTCCCCCGAGCTCTGGAGACCCGGCTCCTCCTCGGCGACCGGCCGCGACTGGCCGAGGCACGCGCCACGGTCGAACGATTTGGCCGGATACTTGTGGCGCTCGTCGATCGGACGCACTGCAGGTTCATTGAGATGACCGCGTTTGAGGTGAACGAGTTGTCCGGGCTGACGCTGCCGGCTACCCGGGGCGGCAAGTACCATAGCGACCGGGAGGACTCTCCCGGGTGGGGTGAACGGGATTTCCACAACCGCATCCAGGAGGAGCGACGCCGGCACGCCGCCGCGGTGGCCCGCCACCTCGAGCGGCTTGTAGGAGAGCGGCAGTACCAGGGGATCGTCCTGGCGGGGCCATCTCGCACCGTGGCGGAGCAGCAGCGGTTCCTCTCCCGGTCGATCGCCTCCCGAGTGCTCGGGACGCTGCCGCTGAACCCGACAGCGGCGACGCCGGTGGCAGTGCGGGAAGCCGTGCTAAAGCTTCGGGCTGTGTGGGAACGTTCTCACGAGGCTGCGGTCATGGCCGCGGTGGAGCAGGGGATGGGAGTTGGTTGGGCCGTGAATGGCGTCCGTCCAACCCTCCGGGCCCTGAACCGCGGGCAGGTGAGAGTGCTCATAGTGCCAGCCGGTCAGACCGGTGGTGGCCACCGCTGTGGCCAGTCCGGGCGATTGGTCTTGGCCAGCAGCGACTGCCGGGGCGAGGGTGTTCCGATCCCGGTTCCCGATCTGGTGAGCGAAGCCGTCGAGGAGGCGCTCAACCAGGGAGTCGAGGTGGAGGTGATCGACGACCGGAAAATGGCGGCCGAGGTCGACGGTCTGGCGGCCCTCCTTCGGTTCCGGTAGGGGCGCACTCACGCTCCACACGATCGCCCCGGCGTTATTCGCGATCGATGTGAAGTTCCGTCGCTCCACCGGCGAATCAACGGGGTCCGAAGGGAGCTGTCACGATGGGCAACTTGTTTCGCGCGATCGCGGTCGATTACGACGGGACCTTGACCCGGAATGACCGCGCTCTCCCGGCCGTGCTGGAGGCCCTTCGCGCCGCGCGGACCCAGGGGTTGATGCTTGTCTTACGATTTGCAGCTTAATGGATAGTTGGACGGAGCGAGGCTCCTTGGGGGGAAGTTAGCGGTGGTCAAATCTGAGCACGAGACACGCATCGCCAGGTCACCAGAAGCCGCGTTCGATTTCTTCGCAGACCTGCGCAACGAACCCGAGTGGAATCATGCACACGTCCACGACGTGCGGATGACGTCGCCTCCGCCAATCGGCCAGGGAACGACATTCGAAGGCAGGCACCCAGGCTTCGGCACTGCTACCTGGCAACTCGTGGAGTACGACAGGCCGCGGCATCTAGTGATTGAGGGGTTCGTCGGCAAGGCGCCGTACCGCTACGTCGGTGACTTTGACTCGCTGGACGGTGAGACGCTCTTTCGGGGCCGGGTCGAATGGAGCCCGCGAGGAATCTGGCGTGCCCTTGGGCCGTTGCTGCACCCGCTCCTCAGACTCCGAGTGCGTCGTTCCTTCGAGAACCTTCGCTTCGCATTGGAGAAGGGCACAAACAACGCGACGGGTAGAGGCGTTGACTCACGTTAAGCGCCCGTCCAACGAGGGGTTGTAGCTGACGGCGCTCGCTGCGGTCGCGGCCTGCTCGCTTCGCTCGCGGGCGGCATTCATTATTGGTGCGCCGCAGCTAAACTCCGGGCGTTAGGCGGCACCCGCGTGCGCGCGCTGTGCCAAGGAGGGTGCCTGCATGCCACGAATTCGATGGTCGGGCTGGTCTGTGATCTGCCTACTCCTCGACATGCTGCTCACTGGCTCTCCGCCGCTTGCCCTCTCGCAAGCACCGGTGCTGCTGACTGCGGGTTCTCGCGTGCGTCTTAAGACTGTTGATCCGAGCACGAAGTGGGTGCAGGGCGACCTGGTGCGCTTGAGCGAGGACTCCCTGCATATCGTCCCCGCAGGTGGGGCTGATTCCTTGGCATTCGCCACCGGCGCTATCGACCGCCTCGAGGTGAGTCGGGGGCGACGATCCAATGCGGGCAAGGGAGCGCTCCTGGGATTGGCTATCGGTGCCGGGGCAGGGCTCGCCTTAGGCGTCGCGGCGTCGGCGGAGGAGTGCTCTGGTATCGGCTGCACCGAGGTGGGCCCGGGCGAGGTAGTGGCAGTCATGGCATTTTTCGGGGCGACGGGGGCGGGCCTGGGTGCCCTAATCGGGGCAGCGTCGCACAGCGAGCGCTGGGAGCAGGTGCCGCGACCGTATGTCAGCGCGCAGCTCCATCGGTCCGTCGGGCACCTTGTCGTAGGCGTGGTGATGTCGTGGTAACCCATTACTGACCGCGATGCGACACGCAAAGCACTAACGCCAAGCAAGTCCCGCTCCGAACGACAGTAGGGTTAGGCATGGCGGGACGAAATATCATGGTTGCAATGGACTCTCCGACCCGCAAGCCACGTTTCGCCGCGTCGCTGCATCCGGACCCTGTCGTCCTTGACCAGCTGCGTGTGGCGGAGAAGGTCGCGCTTGCTCTCTCTGGGTCCCTTGCGGGGCTGGTGCTGACTGGTTGGCTGATCCCCGGTCTCGCAGTCATGTGGCCGAGCGCGTGGTCGTTGATGAAGGCGAACACCGCGCTCTCGGTCGTCCTCATCGCCGCAGGTCTCGCGCTCGCACGGCCCAAGCAGAACACGAAATGGATCATCCTCGGCCGCGTCTTCGCTGGGGTAGTCATCGGGATTGCCGGCTCCGCGATGTTCGAACACTGGAGCGCTCACAGCACGGCCGTCAGCACTCTGCTCGCGTCCGATCGCGACGTCGTGCGGCCAGGTTTGATGTCACTGCAGTCAGCGATCAGCCTGGCTCTACTCGGCGTTGCGATGCTCATCGACGTCTCCCGGAGGGGCCCGTTAGGCGCAGTGTTGGACGCGCTCAGCGTTCTTCTCGTCTCATTCATACTCGTGCTCACCGCCGGATACGTCTTCAATGCGAGCGCGTTCGTCGGTCCTACGCCGACGCTGCGCATGTCGCCGCAGACGTTGATATGTGTGGCGCTCCTCACCTTCGTCGTAACCAGCCGGCGCGCTCCGTATGGAGCGTTCGCGTCATTGGTGGGAATCGGCATCGGCAGCAGGTTCGCGCGTCTCGTTCTTCCGCTCGCGGTCCTGCTCGCTTTCAGTTTCATCCTGGGCGGCGCCAACCTGTTGGCCTCTGGAACGGTGACGCTCCCCTATGCCGCCGCCATCACGGCATCGAGCATGGCCATAGTCCTGCTCGGAGTGGTTGTCCTGCTGGCGGCGCAAATCAACCGACTGGAGGAAGACCTGCGCAGTCAATCGTTGTCCGACGAGCTGACGGGACTGCACAATCGGCGCGGCTTCTATCTCCTCGGCGAGCAGGCCATGCGCGATGCTCGGCGCAGCACGAAGCCGGTGACCGTGTTGTACTTCGACGTGGATGAGCTCAAGCAGGTGAACGACACGCTCGGCCACGATGTCGGTTCAGAGCTTCTACGCGACGTGGCGACGCTGCTACGCTCGAACTTCC
The DNA here is from genome assembly GCA_963821525.1 of uncultured Gemmatimonadales bacterium. Taxonomy (GTDB): domain Bacteria; phylum Gemmatimonadota; class Gemmatimonadetes; order Gemmatimonadales; family GWC2-71-9; genus DATBGE01. Next base: position 14,825 of record CAWGED010000016.1, on the reverse strand, counting down.
GTACCAGTGACGTCGTCGGGCGCCTGGGCGGTGACGAGTTTGCCGTGTTCGCGCACGATAGTGATGACGACCTGACGCCGCGACTGCATCGGTTGCAAACGGTTACTGATGCCATCAACCAGTCAGGCGAGAAGCCCTATCGCATCAGCTTTAGCGTCGGCCGTGCGACGTCGCTGATGGACTCCGACGAGACATTCGTCAAACTCGTGGAGCGTGCCGACGCGGCAATGTATATGCAGAAGCGCGAGCACCGCGCCGGTGGGAGTATGCGCGATCCTGCACGGCAGCCGAGTTCAGACGCGATCAGTCGTTAGGAGCAAGCCCGTGTCTGGCGTCCCGCGCGAGACCGCAGCCAACCGTCATTCGCGCTTCATCACGCTTTCAGGCCTCAGGTCATAGCTTCTGAGCCAGTCGCACTCACCGCTGGACTCAACTCGGGGAGGTCGTATGATGCGCTCCCTTCTCGTGCCCCTGCTTGCAGGCCTACTGCCGGCCCTGCAAGTAGTAGTACATGCCCAACAAGACATAGCAGTGACATCGACGGCCCGAATTCACTTGCTTGCGCAGTGGACCGACTCGACTACCTCGGCGCTCGCGCTCCGTCCGGATACGCCCCGTTCCGACTTCCCGAGTCCCCTGCCTACAGCGGGCCTTCCCCCTCACGCTGAGACCAAGCCGGTTCATAAGTCGCCCGTCCTCGCCTGGTTCTTGAGCTGGCTCATATCCGGTGGCGGCCAAGCCTATAACGGCCAATGGACCAAAGCCGCCCTCTTCTTTGGAGCAGGCGCGATCGGTTTTGCGATGGCCGCCTCCAACGGTGGCTTCCAATGTTCCGGCGATTGCACCACTAACGATGTGGGTCTGGGCATCTGGGTGGCCTCCTCACTCGGATCTCAGATTGACGCGCCCATCTCGGCGTCCCGAATCAACAAGAAGGCAAAGGAGAGGCAGGCGAGTGGCCAACAAGTGACCCTGTTGCGGCTTCGCTTCTGATCCCAACCGCCGGATTCGGGAAATTCACGCCTAGCATGCTGACCGGTGTGATTATTGGATCTCGCGGCGTCGAGTCGGGCGGGAACCTACGCCATCCATGTTGGCTGATACGCTGGTCACGACCTCGCGGCTTTGCCGGCACCCTGCAAAGAAAAGAGCCCCGCAACATTTCGCGGGGCTTTCTGTGGGGCAATGGGCGATCGCTCCGTCCGGGACGAGGAGGACGTCGCCCTATACGTCGCTGGCGGCGTGCCCGATCTGATACTCCAGCGTGCCTTTAAGAACATAGATCGTCTCCCCTCCTGGATCGGTGTGCTTCGGAGAGACATATCCGGGTCGAAGTTGACGCGTACCTGGACGGGCTCGCGTCGGGGAGCGTCGAGATCGTGGTGCTGCAGGTCGGTTCGTCTATCTCCCGGCTGCTTGGGCCATCGCCCGCTCGATGCGACGATCAGGAATCAGCCACATGAGCGCCCCCAGCACATACAGCCCATCGGCAATCTGGGGATGTATGAACGCCGCGCCGATAGCCAGGAGGTAGAGCAGCACCGAGAGCTTCCCCTTGGTGTCCCGACCCACCGCCGCGGCCAGGACAGAGTGCGGCCCCTCTGCGCGCAGAATCTCCCGCTGTAAAATCAGGTAGGCAATCCCAGCCATGAGGAGCACCGTGCCGTAGAGTGCCGTAGGGACCGCGGCGAAGTGATTTTCGCCCATCCATCTCGTTACGAACGGCACCAGCGACAGCCAGAACAGCAGGTGCAGATTGGCCCAGAGAATCGACCCGGTCACTCGGTGAGTGGACGTGCAGCATGTAGTGATGGTTGTTCCAATAGATCCCGAGATAGATGAAGCTGAGTACGTAGCTCAGTAGCACGGGCACCAGGGGGCGCAGGGCGGCGAGGTCGGCTCCTTCGGGCGCGCGCAGCTCGAGAACCATGATGGTGATGATGATCGCCAACATTCCATCGCTGAAGAATTCCAGCCGATCCGTGCCCATCGGTGCCCTTCCCCTCTCGGAGTAGCGATTGTTGGGGCCCGCCGCTCGGTGAGCGGCGGGGTGATCAGGCGTCTAGGGCTTCGAGACCAGAGACTGGTGCAGCCAGTCTTCCAAGCGGGTTTCGCCGAGGCTGGCATCGTCGCCGGGCATGAGTGTGCGCTCCCCCAGTTCTGCCCCGAAGTAACGCGCCTCCGGATCGCTGACCACTTCGCGTGGATCGTGGCGCTCCCTGAGGTCTCGCCGGATGAGGTCGTCCAGACGGAACTGCTCCGGCCCCGCGACTTCAACGACACCATTGACCGGAGATCCAACGGCGACCCTGGCAACCGCGCCGGCGACATCCTCGGCTGCCATGGGTTGGATCAAAACGGGTGCGAACCTCACCGTGTTCCCGACGGTCACGTCGTCGGCCATTCGCTTGATGAACTCGAAGAACTGCGTCGCATGGACGATGGAGTAGGGGATCGACGAGTCCCTGATCAGCTTCTCCTGGGCGATCTTGGCGCGGAAGTAACCGCTTTCCGAGAGGCGGTCGGTTCCCACGACCGACAGCGCAACGTGATGGCCGACACCTGCCCCCGCTTCCGCTTTGAGGATGTTGCTGGTCGATGTCTCGAAGAACTTCAGCACCGCCGTATCCTCGAATGACGGCGAGTTCGATACATCGACGACGACCGCGGCACCGTTCAGGGCCTGGGCCAGGCCCTCGCCCGTGAGTGTGTTCACGCCTGAGTCCGGTGACGCCGGCACCGCCTTGTGGCCCTGCTCACGCAGTTTGCGGACGAGCTTTGATCCGATGAGCCCGGTGCCGCCGATTACCACGATGTTCATGCGACCCACCTTGTTGTAACCCTTGTCGGGGCTGGTGATGTATGAGTCTGGTGTAACACCGGCTTGCTCTCATTCATTGCACGGGCACTACTGCCGGACTGCCCTTGTCCTTCAACAGGAACACCAGAAACTTGGCTGGTTTGGTGCTGCTGGCGTTCCGTCCAACGACATGGACGTCGTCAGGGCCTTCATAGAACGTTTGACCGGGCTGCAGCGTCACCGACTCTCCTCCTTTCACCTGCATCACGATCGAGCCCTCCAGCACGTAGACGAACGCATTGGCGTTGTGCCGGTGGACCGGATCGGCTCCGTCAGGCGCATACTCGACGGTGAGCATCACCACTTCTTTGCCTGGAATGTTGGTCAGCGCTTTTGCCATGAGCGGCGTGACCGTGGGCTCTTGGGCGGCCAACCTGCCGGTGAGGGCGAGGCAGGCCACCGATCCTGCCAAGGCGATGTTCAGGGTGCGCATCGTACGATTCTCCATTGGTGGCTCACTCCTCTAACGGCGCTTGCACTACGAAATCTACCGTAGACGGCCGCTTGTAGCCCGGCACAAAATGGCAGTCAGCTTCGCGTCGCCTGGGCATTAATTAGATTTTGCAGCTTCTGGCCTAGTTCCCGCAGGATCCTTACCCGATCGCCAAACCAACGTCCAGCCTCGGAGGTGTCCAATCAACCCCCGCGTCCTGCTGCAGAGTTCCGGGCTGCTCGTCGTTTCCAATGTCTTCATGACCTTCGCCTGGTACGCTCACCTGCGCAACCTCAGCGGCCGCCCGTGGTATGTCGCGGCCATCGCCAGCTGGGGCGTGGCACTCCTCGAGTACCTGTTTCAGGTCCCGGCCAATCGTATTGGCTATACGGCCTTGAGCCTCGGCCAACTCAAGATCATGCAGAAAGTGATCACGCTGCTCGTCTTCGTCCCGTTCGCGGTGTTTTACATGCGCCAGCCGATCCGGCTGGACTATCTGTGGGCGGGACTCTGCATCCTGGGGGCGGTGTACTTTGTGTTTCGGCGGTAGGTGTAAGCTGCGAGAGCCGTCAGCCGTCAGAAAACCAATAGCGTAAGCCTGTTGGTCCAGCTTACGGCTTGAGGCTTACGGCGGTTATCTGACGGCTAATGGCTGATGGCTGAATGGCCGATGATGGACTTGAACCCCATCTGGGCTCCGTTCTTGCCGACCCTCGGGGAGGACCCGGCGAAGCAATCGAGAAGGGGGTGGACCGATGGATTCCCGCCTGTTGATGACATTGCAGGTCGTGGTCATGGGCGCACAGAAGATCGGCGCAGCGCCTCATGGTACTCGTGTCTTCGTACCGATAGGAAGCGGCGACTTCGAGGGCCCACGGCTGCGTGGAAAAGTGCTGCCTGGTGGCGGTGATTGGACCCTGCTCCGGGGAGACGGCGTCCTCGAGCTCGACTTGCGTCTGACACTCGAGACGGATGACGGCGCCCTGATTCACATGAGATCCTTCGGCCTTCGCCACGGACCACCGGAAGTGATCGCAGCGCTCGGGCGGGGCGAGAGCGTCGACTCCTCGACCTACTACTTCCGGACCACCTCTCGTTTCGAGACCGGACACCCGAAGTACGCGTTCCTGAACCGCCTCCTCGCTGTGTCGAGTGGCGATCGGCGCGCCACAGGACCCATTTACACAATTGACGAGATCCTGTGAGGGCCACGAGGGCGATGCGCACTCGTCCCGCTCGAGAGTTCCACTTCATTACTTGACGAAGGAAAGCCGATTCGGGAACGACGGATGACGCTCGGCAGGCGCGCCATCCGCCATGCGACATTTGAACTTCCTTGACCTACCGAAGCGACTTGAACCCCACGCGCAGCTCATTTACGAAGAGCTTCGGCTGTTCCCAGGCCGCAAAGTGGCCGCCCTTGGGGAGCTCGTTGAAGTGGATGAGATTTCGGTAGGCGCGCTCGGTCCAACTCCGCGGAGCTTGGTAGACCTCTTCAGGGAAAACGCTTACGGCAGCCGGAACGGAGATGTTGTAGTCGCTGAAGAAGGCGCCCTTGTATTCCACATAGAGCCGAGCGCTGGACACGCCCGTGTTCGTCAACCAGGAAAGGGTGATGTTGTCGAGGATGTCGTCCCGGGTCAGGTCGCCGTAGGGCTCCCCATCGACAAAGAGTTTCACGATGTGCCCGTAGCTGGCCACGTCGTGGTCGATCATCCAGGCGGCAAGGGCGACGGGTGAGTCCGCCAACCCGTACAGGGTTTGTGGGTGCGCGGCCATCATTATTTGCGTAGGGACGTGCTGGTAAAGGAACGCCATCTGGTCGTATGCCCGCTGCTCCTCCGCCGAGAGACCGGCCGGCGGCGGCCCGCCGGACTGAAGCGCCTTGGAAACGTCAGGGGGCGCGGCACCGGAGAAGTTCACATGGATGCCGATCAACTCCGGGGGTGCCTGTTGAGCCATCAGGTTCGTGACGAACCCACCCCAATCACCACCTTGCGCCGCGAATCGGCTGTACCCGAGGCGCTTCATCAGCTCCACCCACGCCCGCGCCATGCGAGCGGGGTCCCAACCGGGCGTCGTGGGCTTGCCTGAAAACCCGTAGCCGGCCATCGACGGGATCACCACGTGGAAGGCGTCCGACGCGCTGCCGCCGTGAGCCGTGGGGTTGGTCAGCGGATCGATGATCTTCAGCTGCTCGATGGGCGAGCCAGGCCAGCCGTGGGTGACGATGAGTGGCAGCGCATCCTCATGCTTCGAACGTATGTGCATGAAATGAATGTCGAGGCCGTCGATCTCGGTGAGGAAATTGGGGTAGGAGTTCAGCTTTGCCTCGACCTTGCGCCAGTCGTACTCCGTGGCCCAATACCGCGCGAGCGCTTGAATGAAGGCGAGTTGCACGCCTTGCGAAAAATCGGAGACGGTCTCCTTTTCGGGCCACCGCGTGCGTTGATGCGCTTGCGCAATTCGGTGAGCTCCGCTTCCGGGATGTTCACACTGAAAAGGCCGAATATCGGTAAATTTTTTTTTTTTTTTAAAAAAAAAAAAAAAAAAAAAAAAAAAAAAAAAAAAAAAAAAAAAAAAAAAAAAAAAAAAAAAAAAAAAAAAAAAAAAAAAAGAACGCCGCGCGCAGCTCCGACGCGAACAGTGCCGGCTCTTCCCATGCCGCGAAGTGGCCGCCACGGTCGGCCTCGTTAAAATAGGCGAGGCCAGGATAGGCCGTCTCAATCCAGCTGCGCGGGCAGCCAAGATCTCGCCCGGGAACGTAGTGAAGGCGATCGGAACCTAGATCGCCGGAGGCGCCATGCCGCCCGCTCGTGCTGCGGCCACAAACTGTCCGTACTCCCAGTCCCGCCGGGCGGCCAAGGCTCCCGTGCCCGTCACCCAGTAGAGCGTGATGCTCTCGACGATGCTCTCCCGGGTAAGATTGCCCACAGGCTTACCGTCGACGAATGCCCGGAAGATCTTGCCAGCAGCTGTCCGTGTCATCGTCGAGCAACCAGGCAGCGAGCCCGACGGGCGAATCCAGCAGGAAGTAGCCGATCGTCTGTGGCCGGGTCGTATTTCCAGGAAATACTCAAAGCCATCCTGCCTAAAGATCGCCGAGCGCCTCTGCCGCCGCACCGTCCTGCTCAGATTCCTCCGGTAATTGTCGCCGAATGCGAGCGCCCCCGCGAGCAAATTGAGGTGAATGCCGACCAAGCCCTCGGGCGCCTCTCGCCCCATGAAGTCCCTGACGGTAGCACCCACGTCACCCCCTTCCGCTACATAACACATGTAGCCGATGCGCTTCATCAATTCCGCCCACGCGCGAGCGATCCCGACAGACTCCCAGCCGAGTTCGGCCGGCTCACCCGAGAAGCCGTAGCCGGCAAGCAACAGCAGCACCAAATGAAATGCATCCGCGGGTTTTCCCACCGTCCGCAGTCGGGTCGGTCAGCGGACCGACGGCCTCGAGCAATTCGAAGACTGAGCCGGGCCAGCCATGCGTCATGATCAGCGGCATCACATTCTCGTGCCGCGACCTGATATGGATGAAATCCGATGTCCACGCCGTCTATCTTCGTCACGAACTGCGGGACGGCGTCCAGCTTCGTCTCGGACCTTTCGCCAGTCGTCCTCCATCACCCAGTAGCGGACAAACTCCTTGAGCATCGCGAGCTGCACGCCCTGTGACCGATCCTCGACGAGTTCCTTGGTGGGCCACCGGTGGCCTTGATGCGCCGGCGCAGCTCGACAAGATCGGCTTCCGGAATGTTCACCTGAAACGGACGAATATCGGTACCACTGCGGGTCTTGGTACCGGTCGTCTCTCAGAGTTTCAGTCTTGGCTGTCATGGCTTCCAACCTCCTGAAAAGCGTGAAGACCGAGCTGGCCCCGGCAATGATTACCGCGGCAACACCAACAAAGCGACGGCGATTTGGGATCAGGCATGGTGGTCATGTCCATGTGCGGTGGGCGGTCAAGTGCCGGTCATGGCGAGGATCTCCTAGCACACTGATAGGAGGTCTGGGGGTGTACGGGACCCCTTCGAGTTGGTCACGGGCGCTCCTCGCCGGGAGGATTGTCCGTTGCGCATGTCCGATCCAATTCGGATGCGCTACCAGAAGTGGGGGGAAACAATCTCTCAGAAGGGTGGCGGCCCATCAATTGGACTTTGGACTATCATCTCGATGGGGTACCTCGGCGTGAGTCACGGCCGCAGGCCGGCGCGGATCACACCCTGACTTGGTTGGAGACCGAGAAAATCGAACCCCCGCGCGTCTCGAATCGACGGCGGAGCTTCTGTTACACGCATGGGCGATGAGGGACTTGACGCGAAGCGGAGCGAGCACGGCCGCAGGCCGGCGCGGGGCTCCCCGTCAGCCGTCAGCCATAAGCCATAGGCCTTAGGCTGTAAGCCATTCGCCGATAGCAGACAGCTGACGGCTGAGGGCTTACGCTCCTTGACCAACGGACGATGAGGGGCTCGGGACCCGGCGGCGTCTCCGCTTCCCCGCCGCAGAGTCCTCTGTCGAAGCTCTCCGTCTGAAGGTTGCGCGATCCTGCCCCCGACGGTACTAATGGCTGGACCCGCTGACCCCTTGCCTCCGCACGTTCCCCACCTCGGAGGTCGCAGATGGACAGTACTACAGGCCCGCCCGCTCCGGGTGCGACGGTTCTCACCCGCGCCCTGTGCCTGCTCATCCTGGCTCTGATGGCCGCCGCGGCCGGCTACGGCGCGACCATGGCGCTCCGCTACTTCCGCCAGATCGGTGTCTGACCCGGGGGGTCCATGAACAAACGACAGACGCGGGCATTTTTTCTTGGTTCCACCGCTCTCTTCTCGCTGGTCTTTCTCGCTCTCACAATCGACAGCCACCGACAGTTCGCCACGCTGACCCATGCCGACCAGATCACGCCGGAGGTCGTCGCCGGGAAGCATGTGTGGCACCGAAAGAACTGCATCAACTGCCACACTCTCCTCGGCGAGGGCGCGTATTACGCCCCCGACCTGACCAAGATCGCCGAGCAGCGGGGAGCGCCCTACTTGCGCGCCTTCCTGGCCGATCCCTCCAAGTTTTACAACGAGGAGCGGGACCGGCGCCTCATGCCGAACCTGAAACTGTCGGCCCAGGAGATCGACGAGGTGATCGCCTTCCTGACCTGGGTGGGGAAGATCGACAACCATGGCTGGCCTCCTCGGCCCATCATGGTCTCCGGAGCTGCGATTCCGGGCAGCAACGTCGGCGGGGCGGTTCCGCAGGCGGCCTCGGATGATCCGGTGGCAATCGGGCAGGCGCTCTTCAGCCAGTCGCCACCGGGGTGCTTTGCCTGTCACTCGACCGCGACCGGCGTGAACCTGGTGGGCCCGTCATTGGCGGGGATCGCCGCGACGGCAGCGGCACGCATCGGCGCCGCGGACTACCACGGCAAGGCGACCGACGCGGCAAGCTACATCCACGAGTCGATCCTGGATCCCAACGCCGACCTGGTTCCCGGGCCGACCTTCTCGAGCAACGGCCAGTCCATGATGCCGCCGGGCTTCGGCCAGTCGCTCCAGCCGGCCCAGGTGGATGCGCTGGTGGCCTACCTCATGACTCTCAAGTAGCAAGGAGCGGAGATGCGCTATCGCACGCAGACCGTCGCCTACGCCTACTTCATCGTCGCACCTGCTGCTCTATGTAGAAGCTGCAGATGGTGTTCAGCACCATCTCCATCGCCAAGTACCTGGGACCCGACCCGATCAAGGCATTCCTGCCGTTTGACGTAGGTCCAGAGGATGCACGCCAACCTGCTCATCGTGTGGGTGCTGACCGGGTTCATGGGCGCCACCTATTGGCAGGCCGGTGCCGGAGGAGTCGCGGAGCGAGCTCCACTCGCCGCGGCTCGCCTACTGGCAGCTCGGCCTGTGGACTACCGCGGGGGTGACCGCTGTGGTGGGCTACCTGTTCCGGTGGACCGAGGGGAACAAGCTGCTGGAGCAGCCGATGCCGGTGAAGTTGGCGATCGTCGTCGTGATGCTGATGTTCCTGTACAACATCGGAATGACCATCTGGAAGGTGAAACGCTTCACCACTACGCTGGGCGTGCTGCTGGCAGGGCTGGCCCTCACCACCATCCTCTACCTGCCGGCGCTATTCACCTTCGACGACTTTTACACCGTCAGCATCTACTACCGGTGGTCGACCGTCCACCTGTGGGTTGATGAATGGAGGGAGATGGTGCAGGGCGCGCTCCTGGCCTACCTGCTGATCCGACTCTCCGGAGCGGACCGGGAGGTGATGGAGAAATGGCTCTACGTGATCGTCGGGCTCACCTTCATCGCCGGGATCCTCGGCACGGCGCACCACTACTTCTGGATCGGATTGCCGAGTTCTTGGCAGGCCATCGGCGGGGTCTTCAGCGCGCTCGAACCGCTGGCCTTCCTGGGGATGGCGATCTATGCCTACATGGCCATTCGGCGCTCCGGGCTCTCCTCGCCCGGACCCGTCTTGCGCTTCACTGGACCATCGGAAGCGCGGTCTTCTCCGCCCTGGGAGCCGGGATTCTGGGACTGGCCCACCCCTGGCCTTCGGTGAACAAGTCGACCCACGGCACCATGGGCTCGCCGCGATGCACGGGCACATGGCCTTCTTGCGGATCGGACGTGATGATCGTGCTGGCGATGATTACCTACGCGGCGCCCGGGCTGTTCGGTCACGACCAGGAGGCGGGAGAGAGTCGCCGACTCGAGATGTGGGGCGTTTTGGCTGCAGATGGGCGGGGATCTTCGGGATAGACGATGGCGTTCGCCGCGGCGGGAATCGGCCAGACCTACCTGGAGCGCATCATGGGCCTCGGGTACCTCGAGACCCAGCACAAGATTCAGGTGCATTTTCTCATGGTGCTTGGCACCGGGTTGTTGTTCGGCACCGAGGATCTGGCTTTTCCTGTCTTCGACTTCTTCTTCCTGGCGCCCCGGCGTCGCGGTTCACTGCAGCTTGGCCGGCCGTCGCGACTTGAGTCACAGGGTTGATGCCATGCACCCGCAGCGACTAGCGACGCTCTCGCGCACGCTCCCGGATGGGCTCCGCCATCCGGACGGGGGGGAGCCTTTTTACCTCCCGGTTGGAAACGAGATCGCGGTCTTCGGGGAGTGCCACCGGAGGGGGCTGGCGGTTCATCTCAAGGGGCCAACGGGATGCGGCAAGACCCGGTTCGTGGAGCGCGTGGCCTGGCGCCTCAAACGGCCGCTCGTGACGGTGGCCTGCCACGACGATCTCCATTTTAGCGGATCTGACCGGGCCGCTGGCTGGACTGCGGGGCGGCGAAACCGAGTGGCAGGATGGTCCCCTCGCACGCGCGGCGCGACTGGGGGCGATCTGCTACCTCGACGAGGTGGTAGAGGCCCGCCAGGATGTGATCGTCGTGATTCACCCACTTACCGACGATCGCCGAATGCTGCCGATCGAAAAGACCGGCGAGCTGGTCGAGGCTGCGCCGGGGTTTCGAGCTGGTCGTCTCCTACAATCCCGGTTACCAGCACGTGCTCAAGGATCTCAAGCCGAGCCCGCGGCAGCGATTTGTGGCCCTCGAATTCAATTTCCCTCCCGCGGGCCGACCTGGAGCACCGGGTGGTGCATGCACCAGGGGGCGTGGACAACACGACCGCCGGAGCGTTGGTGGAGCTGGCGGGCCGGATTCGGCGGCTACGGGCCGGGGGCTCGCCGCCGTGCCCAGCAGTCGGCTCCTCGTGGCGACGGCCCGGCTCATCAGCGGTGGCATCGCCCCGACCGAGTCTTGCCGGGTTGCCCTCCTGGCGCCGCTCACTGATGACCCCGATCTGCTCGCTGCTATCGACGACCTGATCACCGCGAGTTTCTGATCCGGTGGCGGAGCCCGAAGACGTCATCGCCGAAGCTGCCCTGCATGCCACGCGCCTGGCACGCGAGCTATGGGCCCGACGGGTGGCGCGGGTCGCGGAACAACGACCCGGATTGCAGGACCTGAGACGGCGCCTGGAGCTCTTCGTCGCCGCGGTCTTCCCCGAGGCTCCGGAAATGGGGACCGCGGAACCACCACCACCGCCAAGTTTCCTGGCACGCCTGGCCCGAGCTCCACCGCACATCCCATTTGTTGCAGTCCGCACGCCCTGGCTTCGATGGACGGCGTGCGAATCAGGCTCCCCGGGCGTCTCGATTCTCTCCCGCCGGGGCAGATCGAGCACCGATCACCCCCCCATGGCACTGGAGCAAGCGGCGCGGGCCCACCGTGGTACGAGGGCCGTCCTTCCCGCCGGGGATGCGATGCTTCGGGATCTCTACCTGCTCGCCGAAGCTGCCGCGATGGACGCAACGCTGGTGCGCATGTTCCCTCGGTTTGCTGCGGCTCTCAGTGAGGCCCGGGCCGGGGGAAGCTGCAGACGCCAGGGCGGTCCGTTCGCCAGCCCTCCTATCAGGAGATCGCGGTCGAGACCCTGGTGCGGGGACTGCTTGCCGCGGATCCAGCACTGCCACCGGCGCCGTTCGTCGTCGCAGAAACCTCGGAGACCTCGCGCCAAATGGGCTGAGACACACCGGCTGAAGCTGGCGGGCCTGGGCGGTCCCTATCGGGGCGTAACCCCGGTCCCACTTTGGGGTGCGATGGACGACGCGTTCGAGGCCCCTGCGACGGCCGCGCCAGGTGGAACCGACGAAAACCTCTCTCCGCCCGGCCGGAGCCGAATTCTTCCCAGACGTCGCGCGCATCCGAGAGGCTTCCGAGGATGAGGACAACTGCGAGCCCGGTACTTCGATGGTGCGGGCCGATGATCTGCAAGAGAAGGCCGAAGACCCGGCCGGGCCGGACCGCCCCGCCGATCGGGATCAGCAGGCGGACGCACGCCGGAGAGCTCGCCGACGCGCTGTGAGAGTTGCCCGAGGCGCGCCTGGTCCGGACGCCAGCGGCGGTCGCCGGGTACTGGCGGGAGCCGACCCGAACTTGCCCGCGCACCGGGGCGCCAGGTCGGAGCCGAGCCGCGCGGCCTCGCCTATCCGGAGTGGGACTGCCGGGCGGGAGCTTATCGGGCTCGCGCCGCGGTTGTCCGGGAGCGAGTAGCCGAGGCGGGAAGCAACGTGTGGGTGGAAGCCATGCTGCGCCGGCATTCGTCCATGATCCGCACGGTCCGCCGGGACTTCGAGACGCCTCATGCCGCGGCGCACGCTCCTTCGGCGCCAGCGGGAGGTGGCGATCTGGATGTGGATGCACTGGTCGCGGCCCACGCCGATCGCCGTGGCGGGGGCATAGCAGATGACCGATTCTATGTCGACACTCGGCCCGTGCGACGCGACGCGGCGATCGCCTTGTTGGTCGACGCAGAGTGCATCCACCGATGGGTGGGTCGCCGGCGACCGGCGAATCATCGACGTGGAGAAGGAGGCGTTGCTCATCGTCGGCGAAGCGCTCGCCTCACTGGGCGATCCGCACGCGGTGCTGGCCTTCGCAAGTTCAGGGCCTTGCCCGCGTCACCGTCCGGGTGCTCAAGCGCTTCGACGAGGCCGCTGGAGGCGGAGACGTACTGCACCAGATCGCAGGCCTGGAGCCGGATGGTTACACCCGCGTCGGTGCAGCGCTCCGGCACGTCACCGCGGGGCTTGTGCGCCAGCCGGTGCGGCATCGTTGCTGCTTTTCCTCTCCGACGGGCGGCCAGAACGATGTGGACGAGTACGAGGGACGCTACGGCATTGAAGACACCCGCATGGCAGTAGCCGAGGCCCGGCGCCAGGCTGTACCCACGTCTTCTGCCTCACGGTGGACCGAGAAGCCCCCCGGTACCGCCCCCCGGATCTTCGACCGGGGCTTCGAAGTGCTCTCCCGGGTCGAGCGCTTTCCCAGTGTTCTGACCACCCTCCTGCGCGACCTAGTGCGGGGGTAACCTGGGTGGGGTACCGAGGTGGTTGACGTCATGCGATCGGCGATGAGGGACTTGATGCGAAGCGGAGCGAGCCCAGCCGCAGACCCGCGCGGCTCCCGCCCCGACCTCGCTGGATTTCCCTATTTGTCGGCGCAACATTGCCAGCAAAAACAATCGACCCTTTGGATTCGTTTGCGAGAGGGTCGACCACGCTTCTACCGCTAACCGCTAATCGCTAATGAGCGATGAGGGACTTGAACCCCCGGCCTCGCATGTGAGGCGCGTGCTCTAACCAGCTAGGGCTGATCCCCAGTCCAATCTTCGGCATTGTTTGCGGGAACAGGATTGGTGGATCTCCTGCTGCTTTTGCGATGGCCTCGTCAGCCGTCAGCAAAATGACATTAGCCCTAAGCCACGACCTCACTCGTCCTTCACGGCCCCTTCATCCCCTAATGCTAGCTTCTGATCAGAATGAACCAGCAAAGGGGGCTCCATGTCTATCAATCCCGCGCATCTTCACCTCGCGCTGAACCATCTCCCAGTACTCGGCGTCCTGTTCGGCACTATCCTGCTCGCCGTCGGTACTCTGGCGCCGGGACGACACGATTCGGCGGACCAGCCTCGTTGTCCTGCTGTTGACGGGGGCAGCAGCAGGCGCGGTTTACCTGACCGGCGAACCGGCTGAAGAGTTGATAGAGAACGCGGCTGTGGTGTCGGAAAGACGGATCGAGCGGCATGAAGACGCCGCCGCCGTGGCCACCTCCGGGGCGGCTCTTCTCGGTGTGGCCGCTCTCCTGCTCCTCTGGCGTTCGCGCCGTACCGGGTCGATGCCATCGACCTTGCTCCTGGCGACCTTTGGTTTGGCGGTGCTGACGACGGTGCTGATGGCCTGGACCGCGAACCTTGGAGGGCAGATCCGGCATTCGGAGATCACCACTGCCGGCGTGACGTCGACCGAGGCCGCGACACCCGACGACGCGGACGAGTGAGCGGCAAGCCCGGCCCTCACGATCGAGTGGCCATAAGCCCGGAAATCAATCGACCCTCCGATCCACAACCGGAGGGTCGACTAGACCGCTACTCGCTGATAGCTAACCGCTAACCACCAATGGGCGATGAGGGACTTGAACCCCCGACCTCGCGCATGTGAAGCGCGCGCTCTATCGCCGCTATAGCCAGCTGGCGCGCGGTTGATTTCCTGGTGCTCCCCCACAACACCAAGGCAACCCAAACAGCGCTCGTCTCACTGGACGGCCCCTTAGCGGATCGCTCAGGCTACGACCGCGACGCATCCCCCTGGTGGTCGGCGTGTGGCCTGCTGTGACCGGGCAGCCGTGCAGACCAGGGGGTCGGGCCCGTCCCGACCAACCCAAGACTCTCAGCAGGCGCTTACCTGATAGGTGCAGTACCCGCCGCCAGTGCCACGCCCGCCGACCGGGTCACGCTTCGGCGTGAGGTCTCGCAGAGTTTTCTTAGTGAGGGTCAGACGCTTAGCCTTTTTCTGTCGGGTGCTGAGCGATTTGCCGCGCTTGGTCATAACGGCCTCCAGATTGTAAGGATTTAACGGTCGTAGTCAGAGATCGCGAACGGGCGGGGAAACCCGACAGCCTTCATTGACAGGATCGGAAGGGAGAAAGCCCCGCAAAACTCTGCGGGGCTTTCTTTTTGCAAACATGGG
>CAWGED010000015.1:0-15037 GCA_963821525.1 uncultured Gemmatimonadales bacterium | reverse complement strand
CCATCGCCCCAACAGAAAGCCCCGCACAATGGTGCGGGGCTCTTTTCGTTTTCCAGCGTGTCAGCGAAGCTGTGCCTCGGTCAGCCGATATTCGACGTGGGGCAGCATGACAGGGTAGACCTTTCTGGCGACGATACCATCGCTGACCTCAACCAGGGGCTCCAGTCCCAACGAGGAGTCGCGTGTAACACGTGTGTCACTGTCGGGGCTTGACGTACTTCCTTGAGTTGTGAATAGTGTGGCCCCCTGCGCGACTTCCCCGGATCCCGCACTTGTCGGCCGCCCGCTGGTGGATGACGCAAGCCACGCCCCCTGTATGCCCGCAAACCCGCAAGTGGAGGATTGTTAAGATGTCCGATCGTGATCGCCGTCGTTTGTCTTGTAGTGCCGCCCGCAATCGTTGCCCGCCGGCAGAGCTGGGACTCTTCGCGCTTTATCGGAGGTTGGAGCTATGGACTGGGACTAAGACTGCAACTTTGGCTGATGCCGCACGAAAGACCCGCCAGCCGGTACAGGATATTCGTCCGTTTCATGTGAGCTTTCCTGATTCCGCTCTGACCGAGCTGCGCAATCGCGTCAAAGCCACAATTTGGCCCGAGAAGGAAACAAGTCAGTGATGGCACGCAGGGTGTCCAGCTGGCGATGATGCAGAACCTCGCGCGCTACTGGGTGACGGACTACGACTGGCGCAAGGTCGAGGCGAGGCTGAACTCCTAACCCCAATTTTTTCACCGAGGGTCGACGGCCTCGACATTCATTTCAATGCACATTCGTTCAAAGCATGGAGAATGCGATGCCGCTCATCACGTCCTCCCACCGGCTGGCCCGGCTCGCCCATCGAGCAGCTGAAGATCATCGATCCGCTGACCAACCCCACGGCTCCACGGTGGCAGCGCGTCGGACGCCTTCCACGTGGTGATCCCTTCGATGGCCGGCTACGGGTTCTCAGGCAAACCCACTACCGCCGGGTTGGGAGCCCCGCTCTGCATGGCACGGGCATGGGTGGAGCTGATGAAGCGCCTCGGGTACAGCCCGATTTGTGGCGCAGGGCGGTGACTGGGGTGGGGTTCGTCACGAACCTGATGGCTCCTGCAGGCACCTCCCCGAGTTGGTCGGCATCCACGTGAACTTCCCCGGAACCGCGCCCGCTGACGTTACCAAGGCGCTGCAGTCCGGCGGGCCGCCGCCGGCCGGTCTCTCGGCTGAGGAGCAGCGGGCATACGACCAGATTCGGGGCCCTGTACCGGCAGATCCCTACGCAGGTGATGATGGCTTCACACACCCGCAGACCCTGTACGGGTTGGCGGACTCACCCATCGCCCTGGCCGCCTGGTTGATCGACCACGACGTGGCCAGCTACCGGCACATCGCGAAACTCTTTCTCGATGGGGTGCCCTACGGCGACCTCACAAGGGACGACATCCTCGACAACATCACCCTTGCGTGGTTGACGAACACGGGCGTGTCCAGTGCTCGGCTCTATGTGGAATACAAGGGCGCGTTCTTCAACGACTTCAAGATCTCCGTTCCGGCCGTCGTCAGCGTTTTCCCTGAAGAGGTCTACGAAGCTCCCACGGAGTTGGTCCGAGCGGGCTTATTCCAATCTGCTCCTTTACAAGAAGCACGATAAGGGCGGGCACTTCGCGGCATGGGAACGGCCTGGGCTGCTGGTGGGCGATCTCCGCGCAGGGTTCAAGTCGTTGCGGTAGGACAAGGAAGTTCAATGTCGTATGGCGGATGGCGCGCCTGGCGAGCGCGTCATCCGTCGTTTCCCGAATCAGCTGGTTAGAGCGCGCGCCTCACATGCGCGAGGTCGGGGGTTCAAGTCCCTCCATCGCCCATCGTACTCAACGGAAAGCCCCGCACAATGTTGCGGGGCTTCTGTCTTCGGCATGCCGGAGTGTGCGCGAGGTCGTAACAGCCAGCGTGTCAGAGGTTCGGCCGAAGCTCAGGCGGGCGGCGTCAGGCTATATGGCACGCCAGCCGACCGGATGGTCTAACATTCCAGCGCCCCCGAGATCACCATGCTCCGTAGCCACAAAGGAGACGTCTACGACTCATCGCGTCTGCACTCGGCTGCCGTGCAGGATCGCGCATACTGCGACCGGCGCGGTGCTCGCGCTTCTGCATGTACATTGCGGCGTCGGCACGCTCAACGAGTTTGACGAATGTCTCGTCGGAGTCCATACGCGACGTCGCCCGGCCGACGCTATAGCTGATGAGATATGGCTTCTCGCCTGACTGGTTGATGGCATCAGTGGCCGTTTGCAACCGATGCAGTCGCGGCTTTAGGTCGTCATCACTATCGTGCGCGAACACGGCAAACTCGTCACCGCCCAGGCGCCCAACGACGTCGCTGACGCGGAAGGTCGAGCGCAGCAGCGTCGCCACATCGCGTACAAGCTCGAACCGACATCGTGTCCGAGCGTGTCGTTCACGTGCTTGAGCTCATCCACATCGAAGTACAACACGGTCACCGGCTTCGCGCTGCGCCGAGCATCGCGCACGGCCTGCTCGCCCAGGAATAGAAGCCGCGCCGATTGTGCAGTCCCGTCAGCTCGTCGGACAACGATTGACTGCGCAGGTCCTCCTCCAGTCGGTTGATTTTCACCGCCAGTAGGACAACTACTCCGACCAGGACGATGGCCATGCTCGATGCCGTGATGGCGGCGGCATAGGGGAGCGTCACCGTTCCAGAGGCCAACAGGTTCGCGCCGCCGAGGATGAAGCTGAACGCGAGCAAGACCGCGAGCGGAAGAACGAGACGCGCGAACCTACTACCGATGCCGATTCCCACCAGCGACGCGAACGCGCCGTAGGGAGCGCGCCTGCTTGTGACGACGAAGGTAAGGAGCGCCACACATATCAACGTCTGCGGCGACATGCGCATCGTCGGCGTAGGACCGACGAAACTATGCGCATTGAAGACGTAGCCGGCGGTGAGTACGAGTGTGTATGAGACGAGAAGGACGCTGAGAGCGTCCAACGCTGCGCCTAACGGGCCGCTTCGGGAGACGTCGATCAGCATCGCAACGCCGAGTAGAGCCAGGCCGATCGCTGACTGCAGTGACATCAATCCTGGCCGCACGACGTCGCGATCGGACGCGAGCAGGGTGCTGACGCCCGTGCTGTGACCGCTCCAGTGTTCGAACATCGCGGTGCCGGCAATCCCGATGACTACCCCGGCGAACACGCGGCCGAGGATGATCCATCTCGTGCTCTGCTTGGGCCGTGCGAGCGCGAGACCTCCGGCAATGAGGACAACCCAGAGCGCGGTGTTCGCCTTCATCAACGACCACGCGTTCGGCCACGCGACTGCGAGACCGGGGATCAGCCAACCAGCCAGCACCAGCCCAGCAAGGGACCCAGAGAGAACAAGCGCGACCTTTTCCGCCACACGCAGCTGGTCAAGAACGACGGGGTCCGGATGCAGCGATGCGGCGAAACGTGGCTTGCGGGTCAGAATTCATTGCAGCCATATATGTTAGTACGTCCTCCGCCCCCACGAGCGATGGATGACGTCCGAGGGATTGTTAGGGCTCCGAGGTTGCCATCGGCTCAGCTCGCGTCGGCACAACCGCGGTCCAGGAGTTCCTTGGCGCGGGTCGCGAGTTTGGCATCGTTGAAGCCGGGCAAATGCTCGCCGGTGCACCATGGCGACAGGACGGGTGGTTCCGGCAGCGTCCCGAGCCTTTGCTCGAGTGTCGCTCGGGCGATGTCAATCGGCAGCAGGGTGACCGACTCTTCGCCGAGCTCACCGTGCGACAGATGCCCGCCTTCGTAGCTCTCGGTCTTCATGTTCAGGTCTCCGACATACGCGGCGACCGGCTCCGCTGGAACCCGGAGGAGTGCCACCACCTCGTACGGCGGCGCTCCCGACGTCGCAAGCTGCGTGCTGCCGAGCAGGGCGTAGTCTCCGCTGGCGAGCCAGATCGCCAGCGAGCCATCTGGGTCGGGATGCACCTCGGCCGAGACGGCGCGCCGTCCCAGGCGCAGCAGCCACAGGTGCCGCTCAGTATGCGTCCCGACCCCAGGTTCAACGAGGCTCACGTTCCAGGGGAAGAACTCGCGCCCATCATGGAAGAAGCGAACACGCCCGAAAACAAGGGTCTCTTCCGTGCGCGGCGTGATGGTTTGCCCGGGTCCTGATAGCGGACGGAGACGCAGCCCGTCAGGACAGCTAGCGCCAGCGTTACGGCGATCGGGTGCCATGACACTACAGTCGACTCTCCGCGGAGGCCGCCACCGCGCGTCGACCGCTTTACGCCCGGGTTAGGCGGCGGCGTGTTCACAGCATAGGCCCCACGCCGCACAGGACTGCAAGTGCAGAGAGCCAAGGAGGACGAACCGCGCGCGCAACGCCAAGGCGCGCTGCTATGCCCCAGCCCGCTTGGCCCAGCGCACAATGGAGCTACCCACCACGACGGCGACCAGGCCCACAATGATGCGGGGCAGCGATCCTGTGGCCTGGGCGAGCGCACCACGTCCACCCAGGACGAGGTAGGCGATCCCGATGGCGATCAAGAGCCAACCAAGCACAAGGCCGGCCTTGCCCATCCGGTGTGGCATATCAACGCCTCTACTGCGGCTGGTGTGGAGCATAACGGCTTGGTGCAGGCCGCCTAAAGCGTCTTCGCGTAGTCGATCATCCCTTGAAAGTCTACGACGACCGCAGGCTCATCCCCCACAACCCACGCGTCATGACCTGAAGGAAGAAGCGACACATCACCAGGTCGGCACTCAAGCTCGGTTCCGTCGTCCATTACCACCTTGAGCATGCCCGACAGATGGTACTGAAAGTGCGGCGCTTCACAGCTCTTCGTCTTTGCAAGGGGCTGCACCGACCTCAACCAGCGCCAGCCAGGCTCGAAGATGGCACGTCCCACTACTGCGCCACCGATCTTGATGAGTTCCAGTCGTCCTTTTGGGAACTCCCGAACTTCATCCGGCTTCCCAAAGCTCTTCAGTTCCGCCTTGTTCATAGTTCACCTCTTATTCGACGATAACGGCAATTGTTGGCCACCTAACGCCACGGGCTTCTGCTGCGGCACCGGGGTGAACGATTCGAAATCAATGTTTCCGGCGCCGGAGGCGCCGTCAGGAAGCCTCCGAACTTGGTCCCGACTACAGGAACCGGAGCAGTGCGGCCATGCCGTCGACGCCCCCGGCGGTTTCCGGATCGTCAATGACCTCGATCTCGACCCCCTGGTTGAGGGCATCCTCCAGGACTTCGCTCACGAGGTCCGGCACCGGAACCGGCTCGCCTTCGCGCTGACAATCGGCCCCGCTCAGGACGAGTCTCCCGGACGCTGCACAGCGGTAGCCGGCGCCAGTCTGACCCGCCGGCACGATGAGCACTCTCACCTGACCGCGACCAAGCGCCCTGAGTGTCGATCGGGCGCCATTCACCGCCCAGCCTGTTCCTACTCCCCGCTCCACCTCGGCCAGGACTTCTGCCTCGTGAGACCGTTCCCAGACAGACCGGAGCTTTAACACGGCTTCCCCGACTGCCGCCGGTGTCACCGCTGTCGGGTTCAGCGGCAGCGTCCCGAGCACTCGGGAGGCGATGGACCGGGAGAGGAACCGCTGCTGCTCCGCCACAGTGCGCGATGGCCCCGCCAGGACGATCCCCTGATACTGCCGCTCTGCTCCAAGCCGCTCGATCCGGCGGGCCACCACGGCGGCATGCCGGCGTCGCTCCTCCTGAATGCGGTTGTGGAAATCCCGTTCACCCCACCCGGGAGAGTCCTCCCGGTCGCTATGGTACTTTCCGCCCCGGGTAGCCGGCAGCGTCAGCCCGGACAACTCGTTCACCTCAAAGGCGGTCACCTCAATGAACCTGCAGTGGGTCCGATCGACGAGCGCCACCAGTATCCGGCCAAACTGTTCGACTGCGGCGCGTGCCTCGGCCAGTCGCGGCCGGTCGCCGAGGAGAAGCCGGGTCTCCAGAACTCGGGGGAGCGGCAGCAACTGGAACAGGCTGAGGGACTCGCAGGCAAAGAGCACCAATCCCGGACTGTGTGGCAGGGTCGAGGCATTGTTGATTTGAGCCTCCACCCTCGCCAGGTCACGATGCAGCGCCTCGCGATCAGTGTGGGTAAGGTCCAATTGATCCACCACCTCCCGAGCACGCCGGATGGCATCGTGTCCGGCGAGGCGGTACCGGTTGCCGACACGAGCTTCTCCATCGAGCCGCAGATACAATGTCACGACCAGTGGACCGGCGGCATGCAAACGGCCGAGGCCCTGGAGCATCTCTAGCGACTCCCCCAAGGCGGGCAACTTCGTACCGGGTTGAAGCAAATCGACGGTGGTCACGGGAGAGTTCCTTTCAGCCTGAGGCGGCAGCATCTACACACTTCAAGCTGGCATCAGGGGACTGAACCCAGTCTGAGCATCGTATGAAGGAGAGTTCAGAGCCATGCGGTACGAAGGCTGCTGGAGTGCCAGCCACCCTCTCGCACTCGATTCATGCTGGCTTCACCACTGAGCAAATACAATGGGAAGACGCAGACAGCCCTCGTCGTTCGCAGAAATGATCGAGTGATGACATGAAAGACAGGAGGCCTTATGAAACCGGATCGGCAGTTACAGCCAGACGTTGTGGATGAGCTTCGGTGGGAGCCCAGCTTGGATGAGAAGGAGATCGGCGTGAACGTGACCGGCGGGCTGGTGACCCTGACCGGGCGGGTGAGGACATATGCCGAGAAGCTGGCCGCCCTGCGTGCGGTGGAGCGCGTGGTTGGGGTAGCAGCCATCGCCAATGAGCTGACGGTGGTTCCCACCGCTGCCTTCGAGCACAGCGACGTCGATATCGCAAGAGCAGCGTTGCAGGCATTGGCTTTGTCCGCCTCCGTGCCCAAGGATCGGATCAAGGTGCGGGTGGAGAACGGCTGGGTGACACTCGAAGGGAAGGTCGAATGGCAATACCAGAGGGATCACGCCGAGAATGCGTTACGCCTGCTGCCAGGGGTTCGCGGGGTGAACAATCAGGTGATTCTGGAGCCGCCGTCGGTGCGAGTTGCCGAAGTGACCAAGCAGATCCAGGCAGCCTTGTCCCGCAGTGCGGCCCTGCACGCCCAGGAAATCAAGGTCGAGGCCAGGGACCGCCGGATCACCCTCCGGGGTACTGTGCACTCCTGGGATGAGCGGCGGGAGGCGGAGCATGCGGCCTGGGCCGCGCCGGGCGTCACCGCAGTCGAGAACGAACTCACCGTCACCGTCTAAGTAATTCCGGCCGGACTTCCTCTGCGGGACAGTTCCCGCGAGGAAGTCCTCGTCGCGGTAGGCGCCTAGTCACGATACAGCAAGCCTCGGCGAATCAGCCACTTCTCGCCCTCGACCGCGAAGAAGACAACGGTGGAAAGCAGCAGGCAGACCAGCAGCTCGCCTGGGCTGAGCGGCTGCGTCTTGAACACTGCCGCCGCACCCGGCAGATAGATGGTGCCGAGTTGCAGAAGCACGGTCAGCGCCACCGCAGCGAGCAAAGGAAGATTCGATCCGATCCCGGCCCGGAACAGCGAGGTTCGCTCCGAGCGAATGGCAAGGACGTGGCCCATCTGGGAAAGCGCCAGCACCGTGAACGTCATTGTCTGCCAGTGGACCATCTCGTGATGGTAGGCCCAAGCCTGAATCGTCAGAGTGACTCCCGCCATCACCAGCCCCACCCAGACTACGTGCTGCCACAGCCCGCCGGCGAAAATGCTCTCGCCCGGCGCGCGGGGGCCCCGGCGCATGACGTCGGGCTCCGCCGGTTCGACTGCAAGCGCGATTCCTGGAAGGCCATCGGTGACCAGGTTGATCCAGAGCAGGTGAATCGGCAGGAGCGGGATCGGCAGGCCAATCAGTGGAGCCAGAAGCAGCGTCTCCACCTCCGCAGCGTTGCAGGTGACCACGTAGCGCACAAACTTGCGGATATTGTCGTAGATGCGTCGGCCGGCGCGAACCGCCGACACGATGGTCGCGAAGTTGTCGTCCAGCAGAACCAGGTGAGCCGCCTCCCGGGCCACATCGGTCCCGCCCCGCCCCATCGCGATGCCAATGTCTGCCCGGCGGAGTGCAGGAGCATCGTTGATGCCGTCCCCCGTCATGGCGACGCACTCACCCCGAGCCTGCAGTGCGCGGATGATCGCGATCTTCTGCTCCGGCGCGACCCTGGCGTAGACCCGCACGCTCTCGGCCCGTTCAATAAGGGCTTCCGGTGCGAGCCTCTCGAGCTGCGAACCGGTCAGCACCTCTTTCCCGTGTTCGAGGATCGAGAGACGCGCCGCAATGTTCCGGGCCGTGACCGGGTGGTCTCCGGTGATCATCACCACGGTGACGCCCGCGGCGCGGCAAGTGGCCACGGCCTCCGCGGCCTCGGGCCGCGGTGGATCGAGAAGCCCGACCAGGCCGAGAAGGTCTGTCCCACTTCCACGGTCTCAGGAGTCAGGAGGTCCGGCACTGCAGAGAACCGGCGGTACGCAAGTGCGATCACTCTGAGTCCCTTTTCGGCCAGGTCCTCGGCCTGCTTCATGAGGGCCCGAGTGTTCAAGGTCTCGGCCCCCTTCGCACCCAGCCGATCGACACACATGGAGAGGACCCGCTCGTGCGATCCTTTGGTATAGGCGATGACCTCGGACCCGGAACGGTGCAGCGTCGTCATGCAGGCGCGTTCGGCGGTGAAGGGCAGCTCCGCCAGCCGAGGGCTGCGC
Source organism: uncultured Gemmatimonadales bacterium (assembly GCA_963821525.1). GTDB lineage: Bacteria > Gemmatimonadota > Gemmatimonadetes > Gemmatimonadales > GWC2-71-9 > DATBGE01. Next base: position 6,344 of record CAWGED010000015.1, on the reverse strand, counting down.
TGGGCGGCCGCGGCCGGATCGCAGCCTGCACCGGCGGCGGCCTGAAAGAGGGCGATCTCCGTGGGATCGCCGAGCGGCTTCCATCGGGAGTGAGGTGCACATCGTTGCTGAGCGCGAGCGCTTCCAGCAGCCGGGGCCACGGGTCGGGCCTCGCGGATTCGGGCGGGGGACCGCTTGCGACCTCATTCACCACAAAGCCCTCGACCTGCATCCGGTTCTCGGTCAGCGTCCCGGTCTTGTCAACGCAGATGACCGTCACCGAACCAAGGGTCTCGACCGCGGGCAACTGGCGAACTAGCGCGCGCTCCCGGATCATCCGCCGCGCCCCGAGCGCGAGCGCTACCGTCACCACCGCGGGAAGCGCCTCGGGAATCGCCGCGACTGCCAGGCTGATGGCGGTGAGCAGCATGGGCAGCAGTCGCTCGCCCCGAACCAAGCCGAGCAGCAGGACCAGGGCGCATACGGCGAGCGCGGCGCCAGCCAGGCGCTGTCCCAGTCGAGTGAGGCGGAGCTGCAGCGGCGTCCTGACGCCTCGCTCCTGTACCAGCAGACTCGCAATCCGCCCCAACTCCGTATTCATCCCCGATGCGACGACCAACCCCGCTCCGCGGCCATGCACGATGGATGTGCCCTTGTAGGCCATGTTGCGCCGGTCGCCCAGGACGAGGTCAGGATCGGCCAAAGCGTCGGTGATCTTGTCGATCGGGTGCGATTCGCCGGTGAGCGGCGCTTCCTCGATCCGGAGGTGGGTGGCCTCGGTAAGCCGGAGATCGGCGGGGACCAGATTGCCGGCCTCCAGCAATACCAAGTCCCCGGGAACCAGCTCCGTCCCCGGAACCACGGTCGTCATCCTTCCGCGACGGACCCGCACAGCAGGGACCGAGATCGCCCGTAGCGATTCGAGGGCACGCTCGGCACGATATTCCTGGACGAAGCCCAGCACCGCGTTCAGGACCAGGATGGCAACGATGGCGACGGTGTCCTGCGGCTCGCCGATCACGCCGGCGAGTATCGCCGCGGTCGCGAGCACGAGCACCATGAAGTCGGAGAACTGAGCGAGAAAAATCAGGCCGGCGTGGCGGCGCCGCCGCTCGGTGATGGCATTCGGCCCATAGTGTCGAAGCCGCGCAGCGGCCTCCTCGGGAGCCAGCCCCTCGACCACCGAGCTGGACAGCAGGGCCCCCACCTGCTCCACGGGGAGGGAATGCCAGGGTGGCGAGGACGACGCACCGAGCCCGCTTAACGGAGGAGACCGCGTCCCGGAATGCCGGCGGTGCCTGGCCCAGTGCGCTGCGCGAGGTCATCTAACGCCAGCCTGAAGTTGAATCCTCAGTCCTGATCCTCAGTCTGCAGGGCCCGAGGCACGAACCGGGACTACCGCCACGCTCATGGGCGCGGCGTGCAGCACGCCACCCGACACGGAGCCATGCCACCAGCGGCGGAACCCCTCACGCTGGTGGCTGCCCACGACAATCAGGTCCGCCCCGAGCTCTTCCGCTGCCACCACCAGAGCACGGTCGAGCCGTCCCAATGCCGGGATGACTTGCAGCCGGACCGCCATGTCACCATCACCCAGCAGCGACCGTTTCCGGGCACTCAGCTCCTCGAGCAGCCTGGCCTCGGTCTCCGGCAACAGCGCGATACCCATTCCCGGACCCGAGAAGCCGCGGCGCCGGTTCTCCTCTCCCGGCACAACGAGCCGGGCTACCACGAGATCAATCGGACCGATCTTGCCCAGGGCGCCGGCCCACGCCAGCCCTCCGTCTGAGCTGGGGCCCGCCTCGAAGCCGATCACGACTTTCAAGGCCTTTCCCTTCACCAGCCATTCGACAAATGGCTCTGCCGCCCGCACTACCAGCACGGGCACCGAGGCTTCACGGGCAGTAGCGTCCGCGCAACTGCCAAGCACCCAACGATCGATCGCCCGGTGCCCCACGGCCCCGATCACGATGAGTGTCGCGCCGAGTTCCCCGGCCCGCTTGACCAATGCCTCGTCCGGCCTGCCGTGCAGGACTTCGGTGACAATCGGGAGACCGGCCACCTGGAGGGTTTCGGCCTCCCAGGCAAGACGGTCCTCCGGAAAACCCGACTGACCCGGCCGTGATCCGGTATCGGGATGCAACGATTCGGCCGGAAGTACGTGTACCAGGTGCAGGTCCTGTCCTGATCCGCGCGCGATCAGACCCGCAACCCGCGCGGCCTCGGTGGCCAGACGGCTGAAGTCGGTTCCGCAGAGGACGGTCATGGCCCATCTCCGTCGTGAGGGACCGGGCTTGCGCTCACTCGTCCGCGTCGTCGGGTGTCGCGGCCTCGGTCGACGTCACGCCGGCGGTGGTGATCTCCGAATGCCGGATCTGCCCGCCGAGGTTCGCGGTCCAAGCCATCAGCACCGTCGTCAGCACAGCCAAGCCGAAGATCGCGACGAGCAGGCGCGATGGCATCGACCCGGTGCGACGCGAACGCCAGAGCAGCACGAGAGCGGCCACACCGAGAAGCGCTGCCCCGGTGGTGGCTGTGACGGCAGCGTCTTCATGCCGTTCGATCTGTCTTTCGGACACCCCGGCCGTGTTCTCTATCAGTTCTTCAGCCGGTTCGCCGGTCAGGTAGACAGCGCCCGCGGCTGCGCCCGTCAGCAGCAGGACAACGAGGCTGGTCCGCCGAATCGTGTCGTTCCGGCGCCAGAGACCGACGGCGAGCAGGATGGTGCCGAACAGGACGCCGAGTACCGGGACGTGGTTAAGCGCGAGGTGAAGATGCGCGGGATTGATGGACATGAAGCCCCCTTTGCTGGTCCATCTGAGTCAGAAGCTAGCGTCGAGGGGATGAAGGGGCCGTGAAGGATGAGTGAGGTCGTCAGCCGTCAGTACGCCCTCAGCCGTCAGCTTTAAGCCTTAAGCCAGAGCCACTGACTTACGGCTTTGGTTTTTCCTAACGGCTGACGGCTGGCGGCTAACAGCTGACGGCTGACGGCTCTCGCCGCTCGGACCTACCTCCGAAACACAAAGTACACCGCCCCGAGGATGCAGAGTCCCGCCCACAGATAATCCAGCGGATCGGCTGCCGCATGTAAAGCATCGCGAACGGCACGAAGACGACCAGCGTGATCACTTCCTGCATGATCTTGAGTTGGCCGAGGCTCAACACGGTGTAGCCGATACGGTTGGCCGGGACCTGAAACAGGTACTCGAGGAGGGCGACGCCCCAGCTGGCAATGGCCGCGATATACCATGGACGGCCGCTGAGGTTGCGCAGGTGAGCGTGCCGGCGAAGGTCATGAACACATTGGACACGACGAGCAGCCCGGTACTCTGCAGCAGGACGCGGGGGTTGATTGCACACCTCCGAAGCTGGACATTGGTTTGGCAATCGGGTAACAGGATTCTGCGGGACTACGCCAGGAACTGGAAAATGTAATTCATGACCTATTTTTTTTTTTTTTTTTTTTTTTTTAAAAAAAAAAAAAAAAAACCGCACGATGCGCACCCTGAAGATCGCCCTGGCAGGTTCGGTGGTCTGCCTGCTCGCCTTCACCGGCAGGTTGGCCGCCCAGGAGCCCACGGTCACGCCGCTCATGGCAAAAGCCCTGACCAACATTCCAGGCAAAGAAGTCGTGATGATCACCGGCGAGTATGCGCCTGGCGGAGCTGATCCATCCACCGGCACAATGCCAATGCGTTCGTCTACGTGCTGGAGGGCTCGATCGTGATGCAGGTGAAAGGAGGAGAGTCGGTGACGCTGCTTCCCGGGCAGACGTTTTATGAAGGCCCTGACGACGTCCATGTCGTTGGACGCAACGCCAGCAGCACCAAACCGGCCAAGTTCCTGGTGTTCCTGTTGAAGGACAAGGGCAGTCCGCCGGTAGTGCCCGCGCAATGAATGAGAGTTGATGGTGTCCACCTGGACTCATACATCACAGCCCCGACAAGGCTACAACAAGGTGGCTCGTTATGAAGATTGTGGTAATCGGCGGAACCGGGCTCATTGGATCAAAGCTCGTCCGCAAACTGAGTCAGCAAGGCCACCAGGCGGTGCCGGCGTCACCGGACTCCGGCGTGAACACACCTCACGGGCGAGGGCCTGGCCCAAGCCCTGAACGGTGCCGCGGTCGTCGTCGATGTATCGAACTCGCCGTCATTTGAGGATACGGCGGTGCTCGAAAGTTCTTCGAGACATCGACCAGCAACATCCTCAAGGCGGAAGCGGCGGCAGGCATCGGCCATCACGTTGCGCTATCGGTGGTAGGAACCGACCGGCTCTCCGAAAGCGGCTACTTCCGCGCCAAGATCGTCCAGGAGAAGCTGATCCGTGACTCGTCGATCCCCTACTCGATCGTCCATGCGACGCAGTTCTTCGAGTTCATCAAGCGAATGGCGGACGACACAACCGTCGGGAACACGGCCAGGTCCACACCCGTTTTGATCCAACCCATGGCGGCCGAGGATATCGCGAGTGCGATTGCCAGGGTCACCGTCCGATCGCCGGTGAACGGCATCGTCGAAGTCGCGGGGCCGGAGCAGCTCCATCTTGGACGAACTCATCCGGCGAGACCTCAGGGAGGGCCACGATCCACGCGAAGTGGTCAGCGATCCGCAGGCGCGTTACTTCGGGGCAGAGCTGGGGGAGCGCACACTCCTGCCCAGGCGACGACGCCACCCTCGGCGAAATCCGCTTGGAAGACTGGTTCCACCGGTCCCTGGTCTCGAAGACCGTCGACGCCGGACAACCCCGCCGTTCACCGACGGCGGGGCCTACCGGCGAAACACAAAGTACACCGCCCCCAAGAATGCAGAGGCCCGCCCAGAGGTAGTAGTCCAGCCGGACCGGCTGGCGCATGTGAAGCACCGCGAACGGCACGAAGACGACCAGTGTGATCACTTCCTGCATGATCTTGAGTTAGCCGAGGCTCAAGGCCGTGTAGCCGATACGATTGGCCGGGACCTGAAACAGGTACTCGAGGAGTGCCACGCCCCAGCTCGCGATAGCGGCGATATACTGCGGGCGAAGGTCATGAACACATTGGACACGACGAGCAGCCCGGTACTCTGCAGCAGGACGCGGGGGTTGATTGGACACCTCCGAAACTGGACGTTGGTTTGGCGATCGGGTAAGGAGCCTGCGGGAACTACACCAGGAACTAGAAAATCTAATTCATGACCAGGCAACCTGATGTCCCCGCGCTCGGCCTCTACCTGCTGACGGCGTTCTTTGCCGCCGGCGCGGTCGCCGCGACCTCACCGCAGTCCTGATCGCCTGGCCAGGCACGCATGGACGTCATCTGGCGCCTGAATCCGGATGCCCAGCGGGCCTTTGGGAGCCTGGGGAAGTCAGCGTTGGCTCTGATGCTTCCGGTCGCCTCGCCTGTTCGACCGCAGCGACTGGCATCCACCGCCGCCGTCGCTGGGGCTACATCACCGCTTGTGCCCTCCTGGTGGTCAATCTCGTCGGCGACCTCGGGAACGCGATTGTGCGAGGGGACTCTCGTGCTTTGATCGGCCTGCCTATAGGTGGAGCGATGCTCTGGTTCCTCTCGACACCACGGGTTCGTAACGCCTTTCAAGTAGCCTCGAAGTAGCCCAGCTCAGTACCGGTGGACGAGATCGCCCCCTCGCCTTAATTCTAGGACCGACGCCACCCGTTTCGGATTGACCAGGAATTACCGGGTGGCTGAAACAGAATCGCCCCCGGAATCGTGCTGCCTTATGCTGCAGCCGGCCCGGCCAGCCGACTCAGTGCCCGATCCACCCGGACCTCTGGAGAAACCCTGTGCCAAGCCGCCTTTCCTGCGTCACCGCTATCCTTGCCTGCACCTCGTTGCCGCGCCTCTCGCGGCACAGAACTTCAACTACGGCGCCACGATTGCCGTCGGCCGTAACGAGGTCCTGATCGGGCAATGGAGAACACCTACTCGCCCGGCTTCGTCTACGTGTATCGCGCCGGCCTCAAGGGTGATTGGAAGCTGTTCACCAAGCTGAGTGCGGACAGCGCCACCAATAACGACGGGTTCGGCAAGAGCATCGCGCTCGACAGCAGCACGGCGCTTATCAGCTCCGTGACGGCTGGACTCGGGCCGGGGCGCAGTGTTCGCTTCACTCGCGACGCCTCCGGTGCTTGGCGTCGACCGGCCGGATCGTCGCCCCGGACGCAGCACCTGGAGACAACTTCGGCCAGCAGGTCGCCCTGGCCGGGACAGGGCCTTCGTGGTCAGTCGACGGAACAAGGGAGCCGGAGCAGTCTACGTTTTCAATCGTGATGCGCAAGGACGGTGGGCGGCCGACACGATGCTCACTGCAAGCGACAGCGAGCCCGCGCACTGGTTTGGGGCAAGCCTCGCCACCGGGAACGAC
>CAWGED010000014.1:0-145959 GCA_963821525.1 uncultured Gemmatimonadales bacterium | reverse complement strand
GTACTTGATGACGTAGAAGTTCACGCCCTGCGGTGACGTAATGCCGGCCATGCGGCCGATCTCCGGGATATCCATCAGCGGCATGCAGATCTTCCCGCCGAGCTTGGTCGCCTGTCTCCGCGACCTGGTCCGCGTCGTCGACGGTGAAGTACACCCCCCAGTCAGGCGTTTCATGTCCTCCGGGATCTGCATCAGGCCCGCCACGGGAGTGTTACCGAGCTTGAAGGTGGTGTAGGTGAAACCGGGCATCGGCTTCTCTTCGATGGTCCACCCGAACAGGCCGGGTATAGAACTCCCTGGCTCGAGGGACGCTCGCTGGTCAGAGGTCTCGAACCAGCTGGGAGCTCCGTGCAGAGTGCCGTCCACGTCGGTGCCCGGGCTCCCCTTCCCCTGCCAAATATCGAACTCGGCGCCGTTGGGATCATGGCAGACGGCCATGCGGCCGTTTTTCCGCGACATCGAACGCTGGTGCCGCCTTGCCGCCGAGTGACCTGACCTTCTCACCGGTGGCGTCGGCGTTTTCGACTTTCACCATGACACCGATGAGCGGAGGGATGCCCCTGGGCGTTTGGGGGCCGTTCAAATCGAAGAGCCCGCCGATATCACTCCCTCCCACCTTGATTGAGGTAACCCATCCCGGGGATTTCAGCGTAGGTCCAGCCCAGCAACTTCTCGAAGAAGGTGCATGCCTCGGCAGGCTGCGGGGTCAGCCTGTTGATCCAGCAACTTCGCCGGGGTTGCGAATGCGTGTGGTCATCGGAACACCCTTCAGTTTCAATTCGGTGATTGGGATTGGCCTCATCGGCCCTTTGCGGTGACGGCGGTCCTTCGCGGCAAGTTTCCGGCGGACCAGGGGGCTGGTCAGCTCTCGCAGCGCTTCCTTGCCGGTGATCGCGCTGCCGGCTACATCGGATTCGGCCATGCGGCAGGAGACTTCAACCGCGGCGGCGTTGAGCGCGGCGTTGCGCCGGCCAATCCGCCGCAAGGCCCAGCTCACGCCTTTCTTGACGAAGTTTCGCTCATCGGTTGCGGCGCGTTCGATCAGGGGCAGGCATTCGAGGAACTGCGAGTCGGCGGCCTTCTTGTCGTGCCCGGCGAGGCTCGCGAGCAGCGCAAACGCGGCCGTTTGATGAACTCGTCCGGCTGATCGCTCCACTGCTACAACCTTGGCCCAGGCGTGGGGCGTGCGGTCCCAGAGACAGAAGCAAACGGTGTCGCAGATGCCCCAGTTGTCGAAGTCCCGGCACCAGCGGTCCATCTGCGCGGGCGTGACGCGCGCCGGCTCGTCGACGAACGCGGTGAGCATGCGGGCCTCGTACCAGCCGGTTTTCCAGAGCGCGTCGGCCAGATCATGGTCGCGCCGAGGCGCTTGGCCAGCTGCTGAATCATTCCCACTTTCACGCCATACGACTTGGGTGCGGTAATTCCGTAGCGAGTAAGCATCGCCTCGCGATAGGCCTTGGTGCCGTGGCGTTCCAGCCACACGAGGGAATCCCGCACCCGTTCTGCCATCTCGCTCACTTGAGCTTCCGGAGCAGATCTTCGAGTCTGGCAAAGCTCGGATCCATGCCTTCCTTCATCCCGGTCTTGAGCGCGGCATCTCGCGCATCCTTGGAGGGATAGGTGACCGTGAGCGTGGCCGTCGTCCGGCCGCCGGATTCGGTGAGGCGAAGGGTATTGATCGTCTCCGGCCATTCGGGTCCCCATCGCTCGGTGGTTACCAACAGTTCCGGCGGCTTCACTTCGCGCACGGTGCCGCCCATTGCCATTTCGGCTCCGTCGGCCTTGCGCCAGACGTAACGCCAGGAGCCGCCGACCCGAAGATCGATGTTGCACTCCGGCATGGTCCAGCCTTCGGGCCGAGCATCCACTGCTGGATGTGTTTCGGCTGGGTCCAGGCGTCGAAGACCAGCCGCCGTGGCGCGTCCAGGACTCTCGTGAACTCGACTTCACGGTCATCTCGGCGTCGCAAAGACGGTAACGCCGGGTTTAGTTGCGGTCGTGGTCATCGGTCTTCTCCTGTTCCTTGAGATATTGGAGATAAGCGTCGAGGCGCGTGTAACTCGCGTCCCAGAAGCGGCGGAACTCTCCCGCCCATTCCGCGACCTCTTTGAGCGGGGCCGCGTCCAGCGTCCGAGGGCGCCACTGCGCCTCCCTTCCCCGCTGGATCAGCCCCGCGCGCTCGAGTACGCGAAGGTGCTTGGAGATGGCTGGCCCGCTCATGTCGAAGGGGGCCGAAAGGTCTTTCACGGTTGCCGCTCCGTCGGCCAGCCGAACCAGAATGGCGCGTCGGGTCGGATCGGCGAGGGCCGAAAAGTAGTGCTAGGGCGTGGGTAGCGGCTCGCATAGTGTTATGGGTCAATGTGTATAACTTTCTGGTTATCTAACCCCATGGTTATATAGCACAGGAACATTTTGGCGTCAAGAGCCTTCTCGGCCTGACGCCGGGTCACCAGTCCATGATCGATATTGTTTCGCGGCTCCGCGCCGTCCTGGAACACGACCCTCTCGTCCAGCGAAGGCACGACTCCTAGCCGAAACGCTGCGCGAGGGGCGGAACTATCGGTGGGTCGGGCTCTATGACGTGGGGCCCGCCGAGATCACGGCGATCGCCTGGACAGGATCAGAGTCGCCCGCCTTTCCAAGTTTCCCGATCTCTCAGGGTCTCAATGGTGCCGCTGCCGCGAGTCGGAAACCGGTGGTGGTTCAGGATGTCTCCCAGGACTCCCGATGGCTCACAACCTTCGGCTCGACTCGAGCCGAGGCGATCTTTCCCGTGATGGGAGCTGGGGGAGCAGTGGTAGGAACGATTGATGTGGAGAGCGACCGGATCGAGCGTTCGGTCCCGACGATGAGGCACTGCTGGCCGAGGCGGCGCGAGTGCTTCGCCCCTTCTGGACTCACCAGACGACGGAGGGATCAGCATGATCCAATCACTCTCTCGCAACCGATCGGTGGCCCGCCTTCGGCCTGGGCGATTATCGTAGCAGTGCCCTCTCTGCTGCTCGCGTGCCGTCACCCAGAGCCATCTGCCGGCTGGACCGATCCTTCTCCCCATCGAGTCCAATTCGTCGCGGTCGCTCCAGGTGTGACGCTGGAAGTGCTCGACTGGGGCGGTTCGGAATTCCGCTGGTCTTTCTCTCAGGATTGCAGGACGTGGCCCACGGATTTGATGACTTCGCCCCGCGCTTCACCGATCACTTTCATGTGCTGGCCATCACCCGTCGCGGATATGGGGCCTCGAGCCAGTCATCCTCAGGCTACGACCTGGCCACCCGGGTCGCCGATCTTCGCGCGGTGCTCGATTCGCTGCATCTCACTCGGGTGGCACTCGTGGGTCACTCGATCGCAGGAGACGAACTCACCGCGTTTGCCGGTGCCTTCCCCGAGCGGGTGAGTCACCTGGTGTATCTCGACGCGGCTTATGATCACTCCGGTGTCGGAGTTCTGAGTTCGCGAGTACCCTCCCCTTCCCCCATGGTCGCCGCGGATTCCGCATCACCCAAGGCAGTGCAGGCCTACATCCTGCGCACCTACGGCACGCTGATCCCCGAGTCCCAGCTCCGGGCCATCGGGCGCTATGACAGCTCCGATCATTTGACGGGAAACGTGACGCCCGAGTGGGTCGATTCTCTCATGCTGCAGGGCTGCGGTCACCCCGACTACAAGGCGGTCCGGACACCCGCGCTGGCGATCGACGCCGTGGTGGATTCGGCATCGCAAGTCTTCCCCACTCTCGGTCAACTCGATTCTAAGACCAGGCAGGCGGCGATTCGCTTTACCGGGACGCTGCAGCGGTGGGGAGCGACCGAGCGGGAAAAGGTTCGCCGGGAGCTGGCGGGAGCCCAAATCCTGGAGGTGCACGGAGCCAATCATTACGTGTTCTACTCGCATCCGGCGCAGGTGACCGAGGCGATGCGACAATTTCTCGGCGAGACTGCCGGGCAGTGAGACCGGATGTGTGAGTAGTCGGATGGTCGGATGTGGGGATGTGGGGATGTGGGGATATGAGGATGTGAGCCCCAATCAAACATCCTAACATCCCAACATCCTACCATCCAACTGGCCCGCGAGGTTCACGTCGTCAAGAGACGATAAATCTGCGCTTGCGCGGGAGAAGGGTCGACAGGTTAGTTAGAGGAGGGACCGCGCGTGGTGCGTGGTCCGGAATCTGAAATGGTGCCGTCATGTCTGACCGGCCGCGTGGCCCGCTCTCGCAGGTTGCCGTTGGGATCCTTGTCGCCCTGCTGGTAGGGGGGTCGGTGCCGTGGTGGTGGAGTGACCTCAAGGCCAAGCTCAGCTCGCATCCATCCCAGGTCACCGAAAAGCCCGCTCCATCGCCCCAGGAGGCGCCGCCGCCAACTCCACAATCGGCTCCGGCAACGGACGAGTACAGCCAATCCGACTACGACGCAGTTCAATCGATCTTCGAAAGGCGTAAGACCGCGAAGGCTTGTGTCGACGTGAAGCGTCTCACGAGCCGGATTCAGCAGTACATCGGGAACCAGCACCTCGTCCCCCCCAAGTTCGTCGACACGATCCGCTATCCCGCTCCAGTTCCCAAGCCCACCATTTCAGATCTTGCCAAGGATCGGATTGCCCGCATCAAGGACGCACGTCCGGCGTGCTATCCGTGACGTGAAGCGTTAGATTAGACGAGATACGCGAGATCCTTTGCACAACCTCGCTGCGCTACGTGGCGCTCAGCGTTCGACTTCGGCCGGTGACCCGCAGCCCGCATACCTACTTCGATGCGCATCCTTCGTGGTAAGGCGAGCCATGACCCCACCACATTTCCTCAAGTCCCGCCTGGACCCAGCCTCGAAGGGTTCTGCTGTGGCGCTCCTCAAGACAGTCTTTTGGCAGCGGTTGGACCTGCCCGGATCAGAGGTCGCTCAACTAAGGGAAGAGCCGGACGCATGGGTCATCGAGGGTGTTGTACTGGTAGCCATCGATCGCTCCCCTGCCAGGCTCGAATACCGGGTTCAGTGCGACCGCTCCTGGCGAACGACGATCGCGACGGTCCAGGGCACACTCGGCGAGCGGACGGTTTCCTGCGACATCCACTCCGACACTCAGGGGCACTGGTGGCTCAACGGAGTCCGGGTGCCCGCAGTAGACGGCGCGCTCGACGTTGATCTCGCCTTTACACCTTCGACCAATCTCCTCCCCCTGCGCCGAGCTGCCTTGGCCGAAGGCGAGACGATGTCGGTTCGAGCGGCGTGGCTCACCTTTCCGGCCTTCCGGCTGGGGCCGCTCGATCAGTCGTATCAACGATTGGGCGACCGGCGGTATCACTACAGGAGCAGCAGCTTCGAGGCCGAGCTGATCGTGGATGACTTGGGTCTGATGGAGCGTTACGGCGACGTGTGGATCGTCAAGGCAGAGGCATGATCCAGGTCAGGATGGCGGCTCGCACGCCGGCGAGGTCGCGCAGTACTTTGAAGGGAACCTCTACATGCCGCTCGAGGTGCTGCTGGCCTTCGACGAGCGCGGTGCGGCCGTCGGCTTTCGCCGAGCTGTCCATATGGATCCACGCGAATGAGCTGAGTGCAGTGGCCCATCGGGCACCTGGGTTCGAGGAGACGGTCAGACTGCGGTGTTTCAAGAAGGTCTTGAGAGATGCATAGTCAGTGGGTGAGAGATAGCGGAGGCAGGCCAAAGCGGCTCGCTTTGAGCGGAATGCTCGTGCTCAGCTGCTTCGGCGTCGGATCTCTCGAGGCCCAGGCGATGGCTCCTCCGTTGCCGGTCTGGAGAGTCAAAATGCCGGCCGAGCATATTTCTCAACAGCGGTCGTCCACATTCCAGCCCCTGTTTACTGGCGACTCTGCCTCGCAGACTCATTCCCATACCTTCACGGGCCTCCTCATAGGCAGCGCCGTAGGTGTCGCGGCAACGACCCTCTTTCTGGTCGCGTTTTGCGGGGATCCAGATACCGAATGTGGCGCAGACGAATATGGCCGGGCAATTGTGATCATAGCTGTCCCCGCCGCAGCCGCGGGAGCTTTGATCGGTTCCCTGATTCGCACCGGGGAATAAAGCTGTCGCGAGGAGGGCGTCCGCGTCCCCTACCGCATCCCTTGCCGGCAGGTACCTTCTGTCGTTCACTCAAGCAGGAGGTCCGCAATGCCACTCTACCTCTGGGAAGCCTCGTATACCGCGGACGGCACCAAGGGTCTGCTCAAGGAGGGAGGCACGAACGCCGTGCGGCAGTGCAGCAGGCGATGGAGAAGGCGGGCGGGAAGCTGCTCGCTTTCTATTTCGCCTTCGGTGGAGCTGACCTGTACGGCATCGCAGAATTCCCCGATCATACTGCAGCCGCGGCGGTCAGCATGGCGGTCAACGCCGCCGGTGACCGCGACCCTCCGTACCACGGCGCTGCTCACACCGGAGGAGATGGACGCCGCTGCGAAGAAGACGGTGTCGTACCGGCCGCCGGGGGCGTGAGGTGTCGGGGGCCGTCAGGTGTCTGCCGTGGAGAGAACAGCAGGCTCGGCTAAGCCTGACGGCTGACGGCTATCGACAAGTGAGCAACGACCCGCTATTCTCCTCGCTCGTTTGACCCCAACAGGGGTTGGTATGGCCAGCAACCATGACGACCTCGAGGCGCTCCCCTGCTTTCGAGGTGACCAGCAAGCGTAGGAAGGGGTATCCCTCGGAGACCCGCGTGAAGCGCGGGGACCGCACGGTCCACGGCAACAAGGAGTTGCTGCCACGAGAAGTTGGGCCGCAATGATCCTTGCCCGTGTGGCTCCGGGCACCGGTTCAAGAAGTGCTGCCTGAAGTCCGGGCGGTTCGATGGCGTAGACCGTGACTATTACTACCGCTAAGCCTACTACCGCTAAGCCGACGAGCCCGACACGGACCATCCCGTGTCGGGCTCTTGGCGTCTGGTAACGGCTTCTTCTCCTGATGCGACTCTGGACCCTGCACCCCAGATATCTCGATCCCCGGGGACTGGTGGCGCTCTGGCGTGAAGCGCTGCTCGCAAGCGCCGTTCTGCGCGGCAAGACGCGCGGTTACCGGCATCACCCGCAGTTGCGCCGTTTCCGCGCGAGCACGCACCGGTCATCAGCCTCAACCGGTACCTTGCCGCGGTCCATCGGGAGGCAACTTCGAGAGCATATCAGTTCGACCGGTCCCGGTTCGGTCCCACCCGGCGTGGCGGACTCATTGTCGAAACGAGTGGTCAGCTGGCCTACGAGTGGGACCATCTCCTCGCCAAGTTGCGCCGTCGTTCACCGGCCCGATATCGTCTCTTGCGAGATCTGAAAGAACCGGAGCCTCATCCGCTTTTTCAATCGAGCCGGGGGGCGTGCGAGAGTGGGAACGCACAATGGTAGAGATTCGTGACAGACTCAGAGCCTGATCTGCGACTCCGCATTGTGGTAGAGGAGCCTCCTCCCGGAGTCACGTTCGCGGTGCAGCTCGGTCGCGACCAGTTGCTGCCGCCCTCGGCGGTCACTGCCAAGCAGCTGGCATTCGAGTTCCTGCTCCGAGTGGCACCTGGCACTAGCGGGCCTCGACGTCTACTCGGCCCCGCGGCGCAGGGACCGCCGGGCGGGCGCTTCGTGTATCTCAATTCGGGGAAACGCGCAGGCCAGCAGAAAACAGAGTGGGACCGTCGAGCCAAGATCCCGTTGGGAGGAATCACGCGCGCCATGATTCGCGATCACCAGGCCGTACCAAGCTCCTGGCTGAAGTTCGGTTGCCAGGGGTCGGCCGAGGGAGACCTGGTCCCATCTGCGGAGCGGTACGCCTGACCGATGGTGGTTGGAAAGTCGTGAACTTAAGGCAGCTCAACTCAACAAGGAACCCGATCGAATGCCTATCGCAGGAATGCAGATACCCGCCTTCGCGAGCTCTTTCCTCCTATTCAAAGGGTGTCCAGGATACCGCCCGCGCGGCCCGGCAGCTGATTCTGGTACTGATCCCCGGTGCCATCGAAGTGATTGATGCTGAGACCGCCGTGATCGGGTATGGCTATGGGACCGGTTACAAGGACATGGTTTGCACCCTGATCCTCAGCAAAGGCGGCGTGAAGCTGGGCCTCGATCGGTGGAGCTTCCCTTCCCGATCCCCGAAAGCTGCTGGAAGGGAGCGGCAAGGTACATCGCTACATCCCGCTCGGGAGACCCGCCGATCTGCGCCGACCCGGTCTGAGACCGCTGCTGCACGCGGCATTGTCCATCTGGCGGCGGAAGTCGATGGCCGGGAGGTAAAAGCGGGAACAGGGAACGGGAGATCGGTGAACGGGACGTTTGAGATACCTCATCCCGAGAAGCGAAGCGACGAGGGATTCTAGTTTCCCCCTCCCTTGCGCCTAGCAGGTTCATGCGATCCTCCCTGGAAGGCCTTGCCGCGGCGTCTGGCTCACTCCACCATTCAGCATGACCGACCCCGCCGAGAACGTGCGGCGAGCCATCGCTGCTGATGCGCTTCAACGTCTTCGAGAAGGCAATCATCGTTTCGTCTCGGGCACGGGCCGCGCCGACGTGCTCACCGGCGCCGCCCGCCGCCGGGAAGTAGCACCCAACCAGGAGCCTTTCGCCGTCATTCTCGGCTGCTCCGACTCCCGGGTCCCTGCCGAGCTCATCTTCGACCAGGGCCTTGGGGATCTCTTCGTGATTCGCATCGCCGGGAATATCGTCGCACCATCCCAGGTTGGGAGCGTCGAATTCGCGGTCGAGAAGTTCGGTATTCCTCTGGTTGTGGTCCTGGGTCACACACAATGCGGGGTTGTGCAGGCTACACTGGAGGAGCTGACGAAGGAGGCGACGACCCGATCCCACAATGTGAGGTCGATCGTGGCACGAGTGCGTCCCTCGGTGGAGCCGCTGCTGGAAACCCCGTTGCGGCATGACCGGAACGCCCTGATGCGGGAGGCGGTGCGAGCCAACGTTCGGGCCTCAGCGAACCAGCTGAGACACGGCTCGGAAGTGGTCGAGGACTTTATTGAGCGGAATGGACTCCGCGTCGTAGGCGCCGAGTATTCCCTGGAGACCGGTGTCGTGGAGTTCTTCGAGGGGGTTTGACCGTGTTTCTGCGCTGGCTGCTGGCTTCGTTCCACCTGCTCGCCTTTGGAATTGGCCTGGGCGCAATCTACGTCCGTGCCCGCTCGCTCCAGGCAGCTGCCAACCCTGCATGGGTTCGACGGGTCCTGCGCGCCGATACGTGGTGGGGCGTGGCCGCCCTTCTCTGGCTCGCGACCGGCATTCCCCGCCTCTTCCTCGGCCTGGAAAAACCGACCATCTACTACCTCCACAACCACGCCTTCTGGCTCAAGATGACCCTGTTCCTGCTGATCCTCCTGCTGGAAATGGGCCCAATGATGACCTTTACCGGGTGGCGCAGGGCCTTACGCCGCGGTGCCACTCCCAACACCAGCACTGCCGCTCGCTGGGCGATGGTGAGCCGGATCCAGCTAGTCCTTCTAATCCTGATCCTCTTCACTGCGACGGCGGTGGCAAAGGCGTTTGGGGCGTGAAGTGTAAGCCGTCAGCCAGATCACCTTCGATTGCCAATTGGCAATTTCCAATTGGTTGTCAGGGCAGCGCCGCGGCGAACTCCTCCATCGTCCTGAACCGATCGCCCACCGGTTTGGCGAGGGCCTTGGTCACCGCCTGTTCGACCTGCACCGGAACGTTGGGATTCAAGCGACGAACGGAGGGAATCGGCGACAGCAGGATCTTGGTCACCACATCCTTGAGCGAGGTGCCCACGTAGGGCGGCCCCCCGGTGAGCATCTCGAACAGCAGGCAGCCCAGACCGTAGATGTCCGACCGCTGATCGATGTCCTTGTCCTCCCGCAGCTGCTCCGGGCTCATGTAGAAGGTGGTTCCTACGATGACGCCGGTCGCCGTGAGCTTCCGGGAATCCGCGGCACCGATGGCCCGGGCCAACCCGAAGTCCGCCACCAGGGCGCGGCCTCCAGCCAGCAGGATGTTCTCCGGCTTTACGTCGCGGTGCAGCACTCCGTGCGCGTGAGCATAGCCGAGCGCTTCGGCCACGTCATGAGCGATTTTCAGCGAATCGTCCACCGGAAGGCGCCGCTCCCGCTGCAGCCGTTCGAAGAGCGACTCCCCATCGATGTAGGGCATGACGTAGTAGAGGAGACCGCGCGCATTGCCGGAGTCGACCAGCGGCACGATCAGGGGATGGTCCATCGACTTGGCCACCCTGATCTCGCGAAGGAAGCGCTCGGCGCCCAGCACGGTGGCCAGCTTGGGGTGCATCACCTTGATGGCGACGGCCTGCAGCTTCTGATGGTCCTGTGCCAGGTAGACGGTCGCCATTCCGCCTCGAGCCAGCTCCCGCTCCAGGGTATAGCGCTCGCCGATGGCCTCGGCCAGCAGCACCGGCACGGGAACCGAGAATCGCCCGCTCGATGAGCGGACGGAGCGCGCTCCGGGAGAAGGGCTCGTCAGACATACCCGTGACGCAGCATGGTCGCGGCCGATTCATCGAGCCGGTCGGCCCAGCGCAACTGATCGAAGAGCCGCAACAGGTCGTCTTCCGTGAGACGTTGCCGCCGCACATCCGTGATGTCGTACACCAGCTTCCCCCGGTGCATGACCAGAATGCGGTCTCCCAGATTGCACCGCCTGGGCCAGCGAGTGGGTGACCATCAACGTCGTGAGTCCGCCCGCGGTGATCACTTCCTGAGTGAGCCTGATCACCAGCTCCGCGCTGCGAGGATCGAGGGCGGCGGTGTGCTCATCGAGCAGCAGCAGGGTCGGCTTGACCATGGTGGCCATCAGTACCGTCAGGGCCTGCCTCTGGCCACCAGACAACAACCCAATCGGTGTATCGAGTCGCTCCTCCAGTCCCATGCCCAGCCTGGCGACCTGTCCCTGGATCACCCGCTTCCGTCTCGGCGCCGAGGGCTGGACGCAGCAGGCGTCGGCTGCCGCGGCGAGCCGCCAGGGTCAGGTTCTCCGCGACGGTCAGGTCGGCGGCGGTCCCCATGAGCGGATTCTGGAAGACCCGGCCGATCAAGTGAGCCCGCCGGTGTTCGGGCCACTGGGTCACTTCCTGGTCACCAAGAAATATCCGGCCGCGGGTCCGGGAAAGGCTTCCACCGATGGCGCCCAGCAGACTCGACTTCCCTGATCCATTGGCGCCCAACCACCACGGTAAAGCTGCCGTTTACCAACTCGAGGTCTACGCTATCGATTGCCCGTACTTCATTCCCAGTGCCCGGGAAGAACAGGTGGGAGACCTGCTGCAGCCTCAGCGCGATCTCAGGCATGGTGGGCCGCTCTTTCCGCCTTCCTGGCGCGGGCACGATTCATCATCCCCGGCACGATGAGGACGGCGAGGACGAAGATCGCGGTCACCAGCTTCAGTGCATTGGGATTGAGCCCAGCCCGCACCGCGCCCGCGACGACCAGACGGAAAACGACGGCACCGCCCACCGCACCGGCGATCCATCGCCCGAGGGAGCGTTTCCCGAACAGTGTCTCCCCTACCATCAGGGTTGCGACTCCGGTGACGATCGCTCCGATCCCCATCTGGATATTGGCGAAGCCGGAATACTGGGCGAACAGTGCGCCGGAGAGCGCGATGAGGCCGTTGGAGAGGCCGAGTCCCACCACAACCATCCACTCCACATCGATGCCGAGCGCCTTGGCCATCGCCGGGTTGTTACCGGCGGCGCGCAGCGCGAGTCCCAAATCGGTAGCGAGGAACACGGTGAGACCAACCGCCAAGGCAGCGGCCAGTACGGCGGTCATGACCAGAGCGGAGAAACTGCCGCCGCTGACCGTCGTCCCCATGATCGACAGGCTTTCAGGAATTCCCAGAAGCTGGCGGCCGAGGTTCTCCGCCCGGGTGAAAAGCGTGTCGGCCGACGCGAGGTTGACGTTGCCGCTTCCCATCACGAAGAGATTCACCGAGTAGAGTGCGGTGGTGGTCAGCACCCCGGCGAGCATGGCGCTCACCCGGAACCGGGTGTGGAGGGTTCCGGTGATGGCGCCCGCAAGCACTCCGGAGACAAGGCCAAGGAGTGTGGCGGTGAGGGGATTGACCTGGCGGAGGAGCAGAGCGGCGACAACCGCAGCGCCAAGGCCGTGAGACCCGTCGGTGGTGAGATCGAGGATCTTGTAGATCCGGTAACTGATGAAGACGCCGAGGGCGAGCGGCGCGAGAATGAGCCCGATCGTCGCCGCTCCGATCAGCAGGTTCACAGCCGGGACTCAGGTGAACTGGGTGATGGGTGCGACCCAGCCGACCCCGCGAAGCAGCGCACTCTCTCCGATTGCGCCTTCGGCTCCGATCATCCCACACGAGGTGCAGGACGTCACGGAGTTGATGGTCGGCAAAGAGTCCCCGCAGCAGGGCCGTGAGCTCCACGGTGCGTTTGGGCAACGGATGATAGGAAAACACCGCGGCGTGGAGGTGCCCGAAGAGATCATTCATCGGGGTCAGGGGACGGAGATGTTCGGCGAGCGGCCCCTCTCGTTTCCGAGCCACGACTCCGGCGATGAGCGATGTGGTCACCGCGTGGATCCGCTCCGGCGCGAACCACAACCAGTCGCGGACCGCGGGCACGTCGAACTGCAGCGCTGAATTCTCCCTTCGCCGGAGAGCGTCGAAGCCGCGCTCCACAGAGACCGACTGTTTCCCCAGCGATCACAAAGCCGGCGGGCGCCCCGCCGGTGGCTTCGAGCGCGATGGCCGCTACTTCGGATATGGGGACCACCTCGGCCTCCTGCCGGACGCTGAATCGTACCAACTGCGAGAAACCGCCTTCGCACACCAGACCCGAAGCGAGCAAGGCGCGGGGAGACCGGGGGCCGCCGCTCACGAGGTAGTCCGCCATGCGTGCCCCGTCGCTGGGGAAATACGCCAGGCTGCCGGCAACTCCGATCAGTTCTCCCAGTCGTTCCCGGCAATCGTCATAGTCGCCGCCAATCGCTCCTATCCCGAGCCCGAACGCGGAATCGGGGAACGAGACGGTCTGGCAGTGATCGGGGCCGATGGGTCCACGAGTGATTTGATCTGGATCGCCGACGACGCGGCAGGTCAGGGTGCCGGCCGGCGTGCAGGCAGACAGCTCGAAGTCGCCGTTGGCGGCGATATCTGCCCGGGTGTGCCAGTAGGAGCGGCGCATCTCGCCGCTGCGAGGGCCGCTGCGGCTAGCCGAACCGAAGGTCGAGTCCCACCCGGCAATCTCGAACACCTCGCGCGCCACGGGCGGAAGCGAAATGAGCTGGACCTCCCCACGAAGGAGGGCCAGCTCCTGTTGCCACCGGGTCAGGACCTTCGTCGCCGCGGAGCTGACGTAGGTCACGCCCGAGAAGTCGATGTTGAGGGACCTGACTCCGTCCTGAAGCAGGTCCTCCAACGTGTCCGAAAGATGTTCCGCCCACTCCCGGTCGAGGCGTCCTTCGAGCTCGCAGGACCGCCGAGCCCCCGTCCCGGGCGGCTTCGATCTTCATTGAGGCTGGGCACCTCCGCCCACGACGGTATCGGCCTGCTTCACCACGTCGGGAGGTACAGTAACGCCCATCTTCCCTGCCTCGCCAGGATTGACCGCGATCTTGGTTGTCACCAGCCGGTAGAACGGGATCGTTCCCGGACTCTCACCCTTGAGGACTCGCGCGATCATCTTGCCCGCCACTACCCCGCCCTCCTGGAAGTCAGGATAGAATGAGGCAATGGCGCCCTGCATCACCTCGAATGGCGCGGGTGAGAAGACCGGGACCTTGCACTCCTTCGCCACCTTGATGAGCGCGCCGAAGCCGGCATGCGCCGCGTTTCCGAAGAGCTCGATCGCCATCGACCTTTCCGCAGAGCGAGCGGGTGACGTCTCCCACCTCTCCCACGTTGCCCACCGGTGCCGCGGTCACCTTCAATCCGGCACTCTCAGCGGCCTTGGTCATCCGGTCCTTGAAAGTCACCGAGAGCTGTTCCTCGGGGCTGAACAGGACACCGAGCCGCTTGGCCTTGGGAAGGATCCGGCGGATCAGCTCCACACGCTTCGTCTGTTCCGGATCGCCGAAGCCCGGCGAGTAGACGCCGGTGATGTTGGCGAGGTGGTTGGAATCGCTGGTTCCCGCCCCGGCCGCAAATGGATCGGAGAGGAGGTTGAAGACGATCGGAACCGACTTGGCGCGCTGGACAGCGGCCTGGAGGGTCGCGTCCTGCAGGGTTACGATGACCTTGGCCTTGGCATCAATCGCGGCGTCGATCAGACTCGGAAGGGTCGCCAGATCTCCCTGCGCGCTGGAGATCTTGAGCTCGTAATCCCGACCTGCTTCGAGGTCGGCTTCGAGGAGACCCACCCGGATCGCATCCTCGGCCCACTCGCTGCCCATCCAGTCGGCCGCGCGAATCAGCGCAATGAGCGGCTTGGAGCCGGTGTCGGCGGCTGCCGCCCCCGCTTCACCTCCGGCCGCCTTGGAGCCGGCCTTTCCACCGCAAGCGAGAATGAGCGCGACGACGACCGTGAGACTGGTGAGCCGATACACGTTTGAACCTCCCTGGTCAAAATACTCCCGAAAACGGGATGATGATCGAGTGGATGCTGCTGCCCCGACAGCTGGCGGGACGCACGGGCCGGTCAGCCGAGTCCCAACTGCTCGACGAGCGCGCCATACCGCGAGTCGGACCGGAGGGGATCAAGCCACGGAGCCACCTTCAGGAAGAGTAATCCAGGTTCGCGAAGCTCGTAGGCCCGGTGCAGCTGCTGGAACGCCCGGTCCTTCATGTCCAGCGCCGTGAAGAGCAAAGCCGAGAGGAGCGCCAGCCGGTTTTCGCCGGCCAGCTTGGCCTCCAGCTCCCACAGGATACCGTTGGCCTCTTCCTTGTTGCCCGCAGCGGCGCAGGCGTAGGCCAGCATGAGTTTCTTCACCGTGCGCAGGCCGGGCTTTTCAAGCTCCTTCCGGATATCGGCGATCGCGACGTCCGGAGTCCCTTTCGCGACAAACACCCACCAGAGAACCAATCGCGCGCCGAGGAACTCGGCGTCCATCGCGAGAGCTTTTTGGAGCTCTTCGATGGATTGGTCGTAGCGGCGGGCAAAATAGAGCACCCAGCCGACCGCTCGGGTGACCGGGACTGACAGCGGGTCGAGCTGTTGCGCCCGTTTGATCTCCGCCAGAGCCTCGTCGTGCCGTCCCTGCGCCGCCAGGTATTCCGCATACCACTCGTGGGCCATGACGTAACTGGTCTTGAGCTCGAGCGCGCGCTTGAACCCCCGCTCGGCGCCGGACCAGTCCAGGTCTCCCAGCCACCGCGCGTACGCCAGCGAGGTGTGAGCCTCGGCCAGCGTGTCGTCCATTTCCAGAGCTTTCAAGGCCATCGCCTTAGCCTGCATCAGATACTCGACCGGCGGCTTGGAGCCGAACCCGATGCTCAGCAGCTCGTAGGCGTCGGCCATCCCGGCATAAGCGACCGCGTAGTTGGGATCTTTCCTGATGGCCTCCTGGAAGTACTCGATTCCCTTCTGCACGTTCGCTTCGGACCACTTGTTGGCGTGGAACCGGCCCAGCAGGTACAGGTTGTAGGCCTCGGCGTCGCCGGTCGCCTTCTTTTCGACCCGCTGTTTTTCCTCGGGAGACAGAGTCACCGCCAAGGCGCCGGTAATCTGCTGGGCGACTTCGCTCTGTACCTCGAAAACGTCGGTGAGCTGACGGTCGAAGGTCTCGCCCCAGAGATGCTTTTCCGAGCGCGGATCCACCAGGTGAACGACGATGCGGACCCGGGGCCCGGCCTTGCGGACGCTCCCCTCCAGGATTGCGCCGACGCCGAGCTCCTCGGCGATGGTGGCGATCTTCTTGGTGGTCTTCTTGTATTGCATCGAGGAGGTGCGGGAGATCACCTTGAGCGCGCTGATCTTGGAGAGCTGGGCGATGATATCGTCGGTGATACCGTCGCTGAAATACTCGTTCTCCGGATCGGTACTCATGTTCTCGAACGGCAGCACGGCTACGGCCTTTGCCACCCCGGCCGTTTCCTGAGCAATGGCCTGGGCCGCACCAACCGCGATCGCGGTTGTGGCCGCGGTTCCAATCGCTTCCGCGAACTGCGTGGCGGAGGTGAAACGGTCGGCGGGCAGGTTGGCCATCGCCTTCTTAACCGCGGAATCCACGACTTCAGGCACCAGCTCCCGGAAGGCGCGGGCTGACGGCGCCGGCGAGGTAAGGCGATTGGCGATGATCGCGGTCACGGTCGAGCCGCGGAACGGCGGTTCGCCGGTCAGCATTTCAAAGAGCACTGCTCCCAGGCTGTAGATGTCGCTGCGGCCATCGAGGTACTCGCTGCCGTCTACCTGCTCCGGGCTCATGTAGGCGGGCGTGCCGATGACGTGGCCAGAGGAAGTCTGGGCTCCGCCTACCGCGCGGGCGACACCGAAATCCGCCACCAGCGCGTGGCCCGAGTCGAGCAGGATGTTGGCAGGTTTGATGTCGCGGTGAACCACGTTGCAGCTGTGGGCATAGCTCAGCGCGTCCGCCACCTCGCGCGCGATCTGGAGCGACTCGGGCACCGGGAGCTGCCGTTCGCGGAGCAGGCGCTGGCGCAGCGACTCACCCTCGATGTAGGGCATGACATAGTAAAGCAGCCCGTCGGCCTGATCGGAGTCGTAGAGCGGCAGGATGTGCGGGTGGTGGAGCCGGGCGGCGATCTGGATCTCGCGGAGGAAACGGGCTGCCCCGACATCCGCGGCGACATCGGGTCGAAGCACCTTCACGGCAACGGCGCGCTCGTACTTGAGGTCGTGGGCCAGGAAGACTTTCGCCATCCCTCCCTGTCCCAGTTCCCGCTCGATCTTATAGCGGGACGCCAACGCCTCGCCCAGGCGTTCAAAGAGCCCCGGCATTATCCCGCTACCCCACTGGACGTCAGATCGACCAGCTTCGCAGTAGCCATTGGCGCTCCGTGCCCGCACATCGTGCAGGATTTCCCCCGGGTAGAAGCGTGAATATACGGGTTAAAGTGGGTGTCGCCAGACGGTACAATTCTGTCGCGTTGACATCGCCTCGCCCTCGGGAGATTCTGAGGGTGGTTTACCAAGAAACCGGAAGGAGGCGCAGATGAGCGGCGTACGAGTACTGGTGGGCACGCGCAAAGGCGCCTTCCTGCTGACGGCGGACGGAAAACGGGCACGCTGGGAGGTCTGCGGGCCCCACTTCGGCGGCTGGGAGATCTACCATCTCAAAGGCTCCCCGGCGGATCCCAACCGGCTGTATGCCTCTCAGAGCAGCGGCTGGTTCGGCCAGGTGATCCAGCGCTCCAGCGATGGTGGGAAGACCTGGGAGGCAGTGGGGAACAAGTTCGAGTACGACGGCGTGACCGGCACTCACCAGTGGTATGACGGGACCCCCCACCCTTGGGAGTTCAAGCGGGCCTGGCACCTGGAGCCGTCGCTCGACGATCCTGACACCGTTTATGCCGGTATCGAGGACGCCGCCTTGTTCCGCTCGAGCGATGGAGGCCAGACCTGGCAGGAGCTTCCCGGGCTCCGAGAGCAAACGTCAGGTCCCAAGTGGCAGCCCGGTGCCGGCGGCCTATGCCTGCACACCATCCTGCTGGATCGAGCCAATCCGGGGCGGATGTTTGTCGCGATCTCCGCGGCCGGCGCCTTTCGAAGTGACGACGGCGGCAAGACCTGGCGCCCGATCAACAAGGGGCTCCGATCGGCACAGATCCCGGACCAGGATGCCGAGGTAGGACACTGTGTCCACCGGATCGCGATGCACCCATCCCGTCCTGAAGTTCTGTTCATGCAGAAGCACTGGGACGTCATGCGCAGCGACAACGGGGGCGAATCGTGGCGCGAGGTGAGCGGTAACCTTCCGACCGACTTCGGATTTCCGATTGACGTGCATGCCCACGAGCCGGAGACGATTTACGTCGTCCCGATCAAGAGCGACTCGGAGCACTATCCCCCCGACGGCAAGCTTCGGGTCTACCGGAGCCGGACCGGCGGCGACCAATGGGAAGCATTGACCCGGGGACTGCCACAGAGCGATTGCTACGTGAACGTACTGCGCGACGCGATGGCGGTGGATTCGCTGGATTCCTGCGGAATCTATTTCGGCACTACCGGCGGACAGGTCTACGCCTCTCCCGACGCAGGTGATACCTGGGCGCCTATCGTGCGGGACCTCCCGCCGGTACTCTCGGTCGAGGTTCAGACCCTCTCATGATCCGGGTGATTCTACCGCAGCATCTGCGGATCCTGGCGCAAGTGGATGGCGAAGTCGCCGTGCGCGTCGCCGAACCGGCGACCCAGCGGAAGGTGCTCGACGCACTCGAGGCCTCGTACCCGGTGCTTCGCGGCACCATTCGAGACCAGGCTACGCAACGTCGCCGATCCTTTGTCCGGTTCTTCGCCTGTGAGCAGGATCTCTCTCACGAAACCCCAGACACTCCCCTGCCCGAGGCGGTGGTGAAAGGGGAGGAGCCGTTTCTGGTCGTTGGAGCGATGGCAGGCGGTTAGTTCCCGGATTCTGCCGAACAGGCCCGCACTCTTTCCAGCAGCAGCTCCCGCTCTCGAGCGTTCCTGGTCAACGCCGCGGCTCGCTCGAACTCCGGGCCCGCCTCCTCGAGGCGGCCCAGCTTCACGAGCAGGTCTCCCCGGACCGCGGGCAAGTGGTGGTAATTCTTGAGAGACGGCTCATCCATGAGCCGGTCCACCACCTCGAGACCGGCCGCCGGTCCCTCCGCCATTCCAACGGCCACGGCCCGATTCAATTCGATCACGGGAGACGGTATGAGGCGGTAAAGCGCGGCGTAAAGCGAGGCGATCTGGGCCCAATCGGTGTCGGGGGCCTCGCGGGCCCTGGCGTGGCATGCGGCGATCGCGGCCTGGAGGGCATAGGGCCCCACGTTTCCGCCGAGGGACTCGGCCCGCTCTAGAGCCGTAAGGCCTCGGCTGAATGAGGAGCTGGTCCCATCGCGCCCTATTCTGATCGAGCAGCAGGATCGGCTCACCCTCGGGACCAGTCCGCGCATGCAGGCGGGAAGCCTGAATTTCCATGAGCGCTACGAGTCCGTGCACCTCGGACTCTGCCGGATCGAGCTCCGCCAGAATCCGGCCCAGTCTCAAGGCATCCTCGCATAACACTGGCCGAGTCCACTCTTCCCCGGCGGTGGCCGTATAGCCCTCGTTGAAGATCAGGTAGATCACCTCCAGAACGGAGGCCAGGCGGTCGGCGCGTTCGCTTCCCCGGGGGACTTCGAAAGGCACCTTGGCCTCGGCGAGCGTGCGCTTGGCCCGCACGATTCGCTGCGCGATGGTCGGCTCGGGCACCAGGAATGCCCGCGCGATCTCGGAGTAGTCAGTCCGCCGAGCAGGCGCAGGGTCAGGGCGACTCGGGCTTCGGTCGAGAGCAGCGGATGGCAGGCGGTGAACATGAGGCGCAGCATGTCGTCGCCGATGTCGTCATCGAGCGCCGAATCGGGATCGGGGGCCGCCCGTTCCATCTGAGCTTCCACCTCGATGGCAAGCTTTGCCTCGGTCCGATCGAGGCGGGTCCGGCGGCGCAGCTGGTCAATCGCCCGTCGCTTGGCGACCGCCATGAGCCACGCGCCCGGGTTGTCCGGAACGCCTGACTCGGGCCACTGCTCAAGCGCTGCCACCAGAGCATCCTGGGCCAGGTCCTCGGCCAGACCAACGTCGCGCACCATCCGCGCGATCCCCGCAATGATGCGGGCGGATTCGATCCTCCAGACCGCGTTGATGGTGCGATGGGTCTCGGTGGCCGTCATGGCCACCAATCAGATCGGCCCGGTTCTCCCGTGCAAGGCCGTTACCGCCGGACGGGGCTGAGGCTACGAGCCCCTCCGCTGCATGTCGGGAAATCCCGCGGCCACTTTCTGCACCTCGGGCGGGAAGTCAGACAGCTCCTGCACCTGACGGACCTCGATCACCTCGTTCTCCGATGCCGGGACGCGTGAAGCCCACTGGATCGCTTCCTCCTTCGAGCCGACCTGGATCATCCAGTAACCACCCAGCACCTCCTTGGCCTCGGTGAAGGGGCCGTCGGTCACCTTGGGTTTCCCACCGGGGAACGAGACTCTCGCACCCATTGAAGGAGGATGCAAACCGTCCAGGGCGAGCAGAACGCCGGCCTTCTGGAGACTCTCGTTGTACTTCATCATCCTGGCCACGGCGGCCGCATCCGGAGCGGTGCCGGGGGCAGCCTTCTCATAGCCCTTGGGGATCATCAGCATCATGAATCGCACGGTGCTTGCTCCGTTTCCGGTTAAAAGAGAGTGGGCCTGACTCAAGACCTTTGGGCATCGATCTGGGCCCGCAGGCGCTGCTCCTGCTCCCTCAGCTCGGGAGTGAAACCCTCTCCAAGGTCTCCCGCTTCGAAGATCGGCCGGATCTCAATTTCGCCCTCTGCTCCGGTCGGGTTGGGGCAACGCTTCACCCAATCGATCGCTTCCTGGAGCGACTTCACCTTCCAGATCCAGTAGCCCGCGACCAACTCCTTCGTCTCGGCGAAGGGACCGTCGATCACGGTGCGCCTGTTAGCGGAGAATTGAACCCGGGCACCCTTGGAGCTGGGATGGAGACCCTCCCCCTCCAGCATGATGCCGGCCTTGACCAGCTCTTCGTTGAACTTGCCCATCTCGGTCAAAAGCTTCTCATCCGGCAGGACGCCGGCTTCACTCTTCTTGTCGGCTTTGACCAGGACCATGACTCGCATTGTCGGTTCCTCTATGGTTTTGGTTGGGAGCCGGGTGGCCGGACTCGACCGGCTCATCCACTGCTCTACCTTCACGTCGAATGAGGGGCCCTGAAATCGACAGTGGAAGCACGCCGGCTGGGCCGCTCGGTTAAGTCATTGCAATGTCTAGCTCTTGGTCATTTGGAGCGGTGACCCAGATCCTTGAGCCACTGAGGGAACTCTGGCGTGGCGGCGCGGTACATATGGCTACCAGTACTGGTTCACTCGTTTACTTTCTTGGCTAGGCGCGGTGGTACTGCCTCCCCCGAAACTCCCGGTGGGTCCCTGCGTTATATGGTCACGCCACAACCAGATCCCTTCCTGAGCCCTTCGCAACCACCGGCGAGCCGGGTCAGTCCAATGGGAGACTCATAGCATGACAAATTCGAGCCAACGAAGTACCGCTCTGGTGCTCATGGCACTGACCGGTATGGCCTGTAGTCACGGGACCGGGTCTGCGGCCCCGGCTCCCGCGCCCGCTGCATCCTCGGGATCACAGGCCGCCGCACCGCCGGTTAAACCAGCTTCCGACAGCATCCGCCAGCGCTACACCGCGGCGGATGTTCATTTCATGACCGGCATGATCGGCCACCATGCACAGGCGGTACTGATGGCCGGGTGGGCTCCGTCGCACGGCGCCAGCCCGTCACTCACCGCGCTTTGCGAGCGGATCGTGGTGGGACAGAACGATGAGATCGCCACCATGCAGCGCTGGCTCCGGGAGCGGGGACAGCCGGTCCCCGAGGCAGATGCCTCGCACGACATGATGCCGGGCATGTCGCACAGCATGATGATGCCGGGCATGCTGACTCCTGAGCAGTTGACCCAGCTGGACAAGTCGCAGGGAGTCGATTTCGACCGGAACTTCCTGACCTTCATGATTCAGCATCACCAGGGCGCGCTCACGATGGTGCAGCAGCTGTACGCCTCCCCGGGCGCGGCCCAGGATGACCAGGTTTTCAAGTTCACTTCCGACATGAGCGCCGATCAGACCATCGAAATCGAACGCATGACCAAAATGCTCGCGGCGCTCCCCCCGGGAGGGACTAACCCGTGATGACCCTTTCTTCACCCGTCGTGCTGCAGACCTCCTCACTCTCACTGGAATCCTCCATGGTTCGTCTATCGAAATCCCGGCGTCAGGGCGCTCGCCGGGTCGCGGCTCTGCTCTGTGCCGTGCTCACGCTCGCCCTCGTTACTCTCTCGGCGTGCGCCGGATCCTCTTCGTCGGCTTCCAACGCCGGCATGTCCACGACAGCCCCGAAACCCGATCCGCGGGTGGGACTCAAGGCCGGTGAGACCGACGCCGGCACGGCGGCCTGGAACCTGAAGCTGGTCTCCAACACTCCCGCCTCGGAGCACTTCGCGGGGGTCACCAATTCCGACATGACGTTCTACGCGGATTACGTCATTCAAGGCAACTACAACGGGTACCAGGTCTGGAACGTGAGCAATCCGGCCCAGCCCACCCTGGCGGATGCCTTCCTCTGCCCCGCTTCGCAGAGCGACGTCTCGGTCTACAAGAACCTGCTGTTCGTCTCGGGTGAAGGGCTGGGGAGTCGGGTGGACTGCGGCACGCAAGGCGTGCAGGACACGGTGAGCGCCGAGCGGTTACGCGGCATTCGAATCTTCGACATCAGCGACATCGCCAATCCGAAGAGCATCGCCAATGTCCAGACCTGCCGCGGCTCGCACACCCATACCGTGGTGTCGGATCCCAAGGACTCGGAGAACGTCTACATCTACGTCTCCGGTTCGGCTCCGGTGCGGTCTCCCAACGAGCTGCCAGGCTGCATCTCCGCTCCACCTGATTCCAATCCGAACAGCTCGCTCTTCCGCATCGAGGTCATCAAGATTCCGCTGGCTTCGCCGCAGGACGCGAAGATTGTGAGCTCGCCGAGGATTTTCGATTCACTGGTCGGACCGCCGCGTCACGGCGAGACCAAGGAAGATTCGGCAGCCCAGGCCAAGGCAGTGGCCGAGGCCAAGGCCAAGGGCGGATTCACGGCGATGGTTAACGGGCAGGAGATGGTGCTGCCGAATGGATTCGTCAACGGAATGCTGGACAGCGTGGTGAAGGCGCGGGGGGGCACCGGAGCACCGACTGGTGCCGATAGCGCGGCGCTTCGCGAGGCCATCCCCGGCATCGTGGCCAAGATCGTCGGTCCGCCTCCCGTTCCGGGAGCTCCCAAGCCCGGCCCGACCCAGTGCCACGACATCACGGTCTACCCAACGATCGGACTGGCCGGCGGCGCGTGCGGCGGCTACGGCCTTCTGCTGGATATCCACGACGTCGCCAATCCGAAGCGGATCTTTGCGGTGTCCGATTCGAACTTCTCCTTCTGGCACTCGGCGACGTTCAACAACGACGGCACCAAGCTGCTGTTCTCCGATGAATGGGGCGGCGGCGGCCAGCCTCGCTGCCGGGCCACCGACAAGTATGAGTGGGGAGCCGACGCCATCTTCTCGCTCAAGGACGGCAAGCTGACCTTCGGCAGCTACTACAAGATGCCGGCGGCCCAGACCCCGTTCGAGAATTGCGTCGCCCACAACGGGTCGCTGATTCCGATCCCCGGCCGCGACGTCATGGTTCAGGCCTGGTATCAGGGCGGCATCTCGGTCTTCGACTGGAGCGATCCGGCGCATCCCAAGGAGATCGCCTACTTCGATCGTGGTCCGATGGATTCGACCAAGATGGTCGGGGCGGGATCCTGGTCGGCGTACTGGTACAACGGCTTCATCTACAGCTCCGAGATCGCCCGCGGGCTGGACGTCTTCGAGCTCACCCCGAGCGGTCTCATCTCCAAGAATGAGATCGAAGCCGCCAAGTCGGTCCACCTGCAGTACCTGAACGTTCAGGATCAGCCCAAGCTGACCTGGCCGGCCAGCTTCTCCGTCACCCGGGCCTATCTCGACCAGCTGGAGCGTAACAAGGGGCTGTCTTCCTCCAAGCTGTCGGCCGCGAGGTCCGAGCTGGATCAGGCCGAGAAGCTCACCGGGCAGGCCCGGTCGGATGCATTGACCAAGCTCGCCACCGAGCTCGAAGCGGACGTGTCGGGCGCCACCGATCAGTCCAAGGTCCGTACCCTGGCCGGGTCGGTTAAGGACCTGGCTACCACGCAGTCCGCATCGCAGTAACAACGCAGCTCAACTCCGGCAGGCGCCCAGCGTCTGCCGGAGCATGAGTTCCGGTACGACTAGCCGCGGGCCTCGGCCCGCGGCATTTTCTTAGGCCATGAGCTCGGAATACTCTGACAAGTCTCGCCTCGTCACGCTCCTGCTTGCCAGTCTCCTCGGCCCCTTCGGAGCGCACCGGTTCTATACCGGCCGCACCAAGTCCGGCATTCTCATGGCGGCGACGCTCGGTGGAGCTGGGCATCTGGTATCTGTACGATGTCATCGTCGTAGCAGCGGGTGGCTTCCGGGACGCCGAGGGTCGCCTCGTGGCAAACTGGGAGTTCGAGCCCGAACAACACGCGTCGCTCTCTGAGGAGGTCCTCCAGGAGCTCGAGGCCCTTCGCGCCGAAGTGGCCGAGCTGCACGAGCGGATGGACTTCACCGAGCGCCTGCTGGCGAATCCCGAGCGTAACCAAGTGCGGAACCGTGAGAAGTGAGGTGAAGCGACATCGAGCGCGGATTGCCGTGCAGCTTGTCCTCGCCACCGCGGTGCTGGCAGGCTGCGGGAGAAGGCCGGATACCGCAGATAAACCTGCATCGGACACAGCCGGTGTGCGGCTCGCCAATCCGGCCTCCAAGAACTGCGTCGATAAGGGAGGCACTCTCGCTATCGAACAGGATCCGAGCGGCGGGCAATTCGGGGTCTGCAGCTTCCCCGAAAATCATCAGTGTGAGGAGTGGGCCATGCTTCGTGGCCACTGCCCCGTCGGCGGGATCAAGGTGACGGGCTACGTGACCCCGGCCGCTCGTTTCTGCGGGATCACCGGCGGCCAATACTCGCAGACGGGTGAGAGCAACACGGCGGTGGAGACCGGAACGTGTGTGCTTCCCGCCGGTGAGAAGTGCGACGCGGATGCCTACTTCAGGAGGACTTGTCCGCCCGCCAAGTCGTCCGCCGTGTTCAGTCGGCCCTTTGGGGCAGCAGGGTGATCTGCGCGGAGATCACCTGCCACCTTCCGTCCCGCCAGATGTAAGTATCGATGTAACGTGAAATCCCCTGATAACCGTCGGTCAGCTCCCAGATCGCATCGCCATCAACCTGAACCGTTCCCCCGAAGACCCGCACGGTGACATCCCGCGTAACGAGCGAGCTGAACCGGATCGGCTCATCATTCAGCAGTGCCAGGAACTGCGGCTTCCGGTATCGGCGGGCATTCCCCAGGACGATCACAGCATCGTCCGCCAGGTACTCTTGAAACCAGGAAGTGTCATTGGTGCGTGCGGCGTCGATATACTCCTGATTCAACGACCGAAGCTCGGAAGGGATCTCGCCGGGTAGAGGTTGGACGGGAGGACGGGATTCGACCTGCCTGGCCCGCGGGAAGAGTGAATTGATTCGCATCGTCAGGTCCTTGGGAGTCGGGAACTGTCTCATCGTACGACTTCAGGGGCCACGACGCTGGCCGGAATCGGACCTGCAATCCCGAACCTGTGAAGCCGAGAGATGCTCGGGAGTCCCCTCGATTGCAGGTCCGATTCCGGCGAGCCCGGAGCCCGTTCCGACAGCTAAATTGGCAACATGAGCAGCCCGATCCCCCAGGCGAGGATGCCCACTACTGACGCGTGGGAGCGCGCACTTGGCGCCCGCGACCCGCGGTTCGATGGGATCTTCTACGTCGGCATCATCACGACCAAGGTGTATTGCCGGCCAGTCTGTCCGGCTCGGGTGTCGTATCACGATCACCGGCGGTTCTTCGAAACCGCTGCGTCGGCGGAGCGGGCTGGCTTTCGCCCTTGCCTCCGGTGCCGGCCGGAGCTGGCGCCGGGGCGGGCCCTGATGGATGCCGTGCCCCGGCTGGCTCGAGTGGCGGCGTACCGCATCGAGGCCGGCGCCCTGAACGGACACGATGTCGCCTCGCTGGCAAGCGAGCTCGGCGTCAGCGAGCGCCACCTGCGTCGCGCGCTGGAGCGGGAGATCGGCGTATCCCCGGTCGAACTGGCCCAGACTCACCGCTTGCTGCTCGCCAAGCGCCTCCTCGCCGACACGTCGCTCCCGGTAACCCGCATCGCCTTTGCCGCCGGCTTCCAGAGCCTGCGCCGATTCAACTCGGTCTTCCGAGAGCGATACCGGCTGAGTCCGAGCTCGCTGCGCCGGCGGCCAAATTCGAGCAAGCCCGCGCGTGAAGCCGATGCCGCGGCCCCGGCCCATGATCTGGTCCGGCTGACTCTGGCCTACCGCCCGCCGCTGGAGTGGGATGTCCTGCTGAGAACGATCGCCAGCGAAGCGGTGCCGGGCATGGAGGTGATGCGAGACGGGCTCTACGGCCGCACGGTGGAGCTGGATGGCCGGCGTGGAGTGGTCTTCGTGGGGAATGGTACAGAGAACGGGGATTCCCGCCGCGATTCGCGATTCCATCTCACCATCGACATCTCACCGGCGCTGGTTCCTGTGCTCATGCCGCTGTTGGCCCGGCTGCGCCATTTGTTCGACCTCGATTCCGAGCCAACAGTGATCGACGCGCACCTCGCCCAGGGAGGACTGGGCCCGCTGGTGAGTCGTCACCCGGGAGTTCGCCTCCCTGGCGCGCTGGAAGGATTCGAGGTCGCGCTGCGCACCATCCTTCGTGGAGCTGCCCGCTCGGCGAAGGCATCCGCCCTCATCCACCGCGTCGTTGCGGAGCTAGGCGAATCCTTCCCGACCGGCGACCCGGAACTCACCCTCCTTTCGCCGAGTTCGGCTCGAGTCGCCGAGGCGGGAGTTAGCGGCCTCGTTGCCTTAGGTGTGCCTCAACCCAAGGCCGCGGCTCTCGCTTCGGTCGCTCGAGCAGTTGAAGATGGGTCGTTGAATCTCGCCCCCCACAGTCCTCTCGCAGGAACCCACGATGCTCTGCTGCAGGTCCACGGCGTCGGAGACCGGCTCGCCACGACTATCGTGATGCACGCGCTGGGCTGGCCCGACGCCTTTCCCGCCTCGGACCGCGCGCTGCAGCGAGCGGCCGGAGTCGCCAGCCCACGCCTTCTCCTGGCCCGCGCCGAGCAATGGCGGCCCTGGCGGGCCTACGCGGCCATCCACCTTTGGCTGAGCCAACAGGAAAGCTGATAGGGGATTTCAGATTGATGATTTAAGATTGAAGATTTCTGGAGATTTCAGATCTGAGATTTCAGGTTTCAGATTTGCAAATTGAAATTCCCTTGTTCAAATCTGCAATCTTAAATCTTAAATCTGACATTTCCAGAATCTTGCCGACGAATTCCAAGTCCGACTTTGGCGAGTTGCCTGCGACCCGATTGCAGGTCCGATTGCGGCGCGCTACTCGATAATTCCGGTCTTATGGTGTGGGAGCACCGAAGCAGATCACGATGCTCGGTGCGCTTCATCTCTCCCCACACCGGAGGACCGCAATGCGACCCGTCTGCTACCTCCCCCTGATCGCCGCCGTCGCTGGCTGTGAGAGTGGACCTCAGGTCACCCAACCACCCGAGGCGTCGGTCAACCAGGCAACCCTGCAATACACGATCACCAAACTTCCAAACTCACTCGGCGGGACGGTGAACCGAGGCACCGCCATCAACAACGACGGGGTAGTTGCGGGCTTCTCCAACCTCGCCGGCAATCTGACCCGGCATGCGGCGCTCTTTCGCGATGGCTCGATTGTCGATCTTGGCACTCTCGGCGGGGCCAACTGCCCTGAGTGCAACAGCAGTGTGGTCTGGCCCGGGATCAACAATCAGGGCCTGGTAGTAGGCATCGCGGAGACCGCAGATCTCGATCCGCTGGGGGAAGCGTGGAGTTGCACCGCGTTCTTCCCCAGCCTCACGGGGCACATCTGCCGCGGCTTCGTATGGAAAGCCGATCAGATGACCCCCCTACCAACCTTCGGCGGTAACCAGGGGTTCGCGACCGGAATCAACGGGCGCGGGCAGGTCGTCGGCTGGGCTGAGACAACGATTCACGATCCCACCTGCAACACTCCCCAGGTCCTTCAGTTCCGTGCCAGCCTCTGGGACACCCAGTTGGGCACCATGACTGAGCTCCCCCCGCTCCACGGTGACTCGACTTCCGCGGCGACCGCCATCAACGAAATGGGCCAGGCCGTCGGAATTTCCGGAGACTGCGACGTGGCCGTGGGACGATTCAGCGCCCGCCATGCCGTGCTCTGGGATCACGGGACGGTGACGGAGATAGCAAACCTCGGCGGCACCAGCTGGCACACGCCCATGGCGATCAATCTTAAGGGCGACATCGTCGGGTTCTCCAACCCCCCGGGCGACGCCGGTGGGATCTTCATCGCCCATGCCTTCATCTGGACCAAATCAGGCGGGATCAGCGATCTCAAGACGCTTCCGGGAGATGCCACGAGCCAGGCGCTGGGAATCAACTCTCGAGGACAGGTCGTGGGTTTCTCCACCAGTGCAGCGGGCGTAAACCGCGCCTTCCTATGGCAGCAGGGGAAACTGATGAAGTTGAACGATCTGGTCGCGCCGGGTTTCGCCGACAGTCTGGTTTCCGCTCAGGACATCAATGAGGCCGGACAGATCACTGGAAGGGTCTTCGAGAAAAGCTCCCGCAAGACGCTGGTCTTCGTCGCGACACCGATTCAGTAGGGGCCGATAGGGGATTTCAGATTTAAGATTTCAGATCGCAGATTTCGAACTGCAGATTTTCAATTGGCAACGTTCGATTTTCAATCTGACATCTTAAATCTGAAATCTCACATCACCGGTGGAAGGGGTCCCCTCCGAGATAATCCCGTCTATCTTGGCAGTGAAGCCCGAGCCACTACTGCCAAGCGACAATGATCCGCACCGCCGAACCTGCCGATGCCGCAGTCATCGCCGAGTTGCTCGACCAACTCGGCTATCCCACCACAGCCGCGGAGGTTCCCGAACGGCTCCGCCGTATACGCAGCGAAGGGCGCGGTGAGGTCTTCGTCTCCGTGGTCGCTGGTGAGGTTGGTGGGCTGATTTCGGTGCAGGTAGGACCCGGGCTCACTCGCTCGGAAGACACTGCTTATGTCTCGACCCTTGTCGTTGCCGAGGAGATAAGAGGCAAAGGCGTGGGCCGCGAGCTCCTGGAGGTTGCGGAGGACTACGCCCGGAAGCATGGGTGCCCCCGGATCGTGGTCGCGACGGCGAATCATCGCAGTGGAGCCCACGCGTTCTACGAGCGGCTGGGGTGGGAATGGACCGGACGGCGCTACGGGAAGCTCTTGCCGTGAAGCAGTCGAGTGACGGGGTCCGGCTCTATAGCCGCATCTACGCCGTAATCCGCCGTATCCCCAAGGGTCGGGTCTCCACCTACGGCAGGATAGCGGAGCTGGTAGGCTGCGGTGCTCGACAGGTTGGCTATGCGATGGCGGCACTGCCGGATGGTACCGCGGTGCCCTGGCATCGGGTGATCAACGCGCGCGGGAGCATCAGCATTCCGGGCGGGACGGGAATTACTCAGCGACTCAGGCTCGAGAGCGAAGGCGTCCGATTTTCCCAACAGGGAACCGTCGATCTGACCACCCGCGGCTGGCCCCGAGCCCGGGTTCCCGAGTCGCGCGTGAAGAATCCCACCCGATCGGGTTCGAGACGCGCGAGGCCCTCAAAAAGACTCAGCCGGCCCGACCGAAGTCGGACCGGCTGAAACTGGAAATCC
This sequence comes from uncultured Gemmatimonadales bacterium, assembly GCA_963821525.1. Classification (GTDB taxonomy): domain Bacteria; phylum Gemmatimonadota; class Gemmatimonadetes; order Gemmatimonadales; family GWC2-71-9; genus DATBGE01. The sequence continues at coordinate 116,511 of CAWGED010000014.1, read as the reverse complement.
TGCGGTCCTGGCTCTTAGCTTGCCGCGCCGATCCGGCTCACCTTCTCCGCCGCCGGACCCTTGGGGCCCTGAACCACGTCGAACTCCACCCGGTCACCCTCGGCGAGAGACTTGAATCCCTCCCCGGTGATGGCGGAATGATGCACGAAGCAGTCCTTGGCGCCGCCTTCCGGCGTGATGAAACCGAAGCCCTTGGCATCGTTAAACCATTTGACCGTTCCAGTGGTACGCATGTACTAACTCCTTGGTATTCGAGTCGGTGTCTCGCTTTGACCGCGAGCATCGACTCCATTCCTCGTGACAGACCCTCACGAGAGGGGGTGTTCCCGCAACGATGGGGACTCCCCCAGCCGCTGTGTGCGACCATCGCAAGAGAAAAGGGGCCTCAGCAAGTCTGGGCCCCTTACGTCTACTCGGAACTTGTCCGCGCAACTGGCGCATCGATCGCCCCTAATGATAACCTGGTCTACCCTGGTTCGCAACCGACAACCTCAAACGGAACCCTGAATGCGAGGCGGGCGGCAGGTTAGATTTCTCTGAGGCGCCCGGGACCCCCACTTTTCCCCTTTCGCCGGGCCATCCGTGCAGGGACAACGATGACAGCCACGATCCAGGAACAGAAGCGAAAGCGCGCGACCGCATTTCCTCCCGCCACCGGCGCCGCCCCCTCTTGCGGGATGCTCGACGTGCAGTGGGAGAGTTCGTTCGACCGTCTCTGCTATGTGATCTCGGGACCCGACCTCGCGATCAAGAACAGCAACCGCTACGCGAAGTTGCTGGAGGCGCTCGTTTCCGGATCCGGTTGTACCGAGGAAGAGATCCTGGCCCACGGGAATAAAGTCAGGGCCGTGCTGTTCTTCGCCCAGGATCGGCTGACCAAGGAGGGGCGCCTGAACGGACTCAAGCGCACCGAAAAGTACGTCTATCAGCTGCCTCCCGTGCTACCGGCATTCTAGGGACCTGACTTTTGTGCCCGTATGGTACAAGGGCTTTACCATTACGCCCCGGACGTTTCAGATCCGCGGCTCGGGGCGATGGACGCTCGACCTGTCCATCTGCGGCTCGTCTGGATTGAGGGTCTTCACGGGGCCCCTCACCTACGCCACGGAAGCGGCCGCCATCACCGGGTGCTGCAATCACGGGCGCCGCATCATCGACGGCCGGATCCGGGATTCTTCGGTCGAGGGTCTGGGCTGATTGGCCTGGTGTTCTTGTTGGCCGCAGTCCGCGTCGACCCTCGAGACGGAACTATCTCCCTGCCTTGATGCATGAGTTCTAGCGGCGGCCGAGTGGAGGCTCGGCTGAACGAGCTGGGCCTGACACTGCCCGCGCCGAAGCGGCCGGTGGCCAATTACCTCGGCACCAAGCGCTCGGGTGACCTGCTCTTCGTTTCCGGCAAAGTCAGTGCTTTGCGGGGGGAGGTGGGCGGCGAGGTCGATATCGCGAGGGCGAAGCTCGCCGCACGGGACGTGATGCTCGATCTTCTGGCTATCATCAAGCAGGACATCGGTGACCTCGACCGCATCGTCTCGGTGGAACGCCTGCACGGCTTCGTACGCTCGGCACCAACCTTCATCGCCCAGCCGGAAGTCATCGACGGCGCATCAGACCTCCTGGTCGAGCTCCTGGGCCCGGCGGGACGGCACGCCCGGACCGCGACCGGGGTCAATCAGCTTCCGTTCGGTGCCGCCGTTCAGCTCGATTTGATCCTTCGACTCATCTAGCAGGCTTTGTGGATCGGCCGATGAACCTCGAACGGTTCTCTACGACCCGCCTCCGGGCCGAACGACTCTTGCGCGATCACTGGCCGGACCTGCGATTGATGGACCAGGATCCGGTGATGATGGGCCACCTCGGCGGACCGCGAGACGAGGCGGGGACTCAAGCCTACCTGGAGCGCAACCTGGCGCATTGGGCCACTTACGGATTCGGACTCTGGATCTTGCGCGACGGTGCCTCCGACGTGATCGCCGGGCGAGCCTGTGTCCGCCATCTCCAGATCGAAGGACGCGACGAGGTCGAGATCGGATACGGGTTTCTCCCGGATTTCTGGGGTCGGGGTCTCGGCACCGAGGTAGCGCGGAAATGCGTCGCCATCGGGTTCGAGGAGCTACGGCTCGGGTCGCTGGTCGCGCTCACCACTCCGCAGAATCGGGGATCCCAGCATGTACTGGAGAAGGTCGGGATGACCTCGGAGGGCATCGTGGATTATGACGGGATGGCGTTCCTGCTGTTCCGGCTGCATCGCGAAGCTCTCCTCAGGTAGTGGATCTCCCTTCAGACCTTGACGGTTCCGGGCCTCCTCCCGATCTTGTGCCCGCCCAGAAGTCCACTTCTGCTTGAGAGTGCCTCTGTCGTTGCACGGCCTTGCCTCGCTCCCGCCCCGTCGCGGAGCAGAGCCCTAGCCATTCCGGGGTCGAAAGCCCCGAAAGCCTGAGTGTTCTCGCTCCCCGTCCGGGCGGGCTTCGTGTCGTTTTCTGCCGACTAACCCGGCGCACGAATCCTGGTCGAGCGAGGTTCTTCCCATGTCGTCTCAGTCTCCCGACCGCCCTTTCACGTGCGGTCATTGTAGCTTTTCGGTTCCCCGTGCCGCTCCCGGTACGCGCTACCGAAACCACTGCCCTATTTGTCTCTGGAGTCGTCACCTCGATTTGGAACCGGGAGACCGGTCCGCGGACTGTGGCGGGATCATGGAACCGCTGGCGATCGCGTCCCGTCCCGACGGTGAATGGACTCTGGTCCACAAGTGTCGCCGCTGCGGCGTGCTGAATCGCAACCGTATCGCGGGGGACGATGACCCCATCGCCCTGATGGCTCTCGCGGTGCGCCCGTTGGCCCGACCTCCCTTCCCGCTGACCGCGCTGGTCCCTATGCAATCGGGATGGCCGGATCCGGAGGGGAGAGGAGGTGCGCTGAGCCGGAAACGGATATTTTTGAGCATCCGTCACGATTGTGCCGGCGGTGGCGCCATCAAGTCCCGCCGGAGCGAGGAATTCGTTGCTCGACCGCCCTTAACTACTTACCGCGGAAGACGCGGAGCACGCGGAAATTGTGGTAATGTTGGTCTTTCAGGGAGGTTAGCTGGGAAAGCGCAACCTCGCAGGCGCCAGAGCATCAAGAAGGAGCCTGGTGCCTCTAAAGATCAATCCGCGTGATCCGCGTGTTCCCGCGTCGTCCGAGGTAAGTAGTTTGCTATGGGTATCCGGTGCTTGTGGCGTCAACCTGATCTCCACCGATGAGCTGCGCATGACTCAGGACGAACCGCTGGCCCAGCAATTGATCGCACTCGGCGCCCTGCTCAACGAGGTCGAAGCCCGGCTGGCGCGGGCGCCTGCCGCTCCCGCCGGCCTCGAGGACCTGAAGAACTCGGTTGACTCGTTGCGGACCAGCATGTGGGCCGTCCTCGCCGCCGGCTATGGCGCCACCGCACCGCTTCGGGTGGAGCGGCTCAAACTGCGGCGAGCGATCGAGAGTCTTCGCGGGGTCCAGGCCGGCCTGGAGAAACAGATTCGGCATCCGGAACACGCTGAGCTGCAGTCTCTGGCGCGCGCCATCGCGGACCAGATTGGGCCGACGGTTGGTGGGAAGTGAGGAAGAGGTAAGAAGTGAGGAGTAAGAAGTGAGGAGTAAGAAGTAATTGAGTAAGAAGTGAAAGGTGAGATGTACTAGAGGAGGGCAGTCATGCCAAAACGACTCCAGGTATACGAGACCCCGGAAATCACCGTCACCTTCGATCCGAATCGCTGTTTCCACTCCGGAGTCTGCGTTCGCGGGTTGCCCGAAGTGTTCGATGTCCGCCGCAAGCGCTGGGTGAGACCTGAGCTCGCGTCGGCCAAGGTTGTTGCTGACCAGGTCGCGCGTTGCCCCTCCGGCGCCCTCCAGGTTCAGTGGCCCGACCAGCCCGCCGATCCCGGAAGCTCCCCGCAAGGTGGCGAGTAAGCCTCGGGCGCCGGTGAAGAAGTCACTGGCCAAGCCCACGTTTTTCGCCGAGCCTGATCAGTTCAGGGCCTGGCTCGCCAAGCATCACGCCACCGCCCCCGAACTGCTGGTCGGTTTCTACAAGCGTGACTCCGGGAAGCCCAGCATCACCTGGCCCGAATCGGTAGACCAGGCGCTCTGCTTCGGATGGATCGACGGAGTCCGGAAACGGCTTGACGACGTGAGCTATACCATCCGCTTCACGCCGCGGCGGGCAGGAAGTAACTGGAGCTCCATCAATATCAAGCGGGTCGGGGAACTCGACGGCCTGGGCCATATGCAGGAGGCAGGTCTGGCCGCATTCGCCAAGCGCACGGACGACAAGTCCCGCATCTATTTCTATGAGCAGCGGCATACCGCCAGCCTCGCCCCTGAACATCAGAAGAAGCTGGAAGGGAACCGGAAGGCCTGGGCTTTTTTCCAGGCTCAACCACCCGGGTACCAGCGGCTCATGGCCTTCTGGGTGGTAAGCGCCAAGAAGGAGGAGACTCGGGTGAAACGGCTCCAAAGGCTTATTGACGAGTCGGCCAAGGGACGCAGAATATTGTGAAGCTGTACTGCTCTTGTGCCATCGGTTCGTTTAAGGAAGGAGACAGCAATGCCCAGCAGGCGCACGACACAACGCACCTCGTCCGCGAAGAAGCTCTACGACGTTCGCGACGCGAAGGGGCGCTTCAAGGACATGCAAACCTACGAGCGGGCCCATCGGACCGACATCCGCCGCAAGAGCAAAGGCGAGAAGCAATAGTACGACCTGGTTCCACCGCGACGGGCGGATCAACGATCTCGTCCGGCATTTTGGTGTGTCCACCGGCCTGACCCGCAGGAGAAGGAGGAACTCTTGTACGAGCACCAAACTCATCGACTGTTGAGCGCCCATCGCTTCGCGCTCCGCCTGCTGCTGAACCTTCTGATCGCCTCCCTTATCATCGGCCTCTCGCTGCTTGGCGGGATCTTGGGATACGAGCACTTCGAGAGATTGCGGCTGCGGGAAGCCTTTCTCAACTCGGCGATGCTGCTCGGTGGGATGGGGCCGATCAAGACCGATCTCAGTCCCGGCGGCGAAATCTTCGCCGGGTTCTACGCCCTCTACTCCGGACTGGTTTTCATCGTGACCGCTGGAGTGTTGCTCGCACCGGTCGTCCACCGTCTGCTCCACACTATGCACTGTGATCTCGAGGACAGGCCGGGGGCCTAGTCTCCCGTCATTGCCGAGGAATTGGTTTCCGGGCACCTTTGGTTTCGGCCCGATTCGCGGACGCCTGACAGGAGGTGGCAGTGGAGTTCATGGGTGGCCTGTTCCTCATCATCATGGCCGGCATTCTGGCCGATACCCTGGTAAAGATCGTCAAGCACCGGGCGGGGACGACGCAGTTGCGGGCTGGCCTGGAGGACCTCAGGCACCAGTTGGAAGATCAGGCCAACCGCCTCACCGACGCGCAGGCCGCGCTGGCAAGCCAGGACGCCCAGCTCCAGGAGGTGCAGGAGCGTCTCGACTTCGCCGAGCGAGTTTTGACTCAGGTTCGCGACCGTCCTGGCCTCGGGGCAGGACCATCACCGGAAAAATGATCAGATCAATTCACCCGCTGTTCCCTCTGCTCCTCATCGCAGCCTGCCATCGGGACCAGTCCGGGGAACCATGGGAAGTCTGGATTCGGGGCTACGGTCCGATCGAGTCAGGCATGACGATCGCCGAGGCGGCGAAAGCTGGGGGACGCGACTTCGAGAGATCCGACTCCTTGGAGAGCGGGTGCCACATGGTCCGGCTGATTGGAGACAGCGGTAAAGGCCCGCTGTTCATGGTGGTGGACGGGAAGATCGCGCGAGTCGATGTGACCGGACCGGGAATCCAGACCAACCACAAGGTGGCGGTGGGAGACGACGAAGCGAAAATCGCGAAGGTGTATCCGGAGCGGGTCACGGTCTCCCCGCACAAGTACACCGAGGGACACTATGTGACGGTCGGTCCTCGCACCGAGGCGGACAGCGGCTTCGAGGTCATCTTCGAGACCGACAGCCAGCGGGTCACTCGGTATCGCGCGGGCAGGCTTCCCGAAGTGGAGTACGTCGAGGGATGCAGTTGAAAGAGACCCTGGATGCGAAGGAGCTCCGTCGATTCGACATGCCTGATGGGACCATCGCCCACGTCGAGCTGCGGATCGACGATACCGTCGTAATGCTCGCGGAGGGTGGCGGGACTTGGCCCCCCTTCCCCACGTGGCTTCATGTCTACGTTCCCGACGTGGATGCGACCTACAACCGAGCTCTCACGGCCGGAGGAGTTGCCGTTCAGGCGCCGGAGCAGAAACCAGGCGATCCCGATCGCCGGGGAGGGGTGAAGGACCCGAGCGGCAATACCTGGTGGTTTTCAACCCAGGTGGGCTGATGCCCCGTTACGTGGCTTTCCTGCGGGCCATCAACGTCGGCGGTCACCACAAGGTGACCATGGACCAGCTCCGCCGGACGTTCGAGGCGCTGGGGTTCAAGGACGTTGAGACCTTCATCGCGAGCGGCAACGTGATCTTCAGCTCGCCGGCCAGGGACCCCAGCTCGCTGGAGCGCAAAATCGAGCGGCGTCTCGAGGCCGATCTCGGATACGAGGTAAAGACCTTCCTTCGCACCACCGCCGAGGTCTGCGCAATCGCCCGCTACGAGCCATTTGCGAAGGCCCAGTTGAAGGCTGCCTATGCTCTCAATGTGGGATTCCTGGCCGACACGCTCGAAGCAGAGGGCGTCAAGGTGGTCCACGGATTCAGGACCGAGATTGACGATTTTCACGTGAATGGGCGGGAGATGTACTGGCTTTGCCGGAAGAGGCAGAGTGAATCCAGATTTTCCGGAGGCCTGGTGGAACGGGCCCTTAAGCTCCATTCGACGTGGCGCGGTCTGAACACCATCGCTCGTCTGGCGGCGAAGTATCCCGAGAATGCTGGTGCGTGAGATCTGGTCCGGCGCGCAAACCGGGGTAGACCGCGCAGCTCTCGACGTGGCACACGACCTGGGGCTCATCACCGGCGGTTGGGTCCCGCTTGGCCGGATCGCGGAGGATGGCACGATTCCCGAGCGCTATGCCGGGCTACGGGAGACGGAAACGCCGGACTATTCCGAGCGGACCACCCGAAACGTCGAAGACAGCGACGCCACGTTGATCCTGTATCGCCACCGGCTGACGGGCGGAACCGCCTTCACCAAGCTGGAAGCCGTTCGCCTCGGCCGGCCCCACCTGGGTGTCAACCTCACGGAAAACGATCCCATAGAAGCGGCTGCACTGATTCACGAATGGCTGGACCCGCTTCCGGGATCCCGGCTCAACGTGGCGGGACCGCGAGCCAGCACGGACCCGGGGATCCATGCTCTCGCGGAAGCAGTGTTACGCGCTGTCCTGTCAGCCAGATCCTGAGTCTGACCAAGACCCGTTGGTGTATGGCTCAACGCGACGTAGTACTCCGCTGGATCCAGCAAGCCGCCCGGGTCATCGCCCGGCTGCTGGGGTCCGGCAAGCCCGGCGATCTTGAACTGGCCCAAATCGAAGTTGATTCTGCCGTGGAGGCGTTGTTGGGCTCGCTGGCACGGTTGATTCCGACACTCGATGCCCGATCCGCCGGCGAGCTACTCCATGATCCGGAAAGAATCCTGGGCTATGCCAGGTTGCTGGCCTTGCGAAGCGCGTTGAGGCAAGCCCAGGGTGAGAATGACGCCGCAGCGCGGGACGCCGCGCGGGGTCGTGAATTCCATGACCTTGCAGTAGCGGCCCGAGCAGACCTCGCGAACTATTGGGAAGACGAACGGCAATAATCATCATGAGCTCCGCTCCGTTTGTCCCGGCCAATCCCGACTTCGTCCGGGTAGTGCAGGAGAGCTTCAGTCGCCAGGCGCTGATGCAAACGCTCGGCGTGAGCATAGCCCATCTGGCTCCCGGCGAGGTGCACCTGAGTCTGCCCTACTCGCCGCAGTTCGCCCAGCAGAACGGTTTTCTCCACGCCGGGGTGGTTGCCAGTATCGCGGATTCCGCCAATGGATATGCAGCCTTCAGCCTGGCTGCCGCCGACACCGATGTCCTCGCGGTCGAGTTCAAGATCAACCTCATGGCACCGGCGAAGGCGCCGACCTTCCTTGCCTGTGGTCGGGTGCTGCGTCCCGGACGTACCCTAACCGTTTGCCTTGCCGAGGTGTTTGCGATCGACGGCGCGGACCGCATGCCGGTCGCAACCATGCTGTCCACGATCATCATCCGGCCGATCCGGGGTGGGGAGCCTTGAAGTTAGATTTCACTACGGACTACAACTCACGCCCATTCACATGAGCTTATTCATATGCCCGCCATCACACTTTCCTCCCGCGCCGCGCTGAGCCTGCTCGCATCGCTCAGTGCCTGCGTGGCCGACGAGCGAACGACAGACACTCAGAAGACCGGCAGTCTCCCCCGAACTTTTCTCGCAACCGTGGCCTACGCGCCGCACTACACCTCTCTCGATACTCTCCCTCCCGAGACCTATGAGGGATGGAAGCAGTACCAGCTGGTATGCGCCCGCTGTCACGGAGAAGAAGCCCAAGGTTCGAGCTTCGGCCCCAGCCTTCTCGCCGCGCTGAAACCCGACGGCGGCATCCCGACGAAGGAAGCTTTCGTTCAGCTCCTGGTTTCCGGCCGGCCCGACAAGGGCATGCCGCCGGTCAAGACGCTGGGACTCGAGCCCAAGTATTTCGATGGGATGTATGAATACCTGCACGGCAGGGCGACCGGGGCCTACAAGCCGGGTCGTCCCGTGAAGGCCTCGCAGTAGCAGGCTCGGGGTGACATCCGCTCTGGATGATCTCGCGGTCGCTCGACGGTTCGTCGAGCGACTGGCGACCCTCCCGGACGAGTCCCGCCACCCGGTGTTACTTCCGCTGCTGGACGTGGACCCGTATCTCAGCGCCTGGAGCAATGTCGAGGCGGCGCTGGGTAACGCACCGGAGCCCGAACGGCAGGCTCGCCTGAAGCTGGCAGCCGAACTCGACCGCCGGATCGGCGAGATCGTTCTCGAGCCGCCGGTCCGTGCGGCAGCGCGTCGGGCCATTCGCGCGCTGCTCGCGCGGCCCTGGCTCACGCCTCCCGAGAGCTTCAAGTTCGTCTACGAACCGTTTCAGGTCTCGATTCCCCCCGAGTCGCTGTAGCACCAACTTCCCCGCCCTGCCCCGGGTACTCGTCAGCTTCACCCTTGACGGGTTTCCTCCTGCAACGTAGTGTATCGCGCCGCCCACCATGCCCGCCGGGCGGTCCACCCGATCCATTGTTGTTGACCCTGTCTGGGAGGCCGTCATGGACATGCTCCTCGCGCTTGCTCTCAGCATTGGCGTTCTGATCGCGGGTTGGACCTATGTTGCGCTGGGCCCTGCCGCACTCCCTGTGTGGGCGGGCATTGTCGCGTGGGGAACCTTCTTCGCCGCTGGGGGGAAGACGACGGGCCTGACCAAGACCATCGCGTCGAATCTGAGCGGCGTGTTCTGGGCCTTTGTCGCACTCAAGCTTTCCACTACCCTCGGCGGAACGCTGCCGGTCCTGTCGGCGCTGGTCGGTGTGGTGGCTCTCGCGATGGTCCTCCAGTCGAAGGTGGCCGTCCTCTCGTTCATCCCGGGCGCGTTTCTCGGCGCCGCCACGGCCGTGAGCGTCGTGGTCGGTACCAGCGGCACCTACACCAAGACGATCATTGCTCTGGTCGCTGGGGCGGTGCTGGGTTTCCTCTCCGAATTGATCGCGGGCAAGATCGCCAAGCCAGCGGCTTGAGTACCTTCTCCTGAACGCCCCCACGGCATTGCCGTGGGGGCTGTTGTTTCTCCGGCCGCCGTTCTCATTTACCTTTCGAGCCGGCCGGCCATATCGGGCCGCCCGCAATTGAAATCCTTCAACATCGAAGCGCAGACATTCTCCGATGGCAAACTCGACCATTCAGCCCGATGCCGCCGCCCAAGCCTATATCGCGGGGCTGCTCCAGGCACTCGGCACCCAGGCCCCGCTCGAAGTGCTTCGACACACCCCTTCGCGATTGCGCGATGCGGTCCAGGGCCTTTCCGAGGACCAGCTTCATCGTCGCGAGGCGCCGGACCGGTGGTCGGTCGCCCACGTGCTGCAGCACCTGGCCGACTCCGAGCTGGTGGGGGCGTACCGATTCCGCATGATCCTGGCTCACGATCGCCCGGATATTCAGGCCTACGATCAGGATCTCTGGGCCGAACGGTTGCACTACGATCTCGCCGATCCCGCCGAATCGCTGGAGGACTTTACCGCGATCCGCGCCACCAACGTGCGCCTCTTTGAGCGAAGCACCCCAACCGAGAGGGAGCGCGTGGGGGTCCATGCCGAGCGAGGGGAGGAAAGTCTCGCGTTCCTGCAGCGGGTCTACGCCGGGCATGACATCGTTCATTTGCGGCAGCTCGCACGCATCCGGCAGGCCACCGGATGACCAAGTCAGCCACCACGCTTGCAAAGGCGGAGAAGTCGCTGCGCGATGCCGGCATGAAATTCCCCGAAGCGACCGAGGACTTCCCCTGGGGTCACCGGGCCCTGAAGGTGAAGGGAAAGGCTTTCATCTTTATCGCGCTGGAGGGAGACGAGCTGAGCATGTCGGTCAAGCTCCCCAGCTCGCACAGCGTAGCGCTGACCCTCCCTTTCGCCTCTCCCACGGCTTACGGCCTGGCCAAGAGCGGCTGGGTTACCGCGCGGTTCCAGCGCTCGGAGCGGATTCCGCTGGCACTTCTTTGCTCCTGGATGGAAGAGAGCTATCAGGCGGTGGCGCCGAAGAGTCTGGCCTCCCTGCTGGCAGACGGAGCGCCGGTAAGGCGGGCTGGGCGGACGGGTCGGGCGCGGCAGAAGTGAAGATTCTCGCCTGATGGATACCGGCCTCGTCGCCGTCGCCGCCCTGGGGTTCTTCCTGGGGATGCGTCATGCCACCGATGCCGACCATGTCATTGCGGTTGCCACGATCGTTGCGCGGCAACGTTCTACCAGGAGCGCGGCATTGATCGGCGCGGTGTGGGGGTTGGGACACACTCTCACCATTCTCGTTGTGGGCGGCGGCATCATCCTGTTTGGCTGGGTCATTCCGCCTCGGGTCGGACTCTCCATGGAGTTTTCGGTCGGCTTGATGCTGATCATCCTTGGACTCATGAATCTGACCGGAGTTCTGCAATGGATGAGCGACCGCGCCGGGTCCGACGCGAGTGCCGATTTCACCCATTCGCATCCCCACAGCCACGGGGACTACGTTCACAGCCATCACCACGGCCACGATCCGGAGCGGCATCCGCACCGCGCCGATCGGACCCCGGTGGCGTGGCTCGATGGTTATCTCGGCCATTCGGGCATTTACCAGGTCATCCGTCCGCTCGTCGTAGGAATCGTGCACGGGCTGGCCGGCTCTGCCGCTGTCGCGCTGCTGGTTCTGACCACGATCCGGAATCCGCAATGGTCGATGGTCTACCTGTTGATCTTCGGATTGGGCACTTTGGCCGGCATGATGCTTCTGACCCAACTGATTGCTGTCCCCTTCGCCATCACCTCGCAGCGGTCCGGCCGGTTCCACGGCCGTCTCCGGATCGCCTCGGGACTGCTCAGCCTCGCCTTCGGGTGCTTCGTTGCCTATCAAACGGGCGTCGCAAGCGGCCTCTTGAGCGGAAACCCGCAGTGGACGCCGCGCTGATTCCTTCTCTCCGCCGCGAGGATCATCCTGAAAATCACTCTCGATGTCGACCGGTTGGTGAGCGAAGGCAAGATCACCCAGGAAGAGTGTGTGCGACTCAAGGAGCTGGCATCGCAGGAGACCGGCTCCCAGGGGCTTAACCTTCTCATTGGCTTCGGTGTGCTGGCGACGACTGGCGGGGCCCTCGCCCTCATTCGCTCAGCGACCGCCTCGATTGCCCTGGGTGCCGTCCTCGAGGCCGCGGGAATTACGCTGTCGGCGCGATACCATCACGAATGGGGCACCCTCGGCCTGATCCTCCTCCTGGTCGGAGCCCTGACCGTCTCGGGTGGCATCCTGATCTATACCGATGGCAGGATTGAAGGCTACGTCGCGGTCACCGCCATCTGTGCCGCAGTGGGAATCGTCGCGCGGAGCGGAATGCTGGTCGCGATGGCGGTGATCGGCCTTTCCGCCTGCCTCGGTGCCGCCACCAACTATTACCACGCCAGTTACGAGCTGGTGATCCGTCAGCCGGCGCTGACGGTGGTGGCGTTCACAGTTCTCGCCCTGGCGACGTATCGCCTGGCGTTGAGGCTGCCCCCGGAGACCGAACGCCTCGCTGTCATCGCGTCGAGGACCTCGCTGATTTTGGTGAATTTCAGTTTCTGGGTGGGTTCGCTCTGGGGAGACTCCCTTTGGTTCCGCCCGCCGAGCTGGTCGCTGGGAAGCGGCGAGCTGATTCCCGACTGGGTATTCGCCGTGTTGTGGGCGGTGGCATTGATCGGCACCGGCATCTGGGCAGTTCGGCAAAACCGCCGCTGGGTCGTCAACACAGTCGCCGTCTTCGGCGCATTCCATTTCTACACTCAGTACTTCGAGCGGATGGGCGCATCACCCGCCACACTGGTAGTAGGTGGTGTGATCGCGCTGGGATTCGCGGTCGGCCTGGCTCGCTACAACCGCACCATGGCTGCTCTCCCCGAGGCTGTCGCTTCGTGACCGCAACAGGCTCCATCACGACCCCGGCAATCCTCGACGAGATGGTCGCACGCCTCGGCGGACTGCGACAGGACACGCAGCGACAATGGGGGACCCTGACAGCGGGGGAGATGGTCTGCCACATCGCCGACTGCAGTACCAGCATCCTCGGCCGTTCGGACAGCAACCGCCCCGCCAAACACCGTCCCATCCTCAAGTGGCTGGCACTCTATACCCCTATCCCCTGGACTCGGGGAAGGAGGACACCCGCCTCGGTGGATCCGCGACGGGCGGGCACCCGACCCGGGGAATTCGAATCGGATCGCCGGCGAGCGATTGATGGGCTGCGGAGCCTGGCGTCGGCTCCCGACGCAGCCTTTCCGACGAATCACGCGGTGTTCGGTACCATGACGCCGCGGGACTGGCGTCATTGGGCCTGCCGCCACACCGACTATCATCTGAAACAGTTCGGCTTGTGATGCCGTAGCACGCTTACCCTGACATGAGGAGAAAGTTGTGGCCGAAGAATCGCAACTACAGTTCCGCTCGTTCGCTCATGCGGCGCTTCGCATCGCGGCGGGACTCGTCTATTTCACCCACGGATCTTCCAAACTTTTCGGCTGGTTCGGTGGATTCGGACCCAATCACGGCACCGCCGACCTGGCGACCCGCTTCGGGGCGGCAGGCATCATCGAAACCGTGTGCGGATTGGGATTGATTCTGGGATTGTTTACTCGTCCGCTCGCGTTCATCGCCTCGGGAGAGATGGCGGTCGCCTACTTCTGGATCCACACGGGTGGGAGCGGCAAAATGTGGTGGTGGCAAAACGGCGGCGAGATGGTGATGCTCTTCTCGTTCATCTGGTTGCTCTTTGCGGCGTGGGGCCCCGGTCCTGCCAGCGTAGATCAGTGGCTCGCCCAGCGAAAGACCTGATCGCTCCCTGATTCAGTGAGAGGTGGAGGAACCGTGGATCTCGACACTCAGGTGAAGCTCGTGATCTACTGGAGCACGGCCGAACGAGGCCAGCCTCCCGGTATTAACGCGGTGGCCAAACACGTAGGAGAATCGGTTGACCTGGTTCGGGAGTCGTACGGGAGACTGGCTCGGAGCCGCCTGCTGGTACTGGAGCCGGACGGCGAAACCATCCGCATGGCGCCTCCGTTCTCCGGAGTACCCACTCAACATCGGGTGACGGCCGCAGGGGTGAGCTACTATGCGAATTGCGCCTGGGACGCCTTCGGCATTCCCGCCGCGCTCAATCGTCCGGCGGAGGTGGTCTCCCGTTGCGAACAGTCGAAAGAAACACTCCGCCTCACGGTCGGGCTCGATGGGCCCGAGTCTTCAGACTGGTTGTTCCATTGTGAGGTGCCAGCCGCGAAGTGGTGGCAGGACATCGTCTTCACCTGAAGCACTATGCTCTTCTTCCGGTCGGAAGAGCTCATCGACCAGTGGTGCTCGAGCCGAGCGACGCCGCGCCGGCCTTCGGTGCGAATGGACCAATTGTGGCAAATGGCGGTGACCTGGTACTCCAGCCGCCTCCGCGCAGAATCTCGACGACCCGCGCCAACCGAGATACGGAGCATCTTCGAAGGCATCGGCCTGCACGGCGACTTTTGGGACCCGCAGGCGGACACGTTTGGGTAACTCCGCACCGCCGGGCGACCGGCTCCCCGTTCCCTGTTCCCTGTGTTCCCTGTTCCCCGAGTACCATGCCCACCGACCACCCTCTCTCCCCCGCCAAGGCGCTGCTCTTCGGCGCTCTCACCGTTGCTTTTCTCGATGGTCTCGATGCGGTGATCTTCTTCGGCCTCCGGGGTGTCAAGCCGATCCTGATCTTCCAGAGCATCGCCTCGGGACTCCTCGGAAAGGCCGCCTTTCAGGGTGGCATGGGCACCGCGCTGCTGGGCCTCATCCTTCATGTGTTCATCGCCTCCTCGATCGTCACCACCTTCTACCTCGTAAGCCGCCGCTTTCCGGCGCTGGTCCAGCGACCCTTTCTGTATGGGCCACTCTACGGTCTGCTGGTCTATCTCATCATGACCCAGATCGTGCTGCCGCTCTCGGCGGTGGCGTCGCAGCACCGTTCCCTTCCCGTCATCATCAATGGTGTGCTGATCCACCTGGTGGGTGTGGGGTTGCCCAGCGCTCTGGCCGCGCGCACCGCCACCGCCCGACCTTCGTAGCCGGGTGACGCTCGAAACGTGGAGCTGACGGAACGGACCCGGCGGTCCGTTGCCTCAGGAGCCGAGGCTATTAGTTTGCGCGGACAGGCTCTTGGAGGATGTGGCACATGAAGCGTTGCGCGGTATTGGGTTCCGGCGAAGTCGGCCAGACCCTGAGTAAAGGACTGAAGAAGCACGGCTACGAAGTCAGAATCGGCAGCCGGACGCCCGCCAAACTTGGCGACTTCAGCAAAAGCACCGGCATCCCTGCCGGAACATTCGAAGAAATTTCCGCCTGGGCTGACACTCTCGTACTGGCCGTATCGGGTAGCGGCGCCATGGCGGCTCTGGAACAGGCGGGTCGTCCCAACATCAAGGGGAAGCTGGTGATGGATGCCACCAACCCCATCACCGACGATCCTCCCCAGGACGGCGTCCTCAAGTATTTCACGACCCCTACCTCATCACTCATGGAGCAGCTCCAGGCGGCCTATCCCGACGCCCGGTTCGTGAAGGTGTTCAACAGCGTCGGCTCCGACCTGATGGTCAATCCGGTTCTCAAGGGCGGGAAGCCGACGATGTTCTACTGCGGAAACGACCCCGCCGCGAAGGCCGAGGTCGCCAAGCTGCTCGACCAGTTCGGCTGGGAGAAGGAAGACATGGGCACCGTGGTCGGAGCGCGCGCCGTCGAGATCCTGGCCCAGATCTGGTGCGTACCGGGTTTCCTGCGGAACGATTGGACCCATGCCTTCCGCTTGATGCGGCCGTGACGCTCGGTTCGGTTGCACCCACGGCGGCCTGACCCACCCGACCTGCATGCCCCTCATGCCCCTTGGTTCGCAGATCGTCCACCTGCTTCTCCTTTCAATACCGGTCGCGTGCATCGCCTGGACGGTGACTCACGAAGAGGTATTCCGGGAACCCCGGGAATGGTGTCTGAACAAGAGCAACGATTGTCGCCATCTCTGGCAGCGCAAGTTTTTCTTCCTGTTCACCTGCGAGTACTGCTTTAGCCACTACGTCGCGATCGCGGTGCTCTTCGTCACTCGGTTCACCATGCTGTATGACGATTGGCGCGGTTACGTGATCGCCGGCTTTTCGCTGGTCTGGGTGGCGAATGTGTACATGAGCTTGTTCGGCCGGCTCCGCCTCGACATCCGCCATGAGCGCGTCAGCATCGAAGCCAAGGAGGCCGAAGCAGAAAACCAGACCAAGTAGATTGCTGGCTCTCCGGTACAACCGTTGTCCCCGAGGGATTGCCATGGCCCGCCAGGTCGCCTCCGTGATCGGAGCGCTCTTCATCCTGTTCCCTTTCGCGGCCAGTCAGCTCGGCCGCATGCGTACCACGTCGCTCGCCTACCAGCTTCTCAACCTGGTTGGCGGCAGTATGCTCACCGTGGTCGCGGTGCTGGAGCGGCAATACGGTTTCGTCCTGCTCGAAGGAACCTGGGCACTTGTCAGTCTCATCGGCCTCGTGCGACTGCGGAGCTCCGTCTGACGCTTGCTGCCAACAGTACGCCGCACCATGTTTGAACCGGCGATCACGATGTACCACCGAAACGCCCGGCGCGGGAGGCGCAGATGTTCGGCCCCAAGGGACCCTTCTGTCAGAGTTGCGGGATGCCCCTCGGCAAAGATCCGGAAGGGGGCGGGACTGAGGCGAACGGTGCCAGGAGCGCCGAGTATTGCAGCCATTGCTACCGGGCGGGGCAATTCACCGAACCCGACATCACCGCCTCCCAGATGGTCGCCAAGGTAGAGGGGAAGCTCAGGGAAATGCACTTTCCCGGCTTTCTGGCCCGGCGCTTCGCACGAGACATTCCTTCGCTTCGCCGGTGGCAGTCTGGAGTAACCGCAGGTACCTAATAGTCTCTTTGGTTGGTGCAGTCCCGTGATTCGAAAACTCTCTTCGGGCCATTACCGGCTCTATTCTCGGAGGAAGGATCCTCGAACCGGCCGACGGCGGAACCTCGGCACTTTCAAAACTCGAGCAGCAGCGGAACGCCACGAGCGAGCGATACAGTACTTCAAGCGGCGCGGCTGAAGTATGGTGCGCGGTCTGCTGCTTGTGCTGGCGGTGTCGGCGCAGACCCTTGCGGCACAGGGCTCCGATTCACTGTATCCGGACACTCTGCCGCAGATGGGATCCGCCCCGGCCGGTCGCCTCAGTCACCTGTTCGACGGCGCCGAGGATCCTCAGCTCCTCACCGTGATTCTCGATACCGCCATCGTGCTCGGCGATCCGAGTGGATCAGGCCGACCAGTGCTTCCGGCATCCTCTGCATCGGATTCCTGGATTCGATCGGTCTCACGACCCCCACCCCGAGTTGCTGGCGGGAGTGACCCCACCTCCGCAAGTGACTCTCCGACCAGCCACTGAATGTGCTTCGCGGGAGCCGCTCATTTCGATCGCCGGGCTGGGGGTCGGAGCGGACCAGCTGACCGCCAAGGCATATTTCGGTCTCGCCTGCGGCGACTTCTGCGGCACCGACACCCAGTGGTTCGTCGAGCTGCGCCGGAAGGGTTCCCGCTGGGCCATCAGCGTCGTTCGATGGTTCGGCACCAACTAACCTCCACCGGATGACCATGGTCACCCGAATCGACGAACGGCTGCGGACTCTCACAATCGAACTTCCCCAACCCAGCAAACCCGGCGCGAATTACGTCCCCTTCGTGCGCACCGGGAACCTCGTCTTTTTGACCGGCCAGCTGTCACAGTGGAATGGAGAGCGGCGCTTCATCGGCAAGCTGGGCCGGGAATTCGGAATCGCCGAAGGGCAACAGGCGGCCCGGCTCTGCGCCCTCAATCTGATTGCCCAACTCCGAGAAGCCCTCGATGGAGACCTGGACCGGGTAGTTCGCTGCGTCCGGGTGGCCGGGTTCGTCAACTCTGAACCGGCATTCCTCTCACATTCCCAGGTCATCAACGGCGCCTCCGACCTGTTCGTGGAAGTGTTCGGAGAAGCCGGGCGCCACTCCCGCATGGCGGTCGGGGTAAGTGCGCTGCCGTATGACGTTGCCGTCGAAGTCGAGGCCGTGTTCGAGGTGAGCTGAAGAGGTGCTTACCCTTCCCCACGCGGGCATATGCTCCCATCGATCCCTTGTCTCCCGAGTCGCTCTCGATTCGCGATGGGTACTGTAGAATGACGCTGGATGCCGGCACACTGTCTACCGTCGGCAGGTTCGGAGTCCTTGCCGGATGGTTCGGTTTCGGCGCCGGTGTATTGCTACGGCGACGAGGGCCCGTCGCCGGTGACCGAGCGCGGGACCGGGGGTCCCTGGCCGGCATCCTGATCCAGGCAGCCGGGTTTGCCATGGTCTGGGGACCTCGGCGACCTGACGGGACGCCGATTGTGCCTATGTCGCTTGTGACATGGCTGGTACTCACCGGCTTCGCCGTAGCCTTAGCATTGGGATCGGCTTGGCTCGGTGCCGCGTCGATTCGCACCCTGGGAAAGCAATGGAGCCTTCAGGCTCGCATCACTCAAGACCACGACCTGATCACAACCGGACCTTATCGCTTTGTGCGGCACCCGATTTACACGGCGATGCTCGGCCTTTTCCTCGCGACCGGTGTCGCCTTCTCCCGGCCGCTGGGGCTGGGGGCGGGTTTGCTGACTTTCCTGGCTGGGACGGCACTTCGAATCCGGGTTGAAGAACGGCTCTTGAGAGCGACTTTCGGAGAAACCTACGACGCATATGCCCGTCAGGTGCCTGCCGTAGTACCCCGGGTGTTAGGCGGGTTCTGAACGCTTGGTAAGGCCTTTATGTGCCCAGGGCAGCCGGACGGAGGCGCAAACGCGAGTTTGGTTGTATCTTGGAACTGTGGGACGTTGGGGTAATAGTACCAAACCTTAGACAAGCGGAGTCATTGTTTGCGACGTGGGGTGGCTCGAGTAAGCCCTGAGCCCAGGTACCTCGGCACGTGGTTGGCGCTTGAAGCTGGATCTTCAGGACACGTGCTCTGCAGGATTGCCGCGCCGGCGTTTAGATCTAGTCCTACCGATCTAGCCGGGTTTCCCACTCAAAATTGTGTGTTCATCCAGCCACTGCCCGAGCGTCCCCTCGTGTCGTGGGCTCGAACGCAGTCCCTCAAGTTTAGCTTCATCGTGTTGGCCGACCCGGCATTCGGGTCTACCGATCATCCTCTCGATGGTAAGGAGGGAGCAGCCTGATGTCAGACGACCAGCCCGTCGTATGCGTGGTGGACGACGACGCCGAAGTGCGCCGCGCACTCGAGCGCCTGTTGCGGTCGACCGGCTATGCCGCCTGGGCCTTCCCCTCGGCGAAGGCCTTCATCGAGTCCGGACGGGGCCAACACCCCGGTTGCCTGGTGCTCGATGTCAGGATGCCCGAGCTCTCGGGCCTTGATCTGCAGCAGGCGCTGGATGAAGCCGGTTGCCACATGCCGATCATCTTCATCACCGGTTATGGCGATGTGCCGACCGCGGTGCGGGCGATTCGACGGGGAGCGGTGGACATGCTTATCAAGCCGGTCGATGAGCGACAGCTCTTCGCGGCGGTGGGCCGTGCCCTGCAGATCGATCGCGCCGAACAGGCGATGCGCGCCGAACAGGCCGAGCTAGGCCGGCGCTACGCTCGTCTGACGCCACGAGAGCGGCAGGTCTTCGCGCTTGTGGTTGCCGGATTGCTCAACAAACAAGTGGCAGCGAAGCTCGGCACCAGCGAACGCACGGTGAAGGTTCACCGCGCCAGAGTCATGCGGAAGCTGGGAGTCGAATCGTTCGCCGAACTGGTGCGACTGGGCACGCAACTCGGAATCGGTCCCGCTCCGGTGGCTCGATTTCCCAGCCCGAGTTACAGCGGAGCGAGCGGGCTTCCCCAAGGTCCAATGGCAGACATGCGCGTCGGGGAGTAATTCCTGATGCCATGGATCGCGCCACTGGGCGCCCGCGGGCGAACCCCCTGATAGCAGTAGTAGACGACGACGAAGAAGTTCGGCGTGCGCTTGGCAGGTTGCTGCGATCTGCGGGCTTCGCCGTTCTTCCCTTCGAGACCGCCGAACAATTCCTCGCGAACGATCCCGGCCACACCGATTGCCTCGTGGCGGATGTATGTCTTCCGGGAATGAGCGGCACCGACCTCGAGGACCATCTCGCCCGCTCTGCGCCCAGCCTTCCCGTAGTCCTGATTACCGCGCTGGATGATGCCAGCACCACCGAACGGTTGAAGCGGTCCAGGGCTGTCACGGTGCTGCAGAAGCCGTTTGCCGATCACGCCTTGTTCGACGCCATCGAACGGGGATTGGCCTCGAGCCAGGGCGGCAGTCAAGTTAAGCCCCTGAGTTAAGCCGGAAGCACCGCTCCTACAAACCCCCGTGTAGCCTCCGCCACGATCTGATCCTGCCTCCTCTACTCCGCATACGCGACGGGAAGGCCCGGAAATGCGGAAGACGAAGCCACCTTCAATCTGAAATTACCCGACGCGTTTCACCGCCGGCGGCGCCCAGCGGCCATCTATGACCTCCGGGCGAGGGGAATAGAGTCGCATCGTTATTCCCAGCGCGCCTTTCGGTGGCGAGGGCAGCCAGTTCCGCTCCTGGTCCTTCCCCGGATTCTCCGGCTGAATGTGCAGGTCGAGCGACCCGTCGTGGTTGTACTTGAGATCGTCCCGGTCGCCGATCGCGAAGCGATTGATCGAATTGTGGACCTGAAAGCCGTTCTGGTCATACAGGGTCAGCGACCAGAAGGCATCGACTGGAGGGAGATCCCTCTTGTCGAAGTGGAGCAGGTATCGATTGCTGCCATCGATGGGTTTCCCGTCGCTGTCGGTGAGCAACAACGGACAAACCGTGTCTTCCGGCAGGTCGGCGCCGAGACCGCCCATCGCGATGATGGCGCGCTGCAGGTAGTTGGTGCCGTACACTCCGATCGTTGTCGTGTTGATCTGCCAGCCATTGACCAGGCGCCCCATCGCCGGGTCTGCCGCCTGCATGGCCTCGAATCCATCCGCCGCTCCCTGCTCGAGAGCCCGACGGATTGCTGGATCCGCCTTCTCGGTATCGAAGCTCCTTCCCACCGCCAATCCGAGGCGCTTCATCCGGGCAATGATTGGCTGATCGGTGAAGTGGGGTGGATTGATCTTTAGCAGCTCGGCCGCGTAGGCGAAGAACTGTAGCGGCGGCATCTTGTTTATCTGCTCGAGCGGCGGCGTCACCATGTCCACCGTAGGATCTATCGAGCCGTTGAGCGGGTGCCGTTCTCTTCCCCACTGCGAAAGCGGCGTGATGACGAAGCCGTCCTGGACCGCCTTCACCGCTGGGTAGTCTTCCGGGCCGTTGGTCTGGGTCCGCCCAATCATCCAGACAAATGGCGTCGGCGAGGTGATGCGCTCCAGGTCACCAGCCAGCTGGCGGGTCCAGCCCGGCCCGACGATCGCCCAGTGGCCGGGACAGGTTCCGGTCGTGCGCTTCCCCGGGACCGCGAACACGTCGGTCCACATGTCGAGCATCGCCAGCAGATAATACCGGCCTTGAGCCTCCGGGGCGGAGATTACCATCGGCTCCCGGCTCACGTCGAGCCAGGCGGTGGAATACAGGGTATCGAAATTCGGCCGAACACATCGCGAAAGTCCCCATCGGGGAAGGTGCGCATGTGGGCGAAGGTGTTGATCGGACCACGACCCGGCACCCGGCCGAACTCGATGTTAGTGAGCTGTCGGCGCGTCAAATCCATCGTGACCAGAGGGTACAGGTAGATGTACGCCTCTTGAGCAATGGTGCCCAGCTCGTCCGCCATGCTACCCTCGTTCATGTCGCTCTTGGTCTGGCCATTCCGTACAAGCGTCAGCCCACGCTGGCGCTCGCTGCGTCGGCGTAGCGAAAGGAGAAAACCCTTCCTTGCTTGTTTGGGAGGACCCGGCTGCCGCGTTACCCACTCATTGCGCGTCCGCTCTTCGGTCTGTTTCAAGATATGGCACGGTCGTACCAATAGAAGATTACCCTTTAGTCGTACCCTCCCTCCCCTTGGTAGCATTCCCTTGACCCCGATTGCAGGGGACGTAGACTGAACAGCCAGTCCCCGGCTCTGGATTGAGGTTCATGACTGCATCGAGTCCGCTCACCGCATCTTCCCTCCCGCCCGGAGATCCACCCTTTCCCGACATGGTGTGGATCCCAGGCGGGACTTTCCGCATGGGTTCCCAAGATCATTACCCTGAGGAGCGTCCGGTCCACCGCGTGACGGTTGCCGGGTTCTGGATCGACCGCTACCCGACCACCAACGGGCGGTTCGAAAAATTCGTTGCCGCAACCGGGCATCAGACTTTCGCGGAGATTCCCCCCGATCCCGCTCACTACCCGGGCGCCAAGCCGGAAATGCTCTACGCCGGCTCGCTCGTCTTCACCATGCCGCCTGGGAGAGTGGACCTACGAGACTACACCAACTGGTGGCAGTTCATGAAGGCGGCGGACTGGCGCCATCCCTATGGGCCGGAGACCAGCATCGCCGGGCCGGATTATCCGGTGGTCCACGTGGCCTACACCGACGCCGAAGCCTTCGCTCGATGGGAAGGGAAGCAGCTTCCGACGGAAGCCGAATGGGAGTTCGCGGCCCGGGGCGGACTGGACGGGGCCGCCTTCGCCTGGGGCGAGGAGTTCCTCCCGGGCGGGAGATTCATGGCCAACACCTGGCAGGGCGAATTCCCCTGGCGCAACCTGGTCGAGGACGGGTTCGAGAGCACCTCGCCGGTCGGGTCCTTCCCGGCCAACGGCTACGGGCTCTACGACATGATCGGCAAACGTCTGGGAGTGGACCACCGACTGGTACGTGCCTCGCCATCCGGGAGATGCGCCCAAGGCCTGCTGTATTCCCCTGAATCCGAGAGGGCCGCGCGAGGAGGAGAGCTACGACCTCTGCCAGCCCAACATCCGCATCCCCCGCAAGGTGCTGAAAGGGGGATCCCATCTCTGCGCGCCCAACTATTGTCGCCGCTACCGGCCTGCGGCGCGCTATCCCGAGCCGATCGACACCTCCACCTGTCACGTCGGCTTCCGCTGCATTGTCCGGGCGCCTCAATCGGACTGATCGCGCTGCCACGGATGATCCCTTGCCGCGGGTCACCTCGGTCTGTCTTTGTGATTAAACAGAGTGGGCCGTAGGCCGTTAGCTGTTAGCCGTCGGGTGATGCCACCCTCCTGACCGTAACAGCTAACAGCTACCGGCTAATTGCTAACGGCTAACCCTATGGAGGAGGAACGTCGAGGGTGACCGTGGCGTTGGGCTGGAGGGTCGTGGGGTCGGTGCTGATGGTGTTGCCGCCCACGATAGGCACCGCCTCGAAGCGCACCGTGCCGGCCCCGATCGTCAGCGCAGGGGTCAGCGAGAACTTGGTGGTCTGATTGTTGGGAGCAAGTCCAAGCCGGATCCGCTGACCGGTACGGACGAGATAGATATCCACGTCAGCGGATGAGCGATTGATCACTTCCAGGTGCGGCTCCGACCCCTGATCCGGGCTCGGGGACTTTTGAGAACTCCCGGACGCGCAGGCAGCCAGAGTAACGGCCAGCAGGGCTGCGCGAGTAAGTTTGTGGGTCAAGTACGGCATGACTCAGCTCCAGTCGGTTGTGAAGACCCCTGAATCTAGTCGGGAAATCCGGCTCCATGCTCATGTTCAACACTTTGAAATCAGCAATCTTCAATCTGAAATCTTCAATCTGAAATTCCCTGGCCCCTTCTCCACCCAACGCGGAGCATGCCCATGGTGGTTCTCCAGGCAATTCCCGCCGGCCATCTCGACGCCTACCAGCTGCTGCGCGCCAGAATTCGAGAGGCCAGAACCTGGTCCTGGGCCAACAAGAAGAAGACCCGCTTGCGCCATGCCCAGCGTCCCAAAGGTGGCTACATCGAGGTGAGCCGGGCGAACGGCGTCTTGATCGCTCACATTCGCCCCAAGACCCAGAGCGACCTGTTCTACCTGGCCGAAAAGTTCACTGGCCGCTTGCTGGCGTGGTTCGAGGGACAGCTCCTCGCGGTCAACCTGCAGTTCGTGCCGGAGCCCCCACCAAGGAAACGGCGCCGGCGGCGCTGACCGGCGGCGGCTGGCGTCGCACCGCATAACTGGCCACTTTCCGAGCACGGCGCACGGGGCGCCGCATCGATTTCGGAGGGGTTATGGCCAAGTGTGACGTTTGCGGTAACGACTACCACCTTTCGTTCCAGGTGGTCGCGGCCGGCAGCACCCATACATTCGACAGTTTCGAGTGCGCCATCCACATGCTGGCGCCGACCTGCCACCACTGCGGATGCAGGATCATCGGCCACGGGATCGAGGCCAAGGGCATTTTCTACTGTTGTGCCAGCTGCGCCCGGCATGAGGGAGTTACCGCGGTTGCGGACCACGCCTGAACCGGGGCAGATCGAGCCGGTCAACCTCGCCAACGGGCTGCACACCGATGGGCTGAAGGTCAATGTCGTAATGAGAGACGCGCCCGGCGTGGCCAGTCTCTGTCAGGTAGGGCCGCTCGTGACGCGGGATAGCATCGCTCCACGCGAGCCCCACCTTCAATCCGTTCCGGCCCGCGCTGCCGTCAGGTGCACGTGGCAGTGCGTCGGCCGAAACGGTCTCGCAGTGCACACACAGGAGGTGTTCCGATGACCACGCAGAGCCTGATCCTCTTCCTCGTAATTGGGTGCCTTGCCGGTTTCCTGGCCGGAAAGATTATGAAAGGTTCTGGGTTTGGATTGGTTGGGGACCTGGTTGTCGGTGTTCTCGGCGCCTTCATCGGCGGGTGGGTGTTCAGCCTCCTCGGCATCGCCGCGGGAGGAATTATCGGCGCGCTGATTACCGCCCTGGTCGGGGCGTTGCTCCTTCTGTATCTGGTCCGGCTCGTCAAGAAGGGGTAGCCGTACACCATACCGGTCTATCCAGTGAGCCTGCTCGACCATTGGATGCCGGTTTACGACGTGAGCGCGAGTTACGATATCACCGTTCGGGCTTCACCCGAGGCGGTCTATCGTGCATTGTGGGAAGCCGACTTCCGTCGCGCCCCGCTGATCCGCGCCCTGCTCACCCTGCGGGCACTGCCAGGTCTGATCCTGCATCCGCGCGCCACCAGGCGCCGGATGCAACACCGGCGGGACCGAGAGGTGGAAGGGCTAAGGGGCATTCTCGGTGGCGACGGATTCGTGCTGCTGGCCGAGTCTCCCGGTGAGGAACTGGTGCTCGGCGTGACGGGACGGTTCTGGACTCCTTCCGCCAAGCTGGTGCCCAGTTCGGCGGCCACCTTTCTCGAGGCTCTACCACCTAAGCTGGCCCGGGGAGTCTGGAGTTTCCGGCTGGACCCGGCGGGGGCCTCGACTCGCCTCACCACCGAAACACGGGTCCGCTGTGACGACGAGGCGAGTCGGAGAGCCTTCAAGCGCTACTGGTTCATCATCGGGGGCGCGAGCGGCCTGATCCGTAAGGTGATGCTGCGTCGAATCAAACGCGCGGCGGAAGTGGGGAGGGCGAAATGATCTGCCGCATCTGGCATGGCTGGACCACGCCGGCGAACGCCGACGCCTACGAAGCATTGCTTCGCAGCGAGATTTTCCAGGGAATCGTGGAACGAAACCTCCGGGGATTTCACGGCATCGAGCTGCTCAGGCGTCCGAGCGACGAGGAGGTGGAGTTCGTGACCCTGATGTGGTTCGATTCGATCGACGCAGTACAAGGGTTTGCCGGCGCGGACTACGAAGTGGCGGTCGTACCGCCCAAGGCCCGGGAGCTTCTGCTCCGGTTCGACCAGCGCTCGGCCCATTACGAGATTCGAGAAGGCCGGAAAAACCAGGCCCCGGGCGGGCCTGTGGCGTAGACCCGCCTGGCACGGCACATTAGTAGAGAAGGCTGATTACGCAGGAGGGCTCATGAGACCGTCGCTCCTCACCTATACGGCACCGGGTGCCGGGCGCCGCGTTGCGCTGGGTACCTTCAGCACGACATTCAAAGTCCTCAGCGAAGCGAGTCGCGGGTCCGTCGCGCTCGTGGAACACACGCTGGGCCCCGGATTGCTCGGCGCTCCGCTGCATCGCCATTCGCGGGAGGACGAGATTTCCTACGTGCTGGAAGGCACCCTCACCGTGCAGCAGGGAACCAAGATCGAGCTGGCCGGTCCCGGAGGCTGCATTCACAAGCCCAAGGGAGTCTTCCACGCCTTCTGGAATTCGGGCAGCGAACCGGTCCGGTTTCTTGAAGTGATAGCTCCGGGCGGATTCGAACACTTCTTCGAGGAGCTGGCCACGCTCGCAACACACCATAACAGCCTGGACCTCGTCGCTCTTGCCGGTCTGGCGCGTGGCTACGGAGTCGAGTTCGACCTGGCCTCGGTGGACACCCTGCTGGCTCGCCACGGCCTTACCCCCGGCTGACCGCGCTCGCAGCTCTCCGCCTCTAACCTACCGGGACGACCCGAGGCCGAGCAGGCGCCATCGAAGTGCACTGTTTCGTGCAGATCTGACTCGTACCCCGGGAGCCCTCATGGGTGGTCGTCTGTTCCGTCTTGCCATATATGCAGGTTTTGTGCTGCTCCTGTTGCTCGGTGCCTCATGGGCTGCGGCCTATTTCGCGGTCGGCTCGATGCTGGGCGCACCGCCACCCAAGATGGGCGCCCAGAAAACGGTACTGGCTCTACGCGGCGCGAAGCAGATCAAGGGTAATCCGCCGGCCTGGATTTTCAGTTTCGGACCCACGGTGATTCCGGGAGCGCAACGGGCGGTGATTTACGTAAGTCTCACCGGGAAGGTGCTTCGTACCGAGCCGCCTGATCTGGCCAAGCGGGTGGACGCGTTCCAGATCCACTAAGCCCATCTGATTCCTGATCCATCATGGCACAGGTCGATCTGCTGTCACGCACGATCGCTCCGAAGGCTGGTCGCGCCTGGCATGGTGGCGTAACTCCAGTCGGCGCGGTGCGCGGTATCAGTGCGAAGCAGGCGCATTGGCGGCCTGCTCCAAGACTGCACTCGATCTGGGAACTCACATTGCACATTGCGTACTGGAAGTACGCAGTGCGCCGTCACGTGGATCCTACCACGGAGGCCGGCTTCCCCCGCTCACCCTCCAACTGGCCCGCCCCACCCGATCATCTCGATGAAGGGTCCTGGACGGCCGATCGCTTGCTGCTCAAGGCGGAACACGAGGCCTTTGCCGAAGCCCTGCGCCGATTCCCTGAGGGACGGCTGAATCGCCGGCCACCCACCATCCGGAAATGGAGCTACGGCGACCTGATCGCCGGGGTGCTGGCGCACGATGCGTATCACACGGGGCAGATCCAGTTGCTTAAGCGGCTCTGGAGCCACCGTTAGAAGGTGTCAGGTATCAGGTGCCAGGTGTCAGGGAACAGCGACCCAGATCTATAACCCTGACCCCTGACCCCTGACCCCTACCGACCCCGACTGCCAGCTCACGCTCCACCTCCCACCTCATCTTGCGGCCCGCCGTACCGCAGCCGACTATAGGGAGACTTGCAAGGAGGCTCGCATGCCAAGTGTTCGGGACATCCTGCTGCGCAAAGGCCGTGAGGTAATCTCTGTACCGACGTCAACCACGGTGCAGGAGGCCGCGCATCTCATGAATCAACGCAGTATCGGAGGAGTTGTCGTAATGGAAGGCGGGCATCTGGTGGGGATCTTCACCGAGCGCGATATCATGCGCCGAGTCGTCGCAGAGGAGCGGGACCCGGCCAGCACCCAGGTCGGCGACCTCATGACTCGGGTCGTGGTCACCTGTAGCCTCGATACCAGCATCGAGGAGTGCGGCAGCATCATGACTTCGCGCCGTATCCGGCACCTGCCCGTGACGGGACCCGATGGGCTGTGCGGCGTCATCACCAG
This sequence comes from uncultured Gemmatimonadales bacterium, assembly GCA_963821525.1. Taxonomy (GTDB): domain Bacteria; phylum Gemmatimonadota; class Gemmatimonadetes; order Gemmatimonadales; family GWC2-71-9; genus DATBGE01. The sequence goes on along the minus strand of CAWGED010000014.1, from coordinate 88,905 downwards.
CGGGGACGTGCTGGCATTCCAGGTCGCGGAGCAGCAGGCGACAATCGCGCAGCTCAATAGTTACGTATTCGACGTGCGGTAGTGGAGATCCGCCTCGCGGAGCCGTCGGAGGCGGGAGCGGCGGTCGCCATCCTGAACGCCTGTGGCGTCGAGATGCGCGACCGCCATGGCGTGCCTGACTGGTTGTTGCCGAGCATACCAGGAACCATTGCGGCGGACGCGACGGCGGCACGCCTCTTCGTGGTGACCGAGGGCGGCGAGATCATCGGGACCTTCTCACTGTGCGACATTCCCGATGACTATTACGCCCCAATTCAGTGGGAGGAGCCCTCAGGATCCGCGGTGTACCTCCACCGGTTCGCTATCACGAAGAAGGTGCAGAGCAAGGGAATCGGAGCGTGGTGCCTGACCCACATGGAGGAGCTGGTGAGACGGCGGGGACGGCGGTGGATCCGGCTGGACGCAACCCTGGTGGACCCCAAAGTCCGGGCGTTCTATGAGAGGGCCGGGTTTCAGGCCCGAGGCGTCACCTATATACCAGTGCCGCTTCCCGATCACCCCGCGGTCGCGGTGATGTGTTACGAGAAGCGGCTCGATCGACGGCTGGGAGAGATCGCTAATTCTTAGTTTTGGCCTTCATCGAGAGCGTAACCGCCGCACCCGCCTGGATTCCCTGAACCCGGATCTCGTACTCTCCGTCCGCGCGCGGCTTGACCAGAAAGGTTATTGAGCCACTCGCGCTGGGCGGCCCCATCATGTCCTTCCGGATATCCGGCTTCTGGGTTCCGGGGTCCCGCGGCTTGAAGCTGAGGACCACACCAGGGTTGTTGAGCTCCGCCGAGTAGGTCACGCCCCCCTTCAACTGGACGCGGATGAATTCGACGGGATTGGTGAACGTGTAGCTGAACGCTTCGGCCGGCGCTTGCGGCTGAGCGGAAGCTGAGCTCGCGGAATCGGCCTTTGCCGAATCGGCCTGGGCCGTTGCGGCCGCAGGCAGGAGAAGCGCGGCGAGCAGGAGAATGGGGGTACGCATGCCCCTACGCTATCCCTCCAGACTCATCCCGCGCAAGAGCCGAGCTCACCTCCTCCTCGACATTCCGGTCGTCCACACCTACAATGCGCCATAACCCGCCTGAGGAGCGGCATGATGGACGCAGACGGCTCACCGGGTCTCCTGCAGATCGGACAAATCGCGCTGACGGCGCGGGACGTTCCCCGGGCCATCGCTTTCTACCGCGACGTGCTGGGGCTCAAGTTTCTGTTCCAGGCTGGACAACTGGGGTTCCTCGAGTGCGGTAGCGTCCGGCTGATGCTGTCGGCTCCGGAGCAACCGGCCTTCGCCCACCCGAGCTCGATCCTCTATTTCAAAGTGAACGACATCCGGTCGAGCCATCGCGCACTCGAGGAACGCGGGGTTCGATTCACCAGCGACCCGCATGAAGTGGCGAAACTCCCCGATCACGAGCTGTGGATGGCATTCTTCCAGGACAGCGAGGACAACATCCTCGCGATCATGAGCGAGGTGCGCGGGTGATTCGTCGCGCCAGCCAGATTCTCACCGCGCTGGTCATCGCCTTCCCTGCCCCGGGTGCCGCGCAGCACGGCAACGTGTCGCTCGGCGCCATCATCGGTTATTCCAGAGCAAGTCTCACCGGCAGCGACGCGGCAGGTCTCACCAGTCGCGCGGCGACTCTGGCCGGCGCCTTCGTACGGATTCCGGCAGCGAGCTGGTTTGCGGTCGAGCCCGAGCTGCTCTTCGCCCGTAAAGGGGGTGAGACCGCGCCACTCCCCGGCGGGGGCGGCACGCTCGATTTTGAATTCGTGTACCTGGAGACGCCGATCCTGGCCCGGTTTCGAGGACCCCGCCTGGGCAAGTATGTCAGACCCTTTGCATTCGGCGGTCCTGCCGCGGCGTTTCTGATCGGCTGTGATGTGCAGGCCATCGGAACCGCGGGCGGTCAGCGTCAGGCCTGCGACGCTTCATCCGTGCCGAGCATAGACGCCACCGCGGTGGTAGGTGGAGGATTCGAGTTTGGGGTAGGAAACAGCGTGCTGGGAATCGAGGCCCGCTATTCCCTCGGACTCCGCAGCATCACCGAACAGGGGTTGGATATCCGGAACTCCCTGTGGGGGATCCTGGCCGAGATTCCCTTCTGATGCGACTCGCCTACCTCTGGACCAGCCCCAACAGTCTCCTCGGTGTGGGCTGCGCGGTTCTGGCCCGCACCACGGGTGGCGAAGTCGCGATCCATGACGGAGTGCTCGAGGCGTGGGGCGGCGCGCTGGCAGGCATTCTGCCCCGGTTGCCCGCAGCGACCGGCGTCGTGGCGATTACCCTCGGCCATGTCGTGCTGGCGACCAGCCAAACCGAGATGGAAAAGACTAGAGCTCACGAACGGGTTCACGTCCGCCAGTACGAGCGCTGGGGACCGTTCTTCATCCCCGCCTACCTGGCTGCGAGCGGCTTAGCGCTCCTTCAAGGACGCGATCCCTATCACGACAACCACTTTGAACGAGAGGCGTTCACCCATGCCTGAAGGTTTGCGTCCGATAATGTTGGCGGCGGCAGTCGCACTGTTACCGACTCCACACATCCATGCCCAGGCGGCACCACGACTGGATCAGGTTTCCTGGCTCACCGGCTGCTGGGAGGCCACGAATGGCCCTCGTACCGTAGAGGAGCGATGGATGGCCCCGAGGGGCGGGAGCATGATCGGTGTGGGCCGGACCGTCAGAGACAACACGCTACACGACTACGAGCTGGTCTTGCTCACCGAGAAGGACGGGCGCCTCGCTTATGAGGCGCATCCGGCAGGTCAGGCGACCAACACCTTCATGTCGAGCCTGGTCGCCGATACGGCCGTCATTTTCGAGGATCCCAAGCACGACTTTCCGCAGCGGGTTGGGTATGTCCGCCGAGGCCCCGATTCGCTGGTGGCCTGGATTGACGGGGTCGCATCCGGAGCCAGCCGGCGTGCGGAATTCCCTTATCGTCGAGTAGCCTGCGACTGATGAGTTCGATCGATCCTCTGCTCGGCGTTGGATTGGGACTGGGGTTGGCTGCTGCATGCGGCTTCCGGGTATTCGTACCGCTCTTCGCGATCAGCCTTGGTGCGCTGACCGGCCACATCCCGCTATCGCCCGGCTTTGCGTGGATCGGGACAATACCTGCCGCGATCGCCTTCGGCACCGCGACCCTGCTCGAGATCGCTGCCTACTACATCCCCTGGTTCGATCACCTCCTCGATACCATTGCGACCCCAGCCGCGGTCGTGGCCGGCATGGTCGCCAGCGCATCGGTCATGGTGGATCTTCCGCCAGTCCTCAAGTGGGGTGTGGCGCTGATCGGAGGCGGGGGCGCAGCCGGGTTGCTGCAGGGTGCCACCGTACTGCTCCGGCTGAAGTCGCTCGCCGCGACCGGAGGCGCCGCCAACGCCCTCGTGTCCACCGTGGAGCTTTTCGGTGCGACCGGCACCGTCATTCTCGCGATCGTGCTGCCCTTCGTGTGCCTGGCGCTGGCGATCCTTTTCTGCTTCTGGGTGTTCCGCAAGGCGGGCCACATTGTCTTCGGCCGGAAGGCGGCGGAGGCCGCAGCCTCAGATGGAACTTGAGGAGCGCTGGAAGGGGGCCTGGTTCAATCTGGGCTCCGGCAATCCCGAGCCCCGGGTACTGGCCGAGCTACTTGGCCGTTACTCGGAGCCGCACCGCGCTTACCACAACGTGGAGCACCTGAAGGACTGCTTCCGGCGATTCGACGAGGTGCATGGCCTGGCCCGGTATCCGGCCGAGGTGCTCCTGGCGCTCTGGTTTCACGACGCGATCTACGACACCCGCGCGAGTGACAATGAAGAAGAGAGCGCGCGTTGGGCGAGAGAGGTCGTGGTATCATCCGGTGGGTCGCCTACCTCTGCCAGCCGAATCAATGACCTGATCCTCGCGACCCGCCACGACAGCAGTTCGATCCGGGGTGATGCTGCCCTCGTCGCAGACATCGATCTCACCATCCTCGGCGCGCCGCCCGAACGCTTCCAGGTCTACGACCGGCAGATCCGCCAGGAGTATGCCTGGGTACCGGAACCGGATTTCCGGGAGGCCCGGCTACAGATCCTCGAAGGATTCCTCGCCCGGCCGGCGATCTACCTGACCGGCCCGTTCCGCCGCAAATACGAGACGCAGGCGCGCCAGAACCTGGAGACTGCCGTGGCGGAGCTTCGCGAGAATTCCTACTGAGCCGAGCGAACCATGCCCCCTGCCCTCACTCGGGTGCTGGAGACCGCGCTCTATTCGGATGACCTGGAGCGAGCGAAGCGATTCTATTCCGGACTGATGGGACTCAAAGTGCTCGACGAGGGGAGCAGGCTGGTGTCGCTCGACGCGGGGCAAGGAACCGTCCTCCTGCTCTTTCATCGCGGCGCCACCACGAGCGGAGCGGAGACACCTTCAGGCTGGATCCCTCCCCATGATGGCCACGGCCCGATTCACGTCGCCTTTGCGATCGGGCGGGACGATCTTCCGGCGTGGGAGAAGACGCTCGCCGAGCATGGCATCGCGATCGAGAGCCGAGTGCGCTGGAGCCGAGGAGGAGAAAGCATTTACTTTCGCGACCCCGATGGTCATTCGGTGGAACTGGCGACACCGGGTGTCTGGGCAACCTATTGACCGCTTTCGCAGGAGCAGTCGCCATGCCGCAGTCCAACACCGCCTTCGTGGGCCTCCGTACCGCCAAGTACTCCGCTCCTGACATTGCCGCCGCGAAGGCGTGGTATTCGAAGGTGCTGGAGAGCAAGCCGTACTTCGATGAGCCCTTCTATGTCGGATTCAATGTGGGTGGCTTTGAGCTGGGTATCACACCCGAGGCCGATGCGCCGAAGGAACGACCCGAGGCAGGAATTGCATACTGGGGCGTCGCCGATGCCGAGGCCGCGTATCGCAGGCTGATCTCACTCGGGGCGACCGACTTCGAGAAGGTGGCCGACGTCGGCGGCGAGATCAAGATCGGTGCCGTGCGTGACCCATTCGGCAATATCCTCGGCGTGATCCAGAATCCCCATTTCAAGATCGAGTAGTTGGACTATGTCTCTCACCCTCACTTCCAAGGCCTTTTCCAATCAGAGCAGTATCCCCGCTCAATACACCTGCGAGGGCAAGAACATCAGCCCGCCGCTCTCCTGGAGCGGTGTTCCCGGAGATACCAGGAGCCTGGCTCTCATCGTAGACGATCCAGACGCTCCCGATCCCGCTGCGCCCAAGACGATCTGGACCCACTGGGTGCTGTACAATCTCCCGGCGAGTGACGGCACGCTGCGCGGAAGGAACCAAGGCAGCCGATCTGCCTCAGGGAACTCGCGAGGGAACCAACGACTGGAAACGAACCGGCTATGGCGGGCCCTGCCCACCGATCGGCCGGCATCGCTACTACTTCCGGCTCTTCGCCCTCGACCTCGTCTTACCCGACCTCGGCCAGCCGAGCCGTGCCAAACTGCTCGCCAGCATGGAAGGTCACGTGGTGGTGAGCTGCGAGCTGATGGGGACGTATCAGAAGGAGAGAAGGTGATTGGTAATTGATAATTTGCAATTTGTAATTGGCAATGACCAATTACCAATTATCGATTACCAATTACCAATTACCATCCCCCTCCCCGCTCTTGCCAAATCCCCTCGTGGCCCACTGATTATCGGCGCTGCCTCCCGTTCCCCGACCACCGAGGACAACCATGCGCAATCTCGTCACGGAGTTCATCGGCACGTTCTTCCTCGTGTTCACCGTCTGCCTCACCGTGACCGGCGAGGTCCCCATGGCGCCGCTCGCGATCGGTTGCTCGCTGATGGTCATGGTGTACATGGGAGGCCACATTTCCGGCGGGCACTACAACCCGGCGGTGTCCCTCGCGGTGCTGCTCCGAGGGAAGATGCCGGGGAAGGACTTCATCCCCTACGTGGTGGCCCAGGTGCTCGGTGCAATCGTTGCGGCGTATCTCTCCTCGGTGATCTTCGGACGCACGATCCCGATCGCCCCCTCGGCGAACGCAAGCGTGGTGGCGGCACTCCTGGTCGAGATTCTCTTCACCTTCGCCCTGGCGCTCGTCGTGCTCAACGTCGCGACCCATCCCGACGTGAAGGGCAATTCGTTCTACGGCCTGGCCATTGGATTTACCATCGTGGTCGCCGCGTTTGCCGGCGGAGGCATTTCCGGTGGCGCGTTCAATCCCGCCGTAGGAACCGGCATAACCGTGGTTCACGCGTTGCTCGGCGGAGGGTCCTTCGCGAGCTGGTGGCTGTACCTGGTGGGGCCGTTCGTGGGAGGGGCGTTGGCGGCGGTCGTGTACAAGATTCAAGAAGTACCTAGTACCTAGTACCGAGTACCTAGTTAGTACCGAGTACGGAGCCCTAAGCCGTAAGCTCTCGCGCTTCTGGCTTAGGGCTAATGGCTTACGGCCTTGGCTAACAGCTAACAGCTAACGGCTAACAGCTAGCGGCTGACTACGCGGCAGGCACATCACCATCACATTGCGCCCGGCCTCCTGGACATAGTCCAGCTTTCCGCCGTGGGCAGTCGCAATCCAGCGAACCACTGAGAGACCAATCCCCCGGCTCGAGTCGTCCTCGGATCCGCGATGGAGGAGGTTTTCCGAGATCGGCGGACCGGCACTCGTAACCCGCAGACAGGCGGTGCTGTCGTGTTCGGTCACGGCAATGTCCACCGGCTCGCTCGCGGCGCCGTGCCGGCAGGCATTTTCCACCAGCTCCACTGCCGCTTCCCGTAGCAGAGAACCGTCTCCCAGGACCTCCACGCTCGCCATCGGCCCCAGCGAGATCTTACGTCCCAGCGCATGGGCCCGTCCCCGCATGAGATCGGCGGCTTCGATCGCGACGGCGTCCAGCTCAACCGCCTCCGGGCGCGCCAGGGCTTCACCGGCCTCGGCCCGCGCGAGGAGGAAGAGTTCATCCACCCGCCGGCTCATCTGCTGAGAGGCCAGATTCACGCGATCCAGTGCCGCGCGGAGCGCCTCCGGACTCCGGGGACGATCGATCGCCAGGTCGCTCTCGCCCCGGATCAGGGTCAGCGGAGTGCGAAGCTGGTGGGCGGCCTGGGCGAGAAATTTCCGGGTCTGCCGCTGTGAGCCGGCGAGCCGGTCGAGGAGGGAGTTGACCTGCTGTGCCAGGTGATCCAGCTCATCGGGCGGCTCGGCGATCGGCAGCCGGCGCTCGAGTACACCAGGTTGAATACTCTCGAGCTCGTCCGAGAGCGACTGAAACGGCGCCAGCGCCCGCTGAGCAAGGAAATATCCCGCCGGCAGCGAAATCACCAGCACTAACGGAACACTGAGAAGGAGAAGCCACGCTAATGTCTCCAGCTGTGACTTCAACTCGGCTGTCGAAGCCACGGCCACCACCACGAAGCCGGAGTCACCGGTTTCCCGCGCCGCCGCCATACGTGCACTGCCCTCGACTTTGAGAGGCAGCTCGAGAATCCGTTCCGGAGGAGGCAGCGAGTCTAGTGGAGGTACGGCGGCGAGCAGTCCCTTGGGACCGCGCTTCCCGATCATGTTACCGTCGGGCGAAAAGATGCCAAGCCCTCGTGCCCCGGGGGCCACTCCGAGAGCGCTTCCTTCGCCGCTTCGTCGAGGGTGAAGTGCTGTTGATCTCCCGCTTCCCGCCTGACCGCCAGTCGCAAGCCGCGAGCGGCGGTCAACACCTCGACGCTCAGCTGGCGGTCGGCAACCCGGCGAAGGGCGGTGAAGAGGCCGAGGTCGAGCACGGCCAGGCCGAGGAGGATGGCCAGCGCAAACCAGCCAGCCAGCCGAAGCCGGAGCCGGCTACGAAACATCGGCTGTTGGGGTATCCGTCAGGACGTAGCCCGCGCCGCGGACCGTGTGGATGAGAGGGGCGAAGCCAGGTGCATCGACCTTGCGGCGCAACCGCGCGATGAGAACCTCGACCACATTCCCCACCGGATCGAAGTTGTCGTCCCAGACGTGTTCCAGGATACGGGAGCGGGTCTGAACCCGCCGGGGATGGCGAAGCAGGTGCTCAAGGAGCGCGTACTCCCGGTGAGTCAGGCTCAGCACCCTCTCTCCTCGACGAGCCACCCGCTCGGCGGGGACCAGCTCCAAGTCGGCGAAGCGCAGCTGCACATCGAGGGCAGGCTTGGGGCGCCGCGCCAGCGCGCGCAGCCGGGCAAGCAGCTCTTCGACCGCGAACGGCTTGGCGAGGTAATCATCCGCGCCTGCGTCGAGGCCGGTGACGCGATCGGCCAAGGCGTCGCGCGCAGTAAGCATCAGAATGGGAGTGGTGCCGCCTCGGGCCCGGAAAGAGCGGCAGACGGAGAACCCATCTTCTCCGGGGAGCCCGATATCCAGAATGACGAGATCGTATTCGTTGACCGCGAGCAAGGTAAGCGCTGCTGCTCCGGTCACGGCGAGGTCGGCGGCCCAGGCCGCTTCCTGAAGCACCCTGACCAGGAACTCGCCCAGGGCGGGATCATCCTCGACGACAAGAAGGCGCATGAAGAAAGTATAGTAGATGGGTTGGATGACAGCGGTATGACGGTTATCCTACTCCCAGCCGCGGAACCGCAACCCGATCCCCGAGACACAGATGACGAAGCCCTTGGTCGGCATCGTGATGGGCAGCGATTCGGACTGGGATACCATGCAGCACGCCGCAACCCAACTCGAGGGTTTCGGCGTCCCCCACGAACGAAAAGTAGTCTCGGCGCACCGCACGCCGGACCTGCTCTACCGCTACGCGGAGGAGGCCGCCGGCCGGGGGCTGCAATGCATCATAGCTGGAGCTGGCGGCGCTGCACACCTGCCAGGAATGCTCGCCGCGAAAACCACGCTCCCGGTGCTGGGGGTCCCGGTCGCCTCGAAGCACCTCAACGGACTGGACTCGCTGCTCTCGATCGTGCAGATGCCGGGCGGAATTCCGGTTGCGACGTTTGCCATCGGAGAAGCCGGAGCCAAGAACGCCGGCCTCTTCGCCGTCGCGATCCTCGCCCGCCGGGACCCCGCACTCGCCTCCAGGCTCGATCAGTTCCGCGCCTCCCAGACTGAGAAGGTGATGGGCCTCAAGCTTCCGGAGCCCAAGTGATTTCTCCCGGGGCCACCCTCGGATTGCTCGGGGGCGGCCAACTGGGAAGGATGTTCACGGCCGCGGCTCGCCGAATGGGATATGAAATAGTCGTCCTTGATCCAGATCAACTCAGCCCCGCGGGAACTCTCGCCAACCGGCACATTCAGGCCGCTTATCAGGACGAGGCGGCCTGAGGCAGCTGGGAGAAGCGGCGGCTGCCGTCACGACCGAATTCGAGAACGTTCCCGCAGCGAGTCTCGAATATCTGCGACGCTTTTGCCCGGTGCGCCCTGGGCCCGAGGCAGTGGCACTGACTCAGGATCGGGTCACCGAGAAGACCTTTGCGCGGAAGCATGGCCTCCTCACCGCAGGGTTCTACGCCATTTCTTCCGAGAGCGACTTTGCAGCGGCCTACACCTCGGTCGGCCCCCCTGCCCTCCTCAAGACCAACCGTTTGGGGTACGATGGGAAAGGGCAGGCCCCGGTAAACGGCCTGGAAGAGCTGCGCCGATGGTTTGCCGAGTTCGGGAATCAGCCGTGCATCCTGGAGCGGCGGGTGAAACTCGATACCGAGGTCTCCGTCGTGCTGGCGCGTGGCGAAGATGGGGCGACCGTAACTTTCCCCGTCGCCGAGAACCGCCATGTCGCTGGTATCCTGGAGACCAGCGTCGTCCCGGCACGTATTGATTCTTCGTTGAGTAAGAAGGCGCAGGAAATGGCCGCGAGCCTGGCTCAGGCGATGGGATATGTGGGGACGATGGCGGTCGAGTTCTTCGTGAGCGACGGTGAGCTGCTGGTGAACGAGATGGCCCCACGCCCCCACAACAGCGGTCATTATACCCTTGATGCCTGCGTGACCGATCAGTTCGAGGAGCAGGTGCGTGCACTGGCGGGTCTGCCCCTCGGAGAACCGACCTTGCTCTCTCCTGTCGCGATGGTCAATCTGCTGGGTGACCTGTGGGTCCATGGCGAGCCTCGCTGGGCCCGCGCCCTCGCGGATCCCCGCGTGAAGCTGCATCTCTACGGGAAGAAGGAACCCCGTCCCGGCCGCAAGATGGGGCACCTGACCGTTCTGGCGGCCACGCCGGGCGAGGCCCTGGAGGCAGCGCATGCGGCGAAGGAAAGGCTGAAGAACTAAGTACCGAGTACCGGGTACCGAGTACCTAGGATAGCAGAAGACTGAAGCAGCGATCACCCTGTACACGAACCAGAGGATTCTATGCCGTTTCTAGCGTTGACCGCCCTGACCGCCCTGTCACGCCCTGACCGTTTCACCCGCCCGGCCTGCTCCCGCACCGCTGGCCTGCATCACGATGAACACCGAAAAGCTGCCTCTGGCCACTCGGAAGAGTCCGCTCGATTCGCTCAGCTTCAATGTGGGCTCCTCGGACGTAAAGGTCTGCTATGGCCGGCCCTCGCTGCGCGGCCGCCACATGCTGGGCGGAGACGATGTGCCGTATGGGAAGCTCTGGCGCACCGGTGCCAACGAGCCGACCATGATTCACACCAGCGGACCGCTGGTCGTGGCGGGCATCAAGGTTCCCGCGGGCTCCTACTCGTTGTACACCGTGCCCAATGCCGGTGAGTGGGAAGTGATCGTGAACAAGTCGATCACCCAGTGGGGCGAAGAGCACACCTACACCGATGCGGTCAAGGCCCAGGAACTCGGCCGCGGCAAGGTGAAGCCCGAGGCGCTGAAGACCCCGGTCGAGATGTTCACCATCGCATCGGAACCGGGCTTCCTGGTGTTGGAGTGGGAGACGACGAGGGTGAAGATTCCGGTGACGGCGGGGAGCTGAGGATGGGGATTGCGGATTGAGGATTGAAGATTGCTAGATTGGTGAGGAGGTGCGACTAAACAGTACCTCTTCTCAATCTGCAATCTTCAATCTGACATCTCAATTCACAGATGTACTCCACCTCAAACCGAAACCCTTCCTTGTTCGCCCGGTAGCTTCCCTTACCCTTGATCCCCTTCAGCTCTCCGGTTCCGGAGTGCTCGACGACCTGCAAGGCCGAGCTCGCGGTTCCCTGTTCGAAGCTCCCGGTATCCTGCATCACGAAACTTCCTGACTTCCCGCCCACTGCACCGTTGAAGCGCACCAGTCCCACGTACTCGGCCGCGGCCTTGTGCTGGTCCTGGGCGTCGAAGTGGCTGTAGAACATCAGGTATTCGACCGCGGCCTTGCCCTTGATCTCGCCGTCGAGCGCGTACTCGACAGAGGCACGCGTCATTTTCATCTCGGAGGAGATATCGTCGTACGGCTTCTCCTCCCACTTTTTCACGGTATAGGTTGCAGACGCTTTCATTTCGGTCTCCAGAGGCGCAGGTTCACGACACTCTGAAGGTAGAGGGGTGAGAAAAGCGGGAAAAGGGAACGGGAACTCGGGATGAGGTGGTTGTACAGCTTCACTGCCTCCTACCCCCCGTTCCCCGTTCCCTGTTCCCCGTTCCCGCTTTTCCGCCCAAGGGCCCCGACCCCAAGCAGCCCCGCCGGCAACAGCACCAGAGTGATTACCGTGGACAGAGTCAGCCCGCCGATCACTGCGATGGCGAGCGGCTGCTGAAGCTCGGCACCGGAGCCGATGCCGAACGCGAGAGGAAGCAGACCGGCCAGCGTGCAGAGTGTCGTCATCAAGATCGGCCGGAGACGGAGCCGACCGGCCTCCCGAAGCGCCTCCTCTGGCGTGGCCCCGGTCCGTCGGATCCTCTGGGCCGCATCGAACAGGATGATTCCGTTCTTCACGATGAGTCCTACCAGCAGGATCAGCCCCATGAAGCTCGACACATTGAACGGCATTCCCGTGATGACCAGCGCGAGCAGTGCGCCCGTGAGCCCGAGGGACGCGGCCACCAGGATGGCAAGCGGAGCCCGGAACTGGCCGAACTGCCCGACCATCACCAGCAGCACGATGCCGATCGCGAGTCCCAGCACGAGCAGCAGCTGACGAAACGACTCACGCTGTCCGGCGTATTGCCCACCGTATTCGAGCGAGACACCGGGGGGGAGGGCTACCCCTGCAAGCTTGTTCCGAATCTCCCGCATCACGTGGCCAAGGTTGGAGGTTTCCGGATCGACCGCACCGGTCACCATAACCATCGGCCGGAGGTTTTCCCGCCACAGCTCGCTCACATCCGAGCTGTCCGCCACGGTGCCCAATCCGCCGAGAGGCGCCCACCCGTTGGGTCCGATGATTGGCAGAGTTCGCGCGACGGCCGGATTGAATCGGACGCTGTCCGACACCCGGACCCGAATCGGGACCAGCCGATCCGGTTCCCGTACGGCACCGGCTTCCTCTCCGAATAGTGCGGCGTGCACCTGGGCGACCGCGTCGGCTGGGGTGAGTCCCAGCCGGCTGACCCGGACCGGATCGAGGTCCACCCGGACCGAAGGGATGTCACCGGTTACGCCGTCGAACAGGTCCTCCAGGCCCGGCACACCTTCGATCGCTCCCGCTACGGTTTGCGCCTGCCGCTTCGGCGACCCGTACCTGAGGATGAAAGAGCTTGATCTCCACCGGCTCCGGCGAGCCCGGTCAAGTCGCCGAGGAGATCCTGCAATGATCTGGATGAACTCCACCCGGACCGCGGGAAGCTCGGTCTCGATCCGGGTACGCAACCGGTCGATCACCTGGTAGACCGAGGCACGGTCTCTCCTGGGACGCAATTGCACCGTCATATCGCCGGTATTGGGCGCGGTAGCGAAGAATCCCAGCTCGAGACCGGTGCGCCGGGTGAACCGCTCGACGTCGGAATCCTCCTTGAGGATGCCTTCGATGCGATGGAGCTGCCGGTCGGTCTCGGCCAGCGAGCTGCCGGTAGGAGTCCAGTAGTCGAGAATGAAGCCTCCTTCGTCCATCTGGGGGAGAAAACCGGTGCCGACGACTTGCCAGAGTCCGAAGGCGAGCAGCACGAGTAATCCTGCGCCGGCCAGGGCCAGCCCGCGGCCGCTGAAATGCCGCGCCGGCACGTGTTGACGTACCAGTTCTCCAGCCGCGCGATCCGCGGTGTCTCGACCCGGGTTCGCGCAGCCTTCCCCGATCGCAGTTGCCGCTCGACCCATTGGGTGGTCAGGAGCGGGATGAGAAGAACCGCGAGCGCGAGCGAGAGGAGAACCGCGATGGTGAGCGCTAGCGCGAACGATCGGAAGAACTGGCCGACTACACCCTCGAGCAGAGCGAGGGGGGCGAACACGACCACAGTGGTCAACGTCGACCCTGCGACCGGCGCCAGGATCTCATCCGTCGCCTGCTGGATCACCTGCGCCGGCGGATCGTCTCTCCGTTGTACGAGACGACGCTCGATGTTCTCGACGACCACGACGGCATCATCTATGATGAGCCCTACCGCCACGGCGAGACCGCCCAGGGACATGAGATTGAGCGAATCACCGAAGAGGCGAAGACCGGCGAAGGTCCCGAGAATCGTGACGGGCAGGGTCAGGGCAGCGGCGACAGTGACGACGGGCTGATGGAGAAAGAGCAGCAGCACGATTACTGCGAGCACACCGCCCACAATCATCGCGTCCCGTACGTTGCCAATGGATGAGCGGACCAGCTCGCCCTGATTGTACACCGACTCGAGCTTCACCTTGGCGGGGAGGATCATGGCGGAGTGAATCGGCCATCGCGATGACGGCACGTTCTACTCGGAGAATATTTCCCGCCGGCTGGCGGGAGACATTGATCAGGGCCGCCGGTTGTCCATTCCCCGTTGCGATCTGGAACTGATCTTGCGCCCCGTACCGGACGCTGCCCAGGTCGGACACCCGCACCGGGTAGTCGCGATCCCGTCTTACCACGAGCGCGCCAACCGCATCGGCGGTCGCCGCCAGACCGGAAACGATCACGCTGAGCTGGCGATACTCCCGATCCACCCGACCCGTCGCCTCGACCACATTGGCGTCGAGGATCCGGTCCGCAACTTCCTTGGCGCCGATACGGTGGCTCACCAGGCGCGCCGGGTCGAGCACGACTGAGACTTCGCGAACCAGCCCTCCCTGCACTTCGACCTCTGCCCACGTCCGGAAGCCGCGCGAGTCGAGGCCGAATGGTGTACTGCGCCAAGTCACGAAGCAGGATGGGATCCCCACCAGTCAGCTCGAACTGCATCATCGGGAAGACCGATGGGGTGAGCCGCTCGGCGAAAACGTGAACGCCGGCAGGCAATTCCGGCTGGAGTATGGCGAGGCGGCCCTGCACCTGCTGCAGGGCAAACTGCATATCGGCGCCCGAGCGGAAGTCGAGACTCAGCTCCGTCGCCCCGCGCACGGTACGGCTCTGAATCCGCCGGAGATCGATGACGCCCGACAGTTCCTCTTCGAGCGGGCGGGTGACTGCCACCACCATGTCCCGCGGTTCGAAGGTGCCTACCCGGCGCGATGATCGACGATGCGGGGGAAGATGGCCTCGGGATAGGTGCCGGCGGGAAGGGTGACGAGAGAATACACCCCGCCAAGTGCAAGGAGGACGACCGCGAGATAGACCGCAGCCCGGTGGCGGGCCGCGAATCCGGCCACACTCATTGAGGTACGATGGGGACCACCCGCATCCCGTCGGAGAGTCCGTAGGCTCCTGTCGTAGCGACCCGATCCCCGGCCTGGATATCGCCGGAAACCTCGGCGCGTCCCTTCTGCCGCACCCCGACGGTGACGGGGTGAGCGTGAGCCACCGAATCGGCGCCCACCACGAACACCGACATCACATCGCCTACCAATACGAGTGCGGAGTCTGGGATCACGAGCACCCTGTCTTTTCGGCCAAGGTTGACCCGTGCTGATGCTCCAGCGCCGGGAAGCAGGCCAGGGCCCGCGCGAGCAATACGGATCACGACCGCGCCGGCGTTGGACGCGATGTCCACCGCGGGAGCGGTCGCATGCACCCTGCCCTCCTGTCCCTCAGTGGAGCCCTCGGGGGTGACCAACGCCGATTGCCCGGTCTTGAGTCGGGCCAATTGATCGGCCGTTGCCTGGGCGACGAAATCCAGAGAGCCACCCCGAATCACCTCGACCAGTTCCGCTCCAGCCGAGACTCGTTCGCCGGGATGCACCAGAACCCGCTGAACGCCGCCATCGAGCGGGCTCCTTACCTGAGCCTGATCCAGCAGCCGCTCCGCCGCTTCAGCCGCGGAACGGGCGCTCGTTGCCTGGGCCGCAGCCTCATCCACCTGCTTGCGAGAGGTGATTCCCTTGGAGAAGAGATCTTCTTGCCGGGCGGCTTCATGTTCGGCGTTTGTTGCGGTGGCGACCAGGGCCTTCGCATTGGCCGCGAGGTCGGGTGCGTCGAGCTCGATGAGGAGTTCTCCCTGGCGTACGCGTTCTCCGATCTGCACCGCGACCGTGCGCACCATGGCATCTGCCGGGGCCGAGAGCAGCGCCGAACCGCCCGGGAGCGGCATGAGACGGCCAGTGAGCGTGATGACCTGGGAGATCGTATCCTTCGCCACGGTGCCGATCCCTACCGGCACCAGCGGAGATGGTTCGGCCCCGTCGTCGGCTTTCTTGCCGCAGGCCGCAACCGTGGCCACGATTGCGAGACCAATTTGCCACCTCATCGGGCAACCCCGGCCAGGCGATTCCATTCGGCTACCGCCTCCTGATACGAGAGAAGCTCATCCACCGTGCTGGCACTGATTTCCCGCTCGGCGCGCAGCGCCTCGATCACAGGGAGGATTCCGGTCTCGCCAGCCTGGTAGGCGAGAGTCGCCTGTTGCCGCAAGCGACCGGCGGCAGGGAAAAGGGAGTCTCGAGAGAGACGAGCCCGCTCGGCAGCTTCGGCAAGGCGCACTTCGGCAGTGGCGAGAGACGCTCTGGCGGTGAGACGCGCTTCCCGGGCGCCGGCGGCAGCCGCATCGGCCTCAGAGAGTGCGGCTGCAGAATTGCCGCCGCCCTGATTCCATAGCGGGATGGGGAGAGAGACGCCGATCAGACCCAGAGTTTCTCCCGGGCTGCCGGGATCAGACCATTCCGCCCCGGCGACAACGCTCGGCATCGGTATCCAGGCCCGTTTGGTCGCCCGAACCCGGAGCGTGGCGGCGGTGGATTCCGCTGTCGCCCGTTGAATACCCGGGATCAGCGCCTCGGTCGGAGCCTGACGGGGCCCAGTCTCATCCAGCCCGTCATCGAGCCCGGCGATAGGCACCGGGGCACGACTCACTTCCATCAGCCCCAGGGTGCGACTGAATTCGGCCCCCGCTATCGTCTCGACCTCGCGCGCCCGGGAGAGATTGAGCCGCACCCGTTGTGCTTCGAGCAGCGCCGCATCGGCCTCGAAACGGGAGATATCTCCGCTCTTGAAGCGGTGTTCCGCCATGCCGGCGAGCGTATCGGCTGTGGCGGCCTGGGCTACCACGAGCGCGTGGAGCTGCCGGGCAGCCACCAGGGCGTAGAAGGCACGCCGTACCTCCGCCGCGAGATCGGCTTCGAGCTGGGCCGAGTCGGCGAGGGCTCCGGTGATCGAGGCATTGGCTGCGTCCCGCGAGGGGCCGCGGGTGAGGAGCCAATCGAACGACTGGTCGAACGTCAAATGCTGGCGCGGAGTATCTTCGGTGTATTCGTAGTTGCCATTCGGATTGGGAATCGTTCCCGCTTGCCGGAACCCTGCGCGCGCCGCCGCGACACGCGCGGTTGCGGTCATGACCTGCCCACGCGCGGTGCGCGCCTGGCTCAACGCCTGGGCCAGAGTGAGGGAATCGGGGATTGGCGCCTGAATCAGAAGCGAGCCTGCGGCGAGCAGAAAGAGCATCAGGCCTCGCTTCCCCGGCAATGCACAAACTCGCCTCCAATAGTGGAGGCGAGTGGTCGGACGATGGCGATGCCAGGTCCCGCTAGGAGGAGTGAGCGCACGTCTACTTCAATGTAGCGGATCGGATGACGAGGGGATGACGGGAGCCAAACAAAAAGCGGGAACAGGGATCCCCGGTTCCCGTTTTCCCGCTTTTGCTTGGACAGTGGAGGCGGAGGGAATCGAACCCTCGTCCGAGTCAGCTTCCAGAACCACATCTACGTGCGTAGGCACTTCTTCTTTCCGTCGTCACGGGCCGGTGAAGCACCGACCTGCCCGCAACCTATCTCCTGAGATCTCACGCTCCGTGGTGGAGCACCACGGCACGCCAGCCCGGATTTTCGTCCAGCGGTCAGCGCCCCGGGCGGGCTCTGCTCACTGGTGGTGCGATAAGCGAGTCTAGCTCAGCTTATGCAGCCAGCGCCAATTCAGAGTTGGCAATTGAATGTTTCCAAGCGGTTTAACCAGGAACCTGGACCTGGGCACGCAGCAATTCCTTCTTCAAACCCGTCGAAACCAGTCGCCCCCGGGTGATCACAAATCTAACCTGATCAACCGCTTAGGCCAATCCGGCCGGGCTGGGATCGAGCCTTCGCGCCAGCTCCACGCGGTTCCGCCCGTCCCGCTTGGCGATCATGAGCGCCGCATCCGCCTGGGCCGCCAGGTTGCCGATGCTGCGCGAGGTATCCGGCACCGCCGCAACACCGAACGACGCGCTGAGGGGCCACTGCCGGCCCTGCCAATCCCAGGGAGTAGTCCCCAGCTTGATCCTGATTCGATCGGCGATCCGAGCGCCGTACGCCAGGGTCGCGCCCGGCAGCCACACGGCGAATTCCTCTCCCCCGATCCTCGCGGCGGTGTCGGCGCCGCGGATCTGGTCGCTCAAGAGCCGGGAAAAGTGTACCAAAGCCGCGTCACCCGCTGGATGGCCGAGCGCGTCGTTAAGCGTCTTGAACTTGTCGATGTCGCAGTAGATGAGACTGGCCTGCTGCACACCCATCCGTCCCATCAGGTCTTCCAGGGCTCGCCGGTTCTTGAGCCCCGTGAGTGGATCAGACATCGCGGTTACGTCCTTGGCCTCGAATTCGAGCGCCCGCACAATCCGCGGTCCCGCGTTCCGCATCGCCTCTTGCACCTCCGCGATAACGGGGCCTACCGGGGCCGAGTCGTCTTCCGGCCAGAAGGCGACGGCACCGACCACTTCTCCCGACAACTCTTCCCCGCTCCGAATCGGAAGAATCAGTGCCGGGGTAAAGCGCGAGCGCCGGTCGGGGACGATGCCACCCAGTGGGTCCGCGATCGTCGAGAGCTGGCGGACTTCTCCCCTGGCCACCTGATCGAGCGGGCTGCCCGCAACGGCAGTGGTTTCGAGCAGCCGGCGATCCGCACGGCCCGAAACGCCCATCACCTTGACGGCGTCTCCCGTCACGACAGCCACGATCACTTCGGCATCGAGAATCCGTTCCAGCTGATAGGCCAGCCGGAGCGCGATGCTGCCGAGCGACTCGATGGGCCGCTCGCTCTCGGCTTCGATGCGAGCCAGGATCGGACGGCGGGCCGCTCCCTCCAGCAGCTGCAGCAGATCTTCACCTGCGAGATCGAGGCTCGGCTGTGGGGCGCCGGCGGGAAGGAGAACTCCGGCGACAACTCCTCCTGCTGAACCGAAGAGCAGGGTCCCCGCCTCGAGTCGCTCGGCGCCGCTGGTTCCCTGCTCTACCGCCTGGGTGAGTCGCTGCTCCACCACGGCCACGTGGGCCGGAGAAAGGATCTTTTCCGAAATGGCGCGATGCCAGACGGTCGCCTCGCCGGGCCGGGCCCGCTCCGATATCCAGACACCCTTCGCGCCATGCGCCCGCCGCAACCAGTCGAGGCCCGGCTCGGGCAACAGCGAAGGGTCGGTGCCGGGTCCGATCCCACTCCGGGAGCGCTTCATGAAGCGAAGGAGAACCGCGGCCGCGACCGCACCGCCAGCGAACCAGCCCAGATTGCCACCGGACGCGAGCGACATCACAACCACCCCTTTCTCCGGAACCACACGAAGATCCCGAGAGCAATGAGAACCATGAGCCCCCAGACCATGGGGTAACCCCAGGTCTTATTGAGCTCCGGCATGAAATGGAAATTCATGCCGTAGATCCCGACCACAAACGTGAGCGGCAGAAAGAACGCCGAGAAGATGGTGAGGACCCGCATCACCTCATTGCCGCGATGCGAGGCGAGAGAAAGCTGCATGTGGAGCAGGTTGTTCACGTCCTCGAGCAGCTCGTCGGCGTAGAAGTGCATGCTTTCGGCATTCTCCCGCAGATCCTGAAACAAGGTCGAACCACGCTCCGCTCCGGCCGCCAGCCGGGTTGTCGTGGCAAGCATCTTCCAAAGCATGCGTTTGGCCAGCGTCACCCGCCGCTTCAGCAAGTAGATCTCGCGGAGAATGAGGGTGACCTTCTGGGTCCGGAACAACCCGGCCTCGAACTTGTCCATCCCCGCTTCGGCTTCCTCCAGCGGCTTCTCGTAAGTCTCGATCGCCTGGTTCATGATATCGACCAGCAATTCCGGCATCGGCTGGGCGGGCGGGGTGGGAGCCGAGTACTTGGCCGACCACGCGGCCTGGAGCTTTTGGAGATACTCCTGCTCTTTGCGGTGAATGGTGATCAGGAACTCCGGGCCGAAGAAAATGGCCACCTTCCTGGTCAGGGCCTGGATGCTCACCGCTCCGGGACCCGCTTTCTCGTCGATGGCCCGCAGGATGACGAAGCTGGTGCCATCGTAGCGCTCGAACTTCGGCAGATGCTCCGGATCCATACAGTCTGCCACGGCGGTCGGGTAGAGCCCGTAGCGCCGAACGATCTCCTCGAGGTCAGCCTTCGTGGGCTCGACCAGGTCCAGCCAGCAGAATTTGGGATTCTCGGTTGCGAAGATCGTCCGCAGCATATCAGGCCGACGGCGGTCGCTTGCTCAGAATGCGGCTCGCCGCGACCGCCGCGCCGAATCCATTGTCGATGTTGACCACCGTGACGCCTGCGGCGCAGGAGTTCAGCATCGCGAGGAGTGCCGCCAGACCCCCGAAGGACGCGCCATAGCCGACGCTGGTCGGCACCGCGATCACCGGCACCGATACCATCCCGCCCACGACGCTCGGCAATGCGCCTTCCATTCCGGCGACGACGATCACTGCATCAGCCTGGGCAAGCCGCCGGCTCTGATTCAGGAGGCGGTGAATGCCGGCGACACCGATGTCGGTAAGCCGTCCAACGCAGAGCCCGAATGCCGTCGCGGTCGCCGCAGCTTCCTCGGCAACGGGGAGATCGCTGGTTCCCGCCGAGACGATGAGCAGGTCTCCGGTGCCCGGCGAAGATACCGCAGCGGGAGACGGGAGGTAGACGGTCCGCCCCAGCGGATTCCACTGCAGCTCGGGAAATCGCGCCTCG
Source organism: uncultured Gemmatimonadales bacterium (assembly GCA_963821525.1). GTDB lineage: Bacteria > Gemmatimonadota > Gemmatimonadetes > Gemmatimonadales > GWC2-71-9 > DATBGE01. Next base: position 68,623 of record CAWGED010000014.1, on the reverse strand, counting down.
AGGGCGGCGGCCTGTTCCGGAGTCGCGCGAGTTCCCAGGAATCCGCCGCTGGCCGCGACCAATCGTTCGGCGATGGCCCCGACCTGCTCGACGGTTTTCCCCTCGCAGAAGATGACTTCAGGATGCCCCTGCCGCAGGCTGCGATGATGATCGAGCTGGGCGAAGGGAAGCTGCTCCGTGGGAAAGTGCCGCAACCGATCGAGTGCTGCGGCGGCGTCCAGGCGCCCAGCGGCCACATCGCCCAACAGCCGCTCGAGCTGGTCGCGAGTCACGCCACCTGAGCGATCGGGCCGAGGTAGGATGCGAAGATTTCCTCGGCCTCGGCCATGGTTTCGACCTGGAAGAGCCGCGCGCGGAGATCGCTCGCACCGTGCAGGCCCTTGGTGTACCACCCAAAGTGCTTGCGGAATTCGATGACCGTCTTGCGGCTGTCGCCCTGAAGCCGGATCGCGAGGCGGGCGTGCTGCAGCGCCACCCGGAACCGCTCGGCGGCGTCGGGTGCGAGTGGCCGAGGCTTTCCTGCCAGCAACGCCTGGGCATCGCGGAAGAGCCAGGGATTTCCAAAGGCTCCCCGACCGATCATGATGCCGGCGCACCCGGTGTGCTGCCGCATCCGAACGACATCGTCGGCGGTCTGGATGTCTCCGTTGCCGATGACCGGGATGTCGAGTGCCTCCGTCACCTCGGCAATTTCATCCCAATCGGCGCGCCCACCGAACATCTGGGTCCTGGTGCGGGCGTGCAGGGTGAACGCGCGCGCGCCGGCGTCCTGCATGCGTAGGGCGATGCCGACCGGATCGCGCAGCTCGTCGTTCCAGCCGCTCCGGGTCTTAACCGTCACCGGCAGGTGTGTCGCGCCAATGCACGCGCGGACGATTCGCTCCACCAGATCCATGTCGCGGAGACAACCTGATCCGCCGTTCCGCTGCACCACCTTCTTCACCGGGCAACCGAAATTGATGTCCACGAATTCTGGCTTGTAATGCTCGGTGATCAGCGCCGTCGCCTCCGCCATCGCCTGCGGATCGGAGCCGTAGATCTGGATGCCGATCGGACGCTCACACTCTTCGAATTCGGCGCCCTCCAGGGTGCGACGAATCCGCCGGCGGATGGCCTCCGAGCTCAGGAACTCGGACAGCACGACATCGGCGCCCATCCCGCGGCAGATCTGGCGGAACGGCGCTTCCGATACCCCGGCCATCGGGGCCAGGAGCAGCGGGATGCTGTGCTCGGAGGGATAGGGGAACTGCTTCATGGCCAATAAGATACGACAAGAACTGGGAGGGGCAAAGTGAGCCGATGGAGGGGGCGGCGGCATGGACTTCCGCTTGATCTCGGGCTGGTTTGACAGTGCGCCAGAGGGCGATGTAGCTTCTTTGCCTCCATGCGCTTACATGAATTCTTCACTCCGGAGAGCGTGCGGCTCGACCTGAGCGGCACCACCCGGGGAGATATCCTGAACGAATTAGTGGACCTGCTGAAGCTCGACGAGCGCTCGGCGGCGACACTGGTCAAGATCCTGTCCCGGCGTGAAGAGCTGGGCTCAACCGGGGTCGGACGAGGAATCGCCATTCCTCACGGGCGCTCGCTCGTGGTGAACAATGTCCGCCTCGCGTACGGCCATCATCCCGTCGGGGTTGCCTACGACGCGATCGACGGCCTGCCGGTGCATCACTTCTTCCTGATCGTGGCCCCGCCTATCGAAGTGAGCAACCAGTACCTGCCGATCCTGGGCAAGATCGCCCAGTTCGCCAAGGATCCCGATGTCCCGGAACGGCTGGCGAAACTGCAGACGGCCGAGGGGTTTTTTGAGATGCTGGAGGAGAAGGGAGTTTGAGGGATTGAAGATTGAAGATTTCAGATTGCAGATTGAACTGCCTCTGCTTCTGATCTAGGACGACCTCCGTTTTCAATCCTCAATCTGAAATCTTCAATCTGAAATCTCCCTAGGTGCTTCCCGTTATTCCCATTCGATCGTGGCAGGCGGCTTCGAGCTCACGTCGTACACCACCCGGTTCACCCCTTCCACTTCGTTGGCGATTCGGTTCGAGATGCGGGCCAGGACTTCGGGCGGGAAGGCAGTACCAGTCGGCCGTCATGCCATCCCGGCTGGTGACGGCGCGCAGCGCGACCACCTGGTCGTAGCTCCGCTCGTCGCCCTGGACCCCTACCGAGCGGATCGGGAGCAGCACCGCGAAGGCCTGCCAGATTTCGTCGTACAGTCCGGCCGCGCGAATCTCCTCGATGTAGATGTGGTCGGCTCGGCGGAGGATGTCGAGGTTGGCCGGCGTGATGTCGCCGACCACCCGGATCGCGAGGCCCGGTCCGGGGAACGGATGGCGGCCCACCATCTCGTCGGGCAATCCCAACTCGCGCCCTACCTGCCTGACCTCGTCCTTGAACAACTCCCGCAGCGGCTCGATCAGCTTGAAGGGAAGCTTCTCGGGAAGCCCGCCCACGTTGTGATGGGTCTTGATCGTGACCGACGGCCCACCCAGCGGGGACATGGACTCGATGACGTCGGGATAGAGCGTCCCCTGCACCAGGTAGGCGACGCCGGAGCCGACCTTCTTCGCTTCGGCTTCGAAGACGTCGATGAAGCGGTGCCCGATCTTCTTCCGCTTGAGCTCGGGATCGGTGATGCCGTCGAGGTCCGCGAGGAACTGGGCGCCGGCGTCCACGACCCGGAGATCGATCCCCAGGTGGCGGCGGAAGGTGTGCTCGACCTGGTCACGCTCATGCAGCCGAAGCAGGCCGTGGTCCACGAAGATGCAGGTGAGCCGGTCGCCGACCGCACGATGGACCAGCACCGCGGCTACCGAGGAATCCACCCCGCCTGACAGGCCGCAAATCACCCGCTGATCGGGCTTCACCAGCTCGCGGATCCGGGCGATCTCTCCTTCGATGAAGTTACCCGGCGTCCAATCGGGAACGCAGCCGCAGACCTCGAAGAGGAAGTTGTGGAGGATCTCTCCGCCTCGCGGGGTGTGCGCCACTTCCGGGTGGAACTGCACGCCGTAGAGCGGCTTCGTGGTATGCTCGAATCCCGCAACCGGCGCATTGGCGCTCGACGCGGTAACCCGGTAACCCGGAGGAGCCGTATCCACGTGATCCCCGTGGCTCATCCAGACCGGGGTTTCCTCGCCCGTCGCCGAAGCCATGGAACAGCTTCCCGCCCTTGATCTCGATCATCGCCCGGCCGTATTCCCGGCGGGCCGCCCGTTCAACCTTCCCCCCGGAGAGATGGGCCAGCAGCTGCATACCGTAGCAGAGGCCGAGCACCGGCGTGCCCAGCTCGAGCAGGGCCGGCTCGGCGGTGGGGACGTTGTCGCCGTACACCGAATTGGGCCCGCCCGAAAGAATGATCCCCTTGGGCTTCCACTCGCGAATCCATTCCACCGGGCGAGATGGCGGATGGATTTCGCAGTAGACCCTGCGCCTCCCGCACCCTGCCGCGCGATGAGCTGGGTGTACTGGGACCCGAAGTCGATGATGAGGATGCCGGCGTGGTGGGTCATTCTCCGTCTATTTGATAAGAAAGTATCCGAGTACTGCGTAGCCGAGATCGAGTACCGACTTCTGACATCGGGGCAGCGATTCTCCGCCGTTTTGTACTCGGTACTCGGTACTCGGTACTCGGTACTCGATTTTATTCCCATTCCGGCTCCGCCCTTTCTCCCGCAAACAACTCCTCCACTCTCTCACGGTCTCGTACCACCCCCCACCGACCCTGATCGACCATGACCTCGGCCGCACGAGCCCGTGCGTTGTAGTTGGAGCTCATGACGAATCCGTAGGCTCCGGCACTCAGCACCGCGAGCCGCTCACCAGCGACCAGGCCCGGCAGCTCCCGGTCCAGCGCCAGGAAGTCACCGGTTTCACAGACCGGGCCAACCACGTCCACCAGCCCTCCCGGCCTGCCTTTGGTCTCCAGCTCAACCATTTCGTGGTACGCCTGGTAGTGGCTCGGGCGCACCAGATCGTTCATGCCGGCGTCCACCAGGACCAGCTCCTTCCCACCCGAATGCTTACGTGACAGCACGGTGGTGAGCAGGACGCCCGCGCTGCCGACCAGGAAGCGCCCGGGCTCCAGCACGATGGTGAGACCGGTCTGCTCGGCCACGGGCATTATGGCCTGCACCAACCGGTCCGGAGTGAGCGGCGTCTCGTCGCGATACCGGATGCCGAGGCCGCCCCCCATGTCGAGGGTGCGAAGGGTATCGACACCGGCGTCCCGCACCCGGCCCACCAGCTCGGTGAGGCGTTCGAGCCCCTGCCGGTAGGGTTTGGCATCCAGGATCTGGCTGCCGATGTGCATGGCGATGCTGTCCAGCTGAAGCCATGCGTCGGCATGGACGGCCAACGCCAGGTCGACCACCTGATCGAACGGCACTCCGAACTTGATGCCGCCCTGTCCCGTCGCGATGTAGGGATGCGTATCGGCCGAGACCTCCGGGTTCACCCGGATGCCGACGACAACCTTCCGCTTCTGCCTCGCCGCGATGCCGCTGAGCGCGTGAAGCTCGTCGGCCGATTCGAGATGGATGTGGCCGAGACCGGCCTCTACCGCGGCGTCGAGTTCCCTGAGAGACTTGCCGACGCCGCTGAACACGATCCGTTCGGCCGGGAATCCGGCGGCGAGGGCCCGCAGCATCTCACCGCCCGAGACGATGTCGGCGCCGGCGCCGAGATCACGTAGCACCCGCAGCACCGCGAGGTTGCTGTTGGCCTTCACTGCGAAACAGACCCGGTGCTTCACCCCGGTGAGGCCCGTGTCCAAGGTGCGAAACTGTCGCCGGATCACTTCGGCGTTGTAGACGAAAGTCGGGGTGCCGGCCTTCTCCGCGATTTCGCTCAGATGGACTCCGCCCAGCAGCAGCGAATGGCTCTCGCGGGTGAGCCCCGCATCGGCGAACAGCGCCTTGGTATCCACGAGCGCACGGCCCACTTTCCCGCTTTTCTGCGGATCCGGCTTCAGTACGCTTTCGCCCATACGGCCTCCGCTACCGCGGGACGGTTGCACCACATGCACCTGGTCGGCGCCTTCGGAGAGCGGAACTCCTCGTCCGGCAGGCACCGGATCGTCGCCTTCGTCTGCTCCTTGATGTCGGCCTCACAAAAGGTGTCGCCGCACCAGCCGGCGTAAGCGAATCCGCCGTCCCGAGCGATGAACTCCAGGAACGCCTCCTTGCTTTCAATCCCGCGGACGCTGTTCTGCTCCCGGCGAGTGCGGGCCGCATCCAGCAGATCCTGCTGCATGGCGTCAATCTCGATCCTGAGGGAATGCGCCAGTCCGTTGGTAGCGAAGGGCGTCTTCTTCCCACCGGTTCGCCGGGCCAGCATGACGTGCCCTGCCGCCACATCGCGCGGACCGATTTCCAGGCGCAGCGGGACTCCCCTCCCCTCCCACTCGTAGTACTTGGCGCCGGGCTTCATCCCGTCTCGCGCGTCGAGATGCACCCGGATCCCGCCGGTCTTGAGCTCGCGGTACACGTGCTGGGCGGCGTCCAGCACCGTGGTCCGCTCCTCGTCCGACTTGTAGATCGGCACGATGACGGCCTGGTACTGCGCCAGTCGTGGCGGCGTGATGATGCCGGCATCGTCTCCGTGGGTCATGACCAGCGCGCCGACGAGCCGAGTCGACACTCCCCACGAGGTGTTCCACACGTAGTCGAGCCCGCCCTTGTCGTTCTGGTAGGTGACCTCGAACGCCTTGGCGAAGTTCTGCCCCAGGTTGTGGGAGGTGCCCGCCTGCAGCGCCTTGTTGTCCTGCATCAGCGCTTCGATACAGTAGGTGCGGAGCGCGCCGGCGAAACGCTCGCTGTCGGTCTTCAGGCCCGTGATCACCGGCATCGCCATCCACTCCTCCGCGAACCGGCGGTAGGTCTTGAGGATGGTGAGCGTGAACTCCTCGGCTTCCGCCTCGGAGACGTGAGCCGTGTGTCCCTCCTGCCAGAGAAACTCCGCGGTACGCAGGAACAACCGCGTGCGCATCTCCCAACGGACCACGTTGCACCACTGGTTCATGAGCATCGGCAGATCGCGGTAGCTCTGAATCCACTTGGCGTACATCGAGTAGATGATGGTCTCCGAGGTGGGCCGGATAGCGAGGGGCTCCTCCAGCTCCTTCCCGCCACCATGCGTGACCACCGCCAGCTCGGGCGCGAACCCCTCCACGTGCTCCGCTTCCTTGGAGAAGAAGCTCATCGGAATGAAGAGCGGGAAATAGGCGTTCTGAACCCCATGCTCCTTGAACATCTCGTCCAGGGCGCGCTGCATCTGCTCCCAGATGGCGTAGCCATTGGGACGGATGACCATACATCCGCGCACCGGGCTGTAGTCGGCCAGCTGGGCTCGCATGATGACTTCGTTGTACCAGGCGCTGAAGTCGGTGGCGCGGGGAGTCAGGGCCTTATCGTCTGCCATTCTGTGAATTTCAGATTGAAGATTTCAGATTGAAGATTGACCTCAATCTCATGCATTGAGACGGCGTTTGAGTTCGTTGACCACGGATGACGCCGCGATCGGTACCTGCTCCTTCGTCCGAAGATCCTTGATGACTACTTCCCCTTTGGCCCGGTCGTCCGGGCCGATCAGGACCGCGAACCTCGCATCCCGGGCATCGGCGAGCTTCAACTGCTTCCCGATCGGCTGGAGGCTCAGCACGAACTCGACGCGAATTCCGCCATCGCGCAACTCGTGAGCGAGGCGAAGGACGTGGGGGAGATCTTGGTCGGTGATCCCCGCGACGAGCACGTCGATCGGCGCCGGCAACGGTGGCGCGAGTCCCCGATCCTTGAGCAGCTCGCCCAGGACCACGTCTCCCATCCCGAATCCCACCGCCGGGAGGTCTACGCCGCCGAGGGAGCTGAGCAGGTTGTCGTAGCGCCCACCGCCACAGATTGCCCGCAGCTCGCGCTTCGCATCAAACAGCTCGAAGACCGTGCCGGTGTAGTACGCGATCCCCCGCACGATCGTCAGGTCGAAGTCGAGGAATTCCTCGAGTCCCATGCTGTGCAACGCGGCGATGGTCTGACCCAGCTGGTTCCCCGCCGCGATCGCGCCGGCATGCGAGCCCTTCGCCTGCAGGAATTGCTCCCAGGTCCGCACATTCTTGAGCGATTCGAGCTGATCGAGGACGCCGGCGTCCATGCCATCCGCGATCACCTGGCGGCGGAGATCGGCATAGTCCCGGCGTCCAAGCTTGTCGAGCGCCTGATACGCCAGCGGCAACTGCGCAGCCGGGACTTTGAGGTCCTGCAACAACGCGTTGAGCACCCGGCGGTCCGAGACCCTCACCCGCACATCCTGCGGCCCCAGTCCGAAGGCCCGCATGATATCAATGGCCAGCGCGATGATTTCCGCATCGCCCAGGGGCCCTGGCTCGCCGATCAGGTCGCAGTTGAGCTGGAAGTGCTCACGCAACCGGCCGCGCTGCTGCCGTTCGTAGCGGAAGAGCTGAGGGATCGAATACCAGCGGATCGGCTTGCGGAGCCCGTTGGCCCGGGCCGCGACGACTCGCGCCAGAGTCGGAGTCATCTCCGGCCGGAGTGCGACCTCCCGCTCTCCCTTGTCTACAAAGTTGTAGAGCTGACCCACGATCTCGTCGCCGCTCTTCGCCGTGTACAACTCCAGCGGTTCGAGCGGTGGTCCATCCCACTCCTCAAAACCATAACGCGCCGCAACGGCGCGCCAGGTATTGAACAAGTGGGCCCGGAAGGCGAAGTCGGCTGGATAAAAGTCCCGAAACCCCGGCAGGGCCTTGGGTTGCATAGGCGCGGAAAGATAGCGACGGTCGCGGTCGATTGTCGGTATGGCAGATTGCCGATTGCGCGGATTGCGGTATTGATCCGGGCATTCAGCCGGATCTCCTGGAGCCCGGGCAAATCAGCAATCTTCAATCAACGATCTTCAATCGCCCTTCAAGGCTCCATCCCAATCGCCCCCATCACATCCCCAACCGTATGGAACGAACCGGTGACCAGTACGGTCCCGGCCCCTTCCTGCACCTGGGCCAGTGCCTCACCAAAATCGGGAACCAGGCTCCATTGAGCCTTGGGTGGCGGCCGGTTGGGGTCCTTGAGCCAGCGTCGCAGCCATTCGATGTCCCAGCCCCTTCCCGCCGCAGTCGGGGCGATGGTCAGGATGCCACGATCGATCACCGAGTCGAGCCGCACCAGCATCTCCGGCCAGGCCTTGTCGCCGAGAATGGAGACGAGGGCATGAATCGGACGCGGCAAACGAGCATCCTCGACCGCGGCGACCAGCGACCGCATCCCGTCAGGGTTGTGCGCGACGTCGAACAGCCATTTGCCGCGCCGATCAAACCTCCCCGGCACCCGCGCCCGGGCGAATCCGCGCTCTATGGCCGCCCGGCTCGGGCCGATAGCGGGGTGGAAGTGCCATGAGGATGCCGTGGGCGACTGCCGGCATTGCGGCGCTGATGCGGCCCTTCCAGCCCCAGCGGCCCCTTCCAGAGGTAATCCGGCGGCAGCACCCGAATGTCCGCCTGACCCGGTTCGTCCCGCCCGCCTTGATCGCCGATTTTCGTAAGACCTCCACCAACCGCGGTCTCGTCTCCCCGATCACAAAAGGCACCCCCGGCTTGGCGATCCCGGCCTTCTCGATCGCGATCTTCTCCAGCGTGTCGCCCAGGTACTTCATGTGGTCCCGCTCGATCTTGGTCACCGCACTGACCATCGGCATCAGGATGTTGGTGCTGTCGAGCCGGCCGCCGAGTCCCACTTCGGCGACCACGATCTCGGCGCCCCGCGCGGCAAAGTCGGCAAAGGCGATCGCGGTCGTCGCCTCGAAGAAGGTGGCCTTCCGCTTTCGGATGATCCGTTCCAGGTGTCCGGTCCACATGGCAACCGCCGCCTCGGAAATCGGCACTCCGTCCACTTGAACGCGTTCCCGGAACGAAACCAGATGGGGTGAGGTGTAGAGTCCGACCCGGATGACCGGCCTCGCGCAGGACCTCGGCCACCAGCGTGCTGACGCTTCCCTTCCCGTTGGTCCCCCCGATGTGCACCGAGACGAAAACCCGGTGCGGATGGCCCAGCTCGTGCAGCAGCGCACGGGTGTTGTCCAGCCCGAATTTGATGGTGGTCGTGCGAGGAAAAAGAAATTCCAGCGCCTCGCTATAGCTCGAGGCGGTTGGCCCGCCGGTTCTCGGCGGAGCGGACGGTGTGTAGGTTTGATGGCGAGTCATCAAGCCGACCAATGTACCCGCCACCGGCGACCCGAACCATGGGCCGATACAGCTTCGTTCCCGACCCGTTTGTAGCCGAATTGCGGCGAATTCCCGGATTCCGGGAGCTCACCGAGGGCTACACCCTCTGCCCCGAGTGCGAGAGGTGCGAGCGGAGCGTGGTCTACCTCTCGCCAAGGGAGCGCGCGGGAGCAGTGGAGAGCGGCCGGCGGGTGTATGGGAAGGGCGGCGGCTCACGTCTCAACCGGCAAGGCTGCCGCTGTCCGTTCTATCTGGGTCCCAGTCAGGGCTGCGCGGCATACGAGGATCGCCCGCTCATCTGCAATCTCTTCCCGCTCGACATCATCGAGCGCGAGGAGGACGGTCAGTACTGGTGGGTGCTATTCGGCGCGTGCGAGGAAGTGGCGCGGGGCAAGCTCGCCGGGCGAATCGAAGAGGCGCGGGAACTGGCCAGGGAAATCGATCGCCGGATGCCCGACGATTTGAAGCAGGCGTTCATGGCGGATGCCGGAGCGGCCCTTTTCGAGCCGGTGTTCTATGAGCATCCGATTCATTTTCTGGTTCCGCTAACTCGTCAGCAGCCGTCAGCCGTCAGCCGTCAGCCATAAGCATTCAGCGGAAAAGCCATGTGCCCGGGTTGAAATTCCAACCTCTCGGCCCATGGCTTTTAGCTGATCGCTGACGGCTGACGGCTGCTAACCTACTCCGCCGGCTCCTCGTGCGGCCTCTGCCCCCGCATGTGTCGCAGCAGGCGGGCCGTGGTTTCCCGGAGTGACGCGCGGGGAATCACGTCGTCGACCTGGCCCTTCTCCAGCAGGAACTCCGCAGTCTGGAATCCCTCCGGGAGATCCTGACCGATGGTCTGCTTGATAACCCGCTGACCGGCGAATCCCACCACCGCTCCCGGTTCCGCCAGAATCACATCGCCCTGCATGGCGAAGGAAGCGGAGACGCCGCCGGTCGTCGGATTGGTCAGGATGCTGATGTAGGGGATCGACAACTGGTAGAGCTGGGCGATCGCGGCCGAGGTCTTCGCCATCTGCATGAGGGAAAAGACACCCTCCTGCATCCGGGCGCCGCCCGAAGTCGAGACCAGAATGAGCGGAATGCGTTTCTCAGCGGAGCGCCGGGCCAGCCGGGTGATCTTCTCGCCTACCACGGAGCCCATTGAACCGCCCATGAAGGCGAAGTTCATGACGCCGAGGTTGAGCGGGACCCGATCGAGCCGGCCGGTGCCGGCGTACATCGCGTCGGCGTGACCGGCCTTCTTGTTGGCCGCCTTGAGACGGTCGGGGTAATGCTCGAAACCGAGCGGATCCTCCGAGCGAAGGTCGCCATAGAGCTCCCGCCAACTTCCATCGTCGGTCAGAAGCTCGATGTACTCCTCCGCCGTAAACCGGCGGTGGTAGCCGCACTCAGGGCAGACATTGAGCGCGCGTTCGAACTTTTCTCGGAGATCTATGTGGCCGCAGGCGTCGCATTTTTCCCAGGCATCCGCCGGAATCTCCAGGCGCTCCCTGGTGGACTGCCGCGGCTTCTTCTCCTTCCTAAACCACGCCATGCGAGCCATGGACCTGTCGGGGGGTTAGGGGAGGGGTCTTAAGGGCAGCATCCATATCCACCTAATCTGGGTAGCACCTTCGGCTCGCGCCACCCCTTGCTTCTAACTCGTTACTACACATCGACATAGCCTGCCAATCTGGCGTCCCAGGCCGCCCGGAGCACCAGCCCCAGACTGATGGAGGAAGCCAGCAGGAAGGACCCGCCATAGGAGAAGAAGGGGAGCGGGATCCCGGTAATGGGCATCAGGTTGACTGTCATCCCCACGTTCTCGAAGACGTGGGTGCCGAAGAGGCCGGTCAACCCGAAGACCACCAGACTGGAGAAGGGATCCACCGCCCGGCGGGCGATCCGGAGCAGGACGAGGAAGAAAATCAGGAACAGGACCAGCGCGGCCAGGACGCCGAGGAAGCCCAGTTCCTCTCCGACCACCGAGAAGATGAAATCGGTGTGCTGGGCCGGGAGGAACGCGAGCCGTTTCTGGGGGCCTTCGAGGAACCCGTTGCCGAACCAGCCGCCGGAACCGATCGCGACCTTGGACTGAATGGCGTGATAGCCCGCCTTCTGCGGATCAACCTCAGGATTGAGGAACGTGAGGAGGCGATTCTGCTGGTAGGGCTCGAGTCGCCGCCAGATGGGAATCGCGACGAAACCCATCACCGCGTTGAGCACCGCCACGGCCGCTGCTTCGGCGACATACGGACGCCAAATCATCATCAGGGTGATCAGGATCGCCATCCAGGTGACCCAGGTCCAGATGGTGAAGGCGAGGAGCAGGCTCACCACGGGAGACGCCAGCATGAACAGCAGCGATGGCTTGACGCCGGCCCAATACAGCATCGCGAACAGGATACCCCCGAACACGAGGGCGCTCCCCAAGTCAGGCTGCTTGAGGACCAGCAGCGCTGGTACCCCGGCAAGGAGGCATGGGGCCACGAGTTCCCGCAGGCTGGCGGGCGCCTCGCGCCGGCTCGAGAGATAACGAGCCAGCATGAGTACGACGGCTATCTTGGCCAGCTCGGCCGGCTGTCCGACGGCATGCCCACCGATGTAGATCCAGCTCTTGCTGCTCGCGGCGGTTCCCGCTCCGCGCCCGATGACCAGGGTGACGGCGAGCAGTGCGAGCGAGAAGCTGTAGAGTGGAAGCGCCGCCCATTCGAGCAGCCGGGGCGACAGGCGGAACACCAGTGCCGCGAGAATCGCTCCCGCCCCCAGCCAGATCAGCTGCCGCTTCCAGGCCCCTTCGGCGGCCAGCACCGGCACGTCGGTCTGCCCCGCCGAATAAAGCATCAGGAGACCGAACAGCACGAGCAGCACGGTCACAATCAGAAGCGGGCGATCGGGTCCCAGGCTTCTCATTGGGGCGGCGGAGGTGTAACCACTCTGGGCACCAGCAGTGAATCAGTGGGCGCTACGGGCGCTGGCCGCACTTCGACTTCGCGGGGCGCCGAGTCCTCGGGAGCGATGATCCGAATGTTGGGTTTGGCCCCGGTGGAGTCGGGTCCCAACAGGTAGCGGCTGATCGCTCGCACGACGTACGGCGCAACGACGGTTCCATGCTCGCCGAACTCGAAGATCGCGCCGACAATGATTTCCGGTTTCTCGGCTGGAGCAAAGCCGATGAACCAGCCATGGTCCTTGCCGTGGGGATTCTGGGCGGTTCCGGTTTTCCCTGCGATCTGGAGATCGGCCCGCCGGCTCCGGGCGGCCGTGCCTCGCTCCACCACGGCGATCAGCGCCGTACGCAGGCCTTCGAGCTGGTCTGGCGTGAGTCCCAAATCGAAGGTTGCCGCCGAATCGGGATGCACCAGATAGGGTGTCGCGGTTTTGCCGGCGCCGGCCAGCGCGCTGTAGAACTTCAGCATGTTGATCAGCGTCTGGGTATTCTCGCCCTGTCCGATGGAGAGGTTGAGAATCACCGCATTGCTCCAGCCGCGTGGGCCGTAGGTCTTGTCGTAGTAGGCGGTGGAGCCGGGATAAATCGGCGTGACCTCGTTGACAAGATCGATGCCGGTCCGGTCCCGGAAGCCCATCTTCACGCCATCTTCCAGCAGGGCGTGGAGCTGGAGTCGAAGGCCGAGCTGGTAGAAATAGACGTCGCAGCTCTGCGCGATTGCCCCGACCAGGTCGAGCGAGCCGTGACCGGTCTTGTTCCAGCATTTGAAATAGCGGTTGCCGTACTGCATTCCCCCACGGCAGGGGACCGGCATATGCGTGTGCAGGTCCACCAGGCCGCGCTTCAGCGCCATCGCCGCGGTCGCGAGCTTGAAGGGCGATCCCGGCGGATACCGGACCTGCAGCGCCCGGTTGAGAAGCGGAAGAGTCGGGTCGGTGTTGAGACTCCTCCACTCCGATGAGGAGATCCCGCCGACGAAGGAATTGGGATCGTAACTCGGTGTCGAATAGAGCGCGCGGACCTGGCCGTCCGGCGTCATGGCGATCATGGCGCCGCTGATTCCGGGCGGCCAGATACTGTCGATGAAGAGCTGCAGCGGCATATCAATCGTCGTGCGAAGAGACCGGCCGGCCACCGGTGGAAGCGGCGGCGCTGCACCCTGCTCTCTCACCAGACGGCCGCGAGCGTCCACTTCGATGTAGCGGACCCCGGGAATCCCCCGCAGGGTATCGTCGTACTCCTGCTCCAGTCCCGACCGCCCCACAACGGTACCCAGTCGGGCATTTGCGTAGCGGCTGTTGTCGAGATCGGCCTGCGTCACTTCACCGACATAGCCCACCAGGTGGGAGACAGCGCGCGAGCTCGGATACACCCGTCGAGGCTCCGACTGGATGACGAGACCCGGCAGGCTGGCGCGGTGCTCTTCCAGCCGCGATACCTGCTCCCGAGTGGCATTGCCCAGGACCAGCGCTGGCTGATAGCGAGCCACCAGATAGCGGTTCAGCACGGTCTCGACCGCGTCCGAATCGAGCGGCACGATCTTGTTGAACCGGTCCAGGACCTGGCGCATTGAATCGCTCGACGACGCCAGCAAGGCGACCGAATAACCGGGAACCGTCTCCGCGATGATCTGCCCCTGGCGATCGTAGATCGTGCCGCGAGCCGGCTGCAGCGGCACCGGTCTCAGGCGGTTGCTCTCGGCCCGGAGACGGAACCGGTCGTAGTCCAGGACCTGGGTGCGGAAGAAGGCGCCGACCAGCAGCAGGAACACGCCGACGATCACCAGGCGAGCGCCGGTGGCCCGTTCGTGAACCCGGAACGAATGGAATTCCTTCATTCCTCGAGCCTGATATCCAGCCAGCGTCGGAACAAGGTGAGGAAGATTGCGCCGCTGATCGCCGTGGTGAGCGACTGCAGAGGAGACCAGATCAACAGTTGCCGCATCAGGCCGTCGCCCGGACCACCGCTGGCCATCAATACGATCAGATTGCGCAACCAGGTGCCGGCGAAGAACACGGCACCGTTCACCATCAGGTTATCGGCGAAAAATACTGCCCTGCCCCAGGCGGTGAGATAGCCCACCACGGTGTGGGCCAGGGCGCCGGCGCCGAATCGGGCCGGAGTGAGCGAGTCCCCCAGCACGCCGACGATGAATCCCATGACGGCCGCGGCACCCGGCCGGCTCCGGATCGAGAAGACCAGCAACGCCAGCAGGAGGAAATCGGGAGCCGACTCCGGATGGCCGAATCTCGGCCGCAACGTGAAGTGCAGCAGAAGCAGGAGGCCGAGCGCGAGCAGCAGCCGCCTGCGATCGGAGCGCAGGATGATCACGGGAGCGAATCCGGATGAAACGCGGGAGCGACCGATTCCGGACCGGGTTTGCGCAAGATGAGAACGTGGGTCACTAGCTCCGGGTTCGCCGCCGGGCGAATGAGATAGACCCGTTCCCAGCCCGCGGCTTCTTCGGCGTGGCTGATTACGGTTCCCACCGGGAGCCCCGGGGGATACACGCCGCCAAGGCCGGAGGTGACGACCGCCGTTCCGGTCGGGACTGAGTCACGGTAAGCGACACCACGGAGCTGAAGCAGCATCTCGCTGCCCGAGATCTGCACCGAGGGTGCCACGATGCCGAAGACGTCGCCGGGGACCGCGTAGGCACTGGCGCGGAACTCCGGATGGGCCCAGGTCATCGCGACGCTCTGGTCCTTCTCCACCGTCCGCACCACTCCAATCAGGCCTTCTGGCGAGACCACGGGATCGTAGGGGTGCACCCCGGCATCCGATCCCGCCGAGAGGATCAGGGTCCGTCCATCGGTCGGCAGCGACTGGTGGAGCACTTCGGCCGCGACATAAGGCGTCGTGAGCCGCTGGCCGAGAGCCGAGCAGAGCGCGGAGCCGGGCGTTCTCCTCTTCGAGCGCGGGCAGCGCCTGGACGAGGATCGCGGCGGAGTCGTGCGCGGCCCGGAGATTCTCCACCACCGCGCGGCTGGTGCGTGACTCCTCGGCGCGCTTCTGCAACCACAGGAAGGGAACCAGGATGGTCTGGCGCACGCCAGTGGCGATGGCCTCGCCCACGGCGGGAGGCGCGGAGAGCGCTCCCACCGATAATCCCACACACACGAGGAGAAGGAGTGTATCGTGGCGGGAGAGAGAACGATCCGTCCCCGCCATGATCAGAGCGAAAGGACGCTGCGGTACTTTTCGAAGTCGTCGAGGATCCGGCCCGCCCCGCGAACCACACACGTCAGCGGATCTTCGTCGACATGGATCGGCAGCCCGGTCTCCTGCGCGAGCAGGATGTCCAGCCCCCGGATCAGCGCGCCGCCGCCGGTCATGATGATGCCACGGTCTACGATGTCGCTCGCAAGCTCGGGCGGCGTGATTTCAAGGGCGCGCCGCACCGCGTCCACGATCTGCTGAATCGGCTCCTGCACCGCTTCCCGGATCTCGCTGGAATGGACCCGGACCGTCTTCGGAATGCCCGAGACGAGGTCGCGGCCCTTCACTTCCATCTCCCGCTCCTCTCCCACTGGAGCAGCGGAGCCGATTTTGATCTTGATGGCTTCCGCGGTCGGTTCGCCGACGAGGAGGTTGTAGTTCTTCCGCATGAACTGCACGATGGCCTGATCGAGCTCGTCGCCACCGACTCTGATCGAGGTGTCGGAGACGATGCCGGACAAAGCGATCACCGCGATTTCGGTGGTCCCGCCGCCGATGTCGATCACCATGTTGCCGGTGGGCGTCTCGACCGGCAGCCCCACGCCGATCGCGGCAGCCATCGGTTCCGCCACCATGTGCACCTGCTTGGCGCCCGCGGTCTCGGCCGAGTCGCGCACCGCGCGGCGCTCCACCTCGGTGATGCCGGACGGCACGCACACGATCACCTTGGGGCGCACTTTGAAGACGTGTTTGTCGATGATCTGCTTCAGGAAGTAGCGCAACATCTTCTCGGTCACGTCGAAGTCGGCGATGACGCCGTCCTTCAGCGGACGCACCGCGACAATGTTGTCCGGTGTGCGACCCAACATGCGCTTCGCTTCAAGCCCGTAGCCCTTCGGTCGTCCCGTGGACTTTTCAATCGCGACCACTGATGGCTCGTTCAGGACGATGCCTTCGCCCTTTACGTACACCAGAGTGTTCGCGGTGCCGAGATCGACAGCGATCTCATTGGCGGGCAGAAAAGCGCCAAATTTTAGCTGAGAAAACTTCATTCCGGAGCCAGGGAAGACGGGTGGTGCGGGTAAGCTAACGGGGGCTGTAAGATGGGACAAGACGACAAGTTAGCTTGGCCCCGTCGGTGCGCTGGGTCACCAAGGGGGCTCCAGGTCACCCAACCAACCGTCCAGTTCCAGTACTGCCGAATCCCCCCTCACCGCGGGCTGAACTGGGCAGCTCCTCCACCTCCCGGAAGGCGGCGTCGGCCACCCGCGCGAAGACCAGTTGGGCAATCCGCATCCCCCGAGTCACCTGAAACGGCTCCTGGCTCAGGTTGATCAGTGCGATCATCAACTCGCCGCGATAATCGCTGTCGATCGTGGCCGGGCGTGTTGGGCAAACTGATCCCGTGCTTGAGCGCCAGCCCGGACCGGGGCCGTACCTGGCACTCGTAACCCGCCGGAATCGCCAGCCGAAAGCCGGTCCGGAAGAGCTTCCTTTCCAAGGGAGCCAGATCGCCGTCGTCGGCACTGACGACGTCGTAGCCGGCGGCCCCTTCGGTCGCCCGGTTGGGGACGGGGAGACCTTCGCCGTGCGGGAGACGGGTGAATTGGATGTCGATCATAGTGGTCGGTGCGGATGTGGCGGTCAGGACGTCCAGACGAACAGGGCGGTCGGGTGGAACAGGGCGGACAGGCAGTTACCCGCCCCGTCCGTCCTGTCCGCCTTGTCCGCCGTCTAAAGAACTGAATCCACCGAACTCAGTGGCAACCCAAACGCCTCCGCCACTCCCGGATACACCACTTTCCCCTCGACCACGTTGAGGCCGAGTTTGAGGGACGGGTCGGCGGCGCAGGCTTTCTTCCAGCCCTGCTTCGCGAGCTTGAGTCCGTAGGGGAGCGTCGCGTTGGTGAGAGCCAGGGTGGAGGTCCGGGGGACTCCGCCCGGCATGTTGGCTACGGCGTAGTGGAGGATGCCATCCACGAAGTAGGTCGGGTCTTCGTGGGTCGTGGGCTTGATGGTCTCGACACAACCGCCCTGGTCCACCGCGACGTCCACGATCACCGAGCCCGGCTTCATCAGCTTGAGGTCAGCCCGCTTGACCAGGTGTGGGGCCTTGGCGCCGGGCAGAAGCACGGCTCCCACCACGAGGTCGGCCCGGCGGATACAGGCAAGAATGTTGTGCCGGTTCGAGTAGGCCGTGTCCACATTGGCCGGCAGCACATCGTCCAGGTAGCGCAACCGGTCGAGCGAGATATCGAGAATCGTGACGTGTGCGCCGAGACCGGCCGCCATCTTCGCGGCGTTGATTCCGACGACACCGCCGCCGATAATGACCACTTCGCCTGGGGCCACACCCGGCACTCCGCCGAGCAGAATGCCGCTTCCGCCGAAGACTTTCTCCAGGTACTTGGCGCCCTCCTGCACTGCCATGCGCCCGGCGACTTCCGACATGGGCGTGAGTAGCGGAAGCTCGCCGCTGGGCAGCTGGACGGTTTCGTAGGCGACCGCGATGGCGCCCGACTTCACCACCGCTTTCGTCAGGGCCTCATCCGCCGCGAAGTGGAAGTAGGTGTAGATCACCTGGCCGGCGCGCATGCGGGGATACTCCACCGCGATCGGCTCCTTGACCTTGATGATCATCTCCGCCTTGGCCCAGACCTCGTCGGCGGTGGGGAGCATCTTGGCGCCGGCCTCGACATAGTCCTCGTCGGGAAACCCGCTGCCGACCCCGGCTCCCTTCTCCACGTAGACCGTGTGTCCCAGTCCGACAAACGATTCGGCGCCGGCAGGCACCAGCGCAATCCGGTTCTCGTTGGTTTTGATTTCCTTGGGGACGCCGATGATCATGGCCCGACCTGCGGTGAACGGTGAACGGGGAACGGGGAACGGTAGTTAGTGAGCGGTGAGCGGTAAGCGGTGAGCGGGCGCGACCCCATTCACCGTTAGCCGTTCACCGTTCACTGCTCTGGTCCCAGCCTTACAACTGTCTGTCGATCCGGATCGAAATACTCAGCAGTGAGCGCCGCGACCTGGTCAACCGTGACTGCATCAATCTCCGCCAGAAGCGCTTCCAGGTTGCGATACGGCTCGCCGTGCAGGGTGATGCTTGCCAGACGATTCATCCGGCTGGCCGGGCTCTCCAACGAGAGCATCAACTGCCCCTTGAGCTGCTGCTTGCCGCTTGCCAGCTCCTCGGCCGGGAGTCCTTCATTCGCCAGGCGACGATACTGGGCGCGAATCGCTTCCTCCGCCTGCGCGGCCGTCGCGGGTTGGGTACCGACGTACACTCCCGCAATTCCCGCGGTCTGGAAGAACTGCTGATAGGCGTAGACCCCGTAGGCCAGGCCCAGCTCTTCCCGGATCGACTGGAACAGCCGGCTCGACATCCCGCCCCCGAACACGTTGGTCACGATCGAGAGAGCGAACCGCCGCCGGTCCCGATAGGGGAAGGTGTCGGAGCCGAAGACCAGATGAGTCTGGTTCGAATCCCGCGCGATGCTGACGTCGGCACCGCGGACCGCCGGCACTGAAGCCACTGGCGGGAGAGGCGGCTCGGCAGTGCCGCCGGCGAACCAGCCCTCGTGCTCGAGCAATTCGAGGACACGATCATGCTGGAGACAGCCCGCCGCCGCAACCACGCAGTTGCCGCGATAGTACCCGGCCCGATGGAGGGCCTGGAGATCGCCGGGGCCCAGGGCGCTGACGGTGTCGCGCGTGCCCAGGATCGAGTAGCCGTAGGGATGTTCGGGCCACAGCCGTTCGGAGAACAGCTCGAAGACGAGATCATCCGGCGTGTCCTCCACCGTGGAGATCTCCTCCAGCACCACGTTCCGCTCCAAGTCGAGATCGCTGGCCCGGAGCAAGGGACGGTGCACCAGGTCGGTCAGGACATCGACCGCCTCGGGAAGGTTCTGATCGAGGACGTGAGCCTGGTAGTGGGTGTGGTCGCGGCTGGTATAGGCATCGAGGGAACCGCCCCGGACCTCGAGCTCGAGCGCGAGCTCCCTGGCGTTCCGGCGCTCGGTCCCCTTGAACACCATGTGCTCGAGCAGGTGGGATACGCCCATCTTGGCGCGCGGCTCGTGGGCGCTGGCGGACCTGACCCAAACGCCCACCGCGGCGGAACGGACCCCGGGCAGGACCTCGGTGAGGACCGTAAGGCCGTTGGGTGCCCGGGTACTGTGGAGGCCGGTGTCGAGCTGGACGGTTTCCACGCGGCTGCTACTCCTTCGTGAGGAGCGCCTTCCGCGACAGCCTCATTCGGCCCTTCTCATCGACCTCCAGCAGCTTCACTTTGACGACGTCGCCCTTCTTGACCACGTCCTCGGTCTTCTCGGTGCGACCGTGCTGAAGTTCGCTGATGTGCAGCAGGCCCTCGACACCCGGCATGATTTCGACGAAGGCACCGAACGCGGTCGTGCTCTTGACCGGGCCCTCGTACACCTTCCCCACTTCCGGCTCTTCGACCATCGCGGCGATCATCTGGCGGGCCTTCTCCCCCGCCTCGCCGCCGACGGCGGCGATGGTGACCATCCCGGAATCCTCGATGCTGATCTTGGCGCCGGTCTGATCCTGGATCCCACGAATGGTCTTGCCCTTGGGACCGATGATGTCGCCGATCTTGTCCGGCTTCACCATCATGGTGATGATGCGCGGCGCATACTTGGAGAGATCGGGCCGGTGCGGAAGGCAGCGCCTTCGACATTTCCGACAGGATGTGCATC
This sequence comes from uncultured Gemmatimonadales bacterium, assembly GCA_963821525.1. GTDB lineage: Bacteria > Gemmatimonadota > Gemmatimonadetes > Gemmatimonadales > GWC2-71-9 > DATBGE01. Next base: position 48,573 of record CAWGED010000014.1, on the reverse strand, counting down.
CTGCCCTTCCGGGCCTTCTCCAGCGCCTCTTCCATGATCTTGAGGTCGAGTCCCTCGATCTTGATATCCATCTGGATCGAGGTGATGCCCTGCGTGGTGCCGGCCACCTTGAAGTCCATGTCGCCGAGGTGATCCTCTGAGCCGAGGATGTCGGTGAGGATGGCGACCTTCTTCCCTTCCTTGATCAGACCCATCGCGACGCCGGCGCAGGCCGCCTTGATCGGCACGCCCGCATCCATCAGCGCCAGGGTGCCGCCGCAGACGGTCGCCATCGAGGACGAGCCGTTCGACTCGAGGATCTCCGAGACGACGCGCAGGGTGTAGGGGAACTTCTCGTAGTCCGGCAGCAGCGGCTGCAGCGCCCGCTCGGCCAGCGCCCCGTGCCCGATCTCGCGGCGGCTGGTCCCCCGGACCGGCTTCACCTCGCCGGTCGAGTAGGGCGGGAAGTTGTAGTGCAGCATGAACGACTTGGTCGCCTCACCCGCGTGATCGATGCTGTCGATCCGCTGCTCGTCGTCGGCGGTGCCGAGGGTGACGGCCACGAGCGCCTGGGTCTCGCCCGCGCTGGAACAGCGCGGAGCCGTGGGTCCGGGGCAGGAAGCCGGTCTCGATCACGATGGGACGCACCGTGTCGGTGTCCCGGCCGTCCACCCGCTCACCCTTCTCCAGCACCTGGGCCCGCATCACGCGATACTCGATGTCCTCGATCTGGCTCGCGATCTGCGCTGGTCGCCTCGGGGAACTCGGCCGCGAGCGCTTGCAGCGTCCTCTGCTTGAGCGCCTCCGCATTGGCCGCCCGGGCGTGCTTGTCCTTGGCGTTGATGACCTTGGCCATCTCGGCTTCGGCCAGCTCGACGACCCGCTTGACCAGCGCCTCGTCGGGAGCGTCCTTGGTCCAGCTCAGCTTCTCCTTCGCGGCCTTGGAAATCACCTTCTGCTCGTTGCCCAGCATTTCCTTGAGGCCCTTCTGGGCCACCTTGAGCGCCTCGAGCATCTCGGCTTCCGGACACTTCCAGCGCGCCGCCTTCGACCATCATGATCGAATCAGCGCTGCCGCTGACCGTCACGTCAACGCTCGAGAACTCGAGCTGCTGGAAGGTCGGATTGAGGATCCAGTTGCCATCGACCCGGCCCACCCGCACCGCGGCGAGCGGGCCGTTCCATGGCACCGGCGAAACGCTGAGTGCCACCGAGGCGGCGACGACGCCGAGGACGTCGGCATCGTTTTCCTGGTCGGCGGAGAGGACGGTCACGAAGACCTGGACCTCGTTCTTGAAGCCCTCGGGGAAGAGCGGGCGGATCGAGCGGTCGATCACCCGGCTCGCGAGGATTTCCTTGTCCGACGGCCGCCCCTCACGCTTGAGGAACCCACCCGGGATCTTGCCCGCGGCGTAGGTCTTTTCGCGATACTCGACGGTGAGGGGGAAGAACGGGAGGGTGGAGCCGGTGGAGGCGACGGTGATGGCGGCGAGGACCGCGGTGTCACCGAACTGGAGGAAGGCCGATCCGGCGGCTTGCTTGGCCAGGCGCCCGGTTTCGAGAATGAGCGGGCGGCCCGCGAACGTGGTTTCAATCCTGTGTACAGTCACAAACTCGATTTCTTTCCAGGTGAGAAGCACCCAAATGCGTCGAGGGCGTCCCGACGTGCCGGTCGAGACGCCCCTGGCCCTTGATATCGCGTTAGTGTCGGAGACCCAATGCGTCGATCAGGGTCCGGTACGTGGCGAGATCGTTCTGCTTGAGGTAGTTGAGGAGGCGACGGCGGGTGCCGACCATCTTGAGCAGACCCCGGCGACCGTGATGATCCTTGGGGTGGGTGCGGAAGTGATCGGTTAGTGAGTTGATCCGCTCGGTCAGGAGCGAGATCTGCACCTTGGCGGAACCGGTATCGCTGTCGTGGAGCCGCTGCTTGGCGATGATCGCCTGCTTGTCAAAGCCCATTCCTCGTGTATCCTCTTGCGGTGTCGCGAGGGCCTGCGTCGTGTACGCTATTCGTAAGTAGCACAACAAAATAACCCCTCGCCAACCTCACCGGCAACCCCGGAATGCAGACCGACGCACCCGCCCCCGGAACCCAACTCGGCCGCTACCAACTCACCGAACTCCAGGGTCAGGGAGGCTTCGCTTGGGTGTATCACGCCCGGCGCGACGACGGTAAGTCATTTGCTGCTCAAAGTCTTAAAGCACAGGTATGGTTCGGACCCGGCCTTCGAAACCCGTTTCCGGCAGGAGGCCTCTCTCGCGGCAGGGTTACGACATCCCAACATCGTTCACATCGAAGAGGTCGGGACCGAAGGGGGAATGGTCTTCTTCGTGATGGACCTCTATCCCGACAGCCTCGCCGCCCGAAACCAGCGGGAGCCGGTGATGGCGGAATCGGATGTGGTCCCCATCGCGATCGGTGTCGCCGAGGCGCTCGGCTTTGCGCATGACCAGGATATCGTGCATCGCGATATCAAGCCGGACAACATCCTCTTCGCCGAAGACGGGAGACCGGTACTCACCGATTTCGGCGTGGCGCGGGCAGTGAGCGGTTACGTGGCCGCGACCGGATTCAACATGACGATCGGCACACCGGCCTACATCTCGCCGGAGCAGGCACAGGGGAGGCCGCTCGACGGGCGCTCGGATCTCTATTCGCTGGGGATCACACTGTACCGCGCGACGACCGGGGACCTGCCGTTCAGATCGAAAGATTGGTTCGAGCTGGCGCGCATGCACGTGGAGACGCCACCCGAGCCACCCCGAGCGCGCCGGCCGGAGATCTCCAAGCGGTTCGAGCGCATCATCCTCAAGCTGCTCGCCAAGCATCCCGACGACCGCTATCCGAAGGCACAGACACTACTCGAGGATCTCATCGACATCGCGGCCAAGACTCGGCCGACGGGCGAGATCAAGGTGCCGTCGGGCTATCTGCGGGATTCCAAGTCGGCGCCGGTGACGACGGAGAGGAAGTGGTGGAGGTGGTGGGGAGTGAAATAGGGAGTAGGGAGTAGGGAGTAGGGAGTCAGGAACGGATCGTGTGACCATTCTCACTCCCTACTCCCTACACCCCACTCCCTACTCCCTGAGCCTTGGGCGCCGCGAGTGCCGAAGCTGCCGGTGCAATCGCCTCGGTGACCGACTGATCAACCCGATACACGACGCCACCGCTATCAGGCCGAAGCCAGAATCCCGCCGCGGTCGAATCGAGTTCCACTGAGAGTAGCGTAGCGCCGGCTGCATTGATCACCCGAACACTACGCCAGGGCTTGGCGTGACGCAGCGTGTCGGCGAGTGCGGGATTGGCAAAACCCATCGCGTGGAGATCGCCAAAGGCCGCGGCGAAGCGGGCCGAGGCCGCACTGTCCGGCGTCCCGGAGCCTCCCGACTTGAACTTCCAACCGCCGTCCTTGATCACGGTAAACTTCCCGGAAGCCCGGCTGACGGCGATTTCCTTAATGCTGTCGGCTGCCACCTTCGCGATCTGCTTGTCTCGCCATTCATCGGCCGCGCGGCCCGCCATCTCGGCCCACCTGGCATGGGAGAGATACACCTCGGGCGACTCCACGCGGCGAACGTAGATCCCTTCGAAGTCTGGCCCTCGGTTCCCGACCACGAGCGTTGCCAGCGTCTTATCGCCGGCCTGCAGAACCACCTTCCGCCCGGCGCTGTCCACGCCGAGTCGTTGGTGCAGGGCTTCGCTCTGGGCGGCGAGATCGCTCCGGGCATTCGTATCGGCCAGAGCGGTAAACCAGTCACTCATTTCCGCGGGAGCCGCGGTCCAGCCGTTCACCGTCCAGCCGGTCGCGGACTTGATCAACACTACCGAGTCGGCGCCTTTGCGGATGTCGATCCGGTTGATGGACGCGCTGTCGAGCACGGGAAGCACCATGCGCGACGGACGTTCCTGCCGAGACTTTTTTGCCACGGCGAGAGCACCCCAGAGCGCGATCGCACCGAGTAACACCAGCGCGATTCGAAGCAGCTGTTTGGCGCTCATGCTGCCTCCGAAGCGGGCGAGAGCTGCCGGTACGGTTGTTGGGCCTGCCGCCGGCGACGGAGAAGATGAATCGTGCCACCGAGCATGATCAGCACGGGCAGGAGAATGACGTTGGCGTACTTCACACCCTCGCGGAGCGCGGGACTTGAGTACACGAGCGGTGGAGGCCGCCGGTCACGGCTACGAATGGCAATGAGCGCTTCGTCCTGCGCCAGCCAGTCGATCGCGTTCAGGGTGAAGACCACGTTCGGCGTGGCGCGGGAGGCGTAGCGGTCCGAGACGAAATCGGAGCTGCCGACGACAGCCACTCGTCCCTTGGGTGCCGTGCTGTCCTTGGCCGACAGGGAAGAGGTGGCGGCGAGAATGCGGGTCTTGAGATCGACCGGCGGGAATTCCCGGGTCGGCGAGATATCCACCTCCTGCTCCGCGACCCCCGCTGCGTTGCTGGTGAGGAGGAGCGGCGTCACCGAACCCTTGGCACCAGTCGTATCAATGCTGCTGGTCCATGGCAGGAACACCTCGCCCACGCCCTCACCGATGACACTGCTGGTCGGTCTTGCGCGGAGCCAGAGTGGATAGGGCTGGAGCACCTGGCCCATGTCGCTCGGCAAGGGAACGATCTGGTTGGCGGCGAGGTCGTACACCATGTCGGCGCGGATCTGCAGCCCGTAGGGCTTGAGCAAGTCATTCCACACCGGCGCCCGAGTCATGGCGCGGGGAACCTGCGGCGAGACCTCGGCACCGGCCGCAAGCACCAGGACACTGCCGCCCCGATCCAGGAAGGCGCGGAGCCGGGCGAGAGTCGGAGCCGGCAAGGAGTCGGGAGATCCGGTGAGAACCAGGGTGGAGAGATCCGCCGCCGGCTGGGTTGAGTCCGCCAGAGAGACGCTCCGGACGTCGTAGCTCTTCTTCAGCTGGTCTTCGAGCACGCCGAAGCCCGTCCCCTGGCGCTGGTAATCCGGCGCGGCGACGATTCCGATGCCCGGCTTCTTGGCCCGGGTGAGCGCCCGGATCGATGAAGCGAGCCGGTACTCCAGATCATCCGTGTGCTGAATGAAGGGGATCTGCTCGACACCATCGGCATACTGTATCGCGAGGCCGAAGTACCCCTCCTTTACCTGAAGCTCAGCCTTGCCCACCACGTTGAACTGCACCGGCTGAATGCCCAGCGACTGCGCCTCGCTCCGCAGTGCGGGATCGTCAGCCGGATCGCGTTCGATGACCCGGATTTTCCCCTTGCCTGCAGCACGCAGGTCTGAAAGCAGATCGTCGAGATCGCGCTGCATCAGGGCGACTTCGGACGGAAGCTCCTTCGAGGCGAACACCTTGATGGTGACGATGTCCTGCAGTCCGCCCGCAATCTCCCGGGTCGCCTTGTTCAGGGTGTAGGCCCGTCCCGGAGTGAGATCGAGACGCCCGCCGATGTAGCTCCCCAGCAGATTCACGACGACGAGAGTGCCGACCAGAAGCAGTGCACCGAGCCGAAGGCGCCCGCGAGCGCTGCCCGCGGGGGCAAGCTTGCGTCCCATGAGGGCGGCATAAGCCAGGACCAGAAAGACACCGGCCAGCGAAACGAAGTACACCGCGTCACGCAGATCGATCACGCCGCGGCCCATGTTGTCGAAGTGCGAGAGCACGCCCAACCGAGCCGCCACGGCCCCGAGCTGCGGGGGAAGACCGACGATGAGCGGATTGAGTCCCACCAGGATCAGGATGAAGCAGACGGCCAGCGCCGTAATGAACGCCGTGATCTGGCTTCGAGTGAGGCACGAGGCCCAGACACCCACGCCGGCGAGGCCCGCGCCGAGCAGCATCGAGCCGACGTACTGGGCCACGATCGGGCCCCACTGCAGGTCGGCGCCGACCGCCAGTGCGAGCGGAATCGGCAGGGTGCAGAGCAGCGCCACACCGAGGAAGAGCACGGTGCCGAGGTACTTGCCCAGCAGCAGCTCGAGCTCGGTGAGAGGCTGCGAGAGTATGACCTCGAGCAGACCGGTCCGGGTGTCCTCCGCCAGGCTCCGCATGGCGACCGCAGGCACGAAGAACAGGTAGAGCCACGGCAGAAGATCCAGCATCGGCCGGAGCGATGCCGTGCTCGAGAGGAACGCCTGCCGGAAGAACAGGAACGAATTGGCGACGATGAAGACGACCAGCAGCACATAGCCGGTCGGGGTGTCGAACATCGCCTTGAGCTCTCGCCGAGCTACGGTCCAGACCGCCTTCATGCGGCCTCCCCGGCAGCGGTCAGCTGGCGGAACAGATCTTCCAGGCTCCCGGCTTCCTGATGCAATTCGTACAGGATCCATCCCCTGGATAAAGCCAGCCTGAAGATCTCCGGCCGGAGATCCTGCTCGGCGCTGGCGGTAAGAATCAAGCTCACCCGTCCTTCCTTTTCCGTTTGCGGAGTGCATTCCAGAACTCCGGGAAGCGCCGCGAGCCCATCGGCAATTCCCTGCCCCGACGCCTCGACCGAAATGCGCACCTCTCCACCCGCCCGGCTCACCAGATCAGAGACCGGCCCGTCCGCCGCGATCTTGCCTCGGTTGATGATGAGGAGCCGGGAGCAGGTGTACTGCACTTCAGAGAGAATGTGAGTTGAGAGCAGAACGGTCCGGTCCTGTCCCAGCGCATTGATGAGGCGGCGAATTTCTACCCGCTGGTTGGGATCGAGGCCTTCGGTCGGCTCGTCCAGCACCAGCAGATCGGGCTGTGGCAGGATGGCAGCGGCGAGGCCGACCCGCTGCTTGTATCCCTTCGACAACTCCCCGATCGGCCGGTAGAACACCTGGTCAATACCCGTCGCCGCGACGGCATGGTCCGTTGCGCGCCGGCGATCGGTCCCTTCGAGATCCCGAAGCCGGGCGACGAACCCCAGATATTCCGCCACCAGCATGTCGCCGTAAAGGGGATTGTTCTCCGGCAGGTATCCCACCCGACGCTTCGCCTCACACCCCGCTTCCGAGAGGGGCTTGCCGTCGAAGGTGATGCGGCCCTGATCGGGCTCGTGGTATTGGGTAATCATCCGCATCGTGGTGGACTTCCCAGCCCCGTTGGGCCCCAGAAATCCCACGACCTGACCGCGATCCACCGAGAAGGAGACCGCGTCGACTGCGGGGATACCGTTGAAGCGCTTGGTGACTTGATCGAGTGCGAGAAGCGTCATGATGCGGAGTTCGCGGTTCCTCGTGAGGGACAAAATGTCATCAGGGACAATCTGGCGCGCCAGTCCGGACGGAACATGACTCGGGTCAACACCTTATGGCCGCTGGACGATACGAAGCGCCCGTCTTTGCACCCGGTGTGCCACGCCTACGCGGTCTCGATGACCGGTTGTGTCGTACTCGCCCGGCTTGGCGTGCTGACCGTGAGCTGGAGTTCACCGGCCAAAGCGGAAAGGCCGTGAACTTCCGCCGAGATCGCACGGAGCGTCGTGCTCTGCTCCTCGGCGAGTGCAGCGACCTGCTCGCTGGCCGCCGCGCTCTGTTGGGCAAAGGAGGCGACACCTTCGATTCCCTCGCTCACCAGATCCATGCTGCGAGACACCCCGCCCGCCGCCTCACTGATCTCTTCGATCCGGCCCACGACCAGGGCGACCGAGTCGGAGATACGGCTGAATCCCTGATCGTTGCTGCGGGCGGCCTCGAGTCCGGCTTCGGTCTCCTTCTCCACCCGGTCGAGCATCTCGACCGCCGCCGCCATCTGCTCCCGGGTTTCCGCGATCAGCTTGCCGATACTGTCCGAGGATTCTCTGGTCTCTTTGGCCAGCGTCTTGATCTCGGCGGCGACGACCCTGAAGCCGCGCCCATGCACGCCCGCGCGTGCGGCCTCGATCGCAGCGTTGAGGGCAAGGAGGTTGGTCTGGATCGCGACTTCCTTGCTGAACTCGACGACCTGATTGATCCGGTCGGCCTGAGCGCCGAGGGATCGCATCACGGAGGAAGCCTCGGCGACGGTCTGCCGCACATCATTCCCTGCCGCGAGCACCTGCGACGCGGCGATGTGACCCTGCTGCGCCACGCTGCGAGCACTCCGAGATTTCTCGACGGCGGCCGCGACCCTCTCGCCAATCGCCTCGAGGTATCGGCGAACCGCGGTGACCTGCTCGTTCACCTCGGCCGCCTTCTGACTCATCTCGGTTGATCCGCGGGAGACCTCGCTGGCCGCATCGGAGACCTGATGAGTTGCGTGCGCGGCGGCGGTAGCAGCCTCGTCCACTCCCCGGGCGGATTGGTAAAGCCGATCCGTCGTCGCGAGAATCCCGTGGTGCAGAGTCTGGAGCTGGCTCGCCATCTCGTCGAAGGTGCGAGCCAGAACGCCGATTTCATCCTCCTGGCTTATCCCGCTGCGGCATGAGAGATCGCCCGCAGAGATTCGAGCCGCGGCCTGCTCGATTCCGCCGAGCGGCCGCAGCAATCTCCGGGTGATCAGGTAGAGGATCCCGATCGCGACCAGCGCGGACGCGAGGCCGACCGCCAGAAAGGTCCGCGCCAGCGCCCACGAGGCGCTGTGCGCCGCCTGCGCGAAGGGATCGAAGCGCATGCCGCCATACAGGATGCCGACGACACCGCGATCCGGGCTCACGATCGGCTCGTAGCGGGTCCAGCGATCCTGTCCCGCGACCAGCGCTCTTCCGCCATAGGCCACGCCGGAAGCGAAGACCGCCCCGGCTCCGACGGTCCGGCCAGTGACGGGGCTGCGGGTCGGCATGATGGTGAGGTTGGCGCGGCGCAATACGCCCATGCTGTCGGCGCGGGTCACTGTCGTCACCAGACGAAGCGCCCTTCCGTTCGGGGCGTCTCCCACCGTGGAATCGGGAGAGGGCAGCGACCGGATGCGTTGCGCCACCGTCATCTCCATCCCGGTGAGGCTGTCCAGCTCGAGCAACAGGCTCTCGACGTCGGGATTCCCCAGAATCGGCGTCGCGCCCTTGTAGAGGTGGGCGCTCAGCCGTTCGCGGGTCCTCCAACCATCAAGCCGGCCGTTGCCGTTAAACAGCTCGACGAGCGGTTCCACACCGGTGGCGTCCACCAGACGCCAAGGACCGGGAAAGCGCTGGTCGAACATGGCCCGGGCCAGAGCGAGATTCCCGTCGAGCTGGGCGCTCGCCTGTTGCAACTGCAGCCCAAGCACCTTCCGGTCCGTGGCCCGCCAGGCGAAGAAACCCGTGAGCAACAGGCCTACTGCCAGCACCGCGCTCGAGGCCGCAGCTACCTTGGCGGCGACGTTCCACCGATCCATAGCAGCGTCACCCTTCCCGACTAGATGCCGATCAGCCGGCGAATGTCGTTTGAGAACGCCAGGACCATCAGTGAGACGATGAGCACCAGACCGACAAGCGTCAGCCGCTCTCGCAGCTTGAGCGACGGCGGGCGACGCAACACCACCTCCGCCAGCAGGAAGAGGAACTGCCCGCCATCCAGCACCGGGATGGGAAGCAGGTTGAGGATGGCGAGGTTGACCGAGATCAGCGCCATGAAGGCGAGGAAGGTGTCGAACCCGAGCCTCGCACTCTGCGCGGCGAGCTGGCCGATCAGAATCGGACCACCGACCTCGCGGCTGGAGATCCGGGCAGAGAGCAGTCCCTGCACGGTGCGCACGATCTGGGTGGATGCCGCGAGAGTCGCCCGGGCACCGGCGCCGAAGGCTTGACTCAAAGTGTAAGGCCGGCGTTCCCAGTTGACCGCCTCGCGGAAGGCGACTCCGATCTTGCCCACCTGCTTGCCCGCCTCGGTCACCGCTTCCGGCGTGATCGTGAGATCGACCGGTCCGCCCGCGCGCCCGACCCGGAACTTCAAAGGGGTTCCGATGCTGTTGCGGATCGTGGGTATGACTACGTCGCGCGACTCGACCGGCGAATCGTTGAGCGCCAGGATCGTGTCGCCGGGGAGCAAGCCGCCCTTGTGGCCGGGCCGGCCACTCTCGACCGTCTCGACCAGTGGCTGGTGGGCCGGCGCGATGGCGTTCAGGACCCGCACCCGATCCACGAGTGCTGCGGGATGAATGTGAATCGGCAGCGCTCGCCCGTCGGCCAGGTGAACGACCACCGAGTCGCCGGAGCTGGAGCCGATCAACTCCTGGACTTCGTTCCACGAATGCACCGGCTGGTCGTCGATCGCGACGATGCTGTCTCCCGGATGCATTGCGGCGAGGGCCTCAGCGCCAGGGGGCAGGCTGTCCGCGGTAACGGCGCCGATCCTGGTGACCGGATCGATCTGCTCCCCGTTTTTCGCCGCCAGAAACACAAACGCGAACCAGGCGAACACCACGTTCATGGTGACGCCGGCCAGAATGACCACCATCCGCTTCCAGACCGGTTTGGCCTCGAACATCCGGTCGGGCGGTATGTGCGCGATCTCCGACGCGCCACCCTCGAGCGCCGAGCTGTCGGCTCCTTCCTCCGCGGTCGCCATCTTCACGTAGCCGCCGAGCGGGAGCCAGGAGATCGAATACTCGGTTTCTCCGATCTTCCGGGTGAGCCAGGGAATCGGTGAACCGAGGCCCAGTGAGAAACGATGCACGTAGATCCCCGCCCACTTCGCCGCGATGAAATGCCCCGCTTCGTGCACGAAGATCAGCACGCCGAGGGTGACGACCAGGGGCCAGAGATACTCGAAAACGATCACTTCAACACCTCACTGGCGCGGACCCGGGACCACTGGTCCGCGGCGCGCACGGTATCAAGATCACCGGCGGGTGCCGGCTGCATGTTCATCGAGAACTCGCTCGATCGTATCGGAGATGCGGCCGAACGGCACTCGTCCGTCGAGGAATGCAGCCACCGCGGTTTCGTTGGCGGCGTTGAACACCGCAGGAGCAGTCCCGCCGGCGCGTCCCGCCGAAAGCCCTGCCGAATACGCGCGGAAGACATCGCTCCTCACCGGCTCGAAGGTGAGGACACCGGCCTGCACCGGATCGAACCGGCGGACACCCTGATCCGGGAGCCGTGTGGGATAGGTGAGGGCATAGAGAATCGGCAGTTCCATCGAGGGAAAGGCGATTTGGGCAATGACGCTACCGTCACAGTACTCAACCAGAGCGTGCACGATGCTCTGGGGATGGACCACGACGTCGAGAGTATCGTAGCCCAGTTCGAAGAAATGGTGGGCCTCGATCAGCTCGAGCGCCTTGTTGGCCAGGGTCGCGCTGTCCACCGTGACCTTGTTCCCCATGCTCCAGGTCGGGTGGTTGAGCGCTTCCTGCACCGTCGCCGCTCGGATCCGGTCCGGCTCCCACTCGCGAAAGGGGCCGCCCGACGCCGTCAGGATCACTCGCGCGAGGCCGGTCTCCCGACCTTGAAGACATTGCAGGACGGCGCTGTGCTCCGAATCCACGGGAACCAATTCACCGCCGCCGGCGCAGGCGGCTGCCCGCACCAGGTCGCCCGCCATGACCAGCGTTTCCTTGTTGGCCAGGGCCACCCGTTTCCCGGCGCGAAGCGCCGCGAGAGTCGCGTCGAGTCCTGCCGAGCCGACCACGGCGTTGAGCACGATGTCCACATCGGGATGAGTCGCCGCCTCGACCAAAGCCTCGGGACCCGTCTTGCTCACCAGGGCGGAATAAGCCGGTTGCCACTGCGCGACCTGGCGGCCCAACGCCGCTTCGTTGCTCCGCGCGGTCAACGCCACGACCCGGAAGTGATCGCGCTGTCTGCCGATCACCGCCAGCGCACTCTTTCCGATCGAGCCGGTAGACCCGAGGATGGCGACTCCCCGTGTCTTCGCAGGCTGGTTGTCGTTCCTGGACTGGTGGCGCATCAGATCATCCCGACCAGGCGATAGAACGCCGCCGAGACCGGCAGCACAAAATAGAGCGAATCAAAGCGGTCCAGGATGCCTCCGTGACCCGGAATGATCGCCGAGGAATCCTTGAGACCCACTTCCCGCTTGAAGAGAGACTCCGCAAGATCGCCAATCTGCCCGACAATTCCGAGGATCAGCCCGAAGATCAGTCCCTGGGTGATCGGGAGAGCTATACCCTGGCGTTCCAGGACCAGGCTGTTGAGCAGCGGCACCGTCGCCAGCGCGGCCACGACTCCGGCCACACTGCCCGACCAGGTCTTGCCGGGACTGATGGCCGGCCAGAGCTTGGGGCCACCGATGAGCCTTCCGGCGAACATCGCCGCGGTATCGCAAACCCAGGTGATGACGAGTGGTGTGAACACCAGCCACGCGCCGGCCCAGGAACGACCCGGCTCGGTGAAATGCCGAATGGGGAGCAGCGTGGCGGGGAGTCCGGCGGTGTATCCAACGGCGAAAACGGTGATGGCCGTAACGGCGAGTGGCCGATCGCTGGGAGTTCGACGAGCCAGCGCAATCGTGAGCGTGGCGACCAGCCACAACGCGGCGAGGAACCAGGAGTTACCCAGCAGGAACGCGAGCCAGCCTCCCGGCGTGATGATCGAGAGGTAGACGAGAAACGGCAGGACCGCGGCCGAAGCGATTCCCCAGGCCGAAAGCGGAGCGATCTGTTGCCGCTGGGCGAAATCGAACAACTCCCTCGACCCGAGCGCGCCGACAATCGCGAGCAATCCGACGAGCGGCCAACCGCCGAACCAGACGACGCCGAGCGCCACGGGAATGGCGATAACGGCGAAGGAGATGCGCTGGAAGAGATTGGAGGCCATGCGCTACGGGCGGTAAGCGGTGAGCGGTGAGCGGTAAGCGGGAACTGCACGCGCGCCCGGCGAGCTTCTCAGATCTGACCGTGCTGCCCGCTCACCGCTCACCGCTCACCGCTCACTGTTTTCAAACCGACACCTTGCCGAATCGCCGGTCCCGCTTCTGGAAGTCGAGAATCGCCTCGAACAAATGACGGCGGGTGAAATCGGGCCACAGGACCGGGGTCACGTACAGCTCGGCGTACGCCAGCTGCCAGAGGAGGAAGTTGGAGATCCGCAGCTCGCCCGAGGTCCGGATCAGCAGGTCGGGATCGGGCCAGGCGGCGGTGTAGAGCCGCCGGCTCACCGCTTCTTCGTCGATCTCACTGGGTTTGATACGGCCAGCCGCAACGTCCTCGGCGAGCATCCGGGCGGCACGGGTGATTTCGGCGCGGGAGCCGTAGGAGATACAGATGTTCAGCGCGAGGGCCTCCCCGCTGGCGGTCTCGCCAGTCAGGCGATCCACGGCCTGCAGCGCCGACGGGCTCAGCCGGGTCAGGTCTCCCAGGAAGCGGACCGAGACGCCCTGCTGCCGCAGCTCGGCCATTTCGTTCGCGATGTACTCCTGGAGCAGGCTCATCAGCGCGTCGATTTCCGGCGCCGGACGACTCCAGTTTTCCTGGCTGAATGCGAACAGGGTGAGCACCTCTACCCCGGCGGCGAGCGCTCCTTCCACCGCCTCCCGCACCGCCTTCATTCCGGCCTTGTGTCCCAGGGGACGAGGGAGCGCCCGCTTTCTCGCCCAGCGTCCATTCCCATCCATGATGATGGCAATGTGAGCCGGTACCGCGCCGTTCAGCTTCAACTGCGACAGCAGATCCTCACCCATCGGTTCAGACTTCCATGATCTCCGCTTCCTTGGCGGAGATCAGCTGATCGATCTGCCGGATGTGATCGTCGGTGAGCTTCTGGATTTCCTTCTCCCCGCGAGTCCGCTCGTCCTCGGCGATCTTCTCCATCTTCTTCACCTTGTTGTGCGCCTCGCCCCGGGCGTGGCGCACCGCGACCCGTCCCTCCTCGGCCAGCTTGTGAATCACCTTGACCAGATCCTTGCGCCGCTCCTCGTTGAGCGACGGAATCGGGATCCGGATGAGCCCGCCCTGACTGGCGGGGTTCAGACCCAGATCGGATTCGCGGATCGCCTTCTCGATGGCCGGAGCGAGGGACTTGTCGAACGGCTGCACGGTGAGCAGCCGCGCCTCGGGAGCCGCCACCATGCCGACCTGATTGAGCGGGACCTCGCTGCCGTAGGCCTCCACCCGGATGATGTCGAGCAGCGAGGTGGTGGCCTTGCCGCTTCGGATGCCGGAGAACTCCTTGCGAGTGTTCTCCACCGCCTTGTTCATCAGTTCACGGGCGTGCTTGACCAGCTCGGGAATGCTGTTCGGTGTGCTCATTGGACGATCGTCCCCACCGGCTCGCCGCGCAGGACGCGGTCGAGATTACCGGCTTGGTTCATGTTGAAGACGATGATCGGAAGCTTGTTGGTCTGGCAGAGACCGAAGGCGCTCCGGTCCATGACCTCATACCCGTTCACCAGGGCATCCTGGAAGGTCAGCTCCGGAATGAGCCGCGCCGCGGGGTCCTTCTTGGGGTCCGCGGTAAACACCCCGTCCACGTTGGTCCCTTTGAGTATCGAGTCCGCCTCGATCTCCAATGCCCGGAGAACGGCGGCGGTATCAGTCGAGAAATAGGGGTTTCCGGTTCCACCAGCAAAGATAACGAGGCGCCCCTTCTCCATGTGGCGGAGCGCCCGGCGGCGGATGTAGGGCTCGGCCAGCGATTCCATACGAATCGCGGTCATCACCCGGGTCTGGACGCCTTTGCGCTCGAGGATGTCCTGCACCGCGAGGGCGTTGATGACGGTGGCCAGCATCCCCATGTAATCGGCGGAGACGCGGTCCAGGCCCTGCCGGCTCGCAGTGGTTCCCCGAAGGATGTTGCCGCCGCCCACCACGAGGCTCAGCTGAATTCCCCGAGCGTGAACCGTGAGAAGCTCGTCGGCGAAGGACTCGACCACTTTGAAGTCGAGTCCGTATCCCTTCTCGCCGGCGAGCGCCTCCCCGGAAAGCTTGAGCAGCGCGCGGGCGTAGGCCCGTCGCATCAGCCTTCTCCCACCCGGAAGCGGGCGATGGCGCGAACGGTGACCGGCGCCCCGGTCTTCGCGGCGGTTTCCTTTACAAGCTCCGCGACGGGCTTCTTGTCATCCCGCACGAAGGGCTGGCCCGATCAGAGTCCGCTCGGCCAGGAACTTCCGGACCTTTCCTTCGACGATCTTGCCCGGATGTTCTCGGGCTTTCCCTTCGGCCGCGACCTGCTCTTCCGCGATCCGTCGCTCCCGCTCTACCAGCTCGGCCGGCACATCGGCATCGGAGATTCCCGCCGGGTCGGCGAAGGCCACGTGCAGGGCCAGCTCGCGTGCCAGCTCGGAGACCGCCTCGCTGTGCGGACCATCAACCGCGACCAGGGCGCCCGACTGGCCGTTGTGATGCAGGTAGGCGCCGACGACACCGTCCTTGGCCTCGAGCCGAGCGACTCGCTTGAGGCTCATCGCTTCACCGGTCTTGCCCGACATCGCCTTTACGACCTCGGCGACGGTCTTCCCGCTGGAAAGGCTGGGCGTCGATCGCGCTGCCCGGGTTCACGCCGAAAGGCGCGTGCGCCGCTGCGTGCTTGCCAAGTTCCTTGGCGAGCCCGATGAAATCGGAGGTGCGGGCCACGAAGTCGGTCTCGCAGTCCAGCTCGATCATCGCCGCGGACTTCCCGTCCGGCGCGGGATCGATCACGACCAGCCCCTGCGAGGCGGTCCGCTCGGTCCGGGTCTCTGCCTTCGCGATGCCCTTCTTGCGCAGGATTTCGGCGGCCTTGTCCATGTCGCCCTGCGCTTCCTCGAGGGCCTTCTTGCAATCCATCATGCCCGCGCCGGTCCGGGCGCGGAGCTGGGCTACATCCTTCGCTGAGATCGCCATCGTGCTCATGTCGTGCTTTCCAGATGTGATAGTGAAACCGCCGTCCTTGGCCCGAGGGCCGGACGGCGGCGACTCGTATGCGGTCCAACACCGCCGGGCTTACGCTTCCGGCTCGCCCGCCGGGCTGGGCGCCTGCTCCTCGTGCTTCAAGCGAGCCGCAATCGCCTCCGGCTTCGGCCGACGCTTACGACGCGGCCGGCGCTTGCGCCGCTCGGCATCCACGTCGCCTTCGGTGCCGCCGTCGGTGCTGTAGGTCTCGGCCTCGGCATCCTCCGCGGCCTCGCGGATCGGGCTCTGCGCCCGGGCTTCCTTGATGATCTCGCTCAGCGCGCCGGTGATCAGGGAAACCGCGCGGATCGCGTCGTCATTGCCCGGAATCGGAACCGTGATGACGTCGGGGTCGGCGTTGGTGTCCACGATCGCGACCACCGGGATGCCAAGCTTGTTGGCCTCCTGCACCGCGATCTTTTCCTTCTTCGCATCCACCACGAACAGCGCCCCGGGAAGCCGGCCCATCTGCTTGATGCCTTCCAGGTTGCGGCTCAGCTTCTCCCGCTCCCGCTCGAACAGGAGCTTTTCCTTCTTGGTGTAGTTCTCGAACTCGCCATCCGCGGCGCCCTGCTCCAGCTCCCGCAGCCGGCGCAGCTGCTTCTTGATGGTCTGGAAGTTGGTGAGCATGCCGCCCAGCCAGCGCTCGGTCACGTAGTACGAGCCGCACTCCTGCGCCTCGGCCTGCACGATTCCCTTGAGCTGCTTCTTGGTGCAGACGAAGAGGACTCCCTCGCCCTTGAGCACCACGCTCTTCAGGAGCTCCTGGGCCTGGATGATCTGCCGGAGCGTCTTCTGGAGATCGATGATGTAGATGCCTGAGCGCTCGGCGAAGATGAAGCGCCGCATCTTGGGGTTCCACCGCCGGGTCTGATGCCCGAAGTGAACACCTGCTTCGAGGAGGTCCTGCAACTGAGGCTGTGCCATGCGGATGTTGCCGTCTTTCAATTGGGGTTGATCGTCCGCCGCGTTCATCTTCCCGCCTGACCCCGAAGGGCACCCGGGCGGAAATCCCGCGGCGTGGGTTTGGGGCGACCCTGGTGGTCGCCCGTCGCATAAGGCGACCACGAGGGTCGCCCCTACGAGATTCCTATCTCTTGCTGAACTGGAACCGCTTCCGGGCGCCAGCGCGGCCCGGCTTCTTCCGCTCCACCGCCCGCGGATCCCGGGTCAGCAGGCCGGAGGTCCGCAGCTTGATCCGATGCTGCCCGTCAGCCGTGACGAGCGCCCGGGCGATGGCGAGCCGCAGCGCACCAGCCTGTCCCGACTGCCCACCACCATTGACTAGCGCCCGCACGTCGAAGGCGCCGAGCGTGTCGGTCGCGGTGAAGGACTGCTGGATGTGCTGCACCAGGGAAGGACGGGGGAAGTAATCACCCAGGGTCCGTCCATTTACATCCCACTTGCCGGTGCCGGGGGTGAGGTACACCCGCGCGACACTCGTCTTGCGGCGACCCACCGCCTGCCAACGGAATTGAGGCGTGGCGGTCATGCATTCCTCTGAAGAGGCGTGACGGAATAGGCCGCGGGCTGCTGCGCCGCGTGCGGGTGACTCTCACCCGCGTATACCTTGAGCTTGCCCCGCAGCTTCTGGCGAGACAGCGAATTCTTGGGCAGCATGCCGAACACGGCGTGCTCGATCACTCGCTCGGGGCGGCCACCCTCGATCAGCTTCTTGACCGGAGTGAAGCGCTCATGGCCCATGTAGCCGGTATGCCGGAAGTGGCGCTTCTGCTCGAGCTTGCGCCCGGTCAGCTTCACTTTTTCGGCGTTGATCACGATCACGAAATCGCCGCCGTCCATATGCGGCGTGAAGGTCGGCTTGTGCTTACCCCGAATGAGCTGGGCCACCCGAGACGCAAGGCGGCCGAGTGGCACGCCATCGGCGTCGACCAGATGCCACTGGTGGGCAAGGTCCCTGGGCTTAGCGGAAAAGGTGTTCATCAATCCTGCTGTCACGTGGAATGGACCAAAAACCACACAGACTTGAAACTTAGCCAGCAGTAAGGGTTTGGGTCAAGTGGCCGGGGCGGCAAATTCCACCAGAACCGCCCCTCGTTCCACGACTTGGCCGGGCTCGACGGCGATGGTCTGGACCACCCCTGCCGAGGTCGCGCGCAGCTCGTTTTCCATCTTCATCGCTTCCAGGGACACGATCGGTTGGCCCGCTACAACTGCCTGTCCCTGTTGTACCTGGATACGGAGTACCAGGCCGGGCATCGGAGCCCGGAGCTGACTCGCGCCGGTCGCCTTTGCACCCTCACCGGTCAGGCTCCGGATGTGGCGGGTCCTTTCGTCGAGCACCTCCATTACATGCCGTTCGCCCCGAAAGGCGGCTGCCCATCCGCTATCCGCCCGCTCCATCGCCAGGGTGTAGGACTCCGGGCCCAGCAGGAGATGGCGCAGCGGCGTGCCGGGAATCGGAGAGAGGTGCGCCTCGAAGACCTTCCCTTCCACCTCCACCCGCTCGCCATCCACCACGACCTCGAGCGTCCGGCCGCCAAGGGTGACGAAGTACTTCATACCGCCTCCAGCAGGGCCACCGACTCGACATGGGCCGTCTGGGGGAAGAGGTCGAAGGCACGTAGGGCGGTAAGGCGGTAAGGCGGGAGGGCGGGAGGAGCGGACAAGGCGGACGAGTCGGACAGGGCGGACGGGGAGGTCAGACGAGCCAAGTCGCGAGCCAGGGTGGCGGGATCGCAGGAGACGTAGACCACTCGACGGGGGCCGGCGGCCCGAATCGCGTCCACGACGCGGGCGTCCATACCGGTGCGGGGCGGATTGGTGATCACCATGTCGGGCTTCCGCAGCCGATCAACCAGGTGTTCGGCCCGGCCTACATGGCGCTCTACCCTGTCGGCGGGCACACTGTGCCGGCGCTCCGCCGCTGCTACCGCGCGCCCGTCTACCTCGACGCTCTCAACCTTCGCGCCGCGCGCCGTCAGCATCTCGCTGGTCTCGCCGATCCCGGCATAAAGATCCCATACGTGCTGGTCCGCGATTTCGCCGAGCTGGTCCACCGCGAAGCGGCGAATCTGGTCGCCGAGGCCGGGATGAACCTGTTCGAAGACGGTGGCGGGATAGGCGGTCGGCGCCCCGGCTACCACGCGAGGGGCGCCGCCCTCCGGTGACCACCAGATCGTCGCCGCTTTCCCCTGAGCCGCCAGCCGGTCGTGCAGTGCCTGCGCCTCGCTCCAGGCGCGCTGCCCCATGACCTGAACGAGGAGGTGGCGTCCGCCCTCCCGATCGAGCCGCAGCACCACCGTCTTGGCGGCCGCAGGCAGGAGGCCACGATGGCTACGCACTTCTTCCCACAAATCCATCAGCGCCGGCGCCGCGATGTGGCAGCGGGTGAGATCAAACAGCTCGCCCGGCCGATCGTAGCGATGCAACCCGATCCGCCGACCCGCCGCGGCGACCGCCAGCGTGAGCTTGCTGCGATAGCCCCATTCCCGATCCGAAGGCTCGACCTCGGAGTCATCGACTTCGAGCCGGCCGATCCTGCGCAGCGCGTCGCCGACAATCGCCCGCTTCGCCGCCAACTGATGTTCGTTCGTCAGATGCTGGAGCTGGCAGCCGCCGCATTCGTCCTGCTCATAGTGAGGACAACGCGGCTGGGTTCGGCCTGGACCCGGCTCCACGACTCGGAGAAGTCGAGCGCGGGCGAATCTTCCATGAAGCTGAAGGTTGTTGAGCTCGACGAGATCTCCCGGTGCGGTGCGAGGGACGAACACCGTGCGCCCATCGCTCAGCTTGCCGACTCCGTCACCTCCGGCGGCGATCCGGGCGATGCTCACCGTTTCCCGCGCACGACTCGACCGAGCTCACCTGAGGCCTTCCAGCCGTGCGATCCGGGCCCAGCCTCCGCTGTTGCTCGAGCCGTCGGCCGGGATGGGCTTCCGCGACTGCCGAGCTCCTTCCTCGGCGAGCGCCGCCGCCACCGCGAGGGCGATCATCTGAGGCGGTTCTTCCCGCGGCTGCATGAGATCGGTGCGGCGGTCGAGGAACTGGCTGTCGATGTCGCCTTCCAGGAACGCGCGATCGCCGAGCAGCCGCAGATGGAATGACTGGTTGGTCGCGACCCCGACGACGACCAGTTCCTGCAGGGCGCGCCGCATCCGGTCGATCGCTTCGGCGCGGTCGGGGCCCCACACGATGATTTTGCCGAGCAGGGAGTCGTAGAAGAGCGTGATATCGTTGCCGGTCTCGAACCCGCCGTCCCAACGGACTCCCGGACCCGCGGGGGGCCGGAGGTATTCGAGCCGTCCGGTTGAAGGCAGGAAGCCGTTCGCCGGATCCTCGCTGGTAATGCGGCATTCGAGCGCCCACCCTCGGGGGACGAGCTCATTCTCGGGGAGCCGCATCGGGAGACCCTGGGCGATCCGCAGCTGCTCTCGAACCAGATCCACGCCGTAGGCCAGCTCGGTCACCGGATGTTCCACCTGGATCCGGGTGTTCATCTCGAGGAAATAGAAGGCGCCGTCCGGGGCGAGGAGGAACTCACAGGTTCCGGCACCGCGGTATCCCACCGCCTTGGCGGCGGCGACCGCCGCAGCACCCATCCGTTCTCGCAGCTGCAGGGACACCGCGACAGAAGGCGCCTCTTCGACCAGCTTCTGGTGACGGCGCTGCACCGAGCATTCGCGCTCACCCAAATGGGCAGTGCGAAGGTGATCCGCCAGGACCTGGATTTCGATGTGACGGGGCCGCTCCACGTATTTCTCGAGGTAGACACTCGCGTCGCCGAAAGCCTTGAGCGCCTCGGACGCGGCGGCTTCGAGCGCCCCCTCCAGTGCCGCGGGCTCGCGCACCACACGCATTCCCCGACCGCCTCCGCCGGCGGAGGCCTTTGACGAGAATCGGGAACCCGATTTCCCGGGCCGCCTTTCCCGCCTCCGCACCGCTCACGGCGACCGTCATACCCGGCACGATGGGAACTCCGGCCGCGGCCATGCGGCGCCGGGCCTCGGTCTTGTCTCCCATCGCTCGAATGGCGTCGGCCGACGGTCCCACAAAAATCAATCCTGCCTCGCTCACGGCCTGTGCAAAGGCCGGGCGCTCGGCCAGAAATCCGTAGCCCGGATGCACCGCCTCCGAGCCGCTCGCGCGGGCAGCGTCGAGCAGTTTGTCGATGCGGAGGTAACTCTCGGATGGAAGTGGCGGACCGATCGGAATGGCGTGATCGGCCGCCCGAACGTGGGGGCTGAGACGATCGGCGTCGGAAAACACCGCGACTGCCTCGAGTCCTTCCTCGTGGCAGGCGCGGATGATTCTCAGGGCGATTTCGCCCCGATTGGCAACCAGAACACGTTTCACGGAAAGGAGAGGCGGCTCACCGACCGCAGGCGTCGCGCGGGCGGTCTCCGAGCTGGGTGAGGATGCTGCTGCAGAGAAGGGCGTTCCTGCGACCGGCAGCTTCGTATACCGCGCGGGTTTCCTGGGCCCAGGAGTCCGCGCTCCCCCGCCCCGCGATCAGAAGCTCGGTCACGGCCAGGCCGTCGGGAGTCAGCTCACCCACCGGACCGGCCACCCGGACCAGACGAATCGCACGCCAAGGCACTCCCATGGCGACGCTGGAATCGGCGGCCGGCGTGAGGCAGAGCGGACGCCGCCGGGCGACTTCGGTAAGCATGCCGACGACCGGAGTCTCCGGATCGATCCCCAGCGACTGGGCCATGCCGCGGCGGTAGTTCGCATCGGCCGCGTAGAGCTCGGGCAGTATCGGGACCACGGTGGTGCGGCGGCCGCTCCCCAGGACCGCGTACCACACCCCCACAGCCTCCAGGTCCGACCCGGTGACGATGACCCCGTTGGTGGGACAGGAATTGACGAGGTTGGTGCCAAGTTCGGAGACGTAGCCGGGCAACACGGGGTAGCCGGAGACCGGAGCGCCGGCCCGGGTGGTCTCCCACCCCGAATCCTCGATCTGGATCAGCGAGCGACCCATCTCGACCAGGGCGCGGAAGACCAGGGCGGAATCGGAGCCGAGACGGACGGCCTGATCGAGCGCGGTAGCGGCGAAGTCGAGGTAGAGTCCGCCCGGAGGATCTCCGATGTGGCCGGCCAGGTGCCAGCTCCGGCTGTCCAGCCAATAGAAACGGCCGAGCTCAAACCAGGCTCGGCCGTCCTCGGGCGCGGTGGCGAGATAGTGACCGAGAAATTCCGTCGCCGCGCTGCGTTGTCCACTCCGGTCCATCGCGACGGCGCGGGGGACGGCGCTCGGGTCTACCGGCGCCTGTGCGGCAAGGCCTGGTGCCCCGGCGAAGCCGGCGGCGACGAGCGCGGAAGCGAGACGAAAGCGTAGGCTGCCCATCAAGCACCTAAAGTATGAAGCAGCCCAAGGTTGCGCTAGTGTCAAGGGCAATCTGCCGCTGGGTGGGAAGCGCCCGGATGAAACGGCTACAGCGGAATGTTCCCATGCTTCTTCGCCGGGTTGCGGTCCCGCTTGGTGGACAGGATGCGCAGGGCGTCGATGAGGCGCGGCCGGGTATCTCGCGGATCGATGACATCGTCCACAAATCCGCGCGCGGCTGCAGAGTACGGATTGGCAAAAGTGCCGGTGTATTCGGCGATGCGCCGCGCGGTTTCCGCTTCCTTGTCGGCGGCCTGATCGATCTCCTTCTTGAACAAAATCTCCACCGCGCCCTTGGGGCCCATCACCGCGATCTCGGCAGTGGGCCACGCCAGGTTGATGTCGCCTCTGATGTGCTTGGAACTCATCACGTCGTAGGCGCCGCCATAGGCCTTACGGGTAATCACCGTGAGCTTGGGGACGGTTGCCTCGCAGAAGGCATAGAGCAGCTTGGCGCCGTGCTTGATGATCCCGCCGTGCTCCTGGGCTACACCGGGAAGGAAGCCTGGGACGTCCTCGAAGGTGACGAGCGGGATGTTGAAGCAGTCGCAGAAACGGATGAACCGGGCGCCTTTGAGCGAGGCGCTGATGTCGAGCACTCCGGCGAGCACCGCGGGCTGGTTGGCCACGATGCCCACCGGTTGCCCTGCCAGTCGCGCGAATCCCACGATGAGATTCCCGGCGTATTCGGGCTGCACTTCGAAGAACGAACGCCGATCCACCACGGCGCCGATCACCTCGTGCATGTCGTACGGCTTGTTGGCGCTGTCGGGGATGATGTCGAGCAGCCGCTCTTCGCGCCGGTCCACCGGGTCATCCAGCTCGGCGGCTGAGCCTGAGCGGCTCGGCGGCTCGTCGAGGTTGTTACCCGGGAGATAGCCGATCAGCTCGCGCACCGCCGCCAAAGACTCGGGCTCGCTCTCGTGGACGAAATGGGCCACCCCGGAAATGCCGCCGTGTACGTCGGCGCCGCCCAGTTGCTCGAAGCTCACATCCTCGTGGGTGACGGTCTTCACCACGTTGGGGCCAGTCACGAACATGTAGCTCACGCCCCGGACCATGAAGACGAAATCGGTGATGGCAGGACTGTAGACCGCGCCGCCCGCGCAGGGCCCGAGGATGACCGAGATCTGGGGAATGACACCCGAGGCGAGGGTGTTGCGCAGGAAGATGTCGGCATAGCCGCCCAGCGAGGCGACCCCCTCCTGAATGCGAGCGCCGCCCGAGTCGTTGAGCCCGATGATCGGCGCGCCGTTGCGCACCGCGAGATCCATCACCTTGCAGATCTTCTCGGCGAAGGTCTCGGAGAGGGAACCCCCGAAGACGGTGAAATCCTGGGAGAAGACGTAGACCACCCGGCCGTCGATCCGGCCGTAGCCGGTGACGACACCGTCTCCCAGATACTTCTGTTGGTCGAGGCCGAAATCGGTGGCGCGGTGGGTGACGAATCGGTCCAGCTCGACGAAGCTGCCGGGATCGAGCAGCAGGTCGAGCCGCTCCCGGGCGGAGAGCTTGCCCTTCTTGTGCTGCTGGGCGATGCGCTCCGGCCCGCCACCCTGCTCGGACTGGGCCTGTTTGTGGTGCAGCAGATCGAGGAGTTCCCGCGGTGTCTTCATGGAGCGGGAATCTACGGAGAACCGAAGGCTGAGGCGAGTTGGGCTACGGCGTGAAAATGACCCCCAGGCGGACGTTCTGGAAATGGTACTTGATCCTTCCCGAGAGGCTATTGGGTCTGCTCTCTACCTGGCTCACGTCCAGCCGCACTCCGTTATAAGTGTATCCCGCCTCGAACCCCCAAGAAGTCCAGGGGAACCAGCGGATGGCGGCATTGGCATCGAGGACATAGGCATCGAACCGATCGATGCCGATCCAGATGGCCCGCGCCTCGGATTCGAGATACCAGTCGTCGCCGACACGGAAGCGGCCGAACAGTCCGAGGGACCCGGTGGGTCCGGTCAGGGAACGTTCCCTTGCATAGGATGCGGTGGCTCCTCCTATACCCGCTACAGCCTCAATACTGGTCTTGAAGAAAATGGCGCCCAGGCCGATTCCCGCCCCGATCTGGGTCTTCTCCTTCGCGATGAATGCGTAGCGATAGGCCAGGAAGAGGTTGTCCGCATTGAAGGTTGACTTGACGTCCAGGCCGGCGGTGTACGTCGTGTCGGTAAAGACGATATCACGGGTGAGGGTATTCTCCCCTTTCCGCCGGGCCAACAGGTAGCCGGCCTCCAACTCGCTCCGGTGCCCGATCCGGAACCGCCCCGCAAAGCGGCCCTGGAACTTTTCCTTTGCGAGGCCCAGGTCGTTTTCGAGTTGGATGTCGGTTCCGTTGCCGTTGGGGCCGTCGATCCGCATCTCGGATCCGAAGAACACCACGGCTCCCGCCGCAGTGAACTGCCACTTGTCGTAGAGGTGATTGCGAACCTCCTGGGCGAGCAGTCCACTCGCGGACGGCACGCACGCGAGGACGGCGAGGGCTCCGAGAACACGGTTAAACAGTGACATGGCGGACCCGGGGCAGAAGCGCGGGAGAGCGACGGGACCCCGCTAAGTTGGGGACCGACGAGTCGGCCCGCAAGCGCAGAGCGGTGGTACGCACGACCCGCTGCACCAAAGGACTATTTGGCCGCGGCTTCCTGGACTCCTCTACCCGTCTCGCGGTAGACCGTACCCGGCTCGCCCACGAGCGCACCCTGATGGCCTGGGTCCGCACAGCGACCTCGCTCATTCCCTTCGGGTTCACCATCTACAAATTCTTGGCACTGCTGCTCGCCGCGTTCGAGATCTAGAACGCTTCGCCGGTGCCGAGGAAGATGCCTACCGTTCCCTGGGCCCCGAACCCCCAGTCGATGGTGATGTTGCTGCGGGAATGCTTGTTCAGCTTGATCCGAAGCCCGAGGCCCCAGCCGGCGTCGGGCGACTCCCAGCGATCGAGCTGAGGATCCGTGGTCCAAGTGAGGTTCAGGAACGACACAGCACCCAGGAGCCCATCACGGGAAAGGGTCATTCGATACTCCGCCTCCGCGTAGAACATGTCGCTGCTTCGGATGCGCCCCTGGGCATAGGCTCGACCGGTGCGATTGTTGTAGTCCCAGCCGATCGCCGGAAGATCGAGATAGGGCGGCTTTCCGAAGGTGAGCCAGGCCAGCCCCCAAAACGCGAGCACGCTGCGTCCGCCGAAGGGCATCGGATAGATCCGCGCCTCGGCCTCGACCGACTGCCAATCGTCGTCGCTCCCCAGCCAGGTGGGGAACATCCGCAGGCTCAGGCGGGCGTAGTGCCCCCTCGTCGCGTTGATCGGATTGTCCCGCGTTTCGCTGAGGAGATTGAGCGAGACACCGGAGGATAGGGTCTGAGTTACTGTCTGGCCTCCGTTATAGTCGAGGAATGGCGTCGTCACCCCGGGTTTCGCGTCGTGATCCTCGATGTTGAAGTAATCGTTCATGTGATAGCCGAAACCCACCAGGAGACCTTTTCGCGATTCCCCGGTACACCGTCTCGTAGAAGCGCAGCAGATTGAAATCCATCGGCGATTCGAAAGAGTTGGGTTGAGCCGGACCCAGGCCGTAGGTCGGCTGGTTGGTGTCGAGGTAGCGCCAATCCCCCTCGAACTTCCAGCGGTTGCCCCGCGGTGAACACGTTGGAGCGCAGCAGGACGTTGAATTGGCTCTTGGTGGTGTAACTGACCGACGCAGAAATGGTGGAGAGACTGGTCTCGGGCTCCGGACCAAACCGGGTCACCGCGTTACCGGAGACGCCGAGCAGGAGGCCGGTCGAGGGGCTGGCGGATATGGCCGGAAGAATCGATAAGGCAATCTTGGGCGAAGGCGAGGCCACCGTATCGGCGAGCTTGGGCTTGCCCTTGATGACCCGGCTGATAAATCCATGAGGTCGCGCTGGGGAAGCGTATCAGTGGTGTCCGCCGGCTCCTGCGCCATGAGCGCGCCGGACAAGAGTGCCATGAGAATCGGCGAAAACAGGAAGGCCCACCGGGACGGCCGCATGAGAGAGAATAAGCCGAGGCGACCGCCCTTCAAGGTGTGAATCGCGCGGATCTGTCATTACTGACAGTTGCCTGCGCGCCGCCGACCGGTATGGTCTGCGGGACTTCCATCATGGGACCCATCCCGGATGTCCCCGCCACGAGTGCTGCTGGTTGACGACTTTCCCCCGCTGCGCGATGCCGTCCGGCGCCTGCTCAGCCCTGACTTCGCCGTGATCGGAGAGGCCTCGGACGGCGAGGAGGCGATGGAGCTGGTCCGCGAGCTCCAACCGGATGTGGTAGTCCTCGACGTCGCCATGCCCGGCGAGGGCGGCATAGCGACTGTGCGGAAGATCACCGCGTCCGGAGGGTGTAGTGCGGTAGTCATGCTGTCAGTTTTCGACGATCCCGCCTTAGTCCTCGACGCTTCCCACGCCGGAGCGCGGGGCTACGTCCTCAAGTCGCGAGCTGGGACCGATCTCGCGCCCGCGATTCGGGCTGCCTTGGCCAGTGGGTAGATCGGCCGGTTATTAGCGCGCGCGGCCTTGCCGGCATATGGCACCAAAGGGCGGTTGAAGTGGTACAAACTGTCAGAAGTGACAGTTTCGCAATTCGAGATCTTCCGATTTCTGCTCGCGTTTGATGCTCACTTGAACGGGAAGGACCGACGCCGGGAGGCAACACGATGACCTATTCGACTCTCAATACATGTCTTCTCCTCGGAGGCTTGGTGCTCACCGGCTGTCATAAGTCGGAGCCCGAGCCATCCCCCACTCCGCAGACCGCGCCTGCCCAACCTCAACCCCAACCGCAACCGACTGCCCAGGTTCCCAACGCCAAGGACACGTCGATGGCAGCCATGCCCGCCGACTCGGCGATGGCCGGCAAGGCAGCCGATTCCGCAATGGCGGCAGGGATGGAGGCGCCGGCGGCGCTCAGCGACCAGCTCAGCAAATCGCTCGGTTTGACTCCGGCCCAGGCCAGCGCGGGAGTGGGTGTGGTTCTGGCGTATGCTCAGAACAAACTGCCCGCTTCGGACTTCGACAAAGTGGCGAGCTCGGTTCCTGGTTCACAGAACTACATCCAGTCGGCTAAAGACGCGGGTGCGGTCAGCCCCGACGCCCCGATCCAAGACACCAATGGAGTCAACTCGGCGCTCGGTAAACTCGGCATCACCCCCGAGGTGGCCAGCCAATTGGTGCCCCAAGTCACCGACTACATCTCGAGCGTGGCCGGGCCCGAGGTCGGCGGAATGGTCAAGAGTCTCTTCTAGCAACTCGACGACGTCGTACCACCGGGGTGGGGAGACTTCCGTCTTACCCACCCCGGCTGCATTCTGTAGCCTCTGCATCGAAGCCCGCCCACACGTCTCGAGTTCGAAGCGGTGATCCGGATCTTCCTCAACTATTTCCTGGAGCGGGAGATTGAGAAGTATTTCCGTAATACCCGCACTCCGTCACACTCCGGATTAGCCCACGAGATCTAGGCCGATCGACGATCCTCGTCCTTCCCCAAAAGGCAACTTGCGCCCCTCCTCTGCCAACCCTAAAACGGTATGCAGGCACGTGATACAGAGGCCCTTCCTGGTTCGACCTGATTCGCCTTGCTGGTCCGTCACGATGACACCGCGTGAGAGTCCGCCTACGGGGATGCGGCAATTGGCCAAGGGTTGGACCGTGGTGAGCAGAAGGACGACGTCATGAAGCTGGCGAAGCCGACCGAACCCCTCCCCTCCTGGAATGACGGTGCCAGCAAGGCCGCCATCACCGACTTCGTTGCCCGGGTGACGAGGCGCGGCGGACCGGAGTTTGTTCCGGCAGAGGCGCGCATTGCCGTCTTCGATAACGACGGCACCCTCTGGTGCGAAAAGCCCATGCCGGTGGAACTCGGCTTCATCATGGAGCAGATGGCGACCGTGGCACGGGGGGATCCCTCGCTCGCGGAGCAGCAGCCATGGAAGGCCGCGAAGGAGAAGGACTACGCCTGGCTGGGGACGGTAGTGGACAAGCACTATCACGGAGACGATTCGGACGCGAAGATGCTCCTCGGCGGCATCCTCAAATCGTTCGCGGGGATGACGATGGAGACCTACCAGGAGGAAGCGGGGAAGTATCTCCATGACGCCGACAATCCGACTCTTCATCGCCGATTCACCGACTGCAGCTACCGGCCGATGATCGAGTTGCTCCGCTACCTCGAGTCCCACGGATTCAGCACGTTCATCGTCTCGGGCGGCGACCGGGACTTCATGCGCCTGATCACCCGGCAGGTTTACGGCATTCCCGGCGAACGCGTCGTAGGCAGCTCCGCCGCACTGTCATATCAAGCGAACGACCGTTGCGGGATGCTGGTGTATCAGGCAGTGCCGGACGTTTTCGATGACGGACCGGTCAAGCCGGTCCGGATCTGGAGCCGGATCGGACGGCGGCCCATCCTCGCCTTCGGCAATTCGAACGGCGATCTCCCGATGCTGCAATTCGCCGGCGGCGGCGACTGCCCGGCGATGCGGCTTCTGCTACACCACGACGACAAGGAGCGCGAATTCGCCTATACCAGCGGCGCCGAGCGGTTGCTGGGGGAGGCCAGTGCCAAGGGATGGACGGTGGTGAGCATGCGGGACGACTGGAAGCGGGTCTTCGGCAGGGTGTCTGGGCCTCAGCGGCGAGTCAGCGGGATCAGATCCATCAGCACCGATCGCAGGGTTAGCGACTCCGAGATTCACTTTACCTGATCAGGGCGGGGCGGTGGCCACATTGCCGCCCGGTACCCTTTTCGGACGGGCCCAGGCCATGAACCCCGCCCTGCTGATCAAACTCGCCATCGTCGGGAGCATGTTCCTGGTCGTCTTCGCCCTCGGGTTGAAGATGACGCCGGGCAGCGTGCTATATCTGTTCCGCCACGAGCGCCTGTTGCTGCGGTCGGTGCTCGCCATGAACATCATCATGCTGGCGCTGGTTATCGAAGTCGGGTTGAGCGTAAACATGCCGGTCCCGATCAAGATCGCGCTCGGGACCCTTGCGGTATCCCCGGTTCCTCCCATCCTGCCCTTCCAGCAGGAGAAGTCGGGAGGATCACCCGAGTATTCCATAGGTCTGCTCGCGGCCAGCGCCCTGCTTTCCATCGTCATCGCGCCGCTCAGCATCCTGATCGTGGACCGGATCAAGCACGCGGGGTGGACGGTCTCCCCGATGCAGGTTGCCCAGACGGTGCTGGTATCGGTGGTGGTTCCGCTCGTCCTTGGGTATGCCGTCCGCGCAAAGGCGCCCAATCTCGCCGCGAGAATCGCTGACCCCATCAACAAGTTCTCGCTGGCGCTCTTGATTCTCGCCTTCCTGCCCATCCTCTATCTCTCCCGCCACACGATCTGGGGCCTGGTGGGCAGGGGAGTCATCATCGCGCTGGTGATGTTCACGGTCGTGGGGCTGACGGTTGGCCACCTGCTGGGTGGCCCCGATCCCCACAACCGGAGAGTCCTCGCGCTGGCCACCGCGACCCGGCATCCGGGGGTAGCGATGGCCATCGCAGCACTTAACTTCCCCGATCAGCAAGCCGCCCAGATCGTGATCGTGTATCACCTGATCCTCGGCGCGATCGTTTCCTTCCCTTACGTGAAGTGGCAAGCCCGGGTCAATGCAGCAACCCGGGGCAACGCCACGGCATGAAAACGCCCCATGTGGCCGAGCCTCGAAGCGAGGGTTTGTGGGAATAGTGAATCCTGCCGTGCTTGGATCGCTCTTCGCCGGAAGCCTGACCCTCGGCATTGTGCTCATGCTCGAGCTGGGCCGCCGGATCCGGCGGGTGCAGCAGGTTCGGCATGGAGACGAAATGGCCAAGGGCCTGGGGGCCGTCGAGGGAGCGGTCTTCGGGGTCATGGGCCTGCTACTGGCGTTCACCTTTTCCGGCGCCGCGATCCGCTTCGATCTCCGGCGCCAGCAGATCATCGATGAAGCCAACAACATCGGCACCGCCTACCTGCGGCTGGACCTGCTCCCGCCTGAGGCACGCACGGTGATCCAGGAGAAGTTCCGGCAATACGTCGACGCGAGGCTCGAGACTTACCGCGCCATCCCCGATACCGCCCGGGTGAACGCGGCGCTGACCCGGATGGCCGAGCTGCAACAGGAGATCTGGACCCGTTCGGTCACCGCGGCTCACGAGGTTCCCGGTCCTCAGACGACGATGCTCCTCATGCCGGCCCTTAACGAGATGTTCGATATCGCGGCTACCCGCCTTGCGACGACCAAGTTGCATCCGCCGCCCATCATCTACGGCATGCTGTTCGTCCTGACCCTGATCTGCTCCTTTCTTGCCGGCTATGACATGGGAGCGGAGGCAACACGCAGCTGGGTACACATGCTGGGCTTCGCGCTGATCCTGGGCATCGCCGTTTATGTAATCGTGGATCTCGAATTTCCCAGGCTGGGGCTGATTCGACTGGATTCGTTCGATCAGCTGCTGGTGAACGTGCGGGCGCAGATGCGGTAAGGGATGGATCCCATGCCTCGCCGGAGGGGTATCATGACGCGAGTATCAGTTCGAATGACGCTCCTTCTCTCGCTGGCTTGGACACCGCGTGCTCACGGCCCAAATCTCGGATTTCTCCCTTCCACCCGAGCGGCATTCTGCCCAACTACGACCGGGTCCTCATCGGCCAGCGCGAAGGGCTGGAGGGAGGCGCCTTCGTGGCCCGGACCGACGATGCTGGGGCCGGCTGGTACAATCCGGCTGGACTCGCCTTGAGCGAGAAGAGCGGGCTCAACGCGAGCTCCAACGCCTACGAGCTCACCACGATTACCCTGGAGGGCATCGGGCAGGCCAAGGGGAGCACACGATTCAGTCCCAGCGGCACCTACTTCGGGGCGGTCCTCGGCGCACCGATCATCAAGAATCCCAACGTGCGCCTGGCGTTCTTCTATGCCAAACCGGTGTCCTGGACCCCCGGCACGCTGGATGGCGCCTTTACGGTCAACTCCGGGGGGAACGAGGAGCAGTTCTCCTACACGCTCGACCTCGAACTTCACCACCATTATTCCCGGACTCGCAGCCGGCTTCCGCCTCGGGAAGGAATTCCGCGTTGGGGCAAGCGCGGGGCTCGGCATGACGAACCTGCACCAGGTCCAGTCGGTTGGAGACCAGTTGATCACCCCGGGTGTCTCCTCGACCACGGCCACCCGGAGCGTCTCGACCGATGGCAGCATTTATAACGTTCTGCTCACCGGAGGAGTACAGTGGGATGCGGGGACCAAGGTAAAGGTCGGCGGAAGGATCACGAGTCCCGGGATCCGGATTGGCGGGAGCAGCAAGCTGCTCTATTCCCAAATCGTCTTTTCCGGAGCCGGCTCGCGCGAGATCGGGTTCAGGGACGAGGACGCCAAACTGGATTACAAGATTCCCGTGGAACTGACGGGGGGTATCGCGTTTCTCTTCGACAACTTCCAGCTCGAAGGGGACGTCCGCTATCACGGCAGCGCCAGTACCTATACCCTGCTCTCCAGCAGTGCACTGGCTTCGCTTGTCACGACCGACGCCAATGGCGTGCCGACCGAGTCCACGCTGTCCTTCGTCCCGGTTCAGGAGAAGGCTGACCCGGTATTGAATGTGGCCATCGGAGGCCACTATCTGCTGAGCAAGCGGTTCCGGATCCACGCCGGGTTTTTCACCGACGCCTCGCCTGTCGCCGATCCCGACTCCAGCGACTTCCGCACCGTTGATCTGGTCGGCGCCTCGGCGGGAGTCTCCTTCAGCTGGGCGCACCTCTCCGGTTCTCTGGGAGTCGCCGGCTCCTGGGGTACGACCGACAACCGCGCCGTTGGTCCCTCCCTGGGTGGGATCGCGGGCGATACCAAGATCAAAGTCAGCACCTTTACCATGCTCTATGCGATTTCGTATGCGTTCTGATCACCTGATTCACCATTCAGAGGGAATTCTCATGCGCACCGTTGCAGCTATCATTGCTCTTTCTCTCGCCGGCATTCCTCTCCTGGCCCAGGACGACGCCAAAATCCAGGCGGCGCGCGCCGAGGTCCAGGCGGAGCGCACCAAACTGGTCGCCGCAAACCTGCCGTTGACCGAGGAAGAGAGTGCCAAGTTCTGGCCGCTCTACAACGAATATCGCGCGGAGGCAGGCAAGCTCAGCGACCGTGTGGTGGCCTTGATCAAGGACTACGCCGCCAATTACGACAAGATGACGGACGAAAAGGCGCGAGACCTGCTCAAGCAGCAGCTCCAGCTGGAAGAAGACCGGATGAAGCTGCGCAAGTCGTACGCGGGCAAATTCGAGAAGGTGATGCCCGCGAAGAAAGTGGCGCGCTACTACCAGATCGAGAACAAGCTGGATATCGCGGTCCAGTACGAGGCGGCGACCTCGATCCCCCTGGTCCAGTAGCGAAACGCTCCAGCAAGCGACCCTCCTCCGGGCCTTGACCGGCCCGGCTGGCGGGGTACACTGAAGCAATCCGGTCCGCGGACTGCTCGCGGCTCGTGGCATATGGCAGACCGATCGTGGAGTCTTCGTGAATTCCCCTCTCAAAACTGCGCCTCTCCTCGGTGAGTTGCTACGGCAGGCACGTGGCCGTGATCGCGCTCTCAGCGATGGCGCTGCGGCCCTCAGCACGCTGGGGATAGGGCTGGCATCGCTCGATTCCGATCTGCGCTATCTCGAAATCAACGACTGGCTGGCCAGCGCACAGGGGCTCTCCGCTTCCGAGCATCGGGGCCGATTGCTCAGCGAGACAGTGCCGCACCTCGCCGGAGAGCTGGAGCCGGTACTCCGCCGCGTGCTGACCACCGGACTCGCGGCGATCGACGTCCCGATCCGGGAGTCCGGCCTCGGCGTCCAGAGCGCTCGACACTGGCTGGTCCGCTGTTATCCGGTTCGGGAAGAAGACGATGGGATAGCAGGTGTGAACTGTGTCATGGAGGAGATCACCGACCGGGTCCGGGCCCAGGAGGCCCTGGCGGCCAGTGAGGCGGCTTTGCGTCACAGCCATGCCCGCACCCGGAGCCTGGCCGGCCGGTTGATCACGGCCCAGGAGACCGAACGGACCCGCATCGCGCGGGAGCTGCACGACGACGTGAGCCAGCGCCTCGCCACGCTCGCCATCGGATTGAGCAGCCTGAAGCGCACCTTACCACCGGGCTGCGCGGCATCTGAGTGACGAACTTCAGCAGTACCAGGACTGGGCCGTGGAGATGGCGGACGATATCCGGAATCTCTCGCACGAGCTTCACCCCGGTGTGCTCCGGCACGCCGGACTGGCGGCCGCCTTGAAGAGCGTCTGCTGTGAAGTGGAACGGAAGCGAGGGCTGGCGGTGAGTTTCGAAGCGTCCGACCAGCTGGAGGACGTGCCGCCGGAGATAGCGCTGTGTCTCTATCGCGTCGCCCAGGAAACCCTGCACAATGCCGCGTCCCACGCCCGGGCCCGCCATGTCCTCGTCAGCCTCACCGCTTCGGGAGGAGGAACTCGAGCTCTCGGTACGGGATGACGGATGCGGCTTCGACCTGGCCGCCGCCCGGCGGCGCGGAGGGCTGGGCCTGCTGAGCATTGACGAACGAGTCCGTCTGGTCGGCGGCGTGGTCGAATTGAGGACGGCGCCCACCCGCGGGACGACGGTCTCGGTCCGGATACCCTTCGCGGAGAGGAATGCATCATGAGCCGGACCGTGGCCGAGCGCCCCAAGATCAGCGATCTCGCCAAACGACCACGTCGTGGCAAGGGCCCTAACGCGCCGCTTCGCCTGCTGCTGGCGGATGATCACGTGATCTTGTTGGAGGCCTTGCGTCGATTGCTGGAGCCGGACTTTACGATCCTGGCGGGGGTCACCTCGGGACGTGAGCTGGTGGAAGCCGCGGTTCTTCTCAAGCCGGATGTCGTGGTCTCGGACATCTCGATGCCGGGCATGAACGGACTCAAGGCCGGCAGAGAAATTCTCGAGCGGCTCCCCAAGACTCGCCTGATAATCCTGAGCATGCACGACGATCCGGCGCTTCGAGAGGAAGCGTTTCGGCTCGGCGCCTCGGGCTACGTGCTCAAGACCGCCGCCCCCGAGCGGCTGGTTGCGGCGGTCCGGGACTCGATCGAAGCAAGCGCTCGTCCGCTGGTGCGGGAACCGACTAACACTCTTTCCCTCCGGGAGCGCGAGGTCCTGCGGCTACTGGCTCAGGGACATACCATGAAGGAAGCGGCGCTCCTTCTGGGAATCACGCCGCGCACGGTGGCATTCCATAAGTACCGGATCATGCGGGCACTCTCGGTGCAGACCGGCGCAGGGCTGATGCGCTACGCCGTGGAACAGCGGCTGGTCTGACGGGGGGAGGGCACGGACTCAACTGTGGATCGGTCTGACACAAAACGGCGGCAGGGCGTGATGCCCTGCCGCCGTCTGAAGCAGGCCCTACCGCCACCGATTTACTCGTCCGCCGGACTCTCGTCGATCACCGGACGGACCGGGGGGATGATGGGCTCGTCGGGATATCCGATCACCGCGAGCACGATGCGGTGATGAATCGGATCCACCTCGAGCACCTTGAGGTCCACCGGCTGACCTTCCTTCACCGCGTCGCCCGGATTCTCCAGGTTCGCCACACCGAGCTGTGACATCGGGACGAAGCCCTCGATGTCATTGCCGAGATCCACAACCACGCCCTTGTCCATCAGGCGAATGGCGCGGCCCCGCATCTCGGTCCCGATCGGGAAGGTCTCCCCGATCTTGAGCCACGGATCCTCCTCGGCCTGCTTCAGACCCAGCGAGATCCGCTTGTTGTCCCCGTCGATGTTGAGGATGACGACATTGACCGCGTCGCCCTTCTTCACCACCTCGGAGGGATGCTGGACCCGCTTGGTCCACGACATGTCGGAGATGTGGATCAGGCCGTCGATCCCGGGCTCGATTTCGACGAAGGCGCCGAAGCTGGTGAGGTTCCGCACCTTGCCGCTGATCCGGGTGCCGACCGGGTACTTGAGCGGCAGCACCGTCCAGGGATCCTGCTCCGTCTGCTTCATGCCGAGCGAGATCTTCTCTTCGCTCTCGTCCACCTTGAGCACCACGGCTTCGATGGTCTCGCCGATGCTCACGATCTTGGAGGGGTGGCGGACGTTCCGGGTCCAGCTCATCTCGGAGATGTGCACCAGCCCTTCGATCCCCGGCTCCAGCTCCACGAAGGCGCCGTAGTTGGTGATCGAAACGACCTTGCCCTGCACCCGGGTGCCCACCGGATACTTGGCCGCGACGTTCTGCCAGGGATAGGCCTGCAGCTGCTTCATGCCCAGGCTGATCCGCTCGCGCTGCCAGTCGATGTCGAGGATCTTGACCTCGACTTCCTTGCCGATCTGGACCATCTCGGTCGGGTGGGACACCCGGCCGTAGGACATATCGGTGATGTGAAGCAGGCCGTCGACGCCGCCCAGGTCGATGAAGGCGCCGAAGTCGGTGATGTTCTTGACGATGCCCTTCCGCACCTGGCCCACCGCCAGCTCCTTCATCAGGTGCTCGCGCTTGTGAGCCCGCTCGTTCTCCAGGATCACCCGGCGGCTCACCACGATGTTCCGGCGCCGCTTGTTGAGCTTGATGATCTTGAACTCGTAGGAGTGGCCCAGCAGCTCGTCGATGTTCGGTACCCGGCGCAGCGCGATCTGGCTGCCGGGGAGGAAGGCATCGACGCCCATCAGGTTCACCACCACACCGCCCTTGATCTTCTTCACCAGGGTGCCCTGCACCGGCTGGTCGGTCTCGTAGGCCTGGCGAATCTTCTCCCAGACCCGCATGAAATCGGCCTTCTTCTTCGAAAGGACGACAGCCCCTTCCTGGTCCTCGAGGTGCTCGAGAAAGACCTCGACCTCTTCACCGGGCTGGGGCGGTTCCTTGAATTCATCGAGTGGAACGGAGCCTTCGGACTTGAAGCCGACGTCGAGGATGACGGCGCTCTCGGTGACCCGAAGGACCTTCGACTTGACGATCTCTCCTTCGACGATCTGCGACATGGTGCCCTCGTACATCGAGAGCATCGTTTCGTACTCGGCGTCCGAGTAGTCTTCGTCGTAGAGATCGGCCCGGACGCGGAGTCCGGTGGGAGAGACGAACTGATCGTTCGTGGCGGGGGAGGATTCCTTTTCAGTGGTCAGCAACAGAAAGCCCTCGTTCCAGGCCGCGCCGGAGGAGCCGCGGGTTGGGGTTGATACCCCGTTCCAGACCGAAGTGCCCGGGCGGGGAAGCCTGCAAATGTATGGCCTAACGTGTTGAAAGGCTAGGGGCTGGGTAATCAGGCATGGAGACCACGAGGGCATCCTCCGGGGTGGTCCGGTGGCTTCCCGCGACCAGTTGCTCGTGGTAGTGGGCGAGGGAGAACTCGAAAGGATCCGACGGATCGGAATCCACCAGGAGGAGATCAGCCGGGGTCATGGTCAGTCGCCCGAACCGCATGGTCCCTCCTTCGTAGTGCATGTAGTTCCGCGCCGGGTTATCGCCCCCGAAATAGGGCCTGGGGGCCAGAGAGTCCGGCTCGCCGAAGTTCCTGCACCAGGCGGTCCGGCTCCAGGCGTGACCGCGCGGAGCCGGCCTGAAATCCGGGGCGGAGGAAGCATCTTCGCCGGATCGAGCAGCAGGTCGTTCTTGTCGATCGAAAGCCCCCGCTCCTCCTTCAAGTGGAGGGACTTCTCGAGGGTCATACCGAATGTTTTCATCAGCCCCTCGACACTGATGCCCAGGACCTTCACGTCGGTCGGGTGCAGGCGGATTCTCCCGTCCTCGTTGACCGAAGGCTTGGAACGTATGGTGAATGAAACGGCCCCCATTTTTCCCTGCTGCACGATCTCGTCCTGATCTACCCGGATGTGCACGTCGCGGATCGGGGCGCCCTTGTATCCCAGGACATGACGATTGAGCAACCGGCTCAAGCTGAGCGTATCAATCGCGATCGCCGCGGACCGGATCCGGAGATTGTAAGTAGTAGGGTCTTCGAACACCGGAGGTTTCTTGCTCCTGCGGGACAAACTCGCCCTTCAGAAACCGCAGCTCCAGAACAATGTCGTCATCTATGTGGTAGTTCACCTTCCGCATCGCCACCTTGATGTGCGACCCCGAGTCGGACGCAACCGAGTCGGGTTTGACGACGGCGAAGGGCTGCGGCGGGCTCTCCGGAGCGCAGCGCATGACGAGAAGCGTGCTGAACACGGTGGAGCCGAGCAGTACGGCGAGGAGCAGCGAAATCCAGCGGAGGATGGGAGAGAGAGAAGTACGAGCCATGGGGGAAGCCGCGACGCGACCCTATCCGATTCGGGTTCTCGCCCACTCGGCGATCTGCGCCACCTGCTGCTCGAAGCTCAGGTTGGTGCCATCGAGCGGTAACGCGTCCTTGGCCATGCGAAGCGGGGCAACGGCGCGACTCGAATCGGCCTTGTCGCGTGCCGCGAGCAGCGCGGTTTCCCGCTCGAGTGCGGCGGGATCCACCGACTGGCCGCGCTGGCTCAGACGACGCTCGGCCCGAGTCCGGGGAGAAGCGGTGAGAAATACCTTGAGGTTCGCGTCGGGGAAGACCACGGTTCCGATGTCTCTCCCATCCACGACCACCGGTTGTCCCGCGCGCGCGAGCGTCCTGAGGCGGCCATTCACCCATTCGCGGATTTCGGGAATCGCCGAAACCTCCGAGACATTCGCGGTGACCGAAGCGGAGCGAATTGCCTCATCAGCCGGCGCTCCGTCCAGATAGACCGCGAATCCCGATCCATCGAACTGCAACATGAGTCCCCGCTTCTCGGCCGCCAGGATCATCGGGTTGGGATCGAACGGCCTGCCGCCCGGACCATAGCCCTCGGTCAGCGCCACCAGCGTCACCCCACGATAAAGCGCCCCGGAGTCAAGATGGGCGAAGCCCAGCGCTTCGGCCACCGCGCGAGCGGTACTCGATTTGCCCGATGCGGCAGGACCGTCGATCGCCACCACCCGAGAGCTCATGGCCTGAACACCGTAAGGGTGAGCGGTGAGCGGTGAGCGGGCCGCGTCCGATGCATCCATATCAATCTCAGCGGATTGTGACGTGGCCTCCTCCGTGGCCCAGCGTCACTGTCCTTACCGCTCACCGTTCACCGTTCACCTCCTATCGCCTTTAGCATCTCCCGAAACCCCGGAAAGCTCACCGCCGCGCAATCCATGTCGTCAATCCGGACTCGAGCGCCCGGTATCGTGCCGAGAATCGCGAACGCCATCGCGATGCGATGATCGCCGGCGGTGCGGACCAAGCCGCGGGGTGGCTGGTCTCCACCGGACACGAAGATGTCATCTCCCGAAATTTCCGCATTACCTCCCAGCGCGCGGATGTTGGCTGCGATGAGATCGAGCCGATCACTCTCCTTGACCCGCAACTCGGCGACGTCGCGGAACACCGTGGTGCCTCGCGCCCTCGTCGCCAGTGCCGCTAGCAGCGGAATCTCGTCGATCAGCCCGGGGATCTCCTCGGCGGAGACCTCTGTCCCGACGAGCGGAGACGGTCCAGCGACCAGGGCACCGACGGGTTCATCGAATTGCGGTCCGATGTCTTCCGCCGCAACGCGACCGCCCATTCTTTCCAATACCTGGAGGAATCCGGTTCGGGTCGGGTTGAGACAGACTCGCGAGACGCGTAGTTCACCCGACTCCGCCAGCAAGGCCGCGCCGACAGGAAAGGCAGCGGAGGACGGATCGCCGGGGATTTCCATTTCAAAGGGCGTCACTTCCCCGGTGGGCTCGAAGGTGAGCCACCCGTCTCGCTCCTCGATCACATACCCGAACGCACGGAGCAGCCGTTCGGTGTGATCTCGCGATCGTCCGGTGGGCTCGCGCAGCTCCACCCCGACTCGTCCCGCAAGTCCTGCCAGCAGGAGGCAACTCTTGATTTGCGCACTCGATACCGGGAGCCGGTGACGCAGCGGACGCAGTTTGCCGCCGGTCACCGTGAGCGGGAGGCCGTCGTTCGAGGACTCGCTGAAGCGGGCACCCATCTCCGAGAGCGGGACGGTCACCCGTCGCATCGGGCGGCGGCGGAGCGACGCGTCCCCGGTGAGAGTGACCCGCATTGGATGCGCGGCGAGCAGACCCAGCAGAAGACGGGTGGTCGTACCCGAGTTGCCGCAATTGAGACTGGCATCAGGACGCCGGAACCTTCCCCGTCCCTCGACGCGGGTCACTCGACCAGGAGCGAGGGGACTGACCTCGGCGCCGAGCTGGCGCAACACCCGCGCGGTAGAACGCGCGTCGAGCGAGGTGAGCGCGCCCCGGATGAAACTGGTCCCCCTCGCCATGGCGCCCAGCATGAGCGCCCGGTGAGTCAGGCTCTTGTCTCCCGGGACCTGGATGTCGCCCCCTACCCGCATCGAGTCATCGCCTCATGATTGCGAGGAGCGCTCGCTCCCCGGAATCCCGTCGATCGATCGGCGGAACGCGACACCGCGTTCGAGGAAGTCCCGGAGTCCGGCCCGGTTCTCTTCCGCGATGAGTGCGGCAAGGTGCCAGAGATCCTCGCCCGCCTGAGCCAGGGCAACGGCCACTTCCTTCCGGTTCAACAGCAGGATCTCGGTCCACAACTCGGCATTGCTCGCAGCGAGGCGTGTGGTATCCCGCGCCCCCGGTCCCCATGATGCTCCGGTGAGATCCGAGCTCCTCGCCAGGGTGTATGCCAGAGCGGAGGCCACCGCCTGGGGGAGATGGCTCGTCCATGCCAGCTGACGATCATGCGCTTCGGCCGGAATCAGGACCGGATGGGCCTCGAACACCGTCTCCCAGAAGTGCATCACCTGGCGTGCGGCGTTCTCGCCCTCGGTGCCGGTAGTGCAGACGTAGATGATCGCTTCGCGGAAGAGATCTGGCCGCGCGGCACTCCAGCCCGAGTGGTGAGTCCCGGCGAAAGGATGGCTCCCCGCGAACCGGGAGGCCAGGCCCGCTTCACGAGCCCGCGAAATGATCGGCAGCTTCACGCTGGCAACGTCGGTTAGCAGACTGCGGCTGGGCATCGACCGCGGAAGACTTTCCAGCAACTGCAGAATCGCGTCGGGGGGCGCGGCCAGCACGACGAAGTCGGCCTCCTGCACCGCGCGCTCCGGTGTGTCGGCAATATCGGTGAGCGCCCCGGCCCGGAGGGCCTGAACCGCCTCCCCTCGCTCGGGCGAAAAACCCACGACCGAGGGAACACCGCTGCGTCGAGCCTGCCACGCCACCGATCCCCCGATGGCGCCGAGACCCAGGACAGCGAGGCAGTCAGGTCGCATCGCGATCAGCCTGTCGCCACTTGGAGAGACCTCGGTTCAATGGTTGCGAACACGATAGCACAATTGTAGTTATAGATGATTCCCTCCTCAATGAACCGGTGGACACGTGAGGACGTGGGACGTGGGAGGTAGGAAACGGATTGACCCATGACCTACGACCCATGACCATGGCGACTATCGACCACCGACCATCGACCGGAGCGCAGTGGCCACAATATTGATTGTCGAGGACAGCCCGGACAACATGAAGCTGTTCCGGACCCTCCTCACCCTGCGAAAGCATGAGGTCGTACCGCTGACCAGCGGCGAGGGATTGCTGGAGGCCGTCGGACAGAACCATCCCGCCCTCGTCTTGATGGACATTCAACTTCCAGGGAAGGATGGTTACGCGCTGCTGAAGGAACTTCGCCAATCCGAGCATAAGAGCGTACGAGTCGTGGCGCTCACGGCTCACGCGATGAGCGGCGACCGGGAGAAGGCCATCAACTCCGGGTTCGACGGGTACATCACCAAGCCAATCGACATCCGGGCCTTTCCCGACCAGATCAGCCGGGCGCTCGACGGGGAGATGGTGACCACATGAGCTCGCAGCCACCCAGGAAGAAGCCCGGCTCGAACGAGCCGTATGACCGGCGGGATCTGGTCAAGGCGTATAAGGACGTGGTGGAGGAACAGCAGCAGAAACGTGCCCGGCGCGATGTTCCCGAGCAGACGCCGGCCCGCAAGATCGGATTCTGGACGATATCCCTCGGCATCCTCCTGGCCTGCGGCCTTACGGTCGCTCTGCATCCCGAGTGGTTCTTCCCCAAGGAGCGAGTCGAGAGCCCCGAGATCCAGGACGCCAGCCTCCGTCTCCTGATCTATCGCGAGATCCTTCACGTCGAGCAGTTCCGTCGATCCAATGGCCGCT
Source organism: uncultured Gemmatimonadales bacterium (assembly GCA_963821525.1). GTDB lineage: Bacteria > Gemmatimonadota > Gemmatimonadetes > Gemmatimonadales > GWC2-71-9 > DATBGE01. Next base: position 7,440 of record CAWGED010000014.1, on the reverse strand, counting down.
TGCCGAACAGCCTCCAGGAAGCGGGCGGGGGTGGCAACGGCGTCGAATACAGCATCGAGGGCGGAGGCTACCTGCTCAAGGCGCGGAATGGCGCCATCGAGCTGACCTACAATTCCAGCATCGCCACCCGACGATTTCGTCGGGGACAGCTATGAAAAAGTCCGCGGGAGGACCAGCTGATGGACAAGCGCCGCGGCTGGACGATGATCGAGTTGCTTGTCGTGATCGTCGTCATGGGTGTGCTGTCGAGTCTCGCCGTCCTCAAGTACATCGACCTGACGCGGACCGCGATGACCTCCCGCATTGTGGGCGAATTCGTCGCGGTACGGCTGGCGGCCTACAACTACGAGGCCGACAACAACAACATGTGGCCGGCCGAGGTCGGGCCCGGCGTGGAGCCGCCCGAGCTGACCCCGTATCTCCCCGCCGGATTTCAGTTCAACAACCCGAGCTACACGCTCGACTGGGACAACCTGGGCACCGGCGGCCCCTACCAGATCGGGATCAGCATGAGGACGACCGACGCGCGTTTGATGAACGCCATGGTTCAGACCCTCGGCTCGGGCGCGCCGTATTTCGTGGCTGGGAATACCTTGACGTACGTGCTGATTGATCCGAGTGGGAACTACTAGTAGGGAGTAGGGAGTAGGGAGTAGGAAGTAGGAAGTAGGAAGTAGGAAGCACCCCACGCTCAGGCCCAAGTACCCTTCCCTCAATCCCCAATCCCTCATCCCACCGTACGGCCACTTCGTCCCACCTCATCTTGTCTTCCGTCCCGCCGAAGCCTAACGTCGTCGCCACGTCTCACGTCTCACGTCCTACGTCTCACGCCCTTTCGGACGATGCCTCCAGCACCGCCGGCCTCGACCCCTCCCCTGCTCCGCTGGAGTTGGAGCAGCGTCCTCATCATCTGGGCGATCTGGACCGCGCTGGCGCTGCTCAGCGTGGGCGGGGCGGCGCTCACCTTCCGACAGATCGGCCGGCCGATCGAGTGGCGGTGGCTCCTCACTTCTCGGCTCCTCGACTGGTACACCTGCGCCATCTTCACCCCGCTCTTCATCTGGATGGCGCGGCGGTGGCCCATCGAGCGCAGCGGGTGGACGCCGACTGTCCCGCTCTGGCTGGTACTCAGTCTCGCTCTGTATGATCCTCAAGTACGCCCTGTTCCTCAAGATGATCAAGCTGCTGTTGCCCCAGTCTCACATGCCATCGCTCCGCGAGATGGTGAGCCAGAGCTTCGTCATCGAAAGCATGGTATTCTGGGCGCTGATCGGAGTGATACACGCGATTGTCTACTACTACCGCTATCGCGAGCGGGAGAAGGAGGCGGCCCTGCTCCAGGGCCAGCTCGCCGAGGCGAGACTCGAGGCGCTGGGCGCGCAGCTGCATCCCCATTTTCTGTTCAACACGCTGCAGGGAATCTCGACCCTCCTGCATCGCGATCCCGATGCGGCAGATCGGATGCTGGCTCGGCTGAGCGACCTCCTGCGACGTACGTTGCGTCGAGCGGAGAGCCAGGAGGTTCCACTGGGCGACGAGCTGGAGACGCTCGACAACTATGTGGCAATCCAGCAGGTCCGCTTCCAGGACCGGCTCACGGTGGAGAAGATGATCGGGCCGGGAGCCGAAGAGGTCTTCGTGCCTCATTTCGTGCTCCAGCCTCTGGTCGAGAACGCGATCGAGCACGGCATCGCGCGACGCGCGGGAGCAGGGCGAATCACGATCGCGGCCGCCAGAAACGACGATCACCTCGAGCTGAGCGTTACCGATGACGGCTCCGGACTCGACCACTCCAATGATTTCCCGGTCGAAGGAATCGGACTCGGCAACACCCGGCGCCGACTGGCCGCGCTCTACGGAGAGCGAGCGGCGCTCACGCTAAGCCCAGCACCGGGAGGCGGTCTGCGAGTGGATCTGGTCGTCCCGCTCCGGCGACCGTGATGACGGCCATGCGCGCCGTAGTGGTGGACGACGAGCCGCTGGCTCGCGAGAGGATCCGCAGTCTCCTCGCGGGAGATCAGGCGTTCGAGCTGGTCGCCGAGTGCGGCGATGGGGCGGCGGCGCTCGAAGCCATCACGATCCACTCTCCAGATCTCCTCTTTCTCGACGTCCAGATGCCCGAGATGGACGGGTTCGCGGTGCTGCAGTCCCTCCCGGCCGATTCCCTCCCCGCGATTGTCTTTGTCACCGCATACGACGAATACGCCTTCAAGGCGTTCGAAGTGAATGCGGTGGACTATCTGTTGAAGCCGCTCGAACCGGAACGATTCCAGGCGGCGCTCCACCGAGTACGGGAACGGCTCGATCGCCGGGGAACGGCGGAAGCAGAACCGGAGCTGCGCGCGTTGTTGGCCCAGCTTCGGGCGGAACGGCCGGCACCGGTGCGCATCGTGGTTCGGGAAGGTGAGCGGCTGTTCTTCGTGCGGGCGGAGGAGGTGGACTGGATCGATGCCGCGGGGAACTACGCCCGGCTCCATGCCCGGGGCAAGACGCACCTGGTGCGGGAGACCATGAAATCGCTGGAGGCGCGCCTCGACCCCACCACCTTCGTCCGCATCCACCGTTCGGTGATCGTGAACGTGGACCGAATCGGATCCCTCGAGCCGTACTTCCACGGCGAGTACGTCGTGACCATGAAGGACGGCACCCGCTTCACCTCCAGCCGATCCCACAGCGAGCGATTGCGGTCGCTGCTTCGCTGAAAGCCAAGTCGTCCCCCGAGAGGGCCAGATAGTCCCGCCGGTGTTGCTGGGCCGGTCGGGAAGTTCCATTGTCTCGGCGGCTCGGCGGTCGGCGGCTCGACGGTTCGACGGTTCGGCGGCTCGACGGCTCGGCGGCTCGGCGCGGCGGAAGAGCGCTGTCATTCCGAGCACAGCAAGGGAATCTCAATGCCTGAAAACGTCGAACAACCTGGAGATCCGGAGATGAAACGACACTTGCTCGGCGTTCTCGCCGCTGTCCCGCTCCTCGCCACCCCGCTCGCCGCGCAGACGGCAGCGGATACCGCGGGCATTCGAGCTGCCGCGTTGGACTACGCCGAAGGCTGGTATAACGCCGACGGCGATCGCATGGCGCGGGCACTCCATCCGGAGCTGGCGAAGCGGGTCCAGTTCAGTGACTCGACCGGGGCCACCTGGATCCGCAGCATGGGGGCGACGGAGCTGATCCACGGCGCACGCTCAGGCGGCGGCAAGTCCACCCCGGTCGACAAGCAGCGCAAGGATGTGAAGATCCTCGACGTCTTTCAGAAGGCCGCGAGCGTGCGGGTCGACATGTCCGGGCTGGATCGACTACCTGCACCTGGTGAAGTGGAACGGTCGGTGGGTGATTCTGAATGTGCTGTGGGAGGTGAGAGACAAGACTTAAGGCTGCGAACAGGACGGTCAGGGCGGACAAGGCGGACCGGCGGACAAGGCAGATCGGCGGACGGGCGAATCGGACGGACCCGGCGGACCGGGCGAGTCGCGGCTTCAGCCGCTGAATTCGGCCTCAGCCGCGAAATTCCCTTTAGGCTACATCGGGCAAGCCATCCTCATCGGTCCCATGTGCATCCCCATCCGCTGCACATGCTGGCCCATCAAGCGCTGCATCCGCCCTTGATGCGCCAGCATGAGGGTACGCAGGCTATCGCCCTGGAGCTGGGGCAACTGCGTCATGTCGGCGCGTACTGAGTCGCGGAGCGCCAGCCAGGCCGAATCGGGTGGGGTTCCCACGGCCTGCATGTTTGCCATCATCGCATCCATCATCTGCCCCGACATCCGCGCGTGCATCGGCCAGATCCGCTGTCGCTGAGCCGATGACATGTGTCCGAGCGAATCGACCATCACACATCCGCCGGGCATACCCGCCCAGCCTCCGCCGCCCATCATCCCCATCCGCACGACCATCAGACGGCGCAGCCGATCCACGTGGCCCTGCATCCGGGACTTGAGCTCATTTCCAGAGAGGCCCGGAAGAGCGGCGAGATCACGTTCCACCGAATCGCGTAGAGCCGTCACATAGGGACTCGTCCCCATCATGCCGGGGCCACCCATCATTCCCGGGCCCATCATGTGTCCCGGCCCACTCTGCATCATCCGGGTCACCATCTGCTGGTGTTGCGGCATCATTTTCTTTATCTGTTCGGGCGACCAGGTGGCTACGGAGTCGAGATGCATCCACATCATGGGCATCATGCGGACTGCCTGGGAGTCCACGGCCGTGGTCGAGTCCTGTGCCAGGCCTGAACGCCCGGTCACGAGCAGGAGCCACATGGCCATCATGGCTAGTTTGCGCATTGTTGTATCCTCTTCACCCTCAGCGAGCGGCGATCTACCTCTCATCGACTGATCCTGACACCGGGCGCACAAGCACACTCGGGCCCCTGATCCTAGGTGAGCCCACCTGTCGCGGTGGTTAAACTCCGGTGAAACTCTCTTCACGGCCTGGGGGCGAAAGCGGCGGACAAGGCGGACAGGGCGGACAGGGCGGACAGGGCGGACCGGCGGATAAAGTGGCAATTCGGTTTCGAGGGCAGTTCGTCGCTTTAGCGACACGAGCCGAGTGGCGGCTTTAGCCGGCGACTGGGGAAAATGCTCGGGGTGGGGATCGAACCCACATGAGGATTTCGCCTCTTGGGATTTTAAGTCCCATGCGTTTGCCAGTTTCGCCACCCGAGCGTGGTCCTGCAACTTCCACTACTACTGCGACTTCGATACTTCCTCTGTTGGTGTGGTTGGAGTCCTAGTCGGGCGGATTGTGCCCGTTTTGTGGCATTCCTGCGCCTCAAGATAACTCGCGAGCTTCGCCACCGCCCCCGCGGTCTCTGCCGGCGAGACGATGTTGTACGATCGAACACCGCACGGGTCTTGTCGCCAGTCAGCTTCATGGCTGTCAACTCAGGGACGCCAGCGTTGACCAGGTTGCGCACAGCGGAGCGTCGAAGGTCGTGCGCCCCGCCACAATCACTGATTCGTTTCCGCCTCGCAGGCCACCGCCGGAGGATGGCGTCGACTAGCGCCACGCCCGACAGCTATTCAGAGGTCCTCTAATCACGGGGTCACATTGGTGTGAACATGTATGTGACCAGCAGGTCTCTATGATGATCGGAGATTCACAGCGTCTTAACGCCGCCGCCGATGTCTCCCACGAGATTCGTATGCTGCGAGTTGCTTGGGAGCGCCATCGCTGATGCGCGCCCACGATGGCCACGCACGCGCCCCCCTATCCAACCAGTGGGATTCCCTTATGTTCATCCCTGCCTTGCAGTGAACCACTCCAAGACGCGCCGGCTTCCGGGCGCGCTGCTGTACCGGTCCCGACCCATCCTCATCCGACTGCAGCCCGGCTACGGGCGACGGCAGCAGTCTATTTGATCGCAGCCTCCCGATGTGGCACCCTGCCCATCAGGGCCTGAACCTTGGCACAGCCATGATCTGGCATGAATGGAGGCTGACATGAAGAACCGCTGGTTGATCGCCGCCTCGGCCGTCGGGATTCATATCTCCATCGGGTCGGTGTACGCCTGGAGCGTCTTCAACCTGCCGCTCGAAAACGCCTTCGGCTGGGCCAAGAGCGACGTTTCCATCACCTTCAGCCTTGCTATCTTCTTTCTCGGCATGTCCGCCGCGGTGATGGGACGGTTCGTCGAGCGGAACGGTCCCCGCAAGTCGGGCATGGTTGCGGCGGTCTTCTGGGGCAGCGGCCTCCTCGTGGCCAGCCTGGGGGCGAAGCTCGGCGTCATCGAGATTCTCTGGCTGGGCTACGGGGTGCTGGGCGGGATCGGGCTCGGCATCGGCTACATCACGCCGGTCTCGACCCTGGTGAAGTGGTTCCCGGACCGGCGCGGCATGGCGACTGGGCTGGCGATCATGGGATTCGGTTTCGGCGCTGCCATCGGCGGGCCGGTCTACAACTACATCATGTCGGAGGTCGCGGCCAGCAAGCTGGGGATGGCCGAGGCCGACTTTCGGGCCGGGATTTCCAACCTCAGTTCGAGCCGAAATCTCCTGAAGGCCATCCACGTCAAGGACGAGGCCACCGCTGGCTACGGCATCGACCAGCTGTTCGACGCGGTCAGGGCCGGCCGGAACGAAGAGGTTCTGGGCATGCTGCCGGCGAAGCTGGCCCAGGATGCCGAGCCCACGCTGGTGGAGCTTAACGCCGCGCTCAGCAACAGCGCGCTGGCGCCATTCTGGGAGATCAAGGACTCGCCGAAGTTGAGGAGCGCCGTCGCGTCGGGCATCTCCGCCGCCTTCCTGTTCGCGGGCCTGGCGTACCTGGTGATCATGTTCGGCGCCGCCAGCTACATCGCGCGACCGCCCCAGGGGTGGATGCCGGCCAGCATGAAGGCCGCCGTCGACGCTGGGGAGAAGAAGGTGATTCCGGATCTCACGCAGATGGCCGCGAATGCGGCGATCAGAAGAGCGCCGTTCTACGGCCTGTGGGTGATGATGTTCATCAACATCTCCTGCGGCATCGGCATCATCTACACCGCCTCCCCGCTGGCCCAGGAGAGCATCGGCCTCACCCCCGCCCAAGCCGCCGGCGTGGTGGGCCTGATGTCCATCTTCAACGGCCTGGGCCGCCTCGGGTGGGCGTCCTTCTCCGACTACCTGGGCCGGGCCAACACCTACACCCTGTTCTTCGCGGTCCAGATCGTGGCCTTCTGGTTCCTGCCCAGCATCACCAGCATCGTGATGTTCCAGGTGGTGCTGTACATGATCCTGACCTTCTACGGCGGCGGCTTCGCGACGCTGCCGGCGTACATCGGCGACCTGTTCGGGACGAAAGAATTGGGCGCGATCCACGGCTACGTGCTCAGCTCCTGGGCCATGGCCGGGGTCTTCGGGCCGCAGATCGTCGCTCGGCTGTACCAGGCCACCGGATCCTACGAGACGGTGCTGCACATCTTCTCGGGTGTCTTCGTGGTCGCGCTCGCGGTGAGCATCATGATGACCATCTACGTCATCAATGCCCGCAACCGGATGAGGACGGTGACGATCTTCGGCTTCAACGGCCAGGACTTCATCCGGGTGCAGACCACCCTGCTGACCTCTGAGGGCAAGTCCGCCGTCAATACCACGCTCGATCGCGGGCACCCCAGCTATCAGGCGTTGATGCAGAAGCGCTCGTACGTCGGTGAAGCCACGATCTTCGGTCGCAACTACCAGACGCACTATGCGCCGCTGACCACCGACGCGGGGGAACTCAACGGCGCCATCTTCGTGGGGAACCAGAAATGAGGCGTTCGAGCGGTCGGGCAGATTAGGGAGTAGGGAGTAGGGAGTGGGTTGTGGGGAGTGGGGAGTGGGGATGCGTCCGCCAACTCCAAGTTCAGATGATGTGTCCTTGATTTTTGCGTACACGTCTTTGGGAGACTTCACTTCCGCCATTCCGCCATTCTGCTCCCTCGCTGCTTTCTGGGCAGAGCATTCCGCCTTCCCGCTCCCTCGCTGCGCT
>CAWGED010000013.1:0-18974 GCA_963821525.1 uncultured Gemmatimonadales bacterium | reverse complement strand
CCCGAAAAGCCCGACTGTAGCAGGAAATCTCCCAGCTCATCCAGCAACGACTGGAGATTCACCGCCTCGGCGAGGCCGGGAACGAACTTGGAGTAGGTGGTGAAGCGCATTGCCAGAAGCGGGAACGGGGAACAGGGAACCGGGAACAGGCCGCTACTGAATGCATACCCACCTTCCGGCCTCCCGTTCAACCCGTTCAGCCCGTTCCCGTGTTCCGTCTCCCGTCTCCCTGTTCCCTGTTCCCGGTCTTAATTACCCTTCCTCCGTGCCCACCCCCAACCCCTTCACCGCACTCCGTCACCGGAATTTTCGTCTCTTCTTCGCTGGCCAGTTCATTTCTCTCTGTGGGACATGGATGCAGACCGTGGCCCAGGGATGGCTGGTGCTGCAGCTGACCAATTCCCCGTTCAAAGTCGGGCTGGTCAGCACCCTCGGCTCGTTGCCGATCCTGGCCTTCACGCTCTACGGCGGAGTTCTGGCGGACCGGGTCAACAAGCACCGGGGAATCATCCTGTTTCAGAGCCTCATGATGTGCGAGGCGCTCACGCTCGGGGTGCTGACTGCGACCGGACGGGTGACTGTCGCCTGGGTAATGGCGCTCGCCGTCTTTCTGGGCACGCTTTCCGCCTTCGAAGTGCCCTTCCGCCAGTCGTTCGTGATCGAGATGGTGGGGAGAGAGGATCTGCTCGAACGCGATCGCGCTCAACTCATCGGTCTTCAACCTCTCCCGGATCATCGGGCCGGTGATCGCCGCGGCTCTGATTGCCGCAGTGGGTCTTGCCGCCTGCTTCTTTGCCAATGCCACGAGCTTTCTCGCGGTAATCATCGCCTTTCTCTCGATGCGTGGGGTGGTGAGGGGAGAGGCACGGAAGGTCGAGGGGCAGGGGACCTTTCAGGAGGGAGTACGCTACGCCATGGGGGAGAAAGTCCCCCGTTCGCTGCTGCTCCTTACCGCCGCTTTCAGCGTCTTCGGTTTTTCCTTTCTGCCGATGCTGCCGGTCTACGCCCAGAACGTCCTCGGCGTCGGGGCCACGGGCTACGGCGGACTGATGTCCGCGGTGGGCCTCGGGGCCAGCGTCGGAGCGCTCGCGATGGCAGCACTGGGTTCCCGGGCCAAGGGCTCGACTCTGATTCGATTCGGCGGCCTCATGTTCAGCACTGCGCTCGCCCTGGTCGCGCTGGTATCCCAGTATTGGATCGCCGCCTTCCTGCTCGGCCTGGCCGGGATGCAGCATGATTCTCAACAACGTGATGACCAACTCGCTGCTCCAGACCCAGGCGCCCGACGATCTCCGCGGCCGAGTCATGGGCTTCTACTCCCTGATGGTCCTGGGGATGGCGCCATTCGGCTCCCTTCAGGCGGGCTGGATATCCGAGCACCTCGGGGTGCGTACTTCGCTCGCCTTGGGCGGGACGGTGTGCGCGATCGCGACAGTGGGGCTCGGGCTTAGAGGAAAAAACGTGAGAGGTGAGAGGTGAGACGTGAGAGGTGAAGGCATCCTCAGTGCAGTTCCCTCTCACTTCTCACCTCTCACATCTCACGTTGTCCACATCCACCACTAACCGTAGCTTCTCACCCATGGTCATCACGATCTCCCGGCAGTACGGGGCAGGCGGTTCCGAGGTGGCGCGATTGGTCGCCGCGCGGCTCGGCTGGTCCGTGGTGGACAACGAGATCATCGACCGGGTGGCGGAACGCGCCAAGCTCTCACCGGTGGACGTGGCGCGTCAGGAGGAGCGGGCCCCCAGCTTCATCGAACGGCTGGCTCGCACGCTTGCAGTCTCATCGCAGGAGCTGGCGGTTCCCGAGCTGGGAGCTGCCGCGCTGCCGAGAGACGAGCCCAGCCTGGTTCGAATCACCGAGGCGGTGGTGAAGGAAGTGGCGGCGGAGGGTCGGGCTGTCCTGGTGGGCCGTGCAGCGCCGGCAGTAATCGGCCAGCTGACCGACGCTCTGCACGTGAAGCTGGTGGCGCCGCGCGAATTCCGCGCGAAGTACGCCGCCCAGGCCGAGAAGCTCGATCCTCGCGCGGCCGAGAAATACATGGACGAGATTGACGCTCGCCGCTCCCGATATCACAAGGAGTACTACGGAAGGGACTGGGACGATCAGCTACCAACTATCACGCGATTCTCAACACCGGGCTGCTCGGGATTGGGCGGCACTGCGGAGGTCGTGGTGGGACTGGCGAGAGCGAGAGGTTGGTAGAAATTTTCAGATTGGAAGATTTCAGATTGAAGATTATTCAGGCTGACGCGGTCCCCCAAACCGCCGTTCAATCTTCAATCTGAAAATCTTAAATCTTCAATCTGCTGTTCTCACCCTAAGCCCAACCCCTTCTGATACCCACCCCCGGCTCCCGTTCTCCGGCTTGGCCCGGGTATACCCTACCTCTTCGTTTCGGCTGATCCGCTTCTCGGCGGCGAGTCCCTCAGGATCAGCTCGCAGGCGGCCACCAGTCGCGCTGATCGCGGACCTCGGCCGTCCCCTGGTCACAGTGTCGCACATTCGGGCACCACCCGAAGTCCCTTGAGATAGAGTTCGCTCCGCTCGTCGCCGCTCATCTTGAGGGCGCCGCCCTGGTCGAACCAGGCGACGATGCCGTCCATCGCGCCCGCCCGCCCGCTCGGCCAGCGTGTCCCCCGCGGCGCGGCGGATCAGTTCCCGGGCGATGGCCCCGCCGCCCTGCAGCTCTCCCTCGTATTCCAGCTCCAGCTTGCCGGTGATCGAGGGCACCGAGGCGTAGAGTCGCTTACCCGGGGTCCACGCCCGGCCGCTGTGGGTGAGTGAGCGGCGCTCGGCGTTGGAGATCGCGTGCTCCAGCACGCTGATCGGCAGCCGCTGGCTCACTCCGGAGCGCTTGTCGACCCGCTTGTCCTCGCGGGCTTCGAAGGCGACCCGCTCGACCGTCTCCCGCACGAATCGGGAATCCAGCGGCGCCGCCGCGCTCGGTCCATGCCTCCTGCGCGGTGATCGCCATCCCCAGCTCGACCGCGAGGGGGTAGTGGGTGGGATCTCCGAGCCGATCCGGTCCTTGAGCGGCGTGATGATCTTGCCCCGCGCGGTGTAGTCCTCGGGATTGGCCGTGAAGGCGAGCAGTACGTCCAGCGGCAGGCGCACCGGATAGCCTTTGATCTGGACGTCGCCTTCCTGCATGATGTTGAACAGGCCGACCTGGACCTTGCCGCTCAGGTCGGGGAGCTCGTTGATGGCGAAGATGCCGCGGTTGGCGCGAGGCAGCAGCCCGAAGTGCATGGTGAGTTCGTCGGCCAGCATGTGGCCGCCGCGGGCGGCCTTGATCGGGTCGACGTCGCCGATGATGTCGGCGATGGTGACGTCCGGGGTCGCCAGCTTCTCGACGTAGCGGTTGTCGCGATGCAACCAGCCGATCGCCGTGGCATCGCCGCACTCCGCGATCCGTTCCCGGGCAAACTTGGAGATCGGCGCGAAGGGATCGTCGTTCACCTCGCTCCCCTCGATGATGGGAATCACCTCGTCCAGAAATCCGGTGAGTTGCGCAGAATCCGGCTCTTGGCCTGGCCGCGGAGGCCCAGGAGAATGAAGTGGTGCCGGGCCAGCAGGGCGTTGATCAGCTGGGGCTCGATGGTGTCTTCGTAGCCCACGATGCCGGGGAAGAGGTCTTCGCCGGATTGCATCATGCGCAGGACGTTGGCGCGGATTTCGTCGCGCACCGACCGGCCGCGCAGCGGTGGCTCGGCCCACCGGCTGCGCTTGAGCTCGCCGAGGGTCTGGGGAAGGTTAGGCATGAGTATAAGATTAGTAGGGGCGGGCGACCCGAGGAAAATGTAACGCATGACCAAGCCGGCCCCCGGTGCTTGACAATGGAGCACTCGCTAATAAACTTGCGCGCGGTTTGTCGCCCCATGACGGGGCTCGAGCCAGCTGTGCATCACTCGTAACCTTAGAGGAGTCCCAATGAAGAAGGTTCTCACGCTGGCCGCCCTGCTCGCTCTGACGGCGTGCGGTCCGAAGAAGGCCCAGACTCCGCCGGCCGACTCGACTATGGGTGCGCCGGCACCGGCCGACTCAGGCGCCATGAAGACGGACAGCATGCCCCGCGACACCGCGCACTCGATGTAATCGCCGGGTCGCAATTGCTGAATCGCCGCTCGGGGGCCGCCATAAGGCGGCCCTTGTGTTTCATGGAATTGTGATCTGGATCACGCGAGCAGCAGGTCTACGTCGAAGGGCAGGGCGACGACGATCGCCGGCCGGCCCGACGCGGTTACAAATGACCCTGGTTCCACCTCGCGACGAAGCAGCGCGAGCGCCACCGATCGGTCGGGAAGGAAGAGGGTGGAGCGCACCGTGCCGACTTCCTTGCCATCATCGGTGGTAACCGAAGTCCCCGGAGGCAGGTCTCCCTCCTGCCAGATAAGCCCGCGCAGCCCACGATTGGTGTGGCCGCGGAAGTGCAACCGGGCCACTGTTTCCTGCCCGGTATAGCAACCCTTGGTATACGAGACCCCATCGAGTTCGTCGTAGCGGACTTCCTGGGGCAGCGTCTTCTCTCCTATCTCGGCACCCAGTGCGGGCCATCCCGCGAGGATCCGGGCCGCCGCCGTCTCCCGCTCGTCTCCCACGGTTGCCCCGGCCCGGGTGAGCGTCGCGATCGCCTTCTCGATTTCGTCATTGGCTCCCGTCACCAGCGCTTGAAACGGTGCCTTGGCGTGGGGCCTCGCAATCAAGAGTTCGGAGTCGGGGGCACCTTCGGCGAGTCGGCCTTCGGCTTCGGGCACGGGTCCGATTCGGGAGAAGCGCAGGGTACCCAGCACATTCTCGCCGAACAACCAGAGCGCGCTCACTTGCCCCGGTGAGATCTTCCATCCGGGCCAGTCGGGGCGGTAACTGGCGCTGGAAGAGATCGAGGGCGGCCTCGCGGCCATCGCGCTCCGCCAGCAGCAGGAATCCCTGGGGCCGCCGCAGCACCCAGAAATCCACCACGATCATCCCCTTCGGAGTAAGCAGCGCCCCATACACGAGGCTGTGATCACCCGGTTTGACGAGGTCGTTGGTGAGCAATCCCTGGAGACACTGGAGTGCCCCCATGCCGGTAACATTGAACGCCGCAGGCTCGGTCCGAACCACCACCGCCCCCTGGCGGAGGCGGTCGAGCCGCGCGCGATCGAGGGAAACCCGGGGAGCGCTCATGCGGACCAGGGCAGTTCGTCGGCGGTGTGGCCCCGGAGGTCCTGCCATACCAGGTCGGCAGCCCGCAGATCAGTCGCCGAATGGGAAGTCGCGACCATTGCACAGCGAATGCCTGCTCGGCGGGCGGCGCCCAAGCCGGGAAGGGAGTCCTCGATGATCACGCATCGTTCGGAGGGCAGTGCCAGCGTCACGCGCGCCCGCTCGTAGCCTTGGGGATCGGGCTTGCAGGCATTCACGTCTTCCGAGGCAATCACCACCCCGAACAAGTCTCGCAATCCGGCGAGCGACAGCACCAGCTCTATCTCCCGGCGTAACGCGCCGGAGACAACGGCGAGACGATAGCCCCTGCGGGACGCGTCCCGAATGAAGTCGGTTGAGCCTGGCACGAGCGTCATGGATTGGCGAATGGCCTTCTCATACAGGGTTGCTTTGCGCTCGATCGCGTGATCGAGCACACCGTCGTCGGCCCGAAGCCGGTTCCCCTCGAAGGCGAACCGGAAACACTCCCTGTCGTCGAAGCCGAGGTAATCGCGATAGTAGTCGTCGCGGCTGAGCGGGAGACCGTACTCAGCGAGCGTCGCGATCAGCGCGTCGCAATGCTGGGGTTCGTCATCGACGATGACCCCATTGAAATCGAAGAGGATGGCGCGGTCCATCCTGAAAAGTAGCAGCAGTAGTGAGGAGAAAGGACTGAGGACTGAGGGGTAGGGAGTGCGATCCCCTCCTCAGTCCTCAGTCCTTTTATCTCAGCCCTCTCCCATACACTCCCCCCACCTCGTACGACCAATCCAGCAGCTCGACCGGGTGGGCCACCTGGATCGGGAGACGAGCGGCGCGCAGCCCGGCTCCGATTTGCATGTGACAGCCTGGATTCCCAGTAGCCACGAAATCGAGCCGAGGTGTGGCTTCGGCAAATGACGAGATCTTGGTCTCCAGAACCGCTCGCGACATGGCGGGCTGCAGGGCGGAGAAGATGCCGGCGCTGCCACAACAGCGGTCCGAGTCAGGCAGCACCCGGAGCCTGAGTCCCGGAACGGCATTCAGGACAGCCAGCGGCGCAGCCTGGACTCGCTGGGCGTGCTGCAGGTGGCAAGGGGCGTCGTAGGCGACCTCGAGTGAAAGCTCTCCGCCGGGGACTGGCCCTGCATCGGCAAGGAGCTCCGAAACGTCACGGACCCGGTTGCCGAAGGCTTTTCCCTCCGCCGTGCCTAGCAGATGCCCGTAGTCCTTGAGCAGAGCACCGCACCCCGCGCTGTTTACTACCACTGGTTCGGTGCCGGGCCCGAACGCCGCGAGATTGGCGCGGGCAAGACGAACCGCACCGGGATGGTCGCCGGCATGGGCGTGCAGGGCGCCGCAGCAGAGCTGTCCTTCTGTCTCGACTACCTGATAACCATTCGCCTCGAGGGTTCGGCGAGTCGCCGCGTGAACGTGGGAGAACAATCCGTTCATGATGCAGCCGGTGAAGATCCGGACCGTGCCTCGTGAACCGCCCGGAACTCGGGGTGACGTGGGGCTTTCCCGATGGACCGGTTTGGTGGCCGCGATCATCCCCAGACCGAAACCGATCCGTCCGCTCCCACTCAGCGAATCGGCCAGACCGAGGTTCCGCAGCGTCTTCAGCAGGAAGAAGAAGGGCTTTCCCCAGAGCGAATTCCCGAATGTTCCGAGCAGTAGGCGCGCGACTGGCGGGATGCCGTTGTGCTGCACGAGGAGCTCCCGGGTTGCCTCGAGGCCACGTCCGTATCCCACGCCAGAAGGACAGACCGGCTCGCAGCCCCGGCAGCCGAGGCAGGCATCGAGGTGTTGACGGGCAGCGGGATCATCCGCTGGAATCTCGTTTCGTTCCAGCGAGCGCATGAGCACGATCCGGCCGCGCGGACTGTCCGCTTCGTCTCCGGTGACGGCGTAGGTTGGGCATGCCGGCAGGCAGAATCCGCAGTGCACGCAGGGGTCGAGCGATGTCAGATCCAGGGTCACGAAACGCTGCCCTCGAGTGCGACCGAGAGGCATCCACGCGGATCAAACGTTTCGCGCAAGCGTCCTACCAGTTGTCCCACGCCTTCTCGATACGCACCGAAATGACCGACTGATTGGCGGACTGCCCATGGCGCCCGCTCCAGCGTTACCGGAATTTCGCGGGTCGCCGCGATGCGCCGCAGGGTGACGAGGCGATCGGTGGGCACGTCGCCGGTCCAGCGAATGCTGCCGCTTCCCAAGCCTGCCGAAACCAGGCCTTCATCGAAGTGCTCCCGGACCAGATCGAGCGCGTCGTCCATGCCATCGAACAGGACGCCCAACCTGAGGGTGAGCGGACCCGCGAGGGCCCCTCGGGCTGCCAATCCCCAGAAGGCACTCTCTCTCTGAGAGGGTACGGGATCCCAGGTGAGCCCGGTCGCCTTGGCGAGCCGTTCACGCTCCGCCTCGACCGCCGCAGTGGCTCCGATCAGCCGCGCGGCGAGCACCCACTCCGCGTCCGCCGCCAGGGCGGGCGAGAAGAGCTCCAATGCCACGGCTGCCGACTGGGCTTCCCGTGCATCGCGCCCGGCCCGGACCATCGCATCCCTCGTCCCCCGCGCGAGCAGCGTGCTATCAACCTCGGGCAGGGCGCGCAGTCGAAGGTGCAGCTCCGCGATGGCGCCGAATCCACCGAAGCCGCCGACGTGAAGCTTGGTCAGATCGTAACCGGCGACGTTCTTTACGACCCGTCCTCCCGCGCTGACCAGGCGTCCGTCTCCGGTAGCCGCGGTACAACCCAGCACATGATCTCGCACCGGACCGAATCCATGCCGCAGCGGTCCGGCGGTTCCGGTCGCGACGATGGATCCGATGGTGCGCTCGGGTCTCCCCGGAGGATCCATGGCGAGCCACATGCCCTTGGCGAACAGCTCGCTCTGCAGCGCTTCGATCGGCATCCCGGGCTGCACCGTCGCGACCAGGTCGGCCGGATTCAGGGCGATCAGGCGATTGAGGCTTCTCGTGCTGAGGCTCAGATCGGCCGGGGCGTCTGCGGGGAGCCAGGTGCCGGCTCCCTCGAGCCGGAGCTTCCACCCCTCCTCGCTCGCGAGAGCACAGACCATCGCGAGGGCGTCATCGCTCTCGGGCACCGCACGGGGAAGACCCTTGGCGTCACGCTCGACACCGCCCGGTCCGAGCAGCGCCTGAAGCCGAGTATACAGCGCTTCGCTCATGCGACTCCTGCCTGCCGCCACTCCCGGCAGGTGTGCAGGGGGAAGACCTTGCCGGGATTTGCCCGGTTATCGGGATCGAAGACCCGCCGTACCGCGCACATCGCTTCGAGAGACGCCGCGCTGAAGGCCCACGGCATGTAATCCATCTTGTCCGATCCTACTCCGTGCTCGCCGGTGATACTTCCGCCGGCGTCGAGACAGACCCGCATGATCTCCCGGCTGGCTTCCTCGACCTTCGCCGTGAGTCCCGGCTGGCGCCGGTCGAAGCTGATGCAAGGATGCAAATTACCGTCGCCCGCGTGGAATACGTTACTTATCCGAATGCCCAGCCGATCCCGAATGCCCGCGATTCGGTCCAGGACATCGGGCAAGGCGGAGCGGGGCACCACCGCATCCTGAACCGCGAGGTCCGGCGCCAGCCGTCCCAATGCTCCGAACGCCTTCTTCCTGCCTTGCCACAGCCGGGCCCGGTCGGAGGCGGTCGATGCGCTCCGCACGTCTCGCGCTCCGTTTTCACGCAGCAGCCGCTCGATGATCGCCGACTCAGCCTCGACGGTGCGCTCGGAGCCATCCAGCTCCACGAGCAGCACCGCCGCCGCATCGGTCCGGGCACCGGTGGCGTAGATGGAAGCTTCCACCGCCGCGATGCAGGACTGGTCCATCATCTCCAGTGCCGCGGGAACGATTCCCGAGGAGACGATCGCGGTCACCGCCTCGCTCGCGTCGCGCAGCGCCAGAAACTCGGCGAACACCGTGCGCACCGCGGCGGGGATCGGTTCGAGCCGAACGGTGATGGAGACGGCCACGCCGAACATCCCCTCGCTCCCGACAAACAAGCCGACCAGGTCTGGTCCCCAGGGCTCTCCATGCGGGGAACCCAGATGAACCGTGTCACCGCTGGGCAGCACGACCTCCACTTCGGTGACGTGGTTCGTGGTGACGCCGTACTTGAGGCAGTGCGGCCCGCCGGCATTCTCCGCCACGTTCCCTCCGATGGTGCAGGCGCTCTGACTCGAGGGGTCGGGGACGTAGTGCAGCCCGAATTTCTGGGCCGCCTCGGAGAGCCGAAGGTTCACGACGCCGGGTTCGACTACGGCACGGCGCCGTTCCGGTTGAATCGCCAGAATCCGGTTCAAGCGCGTGAGGGTGATGAGAACGGTATCCGGATTGGCCAGAGCTCCGCCCGAGAGTCCGGTGCCGGCGCCCCGGGCCACGAAGGGCACGCCGCGGTCCCTGAGCTCCCGCAGCAGCTCGATCACCTCGGCACGGGATCCCGGCAGCACCACGAGGCCGGGAGTGGATTCGTGAGTTGGGAGGCCGTCGGCCCGGTACGTGGCGAGCTCGGCGGCCCGGGTTCGGACCCAGCGAGGTCCGACGATACGACTCAGCCGCTCGCCAAGATCCGGCTTCATCCCTCTGCGACGATCTCGTGATGAGGGCCGCCCACCCCGTTGCTGGGCGCGCGGAGATGGACCTCGACCCGGGTACTCGCCTCGCGCAGCAACGGAGGGAGCACTTCGATGAGCACCTTGACCCGCGCGGTGGTGGAACGAGTCGCGAGCAACCGCACCCGAATCTCGAGTGGAGCTTCCAGCAGGGCAGCGACCTGAAATGAGAGCGGGACTGGCTCGCTCGACCACTCGGCTGACTCACCGGCCCC
The DNA here is from genome assembly GCA_963821525.1 of uncultured Gemmatimonadales bacterium. Taxonomy (GTDB): domain Bacteria; phylum Gemmatimonadota; class Gemmatimonadetes; order Gemmatimonadales; family GWC2-71-9; genus DATBGE01. The sequence continues at coordinate 8,953 of CAWGED010000013.1, read as the reverse complement.
GTCCATCAGCACTCGGAGCAACTCGCGGTACCGCCCCGCGAGGTCGATAAGGGCGCTCTGGTCCTGGGACGTGGGCGCGCTCTCGGGCCGATCCTCATAGTCCTCGGTTCGACCCATCAGGTATGGATGCTCCGCGGCTTCGACAGCGAGCAGCCTGAATCGCTTCTCCCCCATGACGACGATGTTGGACCTGCCGTCGGCTAGTGGCTGCGCCACCCGGACATGGGCGATACAGCCTACTGCCCCCGGTTCCGCCTGCTCTCCGGGCACCAGCCCGAAGCGGCGGTCGCCCTCGAGACAGTCCGCCAGCATCTGCCGGTAGCGGGGCTCGAAGATGTGGAGCGGCATCGGGGCGCCGGGAAACAGCACGGTTGTGAGGGGAAAGAGCGGGAGCATGGTTGGAAAGTAGGGGAGTGCTGGGGTAGGGAGTAGGGAGTAGGGGGTAGGGAGTAGGGGGCGTGAGAGGTCGCGGCCCGGAGGGCAACGCAAAGCCCCCGGAGAAGTTCCCCGAGGGCGACGATTACCAGCCAGTTCGTCTCTCCCTACCCCCTACTCCCTACTCACTACGCCGCTATCCAGTGCCCCTTCAGCCCCTTCACGTCCGGCGACTGGCGCAGCTTCTCGAAGGCGCGTTCCCGGATCTGGCGAATGCGTTCCCGGGTGACCCCCAGCAGCTCGCCGATCTTCTCCAGCGTGAGAGCCTCGGAGCCTTCCTCGAGCCCGTAGTAGAGGTAGAGGATCTTGCGCTCGCGTGGAGTCAGGTACCGCTCGAAGATGCGATCGATGAACTCGCGGGTGAGCCGAGCGTCGGTCTTCTCCTCGATGTCGAACCTTCGGGCCCGGCAAAGCGCTCCCGAGCGTTCCCGCATTCTTGTCGCCCCGCTCAGGGGAGCATCAAGCGAAAGCTCCGCCGACGTCATGCGTCGAGCGGAGCGGATGTTGTCGACCGAGTCGTTCAGTGCCATTGCGATCTCTTCATCGGTCGGCTCGCGTCCCAGCTCCTGCGACAGGAAGGTCTCGGCGCGGGACATCTTGATCAGCGCCGAATTCTGGTTGAGCGGGATGCGTACGCTGCGAGTCTGTTCGGCAAGCGCCTTGAGAACCGCTTGCCGCACCCACCAGACCGCGTAGGAAATGAACTTCACGCCGTGATCGGGATCGAATTTGCGAACTGCTTTGAGGAGCCCTTCGTTGCCGATCGCCACCAGCTCGGCGAGATCCAGACCGTGGCCCTGATACTTCTTCACGTAGGAGATGACGAATCTCAGGTTGGCCGTTACCAGGCGTTCCGCCGACTTCTCATCTCCCTTCTGGACCAGCCGGGCCAGCCGTTTCTCCTCGGCGGGATCGGTGATCATCGGCAACTTTTGAATGTCCTGCAGATACTGATCGAACGCGCCGGTTGCAACTGGACGAAAGAAAACTTTGCCCCGGCTCTCGTTGAGTGATGCCATAGACTCCCCGAGCGGAAGTGCTGCTGAACTTTGTTCGAAGGGAGGCGGCCCGCGGTGGCCGTCAAAAAAGGTGTGCGAATATAGGACGCCCCGGAGAGACGGTCAAGCATTTTTAGATTTCCACATCACAAATCGTTCAGCACCAGACGATTCCAAGTTTTGTCCACCTTTCCACAGCTTTCCACAATTGCCGCGATTCAATACAAGCAGGTAACTGATTGTCGTACAGTCGGTTACAAGAAGGGGAAAGGTGGAGAGCTGTGGAAGGCGTGTGGTGCGTTGTGTGAATCAGCTGCGCTGGACCAAAACCTCCATGATCATCGTGCTATCCACCGGCACAGTCCACTGTCCGTTTGCGACGTGCATTCTTCCCACGTCTTCCGGCAATGCGAGATGAATTGTTCCGGCGCGATTTTTCTTGTCGCGCGTCAGCGCTTGCATCAGACGCTGGAGATCGCGCGGAGTCTGCGACTCGATCGGCAGGCCAGCGCTCCCGCGAGGCTGGCGATTTGTTGTGAGAGTCCGGTTCGAGCGATTCCCAGTCGCTCGGCAATCTGGGTCTCCGCGATCAGCCCCAGGGCGACGGCTTCACCGTGAGCCAGTTGAAAACCGGATTCGGTCTCCAGCGCATGCGCCACGGTATGACCCGCGTTGAGAATCGCGCGCCGCCCCGACTCTCGTTCGTCCGCGCTGACCACCTCCGCCTTGATCTCCACGCTTCGCCGAATCAGATCCACCAGGGTCTCCTCGGACCGCGCGACGAGTCCGAGGCATGGGTCTCGATCCAATCGAAATAGCCCGCGTCCGCGATCATGCCGTGCTTGATCGCCTCGGCAAATCCGGCGCGATACTCGGCTGCCGGCAGGTCCATCAGCGTAGCCGGATCGGAGACGACGATCGCCGGCGGGTGAAGGCTCCGATCAGGTTTTTCCCCTGCGGTGTATCGACCCCGACCTTTCCGCCGACCGAGGCATCGAGCATCGCAAGCAGCGTCGTGGGGACCTGCGCATACGGAACGCCGCGGCAGTAGGTGGCGGCCACGAATCCCGCCATGTCTCCCACCACGCCCCCGCCAATCGCTACGATCGCCGAGTCGCGGCCGAAGCCCCGGGCGAGCAGCTCGTCGGAGAGTCGGATCCAGGTCTCGCGGGTCTTGGATTCTTCACCGGCAGGGAAGATGAGCGTGGCCTCGGCGCGCACAGTGTTTCCCTGAGCCCACTTGTCATACAACGCCGCGACGTGGGTGTCGGTGATGATCGCCAAACGACGTTCCCCCCAGAGACCGGCCAGCATCTCGGGTAAACCCGCCAGCGCTCCGACATCGACATGAACCGGATAGTTCCCCAGCGCGTGAGCGACCGGGATAGGAGGCCTCACCACTTCGTTTCTTGCACCCCTTCGCGGTGATTGGCCAGGCGGCCAGCGTGAAAAGCAAGTCGGACAGCCGATTGAGATAGACTACGAAGAGTGGGGGCACCGCGGTGTCACGGGAAAGCCCCACGACGGAACGCTCCGCCCGCCGGCACACGGTTCGCGCGAGATGCAACGCCGCCGCCTTGGCACTGCCGGCAGGAAGGACGAACGCCGTGAGTGGAGGCAGCTCGCGATCGGCCTCATCGATGGCTCGCTCCATCACGGCGACCCGCTCCTCCGAGAGACCTGCCTTCTCGAGCGCCTTACGCACCTTCTCCGGATCGGGACTCGCCAGCTGGCCCCGATCGCGAAGAGGTCGCGCTGGATGCTTTCGAGCAATTCATCGAACAGGGCAACCGGAGCCGCAGCCGCGCGACGCCGATCGCGGAGTTGAGCTCATCCACTTCTCCGTACGCATCGACCCGGGGATCGTCCTTCGGCACCCGTCCTCCGCCAAAGAGACCGGTGTCGCCTTCGTCTCCCGTCTTGGTGTAGATCTTCATCACGATTCCGGATTCGTCATTGGCGCTCGATACGGTAGAGCAGGACTTCATCGATGTCCTCTTCCCACACGGTTGCGAATATCTTCATCCCGACTTTCTCGGCCACTCGGCGTGCCGGCCAGTTGTCGGGAGGGATGCTGGCGCAGACCCGGGTGACACCGGGCTGAGCAAGCGCCCATTCCACCAGTGCCCGGGTCGCTTCCGAGGCGTAGCCCTTCCGATCCGCTCCTGGATACGTCGAGTAGCCGACCATCACGGCACCTTCGGGATCGGGCGGGCCGCCGAAGCCAAGGGCGCCCGTCACCCGCCGCGAGTCCCGCTCCACCGCGAGCCAGGTCCACCAACCAAGGGTCGTCGGCGCGGCGCGAAGCCGGTCTCGCACCTCGGGGAGCAGTTCTTCCATCAACGGCGGTGGCCGAAGCGGTTCGGGGAACTCGAGTCCGGCGATTTCCCGCAATCGCTTCTGGTCCCGCGCTAGCAGCAGATCGATGGCTTCGGGAGTGAAGGGAATCAGCTCGAGCCGACCGGTTCCAATCAACACGGACCATCCACCTCCGCTGCGGCGACGACCGTGTTGCTTCGTGGCTCCAGCACCGTCCAGAGTACCGCGTCATCGGCGACGTCCACCTGCTCCATCCAGAGATAGTCGCGCTGGAAGGCGAATCCGCTCATCGCATCGAGCCGCCGCCAGAAGAAGAGGAGGCCAGGACTTCCAGGGCCGAAGCCTGCCGTAACGGAACTCCAGCAGAGTGGGAGCAAAAACGAATTGGCGCCAGACCATGGAGGTGTCCCACACCATTACCGTCGCCGCCACGAGCGGGTCCCCGAGCCGGTCCGGCGCTGTTCCCGCAGCGAGACGGCGTAGCGTACCCGTCCGTCTCCCAGCTGGAACGCCAGGACATCGGCCGCATCGATGTCTTCAAGGGTATTCACCTCAAGCCGGGCTCCTGCGACCGACGCGAGCGGCAGGTCCCGCGAGGAGAGCCGCGATTGGAGCACCGAATCCATTGCTGCAGCTGTCGCCGCGAGAAGCGTGTCCACCAGCCGGCCATCCGGCCTCGTTGGTGGGGTGCGGTACCCATGATCTTCCCGCCAGTCCCTGTCGCGAATCCCAAAGGATCCGACTACCGGACCGCGGAGCGAAGAATTGGAGCCGACCGGATCGACGATGAACTCCACCTGAGTCCCGCGCCAACCGCACCGGCTGCCGTGCAACAAGATGGTCTCCAGCTCTACCGCGGTGTGCCCGTCGGGTGAGCCGGTCACCATCGGCTGGTTGGCGAGGATCGGATCGCGACGCCGATCCACGTTGATGGCGTAGGTGCCTTGCTTGTCGAGCCACTCCCACACCGTCGAGCCCCGCTGGTTGACCGGGCGATAGCGCCTGACCAGAGCGGCGACCAACCCCGTGTCGCTGGAGAGAAGATGTACTCGGCGGCTGGTGCCCTCGCCCACGAAGCTTCCCACGATGGCGCCGGTCGAATCCAGCCGGGCATCGCTGGAGATTTCCGCCGCCTGAAGTGGAACCACTGGGCGGCCTTCGAATACCTCTTCCACGAACTTTCCGAAGTTGCTGCACCCCTGAAGCAGGACACCGCCGAGCAGAGCGAGTCTGATTGGCTTCATCCGAGGGCCCCCAGCATGTCGGCGACGGTGGTGAATTTGAGTCGGGGCCGGCCGAGGGCAGCCCCGCGCTCGCGCTCGATCTGATCCAGTTTTCGCCAGTCGTTCCAGGCCACCACCCGCACGCCGCGCTGCTCGAGCATGCGGTCTATTTCGTCTCGGGGGAAAAGAGTCCGCTCCAGCTTGCCTGACGTGAAGTCCTCCAGCAGATGATCCGTGGTCTCCGTCGCGTCGGGCTTGTTAGTTCCGATCACCCCGGTAGGGCCCCGCTTGATCCAACCCACGACGTACTCGCCCTGGCTGGCGGTGCCGGGAGCGATCACTACTCTGCCTCCTTCGTTCGGCACGATGCCGCGCTTCGCATCGAGTACGACACCGGCAATGCCGGTGCCGAGATAGCCAACGGAGCGGAAGACGAGTCCGGCAGGGATGACTTCGGTTTCGCCGGTGGGTTCCGCGCGAAGGTCTCCATTGGCCGCCGCGACCAGGCGATTCCGGGCCAGTTTCACCGCTTCCACTCTACCGTCGCCGTGCAATTCCAGCGGAGACAGCAAGAATCGCAAGTGGATCCGCATCGGCTTCCCTTCCTGCGGTTTCGAGGCGAAGGCCTCCAGCGTATGCAGGTTCTTCTCTGCAGTGCGCTCCTCGGCCCGGGCCAGGGTAGCGCGGCTCCCTTCGTCGAGCGCCAGCTCGTTCGGGAGTACGACGATGTCGGCGCCGGGCATCTCGCCCAGCTCTTTGAGCTCAGGATTGGTGAATGCGGCCTGGACCGGTCCGGCGGCGGCCGATCATATAGACGTTCTTCACCCCGCTGTTCCGGAGCGCCTCGAGGGCGTAAGGAGCGATGTCAGTCTTGGCCAGCTCCTCGGGCGTGCGCGACAGGACCCGGGTCACGTCCACGGCGACATTCCCGACGCCAATGACCACGACGTTTTCCTGTGAAAGGTCGAAGCTGTGGTCCTTGTAGTCGGGATGGCCGTTGTACCAGCCGACAAACTGGTGGCGCCGGCTCCTGGCGAGATGTTCTCCCGGGATGCCCAGGGTGCGGTCGCTGTGGGCCCCGAACGCATAGATGACGGCATGGTAGTGATCGAGCAATTCCTCGCGTCTAAATCCCTGCCGATGAGGACGTTGCCCACGAACCCAACGCCGGGCTGCAACGCGATCTTCTCGTAGACCCGGGTGACCGACTTGATCTTTTGACGAACCGGGGCCACTCCGCCGCGCACCAGTCCAAAGGGAGTGGGAAGCCGATCGAAGAGATCGATTTCGACTCCTGGGTGCTTCTTCAGCAGGTGCTCTGCGGCGTACAATCCCGACGGCCCGGTGCCGACGATCGCCACCCGCAATGGATTGGGGGAATTCATGGCGGGGGAAGTTAATAGCCGTCAGCCGTCAGCCGTCAGCCATTAGCAATTGGCAATTGGCAATCGGCAATTTGCGATTCAATTGATTATCCACTCCCCCTTCGGCCTCCAGAAGAACATCAATCTTCCCGCGCCACTTTCGACTGTCTCGAGTTCGATCCCGATCACTCCGCTTTTCGGGAAATCGATCTGCAGCCGAGAGGTACTGGAGGTAGGGAGACGGGAGGCGACAGCTCTCCCCAGCCACGGCTCGTGGCCGACCAGGGCGACCATGGCCTCATCCCCCTGGGTGCCGATGACCTCGGCGAACCGCTCGATCCGCGGCATGGTTGCCAGCGGCTCGCAAGCCTCCGGCATTAGCCCATCATCCTCGAACTCCTGGGCTACGACCTCCGCCGTTTGCCACGCTCGAACCCACGGACTGCTGAGCAGGACAGTCGGGACGTAGCCGCGGCGGCGCAGCCGTTTCGCCATCTTCGCCGTTTGCCGGCTGCCCTGTTTGGTCAGGGGCCGCTCGGTGTCATCGGGCCACTTCGTCGCATCGCGGGAACCCGCGTCCCCGTGCCTGATGATGAGGAGAAGCATTCTGTCTCTCCCTTCTTTTTCTACGCTCTAGCCGTAAGCCTTGTCTACCCCCCCCACTTCTTCTTCGAAACCGCCTTCGCAAGTGCAACGACCACACTGTCAATCTCGGGCAACATAGTCCGCCCGCCCAGCACATGGTGATTCGCCTGCACGGAGAAGGTGTAGGTCTTGCCGTTGTTCAGCTCGAAATAGCCCGAGAGCGTGTTGAATCCGCCGACGCTGCCGGTCTTGGCCCAGACCTTCCCTTCGAGCGGTGTTGCGACGAACCGGCTCTTGAAGCTCATCTGGTATTGCCGGACTGCGGCAGGCCGGCCACGAATGTCTGGAAGTTCGGGTGGCTGCGCATGAAGAGCAGCAACCTCGTAAACGTGAGTGGAGAGACGAAGTTCACGCTTGAGAGGCCGGAGCCATCGCTCAGGCTGAACTGGGTCGAGTCCGCTCCGACTGAATCAATGAGAAAGCGGCGTTCGACCTCGATGCCTTCCGACCAGGAGCCCGCCTTCCCGAACTGCTTGCCCAGCTCCTTGAGCAGCATTTCGGCGTACCAGTTCTGGCTGGTGTTCAGGATGGGGAAGACCCAGTCCCGCAGCGGGCGTGACTTGAGCTCGGCGAGAGGAGACGCGGTCCGCGCACCCGGAATACTTGACCGAGTCGGTCGTCGAACGGGTGGTCCCCAGGATGCTGATTCCCGCTTCGTTCAGCATGCGGCGGAAGGCCCGCGCGGTGAACAGATTCGGATCGGGCATCGCGAAGTATTCCGTTCCGCCTTTGCTGTCGGCCGCGACGTTGCCCTGGGCCCAGAGCGTCATCGAGCCGGGGATCCGGAAGAAATCGATGGTGTCGTCGCTGCCGGAGGCGCCAGTCTGAGTCCGGTTCTCCAGCGTGACGTCTCCGACTTCCGGCGTCATGCTGATCGAAGCGGGGGCGTATTGCGCTCGTCCCGGCTCCCAGGCGAGGTCCACACTGTTGTCGTTGAAGCCCAGCCCCGAGACCGGCGCCGCGTACCACCAGCTCAGGTCGTAGCTCTCCCAGCCCGGGTGGATCAGCTCGCCATCGAACCAGCTTCCGTCGCCGATGCATTCTCAGTCACGACCTTGAGCCCGCGTGCGCTGAGCGACTCCGCCAACGCGCGGTACGGAGCGAAGGGGTCGCTATCGCAGACTCCAGGGAGGGTGCTGTCGGTCGCGTAGCAGCGGATCCCCGAGAACGGCGATCCCCGACCGTACAGAATGAGGTCGCCGTCCAGGGTGCCGCTGTCATCGGCCCGCTCCCGTACACGCTGGTCGTGACCGTCCAATCGGGAGCCAACCGGGCCGAGCCCACCGCGCTCACCACCAGCTTGGTGTTGCTCGCCGGGACAAAGAGTCGGTCGGCGTCTCCTCCTGTAGAGGAGCTTGCCCTTGTCGTCCACCAGCGCAATGCCCCAGAAGTGCCGATTGAATGGTGGCGCGTCGAGTAAGGAGTCGATGCGCTTGGTTTGGGACTTCGATATCTGAGCGGAAAGGGTGGGACCGGCGGGACAGGGCGATCACGGCGGACACAGACGGTCACGACGGTCAGGAAGGTCAATCCCACCGACCGCCCTGTCCGTCCTGTCGGCCCCCCCGTTCGTCCTGTCCGTCCTACTCCGCCCTGATCGCCCTGTCCGTCCTACTCAAACGCCACCCTCGGATCAGCTTTCGCATAGAGGAGATCGGTAAGAAGATTGACCAGCACGAAAACGAGACTCAGAAAGAGATGAGGAGAGTCGAACCGTTCGGGGCCTCGACTCCCGCGCGCAGTGGTGTCCCCCGCGGAGTACGCCCGTGCCCCCCGTATTGGAAAGATCGGCCAGGCCCGTCCGCTCGTGAGGGTGGAATCCAGTGCCCGTTAGGAAGCTCTCGCGCCCTTGGCCCGCCGTGACAGGCCGCCCGGCCTGGAATTTCGCGTTGGACCGCAGGTGGAATGTGTAATGCAGACCGGGGCGCATGACGCGACTTCACCGCCAGTCCGCCCGGTGCACTAAACC
>CAWGED010000012.1:0-251442 GCA_963821525.1 uncultured Gemmatimonadales bacterium | reverse complement strand
GCCGAGTCTTCCGAATGCGCCACCTGAAGCTCGCCTTCCGAACGCTTTTCAAGACCCCATTCGTCACGGCGGTCGCGATCCTTTCCCTGGCCCTGGGCATCGGCGCCAACGCGGCGATCTTCTCGATGTTCGACCAGATGCTGCTCCGGCCGCTCCCGGTCGATCATCCCGAGCAGCTCATCAATCTCAGTTCGCCCGGCCCCAAGCCCGGGATGCAGTCCTGCAACCAGGCCGGCGACTGTGACGTGGTCTTCAGTTATCCGATGTTCCGGGACCTGGAGAAGAGTCAGACCGTGCTGTCGGGTCTCGCCGCCCATCGGGGATTCGGGGTAAACCTTTCCTTTAAAGGTGAGCCGATTACCGGAGACGGGATGTTCGTCTCCGGTTCCTATTTTCCGACCCTGGGACTGACGCCCGCGGTGGGCCGCCTGCTGGGTCCGTCCGATGATCAGACCATCGGCGCGAGCTACGTCACCGTACTGAGCTACAGCTACTGGCAGGCCCACTTCGGGGGCGATCGCGGTGTGATCGGCCAGACGCTCACGGTAAATGGCCAGTCCCTGGAAATCGTGGGTGTAGCACCCAAGGGTTTCGAGGGCACCACGATGGGCACTCGGCCGATGGTCTTCGTGCCCATCACCATGCGCGGGGTGGTCTGGTCAGGACCCGCCAGCTTCGACAATCGCCGCTCCTATTGGGCCTACCTCTTCGGGCGGCTCAAGCCCGGCGTCACGCTGGACAAGGCCAAGTCCGCTCTCAACGGGATCTACCATCCCATCATCACCGACGTCGAAGCACCGCTGCAGGAACAGATGAGCGATGCCACCATGGCGAAGTTCAAGGCCAGGGAGCTTGGGGTGGCGGCGGGCCCGATGGGTCAGAGCTCCATACATAAGGAAGCTCGCACTCCGCTCCTCATGTTGTTCGGCATCACCGCCATCGTGCTCATCATTGCCTGCGCCAACATCGCCAACCTGCTGCTGGCCCGCGGGGCAGGGCGCGCGATGGAGATGGGCGTCCGACTCGCCCTCGGCGCCACCCGGCGGCAGCTCCTCCTCCAGTTGCTGACCGAATCGGTACTGCTCGCCTTCATGGGTGGTATCGCGAGCCTGATCATTGCGCAGTGGACCCTCTCACTCATCGCCTCGCTGCTGCCTCCGGAGGCGATCGCTACCCTGCGCTTCGAGCTGCAGCCGCCCGTCATTCTGTTCACTGCCGCGGTTTCCCTGGTGACCGGAATCCTGTTTGGTCTCTTCCCCGCGCTGCACAGCACCCGCTCTGACCTGGTGACCTCGATCCGGGCCAACGCCGGCTCGATCCAGGGCCATCGCGGCGCCGCCCGATTCCGGGCCAGCCTGGTCACCGTTCAGATCGCCCTGGCCACTGGCCTGCTCATCTCCGCGGGATTGTTTCTCAAGAGCCTGATGAACGTGACCCACGTGGCTCTGGGGGTGAAGGTTGATCACGTGGTCACCTTCGCCATATCGCCCGAGCGGAGCGGCTACGACAGCGTTCGTTCGGCCGTGTTGTTCGACCGCGTGGAGCAAGAGCTGAAGAGTCTGCCAGGCGTTACCGCTGTCACCGCGTCCCTGGTCCCCCTCCTGGCAGGTGACAACTGGGGCACCGATGTGGACGTGCAGGGCTTCCCGTCCGGTCCCGACGTGGACAACAACTCCCGCTTCAACGAGGTCGGCGCCGGCTACTTCGGGACCCTGGGCATCAAGCTGATCAAGGGCCGTGAGTTCACCGATGCCGATCGGAAGGGCTCGGGCAACGTCGCGATAGTCAACCAGACCTTCGCCAAGAAGTTCAAACTGGGCGACGATCCGCTAGGCAAGTTCATGTCGACCAGCGGCCCCGACTCGATGAACATCCAGATCGTGGGCCTGATCGAGGACGCCAAGTACAGCGAGGTGAAGGACACCATTCCGCCGGTCGTCTACACCCCCTGGCACCAGGACAGTCGAGTCGGATTCATCAATTTCTATGTGAAGACCTCGACGCCGCCCGAGACGATTCTTCGCTCCATCCCGACTCTAATGAAGAGGCTGGATCCGGGGCTGCCGCTCGAGGGTCTGAAAACCATGCCGCAGCAGATCCGGGAGAACGTCTTCCTCGACCGGATGATCAGTATTCTCTCGGCATCTTTCGCGGTCCTGGCGACACTGCTTGCCGCGGTGGGACTCTATGGCGTGCTGGCCTACACCGTGGCGCAGCGCACTCGCGAAATCGGGGTCCGCATGGCATTGGGCGCCGATGCCGGACGGGTCCGAGCCCTGGTGATGCGGCAGGTAGGCGTGATGCTGATCGTGGGCAGCGTAATCGGAATCGCGGCGGCCGTCGGCCTGGGTCGCGCGGCGAGCAGTCTGTTGTACGGACTCAAGGGCCACGACCCGGTGGTGTTCACTCTCTCGGTGCTGGTGCTGATGCTGGTCGCACTGGGAGCGGGATACATCCCGGCTCGACGGGCATCACGGGTCGATCCGATCCAGGCGTTGCGGTACGAGTAGACGGGAGACGGGAAAGACGGGGAACAGGGAACAGGGAACGGGAACGGAGGAGCGAGGGTAACACCTCATCCCGAGAGCTTGTCCCGAGCCATGCGAGGGAAGCGAAGCGACGAGGGATCTAGTGTCCTGGCCTGACGTCTAGGCTAGGATGCTAGATCCCTCGCTGCGCTCGGGATGAGGTGTTACCCTCGCTCCTGCGCCGTTCCGCCATTCCGCCGTTCCGCCAGTTCCGTCTCCGTTCCGTCCCCATTCCGCCGTTCCCCGTTCTCCCGTTCTCCCGTTCCCCGCCTCTACGGCTTGCTCCCGAACCGCCGGTGTCCGTGCCCCGATGGTTTGCGGTGGGTCGGGCTTGCCGGCCGGTGTCCCGCGCGTGCCGCCTTGGCGTCCCTTCGCGCCCGCTCCTCCTTCTTCTGGGCACGCATCGCGGCGAGACGCTCCTCCAATGGCACCTCAAGGCGCGCTTCCGGCCGAGCCTTGTAATCGAAATCGGGAACGATCACCCTCGGCAGCCGCCTGCCGATCGCCCGCTCGATGTTCCGCAGATCCCCCTCCTCGTCCGGGCGCCACGAAGGTAAAGGCATCGCCCACCGCTTCCGCCCGCGCCGTGCGGCCCACCCGGTGGATATAATCCTCGGCCACCTTGGGCACATCGAAATTCACCACGTGACCCAGCTCTTCGATGTCGATCCCGCGCTGGGCGATGTCGGTGGCGACCAGGACCCGGTATTTCCCGCTCTTGAACCCGGCCAGCGCCTGGGTCCGCTGCGGTTGCGACCGGTTCCCGTGAATCCGCTCCGCCTCGATGCCGTTTCGAACCAGGAACTTCCACACCCGGTCGGCGCGATGCTTGGTGCGGGTAAAGACCAGCGCCTCCTGCAGCTCGCCTCGTTGGAGCAACGCCAGGAAGAGTGCGGACTTGAGTTCCTGCGGTACGGGGTAGACCGCCTGAGTGATCCCCACCGCCGGCGCTGCCTTCCGTCCCTGGTTGATGGTCACGGGGTCCCGCAGCATGTCGCGGGTGAGCGCGGCGATCGGATCCGGCATGGTCGCGCTGAAGAAGAGCGTCTGCCGCTTGGCCGGCAGATGGCGGAGGATCTTCTTGATCTCCGGCAGGAAGCCCATGTCGAGCATCCGGTCCGCTTCGTCCAGCACCAGCACCTCGAGCGCCGAGAGTTTGGCGTAGGGAGACCTGAGGTGGTCGAGGAGGCGGCCCGGCGTCGCGATCAACACGTCGACCCCGGTGCGGAACGCATGCTCCTGCGCTGCCATTCCCACTCCGCCGAACACCGCAGCGCCACTGACCGGCGTGTGTACCGCCAGGTCATTCAGGTCTTCGAGGATCTGCGCCGCAAGCTCACGAGTCGGAGTGATTACCAGTGCCCGGGTAGCGCCGCGGGGCCGTTCGATCAGACGATGGAGGATGGGTAACAGAAACGCTGCCGTCTTCCCGCTCCCAGTGGTGGCACAGGCGAGCACGTCGCGTCCAGCCAGGGCAGGAGGAATGGCATCGGTCTGGATCGGTGTCGGACGAATGAATCCCAGCTCCTTGATGCCCTTCAGGAGATTCGGGTGGAGCTTGAGCGGAGTGAACGGCAAGCGACAATCCTTTTGAGCGGGTTCGCGAGAGCGGGAAGGATAGGGGCGAGGAGGGAGGGGGGCAAATCGGGAGACGGGAGACAGAAGACGGGAACAGGGAACCGGGAACAGAGAACAAGGAAGAGGAAACGCCGCAGAAGCGAGACCAACACCTCATCCCGAGCGCAGCGAGGGATCTAGCATCCCCGCCTAGGCGCCAAGGCAAGGACACTAGATCCCTCGCTTCCCTCGGGATGAGGTGTCCCGTACTCCGTTCCCCGTTCCGCCGAGACCCAGTCGAGCTAATGCCCCCCGCGGTATACCGGCTTCCAGCGGGTTGAGGTGCTACCGATCAGCGCCCCAATCCCACTTCCGATGAGGGTAAACACAACCACGCCACTCGCGTCTGCCCAGTGCTCGGCGAGACATAGCTGTCTTCCGAACTGCGACCGCAACTGCGAGGAGGCCCAAGGCCAGCCCCAATGCCGGCTCCAATCTTTGCTCCCTTGCCGGCATTTGATCCTTTGGCCACCTGGATCTCTGCGACTTGGGCTACCTGCAAGGGCTGGGAAAGCTGGACCACGCTTCCGGCGTGGTTGACGAACTCGCCGCGCTTGAAGCCCAGGCTCGTGGAATCCGCCTTCGGCGCGTAGAGTGTGGCGCGAGGCCCTTCAATCAGACGCACCCTCGCCTTGGATGAGGCATTGATCTGGCCGACGACGTCGGAGCCAAGCTCCTGGGCACTGGCGAGCACCGGTGCCCCGGCGAGCAACAGCAGACAGGAAACGACTCGACTTCCGCGCATGGTGACTTCCAGTTAGGGACGCTGGGAGCCTAGTGATGGGGGATCAAGGGGGGATCAAGAGGGCGGGAGATCCGCAGGCAGCAGATGGGAGACGGTAAACGGTGAACAGGGAAGGCAGGTGAAGAGACGGCCACGAGCCAACGAATCCCTCATCCCGAGGAGCGAAGCGACGAGGGAACTAGTGTCCTTGGCCTGACGTCTAGGCTAGGAGGCTAGATCCCTCGCTGCGCTCGGGATGAGGTGTAACCCTCGTTCCTGCGCTCTTTCCTGTTCCCGCATGTTCGACTATCGACTACAGACTACCGACTGCAGTTCAGCACACCGACGCGGCGTGGAACGCCAGGCTATTCAGTGCCCCGCCGAAGAACAGCAGCTGACGGACCTGGATATCGATCGAGTTGTTGGTCGGGCCCGGCACGATTTCGACGGTCGCCGGGTTGAAGGGTACGGCCGTATCAACCGAGCCGCGGGTCGCCACGGTGGCGCAGGCGCTGATGCCGAGGTTGTTGCTGCTGATCTGGAAGTTGCCGGTCGAGGGCCGAGTGGCCGTCATGCCCGAGGACGACCGCTGCTTGGCGCCGGTCGCCCGGACCACCGCGTAGCGAGTGTTGGCGGTCGAGGAGCAGATCAGTTCCAGGTGGAACGGCACGCCATCCTGCAGCCCACCGCCCGGGTTCTTGGTTTCGATGTAGACGGTGTTCGCGTCGGGACCGCTGCCGGTGTACACGCCGGACGGGTTGTACACGAGGGCGTTGCCCGGATCAGCCAGAGTCGCGATGAAGGCGCAGCCCGTCACTGGGCTGGCGAAGCGGATGTTGTACCGGCCCGCGCCCAGGAAGCTCAGGGTCGTTCCACTCGTGGAGCGAACCAGGTCCGCGGAGTAGCCCACCACCGCATACCGGATTCCAGTGCCGCCGCAGGTCACCACCAGGTCGAACGGACCATCGGTCAGCCCGCCACCCTGGTTCTTGGTCTCGACATAGACACCGTTGGCGCTCAGGTGGCCTCCGGCGGTCGAGGCCTGGATCGCCTGACTGTAGGCGTTCCGCGTGGTCGCGACGTAGGCGCAGCTGGTGAGATTGCGGTTGAAGCTGACTTCGTACTGCCCGGGCCCCAACTTCACGACGCCGGTGGTGCGATTACCATGAATCAGATTGCCGTTCTGGTCCACGACCGCCCAGATCTGGGCGGATGCGGTCGCCTGGACCTGCGCCGAATCCGACTCGGGTGCCGCATCGATGGACGGGGCTTCGGATGACTGGTCACTGGGCGTATTGAAGTCCTGACATGCCGCCGTGACTAACGCGAGGCCCGCAACTGCCGAGATCAACCGCTTCATACAACCCTCCTGCAACTGGAAATGGCCGGACGTGGTGCGCGGATCGCAACACGATGTCGTTGGCTTGCCGAGGCTTAGAGGCATCGGTACGTTGCTCCTCACCAGGGCCAGACTCGTCGACATGAGAAGACGCGCAGACGCTCGGTCGATACAGACAGGCCTCCCAGTTGGGCGGTCGGGGCGGCAAGGCGGACAGGGCGGACAGAGCACTTGATGGCAGCTATCGCGATTGGCCCCTTCTGCTTGGCTCGGTGCGTGGCCGCCCGCCTCGTCCGTCCTGCCCGCCGCGTCCGCCCTGTCCGCCCCGTCCGACCTGTTCGCCCCGTCATGACTAAGTCCGACCGTGCGTCCCGTCCGACCCGCTTCGAACTCGACACGCTCTTTCCCGCCGTCTATGCCGAGCTGCGCCGCTTGGCCCATCGGCGGCTCCGGGCCGAGGCAACCGGTCACACGCTTTCCACTACCGCGCTGGTCAACGAGACCTACCTCAAGCTGGCGGACCAGCGCAGTTCTCAGTTCGACAATCGCGCCCATTTCTTTGCCCTCGCCGCACGGGCGATGCGCCGGATCCTCGTCGACTACGCCCGGCGTCACCGCGCCATCAAGCGTTCTCCCGGGCAGGAGCCGGTTTCCCTCGCCTCGCTGGAACGATCGGACGCCATTTTCGCCCATCCCTCGGCCAAGGAGATCGCGCAGCGGGCCGATCTCCTGATGGCGGTAGATGAGGCCCTCTCGCAGTCTGGTCGAGATCGACGCGCGTCTGGCTCAGGTGGTGGAGTACCGCTTCTTCGTGGGACTGACCGAACAGGAAACCGCGGAACTGCTGGGGGTGACTCCCCGGACCGTGGCGCGCGACTGGGTCCGGGCGAGGGGCTGGCTGATGCGACATCTCCACTGATGAATCCTGAATTCGAGCGCCGCCTGCTGGAGCTGGTCGATCAGGCCCTCGAACTGCCGGCGGAAGCCCGTGCCTCATTCCTCCACAAGGCTTGCGCGGGGGACTCGGCGCTGGAGAGCGCCGCCGCGGAACTCATCGCATCGTGCGCCAAGGCCGAGGTGGACGATCGCTTCCTGGTAGACTCTGCCGCGGTGTTCGCGGATCCGATCATTCGGGCGGTGGAGGAGGAAGAAGAAGAGGAGGATTCGGAAGAACCGCTGAAGCGCGTCTCCGCTCTCCTGGAAGGTCAATACAAGTTTGGTCGCGAAATCGGTCGTGGCGGGAATGCGATCGTCTACCTCGCACGCGATCTTCAGCACTCCCGCGACGTCGCCATCAAAGTGATTCGCCAGGGTGTTGCCGATCCCGACCGGCGACACCGCTTCCTGCGCGAAGTCGAAATCTCCGCCCAGCTGCGTCACCCCTTCGTCATTCCCCTGATCGACTCCGGCGAGGCTCAGGGCACGCTGTATCTACGTCATGCCCTACGTGGAAGGGGAGTCGCTGCGCGACCTGCTCGACCGTGAGGGCGCGCTCTCACTCAAGTCCACCCTCGCCGTAGCCCGGGATGTGGCCGAGGCGCTCGACTTCGCCCACAGCCAGGGCATCGTCCATCGCGACATCAAGCCGGAAAACATCCTGCTCAGCGGATCGCATGCTCTGGTGGCGGACTTCGGCATCGCCATGGCGCTCGAAGCCTCGGGTCACCGATCGCCTGACGGAGAAGGGAGTCGCAGTGGGGACGCCGGCCTACATGAGCCCGGAACAGGCCGGGGCCAGCGAGCGGATTGATGGTCGCAGCGACATCTACTCCCTCGGTTGCGTGGTCTACGAGATGCTCGCGGGAGAAGTCCCCTACCTGGGCGAGACACCGCGCGCGATCCTGGCGAAGCACCTTCAGGCTCCGGTCCCTGATCTGACGATCCTGAGACCAGGCCTCTCGCCCGCGGCACAGGCGACGATGCGGCGCGCGCTGGCCAAGGTGCCGGTCGAACGCTTCAGCAAGGCGACGGAGTTTGTGGACGCGTTGGCGGCCGACGCGAAAGGCGAAGAGCCATCGCGGCTCGGCGGCTCGGCGGCTCGGCGGATCGGTAAAGGGCGTCGGCGTCGTCGCCTTGGTCGCCATTGTCGCCTTCGCTGCTTGGCGTTTCATTCCGCCATTCCGCCATTCCGCCATTCCGCCAGTGACCTCGCCGCCGTCTCTCGAACGCATCGCCGTCCTCTACTTCGACAACCTCTCCTCCGACCCCGAAGTCGGGCTCATCGCTCAAGGCCTTACGGAGGATGTGATTGATGAACTGAGCCAGGTTCACGGGCTGCAGGTCATTTCGCCGAACGGAGTGCGGCTCTATCGCGATCACCCGGCCCCGGTGGACAGCATCGCGAAGGTGTTGGGCGTCGGGACTGTAGTTGGTGGAAGCTTGAGCGCCTCCCCTGATGTTGTTCGGGTCACTGTGCGTCTGGTCGATCCGTCCAACGGCGACCAGCTGCGCACTCAGTCCTTCGAGGTTCGGCGCGACGCGGCGTTGGCGTTGCGCCAGGCGGTCGTGGGGCAGGTCGCCACGTTTCTCCGAGAGCGCCTGGGTCAGGAGATCAAACTCCGGAAGGAACGGGAAGAAACCCAGTCGCTGGAGGCTTGGGAGCGGGTGACCCGGGCGGATGATCTGGTTCGTGATGGGGTGGATGCGTCGCTGGCAGGCAACGAGGCCGACGCAACGGATCTCTGGCACCGGGCCGATTCGCTCTACGCCGTGGCCGAGAAGCTCGATCGCAAATGGGTGACGCCGACGATCGGCCGCGGATGGGTGGCGTTACGGTCTGGCGCTGTTCACTCAGGACACGATGCCATACGGCCCGATGATGCAGCGGGCGCTTGCCATCGCCGAGCAGGCGCTGGAGCGATCCAAGGGTGGGGAACAGGCGCTGGCGCTGCGCGGGTACGCGCGGGAATGGCTGGCAACTTCACCGAACATGACGGGCACCGACACGCTCAAGCGTCAGGCCGAAGCCGATCTTCGCGCGGCACTCGATGCTCGACCGGATGATGCCCGTAGCTGGTACGCCCTGGGCGAGCTGCTCTACACCGATGGGCGCTTCACCGAGTCGGCACAGGCGCTGGAGACGGCGCTCAACCGTGACGCCTATCTGGTAGAAGTCCGCGCGGTGGTGAGCCTCCTCTTCTTCGCCTCGCTCAACCTGCAGAAGTTCGACGACGCGGCGCGCTGGTGTGAGATGGGGATCAGCCGATACGCCGGCGATCCCAGGTTTCAGACCTGCCGCCTCATTCTCCTCGGCTGGACCGGAAAGAGTCGCCGCGATGTGGGCAAGGCGTGGCAGGAGATCGAGAGCATCGAGAAGCAAGACTCGATCGGAATGTTCAGCAGCCAGTGGAGCTATTTCCGGATGATGGCGGCGATGACGGCGGCGCGGGCCGGCATGAAAGACAGCGCCCGCGCTATCGTCGCAAGGGTTCACGCCGATTCGGCGGCGCATCCGGGGACCGAGGTGCGAACCGAGGAGGCGTACGTCCACCTGCTCCTCGGTCAGCGGGAGGAAGCGCTCGCGCTGCTGCGGGAGGAACTCAGGAGTGACCCCGATTCACGGGGTCAGATTGTACGCTCTCCCTGGTTCAAGGACCTGGGGCCAGACCTCACACCTTAGGGCCTGCCGAATCCGTTCCGCATGTCGGTTGTCGCCGTGAGCCCCACGAGTCTCACGTAGTAGGGTATGACGAACTTGTCCACCGCCGGGGCGCCGAGGAAAATGGCATCCGCGCCCTGGGGCAGGGGGACGCTGTCTCGCCCGCCGTCGGTGCGAGTGATCATGAGCGTCAGGCTGGCGATATCGCTGAATTGGGTCGTCCTGCCCGGCGGGACGCAGCGGACGCTCATCACCGACGTCTTGATATGGACGCAGGTCATGGTCTGAGCGATGGTCGAATCCAGCGCCGCCTGATAGGGACCGAACACCGTTGCGCCATTGCCTGCCTTGTACGCCACGCCTGCCGCGGACTTGGGGTCGTGAAACACCCCGACGATCGGGTTCGCCGGATCGTACCCTGCGACCACATACACCATGCCTCCGCTCCGGTCGCCATCTACCGCCTCGGCGATGCGCTTGAGCATGACCGCGTCGGGAGGGCGTCCCGTGGTTTGCTGGCACCTGAGAGTGGCGGTCGAGCCGAGTAAGAGTAGAGCGGCCGTGCCGAGCGGCGGGCCGAGGCGAAGCGCTTTCATGGGGGACCTTCCTGGTTGGGAGCTTGGCCCCAAGGTGTCGTGTCGGCCGGGGGGTCACAAGGGCACCCAAAGCGGGAACAGTGCGGGACAGGGAACGGGGAAGAGGAAACGCCTCAGAAGCGAGACCAACACCTCATCCCGAGCGCAGCGAGGGATCTACCATCCCTGCCTGGACGCCAAGGCAAGGACACTAGATCCGCTCGCTGCGCTCGGGATGAGCTGTTACGCCTCGTCACCCTGCGTCCGTTCACTCCCAGTCCCCGCTCGTCCACGTCACGTCTCACGTCTCTACGTCTCACGTCCCACGTCTCACCGTTCACCCTTTACTCCCTTCCTGCTTTTCACCCACGGCAGGTTCGCCTCCCACGCCCGGTAGCGCGGATCGTCGCGCAGGAAGTCGAACGTCGGAAGGACCCGCACGTTGTGGAGCTCAGGGTCGTGGATTACCAACATCGAGTCGAACCACCGCAGGGTATTGTCCTTGTCCCGGAGATCGCCGTAGGCCATTGGCCCACACGCCAGGCCCGATTTCTTCACCCGCTCGCTTTCGGTCTTTCGAGTTCGCGGAGGGTCTGGCGAGCCCAATCCTGGAACACGCGCTCTGCCTGGGAGTCGGTACTCGCACGGGGAAAGTCGGCTAGCGCCGCCGAATCCCCGGAGATTTCCACTTCGGTACGCAACAGGTCCAGTGCGTCCTTAGGCCGTCCCATCGCCCGGTAAACATCCGACGCCTCGCCGTAGGGCGCCCATTTCGGATAGTCCTGGATCAACTTTCGGTATATGGCCTCTGCCTCGGGGAACTGCTTGGCCAGATAGAGTTGACGGGCCAGCCGAATGCTCCAGTATGGATTCAACGGGTCCAGCTCGAGCGACTTTCGGGCTTCCGCCACGGCGCTATCCATCTCCGCCTGCCAGCGGAACCACACACTCCTTAGAGCGTGGGCCTCCGGATCGGCCGGCTCGAGCGCGAGCCCCCGGTCTATCAGCTTTCCTGCCCGTTGAACATTCCAGTGCCAGGAGATTTCCAGCATGCCAAGGGCGAGATAAGCCGACGCCGAGGTGCTGTCCAGCGCGATGGCCTTGTCAGCCGCCGCTTCGACCTTGGCCCAACCCTCCGCCGGTGGGATGTCACCGAACACGGTGCTGAGTGCGTACGCATGGGCCAATCCGGAGAGTCCCGGCGCATACAGTGGCTTGCGATTGACCAATGCCGCAAAGGTGTCGCGGGATACGGATTGCGGTGCGGTAAACCGGAGGGCCAGCCCACGGAGGTACGACGCGTAGGCCGAAGTATCCTGGCGGTACCGGGCCGGTAGCCGGAGCATACCTCGACTCTCCGCCATCGCGACCGGGTCGCCGGAATCCGGCGCCGCCGTACCACCGTGCGCGGCGGCCGACCCAGCGGGACGCAGCGCGAATACCGAGACCAAAGCCACCATGAGGAGCGCACCCGCGATCCCGGCAGTGGTGGCGGATATTCCCTTCCGGTGGCTGGATGACCCTGATGGCGCGGCTTCCACCTCGACGCTCCCGAGCGTCGGCGGTGCCTGGGCTGCCGGAAGTTCCCGCGGCCTCGAGGAGTCCAGGGAATCGGTTCGCGCCTTAATCTCGTCGGCGAGCATGCGGGTTTCGGCAGCCGGCTCGGACTCATACTCGCGTCGCAGGTGATCGACCAGATCATCGTACGCGCGGAGCGCGGCCGCTCGCCCCACCCATGTATCCAGAAACCGTATAAGGCGTCTGGCGCCTGATTCATTGCCGGGCTCCAGTGCGCAGGCCCGCTGCGCGGCGGCCACCAATCCGGCACCTCCCGCCGTCTCCAGTTCATCCACCCGCCGCCACGCCGCGTCGGTCACTGCTCGCCGGAGAGCAGTCCTCTGGTTGTCCAGCCAGTTCTCGAAATCCGGTGCATCGGAGACATGGAAGCCAGGGGCAAGGTCCCCACCCCACGCTGTGACTGCGTCTTCCCACCTCTGCTCGGCCAGCAGGCGGCGCACCTCGAGTGCATCGCAGCGGATCGCCGCAGGGTCGAGACTCAGATAGCCGTCCACGTTTCTCTCTCCCCGGGACACGATCGCCGTCTCCCCCAGGGTCTGTCGCAGGCCATAGAGCGCGTTGCGCAGCGAATGCCGCGCGGACTCGTCGTCCGCCTCGGGCCACAGCAGGGCAACCAGGCTGTCCCGGGACTTGGGGCCTGCTGGTTCGGCCAACGCCAGGTAGAGCAGGAGAGCAAACCGCTTGGGCTGGGTAAGTGCGACCGCCGGAGCGTCCCCGCCCGGTGTGTGGATCGCAAGAGTGCCCAGGACCCGGATGTCGATCATGGGATCGGCCCAGCGGGAAAGAGGGGACGCCACGGAGATAAAGGAAGAGACCCGAACTTATCATGGGCTCAGGGGCCTCACAGGTCCAGCGCTGTGGGACCCCTCTTATAAGGATACACCGCAGCAGCCGTCCCAGTTAGAAACGCCGCTCCTCACCGGCAATGATCGCGTTGCGGGTTCCGTCGTGAGCGCGAGCGTTTCCCCAACCAACTATTCCGATTCGACGCTGAGAGGACGTTCAAAAGACAGAGCGGAGACGCATCACAGTTACCATGGCCGACCCTGATGGACCGTCCGCACGGTTTGATCGACTTCTGCACCGGATAGAGAGAGGGGTTTATGTCGGCCTCCGCCCAACCCAGGAATCTGTTGCTCATTGCGGCCGCCGTTATCGGCCTCACCGATTGTTCCGACCCGGCCGGGATGCCCCCGCCGGAAGTGACGGCGTTCGCGGTCGGGGCGAGCAACCGCCAAACCGGTGTGGCGGGAGCCGAGTTGCCGCTGCCGCTCCAGGTGAAGGTGCAATCCGACGGTGCATCCAAGGCGGGGGTAACGGTGACCTGGGACGCGTCGGCCGGCACCATCACGCCCGCTTCCAGCCTCACCGACTACGCTGGTGTCGCGGCCACCACCTGGACCCTTGGTACCGATGCCGGGCTGATGGTGGTCTCCGCTACGGTCGATGGGGCCGCAAGGTCCGGTGACTTTCAGCGCGACAGCCCTGGCCGCCACGGCAGCCGCGTCGCCGCCAGCAGCGGGCAGACTGGAGCTGGTCGGCACGGCGCTGTCCCGGCCGCTTCAGGTGAAAGTGCAAGCCGGCGGCATGCCAGGTGTGGGGGTCACCGTGTCGTGGACGATGGACCTACAGGACGGCAGCGTGACGCCGGCCAGCAGTATCACCGATGCCGCCGGCATCGCTACGGCGACATGGACTCTGGGAGATCTCGCTGGAGCGAGGGTCGCTTACGCCAACGTCACTGGAGCCAGGGCTCGCCGGTGACTTTCAACGCGACGGCACTTCCGGGCCCGGTGGCTTCTATCCAGAAGCTGAGCGGCGACGGTCAGATAATGCCGCGTAAACTTCCACTCGACTCTGCTCGCGCTGGTCACCGATCAGCACGGCAATGGGGTCGAAGGCCAGTGGGTCACCTGGACCGTGCAAAGCGGGCCTGTCGCGTTGCTCTCGTCGGCCGGACCAACGGATTCGGAGGGACAAAGCCTCGTGGAGATCGCCCCGAACGGAACTCAGGGGCAGCCGTCGTGCGGGCCACGCTTGCGGGTAGGGGGACATCGGTGGACTTCGCGTTCACGGTCGGCGCTTCGGAGTGGGAGGGGTGCTCAGGGCTCCGCCTGGTCCGCCCTCCTTCGTCAGTTCGCAGAACGGCAGCAATCCGGCAGTGGATACGCTTTCCGTCCGGCGACACGATGAAATGGACGCTCCACTGGATGGACTATTCACCCCCTAGCGTGGTCTCAGTAGGCTCTCCCTCGTTTCAGGGTGGTGACTTCCCTGCCGCGAATCCATCGACGGTGAGAGTGACATTCACTGCGCCGGGGACTTATCACTACGCCGATTCGGTTCTACCCGGCCGCGACGGGGATCATCGTGGTGCAGTGAGTGGACCAGAGTCCAAGGAGTCAGCTCGATGATGAACAGCTTCACTGCCAGAGTCCTGTCACTTATCAGCCCTCGGGGTCCATTCCGGGCTGCTCGGATTCCACAACCACGCCCTCCGTTACCGCGACAGCGATCGTAATGATGGAAGGGGATGGCCAAACCCAGGCGGTGAACCGGCCGACCTTCTCCAAGCTGGTTGTTGCGGTCACTGACCAGGACGGTCGTCGGGTCGCCGGACAGGCCGTGACCTGGACGGTACAGAGGGGGCCGGTCTCGTTCGTTACGGTCCGTGGAGTAACTGATGGGTTGGGTCTAAGCACTGCGATTGTCCGTCCCGGGAGTATCCAGGGAACTGCGATTGTTCGAGCTGCTCTGGCCGGTCATGGCATGGCTGTGAATTTCGGGCTCACGGTCGGCCCACCGGTGGACCTGGTCGTCCTTCTGAGCACGATCGGGAGGACTCCCTCCTTCGTGAGCCAACTGAATAACACCAGTCGCCCGGCGGTGGACACTATCCTCGTAGGCCAGACGCTCAAATGGGTCCTGTCTCCTTTCGACCATTGGCTACCACAGCGTGACCTCGGTCGGGACGCCTTCGTTTCAGAGCGGTGGGAATTTTCCGTATGCCAATCCATCCGCGATACAAGTGACCTTCACCGCCCCGGGGACCTACCGCTATGCGGATTCGGACAACCCGAGCGTTACCGGAATAGTCCATGTGCAATGAGGGAGGAAGGCGGGAGTAAGGAGTAAGGAGTGAGGAGTAAGGGGTAAGAAGTGATAAGGAGGTTCGATCATCAATCACCGGAGGGCGTATGACCCATCGCATTCTCTCACTGGTTCCCATCGCGGCCGCCGTTGCCGCTGCCGGGTGTGACCCCGGCACCAGCTCCCACCGATGCCGCTTCTCTCTCAACCTCGCGGGCACGGCCACCGTCTCGGTGTTCGCGACCGGCCTCGAATATCCCGCGCGGTCTCACCTTCGGCCCCGACGGAACCCTGTACGTCGCGGAAGCGGGGACGGCCGGCACCGCCTTCACGACTCCCGAACAGTGCGCGCAGGCCGATCCGCCGGTGGGGCCGTACCACAACGGGCCGACCGGGCGCATCTCGCGCATCGATCGGGACGGCCACCGCACCACCTTCGCCGAGGGATTTCCCTCCGCCATCAATCAGTTCGGGGATGTTCAGAGCGTGGCCGATCTCGCGTTCCTCGGCGATAAGCTCTATGCCCTCATCGCGGGCGGGGGGTGTTCCCATGGCTCGGCCCGATGTCCCGGCTGGAGTCGCTCGGGTAAACCGGTCGGGCAGTTGGACGATCACCGCCGACCTGAGCGCATTTCAGAGCCGCCAACCCGGTGGCCAATCCCGGCCCTCCCGGAGACTTCGAGCCGGACGGCTCCTGGTACTCGCTGATCCGCCTCAGGAAATCATTGATTGCAGTGGAACCGAATCACGGGGAAGTAGTTCGGATCAATCCCTCGACCGGCGCTATCAGCCGCATCATCGACGTCTCCGCCACGCAGGGTCATATCGTGCCCACGGTCATCGTGCAGCGCGGCGATGCGTTCTATCTCGAGCAACCTCGGTGTGTTTCCCAGTGGTGCCAGGGCTGGAAAAAGTCTTCCGGCTTTCTCCGTTCGGGTGCAGCTGACTGTAGTGGCGGATGGCTTCACCACCGTACTCGGCTTGGCGTTCGACTCGCGCCGGCCGGCTCTATGTGCTGGAGAGCTCCAGCGTGGCCGGGTTCCCCACGCCCGGGCACCGGGCGGGTGATTCAAGTCGATCAACAGGGCAATCGTGTCGTAGTGGTCGATGGTCTCTTCCTGCCGACCGGGCTCCGGTTCGGTCCCGATGGTCTGCTGTACATCTCCAACAAGGGATTCGGTCCGCCTCAGCCTGGCGAGATTCTTCGGGCCAGCGTCCAGTAGCACTCACTAACTAAGGGCGACTCAAACCGGGTCGCCCCGCCTCCCCAGGGTGACTCCAGGGTCACCCTCTCACCGGAGGTGCGCCCCGAAAGGTCAGGTACTACCAATGCGCAGCCATTTCGAGTGTTCGCCGGCAGCCTTGCTCGGCTGTCTCGGCACCGTCCTCTTCGCCGCGTGCACTGCCGAGGTACCAACGGGCACCCGCGAGGACCAGCAATCTCTGGATGTGGCATCGGCGAACCAGGTCTTCGTGTGTCATCGGTCAGGTTCCTCCGGTTCCATCGTCGACTATTCCCCGATCGCAACTGGCGCTCCATCTGAGCCAGGGTGACTACGTCACCACCCTGGTGGTGGGCCACGCACCAGCGGACCCCAATGACAGTGTCCACTTTCGCCGGATCGGTGACGCGATCGCCGCGGCGCGGGCCGGACGGCTGGCGCGGGGAGAACTCCAGGCGGCGGCCTGCCGGATCACCATCAACATCGCAGCGGGATCATTTCGTGGCAGCGGGCATCCCGGCACCGACCCGAGCCTCGAGCACTGGCCCCTCACCGTGGACGTTCCGGATCTCACGTTGCACGGCGCCTTCGTGATGCAGCTGGATTCTCATGGACGGGCCACCGGCTCAGGCGTCGGGCCACTCGCGACGACGCTCGCACCGATCGACCCGCTGGGCGGTTACGACACTGGGGCTGATCGCCCGCTCGTGCTGGCCTTCGGCCATCCCGGTGGCTCGGCTGGCAACGGCCTCATTGTCGAAGGATTCGTGATGCGGTCGGGGTGGCCTGACGGCGGCTGGGGCGGTAACGGAGTCTTCTCGAGCCGGGTCTCCGGTCTGACCGTGCGAGGCAACCGATTCGAGCGGGGATTCGACGTTACTTTCGACCTCCGCACGACCAGCGCTGCGCTGGAACAGAATTCCATCATCGGCACCGGCTTGTGTGACATGTGCCTGGCGGGTCCGGGGGTCTACCAGGTCTCCGGTAATCTCCTGCAGGCTGGTGCGCTGCGAAGGGATTCAGATTATGCCGGCCGTCGTCCTTCCGGTGCCGCGGGGCGTCGAACCTGATTTCCTCCCTGCCACAATCGATGTCTCTGGCGACATCGCAAACAATGAGGTCCGCGACCATTTGAGAGCGCCGGTTGGCTCGGGCATTCGGGTCGGCGCGCTCGGCCTGTTCGCGTGGGACGTGCCCAGCACGAGCCACTACACGATTCACGACAATCTGCTGGTGAACAACCGGTTCGCCATGACGGTGGACGCCGCATTTCCCATGACGGGAGCGCTGCTCAAGGGTGACATGGACGTGAGCTTCAGCGGCAATGTCATGCAGCAGAGCTGCCAGACCAATCTGCTGGTGGCATTCACGCGGCACACTACCGCGCTGGGTTTGCAACAGGACGCCTATCTGCTCAATTCGACCTATCGACTGCAGCTCGGCGGGAATATTCAGTGGAAGGATGTGTGGTACAGTCACCCTGGAGGCTTCGGAAACACGCTTGTGGTGGATGGAAGCCCGATCGCGAATGGAACGCGACAATTTTATGACCCGGAGCGGTGCCCCGGTCGGCAGGCGCCATTGGCATCGGGGTCGCCCGGTTCGCAACTGAACCCGGGTGGTCCCTGCAGAAGGCAGTCCCCGGTGGAGAGAACCCACCGGGGATCGCGCCGTTTCTCCACGAGAAACTGGAACCGCCCTATCGGCGCGGCGGACGTGAGAGTACGATCCGCTCGACACCATCGGCCACAGCATTGATCGTGGCGGCCCGAGGATCCGCGCGAAAGGATGCATGAGCCTCAGGGGAACGTTCGTGCTCGTCGTGTCGGCCTCGGCGCTTTGCGCCGCCGGCTCGCGGCACAGGGGGTCACGACCGCCTCGATCTTCGGCGTGGTGGCCGGCGCCGATTCGAGCTGCATTTCCGACGCGGTCCTGACCGTAACGAACACCGCCAACGGCGACGATGGCAGACCGTGAGCCGCGGACAAGGACGCTATTCCTTCGAGTACCTCTCCGTCGGCGGCCCTTACACGGTCCAGGTCAAGGCCATCGGATTCTAGCCCGCGAGCAGGACGGGCATTCAACCTTTCCCTGGGGATCGGCGGCAGGTCGATTTCGTCGCTCATCGGCCGCCGTCGTGGAGCTGCCCGGAGATTGCTCGTCATCTGCCGTGCGAAACCCGCGGCTCAACGCCGGCCGCACCGGCCCGGCCGAGACCATACAGCGCCGATGTGAGCCTCCAATCTTCCTGTCGTCGCGGCGGGACTTCGGCGCAGCTGACGCTGCTGTCGCCCCAGGCGGTTCTGACTCGGGATTCGGGGAGTTTCGTTCGCCGGACAGTCCGACCGGCTCAACAGGCTATCAGATCGACGGAACGCGAGCAATCCGACATGGGAGGCATCCATGGGCCTGTCGGGGTTCGGCGCGCCGGGTTCGGCCAACCGGGTCCGGACCCTTTCCATCGAGGCGATCAAGGAGCTGCAGATCCTGATTGCCCCGTTCGACGTCCGCTACGGCAACTTCGCCGGTGGACTGGTGAACGCGCTGACCCGCTCGGGTTCGAACCAGTGGGAGGGATCGATCTCCGGCTATTTCCAGGATGAAGGCTCTGACCGGGAAGGATCCGAGCTCGGCAATCGAGCCGCCGATTTCTCGGCCGGAGAAGTGACCCTCACGCTGGGCTGGTCCGATCGTGCGGAACCGCGCCGCTTTCTTTCTCGATGCCGGCCTCCAGCGATTTGGCAGGGGACGCGCCGCATCTCGATCGGTACTGATACGACCAATGGCAGAGACTCGCTGGGGACCGGCGTCCGACTGGAAGACCATGAGCGGTTCCAGGACATTCCTCAGGAACACCTACCATGTGGATCCTGGCGTGATCGTGTCGGAGCCTGCCTCGCAATCCGGGCGGGAATGTCTTCGCCAAGGTTACCCTGTGGCCGGCCCTGAACCAGCGTGTTGAGATCTCCCACAACTATGCGGAAGGCACCCTCGCAATCCGCGCCGAATAGCCGTCGATACCATTGTCCTCGGTCGGGCGTGGAGGAGCCGTCTACCGTCAACAACACCCGGCTAGCTGGATCGCCGACCGGGTGGGCGGGGACTTTCCAACGAGCTTACCGTCGCACGGCAGGCAGTCTCAGGAAAGTTGTATCCCGGCCGCCCATTTCCGGCGGTCGATAGTGACCAGTCGACGTCGATACCAACTACTTCAAGACCTCGGCGCCGGGGCGACCGAATAGCTGCCCCGATCGCTTCGCCGACCAGACCGTGTGGGAGCTGACCGACAACGCCTCGTGGTCTTCGCGGCTCCCATCATTTCACCATCGGCACCCACGAGAACTCCTCCATCTCAATGGTTCCCGCAGGCTGCGGATTCCGGCCGGCCGGTGGACTTCGACAGCCTCGACGCTCTGGAGGCTGGCCTTGCAAGCGAATACATCCGTGAGTTTGCCTCGCCCGGATCGGCCGGCCGGCCGGTGAGCGACTATGACGTGCATCAGTTCGGTCTCTATGCGCAGGACCGGTGGACGCCGGCTCCTCGGCTCACTCTCACCGCCGGTCTCGAGATTCGACGTCGCGTTTCTGCCCAGGACGCCCGAACTTGAATCCCGCGCTTTTTTCGGACCTTGGGTGTCAACACCGCGGTGACGCCGAGCGGGAATGTCTCCTGGTCGCCGAGACTCGGGTTCAACTATGACATTGGCGGCCACGGAACGGCCTTCCTGCGGGGCGGCGCCGGATTTTCTCCGGCCGGCCGATCTATCTGTATTTCAGTAATGTCTTCGAGACGACCGGGCTCGACTGGCTCCGGGTCGACTGCCAGAGGCACAGATGTCCCCGGCCTTCACGCTCGACCCGGATCATCAGCCGACCAGCTGCGCCGGCAAGTCCGGCCCGCGGGTCTTCGAGGTCAACTACTTCAGCCCTCGTTCCGCTTCCCACGGAATCTGCGGCTGGCTCTGGGCACTGATGTGGCACTGCCATGGAGCCTGGTTGGGACCGCTGATCTGCTCTACATCCAAGGCGTCGATCAGTTTGATATCACCGACATGAATCTGGCGCCACCGACCACGACCTCGGCGGGCGAAGGCGGACGGCTGCTGTACGGCACCATCGATCCGCACACCGGCGAGGGCTCGCGCCAACCGGCTGAACCCAATCGTACGGCATCGTGGCCGAGATGCGGAACTCGAGCGGAGACCGGAGCTTCAGTGCCAGCGCTCAGCTGCAGAAAGCAATTCCGGAGGAACGGAATTGAGCGTGGCGTACACCTACACCGATGCGAAAGACCGGATGTCGGCCGATTGCTTCAACGTGACCTTCAACCTCGACTGCACTCCGCTGGACGGAACCCTGGACCACCGGAATCTCAGCACCTCCCGCTTCGAGGCCAGCCACAAGGTCACGATCGAGGCCAGGACGCGAATCTTCCGCTCGGTTTCCGTGGAGGCCTGTTCTATAATGGTTACACCGGGCAGCCCTACACCTACCTGGTTGACGGCGACGCGAATGCCGATGGGTTATCCTTCGGCAACGACACCGTCTACGTGCCCGAGGAATGCCGCGGACATCACGCTGGCTGACACCCGCGGTCAGTGGTCGCTGCTGGACCAGATCATCCGGGCAGATCCCTGTCTGAATTCACAGCGGGGCAAGATCATGCGGCGCAACAGCTGCCAGAATCACTGGATCACGATGGTGAATGCCCGGCTGTCCAGGCCGGTCTTGCTGGCGCATGGGCAGGTCGTTCGAACTGATCGCCGACATCTTCAACCTGCCGAACATGCTGTTCAACGGCTGGGGGGTGCAGCGGGTCGGCACGGACTTTAATGGGGACTTCCATCTGCTGGCCCATGGAGGGCTATGATCAGGCCCACCAGCGGGGGATCTACGAGGTGATGCCACGACCGACGCTCGGATGACGAAGCCACCCGCTGGCGGATGCAGCTCGGGGCGCGGTATACCTTCTGAACAGCGTGAGAAGTAAGAAGTAAGAAGTGAGAAGGCGGCGGACGGAAAGCCTCCGAACGCGGACGGAGACTTCAGCCACGGATGAGGTAGGACACTCCGGGGGTAGCCGGGGATCGAGAAACTCGTGAGGCTCGAACCGCCGTCTATCTCGGATAGTTGCTCGTGGCTCCACCGCAGGCCCGATAACCGACCACCGACAATCGACGTCTGAGGTCTGTATGCGATCCATAGCCCTCTCGCTCATCCTGCTTCCCAACCTGCTCCTCGCGCAGGACCCCGGGCTCCAACTCACCGAATGGACCGTTCCCTGGCCGGAGAGCCGGCCGCGGGATCCCTCAGTTGCACCCGATGGACGAGTCTGGTTCGTAGGACAGGCCGCCAATTACGTCGCGGTGCTCGATCCGGTGAAAGGCGAGTTCAAGCGCTACGAGATAGACCCGGGCACCAATCCGCACAACGTCATCGTCGCCAAGGACGGGATGGTGTGGTATTCCGGCAATCAGAACGGCATGATCGGCAAGCTCAATCCGGCCGACGGCTCCATCACCCGCTACCCGCTGCCCGATAAGAACCTGGGCGACCCGCATACCCTGGTCTTCGACTCCAAGGGAGACATCTGGTTCACGGTGCAGGCCGGGAATGCGGTCGGGAAGCTCACCACGTCCGACGGCAAATTCCGGATCGTTCCGATGCCGGCCACGGGCTCGAGGCCCTATGGAATCGCGATCGACTCGAAGGGCCGTCCCTGGTTCGACGAGTTCGGCGCCAACCGGATTGGGACCGTGGACCCCGTGAGCTTCAAGCTCACCGAGTACACCATCTCCAATCCTTCAGCTCGTCCCCGACGGATCGTGATCACCCCGGACGACAAGATCTTCGTGGGCGACTATGCCCGCGGGATGCTGGTCCGCCTCGATCCGGTCACGGGAAAGATCTCGGAGTGGGCCAATCCGTCCGGCGCCAATTCGGGACCCTACGCGATGGCGGGTGACAATACCGGTCGGGTGTGGCAGGTCGAGACCGGTCCGCAGCCGAACCAGTTCGTTTCCTTCGATCCCAAGTCGGAAAAGTTCGGAACTCCGGTCCCGATCGCGAAGAGTGGCGGACTGGTGGTCCGCCACATGGTGTTCGATCCGAAGAGTCGCAGCATCTGGTTCGGGACCGACGCGAATACCATCGGTCGCGCGCGAGGTCGGTCCCGCCGGGGCGGGGAAGCCGACGCCTTAGACTCTCCTCGCTTCGCGGTTGAATAGGTCGCGCTCCAACTCCTTGGCTCCCCAGTCGGTGCTGGCCGGCGCCTCTGGATATTCCTCTCCCGTCAGAAACTGAACCGCTTGCCGGATTACTGCGGGGTCGCTGGTGACCCCGCGGTGACCCAGCCCCGTCGTTGAGACGAGGCTCGCCTTGGGCCACGCCGCCGTAATCGCCATCCCGTCGGACGGGGAGACTACCCGATCGTGGTCGTCGTGGAACACGAGCAGTGGCACTTCGAGTCCTCGCGCCATGGACGGGACATCGAGATCGTCCCAGTTGAAGGCGACGCGACGCTGACTCCGTTCCCGAAGCCGTCGCACCACCTCCTGCTTGAGTCCCAACATCTTGGCAAACGGGGCAACGTAGGCTGCAGGATTTGCCGCCGGAGCCAGGAAGACGGCGCGGGAGACCGTGAGTCCCTGGGCCATGGCGAGGGTCGAGGCTGAGGCCCCCATCGAATGGGCCACGATACCGAAGGCCGGCCCGACGGCGTCATCCACCGCTCTCAGCGCGCGGGCGAACTCGGGCATCGAAGTCATGCCGAAACCCGAGGCGCCGTGGCCCGGAGCGTCGTGAGTCACCACCTGATATCCCGCCGCGAGCAGGGGTGCGACGAATCCCGCGAGTCGCCCTCCCCGAGACCCCCATCCGTGGACCAGGTAAACGACGGGCCCGGATCCCCAGGACCAGGCGACAATCTCTCTTCCAGCAACCCGAACGGTGAACGGAGTACCCTCCTCGAGCACTGCGGTACAGTCGGCAGGAAGGTGGGTCTGGCTGACCGAGAAGAAGAGACGTTCAGCGAGAGCCGCGGCTTTGTCGGGTGAGACCGACTGCAGGGCCTTGAAGGCCAGACGGGAGATTCGCATGGTGCTCACGACGTACTGGGGGTCACGGGGCGGGGACGGGGACTTGGTGCTGCATCAACGAGTAGTCGTTCAAAGGCCCTTCGCGCACGGCGGCCGGCCTCCGGATCCTGAAGCAGCCGGGACGCGTGATGAAAGCCAAGCATGATGCCGTAGAGATCCTGCGCGAACTGATCGGGGTCGGCGTCTTCCCGAAAGTGGCCTTCGACCACTCCCTTGAGGAAGGAAATGGCGATGACGCCGAACCACTCACGCTGTAGCTCGACCAGGCGATCCCTTACCGGCCCAGGACGGTCATCCATCTCGCTGGCGGCTGCGGCGAAGATGCATCCACCGGGTAGTTCGGTGGCTCGACCCCACTCCAGCCATCGCTCGAACAGGACCCGGAGCCGGGGCTCGCCCCGAGGGGCCTTGAGAGCCGGGCGGACGACCGACTCGACGAAGACCTCTGCTGCGTGCTCGAGCACCTGGATCTGGAGCGCTTCTTTAGAACGGAAATGGGCGAAGAGCCCACTCTTGGAGAGTTTGAGGTCATCCGCCAGGGTCCCGATCGTCAGGCCCTCGAGCCCGGCCTCACTGGCCAGGCGGATGGCGTGGTCGAGGATTGCTTCGCGGGTTTGAGCACCCTTGGTCATGGGTTAGAATAGCACGAACGTTCGTTTTTGGCAAGATCTGCCTGTCACCAAATGGTTTAGGAAGCACCTCATCCCGAGGAGCGAAGCGACGAGGGATCTACCGTCCAAGGCCTGGATGCCTGTAACGCCCCGAATTCCTAGTCCTGCTCGGAAAACCAATTCTCTGCCAGATCTATCCATCCGGAATTGACCGATTCGACCAGCTGAACCTTCTTAAGCCGCGACCATCCCTTGATCTGCCGCTCGCGTGCGAAAGCGGACCGAGCCTCCGAAGTCTCCTCGAAATACACGAGGCGGGTCACCCGATACCGACGCGTGAACCCGGGAATCAGCCCTTCACGATGCTGATGGACTCGGCGGAGCAGGTGTCGCGTCACCCCGGTGTAGAGGGCGCCCGAATGGCTTGCCAGGATGTAAACGAAGAAGCGGGGCGTTCTCACCCCGCCAAACCTGAGACCGAACTGTCACCCGAGGCTCAACAGAGTTCAGGGCTGCCCAGGCCAGATCCCTCACTTCGTTCGGGATGAGGTGTCCTTCCGCCCATCTCTGGATCCCTCCCCCCTACGGCCTATCCACCGGCAACCCACTCGGCACCCGCGGCGGAGTCACGCTGGGATAGTGTTTCGGATCATCGGTCAGGGCACTCATGAACGTGGTCAGGTGGTCGATGATCGAATCCGGAATCACCACTCCGTTCAGGATCGTGTCGCGAGTCGCCAGGATCGCCGACGCGTTGTTCACCAGGGTTCCCTGGAGCAAGTGGCTCGAGCGTGGTCGGGTCGAAGGTTCTCAGCTTCACATCGCTTTCGCTGTAATGGGCGATGAAGTCGCGCAGGCTGAAGAATGCCCCGTCGTGCCCGTAGGGCGCGGTCAGACGATGTTCCGGAGAGGCGAGGTCCGGAATGCGTAGCGCATCGCGGGATTGTCCCGCTGCACGTTCAGGCGGCCGAAGTCGTCGTTCTTGAGGGGCCCATTGCCTTTCCCCGGTCCGAACTGGGCCAGGGCGACATTGTGGAACTGGTTATCGCTGAATGCCGGCCCGTTGTGGCAGATGGAGCAGCGCAGGCTCAGGAAGTCCCGGGCTCCGATCAGCTGATCGTTGCTGAGCGCCTTGTTGTCTCCCGCGAGAAAGCGGTCCCATGGCGACTGGTTGAAGTGAAGCCGGTCGACCATGAATCCCGCGATCGCGTTGCTCGCGTGGGCGAAGGTCATTTTTTCAAAGGGAGTCCCTGGGTAGGCCGCCTCGAACATCTTGCGATATTCGGGAATCGGCGCCGAGCCGGACCATGATCGCGGCCCAGACGCGTCGCATGTCGTCGTCGGGAATCGCCGCCAGCTCGTTGCCGCTGAAGGCCCGCATTTCCTCCCGGGACAGAACCGGAAACAACGGCTGCGCCGATAGCGCCCCAAACTCGAATACCGCGGTCATCCTCGGACTAAGCCTGGCCCCGGCCGGTGTGTGGTACCGGCCCAGCGAATCCTCCGAGACGCGCCCGTCCAGGAACAGCGACTTCATGGCACCCAGGTTGAAGAGCGAGGGCGCGTTCCGCGGAATGAAGAGACCTTGAGGGTGGACCCGGTGCGGCCCCAGTCGTGTGGCTCCCTGTCCGATCGAGAGGCTCCGGTCATCGCCGGTACCGAAGGCCGGCAGATGGCAGGTCATACAGGAAATGTCCCGGTTCCCGGACAGCACCTTGTCAAAGGCGAGCGCCTGCCCCAAGGTGACGAGGGCCGGTCTGACTGGCGGAGGAGATGGCAGTGGGCCGATGTGCCGGCTCGCAGCCAGGACACGGACGGTCTCCGGGAGGCCCGGAAGGATTGACTTGGAGTTCCCTGATCCCGAACCCGGTCCCGTTGTCTGATCGGTGCAGGCGGCCAGCAGTATCGTCGCGATGACAATCGTCTCGCCGACCAGTTGATTACGTGTCATGATGTCCTCCGTTGCTCGATTCCAGGCCACGCTGATTCCTGATGCGATACTTCTACATCGCAATGCTTCCGGATTGACCGACAGGTTCGCTTGTCGCCTTGGGCGGGGGAATTGCGATCAAAGGTCAGAGCGCCTCTATGACGACCATCACTCGTAGCAACTGGCAGATCCTCGGTCCGCTGATTGATCGCGTGCTTGATCTGCCTCCGGGCGAGCGCAGTCGCTGGATTGACACTTTGTCTCGTCAATCGCCGACGATCGCTTCGGAAGTCAGCTCGTTCCTCGCAGAGGAAGCGTTGGCCGACCGGAGCGGTTTTCTTGGCGAGACGCCACACCCGAGTCTCGAGGGGCTGGAAATCGGAGCCTATCGGCTCGAGCGGCCCCTGGGTCGTGGCGGAATGGGGACAGTTTGGCTCGCTCGGCGAATCGATGGGCGGGGAGACACTCTGACAGCCGTGAAGCTCCTGTCCCCTTCACTCGTCAGCGCGAAAGGCGAGGAGCGATTTCGGCGTGAAGGGTCAGTCCTTGCCCGTCTGGCGCATCCGGGGATCGCACGCCTGATCGAGGCAGGAGTGAGCGCTGCGGGGGGTCAGCCGTATCTGATGCTGGAGTACGTGGAGGGTAAGCCGATCGATGTTTTCGCCGAGGAACTCTCGTTGGCGCAACGCATCGTCCTGTTTCGCCAGGTGCTGGCGGCGGTCGGGCATGCACACAGCAACCAGGTGCTTCATCGCGATCTCAAACCATCAAACATCCTCGTCACCCACGACGGCAAGGCTAAACTGCTCGATTTCGGCATCGCCAAGCTCCTGGACACCGGAGGGGTCAGCAAGCGTTCCCTCACTGTCGCGGGCAAACCGATTCTCACCCCGCAGTACGCGGCACCAGAGCAGATCCGGGGGAAAGATCTTACGGTGGCGACGGACGTCTATGCGTTGGGTGTCCTGCTCTACGTTCTGGTGTCAGGGAAGCACCCGACGAGCGAGGAGTCTATCACGCCGATGCAGTGCATGGTTTCCATTCTCTCGACGGAGCCGGCGAGACTCGGGTTGGGAGAACTCGACAACATCCTTGCCAAGGCACTTCGCAAAGAGCCCACCGAGCGGTACCAATCGGTTGCCGAGTTTGGGGAGGAGCTGGATCGCTTCCTGGAGTCGCAACCTCGCTAGATGAGCTTCTGCGTGCGGCGGGCTACTGCTGCGTTTGTTCCCCAGTCTCGCGCACCAGCCGATGCAACAGAGTCCGAGCCTTGCGCCATTCGCGCTCAACGGTTCGCTCCGAGATGCCGCGCAGTGTCGCGATCTCGGCAAACGAGAACCCGCCGAAGAAATGCAGATCCACCAACTCCGCGAGCATTGGATCCAGCCCGGCAAGGCGATTCAATCCCTCGTTGAGCGCCGGCAGATCCTGAGTTGCCTCCTTCACTTCGGGTGATCCGACGCCGCCTTCTTCGAGCGTGATCTCCAGCATCCTTCCCCGCTTCTTGGCACAGCGTCGGCGGGCAAAGTCGATAACCAGACCGCGCATCGCCCGCGACGCGTAGGCGAAGAACCGCTGCCGGTCCGGAAAGGACACGTCGGTCCGGCCTATCATGTTCAGATAGGCCTCGTGAACCAGAGTGGTGGTCCCGATTGTCAGCGCCGAGTTCCCCCGGTGGAGGTGATGTTCGGCGAGACGGTGCAGCTCGTCATAGAGAAGAGCAAACAACTGTTCCGCGGCGTCAGGGTCCGCTTCCTGCGCGCGGCGAAATAGTTGTTCCAGGTCGCTCTCCGTCACGTTCTCCCTTCTTCCTTCTCATCAATGCTCACCACTAGACCGCCCAGCGTCTACTGCGCCCCCACTCCGACCTGACTCACCTCGACATAGAAATTCGGATCAACCTTGAATTCGGCAGGATTCTGAAGCGACAATGTGACCGTCTTCCAATCCTCGGTTGGTGTGATAACTGACCAATCGGGATCCATCACTGGATTTGCCTGTTCCTTCTCCTTGCCGCCTTCTCCCTTCTTCCCCGTTCCCTTTTCCCTGTTCCCCGTTCCCGTTTTTGCCGCTACTGCCGGCGCGCCGGTTTTCACCCTCACCGGCATATCGAACCCCGGCACCACATTTACCCAGTGATAGGAGAGCGTGGCACCCTCGATTTTGTATTCGAGCGTGGGAACCATCGTGGTGGCCAGGTACTCCTGGAACACCTTGTCGAAGTTGATCCCCGATTTCTGGTTGATGTAGTCCTCAACCTGTCTCGCGGTCACGATCTGGTGGCGGAAGTTCTGAGCGAGGCCGCGGAGGATCTCCCGCCACTTGGCGTCATCGTTGATGACCTGGCGGATCGTGTGAAGCATGTTCCCTCCCTTGGGGTACATGTCACCCGAGCCTTCGCGGTTGAGCCCATAGGCCGGAGTGATCGGGCGGTCGTTCCTGATCCCTTTCCGGTTGCCGATGTTGTACTCCGCTCCAGCTGCCTTTCCACGCAGGCACTCCACGTACAATCCCTCGGCGTAGTTGGCGAAGCCTTCGTGAACCCACATGTCCGCCAGGTCGGCGGTGGTGAGGCTGTTGCCCCACCACTCGTGGGCGCTCTCGTGGACGATGATGAAATCCCAGTCGTCTCCCTGGCCGGTGCCCGAGAGGTCCCTGCCGAGGTAGCCGTTCATGTAGTGATTGCCGTAGGCGACGGCACTCTGGTGCTCCATTCCCAGATGCGGGGTCTCGACCAGCTGATAGCCGTCTTCGTACCACGGGTAGGGCCCGAACCAACCCTCGAAGCAGCGCAGCATCGGCTTCACCTGGGCGAACTGTCGCTGGGCGGTCCAATAGTGGTAGCTGAGGGGCCAGTAGTTGAGATCGAGCCGCCCCCCCTCGCCGTAATAGGCGTCCTTGATATGGGCGTAGTCTCCCGCGTTCACCGTGATGTCGTAATTGTTGATCGGCTGAGAGACGAACCAGTCGTAGGTGGTCGTGCCGTCCCCGTTTGAAGTGACCGCCCGCAGGCGTCCGTTGGAGACATCCTTCAGAGAGTCGGGTACGGTGATGACGACCCGCTGGCTGTCCGGCTCGTCGGCCTGGGTGTCTTTGGTGGGCCACCAGATGCTGGCGCCGGCGCCTTGGCAGGCGGTCGCGATCCAGGTGTGTCCCACGCTGTCCGACGCCCAGACGAAGCCGCCGTCCCAGGGCGCGTGCTTGGCCGGATGCGGGTGGCCCGAGTAGAACGCGCTGATGGTTTGCTGTGCGCCCTTCTCTTGTCCCGCCACGAGATAGACGAAGAACGCATTGCCGTCCCGGCGGTATTGCAGGCGCTGTCCCTGCTGGACGAAGCTGTCGATCTGAAGCGGGACCTGGAGGTCGATCTGAATCACGCTATCGGACTGGAGAATCCGATAGGTGATGTGATTCACGCCGCGAATGGTGCTGTCGGCCGGGTTGACCCGTACCCGCAGGTCGTAATACGCGACGTCCCACCACGCTCGCTCCGGGGTGATAGAGCCGCGGATAGTGTCCGCATGCGTGGCCGTCGTATCCTGCCCCCACACGCTCGCGACCGAAGCCAGAAGCAGCGATACAACGAGGAGGTATTTCCTCATCAACTCACTTCCATTTCAAAATTTTCAATTTTCAATTACCAATTCTCAATTACCAATTCTCAATTACCAATCTGCAATCTTCAATCTGCAATCTTCAATCTTAAATCCCTCAATCCCTCAATCCCTCAATCCCTCCACCCCTCTCCTCGGATTCCACAACTGGGGCCGGTGGGGAATCAATTGCTCGGTCATCTCGGCAAGACGGTCGGCCAGTCCATTGAACAATTGCTCTCGCTTGGTGAACGAGCTTCGATAAACCCTGCGGGCAATCCCATATGCGGTGGCAATCCAGGCTGGGATTATCGCTAAGACTGCCGCGCCCGGAAGGTGAAACGCCCCGAAGCCGATACTGAGGATGGGACCCATGCCGCCCCCTCCAACTCCCCCGCAGATCCCGCCAAAGACCATACCGATGAGCGGGCCCAGATTCTCCCGAACAATGATCCGGGTCTGTCCCCCCCGCACCGTGACGGCCACCTCTACATCGCGCCGAATGTTTCCGCTCCTGGTCATGGTCCAGGAGAAGGACCAGCCCAGCTGACTCACCTGTCCCACATGCTGCAGTTCCCGGCGAATCTCCTCGACCAGGGTCGGGAATTCATCGGGAGGCAGCTCTCCTTCGACAATGCGCTCGACCATGAGGCTCGCCGGCGCGCCGATCAGTCCCCTCACCAGGGCTGGCGTAGTGGGTGTCGGGGTAGAGCGTCTCTCCAGCGACTTGGCCGCCGAGCGCACCACGGCCGGCTCGATCCCGACCTCCCGCCCCAAGGACTCAATTCCACCGATGGTCATCGCCCCGGACTGAGTCGGGCTTGAGGCCTCGAGCTCCGACGCGCGCCTTACGATCTCCTTCACCTCATCCTCGCGATACTTCCTCCGCACCGCCTGCTGCCCTCCTTGCAACTCGGCCATGAGCTCGGCCGGCGTCGGAGTCCGCTGGTCATGGCGAATCGCCAAGCCTCTCACCAGCGCCGCCTCGGTGGCAACACCAGCCTGGTCGAGTCGTGTTCGATGGGGCAGAGGCGCCTCGAGGAAACGGCCGGCCCGCACCGCGTCTTCGGTCGGCCACCGGCCCGGGATCTCGCCGGTCAGCATTTCGTAGATCACGACCGCCAGGCTGTAGACGTCGCTCCGTTCATCCAGGTCAGTCATTCCCGCCGCCTGCTCCGGGCTCATGTAGCCGGGCGTGCCGAGCGGGAATCCGGTGCGCGTGAGATTGGCGGCGCCGGCCGTGGAGAGAGCCTTGGCAATGCCGAAGTCCGCGACGATTGGGTGGCCCTGAGAAAAGAGGATGTTTTCCGGCTTGATATCGCGGTGAAAAATCCCCTTGCGGTGAGCGTACGAAAGCGCATCGGCCACCGGTAAGGCGATTTCCAATGCTTCCCCGCGGGGGAGACACCGGCGCTCTTCGAGCTGGCGACGCAGCGATCCGCCATCGATGTACGGCATGACGTAATAGAGGAAGCCTGCCGCCTCTCCGCTGTCATGAAGAGCCAGAATGTGGGGATGGGTCAGCCGCGCGACGATCTGAATTTCCTTGAGGAACCGCTCGGCGCCGAGGGTGGCTGCCAGGTCGCGCCGGAGCACCTTCACCGCCACTTCGCGCTGGTGCTTGCGGTCGTCGGCCAGGTACACCGTGGCCATACCGCCCCGGCCCAACATGTGGCGCAGGGTGTACCGCTCGGCCAGCGCGGCTTCGAGGTCGTGTGGGGTGTCGGAGCTCACTCGGGTCAAATATATCGGGCGCCGGGCGGCCCGCTGCCGGGCCACCAAACGGTGAGGATGACGGTTTTTCCGGGACTTCCACGCAATGGGGAGAAACCGTTCCCCGTCGGAGGGCCCCCATGCGTCAGTCTACGTCCCGTCGTCCCGCAAGCTTGGCCGCTTGTTCGCTTTACCTCAAGAGCAGTTTGGTTGGTCTACTTGTCCTCCTCGCCGCCTGTGGCAGCAGTGGCACCGGGCCTAATGGGGGTGGAGGAGGGGGCGGTGGGGGCGGAGGCAGTGGTCCGATGAGCGCCTCGATCGACGGACAGGCCTGGGCGGCATCCCAGAATGGCGTCCTGGTCACCAGCTCCCAGCAAAACCCAGGGTTCCTTACGATCACCGGTACCCAGATCACCGGACAAGACTACATCGCGGTTTCGCTCTATCTGGGATTCATCAGTGGGACCGGCACCTATCCTCTGGGGGTGAATCAGGGAACCACTCCGGGCGGAGGAGGATCGGTGCTCATCAAGAACGGCGCGACCCTGAATATCTATGCCATTGATTTCACCGGAGATCGCGGGAGCGTGAACGTCACGACCCTGACCTCGACCCGAATCGCCGGGCACGTTCACGTTCGTGGCTCCTCCATCACTCGGTTCGGGGGCACCGGGGATCAAGACGGTGACCAACGGCACCTTCGACGTGGCGCTGCCGGCCGCCTTCACGCTCCCGACCGGCGACAATACGGGCAATACCTTCACCGCCACGCTGAACGGCGCGGCCTGGACCGGGGCTACCGTTGTTGGGGTGGGTGACCTCTCGACTGGTTCCTTCTCGCTGGGTGGAAGCACCACCGACAATACGGTCGCCAACTCCACGCTTTCGGTCAATCTGGTTACCTCGACGCCGGTGAGTGCGGGGAATACCTATGATCAGACCGGGGTGGTGCTTCACTTCGACGGTCAGGCGAATAACTGCTGTTGGGGTGGCGCGGGAGCGACGAGCTCGGTGACGATCACTTCCCTCACCGCGACCAGGGTGGCTGGCACCTTCTCGGCCAATCTTCCTGCGGTAGGCGGCAGTGCTTCCGGTCCGATGGTAATCACCAACGGTGCATTCGACCTGCGGATTGCTCCGTGACGGATTCAGTTGGAAGGGCGGAGCTAGGGCTTGAGTCCCATCCGCCTTTCCACCTCTGCAAATCTGGGATCGCCTCGCAGTGGGTCGAGGATGGGATCGAAGAGATTCTCCGCCATTATCATGTCTCGCTCGTCGATGCCCCTGTTGAGCCACCCGATGGCGCGGGTCCTGTCCCCGAGGCCGGTATAAGCGACGGCAAAGGCCCACGGTGGGACGTATTCCCGCTTCGAACGTTCCTCGAGCCCGGCGAGAACCCGTTTGGCCGCGGCGGTGTCTCCCTGCCCGGCATGGACCCAGACTCTGCGACTTTCGGGCTGAGCGTAGGATCCGCCTAGCTCCGAGTCACGTTGGATGGCGGTGAGGGCTTTCTCATAATCCCGTTGTTGCAGAAAGATCAACGACTGAACGAAATAGGTGTGGCTATAGTTGGGATCAAGGCGTAGCATCGTGTCGATCTGGGCCAGAGCCTCATCGTTTCGGTGCATCACGTAGTAGGTCCAGGCTAGCTCGCCGCCGATGATGCGGGAGAGGGGATCCAGCTCGACGCCTCGCCGCATCTCCTTGAGGCTCTCCTCCAAGCGGCCCCGTCCAGCCAGGTAGTCGCCGTACCACTGACGGGCGGTGGGATAGTTCGGGTCCGCCGCGATCGCCCGTTTGAACCCTGCCTCGGCCGCGGCCCAATCCCATTCGTACAGCATGGTCCCATAGGCCAGTGACGTATGAGCCTCCGCGAGAGTGCTGTCCAGCGCGAGCGCCTTTACGGCCGCGGACTTGGCCTCGGGCCATGCCACTCTGGGTAACACGCCTGAGTATTGAGGCAGAAGGATGCTTGCGTCGGCCAACCCAGCGTAGGCTCGGGCGAAGCCGGGATCGCGCTCTACCGCCTGTTTGAAATACTGCGCGGCAAGGAGCAACGATCCGCCCGTTCGCTGATTCCAGGCGAATCGCCCCTTGAGATAGAGGTCATACGCATCGAGGTCCCCAGTGGGTCGTTCGCCGAGGGCCGAGTCGGTTTGATGCCCCAGTCGGAGCCGAAGTGCCGCCGCGATGGACCGGGCGATCTCCTCCTGGACCGCGAAGACATCGGCCAGCTCCCGGTCGTAACTATCCGACCAGAGCTCGTACCCGTCACCCGCACTCACCAACTGTGCGTTGACCCGGAGCCGGTTCCCGCTCTTCCGGACG
The DNA here is from genome assembly GCA_963821525.1 of uncultured Gemmatimonadales bacterium. Lineage (GTDB taxonomy): Bacteria > Gemmatimonadota > Gemmatimonadetes > Gemmatimonadales > GWC2-71-9 > DATBGE01. The sequence continues at coordinate 217,898 of CAWGED010000012.1, read as the reverse complement.
CTGCCCTCGATCACAGTTGCGACTCCCAGCTTGCGGCCCACTTCCCGCACATCAGCTTTGGTATCCTTGAATTGAAAGGACGAAGTCCGTGCGGCCACCTTGAGGCCTTCAATCCGGCTCAGCGCGGTAATCAATTCGTCGGTCAGTCCGTCGCTGAAGTACTCCTGATCCTTCTCCTGGCTCAGGTCGGTGAATGGAAGGACGGCGGCGGAGGCAGATGTCGCTGATGACGGGTTGGTACTGCGGCGGCTCAGGTAAATTGCGACGGCGGACAGGACGGTCAGGGCGATCAGGGCGGTCAAGGCGAGCGGACCTTGAAGTGGGTGGCGACGAGGCGCAGCGCCGTCAATTTTTTGGTCCGCCTGCCATCTGCCCGTCTTTCCAACGCCGCCGCGAATTCCGCCGCCGTCGCAAACCTGTCGGCCGGCGCGCGAGCCAGGGCTCGGGTCACCGCGTCCTCCACCCACGGAGGTACGTCTCGTACCGTGCGAATGTGAGGTAAGGGCTCGGTCAATCGTTTGGCCAGAATCGCCTGCGGCGTGGGACCGGTATAGGGTGGCTCGCCAGCTAGCATCTCATAGAGGACGGTGCCCAGGGCATAGATGTCGCTGCGCGCATCGAGAGTCCGTTCGCCGGCGCTCTGCTCCGGACTCATGTACTGCGGCGTTCCTACGGCGAGCCCGGTCTCGGTCAACCGATTAGCTGGCTCCGCGGTTCCGTCGGGGATAGCGGCCGCCACGCCGAAGTCAGCCACCTGCGCGTGATTCCCGCTGAGCAGGATGTTCTCAGGCTTGATATCGCGGTGGATCACTCCGTGCTGGTGAGCGTAGTGCAGGGCATCCGCCGCCTGGCTTGTAATCCGGAGAGCCTCATCGAGCGGGAGTTGCCCTTCTCGCCGTAGGCGGTCGCGAAGGGTCTCGCCCTCGACGAAGGGCATGGTGTACCAGAGGAGTGCTCCGCCCTGATCTCCGGTCCCACCCACGTCGCCCGAATCGAGCACCGAGAGGATGTGAGGGTGCTGCAGGCGCGCCGAGACCCGGATCTCGCGGAGAAAACGCTCGGGACCGAGAAGGTGGGCCAAGTCAGAGTGCAACAGCTTGAGCGCAACCGGCCTGTCGTGTTTCAGGTCCCAGGCGTAAAAGACGGTGGCCATTCCGCCACGACCAAGCTCCCGCTCGATCCGGTAGCGGTCCGCCAATGCCGACTGCAGACGAGTAGGGCTCAGCGTTGGGCTTCTTAGTAGGGGAGGAGGAAGGATAGAGAAAGAGGTGGCGAGGGAAAAGGACTGAGTACTGAGGAGTAAGGAGCAAGGAGTCAGACGCAGAAGTCAGACCGATGGCATGGTACCAATCCCAGACACCTGACACCTGAAACCTGACACCTTCCTTCCCTTCACTCCGGCCCGAACCTACACTACCAGCATGCGTCCACCGATCCTCGGCCTCCACCACGTCACCGCCACCGTCGCCGAAGCGCAGGCGGATGTCGACTTCGCGAGCGGTGCCCTGGGTCTGAGACTGGTCAAGCGCACGGTCAACTTCGACAACCACAACGTCTACCACTTCTACTACGGAGACGAGACCGGCCGCCCCAGTACCCTTTGGACCACCTTCCCTTACAAAGGATGGGGAGTGCCGGTTGGAGTGCACGGTGCGGGGCAGATCGTCGCCACCTCGTTCTCGGTGCCGCGCGATGCGCTCGCCTTCTGGGAGGCGCGCCTGCGAGATCAGGGCATTGTTCAGGAAGATGCAGGATCTCGTTTCGACGAGGAGATCCTCGTCTTTCGCGATCCTTCAGGCCTCAAGATCGAGCTGATCACCGCCGATCGGGATGAACGGACACCCTGGACTCAAGGTGGGATCGAGCCCGACCGGGCCATTCGCGGCCTCCACAGCGTGACGCTGTCTGATTCGCAATCCCGCGAAAACCGTCGAATTGATGACCGACCTGCTGGGCTTCGAGCAGGTGAACGAGGATGCGGGACGTATTCGGATGGGGATAAACGGGGCGGGAGCCGGCAGGTCAATTGATATCGTCGCCGCTCCCGATGCTCCCGCAGCCGCGAATGGCCTCGGCACCGTCCATCACGTCGCACTCGCGATTGCGGATCCGGACCAGCAGCTCCAGCTGCGCGAAGAAATCATTCGACGAGGCTTGCAGGTAACCGAGGTACGCGACCGGTGCTACTTCACATCGATCTATTTCCGAGAGCCGGGCGGAGTCCTGTTCGAAGTCGCGACCGTGAAACCCGGCTTCACTATAGACGAAGAGCTTCCCGCCCTGGGACAGGATCTCAAGCTTCCCCCTTGGGAAGAACCCAATCGCTCGGCGATCGAATCACGACTCCCACCGATTACGGTGCCGACGTCCTAGTCCTCAGGTTCGATTGCGAGTTCCCGTTCGCCGCGTATCCCGTCTCCCGTCGCTGTCGCCCTCTCCCGCTCTTGCCCTCCCCCAAATCGCGCGGGATATTCTCCCCGCCCCAGCTATTCCCACTTCCGTATCGGCCCGAGGGTGGCGACGCTCGTTCCCAGTCCTTCCTTAGGCCGACCTTTACCCGAGGTGCGCGATGGCCCAGCAACCGATGGACCGGGAGGAGCAGATCCGGCAGGATGTCCGCGACCTCCACAGGCTCGGCTATGCCCAGCAACTGTTCCGGGAAATGGGAGGATTCTCCAACTTCGCGATCTCGTTCTCCATCATTTCGATTCTGACCGGAGCCATTCTGCTCTTTGGCTACGGCCTCAAGTTCGCGGGTCCCATCATCAATACGATCGGCTGGCCGGTGGTGAGCCTCTTCACGCTCTGCGTCGCCGCATCAATGGCGGAGCTGGCCTCGGCGTATCCTACGGCGGGCGGACTCTACTTCTGGGCCTACCGGCTGGGCGGCAGGGGCTGGGCGTGGATTACCGCCTGGCTCAACATGATCGGACAGATCACGATTACCGCGGGCATCAACGTGGCCGCGTCGATCTACATCATCGGCGCCTTCACTCGGATCTTTAACGTCCCAGCCGATGCCGCAATCCCGGTCTTCGGTTCTCCAACCAGTTGGTATTTCCAGCTGTTTGTGATGGTGTTGATCATGATTCCCCAGGTGCTCATCAACGTCCTCGGGATCCGGCTCACCGCGAAGCTCAACGATTTCAGCGTGTGGTGGCACATCATCGGCGTCGCGGTGATCTTCGTCCTGCTGGTGTTCTTGGGACAGCATCACAACAGTCTCGAGTTCATGTTCTCGACTTCCACCTCGGTCAACCCGCTTGGATGCTTCGTCGGCCGACTTGGGGAGCGGCACTCCGGTGCCCGCGTTGGTGTTTGGCAACTTCAAATATCCTTCGCTGCTCTTCGGGCTGATACCGGGTCTCGCCGATCTCTACAAGGCCGCCCCATTCGTGCTGTGCTTCCTTCTGGCCACTCTGCAGGCCCAGTGGACCTACACCGGTTACGACGCGTCAGCCCACGTGGCGGAAGAGACGGTCATGGCACGGCTCAACTCGGCCTGGGGCGTGTTCCTCTCGGTCGCGGTTTCCGCGGTGGTCGGATACATCATGCTGCTGGTGCTCACTTGGTCGATTCCGGAAGGGAAGGTGGCCGAGACGGCAGCCGATGCCTACCCGGTGCTTTACATCGTCTACAACAACCTTTCGACGTTCTTTGCGAACGTCGTCGCCGTCATCATCGGCGTCGCGATGTGGCTGTGCGGGCTGGCCTCAATCACGTCCATGGGCCGGATGTGGTACGCCTTTGCTCGGGACGATGGCATGCCGGGATCGGGTCACATCAAGCGGGTGAGCCCGAAATATCGGACCCCGGTCTGGTCTATCGTGATCACGAGTCTGCTCGCTGTCCTGATCTGCGTCTACGCCGCGGCCTTCTACGTGGTGACCTCGATCAGCACCATCACGCTCTACCTGGCGTACATGTTCCCCATCTACCTCAACTGGCGTAATAAGCGGCGGGGCCAGGGAGAGTTCGCCACAGCCGAGACGGCCCCGTGGTACCTGGGCAAATGGGGGCCGGTGCTCAACCTCATCGCAATCGTCTGGGTTTTGATCATTACCGTGATTTTCAGCCTCCCGCCCAACGAGTTGGTGCTGTGGACCATGCTGGGGCTGTGCGTCGTTCTCGGGCTGTATTGGCAGCTGTCGGCCAAGAAGCGGTTCGCTCGGGCCGAGCAAGGCCGACGAAGATGCGCTGCGCCGGATCGAAGCCGCACTGGTCCCGGCCCAATAGCTGTGACGGCTCTACCTCTGGTGATTGGCGACCGGCGCCCCAAAGGCGCCGGTACCATCACCGTGCTCGAGCCCGCCAAGGGCAAGCCGATGGCCGAAGTGGCATCGGCCGGCCCCGATGAGCTGGACCAGGCGGTAGCCTCGGCGAAGAAGGCCTTTCCCGAATGGTCGGGCCGGACCGCGGTCAGCCGGGCCGACGTGCTCTTCCGTTTTTCAGATCTGGTGCGGACTCACGCCGAGGAATTGGCGGTGCTTGAGGCCCGCAATGTGGGGAAGCCGATTGGCGACGCGCGGTGGGAGGCGAACCATGTCGCCGACACCTTGCGGTACTACGCCGGTGCGGCAGACAAGTTCTTCGGCGAAACGATCCAGGTTGCCAAGACCGGACTGGATCTCACGCTGCGCCAGCCACTCGGCGTGGTCGGGCTGATCGTTCCGTGGAACTTCCCGATGGTGATCGCCACCTGGAAGATCGGGCCCGCGCTCGCCAGCGGAAATACGGTCGTCCTCAAGCCCGCGAGTCTCACTCCGCTCAGCGCCATCCGTCTCGGAGAACTGGGACTCGAAGCCGGCCTCCCGCCTGGAGTGCTCAACGTCGTTCCGGGACCCGGCGCCCGGATCGGCCAGCAGATGGCCGGTCATCCTGACATCGCCAAGATCGCATTTACCGGGGAAACCGAGACCGGCCGGCGCATCATGGCCACTGCTGCCGAGACCATCAAGCGAGTCTCATTGGAGCTGGGCGGCAAGTCACCCAACATCATCTTCGCGGATGTGGACCTGGAAACGGCGGCGAAGCACGCCTGCTCCTCGGTGTTCGCCAATGCCGGGCAGGACTGCTGCGCCCGGGCCAGGGTGATCGTCGAGAAGAAGGCATATCCCGCCCTGGTCGAAGCGATGGCGTCGATCGCAAAGGCGATGCGGGTCGGCGATCCGCTGGACGAGCAGACCGAGATGGGACCGCTCGTCTCCGCGAGCCAGCGGGAGCGGACCGAGAGCTACGTGGCGTTGGGCCGTCAGGAAGGAGCCCGCTATGTCTGTGGTGGCGAGCGCCCAGCAGGCGACGGGTTCTTCCTCCGCCCTGCGATTTTTGCCGATGCCAAGCCCGGGATGCGAATCGTTGACGAAGAGATTTTCGGGCCGATGGTCGTGGTCATCCCGTTCGAGACCGAGGCCGAGGCGATCGCCATCGCCAACGACACGATCTACGGGCTCTCCGGCTCGCTGTGGACCAACGACCTGAAGCGTGGGTTACGGGTGGCAAAGGCGGTTCAGACCGGCGTCATCTCGGTGAATTCCTCCTCCAGCGTGCACCTGCAGGCCCCCTTCGGCGGCTTCAAGCAGTCGGGCCTGGGCCGGGAATTGGGGATGCACGCGCTGGAGCATTATACCGAGCTGAAGAACATCTATTTCGAGACCAGCTGAGCTAGTGCCGAGTCTGAGGTCAGGACTGAGACTCAGTAACCATGGCTCACTCGTCGAACTCCGAGTTCACTCGACATCTCGATTGAACTCCAGGAACCCAACGTGAAGACCATCTCCATCCAAAAACTCGAGCAGATGGCCAAGGCCGGAACGGTGGACACCGTGCTCACCGCATTTCCCGACCAGCAAGGAAGACTGGCCGGGAAGCGCTACACCGCGCGGACCTTCCTGGACCAGGCTCGCCACGGATGGGAAGGCTGCGACTATCTGCTGGGGTGTGATCTGGAGAATGAGCCGTTCTCGGGGTACGACTCGTTCTCCTGGGAGCTGGGGTATGGCGACTTCATGGTCCGGCCCGACCCCAAGACCTGGTGCTGGTGCCGTGGCTGGAGCGCACGGCGCTGGTACTGGGAGACATCGAAGGCCGCGACCACGAACCTCTGGCCGTGGCGCCGCGACAAATCCTCCAGGCCCAGGTCGCGCGGGCCGACGCGATGGGGCTCACGCTGCGAGTCGCGTCCGAGCTCGAGTTCTATGTGTTCAACGACAGCTACGAGCAGGCGGGCGCCAAGCGCTATCACGACCTGGACACGATCGGGAAGTACATCCAGGACTACCACATCCTCCAGACGACCAAGGAAGAGAAACTGCTGCAGCCGCTTCGCCGCTATTTCGACGACCTGGGCTTCGAGGTGGAGAACTCGAAGGGAGAATGGGGCCCCGGGCAGGAGGAGCTCAATCTCGCGCACCAGGAGCCGGTCGAGATGGCGGACCGGCACTGCATCTTCAAGCACGGAGTGAAGGAATTCGCCGCACTGCAGGGCATCTCCGTGACTTTCATGGCCAAGTGGCACACCAACAATGCCGGCAATTCATTCCACCTGCACAGCTCGCTCTGGGACCGGAAGACCGGTAAACCACTGGGCTGGGATCCGAAGGGACCAGCCCACATGTCCACCCGTCTCCGCCAGTGGGTCGCGGGGCAGCTGGCACTGGGCCGCGAGCTGAGTGTCTTCTATGCGCCTTACGTCAACAGCTACCGCCGCTACCAGGCCGGGTCCTTCGCGCCGACTCGGCTGGTGGCCGGAGTAGACAATCGCACCTGCGGGATGCGGATCCTGGGACATTCGGCGAACGGCATCCGGGTCGAGAACCGCTGCCCCGGTGCAGACGCCAATCCGTATCTCGCTTTCGCGGCAACAATTGCGGCGGGACTGTACGGCCTGGAAAACAAGCTGGAGATGGAAGACCTCTACACCGGCAACGCCTATGCCGATCCCACGGTGCCCGAGGTTCCCAAGACCCTGTACGAGGCCATCGGACTGCTGGACCGGTCCAAGGCCGCTCGCGCCGCGTTCGGAGACACCGTGGTGGACCATTACGTGAACACGGCACTCCAGGAGCAGGCGGTCTACGACAAGCGGGTGACGGACCTGGATCTACAGCGGAATTTTGAAAGGGCGTAAGACGTGAGACGTGAGACGTAAGACGTGAGACGTGAGAGGTGAGAAGTGAGAAGTAAGAAGGAATCAGTAGCCCTAACACCTGACACCTGATCCCTGACACCTAACATGCGCCGACTCGAAACCAAAGTCGCAGTCATCACCGGCTCCGGTGCCGGCCTCGGCGCAGAGGCTGCGAAGCTCTTTGCACAGGAAGGCTGCGCGGTGGTGGTGAACGACGTGAACGAGGACGCCGGCCAGCAGGTCGTGGGTGAAATCCAGAAGGCCGGCGGCAAGGCCGTGTTCATTCCCGGGAGACGTGCGTTCTACCTCGCAGGTAGAAGCTCTCTACGCCGGCGCCAAGAAGGCGTTCGGCAAGATCAATGTTCTCTACAACAACGCCGGCGTCTCTCCGGGTGACGACGACGGCGTCGTGAACACCCCGGACGAAATCTGGGATCTGGTCCTGGACATCAACGTCAAAGGCGTGGCGCGTTGTTGCCGGGCGGGCATTCCGTACCTGCGGGAGGCCGGCGGGGGATCCATCATCAATGTGGCCAGCTTCGTTGCGACCCTCGGCGCCGCTACTCCGCAGATTGCCTACACCGCGTCCAAGGGCGCGGTCCTCTCCATGACCCGGGAAATCGCGATCATCCACGCCCGGGAGGGAATCCGGGCCAACGCGCTCTCTCCCGGTCCGGTGCGCACCGCACTGCTCGAGAAGTTCCTCTCGACCGAAGAGAAACGTCAGCGGCGGCTGGTCCACATCCCCATGGGAAGGTTCGGAGAGGCCCGGGAGATCGCCCAGGCCGCGGTCTTCCTCGCCTCGGATGAGTCCTCGTTCGTGACGGGAGCCGATTTCCGGGTGGACGGTGGGATTACAGCGGCTTACGTGACTCCGGAGGGATCCCCCAAGTAACATCGCGGTCACGCCGTCCGGTTCTGGGATTCCGCTTTCCCGGAACCGGTCAAGCTGTTCTCGTGGTCCTCGGCTAAGTCGTTGCTGCCTCGGCGGAATCCACAGCAAACGTGCGGCACACTCCCTGCCATTCCCCGAACGGTCACCCCATCTGGACCGTTCAATGGAAGTCGCCGCACCCGTACTCAATCTGGGGATGGAGCCCCTGGAGCTCGAAGCCTGTCGTCGGGGCGTTTCCCTCCTTACCGGCGATCGGTACGATGTCATCCGTCCCCTGGGCCGCGGTGGCATGAGCGTTGTCCTCCTCGGCCTGGACCGGCAGGAAGGCCGCCGGGTCGCCCTCAAACTGCTGGATCCGGCTCAGGGCGCTTCAGTAGAGAATCGCGAGCGCTTTCGGCGAGAGGCGTTGATCTCCGCCGAGCTCGAGCATCCCCACATCGTTCCCTGCTACCAGTTCGTTCATCACAACCGGCTCGCGCTCGCAATCATGCGCTACATCCCCGGCCGCTCCCTGGCCGATCGGCTGGGCGATGACGGCCGGCTGAGCCCGACCCGGACGCTTTCAATTCTTATTCCGGTTGCCGATGCGTTGGCCCATGCTCACCGTCATGGCGTGGTCCATCGGGACGTGAAGCCCGACAACATCCTGATGCAGGACGAGGACGATTGGCCCTTCCTTACCGATTTCGGTATCGCGACGCTGCGGACCTCGGACCACTCCCGGTCCGAAGTAGGGAAGGGGTTCGGCACCCCGGCCTTCATGTCTCCGGAACAGGCGCTGGGATCCTGGGAAGCAGACTTCCGAACCGATATCTACTCCCTGGGGCTCGTTGCCTATCGCATGCTGGCCGGCCGGCTGCCTTTCACCGGTCAGTCGGCGATCTCGCTCGCGGCTCAACGGACTGCTCGCAACGCCGCTCCACTCCGCGAACTGGCTCCCGATGTTCCCGCGGATCTCGCTTCGATCGTTGACCGTTGCCTGGTCCGTGACCCGAAGGGCCGGTGGAAGAGCGCCGATGCCCTCTATTCGGCGATGGTCCGCTGCAGATCCAACTTGATTCCCGGCGGCTCCCGCGCTTCCTCATTCCTGAGACGCTTCCGCGCCCTCGTATCCGGCGAACGCTCACTCGCCCGCACTCCGAAGCCGTTAGCGCTTTAACCCACGTCCAGATTCAAGCGGGCTACATTTCGAGAACCCCGGAGAGAGATGGTGGTCTCACCGGGCTGGTAGGCGCTGGCAGAGTCTCTGGACTCGGAATCTTTCTCAGGAGAGGGTACTGTCATGCAACTGCGCAGCATCAAGTCATTCGAGACGCGCTGGGCCCGAATTACCAAATTGGCCAAGGCGCAGCTCAAAGACTTCGAGAGGGATAAGAAGGACATCGCGAGACAGATCAAACGCTACAGGCTGGAGAAGGACTTACGGCGGTTGCGGGATGCGGTGGCGCACTCGCGCCGGGTGGAAAGGGCAATCATGACCACGAAGAAACTGATTGCCACCAAGAACATCGTGGTGCGGGAGGGGAAGCGTCGCGGCCGGCTGCTGCGCCGCGCCTTGACCTAGGATCGGCTTTACCGCAAGACGAACGCCGGCTCGGTCAACCAGACCTGGGCCGGCGTTCTGCTACCAACCAATTGCAGGTCGAATTGCGGCAGCTCATTTGAGCCGCTCGAGCCGGAATCTTCCCGACTCGTGTGGCAGCCACGGGGCTCATCCTGATGCGATGCGCGGTGCCCGTCTGCCAGTCCGAATTGCGCCGAGTACCGGTTCATACTTGAGCTCGGTGCCCTTCCTGGCCGCCTGAAGGAGCAAGGCCCCGCGGCTCATGTCCCCCCGTCCCACGAAATCCCCGGGGAATAACAGCCGGTCGCCCAACGACTCCAGCAGCACGTCCACGTACTTGCCGGTCGCGATGCTGCCGAGCAGGACGATCTCCACTCCGTCCAGTTCGCGCAGCCTGGCAATGTCGCGCTGCAGCGGCTCTCGGTAGTGTGGGTTGTCTGAATCGATGTCCACGGTTCCGAATCCCTTGAGCTGGCGAATGGTGACGCTCGATTCTGCGGGCACCAGCCCGTTGTTGGCGGTGATGACCAGGACGGCGGCGTGTCCCGACGGTGCCCGGCCGAAGTGCCGAGCGTAGGTCAGCTTGCCTCTGAAGTAGAGGCCGCTCAGGAAGGCGAACGTCTCACCAAGGGTGACTGATTCACCGGCCCGCAGACGGGCCGCCAACGGGAAAGCGCCCTCTGCCATTGACCAGCAGCTGGGCGCGCTTCCCGCCGCAGTGGGCGGGGGACAAGAGGAACAAGCGAAACGGGGTCGAATCCATCAGTGGTTCCTAGTCTGAAACCTTGTCCCCGGAGGCGCCGTAGGCCGGGTCTGATCCCCGAAAAGCTCCGGAGTGACAAGATGGGCTCCTTCTTCTCCGACCTGAAGCATGGCTTCCGGATGCTGACCAAGCATCCCGGCCTCGCCATCATCTCGATCCTCGCTCTCGCCATGGGCCTGGGCTTCACTACCACGATGTGGAGCATCATGTGGGGCGGCATCCTCCGGGGGCTGCCCTTCGAGCATGCCAGCCAGATCCTTCATCTCGAGCGAGCGCGCCCGAGTCGCGGCGTCGACAGCTACGGCGTTCCGGTCAGCGATTTCACTGCCTGGCGGGAGCAGCAGAAGAGCTTCGAGGACCTCGCCGCCTGGACCGAGGGAACGATCAACGTAAGCGGGCTGCAAGGGGGACCGGAGCGTTTCCAGGGCGGGTTCATTACGGCGTCCGCTTTCAAGTTGCTCCGGGTTCAGCCACTTCGGGGACGGCTGTTTACCGAAGACGACAACCGGCCAGGGGCTCCACCGGTCGCCATCATCGGTTGGGACATCTGGCAGAACCGCTTCGGTGGCGACACCGCCATCATCGGCAAGACGATTCGGGCCAACGGCCTGGTCCACGAAGTCGTGGGTGTCATGCCTCGCAAGTTCCTCTTCCCCACACTGTCGCAATTGTGGCTGCCGAGGACCATGGATCCTACGGCGCTTCCCTGGGGCGAGGGCGATGAGCTCGAGGTCATGGGCCGGCTCAAGCCCGGAGTGACGATGGCTCAGGCGAAGCGCGAGTTCGAGACCATCTGCGCCCGCATCGCCCAGGATCATCCCAAGGAAAACGAAGGAGTCACGCCGATCGTCAAGCCCTTCACCGAGGAGTACATCGGCGAAGAGCCGATCATCATGCTCTGGACCATGATGGCGGCGGTCTTCGGGGTGCTGCTGATCGCCTGTTCCAACGTGGCCAACCTCCTGCTGGCGCGCGCCGCAACGCGGACCAAGGAGATCGCCGTCCGCACCGCTCTCGGCGCGAGCCGGCGCCGGATCGTGGCCCAGCTGCTCACCGAATCCCTCCTGCTCGCGACGATCGGTTCGCTGCTTGGCATTGTGATCGCTGCATTCGGCGTACGATGGTTCGTGGATTCGATGCAGGGGAGCGGGGCGCCCTTCTGGGTAGACATCAAGCTGGACGGCGTCGTGTTTGCCTTTACCGCCGGTGTCACCCTGATCGCGGCTCTGGTGAGCGGAGTCATCCCGGCATTGCAGGCGACTCGCACCAACCTCAACGAGGTGCTCAAGGATGAGAGCCGAGGATCTTCCTCGCTTCGGATCGGTAAGTTCAGCCGCGGTCTGGTCATTGCCGAGCTGGCGCTCTCCGGCGGATTGCTCGTAGGCGCCGGATTCATGATTCAGAGCGTGGTGCAGCTGGCCACGTTCGAATACGGAGTCCCGACCAGCAATGTCTTTACGGCCAGGGTCGGGCTCTTCGACGCCACCTACCCCGACTCGGCGAGCCGGGCTCGATTCTGGACCACTCTCGAGGAAAAGCTCCAGGGGATTCCAGGTCAGCGAGGTGTCGCGCTGATGACCGTGTTGCCGGGACTCGAGGGATGGAACGAGAACTTCGCGCTGGAAGGGAAGACCTACGCCAGCGAGCGTGACTATCCGAGCACGCGGAAGGTCGCGGTCACGCCGGGATGGTTCGAGACCTTCAAGGTGAAGCCGATCGAAGGGCGCCTGCTCACCCCGGGCGATATCGGTGGCACCCTGCCGGTTGCCGTGGTCTCCCGGGGATTCGTGCACAAACACCTGGGAGACGAGTCTGCTCTCGGGCGCCGGATCCGGATCGGTCAGGCAGACTCGAAGGAGCCCTGGCTCACCATCGTCGGCGTGGTCCCCGATGTCTGGTATGACGGCACCGACGACGATCACCAGCTTGGCGCCGTGGTCTTCACCCCGCTCGGCCAAAGCGACTACCGCTTCGTCAGCCTCGCCGTCGTCGCGCCGGGAGATCCGAGCCAGCCTCGCGAATCCGGTGCAGGGAGTGGTGAGCAGCATCGATCCCGACCAGCCGATCTATTTCGTCCGCACGCTCCAGGAAGCCATCCGGGAGAACGGGTGGTTCTACGGGGTCTTCGGTACGCTCTTCATGGTGTTCGGCGGTGCCGCGCTGTTGCTGGCGACCGTCGGGGTGTACGGTGTTGTCAGTTTCTCGGTATCCCGGCGCACCAGGGAGATCGGAGTTCGCATGGCGCTCGGCGCCAGCGCGCGCGACGTGCTGCGGATGTTCCTTCGTCAGGGGGGACTGCAGATCCTGATCGGACTGACCTGCGGCCTGGTGCTGGCGTTCTTCCTCGCCAAAGGACTGGTTCTGGTGATGTTCCAGGTGAACACCAAGAACCCGGTGATGTATGTCGGTGTGACGGTGGCGCTGGCACTGACCAGCCTGCTCGCGACGCTCATTCCGGCGCGACGGGCGATGCGGGTGGACCCGATGGTTGCCCTGCGCTACGAGTAGGAAACGATTCACCCTGTCATGCCGAGATAGCCCCTTAACGCGGGGCTGATCCGCTTGCGGGCCAGGGCTCGCTCGATCTCGAGCCGGTCCTCCGGGTTTACGTCGTCGCGCAGCCAGCGAACCTCGTTGCCTTCGAGGGCCGCGACCGGAACTCCGTTCCGCCAGGCGATACGGTTGCTCGCCAGCGCGGAGATCCGTTCACCGGGTGTGACGAGGCCGGTGAGATTCAGCGGGTCCGCTGCCGACAGCACGACCAGCTCAACGTCCTTTGTGGCCCGGCGGACCGCGCGTAGCTGGGTCACCGCCTCCGGCCTCGCGAATTGCTCTCCCTGCATGCCGGCCACGAACCGGCCCCCCGCGAATTTCCCCCCGCGCCTCGAGCCTGCGATAGACCTGAAGCAACACGCGCCACGGCACGGTGAGGCTTTCCCGGGCGAGGAGTCTCCGGAAGACCACGCCGTAGCGAGCGAGGAGGGTGAGGGCGAGGAGCTCAATCTCGGCGGCTCGCGCGGCTCGGCTCGGCGGCTCGGCCGGTGGATTCAGGGTGAAGGAGGCTCCAGCGGCCTGCTCCCTCGATCCCGAAGTTGACCGTTCTATGGCGTCGCACGTCGGTCGAGGCGGCACGGGTCACCAGCGGCTTGCGACGGTCGGATGGAGTAAGCAGGGCACGAAGTCCCGTGAAGCTGTCAGAGGTGACCAGTCCTGCTGCGGCCAGCTCGGCCAAAGCCTGTTCGACCTGGGTGGCGAGAAGGCCGGAGCCCGCAGTCAGGTCGGTGAAGAACGATGCCCCGCGGCGACTCAGCACTGCGAGCACATCCTGAGCGTAGGACGAAAGCGCCGGCGCTTCGGCCGTTGGCGCGATCGCCAGCCAGGAGCCTAGGTGCTGACGAAGCGGGAGTCGCCACCGGCGTTGACCGAATGGGACGGCTCGCAGGACGTGCCGCAGGATTGCCTCCAGCCGAAAGCCGAGCCCAGGCGATACGGCCGGTGAGGCAAAGCATGTCGAGCAACGCAGGATCGTATTCGTGTGCATGCGCGCCGCCAGAACGTCGGGCTCCCAGGCCTTCGCCGGAACCTCGAAGCCGTCGAGCTGCTCCAGGACGCTCGCCAGGCCCTCGAGGCCTGAGACTCGATATTCCGGATCTATCCGCTGCCACCGGAACAGGAAGCGCATAAAATCGGCGGCGCTGACCGGTTCGATCTCGGCCCGGAGGCGATCCAGGGTATAGCGGTGAATCCGCGCAAGCAGCCGTCGGTCGCACCACTCGAGAGTCGTGGCTCCCGGAGTGAACCGCCCGCGGAGTACGACTCCCTCTCGTTCCAGCGCGGCGAGTGCGAGGTCCGCATCTCCTTCGCCCACACCGAGCGTGCTCGCCAGCTCGGCTGCGGTGGTGGGTCCGACGATCTCCAGGCGGCCGCGGAGTAGTTCGCGAATCGGCTTCTTCGCGGGTCGGGACGGTCAGGTCGGACGGGGCGGACGGGACGGAGACGACGGGTGGATGGCCTAGAATCTCGCGCTAGACGTTCGGTTGCGACCCAGAGCGCCGAAGGCGCGGAGTCGATACTGATTCGCTGTGCCCGGCCCGCGCGGACCAGTTCATCGAACAGCTCGTTCCAGTCAGGGGCTCGCTCCTCCGCCGCGTCCGCCCTGTCCGTCTCGCCCGCCCTGTCCGTCGCCTCTTTTTCCAGAATGAACCCCGAAGTGAGCAACCCGTCATGCAACTCATCGGCGTTCTCCGCCTCGGGCCATGCCTGTTCCCGGACTCTCTCGATCGCCTGAGGATCGAGAGCACCGAGATCGTCTGCCGAGGACGGCTCGAAGGCGCGACGGGTATAGACCGCCTGGGTTCTCCTCTCTTCCAGCGGGGCATCGTCGAGGAAGGCGTACGGTCGAGCGTTCAGGATCTCGGCGCTGAGAGGCGAAGGCTCCGGCAGGTCTCGGGCAACGCAGTTGATCTCGCCGGCACGAAGGCGTTCGAGAACCTTGATCAGACCATCGAGATCCATCGCCTCAGTAAGGCAATCGGTGATGGTCTGTGAGGCGAGGGGGTGATCGGGGACTTCCCGATCGCCGGCGATATTCTCGAGGCAGGCCGCCGCGTCGGGGAACACCGCGGCGAGCAGGTCATCCGCCTCCATGCGCTGGATTTGGGGCGGAACCTTCTTCCCGCCGCGATAGCGCGGGATCGCCAGGGAGATGTTGCCATTCCAGCGCCACCGCGTGCCGAATAGAGGCGCATCCAGCAGGGCCTGGACCAGCACTTCGCGCACCGACGACGGGTGGAGGAAATCGAAGACGTTCTCGAGCGGGAATGAATGCTGCGGCCCCAGCGAGAGCACGATGCCGTCCTCGGTGGCAGCGGCCTGCAACTCAAAATTGAAGCTGCGGCAGAATCGCTTGCGAAGTGACAGACCCCACGCTTTGTTGATCCGGCTGCCGAATGGCGCATGGATCACGAGCTGCATTCCACCGGCCTGGTCGAAGAACCGCTCGGCGATCACGGTATCCTGAGTTGGCAGGACGCCGAGGATCCGATGGGCGTCGGCGAGATAGTGGATGATTTGGAATGCGGCGGAGGTTGTCGGGTCGGACAGAGGCGGTCGGGTCGGACCAGTCGGCGTTTCCAGTGCTCCGTCCGTCCCGCTCGACTTGTCCGTCCTGCTCGACAGCTCCTGCACCAACCACTTCTCGGCAGCGTCCCGATCTCCCAAGCGCTTCTCCGACTTCGCGCCGCAACTCGGCAACCGCAACAGAGAGCTCATCGCTCCTCGCCGGTGCTTCACCAAGCCAGAAGGGAATTCCGGGCGGTTCGCCATGTGCGTCCTCCACTCGAACTGTCCCAGCCTGGATTCGGAGCATGCGCCACGAGGCATTCCCGAGCTGGAAGACGTCTCCCGCCATGCTCTCGACGGCGAAGTCCTCGTTCACGGTGCCGATGAAGGTTCCCTCGGGCTCCAGCAAGACCCGATAGTCCGCCGTTTCCGGAATGGCACCGCCGGAAGTCAGGGCCAGCATCCGGGCACCGCGCCGGCCGCGAAGTCTCTGATTCACTCCGTCATGGTGAACCAGCGCTCCGCGACGACCGCGCCGGGTGGTGAATCCCTGAGCGACCATCTGGACGATCTGGTCGAACTGCTGGCGACTGAGCTCACGGTAGGGATAGGCTCGACGCACCAAGTCGAAGAGATCATCGGTGGCCCAGTCTTCCGCCGCAGATTCCGCCACGATCTGTTGGGCGAGAACATCCGCGGGGTGCTCGACGACCCAGAGCCGATCCAGGACTCCCGCGCGGGCCCAGCGCAGGAGGGCGGCACACTCAACCAGATCGTCGCGACTCAGTGGGAAAAGCCGTCCCTTAGGCGTGCCGGCCACCGTATGTCCGCTCCTACCGACCCGCTGCAGGAAGGCAGCAATCCGATGCGGCGAGCCGAATTGGCACACCAGATCCACGTGCCCGATGTCGATTCCCAGCTCCAATGAGGCAGTGGCGACCAGTGCCTTGAGCTTACCGGTCTTGAGCTTCTCTTCCGCGGCGAGCCGGATTTCCTTCGACAGACTGCCGTGATGCGCAGTCACCAGCTCTTCTCCTACCCGCTCGGCCAGGTGGCGAGCTACCCGCTCCGCCTGCTTTCGTGTGTTGACGAAGACGATGGTTGTCTGATGCTGGTTGATGAGGTCGGTGAGCCGGTTGTAGATCTCGAGCCATACCTCCCCAGCCATGACGGCTTCGAGGGGAGAACCCGGCAGCTCGAGCGCGAGGTCCAAGGCTCGGCGGTGGCCCTCGTTTATGATCGTCGCTCGGCGATTCGAGCCGACCAGCCAGTCGGCTACCAGCTCCACGGGGTTTACCGTGGCTGACAGGCCGATCCGTTGCAGCTTACGCCCCGCGACGTGCTCCAGGCGCTCCAGGCTCAGCGCGAGATGGGCACCTCTCCTCGAGTCGACCACGGCGTGGATTTCGTCAACGATCACCGTCCGCACCGTGCTCAGCATCTTGCGGCTTCGTTCCGCCGTGAGAAGCAGGTAGAGCGACTCTGGTGTGGTTACGAGAATGTGGGGCGGGGTCCGGAGCATCGAGGCCCGCTCCGAGGCAGGAGTGTCGCCGCTGCGAACCGCGGCGGTGATCCTGACCTCGCCGTGTCCCATCTCCTCCGCCAATCGGCGGATCTCGCGCCGAGGCTCGGCGAGGTTCTTGTGGATGTCGGCGGAGAGCGCCTTCAAAGGAGAGACGTAGACCACCCGGGTCTCGTCCGGCAGGGCACCGCTCAGCGATTCTCGCAGCAGCTCGTCCAGCTCTATCAGAAAGGCGGCGAGCGTCTTGCCTGACCCCGTCGGGGCCGTGATGAGAGTGTCCTCTCCCCGGCGAATGGCCTCCCATCCTTTTGTTTGGACAGGAGTTGGCTCACCGAGGCGTTCCTGGAACCAGCGGGCAACGGCGGGATGAAAGGCAGAGAGGGACATCGGGCACCTGTATGCACGTACTCAGCTTGACGGCTGAAAGAGAACCTGATCAGGGCACTACGGGAAGTAGCAGGCGGGATGGGTGCTCTTTCGAGTGATGAATCACTACGTCTCCCGCGCGCGCGCCGCTGGAGAAGAGCTCGAGCTCTCCAGTTTGCGGATTCACCGAGAACCATGGAGTGAATGCGGTGGAGACTACGATGCGAAGGCGGTGGCCGGGGAGAAACCGATTCGCAGTAAAAAGGCGATCCAGCCTGAGACTCACGATCTGCCCCGGCTGCAACGGCTTACGGTCCGGTCCCCCGTCGCGATAGCTGGCTCGTTGGAGCCCGCTCCCGGCCGTGGTCAGGTTCCAGGCTCTGCCCCTCTGGGGCGACATCATACACTTGGACCCAGACATCGAAGTCCGGCAGTTTGCTCCCGACCGATAGCTCCGCAACCACGGGCCCGATCACGTCGACCGCAGACTTGAAAGGCGTCGTCTCGAAGACGGCGATGTCGGGGCGACCCGTCAGGGCAGCGTAGTCGTGCACGCCGGCCCGTCCCTCGTAGGGATCGGCCAGGGGGTTGGCAGGATCGGACCGGACGGTACTGCTTCCGGACGACCGTGACTCGCCATGCTCGAGGCGGCCATTCGATTTGGAATCCACGCTCCCGGCGAGGAACAGCGTGTCGGTCCTGGTTCCTTCGAAGGGCCAGACCTGACTGGTCCGCCAGGTGTTCGCTACCCATCACGAACACTCTAACAGAAGGATCGCTGTCGAGGCCATTCTCCGCGTTCTTCAGGTAGCGATCCATCCACCGAAGGACGGTCTCATCGTAGTCGATCGCCGCATCCGAGCCGAACAGCCGGTCTCCCGCCTTCTCTCGCTGGACCGCGGCGACGCCGTGGGTCCAGGCTCCAAGAATGAGTTTGGTACGCGGATCACTGGCATCTCGCGAAGTCACCAATCCTTGATAGTTGGTCACCGCCCCGAAGGGCCCATACGGTTCATCGAACCACCCGGAGATGTTGAGCACTGCGGCGCTGACGGCGGAGTACTTGCCTTCGAGGGTTGCCCACTTCCACCACGAGTCGCGCGGCGGATGGCGCATCCATTCGTAGTACCACGGGGCAACACCTTCGAAGTCTGGCAGAGTGGACAGTGGCCGGTAGTTGCGGAGCCGGTCGCGGTCGGTCTCCCATTGAGTCGCGGCCTGCTCTGAGGTCTGTGCTCCAGGAACGCCGAGGCGACGTCGCAGGTCCGGCGCGATGTTGAACCAGGTCCAGTCGAGCCACGACCCATCCCACACGCCGCCCGAGTACCAGAAGGTCTCGGGTGTAGCGTAGGTCATCGCCGGCACCATCGCCTTGAGCGACGGCGGGCGCTCCACCGCGGCGAGCCATTGGACCGCTCCCGGATAGGAAAGCCCGAAGCTGCCGACGGCGCCGTTCGACCACGGCTGTTGCGCTGCCCACTCGATCGTATCGTATCCGTCTTTGCCTTCCTGGCTGTAGGCGGTGAAGGTCCCATCGGAGCCATAGCGGCCCCGCACATCCTGAACTACGACCGCGTAGCCGCGCTGGACCGCCTTCTTCGCCAGCCCGGTGGCATCAGCCGCATCCGCCCGATCATACGGTGTTCGGTACACCAGGACCGGAAACCTTCCGGGCCCACTCGGCCGCAGGACGTCAGCCCGGAGCACCACCCCGTCGCGCATCGTGATGGAGACCGCGCTGTCGACGGTGGGTGTTGCCTGAGGCGACGCGATTCGCGCCGGGCAGAGGCAGAGAGCTGTGAGGTACAGTGAGAGCGGAAGGGACCGCATGGTGGAGGGAAGATAAGACGGACGGGGCGGACTGGACGGACGGTGCCGTCGACCGCGAGATGGCACGCGCCCCCCCCCCGGTTTTCACGTCGCTTCAGCGACAGGCGCCGAGTGGCGGGCTTTAGCCGCCGAATTGCGCCGGATTCGCCGCCGACCTGAGCCGGCTTTAGCCGTCGACTTGAGCCGGCTTTAGCCGTCGACTTGAGCCGGCCTTACCCGCGGACTTGTGACGGATCAAGCCCGATTCGGCGGCTGAAGCCGCCACTCGGCTATTGTGTCGCTTCAGCGACTGCTCGGCTCAAGACGAATTGACTCGGCCTTTGCCGCGGACGGGAAGGCGGTCAGACGGTAAGAAAAGGCGGAAGGTCCGGAGTTTCCTCCAAACCTCCCGCCTTTTCCTACCTACCGCCCTACCGCCCTCACCCGCCTTCCCGCCTACTACGTCTTCTCCGGCTCGTACTTCACCTTCACGCCCTCCGCCAGCCTCACCTTCAGCCGCTGGCCGGCGGGCAATACGATCTGGCCTCCTTTGGTAGCGACGGCGACGCCGGTTCCGAGTACCGCACCCACCGCCGCACCGGTGACGATGCCCTTGGTTGACCCGTGGCCCGCGATTCCGCCCACCACGCCGCCCACCACCGCACCACCGCCGATCTCGGCCACACTCTCGCCGAGGTCATCCTTGCCCTTTACCCGCCAGGGATCGGCCGCAATGGGATAGTCATTGCCATCGACTTCCAGCCGGGTGAACCGCAGGGTGAGTTCGGGTGCTCCGGCAATGCGGCCTCCGCCCTTCACGTGGGTCACTTCGCCATGCAGAACGGCGCCGGCCGGAAGCGTACCACCCGACAGCTGCATCGGCTCGGTAGTCGTGAGCGCTACCGCTTCACCTGCGTCGCTATTCTCGGTCGAAATCGTGTGCTCGAGCGCGCCGACCACCGAAGTACCGGCTGGTATGGTAGCTTCCACCGTGCGACCGCCCTTAGTGACGACCGCGGCCGCGACGACTCCAGCCACAGCGAGACTCAAGATTCCAACCAGAATCTTGCTCCCGCCGGACCACGCGGCTGAACTGGTGGATGGATTTTCCATTGCATCCTCCTCATGAAGAATTCAGTGTGGCAAAATCGGCCTCCGCCACGTACCTGCAACTTGGCCCGGCCCCCGGTTGGCACTCTGTGACGATCGCCACGCGATGAGCTAAGTCGTTGTGGGGTAGGTATCTTTGTACCAACTTCCCAGCCACTAGAATGACCTTGCCCGCGCCTGAATCGGTCTCCATCAAGCTCAATGACAGCAGTGTCAGTGGGCTGTTGCAGATTGCTGACGACGTGACCCATCTCTACGTCGTGGCACATGGAGCTGGCGCCGGTATGCGGCACCCTTTTCTCGATTCGATGGCGCGACTACTCGCGGCCTCCGGCATTGCCACCCTTCGCTACCAGTTTCCCTACATGGAGGCGAAGAAGAGCCGAACCGATTCCCCCGCCGGTCGCGCACACGACAGTTCGAGCCGCGGTGGCGAAGGCAGCCGAACTGTTGCCCGGAATCCCGCTGCTTGCCGGTGGCAAGTCGTTCGGCGGACGGATGACCTCGGGAGCGCACGCGGAGTCTCCGTTGGACGAGGTGTGCGGGCTGGTCTTCCTTGGATTCCCGCTGCATGCGCCCGGGAAGCCAGGCCTCGAACGAGCCGTACACCTGGCTTCGGTCCGGATTCCCATGCTGTTCCTGCAGGGCACTCGCGACGATTTCGCGCGGCTCGACCTCATCACCGAGGTCTGTGCCGGGCTGGGTCCCCACGCGAGGCTGGAGCTCTTTGATGGAGCCGATCACTCCTTCGGCGTGAAAAAGGGCAGCGGCCGCACCAAGGTCGAGGTTCAGGAGGACATGGCGGCAACCATTGCTGCCTGGGCCGACCTGGGTCCTCGCGGCGCGGACGAATGATCTCTCCTCCCGTTCCAACCGCTCGTCAGCGCCAGGCCATCGAGGCCCCGCTCGGCCCGCTGCTGGTTCTGGCCGGACCGGGGGCAGGGAAGACCTTCTGCCTGATCGAGCGGATTCGCTACCTGATCGGGCGGCTGGAAGTCGCTCCGGAACGAATCGTCGCGGTCACCTTCACCAATAAGGCCGCGGGAGAGATCGCCCACCGGTTGCGCGGCTCACTGGGACTCGCGGCGGATCAGGTCACCCGCTCGACGATTCACGCTCTGTGCGTGCAGCTGCTCAGGCAGTACGGCTCCGCGATCGGGCTGACCCAGGGTTTTGGAATTGCCGACGAGGAGTATCAGGCTCAGGTGCTGCGCCGCGCCGGTCACCGCTACCCAGCCTCCTGGCCCCTCAAGTACTTCAGTCAGCACAAAATCCTCGGCGAGCCCCTCGGTGACTACACCGCGAAACTCTTCCAGCGGTATCAGGAGATTCTCGAGGCGCGAGGGCTGTTGGACTTCGATGATCTGGTGGTCCGAGCCGAGCAGCTGATCCGCACCCGGGCGGACGTCGCGGCTGAAATCGCGGCGCGGTGGTCCTATGTCCTGGTCGACGAAGCCCAGGATCTGAACCCGTTCCAGTACGCGATTCTCAATCGACTGGCTCGGGATCACCGCAACATTTTCATGGTGGGAGACGACGAGCAGTCAATCTTCTCCTGGACCGGAGCCGATCCCAGAGTTCTACGTCGCTTTCTGAACGACTACAAGATCACAGCAGACCCCATCGTTCTGAATGAGAACCGGCGTTGTACGCGGGAAATCTTCACTACGGCACGGCGGCTCGTCGCTCATAATCCCAGGCTGCATGAGAAGGAACTGAGCGCGACTCGCGAGTCGCGCTGGCCGGTACTGGTCCGCCATTTCCCCGATGAGAAAGCGGAAGCCGACTGGCTGGTCGCCGATCTGGTGCAGGATCGGGACGAGAACACGCTGGCATGGGGTGATTTCGCGCTGCTCTACCGCAAGCACTCGATCGGCGAAGCGCTGGAGGCGCGCCTGGTCGAAGCGGGAATACCCTGCCAGCTCGCCGAGGGAAGGGCCTTGGCGGACGTGAAGGTGGTCAAGTATCTGATCGCGGCGTTGCGGGTCATCGAACGCCCCGGCGATCCGATTCTGGAAGAACAGTTCATTAAAGTCGTGTTGCCCCAGGCCCTGTATGACACGCTCAGAGCCGACGCGGAGCAGAAGCGCACCGAGTTCGTGGAGTGGCTTCGGCAGCTTGGCCGGCAGTTACCCCACAAGGACGAGGACGGGCGCAAGATACGGCGCTGCCTTTACGTCCTCGGCAACCTCCCGGTCTTCGCCGAGCGACATGACGATCTCGCCGGCCTGATCGGAGAGCTGCTCTCCCAACGGGTCGGTGAGTACCGGACCATTCTCGAAGAGCACGCGGAGGAGATCACCGATCCCGCCGGCCACCCGGCGGCGACCGAATTGGCACAGCGCCTCGCTCGGATCCGCTATGGCCGTGGGACTGCCTGGCTCCCTCGGATGGGCGGCGCCGAGCTGGGGCTGGCCGGCCTTCTTCGGGAAGCCGGGGTGACCATGGTGGAGTATCAGGGGCCGGAGGCGAAACCGCGGCCGGAAGACGTGGTGCTCGAATCCGGGGGAGATCCGGCGACTCGTTGCCTGGAGCTCTTCAAGGCCCTGCAGGTGGTCGCGGCCGAGTCGGGGGGAGACGCGTTCCGCGATTTCGTCTCGGTGGACGTCGAGACCACGGACAACGACGCGGATGGCTGTGACGTGGTGGAGTTGGGAGCGGTCCGGGTACGGGACGGGGTGGTCGTCGAGGATTTCCAGCGGTTGGTCAAGCCAACCCAGCCGGTGAGCCCCCGTTCCGTCGCGATTCACGGCTACACCGATGAGGCCCTCGCAGGCGCTCCGGACTTTGCATCGGTATGGACCGAGTTCCGTGCCTTTGCCGCAGACGATCTGCTGGTCGCTCACAACGGACACGGGTTCGACTTCCCCGTACTGCGCCGGCTGGCGAAGGACCATCCTGCAGGGAATGACTTCCTCGCGCTCGACACTCTGCCTCTCGCACGGATGCTTCACCCGGGCAGCCGGGCACTGGCGAATCTGGCCCACAGCTTCGGGATCGAGACCGGGACGGGAGCATCATGCGCTCGATGACGCCCGCACCCTGGCCGGGGTCTTCCTCAAGCTCGAAACCCAGAAGCTCGCTCGGGCCAGAAAGACGAGCCTCGTCTCCGCGATCGATCACCTCGCCGTCGCACTGGCGCTCAGCAATCCCGGAGAGAAGAGCGAGGCAAGGCTCTTTTTCGATCTGGGCAAGCTCTTCGCCCTGGGCCGCTACTCCAAGGCGCTCGAATCATATGAGGCGGAGCGGGCTCGCCCAGGCGGGGAGAACGCGCCAGCGCGCGAGGAGCTGATCGAACGGTTAGGCGGCAGAATCCTCATGGAGAGACTGCGGAAGGAGCGGACCGCGGACGAGCGCTATCCGGCTGCCATGGCCCGGCTCCGTCGCCTGCTCGACAGCGTTCCTGAGACAACACCCCTTATGGAGCAACTCTCCGATTTTCTGGATAGGGTCGCACTCTCCAACACCCGCGGAGGTCCGGAGCTGGATCGGGGCCGAGTGAGCCTGCTCACCCTGCATTCCACCAAGGGCCTCGAATTCCCCCGGGTCTATGTCGTCGGGGCCGAGGATTCAGAGCTGCCCGGGATCAAGACTGGAAACGGTGAAACGAAGCCCAGCGAAGTAGAGGAAGCGAGACGCCTGCTCTACGTGGGAATGACCCGCGCCATGGACCGGCTGGTGCTCACGAGGGTCGATCGCCGGGATCAGAATCCCACCGGGGGGATGCGCTTCCTGGAGGAGATGGACCTGGTGGCTGAGGAGTGTGGGGTCAGGGGTGGGACGTAAGACGTGAGACGTAAGGTGGGAGAGGCGGGACAGGGGGTGAGGCTGGCGCGAGACCAGTATCCTAGGTCTGAACTAACCGGGTAAACGCGGTCGCCGCCTCGGGGCCGCTGCCCTCGGTCTCGTCGTGCTTGAAGTAGACGTAGCACTCCTCCCACGGCTGTTTCTGCACCGTCTCCGCCCACCGCGCCAAAGCCGCCTCATCATAGGTCAGCCGGTGCAGCCTGAGATAACCCCACGAAGCCGTCGCAATGGGCGGCACCGAGAAATCATCCTGGTCCGCCACACAGAGCGCAACATCCTTTTCTCGTAAAGCATCGTACACATCGTCCGCGAGCCAGGTCGGATGCCGGAACTCGACAGTCGAGCGCCAGCGCGGCGGCAGCTGGGCGAGGAAGTCCACCAGAAGCGGGAGATCTTTCTTCAGGTTGGGAGGCAGCTGGAAGAGAGACGGCCCCCGCGCCTCGCCCAGCGAGTTCGTGATGCGGAGGAAGTAGGCGAGGTTGTCCGCCACGTCCTTGAGGCGGGAATAGTGGGTGATGCGCTGGGATGCCTTGACGGCGAATCGAAATTGCGGCGGCACCTGAGCGGCCCACTCGAGCAGGACGCTCTCCTTGGGCATCCGATAGAACGTGTTGTTCACCTCGACGGTGCCGAAACGCTCGGCGTAATAGGCGAGGTAGCGGTCCGCCGGCAGGTCGGCCGGATAGAAGCTGCCCTTCCATTCCTTGAACGACCATCCGCTGGTCCCCGACAGAATCCGCACCGTCCCCTCCAGTCAGCGAACCAGGTCCCGGTACGCGCTCAGATGCCGCAGTGCTGCCTGACGCTGTCCTATTTTCTCGTAGAGCCGCGACAAGTTGTAGTGGGCGTCCGCGAGCTGTTCGTCCAGTGCGACTGCCCGGCGGTAGGCTGCGATCGCGGCATTGGTGCGCTTCAGATCTTCGAGGGCGGTGCCGAGGTTAAAGGCGGCGGGTGCGTGCTTGGGGGAGAGCCGAAGCGCTTCCTCATACTGGAGAACGGCTTCTTCCACCCGCCCTCGCTCCTGGAGCAGCCGGCCGAGGTTGACGTGCGCGTCGGCGTTCCGCGGGTCGAGCGCCAGCGCACGGCGATACGCATCCTCCGCATCGCTGGGCTCGACCGCCTCGAGTTCCTCACCGAGACCGAACCAGTCGTCCGCCGAGAGCGTCTCCTCCCGAGCTCGCGCATGACGCGCATGGCGCCGCGCGATCGGAGCAGCCTTCCGGGCCAGGTTGCCGACCCTGAGGTCGAACAGCATCTGGCCGGAATCCGGCTGCCAGATCCAGCCGTTGTCCCGCACCACCACGCGGTTCCCATCGGCAGTGATCCGCATCTCGCTCAGCGCTCGACCGGCCGGGAGGGTCTGGGCCAGCCCACGGAGCGCCCGACGAATGCGGCGGCCCGGGACGTGTCCATCGCGTAGCGCCTTGGCGGCACGGAGCAGCACGAGATCCTGGAAGGAGAACCGGTAGGTGTTACGCGGACCCCGGGCCGGACGCAGAAAGCCCGCCCGAGCGTACGCCCGAACCTGCGGGGGCGTGAGTGCGATCAGGCGGGCAACGTCGGCTGTGCTGTAGGATTTCATGGCCTGGGAGCGATGGCCTCAGGTCGGGGGTCTTGGGTCGTGAGTCCGTTGACTCAAGACTCATGACTCCCGACCGACGACCCTTGAACCTATCCCCTCGCGGCCTTCTTCACCCTCTTCTCCCCTCCCGACTTCGCGGCCTTGCCGCCCTTGACGACCTTCATCGCCGGCGCCTTCCCGGCGGGGGCCTTGCCCGACTTGGAGAGGCTCGCCTTCAGCGCTTCCATCAGGTCGATGATCTTGGTCTCCTGGGCCTGCGGCTCGTCGGCCACGATCTCCTGGCCATCCACCTTGGCTTGAATCGCCTCCAGGACCCGGTCTTTCACCGTGTCGTGATACTGGGCCGGCTTGAACTCGTCGGTGGCGGACTGGTCGATCAATTGCTTGGCCAGCTGCAACTCCGCGTCCTTCACCTGGGTGTCGGGGATCGGCACCTCGCTCACCGGGCGCAGCTCATCGGCATAGTGCAGCTGTTCCAGAACCAGCGCTCCCTCCAGGGGACGCACCAGGATCAGGTTCTGCTTCCCGCGGGCGGAATACTGCCCCACTGCCGCCCGGCCGCTCACCCTCAGGGCCTCGAGCAACAGCCGGTAGGCGCGTTCACCACCCTTGTCGGGCCCCAGGTAGTAGGCCTTCTCGAGGTAGATCCGGTCCACCTTCGCCAGTGGCACGAACTCCGAAATGTCGATGGTGTTGGTGGCCTTCTCGTCGAGGGCCTTCAGTTCTTCGGGGGAGAACAAGACGTACTGACCCTTGGAGAACTCGTACCCCTTGGCGACCTCGTCCTTCTCGACCACCACGTTGTCCTTGGGGCAGATATACTGCTGCTTGAGCCGGGTCCCGCAGCTCTTGTGCAGCATGTTGAACGAGACGCTCGCCGCGGACTCGCTCGAGGAGTACATGACGACGGGCACGGAAACGAGCCCGAAGGAGATTGTCGCGGAACCCATGGTACGTGCAGCCATATTTCCCAGACGGACGGAGGAAAGTTTACAATAGGATTGGAACTTGTAAGACTGCAAGTCGGAGGTGACGTGAGACGTGAGCCTTCCCGCCCTCTTTACCTTTCCCCCGATTACCTGTCTTTTTCCGACCATGCCTGAGCATCCGCTCTCATCCTATCGGGCCAAGCGACGTCTCGAGGCCACCCCGGAGCCGGGCGGATCCGTTGCCCCGGGTGGCGGGCACCTGTTCGTCGTGCACAAACACGCCGCCCGTCGGCTTCACTTCGATCTTCGGCTCGAAATGGATGGGGTCCTCCGCTCCTGGGCCGTGCCCAAGGGTCCGTCCTACGATCCGAACGACAAGCGCCTGGCGGTGCACGTCGAGGATCACCCGGTGGAGTACGGGGACTTCGAAGGGATGATTCCCGAGGGCAACTACGGCGCTGGAGCGGTGATCGTGTGGGACCGGGGTAGCTGGACTCCCGTCGGTGACCCCAACGAGGGCCTGGCGAAGGGGAAGCTCCTGTTCCGCCTCGATGGCCACAAGCTGCACGGAATGTGGACTCTCGTGAAGCTGAAGAAGGGCGAAAAGGAATGGTTGCTGATCAAGGAACGGGATGCGTACGTAACTCCCGGTGGCGCGCGAAGTGCCCGAGGGCTCCGTGCTTTCCGGCGTCACCGTCGAAGACATGAAGGCAAGGACGGATCTGGCGGCGCCCGTGCTGAAGGCTCTCGAGCGGGTGAAGGCGCTCAAGCGGGAGATCACGGCGGACAAAGTTGACTTGATGCTGGCGGAAGTTGCCGAGAAGCCGTTCACCCGCGACGGCTGGCTGTTCGAGCTTAAGCTCGACGGATACCGGCTCCTTGCCGAACGGCGGAAGGGGCAGGTTGTTCTCCTCACCCGCAATCACAACGACGCTACCGTCACCTTTCCCGAGATCGCGAAGTCTGTAGCGGCGATGCCGTTCGATTCGCTGATCTTTGACGGCGAGGTGGTGGCGCTGGATCCGACCGGACGGCCGAGTTTTCAGGGATTGCAGCAACGGGGCAGGCTCCGGCGCCCGCTCGAGGTGCAGCGCGCGGCGATCGAGCAACCGGTGGTCTACTTCGTCTTCGATCTTCTCGCCTTTGGTCCCTACGACCTGCGCCCGCTGCCGCTGGAGGCAAGAAAGGAAATCCTGAAACAGGTCGTCCCCGAGGTCGGCGCCATCCGCTACGTCGACCACGTCGAGCGGGAAGGGGAGCGGGCTTTCGCCGAGGCCGAACGCATGGGGCTGGAGGGTCTTGTCGCAAAGAAGGCCGATGCCCCCTACAAAGGTGGCCGCTCGGGAAACTGGCTCAAGCTTCGTGCGGCCAAGAGCGACGATTTCGTCGTGGTCGGCTTCACCGCTCCCAAGGGATCGCGCGCGGGGCTGGGGGCGCTCCATCTCGCGCAGTATGTGGACGGAGCGCTGACCTATTCCGGTCGCGCGGGCAGCGGGCTCACCGACAAGGATCTCACCGGAATTCGGGAGCACCTGGAGCAGAAGAAGCGAAAGACGCCGCCCTGCGAGAAGGTGCCCACGGAGGCGAAGAAGGACTCAACCTGGGTTGAACCGGAATTGGTCTGTGAGGTGCGCTTCACCGAGTGGACCGATGAAGGCCTGCTGCGTCACCCGGTGTTCCTCCGCTGGCGCGACGATAAGAAACCCGAGGAGTGCATCGGAACTCGCCAAATGGCGGAATGGCGGAATGGCGGAATTATCGAATGACGAACCGAAGAAAGGTCGGAAGGCCAAAGCCGAGCCGCCGAGCCGCGCTGCCGCCGAGCCGCCGAGCCGTGCCGCCGAGCCGCCGAGCCGCCGCTCTGTCCCCCTGCAACTCACCAACCTGAAGAAAGTCTTCTGGCCGGCCGAGGGTTACACCAAGGGCGATCTAATCGAGTACTACCGCGGAGTCTCGCCCTGGCTGCTCCCTTATCTGCGCGACAGGCCGGTCGTGCTCACCCGCTTTCCAGACGGGATCGAGGGAAAGTCGTTCTATCAGAAGGATGCGCCAGACTTCATACCGGATTGGATTCGGACGGTTCCGATCTGGAGCGAAGATACCGGGCGGGACATCAAGTATTTCGTGTGCGATGATCTCGATTCTCTGCTCTATATCGCGAACATGGGGGCGATCCCGCTGCATCTCTGGCTCAGCAGCGCGGGCTCGCTGGAGCGTCCTGACTGGTGTGTCATGGATCTCGACCCCAAGGAGGCCCCCTTCAGCGATGTGATCAAGGTCGCTCGGCTCTTACATGAGCGGTGTGAAGCGGCGGGCTTGCCCAACTACGTGAAGACGACCGGAAAGACCGGCCTGCACGTGATGGTGCCCCTGGGTAAGCAGCTCACCTGGGAGATGTCTCGAGGGCTCGGGGAATTGCTCGCGCGAGTCGTGATGCGTGAGCTGGGAGACATCACCACCATCATCCGGCACATCCGGAGCCGAGGGACCAAGGTCTATCTCGACTACATGCAGAACCGTCACGGGCAGCTGATCGTGGCGCCCTACGCGGTTCGGCCCTTGCCGGGGGCGACGGTCTCCATGCCGCTGGAGTGGAAGGAGGTCAACAACAAGCTCGATCCCACGAAGTTCACTATCCGGACGGCCATCGAGCGGATGCAGAAGCTGGGTCACGACCCGGTGGCGCCGGTGCTGACGGAAGTTCCGGATCTGGGGGAGGCGTTGGAGAAGTTGTCGGGGCAGTCGTGAGTGAGCGTCGTTGGTTCGTCGGTTCGTCGGTTCGTCGGTTTGCCTGTCCGCCGGTCCGCCCGGTCCGCCTTACCGCCCTACCGCCCCCTCACACCGCCAACTTATTCGCCGCATTCAGCGCCGCCACCTTGTAACACTCGGCGAGCGTGGGGTAGTTGAACACCGTTTCCATGAAGTAGTCGAGCCCGGCTCCCAGGGCGAGCACGGTCTGGCCGATGTGCAGGAGTTCCGTTGCCCCGGTTCCGATGATGTGCACGCCGAGGAGACGGCGGTCTTCCCGGTGGAACAGCATCTTGAAGAAGCCGCTGTCGTCTCCCAGGATCTGCCCTCTCGCGATCTCCCGGTACCGGGCGATCCCAACCTCGTAGGGAATCTTCTGGCTGGTCAACTCGTGTTCCGCTTCACCCACCATCGAGATTTCCGGAATGGAGTAGATCCCGATCGGGAAGTGCTGCCGCATCTTTGAGACCGGGTTGCCCAGCGCGTAGCAGGCGGCGAGCCGGCCCTGCTCGCTCGACGTCGCGGCGAGGCTCGGGTGGCCGATCACGTCGCCTGCGGCGTAGATGTGCGGGACCACGGTGCGGAACTGGTCGTCCACCTGCAGCCGCCCTCGTTCATCCGCTTTGAGGCCGGCCAAATTCAGGTCGAGCTGAGCGGTGGCACCCATCCGTCCGACCGAGAACAGCGCCATGTCGGAAACGATGCGCTTCCCCGATTCCAGGTGGATGCACCACTCGCTTCGGTTCGTCCTCGGAGATATCCAGCCGGTCCACCGTTTCCCCAGGGCGAAAGATGAGGTTGCGCCGCCGGAGCTGATGCAGCAACTCGTCCACGATCTCCTCATCCAGAAATTCCAGCGGACGACGGCGCTTGTCGACCAGCGTCACCCCCACGCCGAGCGCCGCGAAGATCGAGGCGTATTCGGTGCCGATGACTCCGGCGCCCACCACAGTGAGGGTCTTGGGGATGCGGGGCAGCCGGACGATGTCGTCGCTGGTGACGATCGATACCCCGTCGGCTGCCATTCCGAGGGAGGGAGCCGGAACGGTCCCCACGGCGATGAGAATGTTCTTCGCCGTTATCTCCCTCCAGCTGTCTCCCGCGCGCACCACAAGCGTGTGAGGGTCCAGGAAAGAGGCGTGGCCTACGATGACTTCCACCCCGTTGCGGCGGAGCTGGTGTTCGATCACCGCCGCCTCCTGGCTCACGACGTGCGCCACCCGTTCCAGCAGATGATCGGCGTCGGGCGGCGTTTGAATCCCTCGGCGGCCCAGCACAGCACCATTGCCCGAGAAGGATAGGACCGCCTCGCGGATCGTCTTGCTGGGGATCGTGCCGGTATCGAGACAAACTCCGCCTACCGAGCGGCATTTCTCGACGATCGCGACTCGGCTGCCCAGCTTGGCGGCCTGAACGGCGGCCCGCTGGCCGGCCGGCCCGCTGCCGATGCACACGAGGTCGAATTGGTAGGTGGGTTCCATGGGGTCACGCTTGGAGGTAACAGGGCTGCACCAGCCCCCGTCCTATCTTACTGCGGGAAGCCATTCACGTATAGAATGGTGTGCTGGCAGATGTCCCAGAAGCACGCGCGGAGCTAAACCATGAATCAGACCGATCAGGAAACCATAGCCACTATCGCCCTGCTCGCCGCCCTGGCGGACGGAACGCAGACCCCGGAAGAGGGCGCTCAGCTTGCCGAGGTGTTCAAGCGGCTCGGAATGACCCAGCTCGACGAAGAAGCCCGACGGGCGAGCACCGGGAAGATTGATCTGCAGGAGCTCGCGGGACGTCTTTCCGGGGAGGACGCCCGGAAGATGGCCTATGACACGGCTCTCGCGGTCGTCCATTCCGACGGTGCGGCCAACCCCCCGGAAATGGATTTCATCAACCAGCTGAGAGGAGTCCTCGGGCTCAGCCTGTCCTCGGTGCGTGAATCCGATCAGCAGGCCACCGCCCTGGCAGGGGCGGGGACCAACCTTCCCGACGTTCAAGTCAATACCGGCAATCCGCCTTCCGATGCGGTGCTCGACGATCTGATCCTGAAGCAGGCGATGCTGACCGGCGCCCTGGAAATCCTCCCCGACCGCCTGGCCAACGTCGCCATCCTGCCGCTTCAGCTCCGCCTGGTCTACATGATCGGGCAGCATTTCGGGCAGAAGCTCGATGCCAATCAGGTCAAGGATCTCGCCGGAACGCTGGGCCTCGGAGCCGCCGCCCAGGTGATGGAGAGTGTGGTTCGCAAAGTGCTCGGCGGGATCGCCGGTGGCATCCTGGGAGGCTTGGTCGGCGGCGTTACCGGACTCGCGGCAGGGGCGGCGGTGTCATTCAGCTCGACCTATGCGCTGGGCCATGTCGCCAAGCAGTACTATGCCCAGGGGCGGAGACTCAGTGGGGAAGACCTGCGAAGGCTCTTCGCCCGGTTCCAGGAGGAGGCCAAGGCGTTGTTCCCCAAGGTGCGGGATCAGGTCCAGTCCCAAGCCCGCAGTCTCAACCTGCAGCAGGTGCTCGCCAATCTGCAGGGCAAGTGAGTCCGCGCGAACCACACCACCTCATGACGAGGCCCCGCGGCGCAGCGCGTCGCGGGGGGAACCCATGACCGGAACGCTCCGGAAGTCTGTGACCAGCCGAATCGTCCTCCCAGCCATCCTGCTCGCGACCCTTGGTTCGTGTCGGGCCCCTGCCGCCAAACCTGCTTCCGACTCGGGATCTGCGGCGATCAACCC
The DNA here is from genome assembly GCA_963821525.1 of uncultured Gemmatimonadales bacterium. Classification (GTDB taxonomy): domain Bacteria; phylum Gemmatimonadota; class Gemmatimonadetes; order Gemmatimonadales; family GWC2-71-9; genus DATBGE01. The sequence continues at coordinate 185,893 of CAWGED010000012.1, read as the reverse complement.
GGTTCAGGTCGTGGACCAGTACATGGCCGCCTGGAACGCACACGATGCCGGCAAAGCCGCCAGCTACATGACGGATGATGTGGTCTACTACGACGCCACCGTTGGTGTTCCACAAGTGAGCCGCGATTCCGCCCGGAAGAATGTGATCCAGGCCTTCCTGACCGCGGCCCCCGACTGCAATTGGGTGCGGGACTCGACGCCTCCGATCGTGGGGCCCGACGGTATCGCCTTCCAGTGGACCTTCACCGGGACCCACACCGGGCCCTTCGCAGACGGGACCAAGCCCACCGGTAAGAAGTTCTCCTTCAAGGGCGCTACCCTGATCCGGTTGCGGGGAGATCACATCGCCTACCAGGGTGACTACTACGACGCCTACGGCTTCCTGAAACAGTTGGGATTGGCCAACTGACCATGGGCGACTCCACCGACCGGAAGAACTTCCTCTTCGTCTCGCTGTCCGGCTTGATCGGCGACATCGCGTGGCAGGTGCTGAAGGAGGGCCACGGGGTGCGCTATTTCATCGAAGCCGAGCGGGAGCGGGACATCGCCGACGGGTTCGTTCCCAAGTCCACCAACTGGGAGGCGGATCTGCCCTGGGCCGATGTGGTTGTCTTCGACGACACGCTGGGGCAGGGAGCCAAGGCCCAGGCCCTGCGCGAAAAGGGGAAGCTCGTCGTCGGCGGCTCACCGTACACCGACCGGCTGGAAGACGACCGCTCCTTCGGCCAGGAGCAGCTGCGGGAGGCAGGAGTCGGAATCCTCCCCTACAAGGAGTTCGACGACTTCACCGAGGCGATCGAGTTCGTGCGGGCCAATCCGGACCGCTATGTCATCAAGCCCAGCGGCGAAGCACAGAACGTGAAACGGCGGCTCTTCGTGGGTGAGGACGACGATGGGGAAGACGTGATGCGGGTGCTCGAGGCCTACAAGAGGTCTTTCGCCGACGAGATCAAGGTCTTCCAGCTCCAGCGCCGGGTGACCGGTGTGGAAGTCGCCGTTGGTGCTTTCTTCAATGGCCAGCAGTTCGTCTACCCGATCAACGTCAACTTCGAGCATAAGAAGCTCTTCCCCGGGAACATCGGCCCTTCAACCGGCGAGATGGGGACGGCCATGTTCTGGAGTGGCCCCAACAAGATCTTCAACAGCACGCTTGCCAAGATGGAAAGCCGGCTGGCCGAGGAGGGATACGTCGGATATATCGACCTCAACTGCATCGTGAACGGGAACGGGATTTACCCGCTGGAATTCACTTCCCGGTTCGGCTATCCGACGATCATGATCCAGCAGGAGGCGATGCTGACGCCGATCGGGGAATTTCTGTACGACCTCGCCCGGGGCGAGACGCCGAAACTCCGGGTGAAGAGCGGCTTCCAGATCGGGGTACGGATCGTGGTCTCGCCCTTCCCGTTCGATGACGACGCCACATTCGAGTCGGTATCCAAGACGCCGTGATCCTGTTCAAGAAGCCCGCCACCGAGGAGGTCCATATCGAGGACGTCCGCCAGGTGAACGAGCAATGGGTGGTGACGGGAACATCGGGCGTTGTACTGGTGGTAGTCGGGCTGGGCCCGACCATGCGGCAGGCCCAGTCCCATGCCTACAACCGGATCAAGAACATTCTCATCCCCGACATGTACTATCGCACTGACATCGGGGATCGCTGGTTCGAAGACCACGACAAACTGCACACCTGGGGATACCTCAGAGAAGCCTAGCCATGGACTACAAGAAGCCTTCAGATGCGGAGCTGCGGCAGCGGCTCACTCCCATGCAGTACCAGGTGACCCAGAAGGAAGCCACCGAGCGGCCCTTTCAGAACGAGTACTGGGACAATCACGCGGCGGGAATCTACGTCGACGCGGTCTCGGGAGAGCCGCTCTTCAGCTCACTCGACAAGTACGACTCGGGCACCGGCTGGCCCAGCTTCACCAAGCCGCTGGAGCCGGAGAACATTCAAACCAAGACCGACCGGCATCTTTTCATCGCACGGACCGAGGTCCGGTCCGCGCATGCGGACTCGCATCTTGGGCATCTCTTTGACGACGGCCCGGCTCCGACCGGGCAGCGATTCTGCATGAATTCAGCCTCTCTCAGGTTCATCCCGGTGGACCGGCTGGAGGCGGAAGGCTACGGCCAATACCTGGCGCTTTTCAAGGAGGCACCACCGCGTTAAAAGGTGGCTCGAGCACAAACGGCGGCGGCGCTGACATTCGTTCCACCGCGGCGATCACCGCCTCCGGCTGCTCCTCATGGACGTACTGGCCCGCGCCTTGGACGCTGTCAATCGCGAAGTCGGGCAGCTCCGACCTCAGGAGTTCAATCTCCTCAGGCTTGATCCTGCTCGGATGGGGCGCGGTGCCGAACAGCAGGCGGACCGGCACCAAGGATTCATGCAGCCTGGCGCGCAGCGATTCCGGTTCGTGCGACTTGCTGATCTTTCGCAGCCCGTCGATCGCCCCGTGAACGTCCGCCGCCTGACCCGCCGTGTACTCGCGAACCACCGAATCGGTGACCCAGGACGTGTCGCCTGAGTTCTCGATCAGGTCATGCCGTACCTTGCTCCGCAAGGTCCCCGCCCCGACAAAGAGCTTGGTCAAGAAGCCGCCGAAGCGAAGGGCATGACGGAGACCAGGCGTCCCGGCCGATTCCGCGGGGCCTCCGTCGATCGATACCAGCCCCTTCACCAGGTCGGGCCGCCGGTAGGTGAGGCGGTACGCCATCGCTGCGCCGCTGGACTGGGCGACAACGAGCGCGCTTCCCACACCCAGCGAATCCATGACGCCACCGATCCGGTCAGCCTGGGCGGCATAGGAGTAGTCAGCCTTCGAGGGATGAGAAGACCATCCGTAACCGAGTGGCTCGATTACGATGCAGCGGTATCCACGCTCAGTGAGGGGTTCGATGACCTTGCGGAAACCGAATGCTCCGCCGAAGATGCCCGTAACAAACACCACGGGCTGTCCGGAGCCGATGGATGTTGTGCGGAGGGTCTCTCCTGGGGCCACCGTGACATCCCGGACCACAGTGGTATCGAGTGCAATCAGAAGCGCGAGTGTAGCTCCAAGCATCGCATTCAATTCACAGATGGAAGGGGAAACCTAGTCGCGCCAGAGGGTCGGCGCTGGAACGTCGTCGTGGAACCGAAGCGCTCAGCGCTGGGCTAGCGAGTCAGGTATATGACTGTGTAGATGATCAGTCCGGCCAACCCGCCTACCAGGGTGCCGTTCAGCCGGATGAATTGCAGGTCCCGCCCCACCGCTAGCTCGATGCGCTCTGCCGCCACCTCCGGATCCCACTGGCGGACCGTCTCCGCCACGAGGTCCGACACTTCGTGACGATGCTCTTCGAGCTGGCTGGCGAGGAATTCGGTGATCGTCAGGTCCAACTCGGTGAGCCGGTTGTCGTCGGCGAGGAGCGATTCCCCCGCGGCGGCGAGACCCCTCGCCAAAGGCTGCAGCGCAGCGCCATCCGACTCCGCGCTGAAGCGGGCCGCCGCCTTCCGGGCTCGCTCCCAGAGTGAAGCCGCGAACTCCTCCACCGCCGGATGCGCGAGCAGGTCTTGCTTCCAGGCCTCAGTGCGAGATGCGATGTCCGGGGAATGCTTGAGCTTCTCGACGAAGTTGCGGAACGCGGTGTCGAACTTGAGCCGCAGTGGGTGGCGAGGGGTGGCCCGAATCTCGTCAACCAGCCGTTCCGTCGCGTGCACCAGCCGCTTGTGAAACGCATCGTCCACGACACCGGGAACCCACCACGGACTCTCCTCCTTGATCTTGCGGCGGAGCTCCTCCCGGTTTCGCTCCAGCGCCTCATGCACTAGTCGCAGAGCCTCATCGAACAGCGGCTGGTGCCGATCGTCCGCGGCAACTACCGACAACAGGTTCCCCATGAACGGCGCCAGTTGCACCGACTGGAGCCGGGCCACGGCACTCTGCCGGATGAACTCGCTGGCCTCGGCTTCGGGCAGCGTCTGGACCGCCTTCGCCAGACCCGCGGCTACATGCCGGGCCAACCGTTCGCTGTTTGCGGGATCGCTGACCCACCGGGCCGATCGGGTCGCGAGATGCAGCGAACCCAGCCGGGCTACCAGCACGTCCCGCGAGAGGAAGTGATTCTGGAGGAAGCCGCCGAGGATCCGGCCGATCCGGTCCTTCTGAGTCGGGATGATGGCCGTGTGAGGAATCGGCAGGCCCATCGGCTTGCGGAAGAGCGCCGTGACCGCGAACCAGTCTGCCAACCCCCCGACCAGCGATGCCTCCGCCGTCGCCCGGACGAAGCCGAGCCACGGATACCGCGGTTCGAGCAGGAGTGCGACGATGAAGATCACGAGGGCGACACCAAGAAGACCCGTCGCCATGCGTCTCATCACGCGAAGCTCGGCTCGTCGAGTCGCCTCGTCCTTCCGCGGCGGGCTGATCAGCTCGGCTGTGCGGGGGCGTGCCAGGGTCGCCATGAAGGAAAGAAACCATTGCATGACGAGCCGCGCGAGGGGTGCGGGAGACAGAATGAGTCGGCCCCGCCGAAGACGGGGCCGACTTTACTGCAGAGACCGAAGTGCGTGGGTTCAGGTGGCGGAGGTTATCGTGAAGCTTGCGGTGGCCGTCTGCCCGCTCTGAACTGTCAGGGTGATGGGTAGTGCCGGCGCCGTGGTGAACGCAGTCACGCCCGCAGGTGCCTGTATGGTGACGTTGTAGTCGCCCGGTGCGAGGAAAGCGTAGACGGCCTCGAACGTTCCATCACCGTCAGAGTCATCCAAGGCCACCGTTCGCGGAATGCCATCGGACCCGGTGAGCGTGACGGAAAACTCACTCAGCACGGCCGTTCCCGGCAGGGTCACGCCGGCATCCAAGGTCACGGCAACCCGGGCGCCACCGGTGGCACTGACGTCGTCCGCCTTGATCACAGGATGCATGACCCACTGCCCCGAGCCTCCGGCAAGCTGGCCAAAACTCTGGGACACGTCGAAATCCACCACGAGAAGCTTCTGGTCTCCGCTCGATATCGTGAGCTGGTCGCCCGGTAGAGTGACTTTCAACCCGCTCTGGCTGAAGCTGGGCATTTGAAGATTACCAGCCACCGTGGAGCCGGGGGGCAGGCCTGCGTAGTTCGGATCCGAGGCGTAGATGCTGCTCGTGCCGTTGCCGTTGTCCACCTCGATGTAGGCGCCCGTGATCACGAATCGCAGCTCCGTGTAGGTGCCGGCCGGCACCGTGGCGTCCTGCACGAGGGTCGCGACATCGGTCGAAAGGGTCAGGAGGTCGGTAGTGACCTCATTGCTGCTGAGAACAAGCTTCCCGCCCGAGCCCTGCAGATTGATTTCCGAAATGGTGACCACTGCGGCCTTGATGTCACCCGGTGCGTCCTTGAGGACAACCGACAGCTGGCCGGTGCCCGAACTCATGCCATCATCGCTGCACGCCGCCAAGGCCAGGGCCAAGAGACCGGACGCCACGCCGGCGAGTCGAATGATTCTCCGCATGTCCAATTGACCTCCGCAAGAGTTTCCTACGCTTGCGTCGAGGGCTCAGGATTGGCCGGACTCCCTTTCACCGTCGGTGACAGCTATCACCCGCAACTGTCGTGGCGAAACTTCGACATGGAGCGGCGAATCCCACGACATGGAGCTGCAACTCGCGGGCCTAACCTGCTGGACCATAGAGGTTCCCTGACGTTCCGGTCCGACACGCCGCTTGACACCTCGGGCAGCCGCTAGCCGTAGTCCGCCTGTTCCCACTCCCATCAGCCTCGCAGATACAGGAGCCGAGTCATGTCATTTCGCCCCGTTGCGCTGGGCGTCGCGCTGACGCTCGTGGCCGGAGCCGCCTCCGCGCAGAACTTCCGTCTCGATACTCCCAAGGCGAGTCCACGCGCCTCGGTCAGCCAGACCATCGGGCTCACCGAGATCAACGTGACCTACGACCGTCCCGCGGTAAACGACCGGAAGATCTGGGGTGGCCTGGTGCCCTACGACACGGTCTGGCGGGCTGGAGCCAATGAGAACACCGTGCTGTCCTTCAACACGCCGGTCACCATCGGCGACGCGGAAGTCGCGGCGGGGCGGTATGGGGTTCACATGGTCCCGACGACCAACAAGTGGATGGTGATCTTCTCCAAGCAGGCGGATGCCTGGGGCGCCTTCAGCTACGACCCCAAGGAAGACGAGTTGCGGATCATCGTGCAGCCCAAGGAGGCGCCGTTCCTCGATCGGCTGCAGTACACCTTCGATGATGTGACGCCGAACTCGACGACGATCTACATGCACTGGGAAAAGCTGGCGGTCCCGATCCCGATCCAGGTGAACCTGGAGAAGGTGGTCATCGACAGCCTGGCCCAGCAGCTACGAGGGCTTCCCCGATTCTTCCAGGATGGCTGGGGCCAGGCGTCGCGCTGGGCGCTCACCAATACGAAGGACCTCGATCACGCCGAGGCGTGGGCCGACAGCGCGCTCAAGTTCCCGCTCCCGACCTTCCAGACCCTGCAGCTCAAGGCCGCCATCCTCGATAAGAGGGGCAACAAGACCGCGGCCGACTCGGTCCGGAAACAGGCGATGCTGGTGGCCAACGAGAACGACGTGAACCTGATGGGCTACAACCTGCTGAATCAGAAGAAGGTGGACGAAGCGATCACGATGTTCCAGAAGAACGTGAAGGCCCACCCCGAATCGTGGAATGTCTACGACAGCCTGGGCGAGGCCTATGCCACGAAGGGCGACAAGGCCAAGGCAAGCACCAACTACAAGAAGGCTCTGAGCATGTGCCCCGAGGGCGCAGAAGCCCAGGATCCAGGGAATACTGGCGGGGCTTTCCGGGAGCGGTACGACCACCGGCAGCTGAAGCTCGTCGTAAGTAGTCGTGCGTCGTGGGTCTCGAGTCGTGGGTCATGAGTCCGTGATCGAGACTCACGACTCACTACTCCTGACTCAAGACTTCGACTATTGACCATCGGACCATCGACCCTTCCCCATCTCCCTCCCGCCTTCCAAATTCCGTCTCCCTCCCCGAAGGCTGTCTTGGCATGGCCCAGCTCCATCCGATTCTCGTCAACGGCCAGTGGGTCGCCCCTCACTCGACCAAGGCGCGAACCATTACCAACCCTCGACCCTCGATACGCTGGGAACCGTCGCCGACTGTGATCTCCACGACGTGGATCACGCGGTGATGGCGGCGCTGAATGCCCAACGCGCCTGGTGGAAGGTTCCCGGTGTCGAGAAGGCGAGGTTGCTGCGGGAAGTGGCGCGCGGATCCGGGAAAAAGGACCCGAGCTGGCGCCGTTGCTTGCGCGGGAGACGGGGAAGCCGCTGATCGAGGCGGTGGATTGCATCGACTGGGTAGCGATCTGCTTCGAGTACTACGCCGAGGTAGGGAGACGCAGCTACGGGAACTCCATCCCGCCGGGTGCGGCACACCAGATCAACTTCACGATCAAGGAGCCGTTCGGAGTCGTCGCGGTCATCGTTCCCTTCAACTTCCCGCTGCTCCTCACCGCGTGGAAGGTGGCCCCGGCGCTCGCGGCCGGGAACACGGTGGTATGCAAGCCTCCCCACCAGAACCCGCTCTCCAACCTGTTGATGGCGACGTGTTACGACGTGTTGCCCCCGGGAGTGGTGAATGTGGTGACTGGTGCCGCGCCGACCGGCGAGGAGCTGGTGCGCCACCCCAAGGTGGACCTGATCGCCTTTACCGGCTCCGTCGCTGCGGGGCGCCGGGTCGCGGGCATGGCGGCGGAGCAGCTCAAGAAGCTGAACCTGGAGCTGGGAAGCGTCGACCCCTTCATCGTCTGTGAGGATGCGGATCTCGATGTCGCGGTCCCCGGAGTCGCCTGGGCTCGGCTGCTCAACGCCGGACAGGTCTGCACTTCATCCAAGCGGATCTATGTCGTGCAGTCGATCGCGGATGAGTTTACCCGGCGGATGGAGCAATACGTGAAATCGCTGGTGCGTGGGAGATCCGATGAACCCTGAGACCGATATCGGGCCGCTGATCTCGGACGAGGCACTCGCGATGGTGGAGCAACAGGTTGCGGTGTCGGTCCAGCAGGGCGCTCGGGTGCTGTTAGGAGGCCGGCGGCGGAAGCACAATGGCCTCAAGGGCCATTTCTATGAGCCCACGATTTTGACCGGAGTGGAACACGGGACGCTGCCTACGCGGGAGGAAATCTTCGGACCCGTCATTTCGATCACGGTCGCCCGCGACTCCGATCATGCCATCGAGATGGCCAACGATTCACAGTACGGGCTTGGCGCGTGCATCTACACCGCGAGTCTCGAAACCGCGATGAAGGCGATGGAGTTCATCAAGGCGGGAACCTTCTGGATCAACGACCCGCTCACCGACAACAACGCGGGTCCCTTCGGCGGCATGCGGTTGAGCGGGTTGGGGCGGGAGCTGGGTGAGGAAGGCCTCGACGCCTTCCGGGAACCCAAGCATGTACATCTCGACTACGTGATGGAGCGGAAGGACTTCTGGTATCCCTACCGCGACCGGCCGATTCCGGGGAAGTAAGCCGTCCTCGTGCTTCCCCTCACCGCCATTCCGCGACCACTCGCTCCATGGCCTCCACCGACTGGTCGTAAGCCGAGACCAGCTTGCTCAGCCGCTGGCGCAGCGGGCCGCGACCTCCGGGGGCCTGCTCCTTGGCGTCTTCCATCAGGGACCGGAAACGTCGCATTCGTTCGACCCGTTGGAGCAAGGTGCGGTGCACCAGATCGGGCGCCAGGCGGTAGTAGCTGCGGCGATCCCCCGGTCTTCCGACCCGCTCGAGAAACCCCCAGCGTTCCAGCACCCTGGTGTTGGTGCTCACGCTGGGCTTGCTGACCTTGAGCTCCTGGGCGATGGAGTCGATGGAGACGGCCTGGTCCGCGAGCAGCAGAAGGCCGAAGATCCGCCCGCCGATGCGAGGCAGTCCTTCGGACTGAAAGAAGATGCCGCTTCGTTCTACGAACTGCTGCGCTCGCTGGCCGCGCATGAGGATCCTGCGAATCAAGGTGCTTGCCAGTCTAACTACGTTTTGTATGTTTAAGCAAGACTGAATCTCATGCGGTTTGGTGCATATAAGCGGCACCGACGCTCGAGTCGCGTGCCCTGAGGTCTTCGAATGATTGTGTTTCGCGCGGGTTGCCCGGCTGTTTCCTCCTGGCTTGCCGCCACACTCATCCTGTTCGGCTGCACCCCCTCCGCCCCCGGCCTCGGCGGCGGGCCCGCCACCGCACCAGCCCCCAACAACTCCTGGGTCCCGCCGGACGATCATCCCGAGCTGGCCGAAACTCCGCCCGCCGGAGACTCGGTGCATGCTCTGCCGGAAGACCTTCTCCCTCGTCTCCAGTCGCTGGGCCTCGGCGACGTCGTTGATCTGGCCCTTCGGAACAACCCCGCCACTCGGCAAAGTTGGGCAAGCGCCCGAGCCGCGGCAGATCTCTATGGTGCCTCCCGCGGACCGTATTACCCGGTGATTGACGGGCAAGTCACCGCAACCCGGCTCAAGACCACGGCGACTCAGGGCCGCAACGCGCAGCAGCAGACGGTGTACGGGCCGGTACTCAACGTCTCATGGCTTCTGCTCGACTTTGGTGGTCGCTCCGGCGCTACCGGTCAGGCCCGGGAAGCGCTGATCGCCGCGGATTGGACCCACAACGCCACGATTCAAAACGTCGTCCTCACCGCGCAGTCTGCCTTCTTCCAGTATCAGGGCACCCGGGCGCTCCTCGCGGCGCAGCAGGTGAGCCTCAAGGAGGCTCAGGCCAACCTCGACGCCGCAGAAGAGCGTAACAAGGTGGGTCTGGCAACCATCGCCGACGTTCTGCAGGCAAAGACCGCTCTCTCTCAGGCCCAGCTGGCAGTCCTCACCACCGAAGGCACCCTCGCCACGGTGCGGGGTGCGCTCGCAGTCTCCATGGGACTGCCGGCCAACCTGCCCTATGAGGTGGATTCGCTTGCCGGGCTCCAACCCGTCGCGCCCCTGGCCGACAGCGTGGATGCGCTCATCGAGCAGGCGGTGCGGGACCGGCCCGACCTGGCTGCGATCCAGGCCGAGGTTCGCCAGTCGGAGGCGCGCATCACTGAAGCCCATGGCGCCCGACTTCCGTCCATAGTCGTGACTGGGTCGAACGGGTACACCGGCGTTGGCGGCACTACGGCGCTGAAAAACAGCTATGCAGTGACAGTAGGCTTGCAAATTCCGCTGTTTAACGGATTTGCCCGGGAATACGCCCAGCGTGCCGCCGAGAGTCAGGCGGAGGCGACCAGGGCCGGGGCGCAGACCCTCCGGCAGCAGGTGATCGCCGAGGTATTTAGCTCATACTACGTGCTGCGCACGGCGACCCGGAGGGTGGAGACCACCGATGATCTGTTGGAGAGCGCCGAGCGGTCTGCGGAGGTGGCGCTGGGGCGCTATCGAGAAGGAGTGGGAAGCGTGATTGACCTGCTGACGGCCGAGGCCGCACTGGCCGATGCCAGAGCTCAACAGGTCCAGGCACGCTGGATCTGGCAGACGGCGCTTGCGCAATTGGCGCGTGACACGGGGCAGCTCGACGAGCGGGGAGGTTCGAGCCTCCGGCTGGGAACCGATTCAACCGGGGTAGAACCCATACGATGATTGCATTCGACTGCCGATCCCGCGCCGCAATCCTCGCGCTCTCCTGCATCGCCGCAGCGGGTTGCAAGGAGAAGGATCCTGGGACTCCGTCCGCGGTGCCGGTCACGGTTGCGACGGTCGAACGCCGTCCGGTGCCGTTCGAGCTCGCTGCCGCCGGAACCGTCGAGCCCCTGCAGCGGGTGAATGTGGAAGCGCAGATCTCCGGGCAACTCCTGCGCATCGGCTTCCAGGAGGGAGACCAGGTCACCAAGGGCCAGGTGCTGTTCGAGATCGATTCCCGGCCATACAGGGCCGCACTCGACGCGGCGGAGGCGATGGTCGCGCGAGACGTGATTCAGGCCCAGAACGCCCAGCGTGACGTCGAACGTTATGGGGCACTGGTCAAGCAGGAATACGTCACCAGCCAGCAGTACGACGCGATGAGGGCCTCGGCTGCCGCCATGGAAGCGACCGTCAAGGCAGACAGCGCCGCGATGGAAACGGCCCGCCTCAACCTCCAGTATGCCACGATCCGGGCCCCGATCGGCGGCCTCGCCGGCAGCCTGCAGATCCGGGAAGGGAATCTGGTGCGCGGCCCGGGCACCACACTCGTTACCATCAATCAGATCCGGCCCATCCTGGTCCGGTTCCCGCTCCCGGCTCAACAACTGGGAGAGATCCGCGGGCGTCCGATGAAGGACGTCGAAGTCGTGGCACAGCCTGCCGGTACCGGTGTACCCGTCAAAGGCCGGCTGGTTTTCATGGACAATGCAGTGGATAGCAGCACCGGTACCATCTTGCTCAAGGGCAGTTTCGACAACGCTGACGGTACCCTCTGGCCCGGCCAGTTCGTGAGTGTGAGCGTGCAGCTCTACGTACAAAAGGACGCTCTCGCGATCCCGGCCGTGGCGGTCCTGACCGGCCAGCAGGGCACATCCGTCTTCGTGGTTGATTCGGCCCAGACCGTGGCACCCCGTACGGTCAAGGTGGCTCGTACGGCCGGAGATATCGCGGTGATCGAAAGCGGTCTTCAGGCCGGAGAACGGGTCGTCACCGATGGGCAGCTCCGCCTGGTGCCCGGTGCCCATGTCGAGATCAAGACTCAGCCGGTGCGCGGTCCGGAGGAAGCGTCGTGAACATCGCCGAACCATTTATCCGGCGCCCCGTCATGACGACGCTGGTTTCAGCCGGCGTCCTGATTTTCGGGACCATCGCGTACCGGCTGTTGCCGGTGAGCGACCTGCCCACCGTGGACTACCCCACCGTAAGCGTCAGTGCCTCGTTGCCCGGAGCGAGTCCGGAGACGATGGCGTCGGCGGTTGCTACCCCGCTGGAAAAACAGTTCTCCACCATTCCGGGCCTCGATGTGATGACCTCATCGAGCGGCCTGGGCAGTACCTCGATCACCCTCCAGTTCACGCTCAACCGGAACATCGACGCGGCCGCGGCGGACGTGCAGGCCGCCATCTCCCAGACCCTGCGTCAGCTGCCGCAGGGCATGTTGCCGCCTTCGTATCGCAAGGTCGATCCCTCGTCCTCTCCCGATCGTGTACTACGCGCTCACGTCGGCTACGATGCCGTTGTCGGCGCTCGACCACTACGGGCAGACCTTCATCGGCCAGCGGCTTTCGACGGTGGACGGCGTCGCCCAGGTGCAGGTATACGGATCGCAGAAGTACGCGGTACGAATTCAGCTGGATCCTCAGAAGCTGCAGGCCTGGAAGATCGGTATCGACGAGGTCGTCGATGCCATCAACACGGGGAACGTCAACCTCCCGACCGGCATTCTCTGGGGCACTGACCAGGCCTATACGGTGCAGTCCAACGGGCAGCTGGAGAGCGCTGCGGCGTTCCGGCCGCTCGTGATCACTTACCGCAATGGGGCGCCGGTTCGGCTGCAGGATGTCGGTCAGGTCAGCGACGGGGTGCAGAGCGACAAAGTCGCGAGCTGGTTCAGCGGCACCCGGGCCATCGTGCTCGCGGTGCAGCGCCAGCCGGGGACCAATACCGTCGCGGTCGCCGGCCGGGTAAACGCGATCATGGCCCAGCTGGAGCGGCAGCTCCCCGCGGCAGTGAAAGTCACCAAGATGTTCGACCGCTCGGAGGGAATTCAGCAGTCGGTCTCCGACGTCCGGTTCACCCTGCTCCTGACCATCTTCCTCGTGATCCTGGTGATCTTCCTGTTCCTCAGGAACATCCCGGCCACGATCATTCCGAGCATGGCGCTGCCGATGTCCCTCATCGGCACCTTCGCGGTGATGTACCTGCTCGGCTTCAGTCTCGACAACCTGTCGTTGATGGCGCTGACGCTTGCGGTGGGCTTCGTCGTGGACGACGCCATCGTGGTGCTGGAAAACATCGTCCGGCACACCGAGATGGGGGAGGAACCGTTCGAGGCGGCGCTGAAGGGGGCGAGGGAGATCGGTTTCACGATCGTCTCGATGACGCTGTCCCTCGTGGCCGTCTTCATCCCCGTGTTGCTGCTCCAGGGCCTCATCGGGCGGCTGTTCCGTGAGTTCGCCGTCACCATTGCGGTCGCGATTCTGGTATCGGGATTCGTGTCGCTCACGCTTACCCCGATGCTTTGCGCCCGGTTCTTGAAGCCCGGGCACACGGCCCAGCACGGTCGATTTTACGAGACGACCGAGCGGCTCTGGCTCCGGCTGCTTGGGGCCTACGACCGGTCCTTGACCTGGGTGATGGACCACAGCCGGGCCGCTCTGGTTTTCTCGGCGGCCATCCTGATCGGAACGGTGCTCCTGGGTCAGGTCGTGGAGAAGGGCTTTATCCCCAGCGAGGACCAGGGGATGCTCTTCGGCAACGTGCTGACCCGGGAGGGCACTTCGTTTGACGCCATGGTGCGGCACCAGCAGGAGGTGGCGCGGATTGTCCAGGCCGATTCCAACGTCGAGACCTTCATGTCTTCGGTCGGCCGTTCGTCCAGTATCAACGAGGGATTCCTCTTCCTCCAGCTCAAGGACCGAAGTAAGCGCAAGCTCGACGCCGACGCCGTGGCCCGCGAGCTCACCGAGAAGACCTCGGTGGTCCCCGGTGTGCAGGTGTACCTGACCAATCCTCCGGTCATCAACATCGGTGGACGGCGGAGCCGCAGTCTCTACCAGTTCACCCTGCAGGGCACCAACATCGACGAGTTGTTCCAGAAGGCGAGCGAGTTTGAGGCTGCCGCCCGCAAACTGCCGGGAATCACCGACGTCAACAGCGATCTGCAGATCAAGAACCCGCAGGTGAACGTGACCATCGACCGGGACCGCGCCGCGCAGCTGGGCATTTCCGCCGAAGCGGTGCAGCAAGCGCTGTACAACGCGTACGGAGCGCGCCAGGTCTCGACCATCTTCACCCAGGATGACCAGTACTGGGTCGTGATGGAGCTGTTGCCCGAGTACCAGCGGGATCTCGCCGCGCTGAATCTGCTCTCCATCCGCTCACCCAATGGAGACCTGGTTCCGCTCACCACTCTGGCCAAAGTGGCCCCGGATGTCGGTCCGCTGACCGTCAATCACCAGGGCCAGCTGCCCGCGGTCACCATCTCCTTCAACACCGCTCCCGGCGTCTCCCTCGGCGATGCGGTCACCCGGGTGCAGGATCTCGCGCGGCGTACGCTGCCCTCCTCGATCAGCACGACGTTCTCCGGTACCGCCCAGGCGTTCCAGGAAGCCCAGAGCGGACTGCTCATCCTCCTGGTTCTCGCCATCGTCGTGATCTACCTCGTGCTCGGTATCCTCTACGAAAGCTTCGTGCACCCGATCACGATTCTCACGGGGTTGCCGTTTGCGGGATTCGGGGCACTGCTCATCCTGGTGATTACCCGTCTGGACCTCAGCATCTACGCGTTCGTCGGAATCATCATGCTGGTGGGCCTGGTGAAGAAGAACGCCATCATGATGATCGACTTCGCTGTCGAAGCAGAGCGGCGGGACAAGAAGTCTCCTCGCGAGGCTATTCTGGAGGCGTGCCACGTCCGGTTCCGTCCCATCATGATGACCACGATGGCGGCCCTCATGGGGACGCTGCCGATCGCGCTGGGCGCCGGTGCCGGTGCCGAGTCCAGGCGCCCGCTGGGTGTCGCAGTGGTCGGCGGCCTCGCCTTTTCTCAGCTGATCACGCTGTATGTGACGCCGGTCTTCTACACCTACTTCGACACCCTGGCTTCGAGGGTCAAGGCGTGGAGAACACGCAAACGGGCCGTGGCGGTCGAGGCACATTCAACTGCTCCGTGATGCCGGCGCATCCTCACATCCTTACATCCTCACATCCTCACATCCACTGACCACTCCCCCGACGCTCGTCCGCACCATGGGGCGGTGGTCCCTCACCGCCCTGATGATCAACTCGATCGTCGGCAGCAGCGTATTTGGTCTTCCTTCGATCGTGGCGGGAAAACTCGGCTCATCCAGTCCCTGGGCGTGGGTGCTCGCAGCCATCGGGACGGGGTTTATCGTAGCATGCGTGGCCGAAGTGGCTTCCCGGTTCGGTGGGGCGGGCGGGCCCTACCTCTACGCGCGAGTAGCCTTTGGGAGGCTGGTAGGAATCGAGTCCGGTTGGCTCCTCTACCTCGCTCGGGTCACCGCGGCAGCCACTAACGCGAACCTCTTCATCATTCTCCTCAGGGAGTTCTGGCCCGGCGCATCGGAACCGCTTACCTCCCGGCTGATCCTGGCGGTGATTATCGGCGGACTCGCGGTGCTCAACTTCCGAGGAGTCTGGTTTGGAGCGGCGGCGAGCAACCTGTTTGCCGTCGCGAAGCTGGTGCCGCTCAGTCTTTTCATCATTGCCGGGCTGGTTTTCGCGTTCTCTTCCCACGGGGTAGCGCCGCAGCCGATTCCGGCTCCGTCATCAACCTGGCTGGAGGCGATCCTGCTGCTGGTCTTCGCCTACGGTGGATTCGAGGGTGCGCTTCTGCCGCTGGCCGAGGCGAAAGAGCCGCGGCGCGACGCGCCGTTCGCGCTCTTCACGGCGCTGGGAGTAGTCACCCTGATCTACACTCTGACGCAATTCGTCGTCGTCCACGTGTTACCCAATCCATCCGCCAGCGAGCGGCCGCTTTCGGCCGCGGCCGGAGTGTTCGCCGGGACAGCGGGCGCCAAAATCATGGGGGCGGCGGCACTCGTGTCGATCTTCGGCTATCTGGCCGGGGTCACTTTGAATGTTTCGCGTCTCACCTTCGCGATGGCCGAGCAGGGTGATATGCCGGCTGCCTTCAGCCGGATCCACCCGAAGTTTCGTACTCCGTACGTCTCGCTGTTCTGGTACGGCACCCTGGTCTGGCTGCTGGCTGCGAGCGGAACCTTCCTGCAGAACCTGACATTGTCGGTGATCTCCCGTCTGGTTATCTACGCCATGATATGCGCCGCGCTGGTCCAGCTGAGGCGGCGCGAGCTCGCTCCCGCACCGGTGTTCACTCTCCCGGCCGGAACGATCGTGGCCGTTGCCGGAATTCTCTTCTCGCTGACGATCGTGACCCGACTGAGCTGGCGGGATGGGGCGGCTCTGGGCGTGACCCTGCTGTTGGGGGGGGTCAACTGGCTCTGGGCCCGGACTAGGATCGGCTAGCGCCCAGTTCGTGAGCCGCTGCGACCGTCGTCCCGCCTCCCGCATCCTTCCCCCCAGCAGCACGACCGCAGAAGACCCATAAACCGAGGGAGACTTTATGCCGCGCTTGTGGAGCGCCGCGGCGCTCACCGTCTTGTCCGCTCTGACCGCGCTGCCTGTGAGCGACGCGCTCGCCCAGGACCACGACCACGACTACCGGTTCGTCGTGGGGGGACGTCCGCGGATCGGAGTGATGATTGACGCCCGGGCCGATGCCGATAGCGACAAGATCGGAGCCCGCATCAAGGAAGTGACGCCGGCCGGGCCGGCGGACAAGGCCGGTCTCAAGGCCGGCGACATCATCACCAGTTTCAACGGCACCGCGCTTGGTGGGATCAAGAGCGACGATGAAGACGAATCAGGGCCCGGGCAGAAATTGATCGACCTCGCGCAGAAGCTCGATGTCGGGGATACGGTGACGGTCCAGTATCGCCGGGGCACCGAGACTCGCACCGCACGGATCATCGCAGAAGATGTGAAGATGAGCATGCGGATGTGGATGCCTCACATGCAGGACCTCCCCCGCATGAAGATGCCCGACTTCGATGGTGGCGATGGGGATTTCCGCGTCTTCATCAACGACCGGTTCTCTGACCTGGACCTGGTAGACCTCAACCCGGACCTGGGCGAGTACTTCGGATCCAAGACCGGCGTCCTGGTCGTGAAGGCGTCGAGCGATTCGACGATTCCGTTGAAGGCGGGAGATGTGATTCTCAAGATCGACGGCCGGGAGCCCAAGAGCGTCTCCCAGGCCGAACGGATCCTGAGGTCCTACGATTCAGGCGAAACGGCCAAGCTCGAAGTGATGCGGAAGCAGAAGCGCATCACCGTGAGCTGGGCCGTTCCGGAGCGGAAAGCCAGAGAATGGGACTGGCACGGCCCCGAGGGCCGGCCGGCGCGGGTTCACATCGAACGCTCTTGATCCCTACTTGGTCCCGGCCGTGGTCGTGACCCTGAAGACCACTGGGCTCTTCAGCACAATGGCCCCCGCCGGCAGGACCGCCGTGGCGCTGAGCGCGTTGACTCCCGCCACGGCTCCTGTCGTCCACCCACCAACTGTGGCAAGACCGCTGGCATTGGTGACCTGAGTTCCGCCGGTCACGCTGCCGCCGCCCTGAGTCACACTAAACACCACGGTGACGCCGGACATCGGCACGCCCAGAGCATTCCGGAGCAGCACCTTGGGCAGTTTGGCCGCCGCCACCGGCTTCCCAGCGGCAACCCCGGTCTGACTCAGGGGTGATTTGTCGTCCATGGTCGCCTGAATATCCACCGCGCCATAGGGGCTGAATTTCTTGGCACTGCCGCCGAGTCCACCGGTTGCCACCATAGCGTACATAGGAGTCGGCGTGACCAGTGCCGCAAGATCCTTCAGTAATGGCGCCGCGAACCCCGCACGCGAGAACTGCGCTAGGGTGCAATCGAGGAACGGCGCATTGACCAGCGGCAGGATCTCGATGCTGCCCGGCGTGAACGGCGCGATGTTGTGCGCCAGCCTGAGCCGGCTCGGGTTAGGAATTACGATGTTGTTGGGCTGACAGACGCCGACCACGACATCCGTATTGAACGTCACTTCAGGTGACGATGTGTACTCGTAGAAGAAGGGGAACTGGGCCAGCGTCGTCAGGAGCGGCGGCGGCGAGTTCGGGAGCCGGGTGACGGTGATCAGGGTGGTTTGCGGCACCTGGCCGGTATTGACCTGAACCCCCGCAAACTTGGTCTCGGTGAGCACGGTCGTATTGGGAGACTCGGGGGTAATAACCGCCGCCGCGCCGTCCGGATCTAGTGCCGCCAAGGTCAAGCCGGGGGGCAGACCCACGAATTCCAGGATCCCATTGCCGAAGGTGAGCACGTTCTGCGGGAGATTCGGATCGGTCGGGTTCTTAAGACCCCCGGACTTGAACAGGGAGATTGTCAGGTTCACGATCTGCGCCGCGAGGGCCTGCGCTTCCTGAACGTTTGGCGGCGGCTGGGTGCGAAGGATGATGCCTACCATCTGCTCGAACTGGGCCGTGGGCGCGTCGGCCTCGAAGAACAACACGCCCATCAGGATCCGCAGGCTGTCATCGCTTATGACACTGGCGATAGTCCCACCGTCGACCTTCATGGTTGACTGCTGGGTTACACGTTCGGAACAGCCGGCCATGATGACAGCGGCCAGCAATACGGGGATCACCAACGGGCGGCGCATGCGTCCTCTAGGGTGCGGAGCGGAACAGCATTGTGGGGAACGAGATATTGCAATTTCGGACCGGGGCCCGCAAGGAGCAAGCCGAGGGAACTACACCTTACATGGGGGACAAGATGTCGAAGGGACGCTTCGGAAGGAACCAGATCTGGAGGGAGCCAGGCGACAATCGATCCGGATTGTGGCGAGGTTGACGCAGATATGCTGTGCGCGCCCTGCAATCAGGGTTTCGAGTTGACCGCCTGCTGGAACCGCGGGTCGCTCTGGAGGTCCCGGAACCACCATCCGGGGTCATCCGCGAACGCGGCGCGCCGGCCCGGGCTGGCAGCGAGGTAGATCTTCAGCTGCTGCAGCGCGTCGTTCTTGTCGCCGAGGAGGATATAGACAAAGGAGCTGATGAAGGCGAGGTCTCGGGTCGGATCGAGGGCCGCGTCTCCCTTGTAACGGCTCACCAGGTGACGCGCGCTATCAGCTTGGCCGCCGGCGCGGGCCAGCACTGCCGCAACGACCAGCCTCGTGTTATGCCTCTGAAACGCCGTGTCTTCCGGAGCGGCTCAGGGCTGTCACCGAATCGGCGAGTTTCCAGGCCAGCCCGACGTCCGGATCCTTTGCCTTCGTAGTCATGAGCCAGAGCTGGCATTCCACGAACTTCGGGTCGCCCGGGAATCTCCGCTCTCCCTCTTCGCACCAGTGCACGGCGTCGGTGAACTGGCCGAGGTCGTACGATGAGAAGAACAGCCGGGAGAGAATCACGTTTGCGTTGCTGAGATAGGCATCCTCTTCCAGGGCGCGACGTGCCGCCAGGTTCACGTCTACCCCACTACCGGTCTGGTTGTAGAGGTGTGATAGCGTCGCCCAGGCGCCCGCCTGGCTCGGCTGCAGCTTGACCGCCGTCTCGAGATCGGTTTGCGCCTGCTTCAGCAGCTGGGAAGCCGCGGTTGCGTCGGTCTCCAATCCCAGAAGCCAGCGCCAGTAGCGCAGGTTACCCCGGACCTCGAGCAGGTCGGGGTCTTCCGGGTTAATCGCCGCGGCGCTGTCCGCGTAATGCAGGCCCTGATCGATCCACTTGCCGGCGGCGGCGGCATCATCCGAAGCCTGCCTGGAGTGGCGATATGCTACCGTGGTCCGCATCAGAATCGGTGCGATCCATTTGGGGTCCAGCTCACGAGCCGCGGCAGCGAGCGTGTCCGCCTGATCCAGGTTCTCCTGCTTGAGTGATCGCTCGGCTCTTTGTTCCAGGGCCCACGCCTGAGTATTACTCGTGCTCTGCCGCTGTTCCCGGACCCGGATCTCTTCACCCAGTTGCTTCCGTATGAGTTCGGCCACCTCCAAGTCGACGGAGTCGCGCAGGGCAAGGAGGTCGGTCGCCGGCCTCTGGAACGAACGGCGTTCGAAATCCGCCCCGCTGTTGCCGTCGATCAAGCGGACAGTCACTCGAATCTGATCACCTGCAGATTCGACTTCTCCATCCACTAGAGTGCCGGCGTTCAGAGCCTTGCCGATGCTGTCCCGCGCGACCTGGGAGCCACGGAAGGGCTCTACACCATTACGGGAAATGACGTCCAGGCTGCGGACCGTCCCCAGTTCGCTGATCAGGTTCTCGGTGAGACCGTCCGCCAGGTAGCCGAGTGAGTGATCGTTGCTCAGATCGTCGAAGTAAAGGACGGCGATCCGCTTGGCATCCAACCCGCCGACACTCGCGGTGCGCGTCCCCCCGGCTTGGCCCAGATCCGCCACGCCGCGATGCCTCCGCCCACCAGGAGCACAAAGGCCGCAAAAGTTCCTCCGATAATCCACCGCCGCAGGACCACATTCGATTGAACGAAAGCAGCCGTGGAGCGCGGGGTGGCGGCGCGCCGTGTCGCTGTGGCCCGGGTAGTCCGCCGCGCCGCGGTGACGTGCAGGGGGACTCCCAGCATCTCGGCGAGTTGCGTCGCGGTTTGGGGCCGATCCGCCGGAGTCTTGGCTAGCGGCGGCGAGGATCGCGTCTTCCACCTCGTCCGGCACCGTGTCGCGCACAACTTGGAGACTCGGCACCATCTCCATCGCGTGGCGCGCCATGATGGCTCGGGCGTTGGGGCCGGTGAACGGCGGCTGACCGATCAGCATCTCGTACAACACGCAGCCAAGGCTGTACAGGTCGCTGGTGGGCCCGACATTGTCCCCCACCGCCTGTTCCGGACTCATGTACAGCGGGGTCCCAATCGCCGTGCCGGTCTGAGTGAGCTTGGTGGTTTCCGCGGACGCCACGGCGCGGGCGATGCCGAAGTCAGCCACCAGGGCGTGGCCGCCGGAGAGCATGATGTTCTCTGGCTTGATGTCCCGGTGGACGATGCCCATGCTGTGGGCGTAGGAAAGGGCGTCGCAGACCTCGAGGGTGATCTGAAGCGCGTCATCGATCGGGAGCTGGTTGTCCCGATTGAGTCGATCGCGCAGGGATTCCCCCGGCACGAACGGCATGACGTAATAGAGAAAGCCGTTAGTGGAGCCCGAGTCATACAGACTGACGATGTGGGGATGCTGCAGTTGGGCCGCCATCCGGATTTCCCGGTCGAACCGTTCGGCCCCCAAATTGGCCGCCAGTTCGGGATTCAGAACCTTGATGGCGATCTGGCGCCCGTGCTTGATATCCTCGGCTAGATAGACAGTCGCCATCCCGCCTCGGCCGAGTTCTCGGTCGACGCGATAACGATCGGCAAGGGCAGTTTGTAGCTGCTGGAGTGCTTCGTCCACGGCGCGTGAGTGCGGGAAATGAAGCCGGACCTAACCACTAAGTATATGAAGGCTGCGGATTTGGGGCTAGGTTGCGGCTGGCGGGGAGGGCTTGGGCTGGAAGGCAAGAAAGACGGTTCGACGGTTCGCGGATTGCTCGCCCACGAACCGTCAAACCGTCGAACCGTCGAACTCTACTGCTCCACCACGATCAGATACCTGACTCGCCTCCCAGAACTTGTCGGGCGCTGCGATCGCGATCTCTCCTTTCAACTGTCCCTTCTTTGGACTACCCGGATTCAGGTAGGCCAGGTTCTGTCGAGTCACGATCCGGTACTTCCGGTCGGGCCGGGGCAGAGGAATCTGCCGGGTGCTGGTCCGGTCGATCGACGTGAACTCCTGCAACGGCAGCTCCCGCGCTGGCGCGACACCGCGGGTGCCGAACAGCGGCACATCCTTGTGGCCGTCTTCCACCAGCACACCCTTGGCCAGAAGTTCGGCCCGGGTACCGATGACGTAGAACGCGGTGTTGTGGTCATCGGTCAAGCGAAGCACGCTGTCGGCCAGGATCTCGTTCTCCCCGGTCAGCTGCTCGATCTGACCGGTGAGCGCAGTCAGGTTCTCCCGCTGGGTGGCCACCGTGGCATTCAGATCGTCAATCGTGGCCTTGGCGGCGCTGAATTCGGCGCCCAGGCTATCCGCCTGGCGGGAGAGCCGCCCCGCCCGCTTCTCGCTGTTGGCCAACCGGGTCTGCAGGTCCTTCACCCGCTTGGTGACTTCTCTCACTCGTTCCATCACGAAGGTCCGCTGATCGGTAGTAACCTCAAGGGCGGGAGACTCCGGCGTCCCTGTGGCGGGCTTGGGTTGAACCTTGGCCAGCTCATCCTGGATTTCACCGAGGAGTTTGCCGTTGGCCGTAACTTCGTCGAGCAGGCTGTCGCGCTGGGCGATGACCGCCATTTCCTGGAGCTTGTGATCCAACCCGGACTGCCGTTGGCACGCCGTGACGAATCCCATGACGGCGGCACCCAGGAGGAGCGTCCGGCTCACGGATCCGTATTTCGCACACATGGTCGTACTCACTTTCTTACTGATTGTACTCCCGAGAAAAGGTGGATTGGCGCTTCCCGGTGTCGGTCCGTTACCACTCGGGGTGGTTCCGGAACGGCGCCGCGTGCTCGTTTCCGAGCGGAGGGCCGGTTGAAAAGGGATGGCAGAACATCCGGTAGCGATTCGGTGTGGGGCGACGCTACGATAGCAGCGTCCCATTGCACCGATCTCGCCGGATGGATGACGAGTCGTTATCAGCGGGGTGAGGTGAAGACTAAGAAGTGAGGCTGCTCACCAGCGCTTGCACCGCGCGATGCAAAGCGTCGCCGTCAGCTACGGTTCCTTGTCCGATGCGGGGTGAGCCACCGCCGCGGCCGCCGTGGGCTTCGAGCACCGGCTTGAGAATGGAGCCGGCGTCTACCCCGCTGTCGGCCGAGCTGGCAAGGAGAAGTGTCGGGGGAGAATCGATGAGTTCCTACGAAGATCGCTTGCGGCTGGGCGATGACAGCCTGGGCCAATCCCCTGAGCTTTTCAATCGGCTGGTTAGTGAGCTTGTACACGATCAGCCTCCGGCCACTCGTCGCAGCGGGGGTCGCGTGATAGAGATCACGCGCCAGGTACTGGTTCAGCTCTTCCTCGAGCGCCGCGTCTGGAATTGTCCAGCAGCTTCAGGTCCGCTCGCTGCTTCGCGAATAGTTCGGGCAGGTCTCCGATTCCGGCGGAAGCCGATTCCGCCATGCGGGACAGGGTCTCGTAATCGGTTCGAGCCCGGCGCACCGCCCGCTCGCCGCAAAGGAATTCCAGCCGAACCTGTTTCTTTACCCGCTCGACTCCTCTAATAAGGATGCTCCCGATCTCGCCGGTCGCCCGGACGTGGGTCCCCCCGCAGGCGCTCCGGTCGAGATCGGCGATGGTGATCACCCGAAGGGTGCCCGACCGATCAGAGGCTTTGCGCAACCCTGAAGCGGCGCCGGCCTCCTCAAAGGCAAAGGTGACCGGCCGGTTCTCAAACACCACGGCGTTGGCCCGTACTTCCGCCTCTCTGACCTGCTCCGAGCTCATTGTCCCCACATCGAGGTCGAGGCTCGAGGTGTCGGACCCGAAATGAACCGAGACGGTCTGATATCCGAAGGCGTCGGCGAGAACGGCGGAGAGGAGGTGCTGCCCGGTGTGCTGCTGCATGTTGTCGAAGCGGCGCGCCCAGTCTATCGATCCCTGAACCTTCTCTGCCTCGACTGGCCCATCAACCAGGTGGGCGACGCGTTCTCCTTCGTCGATGACATCGAGCACCCGCTTGCCAGCCAGCGATCCCAGATCATTGGGCTGGCCGCCCGAGGTCGGATAGAACGCGGTGCGATCGAGATACACCCGCCGACCCTCATCCCCCCGCTCCAGGACGGTGGCGGTGAATTCGGTCAGATAACTGTCGGTGTAGTAGAGGCGCTGAGTCACTGCCTGTCGTCTGTCTTCACCAATTCGGCGACTTCCCGCAGACCTTCGGCATAGGCCTTCACCTCGAGGTCGAGTTCAGCCCCGGTCGAACCCAGGGCCTGATGGGTCCATTCCGAGGCCTCGAGGGCGCGGCTTCGAACCCGTCCCAGCAGAGCAAGCGCGTCGAGCATCCGTTGGACCAGCTTGTCCCGGGTCCGCTCGGTGTCACTCAAGCTGTCGGCCCAACGCTCGAGCCCCCCGTTGAACCGCTCCCGCCGGCTCTCCAGTTCAGAAAGATGCGCCTCCACATCGGCCAGGTCACGAGCCGCGGCACAGGCGTGCAACAGCAGGTCCTCCGCTTCGGCGAAGCCGCTCTCTACGTTGGCGTCGGCCAGCCGAATTCTCACCGCGTGTACGTTGCGCGCAATCTCCGCGAGCAGCTCGAGCGCCGTCCCCTCGGGGAGCTGTGCCAGCGTCTCTCCCAGGACCTTCCCCGCTTCGGGACTGAGCGGCGAGCGATTGGCCGGCGGCACCAGCGCAGGGCGGCGAATCCGGCGCTGTGCGTCCAGGAGGAGGAGGCCTGCCAAGACGGGGCTCATCCAGATGAGGATGCCCGCCGCCGCCGCTCCGGCTGCGAAACCCGAGGCCACCATCCCACCCGCCACGAGCGTGAGGCTGCCGGGAAGGGGCACCCACCGCCCCGCTACTCGCGCGGGAATGCCTCGGCTCGCCAGCCGCTCGATCACGCGGTCCGAACCGCTCCACGGCACTCGGCTCAATACGCGCCGCCCTTCTACTACATCCTGCACCAGTTCAGGCCCCGCCTTGGGACCAAGAAGCCGGTGAATCCGTTCGCGCCGGTCCGCCCGCTCGGTCTCCGAGACAGGAGGGTGGAGGAGCACATGCACCGCGTCGCCGGCAGGCGCGAGGGAGGCACATGCCGCACACAATCCGAGTCCCAGCGGATCGCGCACGCCGCACATGAGGCAGAAGTCCACCTCGCCCCAGTCCGGCATCGCCAGTGAGTTGGGCCCCGGCGTTTGATCTGCCAGCGCCTGGAGTGCGATATCACACGAAGGGAACCGGTCGGCCGGCCGCGCCGCGGTCATCCGGGCCACCGTCGCGTCCAGCCAACCCGGAACCTCGGGGCGAATTTGCCCCGGCCGGAAACCTTCCGCCACCGGGGAGGGTGGGAGGTGAGGAGATGCCCGCTGGGGTAGCCGTCCCGTCAGGGCAAAATACAGCGTCAGTCCCAGCGAGTAGAGATCCGAACGCGCATCGCCTCGTTGTCCCTTGAAGACTTCGGGAGCCATGTAGTCGAGCGTTCCGACCGCGGCACCCGTGGCGGTAACTGTGGTCTGTCCATCGAGCCGGGCCGAGCCGAAGTCGGTGAGTCGGGCGCGACCATCCGGATCGAGCAGGATGTTCTGCGGCTTCACATCGCGGTGCAGCACGCCATGGTGGTGCCCCGCGGACAACGCCGACGACATCTCCTGGCCCAGGCGCGCCACGTCATCAGGCGGCAGCGGTCCCCGCTCTCTGACCCGAACCGCCAGATCCGGCCCCGCCACGTACTCCATCACCATGAAGCTCCACTGGCCCTCTTCGGCGAAGTCGTGCACCGCCACGATGTTGGTGTGGGAGAGCCGTCGCGCGGCGAGCACCTCTCGACGCATGCGCTCCCGGGCTAATCGAGCCATCGCTGGAGGAGGCACCAGCAGCTTGATGGCGACCTCGGCCCCAAGCTCATTGTCTCGGGCGCGATAGACGACCGAGTATCCGCCGCGCCCGATTTCTCCGAGGATCTCGTAGCGCGCGAGCAGGAGACTGCCGGACTGGAGATAGCTCATGAGCTCAGTTTCCCTGAGCCTTATCGAGGCGGCCCAGGACTTCGATTGCATTCGAGCGCCAGCCATCATTGCTGGTGTAAAGCTCGAGGAAACGGCGGAGATGAGTCGCGGCGAGATCGGGTTGGCCGAGCACGTACTCCGACATGCCGGCGTGGTAGAGCGCCATGTAGTTCTCAGGCCAGAACTCGAGTACCAGCTCCATGATGGGCCCGGCGGAACGGTCGTCGCCGGCGTCGGCTACTGGATGGCCGATGTCGAAAACGATCGCCGATGCCTGGCCTCGCTCACCAGCGGGAAGGGCGGTGATTAGTGACCGGGCCTGGTCGATGTGACCGGCGAGCGCATAGCACGCTGCTCCGTAGCCAGCGCCCTGCATCCCCGCGGGCGGAGACGTCTGTCGCATCATCGTCTCTACCTCGACCGAATTGCAGTACGGCTTCATGGACTGAAACCAACCGGCGGGCCCGCTCGGTTGCCCGGCGGGTGCCACGGGTGAGGGGGCGGGGGTTGGAGCTGGCGTCGCTCGAGTGACTCGATACGCCAGCACCCCGCAAACCGCGGTGTATGCAATTCCGAGGGCGTAGAGGGACCGCATGCCATCGCCTCATGTCTCAGAGAGTTACCGGGGGACGCGGAGACGGACCCCAGTTAGACACTCTCACAGAGGGCAACCGGCATGCCCGGGCGCGCAATTCCTTTCGCACAATTGGGGGTCCGTTCGGGGCGAATGTCGCCGGCGGCGTCGACTCGAGTGGACGATAGGTCAGTCAGGCTGGACTCGCAGTTCAGCGCCGACCATAAAGCGTTCTATTTTCTGGGCAAAGCGAAACTGTTCATCGAGACGCTGCTCAAGGCAGAACGTTTTACGGTTCAAGTAACCCCGCGTGGCCAAACCCCGATTACCGCGGATTTTGTTCTTCGAGGAGCGGACCGCACCCTCGGCCCGCTGTTGCGAGCATGTGGGTTGTGAGCCCTTAGGCCATAAGCTGCTCCAAAATCAGTCGACCCTCCGAATGCTCAGAAAGCACTCGGAGGGTCGATCGTTTTTGGAATCGCTGACGGCTGACGGCTGTGTGCCTCTCTACTGGACCCCGGGCAGCCCATCACCCAGCGCCTTCAAGATTTGAGTCACGGTCAGAGGCCTCGCGCTCTCCGGCGTGCTTGACCAGGAGTCCATCCGCTGAGCAATCCAGATGCGCTTGGCCTTGTACTCCTGCTTGGCGTTCAGGTCCTTGAAGGCGAAGGCGCCTCCCTTGACCTCGAACTGCCCGTGCTGCTTGTCGAGCAACGCGAGAAGCTCGTTCACCTGCTTGAACATCAGGTCGGATGCCTGCGTCAGGTCCGTGGGCTCGACGAAGGAGGTCCGTCCCGCCCAGGCGCGCATCTCGTTGGTCGGCCACTTGCCCGACCGCTGCGAGGCGAGGACGCTGTCGTCGTAGGCTTTCTCGATGCGCGTAATCCGGGTCCGGTACTGAGCGATGGCTTCCGAGCCGGCGCTCCAGGCCGAGGCCGCATCGGTAATTCCCTCCGACGTGGAGAGGCGCGATGCGGAGAAGATCCGGATGAAGCCGGCCGCCATAAGCTTGCTGTAGAGGTCCTCGCGGACTGCCGTCGCGGCTGCACCGTAGCGGCGGGTAAGTTCACTCGGTGCGACACCCGATCCGCCGCTCGTAATGGCGGCCACTTCGACGCTGGGAGCGCTCATGTCGAGCTTCGCCGAGCGGAAATCGGGGCGCACGGCCGCGACGATCTGTTCTGATTGCCCCGAGTCAACCGGAGCGGGAATCGGCTTGTCAGCCCCGGCCGCAGGATTCTGCTGCGTCGCCCGGTTTTCCGGCGTTGGGCGTGCTCTGCGCGCTTCCTGTCTGAACCAACTGGGAGCCGTTCGCCGGTTTTCCAGCGGTCGTCGCGGGATCGGCAGCGGTGGCTACGGTCGTCACGGCGGTTTTCGAGCCATTCGAAGCCCACGGCTTCCAGAACGCGACCACGCCGAGCAAAGCCAGGGCGCCAACGCCCCCCGCCACGAAACCCATCTTGCTCTTCTCCGGCCGCTGGTGAATCGGGGCGGGAGGCTGGGCCGGTTCGACCCGCGGTGCCTCCACCTCGAGATCCACGTGGGCCCGCGGCTTTGGCACACTCGGCTGCACCGCGATATTGCTGAAGGGAGTGCGGTCGAGAGTCGGAGTCCAGACGTTCCCTCCGTTCTCGGCGGGCTTGGCCGAAGCCTTCTTCTCCTGGGCTAGTTCGGGGCGGGGTAGGACCTCGACGGGCGCGCTGTCGTTCATGGTCCGATGCCCGTTCGAATTGCGGATCGGGCTATCAATCCCATCGCCCGCGATGAGGAATTCATCCTGAGCTGGTTCCGGCTTCGGTGCTGGCTTGGGCTTGGGAAGTTCCACGTCGAGGAAGAGCAGTTCCTTGCTCTTCTTTGGCTTGGGTGGAGGAGCCGGCTCTGCCGGCGCAGCAGGAGCGACAGCCTGAGACTGGGAGCTCTGCGGAGCCGCCACCGGCTGGGCATCCATGGACGAGTTCGTGGCAGCCGCCGCAGGGGTCGACGGGATCGTCGGCTTCGGTGCCGTTGCCGGCCCGTTCAGGGCGGGACGCGCCTGGGTCACTGCGGGGCGAGCACCCGAGCTCGTCAGCGCAGGTTGCTTCTGGCTATCCCCGAGATCGGGCCGGGGAGCAGTCCCGATCGCGGGCCGCTGTCCCGAGTGCTGGCGAGCCGGCTTCGAGAGGGACGGCGGTGCCGCCTGAACACCAAATGGACTGAGGGTAGGTTTCGCACTGCTCGGAGGTGTGAGACGGGGAGCGTGGCCGTTCCCGTTCTCCTCACCCAAGCCGAGGGCGGAGCGGTAGTGAGGGTGACTCCTTACGTCGAGCCACTTGTTGGCCCGCGAGTGGAATATTTCGTCTTCAGCAGCGATGATGCCGCTGCGAACGGCCGCGTTGAACTCCTCGAGGGTCTTGAAGACCGCCTCTTCGCCTGAGCTCGAACGGATACGGTACATGACGGCTCTCCGCAGGGCGTTAGTGCTGTGAGTGTCAATATAAGCAACACTCAGGCCGAAACTTAACTCGTTATATACCAATAGCTTGTCTATTTTTTAGACGGTGCGATAGATCACTATTTAGGCGGTTTGCTAGAGGAGAGATGCCCCACGCAATCCTCAATCCCCAAGTGCGGCAAGGGCTTCGGACCCCGGCCCCGAGCCCGGAACCGTGGGTGATCCACCAGAAACTCCCCGGCTACCAGCCCACTCCGCTCCGGCAGCTGGATGACCTGGCCCGCACTGCAGGGGTACGCTCGGTTCACCTGAAGGACGAGTCGAATCGGTTTGGTCTTCCGGCCTACAAGATCCTCGGAGCATCGTGGGCAACACTGCGAATCCTCGAGCGATTGTTGGGCTCAGCGCTCGAACCCTGGACGAACGTCGACCAGCTTCGTGAGCGGTTAGCGCCGCTCGGCCGGCTCAAACTCATCACGATGACCGATGGCAATCATGGGCGCGGCGTCGCACGGGTTGCCCGATGGCTCGGCTACGCGGCGGAAATATTTGTCCCCCGGGGAACCGCTCAGGCTCGCATCGAGGGAATCGAATCCGAGGGAGCGGTAGTGACGATCGTCGCAGGGACGTATGACGATGCGGTCGAGCGCGCGGCCTCCTCTGTCGCCCCTGGGGTAATCCTGGTTTCCGACCATGGCTGGCCGGGATTCGAGGAAGTTCCGTCCTGGGTCGCAGAGGGTTACGAGACGATTTTCCTGGAGATCGAGCGGCAGATCGCGGAGCAGCAAATCGCGCCACCGGATCTGGTGCTGGTACAGATCGGAGTCGGCACGCTGGCGAGTGCGGTGGTTGCGCATTACAGGGCTGAGGGACGCGCAACGTTCCCAACCCTGGTGGGTGTCGAACCGACTGGAGCGGCGTGTGCGCTTCACTCGATCGAGGCGGGGAAGCCGGTCATGCTCCACGCCGGCGCCGATGCGTCCATCATGGCCGGTCTCAACTGCGGGACTCCATCAACCGCCGCCTGGACCGCGCTGGAAGATGGGATCGATGCCTATCTGGCGATCGAAGACGAGAGGGCACGCGAGGCGATGCGCCTGCTGGCCGCGTCCGGTGTCGTCGCGGGGGAATCCGGCGCCGCATCCACCGGAGGCCTGCTCGAGTTGATGAAAGGAGTCGAAACGCGCCGGGTGCGCGAGGCACTTGAGGTTGGGCCTGAAGCCCGGGTCCTGCTGATTTCTACTGAGGGTGCAACTGATCCCGCGAGCTACCGCCTGATTGTCGGGCGCTCACCCTGAGGCAGTCGAGCCTTCTCTTCCGCCGCACGCTCCGCGAAACGGCGGACGATCTCACCCGCCGGTTCAATCGCGGTGATCTTCCCGGCACTCTTACCAGCCTGCCAGTAGTCCCGCTCTCCCGACTCGTCCAGCGACGCCTTCTTGAGCTGCCAGAGTGACTTGAGCGCGTAGATGGTGCGCATCCAGTGCTTGGTCCTGCGACCGCGCAGCATCCAGCGGGCGATCGGTCCTGCCTTGAGTCCCATCCGTTCGACGAACGGCGTACGGATGACAGCGACCGGGACTCCGGTGATTCGCTCGCTCAGGACGATATCCGCTTCCGTCGCTCGGAGAATCGCCTCCTTGTAAGCGGTGCTCGCATGACACTCCGGCGTGGCGATGAACCGGGTGCCGAGCTGGGCACCGGCGTATCCCATTCTCAACGCTGCGGCGAACTCCGCCGGATCCCCGATTCCCCCGGCACAGATCAGAGGAACCCCCAACGGACCCAGCTCTTCGATCAGCTCCTCGGCTGATCTTGGACCGGCGTGCCCGCCCGCTCGGCGATTGACCGCGATCAGTCCCTTCACTCCTCCCGCGAGCCCCTTGTCCGCCCATTTGCGCTCGGTCACGTCGTGGTAGACCACGCCCCCGACCGGGGTCACGCGCTCCACAACCCAGCGCGGGTTCCCGAGCGAGGTCACGAAGAAGCGAACTCCTTCCTCCAGAGCGATATCGATCCAGCGCGACATGCGCTCATGGTAGGTGCGGGACGATTGCTCGATCAGGGCGTTCATGCCGATCGGCTTGGAAGTCAGCCGCCGGATGAGACGGAGTCCCTCCCGAAAATCGTGACCGTGGACGTAGGTGAGTGAAATGGGTTGGACAATCCCGATCCCGCCGGCCTCCGAGACCGCCGCGACCAGTTCAGGATTGCTGCAGGGATACATGGCACCGCAGATCAGCGGGACTTCGATGCCTGCATGTGCGGTGAGCGAGGTTGAGAAGGTCACGTCGCTCGGGCCTTGGGTTCGATCAGGCCGATTCGCCACTTCGCGGTCACTCGCGCCACCAGGTCGGAGGCGCCGTCCCGAATCTCCCCAATCGCGTCGTGATCAATGGATGCAGTTACCACGGGAATCGCGGTCCGGCATTCGGCGATCAGCGTGCCGCGTGCCTTCTTCATGTACTCGATGGAAAGCCCGGTGAGGATTCCGCGGACATTTTCGGGCAGGCCCACCAGCGTCGCGAGTCCCGTCGTCACCTCACCCAGGTTGGCCAGTGCGATGGCGTGAACTGAACCGAGATGATTCCGGACTCCGCGGCGGTCACGCAATTCGACGCGCGCGTATCCGGGTTCGAGCGCCCGGATGTGGGCCCCGATACTACCGGAGTAGGGGACCATGAAGCCCAGGGCGCGGCTGAACAGCCAGCTGCCACCCGGGATTGGGCTGAGCTTGGTCCAGAGGTCTGCCAGACCGGCGCCGGAGGACAACGACCTGGGGGGCATACGGATAGTCTATCTCTTGTCGGGCATCTCGGGCAGGGAAAGTTCCGCTTTGACACTTGTCGTTGCACGGCCTCGTAAGACCGCCCACTCGGCGACAGATCGCCTTGGTCTTGACAGATTGACTACTGGTGTAATATTACACATGTAGTTCAAGCCAAACCCCGAGGGGATATGCCCGAGACTCATCAGTTGACTGATCTTCAGATCGCCATCATGCGGATTCTCTGGGAACGGAGAGAAGCGACGGTGGCCGAGATTGCGGACGCGCTCCGGGACGAGCGAGGACTGGCACAGACCACGATCGCTACCCTACTTTCGCGGTTGGAGCGCCGCGGTGTCGTCTCCCACCGGACCCGAGCCCGCCAGTTCGTCTATGCTCCGCTGGTCACCGAATCGGAAGTTCAGCGTTCGATGGTCACCGAGCTTACCGAGCGGCTCTTTGATGGCGACGTCGCCGCGCTGATGACCCACCTGCTTTCCGCCCGCGAAGTCAGTTCGGGCGATCTTGAACGCATCAAAGAGCTGATAGCCGAACACGAAGCCGGCACCGAGGGACCCCGCCATGACTGAACACATCGCCTCCTGGCTCTTCACCTACGCGCTCCACAGCACCGTCCTTCTGGCCGCCGCGTGGCTGGTCACCTGGCGCCTGGTACGGTCTCATGATGTGCGCGACGTGATCTGGAAATCTGCTCTCGTGGGGTCGCTCATCACCACCACGCTTCAGGCTGGTTTAGGGTTTGTGCCCGTCGGCGGCCTGGTTTCAATCGTCGGTATGGGTGCCGCTCCGGCTGAAAGGCACGCCACCGCTCCACTGAAAGCCGATCGGGCGGTGAGCCCCGCAGTAGAAAAGAAAGCGATCGACGAGATGCCGGTCACTGGGCCGCTCTTCAACGCTGCCAAGGGAACCTCGACACCGACGGCTCCTGTGGACGCGGCGATGCAACCGGTGCCCGAGCAGGTTAATCGCGCGCAGCCGTTCGCGCTGATCGCGTGGGCGGTGAGTGCCGGCCTGCTGCTGATCCTGTATGGTGCCAACCGGCTCCGGCTCTTCTACCGGCTGGGTTCCCGCCGGCCGATCGACGATCCGCGTCTGGCACTGGTGCTCAACCGGCTCCGGGTCGATGCCGGAATCCGTCGCAGCGTCAGCTTGACGGCAGCTCCCGGTCTTTCCAGCCCTGTAGCGCTGGGTAGCTCCGAAATCGCCCTGCCTGAAGCAGCGCTGACCGAGCTCGGGCCCGAAGCGCAGGAGAGCATGCTGGCG
Organism: uncultured Gemmatimonadales bacterium; assembly: GCA_963821525.1. Lineage (GTDB taxonomy): Bacteria > Gemmatimonadota > Gemmatimonadetes > Gemmatimonadales > GWC2-71-9 > DATBGE01. The sequence continues at coordinate 153,430 of CAWGED010000012.1, read as the reverse complement.
CACGAGCTGGCCCACCTCGCCCGGCGCGATCCGCAGTGGCTCACCCTCGGATGCATCATCGAGCGGGTCTTCTTCTTCCAGCCGCTCAACCGGCTGGCTCGGCTCCGGATTCAGGAAGCGGCGGAATTCGTCTGCGACGACTGGGCCGCACGCCGGACAGGGTCCGGCCTGGTGCTCGCCAAGTGCCTGGTGAAGGTGGCCGAATGGATCGATACCTCACCCCAACCGGTGCCGCTGTCGGCCATGGCCGAGCGTCGCAGCCAGCTGGTTTCCCGTATTCACCGTCTCATCGAGAATCACGCAATGCGCCCACAGCCTCGCCGGTTCTGGTTGATCCCTGCTGCGGTGGCCCTGGTCCTCATCACGGCGTTCTCGGTGCCGGGGATTTCGGCCGTCCCGACGGACGTGCAGCAGGAGGAGGACTCCAAGGCCGTCGTGTCGGACACTGGTGAGCGTTCGATGCAGTTCTCGCTGAACAAGATGCACATTCACACCAGGGAGATCGAGCGGCGCGCGATGCGGCAGGTCAAGGCTGCGCTGGCGCGGACTCCGATCGAGCCGATGCCTCATGTAGAGGTCAGCTCCATGGTGATGCCCAAGCTTAAAGGGATCAAGGGTGGCGTCGAGTTCGGTGGAAAGCACGCGGGTGACACGACGAACACCGCGGTGCCCGCTCTGATCGCGGCCCTCAAGGACACCGATGTGAAAGTGCGTCGTGCGGCCGCCTCATCGCTCGGCAACCTCGAGGATCCCCGGTCGGTCCCTGCGTTGATCGAGGCCCTGCGGGACACGGACAGCGAGGTTCGCGCCTGCGCCGCGGATGCGCTGGGGAACATGGAAGATCCGCGCGCCATCCCCGGGCTGACTGCGGCGATCAAGGACAGCTCTCCCGAAGTGCGCCGTCGTGCTATCTCCGCCATCAGCAACATGGAGGGCGGGAACAAGCCGGTGGATGCTTTCATCGCGGCGCTGTCGGACAGCAATGCCGAAGTGCGCGAGGCGGCGGTCGAAGCCATCAGCGAAGTGCAGGACAAGCGGGCGGTCCGTCCGCTGATCAAGCTGCTGTCGGACCCTTCGGCTGACGTGCGGCACCAGACGGCCCACGCGTTGGGCAACCTGGAAGACCCTGCGGCTGCTGAACCGCTTGCCGCGGCACTGCGCGACTCGGATGCCGACGTTCGGAGTGCTGCGGCCCAGTCGCTATCCCAGCTCGGTCTTACTACTGCTCCCGGCGGCTCTGATCGAAGCCACCAAGGACAAGAACCCTGACGTCCGGCAGAACGCGATCCAGGCACTGGGCCAGATTCGGGACCCCAAGTCCGTCCCGACGCTGCGCGTCGCATTGAATGATTCGAACGCCGACGTCCGCGATGCCGCGATCGACGCCCTGAGTGAGGTTCGGGATTCGTCGGCGCTGGATGCCTTGGTCGCCGCACTCAAGTCGACCGACCCCAATGTCAGAAGGCAGGCGGCTGAGGCGCTGGGGCAGAGGGATGAGTCGAATTGAAGATTGAAGATTTCAGATTGCAGATTGAACAGCTAACAGCTAAAAGCTAAGAGCTGTGGCTCAACTGAGGGCTTCATGAAGCTATTCCTCCTTGCAGCAACCGGAGTGGTCACGCTGGGCGCCGGTGTGGGAGTCGTCGGTAGCGTCCGGTCGCCGGATCATTCCAATCGGCCGGGGCCGGATTCCGCCGCGATAGTGCGAATGTTCGGCGCCTTGGGTAGTGCCGATCCTGTGGTGTGCGAATTCACCGCCGATCAGCTGCGCAATGGCTGGAGCTGGAGCAGTGACGCGAGCCAGATTGCGGCTTTGCGGGATCACACCGCGGACGACCGCGCGGTCAAAGACATGTTCAACCAGGATGTGAAAGATGCCAAGGCGATCCGGGTACTGGGGAGTCATTTGTCCGACCCGAATCCCTGTCTGCGCCGTACCGCCGCTCAGCTCCTGGGTGGGAGCAACAACGCCGAGGCGGTGCGGACGCTCCGTGAGGCAATGAAGAGCTCCGATGGGAAGCTTCGCGAAGCGGCGGTACTCGGGCTGGGGCACGCGGAAGACATGGGCTCATTCGATGCGCTCACCAAATCGTTGCGCGATCCGGATGGCGATGTGGCCCGCATGTCGGCCTGGGCGCTCGGTGAAATCGAAGACGCCAAGGCCATCCCGCCTCTGGTCGATGCACTCAAGACCCAGAACGCCGGCCTCCGTCATGCCGCGATCTGGGCGCTCGGACAGATCGAGGATCCGAAGGCCGTGGATCCGCTCCTGCCGATGCTCAAGTCTCAGGACACCGAAACCCGCAGACTGGCGGCAGAGGCGTTGGGAGATATCGAAGACGCTCGGGCAACTGGTGGTCTCACGGCGATCCTTGGAGACCCCGATGTCGAAGTGCGCCTCGCGGTGGTCCGGGCCCTGGGGGACATCGAAGACAAGAAGGCTACTCGACCCCTGCTCAAGCTCCTTAACGATTCCGATTCCGAGGTACGCCGCGCTACCGCCGAAGCGCTGGGTAATATCGAGGATCCCGCGGCGGCCGATGCTCTAGGAGGAGCATTGAACGATTCGGACAAAGAGGTACGGCGCGCCGCGGTCGAGGCGTTGGGGAACCTCGACGACTTGAATCGGGCTCCGCCGGCTTTGATCGCCGCACTCAAGGATTCCGATTGGGAGATCCGGGAAAAGGCGGCCGAGTCGCTTGGCAACATCGGCGATGCCGCGGCCGTGCCCGGGCTGGGTGCTGCGATTCACGACGAGCGGGTCGAGGTACGCCGGAAGGTGATCGAGGCCCTCGGCCAGATGGAGGATTCGCGAGTGACGACTTACCTCGTTACCGCCATCAAGGATGATGATGCCGAGGTGAGGAAAGCAGCCGCGGAGGCGCTGGGCGAGCACAAGGAATAGTTCCTTCCCGCCGCGAACTATCGAAACCCGGGCCTGAAGTCATGGGCCCGGGTTTTTTCATGACAGATCCTGCGCCGAGTCCGGGCCCCAGCGTGACGGAGCTGTGATCTGCTGGTATGATATCTGGTCATGTCCTCGCCTCCTCCGCTTCGGCTGATCACGTTCGGGGCGCCTACCGCCCGGCTCTCCGGCGAGGTGCCTCCGCCCGACGTCTTGTGGCGGAAACACCTGGCTCTGCTCATCTATCTGGCCCTTTCCCCCGGGATGACGCGAAGCCGGGAGCACCTGCTCGGCCTCCTCTGGCCGGATAAAGACGACGCGAAGGCCCGTCACTCTCTGAATGAGGCTCTGCGTCGGTTGCGAGTGAGTCTCGGGTCTGAGCGAATCATCACGGAGACTGACTCGGTAAGACTGGCGCCTGGCAATCTCGAAATCGATGCCCTGGTCGTGTCTGGTGCCGCCCGTCCGAGCGGGGTCTTCCTCGAGGGATTTACCCTCGATGACGCCCCCGCATTCGAGGAGTGGGTGGAGTCGGCGCGGACCCGTTTCCGCACGCAAGCAACACATTCGTTCGTGGAGGCCGCTCAGGAGCTTCTTGCCCTGGGCAAGACAACGGAGGCGTTGGAAGCCGCTCGACACGCGCTCGGCCTGGAGCCGTACTCGGAACCGGCCATTCGTTTGGCGATGCGAGCCGCGGCCCTGGGCGGGGATGCCTCCGGGGCCCTGCGGGAGTTTCACCGATTCGCCGAAGGCCTGGGGGAGCTGGAGGAGCGGCCGAGTCCCGAACTCTCTGCGTTGGCTCAGCGAATCCGCGAGGGGCGGTGGCTCGACTCCGCGGGGAAGCCGCTCGACGAGCCGCAGCTTGTGGGGCGGGCCGGGACACTGCAGGAGCTGGCTCGCTGGCTCGCTCCCGGGTCGCGCGGAGCGACCCTGCTCTTCGAGGGCGAGCCGGGGATCGGAAAGACCCGGTTGTTCAGCGAAACGATATTGCGACTGGCGCTTGAGGGTGCCACCACATGCGTTACCCGCCCGATCGAGGCGGACCAGACCATACCGTGGAGCACTCTCAGGAGCGTGGTCCGGCGCGGATTGCTGAGCGCACCGGGACTCGCCGCCACGGATCCCGGCGCTCTGGCGGTTCTCGCCGCGGTGATTCCCGAGCTTGCCTCGCGGGTAGCTCCTCGAGAACCGCGGGATCAGGGGGAAATCGCACTCGCGCTGGGGATGATGCTGCGCGCCGTCACCGAGGAAGTGCCGGTGGTGATCGGATTGGACCAGGCACAATTTGCCGACGATGCCTCGCTCGGTGCGCTGCGCGACGCGATGGAGAGTCTCACCGACACGCGGGCCTTTCTGCTGCTGACCGCGGTCGCCGGCGATCCCGACACTCCCCGTCAGCTGATCGAGCTGCAGGCCCAGATCGGTCGCGCGCTCCCGGGTCAGGTCTTCACTCTGGAAGAGCTCGATGCCAAGGCGATGACCGATCTGGTAACCGCAATGGCGCCCTGGTGTGACGAGTCGTCGGCACGCAATCGCCTGGTTCGCCGACTCATGGTCGAGACAGCCGGCCGGCCACTCCTGGCCGTGGCCTTGTTGCGCAGTCTCTCGGAGAGTATCGCCCTGCGCGAGCGAGCAGTGGTGTGGCCCCCACCAGAAGAAACCTTCGAGAGCCTGCTGCCGGTCGAAGTTCCTCAGCTGGTAAGGTCGGCCGTCCTTGCCCAAATCGCGCGGCTCGATGCAAGGTCACGGATCCTTCTCGCCTCCGCTGCGATAGGAACTCGGGTCCTCGATCTCTCCATGGTTGCCGCCCTGTCTGGCGATGCCGCGGGTGACCTCCCCTCCCAGCTGACGAGGCTCGAACAGCATCACTTCCTGGTGCTGGAGGGTGACCGTTACGCGTTCGCCACGCCGCTCATCCAGACGGTTGTCGAGCGTGCCATGCTCACGCCGGGACAGGTAAGGGACCTTCGGCGGCGAGCCGTCGAGCTTCTCACCGGTCGAGTAGACCTCGCCTCTCGGGTATTGCGGGCGGAATTGCAGGTGCGGCTCTCACCGACACCCGAGACTTTTTCGGGGTTGCTGCAGATCGCCGCCGATGCGCTGGCGACTGGCGATCGCAGGACCGCCCGGCGCTGCCTGGTCAGCGCCGAGGCTTATGGCGCCGAGTTACAGCAGGATGCTCGGGCGATCCTTGCGACGCTTCGCGCGCGTCTCGATGCCAGGGGAGGAGACCCGGTTACCGGGGCAGAGTCTTGAGGCCGAACTCTGCCGGCTTGCACCGCGGCTCCGCCGATGCCCTCAGCAGGGGTGTCCGGGGGGAAACCGGAACACACTGGGTCCCTGTGCCAGAACCGGGTGTCGTGCCGCCGGCTTGGACAACGTTGGGTTCAGTAGTGGAGCTACAGGCAGCCAACAACAGGGTCGCACCAATCCAGAGCGCTTGCTTGACCGACATAGGGCCTCCCAGGCCAGGCCGCGAAGCGGCGGGAAACGAGTTGTGGGATCAGCTTTCGAGGCCAAGCTAGAGCTCGGCGGCCAAGCCCCAGTCAATCGTCGGGCCGGGGGAGTCAATCCCTTCGCATGCAGGCACTTGCGACTTCGGCCAAGCTTCGCTCACGGATTCGAGGGACTAAAGCACCGGTCTCTGCGGCTGGTTCGGGCAGGGTATCGCCCTCGCCGACGAGATACGCGAGCTTACCGGTTGCGTTGAGACTTGGCAGGTCGGGGTAGTCTCCACCGGGAGCGCGGGGACCTGCGGCGGCCCGCTACGGTTGTCGGGAACCCCGTCCACATTGGGGCCGCTGGTCGAATCGCAAGCCGCCAGCATCAGGCTGGCGCCGATCCATAGCACATGTTTGACCGACATGGTTCCCTCCCTGGTAACCGCCACCTCTGGCAGCGGGTAATTGTCGCTCGACAATGTTTTCGGGACCCAAGCTAAGGTGTACGGCACAAGCATCGGTCAACCTCTGGATACGCGGAGTCAATTCATTGGTCGGTTGTCGGTTATGAACGATTCTGTACTTCCTTCAGTAGTGTCCACCCACTGGCTCGCCGCACGGCTCGACCAGGTCGAGGTGCGGGTGCTGGACGCCTCGTGGTACCTGCCATCGACGGGACGGGACGGTAGAAGCGAGTTCGTGGCGGGACACATTCCTGGCGCCCGGTATTTCGATCTGGACGCGGCGAGCGACGACCGGACTTCGTTGCCGCACATGCTTCCGACCGCAATCCGCTTTGCGGAGCAGGTGGGTGCGTTGGGAGTGGGGAACGACAGCACCGTGGTGGTTTACGACGGCTCGGGCGCCAACCTGAGCGCCGGCCGGGCCTGGTGGCTGTTCCGGGCGTTTGGCCACGATCGGGTCGCCGTACTGGATGGTGGCAGTAAGAAGTGGAAGGCGGAGGGAAGGGCGATGGAGACGGGAGCCCCGCGCGTCGAGCCCGCGGTCTTCACCGCGAAGCTTCGCCCGGGGATTGTGCGCACTATGGACGAGGTCGCCGACGCGCTGCGCTCTGGCTCGGCGCAGGTCGTGGACATGCGAAGCCGCGGGCGGTTCGAAGGATCCGACTCCGAGCCGCGTCCTGGTCTGCCGAGTGGCCACATGCCTGGCGCACTGAACCTGCCGTACGGCAGTCTGGTAGCAGCCGACGGGACGCTACTCCCGCCGGATGAACTACGTCAGCGCATAGCGGGCGCCGGCATTCGACTCGACCGGCCGATCATTGGAAGTTGTGGATCGGGAGTGAGCGCGTGCGCGTTTCTACTGGCGCTGGATACCCTGGGGGTTGAGGGAGCAACACTGTACGACGGATCGTGGACCGAATGGGTCACGAAACGGGGTGTCATCGAAACATGATGATACCCGCCAATCCCTGGTGGGTGTCACCAGGTTCATTCGGCGACGAGTCCGCTTTCAACAGCGAAGCGGGTAAGCCCCGCCACGGTTCGAATCGCGAGCTTGCGCATGAGGTTTTCCCGATAGGCCTCGACTGTCCTGGGGCTGAGGCCGAGCTGCTGGGCGATGATCTTGCTCGTTGATCCCGCCGCAATTCCCGCGAGGACCTGGCGCTCCCGGTCGGTGAGGCGCTCGAGTTTTTCTCCCTGCTCCTCCCCGGAGCGTCTCCTGGCGAACCGCCGCCGAGAGCTGGTGTGCGACCGGGCTGCTGAAGAACGCCTCTCCCCGATGTACCGTTCGGATGGCCTGCCGCAGCTCGGTTGGGGACGTGTCTTTCCTTATATAGCCCTGAGCACCAGCGCGAACTGCCTCGAGGACATACTCGGGGTGATCATGGACGCTCAGGATCAGCGACCGGGCAGCGGGCGCCACCTCCCGCAGCCGGGCGACGGCGCGAAGCCCGCCCTCCCCTGGCATCGAAAGGTCGAGGATCACGACGTCAGGAAGGAGCCGTCCCGCCGTCTCCACCGCCTCCTCACCGCTTCCGGCTTCCGCCACGATCTCGAAGCCATCCTCGGCCGCCACGATCGAACGAATGCCTTCGCGGACCAGGGGATGGTCGTCAACGATCATGACCCGGATAGGAGACGTCGTCATGGCGAGGGTGCCTCCCGCGGAAGAGCAATAATGAGGCGCGCTCCTCCCGCGCTTCCCGCCTCCAACTCCACTTGTCCACCCAGCGAGGCGAACCGCTCCCGCATTCCCACGAGACCCATATGTCCAACACCGTTCCCGGCTGGATCCAGATTGATGGGCCCGTGTCCATCATCGACCAGCTCCAGTAGCACGCGGTCTCCCTCATCTCTCAGTGTGACTTCAACACTCTTCGCTTTGGCGTGCCGCGCCACATTGGCGAGCCCCTCCTGTACGGCCCGGAAGAGAGCGAGCTCAGCATCCTTCTCGAGACCCGGCAGCGCGTCCGGTGCGGTGAACCGGGTACTCAGACCGGAGCGGCTACCGAAGTCGGACACCAGAGCCCGCAGGGCAGGGATCAGGCCGAGGTCGTCGAGGAGCGACGGGCGCAGTGCTTCGGTCACGCTCCGGATGCTGGACATCCCGGCATCCACCAGAGCGATGATCCGCTCCAGCCGCGCAGTGTGTGCCGCCGGGAGTTTTTCCTTCAGCATGCCGAGTTGCAGCTTCACCGCCGAAAACACCTGGGCAGTTTCGTCGTGCAGCTCGAGCGAAAGTCTCCGGCGTTCTTCCTCTTGCTGGTGGATCATCCGCGCAGACAGTCGTTCCAGATCTTCGCTCCGTGCACGCAGGCTCCGGTACAGCTCGGCATTCTCCAATGCCGCGCCTACTTGCTGTCCCAGCGCCAGCAGGAACGATTGATCGAGCGCGGTGAACGGATCCCGAGCGTCTCCCACGATGATCATGGCGCCGGTAACCTCACGCCGACGGAATACCGGCAGCACCGCCGCGAACGCAAAGGCTCCCTCAGCCGACACGCCCTCCCGCCATCCGGACACCGAGACCGGCTTGCCTCCCTCTACCGCAGATCGAATCGCGGGACGCGCTTCGGCAGAGGGCTCCCGCCCAGCCCATTGAGAGGCAACCCCCGCTCCCCGGACGTAGCGTCCAGACTCCCTCAGATACATCACGCTACCGCGGACGCCGGCCAATCCCAGCGGGCGAGCGAGGAGTCCGCTCAGCACATCGGCACCGCCATCGGTGCGCTGGAGATCGCCCGAGAGTGCCGCGAGGGCGCCGAGTCCCCGGTCGGTATCCTCGAGGACCAGGAGGACCATGCCGAACCCGACCGCCAGCGCGAAGAGGATGTCGAGGTAATAGCCCCAGGGATTCCAGGCGCCGCGAGCCCGCAGAAGCGGGTAGTCGAGATGGTGCAGGCCCCAGAGAAGGAAGGCGCCGCCGAGCAGCATCGCGGCGCGAGAACCGGTCTGGCGACGGAACCGGAGAAAAACCCGGGAGGTCCAAAGAGTCGCGGCGGAAAGGAAGACCACGGCCGGAACCGCGGCGACATAGAAGAGCCGTGAGCTGCCCAGGGTTTCGCACTGCAACCAGCGACCAGGCCAATGGCACCAGCACCAGGACCAGGTACACCGGCCGCAGCGGGGGATCGCGAGAAAACACCAGCGCGCTCCAGAGCAGGGCCAGCGCCGTCCAGCCGGTCAGCACCTGGTGGGCAAAGAGCCAAATCTGGTGGTGGGTACCGACGAAGGTGATGATCGCGGCGAGTCGGAGCAGGTAGAGGCTCCACGCCACGGCCCACCATAACAGGTAGCGTTTGCGATAGCGGCGGTAGAGGAAGACGCAGAGCCCAACGAGGGCGAGGATGATCGTCGCCTGCAGAAGCGCGGGATTCAGCTCCGCGCCAGCGCTCAGAGCGACTGGCCCAACCAGCGCGAGACGCGATCCCGGTACCCCCGGCTCACCTTGAGCCGGGTGCCGTCCGTCAGGATGGCGATGAATTCTCCCGAGAACCACGGTTGCAGCTCGCGAATGCGCTCGACGTTGACGATGGTCGTGCGGTGAATGCGGAGAAAGTGGGCCGGGTCCAGCCGGCTCTCGATGTTGGTCAGCGACTCCCGGAGCAGGTGCTCCGTCTTCCCGGTGTGCAGTCGTACGTAGTTACTCGCGGCTTCGATGTAATCCACGTCGGCGGCGCGCACGAAGTACACCTTGCCGTCGCTCCGGATGGCGATCCGGTCCTGCCCGGCCCGCGGCTTGTTCAGCGACGCGAGCAGCTCGGCGAGCTTTCCGGCGTCGGAATCCGGCGTGGTGGCACGCAGCCGTTCCTTGGCCCGGAGATACGCCCGGTGGAAGCGGTCCGCGTCGAACGGCTTCAGCAGGTAATCTAGCGCGTTCGCCTCGAAGGCCTGCAAGGCGTAGCTGTCGTGAGCGGTTACGAAGACCACGGCCGGCAGCTGGGTGTCCCGCAACGCCTCGAGCACGCCGAAGCCGTCGAGCGCGGGCATCTGCACATCAAGGAAGAGCAGGTCGGGAGACTGGGCACGGATGGCTTCCACCGCCTCGGCGCCGTTGGCGCAAGCGGAGACCAGCTCCGCGTCCGGCTCGCCTTCGAGGAGGCGGACCAATCGCCGGCGAGCCAGAGGCTCGTCATCCGCTACCACGACTCGAACCGTCATGCCGATGCTCCAGCCATCCGCACCACCTGGAGGTGCAGCGGAGTGTGGGCTTCGTGGCATTCGATGTAGGGCATCGCGATGGTCACCAGCGCTCCGCCCTCGGGGCTGTTGGCCAAAGCGAAGGCGTGCCGGTCACCATAGAGCTGCCGGAGCCGCTCTCGGGTGTTGCTCAGACCGACACCCTCCTTTAACGCCGTTGATCCGTTGGGAAAACCAGGGCCATTGTCGCGAATCTCCACCGTGAGCATGGCTCCCTGGCGCCGGGCCCGAATGGAAATCACTCCTGCGCCGGTCCGAGGAGAGGTTCCGTGCTGGATCGCGTTCTCGACGATGGGTTGCAGCAACAGCGCCGGCACTCCGGCCTCGAGCGCGTCGAGCGAGACGTCGGTGTCGACGGCGAGGCGGTCCTGGAACCTGGTCTGCTCGATCTCCAGGTAGGCGGTGAGGAACTGCAGCTCCTGGCGGAACGGGACGACCTGGTGGCCCGCCTGCTCCAGCGAGAGTCGCAGCAGATGTCCCAGCCGCGCGATCAGGCGGTCGGCGTTGTTGGGGTCATCGTGCGCCAGCTCGGCGATGGTGTTAAGAGCATTGAACAGGAAATGAGGCTGCAGCTGCATCTTGAGCACCTGCAGCTCGGCGCGGGCCAGCTGGGCTTCGAGCTCGGCGGCCTGCACCTCGCGCTCCCGGTAAAGCAGGGCATATCGCGCCGCGGAGGCGACGGTGACGATGCAGAGGTAGGCCAGGAGACGGCTGTCGAACCGGTAGAGCAGACCCTGCACGAAGGGCTTGAGCGGTGAATCGCTGATGGAGGCAACGATGGCCCGCTCCAGCACGGTCGAAACCAGCACGAAAGTGAGCCCTGCGATTCCATGGAGTATCAGGCTTCGCATCCGCTGGTTTGGCTCGAACCGCAGGCGGTTCGCTACCCAGAGGGCCGCCGGGGTCAGTGCCGCCCAGATCCAGGCGCTTCCCAGCGATATCGCGAACAGCGGCCCCCAGGGAATCGGGTCGCGCGCGGGGAGCGAGTAGTAAAGCACGGTCTGGGAATAGGAGAAGAGGCCGAACAGCGTCCAGCCGCCAAAGACCAACGCCGCCTGCAGGCGGAAGCTCTTCCGCCGCAGGACGGCGTCCCGGTTGAGGACCACGGAGTGTTCGGGCATTCCATGCTCCGCGACGGACGCGGCTCCTCAAGTGTTTCAGCGTTTCGCTCGGTGAAACGAGCACCAACGCCGGATGGCGGCGGGCGAATTGCGCCTGCCGCCACGCAAGGGCGACACTCTCTTGTGGGTCGGCTCTACTGGGAGGAGACGACAGCCCCCTTCGCCGACGCACTATCAACCATGATCTGGGTCAGCCGCTCGGAGATCGGCCGACGCCATCCACCATCATTGTTCACGCCGAGCAGGATCAGCACGTCCTTGTCCGGGTAGTACGCGATCCAGGTCTGGAATCCCACCTGATCTCCAGCGTGTTCGGTGACCCGGACCCCTCCCGGCGTGGTGCTGACTACCCACCCGTAGCCATAGCCGTTCGGGGCCGGGGCGAACATCCGGCGCTTGGAGTCCGGAGAGACCACCTTGTTGTCGCGCAGGGCGAGACGGAACTGGTAGAGGTCCGCCAGGGGAGCCACCATCCCCTTGGCGATCACCGTCTCTCCCAGTGGCTCCCGATAACCCCGCGCAACCAGGGAATCACCCACCGCTCCGTTGTCCCAGAAGGTCCGGGTGAGACCATTGGGAATCAGCAGATGGTTGCTGATGTAGTTCTCATATGATTCGCCGGTCACCTGCTCGATCACCTTTCGCAGCGTGACATAGCTGGCCCCCGTCTCCGCAAAGCGCTCGGCCAACGGATCAGCCGGTCCGTTAATGCTCGCCATCCCGCCTGCATATGCCACCGCGGTCACTTCCCGATTGCGACTAAGGAGATCATCGATGCGGAGATCCGTGGGCGCCGGCACGAAGCGGCTCACGAGATCCTGAGTCGAGATCTTTCCCTCCTCCTCCAGGCGAAGCATCGCGGCCGCCGTGAAGACGTTCTCGACCGCGCCGAGGGGATAGCGGCTTTCCGCGGTGTTGGGGAGCTCGCGGGCGCGATTGGCCTGCCCATACCCCTTATAGATGATCACGCGAGATCCCTCAGCAATCAGCACGGTTCCGCTGAATCCCTGGGCGGCGAAGGACTTCATGGCTTGGTCTACCTGCCCCGCGGCCGGGTCGGCCGTCGTTACCTGAGAGAGGTAAGGCGATTCCATGCGCGACATGCGGGCGCATGCCGCCGAGCCGGCCAGAAAGGCGACCAGCGCGGCCCGGGTCAGGGGACGATAGGACATATGCACCTCCACATGATGAGCCGGAACTGACGGAGTACGTCCGGCGCGATCACGATGGCGTGTCTGCACCTGCCTGCCAACGAACCGGGGATGAATCGCTTTGGTGCGGGGATGAGTCGTCAGGTTGTGGGGACGATCACATAGCACGCAATTCATCCCTCGTACGGTGCAGTTCGTCCCACTCGCTCCTCCACCCGTCCCGAAATCGTTCCGGCTCATCCCTGCCACTCCTAGGTTGGGCCAAAGCTCTCGGGAGGGAGATTCGTGCGAATCCTGATCATCGAGGACGACGCCGCGGGAGCGCTGACTCCATCGGCGGGAGCGGCTGTCGCTGATGGACCCGAAGCGGAAGCGCTGCTCGATCAACTGAGACGTCGGCTCGATGGAAACCGCGGGGCGGACTCACTGTGGGGCGGCATGGCGCGGTTTGGTGAGGTCGTCGTGGAATACGCGACCCAGCGCATCGTCCGGGCCGGCCGCTACATCCCCGTCACACCCAAGGAACTCCGACTGCTCTACGCGCTCATGCGGCGCGAGGGCCGTGTCGTCACGCGGCCCGAACTGATGGAGGAAGTCTGGGGGCCGGACGCGGCGATCGGTCCCCGGGTTATCGACACCCACATCGCCCGACTGCGCCGGAAGCTCGAGGCGGAACCGGCGCAGCCCCGTCACATCCTCACCGCCCTCAATCTCGGCTACCGGTTTCAGCAATAAGGCCGGGGCTGGCCCACCACCGAACCCCGGAGGTTGTATGAAAGGATGGCTTCGTTCGGTTGTCCTGTTCTTGTCCCTCGGAGGTCTTAGCGAATCGGTTCTAGCTCAGCAACAAGGCGCATCGTTGATTGGTCGAGTCAGCTCGGCCGACGGCGACCCGCTGGGACAAGCCACCGTGGTGATCGAGCGCTGGGGTCTCGGCGCCACCACCAGGGCGGACGGCAGGTACACCATCGCGCTGCCGACGGCGCGACTCACCGGCGACACGGTGAGCGTGACCGCGCGGCTCATCGGATACAAACCCCGCACCACTCGCGTCGTGCTGGCCGGGGTCGAACAGACCCTCGATTTCTCCCTCGAAGCCAATCCGCTCCAGCTCGGTGAGATCGTCGTCACCGGCCTGGGCGGGGTCTCCGAAGTGGAGAAGCTTGGCACGGTGCGAAGCTCGATCGACTCGGCGCAGATCATCCGGAGCGGCGAGCAGAACCTGATCAACAGTCTTGCCGCCAAGGCTCCCAACGTCACCGTGACTTCGACGTCGGGAGAGCCAGGCGCATCGTCGTTCATCCAGGTCCGCGGCCTGACAACCATCAGCGCTCAGGATGGCCAGCCGCTCATCGTGGTGGACGGCGTACCGGTCGACAATTCCATCAGCTACAACAACCCGATATCCGGCGCGCTCAACAGCAGCTCGGCGCCGGCGAACCGGGCCATCGATATCAATCCCAACGACATCGAGAACGTGGAAGTGCTGAAGGGCCCGGCCTCGAGCGCGGTGTACGGCTCGCGTGCCGGCTCGGGCGTGATCCTGATTACGACGAAGAAGGGCCGTCCCGGCCCGACCCGCTACTCCCTCCGCACGTCCCTCTCGGTCGATCAGCACGCCAATCTCCCGGATTTCCAGAACAAGTACGGGCTGGGGACTGGGGGCGCACCGCCGGCCTGCGTCGCGGGAGGCGCGACCAATTGCCGGGTCGGATTCGGCGAAGCGGGGAGCTGGGGGCCGTTGCTGGCTGCGGGAACCCCGACCTTCGATCACTCCGCCGAGATGTTCCAGGACGGCTACCAGACGGACAATGCCTTGACCGTGTCCGGCGGTGGCGAACGCACCACGTTCTATCTCTCGGGCGAGTACAACAACAACCGCGGCATCGTCGTTGGCGACAACAACAGCTACCGGCGCATCGCCCTCCGGTTCAACGGTGCCCACCGGGTTTTCGAGAACCTGAAGGTCGGCGCCAACATCTCCTACGTGGATGCCCAAGGCGGCGCCGTGGTAAGCCGCAACAGTACCGACGGCCTGCTGCTGGGCGCCTGGCGCACACCGCCCGACTTCAACAACAAGCCGTATCTCGATCCGGTGTCCGGGCTCCACCGTTCGTTCCGGTTCCCCAATCCAGGTCCGGGCTCCGAGCAGCTCTCCCGGAGCTACGACAATCCATTCTTCGTGGCCAACGAGGCCGAGTCCACCACGGATGTGAGCCGGGTCTACGGCGGTGTCAGCGCCGACTGGAATGCAAACGGGTGGTTGACCTTCAGCGAGAACCTGGGCTACGACTACGCCAACGACGAACGGCTGCAGGGCTATCCCTGGTCCAATTCGAATACCACGGTGGCAGGAGTGAACGGCGTTGGCGGACTCAACGCCGGGTACATCAGGAATTCTCAAGTCGACCAGACCTTCACGGCGACGGCCAAGTACAGCATATCGCCGAAGTGGGCCGGTACGGTCATGATCGGCCAGAACCTCAACTCGCAGACCTATCGCACCCGCCAGGTCGTGGGTACGACGCTGATCACGCCGAAGCCGTTCAATCTGGGTAACACCGCGGCGCAGCGTCCTCCGTACGACTTCGAGTCAACGGTGCGGCTCGAGTCCTACTTTGCGCAGCTAAGCGCCGACCTGTGGGATCAGCTGTTCCTTACCGCCGCGTTGCGCAATGACGGTGCGAGCACCTTCGGAGCGGAGAACCGGCGCAACTGGTATCCCAAGGCGAGCGCCGCCTGGACCTTCCACCGCGGTGAAGTAGGAGAGAACAAGTTCCTCACCTACGGGAAGCTCCGCGCGGCCTACGGGCAGAGCGGTACCCAACCCGCGCCCTACTTGCTCGCGAGCACGCTCGTGACCTGGGCGGCGGCCGACGGAGGCTGGGGACCGTCCATAGGCAGCAGTCAGGGTGGCGCGGGAGGGCTGGTCACCAACTACAACCTTCCCACCCAGGAGCTCGGTCCGGAACGGGTCAAGGAGTTCGAGACCGGTTTCGACGTCGGTCTTCTTCGGGACGCAGCGGATCTGAGCTTGACCTATTACCGCAGCTTCTCGACCGACGTGATTCTCAACGTGCCGGTCGCGGGGAGCAGCGGGTATACCGAGAAGCCGGCGAACGCGGCCGAGCTTCGCAACTTCGGCTGGGAAATCGCGCTGAACGCGCGTCCGGTGAACAAACGGGAGTGGGGATTCGATTTCGGCCTGCAGTGGGCCACGAACAAGAGCCTGGTGACCGATCTGGCTGGAGTTCAGTTCGCCCCATTGCCCTTCAGCGGCGGAACCAACGGCCTGAGCGTCCAGTCGGTTGCCGCGGTGAACCAGCGGCTTGGGGTCTTTTTGGGCTCGGACTTCGTTCGCTGCGGTCGCGGACTCACGGTCAATGGGGTCGATATCGACCACACCGCCGGGCACTGTCTGGGCGCCGCGGACCATTCGTTGTACATCGACTCACAGGGGTATCCACTCCTCGACCAGTCGAAGAACTACATCATCGGTGATCCCAATCCCGACTGGACCGGATCGTTCCGGATGGGCTTCCGCTGGAAGAAGGTCTCGGTGACCGGGCTGCTGGACGTGCGGTACGGCGGCCAGGCCCATAACGGGACGCGCGGCGCGCTCAATCACTTCGGAACGTCGAAGGAAACACAAGTCCTGCGCGACGGCGGCACCTACACCTTCGGCAGCGACTACTTCAAGAAGGAGCACGTCGCCGGTCCGGGCGCCGGCTTGGCGGTACCGCTCAATGAGGGGTGGTTCACCGGAGCGGGCGGCATTTTCAACGGCGCAACTTCCCAGTTCCTGGAAGATGCGTCCTATGCCAAGCTGCGGGAAATCTCCATCGGATATCTGTTCGACGACGCGTGGGTGCTGGGCGGCCTCGGATTCAACTCGATGGAGGTCCGCGTCGCGGGACGGAACCTGCATACCTGGACCGGCTACAGCGGCATCGATCCCGAGACCTCCGTGCTTGGCTCGGCCTCGGCGCTGCGAGGGGTTGATTACTTCAACAACCCGCAGACCAGGTCGTGGGTCTTCTCACTAACCCTGAACCGGTGAGGCCGGCCATGACACGCTCTCGCAAACTGGTCATGTGCGCGGCCCTGACGATGCTGTCTACCGCGTGCGACAACTTCCTCACCGGACCCGGCATCGACCAGAATCCCAACGGGACGACTGAATTGTCCAAACCTGGCCCGCTCTACACTTCGATCCAGGCGCTGCAGTCGGTGCAGTTCGAAGGTCAGCTGGCCCGGAGTGCTCTGATGTACATGCAGCAGATCTCGGGCAACGGCCGGCAGCAGGTGGGGTACGACCGCGGCTTCATCGCGCCACCGGACATCGACACCTACTTCAGCGCAGTGTACGGAACCTCGCGAACCATCACCGGTGGTGGTGGCTTGCTCGACATCCGCAAGATGGAGCAGCTGGGTCATCGTCTGGGAGACTCCATCTACGTCGGCATCGGGAAGGTCTACGAAGCCCTCGTGATGGGGACCGCGGCCGACTTGTGGGGGGACGTTCCCTATCGCGAGGCCGCCGATTCAAATAACGAAACCCCGGCCTTTGACCCTCAGCTCCAGGTGTATCAGGACGTGCTGGCCGAGCTCGATTCGGCCATCACCGTGTATCTGGCGGTCCAGCTCGGCGGCCTTAACGCCGGGCCGGTTGCCGACGCCGCCGAAATCATCTACGGCGGAAGGGATGCCGCGGACCTTCAAGCCACCTACCTGGAAGTAGCGCATTCACTCAAGGCCCGCTTCTACATGCACCTGGCGGAGGTGGATCCGGCCAACTATGCGCTGGCCCTTGCCGAGGTTCCGCAGGGGATCAGCTCGCCGGATAACGACATGCTCTGGTTCCACGATCTCTCCCCCACCGGGCAGAGCGTGTGGTGGCAGTTCCAGGCCACCCGGACCGACATCGCCCCTGGGGCGGCACTCATCGAGATCCTGAAGCGGCGTATTGCGCAGGGTCTGGAGGACGACGCCCGGCTCAACTTCTACTTCACGCCGGCGGACCCGCCCGGGGCTCCCAACGACTTCTTCGGGTATCGCCCAGCGGGCTCAACCGGACTGGTCACCACGGGCGGAGTTTATGACGGCAACGGTTCAGCGCTGGGACACTACTCCGGCTTCACGTTCATCGATCCCAACATTTCTCCGGGAGACTTCCGTCACCCGATCATCACCTGGGCCGAAACCCAATTGATCGGCGCCGAGGCGGCATTTCACGCCGGCGGACAAGGGGCGGCTCAGCCATATCTCGATGCGGTGCGGGCCAACCGGGTCTACGGGTCGACCGGAGGAGCTACGGTGACGTTCCCGGCCCTCGGATCGGTTCCCGCGACGCTGCAGAACATCATGGAGGAGAAGTACGTGACGCTCTTCCTGAACATGGAAGTATGGAACGACTACAAACGTACCTGCCTGCCATCTCTGGCCTTTGCGGCTCCGGTTGGCAGCAACCAACCTGCGACCACGCCCATTCCAGGGCGGCTGCCCTATGGGCAAACCGAAATCAACGCGAATCCCAACACGCCAAACGTTGATCCGGTGGGTCGCAATGCGAACGACCCCAACGCGTGCACGGTGCTGAACTATTCGACCTCGACGCCGTTGGCCAACTGAGTGTGGGATTCGAGATCTGGTAAATGAGTGCCAGGTGGTAGGGAGCAGGGAGTAGTGAGTAGGGCCCACGTCCTGACCGTGGGGTTGCAGCCCTACCTCCTACCACCCACTCCCTACTCCTTCTTCCGGGAGGCCGGTGTGCGTACCGAAATCATGCTAGTCCCGCTGATCGTGGGTTGCTACACCTACCGCCCACTTCCATCGACGCCGCCCGAGACTGGTTCCCGGGTTTCGGCTGAGCTCACCGATCAGGGCAGCATCGAGATGACTTCTCAGCTCGGTCCCGGGGTGACCCAGGTACAGGGAGAAGTACTGCCGTCGGATTCGATCGCCCTCCGCCTCGCGATACTTACCACCGCGAATAACCGCGGAATCGAGTCCGACTGGCAGCGTGAACAGGTGGCGATTCCGGTGAATGCGCTGGGCCGGCTGGAACAGCGGAAGTTTTCGGTCAGCCAGACGGCCCTGGCTGGTGGGCTCGCGATCACGGGGCTTTATGCGATGTACCGGCTGTTGGGCGGGCCTGGGATCTTCGAGGGAAGTGCAGGGCATGGTTCGAGTGAAGGAAGCTGAAACTGAGACGAGTTAGAAAACTGCATACCGCGGAGCACGCGGAAACAAGCGGATGCACGCGGAAGTGGTTTATGGGTATTCAGGAGACGGATCAAGCTACAAACAATACCGGGTAAGCTTTTTCGGCGTGGCGGCTTCTCCTGAATACTTATGAATCCCTTCCGCGTTCTTCCGCTTGTTTCCGCGTGCTCCGCGGTGAGTTTTGGTAGAGGTATCCTACCTCGTTTGACTGAGGATCTTCTCCAAAGTCGGCATCAGGTTCCGGCCAAAGAGCGCTGAATCCGCCGCGACGATGATTCCTGCGCTGTCCACGAGGAACCGGCGCGGCAATGTCGTAATCCCCAGGGTCTTCGCGACCGACGACTCGAAGTTGCCTTCGGCGAACGCCTCGAGCCATGGCATCTTGAGCTGCCGCCTGAAATCGCGGGCCAACTGCCGGTCATCGTCGAAGGACACTCCCAGGACCTCGAGTCCCCTGTCGTGATAGTCGCGATAGGCCTGCAGCAATCCTGGGAGCTCGGCCACGCAGCTGTCGCACCAGGTCGCCCAGACATCGATCAACACCGTCTTTCCCAGCAGCGACTCGTTGTCGAAAACCACCGATGAGTCTTCCAGAGCCGAGACTCTCAGGTCCGGAAGTGGCCCTCCAACGCTGGCGGTGGGTCTGGGCTCAAGGATGCCGCGGGCGAAGCCAAGCAGCGGAGATTCTGGGTGTTCCTGCTCCAGCCGTTGCAGGAAGTCCTCGGCCTGGGCCGAGTCTCCCGTGACCATCGAGAGGTTCACGGCTTCCACCAGCATCCACTGCTGGACCAGAGTGTCGGGATGGGAGGTGGCCGCATCGCTGAAGTAGTTCAGACAGGGAGCGATCGGTTTGTCGGGGCGGCACGGCTCACCGGCCAGCGCCGCCATGTTGGGTTCCAGCGCCCAGACTCTTGCCGTGGGGGGCACTTCGCGAAGCGCACGCGATCGCAGCGATTCGGACAGTGGAGCGCCCAGCCGCCTGAAGCGCAGCAGCTCGAGGTAGAGGGCCTGACGGACCAGAGCCGAGCGTTCCTGGCCGAGTTGTTTCGTCGCCTTGGCAACTGCCGGTCTCCAGTCGTATCCGGCCGAATCAGTGCCGCGGCGGGACCAGAACTGGTATCGACTCTGTTCCGAGACCGCGTCCGCCATCACAGCCAGGAGCCGGGCCGACGCCGATGAGGGGCGAAGCGCCGTTGCCTGCGATGCGACGCTGTCGTCCTGCGCGGCGAGGCGGACTTCGAGCGTCGCGTGCAGGGCAGGGTCAACCAGAATCGGGAGATAGAAATAGCCTTTCCCTGGAGCGAAGAACTGGAGTTGCGCGGCGCCGGTGTCGGAGACTTCCAGGCGGAAGGTTCCGTCCGCGGACGTGGTGGACTGGGCGAGGGTGAGGATGGGTGGGCGGATCAGGACAACGCCGGCATCGGCCAGCGGGCCCCCAGCGGCGTCCAGGATCCGGCCTTCGATGATCGCCTGCGGCTGGTGCCCGGCCAGCATCGCGAGGAATCCGCCGAACAGCAGTAGACCCCGGGGCATGGCAGCCAGGCTCCATCCTTGGTGGCCGTTCAGCGGGTTCCCGCGATGGCCTTGATTCGAATGAGGCCGGCCAGCGGTTCGACTGTTCCGTCCGGCTGGGCGGCAGGCCCGGGATGAATGAACCGGGACACCAGCTCCCGCAAGGCGATTTCGTGGGTGGGGATGTGCTCGGTCTCGAAAATCTCGATGTGTTCCGTGATCCGCTTGAACATCCCAAAGAACGAATGTTCCTCGAGCCGGACCTGAATGCGCAACAGACGGCCGTTCCAGTCGTAGGCGGCCGGATAGTCGCCATTGCGGACCCGCGCCGGATCCAGCTCCCGGTGGACTTCCGCCGGATTGCGGAAGATGAGTATGCCTCCGCGAGCATCCACGATGATCGGTGGATTAATCATTTCGCACCTCTAAAGCCCGCCACCCGAGCCAGACCGCAGCGGCGGCGATTGTCGCGGTAGCGAGGAGTGCCAGCAGCCCCGTGCTCACTCCCGTGCCACCCCAGACCACCGGTGCCATGCCTCCGGTAATGCAGAGCAGAATTGCCCATGCGATAAGCGATATCCGAGCCCACGCGCGACCCTGGGCGAGGCCGATCGTACTGGTGAGGCCAAGGATTCCGTATGCTGTTTGAGTCCCTGCGGCGACCCGCTGGCCGGCCGTCGTCGCGTCCCGGAACGCCTCGGGGCCGTTGAAGGCACCGAGCAGGCCGGTCAGGAGCGGAAGCGCGAGCGCGACGAGACGCCAGAGCAGCGTTCGGGACATGAGTCGTTGAGGTAGCTGTGTTCGAGGGAGGGGCTAGAGTTTTCGTTCCACCTCTGAGGGATCCAGACCCACTTCCTCGAGGATCTGCTTGGTGCTGGGGCCGGTGAAGTCCTCCCGGCGCGCTTCGAAGACGAGCTCATAGGCATGCGTGCCATCCAGCGCCTGTTGCTGGCGCAGAACCCATCCGCTCTCATCCACGAACAACCGCACCGCGTGCTCCAACGACTCGAAGAAGTTCTCGCTCCAGCGATGATCCCGCGGGTGCCAGAAGCGGGTCATGAGCAGAGCGTTGGCCGGCGCCTTGTCCTTCCGGCCTACCTCGCGGGTGACGACCACTACGAGGTGCGGGCGGCCCGGGCGCACATTCGGCGTTGCAGCCGGCTCCTCGCGCGGGGTCAGAGCGAACGCGGGGGCCGGAAGACGAGTGGAATCGGCCACCTTTAAGCTTAATCGTTCTCAGACCCGGCAGGCCATACTCCGTCAGGCAGCGTTTCTCGCCGCACCAGGACGGGTGAGGGGGCCCGCCCCCCGAGTGGGTGCTCCGGGCATATACTTGACAGAAGCAAGTAATTGCTTGACATTGGCCTGATCAGCCACGTGGTCGAGGCCCCATGTCCGCAGCCCCTAATCCCCGCGTCGACGCCATCCGCCGGTTCAATCGGTTCTACACTCGCCGGATCGGAGTCCTGAACCAGGGACTGCTCGACAGTCCCTTCTCTCTTGCCGAGGTACGCCTGCTCTACGAGCTGGCCAATTGCGAAGCCTCGACAGCTACCGAGCTGGGCAGGGCACTCGAGATCGATGCCGGGTATCTGAGCCGTATGCTTCGGGGTCTCGAACGCCGCGGTCTCATCGCTCGCCTTTCCTCGCCCACGGATCGCCGCCAGCGCTCCCTTCGTCTCACCCCGAAGGGCCGGCGCGCCTTTGCCTCGCTCGACGCGGAGGCGGATCGCCAGGTGGAGACCTGGCTGCGAGATCTTTCAGCACCCAGTCAGGCGAAGCTGGTCGAAGCGTTGGAGACGGTTCAGCGGCAACTCGATCCGGCCTCGGAGCAATCTTCCCCGAAGCCCGGAATCATCATGCTGCGCGAGCCTCGGGCCGGCGACATGGGATGGGTGGTGCAGCGGCACGGCGCGCTGTACGCGCAGGAATACGGATGGGATTGGCGGTTCGAGGCGCTGGTCTCACGAATCGTGGCCGACTTCGTCGAGCAGTTCGACCCTGCCAGAGAACGCTGCTGGATTGCCGAGGGCGATCATGGAGAGCTTCTGGGATCGGTCTTCCTGGTGAAGCACCCGGAACGATCAGACACCGCCAAGCTGCGCCTGCTGCTGGTGGAACCTTCCGCGCGCGGCCGTGGCATTGGGCGCAGGCTGGTGGCCGAATGCACTCGCTTCGCCACCCAGGCTGGTTATCACCGCATCACTCTATGGACCAACGACGTACTTCACGCCGCTCGACACCTGTATGAGGAAGCGGGCTACCAGCTGGTCCACCAGGAACCGCATCAGCTTTTCGGGGAGGGGTTGGTGGGGCAGGTTTGGGAGCTGGAACTGCAGCCGTCAGCCGATAGCCGTCAGCGGTCAGTCATCAACACTCAACAATCGGCGTAGACTGTCGCCTCGGGTCTGACGGCTGATGGCTGATGCCTGACGGCTACTCGAGTCGAATCACCTCAACCGGATCAATCGCCGCCGCCTGGCGGGCCGGTAGCCAGCAGGCGATGAGTGCGACGCCGAGGAGCAGGAGCGTCACGGCGGCGAGGGTCAGCGGATCGGTAGTACTGAGGTCGAACAGCGTGCTGTGGAGTGCGCGAGTTCCGGCGAGCGCGGCAGCCAAGCCGAGTGCCGTACCGAGCAGTGCGTGCCGCATGCCGCGCCGCACGATCATACCCACCACGGCAGGCTGACGAGCGCCGAGCGCCATCCGCACGCCAATTTCTCTGCGTCGAGCGCGCACCGTATACGAGAGCATGCCGAAGATGCCCACGCCGGCCAGAAGCAGTGCGGTCGTGGCGAATCCGCTCAACAACACCATCCAATTCCTCGGCTGAGCCACCGACCGGTACACCCGGTCTTCCATCGGCGCGGCGTCGTCGAGCGGGACATCGGGGTCCACCGACCGGAGCGCTGTGCGGACTCGATCGAGTACCTCGGCGGGAGAGCCCGCGGTGCGTACGAAGAGAGTCATGTCCTGCCCCCAGCCCTCCGTGGCGGGGCCGTAGACTGCATCGGCTCTGCCGCTCAGTCCCTCGTATTTGATGTCTCCCACGATTCCGACCACCGTCGTGAATGGACAGCTCGTGCAACCGCCTGAAATGAGGCGCCGGCCAACCGCGGTTCCGTCCGGGAAATAACGCCTGGCCCAGGTCCGGCTCACCACCACTACGGGAGGGACCGAGACGCTGTCTCCCGATGCGGTGTCGCCCGGAGTGAAGAGTCGACCCTCGAGCAGCGGGACTCCCAGCGCAGCAAAGTATTCCGAGGTCACACTCGGCCAGGCCGAGGTAGGTTGGGCAGTGCCTGAGGGAACTGGCCGGTCCACCAGATCGAAATTGTTGTTGCTCCAGCCCTGGTCATCGGGTGGGATGGATGACCCGAGTCCCGCATCCACGACTCCCGCCACTTGTTTCACTAGAGGAATCGCGTGGGCCCAATATCCCGAAATGGTGGTGTCATTGGCGTAGCGCGACGAGGGAAGCTGAACCCGCAGCGTCAGGATCTGCCTTGGATCGAATCCCGGATCCACTCGGGAAAGCCGCAGGAAGCTGTTGAGCAGAAGTCCCGCGATGGCGAGGAGCGGGAGCGAGAGCGCGATCTCCGCCACGACGAATGCTCCGCGAATCGCCTGCGAGCGCCGGGTACCGCCAATGGTTCGTTCTCCCTCTCGCAATCCGGGAGCGGGATTGCCCCGCATCAGTGAGAGGGTTGGGTAGGCGCCGATGATGAGCCCGGCGAAGAGCGCCAACCCCGCCGCAAATGCCACCGCTCGACCATCGAGCCGAGCCTCGCTGAGACGGGGGAGAGCAGGTCCGAACGCGACCAGCGCCTGGAGGGCCAGCGCGCCGAGGAGAATCCCGAGCAAGGCGCCGGCGGCCGCGAGGGTGACACTCTCGGTGACCAGGAGCCGGAGCAGCCGACTGCGGGTTGCGCCCAGCACCGTGCGCAGAGCGATCTCCTGTCCCCGGCCCGTTACCCGGACCAGCATGAGGCTCGCGACATTGGCGATGGCAATGAGCAACACCAGACCGACTGCGGCGGAGAAGATGGTGAGCATCTGTTTCGAATTCCCCAGCACCGCCGTCCGCAGTGGGTAAGGAGTAAGACGCGCCGTCTTGTCCTGGAAGCTGGCCGCCCACTCGGGGAAGATGCGCTCGCTGATTCCGGCCAGATCCTGACGGGCCGACTCGAGAGTCGCGTTCGGCGTGAGCCGGCCGATGACCAGCAGTCCGAAGGGGCCTCGCCGCTCCGGAGGACGCAGTTGCAGCGCGGGCCAGATCTCCGCCCTGCGGCCGGCCAGATCGGTAACCGAGGGCGGGAGAACCCCGATGACCGTGAACGCGACGCCATCAATGGTGATGGTGCGCCCGACGGCGGCTCGAACATCGCCGAAGTTGTGGACCGCGAACCGGTAGCCGATCACCACGACCGGCGGCGCGCCGACCACCTCGTCCGCAGGCTCGATTCCCCGGCCGCGGAGCGGCTCGATACCGAGGGCGCGGAAGAATCCGGCGCTGGCCCAGCCGGACTGCGCTCTGGTCGGATCCGCGCCGGCGGAGACTGCCACGCTACGAGACTGGAGAACCCCGACGGCAGAGAAGCTCTTCTGCTGCGCTTCAATCGCGCGGTAGTCGACGGTCGAGAGGGTCCAGAGATTGGTGGGTGAGTTCTGCTGGTAGACCCGCACCAGATTGTCGTAGTTCGGATCGAGGAGAACCGTATTGACCGCGCTGAAGACCGCGGTGCATGCTCCGATGCCCAGGGCGAGGACGAGAATCGCGGAGAGCGAGAAACCGGGACTGCGCCGGAGGCTGCGGGCGGCATAGTGGAGGTCCTGTCCCAGGTCACTCGCCCAGCGGACTCCCCGCGCGTCCCGATGTGCTTCCTTATATCTGTCGACTCCCCCGAAGGCGACCAGTGCCTGGCGCCTCGCCTCTCCCGGGTCGAGGCCCCGGGTGCGGGCCAGCTCTTCCGCCTCCAAGTCGAGGTGCAAGCGGATCTCGGCGTCCAGCTCGTGGTCGAGCCGCTCGCCTTTGCGAAGGGCGGTGAAGCGACGCGACAGCCGTGACCACCAGGAGAGCGCCATCGTCAGGTTGCCTTGAGGACCTGCTCCACTGCTCCGGAGAAGAGCCGCCACTGAGAGCGCTCAGCGGCAAACTGCTTTTTTCCGGCGGCCGTCAACGTATAGAATTTGGCGCGACGACCATCCGGGCTGGTGCCCCATTCGGCTGTGATCCAGCCCTGGTCTTCGAGCCGGTAGAGGGCGGGGTAGAGGCTGCCTTGTCCGACTTCAAATACCTCGTCCGACAGCTGGCGCAGCCGCTTGGAGATGCCCCAGCCATGGAGCGGTCCCAGCACGAGCGTCTTGAGGATGAGCAGGTCCAGAGTGCCCTGGAGCAAGTCGGCGCGCTGATCCATCGGTTTCTCCCAAAAAAGACGATACCTCGACATCCGACAATACGAACGCTGTTGTCGGATGTCAAGGTATCGTGCGCCGGCGGAAACTGCTCAGATCATGAAGCCTGCTCCTTTGCCGCCTCCAACTCGGCCAGCAACTTCATCAACTGAACCGGATCCGCCGGTTTCACGATGTGGCGATCGAACCCGGCTTCGGTGCTGCGGCGGCGGTCCTCGGCCTGTCCCCACCCGGTCAAGGCGACCACCAGGATGTCCTTGCCCCATGGTTGCTGCCGGATCCGGGTGCAGGTCTCATAGCCGTCCATCAGGGGAAGGCCGAGGTCCAGCAGCACCACGTCGGGCCGGAAGGTCTCGGCGGTGGCAACCGCTTCGGCTCCGTCGTACGCGGTGCGGGTCTCGTTCCCTGCCATGCCCAGCAGAATGCTCAGGCTGTTGGCCGACAGCTCGTTATCATCGACGATCAGGATGCGCCGGTGACCCTTCGGCATGGAGTCGTCGGCGGGGATGGCGTCGCGCTCCCGGTTGCGCGGATCCACCAGGGCGGGGATCCGGATGGTGAACTCACTTCCCTTGTCTTTCCCTTCGCTCCATGCCTCGACGCTTCCCCCATGCATTTCCACCAGTCGCTTCACCAGGGTGAGGCCGATACCGAGGCCGCCGTGAGTGCGGGTCAGGGTCCGGTCTCCCTGCATGAACATGTCAAAGATTCTGGGCAGCAACTCCGGGGGAATGCCGATTCCGGAGTCTTTGATCGAGATCACGGCCTCTCCGTCCTGGCGCTCCGCCCGCAAAGCGATGGTACCACCGGGGTTGGTATACTTGGCGGCGTTGATCAGCAGGTTGGACAGAACTTGGGCCATGCGAACGAGGTCGGCGTTGAGCAGCACCGACTCCCTCGGGAGCACCACTCTCAGCTGGTGCTGCGACTCGTCGATGAATGGACGGCTGTTGGTGAGCGCTTCTTCGATTACCCTGGCCAGCTCCACCCGCTCCACTCTCAGCGTCAGCTTGTTACTGGTGATGCGGCTGACGTCCATGAGGTCGTCGATCAGTCGGGTCATCCGCTGGACCTGGGTTGCGATGACTTCCCGGGCCCATTGCAGCTCCGGGATCGGCGGCGCCTTGATCTGCAGAATGTGCAGCGCGTTGGTGGCCGGGGCGAGCGGATTCCGGAGCTCGTGGGCGAGGATCGCCAGGAACTCGTCCTTCTGCTTGTCGGCCTGCCGGTAGCGTGCCTCGCTATCATGCAACGCGGCCTGGGCGACCCTCAGCTCCACGTTGTGCTTGTGCTCGGTGAGGTCGGTGACGACGCCGCAGACGACCGCGGCGCCTTCGATAGGAAGCGGGCTCAGGGTGAGGTGGACCGGAATCGATGGTTCCATCGCCACGCTCGAGCAGGACTTCACCTTCCGTCGGCACCGTCTTGGCGACCTCGAGCATCCTGGTGCACTCGTCGCGATCGGTGGAGACGACCACGTCGCACATGGCGTGGCCCATGAGACTTTCGGCGGACCTCCCCAGCATCTCGGCGAAATGGGGGTTGCAATACAGGATGTTGCCCTGGGCGCTCAGGGTAATCGCCCCTTCGTTCATGCACTCGACGAGGATCCGATAAGGACGATCCGCCGATTCCAGGGCGTACACCTTTTCTCCGTCGGGACCCTCGACCAGAAAGGCGTCCACCGCTCCCGACCGGATAGCCTGGATTGTCTCCTCGCTCTCCTCCAGCCTGATGCGCAGAGCAGCTATCTCGGCTTCGAGTTGCTCCCGGGGGCTCCCCGGCTGGTTGTTAGCGAGCGACTCCCGGCTCGGTCCCTGCTCGGTGGGCGGTTTCATCGCGTCGGACTCACGTCTCGGCCAGGTCGAGTCCAATCAGGACCCGTTCCCGATTGGAGAGGTCCCCGATCAGGCGACGCAACGGGACCGGCAGGCGCTTGAGCAGGGTGGGCGAGGCGATGATCTGGGCGGCTCTCGCCTGTTCCGGATGCTGATAGATGTCGATCACTTCGAGGTCATAGCGCCCCTGGAGGAATTCTTCACAGATGCTCTTGATGGCGGCGATGGCGTCGGTCGAGCGCGGCGTCATGCCGGTGATATATAGACGCAGGCTATAGTGGCTCTGGCCCCGTTGTTTGAGCAGATCCTCAAATGCCTTGGTGTCTGGATTTCCAATAGGGTCTCGCACGATCAATCACCAGGCTCGGGGACGAAGCTGCAGACCCACCAGGGTCTTCTCGGTGTTGGATAGGTCGCCAACGATCTTCCGGATTGGCTCCGGAAGCTTCCGTACCAGAGTAGGGATGGCTACGATCTGATCCCCGCGCGCCAGCTGAGGTTTCTGCAGCAGATCGACGATTTCGATCTCGTACTTGCCCGGCAGGTATTGCTCGCACAACGCCCGCAAGTTGGCGAAGGCGGTTACCGACTTGGCAGACTGACCCGCAACATACAGCCGCAGTTCCCATGTCTCCTCGCCCGCCTCTGCCGGCGGAGAGGGAAGCTTCGCGGTGTCGTCCCGGTTCAAGATGTCGGTCATGTTGGTTCCTGGGCTTTCTGAGGCTGAGGGTCCAGTTTCCGACTGCGAGCCATGTCATCTCTGTCTTCCTCGAGCCGTTCCTCGCGGCGCTGATCCTCCACGAGCATGCGTTGGGCTTCCTGTTCTTCACCCTCGAACTCCAGGCGCAACGCGGCGATCTGGGCTTCGAGTGCCTGACGTTTCCGTTCCAGTGACCGTTGCTTCCGCTCGATGTCCTCCTGGCGCTTGACCTTGGCCGCCTCTTCCCGAGCTTCCTGCGCCAGGCGGGCCGATCCGGTGAGGACGCCCTCGGGTCCGATGTAGGCATCCTTGAGCTCCACTCCTTCGTCGGTAAGCTGGAATTCCCGGATCTGGTCGGAATGACTTCATGCCGCGGGACTTGATCACGTAGAGGCCGCGGTTTCGCTCACCCTGCTGTTCGATCTCTTTCACCACCAGCCAGGTATCGATGAGCGACGAGACCCCAACCTCGGACTGCTCCAGCGCGCTCCCTCCCCGGGTCAGGCTGGTGAAGACGCTCGTAATCTCGCAACCCTTCAGAAAATCGATCATGCGAACCAGCATCGCCTCCGCGTCGGTTGCCCCCGTCCGAACGAAGGAAACTGGTGATGGGATCCATGATGACCAGCCGAGGGTTGAACGCCCGCACCTCCCGGTACATCGTGGTGAGGTGGGTCTCCAGGCCGTACATACTGGGACGGCTGGAATGGATCACGAGCAGGCCCCGGTCCACCCATGGCTGCAGGTCGATGCCGACCGACCGCATGTTCCTGACGATCTGGTCGGGTGATTCCTCGAAGGCGAAGTACAGGCAGCGTTCCCCCCGGCGGCACGCGGCATCGGCGAAGTGTGCCGAGATGGTGGTCTTCCCGGTTCCCGCGGTCCCCGAGATCAGAATGCTGGAGGCCCGGTAGACGCCCTTGCCGCCCAACATCGCGTCGAGGCCTGCGACGCCGGTGGAAATCCGTTCGTTTGTGGCTCCGTGCTTCAGGCCCAGCGAGGTGATCGGGAGGACGCTGATGCCGAATTCGATCGATGAGGAACGGATACTCGTTGGTGCCGTGGGTCGAGCCCCGGTATTTGACGACCCTGAGCCGCCGGGTCGAGAGCTGGTCGGAGACCCGGTGATCCAGCAGGATCACGCAATCCGAGACGTACTCCTCCAGGCCCTGCCGAGTCAGCGACTTCTCTCCCCGCTCCCCGGTGATGATGGCGGTGACGCCGCGCTCCTTGAGCCAGCGAAACAGCCGGCGCAGCTCGGAGCGGAGGATGGCGTCGTTCGAGAGGCCGGCTGAAGAGGCTCTCGATCGTGTCCAGAACAACCCGCTTGGCTCCGACCTGGTCGATGGCGTCTGCCAGGCGGATGAAGAGTCCCTCGAGGTCGTACTCGCCCGTCTCGTCGATCTCGCTGCGGTCGACATGGACGTAATCCACAACGAGTTTGCCGTCTTCGATCAGCTGGTCGAGATCGAAGCCGAGTGAACGGACGTTCTGGCTCAACTCCTCGGCGGTTTCCTCGAAGGCCAGGAACACGCCGTTCTCTCCGAATTCCACTGCTCCCCGCACCAGGAATTCCAGGGAAAGGAGAGTCTTGCCGCATCCGGCACTGCCGCAGATGAGGGTGGGCCGGCCGGCAGGAAGTCCGCCTCCGGTGATCTCGTCGAGCCCCTGAATGCCCGTGGCCGACTTGGCCAACTCCTGCCCCGCATGCCCATTCGTCCGGCCTACTTCTTCTCTCCTCGCGACGTCGGTCATGGCTCCATCCTGTTTAGTCGGCCGGCGCCAATGGGGCGTCCGGCTGAAGGGATCCCAGCAGGCTCAGCAGAGCATCCAGCTCGACCGGCTTTACCAGGTGATGAGCGAATCCACTCTCCCGACTGCGTTGGCGGAACTCGGCGTGCCCCCAGCCGGTGAGTGCGATAAGGGCCACGTTCGCGGAGTCCGGCAGACGCCGGATCTGCTCGGCGACCTCGTATCCGTCCATCCCCGGCATGCCAAGGTCGAGCAGGATGACCGTGGGATGGAAGGTGGAGAAGGTCTTGAGGGCGGAGGGGCCGTCGTTCGCGACCTGCACCTGCATCCCGCGGAGCCGGAGCAACATTCCGAGGCTGTCGGCGGCATCCCGGTTGTCGTCAACCACCATGACCCGGTGTACTGAGGGCGCCTCGTCCGCTTTGGCAAGGCGCGGGGGATTGCTGGTCCGCTTGCGTTCCTGCTCCCGAGCCAGCGGCAGATGGATCCGGAACTCGCTTCCTTCTCCCTCACCACCGCTCCGGGCGTCGATCCGCCCGCCGTGCATCTCGACCAATCGCCGGGCCAGGGCGAGTCCGATGCCGAGTCCGCCCTGCGCCTTCGCCGTCGTGGTATCGAGCTGGGCGAACAGGTTGAAGACTTTGGGAATTTTCTCCGGTGAGATCCCGATGCCGGTATCGCATACCGAGACGACGACCTGGTCGTTGTGCCGGTTGGTGTTGATCCAGATTCGTCCGCCTGGTTCGGTGTACTTGGCGGCGTTGTTCAGGAGATTGGAGAAGACCTGGGCCAGCCGGACCGGATCGGCGTCGAGCCACAGCGGTTCGATGGGGAGCCCGACGGTGAGTTCATGCCGGGCTGCGTCAATCAATGGTTTGCTGGTTTCGAGGGCGCTACGAATCACGGCACCCAGGTCTACCCGCTCCCGGCGCAACTCGATCTTTCCACGAGTGATTCGGGAGACTTCAAGCAGGTCGTCAACCAGCCGTACCATCTGATCCACCTGGCGCTCCAGCATGTCGTGGACCTTGCCCACCGACTCCTGGTCGGTGCCCACGCGGATAATCTGGAGTGCATTACGGATCGGGGCGAGGGGGTTCCTCAGCTCGTGGGCCAGGGTCGCCAGGAACTCGTCCTTCCGCTGATCCGCTTCCCGCAGAGTCTCCTCCGACCGCTTGATGTCGGTGATGTCTGCCGAGGAGCCGACGAAACCGAGCACCTCGCCATCCTCGTCGAGGCGGGGAACCGCGGTAACCCGGAGCCAGCGGTATTCTCCGTCGGCGCGCCGGAACCTGAGTTGCATTTCGAAGCGCTGGCGCTGGCGACCAGCCCGCTCGTAGGCGGCGATGAATCCCGGCGCGTCGGATGGATGGAGCAGGTCCTGCCACCCGGCGCCTTCGAGCCGGCTGAAATCGCAGCCGGCAAACTTGAGGTACTCGCGGTTCACGAACTCGTAGCCATCGGGTCCGGACACCCAGATCAGCACCGGAACATTGTCGGCCAGATGACGGAAGCGATCCTCGCTTTCGCGCAGCGACTGCTCGGCGTGCTTCCGATCTGAGATATCCACCAGGACATTGACCGCCCCGATCAGCTCGTCATCGTCGTCCCCAGATCGGATTGGCATGAGCGAGGACGGTCATCCGCTTCCCGTCGGGGCGCTCGATGATGATCTCCTTGCCCGTCGTACGCGGTCTCGTCGCGCAGCGCGAGGGCCATCCAGCATTCCGAGTGATTGATCGGTGTTCCGTCCGCCGCGAACAGCTTGAAGGATCCGCAGTAGCGATCGATCGGATCATTGAGCTTCGGCGCCCGTCCCCACAACGCCTCGGCATGATGGTTGAAGTAGGTGATGAGACCGTGGCGATCGCAGAGGTAGGTGCCCGCGGGCATTCGCTCCAGCACCCGGCGCACCCTGTGCTCCCGTTCCTGAACCGCCTGCTCCGCCCGCTTGCGGGCGGTAATGTCCTCGACGACGGCAATGAGGCGATCGAACCGCCCGGTCGCGTCGCGCAAGGGCGAGACAGCCACATTTACCCAGACCACCGCGCCGTCGGGACGCAGGTAACGCTTCTCGGCGGAGAATTCGGTGCGTATGCCTCTGCGCAGGTCCTCCATCATGCGCCTGGCTGGCCGGCCAATCGTCGGGATGCGTGATCTCGGAGCACTTGAGGCCAATGAGCTCCGCCACGCCACGGCCGGTTATCTGCGCGAGCTTCTGGTTACAGTGAAGGAAATGCCCCTCGCCGTCTATTACGGCGATTCCCACGGCTGCCTGGCCGAAGATGGCCTGGAGCCATTGGTCGTTGGGGCGCCCTTGAAGGTCCCGAGGTGGGCTTTCCTGAGAGGCGACTTGAGATTCCATGTCGCGGCGCACCTCCCGAAAACAAAAAAAGGCGCGGAGGATCTGAGGATCCCCTTCGCGCCTTCGACTGGTCGGCCGACTGCCCGACCCGCCAAGGATTCCTGCCACCTGCTAACGAGGGACTATACGGCCCGTTATAGGCGAACCGCAAGGCCTTGGCGCACATGCCAATCGGAGAGGCTTAGGAGATCAATTCAGGGTGGGATTACTCACCGATGGCAGGAACCCAATTCTTACTTCCGGCTCACCAACTTTGGATCTGCAGCGACCGCGAATCCTGGGATCGGCGCGGATCCGAAGCTCGGTTGCCTGTGGTATAGAAGGCCCATTGTCGGAGGCGGCAACAATGCCGAGGATGAACGCCGCCACGCAGAACGCGACCCCCCACCCGTTCCAGACAACGGAAGGCTCGGACTCAAGGCGCGACAACATCGGTCAGCGCGCCGAGGGCGCGGAGGCAGGGAGTGCAACGGTT
This sequence comes from uncultured Gemmatimonadales bacterium, assembly GCA_963821525.1. Classification (GTDB taxonomy): domain Bacteria; phylum Gemmatimonadota; class Gemmatimonadetes; order Gemmatimonadales; family GWC2-71-9; genus DATBGE01. The sequence continues at coordinate 120,866 of CAWGED010000012.1, read as the reverse complement.
AGTGGTCGGTGAGTAGGACGGCCCGGTCCAGGGCGAGAATGCGGCTGGCTGCTTATCCCATGCTCCAGTCGAGGAAGGACAGATGTTGCGGCTATCTACATCCTGATTCGTGGCGTTGGCAGGAACCCGGACCGGGCGACCGTTTGCATAGGTCCACTCCGCTGGACCAGTCGAAGCGCTGAAGAGATAGAGCACAACTGTTGAGTTCCCTCACGTCCATTTCTCCTACTTTCCATGCCTTGGCGGCAGGCTGGTCCGGCCCGGAAAAACAAGAAGGCGCAAGGAATCCGAAGATTCCTGCGCCTTCGACTCGCGGGCCGGAAGCCAGCGCGCCAAGGTTCGGCTATTTCACCGCGCCACGACAATACGAACCGAGCCGCTTCGCCGCAAGAGCCAGCCTGTCAGCTCCCGTCACCTACATCCCGGTCCCGGTCCGGTTCGGGTGGACTCGCGGGATCCTCGTCCTGCCCTGCCGGCACGGGACGTCTGGTTGCGCGCCGCGAGGGAGATTGCCGCCGTTCTGCCCGACGGCGTTCACGAAGGAACTCCTGATCCGGCTCAGGTGGTGTGCCGGACTCACCCCGAAGCGTGATCTCTGCGTGACGCAGGGTGCCGATGATAGCCGAGACCATGCGGTCGACGGTTTGACGCCGGCCTTCGGAAAGAGCACTCGGCAGATGCCGGAGTGTGGCCAGCGCGCTCTTGGCCCGCGTGAGCCTCCGCTCGAGAAACACCAGCACTCCGGCTCTAAACCCGCGGGTCTTTTCCGCTTCGCTTCTCATCGCCTCGACCCTGATCTCGATCTCGCTGATCAGGAGCTCCCGGCCGGTCAACCAGGCGTTTTCCTGGCTCATCATCGAACACTCCATTAGTGCAGCGACAGCCCGGCCACTCCGCCGGTCTCGCTATCGTCGAAAGTGATGACTTCCACCGGCTTCGATTTCCAGCCGGTCAACACGATTGTGTATGCCTTGCCGGCCTCGAAGTGGACGTTCTTGACCAGGATCGGCTTGGAGTTCGGGTCGTCGCCCCTGATCTCGACCGTCGCCGTGATCGGCGTGATGTCCTTGTAGCCCGCCTCGCTCTTGTAATCGATATCGGAAAAGAGCGGGTCCTTTTGTCCCTGCAGCGCCACATCGGCGTCCTTGACGCCCGGAGAGGCGTTGATCACCCGGACCCGCGCTTTGCCGGAATCCGGCACGACCTCGTCCCTTAGAATACGCATCGTCGCGCCGCCCTTGTCGTCGGGGAGTGCTACGATCGTGTAACGGTTGCCGTCCGCCATCATTTCACTGTTGTCAGCTATTGCGCTGTCCTTCGCCGTTGGAAAAAGGCGAAAGGTGACGCGGTTGTCCTTCACCTCGACGTAAGGCGTGACCTTCTTGTAGGTGACCGCGCTGAAGATCGTGCGGTCGTCTCCCGAGACGTCAATCGACTGATTGGCGGGCAGCGCATTCACCAGCCGCACCATCGACCGCCCTTGCCCGGCCGCCGAGTCGCCCGATGGTGAAAGCGTGGTGTCTCCTCCGGCGTTGGTGGCAACGGGCCGATCGGTCCTGGCACCTTTGCACGACGCGCTCAACCCAATGGCGAGGAGCGCGGTCATGAATGTCATTGTCCTGGTCATCCTGTCCTCCCACAATAAGTGCAACAAAAAAGCGCAACCGAAGTCTCCCGTTGGAGCTCGATTACGCCTTCGTCTCGCGGGCCGGCCAAACGCCTCGCTCGACAAGGGTGGATGCGCAGGGCATCCGTATTTGTGCAGAACAGCTTAGTAAGTATCCCCAGAATCGCAAGGGGAATGGTCACACGGTCCCATGCCAGGAACCCGTCCGGTCATCGCCGGACCGTGGTTATACTGGGACGTGATCCTCGTGGAGGGATGTGATGCTGACATTCAATGATGCCTTGCGAACCCTCGCCCTAGTGGCGTACCAACTCTTGTCCTGAGATGGCCCCCGCACAAATTCGCTGGACCCAGATCCTGCTGGCCGTCCTCGCTCTGCTCCAGCTGGTCGTGGCCCTCCTGTTCCGTGAATCATCGGCCGGAGGTCGCGGCCTCCTGGGCGCGCCGCCAGCCGAGCCTGACGCCGGAGCAAGTCGAACACGCCGCCAACCAGACGATCATCGGCAGTGTGATTGTCCACGCCGCCGTGGCACTCCTGTTCGCCTGGCTCACGCTGGTCCTGCCGCGGGGGAAGAGCTGGATCCGCCTGGTCACCACGGCAACGCTCGTGATCGGGACGATAGCCGGATATGGATTCCTCCGGGATTCGTCCGCCCTGATCCCGGCTGAAGTCACCGGTGTCACGATCGAGCAGGGGGTGAGCTTCGCGCTGCGACTCGCGGCGCTCTGGCTGCTCTGGATTCCCCACGACGTGCGCTCCTTCTTCACGGCCCGGGCCGGAGTGAGCTGACGGACACTTGGCTCAGGTCAGTCCCCTCGCTTCTTCCTGGCTTGAATCTTCCTTCGGTTCCTCCTGCAGCACACTGATGTGTCCATCCCCCTCCAGATTGCAGAGCACGACCTCTCGAGGATCTGCTACGCCGTGTTGCCGCAAGTGAGAATCGAGCTCCTCCTCACTGATCAGCTGCTGGTCCAGATTCAGGTGCTGCAAGCGACCCCGGATAATGAGCGGAAGCGGCTGGCCGTGCAGCAACTTCCGCAGCAGCCGGGACCTTGAAGGCGAGCCAGTCGAGTGCTACGTCCCAGAACAAAATGGTGCTTACCAGGACCAGGCCTTCCGGCACCGAGTGATAGTCGGCTGACATGGCGTTCTGTGCCGCGTCGGCAATGAGTACCAGTGCCAGAAGGTCGGACACGCCGACGGCGCCGGCCTGTCGCGGCAGGATGCGAAAGGCGAAGAAGAGGAACAGGTAGACGATCGAGCCCGCGCATGAACAGCTCGGCAAGGTTGACCGTCGGAACGAAGGCCGTGTGCCAGTCGATGGCGATGATCAGCATGGGAGCCTCGAGGTAGCGACTATATTGGGCGAACCGCGATGAGCGCGGGGAGGACACACTGAAGCGAAAGGCAGGGCGGCGTTGAGCAAGCTCCTACGCGGTTTCGCAGCGGGCTGGGGCGCCAAGAAGCTGGGCGGCGGCTGCATCAGCACGATTTTGATCTTTCTTCTGCTCTGGTGGCTCCTGGGCCATTTCCAGATTTTCCGCTAAGCAGCAAAGCGGCGGTTCTTCTTTCGAGCGGGCGGCTCTCACCAGGGCCGCCCGTTCAACTTACCGGACACCTTGTCATGCCGTGAAATCTTGCAAGCCCCTTGTACCGCGATTCCCGATTGACAACATTGCGAATGGAGGTGCGCGCGTGCATCTCCCGAACTCATCAATGATGCGGCGGTTCGCGTTGCGGACTGCCGCTGCGAGAATGTGAGGTATCGAATGCCAGCACGCAGCAGATCCCGGAGCAGCAAGGGACGACGGTACAGCAAAGGCGCGAGCAAGAGCGTCGAGTCCGCGATGCGGCGCAGGAAACACGGCACGCTTCGCAGCGGCCCCAAGGGCCACGGCGGGAAGGTCACCAGCCGGAAGCAGGCGATCGCGATTGGCTTGTCGGAGGCGAGAAAGAAGGGGGCCAAGGTTCCTAGAAAAAGGGGGAGTTCCAGCTAGGGTAGTAGGGAGTGGGTGGTGGGTAGTGGGGGCACTGAATCTCTCCTACGCCCCACAACCCCACACACCCACTCCCCACTCCCTCCCCGGCACACGACCTCCATGCCGCGACGTAAACGCACGGCCCCCGACCCGTTCATGCTACCGGTCGAGGCCGCGAAGGCCGCGCAGCTGCGCTACGTCAGCGACGCCAAGCCCGGCATCACCCGGCACCGCAACGGAACCGGGTTTTCCTATCGCGGGCCGGATGGCAAACCGATGCGCGACGAAGCCACCCTCGCGCGGATCCGCGCCCTCGCGATCCCTCCCGCATGGACCGACGTGTGGATCGCTCCCGCTCCCGAAGGACATCTCCAGGCCACCGGACGTGACGCGCGTAAGCGCAAGCAGTACCGCTACCACAAGCGGTGGAGCCAGGTCCGGGACGAGACCAAGTACGAGCGGCTGGTGCTGTTCGCGCGGGCGCTTCCGAGGATCCGTAAACGAGTGGAGGAGGATCTTGCGCTTCCGGGCCTCCCGCGGGACAAGCTGCTCGCCACCATCGTCAAGCTGCTGGAGACCACCTTCATCCGGGTCGGCAACGAATGGTACGCCCGTACCAACAGCTCGTTCGGGCTTACCACCCTCAAGAATCGCCATGTAGATGTGCAGGGTTCCCGGATCCAGTTCAAGTTCCGGGGAAAGAGCGGGAAATTCCATGTAGTGCAGGTGACCGATCGTCGGCTCGCCCGGCTGGTGAAGCGTTCCCGGGACCTGCCTGGCCAGGATCTCTTCCAGTACCTGGACGAAGCGGGCGAGGCCCAGCCGATCGGCGCGGAGGATGTCAACGCCTATATCAAGCTGATTGCGGAGCAGGATTTCACGGCCAAGGATTTCCGGACCTGGGGCGGCACCCTGATCGCGGCGCAGTGCCTGGCGGTGAGTGAAGCCTTCGAGTCAAACAGTGCGGGGAAGGCAGCGGCGCTCGCGGCGATCGGTATCGTGGCGGAGCAACTGGGCAACACCGTCGCGATCTGCCGCAAGTGCTACATCCATCCAGCCGTGCTCGAAGCCTTTACCAGAGAGGAGAGTTTTCGGCTCTGGCAGAAACAGAGCAGCGGTACCGCGACAGAAGAGGGATTGGGGCCTGAAGAGAACACTCTGCTCCGCTATCTCTCCTCCTGGCCCGGGCCCTCGCAGAACGGACTTGCCCCGGGGAGCGGCGCGGGATAACTCTGTGGCGCAGAGCCTCATCCTGACCACATCAAGGGTTCTCCCCACCCGGAGGCAACCATGCAGCTTCGTTCGCCATTCTCCACCGCCGCCGGTCTTCTCGCCGGTGCGGTCCTCTTCGCCTGTTCCGACAACTCGGCGCCGCCCGCTCCTTCGGAGCTGCCCGCGGTGCGAGCCAGCGACACACCGACTCTCACACCACAGAACAGCGGAACCACCAATCGGCTCCAGGCCATCAGCCCGGTGAACGATCAGGTCGCCTGGGCGAGCGGCGTCGGTGGCACCTACACCATTACTACCGATGGAGGGAATACCTGGAAGGCCGCGCATGTTCCCGGCGCGGGCGACCTCCAGTTCCGTGATGTCGAGGCCCAGAGTGACAAGATCGCGTACCTCATGGCGGCCGGACCGGGCCAACTCTCACGGATCTACTACACCAACGACGGCGGCGCGCACTGGACCCTGCAGTTCGTCAATCAGGATCCGCTCGCCTTCTACGATTGCTTCGCGTTCTGGGGAAAGCGGCGCGCCATCACGATGAGCGACGCCGTGAACGGAGTCTTCCCGGTCATCCGGACGCTCGACGGCCAGACCTGGAACTTCATCAGCAACAACATGCCGCCGGCTCAGCCGGGCGAGGCCGCCTTCGCCGCGAGCGGCACCTGTGTCGCGACCCAGGGCGAGCAGCGGGCCTGGATCACGACCGGCGGTGCGGCCAAGTCCAGGATTCTCGCGACGACCGACGGCGGGAATACCTGGAACGCATATGACACCCCGATTGTTCAAGGCACGCCAAGCTCCGGCGGGCTCACCGTGGCCTTCCGTGACGCGCTGCACGGCTTCCTGGGTGGCGGCGAGCTGGCCGCGGGAGATGCCTTCAGCGACAACGTCGCGCGCTCGAGCGACGGCGGGGTGACCTGGACCCTCGCGACCCACGCTCCGTTCCGCGGATCCATCTTCGGGTCGAGCTATGTGAAGGGACTGGGAGTAACCGTCGTGATCACCGGTCCCGGAGGAGCGGCGTGGTCTCCTGACGAAGGCGATACCTGGAACCTGCTGGCGGGGGCGAAGAACTTCTGGGCCGTCGCGTTCGCCAGTCCCAAGGCGGGATGGCTGGTAGGAACCGGAGGCCGGATCGTGAAGGTGAGTTTCTAGGGCGTTGCTCCCGAGGGAGTCTCGCCGAGCAGAAATTGGCGCACGAAGGTCACGGTGGCGAAGAACTGAAAGTCCACATTGTTCTTCTTCCGGAAGCCGTGGCCTTCGTCGCTGGCCATGAGGTACCAGACCGGGACTCCCGTTCGCTTTCACCCTCGCCACCATCTGCTCGGCCTCGGTGTGCGGCACCCGCGGATCGTTGCCGCCCTGCACCACGAAGAGCGGCTTGGTGATGTTGCGGGCGTTGTTGAGCGGTGCGGTGGCCTCGAAGAATGCCGCCATGGTCGAGTCCCGCTCATCCCCGTACTCGACTCGACGCAGGTCCCGCCGGTAGCTCTCGGTGTTCTTGAGGAAAGTGGCGAGGTTGGAAATCCCCACCACGTCGAGTGAACAGGCGATACGATCGTTGTAGGTCGTGGCCACGGCCAGGGTCATGAAGCCGCCGTAACTGCCTCCCGTCACCATCACCCGGCCCGCATCCAGCTCGGGCTGCTTCGCGATCCAGTCAAACAGGGCGCCGATATCCTTCACCGAATCCATGCGCTTGAGGCCGTTGTCCAGCTTCACGAACGTCTTCCCGTACCCGGTCGAGCCGCGGACGTTGGGGTAGATCACCGCGACGCCCTGCTCGTTCAGGAAATAGTTCGTGCGTCCCAGGAAGCCGGGGCGGGATTGCCCTTCCGGTCCGCCATGGATGTTGATGATGACGGGTCGCTTGCCGGTAAAGCGAGCAGGGGGGCGATAATAGAACCCGGTGATCTCCAGCCCGTCGAAACTGTTCCATTTGATCAGACTTGGCTCGGCCAGATTGGCGGCGACCAGGCCTCCAAGCTCGCTCTCGGTCCAGCGAGTCACCTTGCCGGTACCCGCATCCAGCGAATAGACATCTCCAGGGGCTCTCGCATTGCCTGCCGTGAAGCCAAGATCCCGGTTATTGCTGTGCCATCGCAGCGAACCGATCGTGCCCACCGGAACACCCTGAACCGGGTGGTGCCGGCCGGTCTTCGTATCGAGAAGGTGCAGTCTCGAAATGCCGGCCTCGTTCGTGGTGAACGCGACTCGACTCCCGTCGCGGGAGAGCGCGAAGCCTTCCACGTCCCACGGAATATCGCCGCTGAGCCACGTCACCTTCCTGGTGGCGAGATCGAGGTAGCCCAGCCGGAGGAACTCATTCCCCTGGTCGGAGGTCAGGTAAACGCCTTTCCCGTCCCGGCTGAACCGCACGGTGCCGTACGCTACCGTATCTCCCGGCTCGGGTGCGAGGAGCGTACGCTCGCCTGAACCGGCATCAACCAGCCAGAGGTTGGTCTGATTGATCGAGATCGCCTCGGTGGCCAGCAACTTCGTGTCGTCTGGAGACCAGTCCGCGACCCCCCATCCACCTCCGCTGACCTGGAGCATCATGCGGTCCGAGGCGGGATTGGCGGGATCCATGACATAGAGGTCACGGTCGGCCCCATTTCGCCGGGTCGATCCGTAGGCGATCCTGTCACCCTTGTTGCTCCACACCACACCGCCGTTCTGGGAGCGGCCGCCGTCGGTCAGCAGGGTGATCGTCCCATCCGCGAGATCCAGCCGGAACAGCTGGTTGAACTCGTTTCCTCCCACATCTCGACCGAACACGATGTATTTCCCGGTGCGCGGTTCGTAGATGCCTCCCGCCACTGGCTCCTCGAAGAACGTCAGCTGCGTCCGGTCTCCTCCCGGCATCTTCACCGCGTGAAGCTGAACCGTGTTGCCGAAGCGGGTGGCGATGAGGATTTCCCGGCGGGTAGGGTGCCAGTCAGAGAGGAAGGCGCTCCGCGACTCGGTATAGCGCCGCACGTCGCCGGAGAGAGTGGCCGGCAGCGGGGGAACGCCATCGATCACGAGGTTGTCTGCGGGGGCTATTACTGGGGAGGCGTCCTGAGCTGAGAGCGGCGAGACGGTTGACGCGAGGGTCAGAGCCGCCAGCGCCGCCAGGGTCCTGAATTGACTCAGCTTGCTCCCCACCAGTCCCTCTTGCGATCGGTCGTGGCGCGGGCAGCTGGGGGCCTTGGTGGGCCGCACGGCCGGAAGGACATTCAGGCCCTGTTCCTCCACCCATCGGAGAAGAGCCTGGTCTATCTCGGTTTCGGGCTGATCGGGTTGGCATGGGACCGTGGGACAACGCCGCCCCTCCAGCATCAGGTACCACATGGAGGGCTCGGCCTTCTCACCGCGGCGTTCGTTCGCCGCTCTTCCCTCATAGGACACAAAGTGAAAGGCGCGGCCCTTTATGGTAAGGCGCCGCTGCTGGGGCTTGAACGTGGACAACCGGACCTCCGGCTTGAGAGTGGACCGAGCCGAAGATGGCGTCAGCATGAATGCCAGCAGACGGGCCGGGATGCTCTAAAGATAACCGGCTTCACCCGCTGTTGTCGGGTGGGTCCTCCCCCAGGGCGGTGGCCAGGTCGATTTGATGCTCCTGCTCCTGGATCAGGATTTCCCGGATGTGTTCCGCCATGGCGAATTCGCCCAGCGCTTCGCACTGGCGCACCCGCTCGCGGTACTGCCGGATGGTCTCGGTCTCGTTTTCCAGATCGAACCGAAGCATCTCCACCGCTTTCTGTGAGGTCTTGACCGGTTTCGGCGTGACCACCTGGTCGCCGCCGAGGTAATCGATCTGCTTGGAGATGATCAGCGCGTGGGCCAGCTCCTCCGTCGCGTGTACTTCGAGCTCCTTGGCGATGTTCTGGTAGGCGGCGCCTTTGAGGGCCTGAGAATACACCACATATGCGATGATGGCCTGATATTCCCTGGCCAGGTCTTCATTCAGATTCTTGATGAGCTGCTCCCGGCTAATCGCCGGGGAATTGCCGCCTGATGGGGTAGTGTTTTTCGGCACGGTTTCCTTCCAGGTCGAGTCTGGCCTCTGCTACGAAATCACTGCCTGCACCAATAGCTATTACGCCGTTATGGACCGAAGTCAATCCGCTGCTGCTCTCTTCTTCGCGACGAGGCTCCGGGGTGCCACGAGGCGCCAGGCATCGGCCAGTAACTCGCGGAGCTGGGCCCGGCTGACCGCCTTGAGCCGGACCAGGACCGCGGGATAGTCGCGATAGTGATCGGTGATGTAAAAAACATCCGGCTGCACTCGCATCATCGCGTCCCGGCTGTCGAAATCCACCCGCAACACGATGGTCTCTCCGTCTTCCTTCAGTCGCGTCAGGAATTTGCCGCGGACCTTGAGCGCCGGTGTTCCATAGGAGGTGCTCTCCTCGACTTCAGGCAATCCGGTTGCCGCCCGGCGGACCGGTTCGAATGCCGCCTGGAGCGGACTGACCGAGGATCGTGAACGAGCGGGCTTGCGAGGCATGGACCGAATCAGCCGCCTCGACGGGCCGGCCTGCCGGGGTGCATCTTGGCGTCGCTTCGCGCCTTCACGTAGGCGTATATGGTGTCGATCTGTGCCGTGCTCATGCCGAGAGTGCACCAGGCCGGCATGCCCTTGTCGGGCCGCCCTCCGCACACGGTCTGGAGGAACACCGCCTCGTTGGGTATGGGTCCGTCCGGCTTGAGCGAGAGAATGAGATGGGGCGCGATCGATGTTCCCAGCACGTCCTCTCCGTGGCAGCGGGCGCAATTGAGGCTGTAGTACTTCCACCCCTGGTAGGTCTTGGCGTCCACGGTATCGAGCGGCGCCGTGTGGTAGGGATCGCGAAGCGGCGCCTCGGCCGTCGTGGTCTCCGGTGCGCTGGCGGGTTCGCCGGTTGGGTCGGGGGTGCTGGTTTGGCGTACCTGGTACACTCACCGCTGTCGTCTCGGGTGCGCTCGCCGCGGTGGATCCGGCGTATTCACCGGCGCGCCGGCAGTCGAATCATGAGAGGCGCGAGACGTTCCTGGCTTGTCGCAGGCGGTGGAGAAAAGGAGTGCAATGAAACTGACGGAAGCACAAAGCATCTAATCATCTATACCTCCAACCAGCAGGTTCATCCGGGCTGGTCTCCTAAGTCCCAAAACCCGGGCGATGGACTCGCCCGGGGTTTCGGTGTCCAACTTCAGGTTCAAGTGCGGGTCTACGGTGTCAGAGTGCTCACCGCGAACACCTGGCTCGGATCCTTGAAGCTCTTGAACTCCAACGCGTTGCCTGACGGATCCAGAAAAAACATGGTTGCCTGCTCCCCTACCTGGCCCTGGAATCGGATTCCCGGTTCGATGATGAACCCCACGCCCTTTCCACGGAGCCGCTCCGCCAGCCGGTGCCATTCCTCCCATTCGAGGATCACCCCGAAGTGACGCACCGGCACGTCATGGCCATCGACTGGACTGGTTTGACTCCGACCCACTTCGGCGGGCGAGAGGTGAGCCACGACCTGGTGACCGTAAAAATCGAAATCCACCCAGCGATCTGAGCTGCGTCCTTCGGCACACCCCAGTAGTCCGCCGTAGAAAGCGCGTGCCTGCTCCAGGTCGTTGACAGGAAAAGCGAGATGGAAAGGAGGTATGCCGGGCATCAGGACCGCAGGGAGGGAGGTGGCGCGAGCGAGAGAATCAGGGAACTACGGTGACCTGCATTGCCTTGACGGAGATGCTTTGCGAAGGCGGCACAGCGGACACTTCGATGGTAGCCTGACCCGGATTCACGGCGTGGACCACCCCCGTCGAATCGACGGTTGCAATCTTGGGGGAGGTGGAGCGCCACTGTAACGCGGTTACCTGACCCACGGGTTGGCCACAGCTGAGGTTGCCGTTGATTCGGACGATCAGATTCTGTCCCACCTGCATCTGCTGCTGCGAGGGCTGAAGGGTAAGCGTGGCGCAGAGTCCTGCCGGCCCCAGGGTCGCTACGCAGTTCTGCCCCTGCGCCGCTGTGAGGAGGATGAGTGGAGCAAGACGGAGATATCGCATAGCTCTCGAATCCCTTCACCTGCACCTGAATCCTACTTAATGAGCTTCCTCCCACTTCACTTCACGCAGTCCGTCCGGACCGCGGGTCAACTCGACGCGCAGTGTGCTCTTCTTCGTTTCTACCTTGCCGCCCTTGGTCACCGCGAGGTTGTATCGCACCCGGGCGTAGATCCTCCCCGCTTGTGCGCTCACGCCGAGGACGGTGAATACCACGTGGACGCCCTCGACCTTTTCATCCTGGAAGAGGTCGAGCCAGCGTTGCTCCTCGGAGGACGTCATGTTGGCCCGAAGCCGTTGCATCTCGCCCAGCTGGCGGGCGGCGATGAAACCGGCGAGCCGATCATAGAAGACGCCCACCTGCCGAGAATCGGGAAGCACCGCGGCGCCCTGCGAGTCGGTTACCACGCGCGGCACGGTGACGACCGGCCGATGGGGCAGGGATTCCGGAGGCACCAGCGCCGTGGTCGTCGCAGCCGGCGAGTCGATGACGGAGCGCGGAGGAGTTGGTGCTGGGCGGCGCGCCGTTGCTTCCACCGATTGCCAGGCGGTTACCGCCTGGGTGAGGAGCACGGCGCCTTCCGCCTTCTGTCCCGTCCCGGCGAGAGACTCCGCCAAGGCTCGGAGCGAGTCCCCCGAGGTCAGGGCTGCCGGCTTCACCCCTGCCGAGAGCGCATTCTGACGGGCGAGATCGGCTTTGCCTCGGGCCTCGAGCCAGAGGCTGTCTCCCATCGTCGTCGTATTCGCCGCGAGGCTGTCCTGCTGCTGGGCAGCGGTCGCCTGAGTTCGGGTTTGCCAGTAGAACCCGCCGGCGACGAGTGCCAGGATTCCGCCGACGACAATCGGCCAGGCCGCCGCCTTGTGGATGATCTGGATTTGGGGCGGCGTATTGGCGCCGCTTACTCGGCGTTCAACGAAGCCCTCCGGCGGCTGCGAGGGGGTTCGTCTCGGCGGCGGCGCCGGACTGGGTGGGGTTCTGAACTCGATCGCCGCGCGGTCCGGCCGGTTCCGCGCGAGCGCAATGATGCGGGCTCGAACGTCCTCGTCCACCGGCGGAGCTACGGCCGCAATGGCTGCCACGGCGTCCTTCACGCTGGGCCAGCGATCCTCCGGATTCTTGGCCAGCATTCGCATGATGGCGGTGTTCACATCTCGCGGGAGGTCGGGCCGCTTCTTGGAGAGCGACTCCGGCGGAGTGTGAATCTGCGCGTACATCATCGCCATCGACGAGTCGGCCTGAAGCGGCAACTCGCCGGTCAACATCTGGTAGGCGACGACGCCGAGCGAGTACTGATCGGCGGCGGCGGTGGCGGTTTTTCCTTCGCAGGTTTCCGGGCTTACGTAGGCAGGGGTTCCTACAACCGTGCCGGCCTGGGTCAGACCGTCGCCCTCGGCGGCCTTCGCAATGCCGAAGTCGGTGATGACGCTGAAGCCCTCGTCGTCGAGCATGATGTTGCCGGGTTTGACGTCCCGGTGGATCACGCCGTTGCGGTGGGCGAAGTCGAGCGCTGCACCCACCTCGGTGAGGATCGCGCTGACGATGGCGAAGGGCAGGGGGACGATTTCCGCCAGCACCGAGTCGAGTGAGCGACCCGGTACATGCTTCATCACGAAGTAGAGGAGGTCTTCTTCCTGCCGGACCGCGTGAATCGGAATGATATGGGGATGACTGAGGGCGCCCGCGGTCCGTGCCTCCCGCTTGAACCGCTCCGCGACGTCTGCCTGCTGCGCGATGCTGTGGGAGATGACCTTGATCGCGACCTTGCGGTCGAGCTGGACGTCGTGGGCCAGGTAGACCGTGGCCATCCCGCCCCGCCCGAGCTCGGTGACGATCTCGAACTCGCCGATGGTCGCGCGGCGCAGGAGGTCAATCTGGGCCACGACCTGCGGGGCAATCTGGTCCAGGCTGAGGCGGGCGGTACTGAGGAAGCCCTGCTCCCAAACCAGATCGAAGCCACACCGCCCGCACTGGCGGGTTCCGGGCGAAATCGTCTCGCCGCAGCGAGGGCAGGCCTTCATCCGGCCTCCGCTCCGTTCCATCGCTTCACGCTTTGCCCGCGACGCTGCGTCACTGCTCAAGTCTCGTCCTATCCCCGGAGTCCGTCCTGGCTGCTGAACAGTTCAAATCATCACTCTCTATTGAACGGTGTAACCGCGCCCGTTGAGGCAGGCGGCCATTCCCTTTTTGAAGGTTGCCATGCGCTCGGCTGAGATGCCTTGAGCCTGGGCCGCGCCCTGTTGCGCCGCCTGCTTCTCGGCCCTCTTCTTGGCCCGCCGGCCGGACACTGCACCGGCGACGGCGCCGACCGCGGCACCCTCCCCGGCGTCCCCCGTGATCCCGCCGATTATCGCGCCGCCTGCGGCACCCCGAGCCGCGCCGCCAACCGCGGCACCCGTGGTTGCCGAATCCATCTTGTCGGCCGAGGCCGCTGCCGCTGAGTCGGCATTCGGCCCGGCAGCCATCGGATCAATCCCGGTCTGCTGCTGGCTCCAGACGTAGCACTCCCGCTCATCAATGGCCTGCTGATCCGCCGACTGCTTATTCGCCGGGTAGACGAGCATCTTCGTCGCCTGCTTCACCTGCTGCACTGCGGCCGTGATGTTGGGATCGGCGGCGGGCTGTGCGGCAGACGGAGCGGGAGCCGGCTGAGAATCGGGAGCCTGAGCGGAGGCAGACTGCGTAACGAGCGCTGCAGCAAGGGTATAGGTGAATCGTACGGCGATTCCCATCCCAACCTCCTTCGTTACTGCAATGAAGAAAAACGTTTTCGGGCGATTATTGCAATTTCTCCGAGCGGATTTGCCGCCATCCTTGTGCGCCGGCCGTGAGTATGGCGCGCTCCCGCCGCTCCCGATGCTCGAACTTGTCCTTCTTTGTGAGAGTAAGCTCAAGCCGGATACGCGCCGTCGCCTGGTCTCCCTCCCGGGCCAGCGATTCGAGCGTGTAGACCGCGTCGATCGCCGTCAGATTCTTATCACTGAACAGATTACGCCAGTATTTCTCCTCGCTGTCGGTGAGATTGGGGAGCAGGCGTTTCACTTCGCTCACCTGACGGGTTCGAATGGCTCCCTCCAGCTCCCGATAATAGGAAACGATCTTCATGGAATCGGAAGGCTCCGGCTCGGCCGGTGTCGGATCCGCGCCGGTGGTCGGGGTATCGACTTTCGGCGCCACGGCGGTCGGGTGTTGAGTTGCAACGGCCGGGTTCACCGTAACCTTCGTCGCGGTCGGCGTCGCGCGCTGTTCGGCCGCCTGCCAGAGTGAGGCCGCCGAGGTCAGCAGGACGGCGGCTCCGGCGCGTTGTCCCTGGCTGGCTAGCGACTCGGCCTGGGCTTGCAGGGAGTCGCCCGGGCGCAGGGCCGCAGCGCTCACCCCGGCCGCGATGGCTCGCTGGCGGGCGTAGCTCGCGGCGCCTCGTGCTGAAAGATAGAGCGTATCGGCTGGATCCGGTGCAATGGTTACGCTGTCCACCACGGGCACCGGCTTCCGGAGCGCGGTTCGAATCCCCAACACGGCTGCTGCTACTGCCAAGACGCCGACAGCGCCCGCCAGGATTCGGAGGCGTTGGGCCCGCTTTCGCCGCCGGATCGAGGAGATGGGCGCAGTCGGCTTGACCGCCCCGACGAACAGCGGGCTGCTCGGAGTCCGACGGATTTCGGCTGCGGACCGACCGGCACGAGGCACCGCCAGTAATCCGATGTGGCTTCGCACGTGCTCGTCGGCCGGAGGCTGGCCCAACGAGAGCTCGAGCGTCGCATCCTTGAGATTCGCGAACCGGTCCTCTGCGGATTTCTCAAGCATGCGCATGATCGTGTCGTGCAGATCGCGCGGGCAATCGCTGCGCAGGTCGGTGCTGGGCCGGGGCGGAGTATGGACTTGAGCATACATCATCCCCAGGCTCGACTCCGCGGTGAAGGGGAGTTGGCCCGTGATCATCTCATAGCCCACGATGCCCAGCGAGTACTGATCCGCCGCCGGGCCGACTCGGTCGCCGGCGCAAGCTTCAGGGCTCAGATAGCTCGGCGTGCCCACGGTGGTCCCCGACCTCGTGAGCGACTCGCTCTCCGCCGCCTTGGCGATTCCGAAGTCCGTGATGACCGCGAAGCCTTCCTCCTCGACCAGGATGTTGCCCGGCTTCACGTCACGATGGACGACCCCTTGTCGGTGGGCGAAGTCCAGGGCGGAGCCGATATCGGTAAGGATGGTGCGCACCATGGGGAAGGGGAGCGGCCCCACTTCGCGCAGAATGGCGTCGAGGGAGCGTCCCCGCACGTACTTCATCACGAAGAAGATGAGATCCTGCGTCTCCTTCACCGCATAGATCGGGATGATATGAGGATGGGTCAGCGCCGCGGCGGTCTTCGCCTCGCGCCGGAACCGGGCGATCATCTCAGCCCCGCGCGCCACGTCCGGCGAGATGACCTTGATCGCAACTTTGCGGTCCAGCGTCAGGTCCTGCGCGAGATAGACAGTGGCCATTCCCCCCTGGCCGAGGAGCCGGATGATCTCGTAGTCCCCGAGTGTCGCCTGCTGCAACAGGTCGAGCTCCGTGGTACGGGCACGCTGCTCTCCCGAAAGCGAGGTGCCGCAATTGCGGCAGAAACGCTCGCCCGGCTCGATGGCGCCGTGGCACTTCGGGCAAGTAGTGGCGGTAGGGTTGGTCATGCCTTTTTGGTAACAGATGTTTGTAAAGGTTGCATCAGGGCTTATTGCTCTGGCACCGCGTCTCCCGGAGTCCACCCGTGGCTCCGCAACCGATCGAGGTACCCCAGGCACCTGTCTCGTTCGGCATGAAGCAGGAGGATCAACAGGTCTCCTGGCCGTGCCCAGGCCAGTGCCACCCGCACCGCCTCGAATTCGGAGTCCGCGCGGGTGATGCTTTCGGGCGCCGCGCCGAGGCGAAGGAACTCTTCGCAAAGAATTCCTGAGGCTTCCCCTGGTGCACGACCCCGCCGGTACTTCTCCATCTCCTTCAACACGATCCGGTCGGGACGGGCACCCCAGGCGCTCCGGGCAAAATCCCGGATGGCCTGATCTTCCCGGTCCCCGGCCTGCCCCAGGATGATCAGACGCCGCTCGGCCGGAAACGCCCGAGCCAACTCAACCAGTGCGTCCATCCCGTGCGGGTTGTGGGCAAAGTCTGCGATGACCCGCGTTCCACCAAACTCAAACAGGTTCAGGCGGCCGGGATTTTCTCCGGGAGTGCCGTGAAAGCTTCGGAGTCCGCGAGCCACTGCCTCAGGATCGAGGTGCAGCGCGAGTGCGAGCGCCGTCACCCCCAGGGCGTTGTAGACGTTGTGTCGTGCCGCCCCACCGAGGGTGATGGGGACCTGGTCCAGGGTCGTGATCACCTGCTCCTCACCTCGATGCAGGGCGACAATGGCTCCCCCGTCCAGCCAGACTCCCTCGCCTCCCTGGGCCAGATTCTGGCGCAGCACGGGATTCCTGGGATCCAGGCTGATCCAGCAGACCGGCTTCTTGAGCTTGCCACCCGTGGCGACCAGCTCCGAATCGTCCGCGTTAAGGACCACTCGACCCGTCGCGGCGACCGGGCGCGCGATGACCAGCTTGGTCTCAGCTAGAGCACGCAGATCGGATACGCCGAACTCGCCGAAATGATCCTCGGCGATGTTGGTGACGATCGCCGCGTCGGCCCGACTCACGGTGACGCCCCGGCGCAGAATTCCGCCTCGCGCGGTTTCCAGAACCGCCAGCTCCACCCGGGGGTCCCGCAATACCATCCTGGCGCCCATCGGGCCGGCGTAGTCTCCTTCCGCCAGCACCTCACCGCCAATGCTCACCGAGTCGGTGCAGCACATACCCGCCACTCGACCGGCAGCCGTGGCCACGGCCGTCAGCAGCCGGACTGTTGTCGTCTTCCCGTTTGAGCCGGTGACGAGCGCCGTGGGCACATCGTGCACCTTGGCCCAATCCACGGTTTCCGGCTCCGGAAGTTCTTCGGTATTCCAGACCCGGGCTCCGGTTCCGGATCCTACCGAGGTGACATAGTCGTCCCAGATGAATGAAACGCCGTGGCGGCGCGCCGCCTGGCGCATGGCCAGCAGGCGAGGCTTCCGTTCAGTCTCTATCGCCCGCCGGAGTCGATGTGCCTCCAGCTCAAATGCCGGTGCCGGCGGCCCGCCAAGCTCGGCATTGGCCGCCGCGAGGGCCCATTCGTTCACTTCAGTAGCAGGGTAGAGGCTGTCGATCGGGGCGCTGAGGACCAGATTGGCGCCCCCGGGGAAGAGCCGGGCCCGGGTTCCCTCGTCCTTCCAGCCGACGGCGTCCAGCATGGCGCGTGCCGCCGCCTCCCAGAGCACCACCGCCTGCTCCGCCACGTCATCGGAGAAGGCCACATCGAGGATGGCCCCGGGCCGGTCCCACAGCAGGCTCACGCCGGGAAGCCGGCGGGAGTCCTTCTGAATGATCGGGCCAGTCGTGGCGGCGGGACTGGGCGACGTCATGGCCTGACCACCTTAGTCTTCGGTCTCGCGGGCCAGCCTTACGCCCCGTTCATCCCGCACCAGGGCATCGCTCTCTCCGAGCGACAAGGCGGGGACCTGGGGCACTTCGACGAACACCGGCCGGGAAATCCTTTCCACGGGGGCCTGAGCATCGGGCCGGAATTGAATGACCTGCTTCCAGGTGCGGACTGGCTGATCGGCGAAGATGAGCAGCAGGTCATCGGGCTGACCCATCGCGAGTGCGGTGGCTACGGCGGTGGGCTCCTCCGGAATCACCTCGATCCGGTCGGGTGAGACCCCGCTCGCGATGAGGGTATCACGCAACATGTGGGGAACTTCCTCCGGCGCCCGTCCCCGGAGCTGGTCATCCCGCCGCACGATGTACCGGTCGAACCGGCCGGCGGCCACCTTCGCGATCTGCTTGATATCCTCGTCCCGGCGATCCCCGGGGCCCGCCAGCACCACGAGCTTCCGGCCCTTGGGCTCCAGCCGCTCCACCAACTGGCACATCACCTCGATCGCCGCGGCGTTGTGCCCATAGTCCACGATCACCTTGAACGGCAGCTCATCGAAGACGTTCATCCGGCCCGGGGCCTGGAAGAACGTGGTGTCGAAGGTCCGCAGGCCG
Source organism: uncultured Gemmatimonadales bacterium (assembly GCA_963821525.1). Taxonomy (GTDB): domain Bacteria; phylum Gemmatimonadota; class Gemmatimonadetes; order Gemmatimonadales; family GWC2-71-9; genus DATBGE01. The sequence continues at coordinate 102,915 of CAWGED010000012.1, read as the reverse complement.
TGTCGGATGTCTTCCAGCTTCACGCCCATGCTGAAGGCCAGCGCCGCGGCGAACATGGCATTCTGGACGTTGTGGGTCGCGCGACCCTCGAGCGTCGCCGGGATGAGGTGAGTCCAGAGGAGCGGGATGTGCGCGCCGCGATCGTAGATCGTGATCATCTGGCCGTTGATTCCGCGCTCCAGAGAGACGGCGCGGCCGCCGGCCCGGATGTGCTCCCGCACCAGGCTGTGGTCGGGGTTCATGGTGACGTAGCAGACGTGCTTGGCCTCGGTGTAGTCCGCCATCCGGAGCACGTGAGGGTCGTCGGCGTTGAGCACCGCGGTGTCCTTCGCGACCTCGACCGGAATCCGCTTCACGGCGGCGAGCTGCTCCAGCGTATCGATGCCGCGCAGGCCGAGGTGGTCCGACTGGACGTTGAGCACCGCCGCCACATCGATGAAGCGGGTCCCCATTCCGGCTCGCACCAGCCCGCCACGCGCAATCTCCAGCACCGCCACGTCCACGGTGGGATCCTTCAGCACCATCCGGGTGGACACCGGACCGGTCATGTCTCCCTTCATGGTGCACTGGCCGTCGATGTAGACGCCGTCGGTCGTGGTCATGCCGACGGTGCGCCCCGCCAGCTTGTGGATGTGGGCCAGCATCCGGGCCGTTGTGGTCTTCCCGTTGGTGCCCGTGATGGCGGCTATCGGAATACGCGATGGCGTCGTTGGCGGGAACAGCATGTCGAGCACCGGACCCGAGACATCACGAGGCGTCCCTTCGCTCGGCGCGGTATGCATCCGGAAGCCGGGTGCCGCATTCACCTCGCAGATGGCGCCACCGTTTTCCTTATAGGAGACGGTGATGTCCGGCGTGAGGAAGTCGACTCCCCCTACGTCCAGCCCGATGGCCTTAATGGTCCGCATCGCCATCTCGACATTGTCGGGGTGCACGATGTCGGTCACGTCGATCGAAGTCCCGCCGGTCGACAGATTGCCGGTCGAACGGAGATACACCATCTCGCCCTTTGGAGGGACGGTGTTGCCGGTCGTAGCCCTTCTTGGCGAGAAGCCGCTCGGCCTGATGGTCGAACTCGAGGCGGGTGAGCACTTTCTCGTGGCCCACGCCGCGGCGCGGGTCGCTGTTGACGATCTTGACCAGGTCTTCGATCGTGTGCTCGCCGTCCCCCACGACGTGACCCGGTACCCGCTTGGCGACAGCGATCAGCTGCCCGTTCACCACCAGCATCCGGTGATCGTCTCCCCGGATGAAGCTCTCGACGATCACGCTGCGGCTGTGCTGCTGGGCCACCGGGAACGCGGCCCGAACCTGCGCGGCATCGGTCAGGTGGATCGCGACCCCGCGCCCGTGGTTGGCGTTGTACGGCTTCACCACGACCGGGTAGCCGATCTCGGCGGCGGAACGGACAGCATCTTCTTCGCGAGTGACGAGCGCCTGCTTGGGTACCGGCAGTCCCAGCCCGGCGAGGATCTTGTTGGTCTCCTCCTTGTCGGAGGCCAGCTCGACGGCGATGTGCGGAGTGCGACTGGTGATCGTCGCCTGAATCCTCTGCTGATACTTGCCGTGCCCGAACTGGATCAGGCTCTGCGAATTGAGCCGGATCCAGGGAATCCCGCGTTCCTCGGCGGCATGGACCAGCGAGGCGGTGCTGGGACCGAGATCCCGCCGCTGGGCGAACTTGATGAACGACTCCAGCTCGGCCTGAAAGTGAAAATCGCCGGGGACGCTCCCCGGCTCCTGCAGCTCGCTGGGGAGCAGGCTGTGCAGGAGGGTGAGGGCGAGGTTGCCGGCCTCGAGGCCGATGTCGGACTGGTCGTACTGAAAGACCACGTGGTATTGGCCGCGAACATCGCCCGAGCGGGTCTTGCCGAAGGTGACTTTTCCTCCGGCGGCCTGTTGCAGTTCGATGGCAACGTGCTCCAGCACATGGCCCAGCCAGGTGCCGCCATCCTCCCGCATCCGGCGGATGAAGCCGCCCGGCTCGCCGTAGGAGCAGCCGTGCTCAACCAGCCCCGGGAGCGCCGCGAGCAGGCCGTCGATGAACTGCGGACCGAGCCGGCCGGTGGGCCACTCTTCCAGCGGTCCCAGGTCTACGTCGAGACGGATGACCGGGAAGTGGGCGTAGAGGCTTGGCCCGACGTAGACGGACCGATCAATGATCTTCATGGACAGCAGTCAATAGTCGGTGGTCGATAGTCGATGGTCGGACCGGTCGGTCAGCCGTGAGGGCCTACGGAGAGGTTACAGGCAGGGAAAGCTTACCGGAAGAGTCAGGGGAGCCGCGGCGGGCTCCCCTGAAGGACTATCGACCACCGACCATCGACCATCGACTACCCCTTGGCCGCTCCCACCGTCCCCGCCGACGCCTCGCGGGTATGCAGGTTGAAGTGGCTTCCCTGGATCAGGATGTGGAGTTTGATCCCCAGCATGCAGACCGGATCGTTGACCTTGGCCACATCCATGGAGGAAAACTCGAGTGCGGATGGATCCACGACCGTAATGGCCCCGCTGCCGACTACCTCCATCACGTTGTCCGGTCCGATGAAGGCCGCAGTGTCCTCGTCGAGTCCCAGGCCGACCGCGAATGGATTGTAGGCCAGCGCGGTCAGGAGACGCCCCATCCGGTCACGCTGCCGGAAGTGCTGGTCAATGATGACGCGGTTGGTAAGTCCCAGGCCCGGTGTGAGGGTGACGATGCCCGAGCGCGGGGAAGACCCCTCGTCGCCGAAGGCGATCATGTGCTCGGACAGGAAGGCTGCGCCGGCCGAGGTACCGGCGACCGGTACCCCTGCGGCATTGAGCCGACGGATCGCCTTCGCGGCCGGGGTCCCGCCCAGATGGGTGGCAAGCCGCAGCTGATTGCCCCCAGTGAGAAAGACTCCGGTCGCATGTTCCAGCCGCTCGAGCAGTCCGTCGTTATCTCCGTCGCCGCGCTCCTCGAACGCCAACGACTCGGCGCTTGTGGGCACCCAGCTCGTCGAAGATTTCCTCGTATCGCTCTCCGGTATCCGCGGCCAGCGAGGCCGTCGGTATGATCGCGATGCGGGCCTTGCCTCCGCCCGAGAGCTTGAGAAAACGCTTCAGAATTGCGGGACGGTCGAGTTTCTCTTCCGCTCCACCCACCGGAATGATGAAACCGCGCTGTGCTCCCGCTCCCACGTGCGCCGGGCTCACGCGGGGCCCTCGAAGGGCCCGCGAATGACAGGGTTGCCGCCTTGCACATACCAGGTGCCGTTGGCCATTACGTCCACGATCCGTCCTTTCGGATCCAGGGTAACGAGGTCGGCATCTGCGCCGACCGCAATCCGGCCCTTACGGGGAAGCCGGAGCAGCAGGGCAGGGTTGGAGGTAAAGGCGGGCAGCACACGGTCCAGCGGCTGCCCCCGGTCCAGGAGTGCTAGCAACGTCTGCGCCAGCGCGCCCGGCGAGCCCACCTCGAAATGGGTCACTCGGCCTTCAGAATCGAATGCCGGAAGACAGCCGCCGCCATCGGAGCTGACGGTGACGCGGTCTGCCGGCAGTCCCGCATCCAGATACCGCACCAGCGCTTCGTCCGCTGCCCAGGCATCTTCGCCTTCCGCCACTGGGAAAGCGGTGATGTCGATGGTGCAGCCGCGTTCCGCCAGCGCCATCGCGTCGTCGAACAAGGCCCGGCGGCGATTCACGTGAGTGGGATTCCAGACCCGCGCTGGAATCTCACTGCCTTCGATCGCGCGAAGAATCGGCTCGGTGCCGCGCGGCCCGTCGCCCATGTGGACGTGCACGACGCCGGCTTTCCCGGTCATCAATCCGCCGACGTGAGCCTCGGCGCCGATCCGCAGCAACTCATCGTGGGTCGGCTGGCTCGAGCGATGGTCGCTCACCGCAATCTCACCGACTCCGATGACGCGATCGATATGAATGATGTCTCCCCGCACCGTGCCGGTGATCGTCACCGGCGGAATGTGATAGCCACCGGTGTGGCACCAGGCGGAGAGGCCCTGTTCGATCAGGCCACGCGCGGTCGCGACCAGCTCCGCCGGCGCGCGGGTGACATCATCGGTTCCGAGCACACCGACTACCGACGTGACACCGCCCAGAGTGAGCCGGCTCAACGCGACGGCGGGGACTCGAGACTGGTATCCCGCCTCACCGCCACCACCAGAGAGATGGACGTGTCCGTCGATCAGACCCGGAAGTATCCGCCGCCCCTCGAGGTCAAACTCCTTGACGCCTAGCGACGGGTCGAGGGCTGGGGGATCATCGCCGATCCATACGATGCTCGAGCCTGCAACCAGCAGGTGTTTGATCCCGCGGGGCTCGGGCGCATAGAGGTCGGCGTTGTGTAGGATCCACATTCGGGTGGCAAAAAAATAGTCGATGCCGGGTTGAGAGTCGATGGCGGGTGGTCGATAGTCGATGGTCGATGGTCGATGGTCGATGGTCGTGGGTCTTGAGTCGTGGGTCCGCAACTCGCACGTCGGGGTCGGTAAGGGCGTTGAAATGATGAGAACCGGGGGCCACACTCGTGCTACTCTCGCAGCGGCCGAACGGGAGGACGACTTGGGTGACTTCAAGAACCTCAAAGCCTGGAGCGCGGCAGAGGACCTCGTCGAGAGGGTGTACCAAGCCACGGCGAGATTCCCGAACAGTGAACGTTATGGACTGGTCTCGCAAATGCGACGCGCTTCGTGTTCGGTATGCGCCAACATTGCGGAAGGTTGTGGGCGATTGGGGGACCGGGAACTCGCGCGATTCGCTCGGATCGCCGCGGGCTCGGCCACCGAACTCGAGGCTCTCATTCTTGTAGCTGGTCGCTTGAGGTTCCTTGATCAGAGGACCGCGAACGATCTCTTGTCGAGGAGTCGACACGTTCAAAAGCAGCTTTACCGTTTGAACGAATTCCTGCTTCGTCGCCGTCAGCCAAGCGACGCAAGGCTCACGACCCAAGACCCATGACCCAAGACCAGTTCACTGCACTCCTGCAAGCGCGGCTACTGCTTGGACCCCGACTACGCGCACAAGCCCCTGGGGACCAGACGCTGAATCCAGGAACGTGCGAACGCTATTGGTCCACGCGGGGTTGGCGGGCGCCGTGGCGGTCAGGCGATCAAGAGCTTCCGTCCCCACCGTCCCCAGCCGGGAGAGAGTCGCTACCGCGGGGTCTCCGTCGCGCGCGAGTGGAACATCTGCGAGAACAGCATAGCGGGCGGGCAGCTCGCGCCAGAGGGTGAACACTGCGCGCAGGGAGTCGGCCGCAGGCCCTCGCGGATCGTTCAGTGCTTGCCGCGCCAGGCGGTTGAGCCGGCTCCGGGTCCAGGGATCGGGGCGCGCTGCATCGGGGAGCCGAGTGAGCGGGGTGAGCTGGGTGGCACCCTGGAGGCGATAACGCTGGCTGAAGCTGACGGGCTCGACGTATTGCAGGAGATCGTGCAGCGGGCCGACACCACGGGCGCCGGTGAGCTGGCGAATCATCCGATAGGTGTGGGCCTCGTGAGTCAGTCCGAGGCCTTCGAGTTCCAGGCTCGTGATGGACAGCCGGCGGTACATGTCATCCACGTCTCGCACCGAGGCGGGAGACCACAATCGCTCAGCTACAGCCACCACACGAGGCCAGATCCGGGAGTCGATGGTCTCCGGCGAGATCTGCTCGCCCCACATGCAGGCTTCGCCACCGAGGACACGGGCGGCTTCCTCCGTGGTGAGTGGATTGTCCACCGGGAGCGGATCGGCGAGGTAGTGGTCCTCGGCGCTACTGATGTGATCGAGATAGTAAGGCGCCGACAGAATGCCCTGGTACCCGTTGCGCGCTGCCTGGCTGAGATACTCGACTCCGCGCCACGACTGAACCACGGCGGTTTTGGGCAGATCGGGTTGGAGGATTTCATCCCAGCCGACCATCTGTTTGCCGTGCTGCTCGAGGATCTTCTCCAGCCGGCGGTTGAAATAGGCCTGAAGCGCGTCGTTGGTTCGGAGCCCGTTAGTCCGCATGAACTTCTGGATGCGGATGTTGCTGTTCCACTGCCGTCCCGTGACCTCGTCTCCACCGATGTGCCAGTAGGGATCGGGAAAGAGCGGTGAGATTTCGCCGATGAACTCCTCGATGAAGCGGTAGACCTCATCCCGGGTCGGGTCCAGCGTGGGATCGAAGACTCCGAACTTCCTTTCTATGGAATAGGGACCCGGCGCACTGGCGAATTCGGGGTAGCCGACGAACCACGCCGTCGTGTGACCCGGCATGTCGAACTCCGGCACTACGCGAATGCCACGCGCCCGCGCGTACGCGACCACGTCGACGATCTCTTCCTGGGTGTAGTAGTTCCCGTCCGAGCCCAGCTCCTGGAGCCGGGGGAACTTCTTGCTCTCGACCCGGAAGCCCTGGTCCTCGCTCAGATGCCAGTGCAGCACGTTGAGCTTGACCGCCGCCATGCCATCCAGGGTGCGCTTGATGACTTCGACCGGCTGCCAGTGCCGGCATGCGTCAACCAGGAGCCCGCGCCAGGGGAAGCGCGGCGCATCCGCGATTGAAACGGCCGGCAGGTAGAAGCCGCTGCTCTGTTGCGCCAGCAGCTGGATGATGGTCTCCAACCCGCGCAGAGCGCCGACTACGGTGGGTGCTTTGAGGACCGCTCCCTGCGGAGTGACGGTGAGGGTGTAGGACTCGTCTTCCTCGGGTGTCTGCACCTGCTGTCCGGGGCCCTGCACTTCGACCGCGAGATCCGGCGGGCCTTTTGGCTTCGCCCGCGTGATACCGATCCCGAGTCTCCGCTCCAGTCGGACCAGCGTGCGCTCGACCGCCGCTTCGAGCCGAGCGTCGCTGTAGCCGGAAATGCCAACCTGAAATCCGCTGTCCACGACGAGTTGCCCGGTGCCGATCTCGAGATGCGCCGGCACCGGCATCAGGTTCAACGTGTTTTGCGCCATCAGCGGAGAGCCGGCCAGAGCAGCCAGGCACAGGAGTGTTCGGCACAGTCGGTGTCGCATGCAGCAATTCGCTCGTTGAGGAGTGACAGCGGGAAGGTAAGTGGCTAGTGGGTAGTGGGTAGTGGGTGGTGGGGAGCAGGTAGGGACCTTGCGTCATCCTCCTCATGCTAATGGCTTTCGGCCTACAGCTTATGGCTTATGGCAGTTGGCTAACCGCTAACCGCTAACCGCTAACCGCTAACGCGAGCTGACGGCTGACGGCTGACGGCAAACAGTGATAGCATTGAGGCTGCCCGACCATCTGACCGGACGGGAGCCATGCCCAGTACAGCCGACCTCCTGAAGGCGGCACTCGCCGACCGTTACCGCATCGACCGGGAAATCGGTCAGGGGGGGATGGCTACCGTCTATCTCGCCGAGGATCTCAAGCACCACCGCAAAGTGGCGGTGAAGGTCTTGCGCCCGGAGATCGCGGCCACCCTCGGCAGCGACCGGTTCTTCCGGGAAATCGAAGTCGCCGCCCAGCTCCAGCATCCTCACATCCTCCCGCTACTCGACTCGGGCGAGACCCAGGGTTTCTACTACTACGTCATGCCCTACGTGGCCGGCGAGTCGCTCCGGGAGCGGCTTGCCAAGGTCGGGGAGCTGCCGATCCATGATGCGGTGAAGATCCTCTGTGAGGTGGTGGACGCTCTGGCCGCCGCCCACGCGATGGGCGTGGTGCATCGCGATATCAAGCCGGACAACGTGATGCTGAGCGGGCGCCACGCCCTGGTGACGGACTTCGGGGTGGCGAAGGCCGTGAGTGAGGCGACAGGTCGCAACCAACTCACCACGGCAGGCGTCGCGCTGGGCACTCCGGCTTACATGGCACCAGAGCAGGCCGCGGCCGATCCCCATCTCGATCAGCGGGTGGACATCTACGCGGTGGGGGCGATGGGCTACGAGCTGCTCACCGGGAATCCCCCTTTCAGCGGGGGAAGCCCAGCCGAGGTTCTCGGCGCGCATGTGACCCGGGTACCTGAACCAGTGACCGCACATCGGGCGGCATGTCCGCCGATCCTGGGTGCCATCATCATGCGCTGCCTCGAGAAGCGGCCCGCGGACCGCTGGCAGACTGCCGAAGAGTTGTTGTCCCAACTGGAGCCGCTGGCGACACCGAGCGGTGGCATGACGCCGACCCAGACCCGGCCGGTCGAGGTTACCCAGGAAACGAGACCGAAGGCGCTTTCCCGGATCATGCTCGTGGGGGGACTGGTTGCGACCCTCGTCGTAGTGGCACTCCTCCTCTTGACTCGTCGTACGCCGCAGACCTCGGTCACGCTCCGCGACCGGGTACAGCTTACTTCGACGGGACGGGTGAGCTATCCCGCCATCTCTCCCGACGGGAAGCAGCTCGCCTACGCCATCAGCCAGTGTGATAGCAGTTGTCATTATGCGATCGAACTCAAGGACGTCGGGGGATCAGCGACCCGGCGAATCGTTGAGGGCGCCACGGCACTGTACGGAATTATCTGGAGTCCCGACCGCCGAAACCTTCTGTTCCAGGGCACAATGGCAGCAGGGTACGGCTGGTACCTGGTCTCCGCCCTGGGCGGTATCCCGCGCCTGGTGACCTCCGGGGACGCAGCCTTCTTGGGGAGGGGCGATTCAGTCCTGCTCACTCCGGTGCCCAAGTCCGACAGCGTCCACTGGATCGGTGTTGCGGGCCTGGATGGGACGTGGCATGACAGCATCAAGGTTGCCGGAGCGTCGCAGGCCGTCTTTGTGTCTGGAGTGAGCGACCGGTTCGCCTTGGGTGCTGGTATCCTTATGGAACGGCAATTGGAGCGAGTTCCGCAGCATCGACCGGCAAGGACAAATCAGTGACCGCGTGGTAGTACACGACGTTGGTGAAGAAACGCGGGTCAGCGCCGATGCGCTTTGGCAGGTGCAGTCTCCACCGGGGATCAATATGCGTCAGTTGATTGTGCGCATCCCGTTTACCCCGAAAACGGGCCGCTTCGCCCAACGCTGGGATACCGTCTACGCTGGCCGGTTCACTCAGTTCGAAGTCACCGAGGATGGCGGCGCCCTCGTCCTGGACGAAGGAACATCCGAGTACACCGGATGGACCCTCGATCTCCGCGATGCGCTTCGGGGAGTCTTTCCCTGAGAGCCGGCGCTTACTTGCAGTCCACCGTTCCAATTGTCCTCGGACTTTCCCCCGACGGGAATCGTGTCGTGATCAAACGGGATGATTCCGAGACTTCAGGAGGCGGCATTCTGTCGGTCATGCCGTTCGGTGGTGGACCCGAGACGCCCCTCAAAGTGTCGGGCACGCTCCTTGGTTGGGGATGGCTGGATTCGGTCACGATGTCGTTTGGTGAGAAGGTGTCGGGCGTGGTGCAGCTCCGCCTGATGGACCTGCGCAGACGGCGCGCGACGGAACCGGTTCACCCTGGCGGATTCGGCTATTTTGGGCGGGACACCTCTCTCCGACGAACGGCTGGGCCTGGTTACCGGTTGACGGCCGCAGCATCAACGTCCAGCTAAGGGCGATAGCGCGCCTCGAATCTTCCACGGTGCCCGACTGGTATCTCATGGCCAATGTTCTCTATCCGCAGCGCCCGGAAGGGCAACCGAGCTGGCGTTCGCCGGCTGGAACACCACCACCTTCGATTCGGTCCGGCTGAGCGTGCTTTCTCTTTCCGGACGGGAAGGTCACTCCGTGGGCGACCTGGTTCTAGCGAGGGTGCCCTCACTACCTGGTTCCCGGATGGGTCCATCGCTTGGTGTCCAACTTTGGAAATCCAGCACTCCATTGACGGTTTATCATGTGCTTGCGGCCCGGGGCGGGTGGAACGCCTGGGGAAGATCCCGCGTCAGGATCCAGCCTTCAGGTCGGCGCTGTCTCGCACGATTTGCGCCGCATTGTCCCTCGTCACCATCGAATCCCGCGGGGATATCTGGATGAGCACCGTAGTGGAGGTAGCCATCAGCCGTCAGCCGTCAGCGATTGCGGCAGCTCGGTACTCGGTACTAGGTACTGATCTCCATGCTCCTTGCTAACGCTAAAGCCTGGGCACACGGCCGATCTCCCTACTGGCGATTGGCTGTGCTCGCCCTGCTGGGCTGGGACGGGCTGCGGCATCTTCGGGATCCTGACGCGGGTGGGCTCTTCGCCGGCATCACGTTCGGGGTCCACGAGCTGGGCCACCTCGTCTTCTCCTTCTTCGGCGAGTTCATGGGTGTGGCAGGTGGAAGCCTCAACCAGCTCCTGATCCCGATCGGCGCCGGCGCACTTCTCTACTACTACAACGACTACTTCGGCCTCAGCGCCGCGGGTGCCTGGTTGAGCTCGAGCCTGCTCGACCTCGCGCGCTACGTCGGAGACGCGCGGTCATTCGACCTGGACCTGGTGGGCTTCGGCGGCGACCCCCAGCACGATTGGGCCTACCTGCTGGGCCGGTTCGGTGCATTGCAGTATGACACCCGGATCGCGAACGGCCTTCGGCTGCTCGCCCTGATCTGCCTGCTCGTCTCACTGGGCTACGGACTCTGGCTTTGCATGATCATGCGCCGAGCAGTGCAGCCGCTTGACGAATTGGGGAACTGGCGGTAGAACTAGCGGGTAATTTCCACTCAGTACCGAGTAACGAGTACCGAGTACCTAGTACCTAGTGCTCGGTCAGTACTCGGTTCTAGGTACTCGGTACTAGGTACTAGGTACTGTACCATCTCACCCTCCACACCGAGGAAATATGGTTTCGCTCGCTCAACTCTGGGTTCCGATTCTTCTCTCGGCAATTCTGGTGTTCGTGGCCAGCTCGATCATCCACATGCTCATCCAGTGGCACAAGGGTGACTACAAGGCCCTGCAGAACGAGGACGAGGTGCGTGCGGCGATCCGCAAGGGGAACCCGCCGCCTGCGATGTACATCCTCCCCTTCTGCAGCGACATGAAGAAGATGGGCGAGCCGGAGATGCAGAAGAAGTACGCCGAGGGGCCCAACGCCGTGCTGACGATCATCAAGCCCGGTCTCCCCAGTATGGGCCCGATGCTGGGGAAATGGTTCCTCTACAATCTCTTCATCTCGCTGGTTGTGGCGTGCCTGGCTGCCCGCGTCTTTCCACCGGGAACCGAGTACCTGACGGTCTTCAAGGTGGTAGGACTGGCGGCCTGGCTGGGGTACGCCGGCGCTACCCCCTCCGGTTCCATCTGGATGGGGCGGCCCTGGAGCATCACGATCAAGGACATGGTGGACGGGCTGATCTACGCCGGAATGACGGCCGGCTCCTTCGGGTGGCTCTGGCCCAAGCTGGCTGCCTGAGACCGGTGCCATCCGGCTATCTTTGAGGACTGCTCCCAGACGTCCCTGAACTGCCGGATGAATGCCAAGGTCTAAACTGGTGATTACCAGCGCGGGGCTGGTCCTCGCGCTGGGCGTAATAATCCTGCTCGTCTTCACTCGGGGCCGCGCCGTCCCGGCGGCCTCTGCTCCCCCGCCAGAGCCTGTCCCGAATTCAGTCACTTACACGGATCACGTCGCCCCGATCCTGTATCGCAACTGCACCGAGTGCCATCGGCCGGGCCAGCCGGCGCCGTTTCCCCTGCTGACCTACGCCGACGCGGCGAGTCACGCGGCGGTGATCGCCGAACGGGTCAAGGCCCGCACCATGCCGCCCTGGCCGGCGGACCCGACCTACAGCCATTTCGCGGATGAGCGGGTGCTGACGGATCGGGAGATCGCGATCATCGCGCGCTGGGCGGAGAGCGGTGCCGCCGCCGGGGACACGACTCATCTCGCTCCACCACCCTCGTTCCCGACCGGCTCCAAACTCGGCAAGCCCGACCTGGTTCTGCGGATGCCGAGGACTTACAAGATCCCGGGAGACGGTGCCGATCATTTCGTCACGCTCAAGATCCCGTTCGAGATTCCCCGCGACACCTTCGTCCGGGCCATCGAGTTCGTTCCGGGGAATCCCCGCCTGGTGCACCACATGAACGGGCACCTGCTCGTGTATCCGCCCGGCGGCAAGAAGGACATCTTCAGGGGCCAGATGGCCTATGTGGACGATGCCTACCACAACATGGACGACCTGAAGAAGCTGGATCTCCTCAATGACGACGGATCGTTTCCACCGCTGCTGCTGTCGCTGGTGAATTACCTACCCGGTGCGCAGCCCAGGGTATTGCCGGAGGATGTTGGCAGCTTTCCGCTGCCGAAGCAGGGTGCTCTGGTCCTGAATCAGATCCACTACGGTCCATCGTTTGTTCCCGACAGCGACCGGTCATACTTCAACATCTTCTACGGCAAGACGCCGCCCCGGCGGCATTTGTATGACCTGGTGATGGGAACGGTGGGCGCGACCAAGGTGATGCCCGACCTGGTCATCCCGCCCAACACGGTGAAGACTGTCTATACCGAAGGCACCATTCCGGCCGACATCTCGATCGTCACGATGACGCCGCACATGCACCTGCTGGGGCAGTCCTTCGTGGCCTACGCGGTCACCCCGCAGCGAGACACCATTCCGCTGATCCGGCTGCGGAAATGGGACTTCCGCTGGCAGTACGCCTACAAGCCGAAGACCCTGCTGCACATTCCGCGGGGGAGCGTGATCCGGGCCGAAGGCGTCTACGACAACACCAGCAACAACCCGTTGAATCCGTTCAAGCCGCCCCAGACGGTACAGGATCACATGGGGAGCATGAAGACGACCGACGAGATGTTCCAGTTCATCCTGGTGTATGTGCGGTACGAGCCGGGAGACGAGAACATCAGTCTCGAAGGCAGATCCCTCGATCATTGATGCGACGATTCTCTCACTCCAACCCATCTCACTCATGCGCACCCTGACACGCCTGGTTCTACTCCTCCTGGTCCTGCTGCCTGCACGCCTCCCTGGCCAGGCCACCCCCGAGGGGGAATACCCCGGTCTCGAAACCGGGAAGATGTGGACCTTCGACAATCCCCCGAAGGAGTATTGGGCGAAGCGATACCAGTTCACCCCCAGCGACGACTGGATGAACCATGTCCAGCTGTCGGCGCTGCGCTACGGCAACGGCTGCACCGCATCGTTTGTCTCGGGGAACGGACTGGTGATGAGTAATCACCACTGTGCCCGGGCCTGCATCGAAGGCAGCGCCAAGACGGGGGAGGACTTCCTGTCCAATGGCTTCTACGCCGCGAAGCGGGAGGATGAGCGCGCCTGCCCCGGCCTCTTCCTCGACGAGCTTCAGGAGATCACCGATGTGACCGACCGGGTGTCGGCGGCGGCCACGCCGAAGATGGATCCCAAGACCGCGGCCGCGGAACGAGCCAAGGTGACCCATGCGATCGAGGAGGAATGCGGGAAGACCGCGGAAGACGCTTCCTGCCAGGTGGTGAGCATGTACCGGGGCGGCCAGTACAAGCTCTACCGGTTCAAGCGGTACAAGGATATCCGGCTGGTCTTCGCCCCCGAGGAGCAGATCGCCTTCTTCGGCGGGGACCCGGACAACTTCACCTACCCGCGCTTCAATCTCGACATGAGCTTCGTGCGGGCGTATGATAATGGCCAGCCCGCCAACACCGCGCAGCATCACTTCTCCTGGAGCAAGGCCGGCTCAAAGGAAGGTGACCTGGTCTTCGTGGTCGGCAATCCCGGTTCGACCGGCCGCCTCAACACGATGGCCCAGCTGGAATACCTGCGGGACGTCCAGTATCCGGCGCAGCTCGATCAGCTGCACCGTCAGATCACGACCTACCATGCGCTGGCCGACGCCGATTCGGCGCGCGGGATGACGCTCCGCAACACGATTTTCGGCCTGGAGAACACCCAGAAGGCGATCACCGGCTACCAGTCGGGCCTGCTCGATCCCAAGCTCATGGATCAGAAGCGGAAGTGGGAGACCGAATTCCTCGCCAAGGTGAAAGCCGATCCGAAGCTGCGGAGCCAGTATGCCAGCGCCTGGAGCGACATTGCCCAGATCCGGGCGCGGTTCCGCCAGATCGACATGCGCCGCCGTTACTACGCGGCCAACGCCTACGGATCGAAGCTGCTCAACCTTGCCATGGGGACCATCCGCTACCCGGTGGAAACCGCGAAGCCTGATTCCGCACGGTTGCCCGCTTACCAGGATGCCAACAAGGCCGTCCTGGAGAAGGCCCTCTTCAGCACGACGCCGATCGATCCCGAAACCGAAACCGCGTTGCTCACCGCCTATCTCACCGCGATGCAGAAGGAGCTGCCCGCGACCGATCCGGTTCTCAAGCAGGCGCTTGCTGGCCGCACCCCGGACGCGGCCGCCAAGGAAATGGTGAGTGCCAGCGCTATCGTGACGGGAGACCAGCGCAAGGCTTTGGGAGACGGCGGTGCGTCGGCGGCCGCGGCGTCCGCCGATCCGTTCATCGCGCTGGCGCGGGTGATCGATCCGCTGGAGCGCGCCATGACGAAGGAAGTCAACGCCCTCAACGACCGGGAGGCCGCGGACAACGAGCGCATCGCTCGGGCTTTCCTCGCCGTCTACGGTGGGAGCATGTCGCCGGACGCCACCTTCAGCCTGCGGATCTCCGACGGCGAGGTGAAGCGTTATCCGATGAACGGGACGCTCGCGCCGCCCTTTACCACCTTCTACGGACTGTATGACCGGGAGGCGTCCTTCGGCGGCGTGCCGCCATTCGACCTCCCGCCGCGGTGGAAGGCGGCGAAGGATTCCATCGATCTCTCGTTGCAGTTCAACGGGGTGTCCACCGCGGACATCATCGGCGGCAACTCGGGCAGTCCGGTCATCAACCGGGATGCCGAAGTGGTGGGTCTCATCTTCGACGGCAACATCGAGATGCTGCCCAACCGGTTCCTGTTCACCGAGCGGATAGCCCGCTCGGTGTGGGTGGACTCCCGCGCGATCGTCGAGTCGCTGCGGAAGGTGTATGGGGCGAAGGGCCTCGCGGACGAATTGCAGCAGTAGGGCAGTGATGGGATTCCTTGCTGCGTCAGGCAGCACGGATCGCCCCCGGAGGGATGCGGTCTGGAACGCGTGAAAGGAGCATTGCGATGGCTAGCACGAGGTACCTTGGGATACCAGCGCTACTGCTGTTCAGTGGTCTCGGCCTTGCGACCTGCGCCACCAATCCGGCGACCGGCAAGAAAGAATTCTCCACGGTTTCCGAGAGCCAGGAGATCGAGATCGGGAAGGAAAATGCCGCGGCCGTCAAGGCACAGATGGGCGTCTATGACGATCCCAAGGTTCAGGAGTATGTGAGCACGATCGGGAAGCGACTGGCTTCGGAGGGCGAGCGACCTCAGCTTCCCTGGGAGTTCACCGTCATGGACGATCCGGCGGTGAACGCCTTTGCGCTTCCGGGCGGCTACATCTTCATCACCCGTGGCATCCTGACGCACATGAACTCCGAAGCGGAGATGGCCACGGTCATAGGTCACGAGATCGGCCACGTCAACGCCAAGCACTCGGTGCAGCAGATAACCCGCGAGCAGATGGGGCAGGTGGCGCTCGTGGCCGGTGCCATCGCTTCGACACAGGTGGCCAAACACCTCGACGAGCTGAGATCTGGACTTGGTCTGCTCTTCCTCAAGTACGACCGGGATGCCGAAAGTCAGGCCGACGAGCTGGGGTTCAAGTACGCCCTGAATGACGGCTACGACGTGAGGAAAATGGTCGACATGTTTCAGATCCTGCAGCGGGTGAGCGGGGGGAGCACGATTCCGGAGTGGCAGTCCACTCACCCGGATCCCGGCAACCGGATCGAGGCGACCGAAGCCAGACTCAAGACGGTGACGAAGCCGCTGGACAGCGCCCGGGTCAATCAGGATGCGTTCCTCGCGATCATCGACGGCATGGTGTTCGGCGACGATCCCCGGAAGGGCTATTTCACCGGGACCACGTTCATCCACCCCGCACTCGCCTTTGCGCTGGATTTCCCGCCCGACTGGCCAACCAAGAACACCGATCAGGCGGTTGCCGCGATCAGCCCCGAGAAGAACGCCATCCTGGAGCTGGCGGGGGCCGGCAACGACAGCCCTGCGGATGCGCTGAAAAAGTTCATGGCCAACGAGAAAGTGCAGACTGGTACGCCGCGCAACATTACGATTAACGGCAGTCCGGCAACCCAGACGCAGTTTTCTGCCCAGACCGATCAGGGCCAGCTGCGGGGTCTGGTGACCTTCATCTCATACTCTGGCAGTGACGTACCGCTTCCTTGGGTACGCGAACGCGAATAACTACGGCGAGCATGAGCAAGCGTTCCTGAAGAGCATGAACAGTTTCCGTGGGGTCAGCGACCCCAAGGTTCTCCACGTCGAGCCGGCCCGGGTGAGTGTGGAGAAGGTGGACAAGCCATGACGCTGGCGGAGTATTACCAACAGCATCCCTCCAGCATCCCGATCGAGCAGGTGGCGATCATCAACGGAATTCAGACCGATACCAAGCTCGAGGCTGGGCAGAAGATCAAGCGAGTGGTGGGAGGAGTGCAGCCGGGGAATTAAGAGGGGAGGGTGAGACGTGAGACGTGAGAGGGTGAGACGTTAGACGTTCTCACGTCTTACGTCTCCCGTCTCCCGTTCACGACACTCTCCGGGTCTTCCGCTTCATGAAGTCCATCAGGATGAACTGGCCCAGCGTCATGGTAGTCGTGAAGTACGCCTTGCCGCGGCAGATCTGCGACATCTTCTTCACGAACTCGACCAGGTGCCGGTCCCGCGCCAGCATGAAGGTGTTGATCATGATGCCCGCCCGCCGGCAGTTGCGCCACCTCGCGATAGGTCGCCTGCAGGATCATCGGGTCGAGCCCCATCGAATTCATGTAGACCCGCCCGTCCGGCATCGTGAGTGCCGACGGCTTGCCGTCGGTGATCATGATGATCTGCTTCATGTCCTTCTTCTGGCCAGTGAGGATCCGGCGCGCCAGCTTGCAGCCCTTCCGCGGTGTTGGTGTGATAGGGCCCGACCTGCGTCGTGGCGAGTGCCGCGAGCGGAATCTCCTCCGCGGTGTCGTGGAACAGGACGACACCGAATCGAGTCGCCCGGGATACTGGGTCCGGATCAGGTGGGTCAGCGCCAGCGCCACCTTCTTGGCGGGGGTGAAGCGGTCCTCGCCGTAGAGGATCATCGAGTGCGAGCAGTCGAGCATGAGCACCGTCGCGGCCGACGAGCGATACTCGGCCTGGTGCACCATGAGGTCGTCGTACTCCAGCGGTGATGCGGAACCTCGAGTCCTTCGCGGCCGATGGCGCGTGACGAGCGTCGCGGGTACGTCCAGGTTCATCGTGTCGCCGAATTCGTACGGCTTGCTCACCGCCTCCGCCTCGATGCCGGTGGCCAGGTGCGGAGTTTCGTGGGCGCCGAAGCTCGACTTGCCGATGCTGCCGAGGAGGCCCTTGAGGGTCTTGTAGCCGAGGAAGTCGATGCCCTTCTCGGTGAGATTGAACTGGATCTGCCGCGCCGCCGATGCCGCCTGCCCTCCCGGCCCATAGAGTGAGCTATAGCCCGGCCGGCATCTGAGGCGCCTGCTCGAGGTTGAGGTACCCCTCCTCCATGAGCCGCTGGACGATCTCGTCCAGCAACTGAGCCAGGTCCTGCTCGATCTGCCGCTGGCCGGCCGGATTCTTCGCCGGCTCTCCCCGCAGGTCCTTGCAGCATCTCGGGCGTGAGCTGTCCCGAGTCGATCAGCGCCTGCAGAATGGCCTGCCGGAGCGACTCGAGCGACCGGTCTTCCCCTTCGTCTCCCCAGAACTCCCCGCCCCCGCCCGTAAAGCCCGACTGTAGCAGGAAATCTCCCAGCTCATCCAGCAACGACTGGAGATTCACCGCCTCGGCGAGGCCGGGAACGAACTTGGAGTAGGTGGTGAAGCGCATTGCCAGAAGCGGGAACGGGGAACAGGGAACCGGGAACAGGCCGTTACTGAATGCATACCCACCTTCGGGCCTCCCGTTCAACCCGTTCCCCCGTTCCGCCGTTCCCCTGTCTCCCTGTTCCCGTTCCCGGTCTTATTACCCTTCCTCCGTGCCCACCCCCAACCCCTTCACCGCACTCCGTCACCGGAATTTTCGTCTCTTCTTCGCTGGCCAGTTCATTTCTCTCTGCGGGACCTGGATGCAGACCGTGGCCCAGGGATGGCTGGTGCTGCAGCTGACCAATTCCCCGTTCAAAGTCGGGCTGGTCAGCACCCTCGGCTCGTTGCCAATCCTGGCCTTCACGCTCTACGGCGGAGTGCTGGCGGACCGGGTCAACAAGCACCGGGGAATCATCCTGTTTCAGAGCCTCATGATGTGCGAGGCGCTCACGCTCGGGATTCTGACTGCGACCGGACGGGTGACCGTCGCCTGGGTCATGGCGCTAGCCGTCTTTCTGGGCACGCTTTCCGCCTTCGAAGTGCCCTTCCGCCAGTCGTTCGTGATCGAGATGGTGGGGAGGGAGGACCTGCTCAACGCGATCGCGCTCAACTCATCGGTCTTCAACCTCTCCCGGATCATCGGGCCGGTGATCGCGGCGGCTCTGATTGCCGCGGTGGGTCTTGCCGCCTGCTTCTTTGCCAATGCCACGAGCTTTCTCGCGGTGATCATCGCTTTTCTCTCGATGCGTGGGGTGATCAGGGGAGAGGGACGGCAGGTCGAGGGGCAGGGGACCTTTCAGGAGGGAGTACGCTACGCGATGGGGGAGAAAGTCCCCCGTTCGTTGTTGCTCCTTACCGCCGCTTTCAGCGTCTTCGGTTTTTCCTTTCTGCCGATGCTCCCGGTCTACGCCCAGAATGTCCTCGGCGTCGGCGCCACGGGCTACGGCGGACTGATGTCCGCGGTGGGCCTGGGGGCCAGCATCGGAGCGCTCGCGATGGCAGCACTGGGCTCGCGGGCCAAGGGCTCGACTCTGATTCGATTCGGCGGCCTCATGTTCAGCACTGCGCTCGCCCTGGTCGCGCTGGTATCCCAGTATTGGATCGCCGCCTTCCTGCTCGGCGTGGCCGGATGCAGCATGATTCTCAACAACGTGATGACCAACTCGCTGCTCCAGACCCAGGCGCCCGACGATCTCCGCGGCCGAGTCATGGGCTTCTACTCGCTGATGGTCCTGGGGATGGCGCCATTCGGCTCGCTTCAGGCGGGCTGGATATCCGAGCACCTCGGCGTGCGTACTTCGCTCGCCTTGGGCGGGACGATGTGTGCGATCGCGACTGTGGGGCTGGGGCTTAGGGAAAAAACGTGAGAGGTGAGAGGTGAGACGTGAGAGGTGAAGGCATCCTCAGTGCAGTTCCCTCTCACTTCTCACCTCTCACATCTCACGTTGTCCACATCCACCACTAACCGTAGCTTCTCACCCATGGTCATCACGATCTCCCGACAGTACGGGGCAGGCGGTTCCGAGGTGGCGCGATTGGTCGCCGCGCGGCTCGGCTGGTCCGTGGTGGACAACGAGATCATCGACCGGGTGGCGGAGCGCGCCAAGCTCTCACCGGTGGAGGTGGCGCGTCAGGAGGAGCGGGCCCCCAGCTTCATCGAACGGCTGGCTCGCACGCTTGCGGTCTCATCGCAGGAGCTGGCGGTCCCCGAGCTGGGAGCTGCCGCGCTGCCGAGAGACGAGCCCAGCCTGGTTCGGATCACCGAGGCGGTGGTGAAGGAAGTGGCGGCGGAGGGTCGGGCTGTCCTGGTGGGCCGTGCAGCGCCGGCAGTAATCGGCCAGCTGACCGACGCTCTGCACGTGAAGCTGGTGGCGCCGCGCGAATTCCGCGCGAAGTACGCCGCCCAGGCCGAGAAGCTCGATCCTCGTGCGGCCGAGAAATACATGGACGAGATTGACGCTCGCCGGTCCCGATATCACAAGGAGTACTACGGACGGGACTGGGACGATCCTGCTCACTATCACGCGATTCTCAACACGGGGCTGCTGGGATTCGAGGGCGCCGCGGAGGTAGTGGTGGGACTGGCGAGGGCGAGAGGTTGGTAGGAATTCAGAGTTGGAAGATTGCAGATTGAAGATTGCTGACTGCCGATTTTTGCGAGCCGCCGTTCAATCGGCAATCGGTCAATCTGAAATCTTCAATCTGCCATTTACCCCAACCCCAGCCCCTTCTGATATCCCCCACCCGGCTCCCGTCTCTCCGGCTTCGCGCGGGTATATCCCACCTCCTCATTGCGGCTGATCCGCTTCTCCGCCGCGAGTCCTTCCAGGATCAGTTCGCACGCGGCAACGAGTCGCGCTGAGTCGCGGCCCTCGGCCAGCCCAGCATCGGTCGCGGCGTCGCACAGATCCGGCACCACCCGCAGTCCCTTGAGATACACCTCGCTCCGCTCGTCCCCGCTCACCTTGAGCGCGCCACCCTGGTCGAACCAGGCCACCACGCGATCAAGGTTGCGCCCTCCCAACCGTTCCTCCAGCGTGTGACCGGCGGCGCGACGGATGAGTTCCTTCGCGATGGACTCGCCGCCCTGCAGCTCTCCCTCGTATTCCAGCTCCAGCTTGCCGGTAATGGACGGCACCGAGGCGTACACGTCGCTCACCCTTGGGGTCACCCTCGGCTCGCTGTGAGTGAGTGAGCGGCGCTCCGCATTGGAGATCACGTGCTCCAGTAGGCTGATAGGCAGCCGCTGGCTCACTCCGGAGCGCTTGTCCACCCGCTTGTCCTCGCGGCCTTCGAACGCTACACGTTCGATCAGCTCGAGCACGAAGTCGGGAAGATCCAGCGGCAAGCCTCCGCGCTCGGACCATGCTTCCTGCGCGGTGATCGCCATCCCCAGTTCCACCGAGCGGGGATAGTGGGTCGTGATCTCGGATCCGATCCGGTCCTTGAGCGGTGTGATGATCTTGCCGCGGGCGGTGTAGTCCTCGGGGTTCGCCGTAAAGGCGAGCATTACGTCCAGCGGCAGGCGGACCGGATAGCCTTTGATCTGGACGTCGCCTTCCTGCATGATGTTGAACAGGCCCACCTGGATCTTGCCGCTCAAATCCGGCAGCTCGTTGATGGCGAAGATGCCACGATTCGCACGGGGCAGCAGACCGAAGTGCATGCTGAGCTCGTCGGCCAGGAGGTGCCCGCCGCGGGCGGCCTTGATCGGATCCACGTCCCCGATGATGTCCGCGATGGTCACGTCCGGGGTGGCCAGCTTCTCGACGTAGCGGTTGTCCCGGTGCAGCCAGTCAATCGGCGTAGCGTCGCCGCACTGCGCGATTCGCTCCCGGGCAAACTTGGAGATCGGCGCGAAGGGGTCATCGTTCACCTCGCTCCCCTCGAGGATGGGAATCACCTCGTCCAGAAAGCGGGTGAGTTGTCGCAGAATCCTGCTCTTGGCCTGGCCTCGGAGGCCGAGGAGAATGATGGGATGTCGGGCGAGCAGGGCGTTGATCAGCTGGGGCTCGATGGTGTCTTCGTAGCCCACGATGCCGGGGAAGAGGTCTTCGCCGGATTGTATCATGCGCAGGACGTTGGCGCGGATTTCGTCGCGCACCGACCGGCCGCGCAGCGGTGGCTCGGCCCAGCGGCTACGTTTGAGTTCGCCGAGGGTCTGGGGAAGGGTGGACATGAGTATAAGATTAGTAGGGACTGGCGACCCGAGGAAAATGTAACGCATGACCAAGCCGGTCCCCGGTGCTTGACAATGGAGCACTCGCTAATAAACTTGCGCGCGGTTTGTCGCCCCATGACGGGGCTCGAGCCTAGCTGTGCATCACTCGTAACCTTAGAGGAGTCCCAATGAAGAAGGTTCTCACGCTGGCCGCCCTGCTTGCTCTGACGGCGTGCGGTCCGAAGAAGGCCCAGACTCCGCCGGCCGACTCGACTATGGGTGCGCCGGCACCGGCCGACTCAGGCGCCATGAAGCCGGACAGCATGCCCCGCGACACCGCGCACTCGATGTAATCGCCTGGTCGCAATTGCTGAATCGCCGCTCGGGGGCCGCCACAAGGCGGCCCTTGTGTTTCATGGAATAGTGATCTGGATCACGCGAGCAGCAGGTCTACGTCGAAGGGCAGGGCGACGACGATTGCCGGCCGGCCCGACGCGGTCACAAAGGACCCTGGTTCCACCTCGCGACGAAGCAGCGCGAGCGCCACCGATCGGTCGGGAAGGAAGAGGGTGGAGCGCACGGTGCCGACTTCCTTGCCATCATCGGTGGTAACCGAACTCCCCGGAGGCAGGTCTCCCTCCTGCCAGATAAGCCCGCGCAGCCCACGATTAGTGTGGCCGCGGAAGTGCAACCGGGCCACTGTCTCCTGCCCGGTATAGCAACCCTTGGTATACGAGACCCCATCCAGTTCGTCATAGCGGACTTCCTGGGGCAGCGTCTTTTCTCCTATCTCGGCACCCAGTGCGGGCCAGCCCGCGAGGATCCGGGCCGCCGCCGTCTCCCGCTCGTCTCCCACGGTTGCCCCGGCCCTGGTGAGCGTCGCGATTGCCTTCTCGATTTCGTCATTGGCTCCCGTCACCAGCGCTTGAAACGGTGCCTTGGCGTGGGGCCTCGCAATCAAGAGTTCGGAGTCGGGGGCACCTTCGGCGAGTCGGCCTTCGGCTTCGGGCACGGGTCCGATTCGGGAGAAGCGCAGGGTACCCAGCACATTCTCGCCGAACAACCAGAGCGCGCTCACTTGCCCGGTGAGATCTTCCATCCGGGCCAGTCGGGGCGGTAACTGGCGCTGGAAGAGATCGAGGGCGGCCTCGCGGCCATCGCGCTCCGCCAGCAGCAGGAACCCCTGGGGCCGCCGCAGCACCCAGAAATCCACCACGATCATCCCCTTCGGAGTAAGCAGCGCCCCATACACGAGGCTGTGATCACCCGGTTTGACGAGGTCGTTGGTGAGCAATCCCTGGAGACACTGGAGTGCCCCCATGCCGGTCACATTGAACGCCGCAGGCTCGGTCCGAACCACAACCGCCCCCTGGCGGAGGCGGTCGAGCCGCGCGCGATCGAGGGAAACCCGGGGAGCGCTCATGCGGACCAGGGCAGTTCGTCGGCGGTGTGGCCCCGGAGGTCCTGCCATACCAGGTCGGCAGCCCGCAGATCAGTCGCCGAATGGGAAGTCGCGACCATTGCACAGCGAATGCCTGCTCGGCGGGCGGCGCCCAAGCCGGGAAGGGAGTCCTCGATGATCACGCATCGTTCGGAGGGCAGTGCCAGCGTCACGCGCGCCCGCTCGTAGCCTTGGGGATCGGGCTTGCAGGCATTCACGTCTTCCGAGGCAATCACCACCCCGAACAAGTCTCGCAATCCGGCGAGCGACAGCACCAGCTCTATCTCCCGGCGCAACGCGCCGGAGACAACGGCGAGACGATAGCCCCTGCGGGACGCGTCCCGAATGAAGTCGGTTGAGCCTGGCACGAGCGTCATGGATTGGCGAATGGCCTTCTCATACAGGGTTGCTTTGCGCTCGATCGCGTGATCGAGCACACCGTCGTCGGCCCGAAGCCGGTTCCCCTCGAAGGCGAACCGGAAACACTCCCTGTCGTCGAAGCCGAGGTAATCGCGATAGTAGTCGTCGCGGCTGAGCGGGAGACCGTACTCAGCGAGCGTCGCGATCAGCGCGTCGCAATGCTGGGGTTCGTCATCGACGATGACCCCATTGAAATCGAAGAGGATGGCGCGGTCCATCCTGAAAAGTAGCAGCAGTAGTGAGGAGAAAGGACTGAGGACTGAGGGGTAGGGAGTGCGATCCCCTCCTCAGTCCTCAGTCCTTTTATCTCAGCCCTCTCCCATACACTCCCCCCACCTCGTACGACCAATCCAGCAGCTCGACCGGGTGGGCCACCTGGATCGGGAGACGAGCGGCGCGCAGCCCGGCTCCGATTTGCATGTGACAGCCTGGATTCCCAGTAGCCACGAAATCGAGCCGAGGTGTGGCTTCGGCAAATGACGAGATCTTGGTCTCCAGAACCGCTCGCGACATGGCGGGCTGCAGGGCGGAGAAGATGCCGGCGCTGCCACAACAGCGGTCCGAGTCAGGCAGCACCCGGAGCCTGAGTCCCGGAACGGCGTTCAGGACAGCCAGCGGCGCAGCCTGGACTCGCTGAGCGTGCTGCAGGTGGCAAGGGGCGTCGTACGCGACCTCGAGTGAAAGCTCTCCGCCGGGGACTGGCCCTGCATCGGCAAGGAGCTCCGAAACGTCACGCACCCGGTTGCCGAAGGCTTTCCCCTCCGCCGTGCCTAGCAGATGCCCGTAGTCCTTGAGCAGAGCACCGCACCCCGCGCTGTTTACTACCACTGGTTCGCTGCCGGGCCCGAACGCCGCGAGATTGGCGCGGGCAAGACGAACCGCACCGGGATGGTCGCCGGCATGGGCGTGCAGGGCGCCGCAGCAGAGCTGTCCTTCTGTCTCGACTACCTGATAACCATTCGCCTCGAGGGTTCGGCGAGTCGCCGCGTGAACGTGGGAGAACAATCCGTTCATGATGCAGCCGGTGAAGATCCGGACCGTGCCTCGTGAACCGCCCGGAACTCGGGGTGCCGTGGGGCTTTCCCGGTGGACCGGTTTGGTGGCCGCGATCATCCCCAGACCGAAACCGATCCGTCCGCTCCCACTCAGCGAATCGGCCAGACCGAGGTTCCGCAGCGTCTTCAGCAGGAAGAAGAAGGGCTTTCCCCAGAGCGAATTCCCGAATGTTCCGAGCAGTAGGCGCGCGACTGGCGGGATGCCGTTCTGCTGCGCGAGGAGCTCCCGGGTTGCCTCGAGGCCACGTCCGTATCCCACGCCAGAAGGACAGACCGGCTCGCAGCCCCGGCAGCCGAGGCAGGTATCGAGGTGTTGACGGGCAGCGGGATCATCCGCTGGAATCTCGTTTCGTTCCAGCGAGCGCATGAGCACGATCCGGCCGCGCGGACTGTCCGCTTCGTCTCCGGTGACGGCGTAGGTTGGGCATGCCGGCAGGCAGAATCCGCAGTGCACGCAGGGATCGAGCGATGTCAGATCCAGGGTCACGAAACGCTGCCCTCGAGTGCGACCGAGAGGCATCCACGCGGATCAAACGTTTCGCGCAAGCGTCCTACCAGTTGTCCCACGCCTTCTCGATACGCACCGAAATGACCGACTGATTGGCGGACTCCCCATGGCGCCCGCTCCAGCGTTACCGGGATTTCGCGGGTCGCCGCGATGCGCCGCAGGGTGACGAGGCGATCGGTAGGCACGTCGCCGGTCCAGCGAATGCTGCCGCTTCCCAAGCCTGCCGAAACCAGGCCTTCATCGAAGTGCTCCCGGACCAGATCGAGCGCGTCGTCCATGCCATCGAACAGGACGCCCAACCTGAGGGTGAGCGGACCCGCGAGGGCCCCTCGGGCTGCCAATCCCCAGAAGGCACTCTCTCTCTGAGAGGCTACGGGATCCCAGGTGAGCCCGGTCGCCTTGGCGAGCCGTTCACGCTCCGCCTCGACCGCCGCAGTGGCTCCGATCAGCCGCGCGGCGAGCACCCACTCCGCGTCCGCCGCCAGGGCGGGCGAGAAGAGCTCCAATGCCACGGCTGCCGACTGGGCTTCCCGTGCATCACGCCCGGCCCGGACCATCGCATCCCTCGTCCCCCGCGCGAGCAGTGTGCTATCAACCTCGGGCAGGGCGCGCAGTCGAAGGTGCAGCTCCGCGATGGCGCCGAATCCACCGAAGCCGCCGACGTGAAGCTTGGTCAGATCGTAACCGGCGACGTTCTTTACGACCCGTCCTCCCGCGCTGACCAGGCGTCCGTCTCCGGTAGCCGCGGTACAACCCAGCACATGATCTCGCACCGGACCGAATCCATGCCGCAGCGGTCCGGCGGTTCCGGTCGCGACGATGGATCCGATGGTGCGCTCGGGTCTCCCCGGAGGATCCATGGCGAGCCACATGCCCTTGGCGAACAGCTCGCTCTGCAGCGCTTCGATCGGCATCCCGGGCTGCACCGTCGCGACCAGGTCGGCCGGATTCAAGGCGATCAACCGATTGAGGCTTCTCGTGCTGAGGCTCAGATCGGCCGGGGCGTCCGCGGGGAGCCAGGTGCCGGCTCCCTCGAGCCGGACCTTCCACCCCTCCTCGCTCGCGAGAGCACAGACCATCGCGAGGGCGTCATCGCTCTCGGGCACCGCACGGGGGAGCCCCTTGGCGTCACGCTCGACACCGCCCGGTCCGAGCAGCGCCTGAAGCCGAGTATACAGCGCCTCGCTCATGCGACTCCTGCCTGCCGCCACTCCCGGCAGGTGTGCAGGGGGAAGACCTTGCCGGGATTTGCCCGGTTATCGGGATCGAAGACCCGCCGTACCGCGCACATCGCTTCGAGAGACGCCGCGCTGAAGGCCCACGGCATGTAATCCATCTTGTCCGATCCTACTCCGTGCTCGCCGGTGATACTTCCGCCGGCGTCGAGACAGACCCGCATGATCTCCCGGCTGGCTTCCTCGACCTTCGCCGTGAGTCCCGGCTGGCGCCGGTCGAAGCTGATGCAAGGATGCAAATTACCGTCGCCCGCGTGGAATACGTTACTTATCCGAATGCCCAGCCGATCCCGAATGCCCGCGATTCGGTCCAGGACATCGGGCAAGGCGGAGCGGGGCACCACCGCATCCTGAACCGCGAGGTCCGGTGCCAGCCGTCCCAATGCTCCGAACGCCTTCTTCCTGCCTTGCCACAGCCGGGCCCGGTCGGAGGCGGTCGATGCGCTCCGCACGTCTCGCGCTCCGTTTTCACGCAGCAGCCGCTCGATGATCGCCGACTCAGCCTCGACGGTGCGCTCGGAGCCATCCAGCTCCACGAGCAGCACCGCCGCCGCATCGGTCCGGGCACCGGTGGCGTAGATGGAAGCTTCCACCGCCGCGATGCAGGACTGGTCCATCATCTCCAGTGCCGCGGGAACGATTCCCGAGGAGACGATCGCGGTCACCGCCTCGCTCGCGTCGCGCAGCGCCAGAAACTCGGCGAACACCGTGCGCACCGCGGCGGGGATCGGTTCGAGCCGAACGGTGATGGAGACGGCCACGCCGAACATCCCCTCGCTCCCGACAAACAAGCCGACCAGGTCTGGTCCCCAGGGCTCTCCATGCGGGGAACCCAGATGAACCGTGTCACCGCTGGGCAGCACGACCTCCACTTCGGTGACGTGGTTCGTGGTGACGCCGTACTTGAGGCAGTGCGGCCCGCCGGCATTTTCCGCCACGTTCCCTCCGATGGTGCAGGCGCTCTGACTCGAGGGGTCGGGGACGTAGTGCAGCCCGAATTTCTGGGCCGCCTCGGAGAGCCGAAGGTTCACGACGCCGGGTTCGACCACGGCACGGCGCCGTTCCGGTTGAATCGCCAGAATCCGGTTCAAGCGCGTGAGGGTGATGAGAACGGTATCCGGATTGGCCAGAGCTCCGCCCGAGAGTCCGGTGCCGGCGCCCCGGGCCACGAAGGGCACGCCGCGGTCCCTGAGCTCCCGCAGCAGCTCGATCACCTCGGCACGGGATCCCGGCAGCACCACGAGGCCAGGAGTGGATTCGTGAGTTGGGAGGCCGTCGGCCCGGTACGTGGCGAGCTCGGCGGCCCGGGTTCGGACCCAGCGAGGTCCGACGATACGACTCAGCCGCTCGCCAAGATCCGGCTTCATCCCTCTGCGACGATCTCGTGATGAGGGCCGCCCACCCCGTTGCTGGGCGCGCGGAGATGGACCTCGACCCGGGTACTCGCCTCGCGCAGCAACGGAGGGAGCACTTCGATGAGCACCTTGACCCGCGCGGTGGTGGAACGAGTCGCGAGCAGCCGCACCCGAATCTCGAGTGGAGCTTCCAGCAGGGCAGCGACCTGAAATGAGAGCGGGACTGGCTCGCTGGACCACTCGGCTGACTCACCGGCCCCGTCCATCAGCACTCGGAGCAACTCGCGGTACCGCCCCGCGAGGTCGATAAGGACGCTCTGGTCCTGGGACGTGGGCGCGCTCTCGGGCCGATCCTCATAGTCCTCGGTTCGACCCATCAAGTATGGATGCTCCGCGGCTTCGACAGCGAGCAGCCTGAATCGCTTCTCCCCCATGACGACGATGTTGGACCTGCCGTCGGCTAGTGGCTGCGCCACCCGGATGTGGGCGATACAGCCTACTGCCCCCGGTTCCGCCTGCTCTCCGGGCACCAGCCCGAAGCGGCGGTCGCCCTCGAGACAGTCCGCCAGCATCTGCCGGTAGCGGGGCTCGAAGATGTGGAGCGGCATCGGGGCGCCGGGAAACAGCACGGTTGTGAGGGGAAAGAGCGGGAGCATGGTTGGAAAGTAGGGGAGTCTGGGGTAGGGAGTAGGGAGTAGGGGGTAGGGAGTAGGGGGCGTGAGAGGTCGCGGCCCGGAGGGGCAACGCAAAGCCCTCCGGAGAAGTTCCCCGGAGGGCGACGATGACCAGCCAGTTCGTCTACTCCCTACCCCCTACTCCCTACTCACTACGCCGCTATCCAGTGCCCCTTCAGCCCCTTCACGTCCGGCGACTGGCGCAGCTTCTCGAAGGCGCGTTCCCGGATCTGGCGAATGCGTTCCCGGGTGACTCCCAGCAGCTCGCCGATCTTCTCCAGCGTGAGAGCCTCGGAGCCTTCCTCGAGCCCGTAGTAGAGGTAGAGGATCTTGCGCTCGCGTGGAGTCAGGTACCGCTCGAAGATGCGATCGATGAACTCGCGGGTGAGCCGAGCGTCGGTCTTCTCCTCGATGTCGAATCCTTCGGGCCCGGCAAAGCGCTCCCCGAGCGTTCCCGCATTCTTGTCGCCCCGCTCCAGGGGAGCATCAAGCGAAAGCTCCGCCGACGTCATGCGTCGAGCGGAGCGGATGTTGTCGACCGAGTCGTTCAGTGCCATTGCGATCTCTTCATCGGTCGGCTCGCGTCCCAGCTCCTGCGACAGGAAGGTCTCGGCGCGGGACATCTTGATCAGCGCCGAATTCTGGTTGAGCGGGATGCGTACGCTGCGAGTCTGTTCGGCAAGCGCCTTGAGAACCGCTTGCCGCACCCACCAGACTGCGTAGGAAATGAACTTCACGCCGTGATCGGGATCGAATTTGCGAACTGCTTTGAGGAGCCCTTCGTTGCCGATCGCCACCAGCTCGGCGAGATCCAGACCGTGGCCCTGATACTTCTTCACGTAGGAGATGACGAATCTCAGGTTGGCCGTTACCAGGCGTTCCGCCGACTTCTCATCTCCCTTCTGGACCAGCCGGGCCAGCCGTTTCTCCTCGGCGGGATCGGTGATCATCGGCAACTTTTGAATGTCCTGCAGGTACTGATCGAACGCGCCGGTTGCAACTGGACGAAAGAAAACTTTGCCCCGGCTCTCGTTGAGTGATGCCATAGACTCCCCGAGCGGAAGTGCTGCTGAATTTTGTTCGAAGGGAGGCGGCCCGCGGTGGCCGTCAAAAAAGGTGTGCGAATATAGGACGCCCCGGAGAGGCGGTCAAGCATTTTTAGATTTCCACATCACAAATCGTTCAGCACCAGCCGATTCCAAGTTTTGTCCACCTTTCCACAGCTTTCCACAATTGCCGCGATTCAATACAAGCAGGTAACTGATTGTCGTACAGTCGGTTACAAGAAGGGGAAAGGTGGAGAGCTGTGGAAGGCGTGTGGTGCGTTGTGTGAATCAGCTGCGCTGGACCAAAACCTCCATGATCATCGTGCTATCCACCGGCACGGTCCACTGTCCGTTCGCGACGTGCATTCTTCCCACGTCTTCGGCCAATGCGAGATGAATTGTTCCGGCGCGATTTTTCTTGTCGCGCGTCAGCGCTTGCATCAGACGCTGGAGATCGCGCGGAGTCTGCGACTCGATCGGCAGGCCCAGCGCTCCCGCGAGGCTGGCGATTTGTTGTGAGAGTCCGGTTCGAGCGATTCCCAGTCGCTCGGCAATCTGGGTCTCCGCGATCAGCCCCAGGGCGACGGCTTCACCGTGAGCCAGTTGAAAACCGGATTCGGTCTCCAGCGCATGCGCCACGGTATGACCCGCGTTGAGAATCGCGCGCCGCCCCGACTCTCGTTCGTCCGCGCTGACCACCTCCGCCTTGATCTCCACGCTTCGCCGAATCAGATCCACCAGGGTCTCCTCGGACCGCGCGGCGAGTTCCGAGGCATGGGTCTCGATCCAATCGAAATAGCCCGCGTCCGCGATCACGCCGTGCTTGATCGCCTCGGCAAATCCGGCGCGATACTCGGCTGCCGGCAGGTCCATCAGAGCAGCCGGATCGGAGACGACGATTGCCGGTGGGTGAAAGGCTCCAATCAGGTTTTTCCCCTGCGGTGTATCGACCCCAACCTTTCCGCCGACCGAGGCATCGAGCATCGCAAGCAGCGTTGTGGGGACCTGCGCATACGGAACGCCGCGGCAGTAGGTGGCGGCCACGAATCCCGCCATGTCTCCCACCACGCCTCCACCAATCGCTACGATCGCCGAATCGCGGCCGAAGCCCCGGGCGAGCAGCTCGTCGGAGAGTCGGATCCAGGTCTCGCGGGTCTTGGATTCTTCACCGGCAGGGAAGATGAGCGTGGCCTCGGCGCGCACAGTGTTCCCCTGAGCCCACTTGTCATACAACGCCGCGACGTGGGTGTCGGTGATGATCGCCAAACGACGTTCCCCCCAGAGACCGGCCAGCATCTCGGGTAAACCCGCCAGCGCTCCGACATCGACATGAACCGGATAATTCCCCAGCGCGTGAGCGACCGGGATAGGAGGCCTCACCACTTCGTTTCTTGCACCCCTTCGCGGTGATTGGCCAGGCGGGCCAGCGTGAAAAGCAAGTCGGACAGCCGATTGAGATAGACTACGAAGACTGGGGGCACCGCGGTGTCACGGGAAAGCCCCACGACGGAACGCTCCGCCCGCCGGCACACGGTTCGCGCGAGATGCAACGCCGCCGCCTTGGCACTGCCGGCAGGAAGGACGAACGCCGTGAGCGGAGCCAGCTCGCGATCGGCCTCATCGATGGCTCGCTCCATCACGGCGACCCGCTCCTCCGACAGACCTGCCTTCTCGAGCGCCTTACGCACCTTCTCCGGATCGGGACTTGCCAGCTGGCCCCCGATCGCGAAGAGGTCTCGCTGGATGCTTTCGAGCAATTCATCGAACAGGGCAACCGGAGCCGCAGCCCGCGCGACGCCGATCGCGGAGTTGAGCTCATCCACTTCTCCGTACGCCTCGACCCGGGGATGGTCCTTCGGCACTCGTCCTCCGCCAAAGAGACCGGTGTCGCCTTCGTCGCCCGTCTTGGTGTAGATCTTCATCACGATTCCCGGCTCGTCATTGGCGCTCGATACGGTAGAGCAGGACTTCGTCGATGTCCTCTTCCCACACCGTTCCGAATACCTCCATCCCAACTTTCTCGGCCACCCGGCGCGCCGGCCAGTTGTCGGGCGGGATGCTGGCGCACACCGTGGTGACACCGGGCTGAGCCAGCGCCCACTCCACCAGCGCCCGGGTGGCCTCCGAGGCGTAGCCTTTCCGATCCGCTCCGGGATACGTGGAGTAGCCGATCATCACGGCGCCTTCGGGATCGGGCGGGCCGCCGAAGCCAAGCGCTCCCGTCACCCGCCGCGAGTCCCGCTCCACCGCGAGCCAGGTCCACCAACCAAGGCTCGCCGGCTCGGCGCGAAGCCGGTCTCGCACCTGGGGGAGCAGCTCTTCCATCAACGGCGGCGGCCGGAGCGGTTCGGGGAACTCGAGCCCGGTGGTTTCCCGCAATTGGCTCTGGTCCCGCGCCAGCAGCAGATCGATGGCTTCGGCAGTGAAGGGAATCAGCTCGAGGCGATCGGTTGCAATCAACACGGACCATCGACCTCCGCTGCCGCGACGACCGTATTGCTCCGTGGCTCCAGCACCGTCCAGAGTACCGCGTCATCGGCGACGTCCACCTGCTCCATCCAGAGATAGTCGCGCTGAAAGGCGAATCCGCTCATCGCATCGAGCCGCCGCCAGTAGAAAGGAGGCCAGGACTTCCAGGGCCGAAGCCTGCCGTAGCGGAACTCCAGCAGAGTGGGAGCAAAAACGAATTGGCGCCAGACCATGGAGGCGTCCCACACCATGACCGTCGCCGCCACGAGCGGGGTCCCCGAGCCGGTCCGGCGTTGTTCGCGCAGTGAGACAGCGTAGCGTACCCGGCCGTCTTCCAGCTGGAACGCCAGGACATCGGCCGCATCGATGTCTTCCAGGGTATTCACCTCAAGCCGGGCTCCTGCGACCGACACGAGCGGCAGGTCCCGCGAGGAGAGCCGCGATTGGAGCACGGAATCCATTGCGGCCGCTGTCGCCGCGAGAAGCGTGTCCACCAGGCGGTCGTCCGGCTCGGTCGGTGGGCTGCGATACCCCTGATCTCCCTGCCAGTTCGCTCGCGAATCCCGGAAGGATCCGACTACCGGACCGCGGAGCGATGGATTAGAGCCTACCGGATCGACAATGAACTCCACCTGAGTCCCACGCCAGCCGCACCGGCTGCCGTGCAGCAGGATGGTCTCCAGCTCTACCGCGGTGTGGCCGTCGGGTGAGCCGGTCACCATCGGCTGGTTGGCGAGGATCGGGTCGCGACGCCGATCCACGTTGATGGCGTAGGTGCCCTGCTCGGTCCAGCCACTCCCACACCGTCGAGCCCCGCTGATTGACCGGGCGATAGCGCCTGACCAGTGCGGCGACCAGCCCCGTGTCGCTGGAGAGAAGATGTACTCGGCGGCTGGTGCCCTCGCCTACGAAGCTTCCCACGATGGCGCCGGTCGAATCCAGCCGGGCATCGCTGGAGATTTCCGCCGCCTGAAGTGGAACCGGTGGTCTTTCCTTGAATACCTCTTCTACGAACTTTCCCAAGTTGCTACACCCCTGAAGCAGGACACCGCCGAGCAGAGCGAGTCTGATTGGCTTCATCCGAGG
Organism: uncultured Gemmatimonadales bacterium; assembly: GCA_963821525.1. Lineage (GTDB taxonomy): Bacteria > Gemmatimonadota > Gemmatimonadetes > Gemmatimonadales > GWC2-71-9 > DATBGE01. Next base: position 70,241 of record CAWGED010000012.1, on the reverse strand, counting down.
GCCCCCAGCATGTCGGCGACGGTAGTGAACTTGAGTCGGGGCCGGCCGAGGGCGGCCCCGCGCTCGCGCTCGATCTGATCCAGTTTTCGCCAATCTTCCCAGGTCACCACCCGCACGCCGCGCTGCTCGAGCATGCGGTCTATTTCGTCTCGGGGGGAAAGAGTCCGCTCCAGCTTGCCTGAGGTGAAGTCCTCCAGCAGATGATCCGTGGTCTCTGTTGCGTCGGGCTTGTTGGTTCCGATCACCCCGGTAGGGCCCCGCTTGATCCATCCCACGACGTACTCGCCTTGGCTGGCGGTGCCGGGAGCGGTCACGACTCTGCCTCCTTCGTTCGGCATGATGCCGCGCTTCGCATCGAAGACGACACCGGGAATGCCGGTGCCGAGATAGCCAACGGAGCGGAAGACGAGTCCGGCGGGGATGACCTCGGTTTCGCCGGTGGGTTCCGCGCGAAGGTCTCCATTGGCGGTCGCGACCAGGCGATTCCGGGCCAGTTTCACCGCTTCCACACTGCCGTCGCCGTGCAATTCCAGCGGCGACAGCAGGAACCGCAAGTGGATCCGCATCGGCTTCCCTTCCTGCGGTTTCGAGGCGAAGGCCTCCAGAGTATGCAGGTTCTTCTCCGCAGTGCGCTCTTCGGCCCGGGCCAGGGTAGCCCGGCTCCCTTCATCAAGCACCAGCTCGTTCGGGAGCACGACGATGTCGGCGCCGGGCATCTCGCCCAGCTCTTTGAGCTCGGGATTGGTGAAGGCCGCCTGGACCGGTCCGCGGCGGCCGACCATGTAGACATTCTTCACCCCGCTGTTCTGGAGCACCTCAAGGGCGTAAGGAGCGATGTCTGTCTTGGCTAGCTCCTCGGGGGTGCGCGACAGGACCCGGGTCACGTCCACGGCGACGTTCCCGACCCCGATGACCACGACGTTTTCCTGCGAAAGGTCGAAGCTGTGGTCCTGGTAGTCGGGATGGCCGTTGTACCAGCCGACAAACTCGGTGGCGGCGTGGCTCCCGGCCAGATGTTCCCCCGGGATGCCAAGGGTGCGGTCGCTGTGGGCCCCGAACGCGTAGATGACGGCATCGTAGTGATCGAGCACTTCCTCGCGGGTGAGATCCCGCCCGATGAGGACGTTGCCCAGGAACCGAACGCCGGGTTGCGATGCGATCTTCTCGTAGACCCGGGTGACCGATTTGATCTTCTGATGATCCGGTGCCACTCCGCCGCGCACCAGTCCGAAGGGAGTGGGAAGCCGATCGAAGAGATCGATTTCGACTCCTGGGTGCTTCTTCAGCAGGTGTTCCGCGGCGTAGAATCCCGACGGCCCGGTGCCGACGATCGCCACCCGCAATGGATTGGGGGAATTCATGGCGGGGGAAGTTAATAGCCGTCAGCCGTTAGCCGTCAGCCATCAGCCATAAGCTGTTAGCTGTTAGCCGCAGTCGGAACTCGGAACTGGGTTGAGTCGGTAATCTTCCTAGGTACTCAGGGAACTCGGAACTATTCCCCTTTAGGCCTCCAGAACAACATCAGCCTTCCCGCCCCGCTCTCGACTGTCTCGAGTTCGATCCCGATGACTCCGCTTTTTGGAAAATCGATCTGCAGCCGGGAAGTACTGGAGGTAAGGAGACGGGAGGCGAGCTCTCCCAGCCACGGCTCGTGGCCGACCAGGGCGATCATGGCCTCATCTCCCGGGGTACCGATGACCTCGACGAACCGCTCGATCCGCGGCATGGTTGCCAGCGGCTCGCAAGCCTCCGGCATGAGTCCTTCGTCCTCGAACTCCTGGGCTACGACCTCCGCCGTCTGCCACGCTCGAACCCACGGACTGCTGAGCAGGACAGTCGGGATGTAGCCGCGGCGGCGCAGCCGTTTCGCCATCTTCGCCGTTTGCCGGCTGCCCTGTTTGGTCAGAGGCCGCTCGGTGTCATCGGGCCACTTCGTCGCATCGCGCGAGCCCGCGTCCCCGTGGCGTATTAGGAGTAGCAGCATGCTGCTCACCTGGTTCGAGCCATAAGCCATAAAACGGTACGATCCTTGTCGGCTAACGGCTAACGGCTTACGGCTAACGGCTGACGGCTGACGGCTGACGGCTTACGGCTGATGGCTTATGGCTTACGGCATCGGAAACTTACTTCTTCTTCGAAACCGCCTTCGCAAGTGCAACGACCACACTGTCAATCTCGGGCAACATAGTCCGCCCGCCCAGCACGTGGTGATTCGCCTGCACGGAGAAGGTGTAGGTCTTGCCGTTGTTCAGCTCGAAATAGCCCGAGAGCGTGTTGACTCCGCTGATGCTGCCGGTCTTGGCCCAGACCTTCCCTTCGAGCGGCGTTGCGACGAAGCGGCGCTTGAGCGATCCGGTATTGCCGGACTGCGGCAGGCCGGCGACGAATGTCTGGAAGTTCGGGTGGCTGCGCATGAAGAGCAGCAGCTTCGTAAACGTGAGTGGAGAGACGAAGTTCACGCTGGAGAGGCCGGAGCCATCGCTCAGGCTGAACTGGGTCGAGTCCGCTCCGACTGAATCAATGAGAAAGCGGCGTTCGACCTCGATCCCTTCCGACCACGAGCCCGCCTTCCCGAACTGCTTGCCGAGCTGCTTGAGCAGCATTTCGGCGTACCAGTTCTGGCTGGTGTTCAGGATGGGGAAGACCCAGTCCCGCAGCGGGCGTGACTTGAGCTCCGCGAGCGGAGGCGCGGTTCGCGCACTCGCATACTTGACCGAGTCGGTCGTCGAACGGGTGGTCCCCAGGATGCTGATACCCGCCTCATTCAGCATGCGGCGAAAGGCCCGCGCGGTGAACAGATTCGGATCGGGCATCGCGAAGTATTCCGTTCCGCCTTTGCTGTCGGCCGCGACGTTGCCCTGGGCCCAGAGCGTCATCGAGCCGGGGATCCGGAAGAAATCGATGCTGTCTTCGCTGCCGGAGGCGCCGGTCTGAGTCCGGTTCTCCAGGGTGACGTCTCCGACATCCGGCGTCATGCTGATTGAAGCGGGGGCGTATTGCGCCCGTCCCGGTTCCCAGGCGAGGTCCACACTGTTGTCGTTGAAGCCCAGCCCCGAGACCGGCGCCGCGTACCACCAGCTCAGGTCGTAGCTCTCCCAGCCCGGGTGGATCAGCTCGCCATCGAACCAGCTTCCGTCGCCGATCAGATCTCCGCTCACCACCTTGAGCCCGCGTGCGCTGAGCGACTCCGCCAACGCGCGGTACGGAGCGAACGGATCGTTATCGCAGACCCCGGCGAGGGTGCTGTCAGTCGCGTAGCAGCGAATCCCCGAGAACGGCGATCCACGCCCGTACAGAATGAGGTCGCCGTCCAGGGTGCCGCTGGTCATCGACCCGCTCCCGTACACGCTGGTCGTGACCGTCCAATCGGGAGCCAGCCGGGCCGAGCCCACCGCACTCACCACCAGCTTGGTATTGCTGGCCGGGACAAAGAGTCGGTCGGCGTTCCTCCCGTAGAGCAGCTTGCCCTTGTCATCCACCAAGGCAACGCCCCAGAAGTGCCGGTTGAATGGTGGCGTGTCGAGGAGGGCATCGATGCGTTTGGTTTCCGACTTGGAGATCTGCCAGGGTGGGAAGGCGGTAAGGCGGTCAGGCGGAAAAGAGGACGAACGCGAGCAGAATCCTGATCGTACTCCTGCGTCCGCCAACGCACTGACCGCCATACCGCCATCCCGCCTTCCCGCCCTACTCAAACGGATCAGCTTTCGCATAGAGGAATCGGTAAGAAGATTGACCAGCACGAAACGAGACAAAGAAAGAGATGAGGAGAGTCGAATCGTTCGGGGCCTCGACTCCCGCGCGCAGTGGTGTCCCCCGCGGAGTACGCCCGTGCCCCCCGTATTGGAAAGATCGGCCAGGCCCGTCCGCTCGTGAGGGTGGAATCCAGTGCCCGGAGGAAGCTCGCGCGCACTTGGCCCGCCGTGACAGGCCGCCCGTCCTGGAACTTCGCGTTGGACCGCAGGTGGAATGTGTAATGCAGACCGGGGCGCATGACGCGACTTCACCGCCAGTCCGCCCGGTGCACTAAACCTCGTTGACTCTTTGGTCTAACTCCGCCAAACTACAGCACTTAAACGATGCCGTCAATCACGGTACGGACCCGTCCCGGGGCAGGCTCATCTGTCTGATTTTGTGACGCGCCTCTTCGGCATCGTCGGGTGCTTGGTGATGTGTACCGCTGTCTTGCAGGCTCAGGATTCGGTCAGGGTAGTGCGCGGGTTGGACTTCGAGGGGAACAAGACCATCGACGATTACTCCTTGAGCGCCGCAATCGGGACAACCAATTCGAACTGGTTTGCCCGCACCCCACCCTTCAAATGGATCGGGCTGGGCGAGAAGCGTGAGTTCGACGAGATCGAGTTCCGGCGTGACGTGCTGCGGATCATCCTGTTCTACCGGCAGAGCGGCTTCATGGAAGTTAAGGTAGACACGGTGGTCAAACGGACTCCCACCAACGTGAAGGTGAAATTCCTGATCAAGGAAGGCCCTCCGATCGTCGTGACCTCGTTCACGATCACCGGTCTCGATTCCGTTGGAGAATCGGAAGGACATCACCGACGAGCTTCCACTGCAGGAGGGGAAGCCGTTCAACCGCTTCCTGTTTCAGGCCAGCTCCGACACGCTGCTCCAGCGCCTTCGAAACAAGGGCTACCCTTCGGCGGAAGTATTCCGCAACTACACGGTGGACCGCGTCGAGCGAAAGGCGACCGCCTCGGTCGGCGTAGTGACCGGCCCCCGTGCCCGAATCGGCCCGATCGCGGTGCAAGGAAGCGAACGAGTGGACTCGGTCTTCGTTCGCCAGCTGCTGACTCTGCGACCCGGGTCCCGGTACTCCCAGCAGCGACTCTTCGAAAGTCAGCGGAAGCTCTACCAGACCGAATTGTTCCGGCTCGCCACCGTGAAGGTGGATTCCAGCCAGTGGCAGCCCGGCGACACCGTGGTTCCCCTGACGGTGGACCTGCGTGACGGACTGCGGCACCGGATCCGCAGCAGTATCGGCTATGCCACGGAAGACTGCTTTCGCGGTGGAGTGGGCTGGACCGACCGCAATCTGCTTCGAACCGGACGTCTCTTCGATATCAGCGGCAGAGTCTCCAAGGTGGGAGTCGGAACTCCCACCGACTGGGGACTGGAGAATTCGATCTGTTCCGGCCTGGTGGACGACACGATCGGCTCCTCCAAGCTCAACTACAACGTCACCGCCTCGGTCCGGCAGCCGCGCTTCGTTTCGCCGATCATCGCCGGAACCTTCGCCCTCTTCGCCGAGCGCCGGTCAGAGTTCGAGGTCTACCGGCGGGAGGAGATCGGCCTCAGCGCGACACTGTTGCGGGAAGACTATCACCGGGTCCCGATCACCGTGGGGTACAAGCTCTCCTACGGACGCACCACCGCGAGCGCGGCCAGTTTCTGCGCGTTCTTCAACGCCTGCACCCCGCAGGATGCGCAGCGCCTCGCGGAGCGCCGGGTGCTCGGAATCTTTGGCGCTGGCATCGCCTGGCCCCGTTCCAACAATCCGCTGGATCCGACCCGGGGTCACGTGTACTCGATCGAGAGTGCGGTGAGCTCGCCCCTCACCGGGTCGGATGACTTCGAGGAATTCCTCCGGTTCACCGGAGACGCCTCCTGGTACAAACAGGTCGGTCAAGTGGTGTTCAGCTGGCACCTCCGGGGCGGAATCATGTTTGCCCCGTCGGTGGCGCTTGATAGTGCCTCGGGCAATTTCATTCCGCCGGAAGAGCGCTATTACGCCGGCGGGCCGAATGACGTCCGGGGCTACAACGTGAATGAGCTGGGACCGGTGGTGTACGTGTACCCGGCCGATAGCCTGACCCTGGGGTTGCAGGACTCGCTGGCCCGTGGTCTGGTCCAGCCCAGATTCTCCGCCACCGGTGGAAACACGGTGACCATCGGGCAATTCGAGGTGCGGGTGCCCTCCCCGATCTGGTCGTCCCGGGTCCGGCTCGCCGCCTTCGTGGACGCCGGAAGTTTGTGGGAGCGGGGGAAGGGGAACCTGGCACCCTTTACCCTGCGGATCACGCCGGGCTTCGGCATTCGTATCGCGACACCGCTGGGGCCCGCCCGTCTCGATGTGGGGTACAACCACTACGACCGGCAGACCGGGCCGCTTTATCTCGAGCGGACCGACGGCACGCTGGTGCTGGTGCAGGACGATTTCAAGCAGGAGCGGCCCAGCCATTTCACGTTCCACTTCACCTTCGGGCAGCCGTTCTGATGCGGCGCCACGTCATCCGGCTGTTCGTCGCCATTCTCCTCGGCACCGTCCCCGCGTTGCTCGGCGGGGCCGCGGCGCTCCTCTTCACCGAGACCGGCCGTTTGCTCACTGGCCGGCTGGTTGCCGGAGAGCTGGGGCGGGTCATGCGCGGGCGCTTCGAGGTGGCGCGAGTCTCCGGCAATTTCTGGAGGACGCTCGAATTCGATAACGTCGTGATCCGTGATACGACCGGCGACCTCCTGGCCGATATCCCTCATCTCGAGGTCCGCTACAAGTTCCCCAACCTCATGGCGGGCCGGATCATCCTCGAGGATCTCGACATAGACCGGGGGACCATCCGGATCGTGAAGCAGAAGAACGGCCGGCTCAACTTCCAGGACATCTTCAAACTGGGAGAAGGGAAAGGTGGCGGGACCTCGCCGCTGATCGAGCTCCGCAACGCGAGACTGCACGCGACGACTCTCGAAGCGCTGTTGCCCTGGAACCCGCCGGACACTGCGAAGACCGACGCCTCCAAAGCTTCAGTACTCGCCGCCGAACGGGCCAAGCCAGGTAGAGTCATCCTGGAGACCCGGCACGGATACCGGAAGCTCGTCACCCTCGATGCTCTGAATGCGAGACTCAGCCGCCTGCTGATCAGCTCGCCCACCCACGAGCCGCTGACCTTCGAGGTCGACTCGCTGTCTACCCGGATCAGCGATCCCGCGATCACCATCAATCAGCTGGACGCGAACGGGTGGACCCGCGCCGACACGCTCCAATTCACGGCCGAGCAGTTGAGCCTGCCGAACACTCGCGCCTCGGGCAGCGGGACCCTGACCTGGCCCAAGGGTCCGGTGCTGTACGATTTCGCCATGGTCGCGACTCAGGCTGACCTGCGGGACTTCTGGTGGATCACGCCCAAACTCCCGCAGATGACGGGGAAGGCGCGGGTCGTGGCGAAGTCCCGGGACGAGACCTTCACGTCGTATGCGCTACACGGTCTCCAGCTTCAGGGTGACGACGGTCGAATCACCGGCCAGGTCACCTTGCTGGTGGACAGCCAGCGCGGCCTGGGCGCGGACAACATGAAGCTGGATCTCGCGGCGGTCGACATGGACGTGCTCCGTCCCTTCCTCGACACTCTGCCATTCTTCGGGACTCTCACCGGCAAGATGTCGGGCCGCGGGTATCTCGATGCGCTGACGATCGACTACGACGGCATCTTCAGCGACTCCGCGGTCGAGGGTGGCGCCGAGAATCGCCTCAGCCTGGCCGGGCTGGTACACCTGGGCGGGCCCCTCGGTGCGGTGTTCGACACCATGGAGTTGCGGGAGACCGACTTCGACCTCGCCACGATCAGGAAGGTTTCGCCTTCGCTGCCTTTGCAGGGAAGGCTGTCACTGGTCGGGACGCTCTCAGGGCCGTGGAAGAATGTGACTTTCTCCGGCACGGCACGGCATCACGATGATGGCCATCCCGAAACGATGGCGGAGGGAGTTTCCCGGCTCGATACCCGCGATTCGACCACGACGCGATTCGCCACCGACGTCCGGCTGGATCCTCTCGATTTCGATGGTCTCCGTACCAGCTTCCCCGCGCTCAAGCTCCCCGGGCGGCTGCAGGGACCGCTCAAGCTTTCCGGGACGATGGACAGCATGCGGGTGGATGGAGACCTGCGTGGCGAGATCGGCCACTTTCGGGCGACCGGTGGCGTCCGGCTGACCCCCGGCAAGATGGGAGGGGACAGCCTGCTGGTGGACTTCGAAGGAGTGGATCTCGCTCAACTCCGCCAGACACCGCCGAAGACCAAGCTCACCGGAACCCTGTTCGTGAACGGCACCATGGATTCGGTGACCGGTCCGCAGGGCACCTTCGCGATCTCGCTGGCGCACAGCACCGCGGCCGATGTTCCCGCTCGACACGGTCATCGCTACTCTCAACGCCGAAAACGGGATCCTCACCTTCGACACCCTTCTGGCGCGGCTTCCTGGTGTCGCAGCCAACGGAGAAGGAACACTGGGTTGGCGCTCTCCTTCGGACGGGGAAATCCAGGTCACCTTTACCGCCGACAGTCTCGTCACGCTGGATCCCTTCCTGCGCGACACGGCCACGCCGCCAAGCGACAGCGAGCCGCCGCATCCTCTCCAGGGCCGGGTAGCCGGGACGGTTTCGCTGGCCGGTGCAGTGGACGCTCCCACCGTTCGGATCGATGCGGACGGACGCGCGCTGGAGTGGAAGGGCTTCGAGGTCCCCACCGCGTCGGCCACGCTCGACTGGAGCCGTGCGGAGCGTTCTCAGCTGGGACTGGTGGTTACCCTGGATTCGGTGCGAAGCCAAAAGCTGGACCATGACCTCGCTCACCGCCGAATTGCGGGGCTACACCGATTCACTGCTCTGGAGTGGTTCGGCGAAGCTGGCGGACAGCGTCTCCCTCGCGGCCAGCGGACAATATTGGAAAAAACCCCCGTCGCAGGTCGTGGCGGTGGACAGCGCCCGTCTGACGCTGCCCGACCATACCTGGCGGCTGCATGAGCCGGTCTCGCTGGCGCTGGGACGGGAGCGGTTCGACTTCAGTCCGCTTTTCCTCGAAGCCTCGGACGGATCCGGCGTGGTCCGCATCGAAGGAAGTCTTCCTCGCGAGCAGGAAGGAAAGCTGACAATCAGTGCCATCGGACTCGATCTGCGGGACGTCTATCTCGCCTTGCAGCGTGACACCACCAGAGTGGGAGGGACAGTGCAGGCCGATATCGAAGTGGGTGGCACCGCCGCGGCCCCGACCTTCCAAGGCACGGCCTCGCTCGCGGATCTGGCACTCGGCGATCTCGCCTCGCCCTACGTGCAGGGAATCGTCAACTATGCCGACCGCCGGCTCGATGCCAATGTCCTGTTGTGGAAGACCGGCAACCCTGTCATGCGGATCGAGGCGACGCTTCCGATCGATCTCGCCCTGAAGAGCGTGCCGAAGCGACAGCTGCCGGGAGACCTGGTCGTGCGGGCGGTGGCCGACAGCACCGAAATGAGCGTGCTCGAGGCCTTCACCAATACGGTTCGGGGAGTCCATGGCACCCTTCGCATGGATGCGCAGGTCACCGGGAGTTGGGACAAGCCGGCCCTGGCCGGCTTCATCGATGTGCGGAACGCCGAAGGCAGCGTGCCCTCGCTAGGAACGTCGTTCAGCGCGATCAATGGTCGCGCCCGACTGAACGGCGACTCGATCCAGATTGACACCCTTCGGGTGAACGGGGGCAAGGGGAGCATGGAGGTCGGCGGCGTGCTCCGGCTCGAGGAGCTGACCCGCCCGATTCTCGGCCTGAAGCTCCGGGCCAATCGGTTCCGCGCCATTGCCGACCGGCGGTTCCTCACCCTGGACGCTACCGGCAACCTGGAGCTGACCGGGCCGGTGATGCAGGCCCGTCTCACCGGGCGTATCGTGGCGGACGAGGGCAATTTCCGCTTCTCCGACCTGATCACCAAGCGAATCGTGAATCTGGAGAATCCGGCTGACTCCGAGCTCATCGATATCTCGGAACTCCGTGGGGAGCTGAGTGCCGCGTTCCAGAACCGGTTCCTCGACTCGCTCACCATCGAGAACCTCCGGCTGGTGATGGGCGAATCGTTCTGGCTCCGCTCCAGCGAGGCCAACATCCAGTTGGACGGGGATCTCACGGTCAACAAGGTGCGCGACGTCTACCGCATGGACGGGACGCTCAGCGCGCTGCGCGGAACCTACAGCGTCAAGATCGGGTTCGTGGTCCGGGACTTCACGGTAGAAGAGGGGACGGTCCGCTACTTCGGGACGCCGGACCTTAATGCCGAGTTGAACATCACGGCCAAGTACATCGCGGAAGACATTGATACCAGGCAGGAGATTGAGATCATCGCCAAGATCACGGGCACGCTGCTCCAGCCGAAGCTGGCGCTGGAGAGCGATCAGCACCCGCCGCTCTCCGAGACGGAACTGGTCAGTTACCTCATGTTCGGGCGTTCCAGCTTCGCGGTGAATTCGGGCGGCGCCGCAAGCCAGAACCAATCGGCGGCGCTCGCCACCGGCATCTCCTACTTCTCGAGCGCCCTTTCCAGCGAAATCCAGCGGACGCTGATCAGCGACCTGGGTGTCCCGATCGACTACCTCGATATCCGGCCGGGCACCGTCTCCAGCGGGACGGTGTCCGCGACCAAGCAGCGGCGCTTCGCAGGTGGCACAGGTCACCGCCGGCTGGCAGGTGGGTCGGAAGTGGTATCTCGCTCTGCTGACCGATGTCTGCACCAGCGGGACGAATTTCTACCCCAGTGCGGAGTACCGGCTCAACCGGCCGCTTCGCTTCAAGCTGGCGGTCGAACCGACCACGCCCTGTACCATCAACACTTTCGATCCATCCCAGAATCGAAAGCGCTATCAGGTCGGTCTGGACACGCTGTGGTCCCTGGACTATTGACGTGACCCGGGTGCTGCTCATTACCAACCCCGCGGCGGCGCGGACCGAAGATGTCGCCGTCCGGGCCGTGGTCGAGACGCTCGAGCGAGGTGGCTGGAAGGTGGAGCTGGCTGCCACCGTCGGCCCCGGCGATGCCCGGCGTCTGGCCGAGCAGGCGGTGGCGGACCGGTTGGACGTGGTGACTGTGTTTGGCGGTGACGGCACCACGATGCAGGCCGCCGCCGCACTGGTCGGTACCGACGTCGCACTCGGCGTCGTTCCCGGCGGCACCGGCAACCTGCTCGCGGGCAACCTGCGAATCCCGACCCACCCGGTTCGGGCGGCGAAGGCGTTGGTAGCCGGCACGGCGCGTCCGCTCGACCTGGGGCGCATGGAGCGGAGCGACGGGACGCATTACTTCGCGGTCGCCTGTGGCGCCGGTTACGATGCGAGAGTCATGGCCGGCACCAGCACGTTGGACAAGCACCGCTGGCGTTTCGCCGCGTACGTCGTCACGACCCTGAGGCTGGTGCCCGAGATGCGCAGCATCCAGCACCTGATCACCGTGGATGGCGTGGAATACGAGGCGCAGGCCACGATGGTCCTGATCGCCAACTGCGGGGAGGTCATCCCGCCTTTCGTGAGGCTCCGCACCGGCATCTCTCCTTACGACGGCCTGCTCGATGTCGTGGTCGTTCGGGCCGACAGCTTCGTCGAGGGCGTTCGCGCGATCTGGGAGTTGCTGCACGAAGGTGTGCCTGAAGGCAGCGAAGGGCGCATCGGGTACGCCCAGGGCCGTGAGATCCGGGTCGAAACCACCCCGGCCGAACCGGTCCAGCTGGACGGCGAGCCCGGAGGAGAAACGCCTTTCGTGGCAACCGTGGTACCTGGAGCTGTTCGGGTTCTCGTTCCACCACTTTTGTGAGCGTTCGTGCCGGGTCGGGGCCGGGGATTGCGTCCGTGACGCGCAAGCGCATCTTCGAGCCATCCTCCTACCAGGGCCATGGACCACAAGGTCACCCGTCTGACGGGAGTCGCTGATGGCTGATTCCGTCCTGCTGATTGATGACGACGCCGACGTGCTGCGCACGGTCGGCACTTACTTCGAGCGCGTAGGCTGGGAAGTGGCGCGCGAACTGGACGGCGAAGCCGGTCTCGCCGCCTACGACCGGCTGCGGCCGGAGGTCGTGATCCTCGACCTGCATCTCCCCGGCCTCGACGGAATGGAGGTGCTGTCGCGGCTTCGAGAGAGAAATGCCGCGGTCATCCTCCTCACCGGCCAGGGCGACGTCCCCACCGCGGTGAAGGCCATGCAGCTTGGCGCGGAGAACTTCCTCACCAAGCCGGTGGACATGGACCACCTCACGGCCGCGGCCACCAGGGTTTCGGACAAGGTACGGCTCCGCCGGCTCAACGAGATGCTGCTCCTCCGCACCTCGCCGGGAGAAGGGCTCGAATCGCTGGGCGACTCACCCGAGATGAAGGAGCTGACTCGGCAGATCGGTCTCGTCGCGCTGAGCGATCGCACGGCTGTACTGCTCAAAGGAGAGAGCGGGGTGGGGAAGGCCTGGGTCGGGCGGATGCTGCACCAGCTGAGTCCCCGCGCCTCGGGGCCCTTCACCGAAGTCTCCTGCTGGGGACGCAGTTCCGCCGGACTCGACGCCGAGCTCTTCGGGGTCGAACGGGCGACGCCGGCGGACGTGCGGGAACGCCGTCAGGGTCTCATGGAAATCTCCTCGGGTGGAACGATTCTCTTCGAAGAAATCGGAGACCTCCCCGCCGAGTTGCAGCCCAAATTGCAGCGGGTTCTGGAGACCCGGACCTTCCGCCGGGTGGGCGGAACCCGCGACGTGGCGACTGATGTGCGGATTCTCGCGGCGAGCAGCCGCGACCTCGCCGCGGAAGTCGAGGCGGGGAAATTCCGGGAAGATCTCTACTACCGCCTCAGCGTGATGCCGGTGGTGCTGCCGCCGCTGCGCGACCGGGCACGGGAAGACCGGCTCACCTTGATGTCGGCGCTCCTCAACGAACTGCAGGGGAAGGTTTCGGGGGTTCCCGCGGCACTCTCCAACGAGGCCATCGAGCGGATGCTGGGCCACTCCTGGCCGGGGAACGTCCGCGAGATGCGTAACGTCCTGGAGCGCGCGGTGATCCTCGCCCGGGGCCAGTCCCAGATCGGCGTTGAGCATCTGCCCGGGGAATTCCGCGCCCGTCCCGGCCCGGGCGACCGTCGCCACACTCCGCAGACCCTGGACGATCTCGAACGGGTGCACATCGAGCGCACCTTGCGGCACCATGCCGGCAATCGAACCCGGGCGGCCCTTGAGCTCGGCATCTCCCGGGCGACGCTGATCAACAAGATTAAGAGGTATTCGATTCAGGTTTAAGGACGAGGAGAGTGCCTTAAGCCGTAAGCCGTAAGCCAAACGCCCGGCCCATGAGCCAAGGCTGCCAGGCTGTTAGCTTAACGGCTTAAGGCTTATGGCTTATGGCTATGTCGCGAAGGAGCCACAATGGCGGAACTAAAAGAGCATGACGCCATGATCTGCCGCGCCTGCGAGCGGGAGGAGCGCGCCTCGGAGGGATATCCCTGCGAAGGGTGCGGCACCTTCATCTGCCTGATGTGCACCTTCCGCGGGGTCACGCTCTGCAAGGCCTGCCAGGAAAAGGAGTCTGCCGGTCAGTGATTGGAGCGCTCATCGGGCGGTCGGGGGTGGCACCGGTGTGCCTCGAGCCCTCCACCCGTGCCGAACAAGTCACCCAGCTCGTCCTCGGTGAAACCGCGCAGATCCTGGAGGAGACAGGCGACTGGCGCCGCATTCAGCTCGACGGCGACAGCTATCAGGGCTGGGTTCACCGCGGCTACGTGCTGGAGATTGATTCGGAGACCGCGGTGGAATGGCGGGAAGCGGCTGATGGCTGGAGTGAGGGTGCGGTAGTGGGGGCAGGCTCCGAGATCGTTCGGCTGCCGCTCCGTTCCCGGGTCCGGCTGAAAGGCGCCGAGCTGGGCCTGCCCGATGGACGGCGCGGCCGGCTGATAGCGGGATCGGTGGTGCCGTTCTCCAAAGCCCGTCGGCGAGCGACCCGCACTCCTCTTGATCGCTGGGCTGCTCGGGCCTTTGCCGGAACCGCTTACCAATGGGGCGGGGTCACGCCCTGGGGTGTTGACTGCTCGGGCTGGTGCAGACCACATTCCTCGCCCGCGGCGTCGCACTTCCTCGAGATGCCTCTCAGCAGATCACCTCTGGCGTTCCGTGGACGCCGGCGAAAGTCGGCTCGGCGACCTGCTCTTCTTCGCCGAAGACGGTCGGGTGACTCACGTCGCGATTTGCGGAGCAGAGGACTCGCTGGTGCATGCGACCCTCTCCTGCGGGGGATTCGTCCAAGAGCCGTGGGGACCGGGCACCCGGGCGGAATACATGCGGGAGCGGCTGGTTGGCGTTCGGCGGGTGAAATAGCCGTGGCGCAACGGCTGGTGCTGTTCGACATCGACGGCACTCTGCTCATGACCGCCGGCGCCGGGCGGCGCGCCATCGCCACCGCACTGCGCGACCATGTGAGCGACCCTGCCGCGTTCGAACGCATCCGCTTCGATGGAAAAACCGACCCCCAGATCATGCGCGAGCTGCTCGAGGCCGGCGGACATCCCCAGTGCGGCGATGGCGTCCTGATAGCCGGGTTGTGCCGGAGCTACGTGACGCTCCTCGAGGTCGAGTTGCAGCAGCCCCGGACCAGGATCCGCCTGATGCCGGGCGTTCCCGCCATTCTCGACCGGCTCGAATCCGAATCGGAAATCGTCCTGGGACTGCTCACCGGTAACATGGCGGAAGGGGCGGCCCTCAAGCTCAAAGCCTGCGGCATCGATCCGTCCCGCTTCCGGGTCGGCGCGTATGGCTCCGACTCGGGGCACCGCCCGGATCTGCCGGCGATCGCTTCAAAGAGGGCTCACCCCCATTTTGGGAGGGAGCCGCGCGGCACCGACGTCGTGATCATCGGAGACACCCCGGCCGACATGACCTGCGGGCTGGGTATCGAGGCACGAGCGATCGGCGTCGCCACCGGCTCGTACCAGTGTGAGGACCTGACGGCAGCAGGAGCCTACGCGGCGTTTCCGGACTTGAGCGACACCGAGCGAGTGGTCGAGGCGATTCTTGGCTGAAGAGCTCGAGCTCAAGGCGGTGGTACCGGATCCATCCAGGACTCGCGAGCGACTGAAGGCGGCGGGAGCCCGCGAGGTGTACCGCGGGATGATGCGCGACCGGCTGTTCGATTCCGCTGGCCGGCTCACCGCGAAGGGTGAAGTGCTGCGGATCAGGAGCTACGAACCCCGAGGCGAGCCGGCCCACGCCATGATCGGATGGAAGGGACCTACCCTTCGTTCGCCGGATGGCTACAAACTGCGCCAGGAAATCGAGTATCCGACTCCGGATGGCGTCACGGCCGCACGGTTGCTCGAAGCGCTAGGCTACAGCGTACTACGCAGCATCGATCGCTACGTTGAAGTGTTCTCCATTGCCGGCGCCACCGCGCGCCTGGAGTGGTATCCCCGGATGGATGTGCTCATGGAGATTGAAGGCACTCCTGCCGCCATCGAATCGGCCGTGGGCCAGAGCGGGCTTCCTCGTTCTGCCTTCCTGGCCGACCCGCTCGCCGATTTCGTCGAGCGTTACGAGGCGCGGGAGTCTCACCCTGCGGTCGTTGCCGAGCAGGACCTGGGTAACGCCACCCCATCGTGGCACGGCCTGTGAGCCTCGCCAGCGAGCACCACGTGAGACTCGAGATCCCGGAACTCGGCCCGTACCTGGGCCGGCTGGTGGCGCCGCCGGTCATTGAGACCGGACAGCGTCACTGGATTCCGCTGGAAGACATCCGCTACGAACTCGTGACCGAGGTATTCGTGCGTTCCGGCGAGGCGCGGGAGTGGTGCGCCGCGGACGATCCCGATCTCACCATCGCGACACTGGGGCGTTCGGTCTGGCTCGGACTCTGGGAGCATGCCCTCACCGCGGTGAGCCAGCGCGCCTCGCAGGCAATCAACGCGCGTCTGGAGGCCGCGGCGGCTGAATCTCGAATGCCTCGCCGGTTGCGCCGTCGGCTGCCTCTCGGTCCCGACGAGGCCTTTGCGCTCCACTCGCGACTCGACGCCGGGAGCGGCCCCTTCCGCGAAGCGGTTGACCGCCTCGAGACGGCGGCCCACGCCGCCCGCGCCGCACAGGGTAAGGGCCCCGCGGCGGAGAACTGGTCCAACCTCCTCACTACCGTCGCCCGCCGGCTCGAATCCGCATGGCTCGGCCTCGAGGACGCGGCCGAGAAGGAATGGATCCGCTGGGCGCGTGACGTGGAGGAAGT
The DNA here is from genome assembly GCA_963821525.1 of uncultured Gemmatimonadales bacterium. Lineage (GTDB taxonomy): Bacteria > Gemmatimonadota > Gemmatimonadetes > Gemmatimonadales > GWC2-71-9 > DATBGE01. Next base: position 54,263 of record CAWGED010000012.1, on the reverse strand, counting down.
GCGGGCGTGGCGGCGGCCGATGTGGCCGCTGGTCCTTATTTCGTTGTTGATCCTCGCCACGGCGGCATACGTCGGTCTTCTGCTCGGTGGCTATCTCCCGGTTCCCGGACCGCTCGAGGGACCGGTCGAATGGGTGTGGGAGCGATGGAGCTGATCGGAGTCGGGATCGACCTCGTGGATATCGCGCGGGTCGAGCGGATGCTGGAGCGGCATGGAGAACGGGTACTCACCCGGTTCCTCACCGAAGGCGAGCGTGAGTACGTCATTGGAAGATTCCGTCCAGCCCTCCACATCGCGGCGCGAATGGCGGCGAAGGAAGCCGCCTACAAAGCTCTGCAGTCGCTCCCCGATGCGCGCGCGGTTTCGTGGCAGGACCTGGAGGTCGAACGGGCTCATGACGGGCGTCCGTCCCTCAAGTTGTTGGGTCTGGCTGCTGAGCTGGCGGCCAAACACGGCCCCTTCGACATCCAGCTTTCCCTGAGTCACTCGGATAGAACGGCGGGGGCGGTGGCGGTGCTGGTGCGGGGACGTGAGACGTGAGGGCGGGTGATCGACTCAGATGATACAGGCCAAGAATCCGTTAGACGGATGCCACGACCTTCGAGCAGCCCCATAGCTCCCGATCGCAGGACCCTGCGTTCAGTCGAGGGAGGGCAATGAAAGCAGGGGTCGAGGTACGCAATGTGGTCAATGTGAAGGGCCAAGGGGCAGTTGCCATCGGGTACCTGCGTCAGGGCACCGTCCGCATCGGACAACAGACGACACCGCTGGTGCTGGACGCCGGGCGACCGCGTGTCCTCACCCTCGCGGCGGTCGTACCGATGCATGCGCCGGATGGGGGGGCCAGCGCGTTGGGACTCGTCTTTCGGGAGCGCCCCTCACTTAGTGAACTTCATTTGGCGCTTCCACCAGGTACCCTACTCCAGTTCGAAAACATTGCGGTCCCCGACGCTGGCACCGCCTAACCAGCGCTTGCACCTGACGGGCGCCAAATCCTTAAATGAAGCTGTGCCCTTGTGGACTCGTATACTCCTCGCCCGCAGGTGAAGCGCGGGCGTTAGGCCGCTGCCTACGTGACGTGTGGACGCCCAACAAACTCCGATCGATCCGACGCGGGCCGCTCCACGCGCGGGCGCCGTTGACCCGCTCCTCGCCAGAAATACCTTTTAGATCCGTCCCATTGACCTCCGCACTAAGGAGGAGCTTGTGTCACATGGCGTTCCCCTCGTCTCCGTCGTCGGCGTGATTACGGTCAGTACCCTGGTCGGACACCCTGCCTTGGCCCAGCAATCGGGGCCAGCCCAGCCACGATACGCCTTCTGCTGGACACCACCGACCAAGCAGCTCGTCTATATCAGCGCGCCGTTCGAGACCAGCGAGCCGAGTACCGCGAAGGTCGAGGCCGAGTTCAACGCCTTCGTCAAGAAGCAGTACGGATATTCCGCCCATGACGGCCAATGCTGCCGTAGACCTTACGGCCGCAACGAGGGACGGCAAGCGGGCTGCGGTGATCAAGCAGGCACAGAACGGCGAGATTACGCCGGTGACCTTCGCGTACACGCCGCCGGCCCCGGCGGAGCCTGCTCCGGCACAAGCGGCCGCGCCGGCGGTCACCGCCAGCCTCAATCCCGGCAATCTCAAGGATCCCTGGCTGCAAAAGGCAAAGGATGAACTACCGAGCTCGAAAGGGTATTGCGAGACCAATATCCTGCTTCACCAGATTTTCGACTGTGAGTGCTTCGCGCGTCTGGTGTTTCAGTTCCGAGTCGCGCACGCCGGAGAGTACAAGGAAAGCAACCGCGAGGAAGGGACTGGCTGGGGTGGATACAGCAACGTCCTGATGGCGCCGGATTTTGTCTGCACCGACTGTCTTGAGGATGCTCGGCTCAGCCGGTACGTCCACGAGAAGATCGCCCACAATCAGCAGCCCGCTCTGGCAGCCGGCCGCACCACGGAGGCCAAGGTGAAGGCCTATGCAGACTGCGTCGCACCCAAGTACATCGCCGAGTTCAGGGCCCATCCGCGCGTATACGAGGAGACGCCAAACTTCAACAGGGCGGCAGAAGCTTGCGGGGCGCCTTGATTCGCATTGCCGTCCCCCGTCTCCCCTCCCTTCCAATCCCGACTAGTTCGCTCTAATTTCCTCGCGACACTAAGAACTGGTTGAGAATGCTTCTCATTGCCGCGGGATCGCTCGCGATCTCGCTTCTCGTCTCGCCCGCACCTGATCCGATTCAGGGTGAGGACCGTACTCCGGTCGTTCGCCGCATCGCCGCCACTGCCGCACTGGCTGCCCAGGAATACCGCGAAGGCGTGAAGGACGGAAAGGTCATCGCGCGAGCCGAGGTCGAGGAGGCCGAGCTCTTCCTCACCGAGGCCCGGCGCACCGCGGCCGGGTTGCCGCTCGAAGTGAGCAAGTCCACCGGTGACGAACTGGATCGGATCCTCGGCATGGTCCGGCAGAGCGCGAGCCCTGATTCGATCGACATCCGGGTACGCGAACTCACGGCGACGCTCAGCCAGAGACTCGGCGTTTCGCTCGACGAAATTCCCGCCCAGGTTCCGACTCTCGCCCGCGGCGCCGAGCTCTATCAGACCAATTGCGCCAGCTGCCACGGGGTGACTGGACGCGGAGATGGACCGGCCGGCGTGTCACTCGATCCGCCCGCGCCCGACCTCACCGACAGCCACACGCTCAACGACCGTTCGCCCCTCGATTTCTATCGTCGAGTGACCATCGGGGTCGCGGGAACCGCGATGCCTGCCTTCGAGACCCGGCTTACCCCCGAGGACCGCTGGGCGACGGCGGTGTACGCGACCCTGCTCCGGTTGCCTGCTCCGCGAGGCGAAGTGCCAATCGCCTTACGCGAGTTCGCCTCGACCGGCCGGATGACCGATAGCGAGATCGCCGCTGCACTGGATCCAAATGCCGATCCACTTTCACCTGCTACACGCTCCCGGATCGCAGCGGTACGCGGCTTCCAGGGCAACATCGCTTCGGCGGATGCCACAGCAATGGTGTTCGCCCGGGTTCGCAGCCAGCTCGATTCCGCGCACATGCTGGCGGGGCAGGGACAAGTCGCTGCGGCAAGCGGCACCGCCTTCGACGCCTACATGACGTTTGAGCAGGTGGAGAACTCTGTGCGGGTCAAGAACGCCGCACTGGCCGATCAGCTCGAGGCGGGTTTCGCCGCGTATCGCACTCGTGCCGCGGGCGGAGCCACGGCGCAGGAGCTGAAGGGTATTCAGGCCCACCTGATGGCGGACCTGGAGAACGCCGAGCGGGTCATCGGAGACGAGCTGTCTCCCTTCAACCTGTTCCTCCAGTCGCTGGTGATCCTGGTCCGAGAAGGACTCGAGGCGATCCTGGTGATCGGCGCGGTGATGGCCTTCCTGATCAAGACCGGCAACGTCCAGCGCAAGCGCGACATTCACGTCGGCATTGGCGCCGCGGTCCTGGCCAGCCTGCTCACCGCCGTGGCGTTGGAGACGATCTTCCAGATCTCCCCCGCTCGCCGCGAGGCGCTGGAAGGCCTGACCATGATGGTCGCGACGGCGATGCTGTTCTACGTGAGCTACTGGCTCTTGTCGAAGATGGAAGTGGCCAAGTGGAATCGTTTCGTGCGGGGCCGGGTGCAGGACGCGGTGACCAGTGGATCCGCCCTCGCCCTCGCGTCGGTGGCGTTCCTCGCCGTCTATCGCGAAGGCTTCGAGACGGTGTTGTTCTACAAGGCGCTCTTCCTGACCGGCGGCAGCTCTCCTATTCCCATCGTGCTTGGCATCCTGGTCGCCTCGGTCGATCCTGGTGGCGGTTTATGTCGGGATCAACAAGTATGGCGTGAAGATTCCGCTCAAGCCGTTCTTCGCCTTTACCAGCGCGTTCCTCTACTACATGGCGTTCGTCTTTGCAGGGAAGGGCATCGCGGAGCTGCAGGAGGGCGGGCTGGTGGGGACCACGATCGTCCAGTGGGCACCGCGAGTGCCGGCTTTGGGCATCTATCCCACGGTTGAATCACTGGCGCTTCAGGGCGTGCTGCTCCTGCTGCTCGCCGGCGGACTGGTCTGGACCTTCATGATCGAGCCGCGCCGGTTGAAGGCCACGAACGTCATGGTGCCGGAGGCACCGCGCTCCGTCGGGGTCGCCGGTGCCGGTCGAGCCATCTCGAGTGGATCTCGACATGCAGCGCTCGCTCGAGCGCATGGGTGCGGATCTGGCCGCGTTGCGGGCAGAGGTCGAGCGGCTGAAGCAGCTGCTGGCTAGCCGGAGTTCACGGCGGTAGGCGTCGCGGCTACGTCGTCGCGACTGAAGTCGCGGCTCGGCAGACCGTGGCTCTGCCACGGGTGCGATGTGAATCTCCTTCAAAGATGCGGCGGCGGGTCGATGTTAGCCTCCCTCGCCCGTGCGGCCTCGCTTGCCACGTCGTACTCCGCCGCCTCGTCGCCACCCCAGCCGGCAATTGCCTCCGCCGGATGGTGCTGCGGCTGCCCTCTCAGGTAGTGTCGCACTCGTTCCAGAATACGGGTGCTCACGCTGTGAACGCTGTACCCCTTTGCCCAGTAGAGACGACCCGCCGCCCCATAACCTTCCTGCGTGGCCAGCGCCGAGCTGGCTCCTTTCAGCCGCTTGAGCAGCTGGGCAATACTCGTTGTGGGATGCACCCGGATTAGCAGGTGCACGTGGGTCTGGACCATCCCAATTTCGAGGATGTAGCACCGCTCCTTGCGGGCCAGGGGGCGTAGGATCCGACTGAGGAACCGGGCCAAGGCGGCGTCGATGAGCGGGGCGCGGTCGCGGGTGGTCCAGACTATGTGGACGTAGAGTTGGGGAAACACGGGCGAGAATAACGCCAAGTTGCGCTATTCGCTGATCAGATTCCCGCGACCCTGACCAGAGAAATGCAACGAGTCCCCGGTTGCGTGCGTCGCGAAGGCCGCGACTAAAATTACGTGTCGTCGCGAAGCGACGCCTTGCCGAGCCGCGACTTCAGTCGCGTGCCCTGGTCTGGGAGAGGTAAGGGCCCGGGTCAGGCGAGGGACTGTGGCTGTACTTCGCGATGAGCGAGGCCGCGATCACGATCAGCACCATGCTCACCACCTGCGCCACGGTCAGCGGACCGAGGCGATCGTCCTTGGCCCGCAGGATTTCTATCAGGAAGCGTTCGATTCCCGCAAACAGCAGATAGACCCCGAACAGCCAGCCCACCGGTTTGTCCTTGAGCCGCCACCGCCACAAGAGGGCGAAGACGGCCAGCATGATGACGACCTCGTACAACTGCGTCGGATGCACCGCGAGCACGGTCTGGGGATCGGTGCCCGGCGGCATCGGGATGCCGAAGAGCGAGGTCATGTTCTCCGCCGTTGACGGCGGCAGTCCCTGGGGGAACTTGACTCCCCACGGGAGATTGGTCGGGCGGCCGTAGTCGTCGTTCACGATGAAGCAGCCGATCCGTCCCAGCGCATAGGCCGCGGCGAGAGACGGGGCGGCGATCTGGAAGGTCCACCGGAGCGGAACTCGCTTGCGCCACCCGTTGAGAATCACCGCCGCCGCTCCGCCCAGAAACCCTCCGTACCACACCAGGCCACCGCGCGAGAAGAGGCTTCCGCCGTTCATCGCCCAGTACCAGAGCTTGGCGCCGATGATGCCGCCGATCACCGCCGCGACGGTGATGTCCGCCGCGTACTCCTCGTGGAGCCCGCGGCGCCGCAGCTCCAACGCGATCAGCCAGCCGCCCATGAGGAAGCCGACCATCATCATGATCCCGTAGCCGGTGATCTCGATGTGGCCGAGGAGCGGCACCGGGAAGCGCCAGACGAGGGGATAAACGTTCATCGGGGTGCGCCTGTGAGGCCAGCGGGAATGGTGAGACCGGGGAATGGCAGATCGGCTCTGGGCTCGAGGTCCCAGCCGCTCGATTCTCCGCGGCTCAGGTGCCAGGCGCCCGCCGCGGCGATCATGGCGGCGTTGTCGGTGTTGAGCCGGTTCGAGGCGACAGCCACCGTGGCGTCTCCCGAAAGCATGGAGCGGACCCGCTCGACCAGAACCTGGTTGCAGGCGACACCGCCACCCAGCATCACCCGAGAGTAACCCAGGTTGACCGCGGCATCGGCCGTCTTCGCGGCCAGCACTTCGACCATCGCGTCCTGAAATCCTCGCGCCATGTCCGCGCGCTCGGCCTCGAGATCCCTGCTGGCCCGCACCGCGCGAAGCACGGCGGTCTTGAGCCCGCTGAACGAGAACGCGTAGCGATCCGGCCCCTCGCGGTCCAGTTCCTTCAGGAGAGGCCGCGGAAAGTTATAGCGGCCTGCCTTGCCCGATTGCGCGAGCCGCTCGATCGCGGCCCCTCCCGGGTAACCAAGGCCGAGGAGTGTGGCCACCTTGTCGAACGCTTCACCGGCCGCATCGTCTCGCGTGCCCCCCAGCAGCCGGTAGTCTCCCCACGCCGGTACCTCCAGCAGCAGAGTGTGGCCCCCGCTCACCAGCAGCGCCACGAATGGCGGCGCGAATTCGGGTTGTTCCAGCGTCGGCGCGAAGAGATGGCCCTCGAGATGGTGAACGCCGATCAGCGGGACGTCGAGAGACAGGGCCATCGTCTTTCCGAACATGACGCCCACCAGCAACGCTCCCACCAATCCCGGGCCCGCGGTCACCGCAACGGCGTTTACGCCATTCTGAGTGATCCCGGCTTCAGCCAGCGCCCGCTCGGCGACGTCACCGATGGTCTGGAGGTGAGCCCGGCTGGCCAGCTCCGGGACTACTCCGCCGAATATCCGGTGGATGTCCTGCGAGAGGATGACGAGGCTGGCGAGGCGCCGCTTGTCTCCCTCGACCGAAAGCACCGCCGCCGAGGTTTCGTCACAGGACGTCTCGAAGGCGAGAATGTTCTGGGCCATCACTGACCCTCTCGCCTGCCGGTATCGGGCAGGACTTCGAAGCTGATCATGACCTCGGCGCGGGAAAACCTTCACGGTGCCGAATCCTTCCGTATCAACCGCCACCGAGCGTTCGAAGACTCCCTCGACTTTTTCGACGCGAAGCGGGAGGGTCTTCACGGAGTCCATTCTGGCCACCAGGTCGGCAGGGCCGGTGAGGCGTACCACTCCCGGAAATACCTGGACCGCTCGCATCAGCCTGGTTCCCGAGTCCAGCTCCAACCTCAGGTCAGGATGAACCGGGACGGAGCGAAACACCACGGGATCGAGCTGAAGGGTGACCTGGCGGGGCTGGATATCCTGCACTTTGACTTCACCGCCTCGCGGCACCTCGACATCCGAAGGCAGCAGATCCAGGGTGACTGCGCGCCCGGTGATCGTGTCGGGAAGGATGCGGGTCAGAGTGAGGTGGGCGCCGGTGAGCTTGAGCAGCTCACGCCGGGGACCCACCACGAGGGCGGTTATTGCCGGGGGATCTCCGGTGAACGAACGGCCTGCGGGTCCCTGGGGAACCAGCGTTACCGGAAGAACCCTGCTGGCCGGCTGCTCCGCGGTGGCGACCACCCAGAGCATGACCGCCAGCAGGAGAGAGGTGATCTTGAGCGGCCAATTCCTCGCCAGCGTGCCGAGCTTCACGAGTCCGGAGATTCCGCGAGGAGCCTGGCGACCAGCGCTCGATTCACCGGGGAGTTCCAGTCCTGTGCCCCGATGAGGCGTTTCACGATCACGCCTTTCTTGTTCACCAGGAAGCTCTCGGGAACACCGGTGGTCTGGTAATCCTGCTGGATCTGGCCGTCCCGATCCTGCAGGATGTCGAAGGTGAGGTGCAGATCGTCGGCGAACTGGCGGACTTCCTGCGGGCCGACCACGTCCACGCTCACCGCCGCGATCTTGAAGCCCTTCCCGCTCAGCGAGTCGTACAGGGCCTGCATCGCCGGCATCTCGACCTTGCAGGGGATGCAGTAGGTGGCCCAGACGTTCACCAGGGTCACGGTCCCCTTGTAGTGCCGGCGGAAGCTGACGCTATCCTGGGTTCGGAGGTCGTACACCTTGAAGTCGGGCGCTGCCGCACCGATCTGGACCGCTTTGACATCGGGACCAAACCAGAGCACGGCCCCGACCGCCAGGCCCAGCCCTGCAACGATCGATCCCACCCAAAACCATTGTCTATTCACGATTCCTAAACCTGCTGGAGACAACGTCTCTTTAACGCCCGGACCGCCCCTCCCGGATCTCCCGTTCCGAAGATCGCGGTTCCCGCCACAAAAGTATCGGCTCCGGCGCGCCATACGGTCTCGATGGTCTCGACCGTGATCCCACCATCCACTTCCAGCGCGGCACGGGAACCTTCGCTGTCGAGCAGGGCGCGGGCCCGCTCGATCTTTCCGGTCGCCGCCGGGATGTAGGACTGCCCTCCGAATCCGGGATTTACACTCATGATGAGCAGCAGGTCGAGATCGTCAACTACCTCGGCGGCGACCTCGAGCGGTGTCGAAGGCACCAATGCCAGACCGGCCATCATGCCGCGTTCCCGGACATGGGCAAGATGTCGCTGGACGTGCACGGTCGCCTCGGGATGGAAGGTGAAGACCGTGGCGCCCAGATCGGCGTACTCCATGATGTAGCGCTCAGGTTCCTGGACCATGAGGTGCACGTCGAGCGGCGCGTCGGTGAATTGCCGCAAGGCGCGAAGCATCGGTGCGCCGAAGGTCAGGTTGGGCACAAACCGGCCGTCCATCACGTCGATGTGGAGCCACTCGGCTCCGCCGGCCAATGCGGCCTCGACCTCTTCCTTCAACCGGCCGAGGTCGGCGCTGAGCAGGCTGGGGGCGATCCGCACCGTCATGGAGACGCCTTCCGTGAGAGGATCAGATCCACCTTACCACCTCGCGAGCTCAAGGTACCCGGTGCGGGCTGCTGTTCCACCACGATGCCGTCCGGCTTTCCCAGGACAGTGCGTGACGATGTTGAGCCGACCGCCAGGCCCGCCAGCTCCAGCCGCTCCCGCGCCTGCTGCGTCGTCATTCCGATCACGCCCGGCACGCTGATTTCGGCGGGACCGCGGCTCACCACGACGTCAACCGAGGTTCCCGGATCGCGACCGACTCCCGCACCCGGACGGGTCGCGACCACGACGCCGGGATCTGCCGCCGAGGGCAGCGAGTCGGTGACGCCGATCGTGAGCCCGGAGGCCTGGAGAACCCTGACGGCCAGGTTCGCGTCGAATCCGACCACATCGGGCACCGCCACCGGCGCGGGACCATTGCTCAACGCCAGGGTGATCGGCGAGTTGGGCGGCAACACGACACCGGGCGGCGGGTCCTGCCAGACCACCGTTCCCTTGGGCGCCTTGGGATGGGCCATCTCCGGGTCCAGCTTCATCCGGAACCCTGCCTTGGTGAGCCGGGACTTCGCCTCGGTGACGCCCAAGTCGAGGAGCCGCGGCACCGCGTGATCGGTCGAGAACAGCTTGGACGGGAACAACCAGATCACGGTGAGAAGGTAACCGAAAAGGAACGCGCCAAGGACGACGGCAACCTGGAGGACCAGTCTGCGTCCGGCGATCGTCTCAAACAGCGGCTGGAGTAACGGCTGGCCCTCATGGCGCCGGAAGCGCATTAGGCGATTCTCCTGAGGCGGGCTGCAAAGGCCCCGTCCATGCCGTGCCGCTGAGGGAACAACTCGAGGTCTCCCTTGTCGGAGAGCAGATCGGAAGTCATGCCGGCCGGCGGCTCACGACGGAATTCCGGCGAGCGCGCCAGGAAGCGATCGATCTGCTCGGCGTTCTCCTCCGGCTCGAGGGAGCAGGTAGAGTAGACCAGCAAACCGCCCGGCGGTATCAGCGCGGCACACGCGGTAAGCAGATCTGCCTGGCGGCGCCTCAGGCGATCGAGTGCTTCAGGATTCACCTTCCACCGCGCGTCCGGATGCCGCGCGAAAGTACCGGTGCCCAGGCAGGGAGCGTCCAGCAGAACCGCGGCGCATCGCTTGAGCGGAGGGCGACTCGCGTCCGCCGCCACGATGAATGCAGGCCCTGATCCGGCACGAGCGAGATTCTCGGCCAGTCGCGGGCAGCCGCGATGGCCGGGCTTCGCCCGCGATCACCGAACGGACGCTACGGCCCAAGGCGATCGTCTTGCCGCCCGGGGCGGCACAGGCGTCGTACACCGTGGCGTCGGCGGGGAAGTCCGCGAACCGTACTACCAGAGCCTGGGCCGGATCCTGAACGATGAAGGCGCCTTCGGCGTATCCCGGCAGATTGGCGGGAGAACGTCCCGCCACAATCAACCCGGCACCGAAGGGCGCAGACTTGAATTCGATTCGATTCTCCTCGAACCGGTTACCGATCTGAGCTTCGCTCTCTCGGCCGGGCTGCACGACAAGAACGGGGCGCTGGTTGTTCCATGCGAGGAGCGCCTCGGTGTCTTCCGCGCCGAATCGCTCGATCCATCGGCCGACTAGCCATTCTGGATGAGAGAAACGGGTGGACAGGTCGTTCAGGACGGACGAGGCGGACGGGTCGGACGGGCGACGGGTTTTCCCGGTAGGCCCAGGGTTTCCCGCCTCTCCCGCTCTCCGCAGCACCGCATTCACGAACCCCGCGGCCTTCGCTCCAGCCACTTCGCGCGCCAGGTCCACTGATGTGCTGACGGCGGCGTGAGGTGGCACCCGGTCCAGCTGATCCAGCTGGTACACGCCGAGGCGGAGAACGCCGCGAATCAAGGGCGGAACCGATCCGAGTCCCCGGGGGACGTGCCGTTCCAGCCGGGAATCGAGCTCGGTCTGACGCCGCAGGACTCCAGCCGCGAGCTCGTGGGCCAGCCGGCGATCGGCCCCTTCCAGCCCCTTCATGCTCAACTCCAGCGCCGCATCCAGCGGCAGACCACGTCCTGCCCGCTCCAGGATTCGGAGCGCAGCGCGTCTCGGCGCCAGGCCGGGTGGTGAAAGATCAGTGGATGCGTCGGTCACAACATCCCTCGCGTCGGACTCGATGGCACCGCCACCTCCCGCCGCGGCATCCGACCCGCCAGGAACGCGAGGCGGCCTGCTTCGACGGCGTAGCGCATCGCGAGGGCCATGCTCACCGCATCTTCGGCTTCGGCGATGGCGGTATTCATGAGAATGCCGTCAACGCCTTGCTCCATCGTGATGCATGCATCGGAGGCCGTGCCGACTCCGGCATCCACCAGCACCGGCACCTTGAGCCGCTTCTTGATGGTGCGAATGCTGTAGGGATTGAGCAGGCCGAGTCCGCTGCCGATCGGAGATGCGAGCGGCATGACGGCGGCGGCGCCGGCGTCCTCCAGTCGCAAGGCCGTGATCAGATCATCGTTGGTATAGGCCATCACCTGGAATCCCTCGGCCGCCAGCGTCTTCGTGGCGGAGATGAGGCCGGCGGTGTCGGGAAGCAGCGTGTCCCGGTCCCCGATCACTTCCAGTTTGATGAAATCGTTGAATCCCGCTTCGCGACCGAGACGGGCGTAGCGGATCGCTTCGTCCGCGGTATAACAGCCCGCGGTGTTGGCGAGCAGAAAATATCGGGTGGGATCGAGGTGATAGAGCAGTCCCTCTTCCCGGGTGCGATCGAGGTCCACCCGACGCACGGCGACCGTTACCACCTCGGCGCCGGACGCCTCGATGGCACGAACCATTTCCGCATTGTTGCGGTACTTCCCGGTGCCAACCAGCAGACGAGAACGAAAAGATCGTCCCCCAACCGTAAGGGAGGGTCGGTCAAGTTTGTTCCTGTATTGTCGTTGCCATAGGTCCGCGCTCCATCCTCCACCTACGAAGTGCACCAGCTCGACCGAATCGCCGTTCTGGAGTCCGGTATCTGCAAGGCGCGGGCGGCGAACGATCTCCCGATTGAGCTCCACCACGACCATGCGCGCGTCCAGATCCAGCTGGCGCAGCAGATCGGCGAGCGTTGCCGGGCCTTCAATCAATCGGGGTTCGCCGTTCACCGTTAGCGTGAGTCTCGTCATGCTGCCTCGAGCCAGGGCGCCAGCAGCGCCAGCGCTGCCGCGGCCGGATCCCTTACGTGCCATGCAGCGGTGATGGCGGCGATCCCATACGCGCCCGCCTCTCGCAGTTGCTGACTCCGCTCGGGAGTCACTCCGCCGATCGCGATGACTGGCCGCCCGAGTCTTGCCACTTCAGTCACCAATCCCGGTCCGGCCGCAGGTCGGTCCGGGATGGCTGGTGGTGCGTGTAAATCGGGCCCACGATCAGGAAATCCGCTCCCGCTTCGAGTGCCGCCCGCGCTTCCTCGCTCGAGTGCACCGAGCTTCCAATCCAACCCGACCAACTGCCGGCCACCAGGCGCGCATCGCTCGGGAGCAGATCGCCCGCGCCAAGCTGCACTCCCTGGGCGCCCAGCGCCGCGGCGATATCGGGCCGTCCGTTCACGAACACCGCAGCCTCCGGTGGCCGGGCCAGCGACAGGAAGCGGCGCACCGTCGCCGTCAGCTTCTCGCCGGTCGCGGTGCGGTCTCGCGCGTGCAGCGCGACGACCGATCCGGTCGAGGCCAGCGCGGCAGCCCGCACCCCCAGATCTTCCAGTTCCAGCACGGCCCGATCGGTTATCGCGTGCAACCGAGGCAACGGCCTCATACCAGCCGGTGACCGGGCTCCACGCGGTGGCCTCGAGTCCAGGCGCCGACCGCCATGCGAGTCTTCCCCGCGGGCTGGACCTCTGCCACCTCCACGGCACCCACGCCGGCCGCCACCTGAAGTGTCTTGCCCGCTTCCAAGACCGTACCGGGCTCACCACTCCCGTTCACCGCACGGCCGCCGAACAGCTTCAGCTCCATGTTGTCCAACGACGTCCAGGCACCCGGGTCGGGATCGAAGGCCCGGATGGTTCGAGCGACAGACGCCGCATCCCGCCCCCAGTCGAGCCGGGTTGTGCCGCGATCGATCTTGGGAGCGTACGTGGCGCGGCTATGGTCCTGCGGCTCGGGCTTGGCGGCGTCCCCCGCGACCATGGTGAGGGCCTCCACCAGTGCCGCGGCGCCCAGCTCCGCGAGGCGCTCCAGCAACTCACCACCGGTCTCGTCCCTTGCCACCTCGGTTTCGATGCAGTGCAGGACCGGTCCGGTATCCAGCCCCGGCTCGAGCTGCATGATGCTGACGCCGGTCGTTTCGTCACCGTTCAGAATGGACCACTGAACCGGCGCGGGGCCGCGGTGCTTGGGCAGCAGGGAAGCATGCACGTTCAGCATGCCGCGCCGCGGAATGGCCAGGATCGCCGGCTTGAGGATGTGCCCGTAGGCGACGACGACGCCGAGCTCAGGATCGTAACTGCGAAGGGCCGACTCGAACTCTTCTCCGAAGGGGCGCTCGGGTTGCAGGATGGGCAGGTCCTCTTCCAGCGCGGCAACCTTCACGGGCGGGGGAGTGAGCGTGCTGCGGGAGCGTCCCACCGCGCGGTCGGGCTGGGTGACCACCAGCGCCACGTCGAAGCCTTCCTCGACCAGCGCCCGCAATGATGGAACGGCGAAGTCCGGCGTACCGAAGAACACGAGGCGCATCAGATCGTCCCCGCGGACGCGGGCCCCACCTCCGAGACGAAGCTGTCGCCTTCGTGTTCCTTCTTCCACTTCGACAGGATTCGCTTCCGCTTCAGGAGGCCGAGGTGATCCACGAAGAGAATGCCATCGAGGTGGTCGATCTCGTGCTGGACCGCCCGTGCGGCGAGACCGTCGAGCGTCTTGGTGTAGCGGTTTCCTTCGCGATCCGTGGCTTCCAGCACGATTTTCTCGGGCCGGGTCACGTCAGCGTAAACCTTGGGAATCGAGAGGCAGCCCTCTTCGGCTCGGTGTCTCGCCCCTCGGCCTCGAGGATCACCGGGTTGATCAGGACCAGCTTCTCGTCCTCGGTTTCCACCACCGCGACGCGGCGCGCCACTCCGACCTGGTTGGCCGCGAGGCCCACGCCCTTGGCGGCGTGCATGGTCTCGAAGAGGTCGTCCACGAACTGGCGCACCTCGTCGTCGATCGCCGAGACCTCGGCACTTCGCTCCCGCAACACGGGAGAGCCAAGCAGGTGGAGCGGCAGCAGGCTCATCCAGCGGCTCCCGGCGCCGGCGCGCTGTCACCGATGCGGATGATGCGGGCCCGTTCGATCACGAGCGTGGCGCTGCCGCTCTCGATCGTGACCCGGTCTTCTTTCACGTCTTTTACCTTCCCGATGATCCCGCCGGCGGTCGTGACCTCGTCTCCCTTCTTGATGTTCTTGAGCAGCTCCTCATGCTTCTTCCGCGCCTGAGACTGGGGGCGGAGAATCAGGAAGTAGAACACCAGGCCGATGGCCACGATCTGGAAGAGCAGAAGGCCCAGCCCGCCACCCGGCATTTCGGGAGCGGCCATCACGGCAAGCAGCGAAGCGGTCACAAGTCTCCTCGGCGGTGGTAACGCTCGAGCCAGTCCCGGCTCCAGCGATCAAAAGTCTGGTTCAGAATCGTTTCCCGGGCCAGCTCTCCGAGCCGGATCAGGAACCGGATGTTGTGGATCGACACCAAACGCAGCCCCAGCATCTCCTCAGCCATGAACAGATGGCGCAGATATCCACGCGAGAACCGGACGCAGGTCTCGCAGTCACACGCGGGGTCCAGCGGCTGGTCCGACAATCTGAGCCCGGCGGAGCGGATGTTCACCTTACCCTGGCTGGTCCAGGCGCTGCCGTGGCGCCCATTTCGGGTCGCGGCAACACAGTCGAACAGGTCCACTCCGCGGGCAATTCCCTCCAGCAGATCGTCGGGAAAACCCACTCCCATAAGATAACGGGGGACGGCGGCGGGCAGGACCGGCGCGAGCTCTTCCAAGACGCGGTGCATGACCGGCTTGGGCTCGCCTACAGAGAGGCCGCCGATCGCGATTCCGGTCCAGGGACCGCGGGCCAGGGTGCCTTCCAGCGAGCGCATCCTCAGGTCGGCGTGGGTGCCGCCCTGGATGATGGGCCAGAGGGTCTGGGCTTGGGTTGTCTGGGTCGTGAGTCGACGATCCCCTCGGCTACGGACTAGACCCCGCAGTGGTCGTGTCTGGCGGCATCGATCCAGCCAACGGAGCGTCCGTTCCATACCCTCTTCAGCGCTGGCGAAGTCGGACTTGGCCGGGACCACGTGATCGAACGCCATCGCGATGTCGGCGCCCAGCGCCCACTGGATGTCCATCGACGATTCGGGCGTGATGGTCCGCAGACCTCCGTCGATGTGACTCTGAAATTCGACGCCCTCCTCCTCTATGGTGCGAAGGCCCTCCAGTGAAAACACCTGAAAGCCGCCCGAATCGGTGAGCATGGGTCCCGGCCAGGTAGAAAATCGGTGCAGCCCTCCCAGTGCGCGGACCACAGCTTCCCCGGGACGCAGATGCAGATGGTAGGTATTGCCCAGCACGATCTGAGCTCCCGCGCGCTCGACTTCGGCCGGGTGAAGCCCGCGGACAGTCCCATGAGTCCCCACCGGCATGAACGCCGGCGTGCGCACCGTCCCATGCGGCAGCGTGAGCGTGCCGGCACGGGCGAGATTGTGTGTGTTGTCCAGGGTGAAGGTGAACATTGGCCGGGAAAGGTAGTCAGTACCGAGTACCTAGTAACGAGTACCTAGTAACCGCAGCCGAGGGCACAGTATCGTCTCGCTACTCGCTACTCGGTGCTAGGTACTAGGTACTCGTTACTAGGTACTCGGTTATTAGGTACTACAGTACTAGCATCGCATCCCCGTACGAGTAGAACCGGTATCTCTCCGCAACGCCGTGCCGATACGCGGCCATGGTGAGGTCATAGCCCGCGAAGGCGGAGACCAGCATCAACAGAGTTGAACGGGGGAGGTGGAAGTTGGTCAGCAGGTGATCGACTACCCTGAATTGAAAACCCGGTGTGATCATGAGCCGGGTTTCCGCGCTGCCCGATCGCACCAGGCCCCCTTCCGCAGCAGCACTTTCGAGCGCTCTCACCACCGTGGTACCGACCGCCCAGACGCTGCCCTTCCGTTTGCGAACCTCCGCGATCGCTGTCGCGGTTGCTTCGGGGATGTCAAACCGCTCCGGATGCATGTGGTGCCGAGTGAGATCCTCGACTTCAACCGGCTTGAAGGTCCCGGGGCCGACTTCGAGATCCAGTCGCGCGATGCGCACGTCCCGCTGCTCGAGCTGCCTTGAGGATCTCGGCGGTGAAGTGCAGGCCCGCGGTCGGCGCGGCCACGCTCCCTTCCTGCTCCGCGTAGACCGTCTGATATCTGATCTCGTCATTCGAATCGGGGTCCCGCTCGATGTAAGGAGGGAGCGGCAGCCGGCCCAGGCGTCGAATTGCTTCTTCCGCGGTAGCCCCGATGAACCGGACCTCGCGCTGGCCTTCCTCCAACTCCGCGACGGTTTCCACCTCGATGTCCGGCGCGAGACGGATCCGCTTGCCGGGCTTCATCGCCGAACCGGGCCGGCCGATCGCGATCCAGGCACCCTCGGTACCGGGATGCAGTAACAACACCTCCGCGGGCGCACCGCTCGGCCGAGTCCCCAGGAACCGCGCGTGCCGGACCCGAGTGCTATTCAGGACCAGCAGGTCTCCGGGTGGGATGAGCTGGGTCAGATCGCCGAAGCTTCGGTCTTCCAGTTCGGCATCATGCCGCCTGACTACGAGCAGTCGGCTGGTTCCGCGCTCGGCGATGGGATACTGCGCGATGAGCTCGGGTGGGAGGGAGTAGTCGAAGTCGGTGGTGTGGTAGGGCACGGCGGACAGCGAATCGGGAGTGGGGAGTAGGGAGTAGGGTGTAGGGGGTGGGGAAGGAAGATAGGTCGTTACCCTACTCCCTACACCCTATTCCCTACTCCCTGGCCCTACTCAAACATCGATGGCTGGGAAGCAGGCATCTTCATCCCGAACCGCCGGTAGGCATGCGCCGTCGCGACTCGGCCCCGCGCGGTGCGTTCGAGGAACCCCTGTTGGATCAGGTACGGCTCGTACACTTCCTCGAGCGTCCCGCTGTCTTCGCCCACCGCCACGGCAACGGTGTTGAGTCCTACCGGCCCGCCGCTGAACTTCTCGATGATGGTCTTGAGAATGCGCGCGTCCATGTCGTCGAGACCGAACTCATCCACGTTGAGCCGGCTCAGTGCATCGCGGGCAACCTGTGCGGTGATGATTCCGTTAGCCCGCACCTGGGCATAGTCCCGCACCCGGCGCAACAGGCGGTTGGCCACGCGCGGTGTGCCGCGGCTTCGCTTCGCCAGCTCGTCGGCTCCCTCCGACTCGATCGGAACATTCAGGATCTGCGCCGATCTCACGACGATGGTCTTGAGCTCATCGGCGGGATAGAAATTCAGCCGCTCCACCATTCCGAAGCGGGCTCGCATCGGTGGAGTCAGCAGACCGAACCGGGTTGTGGCGCCGATGAGGGTAAACCGCTCGATCGCCATCGGGATGGTTTGGGCGTGGGGTCCGTCGGCGATGCGCACCTCGACCCGATAGTCCTCCATCGCGGGGTAGAGGAACTCCTCGAGAACCGGACGGAGGCGATGGATCTCGTCGATGAAGAGCACGTCGCCCGGCTGCAGGGTCGTCAGCAGGCTCACCAGATCGCCGGGCTTTTCGAGAACCGGCCCCGACGTGGTCCTGAGTTGAACCCCCATCTCCCGGGCGAGCAGTGTTGCCAGCGTCGTCTTGCCGAGTCCAGGCGGACCGAAGAACAGGGTGTGATCGAGCGGCTCACCCCGGGCCTTCGCGGCATCGATCGCGATCTGGAGCGAGGCCTTCACCTGCACCTGCCCCACAAACTCGTCGAGCCGAGAGGGCCGGAGCGCCGCTTCGGCGCCGGTCTCCTCGGGGAGGACGTCGGGGGTGGTGATCTCCAGGCGGCTCATCAATCGATCGATCTGGCTTCCCACCGTACCGGCCGGTCACCAGGCTGGACCAGGTGCTTCACGTGGCAGTGAGTGCAACGATCTTCCGCTTCCCGGGTCCCGGAGGCAACCAGCAGGCGATTGGTGCTCCCGCATCGGGTGCAGAGCCATTCGGCGGTCGTAGCTGCGACTGTCATTGGATTTCTAGAGTTGAAGTACCTAGTACCGAGTACCGAGTGGTAGTCCGAGTACTGCGCACCGAGTCCGTCTCCACTCCACCACTCCCTACTCGCCTACTCCCTACTCCTTACTTCTTACTCTCTCACCGCTCACCTTCATCTCTTCCCCGCCAGCCGCTGCAGCGCCTGCTTGATCAGCTGTGCCGTGTCCGAGGAGCCGTCGGCGGCCAGCGCGTCGCGCACTGCGCTCTCGGCCTGCGCGGGAGGATAACCGAGCCGCGTGAGGGCGGCCAGCGCCTCCTCGCTTGGCCCCATCGAAGCGGGCGGCAGCTCGCCCCCGACCTCCTCGAACCGGTCGTGCAGCTCCAGCACCAGTCGCTCCGCCTTCTTCTTTCCGATGCCGCTCACCGTGCTGAGAGCCGCGATGTCCTTCTGCCGGATACTTCGCACGGTGCGATCGGCCCCCAAGGTCGACAGCAGCGCCAGCGCCAGCCTGGGGCCGAAGCCACTCGCTGAAAGCAGTCGCTGAAAGACGATGCGTTCCGCCGGGCGATCGAACCCGAACAGCGCCCAGCCATCCTCCTTCACCACCAGCTCGGTGTGGAGCTGCACCTTGGAGCCGAGTGCCGGCAATCTCTCCACGACGCCGAGCGGGAGAGTGATGCTGTAGCCGACTCCGCCCGAGGTCTCGATCAGGACGGTGTCGCCATCCCGCGTGCGAAGGATTCCGGAAACCAGCGCGATCATCCGCGGCGTCCCAGGAAGGGGGCGATGCTTTTTGGGGCGGTGCGCAGCAGGTGCGTGAGCGCGATGGCGACTCCATCGGCCGCGTCGGCGGGACGGGGAGCGCTCTTCAACCGGAGCAGCTGCGCCACCATGAAGCCCACTTGAGGTTTGAGCGCCGCTCCGCGGCCTACGACTGTCTGTTTGATGATGGCGGGCGAGTATTCGGTGACCGGCACTCCCCGCAGTGCTGCCGCCAGCAGGATTGCTCCCCGCGCGTGACCCAGCACCAGCGCGCGATCTCACATTGCGGGCCGCAAAGACCCCTTCGACCACGACACTTTCCGGGGCCAGACGGTCGATAAGGCCGAGCAATTCGTCGTGGATCAGTCGCAGCCGTTCCGGCAGGGGATCCCGGGGCAGGGTCTTGATGACCCCGCACTCGACCAATTGCGGGGCCCGGCCAGTCAGGGCTTCGACCAAACCGTAGCCCGTAATCGCGGTGCCCGGATCGATGCCGAGCACCCTCACGGGAGGCGCCGGCTCAGGCCGATGTCTCCGCCTCCGCCATCGCGGCCGCGTCGATGTCGAAGTTGGAAAAGACCTTCGAAACGTCGTCCAGCTCTTCCAGCGTTTCCATGAGCCGCAACATCTGCTCCGCCTGCTTGCCTTCGACTCGCACCGTGTTCTTGGGAACCATCGCAAGCTCGGCGGATTCGATGGCGTAACGCTTGGCCTTCAAGGCGTCCTGCACCGCGTGGAAGCTGTGCGGGATGGTGGATACCACGTATTGCTCGCCATCGCGGACGAAGTCTTCGGCCCCGGCATCGAGTGCGGCCTCGAGTGCCGTGTCTTCGTCGAACTTGGTTGCGTCGAGATAAATCTGGCCTTTGCGCTCGAACATCCAGGACACCGAATTGGTGGCGCCGAGGTTGCCGCCGTTGCGGCTGAACGCGTGGCGGATCTCGGCCACGGTGCGGTTGGCGTTGTCGGTGGTCGCCTCGATCAGGATCGCGGCGCCACCCGGACCGTAGCCCTCGTACATGACTTCCTCGTAGACCGCGCCCTCGAGCTCTCCGGTTCCCTTCTTGATGGCCCGATCGATGTTGTCGGCCGGCATGTTGACGGCCTTCGCGGCGTCAATCGCCGTGCGAAGACGGGGATTACCGCCCGGATCGCCACCACCGGCCTTGGCCGCGACGGTTATTTCGCGGATGGCCTTGGTCCAGGAGGCGCCGCGTTTCTGGTCGGCGATCGCCTTCTTGCGTTTGATTTGTTTCCACTTGCTATGGCCGGCCATTCCTCTGCCTCGACGGATTCTGAGTGGAAAATACTGCCGTAACCCGTTGTCGTCAGCCCTCTACCGGCACAGGGACCGAAGGCGATGGATGCTGGCTGGCATCCGGCCATTGACCCCCTAGGGGCCCACCACTACTCTCCCCCGCCTATGCGTTCACAACTTCTGGCTGTCGCGCTGGTTCTTGCTCTGGCCTGTAAGGAAGACCGGCCCAAGATGCCTCCGCTGGCCGAGACCATTCCGGAGCTACCGGTCCCACCCGAAGGAGAGGCGATCTCCCGCGCCGGTGGCGAGGATGCGACTCAGATCCGCTTCAAGAGCTCCGAGGGCCCGGAGGAGGTCGCGACCTACTATCGCAATTACTTCAGCAAGAACAACTGGCGACTGGTGAGCGACATCAAGACCCGTGAAGGCGTCATCGTGATGTACGCGGAAGGAGTGAAGCGGCCTCTCTGGGTCACGATCACCAAGGCCAGCGGGGAGGATGGAAGCCTGATCGATATCGCCGGGGCCAAGGCTCCGTCGTCAGCTCAATAGGAAGGATTATCTCCCCGGTTCGACCATATCCTCGAACCGCAGCCATTCGTGGTAGAAGTAGAGGTCGACAAAACCAGTCGTGCCGTTGCGATTCTTGGCCACGATGAGCTCTGTCGCTCCTTCGACCCCACCCGCCGGCCGGTACATCTCTTCGCGGTAGATCGCCAGGACCACATCAGCCACTTGCTTCACCACTCCCAGGCCACCCAGGTCTTCGAGCGAGGGGCGGGGATCGCGTCGACTCGGCTTGAGGCCTGGTAACTGGGCCAGGACCAGTACCGCGACATCGTGATCCAGCGCCAGCGCCTTGAGCGCTCGAGCCGCACCTGCCACTGCTTCGTCGGGCCCATTGGCCGTGGCCGGCGGTGCGGTCATCTGCAGCGAATCAATCACAAGGAGCGCCCGGCGGGGCACCGTATCCAGTGCCTCCGACACCTCGGTGAATCGCTGTCCGCTGAGCGACCGGACCTGCAGCGGAAGGTCGCGCAGCCGGAGCGCCGCCGCGCCGACCGAGGCACGGCTCACATCGTCGAGCGCTCCGCCTCGGAGAGCGTCCACCGGCACCCGGGCCTCGAGTGCCAGGGCTCGCTCCATGAGGCGGTCTTCCGTCATCTCCCCCGACAGGAAGACCGTGGGCACTCCCGACTGGGCCCCCCGGATGGCCATCGCGAGTCCCAGTGACGACTTCCCGCTTCCCACATCGCCCGCCAGAACGATCAGGTCCTGACGCCGGAACCCGCCTGCGAGCATCCGATCAAGCGAGGGGAAGCCGGTCGGAACGCTATCGGTTGCCACCGTGCCGTCGCTGCGCGCGTCCATTCGCTGGACCAGCGCCTCGACAGTGGTGGAAGGTTCCTTGTTAAGAGAAGGGCGAGGGCGTTGCATGCCTCAATTATACGACATCGGTCAGCGACCGAGGGGAAGCAACGCCTGACGAGCAGTCCTTCTCGGCCTTGCGGACGGCTTCGGCCGCCTCCTGGCCGGCAGCTTCCCGGGTCGGGGCAACCAACCCATTGAGGATGCCGGGCACCGATTCCCGCGTGGCGTCGCGCAACTGGTGCAGGGCCGCCTGTGAGGGCCCGCCGGAGCGGGGCGGGGACGGTGAGGCTGGACATGCGCGACTCGAGGGCCGTTATCCGGCGCCGCACATGGCGCTCGGTGAGCGGTGGCTCGAGTTGAAGGTCCTGGGCCACCCGAAGCGTCAGCCACAATGCGAAGAGTCCCTCGCGCCGGGGTCCCCGGGCACTCCGGGCCAGGAGGGAAATCAGCTCGAATGCGGCCGGATCCCAGCCGTTCACGCGCTCAGCTCGGTGAGAGCAAGTTCGACTTCAGCCGGCGTGATCTCCTTCAGGCAGCGATGGTGCACCAGGGGACACCGAAGAGTGCCCTTGGCGCTGCAGGGCCGGCATCCCAGGTCGCGTTGCAACACCGTCGCCCGCGCCCGGTAGGGAAAGAACCCGAAGGCTTCGACGGTGGGGCCGAACAGGGCAACGACCGGCGTGCCGATCGCGGTGGCCATGTGCATCACCCCGGTGTCTCCCGTAACCGCAGCCGCCGCGCGCGCCAGCACCGCGCCCGATTCCTGGAGTCCCAGTTCGCCGGCGCCCGAAGCCGCGGACCCGTTGCCAGCCGCGGCCACGCCGGCGCAGAGAGCATGATCGTCCGGGCCGCCGATCACTGCGACCCGAGCTCCGGAGCCTGTTACCGACTCTACCAGCTTGCGCCAGTGATCCTGCGGCCAACGTTTGGTGGCGTGGGCCGCGCCGGGGGCGACGACCAGCAGTTTCCGATCTCCATTCAGGCCATTCTCGGACAGCCAGCGCGCCGCACTCTCCTTGGCCGAAGGATGCAGGTGCATTTCGGCCGGGGCCTGGTCCGGTGTCACGTCGAGGTCGCGGGCAGCGTCGAAGTAGCGCTCGGGTACCGGCAGGATGTCACGGTAGAGATGGCGTTTGTAGCGGATCAGGGCGCGACGCTGGCGCCGGCGGGCATCGAAGCCGTTCCACCGCCCCGGCACCAGCAGCCGGAGAACTCGAGACCTCAGGCTGCCGTGGAGGTCGAGGAGGTGACTGTAGTTCCTGAGTCGAAGCTCACGGGCCATCGCCGCGATCGAATCCTGGGGGTCCAGGGTCAGCACGTCATTGAGATGCGGGTTATCGGAGAGCAGTGGAGCAAATGCGGACTTGGTCAGCGCCGTGATGGTCGCCCCTGGATGCCGGGCACGCAAGGCCCGAAGCAAGGGAGTGATGAGCAAGACGTCGCCGATGGAGCTGAAACGGACGGCCAGGATTCGTGGGTCGCTGGGCACCGGAATAAGCTAGCCTGACTCCTGCCCACCCGCCCGCCGGGGTGCGGTCTTGCCTATAATTCATCCATGCCTCGCCCGAAACGAATTCTCTGGGTCGACGATGAGGTCGAGACCCTTACCTCGCATACCATGTTCCTCGAGGAGCAGGGGTTCACCGTGGACAAGGCGGCGCACGGAGACGACGCTCTCGTCCTCCTGCAGCGCCAGCCCTACGGCGTGGTCCTGCTGGATGAGCACATGCCGGGTCGCCGCGGCCTCGAGCTGCTTCAGGCGATCCGGGGAATCGATCACGCCATGCCGATCGTCATGGTGACCAAGAGCGAGGAAGCCGGTACCCTCAAGGACGCCATCGGGTCCGAGATCGCCGACTACCTCGTCAAGCCGGTGAACCCTCGGCAGATCCTCAGTGTCGTGACCCGGCTTCTGGACGGGGACCGCATCCGCCAGCAGCGACTCTCGCGGGACTTCGCGACCCGCTTCCGGGATCTGGAATCACGCCGGGGTTCGCCGATGGCGTGGCGGGAGTGGATGGAGCTCGCGGCCGAGCTGGCGACGTGGGAGGTCCGGCTGGGCGAGGCGGACGAGCCGGGACTCTCCGAGGCTCTGCGTACGCTGCAGATCAGCATGCGGCAGGATTTCGCCCGGTTCATCGAGCAGCACTATCCCCGCTGGCTCAAAGAGGGTGGAGGGGACCGCCCACCTCTCAGCGTCGACATCGGCGCCGAGTTCCTCCTGCCGCTCTATCGCCAGCACGGCAAGGCGATGCTGGTCGTGGTGGATTGTCTCCGGCTCGATCAATGGGAGGCCATTCGCCCACTGGTCAGCTCCCGCTTCGATATCGAGACGGCCTACTACTTCTCGATTCTCCCCACCGCGACTCCCTTCGCGCGGAATGCGATCTTCAGCGGTCTCTTCCCCTCGGAGCTCGCCACTCGCCACCCTGCGTGGTGGCGCGACAGCGACGACGCGAGCCTCAACGCGCACGAAGCGGAGTTGATGACCGAGCAGTTCAAAGACCTGACGGGCAAGCCGGTGCCGGTGCACTATGAAAAGGTCTTCACCGCCGCCGACGGTGAGGCCCTGCTGACTCGACTCCCTGCCCACCTCGCGCAGGAGGGAGTGACGGCGCTGGTCTTCAACTTCATTGATCAGCTTACCCACGGTCGGACCGAGAATTCGACGCTGTTCGAGGTGGCGCGGGATACCTCGGCCCTTCGCAGCCTGACCCGGACCTGGTTTGAGCGTTCCTCCCTGTGGCACGCCTTGCGGGAAGCCGAGCGTCGCTCCGTGCCGGTGTTGCTCACGACCGATCATGGGTCGATCCACTGCCACACTCCGGGCACGGTCTACGCTCGCCGGGACGCGACGGCGAACCTGCGCTACAAGTTCGGAGAGGATCTTCGAGCCCAGGAGCGGGAGGCTGCGATTGCGGTGGACGACCTGACCGCCTGGGGCCTCCCGCCGCGCACACCGGGGACCCGGATGCTGCTCGCCACCGGAGACCGGTTCTTCGTCTATCCCACGAAGCTCAGGGAATATCAGGCGCGCTACCGGGGCGCGTTTCTTCATGGCGGTGTGACTCCCGAAGAAATGGTGCTCCCCATCGCGCTGCTCCAACCCCGCCGTGGCTCGTAGTTCCTCCGTGACGCATTCGCCCCGGCGCGGCTCGACTCGCCGGCTGCTCGGGTACCTGAGGCCTTATCGGCTCCGCTTCTCCCTCGGCCTCGTCACCACGGCCCTGGCGTCGCTGCTGGACGGCGTCACGCTGGTCATCCTCATTCCGCTTCTGCAGCAGATCTTCGCGTCGGCTCCACCGGCCGGGGGTGGGACTAAGCTCGAAACTCTGGTGGCCAACGTGCTTTCGCCGTTGTTGACTGGCGTTTCGCCGACGGCGGCGACGGTACGTCTGGTTCTGCTCCTGCTCGTAGCGCTCGTGCTCAAGAATGCCCTCGCCTATGTCTCCGGGCAGATCAGCGTGCAGATCCAGGAAAGCCTCGTGCGCGACCTTCGCACCCAGCTGTTCGACCACCTGCTGCGGCTTGATCTGGGCTTCTTCGAGCGGACCCGCAGCGGACAGATCAGCTCCCGGGTCATGCAGGACGCCGACGCATCCAAGGGGGTTGTGAGCGCGGGTCTGGCGTCGTTTTTTCAGAATCTCGTGGTCATCTGCACCACCCTCCTGGTGCTGACCCAGATCTCCTGGCGCCTCACCTTGATCGCGCTCGCGGCGGCCCCGGTCCTCCTGGTGACCATCCGGACGCTGCTCAAGCGACTGAGACGCTATTCCCGGGCGCGGGCGGATGAAGCGGGAGAGATGACCGCAAGTGTCGCCGAGCGACTGGGCGCGGTGAAACTGGTGCGTGCGTTCGGCGGGGAAGAACGGGAAAGCAGACGATTCCGCGAACAGGCCAGCCGGTACCGGCAGCGGACGGTGAGGGCCCAGCGGCTCGCCACGCTGACTGCCCCGCTGAGCGAGTTGTTCGGAGGACTGCTGCTGGTGCTCCTGATTGGAGTCGGTGCCACTCCGGCCTTCAGTGGCGGTGGTGCTCTGAGCCCTCAGGCGCTGATGGTATTTCTGGTTGCCGCGCTCAAGATGATGGCGCCGCTCAAGGCGCTCACCCAGTTCCCCAACCAGATGGCCGTGGCGCTGGGGAGTGCGGAGCGGGTATTCGAGGTGCTCGACCTGCCCCTTCCGGAGGCCGAGCCGCCCGGCTTGGCCGAAGCGAAATTCACCCGGACGGTGGTCTTCGATGGTGTCTGGTTCGAGTATGGCCGGTCGGGACGAGTTTCCGGGGCGCATCCGCACTGGGTGTTGGAGGATGTCTCCTTCGCCTTGCCGCGCGGCTCGATCGTCGCCCTGGTGGGACCATCGGGGGCGGGGAAAAGCACCATTGCCGAACTGTTGATCCGCTTTCGGGAGCCGACTCGGGGACGCATCCTGATGGATGATGTGCCGCTCGATACCTTGAGCCGGAGCTCGGTGCGTTCCCTGATGGGTGTCGTGGGACAGGATGCGGTGCTCTTACACGATACCGTGCATGCCAACATTGCCTACGGCCGTCCCGGAGCCAGTCGGGAGGAGGTCGAGGCGGCGGCAACGGCGGCCAACGCCCATGACTTCGTCGCCCAGATGCCGATGGGCTATGACACCGTCGTGGGGGAGCGAGGGGCCCGGCTCTCGGGAGGTCAGCGGCAGCGGATCGCGATCGCGCGGGCGCTCCTCAAGGACTCCCCCATCCTGGTGCTTGATGAGGCGACCAGTGCCCTCGACCCCGAGTCGGAGCGACTGGTGCGGGGGGCGATTGACCGGTTGATGCAGCACCGGACCGTGCTGGTGATCGCCCACCGGCTATCGACCATCCGGCACGCGGATCTGATTTTGGTGCTGGAACACGGCCGGATCATCGAACGCGGCACCCATGACTCGCTCCTGGCCCAGGGCGGGCGCTATCGTGACTTGTACGAGGGCCACCGACTGGAACGTCCCGCGCGACGCAGCGGGCGTCCGCCAATCCCGAGTCCGGAGTTCACTTCGTGAGCAGATTTAGCGGAACGCGGGTCCTCTTTATCGGGCGGCAGGATGATAGCGTCCACACCCACAATGGCCTGCGCTGTCGCGCGCTCGCAAGACTCGGCTGTACGGTCGCTACCCTCGATCCGGAACAGGCGGGCTGGCTCGAGCGGCTGGCCGGACGGGACTTCCAGGGCCGATTGGTGAAAGCGCTCGACAGCCACAAGCCTCAGCTGGTGATCGCGATGGGAGGCTTCGGACTCGACGCCGTCGCCATCCGTGCGGTGCGAAGCGGATACTCCGCGCGCTGGGTGAACTGGTTTCCGGGCGATCTGCGGGTGGTGAATTCTGCCCGACAGCTGGCGCCGGCCTACGACCGCATGTACCTGACGGGAACCGATGTGACCGAGGAGGTGCAGCGAGGGGGCGTGACCCCGGCTGTGTTCCTGCCTCTGGGTTGTGACCCTTCGGTGCACAAGCCGATGCGTGCCAAGGGCCCCTTCCGCGCCAATGTGGTCTTTGCCGGCGAGGCGACTCCTCGGCGCGAGCTGCTGCTGAACGAGCTGGTGGAGTTTGGCCTCGCTGTCTGGGGAGACAGCTGGAAGAAGACCTCGCTCAGGGACTATTGTCGGGGAGGGTTGCCGACGACGGAGGACTTTGTGCGGGCCTACGCCGGGGCTACTGTCGGCATCAATGTCCATCACTCGCTCGATGACGACCCCGCGCACCAGGGCCGAGGGTGCAACCAGCGCGTCTTCGAGCTCAGCAGCATCGGGGTGGCTCAAGTCGTGGATGCCCGGGCCGACCTGGCCCTTCACTTCGATGATGGAAGGGAAGTGCTGGTTTTCGAGAATCCGGCGCAGTTGCGGGGCCAGGTCAAGCGCGCCTTACAGGAGGATTCGTACCGCGACCGGTTGGCGAACGCGGCTCGGCAGCGCTGCCTTTCCAATCACACGTACATGCACCGTATGTCCACCATGCTTGTGGACGCCTTGCAGGAATCGTCGAAGAGTTGAGTCTGCTCAGGTCGCCTCGTACCCTTTCCCTCTGAGCATCAGTTCCATGCGGTGTGCGTAGGTATGCCGGGCCAACGCGTGCGCCCGCCCGGCTTCTGCAATCTCTCTTCGCTCGTCTGCTCTCACCAGAAAATGACTGATTCGGGTGAGCATCTCTTCGGTTGAGTGGAACCACGCGCAGTGCTCGCCATCGCGCGCGAACTTCTCGATTCCGGCGCTGTGCTCTCCCAGGAAAAAGCCTCCAGCTCCCAGGACCTTCCACATCCGGTTGGAGCTGGAATACCCGCCCAGAGCCTGTTCCGGATAGGCGTGAAGGCCGAGGCAGATCGCCGCCCCTGCCGTGGCTTGAGTGAAGGGCAGGCCTCGGGTCTCGCCTCCAACGACAGGAATTCCTGCTGGTGGGGGTGTCCAGCCGGGCCCGCGTACCTGGAGTCGTGCCGACGCTGCGATTCGGCGAAGCGGGTCATGTCGCGCCAGGTACTGCCCCGACCCGATGAAGGACACTTCACAGACAAACGATTCCGGAATTTCATCCGGAGGCCTATCCACCTCCGGGTCCACACCTTGGGGCATGAAATAGACTCTGCCTGCTCCTGCCGCTCCCAGATGGCCGACATGCTGGGTGGAGCTGACGAAGGTGGTTCCGGCGAGCCGCGCCACTTTCACGGCGTCGGGAGTGAGCAGGTAGTCGAAATACCAGAAGGCGGTGGAGAACCGTTCGGCAATGCGGGTGAGGTAGTGCTCTCCGAGACGAACAGCGCGGACTGTCAGTATCACCAGGTCGGGGTGAAACCCTACTGATGCGACGCCAGAGCAAAGGCGGCGCAAGCGGGCCGAGCCACTGGCTCGTACCCGGCACGTTGAGATGGAGTGTCTCGCAGCCGAGGCTTCGGCAGGCGCGCGTGATGGATGCCTCGGTCTTGAGCGGGCTCCCGGCCCCGACAACCGCCACACGCATGCGGTATCTTACCGAACCCATGCCCCAGATGCGACCTGTCGCTGACTCTGCTCGCGAGCCCCCGCGCACCTCGGGAGACGGGTTAAGAGTCCTTCAGGTAATCCAGCAGCCCGGAGGCACCGGAGCCTCGCTCTCGACTCTCCATCTCAGCATCGGGCTCGCCGAGCGCGGCGTGAAGGTTCGATTCGCTTGTCCCGTCGGTTCGGAGTTGGAGGAGGATGCGCGAAGCGCGGGACTCGAGGTGGACGCGCTTCCCTTTGCCCGCCGCGGTCGGCGCCACAACGCAGCCCTGCTTCGCGATCTTCTCGCCCGTCATCCGGTGGACGTGGCCAACTCCCATTCCGCGCGTGACCGGAAGGCCCTGACCTGGCTCGGTCTGACTCACCGTCTCACCGTCCCCCTGGTTGTCACCCGCCGGCAAATGCCGCGGAGTTTCTACCTCGAGAATTGGCTCTCAGGCCGAGTCGCCTCCCGAGTCGTTGCCGTGAGTCCTGCCGTTGCCGAAGCCCTCGGCCGCCGAGGGATTCCGCGCCGAAAGATTGCCGTGGTGGCTAATGGCCTGATCGCCGCACGGGTGGACCGTCCGCTTTCGACCGCTGAGGTCGAGGCCTGGCGGCACCGCATCGAGTGGGATCCCAGTCGCCGAACGGTTCTCATCGCGGCCCGGCGCAAGGCGCAGGATGTGGTCCTTCGCGCCCTTCATTCGGTGACGACCCCGGTGCGACTCGTCATGGCCGGCGCCGGCGAGAATGCCTTTTCTCATCTCGTTGCGAAAGTCCCCGACCGCCACGCCGTCGTTTCCTTCAACTTCGAACGGGACATCCGCCCGCTCTACGAGTTGGCCGAGTTAGCCCTTCTACCTACTTGGGACGAGGGCTTGTCCCAGGCTCTGCTCGAGGCGCTGGCTTTGGGATGTCCGGTCGTTGCCTCAGCGGTACCGGGTAACGCCTACGTCCTGAAGGATGGGGTAAACGGCCGGTTGCTCCCACTCGACGCGCCAGCGCGATGGGCCCAGGCGATTGACGAGCTACTGGAAGACCAGAACCTTCGGGCCCGGCTTGCCACTGCCGGCCGCCGCACTGCCCGGGAAGATTTTTCTCTGGACCGCACCGTTTCAGGGACGATCGCCGTCTATCGCGACGTTCTTGGCCAGCCCGGCCGCTGAGGCGTCCCTCTGCCTCGCACTCTCCTTCTCGCATACGACTTCCCGCCGATGTTGGGGGGCATCGCCCGGTGCCTCTCGGAAATCGCACGGCACTATCCCCCGGATGAACTTCTCGTCTCGACAGGTATTGCCCCAGATAGACCACGAGGCCTCGAGGGCGGAATCGATCGCCTCGAGGTGCCGAGCGAGAGGCTGCGGACACTCGGCGGGTTGCGGCGCTGGTCATCCCGCCTGCTCGAGTTGAGTGACCGAGAAGCGACTCGGTTCGTCTGGGTCGGAAACCTGAAGCCTGCCGGTTATCCCGCGTTGTGGCTCCGGGCACGGAGGAGGATTCCCTATGGGGTCATCCTCTACGGCCTCGATCTGCTGCTGATCGAGAGACAGGCGCGGCGGTCGTCGCTGAAACGGGCGATCGCCCGTCGTTTGCTCGGGGAGGCATCCGCCCTGGTAGCAATCAGCGGCTGGACGCGTGCTCGGGCTGCCCGCCTCTGCGATTCACTCGGTCTTTCTGTTCAGGACCGCTTGCACATCGTCCCTTTGGGAGCGGATCCCAGGCAATTTCACCCCCAGATCGGGACGGAGGATCTGCGGCGCCGTCTCGGCCTGGGCAAGAGGCGCTGGCTCCTCACCGTTACCCGCTTGGTCGAACACAAGGGGATAGACACGGGGATTCTCGTCCTCGAACGCCTGGCGTCGGAATTCCCTGATCTCGGCTATGCCATCGCCGGCACCGGTCCCACAAGAGACGCGCTTTCAGCCGAGGTTGAGCGGAGAGGGTTGAACGAACGCGTCCGGTTCCTGGGAGAAGTGCCGGAGGAAGACCTGCCGGCACTCTACTGCACTGCGTGTTTGTATCTGGGGCTCTCCCGCGAGCTGCCGCTTCAGGTCGAGGGGTTCGGATTGTCGCTGGTCGAAGCCTCGGCGTGTGGGGTGCCGGTCGTGGCATGTCGCAGTGGCGGAATTCCGGATGCGGTGGAGGACGGAGTGACCGGTCTACTGGTTGAGCCGGGGAATGTCGAAGCGGCTACTCAGGCGGTCAGACAAGTACTGAGTGATGAGGATCTTGCTCGAAAACTGGGCGCTGGAGGACGACTCGAGGTCGAGCGTCGCCTCAATTGGGACAGGGTAGTAGAGGATCTCCGCGCGATCGAAGCCGGGATCACACTCCCGGCGGCGCCAGCCGGACGCTGATCGCATAGGTGGGACAATTGCGAACGTAGGCTCCATCGAGCGGAGACCAGGTCTGAACCGGTGCGATGACCTCGGCGCGCTGGTCATCGGCCATCCGGAACACGGCGGGCGAGTGCATCGCACACATGCCGCAGCCGATGCAGCGGGAGCGGTCAACCCGGACCTCGACCCGCTTCTTGGGGTAGATGCCTCCTTCCATCTGGTCGCCCAGCGAGTCGAGGACGCCTGCGGTTGCACGGTATCCTTCATCGATCAGCTCGCGGTTGTGGCCAAACGCGAAGAGCGACATGTGCTCGACCCTGGGATGGACCAGCACCAGCGTCGGGTGTCTCCACTCCCGGAGCCGCGTCTCCATCAAAGTTTGCATTACGATCTCATAGCCTCTGAGATACGTCGCCGCGAACCCTGCTTCCTGGACCTCGGCTCGGAGTGCGCCCGAGCCTCCAACGTCTACCGCCAGAACTAACGAGGTGCGCTGCACCGCCGCGATCTGGACCGGCAGGTTTTCGATTACCGCACCGTCCACGTAGTGGCGGCCTTGGATCTCGCGCGGCGGGAGGATGCCGGGCAGGGCGCAGGAGGCGAATACCGCGTCTGCTACCCGGACCTTGCGAAGACCGGGAAGTCCCCAGAGCACCTGGGCTCCGGAATTGAGCTCCACTGTGTTGACCAGGAGGGGACGGTCGAGGTCTTCGAAGGTGCGGTCGCCAGCCAGGCTCTGAATCAGGTTGTCGAGCGGCTCCCGCCGGTAGACCGCAGGCGACTGCATCCGCTTGAGCGCCATGTCCACGTGAGCCACCTGGAAGATGTCCCGCCGCTTGACCCGGAGGCCGCGCTCGGTCATCTCGCCGATTGGCATCCCAGTGGCCCACGCGGCGGCGACCAGCGAACCCATGCTGGTTCCGACCACCAGGCTGGGGACGAGACCCCGCTCCTCCAGTGCCCGGAGTACTCCGATGTGCGCCAGCCCTTTGAGGCCGCCGCCGCTCAATACCAGGGTGAAGGGCCCGCTAAAGCTCACGTGCTTGCCGGATCGGTGGAGTCCGGGGTAACGTAGCGAGCCGGTCAGACGCAGAGAAGCCGTTACCTGGTAGCCGCCAGCCGTCAGCACTCAGTCCCCAGCGCTCGGTACTCGGTTCTCGGTACCCGGTATTCAAAAAGGACCTCTCCATTTCCGCACTGATTCTGAAACTGAAGCGACCAGTTCGTCCAGCTGAGAGGTGAGCGGTTAGCGGTGAGCGGTAAGCGGGAACAACCTCAACTCAAACCGAATGATCGTGGCGCCGTGACGACTCCTGAAACCAAGCCAGAGGCGGCGACCCGCTCACCGCTCACCGCTCACCGCTCACCCGGCTACGACGTGGAAGCTCTACGGAAGGAGGAGTTTCCCTGGAGCCGGGAAACCATCTACCTCGATCACGCGAGCATCGGACCCCTTCCCGAACGGACCCGCCGAGCGGTCGAAGAGTTCACCCAGAAGCGCGCCAAGCCTTACCTGCTCAAGCACGATGACATGTTCGGCGCCTTCGCGCGGGCACGGGAGCTCTGCGCCCGGCTCATCAATGCGGAGGTGGATGAGATCGGCCTGGCAACCAATACGACGTTTGGATTGTCGGTCGCAGCGCGAGGCCTTCCTTTCCGCTCTGGCGATATCGTCCTGGTGAGCGACCGGGAGTTTCCCGCCAACGTCTACCCCTGGCTTGCCCTCCGAAACCTGGACGTGACGTGTGAGATGGTCCCGGTGACGTCTCAGGGCTGGCCCGACGAGGAACGGCTGCACGCGAGGCTGGCCGATCCCAAGGTTCGGGCGATCGCCGTCTCGTGGACCCAGTTCTCTACCGGTTACACCATCGATCTTGCCCGGCTCTCGGCGGCGACCCGCCAGCTCGGCAAGTGGCTGGTGCTCGATGCGATTCAGGGTGTTGGGCAGATGCCACTCGATGTCCGCGAGACGCCGGTGGATGTCCTTGCCTGCGGCGCCCAGAAGTGGCTCCTCTCTCCCTGGGGCTCCGGGTTCGTCTATGTCCGGCGAGACCTGATCGAGCAGCTGAATCCGGCGATGACCGGCTGGATGGCGTATGAAGGCACCGATGATCTCTCCCGGCTGACCCGGTACAATCCCCTGCTGCGCGGGACTGCTCGACGCTACGAGATGGTGACCCTCCCTTTCCAGGACTTTTTCGGGATGAACCGTTCGGTGGAGCTGCTGCAGTCACTCGGCATCGAACACATCGAACGGCATCTACGCGGGGTGCACACCCCCGTGCTCGAATGGGCCGAACGCCGCGGTATCCCGGTCGCCTCACCCATCGGACCTCGTGGGTCGGCGATCATCAGCGTCTCTCCACCCAACCTGTCGGCATCGTATCACGCGCTGCGCGAGGCGGGGATCTACTGCAGTCTGCGCGAAGGTGTGATTCGGCTGGCGCCGCACTGCTACAATACGGTGGAAGAAATGGCGAGGGTCGCGGAGGTGCTGGACATCGTGTCCCGGACAACTCGCCTCTAGAGCGGATCAACGCCTACCTCCCGCCTCCCGCCTCCATGCCCACCCTCGCTGACGCCCTGAAGTCCGGCTACGGCTTCACCGACGCATCCATCGTCTTCGGTGCGGCTCTCGATGGCGCTGCGCTGATTACCGGAGCCGAAAGTTCGCGTCCCTCTCGCCATGACCAATCGTCATGGTCTCATCGCGGGCGCGACCGGGACCGGCAAGACCAAGACGCTCCAACTTCTCACCGAGCAATTCTCCGCCGCCGGTGTCCCGGTATTCGTCGCCGACATCAAGGGCGATCTCTCGGGTCTCGCCATGCCCGGAGAGTCGAATGACCGCGTCGCACAGCGGGCGAAGGAGACCGGATGGGCCTGGAAGGGGGCCAGCGTGCCGGTCGAATTCGTGAGCCTGACCGGCAAGCTGGGTGTTCAGCTCCGCGCTACCGTGAGCGACTTCGGCCCCCTGCTTCTCTCGAAGGTGCTGGGACTCAACGACACCCAGGCCAGCGTGCTCACTCTGCTCGTCAAATACTGCGACGACAACCAGCTCCCACTCCTCGATTTCGAAGACCTGCGGGCCGTGCTCCAGTTCCTTACTTCAGATGCCGGGAAGGGAGCACTTGCGGGTTATGGCGGAATGTCGGAGGCGACGGTCGGCGTGCTGCTGCGGAAGATGATCGAGCTGGAGGCTCAGGGTGCGCGGGCCTTTTTCGGCGAGCCGCAGTTCGATGTCCACGACCTGCTGGCCAAGACCTCGGATGGTCGCGGGGTCGTCACCTGTCTCGAGCTGGCCGACGCGCAGGACAAGCCGCGGCTCTTCTCCACCTTCATGATGTGGCTGCTGGCCGACCTGTATCACAACCTGCCCGAGGCAGGGGATCTCGACCGGCCCAAGCTGGTGTTCTTCTTCGACGAGGCGCACCTCCTCTTCCAGGATGCTCCCAAACCCTTCCTCGAGCAGGTCGAACAAGTGGTGCGGCTGGTTCGCTCGAAAGGCGTCGGCGTGTACTTCGTCACCCAGACCCCGAAGGACGTACCGCCGGACGTCCTGGCCCAACTGAGCAACCGGGTGCAGCACGCTCTCCGGGCCCACACCCCGGATGACGAGCGCCTGCTCGCTGCGACAGCCCGTACCTATCCCAAGGCCCCCTATCTCGACCTGGAAGAAGTGCTCACCTCCCTCGGCATCGGAGAAGCGGTCGTCACCGTGCTCGATCCGCGCGGGGTTCCCACTCCCGTAATGCCGACTCGATTGATTCCTCCCGCCTCCCGGATGGCGCCCCTCACTCCTGATGAGCTTCAGGCCGACATCCGGCAGTCGGATCTCGTGAAGGCCTACGGCGCCCCGGTCGATCGGGAGAGTGCCCGGGAGATCCTCGCCGCGCGGCTCGCCAAGACTGCGCCCGAAGCGCCGGCACCGGATGCCAAACCCGCAGGGAAGGTTGGAAAGTCGGTCGGGGCGGTGGTTGGGGGAGCGGTGCTCGGAGCACTGGGCACTACCATCGCGAGAACCGTGGGGAGGGAACTGGTGCGAGGGGTCTTCGGGATGCTGGGCGCCCGAGCGCCCCGAACGACGAGACGGACGCGGTGGTAGGAAATGCGTGAGAGGTGAGACGTGAGAAGTGACGAGGATTGCAGCTACGCAGTTGCTTCTCGCCTGCTTACTCTGACCCCTCACGTTCTTGCGCTTCTCCCGTCTCACTTCTCACGCTGTTCGTCTACTTCTTCGCCACCATCTCCTCCTTCAACACCTTCTTGGCAAACCAGTACACCAGAAAGGCGACGACAAGGAAGTTGAGTAGTGCCGCCAGGACTGACCCGATGGCGAAGGGTCCCACAGTCCACTTCTGCCAGTCTCCGCCGGGCAGAACCAACCCGACGATGGGCATCAGGAGCCCGTCCACGATCGCTTTCACCAGCTCACCGGCTTTCCCTCCGATGATCACGGCAATCGCCAAGCCGATGACTCCGTACTCATTGAGGAACCGCGTGAAGTCGCTCATCTGGAGCTCTCCGGGAACGGGGGAACGGCAGGAAGCAGCTTAGGATTCCGCTACCAATAGCGCGTAGTTCTTCTTGCCCTTCTGCAGCATGGCGTGTCCGCCGGCCAGCAGGTCCGTTTCGCTGAGGATCCGGTCCACATCGCTCACCGGCTCGGCGTTGAGGGAAAATCCCTTCCCCTGAATGCCCCGTCGCGCATCGCTCTTGGAAGTCGCCAGCCCGGCCTTTACCAAAAGTCGATGACCGGAAGGCCTTCCAGCTCGGCCCGCGCCATCCGCAGGGTGGGGATCTCATCGGCCAGGGTCTGGAACACGGTAGCCTCGGCTGCCCGGAGATCCTGCCCACCGAAGAGCAGGCGGCTCGCAGCGACGACCCGCCTGGCCGTGTCCGCCCCGTGAACCCGGCCGGTCAACTCCTCGGCGAGGAGCCGATGAGCGGCGCGCTGCCCCGGATCGCTCGCCTGCTGGTCCATCACGCGACGGATCTCCTCGAGCGACAGAAAGGTGAAGAATTTGAGGCACCGCTCCAGGTCCCTGTCGTCGGTGTTGAGCCAGAATTGGTAGAACTTGTACGGGCTCGTCTTCCGAGCATCGAGCCAGACGTTCTCGTCCTCGCTCTTCCCGAACTTGGCTCCTGACGCCGTGGTGATGAGCGGGAAGACCAGGGCGTGCGCGCTCTTGCCCTCCCGCCGCCCGATCAGCTCGGTGCCCGCGGTGATGTTGCCCCACTGGTCGCTACCGCCCATCTGGAGCTCGCAGTCGTCGGTGCGGAACAGGTGCCAGAAGTCGTACGCCTGGGTCAGCATGTAGCTGAATTCGGTGAACGAGATTCCCGTCTCCATCCGGCTCTTCACCGATTCCTTCTGCAGCATGTAGCTGATGGTGAAGTGCTTCCCGGTGTCGCGGAGGAAATCCAGCAGCCGGATCGGTCGCAGCCAGTCGGCATTGTTCCTCATCCTGGCCGCATTGGCGCCCTCGAAGGTGAGAAATCGCTCCAGCTGCGCCCTGATCGCCTGGGCGTTGGCATCGATATGCTCGACCGAGAGTATCGGGCGCTCTCCCCGCTTCCCGCTGGGATCTCCCACCATGCCGGTGCCGCCGCCAATGACGACGATCGGCGTTCCTCCGGTCCGCTGGAGCCAGGCCAATCCCATCACCGGAACCAGATTTCCGACATGCAGCGAATCCGCTGTGGGATCGAACCCGACGTATCCCGTAATCGGGCCCTGCTGCAATCGGTCGGGCAGACCCGGGGTCGCGTCGTGAACGAATCCACGCTCGCTGAGAAGGCTGAAAAGGTCAGGCATGGGGCGGAATGTTAGGGGCGGCCGGGGGGTGGGCAAGAATTGGTCGTGGGGAGTAGGTGGTAGGTAGTAGGTGGTAGGGGGTAGGGAGTAGGGAGTCAGCTCCGTCTGCCGCACCAGCGCCCTCTCCCGTCTCCCCACTCCCGTACCCCCTACCACCTACCACCTACTCCCTACTCCCACATCCAGTCTATATTCCAACCATGCTTGACACCCTCAGCCGCTGGTGGTTTACCCCCCGCATCCGTAGCAACATCATCACCGGTGTACTCGCCGCCATGATGCTCCTCGCCGGGCTCGTGCTGGGTTCGTGGCGGCGCGCCTGCGCGGGTGCCACGTGCCCCTCCACCGCGAGCCTGGTCGACAAAGGCTACGATCCCCAGCAGGCATCCAAGGTGTACGCCGCCGACGGCCGGCTCATTACCGACCTTGGGCTTCAGCGCCGGACCCTGGTTCCGTTAAGCCAGATCTCACCAGCCGTGGTGGCCGCCTTCGTGGTTACCGAGGACAAGCGCTTCTACGATCACCACGGGGTAGACTGGTTCCGTTTCTTCGGTGCTCTGTGGGCAAATTTCCGGCACGGCGGCGTGGCGCAGGGGTTTTCCACCATCACGATGCAGTTGGCCCGGAACCTTTTCCCCGAAGACATCAGCGGACAGGACCGGACCATCCGGCGCAAGCTGCGTGAGGTGCAGGTTGCCTACGACATCGAGCGAAATTTTCCCAAGGACAAGATTCTCGAGTTCTATCTGAACCAGATCGATCTCGGCAACCGGGCCTACGGCGTCGAGTCCGCCTCCCAGCGGTACTTCGGCAAGTCGGTTCGGGATCTCAATGTGGCGGAGGCCGCGACTCTGGCAGCACTCCCCAAGGCACCGAGCCGGTATAACCCGCGCAAGAATCCGGATCTCGCGGTCTATCGTCGCAACATCATCCTGACCTTGATGGAAGAGGCGGGACTTCTCTCCAAACCCGACGCGGAGCGGTGGAAGTCGTATCCGCTGGTGCTGTCGTCCCGCTCCGACTTCAGCGAGGTTGCGCCGTATTTCATCGAATACGTCCGGCAACAGCTCGATACTCGCTTTGGTCCCGATCTCTACACCAATGGTCTGCGGATTTACACGACGATCGACCTCGACATGCAGCAGGCGGCGGAACGGGCGCTGACCCAGCAGCTCGATGCGATCGAAGGCGGGACCTACGGAGAGTACGAGCACCCGACCTACAGCCAGTACATCGAGAAGCGGGAAGACCAGAGCGAATCACCGGTCCCGACGCCATACCTGCAGGGCCTGGCAGTTACTCTCGAAGCGAAGACCGGCGCTATCCGTGCGATGGTCGGAGGCCGGGACTTCAACGACAGCAAGTTCAACCGGGCCACCCAGGCGACACGGCAGCCCGGGTCCACCTTCAAGCCCTTCGTATACGCGGCGGCGCTCCGGGCTGGCTACCCGTGGTCCACCATCATGGTGGACGATCCCATCAGCGTTGAGATGCGTCCCGGCGAACCGCCGTGGGAGCCGGCGAACTACGACAACAAGTTCGAAGGCGCCATGACGCTGCGCGAGGCGCTTTACAAGTCGCGCAACATCATCGCCATCAAGCTGGGCATGGAGATCGGGCCTCAGGCCGTGATCGGCGAAGCCGCGCGCTTCGGCCTCACCACGAACATCCCGCCCTATCCTTCCATCTATATCGGATCGGCGGACGTGATCCCGCTGGAAATCATCTCCGCTTACAGCGCCTTCGCCACCCTCGGAACCCGGACCACGCCGTACGCGATCGAACGGGTGGAAGACCGAGCAGGCAACACCGTGTGGGCACCCAAGCCGCGCAGCGACGTCGTGATGGATTCGGCGCTCGCCTGGCTCATGGTGGACGGGATGCGTGACGTGGTGCGTCGCGGCACGGCCGCCAGCACAGTCGGCGCCCGGTTCCCCATCGCCGCGGGCGGCAAGACCGGCACGACCAACGACTACACCGACGTGTGGTTCATCGGGTTTACCCCTGACCTGGTCACCGGTCTCTGGATCGGGATGGACAAGCCGCAGAAGATCATGGGCAACGCGCAGGGAGGCCGGTTGGCTGCTCCGGCGTGGACGGCCATGATGCGCGAGATCTACGAGCGGCGCCCGACCCCAGCCGCCTGGACTCGGCCCGAGGGACTGACCTTTGTGGAGATCGATCGCGGGACCGGGTACAAGTTCACGCCATTCTGCCCCAAAGATTCGTTGTACGTGGAATCCTTCATACCGGGAACCGAGCCGAAGGAGTTCTGCCCCATCCACTCACCGTTCGGAAACAGCCAGAGCAACCCCCTGCAGAACCGACCGTAGAATGAGGGCGCTCCGGTGCCGTGCCGCCTGGGTGCTCCCGATCGATCGAGCCCCCATCGCCGACGGCGCCGTGCTGCTTGGGCCAGATGGGCGGCTAACCGCAGTCGGCCCCGATGCCGAGGTGCCGGCACCGCCCGGTGTGGAGGAGGTCGAGTTCCGCTCGAGTGCTCTCATACCCGGTTTGGTAAACACCCATACCCACCTCGAGCTCACCGGTCTCGACGGACAGGTCACTGAACAGGATTTCCCCTCCTGGATCCGTAGAGTCATTGCACTCAAGGCGGAGCGGTCATCCGCAGATTTTCTTGCGGCGGCTAAGCAGGGAATCCGGGATGGATGGAGTCAGGGAGTTACCACCGTCGCCGACACGGGGGACAGCGGCGCCGCGTTGCAGGCATTGCATGAGCTGGGTGGAAGCGGGATTGCCTACCAGGAAGTCTTCGGACCACATCCGGATCAGGCCCCAGCTCAACTGGCTGGCCTTACCAGCTCGCCTCGAAGCACTCACCCCGCTCGCGGGAAACCGGATTCGACTCGGCGTCTCGCCACACGCCCCTTATTCGGTAAGCGGCGCACTCTACGCTGGCGTAGCTCAGCTGGCGCGTGAGCGTGGTTATCCCATAGCCGTCCACATTGCGGAATCAGTCGCCGAGTCCGATCTGCTGGGCTCCGCCTCTGGAGGGTTCGCCGATGCGTGGCGGGGCAGGGGGATACCGCTTCCGACCCTCCCTGGTCGGACTCCCCTGGCCTGGCTCGATCAGCATGGGGTCCTCGGTCCGACGACTTTGTGCATCCACGTGGTGCAAGCGAGCACCAAGGACCTCGTACTCCTTGCGAGAACGTGGTGCGGCGATAGCGCACTGTCCCCGCTCCAATGCTCGCCACGGTCACGGGGCTGCTCCGCTTCGCTCGATGCTCGATCACGGCATCAGGGTCGGGATTGGGACCGACTCCGTGGCCAGTGTCGCACCCTGCGACCTCCTTGCCGAGGGACGAGCGGCGTCTGCGCTGGCGGGTTTGCAGCCCGAGGAGGTTCTCCGGCTCTGCACGTTGGAGGGCGCCCGCTCCCTGAGCCTCGAAAACGAAATCGGGAGTTTGACGCCCGGAAAGTCGGGTGATCTGGTCGCCTTTCGATTGCCCGCTCCGGTTGACGGGGCGCGTTTGGCGGATACCGTAGTGACGCGCCGGTCCGACGACGTCCTCGCCACCTTCCTGGCCGGTCGCCAGGTCTGGAGGAGTCCTTCATGAAGCTGCAGCGGCACGCCGCGATTCTCCGTATCGTTCGCGACCGTCGGGTCGAAAATCAGGACGTACTTCGCGAGGCGCTGGCCGGCGAGGGAATCAACGTCACCCAGGCGACACTCTCCCGCGACATTCGCGAACTCGGGCTGGCCAAGCTGGTGGATCCGCAAGGCGGTGCGTTCTACGCCAACCCCAACGAAGGCTCCCTGCGGCCGGACCTGGGCCAGATCCTCCCCACCCTGATGTTGAGTGTCGAGGGTACCGGTCCCCTGCTCGTGATCAAGACCGCAAGCGGTGGCGCTGGTGCTGTCGGCGCAGCAGTGGATCAGGCTGGATGGAGTGAGGTAATCGGGACTATCGCGGGTGAGGACACTGTCCTGGTGATCGCCCGGAGCCCCGCGATGCGGCAAGCCGTCGCTTCCCGCCTCGCCGCATTGGCCCGGTGACCGGTTTGTTGCTTGCCTTGGTGAGGCCTATCCCCTTACGATACAGGGTCTTCGGAAACGGTCCTGGAGAGAACCGGTGCGTTGTCTTGCCTTGAACGCGTCGTTCGAGCCCCTGACCATGGTGCCCGTCCGGCGAGCCCTTCGGCTAATCATCGAAGGCAAAGCGGAAATCGTCGAGGCCGAAAAAGACGATCTCGTTCGAAGTGAACGACTCGTCATCCCCCGGCCCGCCATCATCCGCCTTGTCAAGTTCGTGCACGTCCCTCGCCGTTTCCGCCGTCAGGTTACCAACACTTTCCTCTTCGCTCGGGACCACTACCGCTGCCAGTACTGCAACCGGAGTCAATTCGAGCTGAAGCATCGGGAGTGTCTGACACGGGACCATCTGGTCCCGCTGTCGCGTGGTGGGAACAACGATTGGACCAACGTGGTGACGGCTTGCAGCACCTGCAACACGCGCAAGGGGAATCACCTCCCCGAGGAATGCGGCATGCACCCGCACTCGGCGCCCCACGAGCCGCACTTCGTTCACCTGTCCTGGGCGGTTCGCCGGCTCACGACGATCCAGGCCAAGTACATCCGCCTGTTCTACGGTGAGTCGGCCCTCAAGGCCCTGGGCGG
This sequence comes from uncultured Gemmatimonadales bacterium, assembly GCA_963821525.1. Classification (GTDB taxonomy): domain Bacteria; phylum Gemmatimonadota; class Gemmatimonadetes; order Gemmatimonadales; family GWC2-71-9; genus DATBGE01. The sequence goes on along the minus strand of CAWGED010000012.1, from coordinate 13,171 downwards.
GGTGGTCGCGACGAATGGGAAGCACTAACAGCGTGAGAGTGAGACGTAAGAAGTGAGAGGTGAGAGGCTAGAGATGACCCTCCGCAGGATGACCCGGGAGGGTTCTCTTTTCACCGTTCTCACTTCTCACCTGTTCCCGCTCTTTCTCCTCCCGCCTCTCCCGTCTCCCGGTCTCTACCTCACCTCAAACCGGTCCGACCTCCCCGTCAGCTTCAAGCTGGGCAAGCCCGCCAGCCGCAACATCAGACGGCGGGCACCGCGACCCACGGTCGTGCCGCTGATCTGGCTGTCCGGCACGGCCTGCAGCTCGCCCCGGAAGAAGCGCTCCAGTTCGTCGAGATCGGAATCCGACAGGGTCGTCACTTCGAGTGAGCCCACGTAGTAGTAAGTGCCCTGCTGGGTGGGGGTGACCTTGATCCGGTAGGGAAGTCCCAGTGCGGCTGCCAACGCTCCGGGTGTCGCGTAGCGGTTCTCGACCCGGTTGCGGCCGACCAGTCGCGTAACGGTGAACTGCTCCAGCAGGGGCTCGTGACGCGCTACTACGTCCCAATCCTGAGCCCTCGCGATCTGGTCGAACCAGCCCGACCGGGAGCGCCAAACCTCGAGCCGGTAATGCAGCCGCACCGGGAAGCCGGACCGCAGCATCGAGAGCCATGGCGTCTCGGTCAGCAGATTGTAGGTGCGAATGATCGGTGCCCGGCCGCCGTTCGATGCCGAGTCTGGAGCCAGAGTCACCCCGAGATGAACTTCGGCGGTATCCTGCGCCGCGATCGGTCCGGCCCCAACGGCGAAGAGCATGGCGATGCCGATCAGCCACCGGCTCCCGACTGCCCCACTCCGCACACCGCTCACCGCTCCCCGCTCACGATCAGAACCGCCGCTCGAGGCGGATGAAGAACCTGACCGGCTCTCCGTCGGTTATTGCCTTGGCGAGATAGACGCCGACCCACCCGGCGTCGGCTCCCACACCGAGGTCGGCCTTCCACTCGTCGAGGGATGGGATGCGGTTGTTGGGAACTCTTCCCGGTCCATCACCTGTTAGCCAGGACTTGCCCGCGTCGCCCAGGAGGACGAGGTACACCTCGTCAATGCCGAGGAACCGGTCCAGCTCACGGTTGTTCTTGTCGCGGTAGGTGTAGCCGAATCGAATCGGCAGGCGATGCCGGAACTCCGGCTTGGGTGAAGATCGCCCGGTCACAGAGTGCTGCGTTCGCCGGATCGGCATATCCTGCCGGCGCACAGGTCTCGGCCCGGAATTCGTATCCCGGAACCAGGTCGAGTCCGCCCAGGGAGAGCCGCCGCTGTACCGGCAATGGATCCCCGCCGAGCCAGCCTCCGGCCCACAGCCGGAGATTCAGCCTGTCGTCCGCACTGAGTCGGTTATAGCGGCGGAGGTCGAGCGTCAGCCGGGTGTAGTCATAACTGTGGGTGGGAATCGGATCCCGCACGGCGGTCGGGAGCGTGACCGGCGCGACGTCGTCGCTGGTGCCCCGCTCGACTCCTCCCCGGATCCACCAGCCGCGGCTGGTCGCGGCCCCTGAATTTCGGGTGTCGTACTCGATGCCGATTCCGGCACTGTTATAGTGCCCGTCATCGATGAGCGGATTGGCTCGCCAGACCTCGGAGTTGCGAAGCAGGGACCAGGGATCCGTGGCCCGGACCGAACCTTCCCACTCATGTCGCACGTTGGCTTCGATCCGGAGCCGCCGGCTCGGGAAGAAGTAGATGCTACCTACGATTCCCTGGGCGTCGAAGTAGTCCCGGTTGTCACGCTGGAGCAGGAAGGCCGACCACCCGATCTCGTCCTTCGGCAGCGTGTGTTCCTCGATCCCCCGGATCTCGCTGTAGACTCGACCGCCGATCCCGAAGCCGCGTGGTGCGTTGAATCGGATGTCGCCCCGCACCGAGTAGCCGAAGTCGTCCCGGAAGGGCGAGGAGTTTCCCGCCGTCCGCAAAATCCCCCGCGCGTCGAGCCGCATGAAGATGTTGTGGGAGGGCCGGTACTCGAACGCGGGCCCGAAGACGATCGGCAGGCCCTCGATGCGGTTGTAGGTCTGGCCGGTGGTGAGGCGAAGGGTGGTCTTCACTTTCCCGGTCGCGAAGGTGCGCTGGGCCGTCGCCAGCTCGCCGACCGAACGGCGCCGCTCCCTCAAGGCCAGTGTGCCGTCCGCCTCTCGATAGACCGGGGCGGCGTCCCAGTAGACCCGTGCCTCTCCTTCGTGCACCCCGCCCGGGGCCACCGTCATTCCTCCTCCAGCCACCAGCACGTCTCCATGGATCACTCCGCCCGAATCCACGACCAGGTCGCCGTTGATGACCGTGAGCGATCCTTCGATCGTTCCCGCGACGTGCACGCTGCCCCGGAAGGCCGCGATCTTGCCGCCCAGCATGCTTCCCCGCGGGACGGTGATCCCGCCTGGTAACCGGATGCTCAGCGAGTCGTTGTAGTCCTCGAGCAGTTCGGAGAGGATTTCCGGAGGCAGCGCGCCTTGTTCGGTGGAATCGGAGACGGGAGCGTCGGGATCGATGACGATGACGCTGTCCTGAGCGAGGGCGGTGGAGACCGCGAGAATCGCCGGCAGGATGGTGAGGAGAACTGACAGAGAGGGCTCGGAGCACTGTCCTCGCCGAACTCGGAACTCGGAACTCGGAACTCGGAGGTCGGTACTCGGTACTCGGTACCCGATACTCGGTACTCAGTACCCTCACTCTCCGCCCACTTCTTTGGAAATGAGGCCCAGCCGTTTCATGCGGCGATACAGGTTCGCGCGGTCGGTCTGAAGCATCCGAGCGGTTTCCGCCACGTTGCCTCCTGCGCGCGAGAGGGCCGCACCAATCAGTTGTCGTTCATGGGCATCGAGCGCTTCGGCCAGGGGGAGACCACCGTCGAATTCAGCCGCACTGGCCGGAACCTCGGGCTGGCCGGCTGCGGAGGCACGGGTGTTGTCTCCGGCGCGCATCGCATCGCCGGCTGCTCCTCCCAGGGGGAGGACTCGTCCTACGGCATGCTCGTCCACCACTTCGCCACCCAGAATCGCGAGCCGCTCTACCACGTTGGCCAGTTCCCGGATGTTTCCCGGCCAGCGATAGCTCCGTAACGTCGCGAGTGCCACCGGGGTGAATGTTTGTGGCTTCCCGGGCCGAACCCGTCCCGCAAGGTGAGCGACCAGGCCAGGAAGGTCATCCAGCCGTTCGCGGAGCGGCGGCAGGTGAATGGGGAAGATGTTGAGCCGGAAATAGAGGTCCTCCCGGAAGCTGCCGCCGGCCTCGCTGCGATCCAGCTTGCGATTGGTCGCGGATACGACCCGAACATCAACTGCGGTCGGCTGCTCGGCGCCCAGCCGCTGAAGGACGCCAGTCTCCAGGGTCCGGAGTAGCTTGGCCTGGGCCTCGAGATTCAGGTCGCCTACCTCGTCAAGGAACAGGGTTCCGCTGTCTGCCAGCTCGAACCGGCCCAGCCGGCGTTCGTGCGCTCCGGTAAAAGCGCCACGCTCGTGGCCGAACATCTCCGATTCCACCAGTTCCCGCGGAATCGCCGCGCAGTTGACTGTCACGAATGGCCCTCGAGATCGGCGACTCGCCCGGTGGATCGCTGCCGCGACCAACTCCTTGCCGGTGCCCGATTCTCCAGTGATGAGCACCCGGGCATCGGTGGTCGCAACCTGGGAGATGAGCTGCCGGACCTGGGCAATAGCCGGGGTGGAGCCGACCATCTCCTGCCGCTGGCCCAATGCCTCCTGCAGGGCACGATTCTGCGTGCGCGCCCGCCCCAGCTCGATCGCCGAACGCAGGGTGACGAGGACTGCTTCGGGGCTGAGCGGCTTCTCCAGAAACTGGAAGGCGCCGAGTTGTGTCGCCCGTACGGCATCCGCGAGCTGGGCTTTGCCGCTCATCATGATGACTGGCACTTCGATCCGGCGTTCCCGGAGGCTCCGGAGCGTCTCGAGTCCATCCGGGCCCGGTGGCATCATCAGATCGAGAAACATCACGTCCGGCTCGGCCCGTTCCACGCCGAGCAACGCCGCATGGCCGTTTCCCGCCTCTTCCACCGTGAATCCTTCGGAACGAAGCAGCGCCCCCAGCATCCGCCGGATGTTGGCCTCGTCGTCGACGATCAGAATGCGATGGGACATAGGTGGAAGGGAAGATAGTCGGCGGCAAGTGGTGAGCGGTAAGCGGTTAGCAGGGAACAGAAAGGGAGTGAGGTCTTAAGAGCGAGGAGCGTGCGTCCCCACCTCTCACCTCTCACGTCTCACTGTCTCACGTTTTTCCTCTGGCCAGCCAGCTCCACCACAAACGTCGCCCCCCCACCCGGTGTGTCTTCCAGTCTGATGGTGCCGCCGTGGTCCTCGATCGTCTGGCGGACCAGCGCCAGGCCCAGACCGGTGCCGCCGGCTTTCGCCGTGACGTACGGATCGAAGAGCCGGTCCCGGATTTCCGACGGGACGCCGGGACCATGGTCCCGCATCACCACCCGTGCGCCGCTCGCGTTGAGTGGTCCGACCTCCAGCTCGACCGTGCCGGTGCCTCCACATGCCTCGGCCGCATTGCGAAGCAGATTGCTGAAGGCTCGCCGGAGGGGTTCGTAGTGCCCCACGATCCGAGGGGTGGAGAGCTGCACGCTCAGCTTCGATTCCATCCCCGGCGGCAGACTGGTCTGTCCCAGCTCGGCGAGCAGTTCACCGAGATCAACCTCGGCGGCGGGACCTTCGGGCAATCGGCCGAACTCGGTGAATTCCCGCGCCAGCGCCTCGAGTCTTCCCGCCTCCGCAGTCAGGACTTCCAGAGGCTCCCTTTGTCCCGCCGTCGCTGAGCGGGAGAGCTGGGCCACCGCGAACCGGATCGGCGTGAGTGGGTTCTTCATCTCGTGCGCCACCTGTCGCGCGACCTCGCGGAACGTGCGTAGCCGCGCCGCCTCGACTTGCCGGGCGCGCGCCTGGGCCAGCCCCGCGGCCATTTCCCTGAGCGCGCGGCGGAGGGCTGCGAATTCGGGTGCACCCCGCTGTGGCTCGTCCGGAGGCAGCGTCTCTTCTCGAAGAATGTGGCCCGTCCATCCGACCAGCTCGTCGATCGGCCGGCTCAATTGCCGGGAGAGGTAGCCGCCCACCCGCACCGAGAGGTAGAGCACCAGCAGGCCCAGAGCGAGTACCGCGGCAGTGAGACCGGCGTAGTAATACCGGGCGTAAGCCTCGGCCCGCTGCATCCGGCTCAATGTGCGATTGAGCTCCCGGAGGTGGGAGGAAAGCGCCTTTCGCTCGGCTGGACTAAGCCGGGTTGAATCCACCGTCTGAGCCAGGTCCCTGCCGGTGACGCTCAACTGCTCCACGGCCGCCCGGGTTGCGGTGGCCGGATTGTTCCCCCGCACCGCCAGCACCCAACCGATCAGTGCGATCGACGTCGGGATCACGCCCACGAGCACGAGGGCCAGGAGAATGCGTTGCCTGAAGGGGAGAGCCATGGAGGGAATCTACGCTCTTGAAAGACCTCGGGAATCGCTTCGACCTCGCAATTGGATTGCAGCGCCCCGAAGGGGCGCTGAACTCTAGCTGAAGTTGCCCCGCGACCACGGCGCCCCGAAGGGGCGCTGGACAGTCAAAAGACGAATTCTCGGCGGTAATCGACGCTGTTTGCCTGAAGCATGCGGAGATATTCGCTCTGGAAGTCGATCCTTTGGTGGTGGGCCTCCTGAGCGCGGATGTATCTGGTCACACCTTCGACTTCTCGATAGCCGACCGTGAATGCTCCGTATCCCTCCTGCCACCGGAAGTGCGGAACCCCGATCTGCTCGTGAACCCATTGGCAGGAGGCGTGCTTGATGTCCCGAACGATGTCAGATAGTCGATGAACCGGCTTGAGGCCGGCCAGGATGTGCACGTGGTCCTCGGGGCCGCCAACGGCCAGACCGACGGCGTCCAGCGTGCGAAGTGCTCCACCAAGGAATGCGTGGAGATTGGGACGCCACGTGGGCGCGATGATTCGCTGCCGCCTCCAGGTGGAGAATACGATGTGAAAATTGAGTCTGGTATATGTCCCGGCCACGATTCACGATGGTGGCGACGGATCAACCGATCCTCAATCTTGGGACGAATCGTTGCAGCGCCCCTTCGGGGCGCTGCGCATCGGCGGTCACCCTGACTACGGTGCGGAGCCCCTTCGGGGCTCACGCCGGAGGTCTTATTCAACCGCCAATCCTATCATGAGGCGTTGCTCGGTGTCGCGCGCCCGGCGAACCAGCCGGTGGCCGCACCGGCAATGCTTCCCACCCATTCCGACCAGGGGGAGGCGGCCATTCCGAACCAGCTTGGGACCAGAATCAGCCCCGCCGCGATCATGGCGAGCAGAACCAGCGGCATTGCCCGACCTGCGCCGCAGCGTCCTGACCAGTAGCCGGCAGGTATCAGCATACCGCCAAGCCACAGTAAGGAGCCGAGTGAGGCCTCGGGTCCGGAGGCATACTCCCACGGCAGGAGCATGGCCCAACCCGATCCAACGGTCGTTCGGCTGGTCCATCGTTCCTGACCCTGTGAATTGTCGATCGAAAGCGAAAGGCTCGGCCCATCCCGAAGAATGGTGATCTCGACCGGAGTGCCAGGCTCGGTCGGGAATCCCTCCACGCGGACTGTCGGACTTCGGACCTCCAGGTCGGCGGCGCGCGTCCGGGTTCTGAAATGAATGGTGTGACCCGCCTGCGCCAACACGAGAATTTCCTGCTGCTGATCGTCAAAGATCGAGAAAATCGGCGCTTCGTGTTCGGTGGATCCCTCTACCACTGCCGAAGCCTGCAGTCGGTACCGTTGGGTGAGAAGCGTGTCCCGGATCTCGCTGCCGTTGGCCAGTATTCCAGAGGGGAGAAAGATCTTGTCGAGATGGACGTCTCTGACGGTTCCCGGGAAGGTGTCGAATTGCCCCAGCTCCGGTGCCCACTGTCCGTACCAGGTGGACTGAAGGAGGGATGGTTGAGCGGCAAAACCGGTTCCGGCGAGAACGACTAGCCAACCGAGACCGGCGATCGTCGCGAGGCGGCGGGCAGTGTAGGCCTGGCACAGCAGAATCGGGCGCCAAAGTGCCACCAGCGAGGCGCCGAGTCCGCTACCGAGTGTGTTGGTGATCACATCGCGCAGGCTCGCATCACGGCCTGCTATCAGAAAAAGCTGGGTCAGTTCGATGGCGATACTGTACAAGAACCCGATCGCCACCGCGGCGCGGGTCCCCCGCAACAGCCCGAGGCCGATGCCGAGCGGAAGAAAAAGCAGAATGTTGAGGATGATGTCGAGCAGCCCAAGATCACCGCACCTGACGATGCACCAGGGTGAGGTTTCGGCAACCGCGGCAGCTTGCTCCGGCACCGGCCGTAGCGTGAAATAGCCGATGAGACAGAAAGCGAGCGCGGTGCAGATCAAGCCCGCTTTTGTTTGTCGGGTCACACCCTTCCTCAAAGGATTATCCGTCTTGCGCGGTTGGCATCATAACTGCACTATCCATCAACACCTAGTAGTCCGCACTCTCCCCCTATCTGGACAGTTCATGGCCCAATCCGCGGGATTGCGTGCCCGTACGCATATGGTGGCCGCAGTCCTCGCACTAGCGTGGACCGTTCCGGGCCTTATCCACGCTCAGAGTATCACCGAAGGACGCGTCATCGGTGAGGTGGTTTCCCCACAAGGTGCGCCCATCGGGAAGCCGCAAGTGACTTTGCTCAGCCAGTCCACCGGCTCCCGGATTTCCTTCAAAGCGGACTACCTCGGCCGGTTCAACCTCCATCTCATCGCGCCGGGCACCTATTCGGTGCTCGTGGAACTGGCGGGATACCAGCCGGTTCGTCAGAACGGCGTACGGGTCTTCGCCGGGCGCACAACCGAGTTGCGGATCGCCCTCACTCGGCGTCCGCCCCCGATCACGAGCATCGAGGAAATCCCCTATCCCGAGCGGGGAGAGCCGCCCACCGGGACCTCGATTGGGCAGTATTTCAACGATCGGGAATTGAAGACCTCGGCGTGGCGCAGTGACCTGAGCGACTTGAGCCGCGGGTCGTCGATCGTATCAGCGCCCCGTGATGGACATTGGGGCTACGCACAGATGGCCGGAGGCCTCCCACAGTCACAGAGCAAGCTGTCCGTAGACGGCCTCCCTGGCTTTTGGCTCCGCCACCCTGGCCTGCCCACCGAACCGGCCGGCAGCCCGGTGTACCTCCGGAGCATGTTCGAGCAGGCTCAGGTCATCGAGAACAGTTTCGACGGCGAATGGCGTGGCGGGCCGGGAACCATTCTGAGCGGTTACAGCCGGCGAGGAAGCAATACTTTCCGCTTCCAACCCTACGTCACTTTCAGCGGGAAACAGGCACTCGCGACTGAAGACAACCCAGCCGATTCCTCCGTCACGTCGATCCAGGCCGGAGCAGTCGTGAGCGGTGCCCTCATCAAGAACTCGGCACAGTTCGTCGCCGGCTTCGACTATCAGGACCTGGAGCAGCCGTCCTCCGCCCCCTGGGCTGAGGATAGCGCGAGCTTTGGTGGGGCGCCGGTTTCCCTCAGCAGCAGCATCGCCCGGATTGCCAATGACAGCTTCGGGCAAACGGTCGACAACTTCACCCAGCCAACCCTGCGGACCTGGAAGGGTGGCTCTGGCGGTGCTCGTGTGGATTGGCAGCTGTCCAAGTCGCCTACCAAGACCCACAATCTGATGGCTCGCTTCTCGATAGCGAAATGGAAGGAAGATGATCCCATCCTGGGTCAGGATGTCCTCACCAATTTCGGCACCGATCTCGACGCTCGCGATTTTTCCGGCGGGCTGACGCTGACCTCGATGTGGCTCAACAGCGGCAACGAGTTTCGCTTCGCCCATCGCACCACCAATCGCGAATGGGCCGGGCCGAGCCTCCCGACCACCTATTTCATCGGTGAGGCCGCGGGAATCGGTTCCGCGCCAGCTACGCCGGCCACCTTCAAGGCCAATGCGTTTGACATCACCGAGACCTTCCACATGCGGCTGGCCCGGAACCACGTCTTCAAGGCCGGATTTCAATTCTCCTCGACCTCCTGGACCCAATCCTACACCTACGGGCGAGACGGGATTTTCCAGTTCGGCGATCTGGACCAGTTCGGGAACGCGGAGGGCACCTACATCCAGACGGTCTCCTCCTCCGATGTCGCCGACTTTCGGACGACGGATTGGGGGCTGTTTGGCCAGGACGCCTGGACGGTGGATCGTGGCATCGTCGTCACCATAGGCATCGGGTGGAGCCGGCAGAACTTCCCACCAAGTCCAGCGACAACCCGATCAACCCAAATAACGCGTTCCAGAACGCATTCAACCGGCAGAACCAGTTCATCCCCAACGATGGCGACAACCTCGAGCCCCGCTTCGGCCTGGTGTGGGACGTTGATAACAAACAGGAATGGATTGTCCGGGCTGGTGGATCGCTCAGCTACGGACAACTTGACCCGGCCACCCTGAGTGAAGCCGTTGTGGCGGACGGCGGTCTCCGGGTACGCCGCGGCCAGGGCACCTTCAGCTCGTGGCCGGTCAATCCCGACACGGTTGGGACCGCTCCGTTTGTGGGAGACCGGATCACCTTCATCGACAACCGCTACGAGGCGCCTCGCGCCACCAAGCTGGACGGCGCCGTGACGCGTACCCTGAGTTCCGGGGTGGCCATCAGCCTGAGCGGCGGGTACCACCACACCGACTACCTGCTCCGGCGCAGCGATATCAACCTTCCGAATGCGCCGCTGGCGTTGACCTCCGAAGGGCGGCCGATCTACGGCACCCTGGTGCAGCAGGGCGGCATGATCACGGCCGCTCCCGGCAGCAACCGGCGGTTCGGTACCTTCGATATGGTCAGTGAGATGGCGCCGACCGGATTCTCCGACTACTACGAGGCCGGGTTGGAAATCGCGCGGCGCCCCCTCACCGGGCTCTCCTTCGCCGGCTCATATACTTATTCCCACACGACCGACAACTGGGAATCGGCGCCCGCTACCGGAGACCCCGCGGACCAACTGAGTCCCTTCCCCAATGATCCGGTGGGCAGCGAGTGGATTCGGGGACGCTCGGATTTCGACATTCCTCACCGGGCGCGGGTCTCTGCCGCCTACCGGACCGCCGGGAAGTATCCCATTGGGCTCGGCCTCCGTTATCGCTTCCGGTCTGGCTTGCCCTTTACCCCAGGCTTCCGCGCCGGCGTAGATGCCAACGGCGATGGGTCGGGCCGTAACGATCCGGCTTACCTGGATCTCAATACTCCGGGGATGTCGAGTGTGGTCTCCGATAATGCCTGCCTCCAGGGCCAGGCCGGACTACTGGAGCGCAACGTCTGCCGCGAGGCCTCGAATCATGCGCTGGACCTGAGTGCCAGTCTGGGGATTCCCATGGGTTCCTCGGGCAACCTCGAGGTGACTCTCGATGCCTTCAACCTGGTCGCCACGGAGACGGGCCTGGTTGACCGTGCGCTCCTGCTGATTGATCCGAGCGGCAGCATCACCACCGATGCGCAGGGGAACGTGGTGCTACCGCTCGTCGTCAATCCGCACTTCGGAACATTGCTCATCCGCCGCGGTGAGGGCCGCGTGGTACGGATCGGGCTTCGGCTGGGGTACTGATTCCATGACCGCGCTGCGTGCTCTCGCGCTCGGCTGTCTCGCTGCGGGCCTGAGCCTGGGCTGTGATAATGCCGGGGGATCCCTGTCGCACGGAGTCGGTGCGATCAACGTGATCAATGCCGGTGCCTTCTTCGACCGGGATGGGTACGGATCTACACCGCCCCCGACACGGTGTTTGCAGGAGTGAAGGTGAATCTGGTCTCCCCGGCGGAACGATCCCGGTTGCCACCGGCGTCACCGATGCGGGTGGGCAGGTCAACTTCACCGGCGTCAGCGTGGGTCGCTATACGGTGGTGGTGGATACGACCGGACTGGGCGGGGACTCCCTGGTCGCGACCGGCGCGACACCCTCCGAGGTCACGATTACCGCACAGGGGGTCCCTCAGATCATCGTCGCAGTTTCGGCGTCGCGCCGTGATGCGTCGACCCACGTTGCGGCGACCGCGGACGGTGGCCTGCTCGATGGAGCGCTGGTGGGGTGGCCGGCACCACTATCATCGACATCCCCACTGTTGCTACCAACGTTGCGATTCGGGTGAATGACGGCTCCGGACTGCCGGACGTGGTTTTCGATGACAGGATCGGTCCACCGACGCCGCCCGCTCCCCAGGGCGGCACGCTGTCAGGGAATGGCATTCTGGTGCCCGTAGCCGGATCAACCTGGCAGCTCAAGGTGCGGGCCGACACAGACGTGACTATCAACTGAACCCAGACGGAACCCTCCGTGTCTCCCAACCGATCGAATCCACCGAGTTCACCCTGAGCTGGCAGATCTTCACGGTCCTCGGCCTGGTTTTCCTGGTCGTGGGAGGAGCAAGCCTCTTTGCCCCACTCTTTCCCCTTCGGATTGGGGTCATCGAGTGGGAGTTTGGGACGGCGAGCGAGTTCTTCGATAACGTGCCGATTTTCGGGTTGGGCCTGGAATTCCTGATGGCCGCCGGGTTGGCCGCGGGGGCCAAGGGACGGGTTCGGTCCCTCGCGCTGGTGTGTATTTTTCTTGCACTTCTGATGTGGCTGACAGCCGGGTTGTACGCCACCGTTGTCCCGCAGGCCTACAACGCCGCCCCTTCCCCAACTGCTCTCACGGCGATCAAGAAGGCGGTCGGAAAAACCGCAGTTCAGATCCTCATCTACCCGGTCGGATTCCTCTCGCTGGGCATCCTGGGAGTGGCGCTTCGACCCTCAGCCGCCATTGATGACGGAACCGCAAGCAGGCGTAAGTTGTTGTGGCAGAACCACAACAGCCCTCAATTTTGATCATCTAGCGGGACGTGGGATTTTGGAGTAAATCTATGCCTCCCAACAACATGCCCAAAATATTTCAGACTCGTAACGATGGCCCGAACGGTGCTTGTACAGGCCGTGAACGAGTGGCCCTCAGTGAGGGGCTCCGATGAGCGCCAAGATTCTCGTTCAGGAGGGGAAGGGGCGAGCTGAACTGTCGCCCGCACCGGAAACGGCGTGGTCCCTTCTAGGTGGTGTGGGGTGGCTCTTCTCGGTGGTGGCCGCAGCCGACTTGGTCTTGGCTTGGTATCCGACCTTGCTCGGGAACGCCGAATGGGAATTTGGCACCGCGACGACAACTCTTGAACACCTCCCACTGCTGGCTGTCGGACTCGCGCTGGTCTTTGGATCTGCCGTAGCGCGGGGAGCCCGGGGGACGCTTAGAGTGGTTTCAATCCTCCTGCTGTCGTTGGCGGTCTGGGTGATTATGACGGGGATCCTGCTGGGGAGGAACATCGGGGTGGCGACGGCAACGGTGACGGACCCGGTGCTCCGCGTCGGCCTGAACCGCTCGATTCTGCAGTCGCTGATACAGGCGATCGGTTACCCCCTGGCGTTCGGTTGGCTTGGGATCAAGGGATGGAGACACGCTGGAACGGCGTGAGAGTCAACATACACTTGAGGTGTACCATGGTAACCCGAGGGAAGCTTTTTCTGGCGGCGGCGGCGCTGTTGATGGCGCTGCCCGGTGTCGCCAAAGCCGACGGCTTCAAGAGCTATCGGGTATGCGGCGGCGACACCTTCACCACCTGCGCGGCGGTTCGCATCACCGTGGTCGGCAACAACGTCACCGTAGATGTCTGGAACCTCTCGGGGAACACGGCCGCGACTTACGGCACCCAGAGCAATGCCGGCAGCATCTTTAACGGCATCGGGTTCTACCACGTCCCGGCCGGAATCGATATGGTCACCGGCAGCATGAGTGTCACCGGCCAGACCAGCAACGGGCAGCTGCCGCCCAACCCAGGGGTGTGGGACACGAAGAACAACGGGTCGGTGGTCTTCGGCGTGGACTTCAGGCTCCGCGCGACCGACTTCCAGAACGGCGGAATCCAGAGTGGCTGCGCCTCCTCGAGTCAGACACCCAATGCCGGCCCCAGTATTTTTGTGAACCCGTGCTCCAGCAATCTGGCGGGGAATGGGTGGACCCGGTTCTCCTTCCACATCGACCGGGGGAAGCTGGGATCCGTCGAAGTCGGATATCTCCCTCCGCGGGTTCGATGGCGTAACCGGTAAGGCGACCGAGTGCTTTACTGGAACCAGTCCGGGCGGCCGCTCGGCGACCTGCA
>CAWGED010000011.1:0-23711 GCA_963821525.1 uncultured Gemmatimonadales bacterium | reverse complement strand
ATTCGGAGCCCGTCGAGAGCATCGGGCAGACCCGGGATCTCGACATCGTGGCGGGTGATGTAGACTCGACGGCCCTCGATCCCGAATGCGTCGGTCGCGAGAGCTCCGGCTGTCGCCGCAGCACCCAGGAGGAGTCCTCGGCGGGAGAAATGAAAGGAGCGCATTACGCTCAAGTGTAATACCGCCGAGCCGGGCCCATTCCCGGTCCGACACCTGCCCACGGACCACTGATTTCGGTAACTTTCACCACCCTCACCCCAGTTCCTTGACCGAACTACAAGACCGCTTACAGCAGGCCCTTGGCACCGCCTACCGCCTCGAACGCGAGTTGGGTGGTGGAGGGATGAGCCGTGTCTTCGTCGCCGAGGAGACGGCGCTGGGCCGCAAAGTAGTGGTGAAGGTCCTCCCGCCTGAATACGGGGCCGGACTCAACGTGGATCGGTTCCGCCGCGAGATTCAGGTAGCAGCGGGGCTGCACCATCCTCATATCGTCCCTCTGCTCGCTGCCGGTCAGGCGGGGGACGTCCTCTACTACACGATGCCGCTCATCGAGGGGGAGTCGCTTCGGGCCCGGATCGCAAGCCGGGGCGAACTACCGGTTCATGACACGGTCCGCCTGCTCAAGGACGTGGTGGACGGCCTGGCCTTCGCCCACCAGCACGGCGTGATGCACCGCGACATCAAGCCCGACAACGTGCTGATTTCGGGCAAGCATGCCCTCGTCACCGATTTCGGCGTGGCCAAGGCGCTGGAAGCCAGCGGCAAGAGCTCCATTACCTCGACCGGACTCGCGCTGGGGACTCCGGCGTACATGGCGCCCGAGCAGGCCGCCGCGGATCCTCACACCGACCACCGGGCCGATCTCTACGCCGTTGGGGTGCTCGCCTACGAGATGCTGACCGGTGCCCCGCCATTCACCGGGCCATCCGCTCAATCCGTGCTGACCGCGCATGTCACCAAGGCACCAGTACCGGTGACCGAGGCTCGATCCACGGTCCCTCCCGGCCTGGCCAGCATCGTGATGCGCTGCCTTGAGAAGAAGCCGGCCGATCGTTATCAGAGCGCGGAAGAACTGCTGAGCCAGCTCGAGCTGGCCACCACTCCGAGTGGCGGGACCGCGCCGACCAGTGCGACGCCGGCAGTGACGGCCGCTCGACCGGTACGGCGGCGGCAGTCGCTCGAGCGGGACGCCGGCATGGCGTAGGGCCGGCCTGCTGATCGTGGGAGCGGCATGGCGCTTTCGCTGGCGATCGCCGTGCCCCGATTCAGGGGCAAGTCTGCCGCCGCTCCCGGGGGCACGACGATCGCGGTGCTGCCATTTCAGAACCTGGGCAAGCCGGAAGACGAGTACTTCGCCGACGGCATTACCGAGGAAATCATCAACCGCCTCACCGGAGTCAGTGGCCTTCGAGTCATCCCGCGCAGCAGCGCCATGCAGTACAAGGGAACTACCAAGCCGCTGCGCCAGATCGGCGAAGAGCTCGGAGCCGGCTACATCCTCGAGGGTACCGTTCGATGGGACCAGCTGCCGGACGGCACCCGCCAGATCCGGGTGAGCCCGGAGGTGATCAAGGTCTCCGATGGGACCAACGTCTGGGCCCATGGCTACCAGGCGGTCTTAGCGGGCGTCTTCCAGGTTCAATCGGACATAGCACAGCAAGTCACCTCGGCTCTCGGCGTGGCCCTCGCCGAACCGGAAAAGCAGGAACTGGCGGAGAAGCCAACCGAGAATCCTGAGGCATACGACTACTACCTGCGTGGCCGGGCCTACTACGCTCGCGGCTACGCGGAACAGGATATCGTCAAGGCGATCGAGAACTACTCAAGAGCTGTATCGCTGGATCCTCGATTCGCGGTCGCGTGGGCCGCGTTGTCCGAGGCGCATTCGGAGTACTTCTGGTTCTTCTTCGATCGTACTCCTCAACGACTGGCTCTCGCTAAAGCCGCTGCGGATTCTGCCCTCCGGTTGAGTCCGAACCTGGCGGATGCACACCGTGCTCTGGGGTTCTACTACTACTGGGGGTTTCTCGATTATGACCGGGCACTGAGGGAATTGAACCTTGCCCTGGAGAAACGACCGGAGGACCCCGAGGTCATTTTCGCGATCGCCGCGGTGAACCGGCGCCAGGGTCGCTGGGATGAGGCTGTCGCCAACTTCAAAAAGTCCGTGGATCTTGATCCGCGGTCAGCAACCAACAGCTACAACCTCGGGGAGACGTATTTTCTCGCCCGCCGCTACTCCGAGGCGGCCGCTTCTACCAACGCGCTCGCGACCTATCGCCAAGCTGGAGCGCACCATATCGTCGCTGGGGCTCGGGCGCTCTTGCGCTGGCGAGGTGATACAAGCGAGGCCTACCGGGTGTTGCGCGACGGTGTCGCGAGACTGGGAGCCGAAGCGATGCTTGGCGGCTTTGGGCCGGTTCAGGGAGGCACCGAAGGTGACCCGTTCCTGATCGCGGGCGACTCCACCTTAAGCCGGGCACTCGCCACGGCTCGACACCGTCCGTGTTCGACGATTCCGCCGGCTATTACCTGCTCAAGGCCGATGTCGCCCTGATTCAGCGGAACGGCCGAGCCAATCACGGACCTACTTGATTCTGCTCGGATGGTCGCGAGGCAGACGTCGAAACGGAATCCCGAAGAAGCGTTCAATCTTCCGAAGCTGGGCGTGTCTATGCCGGCCTGGGCCGCCGAGAGGAGGCCATGCGGGAGGGAAGCGTGCTGTCGAGATGTTGCCTATTTCAAAGGAAGCCTACCGGGGCGGCATCATCCTTAGCCAGCTCGCCCGGATCTATCGTTTTGACGGGAGACTACTGACTAGAGCGATCGATATCCTGAACCAGCTGCTTGCAGTGCCGTCGATCGTCTCCGGTTCCAGAACTCCAAGTGGACCCGTTCTGGCATCCGCTGGCGGGTAATCCCAAGTTCGAGAAGTTGCTCGCCTCCCAGCCCAAGGCTCAATGACCGGCGATCTCTTCGACCGTTTGCAGTCGGCACTCAGTTCCGCGTACCGCCTGGAGAAGGAACTCGGTGGAGGCGGTATGAGCCGGGTCTTCGTGGCGGAGGAGACGGCGCTGGGCCGCCAGGTCGTCATCAAGGTTCTTCCGCCCGAGTACGCCGCGATGCTCTCGGCGGACCGGTTCCGCCGCGAGATCCAGCTCGCGTCCCGGCTGCAGCATCCGCACATCGTTCCCCTGCTGACGGCGGGAGAAGCCAGCGGCACGCTCTACTACACCATGCCCTTCGTCGAGGGGGAATCGCTCCGGGCCCCGCTCAACCGGAAGGAGCGAATCGCCACGGCGGATGTCGTCAGGATGCTGGGAGAAGTCGCCGATGCGCTGGCCTACGCGCACCGGCATGGCGTGGTGCATCGCGACATCAAGCCGGAAAACATCCTGCTCAGCGGCCAGCACGCGGTGGTCACCGATTTCGGGATCGCGAAGGCGCTGGGAAGTGTTTCGCCAGGCGGGACGCTCACCTCGGCGGGGCTCTCGATGGGCACGCCGGCGTACATGGCGCCAGAACAGATCGCCGCCGATCCCAACATCGACCATCGCGCAGACCTCTATGCCTTCGGCGCGTTGGGCTACGAAATGCTGACCGGGAAGGCGCCGTTCGCCGGCCGGACCCCGCAGGAGTTGCTTGCAGCGCATCTCACCGAAAAACCGGCTGACGTCACCCTGGGCCGGCCCGACTGCCCGCCACCGCTGGCCGCCCTTCTGATGCAGTGCCTGGAGAAGGATCGTGACCTGCGGCCCGCCTCGGCCGACGAGGTACGGCAGCGGCTGAGCTCACTCTCGAGCGGAGCCTTCACCCCGGTCCCCCGGCGCCGCAAACGAACCGTGCTCCTCGGCGCAAGCGCGCTGGCCCTCACCGTGCTCCTCGGTGGGTACTTCGCAGGCCTCATACCCGGGAGGTCCCTCGTCGCGCAGGGCGTGCTCGATGCACGGGATCCCGTGCTCCTCGCCGATATCACCAATCGCACTCGCGATTCGACTCTGGGTATCGCAGCAGGGGAGGCACTTCGGGTAGACCTCACTCAATCGCGCACGGTGACGGTGTTCTCCCCGACGCAGATCGCAGCGGCACTCGAGCGGATGCAGCGGCCCGACAGCTCGGCCATCGATCCCAAACTGGCGCGGGAGATCGCTCAGCGAGAAGGCGTGAAGGCGGTGATCACCGGAGACATCGCCTCCGTCGGTCCCTCGTTCACCTTTTCGGCTCAAATCATTTCGGCCGCGAACGGGGAGCCATTGGCCGCGTTTCGTGAAGTGGCAAAGGATTCCACCGAACTGATCGAGACCATCGGCAAAGTATCCCACGAGCTCAGGCGGAAGATCGGCGAGTCGCTCAAGAGCATCGGTGTGGGCCAACCGCTGGAGCAGGTGACGACTCCATCACTGGAGGCGCTCAGGAAGTACTCGCAGGCCATGCGCATTGGCGCCACGGCAGGAGCTTCCAGCCGGGCAGACCAACTCCTGGAAGAAGCCGTGGTGCTCGATACCGGATTCGCCATGGCCTGGCGCAGGCTCGGCGTGAATTACGGCAACGTCGGCGAGCGGGCGAAGCAGCGTCACGCGATGCAGAACGCGCTACGCCATCAGGACCGGCTCACCGAACGGGAGCGCTACCTGACACTTGCCACGTATTACACCCGGGTCGATATCCAGCCGCAGAAGGCGCTTTCCGCGTACAATGCCCTCCTCGATATCGAGCCGGACAACTATCCAGCTCTCAACAATCTGGGGCTGGTCTATGCCCGGCTGAAGAATCCTCAGAAGTCAAACGAGTACTATCACCGCGCGATCGCAGCGGATTCCAGCCCCGCCACCGCCTGGTTCAACCTGGTCCAGGGGTTTATCGCTTCCGGGCAATCGGACAGCGCGACGGCCTTATTGCGGCAGGCGTCGAACAAGTTCCCGGACTACAGCGGGACACCGTGGATCGCCGCTGAACTCGCCGTTTCACAGGGGCGATACGACACGGCGCGAGTCATCTACACCGGTCTCAGGACCTCACCCGAGATCAGTCCGGAAGAAAAGGGTGCGGCAACAGCAAACCTGGCACAGGTGAAGCTCCTGGAAGGTCACCTGCAGGAGGCCAGAGAACTGATTTCGGAAAACGGCAGAGGAGCGGCTCAGGCCGGCGCGTTGAACTATGCTCTCGGTTCGCAGCTTATGCTCGTCGGCATCGCCGGATGGTTCGAGGGGGATCGCTCCGGCGCGATCCGGATTCTGGATACCGCGCTCCGCCGCTATCCCTACGCCCAGCTCGATTCGGTGGACCGGCCTTATCTCGACGTGGCATACCTCGAGGCAATGGTCGGCCGACCCGACCGTGCCCGCGCCACCGTCCGCGAGTACGAGCAGTTGCCGCTCGAGATCCGGGGACGAAGCGAGGCGTACTATCAGAGCCTCCTGGGAATGATCGCACTCGCCGAGAACAACCCGCAGACCGCCGTACGTCAACTGCAAGCAGCGACCATAGCCGCTCCCTGCGAACGTTGCATGCTGGCCGAGCTGGGACGAGCCTGGGAAGCGGCCAGCCGGCCCGACTCGGCCATCGCTTCCTATGAGAAATACCTGGTGTCACCGATGGAGGATCAGCTCGAAATCGACGCCCAGTATCTGGCGTTCACCCACAAGCGGCTGGGCGAGCTGTATGCCCAGCGCGGCGACCGGGAGAAGGCAGCGCTGCATCTCCAGAAGTTCATCGAGCTATGGAAGAACGCGGACCCGGCGTTGCAACCCCAGGTGGCGGAGGCGAAGCGGAGGCTGGGGGAGATGGTGGGGGAGAAGAGCAATTGACGATCGCCGATTGACGATTGCCGATTGAACTACGGTCATTCGAACCGGTTCAAATCGGCAATCAGCAATCAACAATCAGCAATCATTGCTTGCAGGGCGCCTCCGGATCTGGCTTCGGCTTGTCGACCACCACGCGGTGATCCAGATCGGCCACGTGGAGCGCGATGTCGTAGACCAGTGACCCGACATGACTCATCTTGGTGTAGTCGATGCGCTGGGGCTCGTCGGAGAGCATGTGATAGTCGGAATGCCCGCCGGTGGTGAAGAACACGATGGGAATGCCGAAGCGGGCGTACATCGCGTGATCACTGCGGCAGTAGATGTTGTCCGGGTGGCCGTTTGCGTCGTAGCTGTAGTCGAAGGTGAATCCGTGATTCCCGGTCTTGTTGACGCTCTCCACCAGGTCTCCCAGCTCGGTGGAAAGCCGGCGTGAGCCGATGAGCTGCAGGTAACCCGGTCCGCCCCCCTTGAGATCGTTGACCCCACCACGCCCCACCATGTCGATGTTGAGCTGGGCCACGATCGAGTCCCGCGGGATCGTGGAATGCCGGGTGAACCAGTCCGAACCCCAGAGTCCCTCTTCCTCTCCGGTGTGCCACACGAAGATTATCGAACGCTTGGGTTTGGTCTTGCTCTCGGCAAACGCCTGGGCAATGGACAGCACCGTCATCGAGCCTGAGCCATCGTCATCCGCGCCGTTGTACACTGAATCGACCCGCCCAGCGGGATGGGTCTTCCGCACGCTGTCGATCAGGCTCTTGATCCGCGCGGCCTGCTCGGGGGAAGGTGCCCCCGGCTCGTTCTCCGCCCCCATGGGACGCATGACCTTGTTGAAGGCCCAGATCGAATCGGCATCCACCGGCTCGTCGGTCGTCCCGATGTGGTCATTGTGAGCGCCGATGGCCACGAACTCACCCGCAAGGGCCGGATCGCTACCGCGCAGGATCGCAATCACATTTCTCGCCGGCGCCTCGGGCTGAGTCTCGGTAAAGGCAATCTTGCCGTTGATGGACTTGCCCGCGGCGCCCGATTGCAGACTGGAGACCGAACCGCCCAGCATCTTCTCCGCAGCCGCGCGCGTCACAAAAATGGCGAGAGGCCGAGCCGCCGCCGGATCGTCGGAGCCTTCCTTCATTTCCGACCCTGACTGACGGAGAAAATCCGCTATACCCGGAGGGGCCAGGTCCCAGTTTGCCATCGCGATGGCGGTGGCCCCCTGATAGCGAACGATGGAGCCCATGGAGAGATTGAAGACCTCTTTCCCGGTGGGATCCATCGCCGGGCCCAGCACAACGATCTTGCCCTTCGCATCATCCGCACTCAGAACGGCGACCGAATCTCCCATTCGGCCGGCGTACACCACCGGTACCTGATTCAGCGCGCCGCTCTCTGCTACCGGAACCCCCTCGATCGGAGGAAGCGGGGCGTAATCCTTCCACAGCTCCAATGGCGTACCGTCAACCGTCACATTGGTGGTCGAATCCAGCGCCCGACCGACCAGCGGCAGAGTCTGGAAATAGGTGCCGTTGTCACCCCCCGCCTCGAGACCCAGCGCCTGTACCTGGCCGGCGATGAAGGTCGTCGCCTTGACGTTGCCCGGATGGCCCGTTTCCCGGCCGAGCATGGAGTCATCGGCATAGGCGAAGAGGCGAGTACGCATCAGGCTGGGAGAGAACGCATCGGCACTGGAGGGGGCGGCAGCGACAGAGGCACCACCATGACTGCATCCCGAGACCGCGATCAGAAGGGCGACTCCGGCCCCGAACTGCCGTCCAATGGGAGACACGCGTTTCTCCATGAAAGAGGGACCGCTCATAGGGACCAACCTGCGGGTCGGGGAGCTTACGGGGCGTGGGGGGTGGGAGTTTCGTTCACTGCTCAACCCGCATTACATCGGCAATCTGGCCCACCTGACAGGCACTCATCAGGTCGGACCGGAGCTTGAGCACCAGCGTTACCGACTTGCCATTGGTGAGCAACCCGGCCGGCGCCTGATCGGCGCGCAGCTCGTAGTTCTTGCCGTCCTTTCCGGTCAGCCGCCAGCAATTCACCCCGACAGGTGTGAGCTCGATGGTTCCGGAAACCCGAATCTCGTCACTGTCGAGTGGCTTCACGCGCTGGCAGGCTCCAATGGAAGGAAGCAGCAGGACCCCAAACATGGCGGGGAGCCAGGAGTCCGGATAGGGCTTCATTGAGACGTTCCGGTTGAGACCGTCTGAAACAGAACGGGAGGGTACCTCGACCGCTAGTCCCCGGCCAGGGACGCGAGCATCGCCAATAAGGCAACGAGGAAACAGCCCCAGCACGCCAGACGATCCACCACGGAAGTCGCGTCGACCCTGGCGTGGTACCGCGAGAAACCGAGAGTGGTCGATAGCATTGCCGCGACCAGCAGCGGCACAGCGTCCATCGAGGTCAGGATCCCTTCGCCATCGAGGAGGAAGGCAACTGAAGCAGCGTGGGGGCGTGGAACGGGCTGCGTTCGTGTCCGATCAGAAAGCGGCTCACCACGAGATCGTCGGTCAATAACAATCCTGTCGGCACAGTCTCTTCGGGGAGATCGAAGACGAAAGTTGTGGTGTATGAGGCGCCGGGAGGAAGCTCCTTCGTAATGGGAGTTGAAACGATGCCGGAGCTCGACAATGCCAAATCCACGTCATCGACCGGCGGGTAGCGAACTCCTTCGGCACTCACCAGCGCCACCCGCCGCGGGGCTGGCCAGGTGGGCTCGGTAAGAGAGCGCCGGGCCGAGATCGTGTTCGGATCGAACCAGGTGCGCACCGTCACCAGCCAGAAATGCCCGTTGGGTCGCAGACCGTCCTCCGCCGTCCCCAGTGAATCCGCAACCCGGACATCAGTTACCGAATAGGCCAGGTGGCAATCGAGCTCACAGAAGTACTTCTCGGCGTTCACTGGAAGGATCCGGCCTCGACTGAGCATTCCCCCGCCCACAAGCAGCGTGATATAAAGGGCCACAAGACCGAAGGTGCCGAAGGCCAGGTTGCGGCTCAACGTCGCCCAGCCCCGGGAAGCCGTCCACATCGTGCCGGCGAGACCCGCCACGAGTAGCGCTCCGGTTCCCAGGAAACCCAGCACTTGAAGGATGATGATGGAGTTTGACATAGATGGGTCATATCTCAGTGGTTCGTTTCTGAAAGGGCTACCTGAGTGGCAAGCGTGCGAGCCTTCGCCTCGGCAAGCGACCAGGAGCGCCAGTCGTGCTCGCTGGGGGCGATCCGTTCCCAGTTGAGCTTGCCCAGGAGAGCAGCTCGATGACTCGGCGATAGCCGGTCCAGGCCTGCGATCAGTGTGGGGACTGCGTCGGCGCCGAGGGAGGCGATGTATGCCGCGTCGAACTCACGCCCCTCCGTCGCCCGCTGGATATTCACCCGGGCGATGACGGCAGCGGGATTGGTGAGATGCAGCATCGCGACCCAGGCGGTCCATGCCACCAGCGTACCGCCCAGGAAGCGACGGTCGCGTCCCGCGAGAACCGTCGAAGCGAACCAGACCAGGGTATAGGCGATCCCGCCGATGAAGGCACTGGCATAGAAACGCTGCTCGGTGAGGCCGAACTGGCGTTGATAGATCGCCATTCGATGGAAGGCGGAGGCTACGATGACCAGAGTGAGCGCAGTGAGAACTCCAGCCGCAATGCGATAGCTGCGCAAGGCACGGCTGTCATCAGGCCGAAGCCGGCCCTTGATGACGAGCGCCAGCGGCAACACCAGCGCCGAGACGGTTACCAGCTCGAAGAACCCTCGGCGCGCGTACTCCGAGAAGCTGAGCCCGGGATCCTGACGGACCAGCGCCTCCCCACCGAAGAAGTACCGCCCCTGCAGGACGACGAAGGTCAGAAACATCACATCAACTACACCCAGAACGATGCTCACCTCGATCGCCCCCAGGCCTCCCCGGTCCCCAGGGCAGCGAGACGTTTGCGCCACTCCTCCGGCTGAGCACACCGGCGGCTAACCAGGAGAAAAACATGATGCTCAGGCTCGTAGTGATGAGCCATTCGGGATTGAACCTCACCAGGCTGTTGACCAGTCTCTCGAAGTCCGCATCGGCCGAGGCCAGCAAGGACCCGAATATCACGACAGCCGGCACCGCGAGCACCATCCCCCGCGCGGCAGGGAGCAGAACGCTGGGGGCTCCCCGTTCCCTGGCCTCCTCCTGCGCGTCAAAGGCCGCGGGGATCAGGCCTGCTCCGACCCGGGCGACCAGGTTACGCACGCCGCCCAGGAATCGGTGCAGTCTCAGGGTGAGAAGTGACTCTTCCCGAACCAGCGGGATGAGCACGGCACAGGTGACCAGGCCAATGGCATCGGCCAGACGCAGGAACGGCGACGTCCGCCAGGCGAATCCAGCCGCGAAGCAGAGCGCCAGGCCAAGGAGCAACCGTTGCTGTCGAGTGGGCCGCTGATCGGCGCGGAGCCCAAGCCAGCACAGCTCGAGCAGTGCCGCCCAGATGAGCACGTTGAGCCCAACGTCGGCCTCGTTGAACAGCGAGATGAGACCCCACACCCGCGAGCAGCGACAGGGTGAGCCAGGAAGCCGGGGTTCGTGCGATGATTGAAGTACTTTGCATGGTAAAGTTAGGGGTTAAAAAAAAGGGTCGAAGGTCGAAGGTCTAAGGTCTAAGGTCGAAATCTGTCGTCTGTCCCCTGACACCTGATACCTGACACCTCAGTCCCCTACCCCCTCATCATCCTGATCAACCCCTCCATGTGCTCCAGATAATCTTCCAGCGCTCTCCGGCCTGCCGCGGTCAGCCGGTACTCGGTGCGCGGCAGTCCGTCCCTCGAACGACTTCGTGCACTGCACGTATCCCGCGTCCTCCAGCTTCCGGGCGTGGACGCTGAGGTTGCCGTCGGTGGTCTTGAGCAGGGCCTTGAGCTCATTGAACGTGAGCGACGGATTGACCGCGAGGGCACTCACCACGCCGAGCCGGAGCCGCTCGTGAATCAGGCGATCGAGCTCAGCGGGTGCCGCGGCCTTGAGCCCCGCGATCGCCTCCAGGCGTTTGGTCGCTGCTGGTTTTCCGCCCGCAGTCTGCCGGGCCGCGTTCGACTTAGCCACCGTACCTCCTTGCAATCCAGGCCCCGAATCCGATGTGCAGCCCTCCGAAGCCGAGGGCCATCAGGGCGTTACTCCAGGCGACCGGTGCCAACAGTGCGATGGCCCCCAGGAGAATGAAGCAGGCCCCCATCACGGGGACCACAGGAACCGACATGGCGCCACCAGTAACCACTGCGGTGCCGTACAACAGCAGCCAGAGAGCCGGAAGCAGCCCGGTGAGCCCGGCCCGGTAGAGAGCGAACGTGAGGAGGCCACCGACCAGCATCGGCGGGGCGTAAGCGAGGACGAAGCGGCGCCCGGGCTTGGAAGTGAGCGGGGTTGAGCTGATTGCCGCTTTCCTTACCATGGCCACCCCCCCAATCGCAAACGCCAGCCAGCCCTCGACGATCCAGGCGAGCAGCCACCGGTCGGGGGTAGTCTGAGCCTGGGCCACCAGGGCCGCTCCCAGCGCCGTTACGCCCATCGCTACCCCGCCCCACCCTGGCACGGCGGTAAAGGGTCCGGCGTGCTCCATCGTGTCCCGGATAAAGCGCAGGTTTTCCAGCGCCCGATCCTGGATCGGGATTTCTGAATTGGGGACAGGGCGGACGGGGCGGGCGCGCATGGAAGCAATCTTGAGGCTGGAGGCAGTAATGTCAAGTACTTTGTAATGTAAAGTTGATCATCAGAGGACCGGCAGCCAGATCTTGGCCCTGCACCCGGCCCGCCCTCGCCTATTCTCTAAATGAAGGGCCCCGCCGTGGCCTTCGGCGATTTGCCGGCTCAGGACCAGCCCGATCCCGGAGCCGCCAGGCTTCGTGGTATAGAAAGGAACGAAGAGATTGCCGGTCTCACTCAGGCCCGGGCCATCATCTTCCACGAATAGCTCGAGCCCCTGCCCTGCCTTTTTCCAGCTTACCGTGACCTCACCCGGACCTCCGCCCATCGCTTCGATCGCGTTGCGAACCAGATTGATCAGCAACTGATCCAGCTGGTCGGCGTCGGCCGCGATGCTCACTTCGGGTCCGCCGCCAATGCGGACTCGGGGATCCTGGACCAGTCCCACCACCCGCTGGACCCAGGGCTCGACCGCAACCTTCGCCAGGACCGGTTTGGGCAACCGGGCGAGTCGGGCGTAGGCGCCCATGAAGCGCGCCAGCGCTTCCGCGCGTTGACCGATGATGTCGAGTCCGTGACGCAGGTCGGCGCCATCCGTCTCGCTGGGAGTGACACGGCGATCCAGCGCCGAGCGCAGGCTGCCGGCGAGGGAACGAATCGGCGCCAGGGAATTGTTGATCTCGTGGCTCAAGACGCGGACCAGCCGCTGCCAGGCCTGCCTCTCCTCGACCTGGAGTGTGCGGCTCACATCCGCCAGAACGAGCAGCTGGTGCGGCTTTCCTCCCTCCCGAAAGCTGGTGCGACGCAATTCCCAGCGGACGGCGGGCGTGCTGCCCCGCTCGATCACGCGAGGGCTCTCGCCCTCGAAGCCGCCCGCGAGTCCCAGGGTCTCCGCGTCGAGACCGAGGGCACGCTCGGCCGGCTGCGAGAGAAACCGTTCCCCGGCCCGATTCACCAGCCGCAGCCGCCCATTCTCATCGAAGCTCAGCACCGCGACGTCGATCTCCGCCATCACCGTGCGGAGCAGGGCCGTCGCTTCGAGGGCGCCCAGCCGCTGGGCCCGCAGCGTGTCTCGCAGGGCGTTGGCCTCGAGATACACCAGTCCCAGTGGATCATCCGGCGTGGCTCCGCGGGCGCGCAGGGAGTAGTCGCCTTCGCGAAGGGCCGCGAGGAGATTGGAAACGGTCTGGAGCGGCAGCACGACACGGTCGTACAGCGCGGTCGCGCCGATCAGCAGCCCGAGCGCCACGACCATCGTGACGGTCCATTGGACCTTCGAGGAGTAATCTCCCACCCACACGAAGGCCAGCGCGAACACCGTGGCGGGCAGCGTCGCCATGAGTGCCAGCAGCAGGACTCGTTTTGGGTGAGATGTGGAGCGCATTGGGCGGGAATATGTGTGGGTGAGACGTCAGCCGTCAGCTATTAGCCGTCAGCCATCAGCCGTCGGCCTTCAGCGAGAGCATTTCGGAGTACCTCATCCCGAGGAGCGTAGCGACGAGGGATCTAACCAACTTGCCCAGGCGTCTGGTCCAGGAGGCTAGATCCCTCGCTACGCTCGGGATGAGGTGCCCTGCTGACGGCTGAAGGCTGACGGCTGACGGCTCCCCTACATCCCAAATCGCTCGAGACGCCGATACAGCGCACTTCGACTGAGCCCCAACGCCTTGGCCGCATCCGACACACTGCCGCCGGAGCGAGCCAGCGCCTTCTGCACCAGCAATCGCTCCACTTCTTCGAGCGTCATCGCCTCCAACTGGGCGGCACCGTCGGAAGGTGGCATGAGGCTCAGGTCGGCGGGATCGATTTCGGTCTGGTCAGTAAGGAGGACCGCCCTTTCAATAGTATGGTCGAGCTCGCGGACGTTGCCGGGCCAGGTGTAACTCAGCAGGGCCTGCATCGCCGCCGGGCTGAATCCGGTGACCGGCTTCCGATAGCGCGTCGCGTGACGGCGGAGGAAGGTGGTCGCCAGAAGCGGGATGTCTTCCCGGCGATCCCGGAGCGCAGGAAGTCGGATCTCGATGGTGTTGAGGCGGTAGAGCAGATCTTCACGGAAACGCCCGGCGGCAACTTCAGCTCGGAGATCGGCGTTGGTCGCCGAGAGGACTCGGACGTCGACCTTGCGGGTCTTGGAGGAGCCGACCCGTTCCAATTCTCCGATTTGCAGGACGCGCAGCAGCTTGGCCTGCTGGCCGAGAGTGATGTTGGCGATCTCGTCCAGGAGCAGCGTCCCGCCATCGGCCAGCTCGAAGCGTCCGATGCGGTCGGCCTTGGCATCGGTGAAGGCGCCCTTCAGGTGACCGAAGAGCTCGCTCTCGAAAACACCCTCGGAGAGGCCGCCCACATTCACCGTGATCATCGGTCTCTGGGCCCGCGCGGAGGCGGCGTGCAGCCAGCGCGCCGCGACCTCCTTGCCGGTGCCGTGCTCGCCCAGAATCACGGCGTTCGCTTCCGACGGCCCTACCCGCTCCATCAAACGCATCGCCGCGCGCATCGCGGGCGACTCTGCGACCATGTCCGGTACGCCTTCGCGCCGGAGGCTCTGGTTCTCGCTCTCCAGCCGGAGACTCTTGCGCAACGCCTTGCCCAGTTCGACCTGGGTCTTGAGCGTGGCGCTGAGCCGAGCGTTGTCCCACGGCTTCTCGATGTAATCGCGGGCGCCGCCCCGCATCGCCTCGACCGCGCCCTCGACGCTGCTGTAGGCGGTCATCACCACGACGGGGAGCGTCGCGTCGAGCAACCGGATCCGGCTCAGGAGATCGAAGCCCTCGCGTCCGGACGTCGTGTCCCGAGTGTAGTTGAGGTCCATCAGGACGACGTCGTAATCCTTCCGTTCGATCGCCGACAGCACACCTCCTGGCGAGCTGACCGTATCGACGGAGAACCCTTCGGCTTTTAGCAGGAAGCGGAGGGCCTGGAGAATGTCGGGTTGGTCGTCCGCGATGAGAATCGTTGAGGTCATTGGTCGGGAGAGAAGCTATTAGCTGTTAGCTATTGGCTGTTAACGCTTACCCACAAGACACCGCGTGTCAGCCGGAAGGTACACGCTTCGCGTTCGTTCGATACCAGCCGTCTGGAAATAGGTGCCGAGCTTTTCTCGGAGCGGAGTAGTAATGAAACCCACATTTGCTCGGACCAGTGAATAACGTGCAGGAATGCGAGCGCCTTAAGGTGTGGAAGAAGGCGGTAGACCTGACGGTGGACGTTTATCGGGTAACTCAAAACTTTCCTAAGTCCGAACTCTACGGTCTCACCAGCCAAATCCGTAGGTCTTCGATTTCGATTGCCAGCAACATCGCCGAGGGATCCGGACGAGGGTCCGATACCGAAATGATCCGGTTTCTCACGATCGCAAGAGGGTCGGCTACCGAGCTACATACGCAATTGGTGATCGCTGCGCGAGTCGGAATGTTGCCGAGCAGCAGGTATCAGGAGCTTAGCCCTCGACTCCAGGAAGTCCGAAAGATGTTGAATGGATTCCTTATGCGCCTACGAACGTCGGCACAAGCCCATGCTCGGTCACCAATCAAAACAATCTTGCGAGCCTCACATCGCCATCATGTCGACCGCTAATAGCTAACAGCTACTTGCCGACTGCGGCCTGCCCCACCACCGCCACATCCCCCACCATCCATCCGTCCTTGAGCTCCACAATCCGACTCCCGAACTGAGCGTTTTCAACCGAGTGGGTCACCTGGATGATCGTGGTACCCGCCGCGTTGAGCTTACAGAACAGTTCCATGATTTCGCGGCCCTGGGCGGAGTGGAGATTTCCGGTCGGCTCGTCGGCGAGCAGGAGCGCCGGCTTGGCGATGATTGCCCGGGCCACCGCGATCAGTTGTTGCTGGCCGCCGGAGAGCTGGCGGGGATAGAGGTCCTTTTTCCCGACGATATGAAATCGATCCAGCGCATCGGCCACCAGGGCAGCACGCTCCGAGCTCCGGAGGTCTCGGTAGGACAAAGGCATGTCGAGATTCTCCGCCACCGTGAGATCGTCGAGCAGATGATACTGCTGGAAGACGAATCCCACCGACTGCTTGGCCAGCTCCGCCCGTTGCTTCGGCTTGAGAGGTTGGACTTGCTGTCCCTTGAATTCGTATTGGCCTCGGTACTCGCCGTCCAGCATGCCGAGGATCGCGAGCAGAGTGGATTTCCCCGCACCCGACGGTCCCATGATGGTGACGAACTCCCCAGGCTGGATCGTGAGATTGATCCGGCGCAGGACGTAGGTCGGCGACGGCTTGGTGTCGAAGGACTTCTCCACGTCGGTCAGTCGGATCACGAGAACCTTTACGGTTTGGTGTCAGGGCCGTCAGCCGTCAGCCGTCAGCCGTAAGCCGTTAGCTGTTAGCTGTTAGCTGTTAGCACTAGGTACTAGGTACTAGGTACTAGGTACCCGGTACTTATTACTCACTCTTCAACGCCACCACCGGATCCACCCGCGCCGCGCGTCGTGCGGGGATCCATGTCGCCAGCATGGCCGCAGAGATCAGGAGCGCTGCGGTTCCGCCATAGGTCAGCGCGTCGCTGGTTGTGACCTCGAACAGCATCGAGCCGATGGCTTTCGAGGCCGCGAATGCTATCGGCAGACCGATCGCGGCACCGATCAGGGCAAGCCGGAGGCCTTCGCGAATCACCAGTCGCACCACATCTCCCTGCTTGGCGCCGAGGGCGATTCGAATCCCCAGCTCCCTCGTGCGCTGGCTCACGGCATATGAGGTCAATCCGTAGACTCCGATCACCGAGAGCGCCACGGCCAGCCCGGCGAAGAGGGAGATCAGCATCATGTTGAACCGGCGAGCGGCAGTGGATTGCCCGATCGCCTGATCCAGACTGAAGAGTTCCGCCACCGGCTGCTGCGGATCGGCCCGGCGCACCGCCTCCCGGACCGTGCTTGCCAGGAGCAGCGGGTTCCGTTCGGCTCGGAGGGCGATCCACATTTGCTCGCCCCAATCGGGCGCCTGCGCCAGTGGAAGATACAGTTCGGGGCCGGTCTCTTCATCGAGACCGGAATAATGTACGTCACCGATCACGCCGACCACGGTCGCTTCCCTTTCCGTTTCCCGCCGCATTCCGATCGGAATCTGCTTCCCTATCGGATCCTCGTCCGGCCAGAGCCGCTTGGCCAGCCGAGTGTTGATCACCACGACCGGAGTCGCCCCGTCCCGGTCGGTGGCTTCGAAGGGGCGTCCCTTGAGGATCGGGACTCGCAGGGTGTTGAAATAGTCGGAGCCCACGAGGCGCATCGCGATCGGGAGAATCGGATCGGGATCGTTGGGCCGGATCCGCTGGGGATTGATGGCGAGCATCATCATGGACCCGGTGAGCGGCATGGTACGAGAGATGGTGACGCCATCCACCCCGGGACGAGCGGCGAGATCCTCGCTCAGAGTGCGAAAGAAGGTCTCTCGCGATGCGCGATCGGGATAGCGGGAGGGAGTGAGCCGGACCCTGGCCGCGAGCACGTCGTGCGTGTCGTAACCGGGATCCACCTCCATCAATCGCGTGAAGCTGCGGACCAGGAGCCCGGCCGACACCAGCAGTACCAGAGCCACCGCCAGCTCGGCGGCGACCATGACCCGCTGGGTCCGCTGCCGTCTACGGCCACCGCCCAGGCCGGCGGAGTCTTCGCGCAGAGCCTCCTCAATGGCCGGATGGAAGGCACGAAGAGCAGGCACCAGCCCGAATCCAATGCCAGTCGCGAGTGATACCAGGAAGGTGAATGCCAACACCGAACGATCAATCGTGACGTCCTGGACCCTGGGGAGTGAATCGGGCCAGGTCGCAAGCAGCAGGTCGAGGCCCCAGTAACTCATCAGGACGCCCACCACTCCAGCCGCGAGCGCGAGCAGGACGCTCTCGGTGAGAATCTGTCGCACGATGCGGCCGCGATCGGCACCCAGTGCCTGCCGAATCACGATCTCCCGGCGCCGCGAATTGGCCCGGGCCACGAGCAGATTCGCCGCGTTGGCGCACGCGATGAGCAGCACCATGGCCACGGTGCCGAACAGCACATACAGCGTCGGCCGGATGTCACCGACGACTTCGTCGCTCAGTGGCACCGCATCGAACGCGATCTCGAGGCCCGCGCCGTCTCTTGCTCGCGCCACGCTGGGACCGGGTCGCGGCCCGGCACCACCGGCCGGTGCTGCGCCCCGAGCGGTGATCCGCATCTCCCGCCGTTGGGGCTGATTGGGCTCGGCCTCTACCTGCGCCTGGAGCCGCTGGGCCAGAGTTGCGAGATCGGCCTGAACCCGGTCCTTGGTCACCCCCGGCTGCAGCCGTGCAACGGTGTTGAAGAGGTGGAGGTTGCGGTCAGTCCGCGCCTCGGGACTGGCGGCGAAGGCTCCGCCGAGCGGCGCCCAGAGGTCAATGTTCTCGCTCGGAAACCGGAAAGTGGCCGGCATGACGCCGATCACCGTGAACGGAACGCCGTCGAGTTGGATGCTCCGCCCAAGCACCGTCGGGTCACGGCCAAACACCGAGGCCCAGAGGCGATGGCTGATCACCACGTAGGGAGCCTGCTCGTCTTCCGGACCAAAGGTGCGGCCCAGCTCCGGTGTCGTGCCCAAAACCGGGAATAGCTCGGACGACGCGTAGGCGCCCTCGATTTCGCGAGGATCCCCGGAGCCGGTGAAATTGAATTCGTGGCTGTCGTAGCCGGCGACTCCGCCGAAGACCTGCGGCATGGCTCGCAGCTGTTCGATGTCGGGATACGACATCGAAAACCGGCCTTCCTGGAATCCGGCCGAGTAGACCTGAACCAGCCTCTCCGGCTCGGAGTAGGGCAGCGGGCGCAGCAGGACGGCATTGACCACGCTGAAGATTGCGGTGTTGGCGCCAATCCCCAGCGCCAGCGTCAGGATGGCGACAGCCGCGAAGCCAGGATTGTTGCGCAGGCCGCGAACGGCGTACTTGAGGTCGGTCAGGAGCGTCATCAGAGTTGGTTTCCAGGTTTGGGAGAAAGGAGACGGGAGAAGGGAGAAGGGAGTTCTACCCATCGTAGGATTCCCGGAGTCTTCCTTTCGTCTCCTCCTCGCCACTAGGTACTAGGTACTAGGTACTCATTACTCGGCGCGAAGCGCCGTCATCGGATCCACCTTCGCCGCTCGCCGGGCAGGGAGATAGCAGGCAAGGATAGCCGCACAACTCAGAACCACCGTCACGGTCACGTAGGTCCCCGGATCCGTCCGGGCGACGCCGAACAGAAACCCCTGTAGCACCCGGGCCAACGCCAGCGCGGCGAGCAGGCCCACCGCGAGTCCGATGATCACGGGCCGCATGCCCTGCCCCACTACCAGTCGCAGTACATCTGACGCGCTGGCGCCGAGCGCCATGCGGATCCCAAGCTCCGCGGTCCGCTGCGCGACGATGAACGAGAGCACGCCGTAGATCCCGATCGCAGCGAGGACCAGGGCGAGCGCGGCGAAGACGCTCAACAGGGCGGTAGTGAACCTCGGTGCCGCGATCGAGCGCGACACAACATCGTCGAGCGAGCGGATGTCCGACACGGCGAGCCCCCGGTCGAGATCGGCCAGGACCTGGCGCACTGGACCGGTCAGGGATTCGGGAGCCCCGCGCACTCGCAGGGTGAGTGTCATGGAACGAACGGGAACGACAGAGTCTGGCGCTGAAGCAAAGAACTGGGCGTGGGGAAGATACATCTCGGGTCGAGGCGTTTCAGCCAGTCCGCGGTGC
Source organism: uncultured Gemmatimonadales bacterium (assembly GCA_963821525.1). Taxonomy (GTDB): domain Bacteria; phylum Gemmatimonadota; class Gemmatimonadetes; order Gemmatimonadales; family GWC2-71-9; genus DATBGE01. The sequence goes on along the minus strand of CAWGED010000011.1, from coordinate 4,527 downwards.
AGCACGTTGCCCGCGACACCAACGACAGTACGCCAAAGGGAATCCGCGGACGAGTTCAGGTGCATGCGCTGCCCGACCGGATCGCGACCCGGCCAGTAGAGCTGGGCCATGGCTTCGTTCACCATGATGACCGGTGGTGCACCCAATCCGTCCGCGTCGGTGAGCGACCGTCCCTTCTTGAGGGGAATACCCATGGCTTCGAAGTAGTCGGGCCGCACTACCTGCCAGTCCGCCGGCGTCCCGCGAGTGGGATCCGGCGGGGTATAGCCCTCGACGGTGACTCCCCAATCGCCGCGAATTGATGCGAGCGGCAGTCCCGCGACGGCCCCGGCTGTTTCCACTCCAGGCAGCGCCCGAAGCCGATCAAACAGTCGAGTGTAGAGCGTCGCGACGGTCGTTCGCGTGGGATAGGTCGCATCGGGAAGGGAGAGCCGCATGGTCAGGACGCCATGAGGTTCGAAGCCGGGGTCCATGCTGGACAGCTTGAGGAAGCTGCGCATCACCAGTCCGGCGCCGGTCACCAGAATCACCGCGATCATGACCTCGACGCCCACCAGGACTCGACGGAAGCGCCGCCCGCCGCGACCGGTGGTGACGTTGCGGCTGTTCTCCCGCAGCTCCGGATGGGCATCCCGGAGCATCTGCCACGCCGGTACCATGCCAAAGACGATACCGGTAATCAGCGATAGAACGAGCGTCGCCCCGAGGACCGGTAGATCAATGCTGATCGCGTCCGCCCGGGGGAGACTCGAAGGATTGATCGCCGGCAGCACCTCGACACCCCACCAGGCGAAGAGCACTCCTACCACGCCTCCCAGCATCGAAAGGAGAACACTCTCGGTCAGCAGCTGACGCACCAGGCGCCGCCGGCCCGCGCCGAGGGCGGTGCGGATCGCAATCTCACGCTGGCGCGATTCCCCTCGTGCGAGCAGCAGGTTTGCGACGTTGCCACAGGCGATGAGGAGCACCAGCGCCACCGCGCCGAGCAACAGGACCAACGCCGGCCGGATCTTGCCGAGGATCTGGTCCGAGACCGAAACCATGGTGACACCGAACTCGGCTCCGTAGTTCCCCGGGTGATCCGCTTTCATGCGAGCCACGAAACTGTCCAGCAATCTCTGGCCTTGATTCAGGTCCACACCCGATTGCAGCCGGCCGACCGCATAGAGCCCGTGGCTGCCCCGATCGTTCTCGTCGGGAACGCCCAGCTGAAGCGGGGTCCAGAGCTGAGTTCTCTCATCAACCGAGTAATCCAGCGGGAGACGGAAATCCTGCGGCATCACCCCGACCACCGTGTACGGCACGGCATTGAGCTGGATCGCTCGGCCGACAATCGTCGGGTCGGCGTTGAACCGCCGGCGCCAGACACCCTCCCCGAGGATTACGACACGCGGTCCGTTGGGTTGATCCTCTTCCGCCGTGAAGGTCCGGCCCAGAATGGGTGACACCTGCAGAACGCTGAAGAGGTTGGCCCCGACGAGGCCGCCTCGGACCCGCTCAGGATCTCCGTTGTCGGTGAGGGTGAACGACCCGTCATCGAATGGAGCGAGACCGGAGAAGACCTGAGACTGCTGGGAGTAGTCCACGATCTCCGGCCCGGAGAGCCAGGTTTGGTCCCAGCCCTTCCAGTAGCTCCACAGCATGACCGCGCGATCCGGCTCCTTGTACGGCAGCGGCTTGAGCAGAATGCCACGCAGCACACTGAAGATTGCCGTATTGGCGCCGATCCCGAGCGCGAGTGTGAGCACCGCAATCAGGGTGAAGCCCCGGTTGCGAAACAGGGTGCGAGCGGCAAACCGCAGGTCCTGCAGCAAGGTGTCCATGTGCCACCGAGAGTTCGAAGTTCGGTACTAGGTACTCGGTACTTGGTACTATCTCAGTCCCTTCACGCATCCCTCACTCGGCTCGCATCGCCTCGGAAGGATCGATGCTCAGCACTCGTCGAGCGGGTAGATAGCAGGCGACCAGCGCCACCAGGATGAGGATCAGCGGGACCACGCCGAAGCTGATCGGATCAGCCGGTGAGACACCGTAGAGCATTCCCGCGAGAAGGCGGGTACCGATCAGCGCCAGCGGAATCCCCACCGCAACTCCGGCCAACACTGGGCGAAAGCCCTTCAGGAGTGCCAGCCACATCACCTGCCCCGGCGATGCCCCCAGCGCCATGCGGACTCCCATCTCCCGTCTCCGCTGACTCACTGTGTAAGCGACGAGACCGGCGAGCCCGACTCCCGCGAGCAGCAGCGCGATCGTGGCAAAGGCGGTCAGGAGGTAGGTGCGGAACCGGGGCTCACCCAAAGACTCGGCCACCATGCCGCTGAGTGTCCGCACCGCGGCGACCGGCTGATCGGGATCAACTTCGAGCACCGCCTGCCGCATCGGGACGGCGAGGAGAAGCGGTTCCGATTCCGTCGCGACCACGATGGTCATATCGCGCGCCGGACGTTGGGCGAATGGGAGATAAACCTGAGGTGCTGCCTCGGCGGCGAGACTCGCGCTCTTCACATTGCTCACTACTCCGACGACCTCCCGCATCGCCGAGGGGAAATCGAGCTGAGGCGGCCCATTGGCGCTGAAGACCAGTGCTTCGGTGCTGAGCGCCAGGCGTTTCCCCACCGCATTTTCCCCCGGCCAGTAACGGCGGGCGGTCGCTTCGCTGATGATGGCGACCGGAGTTCCCCGAGGATCGTCCTCAGGACCAAAGCCCCGCCCTGCCACCAACCGGATCCCCAGGGCCCGGAAGTAGTCGGGTGAGACGCCACCGTATTGAGCCTGGGGTTCCTGGTTGGGTGCCGGCTCAGGCTTGCCTTCGATGCGGAAGTCTGTGCTGCCAAGCTCACCCGAGAGCGGCATCTGTTCCACTGTGGCTGCAGTGCGCACTCCTGGCAACCCGCGCGCCCGGTCGAGCACGGCGTCGAAGAAGGCCGCCGTCCGCGCGCCGTCCTGATACCGCTCCCGCGGGAGATTCACGTCGACGGCCAGGACATTGTCGGGACGGAATCCGGGGTCCTCGTCCTCGAGTCGCAGCAGACTCCGGACGAGAAGCGCGGTGCCGATGAGCAGGATCAGTGACAGAGCAACCTGCGATAGGACCAGGGCGCCGCGGCTCCGTTGTCCACCGCCGTTTGATCCTCCCTTAAGCGTCACCTGGAGATCTACTCGCGACGCGCTCAGGCCCGGGATCAGACCAACCAACCCGCCGGTCAAAAGAGAAACCACAATGGCGAAGCCCAGAATCGGAGCGTCGACTCTGAGCGGTTCGCCCCCGAGGCTGTAGGGCAGGAAAAGGTCACCTTGCTGGAAGTGGCTGAACACCGGCAGCGCCAGCAGCCATACCGCGAGAATCACCCCGAGGAGACCCCCGGCAGCTCCAAGGATCAGACTTTCCGCGAGTTGGCCGGAGAGAAGCCGGTTGCGAGTCGCGCCAAGCGCCGCACGCACCGCCAGCTCACGCCGTCGGGCCACTCCTCGTGCGAGCACCAGTCCGGCGACATTGGCGCAGGCGACCAGCAGCATGAGACCTACTGCCGCGGTCAGAAGCAGTACGACCGGGCGAAGCGGCGCGATCACGCTGTCGCGGAAGCCGACCAGCTGGATCGCCCACCCGGTATTGAAGTCGGGATACTGACTCGCCAAACCCCAGGCAACGGCGCCGACCTCGGCACGGGCCTGATCGAGGGTGACGCCGTTCTTGAGCAGGCCGACGGTTCCCAGATAGGCCGCGCCGCGCGCATAACGCGCCGAACGATTGCCGGTGCCGGTCGCGGGGTCCTGTTGTAATGGGACCCAGAGGTCCGGCGTTCGCGGATAGGTGACAAACCGGAAATCGGCCGGCAGGACGCCGACCACGCGGTACGGTTCTCCATTGAGCGTGAGGTTGCCGCCCACCAGGCTTGGGTCGCTGCCGAATCGAGTCTGCCACAATCCGTTGCTGATGAGAACGACCCGTCCCGCTTCCGCGCGATCCTCATCCTCGGTGAACACCCGACCCGCGGTCGGGTTTACGCCGAGGGCACGGAACAGGCTCGCGGAGCCAGCCGCGTACTGCAATTGCTCAGGACCGCTGTTGCCGTTCATCACCAGACGACGGTCGCGCGATGCGCTCCAGGCGCCCAGCTCGTCGAACGAGCCGGACTGCTCGCGCAAATCGCTGTAGTTAGGGAAGGAGAGCGGCAGGCGATCCCAGCCGGATCGGGGGTTGTCGCCCCAGATCAGAACAAGCCGGTCGGAATGCGCGAAGGGGAGCGGCCGAAGAAACACCCGGCTGACCAGCGTGAAGATTGCCGCATTGGCCCCGATCCCGACCGCGAGCGTGAGAATCGCCGTGATCGTGAACCCGGGCGAACGCCGCAACGTTCGGAAAGCATATCGGAGGTCAGCCAACAGCGTCACAATTCACTCCCTCTCTCACTCGGTACTCGGTACCTCACTCCGCCCTCAACGCCACCATAGGGTCCACCCGGGTCGCTCGGCGAGCCGGGAGATAGCACGCGACCGCGGCGATCACGGTGAGCAACAGTGCGACCG
>CAWGED010000010.1:0-200424 GCA_963821525.1 uncultured Gemmatimonadales bacterium | reverse complement strand
GATCTCGCAAGAGACGATATCGGGTCGGTGAACGTCGGCGCAGCTTGGCGAGGAGATGGTCCCACTCGTAGGCCAGCTGACCACTCGTTTCGACAATGAGTCCTCCACGCCGGGTGGGACCGAACCGTGACCGGTCGAACTGATATCCTCTCGAAGTTGCCTCCCGATGGACCGCGGCCAGATACCGGTTGAGGTTCGTGACCGGCATCGCGCTCGCGCGGAAACGGTGCAACTGCGGGTGATGCCGGTAACCGCGCGTCTTGCCGCGCAGGACGGCGCGCGCGAGCAGCGCTTCACGCCAGAGCGCCACGAGTCCCGGTGGATCGAGATACCTGGGGTGCAGGGTCCAGAGTCGCATCTGGTGCTGAAACCGGTTACCAGACGCCAAGAGCCCGACACGGGATGGTCCGTGTCGGGCTCACTGGCTTAGCGGTAGTAGTAGTCACGGTCTACGCCATCGAAACGCCCCGACTTCAGGCAGCACTTCTTGAACCGGCGCCCGGACCCACACGGGCAAGGATCATTGCGGCCCAACTTCTCGTGGCAGCAACTCCTTGTTGCCGTGGACCGTGCGGTCCCCGCGCTTCACGCGGGTCTCCGAGGGATACCCCTTCCTACGCTTGCTGGTCACCTCGAAAGCAGGGGAGCGCTTTGGGTGAAACGAGGCGAGGAGAATAGCGGGTCGTTGCTCACTTGTCGATAGCTGTCGGCCGTCAGCCGTCAGTGCCGTCAGCCGTAGCCGCTGCTATTAGCGGCTGAGCTAATAGCTAATAGCTAATAGCTCACGAACCGACGGCTGACGGCTGACGGCTGACGGCTGACAGCCGACACCTCACGCCCCCGGCGGCCGGTACGAGACCGTCTTCTTCGCAGCAGCGTCCATTTCTTCCGGTGAAACCAGCGGCGTCGTACGGAGACTCGCGGCACCGGCCGCGTTCACCGCCATGCTGACCGCCGCGGCTGTCGCATTGTCGGGGAATTCCGCGATGCCGACGACGTCGGATTCGCCGAACGCGAAGTAGAAAGCGAGCAACTTTCCGCCCGCCTTCTCCACCGCCTGCTGCACTGCCGCGCGGCGCTTCGAGCCGCCCTCCTTGAGCAGACCCTTGGTGCCGTCCACGGAATACGACGCCTGCCAGAGATATGTTGCCATAAGCCGCTACCTGATGAGTGAGAGGGTGAAGGTATCGGTTCGACTCCTGACCGCAACCATCGATCCTCCGCGCCTCACCGCGGCACCACCAAGCGTTCCCCTGGGGGCCTTATCCCTCCAGCGCCGGATTCATTCCCTGGTGTGAATCAGGGAACCGATCAGCGCTCCAGCTGCGGCGGCGGGGACCGCAATGATCACCAGGGCACGGCCGTATTCATCTGCTCCGCACTCGGTATCGGGATCTCCACAGAACGCCGCTAGAAAGAGGCCCGTTGAGGCCAGGCCAACGGCGCTCCCGATCAGAAGTCCAGTGAAGGTGTGCGAATGTGTCTTTGAAATCGAGTCTTCCGGAACGGCGTATTCAAGTTTGTCGGCGAACGAGGAACGATGTTGCTGTGCCGGCAGCTCCGCCTGCCAACGGTGCAGGCTGGGAGCCCTCGCCTGGGCCTCGAGGTGAGTGATGCCCCAGACATTCAGCGCAAGAAAGGCCACGGCGGAGAGTCGTCGTGGCATGGAGCTGAAGTGTTTCAACTCAAGGCTCCTGGAAAGTCGAGTGTCATTTGGAGCCACAGGGCGGCGTCGCTCGGAGTGGCGGATCCGACCTGGATCATGCCTCTGCCTTGGCGATCCAGACGTCGCCATAACGCACCATCAGACCCAACTCATCCACCATCAGCTCGGCCTCGAAGCTGCTGCTCCGGTAGTGATACCGCCGGTCGCCCAAACGTCGATACGACTGATCGAGCGGCCCCAGGCGGAAGGCCGGAAAGGTGAGCCAGGCCGCGCGAACCGACATCGTCTCGCCTTCGGCCAACGGAGCTCGGCGCAGCGGGAGGAGATTGGTCGATGGCGTGAAGGCGAGATCAACGTCGAGCGCGCCGTCTACGGCGGGCACTCGGACTCCGTTGAGCCACCAGTGGCCTTGAGTGTCGGAGTGTATGTCGCAGGAAACCGTCTGCTCGCCGAGTGTGCCCTGGACCGTCGCGATGGTCGTTTGCCAGGAGCGGTCGCACTGAACCCGGTATTCGAGCCTGGCGGGTGTGCGGTCGATGGCAACCAGTACCAGGCCCTCGATCACCCACGCATCCGGCTCTTCCTTGAGTTGGGCGACCTCTGATCCCGGGAGGTCCAACCGTTGCCAAAAGACGGTCTTGAGGAGCGCCACGGCAGAACCCTTCGAGGCTGATTCCAGGCGGACTTGAGGGGAAATGTAGTGGGGTCATTGCCCGCCTCACCACGAAGGATGCGCATCGAAGTAGGTGTTGGTGGTGAATGCGGTGCAGTCTCCTACGTCTTACGTCTAACCTCTCACGTCCCCTCCGTCACGGGTAGCATTTCGGCCTCGCATCCTTGATGCGGGCAATCCTATCCTTGGCAAGATCCGAAATGGTGGGTTTGGGCAGAGGAGCGGGATAGCGGATCGTGTCGATGAACTTGGGAGGGACGAGGTGCTGGTTGCCGAAGTACTGCTGCATCCGGCTCGTGAGACGCTTCACGTCAACACAAGTCTTGGCGTTCTGACGCCTTTCGAAGATCGATTGAACCGCGTCGTAGTCGGTTTGGCTGTACTCGTCAGAGTTCGGAGCGGGTTGCGGAGATGGTGGGGGGGCCTCCTGAGGAGATGGAGCGGCCTTTTCGGTGACCTGGGATGGATGCGAGCCGAGCTTACCCTTTAGGTCACTCCACCACCACGGCACCGACCCCCCTACCAGCAGGGCGACGACCACCCCAACGGCAACCTGCGACATCGTGCCACGCGGTCGGTCAGACATGACGGCACCATTTCAGATTCCGGCCGCGCACCCCGCGCGGTCCCTCCACTAACTAACCTGTCGACCCTTCTCCCGCGCAAGCGCAGGTTTATTGTCTCTTGACGACGTGAACCTCCCGGGCCAGCAATATCACCCCTGCGCCCTCGCAAACATCTCGTTCAGCTCTCCCTGGCCGATCTGCTCCGCTGCAAAGTCCATCGTGCCCAGATCTCGCATCTCGCGTGCGGCAGCGCGCACGAACCCCAGTGCGGCACGAGCGAGACTGCCGCCCACGCTGATCCGGGTGACCCCGGCCTCGAGCAGCTCATCGATGTTGAAGCGAGCGCCACCCCAGCCCACCACGACATTGACCGGCGCTCCGGCCTCTCGCACCAGGATCCGAACCGACTCCATATCGCTCACCCCGCAGGGGTAGATACAGTCGGCGCCGGCATCGCGAAACAACCGGGCGCGCCGGAGGCTGATCTTGAGGGCATCGGGAAGCGAGAGCGAGTAGGCGTCGATCTTCGCATTCAGGACGAACGTCGTCCCGCTATGCTCGATCGCCTCCCGGGCGGCCCGAATCCGCTCGGTGGCCAGCGGTTCGTCGTAGAGGCCGTCCGGCAATCGTGGATCGTGATCCTCGATATTCCCGCCCGCCAAACCCGCTTCGATCGCCAGCCGCACGGTTTCGGCCACGGTCTCCGGCCGGTGCCCGTAACCGTTTTCAAGGTCTCCATTCACCGGCAGGGGGACGGCGTCCACGATCTGGCGGATGCACTGGAACATCGGGCCGCGGGTGAGTCCGAGAGTTGGGTCGGGGACCTGAAAGTCACACTTGCCGAGTGAGAACGCGATGCCGGCACTGGTGGTGCCCAGGGCAGGGAAGCCCTCCTGGGCCAGTACGATGGCGCTTCCCGGGTCCCACGCGTTGGGCATGAGGAAACCGGTGGGAGCATGGTGGAGCGCCTTGAAGAGTTCTGCTTTTTGCTTCTGGGTAGCCATGGTCCGTCTCCTTCGGGGTCATGGCGCAGATTAGCGGTTGAATGATCATGCGTCAAAGTTGTAGTTCTTTACAAAGCCATAAGAAAAACGTATGATAGAAACATGGACACAGAGGCCCTCGAGACCTTCGTGGCAGTCCACCGGGAGCAGGGATTCTCCCGCGCTGCGCGAGTCCTGAACCGGACCCAACCCGCCATCTCTCGGCGCATCTCGCTCTTGGAGCACGAGCTGGGTGCGCCGCTCTTCGAACGAGTCACCGGGGGAATCGTTCTCAGCCAGGCCGGCCGAGTGCTCCTGCCCTATGCCGAGCGAGCACTGGCGGCGGTGAAGGATGCCGCGGATGCGGTGCGTGGGTTACGGGCGGATGCCGGCGGCCCGGTCTCGCTCGCGAGTGTGGGTACCCTGGCCGGTACGAACCTGACGGCGGTGCTCCAGCGGTTCACGAAGAGTCAGCCGCGGGTGGATCTCACCTTCCGCACCGCCCGCAGCGTTGAGGTGAGCGATCTGGTGCGCCGGGGTGAGGTCTCGATCGGCCTGCGCTACGAACGGGACCGGTCCCCCGATCTCCAATGCGAGTCCCTTGGCGCCGAGCCCCTGGCGGTCGTGTGCGGTCCCGGGCACCGGCTTGCCGGACGCGGAGTCGCTTCGCTTCAGGTGCTACGGGATGAGCGCTGGCTCGCCTTTCCTGATGTGCCAGGTAAACGGGAGATCGCCGCGTCTCATGTGTTCGGACTCTTCCTCACCCAGGGACTCGGGGAGGTCGAATGGACTGCGGTGGACAGTCTGACGGCCCAGAAGCGGCTGGTCGAAGCGGGATTCGGGCTGGCTTTGATGACGGAGAGCAGCATCACGGAGGAGCTCGCGGCAGGAAGCCTGAGCACGATTGCGGTGAGGCTGCTCGCTGTCGCCGCGCCGGTTTATCTGGTCACCCGGAAGGGAGGATTCCTGAGTCAGGCCGCACTGCGGCTGCTGGAACTGCTGCGGACGGAGTATGCGGCGGGTTGGGGTCAGCAGAAGGCGCGCAGTCGAAGGAGGCCGGTCTCCCGCCGCTAGATCGGCCTGCAAGCCTTACTGCCCGGCAGGTCTCGCCGAGAAATTGTCGCATCGCCTCGGTCACTTGCGCGGGATGCGAGTAGAACACGTAGTGATTGGCTCCGTGCAGCTCCAGGATTTCTGCTCCCGCCAGCTCCCGGCGAACCTTTTCCCGCTCGGTCGCCCCCCACCGCTGCAGCGTCCCGGTAAAACGAATCGCCGCCTGCCTGGTGGTAGAATCGAGTTGCGCAAGAGTGGGGAAGACTTGCGACGCCGAATCCACCACGGCGTCGATCACCAGTGCGGGTGTCCGGACCGCCTTGTAGTCGGGGTGACCGCAGCCCTGCAGCATCTGAGAATCGATCCACTCGGGCGTCACGTTTCCCGTCAAATGATCCGAGCTGTCGTAGCGGCCGATGGCCCGGAGCTGGGACTCGGGGATCAGTGCGCCGTAGGTGCCCAGGATGTAAGCCTGCACCGCTTTGGGTGAGGCGGAATCCGCGGCAACCATCGGGGGAAGGGGAGGGTAGTCGCGAACCAGAACTCCGACACCGGAGTGATCATAAGCCGCGTCGAGATACACCAGGTGACTCACCCTCTCGGGGAACGCGGCGGCGAACGCGGTGAGCTCGTCGCCGGCAATCGAGTGGCCCACCAGTGCCACCCGAGTGAGATGCAGCGAGTCGAGCACCGCGCGAAGATCGGCGACCCGGGTCGCCAGGTCATAGCCTGAGGGTGCCTGGCTCGAGGCCCCATACCCGCGACGGGTGATGGCAAACACGTGAAAGTGATCGGTGAAGCGCGGAGCGAAGTCGTCGAACCCGTGGGCCACGTCCTGAAGTCCGGAGAGAAAGACCAGCGGAGTTCCCGAACCGCCCCAGTCGAGCACTTCGAGCGTGACTCCCGGTGCGACAGCGACGAACTGCCCTCGGTGTGGTGAGGTGTCGGTCCAGCCGGTTGGCCGCTCCGCGTGAGGGCAGCCGATCAGCGAAGTCCCCGCCACGAGAATCGCCCAGGCCGACAGGCCGGTCTTCAATCGGTTGTGAGATCCTGATTGCATCACGCGGATCCCCCAGTCGGTGGATGGGTCCAGAAGGGGCGAAGCACTCGCGCCGCTTCATCCAGCAGTGCCTCATCGTCGGGACCGAACGCTCCGATCCGGTCGCTCTCGACATCAATGGTTCCTACCACTTTTCCCCCAACTCCCATCACGGGAAAAATTGCCTCGGCTCGAGTCGAGCCGAAGGTCGTGAGCCATCTGGGATCCTGAGACACATCCTGAACGATGACCGGCTTGCCGCTCGCCGCGGCGGCACCATTCAGACCCTGAGTGATCGGGAAACTCGGGAACGCGGGCGACTCTGATCCCGTCCAGGCGATCGCGGTAATCTCTGCCGGCCCCACGTCGTAAAGGCCAACCCACCGATAGTTCCGCCCCTCGCGCAGCGTTTCCGCGAGGAGTCGTGCCTTCGCTGGACGAGAGAGGTTGTGCTCCAGGGCGGCGCGGAGCTGCGAAATAATGTCGATCATCGACTGGTGACCCGGCGTCCGGCCGAGAAGGCTCTTGACGCCAATAGGTTTCTGTACTATATAACCAGTGGGTTAGCTAACCACAAAGTTATACACATTGACCCATAAGACTATGCGAGCCGCTACCGACGCCCTGAGCACCACTTTCTCGGCCCTCGCCGACCCGACCCGCCGAGCCATTCTGGTGCGGCTGGCCGACGGAGCGGCAACCGTGAAAGACCTTTCGGCCCCCTTCGACATGAGCGGGCCCGCCATCTCCAAGCACCTCCGCGTACTCGAGCGCGCTGGGCTGATCCAGCGGGGCCGGGAGGCCCAGTGGCGCCCACGCACCCTGGCCGCCGCCCCACTCAAAGAGGTAGCGGAATGGGCCGGGGAGTTCCGCCGTTTCTGGGACGCGAGTTACGCGCGCCTCGACACCTATCTTCAACATCTCAAGGAACAGGAGAAGTCCGATGACGACCGCAACTAAACCCGGCGTGACCGCCTTTGCGACGCCGAATGATCGTGAAGTCGAGTTCACCAGAGTCCTGGATGCGCCACGCCGGCTGGTCTTCGACACCTGGACCCAGCCGAAGCACATCCAGCAGTGGATGCTCGGACCTGAAGGCTGGACCATGCCGGAGTGCCAGATCGATCTTCGGGTCGGCGGCTCCTGGCGCTACGTCTGGCGCAAGGCGGACGGCGCCGAGATGGCAATGGGCGGCACCGTGCGCGAAGTGAAGCCGCCGGAACTGTTGGTAACCACCGAGCGGTGGGGACCCGAATGGCCGGAGACGATCAATACCCTGCGCCTCACCGAGTCCGGCGGCCGGACGACGGCCACGCTCACTGTCACCTATCCCTCCAAGGATGCGCGCGACGCGGCGCTCAAGACCGGGATGAAGGAAGGCATGGATCCGAGCTTCGCCAGGCTTGAAGAGCTGCTCCGGAAGCTCAAGTGAACGAGACCGCAGGACGGGTGCGGGACTCCCTCGAGTGGCTGGAACGCCATGGCAGCAAGGCGTATCGCGAGGCGATGCTCACTCGCTACGGGATCACCGCACCCATGTCGTATGGCGTGAAAGTGGGAATGATCCAGCAGCTGGCCAAGCGCCTCGGCAAGGACCATGATCTGGCCGAGGCGCTCTGGAAGACCGGTTGGTACGAGGCCCGGATGCTGTCGTCGTATGTGGATGATCCGGCGCGGGTCACGTCTGTACAAATGGATCGCTGGGTCCGGGACTTTGACAACTGGGGCATCTGCGACACGGTCTGCTTCGTCCTCTTCGACAAGACCCCGCATGCCTGGCGCAAGGTGGAGCAGTGGAGCAAGCGCCGTGAAGAGTTCGTCAAGCGAGCGGCCTTCGCGCTCATCGCGAGTCTGGCCTTGCATGACAAGCGAGCGGGAGACGAGCCCTTCCTGCGTTCCCTGAAGCTGATCGAACGCGCCGCCACCGACGACCGCAACTTCGTCAAGAAAGGCGTAAGCTGGGGCCTCCGGGTCCTGGGACGGCGTAACCAGGTGCTGAACACTGCCGCCATCAAAGTCTCCCGGAGGCTGGCAGAATCCGAAGAACCGGCGGCGAGATCGACCGGAAAGGAAGCGCTGCGCGAGCTTACCGGTCCCATTGTCCGGCGGAAACTTGCAGCGAAGGCCGGCCGTACCGCCAAGGGCCGATGAGGCCAATCCCAATCAACGAATTGAAACAGAGGGTGTTCCGATGACGACACGCATTCGCAACCCCGGCGAGTTCTGTTGGATCAACATGCTGACCCCGCAGCCGACGGAGGCGTGCGCCTTCTTCGAGAAGTTGCTGGGCTGGAGTTATGCCGAGATTCCGGGGATGGGTTACCTGATCAAGGTGGGAGGGAGCGATATCGGCGGACTGTTCGACCTCAACAGTCCCCAAACGCCTAAGGGCACCCCGCCCCTCATCGGCGTCATGGTGAAAGTCGAGAACGTCGACGCGACCGTCGAGAAGATAAGATCGCTCGGCGGTAAGGCGGAGCCGGCGTTTGATATTGCGGACAACGGCCGCATGGCCGTCTGCCACGATCCCAATGGCGCCCAGTTCGACCTTTGGCAGGGGAACAAGAGTCCGGGCACAGACGTGGACGGCACCTTGCACGGGGCTCCGAGCTGGTTCGAGACCCTGACCAGCGATGTGCCTCGAGCCAGGGAGTTCTATACCAGCCTGTTCGGGTGGACCATCGAAGAGAAGCCGATGCCCGGGTTCACCTACACCACGTTCAAACTTGGTAACACTCCCGTGGCGGGCCTGATGCAGATCCCTGAGGACATGAAAGCGCCGCCCCACTGGGGGGTGTATTTCACCGTCGACGACGCGGATCAGGTCGCGGAGAACGCCACGAAGCTCGGCGGGAAGATCTGCATGCCGCTGATGGATATCCCGGAGATCGGCCGGATGGCCGGCGTCACCTCACCGCAGGGCGTGAACTTCTACGTCATCAAGTACGCGATGATGCCGGTGGCCTAGGACCCATCGGGCTTGGCTTTCTGATCTTCTTCATCGGGGAGCCAGGCCTGTCGCGGAATTCCGGTAGCCGCGGAGAGCCGCCAGAGAAAGCGCAGTACGCCTTTCGTTGGCGGCTCGTTCGTTGGCGCTTCATCCTTCGCGGGAGTTTCCGGCTCGAGTTCGATCGCTTCGACGTGTTGACCGGAAAGCCGGCGGACAATCTCGCGCTGTTCGGGGGTGAGCACCAGCCGGACTGGTTCTGCTTCTTCCGCCATACATCCTCGCCTGTTGGATCCACACAGCCTAAAACCACCGTGTCACCGGTATGTAACGGTGATCAGCGATTGCGAGTCAGCTGTAATGGTCGCGAAGACGAAGAGGAATTCATCGGGGGGCATGACAAGGCCCCCTGGAGTCAGCTGGCGCGATCGATTCGAAGATGGGTGCGGGCGGGGCGGTACCGATCAATCCGGCGACTCCGCAAGCCGAGGGAACTGCCACGACGCGGAGTCCCGCCGCGGAAACGGAAATGGTTGCCAGGCAGGATCCGGTCGGGAAACCGTGTGTCGGGCCCCTCCTGAATGATCCGGGTACCCTTGACGTAGCCAGCGATTGCAGCGGCGGTGTACCAGCGGCCGGGATCGAGCGAAGGATACAGATCCGCGAAGGCCGAATTTACCTGAGCTTCCCTGAGCATAGAGGTGCCTCCAGGAAGGGCAGAGGTTGCAGGCTGGCCGCGCGGTCTGGACCCGCACGGAGGGGAGTTGAAGATATGAGCGCCAAGGCGAGCATCCAGACTCGCTATGTAACGATGCCGTTACAAAGCGCCTCAATGTTACTTCCTTGACTTCGATCCCTTCGCCGCCTTCTTCGCGGACTTCTTCTTGAGTGGCTTTTTCGCGCGGCTGATAGCCTTTTTCCGAGCGAGAGGCATCGTTTTGGGACGGGCGTGACGTGGTTGGTAGACGCCGAGCCTTCCGCCACCTGGCAGGGTGACTTGAGTCACCAGTCCGTATCCCTGGTCCTGCACCGGATCGCACGAAATACCCACAGCTCTCATCTCGGCGACGAATCCCTCGACGTCGTCGCACATGAAGTAGAACTCGTGTACGTCGTTCTTCTCGGAAGGGTGCACGGCCAGTTCGGCCGGCGGCAATCCGAAGATCAGCCAGCCACCGCCCACATCGACGTTGCTGAGCCGAAGTATGTCGCGCAGAAAGGCGCGGTCTGCATCCGGCTGGGTGCTGTAGATGATGGAGTGTCCACCGATGATCATGATGACATCTCTCGTTCGGGGTGCGGGGAGAGAGTAGGACTCATCTCGACGTCGGTCAATGCGCTGCAGCGCGGGGCATTCTGTTTTGCGAACCCTTGCGCCGGTGGAGAGCGGTGGATATCCTCCGATTGCAAATCACTTGAGAACTGTTCTCAGTAGAGTGCCCATGGCAAACTCCGCCGCTTCCAGCGCGCCGGACCCGGCCGACGTACGTGTCAACCGGCGATCGCGGCTGATTTTCAAGCGGGTTTTTCAGTTAAGCTCGCTGTTTTTCCTCATCAAGGGTTTAGCCTGGCTGGCGCTCGCATGGTGGGCGCTCTAGCAGGTTGGCTCCTCAACGTCGAATAGGATCCTCGACATGACCTATCAGAGCAGCGGAATCATGGATCTCCTGAAGGAGGCCACTGCCGAACAGCACCGCGACGCGGAACGCCGGAGGCTCCAGAAGGAGATGGTCAGCGGGCGACTCCCGGTGGACACCTATCGCAGCTGGCTCGGCCAGATGCTCCTCCTTCACTCGGCGCTCTGGAGCGGGATCATGGCGCGCCGGGTTTCTTCGCCCGCCCTGGCGGATGTAGTTCGAGACGAAGGCCGTCATGTCGCAAATCTCCGCGGCGACCTGATCGCGCTGGCTGGCGATCCTGATGAGCTAGATCCACTCCCGGCGACCGAACTCGGATTGTCGGCGATCCGGAACACCGCTGAGCAGGACCCGCTCAGCCTCCTCGGGTACAACTACGTGCTTGAAGGGAGCATGAACGGCAACCGGTTCATCGCCCGGGTTCTTACGCCTGCATTAAAGATCCCCGCGACGACCTATCTCGACCCTTACGGCGAGGAACAGCGTCGGGTCTGGGGAGCCTACCGGGAGCGGATGAACGCGGCGGGATTCGACGCGTCCCAGGCTGACCGGATGGTTGCCGCTGCGCGCGACATGTTCTCCACTATCGCGGAGCTGAGTGACCAGTTGATCGCGGAGCCGGCACAGGCGTGAATCATTGAGAGGCGGGAACGGGAACAGGGAACGGGGAACGGGAATTACAAACGCAGAGGCGCGGAGAACGCAGAGGAGTTCAAGTCAGGCTTTAGGTTGTACCACGTTCTCTCCTTTCAGTAACCGCAAAAAATCTGATCTGCATTTCACTGAGCGCGGGGCGAGCGCGACGACGCTCTTTGTGCCCTCTGCGCCTCTGCGTTTCCAGTTGAGACTCTGGGTGGCATGCATAGCTTCACGTAGTCGCCCACTTGACAGGTGACTATTTGGTCACATATTATCCGTCCGTGACTGACGATGACCTGGTGTTCAAGGCGCTGGCCGATCCAACCCGGCGATTTCTCCTCGACCGGCTCTACAAGCGTGACGGCCGCACGCTGACGGAGCTCGAGTCGGTACTGGAGATGACCCGCTTCGGGGTGATGAAGCACCTGCGTGTGCTTGAAGAAGCCGGACTCGTGGTCACCCGCCGCTCGGGCCGGGAAAAGCTGCACTTCCTCAACCCGGTTCCGATCCGGCTGATCCACGACCGGTGGATCGACAAGTTCACCGAGCGCCGGATCTCGGCGCTCGCAGACCTCAAGCATGAGTTGGAGGACACGGCATGACCGCGATGACGGAGACCAGGGTCACCACCCAGGTGTACCGGGTGTACATCAAGGCGACCCCCCAGGCGATCTGGGATGCAATCACCCGGCCCGAGTGGACTGCGCGGTACGGCTATGGCGGGCGAGCCGAATTCGACCTGCGAGCCCACGGGAAGTACCGCCACCTCGCGAGTGCGGAGATGCGCGCAGGGGGCTCACCCGAGGTCGCGGTGGATGGCGAAGTCATCGAGGCCGACCCGCCACGCAAGCTGGTGCTGAGCTGGCGAATGCTGATGGACCCGGAGATGGCAGCAGAGGGATTTACCCGCCTCACCTGGGAACTCGAACCGACGCAGGGCGGAGTAACCAAGCTGACGGTTACTCACGAACTGGAAGGGGCTCCCAAGCTCGCCCTCATCGTTGGCGGCAGCCTGGAGAAGCAGGGTGCCGGCGGAGGCTGGGCCTGGGTCCTCAGCGACCTCAAGACGCTGCTGGAGACCGGAAAGCGGCTTGACTGACCGACAGCTCTAGGAGGACTTGGCGAATCGTAACGCGACCGAGTTCATGCAATAGCGCAGTCCGGTCGGTTTCGGCCCGTCATCGAACACGTGTCCCAGGTGAGCGTCGCAGCGACGGCAGGAAACCTCGGTGCGGACCATCCCGAGACTGTCGTCGCTGGATTCGACGATGTTCTCCTTTGCGATCGGAGCCCAGAAGCTGGGCCACCCGGTGCCGGATTCGAACTTGGTGCTGGAGTCGTACAAGGCGGTATCGCAACAGATGCAACGGAAGACGCCTTTGTCATGCTCCTCGAGCAGGGCACCGGTGAAAGCCGTCTCCGTCCCGGCATGACGGGTTACCTCGAAGGAGGCCGGCGAGAGCTGCTTCTTCCACTCCTCCTCCGACTTTACGACGCGAGGCACCGACACGGTCCGGAGTCGCTTGCCGTCGTTGCTGAACTCGACGATGGTCACGGTCGGGTCCTCGCCTAGCGACGCCGCGGCGGCAATCGGGACCCGCTTCTCGACCGCCCGACATGCCATGGCGAACATCGCTACTCCGGCCTGCACCAGGAACGACCGCCGTCCCATGACGGCGTCGTCATTGCCCGCCTTTTGCATCGGCTCCTCCCGCCGCGAAATCATCCGAACGTAAACGCGAACGCCTGAATCCCCGGATCGAGGAATTCGATCTCGAAGGTCCGGTCCTCCACCTTACCCGGCTGCCGGATCAATTGATAGAGGCGGTACTCGGTCACGGTGCCGTCGCCCTGAGGGTCGGTGTCCATTCCGTGTTCGTCACCCGGAGCAGCGCCATCGAGCCGAACTCTGAACCGCACCGGCTTGCCGTCGGGCGCAGGGCCAAGGACCAGGTGGAGATCCCGGGCGTGGAAGCGGAAGACAACGGTGCCCGGTGCGGCGACCAGCGCCGCATGCTCGCGGCTCACGTTCCACTCTCCGCCTAGGGCCCACTGATTTACCGTGAGCCGTGCCGGGGCGGTGTAGGACTGAGGCTTGTCCTGCAGGATCGCCTCGGGCGAGACGTAGTTCTTCTGCCGGGAATAGCCAAGATAGGTCTCGGGAGACAGGACGTTCCCGAAATCCGCCGCGGCTTGAGCGCCAGACGCCTTCGGATCAACCAAGCCGGTTACTGTCATCGCCGAGTCGCGCTCGCGTAGCAATTGCTGGATCACTTGCTCGGACTCGGCGTAATTGCCCTCGCCGAAATGGTGATACCGGATGTTTCCCTTGGCATCGATGAAGTAGTGCGCCGGCCAGTACTGATTGTGGAACGCATTCCAGATCGTGTACTTGTTATCTATCGCGACTGGGTAGGTGATCTTCAGCTCACGAAGCGCCTTGGAGACATTGCCGGTGTCTTTCTCGAAGGCGAACTCGGGAGTATGGACTCCGATCACGACCAGCCCGTCGGCACGGTATTTCTCGGCCCACGCCACGACGTAGGGAATGGTCCTGAGACAGTTAATGCAGGAGTAGGTCCAGAAGTCGATGAGGACGACCTTCCCCTTGAGCTGAGCGCTGGTTAGCGGCGGCGAATTGAGCCAGGCGACCGCGCCATCGAGACTCGGCAGCGACCCTTCGGTGGCAAGGGCAATCATTTGAGGGGCTGCCGGAAGTGCAGCACCCTCAGCCTCGGTGACCGGCCGCAGCCGATCAACCAAACCCTGTTCGATCCCCGAGGTGCTCGCCAGCGAGAGCCGCCGAAGAATTCCGGTGTCCCAGCCCGCGGCGATCGCGACGACACCGATCAACACCGCCACTCCCAATCCGCTCCGGATCCATTGCTCGGCCCTAAGCGATTTCTTCATCAGCGCGAAGACTTTGCCACCGGCCAACAGGGCTAATGCAAGCGATAGCGCGGCTCCGGCCGAGAAGGCGACCAGTAATCCGGTGGTGCGAGCGTTCGGGCCCTGCACGGCAGCGCCGGTCAGGATCAATCCGAGGATCGGTCCGGCACAGGGAGCCCAGAGCAGGCCGGTGGAAGCACCCAGCAGGAGTGAGCGGCCGATACCCGGAGGCTCAGTCTCGACGCCGGGCCCTTGAATGCGGGCGCCGAGCCGGGCGAGCGGCTGAGTCAGGAAGAGCGACAGCGAAGGAAAGAGCAGTGCCAGGCCGAGCAGCGCGAAGACGACGAGGGCCACAATTCGTCCGACCTGGTTGGCCTGCACGACCCACCCGCCGGCATAGGTTGCAAGGCCGGCGACCAGCGCGAAGGTTCCGCCCATTCCGAGGAGTAGCGGTAACCCGCTCCGCCGGAAGGGCTGATCGGCCCGGGAGAAGACGAAGGGTAGAACCGGCAGGATGCAGGGGCTGACGATGGTCAGCACCCCACCCACGAACGCCAGCAGATAGAGCAGCATTTGAATCCCCCGACCGCCGTTACGGATTCCGATAGAGCGCTGGGAATTGCTGCTTCAGCTGCTCCACCTTTGGTGCGTCGTTGTAGGCGATGTAGGGCTGATCGGGGTGCTTCGCCATGTACCCCTGATGGTAATCCTCGGCGGGATAGAAGGCCTTGAACGCCTCGATCGCCGTCACGATGGGCCGGGAATACACTTTCTTGCCGGCCAGTTCGGCCACGTAGGCCTCGGCGGCCTGCTTCTGATCCGCGTTACGGTAGAAAACCGCCGAGCGATACTGGGTGCCGACGTCCGGTCCCTGGCGGTTAAGCAGGGTCGGATCGTGTACCGCGAAGAAGACCTCGAGCAGCTGCTCGTAAGTGACCTTCGACGGATCGTAGATCACTTCCACCGATTCGGCGTGACCGGTGTTCCCGTCGCTGACCTCCTCATAGGTCGGCGACTTGGTGGATCCACCGGAATACCCTGACACGGCGGATTTCACGCCTTTCACGTGCTCGAACACCCCTTCGATTCCCCAGAAGCAGCCGCCGGCAAAGACGGCGGTGTCCTGACTGGCCGGTGTGACGGCGGGGGTGGTGGTGGCGGAAGGATCGGCGGTCTCAATCCGAGGCTTCCCAAGGCCTAACAGGGCGAGAGCCAGTGAAGACGAGCCGGCGAGGGCTAACCATCGTGCTGCAACAGTTTTGAACACCTGAGGTCCAGGTTGGAGACACTATTAAACGTCGCGGGCGGTCGGGTGGTTTTCAACGGGGGGAATAGCGGGATGGCGGGATGGCGGGAAGGCGGTATGGCGGTCAGGGCGGACAGGACGGACGGGGCGGACAAGGTGAACCGGCGGACCGGCGGACAAGGCGGTAGGGCGGTCAGTGCCAGGCCCCGAGGATGGCGCCCATCGCAAGGAGGTAGGCAAGCTGATACCCGGTGTCGATCAGGAAAGCGGCGATCGGTTTGTCGGAATAGAGATTCGCGGTGAAGCCTATGGGTGCGGCAATGCCCAGCCAGAGGTGGAAGCCCCAGGAGGCGCCTGCGGACGCAGACTCGACGCCGAGGTGGGCCAGGATGATGTGGAGCACGGCCGCCATCACCAGGAAGGCGACGAACGATGCGGTGTAGGTCTTTGGCGCCTTCGCCCGCATCGCGACAAGCGCTTCCTGAGTGTAGCCGTGAACCCGGACCCAGGCCTTGGCGAAGAGCAGGGGAGAATACCAGACAGCACCGATCAGGAATGCGGCGAGAGCCGCGAGGAAGATCGGGAGGTAGTGGCCGAGTGACATTGACGGGGCTTGGAGGGTAGAGGTTAGCGCCTTACTCGATCTCGGTGACCGACCCCAGTCCCGCATAGACGTAACGGGTTCCGAAACGGCGTTTCAGTTCAGCAAAGGCCGGCTCGCCGGTGCAGTGGCCGGGTGCGATCTCATCCACCTTCCACTGATCATGTAACGCTGTCGCGATCCGGGCGATGGCCGAATCCGGCGTGACTACGAGGTGCAGTCCGCCGAAGATGAGATGCACATGGTCTCCCCAGCCACGCGTCGCTTCGAGGATGGTTTCAATCCCGGGATGAGAGCACCCCACCAGTAACACGAGGCCCTGCTGAGTTCGCAGGACCAGCGACAGCTCACGCAGCTCGAGCGTGCCGGGATTCTTGGAGACGGTCGAGATGATCGCGATGCCGGGCGCGACTTCGGTCAGCGTGTCGATCCAGGTGAAATGTGCCTCGGGCCATGGTGTCCCGAACTTCAGTTCAGTCTCCGGGGAGCCGGCAAAGTACCGCATCGAATCCGGCAGGGTTGAATCGGTGCGGTAGAACGTGGAGGGCAGGGAAGCACCGAACACACCGAATCCTTCTCGCGGTGCGTAGATCCTGACCTTCGGATTGACCCGGAGGAGGTAATTGAGCCCGGCAGTATGGTCTCCGTGACGGTGGGAGACGACGACGAAATCGAGCCGCTTCAGGTCGATCCCCAACGCCTTGACGTTGTGGGCGAAGATGTCGGCGTTATTCCCGGTGTCGAAGAGAATGCGTTTGCCGCCGTATTCGACCAACGCGGCGAATCCCCAGTCGCGGGTGAGATCTCGCCGGGGTCCGAAGGCGTCGTACAGGATGGTGACGCGATGCGGTTCGGGCGGAGAAGGCCCCGCCGCGCGAGGCGGCGGGGCGAGTGGGGCACCGGCAAGAAGAAGGAGAGTCAGGAGCATCGGCCCTCCAGTGTGAGGCCAATCCCTATTGGGAGAAGCCGCTGAAGACGAAGCGGTAAGCCGGCGTGGTCGAGTCGTACACCGCTTCGAACTTGGTCGGGTACTGGACGCCCTTCGGCAGATCGCCTTCGGGAGGAACCGGCAAGGTGAATGAACGGCGCTCCTGGAGCATGGCGCGGGAGATCATCGGCTCGTAGAAGATCGGCCGCTGGGCGTAGTAGCCGAACACCATGGTTCCGGTGAACGGGGCTGTGCCGGTCGCGAACTCCTGCGGCAGCGCATGCATCCCCATCTTTGGCACGCACAAGCCGGTCAGCATCCCCAGTTTCGGTATATCCACGTCGGGCAGGGTGTAGCTCGCGGGAATCGCCTGAGGTTTGGTGATGTTGCTGCAGTCAATGGCCTCCGCGGCGCTGTCGCTGATGACGTAGAAATGGAAGTCGAAGTGCGGCGTCAGGAACGGTCCCGGCGGGTGGCCGTGAGCTTCCCAGAATACCGCGAGGTGATCTACCCCCACCGCGGCCCGAGCCACTTCCGGCAGTCGAATGACCGCCCCCGGCACGGGCGGCCAGGTCATAGCCATCTCAGGCGGGGCACTATCAATAGTTGTCAGGGGAACCGTGGCGCCGAGCGCGACGAGGTGGCTATCCGCCATTTCTGCCCAGGTACAAATCGAACCCCCGTACACCGGCTGGCAGTCACCAGCGATTTCCTTTGGGCCGGCGGGCTTCCTGGCTCCACAGGCGCTGGCGGCCAGGAGAAGAACGGGGACGAGGAGAGTCAAGCGCATGGGGCCTCGGGTGAGAAGGATTGGTAGCTCGGTGCGACAATTCCTGGTGACTCAGCGGTCCTTCAATCGCCGGACGAACTTGAGTCCGGACCAGATGTCGGTGACAGCGCAGACCTTTATATCCACCAGTCCCGCGGCGAGACCGATTCGCCGTACGACGTCCTCGGTGAGATCGGTCTCAACTTTGGATGCCTTCTTGGGCCAGGCCACCCAGAGCATGCCAGCGGGTGGAAGGAGCGGGACCGTCTGTCTGAAGGCCTTCTCCAAGTGCGCGCTGGAAGTAGAGAAGAGCAGAACGCAATCGGCTGTCCGGCTAGCGGCGCCGGCAAGCGTGACTCCCTCGGGCAGGGGACGCAACTCGGTTTCGAACCCGTTCGGGGCGCCCTTCAACAGGAGCCGATGCCCGGGCTTCACGTCCAGCTTCGCGATCAGCGGCTTGCCACTGTAGCCGGGCGGCTGCAATCCCTCAGTACTCTCCACCGAAGACGATGACATACCCGTTCGGGTCGCACACCTCGAATTCCCAATCGCTGTAGGGCTGCTGTTTCAGCTTCATCTTGATGAACGATTCGCCCTTTACCTGCTGGTACAAGGCGTTCACTCCCCGCATCCGGAAATACGCATCCCACAGGCCTTCGGGACGCAGCGACGAGAGGTCGGGCTTCCGGTAGTCGGCGAGACTGAGCAGCATGATTTCCGCGCCGTCCCGCATGAGGCTGGCGTAGGCGTACGGCGGACTCTTTGGAAAGTTACCGGCGAGAGTGAAGCCGAGGTTGTCCACGTACCAGCGAGCGGTGGCTGCGACGTCTTCGGCCAGAAAGGTGGGGACTGCCGAGAGGATCCTGACTTCAGTGCCGTGTTCTGCTGTGGTGTGCACCATGGTTGTCCTTCGCTATTCAGACCCTAGCAATGCCTGCCACTGGGGAAGCCCGGAGTGAGTGAGATACTGGCGGACCATCGCGTCCCGCTGGGCGGCGCTGAGGCCGTGGCTCGAGCCCTCCAGATCCTGCTGCATGAAAACCTCGAATTGATCCATGCGCTCCCGCGCGCAGCCGGCACACAGGTGCCCGTACGAGGTACCCATCAGGACGAAATCGAAGGGAGCCCCTTCGCTCTCCACGGCCTGCTGAGTCTTGCAATCATTACAAAGCATCGGAACACCTCGAATCTCTAAGACCTCGCGGGATGGACGCGAGAGATGTGCAGCGGAGGGAGCGACGCTCTCCGAAGGCGACTAGAAAGAGCTACTCTCTGCGGCTCGAATCTGCAAGCGGCCTAGAGTCAAGGCGAACAGGGCGGACAGGGCGAACAAGGCGGTCGGGCGCCCGTCCGCTCTGCTAGCTTGGCGGAGTCGACTCCGGCGCGCGTCCCATGTGTAGCGCCACGAGTTGCCATCCCAGCTTTCCGCCCGGTACGTAGACGGCGGTGTATCTCCGCCGCACCGCGTTCTCTTTCCCGTTGAAGGTGAAGGCCCAGTCGGCGAGGCCGGTGACAATGCCGACGCCCGGGTAAAGATCCACCCGCACCTCCGACGTCCTGAAGTGATGCATCACAAGGCCGGGCGCCGGCCGAATGTGCTCGAGCTCCATGACCTTGTCCTTGACCTGCCCGTCGGTGCTGGTCATCACCATCCGGTCGCTCATCAGGGAAATGGCGAGGGCCGTGTCGTGCGTGGCGTAGCTGCGGGCCCAGGCGCTGTCCATGGCGCGGAGGGCTTGTTCGTCCTTTTGTGCTGAAAGGGGAGGGCAGAGGGCGACCAGAAGGATTAAGGCGGCAATGATTGCTCTGGGAAGTCTGGGCATACGAGTAGGTCCTGTCCGTTCCAGGATGTCACCTTGAGCGTTTTGTAGGCATTCGGCCGACTTGCGCGCCCCAATCGCGAGCGGGTTAACTCTTGGCAACCTCAACATCCAACTCCACCATGTCAATGAAGAACGTCGTGCTCTGTGGCGTACTCGGCTCGCTACTGCTGTTTACCACCGCTTCCGCTCCATACGCCCCGGCGGCGGGTCCACATGACGATGGCGACTCTCCACGCCGCGGCTCTCACCACACCCACTGGATCCGGCGACACCGACGACGCTCCCTACCTCCTGCTCTCGGTGCTCGGCCCCGGGGCGGACACCGCCAGTCTCCACCTGCCGTCCACTGGTCACCTCAGCATTCATCTCGATGAAGCGCTCGGCGCGGGCCCACTGGTCGATCTCAGCCTCCAACCGGGTGACAGCGTCCGGCTCCTGGTGTCGGTCCTCGAGGGCAAGCAGGTTCGCCTCTCGGATGAGACCCAGGCCGCGGCCAGCTCAACCAAGGCCCTGGGCCAACATCCGTCGGATCGTGTCACCGCCCTCGCCGCCGTTCTGGCCCCGGTGACTCAGCAAGACGCCCACTGGATCGGCTCGGCGGCTCTTCTCATTACCAACGAAAACGGCGCCATCTACTGGCGGGGGCTCGACTGCATCGCCACCTGCAAGGTCCTGAACCCGCCAGCCGGCACGGACCTCGCACCCGGGGCAAAGCCAGTTGCCGGGGTCGTCGAACTGACTGGAGGCGGCGGCACCTATCACCTCCAGCTGCAGGGGACTCGAGCGTCCTGATCCGATCGCAGCGCTGCCGCTAAGTCTTCTCTGAAGTGTAGATCTTGTTCACGATCTTCCACGCGCCATCGAAGCGGACCAGGGAGAGGTAGTCGATGTAGCGGGAGCCGGGGTAGTTCTCGACGACTTTGACGCTGGCGATATCACGGGTGACCTCGAGGGCAGCGATCTTGAGGTCACCCTTTTCTTCCTTCCCCGCCGACCCGGCGAACATCGCGTACCACTGGGACTGAGTGAGCTGACCCAGGCCTCCCTTCTTGTCTACGAAGAAGAGCTTGGCGTCGGGCCAGAACGCCTTCTGTAAGCTCTCGACGTCGTTGAACTTGAGACCGTGCAGGTAGGACTCGACCACCGACCGGACCTGGGCTTCGTCGCTGGCGGGGGAGTTCTGCGCCCGGAGTGGCGCTGGCTACGAGCGCGAGGAGGATGAAGGCGCTGGCGCGGCTGGACATGGCTGTTCCTCTGTAGGGAGTGCCTCTCTGACGCAACGCAGGAGCGTTTGGTTGCGTCAGTAATGCCACTCACTGGCTGGCTGTGACGGCTCGTCCATCGGGCAGTTCTATCGTTACCGAACCCTCGTCGAATCGAAGCCCGCTCAGGTTGCCGCTGAGCGGGTCGAAGGCGGTGAAATGGTGAGTGTCGTGGGGAAAGAACATCAGTTCGGTCGGAACACCGAGCTGATTGGACTCTGCGTAGAGATATCCGGGTCCGGCGCGAAGTTGGAGGGAATCGTTGCCGGAACGGTAGAGTCGTGCCCGTGTCGCGAGTGCGCCGACCGGAAGGGAGGTGACCTCGGGCAGGGCAGCAGCAGGCTTGTCAAAGGCCAGCGCCGATAGGGTACGGTTCAGCGCCCGGCGCCACCGCTGCCTGAGATTGTTGCTGGCCCAGATGATTATGACGCGATCGCTCGGGTAATACAGCATGTCCGAGGCGAAGTCGTCAGATCCTCCGCCTTTCTGGATCAGGGGCCTCCCTCCGGAGTCGGTGGTGACGTGCCAGCCGTAGGCCTCCTGCGAGGGAGGTCGCGGTGGGGAGAAGAGCAGGCGGCGTTGTGGCGCAGGTAGCAGGCTGTCGCCTTGAACTGCGAGAAGCCAGCGATACACATCGCCGACGGTGGCCCACACGCCTCCCGCCCCACGGGTCCCCCAAACGTAGGGATTCGGAGGTCCTGGCTCGAGCCGTGCTGGAGTGCCGACATAGCCCCGGGCGAATCGCAAATCGCCCTGCGGGAGCCGATCGCGAAAGGTTGCGCTCCGCATCCCGGCTCGTTTGAGCAGATGAGTCAGCAGGTAGTCCTCGTACGACCCACCGCTGACCTGCTCGATGATAGCGGCGAGCAGCGAGTAACCCGCATTGGTGTACCGGTACTGTTCCCCCGGCGGCGACTCCCTCGGCGTCTGCTTGACGTCGTGCACGAAGGCGGCGCGACTGTCGCCCGCCAGGTCCGCTCCAGCTTCGATCAAACCGGCGGTATGGCTGGCCAGTTGCTCGATGGTTGCGCCCTGCTTGCCCGCAGGGAAGGGACCGAGGTATCGCTCCACGGAGTCGGCGACGTGGAGTCGGCCGGCGGCATCCAGCTGCAGGATCGCGACGCCAGTAAACATCTTGGTCATCGAGTTCAGCTCGAAGCGGGTGGCCGCGGTGTTTCGGATGTCGCGATCGGCGTCCGCCAGGCCGTATCCCTTGACCAGCACGATTTGGCCCTCACGGGCGACGAGCACGGTTCCCCAGAAACCATACTCGGCAAAGCGGGTGAGCTGCGCGTCCAGCCTGGCGCCGAGCGCGCCGACGACGCGTTCCTGCTCGAGGGAGTCAGGCGGGGAAGGCGATTGTAGCACCGTCACGAACGCCTTCGGCCCCTCTCCCCGGAAAATCGTCATATGCGTCAGGTCGGGTCTCGGCTCGTAGTAGAACGTGAGCCCAGCCGGGGCGGATTTCTTGAGCGTTGCCGCCAGGTTCGCCGTATTGGCGACGATATCCTCATCGACGGCCGAGGACAGGAACAGGGTCCGCTTGATCCCTTTGAGGTTCTTGAGCCTCGAATCCGCCGAAGCCACCAGCTCGGCCCGGTTCCACCAGAGGCTGGGGTCCAGGGCGATGTACCCGTGGAACAGCTTCGGCTCGAGCAGGAAGGTCTCCACGATCCAGAGTCCGGCGAGCGACTCGCCAACCATCGTGGTCTCGTCGGTGCAGCGGTACCGGGACTTCACCTCCGGCATGAACTCTTCCCGGACGAACTGGCGAAAGGCGGCCGACCCGCCGACGTGAGGCGCGATCGTACTGTCCTTGGCGACCGTGGTCGGACCCGTCAGGTCGCGACGCCGCTCGGTGTTCTCGATTCCCACGACCAGCACCGGCCGGATCACCTTGAGCTTGATCAACGAATCGACCGTGTTCACCACGTGGGGGAAGTCTTCCTCCAGCCCGCCATCCAGCATGTAAAGCACCGGATACGCGACGCCGGGCGACGCCGCATATCCCGGCGGGGTGTACACGTTCACCAACCGACGCTCGGCGAGCACCTTGGATTCAATGGTGAAGCTCTGATGCGGCGGGATCGGATCCGGTGCGGGGTCGCTGCTGGGCGCCTGGGCCGCGAGTGTTGAGGTCGTCAGCAGCAGGGCAAGGGCGGGAATCGCCAGTCGGTGGTCGGTGGTCAATGGTCGGTTGGAGTCTAGGGAGTAGGGAGTCCTACAACCTTTGTCGTTCTTCTCTAAGCTAAGGCTTCACCCCAATATCCTCGAGTCGCCTCTTCGCTTCGCCATTCGCGGTATCCCGCTTGATGGCCTCCCGGAACGCGTTCGCGGCCGAAGAGGTGTCGCCTTTCATCAGATAGATGTTGCCCTGAAAGACCGCCATTCCGGAGGAGCCGGGGAAGAGTCCTTCGTTGAGCCGGAGCAGGGCAAAGGCGTCCTCGAACTTCCCGGCTTGTCCCACCCTGAAGGCGGCGATGTTGAGAGATTGTTCGCCGAAGTCGTAGGCGTCACGTCCATAGTACTTCTGCCGCAGTGCCTGATAGGCACGAATGCTGGAATCCGCCCCGCCAGCGCTCGCGGCCTCGGTCAGCACCTGATAGAGCGGGGCCGGTCGAGAGACCCCGCGGTGGCAGGTGCGGCAGGTGACCTGGACCGCGGAGTCGGGCCGCTCCGGGATGGTGTCGAGCCGGTGGTTGATCTCCTCGACCATCCGCATCATCTGTCGGGCCACCAGCTTCATCCGCTTTTTGTCGCTCGCGAAATCGGTCTTCTCCAAAGGCGTTCCCTCCTCGCCCTCATGGCAGGTATGACAGCGTACCCCCAGCGCGTTGGTGAAGTTGCGCATGGTGCCGACTACCTGCGTGACCGGCGTGTTGTGGGGAATGACCTTGGTGTTGATGAGTGAGTCTGGTGGCCATTTGCCGGGGGCTTGGTTGACGGTGGCGAGAACGAGAAGGAAGAGCATGAAGGTGTCAGGGGTCAGGTGTCAGGGATCTAGTCGAAGGCGACAAAGGCGACGGTCAGCGCTTCGCACGTTTCCGAGGTCGTTGCTTTGACGGGGGCCCAGGACCTCGGCCGAGTCTACGCGAATGAAGCGGGTCTGGTTTCCCGAGCCCAGCAGGATCCTCTGGGGATCCGGGAGACTGGCACCATGGATGAAACAAAGGCCGACCCCGTTGGCACTACCGGTAAGCGAGAGAATGGCATCCGAGGGCCGCTCGGTCGGGCCATAGCCGATCACGAAGAAGTTGTAGACGCATGGCCCGGATCAAAGCCCGGTGCTTGGGCTCGAACCTGGCAATGAAGCTCTTGAGCTGCTTTTCCGCGTCAGCGACCGGACTCTTCGGGTGTCTCGAGCTCACCGAATCTTCTCAATCAGATACTCGCTCTGGACGAGGCCACTCTGATACTGCCGTGTCGCAACATGGTGAAGCGGGATATCCCGCGGCAGCGCACCGAAGAGCGGGATGCCTTCTCCAATCAACACCGGAACCCGAGTGATGATGATTCGGTGAATCAATCCCGCCACCAGAAACCGCTGGATCGTGATACCGCCATCGACGTAGACGTGCCGGATTCCCCGCGACTCGAGCACCGCCACGATGTCGCTCGGCTCTCCCGACATCCGCTCTACCATCGCGCCCTTGGGCGCGGGAGCAAGGGCACGGGTGCTCAACACGAAGACCGCTTTGTCTCCATAGGCCCAGGCATCGAAGCCCAATACGGTCTCGTAGGTCTTTCGTCCGATCACGAGGGCATCGACCGAGGCCATAAAAGCCTCGTAGCCGTGCTCCTCGCCACCGCCGTCCGGGAGGAAATCCAGCGCGCCATCGGCCCGGGCAATGAACCCGTCGAGGCTGGTCCCGATGAAGACCGACGCTTTCAGCGGCATAGTTCCTCAGGCTCCGACCCGGCCGGGCTCGCGGGGTCTCAGACGGTACTGCATCGGGGAGCAACCTCGCTGGCGACGGAGAATCCCGATCTGACCCAGATGATAACTCTCATGCTGGGCCAGGAATGCCAGGGCGCCGAGCAGCGTGCCGTCCGAACCGGGCAACTTTTGGGACGACGACTGAGCCAGCTGGGCGGTGTCGAGCCGCTCGATGTGCACGGCAACGTGCGCCGAGATCCGCTCCCAGTGCCCGCGCACATCATCGAGGGAAGGAAGCGGGCCCGCTTCATCCAGTGTGCGCGCCTTGCCGAAGGCCTGGGAGAACGGAGAGGGCAGGGGCTGACCCATGAGGCCCGCCATGAGGTGCCGGGTCTCAGTGAGGTGCACGACCAGAAAGGTGATGCTGTTGACCGGCGGATCTCCCCGCTCCTGGGCCCGCTCGTCGTCGAGGTCCTCGATGCAGTTGAGGACGAGCTCGGTGTTGAGGCGGAAGATGCTGGCGAGCGGGGTGATGGACGGGTGCATCTGGGTAGGTGTTAGGGGTCAGGGGTCAGGGGTCAGCGGTGACAGACGGTGAACGGTGAACCGGAGAACTCCGATAAAGGCTGGCATAGGGATTCCTCGCTGCGCTCGGAATGACAGCCTCACGTCTTTCCCTCTGCATTGCTCCCGTTCACCGTTCACTGTTCACCGTTCCCGCTTCGACAAACCTATAACTGCCGTGACTGTCATAGTCGATCCCATGCGTCGCCATGAGACGCTGGATCTGTCGCAGGTCGCTCTTGGTGTGGGGACTCGCGACACCGTCACCCAACGGGGTGAAGGTGTGGAGGAGGGTTTCCTCCACACAGCTGCTCAGGCTCATGCGCTTGTACTCGGCGAGATCCCGCAGCACCGCGGCCAGCCGGCGCTCCAGGCGTAAAGGAACGTCCACCCGCTCGATCAGGAGCGGTGGGCCATCGTTGTAGATCCGCTGCCCGAAGATCAGGTGATAGCCGTGGAGGTCTCGGACGGTGTAGTCCCGGAAACCCCAGGGCCGGTCCCCGACGGGCTCGACGATCTCGACTCCGCGGGCGCGCTGGAACTCGCACAGCTCGTCGGCTGCGCCGATCACGAAGTAGAGGGTGCAGCCTTGAGGCGCCGGGGTCCCCTGCCGGAGGAAGATCTGCACGTCGCCAAGGTTGACCCCTGCCATCGTTGGCGGCTCGCCCCAGGTGAAACCCAGCCGGAACCCAAGCTTGGTGGTGTAGAAGTCCGCCGCGGCGAGGACATCGGGTACAGGAATGCTGGGGTGCTGCTGTTCACAATCGACCTGGGGTGCGACTGGATTGGTCATGGAGCGTCCTTCCCTCCGGGCCGGCGGCCTACACGGATTCTCTGATCACCTGGTCCCATGTCAGGCCGGCAAGACCCAGGAAGACCAGGACCTCCTCTGCCGTTCTGAAGACCTCAACATTTCGAGTCCCACCGTCCTGGTAGGCGCGGAACGCTTGGAACATGCGGCCATATCCGTAGGCCTCGTCGCTCGGCGCCAGTATGGCGAATCTCGAGGTCGAGTTGCTCGATTCCATCTTCGAGGCCACCTCGGCCAGCTGGCGAATTCGAGCGGTCGATGGCGGAACAATCTTCTGAACATCCGTCATATCCATCAGCTCATCATACCCAGCGATGTCCTTCCGGGACCAGACCGTCTTCTGGTAGATGAACACGTCCTGGTCGTTCAGGATTCCGTGACCGGCGGCGAGAACGATCCGACGGAAGTGATTGATGCGGCAGCTGATGGGCATGAGACGTGTACTTGTTTCTCAGGTCGTTCTCAGGCCCGCTCCTCCCGGAAACCTCTCACGGCAGCCCTTCCCAGGACGATGAACAGGGCAAGGATGATGAGCTGCGTGACCGCAAAGGGTGGTTCCTTCTGGGTTGGAGCGAGGGCGATCATCGCGGGGACTTTGCGGAAGAGCTGGACCATGAGAACGAAGACGTTGAAGTAGAGTGCCGTGACGGTGATGACCACGAACGTGGCTCTCCATTTGCCGGCGAGGTGTTTCAAGTAGAGCGCCACGACGGCGAACGGCAGGATGACCAGGGAAATCACCCCGAGGATATGCGAGGGCATGAGGACGACGAAGGGAAAGCCGAACCCCGTGGCGTTGGTCAGGATGGTGGTCGCCAGATAGGTGGCGATCCAGCCGTTGTAACGGACTCCGGCCATGAGACCGCCCACCACGACCAGGCCGGCGAAGATCCCGATCATGCTGATGATGACATGGATCAGAGTGAAGGTTGCCATGTTGAATGCCATGGGGGCTCCGGTAATTGAAGATTGAAGATGTCAGATTGAAGATTGGGAATTGAAAACCCGCTCAAATCTTCAATCTGAAATTCCCTACTGCCTGCCTTTGAGCAAGAACCGACCAGCCCACACGCTCATGCCGCCGGCGATGACGAGTACGATCGCAGGCCACGGATCGGTGGCCAGAGCGGGCCCTCGTTGCACCACCACGTAGACATGAAGCGCGGCGAGTGCCGCGAAGAGAAGCCCGGTCGTGATGAGATAGGCCTTCATGGTGAACCTCGATGCCGAGGTGTCGAGAGAAACCGCTACTCCAGATTTTCCTGCACGAAGTGCGGGCTCAGGTGGACGTCGCACTGGACGAGCGGAGTCTCGCCGATGTTGATGAAGGTATGAACCTCGCCCGCTTTGACGACCAGGATGTCTCCCGGTCCTGCCTGAAGGTCCTTTCCGTCGACGGTCCAGCGAGCCCACCCCTCTCTCACGAACACGACCTTGTCATAAGGATGACGATGCAGCCGTGGTCCCCGCCCGGGAGGGGCGCTTACGAGATAGGCCGAGATCGCGACGTCGCCGTTCTCGGCTCCTACGAACTGATGTGACATCCCCACGAACGGAAGCTGATCCTGCCGGACGATGTGCATGGTGTCCCTCCTGGCTGGCATGATCAGCCGAGTCGGATTCTGGATCCCAATCCGATGATCGCTGTGGCATAAGGTGAGGTGCGAGATTCGATCGCACAAGGAATGCTCGGAGGAGATGACGCCTGGCGCCAAGAAAGGGCTTGCGCCGGAACGGGCGGCGTTCTTAGCTTGTGACCTCCAAAGGATCGGCGTTCGGGCCGGTCCCCTTGTCGCGAGGCCAACGGTGCCTCGAGATGAAGGCGTGATCGCACCTCCTCGCGGAGGACAAGCGACACGCCTTTTGCGTTGTTCTCGCCGCGGTTCGAGCGACCCGCTGGAAGGGATGCCATGCGCCTCGCCCAAGATCCCGTGGGCAGGCCTGCGCCCCACGTCAGGGTGACCTCCCGATCGGACAACACTCACGACACACCGGGAGCTCAACAATGGCACTTGCCACCATGCAGGACCTATTCATAGAGCAACTCAAGGATCTTTACAGCGCCGAGAAGCAGCTGGTCCAGGCGCTGCCGAAGATGGCCAAGGCCGCCACCACCCCAGAGTTGGTGCAGGCGATCACTGACCATTTAGGCCAGACCCAGAACCATGTCTCGCGGCTGGAACAGTGCTTCGAGCATCTCAACGCATCCTCCCGCGGGAAGCGCTGCAAAGGCATGGAAGGATTGATCGAGGAGGGGAAGGAAACCATCGAGGAGGAAGGCGAGGGCGTGGTAAAGGACGCTGGTCTGATCGCCGCCGCCCAACGGGTGGAGCATTACGAGATCTCCGGATACGGCACCGCGAAGACCATGGCCTCCCTGCTCGGCCTCGATGATGTCGCCGACCTGCTCGAAGAGACACTGGGCGAGGAGGAAGAGGCCGACAAACTGCTGAGCCAGATCGCGATGGATCAGGTGAATCCTCAGGCGTTGTCGGTGGGGAATGGGGGAAGGCGGCGCTAGAACGATTGAAGATTTACGATTGAAGATTGAAGATTGGTGCGTACTCGCTTCAATCTTCAATCTGAAATCGTAAATCTTAAATCCCTCCGCTCTCCGTGTTCTCTGTGCATTGCCTTCTCCCTCACCCGGCCCGGGAACTTCGGGCCAGGCCCAGCTGGTGCCAGATCCAGGAACCGGCACAGAATTGTGTCGTCGCCACAGTGATGGCGCCGAGGGCCATCACGACTCCGGTCGCCAGACCGGCCTTGTCGAGATGCCAGTAGAACAGCAGCCCTGTGGCGGCACTGCAGACGGCAGCGAGCGACATGGCGAACCGGCGTGGGACGGGGTTGTTGGGGAGAGGGGGGAGGTCAAGAAGATGACGCACTCCGTGGTTGAAGAGCGCATCGAAGGGATGCCAGCCCATGGCGCCTGCGGCAGCACAGAGCGAGAACGACCACAGAATGGTGGGGGATCGCGCGGTAGTTCCGGCCGCAATCCAGATGGCGCTGAGTGCGGGAGTCCAGCGCAGCCAAGGCGCCATCTGGCCCACCAATTCGACCTCGCAGGCAAATCCCTGGGCGGTCAGGCGGCGCCGTACCGTCTCATTCAGCTTGTTCATTCCCGTCAACCGTGCGCGGTGGTGGCTCCGTCGGGCAGGTCCAGACGGATGGCGATGGTGAGGTTTCGTCGGCCAGCGGCACGCCAGTCATTGCGCGGCCGAGAGCAGGTTCGCGTCCCGCACTACGACCCATGAACCGTCCCCTTGTTTCCGCAAAATGGAAAGGGCGTTCCCGGTCCGGATGGTCGCGTTGCCGCCCGCCAGGGGCACGATGCGGACGGTAAGCATGGACCAGGCGTAGGCGAGGTCGCCGGACACTTCGACTTCCTGTATCTCGCCGGTCGATTCGATCTGGTGCTGTGCCAGCAGAGCGCGGAGCCCCTGCTCGAACGCTCCTCGTCCCCTCATGGGAGGGTGCCCCGGAACGAGAAAGACGACGTCCTCCGCCATCAGCTTGAGAACGGTGTTCACGTCTCCCGCCGCCGTGGCGCGGTGCCACAGCGCAAGAACCTCTCGAATTGCCTGCTGATCCCCGTCCACTTGCTGCTTCTTTCGAATGTCGTGAGTCCTGAGTCGTGGGTCTCATGACCCATGACCCCCGGCTATCACCCACAATCAAGACCTCCGACCGATCCGCTCCTGCACCTCTGCTGAAGTCAAAACCGGCAGCACCTCGAAGTCCACGATGTCCTCCCAGTTTGCTATCCATTGATCGAGCAGGCCGCGGTCATCGCATTCCATGATTTGGTAGCAGGTGGTCAGATCGTCGGTGATCCAGCTTCCAACATAGATGAGGCCGGGCGGGGCCATGCGGCCGCGCTCGCGGAAGCGTTGGTAGACTGGGCCGGGATCGCCGTTATGGAACCGCTCGATGACGAGATACTGCATCAGGGACCTGGTGGAAGAATCGATTCGATTGTTCGCGCGAGTTGGATCTGCGGCGCGTCAGGCGCGACCGGGATGCCGTCCTCTACCAGCCAGATCGCCGACAGCACCGCTTGAGCGTACGCCCAGGCCAGGACCCGTTCCGGCACGACGTGGAGCCGGGAGGTATAAATCCGGAGTCGCTGTTCGACGACTTCTCGGCCGGTGTAGTAATCAGGCGGCTGCTGAGGGTTTCGGAAACTGGCGCCGAATTCGTACTCGATCTCGCCCAGGACCCCCTTGGGGTCGATCGCGATCCATCCCCGTCGGCTGTCCTGCAGGATGTTGTAATGCTGGAGATCGCCATGCAGCAGGCGCGGTGCTTGTTGCGAGGCCGCGAGCTTTTCGTAACAGATCTGTCCCCGCTCGACCAGCCCGCGGTCCAGTTGGGAATCGGTACTCCTCAGATAAGCCGCGAACCCCTGTCCCCAATCTTCCACCGTGGGAATCCCATCGACTGTGGCGTTGGCCTCGGAGAGTTGGTGGACTGTGTCGGCGACGATTTCCGTGGCCTCAGCGTCTCGACCAGCGAGCGTCAGCTCAGCCAGCGCGGTTCCCGGGCTCAGCCGTTCCAGCAGAACGGCGTCCTCCCGATACTCGAGCACTTCGACCATTCCGTGGCCGCGAAAGGCCCGGAGGACGGCGCTGGAATTCCATTCATCTCCCGACTCGCGGAAGACCTTGAGAACGACCGGGATTTCGCCGCGATTCCCGAACGCCAGAAGCGAAGTCGGTGTCTCCTCCACCCTCGTGACACTCAGACTCCATTCCCGGGCCAAGCCCTTCGCCCGATCAGCCAGCGTTGGCGAGGGCATCGGTCAATCTGGGGGTCAGCTGTCGCCCCTCGAGGTTCGAAAGACCCAGACGGCGCCTGACATGGCCCTCATGCTGGTCTGATGTTGCGGTTGGTCCGAAAGATGTTCTTCGCGTCCCACTTGCTCTTGACCTCGCCGAGCTGGCGGATGGACTTGCCCAACGCCGCCTCGATCCGGTCCTGGCCTTCGTCTTCGGTCAGGAAGTTGATGTAGTTGCCGCCAGTCGAGAATCGCTTCATGTCGTTCCACGCCAGGCGAGCCCAGGCAATGTGAGACTCGTCTTCCTCCGCCTTTTCCCAGGCGCCGGCCAGGTTGAGCACGTAGCAGGCATCACGGTTGCCGACCGGCGAGTGCTCATCACTGAGCCGGTTGAGGGCGCCTTTGATCTGGAAGAGGATCACCGCCGAGTGGGGTGACTGGATCGCGGCGGCGTGCTCGATCGCCTTGTCGCATAAGGCGGGTTCGATGCGGGCCATGTATTCGCTCTTCCAGTAGTAGCGCCGTCCCTTGGGATTGGCCGCATCAAACAGGGTCTGCAGCTGGGCGTAAGGGCGCCGCACCAGTACATCGCCGAGCGGAGTTCCGAAGGCCTTGATTGGAGCGACGACCTTCTCGCCTTCTTCCGGCTTTCCGCTGTAGCAGGCGAGCAGGGCCACGATCGGCTTCCCGTGCCACTCCTTGGGGAGCCATGGCGCCGCCGGTGCCGGCCGCATCAGGGCAACGAGGGTCAGTTCGGGCGGGGCGTCTTCCACGAGGGAGCGAAACAGCTCGAGGACCTTCGGTGCATCGCTCGCCGGCCACGCCACGATGCCACCCACGATTTCGGGACCGACCGGGTAAAGGGTGTAGTCGATGCCGGTGACGACACCGAAATTCCCCCCTCCGCCGCGCAGTCCCCAGAACAAATCCTGATTTTCCTCGCTGCTGGCGCGAACCAACCGGCCGTCCGCGGTCACCAGATCCATGCCGACCACGTTGTCCGCGGTCCAGCCCCAGCGCCGGGTCAGGTATCCGAAACCGCCCCCCAGGGTGAGTCCCGCAATACCGGTGAGGGAGACGAACCCCAACACCGCCGCCAGCCCGTGCAGCTGGGTTTCCCGGTCGACATCGCCCAGGAGACAACCGCCCTGGGCGTGCGCGATCTTTCTCCGGGTATCGACCCACACTCCGCGCATGGGTGAGAGGTCCAGCATCAGGCCGCCGTCGGCGCAAGCCAGCCCGGCGATGTTATGCCCCCCGCTCTTGATGCAGAGCAGGAGATCATTGGCCGCCGCCAGCTTCACGCACTCGATCACGTCGGCGGTGCCGAGGCAGCGCGCAACGGCGGCCGGCCGCCGGTCGATCATCCCGTTCCAGACGGTGCGAGAGTCCTCGTAACCGGGCTCGCCGGGGAGCAGCAGCGAGCCTCGCATGCGCATCTTCAGGCCATCGAGCAGATCCTGTTTCAGGTCGAACTCCTGCCCGTTCGTGGTCTTCGCTCTCATGTTTGTGGACTCCCGGTGAATGCCCTACGCCGCGGGAAGCAGAATCAACTTGCCGTGAGTCTGCCGCTGCTCAAGTCGGCGGTGCGCGTCGGCGGCCTGGGCCAATGGGAAAATCTGTCCCAGGGTAACCCGGAGCTGTCCCGACACCACCCACTCCTGCAGCTCGCGACGGGCCGTATCCCATCGCTCCGGAGGATCTGCTGCCAGCCAGAAACTGCTGACTCGTAGGTTTAGGCCATAAAGCTCGTCGGGATGGATCGGAGCCGGAGAGCCGCTGGATTCACCGAAGAAAACCAGCTGTCCGTAGAGCTTCAGAGCGGCCAGGCTGTCGGCCTGGGTGGCATGACCCACCGAGTCGAATACGGCATCCACGCCCTGCCCCCCGTTGGCGGTCCTGAGCAGTTGCGGCAGCTCCGGGCCGTAGGGTAGGGGTGTGGCTCCCAGTTCTCCCACCAGTTCCTGCTTTGCCGCGCTCGACGCGGTCCCGAAGACCCGCACCCCTCGGCGCAGCAGCAGTTGAACCAGCAAGGAACCGACACCGCCCGCTGCCGCGTGCACCAACGCGCTCTGCCCGCGGGTCAGCTCCGTTGCAGCGTTGGCCAATCCGTAGGCGGTCAGGCCCTGCGCGGGGAGAGCGGCGGCGACCGGGAACTCGACCTGATCCAGCAAGGAGAACAATGAGTTGACCGGGGCCACGGCATACTGGGCGTAGGTCCCGCTGGTGCCCTGGGCCCAGAAGGCGACGCGACGTCCGGCCCACGACCGGTCAACGCCCTGGCCGGTTGCCTCGACCACGCCGGCGCCTTCGTCGCCCGGGATCCAGGGCAGGGCCGGAGGATTGTAGACCCCGCGGCGCTTCTCGGTTTCGGTGAAGTTGACGCCGACCGCCTCGATGCGAACGAGCACTTCGCCCGGGCCGGGGTCGGGAATGGGGTGGGAACGCAGCGTCAGGACGCTGGGGTCACCGAGTGTCTGGACGACGATTGCTTGCATGGACTTCAAGCGCGAGTTCCGGTCAGGCCAGATTCATCTTGGCGAGCAGGGCTTTGAATCTCGGATGCGATCGGAGGCTCGTGAACAGGAACGACCCCTTGATTCCATACACACTCCCGGCCCGCTCCGCATAGGCCCGCTCCAGGAAATCCATTGCCCGGTCGTTCTCTCCCAGGCCAGTGTAGACGTAGGCGAGATGGTAGGGCGAGACGTATCGCTGCCGGCCCATCTCCTCCAGCTGTCGCAACACCTCGCGGGCCTCATCGCTCTTCCCGGCGATTCCGTACGCTTCCCCCAGCTGGGCGAGATAGAGAGTGTTGCCGGTGTTGAGCTTCACGGCTTGCTGCAGGTTGCTCAGCCCCTCGTCAACGTTTCCCAACTTCATGTAGGCCCAGCCCAACGTTGAACGCCCCCGCGGATAATCGGGCTCGAACTCGACGGCCCGCAACGCCGCCTGCAAGGCCTCTTCGTTACGTCCCGCCCGGAGCAATGTGGAGGCGACATCCGCCCGGTGGGTCAGCGGATCCAGCTCCTGGGCCCGCTGCACCAGCTCCAGCGCCTCGTCGTACCGCTCCAGTGCGGCGCACATCCAGCCATAGTGGTCATGGATGTCGGCGCCTCCCGGACTCAGCTCCAGCGCCAGCTTGAACTCATCCTCGGCGCCGGCCCAGTCGAAGCTGTGGGAGAAGCGGAGGAGGGCAAGCACCGAGTGGGCTTCGCCCATTTCGTAATCCAAAGCGAGGGCCTTGGTGACCGAGGCCATGGCCTCCTCGTAAGCGAGATCCGGTCGCATCGAGCCGCCGCCCTGTCCCGCCGCCAGCTCGGCAAAGGCGAGGGCGATGCCGGTGTGAGCGAGGGCGTAATCGGGATCCGCCGCGATCGCCTGGCGATAGTACTCGATGCCCTTCCGGATCCAGTCCTCGGTATAGCGAGTGTAGCAGTAACGGCCCTGGAGATAGAGCTGGTACGCGAGAAGGTTGTCGGTAGGCTCGCGCCGGATCCGGGTCCTCTCCTCCGGAGACAACTCGGCCTGCAGCGCCGAGGCGATGTGGAGAGCGACGTCGGTCTGAATCGCGAAGATGTCGGTCATCCGCCGGTCGTAGGTCTCGCTCCAGAGATGGCGATCGGCTTCGGCGTCGATCAGCTGGGCGACGATCCGGACCTGGTCGCCGACGCGCCGGACGCTGCCGTCGAGTAGTGTTGCGACACCCAGTGTCGCCCCGATCTCCTGCAGGCTCTGTTCCCGCTTCTTGAACCGCATCGCCGAGCTACGGGAGATCACCTTCAGCGAGCGGATCTTCGAGAGTTGGGCGATCACATCCTCGGTGATTCCGTCGGCGAAGAAATCGTTGGCTGGATCGGGGCTCAGGTTCAGAAACGGCAACACGGCGACCGAAGCCGTCCTGGTCTCCCGTCCCGCCGGACGAGTCGTGGCTTCGATAAAGGCCCCGCAACTGGTGAAGCGGTCGCTGGGTATCCGAGCCAGCGCCTTGGTGAGCGCCTGATCTACGGCAGCTGGCACCGCCGGCCGAAGCCTCCGGGCAGAGGGTATGGGATCGGTGAAGCGCTTGGCGATCACCGCATGCGCCGTGACTCCGGTATAGGGAGGCTCTCCGGTAAGCAGCTCGTATAGCACGCACGCAAGGGAGTAGACATCGCTGCGGGCGTCCAGGTTCGACTCCCCGGATGCCTGCTCCGGACTCATGTAGTGTGGAGTCCCCAGAGCCAGCCCGTTGGTGGTGAGCCGGTCGGCCGGGGCGTTGCTCGGCGCGAGCGCGATGCCGAAGTCGGCCACCATCGCCTCGCCTTCATATAGAAGGATGTTCTCCGGCTTGATATCCCGGTGGACCAGGTTCTGCGCGTGGGCGTAATCCAGCGCCGAGGCGACCTGTCGAATGATCGCGAGCGCCTCACCCAAGTCGAGCTGCTTTTCGCGCTCCAGCTTCTGGCGCAGCGACTCGCCCCGGATGTAAGGCATGACGTAGAAGAGATGCCCGCCCACGGCACCCGAATCATACAAGGCGAGAATGTGAGGATGGTTGAGCCGCGCGGCGATGGCGATCTCCCGCGCGAAGCGATCAGGACCCAGGACCGATGCCAGTTCCGGGCGGAGCACCTTGATCGCGACCTTGCGGTGATGCCGCAGGTCGTCCGCGAGATAGACCGTCGCCATTCCGCCCTGCGCGAGTTCCCGCTCGATCGCGTAACGGCCGGCGAGTTCGGAATTCAGGCGCTCCAGTTGATCGGGCGGCATTGCGATTGACTTTTCTGATGGCAAGAGGGTGCGGGTCAGCCGGCCTTCGGCGCAGACTCTTCCCAGAGAGCCATGAAGATGCCGTAGCCCGAGTTCGGCACCCCGTTGTTCGACGTAGGACGCGACCTGTTGCCGATCAACCTGCTGGATGGAGTGGCGCAAAGGCGACGAGTTGGCGAGCTGCTCAACAAGGCGTCGAGATCCGCGAGGTAAAGGCGCATACAGGTAGTCATGCCCCCAAATCTAGCGGGGGACTCAGGTCCCGAATCCAGCATCGTTGACATATTCCGATATGGG
This sequence comes from uncultured Gemmatimonadales bacterium, assembly GCA_963821525.1. Lineage (GTDB taxonomy): Bacteria > Gemmatimonadota > Gemmatimonadetes > Gemmatimonadales > GWC2-71-9 > DATBGE01. Next base: position 164,622 of record CAWGED010000010.1, on the reverse strand, counting down.
CATATATTAACCTCATGGCCCGAGCCGCAACGACCTCCGATGTCTTCAACGCCGTCGCCGAGCCTCGGCGCCGCCAGATCCTCAACCTGCTGAAGGGTGGGGAACGCTCGGTGAATGAGCTGGCCCGGTCGCTTCGAGTCCGGCAGCCTCAGGCTTCGAAGCACCTGCGGGTGTTGAAAGAGGTTGGGCTGGTCCACGTGCGGGAGGCGGGACAACAGCGGCTCTATGCCTTGCAGGACGAGGGACTCAAGCCGATTCACGACTGGGTGACGAGCTTCACTCAGCTTCGGTCCGAGAGCTTCGACCGTCTCGACCAGTACCTTCAGGACCTGAAAGAGAGGAAACGGGGACCATGACCGCCGGCAAGACTACTTCCATCAAGGTGACGCTCCCTTCGGAGAAGGAGATCGTCCTCACCCGCGAGTTCGACGCCCCGCGGAGCCTGGTCTTCGAGGCCTTCGTCAAGCCTGAGCACTTGAGACTCTGGTGGGGCCGCAGCGGCTCCACGCTGACCGTATGTGAGGTGGACCTGCGTACGGGCGGGACCTGGCGCTATGTCTCCCGCAACGCCAACGGTACTGAGCATCCCTTCCGCGGGGAGTACCGCGAGATCGTCCCCCCCGAGCGGCTAGTCTACACCTTCATGTATGACGTGGACGGCTTCCGGGATCCCGCCGGGCTGGTGGAGGATGTGTTCCTCGACAAGGGCGAGAAGACAACGCTGGTCGAGACCATGTACTTCCCATCGCAACAGGCGCGGGACGAGACGCTCAAGTCAGGCATGCTGGCTGGCGCCGAGGAGACGCTCGACCGCCTGGCGGAGCTGTTGGCGACGCTGGTTAAGGGGAAGTAGGCGCGGGCGATGGAAGATTGAAGATTTCAGATTGAAGATTTGAGGGCCGGGGCACACCCAGTTTGCAATCTTCAATCTGAAATCTTCAGCTGCTGCTGATGGTGCTGCACGTGCAGCTCCTGGAAGCGCGCGAAATCCGCGACCGACACGTCGCCGAAGATGGTACTCGGCACCTCCTTCCCACTCGCCTCCCGCCCCCGACACGCCTTATCGAATCGAGTCAGGGCCTGCTCCACCCGGACCCGACCCTGGCCCGCTGTCGGTGAACCGGTCGCAGGATCGAAGGGGCCGGCAGTCTTCAGTGTGAGGAAGGAATTCCGGCGGAGAACGCGCTGGAAGAACATCAGTCGAGCGACGGGGCGGAGCAGACGGGAGACCGTGGGGAACTTGGAGGGATCACCCGAAGCGACGCTGGCCGACTCCTCCATTATGCGGGCAACGTGCTCGACGACCTGGCTGGGCGACCACTTTCCGGGAGCCCGCGGGACGGTCCACCTCGGCGCGGCCACCGCTGCCGCCGCAACGAACTCGGCCACCGCTCCATGGAGGCGAATCAGGGCCTGGTTCAGATCGGACATGAGGATTGAGGGATGTTTGGATTGAGGGATTGAGGGATGTGTTCTGCTCCCGAGGCGTTATCGATCGAGATGCATCAGCATCCCCGACATCCTCAATCCATACATCCCTCACATCCCTCAATCCCTCAATCTCCTTCTCCCACGTGCCAGCACACGCCGGCCAGGTCAATGAAGTTCACCTCTCGTCCCCAGGGATAATCGGTCGGTGGGGCGAGTCGAAGACCCGGGTACTTCTGGTCCAGTTTCATTGCCGAAACAGTCTGCCACCAGGCATCGAGATCCGGGACGTTGAGCCGGACCATGAAGTTCTCGGCAAAGGTCTTCTCCTCGAATCGCTGCAGGATGAACTGCGCTTCACCATTACGGAAGCCGGCGTAGCCGGAGTTCTCCCAGAGTTCTTCGAAGCCGAGATCGACGAAGAGACGTCGAGTCTCCTCGTAGCGGGTGCCGCTGGGAACGAAGGGGAGTAGGGACAAGGCTTGCAGTTGGCTCACGGTAGGTCACCTCTCGAAAAAACTACTCTCACTCCTTTGCCGGAAGGTAGTTCGGCCGCCGGTAGGCGTCAGCGTGCGGGCGCGCGGCCAAGGATGGCCATGCCAATGCCTCCCAGAACCAGCACCGCGGCAAAGGCCAGCCGAATGGTGAGCACTTCTCCCAACAGGAGTACTCCTCCCGCTCCGGCGAGAATCGGCACGGCGAGTTGTACGATCGCCGCCGTCATGGCTGTGAGGTGACGAAGTGCGGCATACCAGAGAGCATAACCGATACCCGAGGCGATGGCGCCCGAGAGCACGGCCCAAAGAACTCCGCTCGCTTTGACCGGCGGCACCGGCCAGGCGACTAGACAGAGAACGAGCACCATCGGCACGGCGCGAGCGAAGTTGCCGGCGGTCTGGGCGAGTGGCGCGGTGGTGCTTCGCCCGCGCAGGGAGTAGAGGCCCCAGGCAACGCCTGCGAGAAACATGAGGGAGGCGCTGAACGGATCCGGGGCCGTGAGGCCGGGAAGGACGAGGTAGACCAATCCTGCTATAGCCACGGTCAGCCCGACCCATTGGATGGGACGGGGACGCTCCCCCCGCGCCAGCGCGGCCAGCACCATCGTCACTTGGACAGAGGCAAAGAGCAGGAGCGCGCCGGTCCCCGCGCTCAGATGCAGGTAGGCGAAGGAAAACGGCGCAGCATAAAGGAAAAGGAGACCAGCCGACGTCCAGCTCGAGCCGCCCGACGCTGGAGGTGCGTCGCTCGGCCAACGGACGAGCAAGCCGAGTATCAGGGCGCCGGAGACGATCCGAACGGCGGAAAAGGTCGCGGGATCGATGGCCTGGCTCCTGAGCGCCAGACGGCAGAGCAGGGAATTGGCGGCAAAGGCGATGAGGGCGAGGGTGGTGAGAACGGGTGTGCGCATGCGGTTGGCGGTCGATGGTCGATGGTCGGTGGTCGGAAGTCTTGGGTCATGAGTCTTGGGTCTGGCAGACTCAAGACCCACGACTCAAGACCACTGACCATCGACTATCGACTGCTGTACAAGTCCTTATAAAACACAACCGTCGCGTGCATGCTGCCATCTGGATTTAGTGCATACCGCGGAATCACACCAACCTCGATCCATCCGCCTCGGCGGTAGAGCTGCTCCGCGCCATCGCCTTGCTTGGTATCGAGGGTGAGAAGAGTGAATCCAGCCCGGCGGGCTTCGCCTTCGATGGCTTGCATCAGCTGGGATCCCAGCCCGGTGCGCCGGCTCCGGCGATGGACCACGAGCTTGGCAATGTCGCCCCGGTGGGGCTGGTTGGGTGCCCAGGATGGGTGGAGCTGTACCGTCCCGACGATGCCCATGGCATCCCGGGCCACAAGAACAACGGTCTTGGGGTCGGCGGTCTTCCGCCACCAGGCCTCCGCCTGCTCAACGGTGAGCGGCGGGAGAAAGCTCACCGCGGCGCCGGAGGACACCGCGTCTACCAGTAGCTCGGCAAGCCCGCGAAGATCGGCGCCCGAAAACGGGGGTGTCAGCCGTTCGATCCGGTGAATTTGCGGGCTCATGGAGGTCGGAAAATCACTCGTGTTGCCCTCATGGGCAACTTGACTGCCCTTTCCGTGTTCCATAAGGTGGCACTGTCTGCGCAAATCACGTCCAGTCGGCAGGGCCATCTCCGCCGATCACAAACGGGGCGGGGGGATCTTCCTCTTCCGCCCCGTTTCGCGGGTCCGGCGACGGCGATCTGCGCCACTGCGGCTGGCCATTCCGGAACCGAATATCTCGCTACTCATCTCCTTGACCGTGGTCGGGGTCCTGGTCGTGTGTCTGCTGGCCGCGACGCGGCACTATCGCCAGATGGGTCAGATTCGCGAGAACGAACGCCATTGGACCGAGGTACGCCGACTCGTCGGCACCCTGTGCGGCCCCTGCGGCGCGGAGAACTTTCCGGGCTGCGTACTCACAACCGCCTATTGGGCGCCCGATCAGTCAGTCGCCAATAAAGTGCGCGAGTACCTGCTGGATCAGGGGCTTGGTTGGAGTGAGGTGGATGTCCTCACAAAAGACGGCAAATGGAACGTGGCGGCGATCACGGGCTCCACGGTGGTCACGCCCGCCTTGTGCGATTCGTGGATCAAAGAGATGAGATACGTGTGCGAGGAATTGGGGTGCGGCCTCGAGCACTTCGGGGCTCCGCCGGATGGCGGTGGCGGACTTGGGGTGCCGGCTTACGCGTGATCGACGATTGTTGATTGCTGATTGCTGATTGAACTGCGGGCCATAGTCGAGGCGTCCACCGCAGTTCAATCGTCAATCAGCAATCGTCAATCGGCAATTCTCTCGCTTCAGGCCCCCGCCAACCGGCCAGCCATCCCTTTTACCTTGAATGCGAGAATGACCAGGATAATTCCGATGATCAAGGCGTAGATCGCAATCAGGGTGAGCACCGCAAGGGCGCCGGCGCCGGGACGGGCGAGGAGGAGCACGCCGAATACCACCGACGCGACACCGCCCAGGATGAGCAGCCATTCACCCTCGATCTCCTTCCGCAGCCGGATCGCCGTCGAGATCTCGAGAAGCCCGCGGAAAATCGCCCAGAAGGCGATGTAGTAGAGAAGGGCGAGGGCGGTGATCCCCGGGGTCATGAAGGTCATGATCCCTACCGCCACCCCGATCAGCCCGATGAGCAGGAGTACCCACCAACCATCGTAGGTCCCCCGGCCGGCGATCGCGGTCCACACGGCGAGCACTCCGTCAACCAGCGCGTACGCGCCGAAGAGCAGCACCAGCGCGGCGAGGGAGATGCCCGGACGGAACCAGGTAAGTATGGCGAAGGCGATGGCGGCGAGTCCGCGAAGCAGCAGGTGCCACCAGCCTCGAGAAAGGACGTCGGTCAACAGCATGCGCGCTCCGGTCATGGTACCCTCCTGAGGACTAAGGGACTCGATGTTCCCGCAGGGTCACGGTTCAGCCCTGGGCGGATCGCCAGCGGGGATAAGGTACCGCAGTAGCAACATTCCGCGAGTGACTTGGGCGTCTTGAGGGGCCTCCCGAATTATGAGTTGCAGACAGGGCATCCCGTCAGGCTCGTTCGGCGTCCCGGAACGGCCGGCGGGTCAGCGCCATGCCGGCCAGCAGAACTACCTCCAAGGCTGCGTCTGCCAGATAGATCGGAGAGATGCGACCGCTGAAGGCGTACCAGGTGTCGATGGCCGAGAAGGCGATGGTGGCCCCGGCAGAGAGGACTGTGATCTCCAGGTCAAACGGCATTGCGCATGACCGCCACGGCCAGTGTAACTCCGATCAACACGACCAGTAGCGCCACCATCCGCACCAGCCAGTCATCGGTCTTGGGGCCGGTTACCAGCTCGAAACTGGAAAAGTGAACCAGGGGCCAGAGCCCTGTGAGGATGTAGTAGGTGGCTTGAAGGGTCGAGTACGCGATGGCGGGGTGTGGCGGTTGGAGGAGAGCCGTATGCCATAGGCCGCAAGCCTATAAGCTGTTAGCTATTAGCTGTTAGCTTTTGCAGTGTCAATCTTCAATCTGAAATCTTCAATCTGAAATTACCAATTACCAATTACCAATTTTCAATTTGCAATTGCCCCATGGAAGACATTCCTGATCACCTCCGACTCATCGGCCACATTCGGTCGGCGCTCCACTCGAAGGAGGAAGCGCCGAGACAGGGGAACGAGGGTGCGCCCGACGCCTGGCTCCATGTTGATCCAGCCTTTGAGCCGGCGCTTCGCGGCGTCGCCCGAGGGGACGACATCATCATCATCACCTGGTTACACCGGGGTGATCGTGAGGTGCTCCAGGTGCACCCGCGGGGTGATCCTGAGATTCCGATCGCCGGAGTCTTCGCGACCCGGTCTCCCGACCGGCCCAATCCGCTGGGGCTTCATCGAGTAACGGTGCGGGAGATTTCCGGGACGCGACTGCGGATCGGGCCGATCGAGGCGATTGACGGGACGCCCGTGGTGGATATTAAGCCGGTATTGGATGACGTGGATGGTTAGGGAGTAGGGAGTGGGGAGTGGGTGGTGGGGAGAACTATTCAGATGAGTACTTGCCCTCACTTCCCTCCCCCTACTCCCCACTCCCTACTCCCCACTACCCCTTTCCCCGATACATTCCCGCTCCATGGATCCCCTCTCCGACCTGCTCCGAGTCGTGCGTCTGGACGGCGCGTTCTTCTATTCGGTCGAGGCCGTGGCGCCGTGGAGCGTCGAGACGGTGGCGGCCAAGGAACTGACGCCCCGGGTCATGCCGACGGCGGAGCATCTGATCTCCTACCACGTCGTCACGGAAGGACGCTGTTACGGCGGACTGGTAGGGGAGGACCAGGTGGAGCTCAACCAGGGCGACATCATCGTCTTTCCTCATGGGGACGCCCACATGATGTCCAGCGCGCGCGGGCTGCAGAGCGGCCCGAACGTCCATAGCGTCGGCACCGCGCGCTATCTCGAGCCCGTGATGCTCGGCAACGGGGGCCCTCGTGCCGCGGCATTTGTTTGCGGGTTTCTGGGCTGCGACCGGCGCCCTTTCAATCCGCTGCTGGCCGGTCTCCCACGCCTCATGCACATGCGCGGGATGTCGGGCGCCTGGGCTCAGCAGCTTCACGCGACAGGTCACCGAAGAATCCCAGCTCCGGAGGGCCGGCGCCGACAGCGTGCTCACCAGGCTTGCCGAGTTGATGTTCATCGAGGTGCTGCGCCGCTACCTCGGCGAGCAGCCGTCAGGGCAGGCTGGGTGGCTCGCGGGTCTCCGCGACGATGTGGTGGGCCGTGTCCTGGGCCTGTTGCACGCGCAGCCGGCTCATCCCTGGACCCTCGACGAGTTGGCACGCAAGGCAGCCTCTTCCCGCACCAATGTGGCGAAGCGCTTCACCGAACTGGTTGGCCAGCCGCCGATGCAGTATCTCGCCCAATGGCGCATGCAGGTTGCCGCCAATCTCCTCTCTCAGAGCGGCGCCAAGGTGGCCGCCATCGCGGCGCAGGTCGGATATGACTCCGAGGCCGCCTTCAGCCGTGCGTTCAAGAAGGCGACGGGCGTGGCCCCGGGCGCGTGGCGAGAGGCGAGAAGATCGGGGGTTTCTTAGTCGAGGGTCCACGTGTAGTCCGCCGTCTGACACCGCCGTCAGCACTCCTGAGCAGCAAATCGGGACTTCCAGTCATTTCCCGCAACACCCCTCCATAGCACTTTGATCCCGCTGCGCGACACGAGGTCGCGCCGGAACCCATTGATGGAGGAGTGGCATGTCGGCAGAAGGTGTTTCATCCCGCAGTCCACGTACCAGCAACGAGGTCCGGGCCTGGTCGGAAGATCCTCTCACCGCCCGCGCCCGTTCGGTCTGGACCTCGGGCGATTTCCTTCCGATCGCGCGGAGCTTCGAGCCCGGCGCTCAGGAGTTCATCGCAAGGCTGGGGATTCGTCCGGGCGAGACCGTCCTCGATGTCGCCTGTGGCACCGGCAACCTCGCCATCCCCGCCGCCAAGGCCGGAGCGCGAGTCAGCGGGATTGATATCGCGCCCAACCTGATCGCCGAGGCGCAGCTCGAGGCTCGTGCCGCGGGTGTCGCCATCGCTTTCGAAGTGGGCGATGCCGAGTCGCTGCCCTATCTCCAGGGCCAGTTCGACACCACGGTCACGATGTTCGGGGCGATGTTCGCCTTCCGTCCGGAGCGCGCCGCCGCGGAGCTGATTCGGGTGACTCGCCCAGGAGGCCGGGTCGCAATGGCGAACTGGACCTTCGAGGGATTCGTGGGGCAGATGCTCCGCTTGCATACCGCGGTCGTGCCACCCCCGCAGGGCGTGCCGAGCTCGCTGGAGTGGGGCAAGGAGGCGATGGTCCGGGCCCGGTTCGGCGACAAGGTGAGCTCGGTGATCTGCAGCAAGCGGACGCTGGAGCTCAGCTTCCCGTTCCCGCCCGCCGCGGTGACCGAGCTGTTCGCCAACTGCTACGGGCCCACGGTCGCGACCCTGCGCGCCGCCGATCCCGAAGGCGCCAGCCGGCTTCGCGAGAACCTCACGCGGCACTTCACGGAACACAACGTGGCCACCAACGGCAGGACGACGGTGGTCGGAGAATATCTCGACGTTCAGGCCACCGTAGCCTGATCACATTGCTGTCAACCACGCACTCGACTTGGAGGTAGGACCATGAGTAAACGTACCGAAGCGCTGGCCGTTCGCCTTGAAGAAGGAGCCCGCGCCCTTGCCGCTCTCGCCCGCACCCTCACGGAGGCCGAGTGGCAGACGCCGATTCCCAAGGACGGCCGCAAGATCGGCGTGGTGGTGCATCACGTCGGCAACATGTATCCGCTGGAGATCCAGATCGCCCAGACCCTCGCCAAAGGCGACCCGATCGCCGGCGTCACCTGGGACGATGTGCATCAGGTGAATGCCCGCCACGCCAAGGACTTCGACAAGGTCACCAAGGAAGAGGCTCTGCATTTCCTGGAGATCCAAAGTGCCGCGGCTGCCGAGGCGATCCGTCAGCTCACTGACGAGCAGCTGGACAAGGCGGCGGCGGTTTCGCTCAACGCCGATGCACCGCTCACTACCCAGTTCATCCTGGAGGATCACGCGGTCCGGCACAGCTACCATCACCTCGAGAAGATTCGCGCGACGCTCAAGGCGGCGAAGCAGTCGAAGCTGTCGGTAGAGAAGGTGGCGTAGGGAATTGAAGATTGCCGATTGAAGATTGCCGATTGTAAACAGCAGAGACGGGACAATCAGCCGTTGGGCATCAGCTTTGGGTTGTAGCTGTTAGCTCTTAGCTGTTAGCAGTTAGATGTGTGTTGGTGGAGGTACTGGTGGCTGGCGGCTGTTTCATCACGAAGGACACGAGGGGAAACCTTTGTGTCCTTTGTGGCTTGCTGGGATTTCAGATCTCAGATTTCAGGTGTCAGATTGGGCTGAGTGTTACGGAGGCCAATTGGGCCTCAAGGTGACATCGAGCGTACTCGAAGCCCTTTGTGATCTTTGTGTTCTTCGTGTTGAACCCACAGGCCTTAACCGTCGGCCGCCAGGCTGTAGACGGCATTGAACGAGCGGACAGCCAAATAATTTACCCTCCGATGGGTTCTAATCAGACGGTCCCGCAGCCTGCCAAGCCACAATGCACACGACACCTCGCATAGTCTCCTGCTCTGCGGGATTATTCGATAGATCAGTGTGGGATAATAACTTAGGGCTGGGGCATGCTTTCTGCCGCCCAAGGGCAGACCGCGTCCCTTGCCTGGAGGATCCATGCGCTCAACCCGCGTGCTCGCCCCCGCTCTAGTACTGCTCGCTGCCATGGCGTGCAGTTCGATCTCACACCACCAAGTCCAAGCCGGCTCCGGCCCCCGCGCCTGCCCCTGCCCCTGCCCAGAAACAGGGAAAGAGCACGGCTGCGACTCTCGGCATTCCTCCAGGGCACTTGCCTCCGCCCGGGCAATGTCGGGTCTGGATGCCGGGTGAGCCGCCCGGGCATCAGGCGAAGGCGCGCAGCTGCGCCAACATCGAGCGTTCTGCTCCGGCCGGCAGTTGGATCGTCTACCGTCCGACCGAGGACAAGAAGGTTGTCCATGTGAAGGTGGTCGATCAGACCCGGCCCGGCATTGTTGTGCACGTTCGGATTTACGATGTGGCGAGCGGGAGTCTGATTCGGGAAGGGTGAAGGAAATTGAAGGATTTGAAGATTTCAGATTGAAGATTGAGACACAGAGGGCACGGAGGGAACTTCGTGCTCTTTGTGTTTCACCCCAGCCTGGCCCCATTCTCCTGCAACAGCTCCCGCAGCACCGACCGATGGCAGCGCGACTCATCCTCGCAGTAACAGCCCACTGACAAGTTCGCGTCCTGTGATAAGGCGGCCAGCAGCTTGAGGAGCCGCACCTTGTCGGGTTGGCTCATCTCCCTCCGATAGCGCTTCACGAACGCCTTCCACTCGGCCGGCGTCTCGGCAGCCAGGGCGCGTTTCACCGCCGCCGCGCTCGGCGCCAGCTCGGGAAGCCAGACGTCGTACCAGTCATCCGAGCTGTAGCGGCTCTTGGGCACGCCACGGGGCGGGCGGCGCACGGTGCCGATGCGAAGCCCCTCACCGCGTTGCCGGGGGCTGCCGAGTTGGACGATGCGGAGGGTCATGTCGAGCGTATATTCCGTCGCCTTACCCCCAACGTGGAGCTGGTCATGCCCGAGCCGGTGGTCGGCAGCATCGCGGACCGCTATGCGCTGCTGCGCAAGCTAGGTCGAGGCGGGATGGGCACGGTCTGGCTCGCCCGAGATGGGCAGCATGACCGCCTGGTCGCCATCAAGCTGCTCCATGCGGAGCTGGCCGGGGTGGTCGGCGGGGACCGGTTCCTTCGTGAAATTCGAGTAACAGCTCAGCTGCAACATCCCAACATCGTCCCGATGCTTGATTCCGGGGTGATCCGCCGCGGCGACGGAACTGAGGTGCCGTGGTACGCCATGCCCTATCTCGAGGGTGAATCGCTCCGGGCCAGGCTGATGAGAGAGCCGCAGCTTCCTCTCGACGATGCCCTCCGCATCACGGACCTCATATCGCAAGCGCTCCAGGCGGCCCACCGGCACGGCATCGTCCATCGGGATATCAAGCCGGAGAACGTGCTGCTCTCGGCCGGCTCGGTCTACGTGGTTGACTTTGGCATCGCCAAAGCGGTGGCGGAGACCGATGCCGAACGGCTGACCAGTACGGGCCTCTCGATTGGGACGCCGGCCTACATGAGTCCGGAGCAGGCCAGCGGCGACAAGATGGACGCCCGAAGCGATCAGTATAGCCTCGCAACCGTGCTGTACGAGATGCTGGTAGGCGAACCTCCCTTCGGAGGCCGAACCGCACAGGCCATTGTGGCTCGCCGATTGACGGAGACGGCCCGGGCCATTCATCCGGTCCGACCCGGCGTGCCATTTTCAGTCGAGCGCGCGGTGCTAAAGGCTCTGGAGCGCGCGCCGGCGGATCGTTTCGCCGACCTCGCCGCATTCAGCGCGGCCCTGCGTGACACAACGGCCGCCAGCGTTCCCTCAGTCCAGGCGAAGCCTTCGTCGCGTAGAAGGCTGGTCGTGCTTGGACTATTGGTCCTGCTTCTGATTGGAGTTTATCCGTTTCTTCGGAGAGCATCGGCGAGGGGTCAAGCGCGAGACCCGGAGCTGGTCGCGCTTTACAGTCGTGGGATTCAGGCCTTCGAGCGGCGGACCCAGACAGGAAGCGCCGAGGCGGCGCAGATCTTCAGTGCGGTGTTGGCCAGGGATTCGTCCTATGGAGATGCGTGGACTGCACTGGCGCAGACCTATGTCCGGGCCGATGTGCGAGGATTCGTCATCCCGGGAGTTCCGTCCGATAGCATCATCGATGCCGCGGTCAGGGCGGTAGACCGCGCCCTGGCTCTCGATTCCAACAGCGCGGCGGCCTGGCGTGTCCGGGCCACCCTGAGCGAGCGGATCGACCCCACCGACGACGGTCCCGCGCTCCGCTCCATCCGGCACGCTATCGCCCTCGACTCGACCCAGCCGGACAGCTGGCACTACCTCGGCCTGTACCTGACGGAAACCGGAGACCCGAGCGGCGGCATCGCGGCGTGGCATCGCTGCCTCGACCTGAGTCCGACCAATACCCAGTGCCTCGCCTTCCTTGGAATTGCCTTCTACTGGCGCCGCCAGTACGACAGCGCGGCGGTCTACGGGGACAGCGCGGTGAGGGTGGATCCCGGCTACTACCTGGGACGCACCTCCATCGCCCAGACCGAGCTCTCCCGCGGGAATATCGGGAAGGCGGTAGCGGCGTTCGATGCGGCGGTCCGGTTGAGCAGCGGTGTCGAGGTCGTGAATGCCATGGCGGGAAGTGCGCTGCCGGTGGACCGGGCGGGACAGGCGGCAAAGGCGCGCGAGCTGCTGGCGCGGGCCGATTCACTCTCGAAATCCTACCAACCGCTCAAGATCCACACGGTCACCTACCTCGCCGAGAGCTACCTCGGTCTCGGCGATACCAGGAAAGCGTTACGACTCCTTACCGATTACCAGCCGCGAGCAGACCTGCACTTTCAGCTCCACCTTCGCTGCGACCCATTGCTGGATCCAGTGGCGAAGAATCCTGCCTTCCAATCGCTCCTTCTTAAAGCGATGCCTCGTCCGGCTCATGGGTGCTAGGTCATTGCACATTGAAGATTTCGGATTGCAGATTGGACCGCACCAGCTATTAGCCATTGGCTATTAGCTATTAGACTAACCGCTAACGGCTAACCGCTGACCCTGATTCATCTTCCACCCCCGATCTTCAATCTGAAATCTTCAATCTGAAATCCACATTGCCCTCCCCAACCCTCGAACGCTGGATGCCCGGACTCCGGGTCGCCCGCACCTACCGTCGCGAGTGGCTCCAGAGCGATTTGCTCGCAGGCATCTCGCTCGCCGCCGTAGCGCTTCCGATCGGCATCGCCTACGCTGAGCTTGCCGGATTTCCCGCCGTCGCGGGTATCTACTCTGCGATTCTCCCGGCCGTGGCCTACGCGCTGTTTGGCACTTCGCGACAACTGGTGGTGAATCCCGATGCGGCCGCCTGCGCCATCGTTGCTGCGACGGTCGGTCCGCTGGTTGCAAGCGACCCCTCCCGTTACGTGGATGTGGCAGTCACCCTGACGTTCGTTACCGGCCTGCTCTGTATCGCCGGAGGTTTGGCTGGACTGGGGGTCATCGCGGACTTCTTGTCGCGGCCGATCCTGACGGGTTATCTCAACGGGATTGCCCTCAGTATCATCGCGGGGCAGCTGGGAACTTTGATGGGAGTGCAGGTTCCCAAAGGCGGGTTCTTCCGCACGATTGTGGAAGCCTTTTCCCGTCTGGGAGACACTCATCACCTCACGATCGCCGTTGGACTCGGTCTCTTCGTGCTCCTGCGCATCTTCAAGCACTTCTGGCCCCAGCTTCCCGGGCCGCTGATCGGAGTGGTATTCGGCATTGTGCTGGTGTACGCGATGGGCCTCGAGGCCAAGGGTGTCGCGGTGGTTGGTCAGGTGCCCGCCGGGTTCCCGATGCCCACGTTGCCCAGGCTCAAGCTCGGCGAGGTCCTGCCTCTGGTCGAGAGTGCCGCGGGCATCGTGCTGGTGAGTTTCTGCAGCATGATGACCACGGCGAGAGGGTTCGCCAACAAGAACAACTACCCGATCGACGCGAACCAGGACATGATCGCGCTCGGCTTCTCTGACCTTGCCTCCGGGTTGAGCCGGGGATTCGTGGTGAGCGGAGCGGATTCGCGGACTGCGGTGGCCGATACCTCGGGCGGCAAGACGCAGCTTACTTCGGTTGTCGCGGCCATGGCGATGGCGCTGGTGCTGTTGTTGCTGACCGGGCCCCTCGCCCTGCTGCCCAAGGCTGCGCTCGCCGCGATCCTGATCTCCTCGGCGATCGGACTCTTCGACATAGCCTCTCTCCGCTGGTATCTGCGGGTGAGTCCCGCCGAGTTCTGGCTGTCGATCGTGGCGATGCTGGGCGTCATGACCGTCGGCGTGCTGCACGGGGTGTTGATCGCCGTGGCCTTGACCCTACTCCGGCTCATTGCGCTCGCCTCCAGACCGCGCGACGCCGTTCTGGGTGAAGTCGACGAGCAGTCGGGAATCTACGGGCAGATTGGTGAGGATGGCGGCACTCCGATTCCCGGCCTTCTGTTGTTTCGCTTCGAGTCCTCGATTGTGTTCTTCAATGCCGATCATTTCAAGGAGCGGGTCCGGACCGTGTTAAGCCAGGCCAATCCCAAGCCTCGGTGGTTTCTGTTCAGTGCCGAATCCACCCCCGCCCTCGACATTACCGGCGGAGAAACGCTGGAGGAGCTTCGGGCCGAGCTGGAAGAGCAGGGAATTGTCTTCGCCATTGCCAAGCCCAGGGGTCGGTTCGAGGCGATGCTGAAGCTTACAGGCGTGGCCGACAAGATCGGACCGGAGCGCATATTCCCGACGATTCGTGCCGGGGTGGCGGCGTTCAGGGCGGAGGTGGGGCCGGTAGGGAGGAGTCATGGAAGATTGTCAGATTTCAGATCGCAGATTGAACGGCGACTAACAGCTGACAGCTAACAGCTTGAGGCTGACGGCTGATCCCCGATCCATCACTCTCAAACCATCAATCTTCAATCTGAAATCTTCAATCTGAAATTGCCCCCAATGTCTCCCAACACTACCGACCACCCCAACGTCCTCGTCTTCCCGCCGCTCCTCTACAGCGGCACCCTGCTCGTCTCGTTGCTCCTGCACTGGTTCAAACCATGGTACCTGCCGCACGCGTGGCCGGTGCGGATGGTGGGGATCGGGCTGATAGCTGCCGCGGTGGCGCTGGGGATCTGGGGAGAAAGGACTCTCAAACGGGGCGGAACTAATGTGAATCCTCGTGAGCCGACGCTGGCCATCGTGAGCGACGGCCCCTACCGCTTCACCCGCAACCCGCTCTACCTCGCACTCGCCGGCCTATGCCTCGGTATCGCCTTCGCCGTGGGCACCGTCTGGCCGCTGGTGTTCCTGATTCCTGTCCTTCTCATCACCCACTACGGCATCATCAAGCGGGAAGAACAGTATCTGGCGAGGAAGTTTGGGGAGCCGTACGTGGCGTACATGGGGAGAGTGAGAAGGTGGATCTGACATCCCTGATTGTGACGGGAGATTCTTTGACGACTCCGGAGGGCGCATCGTCTCTGGTCAGGACGCCGACAACCGAGCCGGCCACGATCCCCAGGATCAGCACGAATACCGGGCGATGTTGAGTGAACGACCGGTTTCAGATTTCCGGATGTCGGAGAGCACCGAGGCCGCGGCGGCGAGGAGACTGGCCACGACAACAGCGAGGACCGGAGAGACCGACAGCGCCGACGAGCCAGCCGATCCCCAGGCCGAAGATGCTCGGAAGCAACACGTTGCTAGACGGCCGGAGCTGGTGTGCTGGCATGGCTCTGTCGGAAGGGGTGCGGTGAGCCCGACTCTACAGTAGAGGCCCCCGCCGGACCGGACTATTGCACCTTGGTGCATCTCCCAGCCGACCGTCCCTTCCTTACTTTGCTGTTCTCTCTTCGCGTGCGCACGCGGACTCTTCGGGAGGACCTCCATGAAACGATTGTTCAACTTCATCGTGGCGTCTATGGTCGCCGGCCTACTGATCGTGGCCCCGCTCTACCTGGCGATCCTGCTGATGCTCAAGGCGGCGGCTTCTCTGGGGCGACTGGTCAAGCCATTCGCTGGATTACTCCCCGAGTGGCTGCCCGCGGAACGCCTGCTCTCGCTCCTTCTGGTCCTGCTGATCTGTTTCTTCATCGGTGCCGCCGCCCGCACCCGGTCT
Organism: uncultured Gemmatimonadales bacterium; assembly: GCA_963821525.1. GTDB lineage: Bacteria > Gemmatimonadota > Gemmatimonadetes > Gemmatimonadales > GWC2-71-9 > DATBGE01. Next base: position 149,402 of record CAWGED010000010.1, on the reverse strand, counting down.
GGCCGCGCGCTCATAGAGAAGCTCGAGCGTTCGTTCTTCGAGCGCATCCCCGGGTACGCGGTCATCAGAAGCATGACCCAGCGATTGGCGGGGAAGGGTGATGAGACCGAGTGGAAGCCGGCGCTCGTCGAGATCGAGGACGCCCTGGTTCCCGGATTCATCATCGAGGAATTCGATGATGGTCGCTACACGTGCTTCGTCCCCTCTGTCCCGACGCCGTTTGCCGGAGCGGTCTACGTGCTCGATCGGGAACGGGTGCATCCGCTGGACGTCCCGTTCACCCAGGCGATCAGATCCGTCTCTCGCTGGGGCTCGGGGTGCAAGGAGCTGGTCGCGACGATGCAGAGGTAGCCGGTCAGCTCCCGCGCGCCCGGGCGTAGGCGGCCGGCGAGGTGCCGACGGTGGCCTTGAAATCCCTCACGAAGTGAGCCTGGTCGGTGTAACCCAGGCTCAGTGCCAGCGCGGCCTGGCCGACTTCTCTGTCTGCCGCGAGCCGTTCCGCCGCTTCGTGCAGGCGGTACCGCTGGATTACCCATTTGGGGCTTACTCCGACATACTTGGCGAACAGGCGCTGGAGGGTGCGCTTGTTGACGCCGTACCGCTGGACCAGGTCCTCCACCTTGAGGATCCCCCGCTCCCGGGCCACGGCGTAGACCATCTCCGAGAGTCGCGTCACGTTCTCGTCCGGTGCAGGGCGGCGATTACGGAGAAATGTCTCGATTACGGCGACGCGCCCGTCGTCGGTGCCCTCCGCGAGCACCGCGCGATCGAGCTTCTCACCATCCGCACCGAAGACCTCCGCCAGCTCCACCGTCCTGTCCGATAGGCTGGAGATAGGAAAGCCGGCGAAGGGATAGAACCCTCCCGGCCGGAACTTGACCGCGAACACGCCGCCTCTCCCCTCCAGCATCCGGGTAAACCTGGCCCGCGCGATACCGCTGATCCTGCTCTTCCCGTCTTCGAAGATCATGTGGACGCTGGGGTGGGGGAGCGTCTCCACCCGCTGGGGACCCGCGTCGCCAAAGTCCCAAGCCACCACCCAGAAGTGCTCGACCCAGGTGTCCAGGTCGCTCGAGGGATGGAAGCGCTCGTGCCGGAGGCCCCGGGGCTCGACCACGGCGGTCTTGAGGACACCCCTCGCGGGCTCTGCCTTGCGGCGAATCATGTCGCGTCGCGTTTCTGCAAGACCCGGCGGAGGCACGGGCCCTATCATGGGTCTACAACGTGAACTCAAGGGATCAGTATGTTAACTCAAACCAGGCGAAGGGTTATGCGTCATGATCGGGTGGCTCGGCGCCGGATTGGCGCTCGGCGACCTGGCCGGCCAGCAAGCCCCTCGAATTACCTCCGGAGAGACCAGCATGCATGCTCGCGGATCCTTCGACGTCAAGGTCACGCCCATCCCGGCTGCCGACAGTGCCGGAGGCCCAATCGGCCATCTCGTTCTCGCCAAGCAGTTCCACGGCGAACTCGACGGCAGCAGCAAGGGCCAGATGCTCGGTGCTCAGGCGGAGGGGGTGGAGGGCTCGGGGGCCTACGTTGCCTTGGAGCTGGTGACCGGCACACTCAACGGGAAGCAGGGGAGTTTTCTGTTGATGCACCGGGGAACGATGAGCCGAGGCGCCAACTACAAGATGGACGTCAGCGTGGTGCCGGAGTCGGGGACGGGCGAGTTGGCCGGGATCACCGGCACTATGACGATCATTATCGAAGGCAAGACCCACAGCTACGACCTCGAGTACCGGCTCGACGGCGGCACCTGAGCCGCCGATCCCTGCACCGACACGAGGTTCGGAGACGCTTGACGAACGCTGAAGGGTGACCGGCCGGGTCTCAGGAGCTGACGCCAACGAAATGGACCAGGTCATCCAGGTCGCTCCCAATTCCGTCAGGCGGGGCGCCGAGCTCTTCGACCGGCAGGTTCAGCCGATTGACCCAGAGGTCGGATAGCCGAACCACTTCGCTCCCGCCGCATCCCAACCGGCATACGCCACGTAGCCAATTTGCTGGCTGGGGAGTCCCAACGCATCGATTGCCGCCTGATAGGCTCGGGGACGAGGCTTAAACGTTCGGAGTCGGTCGACGCTCAGGACCTGCTCGAAGATTCCTTCCAGCTCTGGTTCCTGATTCCAGCGTCGAGAATCTCCGTCGTTGCGTTCGAGAGGACTGCCAGCCGGATACCAGCCCGCCGAAGGGACAGCAGGGCGGGACGGACATCGGGCCAGGCGGTCAGCTCCAGATACGCCTGCATCAGGTGCTCGCGCTTTTCCCACGTGAGATCGAGCCTCAACTGGTTCGCGGCAAAGGCCAATGCATCCTCGGTGGTCCGCCGAACATCGGCGTACGACCCGCCAAGCACGGAGCCACTGGTACTCGAATTGCCTGATTCGCCAGGCATTGCTCAACTCGGTCCCCATGGCCGGACAAGAGCTGTCTGCCAGCGCGAAGACCGGGCGAAGGTCGAAGATCGCAAAGGCGTCGAACGTGAGGGCTTTGACCCTCGGCGCGACCGAGGCCTGAGAGATCGTCCGCCCACAGAGTGGGGCGGCCGCCACGCTTCCGGCCGCCAGAGCCAGGAATTCCCGACGCCTTAGCATCATTGGCTCGTTGGCAGAGCGCCGCCGCCGCCGAGTCGGCATCCTTCAGGAGCCCGGCGAATTCCTGCAGCTCCGTGGTACCAAGGTCGGATACAACCCAGTAGGTGAAGTCGGGCCCATTCCAGTGCAGCAGGTGATAGCCGTGGCGAGTCGAGGCCGGGGGCCCTTGTGCCATACCGGCGTCGGCCGGCCAGAGGAAGACGTTGATGACGTGCTTGCGGCGCCCGTAGACCAGGGCGGCCACTTTCCGCTCGCCGACGTACTCCAACCGCCCGCCCAAAAGGGGATATCCCCGGCCGGCGAAGTCGTAGACCGGAGGCGAAAAGTCCAGCCGGCCATTGAACCAGGGTTTCACGGTATGCAGATCGCTGCTCGCGACGTCGGTGAGATGCTCGCCGATCAGCGACCGGATGTGACTCTCCAGCACCGTTTGGGTCAACATCTCGGCATTCGCCCGTGTGGTCGCCAGCTGCCAGCTTCCTGCCGCGACAATCGCGAGACTCGCCGCCAGGGCGAGGCCCCCAGCCGCGGCTTATCCGCCTCGTCGCCCGCTCATGTGCCTTCGGTCGCCTCTCGCGCCGACCGCACTCCAATTCGCTGGCGCAGGGTGTCGGGCGCTTCGAGAACCGGGGCAGCTCGCGCGCGAGCACCTCGCGAATGCGATCCTTCGTTCCTGGAGGGCCTTGCAGTCGGCGCACGCCCCACATGGGCGTCGACTCCGCCGCTCTCCCGCCGCCAGCTCGTCATCCACCCGTGGCGTCCAACCGGACCCGCACGTCGTCGCAGTTCATCCCGTCCCTCCTTCCCCGCTGCTCCGCCGAGTAACAGCTCCAACCGGTCTCGGCGCCCGGCCCAGGCGAGACATCACCGTGCCGACCGGCACATCCGCCACCTCGGCGATCTCCCTATAGGAAAGGCCCTGCAGTTCACGCAGCACGACCACTTCGCGAAAGACGAGTGGGAACGCAGCGAGCGCCGGTGCACCGCTCCGCGTCAGCGGCACGGATCAGCGCCGTATCGGGCTGACGGGCGTCTCCTTCAGCGGCTGTGCAAGTTTCATCGAAGGAGACATCTCCCCGGCAGCGGTCGCCGCGTCGGCGCAGATGGGTGTGGCACGTGTTGCGAATGATGGCCAAGAGCCAGGGTCGCGCGTCATCGCTGCGACACTGGTCGACGTTCCTGAGTGCCTTGAGCATCGCCTCCTGGGTCGCGTCCTCCGCGTCATGAGTGTCACGCATGAGATAGCGCGCCAGGGTGTAGGCGGCGTCGAGGTGCGGCAGCACCAGCGCTTCGAATCGGGTGGGCGGGCTTTGAATCAACCGTTCTCCCGGCCGGGACGATGTTGCCACCGCCCTGCCGCGCAAATGCGAGACGGGGCGGTGGTTCGTTGCGGCTGAAATGTCCGGCATCGGCAGCACGGCTGGGAGACCCACCCGCCCGCCTAATTGGCCGGCACGTTCGCGCTGGACTTCTCCCAGTTCACAAACAGGAACCCGCCCGGCGCATCGAACTTCGGCTCGCCTGGACCAGGCAGGATCTGGAGCTGTAGCTCCTCAATTGGATTACGAGAGCAGTCCCAGCAGTCGAGCGCCCAATTGCCGGGGCGGCGGGTGCGGGAGAGCAACATCACGTGCACCTGGGCGTTGTCGGTCACCAGGGTGTCGTCACGGTAGAGATGCCCGACGGCCCAGAGCGCCACTTTGCTGTTGATGGTCGGGACCAGCGGGGTGTGAACCTGGGTATTCCCGTGGTAGTAGAGTCCCATGATCACGCCTCCGAACCGAGGGTGATGTGGGACATCCTTTGTCTGTACCCGGTCCAGCCGGAGCCGCCAATGGCTTCCGTCCTTCGTCACGAAAGTCGCGTTGCCATCCACCGAGTCACGGCTTGAGCCGAGATCCCAGGCGGTGAAGCTGAATCGTCCTGAGATCGGCGTGACATTATTGGAATAGGGCCCACTCTTCACCTGAGACTCGAGTCCCTCACGCTCATCGCCGAAGGCCTTGAGGACCGGCGCCGCGCTGTCGGGGAAGGGGAAGGGGCCGGGAAGGATCTGGATGACCGGACCACCGCCCTCGACGGCAATCGCCTTCGTGGAAGACATAGCCATCGCTCACCCGGCCTCATTGCCCTCGGCTTCATCGCCTCATGCTGCTTTCATCGATTCGTCCGCCTTCATCGCCGCCCCGGCGCTGGCTCCGGTTACCGTGAGGCCGGTCTCCATGCCGAGGTTCTTGTGACTAACACCGCCGACCGGGCAATAGATCTCATAACTCCCCGTCTCGAGCTGGAGTTCCAGAGTGTCGCTGGCCCCGGGCTGGATGAGCTCGATCTCCTTCTCCAACCCGCGACCTTCGACCTCGAAGCCGTGAGGAATGCTGCCACCATTATGGACGATGAAGCGCACCGGTCCCGCAGGGACCGAAGCCGCGGACAATTGGATTTTCCATTCCGACAGTTGCACCTGGATCTCGGCGGGCGATGGAGCGATGCTCGATGCGGCCAGTGTGACAAGGTGGAACGACAGTGCGACAAACGACACGGGAATATCCCCCCTTACAGGTTCGAGTGGATGCGAAGTGCGTCCACCCGACATGACTCACGGGGCGATGAGTTTATTCCCGGCTCTCTCCTGCTAGCCGCCATGGTGGGTAGCGGCGATTTCGGCCAGCCCAATACAGGCAGAGGGTATTTCCCCCAGGATCCCGCAGCCGAGCCTCTCGCCATAGCCACGGCTGATCAAGGGGCAGACTGTCGAATTCGACTCCCTTCGCTCTGAGCCGGTGGACGGTCTGATCCAGATCCTCGCACTCGAAGTAGACCACAGGCCCATGGCCTGCTGTGGCCTCGGACACCTGCTCGATCGATAGGGTGCTCTCGCCGTCGGGGAGCTCGAAACGCGCATAGCGGGGCAGATCCTCGACGATCAGGCGAAGGCCGAGCCGGCGGTAAAAGTCCACGGAAGGACCAACGTCCACCGCCGGAAGTGTCACCTGATTGAGATTCATTTCTAGTACTCGTTACCCGGCCAGTGGCGTTACCCGCTCGTCGGTGAAACTCATCTTCCAGTTTTCGGCTTACGTGGGCCTCGTATGCCACCAAGGTACCCTGACCGCTCCCGTGGTATCGAATAACAGGTCCTTGGAATGGCCGTCGATCACGTACGAAGCTTCGCAGTAGGTCTGCCCGTTGTCACGCTCCGAAGTACACTCCTTCGGAGTCTTGTCTTTCTGGGCAAGCAATGCCTTCGGTACGGCCGCAGGCAACGCCGAGCACTGGATGGCCATCTCCTGAGTGCTTAGTGAATCGGAGACCATCGGTAGTGCCGGCAGGAGCAGGCTGGCGATCAAGCTGGTCTTCATGGATCCTCCGTGGCTTGTCTCTTACCCGGCCAGCGGCGTTATCCGCTCGTCGGTGAAACTCAGATTCCGATCGCTGATGTCGTAACGGACCCGGAGGACGGCACGGGTTTGGGTATCAACCCAGACCGTCGCGGGCGCTCCCGGTACGGCGACGGTCACGACCCAGACGTCGCGCGGTCCCAGTTTGGAGAACTGGACCGACGTACGCTCGCGTACCTCGACCGCCATCGGAACCCGGCCGCCTTTCTCGTAAATGAAGAAGGGCAGCTCGGTGGCGAACTGGGGATGAAGCGGGAGTGCGGCGACGACCAGGTCGATCACATTGGAGTCGAAGATCGGGCCGCCGAGTCCTTGCCGAACCGACTCGACCCGAGGTGCGGAGTCTCCCTTGGCGGTCGACACCGTTCCCACGGCACTGTCTCCCACGAAGGTGAACTGCATCGTGCGAGTCGGCTGATGAGAGCGGTGCGACACGGCGCGCATGGTGTTGAGATCGGCGACAGCCGTATCCACGATCTCGCCGCCACCGGCGGGGAACCGCTGTTCCACTTCCAGCAGCCGGGTACCACCCGTACCCTGAATCACCTGTCGCACGACGGTGCGAGTACCGCTCGCGCTATCCTGACCGGCGCGAGTTATCGAACGGGCATAGACCACGGTGTCGGGTCCCGGTGTCCGGTCCACCTGGACGGCGACGCCGGGCACCACGGTCGCGGGCTCGGAGTGTGAACAGGCGGATGCGACTGCAATCGGCAGGGCGATCAACCAGGAGCGCCGGTAGTACATCCAGGGGGCGCCAAGCGCGGAACCAGACATGGGGTGATCCTGCATCCAAGGGTTACGGTTTTTCCACCAGGTAGAGAATGCGCGACAAGCGCCGTTCACTGGTGAGCTGGTGTACTGCGGCGAAGAATTTCTGCAGGCCCTCGAATCGCTCCTCGCCCTCGATCTGGACCAGGTCGGTCCGATGCGCCGCTCGCGCGTCGCGCCAGCGACCGGAAACCAGGGCCGCGTTCGCGGTGACGTCCTCCTGGCGCACCAAATGGAAGCCCGCCTCCTTGATCAATCGCTCGTTGACCCCGGGTGGCACGAAGAGGAAGAGCCCGATCGAGCTGCGTCCGGCGAGCTCGTCGTTGGTCACCGGGCCGGTGATGAGGACCGGATCCGTGAAGATCGCGCGACCGCCGGGACGGAGGACGCGAGCCCACTCCCGGAAGACGGCCAGCCGATTGGGGAAGTGATTCATGGAATCGATGCAGAGCAGCGCATCGAAGGAGCCCTGGACGAAGGGCAGGGGAGCGGTGGCATCGGCGACTCTGAAGCTGACCCGGTCGCTATCGCCCGACTCGGCGGCGAGCTGTGAAGCGGTGGCCACGCCACTCTCGTTCGCATCGATGCCGATTACGTGACAACCCGTACTGCGAGCGACATAACGCGCCGGGCCGCCTGAACCACTGGCGATCTCGAGGAGATAGCTCTTCCCGTTCAGGTTGAGCCAGGGGAGCCAGCGCTCATACTCGTCAACCGTGAGCCAGCTGTTCTGCCCGATGTCGGTGCCGAAAGTCTCCTTCCGAATCGCGTCCAGCACCTCTTCGGTGAAGTTGCTGTAGGTGCTGTCGAAGAGATCCACCCGATTCGCCATCAGCTCACCTCTATCCTCTTGTCTGCGACTCAGGGCCTGCTGAACACCGCGCCGTGCGGGATTGCGGGTCCGGAGGGACCGTGAGGCCACTGCACCAGACCGAGATCCAGGCCCACTCTCTGGGCTCCGGGCGACTTGAACGTCGTATCGAGACTCAGGGCACCAGTCGCGCGGTCCACGTGGGCCAGCACAACTCGCGACTCCAGCTCCCGGTATCCGGTGATTACGACCCGATCCCCACCCGCCTCGAGGCCGAGCCAGTGAGGGATCTCGTTTGCCCCGAGCGTGAGTCTGCTGACCTCACGGGGATGACTCGGGTCGGACACGTCCAGGCTCACGACTGCGTGCTCCGGTCCGCTCGGTTGCAACCAGTAGCGCCCCGCTACGACCGGCACTGCGCAAAAGATTCGATCAACACTCCATTGGGTGGAATACACCCACGTCGCTGTCGCCGAATCACTGGCCAGCCCATCGATCCGATACAAGCCGCAGGTAAAGGTGTTCACCAGCACCGTGCGGCCATCGGACAGCACCCGCGGCTCGGCCGTGAGCCAGTTCTCGTCACCCCGCGGACCCGGCGGCAGCAGGATCGTCTGTAACAGCTTCAAGTCCGAGAGCCGCCACACCTGCACCGCTCGACTCCGCACCGACAGATGCATGTCGCTGGCGGTGGTCACGACCCGGTCCAACGCCGGGAGGACCGCCAGGCTGTAGGGCCGGATCGTGGAGTCGATCGCGGGGACGGCAGCTTCAGCCGTTCGGACAACTCGTCCCACCGAGTCGAATTCGACCAGTCCCCCGGTCCCGCCACCGATTTTGTGCTGGAAGGTGGCGAGGATGTGCCCATTAGGGAGGCGCGAGTAACTGTGCGGATGGCTCATCGGCCCCACATCGCCGAAGGAGGTGAGCAGCCTGGGGCTCGTGGGGTCGCGCAGGTCGAAGAGGTAGGTCTGGCCCGCCATGAACCCGCTCGCCCAGAGGATCCCGTCCGCCGGCATTTCGTATTCGGTATGGTGAGCCATCGTCCCTGTGGCACCGACCGGGACGGTCTTCAGCACGGTGGCGTAGGTCGGGCTTCGGGGATCGATGTCGATGACGGCGAGGAAGTCGCTCTGCTGCTTGTCCTTGTCCCCGGCCCACACAAAGAGATACCGGCTGGCGGTCGCGATGGGTGGAGGTGTACTCGCCGGACCCGAATGGCAGCTCGCGATGAGGATCGCGAGACCCAAAGAAAGGCCAGGACGCATCGATTCCTTGTCGGATGTTGGGTGACGCAAGCTACCGACCGGCGCCCGGGTTCGGCAGCTCCAGGATTGGTCGCGAATACGTGTAGGACGAAGGCTGACAGCGGACTAGGTCTGCTCACCGATCCAATGACCCGGTACATGACCACATCCTTCCCCCTCATCATGGGAGGTAGTCATGTCGGTGGATGCATTGGAAGAAGTAGCAGCCGAAGTCGATCGCTATGTGCTCGGCACTGGAGAGGCTGGAGCGGATCGCCTTCGAGTCCTGCATCGGGCCTATGGTCCCGGTACGCGCCGTTTTCTGGGGCTCGCCGGTTTGAAGCCGGGAATGCGGGTAGCCGATATCGGCTGCGGAGTAGGACAGGTGACGGTCGATCTTGCGGAGCTTATCGGGGTGAAGGGGCACGTGGTCGGGGTAGATGTGAGCCGGGCGCAACTGGCGGAGGCGCATCGGCTGGCCCACCAACTCCAGCTGGCAAACGTCTCCTGGGTTGAGGCCAGTGCCCTTTCAACCAGGTTGCCGAGTGGTTCGTTCGATCTGGTTTATTGCCGGTATCTGCTGCTGCACCTGGTGGAACCGGAAGCCGCGCTGGGTGAGATGCATCGCCTGCTCCGGCCGGGCGGCATCCTGGTCTGCGAGGATGGAGACCTGACTTCTGCGGGAAGTGAGCCGCCGTCTGCGCTCGGCGCCTTCGCGGAGCTCTTCAACGCCCTGGGCCAGGCGCGGCAGGTGGACTACACGCTGGGTCGCCGGCTGTATCAGATGGTGATGGCGGCGGGCTTTTCGTCGCCCGATATCGCGTTCAACCAGCCGGCCTTTGCGCGCGGGGAGGAGAAGCGCCTGTTGGAGCTGTCGGTCGCGGAGGCTGGACCTGCGCTGGTCGAGGCCGGGCTTCTCACTCCCCAGGCGTTACGCAATGTGCTGCTTTCGATGGAGATCGCGGCGGTGGACGAAACGGTGGTCGCCATCATGCCGCGGATGGCGCAGGTATCCGCAGTGAAGAAGGCGGCGTAGCTAGCCTTGGTATACCGTCTCTTCCGGCACATCAGTTGGGCTTTCGAAGTCCAGGCGATAGCCGTCCGGGTCCTGGACCGATGTGACCCACAGTCCGTTTCCGACGAAGGGACGCTGGGCGCCGATGCCGCGAGCAATCAGCTCGTGATAGATCGTGAGGGCGTCGGCGCACATGAAGCAGACCGAGACGCCCTGGCCGAGGGGGCCATCGGGCCTGCCGGCGTGGTGCTCGCGTTGCCGGTATTCCTGTAGCATTAGCGCGGCGTTGCCCATTTGAAGCCAGCACCATTCGATGTGTCCTTCGGGTATCCAGTGGTTGGTCATCACGGCACCCAGGCCGTCAACATAGAACCGCAGCGAGGCTTCGATGTCGGTGACCATGAAGAAGGGGACCGCCTGCTTCACGTTTGGGCTGGTAATGGTTTTGGCTGTCATGAGATAGAGCCTCCAATCAGCGCTGCCGCTTTCTGGTGCGTTTGTTACGGGCAACCTCGATCGCCTGCTCGGCCCAGGAACTCAATGCTTCAGGGTCCTCGAGAAGGTCAGCCGGTACCTCGTAGTACTGCATAACCTCGCCCGAAGGTCCATAAGGCATGAACGGACCCAGCCCCCGCTCCTCAAAGGCGGAACGATTCGAGTCATCCACCTTGAAGTAGAGCGTGTCTTCGTCGATGAGCGCGAAGAAAAGATCGCCGGCATAGATGCCGACCCCGCCAAACATGCTGCGATGCCGAACGTCCGGCCTGACTCGCCTCAGTTGCTCGAGAACATAGGTCCGGAATGAATCGCTCATGCTGTAGCGGAACTAGGGCCTGGGGAAGGGACCTTGGCGCTCGATGAAGGCTTCGAACTCCCGGTCCAGGGCTGCCCGACGATCTCGCCACATCGCCCGCATCGCCGGCTCGTCAGCTACATGGATGTACCCGGGAGAGATCAGAGGTGCTGCGGTCTCGACCTGGAGCACTACGACCCCGGCGACCGGATACGTCGCCCCCTCCTCACCAAAAATCCGCCGGCACCCTTCATCGAAGACGGCGCCCTGGGAATGCAGGGCTGCCGGCCCGGCGAAGCGATACCCGCGACGGGAAAGCTGATCCACGACATTCAACTCCATCCAGGGCCGTGCCGCCAGATTCGCCCGGGTTCCGGGCGAGGCGATGTCGAGGAAGAACAGGCTGGTATCATCCCAGACCCGGATCGTCCCCTTCGGGGACAGATTGGGACGGCCATCGGCGGTGACCGTTGCCGCGAAACAGAGGTGAGCCGCCTGGATCACGGCTCTCATGTCGGGGGTTAGTTGGACTGGCACGATTCCTCTACTCGCGAGTCGGATGCCGCCCAATTCGGAGATTGGCCGTCGCGCGCAGCACCTCTCTTACAAAGAGCAGCAGACCGGCCATGAATGCAAGCATCGCGGTGACAAAGAGCAGCGCCGCCGGGCCTGACGCATCAAAGCCGAAGAAGGCGCCGAGGAACAGAGTCGCGATTACTCCGCAAACGAGGAGTGGGGGCCCGGCGGGATCGGCGGTCGCCTTCGCCTCGAGGGCCCTGGCCCGGTCGATGACTCGCGCCAACCGGTTGGTCATGACGGCGAGCATCGCGCCGATGCCCGAGAGGAGAAATACCGGTGCCACCGACAACTGGATCACGTGAGCGACGGCGGTGATGCCCGAATCTTGTGTCACCCCGGCGCCTCCCTCCCTGAAGCCTCCAGGAACTTGGCGACCGCCACCTCGAGACTGAAGTGCATTCGCTCGCGTTCCCAGTACCTTGCCGAGCGAAGACCGCTGGACCATCGCGAGGACTTCGGGGTTGAGCCCGATCAGCCACACCGAAACGCCGCGGGCGCGCTCTCGTTTCTCGGCTTCGGTCAGCATCTTGAGGGCGGTGTACTCGAGATCCGGAACGCCGCTTAGATCAAGCGCCACCACCCGGGGCTTCGCCTCGTCCATGAATGGCCGCAGCTTGGCTCCAATGCGCTCGGCGTTGGCGAAGAAGACCCGACCCTCCGGTCGGAGCATAAGGAGACCGGGAAAGGTTTCATCGTCCGGGTTTTCAGACGACAGGGGCCGGAAGACATTGGTGCCCCGCTTCCGCCCCAGTATGCGGACCGGCGGATCCGCCACCTGATATGCCAGGGCCACCAGCGACACGACAATTGCAACGAGGATCCCCTTCAGCGTTCCCAGCACTACCACACCAACCATGGCGGCCAGGGCCCAGCGGAACTCGGTGCGCCGGACCTCGCGGATCTCGCGGAATGCAGCCGGGTCGATCAACCCGATCGAATAGAAAATGACAACGGCCGCGAGAGTGGCCTGCGGCAGCAGTCCGATGAGCGGGGCGAGCAGCAGCATCGTGAGGAGCGAGGCCGCCGCGGTGACCAGCGCTGAGACTTGGGTGCGGCCGCCGGCCAGCCGGTTCACCGCGGTCTGCGAGGTGCCACCACCCGAGGGCATGGCGCCGAACACGGCGCTGCCGGCATTAGAGAGTCCCGTGGCCAGCAATTCCTGGTTCGCTCGGAGAAGGGGTTCGCCGGGGGCGGAGAAGGCACGCGCGGCCGCGATGGTTTCGGTGAAACTCATGAGCGCGATGCCTGCAGCTCCAGGCCACAACTGGGCAAGCAGCGAAAGGTCCGGCTTGATGAGCGACGGAAGCCCCCGTGGAATGAGGCCCACCGACTCTACTCCTCGTGCCTCCAACCCGAACAAACTCATCGCTGCGATTCCCAACGCCATCACGACCAGCGGTGCTGGCACTTTAGGGACAAAGCGTTCCAGCGCGACCAGAAGGACGATCGTTGCGACCCCGATGATGAGTGTCGGGATTTGGATTTCCGGGACCGCCTGCGCGATGGCGAGCAGGTTGTGGAGAAAGCTGCCCTTCGCGAAGTGGATGCCGAGGAGTTTCGGGATCTGGTCCACCACGATGACCAGCCCGATCCCCGCCTTGAAGCCGACCAGCACCGGTTCCGAGATGAAGTTCGCGACGAACCCCAGCCGAAGCACCGAAGCCACGAGAAGGATGGCTCCCACGAGAAGGGTCAGGGTCGCCGTGATTCTGATCAACGTCGCGGGATCGCCGCCCGGGGCGATCAGGGCGAGTTGGGCTCCCGTCAGGATGGCTATGGTCGTCGTCGTGCTGACGCTGAGGACGCGAGAGGTTCCCAGCACAGCGTAGATCACCATCGGCACGAGCGCGGTGTAGAGTCCCACCTGCACCGGCAAGCCCGCGATCGTCGCGTAGGCCATCGCCTTCGGAATGACGACGGCGGCGGTGATCAGGCCAGCGATCAAATCGAATCGCAGCCATTCCTTCTGGTATGCCGGAAGCCACTCGAGAACTGGAATGCGGCGGACGCCTACGACATTGGACACCTTTCACCTCCCGCGCGAGTTCGCTTCGTTCCTGTCTCAGTGGTCAATGGGTGTTCGCCCGACGCCGGAGCTACGACCTCGGTCTCTCGTGGTCCGTCAGGATCGGCATGAACGGCACCCAGGGTCCGACCTCCTCACGATACTGTTTCGCCATCACCCGTTCGATCTGGGCCAGATGGCCGAGGTCATGGACTACCCAGCTCGCCAGCAGCTGGCGGAGGGTGACCCGGCCCAGGCTCGGGTGGAGTCCGGGAAGGTCCAGGCTTGCCGGGGTCAACTTCCAGCTAGAGAGCAGATCGAGATTGGCAGCGCGGAGTTTGGCAAACTCGGCCAGGAGACTTTCGAGAGTGCGGCCGACGTTGCGGGCCTGATGGCGGAAGCGGTCGTAGGGCTCGAAGCGTGGTTCGGGACCCTGGGCGAGAATGATCCGGGCCCGGGGTATCCAATCGGTCTCCTCACCATCAATCAGATGACCGACGACATCGAACGGGCTGAAGGTGTCGGGTCCTTCGACGGCGCGGCTCCATTCGTCAGGGAGGTCGCCCAGGATCGCATCGAGAGTCTTCGGCGTGCGGGCGAGAATCGAGGTGGCCTGTGCGAGATGGAATTGCATGACGGTCGCGCCTCACAAGCGGGGTAGCCTACCCGACATGATACAGGAGAACGTGATGCAGAAATAGGGCGGGCGACCCTGATCGGAGCGTGGGGTGTTGTTTTCTGCGTCGTTCAGCGTTTCGTGGGTTATTCCCCTTGATACGGCTTTACGATCTTCCCCCCTTGGGGTGGGGGGCGTGCTCGCGTTTTCAATCCCAGCGACGCGTCGGTTGGTGCTCAGAAGACGGGCATAGTCACCAGGCCTCCGAGACCTCCTCCTCGGTGTACCGCCGCCAGCTGTTGTCCGGAGCCAGACTGCACCCCGTCAAATACGACCCACTCGCCCAGCGGCCAGTAGGGAAACCGGAAGCTGGCCCGAATCACGAGGTCGTGAGTCCCATCGGGTAGCTCCTTGCCGTAGACATCGCAGACGCCCAGGCGGTCCTCCAGATAAGGAAGAATGCTGGAGGGTGGCGAGGTGTTACCGCTGCGAACCGCGATGAGTCTCTCGCGGTCCATCGCCGTCAGATAGACAATCGTGGCTTCGATAGATCGCTCGAGAGCCGCGTAGCCTTCCTCCCATGCGAAGCTCTGCCGGGCGGAAGGCCATGCGGAAACAGGCCCGAGGCGGGCCCGATACGCAGCCCGAAGATGAGGCGGAGCGGCATGACCACCTCGATGACATGGAGCTGGCGAGAGGAGGCCGATAAGGTGCACCTGGGGACAACACCCACACAAGGCGGGGAGTGGACTGCAGGGGTCTGAGGGTTCAGCGCACGGATCTCAGAGCGTGTCGGGGGAACGGAGGCCACCGATCGTAACACGAGTGCCGGCACCAGCGGCTAATGCTTTCTCGTAGACATGGCGGATCGCCGCGACGTCTTCCACTGCCAACCCGAGGGACTTGAACAGGGTGATCTCGCCAGCGTTCTGACGACCCACCACCAGGCCGGCGAGCAGGTCACCCAGCTCACCCAGGATGTGATCGTCGGTAATGGCGCCCTCGTTCCTTGGGATCAGGAAGTCACCCGCCTCGTTCATCGCCGATTCCCGGAGATCAACGAACAGCCGGGCTCGGCGCACCGCCTCGGTATCGAGCTCTCGCGCGCTGGCCAGTGACGAGCCCACTGCGTTCACGTGGGTGCCGGGCGCGAGCCAGCTTCCCTCGAGAACAGGAGTGCGCGACGCGGTGATGGTACATACGACGTCGGCCGAGGCAACCGCCTGCTGCGCGGATTGGGCAACGGTCACCTTCACCCCGCGTTTCTCTTGCGCCCGCTGAGCGAACTCCTGCGCCCTCGCGGGGGACCGGCTCCAGACTCTGACCTCCTTGATCGGCCGTACCGCGCACACTGCCTCGAAGTGGGGGATCGCCAAGGTCCCGGCGCCGAGCAGCGCCAGGCGCTGGGAGTCGGGGCGGGCCAGCAGCCGGGTTGCGAGGCCCGACACCGCAGCGGTCCGGATTGCGGTGATCGATGACGCGTCCGCGATCGCGAGCAGCTCGCCGTGGTCGGCGCCGAAGAGGAGGACAACGCCGATATGGGAATCGAACGGCGTCGCGTCGTTGCCGGGAAAGACCGTGATGATCTTGGCCGCGATCTGAGCGTTGGTGCCGGATCCCACGACCGCAGGCATCGCGGCAAAGGCGTTCGGGCTGTCCGGGAGCCGGATGACGGTGCGGAGCGGCACCAGGCTCCTGCCGGCGGTGAGCGACCGGAAGGCGCCCTCCATCGCCTCGATGCACTCGGCCATCGGGAGATAGGCGTGCACCTCGCGATGTGACAACAGGAGGGTAGTCATTTGGCGCGTTTGGTCTTGCGCTTGGGTTTTGCCTTCGGTCGCGGCTTCGCGTGGACCCGCTCCGGCAGCTTCGCCTTTCCCGTTGCCCGGTTCCATTCCTCGAAGGTCTCGGGTGAGATCTCACCTTTGACAAGAAGTTCAGCAAACTTTCGGCGTTGTGCTTTGCTCTTGAAGGGCATCAGGCCCTCCTCGGTTGATTCCACCAAGTTGTGGGGGCCGAAGCGTCACCGCCACGGCCGAAGGAAGCGCTATCGGCGCACCGCAGCAGCCAATAACCACAAGCCCAAGAGTATGAGCAAACTTCCCAGCACCCGCCGGTACGCCGAAGCCGGGACTCGCCCAAGGGCGGGGACGCCCACCAGGGTGCCAATGACTACGCCAATGGTGGCGATCACGACGGTCCCCTTGGCAGCGACGATCGCCGACCCTGCGGTAAGCAGGTAGATCGGCAGTCGAGCGGCGTCCACCAGAATCGCGGACGCCGTCGACGTGGCAACCAGTTCACGAGCCGAAAGATTGAAGCCGAGCAGTGCGGCGGCGCGGATGCCGCCCTGATTTCCCACCATTCCGCCGAAGAGTCCCGAGAGCGTTCCGCCGAGCAATCGCCAGAACCGCGTGGTGGGAAGAGGGAGACGGCGTTGCGCCAGTTCGGACCCGCCAGCCATGATCAGGAGAACCCCCAGGACCATGGACAACTCCGGACTGCGGAGGCGGGCTTGCAGCGCGGCCCCGATCAGCCCGCCCGCCGCGCTGGCGATCCCGAACTGCCGAAAGGTTGGCCAATGGATGTCCCTCCGGAGTCCCGCGAGCCGGAGCCCGGTTGCGATGAAGTGAGGGATGGCAACTACTGCAACGGCCTCCCCGGTCGGCATCGCCAACACGAGGAGAGGCGTGAGCAGGCTGCCGATGCCGAAGCCGGAGACCGCCGCGATGGCACCAGCCAAGATCGCTGCAGCTCCGATCAGCCAAGGCGAATCAGGGATGGGCCACCATGACTAGTCGGGACAAGAATTGGAGGAGTCCGGCTGCTCAAGAGGTTCTGTTTGACCGCCGGCCCAGTGTTGTTGATATCGATACTGCACCGCCACTCGCCGTCCTTTCCTTTGCGCCAGACCTCGACGTATCGCCCTTCGGTCGTGACAGGGTGTCCAGCCGAGTCGGGTACCGTGACGCTATTAGTCCCGTAGGTGTAGGCCAGGTCTCCACTCGCCGAGACGATCGCGTTCTCCGGGGTCCAGGAAATCTGAAATCCCGGAATGGCGAGACTGGCGGTGACCATCTTTCGAATCGCCTCGGTCCCGACATAGGCCGGCTGGTCAGGAAGGAGGACACGGGCATCCTCGGTCCAGAACGAGACGATGCTGTCCACATTCCCTGTCGCCGCGGCCCGGGCCCAGGCCCGATCGCGTTCGAGGAGAGCCATCGTCTCCGCCTCGCGGCTTACCCGAGGCTGGCACGCCGCGACCGTCAGCGCGCTCAATCCAGCAAACACCCAAAGCACTGGCTTCATCGAATTCTCCTTAAGGACGAGATCGCCACGATGGCCAGCCGGGCCGCTCGGCCAGCCGTGGCTCTTCAATCAGGGGTATGTAGATCGCGTTGATCACGAAGAAAATCAACGCCCACATGGCATGCCGCGACCCTCCGTTATGAAACGCCTGAGACTGGCGGAGAACAGCAATAGTCCGAGCCCTAGAATCGCGACGCCGCAGGCCTGTAAGGCGACCTGGGTCAACGTATGGCCCGGTGCCGGGCCGATTGCGTTTCGACGTGCGAGCCATACCGGGATGATGACCGCCACGGTGAATGGCAGGACGGCGATGGCGAAAAGCTGCCGGAAGATCCAGGTCATTGTGTCAACACCGACAGCTGCAGTGTACTCCCCCGAGACGGAGGTCTGAGATGGGCTAACCAGCCCAAAAGTTTGAAGTATTTTGTGATCCCGACCCTATGTCCTGTGCCAATACCGGCTTCATATCAGTCTGAAAGGTACGAGCGACCGAACCAAATCGGCCTTCATTGGTAGTACCAAGCTAAGCAAGCAAATATCTTGCGAACTCCCAGCCGACTGTGAGGTCGGATGCCGACCCGTATTTCCAGAGATCGTCGTCGCACGCTGCGCGCCTTGAGTCTGTCGGCGCTGCTGCCGGTCTTTGCTATCGCTACCCCTCGGAATGCGGCGGCGCAGAATCCCGATTTGGCGCTCACCCAGGAAGAGCGGGACAGCGTCCTTAAGGATTACCACAACATTTTCCCCCTCTGGGGCCGCAAGGCGGTCGAGCGCGGTTTTGACCTTCCCAAGCCGCTGGGTCTCAACGTGATCGGGCTCTACATGAACCAGGGCATCGAGATCACGGACCTGGGCCTGAGTACGGGATCCAACCCGATCGCACCGATCGATTTCATCGGTTTCGGTACTAATACATCTACCGTCTACTCCTCCAACCTGCGGGTCGACCTGTGGGTGTTGCCCTTTCTCAATGTCTACGGTTTCGGCGGGCGGGCCCAGGCCAACACCAAGGTGGAGGTGTCCACTCCGATTTCCTTCACGAGTGAAGTGGATCAGCCCGGTAACTATGGAGGGTTCGGGTTGACTGGTGCGTTTGGGCTCAAGAAAAATTTCGTCGCGGCGGACATCAACTGGAGCTGGAGCCACTTCGAGAAGCTTGACGAGCCAGTCTTCGGCCGGGTCTTTTCGGCGCGCCTCGGCCGGACCTTGAAATTGGGCGGGCCCAAGCGAGCGTCCTTCTGGGTCGGCACCATGAATCAGAAGTTCAAGAGCGAGACCAATGGCGCTCTGTTATTGAGCGAGGCAATCCCGCCGGCAACGGTGGACAAGATTCGGACCGCGCTTGAGAACGTGCAGAATCAACCCTGGTACATGAACCTGACGCCGGCCCAGAAAGTCGTCGTGGACCAGGTCGTGAATGCGTTGCTCAGCTCCAATCCCGGCAATACGACGATTAATTACCAGCTCAAGAAGGATCCCGCCGACCCCTGGAACATGCTCGTCGGAGGGAACATAGACCTGAACAAGCGGTGGACCATCCGGGCCGAGGTTGGCTTCATTGGACGGACTTCGGTGCTCTTGAACGCCGTCTACCGGCTGGACCTCTGAGCCGGACAGTCATGGCCATCGTTCGCCGGGCAGTCGACGATTTTCGAGTCCTCGCTATCGTCGCCCTCCTCCTCATCCCGACCGAAGCGCTGCACGCGCAGGTGCTGATCGGCTATCTCCTGGGCGAGAAGCTTTCATCCCCGACCTTCAATATGGGGTTCGAGGTCGGGATCAATTTCGCGACGCTGGACGGGCTGGATGGGGCGGAGCGGACGACGAAGACCGTCTTCGGTCTCTTTGCCGACTGGCGGTTCTCGGAGCATTTCCATCTGGGCGGCGCATTTCTGCCGTTCGCTGGACGGGGAGCCGATGGCATCGATCCGGTTCCCACGGGGACCCGGCGATCGACAGCCAGACTCAGGGTGGCACCATGAGTCGGAGCATGCACCTGATCGAGTTTCCGGTGCTGCTCAAATGGGCGCCCAAACGGAACGATGGATTTCGGATCGGGGCAGGGCCGTCGTTCGGGCTGATCACGGGGGCCAACGACCGTTACGAATCGAAGACTGCTGCGGGAACGCCTTACATCGTGGAGCGGGACATCGGGGACCAGATCCCGGGTCTCGACTTCGGGGTGTCATTTGACGTCGAGTATCGCCTTCAGTTCCTCTCGATCGCCGCACGCTACACCCACGGACTGACCGACATCAGCCAGTCGGGTTCAGGCACCGCGGTGCACAGCCGCACCCTCACCGGCACCGGCCGGATCTACCTGGGCAAGAAGGGCCAGCCCAAACCGAAGTAATCTGGCATACCGCAGCCCTCCCGTCGTCACCGGTCTACCGCCGCACGAAATTGCGGCGCCGCCTCCAGCACGTCCAATAGCGGGGTCTGGGCAGTTATGAGCCGCCTCCGCGCCTCGGCAAAGGTGAACCACTCCGCGCGATCCACCTCGGGATAATCGCGAAACTGACCGGAGCCCTTGGGGAATTCGACCGAGTAGGTGTTGCTCGTGAGCGACGCCGGATCGAAGTCGCCCTCGAGCGCCCAGGCGTGAACCACCTTGCCTCCCGATTGTTTCACCTGACCGAGTGCGAACGGCGTTCCGACTGGATCCAGGCCGGTCTCTTCGCGGAACTCCCGCCGTGCTCCAGCAAGCAGCTCTTCTCCCGGAACCACCTCGCCCTTGGGGATGGACCAGGCGCCCAGGTCCTTGCGTGCCCAGAAAGGGCCGCCCATGTGGACCAGCAATACCTCGGGGTCCTGCGTTCCTCGGCGGAAGAGGAGCAGGCCGGCAGCGACCTTGGCCATTGGAGTCCGATTGATCAGTTACGGGTACGACGTCCGCTCGTCTCTACTCGCGCGCCCTCTTGCTCCTGATCAGGCCGATCACGAGAAAAGCGCACCCGATGCTGAACCAGACGGTGCGATGTTCCGGACGCACATAGGAGAGAATAAAGAAGACCAGGGCAATTGCGAACGGAAGTCGCTGTTGAATTGGGATGAGATTCATAAGGGTGTCACGGCCCCACTTTCACCAGCCCGATGCTGAGGAACAGGGCGCCGTTGATCGGATCAGGCACGATGAGCGTCCCAGCCAGTCCTTCGTCCCCAACTCGAAAGACTGGCTGGTTGCCGAGTACCGGCTCGTCGAGATGGAGCCGGACCTCGTCGCGTGTGCAGCGACCAGGTCCCCGTGAGATCCTGATTCACCGCATCCGATTCGCCGGTGACACGGATGTTGGCCGGCAGTTCGACTCGGCCGGTGAGGGTACTGTCGGAGTTGAGGGTGAGGTTGAACCGGGCGCCCTGATCCTGGAGATCGTCGTCGAGCGTCTCCTGCTGGCGGACGATCTTGTCCGCGGCATAGATCCCGGCCACCGGACCGGTAGGTGCCGTACCTTCGGACTCGCTGCAAGCAGTGCCACTCGCTCCGAGCCCGATGACCACGCCAGTCGCAAGCAGCGCGGCGTATGATCGAGCTGTCCCCATGCTCCAATAGTAGCAATCCTCTCGGAGGAAGCACGAGGCCAGCCCCTTCCGCTTGCGAAGAAATCCGACCCTTACGTTTCATGGGTGCGACGCCGAGTGGCACATGAGGAGGACAAGATCGCCGGGCCTTGCGGCCGTCAGCTACCGAATCGTCCGCTCCGGAGCTTATGTGACGGGCTCGTTACAGAACTTGTTCGGCTTTTTAAGGGGCCGATGGGGTGGAATCCGCTCAACTGAAGCAGTGGTAACTCAGTGGGCAGCGTCACATCACGCAGTGACGAATTGTGACGTTCAGTGACTTGGATTCGAGACAAATTCATGGGTTGCCTGTGCGGGTGCGACTTTCAAATATTGCGGGACACCCTATTTATCGGCAGGAGCCGATGCACCTTTTATCAGCAGGAGATTGATCATGCCACAGAAAGCACAAGCCATTCCCAAGGGCTATCACACTGTCACCCCGAGCATCTTCGTCGCCGATGCGGCGAAGGCTATTGAGTTCTACCAGACCGCGCTTGGTGCCGAAGAAGTGATCGCGGTTCCCAGGTCCCGATGGAAAGATCATGCACGCGGAAATCCGGATCGGCGATTCCCCCATCATGCTCGCCGACGAGATGCCGGAGATGGGTGGCAAGGGTCCCAAGTCCTATGGCGGCACCCCCGTCAGCTTCTTCATCTATCAGGAGAATGTGGATGAGGCGTGGAAGCGGGCGATCAAGGCCGGCGGAAAAGAAGTCATGCCCCTGGCCGACCAGTTCTGGGGAGACCGGGGCGGCTGTTTCGAAGATCCCTTCGGCCACAAGTGGTGGCTCGCCCAGCACGTCAAGGACATGAGCCCCGGAAGAACTGAAGGAGGCGGCGGACTCCTTCTTCTCGTCCCACGCGCACAGCGCGATGTAGGAGCGTCCCTCTACAAACCCGACGGCACGGCGGGCCAGGTCGCTTGCCGTGCCGTTCGGCTTTTCCGACCGACGAGGGTCGCGATCGCGGCACCCGATGCCACATCAAGTTTCGCCCGCCAAGCAGGTTGATATCCCGAGTGGTGACGATGGGTCTTGAGTAGCCTTCAAGCCCAAGCCGGATCATCGCTCGCCCCACCGCAGACGTCGTCGTCGCAAGCCCCGGAAACAGCGCACGAATCACCGGAGACACTGGCGTCAGGACGGTATAGAAGGCCTGATACCATCCGGTCTTCGACCGCACGCCTTTGACCGGCTGGATGAAGCCGGGGCGGAGCATGTAGGCCCGGCGGAAGCCGAGGGCGAGAAGATCGTTTTCGGTACGGCCTTTGACTCTGGCCCACATCGAGCGGCCCCGTTCGGTCGAGTCGGTTCCGGCTCCGGAGATGTAGCAGAAGGTGCCGGCGGGATTGGCAGCCAGGACAGGCTCGAGCGGCGGCGAGCGTGTAGTCGTAGGTGATGCGGGTGTACGCTGCTTCGTCCAGCCCGAGCGACGATACGCCGAGGCAGAAGAAGCACGCATCGTATCCGGTGAGTTTCGGCTGGAGCGACTCGTAGTGCAGGAAGTCCTGGTGCGGCAAGTCGGTCAACTTGGGATGGGTACGGCCCGAGGGTGAGCGACCGATCGCTGTCACTGCGGTCACCCGGTCATCGGCCAGGCATTCGAGCAGGACTCCGGTGCCCACCATACCGGTCGCACCGAAGAGCAGGGTCTTCATCGATCGACGTCCTTACCCGCAACCTCCCTCACGAGCGGCCCCGGACCTCCCGCGTAAACGTCTCTACCGGGACGCCCAGCCAGGACACCATCGCCAGCATCCCATCCACTTCCAGGCGTCCGCCGATCCGGGTGCGGGTGATCGTCGCCGCGCTGACACCGATTGCGGCGGCGAGTTGCTCCCAGGACATCTCCCGGGCTCGCCGTTGTTCGTCGAGGGCGACGTAGAGCGCCCTGGCATCAAAGCGGATCACGGGTTCTCGCCAGTAAGAGGGTGCTCGGCATTGCCCTGCAGATTACGCGTAGCCGATGCTCGGATCCAGCGCTATCGCGCTCCGGGTGAAGACACCGCTGCCCCGGGCCAACAGCTTTCCCGCCTCGTCGAGCAGATCCGACTCCGCCATGAACAGCCGGCCGCTCTCGTGCACCAACCGGCCCACGGCCCGCATTTCCCCGTTCATAACCGGTTGCGCGAACTGCACCGTGAACGAAACGGTGAGGACCAGGACCTCCCGTACCCTGGAGTTGGCGGCGAAGAAGGCCGCATCATCCAGCGCACGAAAGTACACCGAGCCGTGTACCGCATTCGCCGCGTGGTAGAACTCGGGACGGACCGGGAGCCGGACCTCGGCCTTGCCGTCGGAGATCGCGATCGAGATGCCGTACCAGCGCGAAATAGGAGCGGCGGCGTAGAGGTGTTCGAGTTTCCGGTAGTGGTCCGCGTCGGTCACGGGCGGCAGGCTCAAGGGTTCAGGCTCCAGTATCCGACGATCGCTCCCCATCCCGTTGCGGCGGGGCGCCTTTGCCGATATCCCGCCGGCACTGCGTTTTCCGGGTTACCCCCTCACAACATCGATCCGTGATATTCCCCCCTGGGGTGGGGGCCGGGCTCGCGTTTTCTGAACCCGCCGCTGGTCGCGTTCGCAGCTTTGCGGTTATTACGCTGTCAACCTCAGCGCAGGATCAACCGGCGAAGCTCACTGCCGTAATGTCGCAACTCTCGCCTTCGCATCCTCCACCATTCCCTGATGGGCCGGCACCGGCCGGTCGTAGCGTCGCAGGAACTCCCCGTAATACTCCCGAGCCGGCTCGGGATTCCCCCGTTGCTCCTCGATCCGACCCCGCTCCCGGGCGATCAGGCCGCTGACCATTGTGCTGTACGACACGCTGGGATGGATGAAATAGGCGCCATCCCCCAGGGCCAACAAACGAGCGGCTTGATCGAAATCTCGAGCGTCGGCGAGCCACCGGGCCGCGGCAATGCGATCGACCGCGATGGTGAAGGGATGGTCCACGAAGTCAGGGTCCCAAGCCGCGGCCTCCTCCCATTCGAGGGCAGCCAACGCTGCGCCTGCCTTGGAGGTCTTCCCCGCCAGAGCCTGATCGAATGCCGCCAGGGAGCGATCGAGTACCTTGGCCGCTCGATCTTCCGACTTACCGAGGGCGGTTCGTGCCGCCGCAAGCGCTGGCCGATCTCTCGCCGTGGCCGCCGCAATGCCATCGAGCCAGGCCAACTCGGCCCGGTCTGTTGGAGTGGAGAGGTGCGAGGCGGCACTCCCGCGACGTCGTCCTGCCTCTCCGGCGTCGAGTGCCCCGAGCCAGGCTCCAACAACGGCGATCCCGTAGGCCCGGAGTGAGGCGCTCGAATCAACCCCGCTCTCGACCAGCCGATCCATGACGACCAGCGCTGCATCCCAGGCACCTCGTCCGGCCAATGAAAGGGCGAGAAGCCGCTGATGCCAGCCCTTTCTGGTCAGACCTCCAACCTGGATGGCTCGCTCGCACACTCGGATTTGCTGATCGAGAAAGCCGTAGAGAAAGGCATCATAGAAAGTCCCGTCATTCCCGGCACGCGGTTCAGGGTCCCGGGCGATGCTGTCGATCAGGCTCGTGGTGAGGGTGCTGTCGCCTCGGGCGATTCCCAGGAGAAAGCGGAATTGCAGCATCCGGCTGCCGTACCCGTCAGCGGTCAAGCCGGGACCGGCACGAAGCCGAGTCAGCTCGCCGAAGGCTCTCCCGGCTCGCGCCGTGTCGCGAGTTTGGAGTGCCAGCATCATGAGGTGTTCGTGGACCGGGATGAGATTGGGATTGAGGTCCAGCGCTCGCTCGAACGCGGCTTGGGCCTCGCCGTGAGAATGGCCCAGTAACGGTCCGTTGTGGAGCAACCAGTCACCGTAGATCAGCCAGCCGAACCAGGAGCTCGGATAGCGTTGGGTGATCTCCTGGCCACGCAGCAGCCCCAGCGCGAGGCTATCCTCGGACCACGCCATAATCGCATCGGTGCTCAACCGTTCCGCCTCCGGCAGTTCTTGGCGATGCTGTCGGAGGGCGGCGAGGAGGGAATCGGGAGACTCGCGAAGCGTCCAGTTCCTGGCGTAAAGCTCGCGCGCGGCCGCGAGCCAGAAAGTCGGATCGGCCTCCCGGGCGCGGTGGTAAGATGTCGCCGCCGAATCCCAGAAATCGTCGACCACCAGCTGTTCTCCCTCCAGGAACGCCCGGAGTGCCGCAACCGACTTGGTCTTGAGCGCTCCCTCGAGACTGGGCGTCGGAGCGGCGCCCCCGACCCAGACCTGTTTGAGCAAGGTGTGCACGGCAGAATCCGTGAGGGCTGCGACGGAATCAACCGCTCCAGTGACCGAACCTCGCGCCAGCGGCTCGGATCGGCCGTCCGCTGGAAGCAGCGCAAAGTCGGCCCGTACCCTGTCGCCCTCTCGTATCAGGCTTCCCCGTACCAGGCTGCCGGCGCCGAACCGCTGTGCCAGTGCGGCGCCATCAGCCGGTGAGACGACGTCACCTCGCGCAGTCTGCGCCAGCACCGTGTGGGCATCCACTACCCGGATGTCGCCCAAGCCATCCAGCTCGGCGCTCAGGGTAAAGACCAGGTCGCGCCCCAGGCGGGTGAGAGAGGTGTCGGGCCCGCTTGGAGTGAAGGGGAGTACGGCGATATGCGAAGCGGACGGCACCACGCTGGATGTCGATCGGCCTGGGATCAGGCGAGCAGCCGCGACGCCCAGCAGGAGGAGCACGCCGAGTACCGCGACGATCCGCCAGGGCCGGGGAATCCCACTGCGAAGCTGTGGCTCCGCTGGTTGGGCCAAAGCGGCTGCAAAGTCCCCCGCCGTCGCGAAGCGATCCGCCGGAGCCCGAGCGAGGGCCCGAAGGATCGTCCGCTCGAGAGACTCCGGGACTGCATCGCGCACCGCGCGAATACTCCGAACCGGATCCACCATGATCCGGGCCAGCACCGCCTGCGCTGTCGGACCGGTGTGGGGCGGCTCTCCGACGATCAACTCATACAGGACGCAGCCCAGCGAGTAGATGTCGGAACGACCGTCCAGCTCCTTATCGCCGGCCGCCTGCTCCGGGCTCATGTAGTAGGGGGTGCCGAGTGCGAGCCCGGTCTCCGTCAGCCGGGGAGCATCTGACAGGGAAAGCGCTCGCGCGATGCCGAAGTCGGCGACGATGGCTTTCCCTTGGGACAGCAGGGTGTTCTCCGGTTTGATATCGCGATGGATCACCCCATTGCGGTGGGCATAGTCGAGGGCTCCGGCGACTTCCCGGGTGACCTGGAGTGCGTCTTCGAGCGGAAATTGCTTCTCACGGTCCAGCCGTGCCCGCAGCGTCTCGCCTTCTATGTAGGGCGCAACGTAGTACAAGAACCCGTCGGCCGCTCCGGAATCGAGCAGGGGAAGAATGTGCGGATGGGTCAGCCTCGCGGTGATGCGGATTTCCTGGAGGAACCGATCGGTTCCTACGATCGAAGCAATTTCGGGCTTGAGGACTTTGACTGCGACGAGGCGGTCGTGCTTGAGATCGGTGGCGAGGTACACCGTGGCCATGCCGCCGGTACCCAGCTCACGCTCGAGCCGGTACCGGTCCGCCAGGGCTGTCTTGAGCCGCGGCAGGTCCCTGGCCGCGGCGCTGTCTTCTCGTGGCACGATCCTACAAGGTAAACACCGGCGCCCTCTCAGATCAGCAGTGTCACCAACGCCGGGAAGATCGATGCCGGGATTACGGGTTCGTCGCCTGCTTCGAAGGATCGTCCTTCGGATTCACGTACGTCATCGCGAAAGGTCCCATTGCGCTGACCGTGACGATCGTGGCCTCCTTGGCAGCCGCGAAGTGGTGCATCTGGGCTGGAATGCTACCCTTTTCTCCGACCTTCATCGGTTTCGTCTTGCTCAGATCGAGGGTATCCCCCATGCCAACAAGAAAAAGGCCCTCCTTGACTTCGACGGCTTCGTCAGTGGGGTGAAAATGCGGGGGGATCCGATAGCCGGCCGGCATCTTGAGCGCGACAACGAAGGGTGCGGCTTTGCCAGGGTCACCGCTCACCACGGCCATCTGGGCACCACTGGGGAAAATGGCCGGGGCGGGGCCCCAGGCGAGGGCAGCGGGCTTTGCGGCTGTGGTGTCCTGTGCGAATAGAGGAGTAGCCGCCATCAGCAACACAGCGGAAAAGGTCAGCGAACGCATAGAAGCCTCTCGGATAGGGTACCGTGAACAAAGAATAGACTCGCGGCAAGTCGTTGCAAAGAACCGCCCAATCGGCCTTAGATGAGCGGCGTCACCAGCGCCGTAACGATCAAGGCACCTCCCCACACCAGGTCCAGGTTGAGCCAATGGGTGCGCAGCAGTCGCAGCCCCAGTCGTTCGTGTACCACGACCGCCACCAGTCCAGTCACCAGCAGATAACCCAGAGTGTGCAGAGCCGTGGCGTGTAAGGCGGACCCTGGTCCTATTCCGACCATCGCGTGACTCATGTGACCCGCGTGCGACATGGTCTCGCTCTCCACGACGAACGGGATCACCATCAGTCCGGCACCGTGGGCCGACGCCATGAGCGCCGACCATACCGTGAGGTCCTTGAATCCGACCTGCATGCCGCCGAAACGGGGATGCCGGGCTATGGTGAGCCGATAAATCCCAAAGCAGAGCAGCATTCCCGCCACGACCCACTTCAGTGTGGCTGGATCGAACAGGAGGCCGAGGAAGGCCGCCGACGAAACGGCGGCCCCCACCGCGAGCGCGTGGCCCAGCGCGAGAGGTGGAAGGGCGAGCCACACGGCGCGCCCCTTGCCCTGTTGCATCCCGAGGGCGACCGCAAACAGCCAGCCCATCCCCGGGTTTACTCCGTGCCAGGCGCCCAGCGCCAGCATCGGTACGTCGGTCACGGCAACCTCACGAGAAGCAGAACGAGTCCGACGAAGCGTCACCGCCCTCGAGCCGGACCTGGTGCGGCCGCAGGTTCTCGAACTCGGTGAGGAACCTGGTGTCGAGCGCCATCCCACCCTTCGGCGAAGCGTCCAGCTTGGCCATCCAGCCCTTGATCCCATCCGGGTAGAACTGAGCATCCCACGGGGAGTACAAGGCGTTCGTCACGTAGACCCGCTTGCCGTCGCGGCTCAGCTCAACCATCTGCGGGCCGCCGTTGAGCGGCTTCTTGGGCTTGGCGGGATGGCTGGTCCTCCCCACGATGCCGCCCAGCCGGACCGAACCGGTCAGGGTCGGGTGGAATGGATTCGATACGTCATACTGCAGGAAATGCCCGGTCCCCCAGCACGACACGTAGAGGAACTTGTCGTCCACAGTGAGGTTGATGTCGGTCACCAGTGGCGGCACTGCGCTGAAGCCCTTGAGCAAAGGCGGCAAATCGTCCGGCGAAGCGTGCTCGGCCGGAATGTCGATCACCTTCTTGATCTTCCACTCGCCAGAGCCACCGTTGTTCTTGTCCAGGTACCAGAGCCAGATCGAGGAAGACAGATCCTCGAGATTCATCACCACTCCCACGAACCCGTAGGCGCGCGTGGGGTTGTGCGCGGGCCGCAACTCCAGCGTCATCTGGTAGTTGGGTCCCAATTCCAGCTTCTGCTTGTGGGTCCGCTTGCGCAGGTCCCAGACGTGAAGCGCGTTGCCGTACTTGCCACCGAGCAGCAACTCGGGGTTCACTCCATCCTTGACCATGTTCGGAGTGCCCCACTCGCTGGTGATCAGGGTGTCCTGACCCAGGTGCCACCCGAAGTCATAGGAAAGCACCTGGCTGCCCCGTTCCTTCTCCCACTGTCCCTTCAACTCGAAGGTCTCCGCATCCATGACGAAAATCCCACCCGGACCATTGCCATCGGGGGCGCCGAGCGCGTTCATGAAGATCCCATCGGGACCGCAATGCACCGTATGCGGAGCGGCATAGCCGGTCTTGGCGTGCACTTCGCTGCCCTCGATCACCTTGATCAGCTCGGGGCGCGCCGGGTTCGCCTTGGTGTCCAGGATGTGAATACGGGAAGAGCCGGTCCCCGGGACGATCAGGTACCGCCGCTCGACGTGGGCGTGGGGCGCGTAGGGGCAGAGGCAGGAGCTGCAGGCGTTCCAGCCGAAGTGGTGCAACTCGTTGTCCGCGTTGGGGAATTCGGTCTTGTGCAGTACATTCCCGTAACTCTTGGAGTCGGGGTTCAGGTCCACTACACCGATTCCATCCGACTCGCCACTGCCCTTGGGATTGAGCAACGCGACGTAGGCCAGCCGCTCGTCTGGCGCTTCGATCGCCTCTTTGGGCGACGGGTAGAATGTCGGATCGGGTCGCCACCGTGTCATGACCTGCCTCCTCTTGATGTACCGGCCGAGACCACCTCGGCCATCGCACAGGAAGGCGCAGAAGGGGTCTTGCCCGGCTCATCGGACCCTGAGCACGCCTTCACGGCGGATTGACTCAGGCCGGTCCGAGGTCCTCGAGCGATGACTCACAAGGTCGATGTCACCCAGGCGCTGATCGAACTCTCCGCGGGCGATTCCCAGGCGCTCGATCGCGTTCTGCCGGCCGTGTACGACCATCTTCACCGCCTGGCGGAGCGTGAGCTGCGCCGGGAGCGGGTCGATCACACCCTGAGTCCCACCGCACTGGTTCACGAGGCCTACCTCAAGCTGGTTCAGCTCGATCGCATTTCCTGGGAAGGACGGGCCCACTTCTTCGGTGCCTGCGCCCAGGTGATGCGCCGGATCCTGATCAGCTACGCGCGAATGAAGAAGGCCGACAAGCGAGGAGGAGCCGCGGCGGAGCCGGTGCCGATCGACGACGTGATCCTGGCCGCCTCGGAGCGTCCCGACGAGTTGCTGGCGCTGGATGAAGCGCTGGCGCGACTGGCCCAGCTCAGCCCGCGGCAGGCGCGGATCGTGGAATGCCGGTTCTTCGCCGGCATGGATTTGGAGCAGACCGCCGAAGTGGTCGGCGCTTCTTCCGCCACGGTAAAGCGCGACTGGACCGCGGCCCGGGCCTGGCTCAATCGTGAGCTGGTCGGGGGATCCATTCCTTCATGACGGTGGACCGGTGGGGCTCCGTCCAGGAGCTGTTTCACGAAGCATTGCAGCATCCTCCAACACACCGCAGCGCATTCCTGAGTGAAGCCTGTCAGGGCGACAGCAAGCTTCGCAGCGAAGTCCTTTCACTGATAGCGGCGCATGAAGGCGCGGGACCCGTCGGCCGGCTCGACGATGCCGACCAGGGCCCGACGCTGGCACTGGAGTGGATTGGGCCGTACCGGCTGATCCGCCGAATCGGGGAAGGGGGAATGGGAACCGTCTTCCTCGCCGAGCGATCCGGCGAGGGATTCTCCCAGGTCGTGGCGCTCAAACTGATTCGCCCAGGCTACGTCGATCCGCGGCTCCAGGAGCGTCTGGCCGAGGAGCGCCGTCTGCTTGCGAGGTTGGAGCATCCCGGTATCGCACGCCTGATCGACGGCGGGTCAACGCCCGGCGGCCAGCCTTACTACGCCATGGAGTTCGTGGAAGGTACCGATCTCCTGCACTACTGCGACGAGCACAAACTCCCGCTCCGTTCCCGGCTCGAGCTGTTCATCGAAATCTGCGATGCGGTGCACTACGCTCACCAGCAGCTCATCGTTCACCGCGACCTCAAGCCCGGCAATGTTCGGGTCACCTCGGAGGGCCGGCCCAAGCTGCTCGATTTTGGTCTTGCCAAAGCGCTGGAAAACGAAGAAGAGGGCGACGCCACCCAGACGGCATCGTGGTTGACTCCGGCCTACGCCGGCCCGGAGCAGTTGAAACACGGCCGGGTCTCCGTTCTGACCGACGTCTACGCCCTGGGCGTCGTGCTTTATGAACTGGCGTCTGGAGAGCGACCGTATCAGGTCGATGGTCTGAACGCGGCGGAGCTTACCCACGTGGTGTGTGAGGTGGTCCCGAAGCCGCCGAGTGCCGCGGTGAAAGACGGGACCAACTTTGGCATACCGCTCGGGTCGTTGCGGCGGATGATTGCCGGAGATGTGGACGTGATCGTGCTCAAGGCGTTGGCGAAGGAGCCCGAGCGCCGGTATCGGTCCGCTGCCGAGTTCGCGGAGGACATCCAGCGTTACCTCCTGGGTCGGCCGGTGCTGGCTCGCCCCGACAGCTGGGCCTATCGCACCTCGAAGCTGGTACGCCGGCACAAGACGACGGTGGCCGCGGCCATCGCCGTGCTGGTCTTCCTTATAGTAGGACTGGGTGCCGCGTTGTGGCAGGCAAAGGTGGCGAGCGCCGCGCGGAGCCGGGCCGAGGACGCGCTCAGGCAGTCACAGGATGTGAGTGAATTCCTGGTGGGACTCTTCCAGGCCAGCGATCCGGAGGCCGCCTTCGGCGACACCGTTGCCGCGCGGGAGTTACTGCGTCGCGGCGTGGCCGAAGTCGAACGGCTCGAAGGACAGCCCGTCATTCAAGCGCGTCTCCTGGTCACTCTCGGCCGGGTGTACGAGAACCTCGCCCGTTATCCGGATGCGGAACGCCTCTATCAGCGGGCGCTGGACCAGCGTCGAGCGGCTCTGGGGCAACAGCACATCGAGGTGGCCGAAAACCTGGAACTCCTCGGGACTCTGTATCGACGGTTGGGCCGCTACGGCGATGCCGATTCGCTCTATCGCGTGGCCCTTGGGATGAAGACATCGCTGCTGGGGCCCAACGATCCGGCTGTGGCTCGGACGCTTTACCTGCTCGGCTTCCTGATGCCGTATCTCTCGCGCATGGAGGAGAGCGAGACGCTCTACAAGCGGGCCCTGGCGATTCAGCAAAGTGCCAAACCGCCGGATCCCCAGCGCACCGAGACGATGATCCAGCTCGCCACCATCCTGTCGCGGCGGGGCAAACCCGACGAGGCGGAATCATATCTGCGCAAAGCGGTCGCGGTGCGCCTGGCGTCGGATGGGGCGGACGCTACCACCACAGCGGAAGCGAAAGTGTACCTGGCGGATTTCCTCAACGGAGTGCGCGAAGACCACGCCGGTGCAGAGCGCCTCTATCGCGAAGCGATAGGAACCTTCCGGGGATCTGGCGATGCCGGCCTCGGCCTTCTCACTCACGCAACCAACGGGCTGGCCAACGCCACCGACGCGTTGGGTCGGCCGAAAGAAGCCGAAGACCTGCTCCGCGGGTTGGAGACCCTGCAACGGGATCGCTACGGTGCGAGCCACCCTTCAGTGGCGAATGCCATCGGGTCGCTTGCCGAGTTTCTCTTCCGGCACAACCGGCTCGCCGAAGCCGACTCGTTGCGACGTCAGGAAATCGCGATCCTTGAACAAGCCACCGGCCCGGATAGCCACGTCCTGGCCTACTCCATAGACAGGCTCGCGGTCGTCCTGACCCAGCGGGGACTCTACCGCGAGGCCGACTCCCTCTTCAACGTCGCCATTCCCATGCGCGAGCGAGTCTCGGGATCACAGCACGCGCTCCTCGCGCGAGCGCTCGCGGACTACGCGGACCTGCTGATCAGGCAACGACACTTCCCCGAAGCGGAAGCGACTCTCACCCGCGCGCTCGGCATCCTCGAACAGCAGTACCCTGACGCCCATCCCGATACCCAGCAGGTGATTCGGGGATTCGTTTCGCTGTATGAGAGTTGGAAGCGTCCGGCGGATGCAGAACGCTATCGTGCGCGGCTCCACGAGGTGGGACCGGGAGTGTGAGCCTGGAGTGAGGATTTCGTCACTGCTGAGGGCCGGTGGCGTATTGCAAAACGGCCACGTAGTGGCAGGCACTCCCGGCTAGCACGCAGAGGTGCCACATGGTGTGCCGGTAAGGGAGATGGTCCCGGACGAACAAGGCGACTCCCGCGGTATAGCAGAGCCCACCGGCGAACAGCAACGTGAGGCCGGCCGCGGGCAGTGCTCGGGCTAGCGGCCCGATGGCCACCACCGCAAGCCAGCCCATTGCCAGGTACATCAGTGTGGAAAGCCGTGGGAAGCGAAAGCCCAGGATGGTCTTGTGGAGGATTCCGACGGCGGCCAGACCCCAGACCAGGCCAAACAGAGTCCAACCCCAAGCCCCGCGCAGGACACCCAGGGTGAACGGAGTGTAGCTCCCTGCAATCAGCAGGTAGATCGCCACGTGATCGATGATCCGCAGGAGGTGCTTGGCGGGCGAGGTCGGCAGCACGTGGTAGATCGTTGAGGCGCCGTAGAGGACTACGAGACTGGCAGCAAACACGCTGCAGGCGACAATCTGCCAGGCGTCCCCATGGGCATTGGCGACCCAGATGAGCGGCGGGAGTCCCACGAGGCTGGCCGCGAGCCCCGAGCCGTGGGTTACGACGTTGGCGAGTTCCTCGCGGCGAGACTGCGGGCGACCCTGAGTCATGGAAGAAGCCTAACCCCTGTGACGGCTCAGAAGCATCCCACTGATAAAGGGAATCAGCCAGATGGCCCAAACGGTGAGGCTTATCCGATGGAAGTTACCAGTCGGGCGTGTCGAGCGGTTGAGGAGCACGATGGTGGCCCAGACGGCATGAAGGAACATCAGCAGCAGGGCCACAACGCCGCTGGCCGTGTGAAGACTCCAGTGAAAGCTGCCAGCCAGCCGGCGCATGAGTTCAGTGCCTGCGGAGTCTGAGAGGAAGCCGAGCCAGAGAAGGCCCACGTTCCAGGGGCGAAGCTGCTTCCTGAAGAAGATTGCCCAGACACCGATGGAATAGAACAGGAGCGCCGCGACCATGAACAGCACCGCGGTTCTGACTAGAGGAGGCATCGAACTTCCTTCCCCTGCTCGTCGCTCTCAAGAGTTGTCATAGGGTATCCATGGTCCATTGCATAACGAGCGCCATGGTCATCGCACCCTGTTCCGGCGCCGGCTGCACGCTCACGCATGCCGTACGTTCTCTAAAAGAGCAGGCCGAGCAGCGTCTTCAGCAGCGCTTCCAATGGCATCATGGTGAGTGCCAGCGGCACCACCGGCGCGAGTGTGGCGACCACGGTCTGCAGGATGGTCCCTCTGGTAACGGGCGCCAGGCGCATGGTCGCCACCACCTCGAAACTGTTACTAAGATCGGCCAGCGACTGGATGTCGGCGCTACCCACCAATGGCTCCTCGGCCGGCGCGCCAGCGCGCAGCCATTTAGTATCGAACTCGCGCACGTACCGCTCCGCCAGGGTGCCATATTCCCGAAGGCCCGTCCGCCTCGTCTGAGCCAGCTGAGGGACAAAGACCAGCAGCGGCCCCACGATCACGCAGAGCATGAAGAGGACCAGGGAGCCGATCTCGAATTTGAATTGAGGGAGTTTCGCTCCCAGAAAGAGAATGCGGTTGGCGAGCGCTCCGGCAAGCATGGCACCGTGCGCTACCGCGAGCAGCTCGAAGGCGTATACCGTGTTGGAAAGAAATCCCAGGCCGCCGAGGCGATCGGGATGAGCGGGAAGCAGTCGCAACTTGATCCGGGAGACCTGCCAGAGAAACCGTATCCAGATGAAGAGTCTGAAATACCAGCGGCACAGCAGGAACTGGAAGATCGGCAGGCTCACGTAGCCAAACCATGTCCCGGCGAGGGAAAGCCTCGAACGGTCACCAACTGGCATCGCGTACCAGGTGCTGGTGTCGAGCGCCATGTACTGGCGCCAGACGATCAGGACACCGACACCATACACCAAGACGACCAGTAGCAGCTCGGCGATCATCGAATTGCGGAGCCGAAACGCCGATGTGATGGCGGCATCGAATCGCGCCTTCCCGGTGTCGGGAATCAAATGGCGTTCCAGGAACACCTTCACCACGGTACCCAGGCGGTGGTGCACCACCAGCTCGGAAGCGATCAGCAGCGGCAGCGCCACCAGGAAGCGGACCTGAACTTCCAGGTCCAGCAGGAACGGTATTGTCGCCTTCCCGCGCAATAGCTGTCCTTCCACCGCCGACAGCACCAGGAGCGGCACCCAGACGACCAGTGTGATGACGATGATGCGCTGGCGCACCAGCATCAGTGCATCGTCGGACAGGTGGGCCCGACGCAGCAGCTGGAAGAGCGGCCCGCCCAGAACGAGGGAGAACTCCTGTGGATCCGGGGGCGCAGTCGAAGCTTCCCCTGGCTGTGAGGTCCACGATTTCACTTGCAGTTTCTCCGGACGGAGGCCTGGACGGTGCTGCTAAATCTTTCCCGAATGTCCGGCTCGGGGATGAAGCCGTCGAGGATGGCAACCTTGCGGTGGCGACGTTTAGCTCGAAACGGTAGGCCCAGCCAGGCCCGACGGCTTGAGGCGGCCGTGGTCATCCTCTGGCTGGACCCCGCCCTCCGCACCGATCTAGTGCATGCTGCTGTTCCAGGTGTCTCGGTAGATCTTCCAGGCACCGTCCACCTTCTTATAGAGGGTCATGTACGTGCCGTGGTCCAGATGCTTGCCGTCGGCACCCTGGGCCACCCAGCCCCCCGTCGCGGTGGCGAAGTCCCCGTAACCGATCGACTTCACCGGTGGTCAGCGTATTCTTAGCGCCCTTGGCGATATCCGCTGCGAAGAAAGACTTGATGGCCGCAGCGCCGGAGGCCGTCTCGGCTCCAGGTGCCATGACTTTGGCGTCCGGCGCGTAAAGCGCCGAGACGCCAGCGGCATCTCCCGCGTTGTACGCGGTCTGCCAGGCCTGGTCCATCTTGGCGATTTGGGCACGAAGGTCACGGCGCCGCCTGGGCCAACGCAGGAAGCGGCAACGCGAGGGCCAGTCGCGACAAGGCCCATTGCGATACGACGGGTCATAAACGGTCCTCCAGTCTCGGATCTGTGGTGCGCGGGAATCCGGGTAAGCTATCACCTATCGAACGCCGCACAAGGAAAATGTGTGCGCCGCGCCGAGTCCATGCGTTGGTCCCGATAAGACGCCAGAAGATAGGAAAGGAAGTCTCGCATGGTGCTGGAGGAGAGTCGCTCAACCATGGACCGGCTGTCAGCTTGGTCAAACCAGGCGCGTCGGCATTGGGACAAATTGGCACTCTTTTGATACGATGCCGATTCTCGAAATCATAAGGTGTGATTCATGAACTGAGCAGAGCGGTGCTTGACAGAGCGGAGGGTAGTTGCTATGTCATGGCGGGTGATATTGGAATGAATGCACTCCTCCAGCCGATCCTCAGGGCGGAGCCTAAGTTCGGAACCGCCTCAATCCTGAGCTGCGCCCATC
Organism: uncultured Gemmatimonadales bacterium; assembly: GCA_963821525.1. GTDB lineage: Bacteria > Gemmatimonadota > Gemmatimonadetes > Gemmatimonadales > GWC2-71-9 > DATBGE01. The sequence goes on along the minus strand of CAWGED010000010.1, from coordinate 113,631 downwards.
GGGGCATGGCTCAAACCGCACTCTTGCCGACACCCTCCGGTTTCGAATCGGGCATCTGTCGGATTCTCCCGTAGTCCCGCCAGCCTCATTTTTCGGTGAGGCATCGTCCGTTCTATGCGTTAGCGTCTGAAGGCCCTTCCGGTACCGCACGACCCAGGAGGCGGTATGAATCACTCGTGCACAAAGCGTGGGAGCGAGAAAGGTTGGTTCAGGTCGGTACTGATCGCAGGTAGTCTGGCCCTGGGGGTAGCCTCGGGAGGTTGGGCAACCGTGGTTGCGCCCACCCCCGGGTTCGACGGGGCAACGGCCGGTGCACTCCGGCCGAACTACGAATCCTACATCACTGCTCGGAACGGAGTTGCGGCGGAGGTTTCCAGCGTCGCACATCTCTCGGCATTCACTCTGGCTTCCCATGCGGCGGCCGCGATTCCAGCCTTCGCCCGGAAGTACAACCTCGCCTGCTCGGCCTGCCACACGGCCTGGCCCGAGCTGAACGCGTTCGGCCAGGCGTTCAAGGACCGGGGCTATCAGCTCGGCAACGATCGCGACTCGCCTATCTGGGTCAACCCATCGTATTGGCCGGTCGCGATCCGTACCACGCCAGGCTGGCATCTGGAAGAGACCACCGATCAGCCGGTGGATGACGGTGCCGGCGGCACGGAAGCGAAGACGATCACCCAGGCGGGATTCGACATCTCCGGCGCCGATCTGCTGATGCTGGGTACGCTCTACAAGAACATCACCTTCGGGTTCGTGCCGACCTTCGAGGATGGCGAAGGGGTCGGGATCGAGGCGGCGTTCGTGCGCTTCGACAATCTGTTCAAGTCCTCCTGGGCCAATCTCAAGATCGGCAAGTTCGAGCTGGACAACATGCTCTCGGAGAAGCGCATCATCACGCTCTCCAATAACGGCTCGTTCTACCAGAGCTATCACTTCCTGCCGGTGGGAGACGGGACGACCTTCGGTCTGGGGGACAACCAGATCGGCGTCGGAGTGGCTGGGCCATCAACCGAACAGCTACAGTCGCGCGAGCGTCGCGATCCTGAGTGGGGTCGACGGCGCTCCAGGCCTGCCCCAGGGGAAGACTTACGATGGCTCGGTCACCCTCAGCCAGGCCTTCGACGTCGGCAAGCTCGGGCTCCAGCGCATCGGGGTCTTCGGGTACCTCGGGTACCGGCCCACGAGTTTCGAGACCGTCAACGGCGGCGTGGACCCGGTGCCCGGCACCGGCACCGATAACAAGTCGTTCTATCGGGTCGGCGCGGTGGGCGACTTCTTCTTCGGGAAACCTCGAGTTGCTGCCGCTCTACATGCATGGGTCTGACGACCAGGTGCTGGCGGGGGGTACCCAGGATCCGATCATGGAATGGTTACCTCCTGGAGCTGCACTACTACGTCAATCCCCAGTTCATGTTCGTGCAGCGGAGCGAGCTGGTTCGGATGCAGCAACAGGCAGATCCGGCAACGCCGAGCGACCTGGGCAACGTCGACGCGTTCACCTTCGGGTACCGCTGGTACCCGATCATGTTCAGCCGTGCCGGCCTCGCGTTCCTGGGCGAGGTGTCCATCACCAAGACCACCGGTACTGTCCCCCTGAGCGGCGACGGTGTGGGTATCCCCCCGCTCTCCACCAACACCGTCGTGCGGAGCACCAGCGTGCTCTTCGCACTCGACTTCGACTTCTGAGCAGGAGGCCTCCCATGAGGATCAGAATCGAATGGATGGCGTTCACCTCGGGCCTATGCCTGCTCCTGATGGCATCGGGGGCGGCATCGCTCGCGGCACAGGAAACCCAGATCGACGGCGTGCACGGCAACGCCGCGGCGGGCAAGAAGCAGTTACCGTCGCTACTGCATCGTTTGTCATGGGCCGGCCGGAGACGGGGCCGGGGAGAACGCGATGTGGATCGACCCCAAGCCGCGGGACTTCACCGCGGCCGTCTTCAAGTGCCGTTCGACGCCGACGGGCACGCTGCCGACCGACGACGACCTGTACCGCGCCGTGACCCGCGGGTTCGTCACCACCAACATGCCGTCCTGGCGACCGCTGACCAAGCAGACCCGGGTGGATCTGGTGGCCTACATCAAGACGTTCTCCCCCCGCTGGACCACCGAGTCGCCCGGAACCCCGATCACCATTCCGCCGGAGACCCCGGCTACCATGGAAAGCATTCTCCATGGGCGCGAGCTATTCCAGAAGATGGAATGCTGGAAGTGCCACGGCCCCGCCGGCCACGGCGATGGCCCGTCGGCCTCCACCCTGACCGACAGCAAGGACAACCCGATTCGCCCTTACAACTTCACCAGCGGCTCGCGGTTCAAGTGCGGGGAAACCAACGAGGATCTCTACCGGATCTTCATGACCGGCCTGGATGGGACCCCGATGCCGTCATTCGCCGACAACATCCAGCCGCAGGACGCGTGGGACCTGGTGCACTTCCTCCGCACCCTGCAGCCGCTCGACACCCCCGAGGCGGCCCTGTGGAACGCCTGGCTGCCGGAGCACGGCAAGGAGTTGACTCCCATCGGGCAGCCCCTGGGGCAGTAGGGAGATTTCATCACCTCTTGCAGGACGATGTCACAATGCGTACCAAGCACCTTGCTGCACTCGGCCTGATCGCCGCCTCCACGACTCTTACCGGCGCGGCTGGCGCACCGGGGCGGAGCGCCGGCGCGATCAGTGGCACCGTGACCTTCACCGGCACGCCGCCCAAGATGCGGCCCATCGATATGGCGAAGGAGCCCTCCTGCGCCGCCCAACACCCCACCCCGGTGATGACCGAGAGCGCCGTCACCGGGCCGGGCAACACGGTCCAATGGGCGGTGGTCTATATCTCGGCGGGGGATCAGCCTGCCCCGGCTCCCGCCACGCCCGTGCGTTACGACCAGAAAGGCTGCGAGTACATCCCGCACGTCGCCGCGCTGCAGGTGGCGCAGCCCCTGGAGATCTATAACGACGACCAGACGTCCCACAACATCCATCCGCTCGCCAAGGTCAACCCCGAGTGGAACAAGTCGCAACCGCCGGGCTCCCCGACGATCAAGGCGACCTACGAGAAGCCGGAGTTCATCGCCGTGAAGTGCAACGTCCATCCGTGGATGCACGGCTATTTCGTGGTGCTTGGCCACCTCGAACTACGCCGTGACCGGGAACGACGGCACGTTCAGCCTGAAGGGGCTGCCGCCGGGGAAATACACCGTGACCGCGTGGCACGAGCGGTTCGGGACCCAGAGTCAGGAGGTCACCCTGTCCGGAACGGAGTCGGCGACCGCCAACTTCGTCCTCAAGGCGACGCCCTACTAAGCAGAGGCGCGCTCTGTCACCGTAGTCACCGAAGGCGGGCGTCATGGGAAAACTGTTCGCCGGCGTTGTAGCGGTCATCACGCTGGTGTCGACCGCCATCTTCCTCTCCCGGCGGTGGTGGCTTCCTCCCGACATCTCGGTGCTCGGGGCTGGGATCGATCACCAGCTCTCCGAGACCATGATCGCGTCCGGGGTTCTCTTCGTGACGTCCCAGCTGGCGCTGGCACTGTTCGCCTGGCAGTACGGCGACCGGGAAGCGCGCGGGCGATCAAGATCTTCCCCGGCGGGGCCACGCCGATGGTGGTCCTGGCCTCGGTCCTGGTCGGCATCGAGATCCTGGTCCTGTCGCTGGTCGGTACCCGGGTCTGGGCGCAGATCTACCTGTCTCCTCCGGGTGCCGATGCGCTCCGGATCGACGTGCAGGCGGAGCAGTTCGCCTACTATTTCCGCTATCCGGGGCCCGACGGCAAGTTCGGTGCGGTGCACCCCGAACTGATCGACGAAGCCAACTACAACTTCTTCGGGCTGGATCCGGCGAACGATACCACCGCCCGGGACGACATCGTCTCGGCCACGCCTCGCCGTCCCGCTCAACCGGCGAGGTGCTGCTCACCCTGCACTCCAAGGACGTGGGGCACGCCTTCTACGTCCCCGACCTGCGGATGCAGCAGGATTTCGTCCCCGGCCTGGTGATTCCCATTCATTTCACCGCGACGCAGGCGGTCAAGCAGGAGATCGTCTGCACCCAGCTCTGCGGGCTGGGGCACTACAACATGCGGGCATACCTCGAGGTGATGCCGCAGGAGCAGTTCGAGCAGTGGCTCACGGACCAGGCGGCGCAACAGTGAGTCGATGAGAGGCCAATCCCATGCCTGAAACGCCGGTGCACGCTCCATCCGGGCGCCGCGTCACGTCGGACGATCGCCGAGCTGAAGCATGTGCCGCCGCAGGGCTTCCTGCGGACGCATGTCTTCAGCCTCGATCACAAGGTCATCGGCAAGCAGTATCTCGACCTCGCGCTGGTGGCGGTGCTGACCGGCATGGTCCTGTCCTGGCTGATGCGCTTCCACCTTGGGTTCCCGACCGCGCCGCTGCCGGGGCTCGGGGCAATTGCGCCGACTCGAGCTCCGGGCGGCGTCATGACGCCGGAGCTGTACCTGTCGCTCATGACGATGCACGGCACGATCATGGTGTTCTTCGTCCTCACCACCGCGCCGTTCGCCGGCTTCGGGAATTTCGTCCTGCCGATTCAGGTCGGCGCGGAGGACATGGCGTTCCCCCGCTTCAACATGATGTCGTTCTGGGTCACGTTCCTGGCCTTCCTGGTGCTGATCGCCTCCTTCTTCGTGCCGGACGGGGCCCGCGCTCTCCGGCTGGACCGCCTACGCCCCGCTCAGCGCGGTGGGCAAGGACGCCGGCCCGGGGCAGGGGCTGGGGCAGACGCTCTGGGCGGTGTCGATCGCGATCTTCTGTGTGGGTCAGCTGCTGGGCGCGCTCAACTTCATCGCGACGACGCTGGACCTGCGGACCAAGGGGCATGACGCTCTCCCGGATGCCGTTCGTCCACCTGGGCCTGGTTCATCACCGTCGGTCATCGGGCTGATCGCCTTCTCCGTGCTGCTCCCCGCCTGCATTCTCCTGATCCTCGATCGGGTGGCCGGCACCAGCTTCTTCATCCCCGCCGGGCTGGTCATCAGCGACCGGCTGCAGCCGCACTCCGGCGGGTCGCCGCTGCTCATGGCAGCACTTGTTCTGGTTCTTCGGGCATCCGGAGGTGTACATCGCGATCCTGCCCGGCTTCGGCATCATCTCCCATATCCTCCCGGCGTTCGCGCGCAAGCCGCTCCTGGGGCCGAAGGTCGTCGTGGCCTGCATGGTCGCGATCGGCTTCCTGAGCTACACCGTGTGGGGTCACCACATGTTCTTGAGCGGGATGAACCCGCTCTCGGCCACGCTGTTCTCGGTGCCCACGCTGATCATCACGATCCCGGCCACCATCGTCACGCTGTTGTGGATCGGGACGGTCTATGGCAGCCGGTTCCGTTTCACGTCGGCCGGGCTCTTCTGCCTGGGCTTCATCTCGGTGTTCGTCAGCGGAGGCATCAGCGGCTTCTTCCTGGCGCAGCCGTCCATCGACACCTACCTGCATGGGACCTATTTCGTGGTCGGGCATTTCCACTTCGTGATGGGCGTGGCCTCCATGTTCGGCATCTTCGCCGGGACCTACTTCTGGTTCCCGAAGATGTACGGCCGGATGATGAACGAAACGCTGGGCAAGTTGCATTTCTTCGCTCACCCTCATCGGGGTCTACTGCATCTTCATGCCGATGCACTACCTGGGGCTTGCCGGCAACGTCCGGCGCTACTGCCGCATTCACCGACGACTACATGAAGGGATCGCTCCCGCTGCACCGGTTCATCACCATCGCGGCGCTGTTCACCGGCGCCGTGCAGCTGATCTTCTTCTTCAACCTGATCTGGAGCCGATTCCGGGGCGCCCCGGCGCCCGGACAATCCCTGGCAGGCCACCTCGCTGGAGTGGTCGGTGCCGCTCGCCGCCGCCGTTCGACAACTTCGGCGGTCAGCATCCGGTGGTGCATCACGGCCCCAACGAGTACGGCGTCGCGGGAGCGAGCGGCGACTACGTCATGCAGGACTCGGCCGAAGCCCTGCCGCGAGGCCGTGAGGTGAGCACCCTCGGGATGCGCCGTCCGCTCTCTCCGACCCGCACCGGCGTCTGGGTCGGCATCGCGGCCATCACCATGTCCTTCGCCGCCTATACCAGCGCCATGGTGATGCGACAGGGAGCCGCGGCGGATTGGCAGCATATCCGGCTGCCCCCGCTGATCTACGCGAACACGCTGGTCCTGCTGCTCAGCAGCGTCACGCTTCGGCTGGGCACGTCGCGGGTCCGGTGGAGCTGGCTCGAGGCCGCAAGCGACAGCGCTTCCGCCCTGGGCCGGCCCCAAGGCCTCGGGTGGCTCGATCTCACCCTCGCGCTGGGCCTGGTGTTCCTCGGGGGGCAAATCCTGGCCTGGCGGAGCCTCGTGACGCCAGGGACTCTACCTGGCCACCAGCCCGACCTAGCTCGTTCTTCTATGTATTCACGGTGCTCCACGCGCTGCATCTCCTGGGTGGCATCGTGGCGCTGGGATACATGCTGCATCGGATCCGGCGCAGCAGGGTCGGGGATCCCCCCGATCAGCCGCTGGGGGCGACGGCGCTGTACTGGCACTTCATGGACCTGCTGTGGCTCTATCTCCTGCCGATCCTGGTCCTGCGGCTCTGAGGCGACCGGTGGAGGTCGATGTGAGCAAATCCGAGATGTCGCTGGCCATGCACCACGGGGCCGAGCTGGAGGAGTCCCCCTTCGGCATCGAGTCGAAGAAGCTGGTCATGTGGCTGTTCATCATCGCGGACGGCGCCACCTTCGGCGCCCTCCTCTTCGGCTACGGCTACCTGCGGGCGGGGAGCCCGAACTGGCCCCGGCCCTTCGTCACTGTCCCGACGATCCTCAACGCCATCGTCATGACCCTGGTGCTGCTGACCAGCAGCCTCACCATGCTGGGCGCGGTCGGCGCGGCGCACGCCGGGCGGCGGGCCGCGACGGTGAAATGGATGGCTGGCACCGCCTGCCTCGGAGCGGCCTTCGCCGCATTGCATCTCCGGGAATGGTTCAAGATGTTCGGCGAAGGGTGGAGCCCCTCGACCAATCCCGTGGGAGGTCCGGTGCTGTTCGGCGCCTCGTTCTTCAGCATCACCGGGCTGCACCTGCTCCACGTGATCGGCGGCGTGGTCGCGCTGACGGTCGTGGCCAGCCTCTTCGGGCGGGGCCGGCTCACCGCCGGGCACATCGAGACCACCGGACTGTACTGGCACTTCGTCGACCTGGTGTGGATGTTCGTCTTCCCTCTCGTTTACCTGATGAACGCCCGTTGAGGTCTGCGTGAGAGGCTGCCATGGCTAACAGGGAAGGAAAGCGGGTCCCGGGATGCGAACCTACGTGGCGGTGTGGTTCGCCTTGGCCCTGATTGTCGCGCTGGAGGTTGCAGTTACCTACGCCTCTCTTCCCGAGGGATCCCTGCTCGCCGTCCTCCTCGCGCTCGCGGTCACCGAGGCGGCGATCGCCCTGCTGTACTTCATGGGCCTCAGGTACGAGCGAGCCGCCCTGTTCTGGACCCTGATCCCGACCCTGGTCTTCGTACTGCTCATGCTCAACCATCTGTGGCGCGACGCCTTCCGCCTCGTCACGCTCAGCCCGCAGGCATCATGAGCCAATCGACATCCTCCGGGCGAAGTCCTCAATAGGACGCCAATGGCCTGGCAGTGGTGGTGTGCCGGCGTCTCCGGCGTGGATGCCATGGCGCGCTTCATGAGCGCGGTGCTGGGTAGTATGGTCATTCTCATACTGCCCGCATTCGTCATCGCCAGCGGCATCGCCGTCATGCTGTACCGGAGACGGGAAACCCCGGAGAACGAGTAAGGCCCACCGCTCTTGAAGCCGGTCCTCACCATGGAACGACCGCATCTGACTGGTTTGCTACGATGCTCACGCTGCGACTGTCGACTTGCAGGCAGCGCGGGCAGGATGATGGGCGGCGAGGTCGCTCTAGCGGATTCCGGTGTCGAAGTCGAGCTCGACGTGGGTCAGTCCATGGGCGCCGACAGTCACTGCTCTAGTCTGGCTCAGGGGGCTGAGCACAGGAGCGGACGCGTCCGGTGCCACGAGGTACGTTCCGGGTGTCAGGTAGGTCCGGAACCGGCCGGCCGAGTCACTCTGGAAGGTGGCAACCAGACGCTCGCCCTGGCGAACTTCAAACCTCGCGCTGAACGGAGCATCGCAGGGCTGGTCCACGCGGCAGACGGGTTGGATCGGCCCGCGGCGAGCCACACCTTCGAGACCCGTACGCTCGAGTTGACTGTCACCGAGATTGCTCGGACTTCCCGGGGTCCCGCACCCTAGGAAAAGTGTCAACAACCCAAGCGCGGAGAGGTGTTTAACTGTCATGTGAGGAGCCGGAGATCTTAAACCCGGCGTGAAGGTACTTCCCGCTCAGCTACCGCGGGTCCGATGTTCTGATTCACCCGGAAGAAGTTGTCTGGGTCGTACTTTTCTTTCAACTCGCCCAATCGCTTGAAGGTCGTGGGGCTGTAGGCGGCCGGGACCCGATCGCTATCGTCGCTATCAAGATAGTTGACGTAGACCGCATCGGTCGCAAATGGCTGCATCGCCTTCCAGAACTCCCGGACCCACCGGATGTTTGCCTCGGACTGTGCCCGGTCCATCCACATCCCCACCATGACGATGCTGAAGGAAGCGTCGCGGTGGGGGAACGCGGTCTCCTCCACTCCGACTCGCGCAACCGCACCGCCGAATGGCTCGATCGCCACGGCCGACATCGGCGAAGGAACCGCGCCGAAATATTCCACGATCGTGTCGATCGCCTTGTCGCTGAGGTGACGGAGGAAGCTGGATTTCCAGTAGTGCAGGCGGCCGGGCGGAAAGCCGCCATCGAACATCGATTGGATCTGGCAGTAGTCCATCGGCGCGAGCGAGTTGGCCGCGGGACCGGCGAAGTCTCTTAACGGACGCAGGACTTGCTCTGCCATATCCATCGGTCCCACATAGCAGACCGGGATGGCGAATACCTTGTTGCCGTCGGGAGCGGTCAGGAAGACGGCGTAGGCCATCACTTCGTCCGGCGCATGGGCCAGGAAATCCCGGTAGAACCGAAGCCCGCTCCCCGCCTGCTGCAGCGGCAAGAAGACAACGCCCGCCAGCATTTGCCCGACCGGATGAAGCTGGTACTCGAACGAGGTAACCACCCCGAAGTTGCCACCCCCGCCTCGAACGCCCCAGAAGAGGTCGGAGTTTTCGCTCTCATTGGCGGTCCTGATTTGGCCGTCGGCGGTGACGATCTTCACCGATTGCAGGTTGTCGCACGCGAGCCCGTACTTCCGCATGAGCCACCCGAGTCCCCCACCCAGGGTCAGCCCCGCGATGCCGGTGGTGGAGATGAACCCACCCGTCGTAGCCAGACCAAAGGCCTGGGTCTCCCGGTCGAACTCTCCCCAGGTGAGACCGCCTTCGGCCCGGGCGAGGGCCACCGTCGGGTCCACCAGCATTTCCTTCATTGGGGAGAGATCGATGACGAGTCCGTCGTCGCAGGTGGACTTTCCGGCAACGTTGTGGCCGCCCCCGCGAACGGCGACGAGAAGGTTCTGAGTGCGCGCGAAGTCCAGGGCGCGAACCACATCGGATGAGTCTCTACACCTGACGATGACGGCCGGCCGTTTGTCTACCATCGCGTTGTAGACGATTCGGGCACTGTCGTAGCTGGGATGTCGGGGGTGGATCAGCTCTCCACGGATGGAAGACTCGAGTTTCCTTAAGGCTTCCGCATCGAGGGCGGGTGTACTGGCTCGTGAACCGATCGCCATGGGTGGGCTCCCTTCGGCGACGATTAGATAGGTGGGGATGCTCGGTCGTCGCTGCCAACGAGTATGCCAACCGGTTCCCGGGCGGTGCAAGGCACCAGGCGAACGGTCAGGGAACGACGGTGGGAACTCCCGGTGGGGCCCAGCGCAGGCGTGAGGCGAGTCCCGCTCTAGCGAAGGCCTCCCTCAGCTCGGCCGCGCCTTCCGAGAAGTGAGTCCACCCTTCGAAGTGGAGCGGCACGATCACCGCTTTGGGCCACGCCCGGGCGAGGGTCACCGCATCCGCCGCGGTGAAGGTCAACGGCGATGGCCCCGCGACCGCTACCTTTGCGGCACCTGCGTTCAGGACCGCCACGTCCACGGAAAAGCGCTGGCCGACTTCAACGACTCCTTCGTACCAGACCGTGTCTCCCGAGACATAGACGACTGGCGCACCGGGCGCCGCGAGGACGAAGCCGACTACGGGACCTCGATCTCCGCCGGCCGGGCCGTGTCGTGCCGGAGTAGCCGTCAACTCGACGGTCTGGCCATCCGGTGCAGGGAGCGCGCGTTTCTCCCAGGCCAGCAGACCCTCTGCGTTTCCCCCAAGACGCTCCGCTCCATCTCGCGTCGTGAAGACGACCCGGGCGGTGGCACAAGGCCGCTCGGCCCGCGTGGTCGAGATTGTCGAAATGATGGTCGTGACTCAGCAGGATCGCGTCCACCTTCCCGAGCTGCTCGGCAGCGAGCGCTGGAGCCTGGGTCTTATGGAGGGTATAGACCGGCGTGGGATAGTCGGTCCCGGCAGGATCGAACGTCGGATCGGTCAGGAAGCGGAGCCCCCCGTACTCGAGGAGCGCCGTCGGGCCGCCGATGTAGGTGAGCCGAAGAGGATTAGGCGTACTTGGCATCGATCTAGTCATAGGCCCTTCACCCGTGCCTGCACGACCCCAAAAAGCTTACCGCGGATCACGCGGAGCACGCTGATTCACGCGGAAGTTGTTTTGTTGTTCCTCTTTCTTCGCTAATCCGCGTTCTTCCGTGTGTTCCGCGTCCTCCGCGTTAAGCAGTTATGCCCTTCCCGTGCCTGCACGAGCCCAAAAAGCTTACCGCGGATCACGCGGAGCACGCTGATTCACGCGGAAGTTGTTTTTTGTTCCTCTTTCTGCGCTAATCCGCGTTCTTCCGTGTGTTCCGCGTCGTCCGCGGTAAGCAGTTAGGTCTTTCGCCAATGCTCGGCGGCTCGGGAGCGGTCGCCTCTAGCGCTCCGTCGGCCAGTGGCTCCCCAGCGCGCTCTCCTCGATGCGGTAGCCATGAAGCCCATCGTGCAGCGCGATGTGGCGGCACATGAGGAAGATCGAATAGCGGGCATGGCCGGTGTGGGTGGCTGGCCTCAGCCAGTCATTGACCTGCAGCGAGCGCAGCCTTCCCACCAGCGCCTGCCGGCCCCGATCGAAGTCGGCCAAGGCGGTGCGCAGATCCATGTTCAGCAAGCGGTCCGGGTCATCTTCGTCGGGCTCGTAGGACACGATAGTGGGGTGATCTTCCCGCAGGATCAGCTCGAGTCGGGACGCCCACATCGGCTCCATGACCGCGAGATGGCAGGCATGCTCGTGCGCGGACCACTTTCCCGGACGCGGACGTCGCTTGAGATCCTGGGGTGGGACCGAGCCGAGCAGTCCGGCGATCAGCGCAGGGCTCCGGGCGAGTTGCGAGGTGACTTCTTCTGGACTGGTCATGATCCCGGAGCGGGGAAGAGGTAGAGGCGCACTTCACCCTTCCAGCGGCGGCTGGCCACGATCAGGTCACCTTTGGGTGACCATCTGGGGTTGGTCCAGCGCCCCGGCAGGGTCACCAGCGGGCTCAATCCCGATCCATCAGCCTCGACGACATAGATGGATGCATCGTCTCCCTTCTCTCGGGCGAAGATCACCCGTCGCCCGTCGGCGGCCCATGCGGGCCAGCCATCGAAGGCGGGATCCTGGGTCAGATTGACGTCGTCGCCGGCTGGCTGGGATACAAAGATCTCGGAGTTGCTGTCGCTCACCTGGCGGCGAAAGAGCAGCAGCAGCCCGTCGGGAGACCAGGAGGCGTAGGTAGTAATCCCACCTTGAGTGAGCTGCCGCAAGAGGTAGCCGTTCACGTCCATCGCAAAGACTTCGAAGGTCTCTGGCTCGGTCGAGTCGGCGCTGTGGCGAGACGAGTTCCAGATAATCGACTTCCCGTCCGGCGCCCAGACCGGATGGATATCGATTCCGGGATCATCGGTGAGACGAAGTTGGCCGGAACCATCCGCGTTCATCCGATATATCTCCGAATTGCCGTCCCGGGTTGACACGAAGGCGATCCGCTTCTCATCCGGCGACCACGACGGCGAGTCGTCTTCATCCGGTCCTTGGGTGAGCTGGGTCAGCTCGGTGCCATCCACCTTGGCGGTGTAGACCTTGAGCGGGCCATTTCGATTGGAGATGAACGCGAGGTGGGTGCCGGATGGGGACCACGCGGGTTCGTAGTCTACGAGATCAGTTTTTCCGGGCACGCTGTCCAGGAAGAGCACCGGGGTCGCTGTCGACGAACCCCCGCCTCGGCAACCGAGGAGGCAAAAGAGCACCGCCAGGCTGTGACGCATGGAGGATGGGGAGGGATCAGGATGAATGCTCTCGCCGCCGCGCCCGGATCTCAGCAGCACCGTCTTCACACAATCCCTGGAGTTTGGCGTCCTGGTAGGCCGAGGGGTGAGGCAGGTCGAGCGGCGCGTCGTCGCAGAGCGGGCAGGTGAGAATCGTGCCGAGGTGCGCTGATCGGGTCACCGGGTCAAGCACCCAGCTGCGTTCCTGCCAGGGCGGATCGTGCCGCAGGTGCTGGGTGTGACCGCAGTCCAGTGTCGCAACCCACTGTTGCTCGTCATCCTGGTGGAATCCGACGATTCGACGATCCATGAGTCTTCCGTCTAGTCCACTATGAACAGAGTCGCACCAGTCGTCGTACGCGACCGATGGGGTTCCGCGTTGTCCGCCACCTGATAGCTCATCCCCGGCGACAGGCGGAATTGGCGGCCATCCGCCAGTTCGGTCTCCAGCTCGCCGGCGACGCAGAACAGAATGTGGCCCTTGCGGCACCAGTGGTCCGCTCGGTAACCCGCCGAGTATTCGACCAGCCGGACTCGAATCGATCCGAACTGCTGAGTGCGCCATCGCGCGACACCGGTTTCGCCGGCGCGCTCGGTGGGATCAACGCTTTGCCAATCGGTGATGCCGAAAGGAATGCCATCCAGGTGCACGAATCCAGTCCTCCTAGCTTTTCTCGACGGGCGGGACGGCCGCCGTGGTATTTCATTCGGGTTGGACGGGCCAGGGCACAACATGCTGAGAGGTAAGAACCAGTTCACAGGTGCCACATCTGGTAATGCCAAGCTCATCGGTCGTAAGGATCCGGCAACACGCCGCGTGCCATTGTCTCGGTCCCCAGATGCCACAATAGGGGCAGTGCATTCCTTTGGCGAGATGAGCCAGGCAGGTGTGCACCGTCATCCAGCAGCGGTAAGCCGGCGTCCCGTCGGCCTCCTGCCAACAGCCACAGACTTTGCACGCCCGATATTTACGCTGTGCCCCGGTGTCGGGAGGAACTCCCACGGCGTGGTACCACTCCGCCCGGCCGCAATTGGGACAGGCCAGGTGTTGGCCGCGCGCTTCTGCCTCGCGTTCCTGGTGCCAGTCGGCGACCGAGTAGCCGGGAATCTCGTGGAGCTTCATGCCGGGGCAGGCAGGGCCATTAGAGATCACCGAGGGGAACAGAACCCGGTCCGAATATGACTGCCGTCGCAGTAGGGGGTATGCCCGGTCTGGCCGCAGCGGCAGAGAGTAAAGGCACCACTGCGCTTCTCTACGGCCCCGGTCGGGAGTTCGATGGTAACCGATCCCTTCACCACGAGCGGTCCATTCCGGGTCGCGGCGAGCGTGACGCCGGCGGAGGGAAGGGGACGTCCGGGCCGATGGCCTGGGCGGATGGCGTGGAGGGCACCGCTGGGGCAGCGGGACACGATCTCGGCTACTCGTTCCGCAGAGGCGGACTCGGGATGGATCCAGTCGGGGCGGGATCGGTCGAAGACGGCGGGGTCGCCGCGGAGGCACTCGCCCATATGCATGCAGAGATTGGGGTCGAAGGTCACCAGGACCTCCGGCGTCGGATAGAGCTGGAGCGGTTCTGCCATCATCGGACTCCGGGCAAACGGCCTGCGCTACGGAGGATGTAGCGAGAGTCTATCCTGTTGCCCCGGAATCCGGGAGATGCGCATCCCACAGCCGCTCGACCTGCAGGCGCAACAACACGAGTGCGACGCAGACGGCGACCAGGATCGCAACACTCAACCTCAAATCCGCTTGCCAGCCCTCGGGGCGCTGGACGAGTGATACCACGATGGTTTCCAACGATTTCCAGCCCGCAAACATCAGGAACCAGCCCACGGAGCCGAAGTACAATCGCCATTTCCATGAAAGCCGCGGAGGCTGCAGCGCGTCTTCCTCGGCGCGCACAGCCTCCCGGTGGGATTCAATTTCCTCCTGGTTCGGCACCCCAATCCCGCGGCGTGAGGCCTCCTGCGAAATGATGCTCCAGACCTCGGGGGTGAGATAGGCTTCCGGTCCCTGGTACAGCGCCAGAACGAGGCCATTGTCGTCCATCGTGCTATACAGCGTCCGAAGCCGCTGCAGCTCAGCAGGATCCGTGGCTCCGCTCACTCGTCCTTCCCACCCTTTGGTGCACCGCTCAGCAGTCTGCGCATCATGAGAGCCTTGGCCCGACTGTGTGCCGGACTCACCGTCACTGTCGGGGCGTCGGCCTTCACATGATCAGCTCGTAGCGCTCCACCGCCGTGCAGAAGCCAGACGGCGGCGTTGTTGACGCCTTCAACCACCGCAGTCCCCGCAACCCATCCCTGGTCACTGATGTCAAAGACATCCGCCCCCGATGTACCCGCGGCCGCATTCAGGTCAACAACCCGATCGCCCTTTGCCGCAAAGCCATGGGCGGTGAAATCACCGGTGGACGCATCCACCGCTATCCAGCCTTCGGCATTGATGCCGGTTGCGAAGCTGTAGGCCATGCCGGGAAACCGGTGGTTGATATCGTGAATCACCCCGTTCCGCCAGATGGTTGCGTGATAGAAGCCGGCGGCGTCCGTGCCATTACCTACGATGAGCCCACGAGCATTGAGGTCCACGGCGTAGTTGGCGCCACCTTCGGTCAGCGACGGCAGGAGGGCGAAGGGTCCGGAGCCGCTCCAATACCATGCCCGCACCGCGCCTCGGGGATTCTCGCTCAGTCCAACGACCCTGCCGTCCTCGGTGATCGTGTTACCCCATCCGAAGGTCCCGCCCAGGGTCCCCAGGTCGATGACCTCATAGCCACCGTTGCCGTCCGGACGCCATACCACCGGATGAGACGTGCCATCGGCGGCGTCGCTAAATCCGGTGATCCAGCCGCTGTTGTTGATCCGCCGGGCGAAGCCACCCGGACCGCCCAAAGTGGGCAGGGTTTCCATGACGCCGTTGCGATAGACAAAGGCCTCGTCTGGGCCGGGGCCCAAGCCGAAGGCGGCTTCCTCGCTGCCTCCGACGACCACTCCCGAGGCGTTGACATCGAATCCGACGGTGATCCGGTCGTTGAGGTCACCCAGATCTTCGAGAGTCGCGACTCCGGTCGCGGCATCGAGCCGCCATCTCGCCGCGTGCCACTCGACATCTGAGACGTCCACTTCGCCAGCGAGCCACCCGTTGGAACTGACCCCGTAGGCGCTGCTCCAGACCGCCCCGGCGATCGGAAGGGGAACGAAGCTCGGAGCGATGAGGTTGGAGGTGGACTGAGTCGGGTCCTGCGGCAGGTCCGAGGATTCGGCGCAGCCGGCCAGGACGATCAAGGGGATCAGGTGGTGGGCTTTCATCGGTGCCTCCCAGGCGGTTGGACCCGGCAGGATCACGACCCTGCCGTAGCCAGCGGTACTTCGTTCCGCAGACGATGATGGATGCTTCAGGTGCTTCAGGCGGGGAGACTGTAATACTCGCGCGTCAAGCGCGCGTCAAGCGGGAGGTCCGCGGTGGGTGCGATTCCACGTCGCCACCATGGCCACGAACATCAGAACGAGGGCCCACCAGTAGTGCTCAAGAAATCTCATTGGGGAATATGTACTCCATGAACACCACGCTGTCGAGGAAGCGGCTGTGCGTGGCTGGATCCTGATAATCCCTCATGCTGTCGTCGTCGTAGGGGGCAATGTCCACGAACCCCACCGAATGATAAAGAGTGTGAGCGGCGGTGAGCGCCTTCAGGCTTTCCAGTCGCACCCTGGTGTATCCCAGTTGGAGGGCGTCGGCGAGGAGTCGCTCGACGAGCAGCCGGCCGGCGCCTTTCCCCCTCACATGCGGCTGGACGTACATCCGCTGGATTTCGCCGACCCCTGGCGCCAATCGCTTCAAGCAGCCGACGCCGACATAGGCCCCGTCTGTCATGACCAGGTAGAAGCGGCCGCTCGGGGGATAAAATTTCGAGCGGTCCCCGATATCGGAATCGACCATCGCGTCGATGTCGAAGGACAGGCCGTACTGCGAGCGCGCGATCTCCCCGACCCAACGGAGGTACTCCGCAATCAGCTCCCGGGCGGCGTCGCGTTGTCGAGCCGACTCAACCGGCTCGAGTTTCACGGCATCAGAAATCATGCCCCTCCTGGCATCCTCAAGGATCCGATAGTTCTGATCGCACCTTCGCAAACAAGGCAGTCAGCCATGCCCAGGATACCACCACCGCTGCCGTAAAGCCGAGGTTGATCGCTGGATGTCTCGTCCCCGAGGCGATGGCGGCGAAGGCCCCGAAGAAGAAGAGGCCGGTCAGCAGGGAAGCAATCGCCCACCCCGATTCACGCTGCCGGAAGAACAGGTACGCAAACACCAGAGTCGCCCCAATCAGTCCGAAGAAACCGATTCCGCCAGCCATGAAGTGCAGGGGCCCATGCCAGCTCATCGAGGCCGGCGGTCCCGGAGGCGTGCCCGGCGGGAAGCCATCCATCGGATCGGCGACGAAGATTCCCGCTCCGATCAGCCCGAGGCCGTAGACCGCGAGCAGGATGGGTCCCGCCGTCCCCCCTCGGCCTGGATAGATGGCACGGCGAAGGCCGATCGCCCCGACGATCACCAGGACCCCGGAGCAGATGAAGCTGGCGATCTGGATCCAGCCCAGGCCCCCGTTGCTCATCAGGCTGAGCGCGTGGCGGCGGATGTCAAACCCGCTTCGAAACAGGACTTCCAGCAACCCGACGAGAACGTAGAGCGGCCCGGCGAGCATGCCGAGGCGGAGGAGGGCGGGGGTACGGTCGGTTTCCGGGTAGGAGAGCTGGGCGGTCGTGGTCATTGGCAAACCTGGTTGATCGGTCGGCGGCACATGAGCCTCGACGGGCTGGCCGGACCCGCCACTACTGCGTCGTTTGGGCTGGCCCCAGATCGACAAAGGGCCCTATTGTCTACCGACCGTTGATCCACGAGTCAATGTACGGAGGAGGGGCACATGAGCCAGTTCAAAGTCGGCTACCTGGTGGGTAGCCTCGCCAAGGCTTCGCTGAATCGCAAGCTCGCCCGCGCGCTGGAGCGCCTGGCACCTTCAGAACTCGAATTGCGGGAGATCACCTTCGGGGACCTGCCGCTTTACTGCTATGACTACGATGCGGACTTCCCGCCGGTCGCCCGAAAGTTCAAGGAGGCGATCGCCGCGGTGGACGCAGTGCTGTTCGTGACGCCGGAGTACAATCGCTCGATCCCCGGTGGTCTCAAGAACGCGATCGACTGGGGGAGTCGCCCTTATGGCAAGAATTCCTTTTCCCGGAAACCCTCAGGAGTGATCGGTACTTCACCCGGGAAAGTCGGCACGGCGGTCGCACAACAGCACCTGCGCAGCATTCTCTGCTTCTGCAATTCGCCGCTGATGAACACGCTGGAAGCCTACATCCAGTTTACGCCGGGGCTGATCACCGATACCGGCGAAGTTACCGACGACACGATCGGGGAGTTCCTCAGCAACTATATGAAGGAATTCCACGGGTTCATCTCACGGGTCTATACCGTGTTGCCGAAGACGGCCTAGCGCCATCAGGATGTCTCACAGCGGATCACGCCGATGAGTGCCAGGAGGCATCCCAACACGCCCGCTGCGAGGAAGAGGAATCCCAGCCCGACGGGATTGGGGTTCGGGTCAGGCCAGAGGCCGATGAACGCGGCAACGATTACCCCGAACAGCGGAATGGCGCCGGCGAGGAAGATCGCACCCCCGGCCCGGACCCAGGGAGACTGGAGATAGACGGTCACGCTGGCTGCCGCTCAAAAGAATCCACGCGACGAGTCCGAGGGGCGGCGCGACCAACCCCAGGACGAGGGACAGGGGCAGCCGCAGAGGCGAAGGTGGTGCGGGACTCTCAGTCATCGCTCCCTCTCACGGTTTCCAGTCCACCGCGTGTTCAGCGAGGTATGCGTCAATGGCGGCGCCAATAGTAGGATAGAAATTGGCCGCACCGAAGCGTTCAAACAGCTCGAACCGCTTGAGTTTGTCCTGCACCGGGCTCTTCATTTCGGCAAACCGCAGCTCGATCTCCGATGTCCGAAGCTGCTGATCGAGCTCGTCCAGCATGTCTGCCGAGGTGACATCTATGCTGGTCACCGGCTCGGCGGCCACGATGATGCGCCGCGCCGGCGTCGGTGATTGAGCCACCGCCTCGAGCAACCGCTGATGGAACAGCTCGGCGTTGGCGAAAAAAAGCGGAGCATCCCAACGGAACAACACCAGGCCGGGGATACGGCGGGCATCGGGATAGAACTTGATGTCATGGTAACCGCGCAGGCCGTTGACCCGGCCGAGCACCGCGTGGTACGGCCGCCAGCCGTCCCACAGGAACTCGATGACGGCGATGGCGATCGCGAGGCCGATGCCGGGAATCACTCCAAGGACGGCTACCCCGACAAAGCAGGCGATGGAAAGCCAGAATTCCCAGCGCTGAATGCGGAAGATTCGGGCGAGGTCCTGGAACTCGAACAGGCCGATGGCTGCCGCAATCACCACCGCGGCGAGGGCGCTGTTGGGAAGGTTCTTGAGCAGAGTGGGCGCCAGGACCAGCAGCAGTGCCACCGCGATAGCACCTACCACGCCGGTTAGCTGGGTCTTCGCCCCCGAAGCCTCGGCGACCGGAGTGCGCGAGGAACTGCTGCTGATCGGAAACCCCTGAAAAAGTCCCGCTGCCAGGTTGGCCGCACCCAGACCGATCATCTCCTGGTTCGGATCCACCGGGGTCCGGAGCTTCGCGGCATACACCCGCGATAGCACACTGGTATCCGCGAAGGACACGAGGGCGACCGCGCCGCCGCCGATCAATACCTGGCGGAGGTCGGCGAGGCTAAGCATCGGCAACGCGAACGACGGCAACCCCTGCGGCAAGGGGCCCAGCACCTTTACCCCCGCGGTCTGGTCAAGGTGAAATAAGGTGACCACGATCGTCGCACCCACGACTGCGATCAGGATGGCCGGAAGCCGCTTGAAGCGCTTGAGCAGCAGGATTGCTGCGAGTGTGCACGCCCCCACGGCGAATGTGGTCCAGTTGCTCTGGCCACCCAGTATCGCTTCGGCGATCTGCTTGATGTCGCGCAGCGGCCCGATGCTGTCGATCGAAAAGCCGAATAGCTTGGGGAGCTGGTTGATCAGGACGGTGAAGGCAATACCATTCATATATCCGTATCTGATCGGCTTGGACAGCAGTTCGGTGACGAACCCCAGCCGCATCATTCCGACCACGATGCACACCGCCCCCGACACGATGGCCATCATGCTCGCTATGGCGACGGCCCGGTTGGGATCGCCACCGGAGAGCGGCAGCACGACCGCGAGTATCACGGGTGCGAGAGAGGAATCCGGTCCCAGCACCAGAATGCGGCTCGGCCCAAAGAGGGCATAGGCCAGCAGCGGGACGATTGTCGCGTAAAGACCGTTGATCCCCGGGAGTCCCGAAGCCACCGCGTAGGCGATGCCGACCGGAACCAGCATCGTGGTCAGGACCAGACCGGCGGTCAGATCCTGTCGCAGCCACGCCGGCTCATAACTGCGAAGCGCCTGCACGCCGGGAAGCCAGCGGGTCAGGACGTTCATTGGTGGTCCTTGCGGAACACGCTCAACTCTCTCCGAACCAGAGCAAGCAATGGTAGTTGGGTCAGAGCGTACAGGACATGAAAGGAATAGTGGCGGAGGGACTGCTCCGGCTTGAAGGGCCAGACCGGTAACGGGATCACCGTCGCGAAGCCTCCCACGAGATTGAGCAGTCCCCAAGTCATCAAGAGATAGGCTGGAAGCGTCCGACTCGGCTTCGCCCACCAAAGCCCGAGGAGCAGAAGCCATATCAGCCCGGGGACCAGGTTCTCGGGGCTCGCGAGAGTGAGATGTGGCAGGTCGGCTACGTTGTGGACATACATGCCGAGCCAACCCAGCGCCGCGGCGGCAGCCATCCGGTACCGGGGCCGGGATTGTTCCATGGGCTCGTCAGCTTCATGAGGCACTCAGGCCCCGGGTGCGAGTAGTGCATCGACCGCCGCGAACAGTGCCCGGCACACCGCCTGAGTCTGGTCGCACGCGGGATCATACGAGGCGATCGTCGCCGCGCCGAGGGGCACATGGCCCCGGATTTCGGCGATCGCGCTACGGAGCTGAGCTTCCGAGAGACCACCGGGTGCCGGATGGTCGTTGCCATGTCCGACCGAGTCGGGGTCAAAGACGTCAGGGTCGAGGTGGAGATAGCCGATAGTCTTATTCAAGCCGATGGCGGCGGACGGGTCGAGCAGGGCGGACAGGGCGGGCAAACGTGAGACGGGGACCAGGTTCACCCGGGAGTCGAACAACGAGGCCGCTTCGAGAGGATCGAGGTCGCGCGCGCCAAGCAGGAACGTGGCTTCGACCGGGGCGGGCTGGAACCCCGGCACCGAAGCGGCCAAGGCCCGCCAGCACCAACCCAGGTTGATGGAGAGTCCCATCCCGTCCAGGAAGCCGCTGCCTGTCGTGTCGGGCGTGTTGGACTCCCCGTGGGCGTCGAACCAGAAGACCGATCGCGCAGCCGGAGTGAGCCCACTCAGGGCGCCGACCCCGGCCACGTTGCAGTTGCCGCTCAGAATCAGTGGAAAGTGCCCGGCGGCCCGAGCACCGCGAACCGCGGTCGCCAGGCGCCGCATGAGCTCGAAGGCTGTCCGGATCTCGGCCGGTGACTGGGCGGGATCATCCTCGATGAGCTGGGTGCCGACGACACGGTGGCCTCCCGCGTGAAGCCGGTCGATCAGGCCGGCGTTCAGGAGATGCTCGGGGCCGGCGCCACAACGCCAGCCCCGGCGGGCAGTATCGTAGGGGACAAGTAACAGCTGGACATCCATGGGAAGAAGTACTTCCTCTCTGTCTTACGTTGATCTCGCCCAACGCTCACGCCGACCTTGGAAGTGAAGGATAGTTTCGTGCCCTTCGTGGCCTTCGTGATCAACTGTGGATGCCTGCCCTCAGACGGAATCCTCAATACTACGCGACCGCTTCCTGCGTCCGGCGCTTCCGGCTCAGCACCGCCGCCGCCACCAGCGTGAACAGGAGGCCAACCGGCAAGGGCTCGAGCAACGTGAAGGCGATATTCACCAGGGGATTCTGGTACATCGTCTTGAACTTTGCCATCTCCTGGGCCTTCGCCGCGACCTGTTCGGCGCTCGCCCCGGATTGCTTCAGCTTCTCCAGGGAGTATGCCGCGTACTTGTCGAGGTAGTCGGGAGCGAGATTGTGGTAGACGAATTCCCAGGTGGCGACATAGCAAACCGAGGCGATCAGCATGATCAACAAGCCAACCTGAAGGGCCTTGCCGAAGCTCACCGTTCCGCCCGCGACGTTATCCCGATAGGTCTTGACCCCCGCAAAAATCATCAGGAAGGCGAGCACCATCGTGGTATAGCCGATGATCAGGCCCCGGTCGAAACCGATCTGATCATGGAAGGGGATGGTCAGGAGCATCATCACCGAGAGGATGGCGCCGGCGATGAGGCCGAAGGTCAGGACGATCCGCTGCATGGCAACTCCAGTGATTGGGGACGGGTCAGTCTAGCGGCCAGCCTCGTTGCCGCGCGTCACCAAAAAGGATGATTTTGGTCGAGAAGGCGGGAAATCATACGAAAGTGGGATCAGGGAATGAGCCGCAGCTCCTTCCCCAGCTGTACCGCCTGGGTCCGGCGGCGGGCGCCGAGCTTGTCGAACACTCGACTCGAATGGGTCTTGACCGTGTTTTCGCTGACGAACACCCGGGCGGCGATCTCCTTGTTACTCAGCCCCTGGGCGATCAGCTCCAGGATCTCCAGCTCGCGGGGCGTGATGCCGAGCGCCTCGAGCTTCTGCTCATCCCGCACGAAGCCGACGGGGGCCGGTACCATCACCTCCTTGACCAGCACGGTCTCCTTGTGCCTGGTCAGCTTGAGGCCGAGCCAGATGCCCAGCCCGGCAAAGAGGGCAGCCACCAGTCCGCCATAGATCTCCAGCGAGTGTTCTACGACCAGCCAGCGGTATTCGATGAGCCTGAGCGCCACGATGAGGACGCCGCACAGGAGTCCGTAGAGCAGGACGTGTTTCCGCATGCATTATTCTACCAGCCGTCGCAAGGGATGACGAACAGACGTGGCAAGGGAGGACGAACGATAGGGTTTAGGCCGATTCAGCCGCAGAAAAACGCAGATAAACGCAGAAATCTTGCAGGCGTTTGCCTTAGGTTAGTCAAGAACTCAGAAGAAGCATCAACTGCGTTCATCTGCGTTCATCTGCGGCCCTCGAGAGCCTGAACGCCCCTACGATGAAGCGGTACGCGAGGCGCGAGGCGGGGTAGGCTAATGTCTGGGACGACCGCCTTGGCAGGTGGTCGCCGGGTCGGCCCGCACAAAGTCCGCCGTCCAGTTGGTCTCCCAGGACTTGTTGTCGTAGGAGAAGGCCTGCTCCCACCGCGCGTGGTCGTGATCGCGCAGGTCCCAGGTGTAACGGACCTTGACCGGACGGCCGTTGTCCTGGTCCTCGCCATAGAAGGCGCCGTGCTTTCCTTCGAAGCCGCCGACCACCGGCGGCTCGACCTTGCCGCTGGCACTGCTCACCCAATAGATGGACCACTGGTGTTTCGCCAGATCGAAGGTGCGGAGGGTGAGGCCGGACCAGCCCTTGGTGGGGAAGTAGAGCTCGTCCACAGTCGCCATGCCGCCGAGGTAGAGGGCCATGCAGAGCGTCGCGGGGAACTCCTCCCAGTCGTTGCTGCCGACGCCGCGCTCCTTCAGGCGGCGCTGGTGGGTGGTCCAGGCGCCTGCGAAGTAATCGAAATCGTGGACGTCGCCAGTTCCAGTAAGAGTGTAACCCGGCGGGGTGGCGCTTTCGGGTTTCTGGCCCTGGGCGGCTGCGGCGGTTCCAAACAGTCCGGCGCAGGCCATGATCATACACCCGAGGGCAACGCTCACGGTCCGCAGGGACCTGAGGGCTTGAGTCATGGAAGGATTCCTTTGCTCGGAGAGTCGCGCTGCCAATCCGCGGCAGGCTCTTACGTGCGAACCGTGACAAACGTTTCCCGGATTCCGCCGGTCTAAGGTTTCGGTCTGAACTGCCCCGGGCCGCTCACAGGGCCGGGCTAGATTCCGATGTCCCGAATTGAAAAGGAGGCCGTATGACGCGTGGTCGTATTGCCGCGGTCGCGGCGCTATTGATCTGCTTCTCGCCACTCGGCGGGTGGCGCTCGCCGTCAGACGACCTTGCGGCTCGCGTGACCATCTATCGGGACACCTACGGCATCCCCCACGTATTCGGAGAGACGGATGCCAGCACCCTCTTCGGCTTCGCCTACGCCCAGGCGGAGGACAACTTCTGGCAGATCGAGGACAATTACATCAAGTCGCTCGGTCGACGCGCCGAGGTGGAGGGTGAGAGTGGACTGGTCGGCGACCGTCGCTCCCGCACGCTGGAGGTCCCGCGTCTTGCTCAAGCGGAGTATGCCCGTATGCCGCAGCGGATGCGCGCGCTCCTCGAAGCGTTCGTCGGGGGGTTGAACGCCTATCTCGCGGATCACCCCGATGTGCATCCCCGACTGCTCACCCGCTTCGAACCGTGGTATCCGCTCGCCTTCATCCGATACAACTACTACCAGAATGGCTTCTTCTGGAGCTCGGGACTCGAGCCCGGGGACCTCGAGGTGGCGCTGGAGGATTCATCAGTCCGGTCGAAGGATTTCGGTTCGAACGGTTGGGTGATCGGGCCGACCAAGAGCGCGACCGGGCATGCCATGCTGTTCATCAATCCGCATCTGCCGTTTTTCGGTTCCGGCCAGGTGTATGAGGGCCATATCAGGAGCGACGAGGGGTGGAACTTCACCGGGTATACCCGCTTCGGGTTTCCCTTCCCGTACGTCGGACACAATGAGTCGCTGGGCTGGGTGAGCACCGACAATGCTGCCGATCAGGCCGATCTCTACCTCGAGACATTCGACGATCCCGCTCACCCTTCGGCCTACCGCTATGGCAAAGGGTATCGGCAGGCCACGGTCTGGACCGATACGATCGGGGTAAAGACGGAAGGTGGGATCGAGCGGCGGGTGTTCACCTTCCGGAAGACGCATCATGGGCCGATCGTCGGCGCGCGCGACGGCAAGTCCCTGGCGCTGCGCATGGCGAAGTTCGATGGCGACGGCTGGCTCGCGGAATGGTTCGCCATGACGCGCGCACATCGGGTGTCGGAGCTGAAGGACGCCATGCGCCCGCTCAACATGTTGTTTGGCAACGTCATGGCCGCCGACGCCGAGGGGAACACCTTCTACCTCTATAATGGGGCCGTGCCGGTGCGCGATCCGCGCTTCGACTGGTCCGCACCAGTAGATGGCAGCGATCCGGCAACCGAATGGCGGGGCTATCACTCACTCGCGGACCTGCCGCAGCTCACCAACCCGCGCACCGGGTGGATGCAGAACTGCAATACGACACCGTTTCTCCTCACCAGCAGCGGCAATCCCGATTCGTCCAGGTTTCCGCGCTACATGGTGCCGGAGGGTGACAATTGGCGCGGACTCGTTTCGCGTCGCATCCTCGATTCCAAGCCGCAGTTCACCTGGGACGACTGGGTTCGGGCCGCCTTCGACACCTACGTCATCAGCGCCGATTCGCTGCTCCCCGGGTTGCTGCGCGACTTCGCTGCCGATAGCGCACGCCACGCACCGCTGGCTCCGGCGATCGACGCCCTGACGCGGTGGAATCGGCGCAGCGACACAGCTTCGGTCGCGATGACGCTGTTCGACCGCTGGCAGGAAGCGCTGGGGGATGGGGAAGCTCGACTTGCCGCGCTGGACAGCGCCGTGGTGCGCCTCGAGCGCGAGTGGGGCAGGTGGCAGGTGCCCTGGGGGGAGGTCAACCGCCTGCAGCGCCTTGATGAGCGCGCGGACCAGCAATTCGATGACGCGCGGTCCAGCCTACCGGTGGTGGGGGTTGGCGGCCAGGACGGCGCAGTGTTCACCTTTGCGGCGCGTCCGGTGCCAGGCCAGAAACGGCGTTATGGGGTAGCGGGGGGGTCGTATATCAGCGTCGTGGAATTCGGTCCCACGGTGCGGGTGCTCGCGGTACACACGATGGGGGCGAGCGGCGATCCCCAGTCGCCACATTACTTCGATCAGGCCCCGCTCTACGCGCGCGGCGAATTCCGGCCGGCGTGGTTTACGCTGGAAGAGATCAAGGCGCATGCGGAGCGAGTCTATAAGCCGGGGAGCCGGTAGTATCGCGCCGGCGTCAGCTCATACACCACGCGCTCCCGTCCCTGCGGATCCATCGTACTGCCACTGCGTACGGCTCCAATCTTCTCCACCGCCCGCTGCGACCGCCGATTCTCGGGTCCAATGATGAAAAGCACCCGGTCTACCGAGCGGAACGCGTGCTCCAGCATCAGTCGCTTCATCTCGCCGTTGTAGCGGCCGCCCCAATACGCCCGGGCGAGGAAGGTCCAGCCGATCTCGACCACACTCTCTTCAGGAACGTAGCCGTGGTAACGGGACGAGCCGATGATGCGGCCATCGGCCCGGTCCAGGGCCACGAGCGCCCCACCCGAGGCCGAGCGCCTCCTCGAAAAAGCCGCGGAAGACCTTTTCCTGATAGCGATCGCTGTCGGGGTGCTGCTCCCAGATAAGCGGATCGGACGCGACTCGAAAGAGCGCGTCGAAGTCGTCGACGCGGAGGGGACGGAGGTCGAGGAGATCCCCGGCTAGAGATGGCTGGCGATCGAACGGCACCGTTAGCAAACCCATCGCAGGGGAGTTATCCCTCCCGCTCCACGATGTACTGCTCGATCCGTCCGTCGGGCTGAGTCATCATGGTGAGATCCATGGTCATGGCACCGGCCCGAATCCGGTAGCTGCGGATGCGCAATCCGCCGCGCAGTTGGCTGCCGGTCGCCGTGAACTCGGTCGGCGCCCCCAACGGACCCAGACTCGCGCCATAGTCCGCCAGTACCTGGTCGCTGAAGAAGGCGTTCGCATTCGAGGTAAACAGGCTCCGGTCGATTCGGCCTTGCGCCAGGCCCTCGTAGACCTTTTGCGCCGTTTCGCGCGCGGCGACATCCGCGGTATCGGACGATGAGAAGATTACGGCCGCAATCCGCGACGCGATTTGTCCCGAGGCGCCGGCGCCACCGGGATAGATATTGGTGAAGACGACGATCGCCGCGCGATCATCGGGGTAGACCTGGTTGGTCGTGGTGTAGCCCGAGACCGCCCCACCGTGCGACAGTCGCCGCCGTCCCCCGACCATGCTCACGTTGATGCCCAGCCCGTAGCCGGTCGACGTTCCATTGGCGAGCAGGGTCGTCGTTTGCTGCGCCCGATAGGAGGCGGGCTTGAGAATCGTCTGCTTGATCACGCTCAGGTCCCAGGTCGCCAGGTCGTGGGTGGTCATCGCGAGCTGTCCGGCGGCAAAGAGCCACCGAGGCCCTTCCTTGGGCGCCTCCCTGAGCGGTCCGATGCCATTGCGGAGGTAGGCGCCGGCGTCGGGTTGCTGGAGCGGGCCTGCGTCGAAGTCGGCGACCGACTTCATGCCCAGCCGGTTGAAGATCCGTTGCTTCAGGAACTCCATGAATGGCCCACCTGCGACCCGCTCCACGATGGCACCGGCGATGGTGTAGTTGGTGTTGCTGTATTGCCAGGCGGTACCGGGGTCGAAGTCGAGGGTCTGTTTGGCCCACCGCTGCATGATGGCATCCGCCGTCGTCGCCCCCTGCATCGCCGTGAAGACGTAGTCCTGCGGCCAGAAGTCCTGGTACCCGGAGGTCATCGAGAGCAGCTGGCGGATGGTCACCTCGTTGGCGCGCGTCAGGTTGGGGAACCAGCGCGCGACCTTGTCATCGAGTGACAGTTTGCCCTCTTCCGCCAACAGGAGAATCGCCGTGGCGGTGAACTGCTTGCTCACCGACCCGATGGCGTATCGCATGGCCGGTGTCGCCGGCGTCCCGATTCGTCCCTCGCCGTAGGCCTGCTCGTACACGATCTCCCCGCCTCGCACGACGGCCACCGAAGCACTCGGCGCACCGGTGCCGGCCAGCACCGCGACCGCGGCGCTGTCGATCCTGGCGCGTTCCTCCGGAGCGAGCTGCTGGGCGGCGGCGGGTACCGCCAATACCGCCAGCAGGGCGAGTCGCGTGGCCAGACGAGTGAGGCTGAGGTCACGGGTCATGCGCGGTCTCCTCTGATGTGATAGCAAACTCTAACCCTTCTTCTCCTCGTTGTTCAACACCCGAACGATGGCGGTAATGCTGTTCCAGTTCCGAGTGGTCGCCGGCACACCAAACAGTTTGTCGATCTGGCCCAGACAGGTGATCGTCCTCATGTGACGGCGGTACACCCCGAAGACGAAGCGATCGCTGGCGGCGATGACTCGCACCAGCCACTCCCCGTTCGGCGGGAGTGTGATTGGAAGGGTGGGCCGGACCCGGCCGGCTTTCGACAGGATGCTTACGAAGCGAACAACGTCAGGGCGTGGAGGCTCCGTTCCAAAGGGATTGTCCATCATGAGACGGATCAGGTCGCGGCCATCACAGAGCGCAACCTCCGCCTCGAATGGCAGCTTCTTGACCAATGCAGCTCGGAACCTCGTGCGTGAGCCTGGTTTACGAACGACGAACGTGCCGGCGGCCCCTACGTTCACCACATCATACTTGCTCAGCGCTGTTGCGAGGATGCTGGGGCGAAACCTCCGGTGTCCGCCAACGTTGATCCCTCGGAGGAAGACGACGAGAGCCATCGTCAGGGAGGGGAGCTAGGCGCCGGCGAGCACCCACATCTCCTTGAACGGGAGGGTGAGGTGCCAGCGTGTGACCAGGCCCTTGGGCAGGGACACCATGTCGCCGGGTTTCAGCTCGAGGGTGGGCCCGCCCTCGATTTCGATCTTGACTCCACCCTCGAGCACCAGGATCACCTCGGTCTGGGGCAGCACCCAGGCCGGCGGATGGGGATCGGCAGTCGCCGTGAAGCGGCTGAGGCCGGCTCGCATGCTTCGGGAGTCGAAGAGCACGTGCTCCTCGGCGCCGCCGCCGACCTCCGGGTCGGATCGCCAGGTGTCCGTCGACGTGCTGGACACGAATACCCCGGGGTGAACTTCCATCGCGACTTCTCCTTGCGCTAATAGATGTGGAGCTGGCCCAGGAGCGCAAACTTGTCGTCGATGCACTCCAGCAGATCCTTGTTGTGCTTGATCATCTTGCTGCGCATGTAGACGCGAAGCCACTGCTTGTACATGAATATCTCATAGCGATCCAGCATGTCCCTGAGCGACAGAGTCCGCTGAGCGATCAGGCCGGCCAGGTACATGGCGGACTCAAACCCCAGCGAGATCGACTGAAAATAGGGGGACCCGATGGCCGCATCCCCGACCAGGAACACCGGTGAGCTGGTGAAGGGATGGTCGCCCGGTCCGGCCTTGCGCCAAGGCCGGCTCGTCGCGTTGCGGGCCCGGTACAGGTTCAGGGGTATTCGTATGATCTCGAGGTCGCCGACCAGCTCTCCATTAGTTTCCTGCCTGATCTTGTCGATGAACCGGTCCATCGAGGCGGCCACCGCTGGGAAGTTGGCGCGGAGCCACCCGCCATCGAATTGTGCGGGCATCGCCGCGTAGTCCTCGGCGGTGATGTGGACGATGCCCGTGACGTGGGTGAGGCCATTGTTGTCGCAGGTGCGGGCGACCGCCGGAATGAACTTGTACTGCGAGTTCCCCTCGTTCTTGTAGTACTTGCAAAACTCGTTGCAGTCGTACGCCTGCCCGTACAGGAATGTGACGACGATCGCGTACTCGAGGCGAATGTTGACGGTGTTGGCTCCCTCAATCACCGTACCGGAGCCCGGTACCAGGTGATCACGCAACAGCGACCGGGAACCCGTGCAATCGATCAGGGTATCCCCCGGCTCCAGCAGCGCCAGCGCGGCGTCCGGCGTCATGACGCCGGCAATCCGTTGCACCGGATGCGAGGCGCGCGTGTCGATCAGGTTGCTGAGGGAGCGTTCGATGCCATTGAGCGGAACGAATCCCTGTGCCCACTTCTGAAGCAGGGACATCAGGTCGGCAGGAATGGATTGCCTGAATGCGAGCCCTTCCTCCAGCTCCGGTGGATCGAAGACCGCCTCGACGTTTTCTCCGTCGATGTAATCGCTGCGATAGCTCTCAAGTGAATCCGCCACCAGGTACGAGGCGAGCTGGACCATGCGGGTCCGCTTGTACTCGGGTCGCTTCTCATAGAGATGGACGGAGAAGCGTTCCATGGACTGAAGCAGCGCGGTCAGGAGAAGACCCACGGGGCCGGCACCGATGACGTGGACTTGACCCGAGGAAGGGAGGAATGCGGAGGATGTGCGGGCGGGGGACTCCTTCGCGGTCATCGGTTCCTTCTTGCCTTTCGAATCCAGCGCAGCGGTCCGGCCGGAGGGTGAGTCCTAATGGTCCGAGGTAGGAAGATCCCAAGACGTGGTGGTCCCGCTTAAGGTGCGGGCCGAGCCGGTGGGGGGCAAGGATCACCTGCTCACAAATCTAGGTCTGCACCTCGGCGCCACTCAGAATACTGAACGGCCAGCGCGCCCAGACCCGAACCTTGCAACCGTGCAGTTCCGCGGGAATGAAGTGGGTCTGGGGCAGGTAGGAGCGCACCGCGCGGGCGAGCGCCGTGTCGGGGCTGTCCTCGATCGTTAAGGTCCGCAGATCGGCCAGGCCGGTCGAGTCGATCACGAACCGCGCCACGACATGTCCCGCGCGAACCGGGGAGTGAAATGCCGGTACGTCGTCCTCGACCAGGGCATCGCGGTCCACCTCGGTCGAATCGAAGGTCCTGGCGCCGGTGGGATCGCGATGTCCGCCGCTCGGAGGGCAGCCCGTTTCCGATACCTCGGGCACCCGTCCCGAGTTGGCGACCCCGCACCCGGTGGCGAGAAGGACATAGAGAAGCAGACGGTTCATCAACAGGCGAGGTCTAAGGGGTAGCCGCGGCGACAGACCCCTGAAGATACTCCCGAACCGATTTGAGCCGTTCCACTGAAAGTGCTCGCCGAGCCTCAGTCATGTCGATGACATCGCCCGCAGCGTAGTACAGCATCAATCCCGCAAACGACTTCTGAAGTAGATCAGTGGCCGCCGCATGTTGCGACCTGAGGACTTCTTCGGGGACGTGCTGCACCACGACGGGCTTCC
Organism: uncultured Gemmatimonadales bacterium; assembly: GCA_963821525.1. Lineage (GTDB taxonomy): Bacteria > Gemmatimonadota > Gemmatimonadetes > Gemmatimonadales > GWC2-71-9 > DATBGE01. Next base: position 83,155 of record CAWGED010000010.1, on the reverse strand, counting down.
CCACGACCTCCTCCGCCGCTCGCACCACCTCGAGCGGACTCAGGGCGTCCGGACCGCCCAGCTCGATGGTCGCGTTGGCCGCCCGGGGATTGTTCAAGGCCGCGACTGCGCACCTGGCCACATCCCGGTAGGAAATCCAACTGGTTTTGTTGATGCCCGGTCCGTAGATGGTCGCTTTCCCATTCGCTGGATCGAATCCCAAGGCGGGACTCAGCCACACCTCCATGAAGCAAGTGGGTTGCAGGATGGTGTAGCTCATCCGGCTTCGCCGGAGCCGGTCCTCGACGGCGCGCTTGGCGCTCTGCAGCGGGAATTCGACGTCGACCGGGGGAAACGAGACCAGCACGAAGTGTTTGACACCTGCGGCTTCCGCTGCTTCGACCAGGGCGAGCTGACCCTGACGGTCCACGGTGTCGATCGAATCGCCGGTTTCGTGAGAATGTACCGACGTCGCTGTTGATATGACGGTGCCCACACCCTTGCACGCTGCCATCAGAGAAGCGGGGTCCTTCAGGTCTCCCGTTGCCAGCTCGGCGCCCAGGCCCTTGAGTTCCACCGTCTTGTCGGGATTCGAGGTGGCGCGAACCAGCGCCCGGATCGGGTCACCTCGCGCCGCGAGTAGCCGACAAGTCTCCATCCCCAGCGCACCGGTTCCGCTGACGATCAGGTTCATGACCCACCTCGTGTAGGTTGGATTACACGGTAATGCCGGGAACTCCGTGGCTTGTCAACTGGGGAAGGGAGGGGTCTACGGCTAAGGCTTGCGGGCGAATCCGATATAGGAGACCGACAGGTCAGGGCTTTCGGCGATATCCATCTCGCGGAATGCTGCCGCATAGCTGATGAAGCCTCGCTTGCGACGGCGAAGAGCGCGGAACTGACGGAAAACGTTCGCACGAGGCCTAAGCCCGGTCATCCCGCCTGGCACCAGACCCTGCCGCGTGAGCTCGCGCCGAAGCTCCGCCGGGCGAATGAACCGGTGCCAATCATGCAGCCGAGGCGGCATCAGGGCGCTCCAGCCCCACTCCTGGAGCAGCTTGATCATGATCAGCCAGCTAAGAAAGGTCCGATTGATGGTGTCGAAGAAGTAGGTCCCTCTGGGCCGGAGCACTCGCGCGGTCTCGGCGATCACCCGGCTCAGATCATCCACGTGCTCCAGCACATCACAGCAGTACGCCGCATCGAAGCTTGCATCGGCAAAGGGGAGCGCCTCTCCTCGTGCGCACTGGTACCGGATCGCCAGCCCCTGACTCATCGCGTGCTTCCGTGCTGCTGCCAGCGACTCCGCTGAAGGGTCCACTCCCGTCACGACGCAGCCCAGCCGCGCGAATTCCTCTGCCAGCAGTCCACCGCCACAACCGATATCCAGGACGCGAAGACCCAGCGGCGAGATCCGCAGCTCCTCGACGAGCACCCGTCGCATGTAACCGAACCGGGCGGGATTGAGAGCGGTGAGCGAATGCAGGAGGCCGCTCTCGTCCCACCAACTGTCGGCCAGCCGATCGTAGACTGCGTTGTCGAGAGGCGGTCACGCGAGACTTCCTTACACGTCGAGCCGGCGCTCGTACGGCACAGTCTCCCCGTGCTCCAGATACCGCCGCAGAATCCGGAGATACATCGCCCAGCAATGGCATGATATCCGGTAGTGCTCCGACTCCGCCGGCCACCCCAGGTGATGGAACCGAACCTGGGTGACTTTCCCATCCCCTTCCAACTCGAATCCGACTCTGGTCCCCAGCCACTCGCTGTCGGCACGGGTCAGCTCAAACTCGAATTCCTTGTCGGGGGTACATCGGGCCACCCTTGCCTTCCAGTCATAGTCGGGGCCGAAGAAGAGCTTGTAGTCGGCACCCAGGCGAGGCTCGCCCGCGGAGCTGACCGTCCACCATTGGTCGAGCTCCGCCGGGTCGCTGATTGCCCGGAAGACGCGGCTTGCCGGAGCCTTGATTGGGAAGTCTTGCAGGATGTCGGGCATGGGCACTCCTGTGACGTGCGGCGTCTACTCCTGGCCCTTGAGCGGCAACTCGGTATAACTCTGAGCGCGCGGCACCTGGGAGAAAGCGCTCAATAGCGCCGGCGGCGGCGGGACGAGCTTGCGAGCGCGCAGGTCGAGCCACCCGCCGGTGGACCGGACGGTCGCGGCCAGCTCCCCACTCGCCAGCAGGAACTCGTTCTGGACGACAAATCGTGCCCCGTCAGGACTCATCGCCAACATGGAGTACGTGACGGTCACGGTGTCGTGCAGGCCAACCTCCCGGCGGTACTCGAGCTCGTCCTTGCGGATGACGGGGCCGATGGCGAGCCGGCGGAACTCACTGGGCGGGAATCCATGCTCGGCGAAGAATGCCATGCGGACGTCCGCGGCGAGATCCAGATAGGCCGTATTGGCCATGTGGGCGTTGAAGTCCATCGTCCCCCAACCGCCAGGAACTCCTTCGCGTAGCGGTCGTTGGAGCCAGGCATCACGGTTTGGCCGCGAAATAGTAGTGGTTGTTGCCCTCATCCTCGGTCTCATTCTGTACGATCAGCCCATTCGCCGCCAGAAGCCGACGATACTCGGCCGAACCGAGCGACTGGGATTTCCGGCCGGTGAGATTGTCCGGCCATTCGCACAACTGGTGGGGCGAGGTGAAAAGAAACTTTCCCCCAGGCTTGAGGACTCTCGACACCTTGGCGATGAGCTTTGCCTGCACGACGGCGGGAGGAGAAACATCAGTCCCCACGCAACCACCGCATCGAAGGCACGACCGAAGAACTCGGACTCCTCGACCGGCCGGCACTCGGCAGCTGCCTCGGGGAACCGCGCCCGGAACGCCGCGATCATGCTGGGTGAGGCATCGACGCCGTGAGACGGTCAAGCCTTCATCCACGATGGCCTGGGAGATCGGCACGCCGGACCCGCAGCCGAGATCCAGAACGGTGCGCGCCCTTGGGGAGCGTCTTCGCCCATGCACGAACGGTCGAAGCGCCGACGGATGAGCGAACACGGCCCGAGATGAACCCGTTCGCAACGGCCTCGTACCCATTCGAAGGGTCTGTTGGGTCAGTCCCAGCCATGTCTCGCGCGTCGTTCGTGAGGTGTCAGACGAGAGCCGCATCCGGTACCTCGTATCGCAGGACGACGATTCCGCGTGGAGAAGTTTCGGAGTGCGCGAGCCTGAGCCGTGTGATAGGGGCACCCGTTTCGAGAAACGGAACCCCGCCTCCCAGCAGGACGGGCATGACCGCCAGCTCCACGATGTCCACCTGCCTCGCTTCGAGGAGGCTTCGAAACAGGCTGCCGCCTCCAAAGAGCCAGATGTCCCGACCGGCGCCGGCGCGCAGGGCGGCAACCGCTGCGCCCGCGTCTTTCCTGACAAGTGTCACGTCCGGGTCTTGTTCCGGTGCCAGGGTCGTCGAGAACAGGTAGATTCGCCACCCCGCTGGCCAGCCTGGGGCGCCCGGCTGCTTCGTCAACTCGTAAGTGCGGCGACCGAGCAGCGCCGTGTCGAACCCGGCGAAGAGGGAGGCCCAGTCCATCGTCGGGTCCTGCAGGATCCAGTCGATCTCGCCCTTGGGCCCGGCGATGTAGCCGTCGAGGCTCGTCGCCACCCGATATCGTACCCGGCGCATTACGAGGATCCCGAGTTCGGGTTCCAATCCTCCAGGTCGTGTCGCACCCGGAGAAGTGGCAGCGTCATTGCCAGGCCGGCGGCCGTGATTGCGAGCGCGGCCACGAGGAAGGGGATCGCGTGCAGGTAGCGAGTCCCCATGATTGCGAGAAGCGCCACCGGTAGCGCCAGGACCGCGAGGGCAGTGGCCAGCCCGATCCGCCACGCCCAGCGTTGCCCTTGCCGGATGCCCCGGGCGCAGTAGAAGCTGTTGAAGGCGAGCGGAAGCAACAGGATGCCCACGACGCCGTGATTCAGGAAAAAAGGTGGGGCGAAGAACTCATAGGCCTCGGTGGTCAGGTGGGATTCCAGGATCCGTCGAAGAATCGGGATGGCGATGAAGTGCACGGCAGCCGCCAGGACCAGAAGACACCCGCCAAGGTTCAACGCCCGTCCAGCTACCTGGCGACGGACTTCTCGAGCGAGAGTCGGGGAGATCATGGAAGGCTACACCAGGAACAGAAGCGCCGTCAGCAACGCCGCCGCAACGAAAGACTTCATGTGAACCACTCTGGCTTGGCGTCGCACCTGAGCCAGCTCGGCTGGATCGGCGATCGGTTCTGATCCACTATCCAGGTCGCGCAGACCGCGCGCCGCCAGGTTCACTCAGGTCTTCTCGCGCGCCTGGAACACCCCCAGCATACCGAGCCAGATCGGCAGGAACAGGCCGAGGCGCCAGGCCTTCGGCGCTCCCACCACGAATAGGACGACGGCTGCCGCAACGACAATCCCGAGGGCGACTGCCCCGGAGGTCATCCGACGCCGTTGGCCTTGGGGGCCGATGTTGGGGATCTGGGTGATAGCCAGGGTGCTCCGAAGTGCCTGTTATGGAATGCGCGGTACCAGGACGGCACACCCCGGATCCATCGTGTTGCGCGCGCCTTCAAGACGAAGTACGCCATCGTCGATATCTGAGCCGTCAGGTAGAGTGCAAAGGCGACGGCCAGCCACAACACCCCTCCCAGCTTGGTTGCCCCATCCGGAAAAGCCGCGGATGAACGCGATGAACGCAGAAACCTACCCTGGTTATTTCGGGTGTACTGGAAGCTCACTCCCAGTCTTGGATATCGAGCATCCCTGTTTAGAAGGAGATTTCTGCGATTATCTGCGTTCATCGGCGGCTGAATCGAGTCTGACGTCAACGCCGCTTCTTGCCCGCCTTGGCTTTCCCGCCTTCGAAATCGCGTGTTCCGCGCCCCGGCTCAATTGCTTGATGAACTCGGCCTGCCGAAAGCGCAAGGCCGATCGGTCTTCGTCAATCGCGATCATTCTAATGTCTCGCGGCCCAGATGTCCCGGTGGTTCCCGGCCGTACCTCGCGACCGACGTGTGAGGGCGGAGCGATGAGGCCAGCGGGCGTCCGGGTCAGCCGTAGGCTGTTTCCTCCTCCAGCGCATCCAGAGTGTCCTCAAAAAGCATGTCGGCCTCTTCAGGGCTGTTACCGATCGCGGTGAGGCCAAGCTTCCCGAATTCGGATACCGCGCCGATCATATGAAACAGGACACCGGTTTCCGTCCGGTAGTCGAATGTCAGCCGGTTTATTGTGAAGATCTCGATCACGTCTTCGGGGAGGAGCCCCCGGTAGCGGGGACTCCAAAGATTATCGGTGGCGCGGTAGTACTTACCATGTCCGGAGGCGGAATGGAAAAGACCGCTCACAGGGTCGAGGCCGCCTCCGCATAAGAATCGGAGCGCCAGGAAGGGATGAGTGGTACCGCCCAGGCGCAGGTTTATTTCAATTGCCCGATATTCCCAGGCTGCGTCGGGTCTTGGGCGGGTCACCATGAAGTCCACCCCGAAGCGGCTCACGACTCCGTGGTCGGCCAGCGCGCCTCCGACCCGCTGCCCCGCCTCCTGAATCGCGAGGCGGTACGCCGAGTCTGCCGGAAAGCGGCAGCCTTCATACACCTGGCCGGTGGGCCCCCCGAGTATCTGTTCATGGGTCGAGAGCAGCAGGACCTGTCCGGAGGGCGCCGTGCGGAGCTGCACGCTGGGCGAGCGGGTTTCGACTCCATCGACGTACTCCTCGACAATCCCGCCGCCGACAGCGAATTCTGCGAAGTATGATTCGCGGGTCTCCGAGGCGTCAGTGAACTTGAGGCCGTCGAGGGCGCGCGCCAGCGCCTGCGAGGTACTCTCCTCGGGGTAGTCGTAGAGCGCATTTCCTGCCCCTGAGAAGCTGTCGTCGAGCTTGATCACCGCCCGCCGGATTCCAGGCCGCTCGTCTCGGAGGGTGGAGAGTGCCCCGACAACGTCCTTCTCACTCTTCAGATCCTCGAACCCGGCAGGGTGCGATACACCGCTCTCTCGAAAAAGCTTCCGACTCCCCGACTTGGTCCCCAGGTGCGCGAGCGCGGGGTCCACACCGTTGATCGGGATGCCGAGCAGGACCGAGAGGCGCCGTTCCAGGGGTGTCACGTTGAACGCGCTGAGGTAGGCGGAATCGCGGTCGGGAATCGCCTGGCGGATCCGCTCAATAAGGCGGGGACGTTCGAGGATCTTCAGGGTGAGCGGCCTCGGTGAGCCGTCCGCCGCCGAGAGCATGGTGAGTCGTTGGCGAGCATGACTGGCCGGGATGCCGAGCAGATGTTGCAGGAGGTAGTCGAGGATCTGGGGATGGACCGGCTGCGAGGTCACGTACACAACCCGCGCGCGCGGGTTGCGGAGACGGATCAGAAGGAACAACAATCGCTCTTCGTAGTAGCTTGCCCCGCTGAGCTTGGCCAGCTCCCCCTGAGGTAGTGTGAGGGAAGGGACGACCACCGTGGTACAGGGGTCGTCCCGCTCCCAGGCAATGATCGGCCAGACCCGAGCCAGCCGGGGCTTGAGGCGCTCGAACTCTGCCAGCTCCTCCTCCAGGGAGAGCTGGCTCGCAAACGGGGGGTGGGGGAGCATCAACTGAGAATACGCCACCTGACAAGGAAGGGAATGATGCGGGCGTGAAGAGGTCTTCACGCCACCGCCCCCTCTGTCCTAAGGTCTCGGACGCTTCCCATTCAAGAAGTAGGTGAACATGACCTGATCGTGAGGCGCCTCTTTACCTCCGGTCGAAGCGTAGAGCCGCATGGCTGCCTGGTTCCCGCGATCGGTGAGCACCCAGGCCTCGCGACACCCCAGCCGCTTCGCATGCTCGAGGAGGGCTTGAATAACGGCTTTCCCGATCCCTCGACGATGATGGCTTGGCGCGACTCCCACCTCGTTGATCCACAACTCCGCCGGCTTGTCCGGGTGCACGTAATGCACGCCTGAGGCAAAGCCAACCACCGTCTCATCCTCGATGGCCACCGCCAGATGGTGCCGCTCGTCGCGAAGGAACTCCGCTACCAGGGCGGGCTTCAGAGCGTGATCGAACACGCCCGGCGCGACGTTCCGGAGGAGTGTCTCGTCCCCGGAACCGAGAATCCTGATCTCAGGCATCACTCCTCCGGATGCGATCAAGACCGACGATCACTCGGGACCTCGTAATGCAACTCGGCGAAACCAGTGCCGACCGCTCTCACCGAGATCAGACGCAGTGGCGGGCTGGTGATGGCCCGCGGCAGGAGCGGCTTGCCAGCCCCCAGCGTGACCGAACCGACCTGCACGAACAGTTCGTCGAGCAGACCCTGATCATAGAACTGGCCCGCCAGCTCCCCGCCTCCAACGATCCAGACGTTTTTGTCGCCGGCCGCCGCGACCATCGCCTGGTGGACGGGGCGGACGTCTCCGCGGACGAAACGAATGTCTGCCCCCGGGATTGCCGGCAGGGTCCGCGAAGTGAACACCCATGCCGGCTGTTTGTAGGGCCACGCCTGCGGCCGCCTGGCCTCGGGACCCACGACGTGTCGCAGCATCCACTCATAGGTGGAGGAGCCCATGGCGAGGGCGCCGACCTCGCGGATGAAGGTGGGGTAGCTCGTAGCTTCGAGCTCGCCCAGGGGGAAGAGCCATTCCAGCGAGTCGTCGATCGTAGCGATAAAGCCGTCGAGACTGGCGGCGGTGTAGTACTGGGTCTTCACTTCATACTCCATTGCGGTGGTCGCTTCGGTCAGCTGTCATGCAGCGCAACGCGTGAACGGGGTTCCCGGTGAACATCTTGGTCATCGAGGCGTTTCGGAAGGCCGCTGGGCTGCCGTGCGCTCCGTCCGCTGTAATCGTTCCTTTGACGCTGCGATTCTTGACAGCTGGTTTGAGGTCTCGCAGGTCGCCCTAGGGATGGCGTATCCCGGGGCTCCGACAGGCCCCAGTAGCGCTCATAACATCATGCCAATTAATGGCTTGAGTATTGTCAGCCAGTTGGAACAGGCATTGCTGCTGGGTATGGCAATTGGCTATGTCCATTGCCGTAGACATCTCGACTGTTACGCGAACCAGAGACAGCCATGACCAGACCCACCTTGGGTCCCGAGCGCGCGGGTTTCACCCTGATCGAGATCCTCGTGGTCGTCGTGATCATTGGGATCATCGTCGGCATCGGGTTTCCCAGCCTGAACCGGGCCAAGGTCAAGAGCGATATCCGGAGTGCCCGCGGCCAGGCGGTGGCCCTGTATTACCAGGCCCGTTCTACGGCGTTCATGACGGGGCGGTTCACCGCGCTGACCTTCACAGGCAACCAGGCGGTCATCACGGCCACGCCGCGACTGTCCCCCGGCGTCGGAACCGCTGACACCATCGGGAATGTGCAGGACCTGGGGCAGCTCTATGCCGTCACCGTGACGGTGACTCCCGGCAATGCAGTTGCGGTGGATCCCCGCGGCCTGGGCAACTCGGTACCGACCACGGTCTACTTCACCCGCAGCGGGCAGCAGGACTCGATGCTGGTTACGGGATTCGGGAGGGTCATCAGATGACGCGAAACACCTCCGGCTTCACGTTGGTGGAGGTCCTTGTAGCGGTAATCCTGCTGAGCGTCGGGATTCTGGCGCTCGCCTCCGGCTCGGGCGCGGTCTTCCGGATGCTGGGCGCAGGCAAGCGTTCCACCAAGGCGGCGGCCGTGGCCAGTGAGCGTCTGGAGCTGCTGCGGCGCCAGGCCAACGCGACCAATCCCCGTTGCACCGCGCTGACCAGCGGGACTGCCACACGACCCGGCAATGTTACCGAGACCTGGACGGTTACCGGCTCCGGCCTGACGCGCGACCGTGCAGGTGTGGGTGCGCTATCCGACTTCTCGGGGCACCACGGCGGACACTCTGTTCACCACTCTAGCCTGCGACTGACCTATGCGGCGCGGATTCACACTGGTGGAAATGCTCGTGGCGATGGTGGTCGTGGGCATCGTGGGAGCGGCGCTCATCCGACTCCTCAGCAATCAGCAGCGCCTGTCCGTCACCCAGGTGGAGCAGGCGATGCTCCAGTCCAACGTGCGGGTCGGCACTCAGGTGCTGGCCAGCGAGCTGCAGGAGATGGGAAGCGACGTCGACTCGGTGGATCTGGTGACTGCCAACGCCTCGTCGGTGACGTACCGGGCCATGCGCACGCTGGGCTTTGCCTGCTCGGTCACCAGCTCGCAAGTGAAGATCCGGACCGATCGGCTGTACGGCACCCGGCTCCCGGTGGCAGGCCAGGACAACCTGCTGCTCTTCGTCGAGAAGGATCCGGACATCTCGAGCGACGACCGGTGGCGGGAATTCCCGATCACCTCGGTGACGGGCGGGAGCTGCGGCGGGGGGGTGGGGGCCATCACCCTGGGCACGTCGCTGGACAGCGCGTCCAACGCGGACGTCCTGGTCGAGGCGCCGGTACGGACCTTCGAAACCATGGAGATTGCTCCGGTGACCCAGAGTGGGGTTGACTATCTGGGCGCCCGCTCGGTGAGCGCGGGCCAGGCGCTCCAGGCGGTTGCCGGGCCGCTGCAGACCGGCGGTCTTTCGATCGCCTATTACGACTCCTTGGGGAACGTCACCGGTACCCTGGCGCGGGTCCGCAGCATCAGCATCACGCTGCGCGGCCAGAGCGATCGCGCAGTGCGGGCCGGCGGGACGTCGGCCACCGTCCAGCCGGTGCAGGACACCCTGGTGCGGTGGGTCACGCTCCGTAACTCTCCCCTGCCATGACCTCTCCTTTCCGGAGTGTCCCGATGTCCCGATTGCCTCGATTGGACCAGCGCGGCATGGCGCTGCCCCTGGCTCTCTTTGCGCTGGTCATTATTGCCGCGCTTCTGGCCGGTGTCTTCTACATGGGGCGGTTGGAGCAGCGGACTGGCGACAATTTCATGGCCCGAGCCCAGGCGTCCGAGGCGGCGGAAGCCGGGCTCGCCGCCACGGTGACGGCGTGGAACGGGGGCACGTACAACACCATGGCCAACGGCTCCGAGATCACCCTTCCCACGGTGACGGTTGGGGGCACCAACACCTATACCCCATACGTCCTCCGGATCAACCAGGCCGCCTACATGGTGCGCTCCGAGGGCCGGCACCTGAGTCGGACCGGGGCCGTAATCAGCAGGCAGCAATTGGGCAAGCTGCTGAAACTGAGCATCCCCCTGATTGACATGAACGCGGCGGTCACCACCCGCGTCGGCATCAACATCGGCGGATCGACTGAGATAAGCGGCAACGATTCGGTGCCGCCCAACTGGACCGGCGGCCTCTGCCCGCCCCCTGGCGCCACCGCGGCGGGCGTCCGGGACTCCAGCGGCAACGTGACCACCTTCGGGGCCTGCAGCGGTGCGTCTTGCATCACGGGTAGCCCGGCGGTTCTGACTGACCCGACGATCACCAGCGGGAGCTTCAACCAGTTCGGCGATCTCAATTTCGCCCAGTTGGCGAGCATGGCAACCAAAACGGTATCGGGCACGGTCAACGGCATAGGGCCGACGCTAAACGCGTCGCCCCTCAGCTGCCGTACCACCGATAACCTCAATTGGGGCGACCCTGTCACTCCGACCAGTCCCTGCTTCGGCTACTTCCCGATCATCTACGCGCCGGGAAACCTCCATATCACCGGCGGCTATGGCCAGGGCATCCTCCTGGTGAATGGTGACCTGGATATTGCCGGCGGATTCGAGTTCTTCGGGCCAGTCATCGTCCAGGGGGGCGTGAGCAGTACCGGTACCGGCGGCCACATCGTGGGTGGACTCATGGCCCAGGACGCGGTTCTCAATAGCAGTCTCATTTCGGGTAACTCTACGGTGACCTTCTCGCGCTGCGCCATCACCCGCGCGCTGCACGCCTCCGCCACGGCTCAGGCAATGGGCTCAAGGAGCTGGAGCCAGCTCTACTGAGCTGGTTCCGGCCCGGCCACCAGTAGTGTGATGTCGGGCCACACCAGCCAATGCGGATTGAGATCCTGAGCTCCGTGCCTTCGGTAGAAGGCCCGGGCCGGCGCATTCTCCGGATCCACATCCACGCAGATCCGTTTGGCCTGCTGCCCAACGAACCATGAGGCCAGCAGGCGGAGTAGCTCGCCGGCTACTCCGGTGCGACGTTCTTCCGGAATCACGTTGATCCACTCGACCTCGCCCGTCACAGTCGTAGCGCCAGGTCAGATGGCCCGCGATAAATCCGACGATTCGGCTATCCTGTGAGGCGACGAGGACGACGCGCGGGGCCAGAGACTGCTGCGGGTTGAGGGTGCCTTTCATGTACCCCTGAATGCGCTCACGCCAGTACTGCTCGGATCCCCAGTCTCTGGCGCGGATAAGGGCGAGCTGCTCCAACATCGGCTTCACGAGCCTCGCGATATAAGATCCCCATGATGACCTCACGTCCCCGGTACGTCGGTCTCCGCCTGCGGAAACCCCTTCGTCACCAGCCACAGCGCCAGAATCAGCTGGCTCAGTCCCATCGGTGCCAGCAGTGGAAACATCACATCATGGCCGAAGAGGGGCATCGCCAGTGACGCGATCATCAGAGGCGCGGCGATCAGACCGAAGCCCGCGAGGACCCGCGGGACCAGCACGAACCGGTACAGCGCAGCATAGAAGACCAGGTTCGTAACGCCGTCGAGCATCTTGGCCAGGTAGTGGGCCCAGTCCTTAGCATCGCTCGGGGACGTCGAGGAGAGCAGGGCGAAGTTCTCCATGACGGTGACCGCCAGGCTCACCACGGCCAGCGAAAGAATCCAGAGAGCCATCGTTTGGGAACGTGGCCAAAGAATCGGGAACGCTGTCACCGCGACGCCGACCAGCATTGCTGTAGTCACCAGGCCCAGGAGTACAGCCAGCCCCATTTGACGGGAGTGCGGGGCGGGGTCCCGGAGGGCGAAGTTCACGAGGCCGCTGCCCACCATTTGGAGGATGATGAGAACGCCGATGATGCGGCCGGCTCGGCTCATAGGTGAGGATCGCCTAGGACGTCGGCTCTGCCGTCCCCTGAATCTGACGCTGGTACTCCGCCTCGTCGAAGTGGCCCAGCGAGCGGCCAATCAGCCCATCGGGCCCGAAGGTCCATTCCTCGTAGCCGCTGATATGTACCGGCCGGCCGGTGCCGCCCGGTCCGGTGTTGGTACCCGTCAGAGTCCAGTGGTAGCGGATCATGGCACCGGTCGTCTCGAGGCTATCCATGATGACGACCATGTCGGGGAACGCGCTCATGAATCCCTGTGCCGCCGCGGTGATGGCTGCTCGCCCAACCGACGGGGCACCATGATTGATGGTGAGCGAGCCCTGCTCGGCGAAGAAGGCGGCGACGCGCGCGGGCTCGTGACTGCACCAGGCGGCCGTGTAACGGGTGGCGAAGTCGGTGAGCTCGGCTGAAGTCATGGCGGAGATGAGTTCTCATGAATCACCGTATCGGTTGAGGAGTCCGCCGGCGCGGCTCGCAGAACCTACCGGGGCATGGCTGGTGGTGCCAGCCGGCGCACAGACGCCGGCCGGCTAGCCAGGCTGGCTAGTAATCCTCCAGCGGCCGCACCTCGGACTCGCCCTCGAAGGTCGGCCAGTGCACCCGGTGGAGCTCCATGAAATCGCGCGCGATTTTCAGCGCTTCGTCCCGCGACTTCACCTCGACAATTGCGTAACCACCCACGACTTCCTTGGCCTCGGTGAAGGGACCATCGGTCACCTTCAGCTTGCCGCCACTCAAGCGAATCCGGAACGCCTCCGCAGTGGGCTTGAGTCCGGCCGTGTCCTTGAGCACACCGCTCTTGAAGCCGTCCTCCACGAACTTGCCCATGGCGTCCATCAGCGCCTGAGGGATTGGCTCCGAGCGAACGTTTTCAGAATGTTTGATCATCATGAGGACCTTCATCTGTCGTCTCCCAGGGTAGCGGCAAGGTGTTGCCCTTGTTGAAATTGGCTATCCCGACCCGGCCGAGTTGCCGCGAGGGATGAGCTCGCCTTCAATGAGACGTCGAACCGGGATCGGGGAAATCGACAAGCCCGGCGGTGCGATCAACCGAGCCCTTGGTGGGCGATGCGGGGCCCTTTCTCATTTCTCAGTTGCTCCACTTGTCGCTGACGACCGACGCCTTGCTCGCCTTAGCGGCGTTGACGATGGCGCCGATCACCGCCTTCTGTGACGCCGGATCCGGCGAGACATGGCTGCAAAGCGCCGAGCCCTGGACCGAGCCTTCCGGGTGGTAGGTGGCGGTGACGTGCTGCTGCCACTTCTGAGTGATGGTGGCCTGCGGGGTAGTGCTGCCGAACGCGTCGGTGAGGTAGAAGGTCATCGCGCCCTGGCCGTTTGCCGGCTGCCGGATCCATTGGCAGTAGTAGAACTGCTGCGGCTTGGGCGGTGCAGCGGCCGGAGCAGTGGGCGCCGCAGGCTGTGTCGTGGGAGGCTTGGCGGCTACAGGCGATGCTGCGGCTACGGGAGCTGCGGCGGCCGCGGGAGCTGCGGCACTAGCAGGAGCCGGAGCGGTCGTCTGGCTCTTGGTGTATTTCCAGTTTACCTCGTGGACCTCGCCCCCCGCTTGGCCCTTGATGTCCGCGACGCGGGCGGCCCTGGCATGTTGCGCTACCGGCATCTTCCCCGTATCACAACCGCCGAGGAAGGCGCCGGGGTCGATCTTGAGGGTGTTGCGGGCGTAGTTGTACCATGCTGCGCGATAGCCCTGCCAGTCGTAGGTTGCTTCCGGCTCTTCCAGCAGGTTCACGCCGGTGATGTAGAGGAGCTTGCCCGAGAGGAGCTGGCAGTAGTAGCCCGTTGCCGAGTCGGCCGCCGTGGCGACAACCGGGCCGGTGTAGGTCCAGTCATCTCGAACGATTTCGTACTTCTTGTCGGTCCACTGCTTGACCCACTCGTCGAACGTGGCCTGCTGCTTCGCCGGGTCGGCGGGCAGCAGGCTGCAACCAGGCCGCGGCTCCCAGTAGAGGCCGGGGTGCAACTCCTCGGCATGCTTGGCCCATGCGGCGCCCAGCTGGTCCAGCGAGTTGGGAGACATTCCCAGCACCTTCGTCATATAGAAGTAGCCCTGTTGCTGGCCGCCGTTCCGCACCATCACCGCCCCAAAGCAGTAATAGGGCAGGCTGACCTTCGCGGGAACGAAAGTCCACCCGGTCTCGATGACCTTGACACCTTGGGCCCGCAACTGAGCGGAGTAGCTCTTCTGATCCCCCTGAATTTTTTCGAGGGTCGAGCCGGACTTGTAGGCGACGCTGCAGGAGGGATCGCCCTTGAACTGGTACTTGGAGATGAGGTACTGAAGCCAGGCCGTCCTGACCTGATCCGGCCACGCGTTGTCGTCCCATACTGCGGAGACGTACATCGTGTTGTTGGCCTGGATGGTTTGACAGGACCAATGTCCGTCGATCTGACGCTCGCCTTGGGCCATGAGGCTTCGGGCCGGAGCAAGCGTTGCGGCCAGAATCAGGAGGAGAGCCAGGCCCGGGGAAAAGAAGCTCCAGACGCCTCGATCATTGCCGTTTTGCCACATAGTCCTGTGCCTCCTTCAGGGCCGGCTGCCGAGTTCCGCTATCCGCAACTTCGAGAAGCTCGCCGTAGAACGTACGCGCCTGGGCTTCGTCACCGAGTGCGCGTGCTGCCCGAGCGGCGCCCAGCAGGCTGTTGAAACGCCTGGGATAGAGTTCCATCGAACGCTGGTACGCCGCGAGCGCTTCCGCCGGGTGCTTCTGCTCCATCAAAAGGTCCCCCAACAGCTCGTGGGCGGGAAGGGTGGGTGCCGGAGTTACGGCGGGCTTCGGGGTCGAGACCTCAAGCTCGGCCGCCTCCCGCATCAGCGCAACGCTCGAGTCCTCCTGTCGCTCCGCGTGGGCAATCCATGCGCTCAACTCGAGCCGGAGCATTCGGATGTTCCGCGCAAACAGGTCTTCTCCCGTCTTCTGGGTTGCCTCGTCGAGTTGGTTCAGCCGCTCTACCTCTGCTCTGGCTCCGTTGACTCTCCCCAGATGCGCCGCGCCCAGGCCCCGCGCGAATCGCACGATGGCTTCCGGCCAGGTGAAACGATCCCAGTCGAGGGTAGCAGGCTCCCGGGGAACCAGCAACACAGCCTCGTTCCAGGCGCGACGCTCCAAGGCGTAACGGGCCTGTGTAGACGCGAGGTGAAAAGCGGTCTTGAAGGTGGGTTCCAATCGGGCCGTTGCGCGCAGCCGGTTCAACTGCGTGGCGGCTCTGTCGTCCGCGCCTTTCTGGAGATAGGCATAGACGAGATACTCGATCGCGTGGGGAAACTCGTCCCAGACGAATTCCCCTGGTCTCCCGCCGGATACTGTAATGCCGCCTCTGCTGCCCGCAGGTTCCCCCGGATTACGCCATTCCAGTCGCCGAGTCGGGTATAGATATGCGTCGGCATATGGAGCGCGTGTGGATTGCTCGGTGCGGCGGCTTCGTACTTCTCCGTGATCTCCAGTGATTCCCGTTCGCGGCCCGGGACATCGTTGGCGTGAACCAGGTAGTGCATGGCACCCGGGTGGTCCGGATTCTTCTCGTAGACACCGAGGAGAATTTGGGCGGCCTGGTCAGCATGCGCGCGAGGACTCGAATCCGAGGGGGTCGTGGCCAGAAGCGCCAGAGCGTAAAACGATGCGGCTTCGGGATCGTCGGGGAAGGACGAGTAGACCTTCTCCATCGCCTGTTTCCACCGCCGGATGCGGAGCCAATAATCGGTAGACGCCGGTTCGAGGAAGAAGGCCTCCGCCGCGGCGACGAAGAGCTGTTCCCGTTCCGTCGGCGGTGCCAGGGTCTTGGCCTTCAGCACGGCGTCCCACCCACGCTGCAGCGCTTCGGGTCGCGGCCTCGTAGGCCAGAGCGGCTGGAACAGGGTCATCGCAACTCCCCAATACGCCATCGCGCATTTCGAATCGATGGTGGCGACCCGCTCGAATCCTTCGCGCGCCTGGGGATACGTCATGTGATGCAGGAGGGCGACCGCCCGGTCGAACTCCACTTGAGCCGGTTCCGAGCAGCTGATGGGGAAGTGAACCGTGCCCAGGGGATGGCCGGCGTGCGGCTGGACCTGGCCTGCTGCTCCCCCGGCGAAGGTTCCAAGAAAGGCGGCGAACAGACCGATTGCCTGGGACCACGCCCGGGTCGGCGGTCGAAAGTCTAAGTGGAGTGGCGAGGAAGTAGTCATAGGCCGCAGATAAACGCAGATGAACGCAGAAAAAAGGATTCATAGACCTGCGGAGACTCAAACTGAAACGGGACCTACCAATTTCACTTGGGACTTAGCCAGGCCAACTGGGAAACAGCTCTGTGTTTATTTGCGTCCTGCAGCGGCTAAATCTTACGGAGCGGGCCAAGGCTGCGCAGGAACCACACAGAGGCCGCGGATAAACGCGGATGAACGCAGATATAGGGTTTCTTAGTCATCAGGCGATTTACGCCAAATGCACCTGCACCAGTTCTGCGTTTATCTGCGTTCTTCTGCGGCTGAATCGGGCCGCAGGCGATATCCTACGGTCTTCCACTCGCTGAAGTCGGCAGAGGCCGCGGATAGAACGCAGATATAGGTTTGTTAGTCCTCCGGCGATTTACCCAAATGCACTTGCACCAGTTCTGCGTTTATCTGCGTTCTTCTGCGGCTGAATCAGTCCGCAGGCCACTTCTTGTAGATCTGGTGCGCGACATCCGCCGCCTTCTACTCGCTGAAGCCGGCAGGGCCGCAGATAAACGCAGATGAACACAGAAATAAGGGTCTGTCAGATCCTTAGGGATCCCACGGAAACATTTGCACAGTTCTGCGTTGTTATCCGCGTTCATCCGCGGCCGATCAGATCGTGCCTCACCGGTAGTCATCCCGAGGCGGATGGAACACATCGAGGACCACGGAAGCCTTGAGGGCGCGCGCCGAATGGCGCTCATGCGGTGCGATGTAGAGCATCTGCCCCGGTCGCAAGACGTGGGGGACGCCGGAGACCGTAAGTTCGAGGGAGCCGGTGAGCAGCAGGGTCCATTGCTCGTGCGGATGGGAGTGCTCGGGGACGACGGCGCCCGGAGCGATGTCAACTCGGCCTTGCGTAATATGGTCCGAGTGGAGGTAGCGGCCGAGGTAGCCTGGCGCGATCTCACGTGGCGTCACGGTTGCAAAGTCGAGTGATCTCATGGGAATCCTTTAGAACGGTTCTTCACACACCCCCTCGGGTATTCGAGGTCGAGACTCGCAGCGGCCCATGGCTAAGCAGCCGCACGCAGCAGGTAGCTCACGACGAGGGCGCAAACATAGAGTCCGACACCGAACACGGTGTGGGTCACGAGGCTTTTGAGCCTGGCCTGTGTCGGATTGGGGGATCGCGACGAGGCGATGCCGAGTCCTAGCGAAGGTTGCAGGATGAAAAACGGAAGGACCACGGTGGCGATGCCGAAGAGCAGGGCGGGGAGGGCCGTTGGCCGGGCGAGCCATTCACCGGAAACGATCAGGACAAAGACGAGGGCGAGCACGATGCCAATGCTGTAGTGGGCAACCCAGCCGACCGCACATTCGTGGGGCTTTTGCGGGGCGGCGCCAATACTCACATGCCTGAAAGTGCCCGACGGCAGGTGGCTGACCCAGCGCCCGAGCATGCAGTAGTTGAGTGACGGAATGCTGAAGGCGCGCTTCAAGAACAGGTTCCAGAGGTCCATCAGCAGGGTGGCGCCAAGACCAATCGCAAGAGGCTCGCCCCACCTCACCCGGGTTTCTTGCTCCACGGCGGCACGATCTGGTTCATCCGCGCGTACGACACCAGCTGGCCCAGGTGCTCGTGCAGATCGTTCAGCGTGTAGGTGGTCGCGACGCGGGGCAGGGTGGACTGGCCGTAGTAGGTGATCGGCGTGTTCATCTTGTCGAGCGACAGCCCGGCCAGGGTGGCGCTCAGGCTCTGCATCGACTTGTCCATCACCGCGATCAGCTGATCATCCGAGAGTTTGCCGAGCCGTGCTTCCTCGGCGTCGAAGTCGGCGAGGGAGCCGGCAGGTAGGGGCTTCCCGAACATCGCCGTCTCGGTATTCCCCTCGGCGGCGATGTGGGCGAACACGTCGTGGAACGACCGGGTTCCCTCCATCGGCTTCCACTTGAGCTTGTCCGCCGGCACTGCCTTGGCCAGCGCCATGAACTTTTCCCTCAGTCCGTCGATGTCTTCCTTCTGGACCTTGCGCCAGGCCTCGAACTCGGCCGTGTTACTGACCGCCTGGGCAGCGAGTGGAGTGGCGACGAAACTGGCCAGGCCCGCCATCACGGCCAGGGCTGGCACCGAGAACCGACTCGGTGAGGCGGTCATAGGGCTCTCCTTGAGGGGGATTCGGTGTGAGCGGCCACCCTCTTGTACGGATCGAACGGGCGGAAGTTCCGGGACCTCATCCCCCGTGGCCGTCCACGTCGATCCGGCCCGCGTCGCCTAGCTCTCCCGGATGCAGAGCACGGTCTCCCAGACCGGGCGCCGAGAGACGCGGAGCGGACGCAGCCCGGCCTGAGCCAGCAATTGGTAAATTCGCGTAACCGGGTGAACGAAGGTTCGAAACGCGTCCCCGTTGCGTGCCCTGCGGCGGTTCTCCCAGCGAGTATACAGGTGGACGTACCAGCGATCCCGGGGAAAGCTGGCCGCCCAGTAGCGCCGGCTGCGCGCCGCGGAGGTCAGCAACAACGGGTCGAGCTCGTGATAGCAGCAGAGCACCCGATCAAGCGTTACCAGATCCG
This sequence comes from uncultured Gemmatimonadales bacterium, assembly GCA_963821525.1. Lineage (GTDB taxonomy): Bacteria > Gemmatimonadota > Gemmatimonadetes > Gemmatimonadales > GWC2-71-9 > DATBGE01. Next base: position 64,515 of record CAWGED010000010.1, on the reverse strand, counting down.
CCGCCGGGATCGTGGGAGCCAGAGCCAGAAAATCCCCGTGCAGAAATGTCACCCGCCCGCCCTGTCCCCGTCTCCCAGTCTCATCCTGCGCGGCCTGCACAAATGCGCGACTGGCTTCCACGTGCATTGCGGTGCCGACTCCTCGGGCCAGGAGCTCATGATGCAGGATCCCCACGCCCGCTCCGATGTCGAGCAGGGTCTCGGCCTGCACCTGGCAGTCGCCCACCAGGCGAACGAAGCCGTCGAGCCGTGCCGGTAGCCCCGCGCCGCCGGTAGGCCGCCAGGTCCTCCTGGGCTCGGACGGGCCCGAAATGTTGATCGGTGGCTTCGCAGTGGCACGTCATAGATCGAAGTGCATCACGTCGCCCAACACCGCAGCCCAGTCAGCGACCGGCTTCCCTGCGAATCGCTTCAGGGACCTGCTCCGTCCGGGCCCGCCTCCGGCATCACCTGAAGCAGGAGGGTGGGGCGCACCGAGATCTGACCGGCGAAGGGGCGGGTATTCGCGGCGATCAGCCAGACGGCGACCCCGACGCCAGTCGCGAAAATTCCCAGGACGATGCGGTTGGCGAGGCGATTGTCGCAGTGCACCATGGCGATCGTGAGCAGGGTGAGTCCCGCCTGGATCAGCAGCACGGTCCATTTGACCCAGTTGATCGACGATCCACTGAGGACGATGCGCTGGCGGCGGGCATCGAAGGCGTTCTGGAGCGCGGCAACCATCTCGCGCTGGGCGTCCACCTGACCCACCTGCTGCGGTGTGAGTGAAAGCGCCAGCCGCAACGCCTCGGCGAGCTTGGGTGGGGCGATCGTCAGGGTGACGTGGTGCCGGGCCATATCAGGCCACTCCTGATTCGCGGCGTCCTGGATGTAGTCGTGGATGAGCCCACGCAGCTGCGTCTCTGTCTCACCCGGAAACTGGGAAGCAAGAAGCACGACGGCGCGTAAGGCGCTCGCCTCCCGATTGACCGCAGTGCTCGCCTTGTCGGCTTCGCCCCAGACCTGGTTGGCCAGGAAGGCGACCAGCAGGGCGAAGACGACGCTCAGCGGCGGAAGGATGCCCGGTGTGATCGCTTTGAATGCCTTCAGCCGCTCACCCACGGCGAGCTTGGTGACCAGCAGGTAGATCGCAGCGGTGAGGAGATAGATGGCCCCGAGGATGATGATTCCCATCGCAAGGACGGGGAGATTGAGTAGCCAGTCGCCCATGGTCCCTCCAGAGTACGAGCGCCGCGCCTACCAGATGGAGGAGATGAGGATAGAGCTTGGCTAGGCCGACCGGAAGAGCCACACGGTCTGAACTCGACCGTCGATGATCTGGTATACAAGCACCACCTCATACGGCTCGGGCTCGATACCGCTAATCCGCTCGTGGTCGACGACGATGTTTCCGGTCACTATACGGTTCAGCAGCTCATAGTGGAGTGCCCGGATATTGAAACGCTTGGTGCTGTAGTGATGAGCAATGTCGGGTTTACCCACCAGCGTCGGGGCCACCGCCGGCGGCATGAAGACTTGGGCATCGTCGGCGAATTCCGCGATGAAGCGTTCAATGTCGTGCGCGTTGGCCGCCTCGAACTGGCGCTGGACGATAGCTTCAGGAGTCATTTAGCGACCGCTCAACCAGCGAATGGCCTTAACATGCACCGGAGCAGCGCTGCTCGTGAGCTCGACGCCGCGATACTGCGACCCTTCGAGACGAGTTACTTCGGCTGCAGAGGGGTGATCGGCCACGAGACACACCCGGCTCTCACCGCGCCGATCCACGCCGGGCTCAAGCAGGGTATCGCGACGGCCTTCGGTGGTGAGGAGAACCGCCTGCAGGGTCGAAGCCTTCTGAGATTCCCCGGCGGGTCGAAGTCGAAACAGAGTTCCCGCCTCGGGCCGGAAACTGGGACTGGGCCGAGGAACGTGATCTGTTGGGGAGTAGAGGAAATCTCCTGAGGACCGGCCACGACCGTCGGTGGAGTCCCGCAGTCAATGGCACCCAAGAGCGCCAATGCGGCGGTGAGGCCGTGGGTGAGAGTTCTTCCCAGCTAGATCCCCTTCAGCCTGGACCCAGCAATTGAGGCCCCCACGGATTATCGATGGCGATGAGCCAGCGACCGTCTCGTTGACGCCGGAGCAGGTCGGTCGACTCGCCCTTGAGCATCACCGGTGCCCCAGCTGGATCAGTACCGCGAACTTGCCAGCGGCCAAGGTATAGTGCCACGTCCCCGGCTTCCAGGACATGCTGCGCCTCCGAAGTCAGCGTCGGTCCCAAAGCGACAAAAGCGTTGAGCGCTTCGCGTAGCTGGACTGACCCGCGTGCGACTTGACCTGGTTGAACCACGAGGACCGCATCGGGCTCATAGAGTGCCACGGCCGTAGCCAAGTCGCCCGCGTTGATCGCCCGGATGAGGCGATTCACAGTATCGAGGGGCGTTTCCATCGGCTCTCGACACGGGTCTTGCTTCGTGCGCCTCAGTGAATCAGGGGAAGCCTCGAGGAGATCTCCATCTGGGCCACGTGGGACAGCCGCCGGTCGATCTGCATCGCGCGCGCGGCAAGCATACCGGGCAACACCTTCTGGAACTCAACCAGCCCCTTCTGGCGCAGCGCCGTCATCTTGGCATCCCGGTCCAGATGCGCTTTGATGAGGGCGAGGGCGGTCGCGTCGTCCATGCTATTATAGCCGTCGACGTACTGCTGAATATCCTGCAGCTGCTCGTCCATGATGACGTTCTGTTCCTTCTGGTAGGCATTGAAGACCGGCCAGAACTTGGCAGCCTGATCCGCGGTGAGCGACAGGTTCTTGGCCATGACGTCGGCCCGGGTGCTCTGCATGTCCGCGCGGTACGCAGCCAGGGCACTATCCAGCGTCGCCGGCGACGGGCTGGTCGCGGAGACTTGCTTTGCAGGTGTCTGGGCCTGCAGGGAACCGACGACGAAACAGGCGACCAGGAGGTAAGCCAAAGTACGACGCATCGAAATGTCTCCAAAGATGGAAAAGGGGGACCAAACCGACCTGAAGGCTAGGGGGAGGAACCCACGACGGCAATCGTCCCCCGGGGCAGATCTCACTGCCCATGAGCTGCGCCCCTCAGGGACTTACTGCCCGCCGTGCTTCACCAGCCAATCGGGCACTTACCCGCTCGAGGTAGCGGCGCGCCGCCCCGTTGGTCGTGAGGGAGATGGCGCGCTCGTATGCAAGCGCGGCCTCCCCGGCACGTCCCGCAGCGGCCAGCAGGTGGGCCCGCGTTGCCCACGCAGGCTGGAAACGCGGCGCGGAATCATCCCCGATCGCATCGAGCGCTTCGAGTCCAGCATCTGGACCCTCGACCCGTCCCACCGCCGCCGCATGGGCGACCCGCACGCCGAGTGTCGGCGCGAACGAGAGGAGAGCGGTGTGGAGGGTCAGCAGCGCGCGCCAGTCGGTCGCGCCTGAGGTCGCGCGGGCGCAATGGACTGACTGAATGGCGGCCTCGATCTGAAAACGGCCCATACGGTCGAGATCGCGCGCCCGCCGAAGGTACTGCTCCCCTTTCGCGATAAGCTCTGCGTCCCAGAGCGAAGGATCCTGCTCGTCGAGCGGCACAAATTCGTCGACCGTTCCGCGCGCGGGGTGGCGGGCGAGAGAAAGCGAGATGAGTGCCCCGAGGCCAAGCGCCTCGGCCTCCGCGGGAAGCAGCTCGGCGAGCATAGTGGCGAGGTAGTGCGCCTCGCCCGCGAGCGAATCCCGCGGCACGGTGCCGGCGACCAGGGGGAAGTCGATCGCGTAGGCGCCGTAGATCGCCTCGAGCACGGGAGTGAGGCGCGTCGGCATCTGGCCACGATCGGGCACGACGAACGGGATCTTCGCGTCCCGGATGCGGCGTTTGGCGCGCACCAGTCGCTGGGCCATCGCTGTCGCCGGGATGGCGAAGGCGCGCCCGATCTGCTCGGCTTCGAAACCGAGCACTGCCTGGAGCATGAGCGGTGTACGTGCGGCGGGATCGATGGCAGGATGGGCGCAGACGAAGAGCAGCGCGAGCCGTCGGTCGGGGATCGCATCGGGATCGAGCTCCGGCACCACCGACAGCGCGCCGGTCCGCTCGAGGTTCGCGAGTGGCTCGTTCAGCCGGTGCGCCGCTGAACGGCGGAGGTCGTGCCCGCGATTGCGCGCCACGGTAAGGAGCCAGGCCTCAGGGCTGTTCGGGACCCCGGTCTCTGGCCAGGTGCGCAGCGCCTGCGCGAAGGCCTCGGCGAGGCAGTCCTCGGCCGACTCGATGTCACCATCCCTGGCAGCCAGGACGGCGAGGAGCCGGCCGTAGGCGGTGCGGGCCAGCTCCTCGGCGCGCGCCGCGGCGTCCTGGGTCACGCGCGGACCGGTTCCGACGCGCTGGTCCACCCGCCATCGGCGAACCGCACCGCCGAAGGACGGATCTCTACGGTGCCCCAGTGAGCCGCCGGGCACTTCTCGGCCCAGGCGAGCGCGGCGTCCAAGTCCGGCACATCGAGCATGAAGATGCCCGCGAACGCCTCCTTGGTGTCGGCGAATGGCCCGTCCTGCACCTGCAGCTTGCCCTGCTTCATTGACACGCTGGTCGCCTTGGCAATTGTCTGAAGGACTTCGGCCGAGCGGAGGACGCCGGCCTCCTCGAGCGCCTTGGCGTAGGCGTGGAAAGCAGCCATGCCAGCCTTGATCTCGTCCTCGCTGAGGGTGGAGACGGCAGGCTGCGGGTAGTGGATCAGAAGGGCGTAGCGCATGGGTCGGATCTCCAAGTCTGTGGTGGATGATGACACTGGACATCCGAATGACGGAAGAGGGGCCACCCAATCGACTCCGAACTAGCTGCGGGGCTCGATTTCGAGCCTGCTAGAGTCGTTTGGCGTAGAAGATGTCTGCGTGGCCGACGGGATAATCGTCGATCCGTGCTATCTGCTCGTATCCCATGCGAGCGTAAAACACGGGCGCCTGGAAGCTGTGAGACGACAAGAGGACCAGGCGACAGCGCCTCTCCTGCGCATGACGCTCGGCCGCTCTGAGTAGCTCACTCCCCATCCCCCGGCGGCGCAAAGCCTCGGCGACCCACAAGTACGAGACGAAGCAGCACCCTCCCCACGTGAAGCCGTAGATACCGGCTTCGATGCTGCCGGACTCATTCTGGTGGACGGCGGAGAACGCCTCCCCGTCATGGTACCCGGTAGCAGCCGCGTTGTACTCGTAAATGCGCTGGGCCAGGAATGACTCGAGGTCGGGAGCATCGCCGGTGCGGACCGTGATCGTAGCCATTTAGCGGCCTAACCAGGTTAGTGTAGCCCGGGACCTTCGGACCAGTCCGGGCTATGAGAGCAGCCAGAGCGCAAGCCCGAACACCAGGCCTGCCACGTACAAGGTTCCGAAGATCTCCTTGTTATAGCGGGCCATGAGCAATGGCAAGTAGATGTCAAAGTTGTCGCGGCGGTCATCGGTGTAGCGGGCAGCGAGAGGCGTTAGTGGGCACTTCATGCCGTTCACGGCAAGGACGAGGACTTCGACGGCGACAATCACCGCACAGACCAACGCCAGGCCAAACCTCTCATGCCACGCCGCGAGCGGGATGGCGAGTATGGCAGCCACAAAGAAAACCCATGCCACCGTATGGATGAGCTTGATCGCACGAAGTGCCGAAGGCGGCGCAAGGGGCATTGTCGGCCCTGGCTCGGATGGGCACGATGACGCTTCGGCGCTGCGTCATCGCCTGGCCGAGTAACGCGTTAGGCGGTCAGCTCGCTGAAGCAGAGGATGTAGCCGTCGGGATCCTGGATGTAGAAGTCCCTGCACGACCACGGTCTGTCCTCCAGCGCCCTCGTGATCAACGCCCCGCGGGAGTGCAGTTCGTCATACAAGGCGGCGGCGTTCCGGACGGCGATGTGGGCGTCGAGATGCTCGTGCTCCTGGCGATGTGCCCGGTCGGCTTCATTCTTTGGCGCGGCCTTGAGATGAATCGCACAGCCGTCTCGGCTGACGCTTGCGTAGAAGTCCTGGTACTGGAAGTCCAGATCAAAGCCAAGGCACCGACCGTAGTACTCGATGGAGCGAGCGAGGTCGTCCACCAGGAATTGGGGCGATATGCCGGTCAGGTTCGTCGTGCCAGATGCGGTCGCGAGTTCCATGGTCTTGGTCCTCCTGAATCGGTTTCTTGATTACGGCTCCGTCGCCAGGCCCGGGGCGTCGGGTCTGAGATACGCGACCAGGCAGCCGCAGCAGATCCTGCAACGATGGACTGGCTGGAAGTGAAAAGTAGCGCCCGGCAGGTGCAGGCGCTGGTCAGGCGGGTGAGCTCAGGTCGGCGGGCCGTTGCGCGATTCCGAAAACACGTAGCGGGGGTAGCTCTGCTTGGCCTTCGCCGCCTTCGTCAGGTCGATGTCCCGCGTCGCGAAAGGCTCGATGGATGAGGTGAGGGCCAGGATCTCCCCGCCCGGATCGATGATCCATCCGCCACCGCCGCAGGCGCCAGTCGGGTCGACTCGATTGGAAGAGAGGCTGAACGCCCCCGAGCGGATGGCCGAAACCACGCCCACGGCCAGCCACCTCATCGTCGTCGCCAACTCCGTCGCCCGCGGCGCTAACACCAGCTGGGCGTCGAGCGCGGCGTAGGTCCCATAGGTTTCGAGGGCCCACAGCTCGGAACAGATGTTGACGCCGAACGACACCGGACCGGCGTGAAACAGAGGAAACTCCCGATCTCCCCGGTGAAACCAGGTCGCCTCCCAGTTTCCCGGCTCGTCGGGCAGGAAGTACTTGCTCCGGAGCGGCTGCACTCCAGCGTCCCGAGACCAGAGGTATCCCTGATTCAAGCGGCGGCCATTCATGCTCACTGGTCGGGTGCCCACCACATGTTCGACGCCCAGCTCGGCGAGACGACCGAGCTGGATGTCGTTCAGGGTCACGTTGGCATTCCAGCGAGCGGCGTCGAAGTGCGCCGACTCCCAGACCGGTTCCAGCATTGCGAACTCCGGGAGCAGCACCAGCGCCGAGGCGTGCGCCCTGGTATGGTCGCACAGTCCGGCCCACGCGGCGGCGAACGCCGCGGGCTCATGTGGCAGCTCGCAGACTGTGACCCGCATGGGCTCCCTCCTGGCCGCTACCAGATCCGTACCCGGGCCCCCGGCTCGAGGTACAGCCGCTGTCCGGGGACCACGTCGAAGGCCTGGTACCACGCATCGAGGTTCCGCACTGCGTCCATCCGGTACATCTCCGGCGCGTGGTCGCTCGAGAGCTGCGCACGCAGGGCCGTCTCATTCACCTTCGCCCCGAAGGATTGCGCGAAGGCGATGAAGAATTCCCGATCCGAGCGCCGGACGTAATCCCGGTCCGCGGCCTTGGCGCCGAGTGACTTGCGATAAGCCTCGAAGGCGGCGGTAAGGCCGGCCAGGTCTGCTACATTCTCCGTTCTCGTGAGCCGTCCGTCAACATTAAGCCCGGGGAGCGGCTGGTACGCGGAGAACTGTCGCACGATCGGCTCGGCGGCTGACTCGAATCGCGCCGAATCGTCGGCCGTCCACCAACGACGCATCCGGCCATCGGGCTCATAGTCGGCTCCGAGCACATCCACGAAGTGACTCATGTCGTGGCCGATGATGGCGCCGATCGCGCCATAGGTCGCGGCATCCGACGCGGTGGAGTCGTACTTGGGGGGCTGGAGCAGCGCGGCCGCGAAGGTGTAGGCGTTCTGCTGGAAGATCAGGACGGCGCCCACGGTCTGCGGTGGCAGCACCCACTCGTGCGGGTCGTACGGCTTGTCGAGTCGGGCCAGAGCATGATGGTACTGGTGGTCGGCGATGCGCTGCGCGTTGCCAAAAGCGTCGGTGGAGTCGATGCGAAGGTCGCTCCAGTCTTCCCACGCATCCGGGTATCCGATGCCCACGTACAGCCGGTCGAGCTTGGCCAGTGCTACCAACCGGCTGGTAGGCGACAACCACGCCGCATCCGCTACGTGCTCGCGGAACGCCGCAGCAACGTTCTTGATGATGCCGTTGACCCGCGTCTTCTGCGCAGCCGAGAAGTAACGCGCGGCGTAAAGCTGTCCGATGGCATCGGCCATGGCCGACTGGGTGGTCGCCAGTGCCAACTGATCGCGTGGGCGCTGGTCGCCGCGCATACCAGCGGCCGCCTCGGCAAAGGCGCGCGGCAGCACATCGGCGTAGTCGTGGATCAGGTGAAAGCGGAGATAGTCCTTCCAAGAGTCGAGCGGTTGGGAGGCAACCAGCGCCGCGACCCCCTTCATGGCCGTGGGCTGCCATGCGACGACTACCTGCTGCTGGCCGAGGCCCGCCGCCTGGAAGAAGGCACCCCAGTCCATGCCCGGTGCTTCGCGCGCAAAGTCGGCCCGCGACCATTGATTGTCGGCGTTACGGTCCACGGCCGATGCCTTAAGCGAGGCCTGGGTCTCGGCGATGGCCGTTTCGAGTGCCAGCACCGAGGTGGCCCGCTGATCAGCGTGGTCGAAGCCAGCGAGCGTCAGCATCCGGGCGATGTACTGCTGGTAGCGACCGCGCTGGGTGACGGCGCTGGAATCCTGGCTCAGGTACTGGTCACGGTCGCCGAGGCCGAGCCCCCCCTGGACCAGAAAGGTGCCATAGGTCTTCTCCCCGTGAATGCTGTGCTCCACCGAAAGTCCGAGTACCGAGGACGAGGTGTAGACGCCGAGGTTGAGTGGATCGACGTCGGCGTGCATGGTGCTGCCGATCAGGCGAGTGAGTGCCTGCTTGTCGCCGACACTGTCGATCCGGGAGAGCAGGGGTTTGAGCGGGGCAACCCCCTTTCCTTCAATGGCCGACTGGTTCAGGTAGGCCGAGCGGAAGTCGGCCACCTTGCGCGCGAGGGAGCCCGGCCGCGCCGTGCGTGCGTCGTCGAATAGCGCCTCGAGCTGCCGCCGAGTCCGTTCGTTGATGTCGTCCCGGACTGCCCAGCGGTTCTTGCCGGCCGGGAGCACGGTCGCCTTGAGCCAGGCACCGTTGGCGTAGCCAAAGAAGTCGTCCCCCGGCTTGATACCCGTATCGACGGTGCTTTCCAGCCGGGAGACGACGTGGTCCCGCGGCGCCTGGGCCCAAAGTTCCATGGCCGAAAACGGCGAGCAGGACAGGGCCAGCAATGCCATGCTGAGGGTGGCGGGCGATAGCATATGGGGAGTCATAAGCAATTGGAAATTGACAATTGAAAAGTTGCAATTGTTTCCCCAAGCTACCGAACACGTGGTCCCTCGTCGCATCGAGGACCGACAACTATCACTCACTTTCGGACAAATGATCGCACGCGCCCATCTGATTGACGTCCTGTTCGTGATCCTGCCGCATTCGTTGCTGCTGGACATCGCCGGCGCGGCGGAGGCCTTCCGGCTGGCCAACCAGCATCGCGGGAGGAGTGGGCTCCCGCCGCGCTTCCGGTTGCGCTTCGCCGCGCCGAACCAGGTGCAGGAAACGTCGGTGGGGCTCGCCATTGCCGGCCTGGAGCCGCTGCCGGAGGAGCTCGGCCCGAATACATGGGTCGTGGTGGTGGGTCAGCCGAGCGAGCACCTGGGCCTTGTCACTCCAGCGGTCCTGACTACTGCGCGCTGGCTCAATCGGCACCTGGGCGAGTCACTGCTGGAGGGCACCGGGGAACATCGTCTGGTGACGATCTGCTCGGGTACTCTCCTCGCGGCGCGCGCCGGGCTGCTGGGCCACCGGCGCTGCACCACGCACCACGAGCTGCTGCACACCCTGCGCGCGCTGGCGCCACGGGCCAAGGTCCTCGACAACCGAGTCTTCGTGGTGGATGGCCCGCTGGCCTCGAGTGCCGGCATCACGGCGGGAATCGATCTCGCCCTGCACCTCATTGCCGAAGAGTGCGGGGAAGCCCTGGCGGCGAGTGTCGCCGAGGACATGGTGGTGTATCTCAGGCGCTCGGAACGGGATCCGGAGGAGTCACCCTTTCGCCGCCATCGCGGCCATCTGCATACGACGGTGCATCGGGTTCAGAACGCCATCCTCAATGAACCGGAGCGGGACTGGAACATGGCGGCGCTGGCGGAGGCCGGGTGCACCACGGAGCGACACCTGCTGCGGCTCTTCCTCGAGTATGCGCGGGTATCGCCGCTTCAGTATCTCCAGGCGATCCGCCTGGAGCGGGCGAGGCAGGCGCTGGAGCATGGCGCCAGCGTGACGCGAGCCGCCGAGTTTGCCGGGTTCCGTTCAGCGCTTCAGATGCGGAGAGCGTGGGGCAGGGAATGGGGAGGATCGCCGAGGGATGCTTTGAAGGCGGAGCCAATAAATATCGCGATGAATAACTCTTAAACGCTTCCCGCCCGGCTGGCATCGTAGAGTAGGCTCGCAACCCGAGACGCCCGCTCATGCCACTCACTGCCACCTTCCGCTCACTCGCCCGTGCTCCCGCGCTCGCGATTGGTGTGGTCGTTACCCTCGCGCTTGGGGTTGCGGCGCTTACCACCGCCTTCGGTGTGGTCAATGCAGGGCTCTGGCGCCAGCCGCCGTTCCCCGACGCCGGCCGCATTGCGATGCTCTACCTCCGCCGCAACCCCGCGGGTGAACCGCGGCAGCAGGAGCGCTGGTCGTTCGGCCGATTCGAGCTCCTGCGAAAATCGCAGCGCAGCTTCGAGATCGTGGCCAGCTACTCGCCCGCAAGTCTTACGCTCTCGGGAGACGGGGATGCGGAGTTGGTGCAAGGGGAGAGAGTCTCACCATCGTACTTTCAACTGTTGCGCATCGGCGCGGCTCGCGGACGCCTGTTCACCGATGCGGAGGACGATCCTGCGGACCCGACACCGGTGGTCGTGCTCGGCCACGGACTGTGGACCCGGCGTTGGGCCGCCGACCTGTCCCTCATCGGACGAACGATTCGCCTCAACGGGGTTCCGCTGACTGTTATCGGCATACTCCCACCAGAGTTCACCGGCCTCTCGGGCCGCGCCGAGCTTTGGATTCCGCGGACCATGTCACCTCAGGTCACCTACCCCGACTACCTCACCACGAACCAGAACTTCATCAGCGCCGTCGGTCGATTGCGGCCGGGGACTAACCTTACTGCCGCGCGGAGCGAGCTCGCCGTCCTCGGGGCCAGCATCAATCGTGCGTTGCCCAGCGATCCAGATTTCCCGGAGGAGCGGGTGAGCGCGACCGCTGCGACCCTCAACGAGGGCCGCGCGGACCGAAACGTACGACGTTCGCTTTTTGTCCTCCTCGGCGGTGTCGCGGCGCTGCACCTGCTGGCGTGCGCCAATGTGGCGAACCTGTTGCTCGGTCGTGCGCTGGCCCGACGACGAGAGTCGGCGGTGCGGCTGGCGCTGGGGAGCAGCAGCAACCGGCTCTTTGGCCATATCCTCGGCGAGGGGTCGCTGCTTGCCCTGCTGGGCGGCGGCATAGGCATCGCGCTCGCAGCGGTGGGAAGCGCCCTCATCGTCCCGCCAGCCAACATCTGGGCGCCACGCAACTTTTACGGCAGCCTGGCGCCTTTCGACTCACCCAAGTTCGGCCTCGCTGAGCTCTTGTTCGGTGTCGGCCTGACCCTCGCGACGACGCTCCTGGTTGCAGTTCCGGCCGCGATGAGCGCGTTTCACCTCGACGTATCGTCCGGGATCAGGGCCGGATCGCGTGGCATTGCGGACGGCGCGATGAGGCTGCGCCGGCCGTCGCTGCGGGGCATCATCGTCGGCATCGAGGCGGCGTTCGCGATGTTGCTGGTGGTCTCGGCGGCGTTGCTCATCGACAGCTTTCAACGGATGCGCCAGGCCCCGATTGGCGTCGAGCCTGACCACGTACTCACCTTCTGGGTGATCCCCTCCGAGGCCCGGGTTCCCCCTGCCGCCGCGCCTGCGTTCATCTCACGGTTGCTCGACGCGTTGGCAAGGGTGCCTGGGGTAGTCTCGGCCTCGGTGGACGGCGGAGCGCCTCTCGCGGGCACCGCGAGCAGCGTCCTTTATATAGAAGGCCGGGCGATGCCGGACCCGGGGCAAGCACCTCCCGTCCTCCGCCATTACATCGCCCCGGATCACTTTGCCACCCTCGGCATTCCGGTACGGCGCGGCCGAGTGTTCACCGCCGCTGATGTCGCCGGGGCGCCGCGGGTGGCGGTGATCAGCGAGACGGCCGCCCGCCGTTTCTGGCCGGATGAGGATCCGCTGGGCAAACGGGTGTGGTTTGGTGGCGGTAGCAGCTTCAGCAGCCCGGACTCCAGCGCCGAGATCGTCGGTATCGTCGGCGACGTGGTGTACGCTCCCCTCGACCTCCGCCCCAATTTCGCCAGCTTCTACACGCCTTATGCGCAGTTCACCTATGCCGCGCGCATGGTGTTCCTGCGGACCGCCGGGGATCCACAGTCCGTGGTTTCGAGCGTGCGGAAAGCTGTCGCTACCGTGGATCCCGATCTGGCACTGCAGGATGTGCAACCGCTCACCGACATCGTTAACGATTCGTGGGCGCGGAACCGCTTCGAGGCGATCTTGTTCGGCGGCTGCGGGGTCGCGGCGCTGTTCCTGGCGGCCAGCGGCATTTTCGCGGTGCTCGCATACCTGGTCGCCGACCGCACGCGCGAGTTCGGAATCCGCATTGCGCTCGGCGCCACCCCGCGTCACGTGCTGTGGCAGGTGCTGCGCGAGGGCATGTCGTTTCCGCTGGTCGGGCTGGTGATAGGAGTAGGGCTGTCCCTGGTCGTCACGCGACTGCTGCGATCGTCGTTGTACGAAATCTCACCGCAGGAGCCGCGCGTAGTCGTCGGCACCGCAGTGCTCCTCGTCGTCGTGTCGGTAGCCGCCTGCCTGATTCCCGGCTGGAGGGCGACGCGGGCCGACCCTATCCAGGCGCTGAGCGCTGAATAGGGTCAACGAACACGGTCGTCGCTGACAACGCCTCGAAGCACAGGTTTACGGTGCGTCCGGCTCCTCGCGTGCGATGCACCGTTCCCGCCGGCACCACCACACTCTGCCAGGGTCCAAGGCTCATCGTGCGCCCATCGGCCAGCTCGATCTCCAGCCGGCCCTCCACCACGAGAAACAGCTCATCGGAGTGAGGATGCTGGTGCCAGGGATACTCCCCGGCGAGCACCCCCAGGCGCAGACAACTGGTGTTCACCTGGCTGAGGACCTGGTTCCGGTACTGTTCGGTGACCGCAGCCGCTTCTGCGGCGATATCCACCACGACGAGCGGGGGGTAGCGCACCGGCTCGCTGGCATAGTCTTGAGCGGAGGGTATTGAAGGTGTCATGCTGCGGCGCGTTCGGCTGATGCGGGCTGCCTTCCCGGTGAGAATGCGATCAGGAGCGCACCGATCAAGCCGAATGCAGCCGACGCGATCAAGAGCTCGGTTCGTTGGGTTGGAAGCTGGATGGACATGACTGCCATGACGGCGGCATGAGCGAAACTCGACCACGCAGCGAAAGCGATCACGCTGCGATAGGCGGATGGATTGCGTGCCGCCAACAGCAAGAAGACTCCCAGCGTGACGTAGAGGCTAAGCATCATTGGCACGCCGTTGTCGATGTTGGGATCCAGTTCGCTCCTGACCCCGATCGCGAGAGGGTAAAGGCCGGCCGTAAACAACAATCCCACCAACACCAACACGACTCTTAGGGCTTGTTCTCGTTTCATGATAGCCTCCTGCCCAAGTCAGGGGTCGTCCACGGGCTCAAACTGGTCACGAGGCGACCTTTGCGCCAGCGGGATGATCCGTGATCGCCACCAAAAGCTTACAGCGGAACGCGCGGAAGCACACGGATAATCACGCAAAACACGAAGACACGAAGGGCACAGAGGGCTCCGTTGACAATCTGGCCTCCGAATCATTTGGGTAGGATCACGAGTCTCTGTTGTTGATTCACAGATTGGCGAGGTGATCTTGCCAAGTTGAGCGGGATCCTACGGCAGCGGCGACCCCTCTGTGCCCTTCGTGTCTTCGTGTTTGAATTGAACCAGCCCAATTCCGCGTGCTTCCGCGTTATCCGCGTCTTCCGTGGTAAGCTTTTCCTGTACGAAAACACGAAGAGACGAAGGGCACAGAGGGCTCCGATGACACTCTGCCCTCCGAGCCACCTGGGCAGGATCACAGAGCGCTTTTGTTGTTAAGAAATTGGCTAGGTGATCTTGCCGAGGTGAGCGGGATTGTACGGCAGCGACGACCCGTCTGTGGCCTTCGGGCCTTCGTGTTTCGTATATGCCTTGACAAGTATATACTGTTGGCGGTATACTAAGGCCATGGAATCCGTCTTCGAAATCATCGCGGAGCCGAACCGCCGCGCGATTCTGGGCCTCCTGGTCTCGTCCCAAAGGTCGGTTGGAGAGATCGAGCGTCGCCTTCGGATGCCGCAGCCGACCGTGTCCAAGCACCTCCGGGTCCTGCGCGAGGCCGGTTTCGTCGAATCCACAGTGGACGCTCAACGCCGCCTCTACCGACTGAAGCCAGAACCACTTCAGGAACTGGATGCCTGGCTGGATCCGTTCCGTCGGTTCTGGTCCGGTCATGTCGATGCGCTCGAGCGCCACCTCGACCGCATGGACCAATCACCGTCAACGAAGAAGAAGGGAAGGGGGAAATGACCGATCACGTACAGTACGCACCGGGCCCGGCCAGCGGGGCGGAAGTCCGTAAGGAGGGAGAGAAATGGACCCTGATTCTCGTCAGAGAGCTGCGCCACTCGCCGGCGACAGTCTGGCAGGCACTTACCGACCCGGCGCAGCTGCGCGAGTGGGCTCCCTTTGAATCCGATGGGAGCCTGGGTACGGCTGGAACCACGGTGAAGCTCTCGACGGTCGGAACGCCGCAGGTTTCCGAGACCACGGTGAAGCGGGCCGAGGCGCCGAGGCTGCTCGAGTACAGCTGGGGTGGCGGGGACCTCCGGTGGGAGCTCGAGCCGCTCGGCAGCGGCACCCGCCTGACCCTCTGGCACAACATCGATCGCCGCTTCATCTCGTGGGGTGCTGCGGGCTGGCACATCTGCCTGGATGTGCTGGACCGGCTGCTCGCCGGCCAGCCGATTGGACGCATCGCCGGCCCCGAGACAATGCAGTTCGGCGGCTGGCAGCGGCTGAATGCGGAGTACGCCAGGCAATTCGGTAAAGACATTCCGAGCTGACCATCCAACGTCCAGCAATCCGGAGAGGAGGTCGCAGTGAACTGGAACCATTGGGTTCGGCAGACCCACCGCTGGCTGGCCATTGTCTTTACGGTGTCCGTCATCGTCACGTTCGTCGCCTTGAAACAGGAGAAGCCTCTCGTCTGGGTGAGCTACGTGCCGCTGTTCCCGCTTGCCTTGCTCGCGGTCACCGGTTTGTACTTGTTCGTGCTGCCGTATGCCGCCAAGTGGCGCAGCGGGCGACGCGACGCCTGAAAGCATCGGCACGAGAGAAGAACAACTCGAATTGAAGGGATGAAACGATATGAAGAAGAGCAGCGGTGAGCCGGCAGGCGGGTCTCCCTCTCAACTCATAGACGGGAGGATAAAGGAGCTGGACGACTGGCGAGGCGAGACGCTCGCTCGGCTGCGAGGTCTGATCAAGGAGGCGGACCCGGGAGTGGTGGAGGAGTGGAAATGGGGTGGGCCGGTCTGGTCACACGACGGATTGATCTGCACCGGCGAGAGCTACAAGAGCGCCGTGAAGCTGACCTTCGCCAAGGGCGCCCAGCTGAAGGACCCCAGGAAGCTCTTTAACTCGAGCCTTGAAGGAAACACCAGGCGGGCCATCGATTTCCGCGAAGGGGAGAAGATCGATGAGGCCTCCTTCAAGGCTCTGATCCGCGAAGCGGTGGCGCTGAACCAATCCGGCGCTGGCCACCGCAAGTCCCGCTGAGACTGATGGCGTTCCTGGTTCAGCGCGCCCCGTAATCCGTGAAGACGTAGTCCCTGTTTTTCACTATAGTGTGGCACCCGAAGCCGCACTTGGCGTCGTTTGCCTGCGGCGGCTTGTCAGCCGTGGTGCCGGGCGTGAACGCGTGGGACACAGTGTCGTACACGAACACGGCCCATCCCCACCCACCGCTGTCCGCGAACCGCTTGCTGTCCTTCACCATGAAGTCGACGTCATGCTGGGTGCCCGGCACCGTCGCTTGGGGGAACACCGACATCTTGGTCGGGTTCCAGTGGATCTTCGCCATCTTGGAGCCGTCGGGGAACGGCTTGCCGTTGCCAGGAACGCCGGCCTTGTAGGCGTCGATCATCGCGGGATTGCCGAGGATCGCGGCCAGCAGGCCGCCGTCCTGACTGACGGAGATCAGCTGCCAGTTTTCGTATCCCTTGAACTCGGAGAACGCGAGCCCACCCGGCACCTTCACGCTGTACTTGTCCTGGGCGGACATGGCGCCGGCGCCTGAGGCACTGATGAGTGCCGTCGCGACCGCGATCGCCCACCTTTGATTGCTTCCCATACCCCGTTTCTCCTTCCCAAGGTCAGCGGCCTTGACCGCTTCCCGACGGCGCGTGGTACGTCTACTTGAATCGGACGCGACAGGTCGATGGACCTGCCGCGCCATAGTTACCAGCGGAAATGAGCCGGGTCAATTGTACCGATGGTATCAGGCCCGTATCGGGAGGCGGGGTTAGCAGGTCACTTCCACCCGCAGGAACGTGGCTGGAATCGTCGTGCCATTGGTGCTCGTGTTCTGAGCGGTGAACAACTCCTCGAGCTCTGCCTGCAGGCTCGCGGCGCGCCCGTTCTTCTCCGCCGCGTCGAAGGCATTCATCGTCGGCCCGTAGTATCTCCTGAACTCATCGACGAGTTGCGCTGGCGATCCGGCGAAGCGGAAGATGAACGTGTCGCGAACGCACGAGATCTTCTCTGCCGGGATGCCCGCGGCGACAAAGCGCTCCACCACCTGGCTCTCAACGCCCCAGGTCATCGGACTGACAAATCCCTCGGGAGGCGGCGGGGTATAGGCGGAGCTGATTCGCAGAATCTGGGCGACGAGCGTGGGGTCGTTCGGAATCCAATTGCCCATGACGATCCGTCCCCCGGGGCGCGTCACGCGAACCATTTCCCTGGCCACGTCGAAGGGTCTGGGAGCGAACATGGCGCCGAAGATGCTGACGACTATGTCAAACGCGCGATCCGGAATCAGCTCAAGGTTCGTGGCGTCGCCCTGTTGGAATCTGCAATTGGCCAGGCCGAGCGCCGCGGCCCGCCGGTTCCCGGCCTCGACCAGATTCCGGGCGATATCCACGCCGAGGACGTAGGCACCCGTTTGGGCGGCAGGCAAGGCGGTGGTTCCATCGCCGCAGCCAAGGTCCAGGACGTCGTCTCCGCGGCGGACGCCGATGCGCTGCACGAGAGCCTCGCCGCTTTCGCGCATGCTGGCCGCAATCCGGGTGAAATCTCCTTTTTCCCAGAGCGCCTGATTCGGGTTAACGGCTACAGCAGTCATGGGATTCCTTCATTGTTAGGTGTCCATAAGTCTTTGTTCCGCTGTTCGACCTGATTAGGCGCGGATTACGCCCGAATTGGCTCATTCTGAGCGCGGAACTGACTCCCAAGTTCCTCGGTCAGGGGGAGCCGGTGGTTGCTCTTTGCACGAGCGCGCGGATCCTCGCCTCCTCAGCGCCAGTCAACTCCTTCAGCGCGAAGCCGGTCGGCCACATGGCGCCGTCGTCGAGGTTCGCCTTGTCGCTGAAGCCAAGCGTCGAATACCTCGTCTTGAACTTCTGCGCGTTTTGGAAGAAGCAGACGACCTCGCCGTCCTTGGCATAGGCGGGCATCCCGTACCAGAGTCTCGGCGCGAGCGCTGGTGCGCTGGCTTTGATGATCGCATGGAGCCGCTTGCCCATCGCACGATCCGGTTCCGGCATCGCGGCGATCTTCGCGAGGACGGCACTTTCCCCGTCCGCCCCCTTCAGCTCCTGGATCCGCTCCTTCATCGCGAGTCGTTCTTCGTCCGTGAATCCCTTGAACTTCTTGCCGGTCGCGGTGGTGGTCTTGGCGGACTTCGGCGTGTTTTTCTTTGGGCTCATCGAAACCTGCTCACTTGAGTTGGACCCAGAATCCTCGCAAGAGCTTGCGGGTTGTGGAAGGCGCCGGTCAGGCCCGGCCTGGCATCCAGAGAAGCGCAACACAACAGTTGCGCATTTACAAGGTGGGCCTTATAATAGGCAACGTAACTGTTGCACGTTAGCGAGCCACCGCAACCGATAGACAGGAGCAGCAACGACTTATGACCGCCACCACCGACCAACCCCAGACCACCGACCGGATCGAGAAGCGTTTCGAGGTAAGTGCCAAGCGCTCCCGGGTCTGGCGGGCGATCTCCGATGCGAACGAGTTCGGCGCCTGGTTCGGCATGAAGCTGGACCGCCCCTTCACCGCCGGCGCCACCGTTTTCGGACGACTCACCATTCCGGGATATGAGCACATCTCGCTTGAGATGCAGGTCGAGCGGATCGAACCAGAGGGCTACTTCTCTTACCGCTGGCATCCCTACCCGATGAATCCCGAGGTCGATTACGCGGCGGAGCCGACCACCCTGGTCGAATTCCGGCTGGAAGAGACGGCGGGTGGCACTGCGGTGACGATCACTGAGTCGGGCTTCGACCGTCTCCCCAGCACGCGACGCGCTGAGGCGTTCCGGATGAACGAGGCAGGGTGGACCGGCCAGTCCAAAAAGCTGGCGAGTTATGTCGGCTAGCAGAGGCGGAGCTGCGCGCCAGGCCGCCCCGGTGTTTGCCGCGCTGGGGGACGCTACCCGGCTCAGCCTGGTGCGACGCCTGTCGACCGAAGGCCCGCTCTCCATTACCCGCTTGAGCGAGGGGAGCGGGATGACCCGCCAGGCGATCACCCGGCACCTGCACGCACTAGGGAAGGTGGGCCTCGTGCGAGACACCAGGGAGGGCCGAGAGCATGTGTTCTCGCTGGATCTCAAACGCCTCGAGGTCGCGCGGGAGTACATCGATCACGTCTCGGCGCAGTGGGACGCGGCGGCAGCGAGGTTGAAAGCGTTTGTGGAAATAGTCGAAGGCTAGGCATTAACCAAAGACAAGCAGAGGAAACTATGGTTGACATCATTCATCGAATCGGCATCAAGGCGCCCGCGACGAAGGTCTATGAGGCGCTGGCGACGGCGCAGGGCGTGGCAGGGTGGTGGACCCGGGACACGACCGGATCGTCCAAGGTCGGCGGGAAAATCAATGTTCGCTTCCGTCACAAGGACGGGAAGGAAATCGGGCAGATGGACTTCGAGATGACCAAGCTCGAGCCCAATCGGGAAGTCCAGTGGCGTTTCCTGGGAGGACCGCCGGAATGGGTCGGGACCGATGCGACCTTCCAACTGACTCAGGAGGGCGACACGACGGTGCTCCTGTTCGGGCACCGGAATTGGCGGGAAGCGATCGAGTTTACCGCCCACTGCAGCATGAAATGGGCGGTGTTTCTCCTGAGTCTCAGAGACTTTGTGGAAACCGGGAAGGGCCGGCCTTCGCCGGATGATTTGAAGATCGACAACTGGAACTAGATAGTTCGGCGGCTCGGCGGTTCGGCTCGGCGGTTCGGAGGCTATGTCTTAGTCTTTTCGAACGAGAACTTCTGGCCGCCGACCGAGGCCTCATACATGAGGCCACCCTTGGTGGCGGTCATGACTGCCACCCCCTTGTTGTAGCCGAGGTCTGCCGACGCACCCTCCTTGAGGGCCACCGCCGATACCTCGGCAGCGAACTCGAAGTTGCCCCGAGTGAAGTCGTCCAGGGCGGTCTTGTCCTTGAAAAAAATCACTTCCCGGAAGGCCTGACCGCCCAGCGCAAGCCCAATGGTCACCGCCGTAAGGGTGGTCTTCCCAATCAGCTTGCCCTGCTCGTATACCAGCCCTTTGCCGCGGGCGCCTCCGACCCCGACGGCGCCTTTGCCCACGGAGGGGAACACGGCATACCCGTAGGAGTCTGCGAACCAGCCTTTCATCCCCGAGTCGCTCTTCACGAACTCCTGGATCACCTCCTGCACTTCCTTGTCGCTCTGGGCGTAGGCGGGAAGTGTGGTAGTGAGAAGTGCGGCTATCGCCGCCAGGCCAATCGCCTTTGCGTTCATTCGTCTGCGTCCTTTCACGCGCAACCTCACCAGGCCAGGAGTTTGCGGTCGTCCAGGAAGGAGGCGATATGGACGAGAGAAGTCAGACTCTCGCCGCGCCTGAAGGCGTGGACGGCGGAGCGGAGCTCGGGCACCGCAGGCGTTCCAGCCTTTCGACGATAGCTCCGGTAGAGCCCCCGCATTTCGCGGTAGACCTTTCGCAGTGATTGGACGTCCCGCTCAGTCTCCAAACTGCCCGTGACCGAAGCGGCCTTCTTGGTCGAGCGCGTCGGCCGGAGCTGCTTCTGCTTGCCGTTGGCCTCGCGCGCACGATTGTCGAGCCGCCGCCCGGCCTCCGCGACGTGGGCCCTGACCCGGTCCGTAAGTGTCGACGAGGGGTCCTGCGATGCATCGCTAGTCATCGGTCCTGCCCAGTAGAGGAATCAGCCACGGCCATGACTAACGCAAGGCCGAGCAGCGAAATCTAACCTGATTGCACCGTGGCTGTCGTGAATCAGGCCGACCGCAGGGTGATGGCCGGGTGGATGCGCACCGCGCGCAGGGCCGGAATCCTTAGAACATCGTGTTGGGATTGGCCGTCGCAGGCGGGACTTCCTGGAGCACATCCCAGTGTTCAACGAGCTTGCCGCCCTCCAACCGAAAGATATCCATGACCGCCAACCCTCCGTCCCCGGGCTCCCGCACAAAATGACTGTGGAGAGCAACGAGTTCGCCTTCGGCTACCATCCGCTTGAAGGTGACGCGCAGCCTGGGAAAGGCCTTGAGGAAGCCGGTTACGAAAGCCACGAAGGGCTCCGCGCCATCGGCGGCGCCGGGATTATGCTGGCGGTAGGTCGCGCCAATGTACTTGGCGGCGGCCTCGGCGGGCTGTTGGTCATTGAAGGCCAGATCGTAGAATGCCCGCACGATCGCCTTATTCTGTTCTGACATGGTGGCCATCCTAAACTTCCTTGTTAGCCCCCCTGTCGCCGGCTTGACCTCGGGGGGTCGAGTATACGAGTCCAGTTAAGCGTACCCGGAGCAGAGCCGGGCATCGGAGGAATCGATCGGCCTCGCCGACTAGATCGATCTCAGTTCGGCGGGTATGCCGGCGTCCGTGAACCGCGCATACCGCTCGCGTGCCGAGTCCATCAGCTCCTTGAAGCGCCGCGTCGACCGGACGCGCTCGAGGAAACGGTCATGTCGGGTGAAGTACACATAGTCCACCCACCCGCGCACCGTTACCGCATGCTCCAGCCAGCCCAGTGCCTGCTCAGCGTCACCGACCAGCGCATAGGCTCCCGCCATCAGGTAGGACCAGTATTCGTCGGATTCCGCCATCGTGCGCTCCGCCGCGCTCGGCGGCGACAGCACCGCCTCCCGATCGCCGGTCAGGCCGCGCCGGAAGCGCACCGCAACCGCCGCCAAGTGATCGTCCGAAGGCTGGTGTTCCAGCCACTCGAACTGGCTCGCCGCCTCGGCCTCGCGCCCCGCGGCCACCAGCGCGACGGCGTCGCAGACCCGGCAGATCGTGCTCCGCGGATCCAGCTCGACCGCCCGGCGGTGAGAAGGCAGCGCACCGGCGGCGTCGCCGCCCAGCAGGTAACTCAATCCCAGCAGGCAGTGATTGCTAGCCGTCAGCGGGTCCAGCTCGGCCAATCGGGTCAGCACCTCCCGCATGGGGCCGATCCGCCCGCCCAACAGGTACGCGCCGCCCAGCTGGTGCATCGCGTCGGGATTGTTGGGATCGGCGGCGCAGGCCTGGGTCAGCAGCCGAACGGCTTCCCCGGCGTTGCCCCGGCGGTAGGCGACCTGACCCAGGATCGATAGACCCTGCGCCGAGCGGGGGTTCAGCTCGAAGGCTCGGCGGGCACAGGCCTCCGCTTCCCGCAGGGTGGTCTCCTCGTCCCCGGCGAGCACCACCGGCGACCACGCGTACACTGTGCCCAGCATCCCATACAAAGCCTCATTGGGGCCTACCACTGCGAGCCCGTGGTCCGCCAGCGCTCGCGCCGCCGCCATTCCTTCGCCGGTATACCGGTAGTACTCCTGGCGGGCGCGCTGGTAGTACTCGAACGCGCGGAGATCCGCGATCGGACGCTGCGCGATCTCGCGATCCTCCGGTTGCGAGAGCGTGATCTGCAGCGCCTCGACGATCTGGCGCGAGAGCCTCTCCTGCAAATCGAACACGTCGTCCACCGTTCCTGCGTATTTCTCGGCCCAGAGGTGGACGTCGGTCTCGACGTCGATCAGCTGGGCCGTGATCCGAAGGGCGGGGCCCTCCCTGCGCACGCTCCCCTCGAGCGCGTAGCGGACGTTGAGCTCGCGCCCGATGCGCCGGAGGTCCCAGCCAGTCTCCTTGAGCTTGACCGACGAGGTCCGGGAGATCACGGTGAGCGCCCGGACCCGGGAGAGGTCCGCGATCACCTCTTCCATCAGGCCGTCCCCGAAGTACGCGTTGTCGGGATCGGGGCTCAGATTGGCGAACGGCAGTACCACGATCGCCTTCTTCGGCGCGACCGCGGGAGCCTCCGGAGACTCCGGCGCCTCCAGGGCCGCCAGGAACTCCAGCACCGTCGCGAACCGGTCCGCCGGAACCTTGGATAGCGCCCGCTCGATCGCCCGTCGCACCGACATCGGCACTCCGGGGCGAATCGTCGTCAGTGGCGGCACCGGGTCGCGCATCTGGCGCGATATCACAGCGAATATGTTGGGCCCGGTGAAGGGCGGCTCACCCGCCAGCAGCTCGTAGAGAACGCAGGCGAGGCTGTACTGGTCTGCCCGAGCGTCGACCTCGCGTTCGCCGCTGGCCTGCTCAGGACTCATGTAGGCCGGGGTCCCCATACTCAGCCCGGGCTCAGTCAGCTGGTTGCCGCCCGCGATGCCCGCGGCACGTGCGATGCCGAAGTCAGCGACCAGGGCGTGGCGCTGCGAGAGCAGGACGTTCTCCGGCTTCACGTCGCGATGAATCAGTCCCTCCCCGTGGGCGTAGTGGAGCGCCTCGCCGGCTTCCCGCACCAGGCGGATCGCCTCCGCGACCGGGAGCGGACCCTCGCGAGTGAGCCGCTGGCGCAGGCTCTCGCCTTCCACGTACGGCATCACGTAGAACGGCCGCGGTGGGACGTCATCGGTGGCGCCAGAGTCGAGCAGGGCGAGGATATGGGGGTGCTGCAGACGCGCGAGGATCTGAATCTCGCGCAGGAAGCGCTGGGCGATTTCGCCAGTGACGATCTCGGGGCGCAGGATCTTGATCGCGACCGGGCGGTCGTGCTTGCGGTCGCGCGCCAGATACACCACCGCCATCCCGCCCCGGCCCAACTCTCGGTCGAGCGTGTAGCGGTCGCCCACGGTGATCGGATTGAGGACAGCTTCCTTGCGCCGGCGGAACATGCCGAAAGTTAGGACGGAACCCGCCGCCAGGCGACTCGAAAACAGCTTCATACTAGTAAGTCGAACGAGCGGGGCCCGGATCGACATCTCCAGCGCCCATCAGGATGATCGCGTGCCGGCGTCGGGATCGCGTGGTGGCGGCCAAGCTCTCGGAACTGGCGGACACTCAGGCCTGCGAGTCCGGACCCTGCCGGGGCGCCGATATAACAAGGGCGGGAAGAGGGAGGAGATGCCGGTCTCAGACCGGCAGCGTAGCGGCATCCCAGCCTGCTCGGTCCTTCTCCTGATTGAACAGGTGGTTCAGGTCGACCAGGATGTTGCTACCTTCCTGGGTAATCGCGAAGCGATCCATGCCGCGGGTGGCACGGCCCGAGATGAAGGTGCCATCGGGCTGATAGCGCGACTTGTGCTTCGGGCACTGGAATCGGCTCTCGTCCGACAGCCACTTGAGTGCGGTGTTCTGGTGGGGGCACGCGAGGTTGAAGGCGTAGAGGTGCCCCTGCCATCGGACCAGGATCACGCCGTTATCATGATCGATCTGGGATCCGTCCTCAGCGGGGATTGGATAGGTAAGATGGTCCGGGCCACCCCGGACGCCGCGCACCAGGCTCACGGGGAGGGCCATGGCCTCGCGGTGGCTCGCTCCGAGCCCAAGCAGGGCACCCGCCACGACCAATGCCGACTCTCGAAGAAACTCCCGGCGGCTTGCATCACAATCGCCGGCGCAACCCGCGCGCGATCCCGGCGGCAATCGAGGCTCGCTCATGAGGCTGGGCCGGAGCCGACATTCGGCAACACCGTGCCGAGCAGCAGGACGATGAACCAGAGGGCAAGGCTCGCGATTGAGGTCCGGCGAAGCCGGCGCCATCCGCCCGCCCCGGCCTCCGCGTCGCCGCGGAGCGACCGCTCGGCCCGGGTCATCAGGTAGCCGTTGACGAGCAGGATCCCGATCAGGCCCAGCTTGACCCAGAACACGAGCGATGTCGCGAAAGTCTCGAGGTCGGCGGCGAACATCAGGGTTCCGCTCATACCGTCAGGATCAGGCCTGCGAGTACGGGACGGTGAACCGCCCGAAGCTCGGCCAAGTGCAGTCGGCGCGAGGGCGCATCGGCGCCGCTCATTCGGAGGGTCATTCGGTCGGTCGCGAGGGCAAATCCGCCGGCCACCAGGATCCCAGCGAAATGGACAAAAGTGACGGCCGTCTGAAGCGGTATGTTGCGGGAGTAGAGGTCCGACCAGGGCTTGGCCAGCACCTCGGCCTGCTGCAGCAGATGAAACATCTCAGTCCTTCCAGAACAGCATCATCAGATAGCCCGCAAGGGCGACGCTCCCGGAGGTGATGGCAAGGGTGCGGTGGGTACTCGCCGAACCGCCCTCGTTGGTGACCGGGCCGCCCCCCTCGCTCTCCCGATGTGGCGCGGAAGACGCCGTGGCGACGAAGCCGGCATCGGAGACGAGCATCAGGACCGAGTGGATCATCCGCCGGGTGCGCCCTGCCGGATTCTTGCGGCCCTCCCACAGGTTCCACACCCCCGTCACCGTGTTGACTCCGAACAGCACGCCGATGCCCGCGGCCAGCGCACTGTGCGTGCCACGGAGACTGCTCTCGCCAGTCGAGTTGTAGAGTTTCTGTCCCACGATCCCTTCCGCTACGAAGAGCGGGATGGTGGCGTAGCTCGCATATTTGTGAATCGTAAGCCGGGTGTAATAGAAGCTGCTGTACTCGATGGCCTTGGGGCGGGCACGAGTGGTGTCCGCGCCTGAATCAGGATCCAGCGGCGGCGCTAGCACAAAGGCCAGCGATCGGATCGGGGACGCTGAGAACGTGTCAGGCGGGGCTTCCTCGGACTCCCACCCCATCGCCAGTTCGGGAGTCAGAACCGCTACCTGCGACACACTGTCCACATCAACCCCGGACAAAGTGGCCGCCGCCGGATTGGTATCTGGATAGCAGGCGGAAGGAGACGACAGCAGCAAGAGCGAAAGCATGATCATGGTGATGGGTCCTGCTCGAAGCCTGCGCCGTTCAGCACGATCATGGATTGAGACGAACACGCCGCTGATGGAACACACAAGCTGCATCATTAAGGAAAACTCACGTTGCCACACCAACACACCCGTGCCTCGGCGGTGAAGGGCTGCATGTTCGGCTGGAGTCGAGCCAACCGGGGTTCCTGCATGAGGCGAAGCTGTTGCTTGCCAAGTTCGACCAAGGCGATACGTTCTCCAACCAGATGCGACACCGACGCCATGGGCCAGGGCGGCAGAACGCCTCCGGCTCGCGGCGTTTATCGCGGATTGCAGGCTGCGTTGCTGGGAGCCTTGCTGATGATCGGTGCGGCGACGAGCGAAGCTCAGTCCCCGGTCAAACAGGTCCTGGTGCTGCAATCGCTCGACCGCGGGAACCTGATTCTCGATCACTTCACCGGCGACTTCCGCGTAAGCCTGGACCAGCGCGCCGGGAAACCCGTGAACGTCGTTCAGGTCGTCGTGGGCCCGACAGGGTTTGTCGGCGCGCCCGAACAAGCCGTCGTCGACTACATCCGATCCATGTACGCCGATCGTCCGCCCCCGGACCTCATCGTGACTGTCGGCGGCCCCGCGGCTGTATTCGCGCGCAAGCATCGGCGGCAGCTTTTCCCCGAGACGCCGCTCCTTTTCGCTTCGGTGGATCAGCGATGGCTCCGCGGACGCGCCACTTGGCGAGAACGAGAGTGCGGTCGCGGTCGCCAACGATTTTCCTCGCCTGATCGATGACATCCTGCGGGTACTCCCCGAGACCAGGCAGGTCTTCATGGTGATCGGGTCCGGACCCATCGGCCAGTTCTGGCGCCAGGAGCTCGAGACCGAGTTCGCACGATTTCGCGATCGCGTGACATTCGTCTGGTCCGACGAGCTGTCCCTTCCGGATATCCTGCGCCGCTGTCGCGAGCCTTCCAAGCCCACTCGGCGATCGTCTATCTCACCTTCGGCACGGACGCGCAGGGCGGGGCGTACGCGGACGAGCAAGTGCTCGCCGACCTTCACGCCAAGGCGAATGCCCCCATGTTTGGAGCGCAAAGCCCACTGTTCGGACATGGAATTGTCGGTGGGTCGATGATGTCCATTGACGACCTTGCTCGCAGCACGGCCGACGTGGCCAGTCGAATCCTGAATGGCGAGCCACCTGCAAGCCTCAGAGTACCGCCACAATTGGCGGGTCAACCGATGTTCGATTGGCGCGAGTTGCAGCGGTGGGGCATCCCCGAGAGTCGGTTGCCGCCTGGAAGCGTCGTGCGAGTTTCGTGGCCCCGAGCCTGTGGGGTGAATACAAGCTCACAGTTCTGACCGCGATTGGCGCGCTGTTTTTCCAATCGCTCCTGATCGCGCGGCTCCTGTACGAGCGCCGCGCACGGCAGCGCGCCGAGATCGATAGCCGACGGAACCTGGCTCTCGCCGCCGACGCCAATCGCCGCGAGACGATCTCGGCGCTGACTTCGTCGATAGGGCATGAGCTCGGGCAACCGCTCAGTGCGATTGCAGCACAACGCCCAGGCGCTTCAGATGATGGTCACGGCCAAGCGCGCGGCGCCCGACGCGACAGGGGAGATCCTGGCCGATATCCAGGCGGAAGCCGTCCTCGCCACGCAGATCATCGAACGCCATCGGACGATGCTCCGCAGCCGTCAACTGGACAGGAAGCCGATCGACCTCCACTCCGTGATCGATGAGAGCCTCGCCCTCGTCGCCCACGACATGAGGGCGCGGCAGATCGAGGCGACCCTCGATCTGTCCTCGACTCCCTGCGTCATCGACGGCGATCTGGTGCTCCTGGAGCAGGTACTCGTCAACCTGGTAAGGAACGCCATGGACGCGATGGCGGAGACGCCGCCGGCGAGGCGTCACATCACGATACGAAGCGCGGTCAAGGCCGCCGACGTCGAGGTCTCAGTGGGTGACACTGGAACGGGTTTGCCGGCGGAAGTCATCGGCACGCTGTTCACACCATTCGTCACGACGAAATCGCATGGCCTCGGGATAGGCCTGACGATCGCACAGAGGATCGTCGACGCTCATGGCGGGACCATCACCGGCGAGAATCTCAACGGGGGGGCAACATTCACTGTCACGCTGCCCCGCAGCGCAACGCCCAAGCTTCTCTCAGGACGACGCGCAACAGATCCAGCCTGAACACTCCGCCTTCGCAACGCGTCTAGGTTAGACAGCGCGTTTCCGAGCGGTCGGCCTGGTGGGCACTCGCTTGGTCACCTGGCGATTGCCTTTGTGGCTCAGCGTGATGAGGCGCGCCAAGACTTTGGAGTCGATTGCCTCGAAGCGAGGGAGATAGAGACATCCGCCGCCGACCTTGTGCGGTCCCAGTTCCGCGAGGAGGTTCGCATTGGCCTTGAGGCCGCCCATGAGGTAGAGGACGAGGGCTGCCTTCCGCGGGGAAAAGCCGACCGGAAACCAATCGACCGCTCGTCCCTTGCTGCCTTCGTAGGTCATTTGCCCATACCCGACAATGCTGGAGCCCCACATCGCGGGCCTCTCACCGGTGGCCTTTCGGATCAAGGCCGCCAGGGCCTTGGCGTCCCGTTGGCGGTGGGGATCGGGGATCGCTGCGAGGAAGTCAGCGACGCTGGCTTTGGTGCGTTGGGTCTTGTTCTCGGCCATAGGAAATGGTGGGTGTGAAGTGAGCGCCAAAGACCGGGTGGAGCGCTGTCGTCAGCTTCAGGCAGGTGTCAGCCAGCGATCAATCGCCGTGAGTGCCTGCTCGATGTCATCCGCATCATTATAAAGATGCGGGGAGAATCTCAGAACGCCCCTGCGCGCCGAGACGACGATCCCGGCTTGGTTGAGACGTTCGGCCAGGATCCGCACGTCCATGTCGGCGAACCGGGTAGCGACGATCGAGGAGCGCGCGCCGTCGTCCGTGGGCGACAGGATTTCGGCGTTCCTTTCGCGCAATCCCTCGATAAGGAGATCGGCGAGCGTCTTGTTCCTGGAGAAGATCCGCCCGACGTCCAGCCGCAGGAGGTAATCGATCGAGCTGGCGAGACCAGGCGCGCACCCGTAGGCCATGGTGCTGAACTCGAAACGGTGGGCGTTCGGGGGGAGCTCCAGTCGATCGGCGCGCAGATCCCACATCCGCTCATGGGACCGGAATCCGACGAGCCCCGGCTCGAGGCGTTCGTGAAGATGGGGCGCGAGATACATCACGGCGACGCCGAAGGGGCCGCACAGCCACTTGTAGGATGCGGTGATCAGCGCGTCGACCCCGAGCGCCCCGACGTCGATCGGAATCCCACCGGCCGACTGCGTTGCGTCGATAATGAGCAGGGCCCCGTTCCGGTGCGCGGCTTCTGCGAGCCCTGCCACGTCGAGTCGCTGGCCGGTGCTGTATATCACATCGGAGACGCAGACGACGGCGGTCCGGCGATCGATCAGGCCGATCGGATCCTCGGCCCGATGAGTATCGGCCTTGACGTCGGCGAGTCTGACTTCGGCTCCCGTGTGGCGCGCGACGCGTGCCCACGGGTAGATCGTGCTGGGAAACTCGAGGCCGGTGCTGACGATGTTGCTGCCGGCAGGCGGCGCGACGGCCCAGGCGAGGGATGCGAGCAGCTCGGTCGCGCTCGAGCCGACGGCGATCTCCTCGGGGCGGCAGCTGAACAGCCGCGCGGCCGACGCGTGCAGTGTCGCGAACGCCTGCTCCTCAGCGGCCTCGTCGAAATGGATCGTCCCGTTCTCCGCGAGATCGTGCATCCATTCGACCACCGCCCGCTCCGCGCCGCTGTACATGAGGCAGACAGAGGCAGTGTTGAGATAGACACTCTTCCTGCTCGCGGGAAAATCATCCGGTGCGACGATAGGAGCCAGGTCGGGCAAGGCAGTGTCGCCTCCGGTTCCATCATCCGTGGAACAGCAGCCGTACCGTCCACACCGCGATGAGCATCGCGGCCGCGTCCGCGATGAGGCCCGCCGGCACCGCGTGGCGGGTCTTCCTGATACCCACCGCTCCGAAGTACACCGCGATCACGTAGAAGGTGGTCTCGCTGGACCCGTACATGACGGAGGCCATCTTCACGAAGATCGAGTCCTCCCCGTACTGATTGATCATGTCCACCACCAGCGCCGCCGAGCCGGAGCCCGAGAGCGAGCGGATGATGGCCATCGGCAGCAGCTCGGCGGGGAAGCCGATCAGACCCAGTACCGGATCGAGCGCCCGGGTCAGGGCTTCCATGGCGCCGCTGGCCCGGAACATCGCGATGGCGAAGAGGATCGCGACCAGGTACGGGATGATGCGGACCGCGACCTGGAATCCCTCCTTGGCCCCCTCGACGAAGCTCTCGTAGACCGGCACCCGCTTGAAGAGACCATAGAGCGGAAAGCCGACCAGGATGAGCGGAAGGACGAAGTACGAAAGCAGGCTGATGGCGTTGCGCGCGGTTTCCATGCTGCGCTCAGGCCTTCCGGTTGGGGTCGGACGCGCGGTAACCCCGGCAGCCTGCCGAGCAACCTCGCGGCCACGATGGCGACGATCATCCCCAGCACCGAGGTGATCAGGATCGGGAAGATGAGCGTGTTGACCTGGGTGCCCATGAGCGCCAGCAGCAGGACCGGCGGGACGAGCTGGATGCCGGCCGTGTTGATGGCCATGAGCATGACCATCGAGTTGGTGGCGGTGTCCTCGGAGGGGTTGAGCTTCTGCAACTCCTCCATGGCCTTGATGCCGAACGGTGTGGCGGCGTTGCCCAGCCCGAACAGGGTGGCGGTGAGGTTGAGCGCGATCATCCCCAGCGCGGGATGGTCGGCGGGGACTTCGGGAAACAAGGGTCGCAGAATCGGCCGCACCAGCTTCACCAGGGCGAAGACGATGCCCGAGTCCTCGGCGATCTTGAGCAGTCCGAGGAACAGGGACAGCACTCCGATCAGGCCGAGCGCGATCTCCGCCCCCGTCTTCGCGAAGTCGAGTGCCGCGGAAGCGATGGCGTTCAATTTCACGAAGCGGACCGGCTCGAACACGACGCCGGCGGTCCCTCCGGGGGGAGTGAATCCCGTCAGCAGGCCCTGCAGCTCCTCGTCGCGTGAACTCGAGACTTTCCCGATCGTGGCGAGCGGCTCGGGAAGCTTGGACCCGGCTGCGAAGCGGAGCTGGGCTCCCTCCTTCGTCTGCAACAGGTAGCCAGGGTAGCTCGGCGCCGGAGCTTGATCGGTCCGGTAGAAGCTCGCGTATTGATCCGGCGCGATCCGGATCTCCACCGGCACACGCCGGGCGGCCGAGTCGTAGCCTTCGGGGAAGGCGAGCTCCACGGGGAGCGGCTGGCCGTTCCGGTACTTGTCCCCGCTGATGTCGCGGATATCGTAGCCGATGGCGAACAGGAAGCTCGAGATGATCAGGCCTGCCCAGATGTAGTTCAGCATCGACCGGCCGGGGTTGTGGTGGAGGTGCGCCAGTCACGCTGTTCCTCGGATGCAGCGTGTACTGGAAGAATGACGTGGGCCGCCCGACCTCTACTTCCGGGCAGTCGCTACTACCATGCGCACGCTGAAGTATCAAGGCACCATCCCTCACGAACTCCTGCCACCTTCGCCACGACCTCGCGCTCCAGTGAGGCGCGACGTTCGTCATTCAGCTTCGCCACGGCACCCGCAAGGGGAGTACTATGCACATACTGCCAGAGAAACTCCTCCGGTGCCGGCAGGCGTAGCGACTTGGTGTCGGCTTGAACCGAGACATCAACGGAAGGCGGCGTCGTTAATCAGGTTCTGAAGCTCTGCCGAGTCGTGGAGCGAGAACACGTGGTTCACGAACCCGGCGGCCTCGGCGCCGACGTGACTCGCGAGCGCCTGCGCCATGATAACGAACAGTTGCGGCGTGGGTCCAGGCACATTGAGGATCAGCCGGCCGCCGGGCGCCAGGACACGCCGCATCTCGCTCAGTGCAGCGTGTTTGTCGGACACGAATTGAAGCCCCATCTGACACAGGACGGCGTCGAACGACGCATCCGGGAGTGGCATTGCCTCAGCACTCGCCTGGTGCCAGTCGATTGCTACCCCGGGCGGCGTTGTCGAGCGCGCAACTGCCAGCATGCCGGGATTGACGTCCAACCCAGCGACAGTCCCAGCGGCGCCGACCGGCTGTGAAGCGAGCCGCGCCACGACACCGGTGCCACAGGCAACATCCAAGACCCGCTCACCTGGACGAAGCGCAGCGATTCTAATGAGGTCATTCGCCAGGGGCGTGCCGATAGCGGGAACAAAATATCGCTGGTAATTCTCTGGTGGACTTCCACCAAAGGCTTGACCAAAGTGTTGCTGGGACACTTCTACTGCCTCCCTATGCTGCGACTCGATCTCCGAGCAGCCTAACGCCCGCGCTCACCTGCGGGGCGTGCCGAACCCGCTGGATTGCCGCGGACCATCTATGGTTGGCAGACGAGGATCATTTCCACGTCGGTCTTCCTGCCCTTGCTGGCAACGCCTTTGACCGTCAGCGAGTCGGAGCCGTTCGCTGTCTTGGTGAGGGTCGCCGTACCGGGCTCACCGTACTGCGGCTGGTTGGCCCGAACGACGTATAGCGGTGGCGCCCCACGCTGTCCGATCCGGGTCCCGACCGCGAGGTAGAAGCTGTGGACCGTCGTGCCGCTCTTGAGGGTATCGGCGTCAAAGTTCACCGAGGTAACGGTGCCCGTGGCAGTATCATCCGGAAACATGACGGCGAAGGAATTCTGGCGGTGCGGATATCCATAATCGGCCAAGCCGCACTTGGTTGATACGCCCGAGGCGCTAAAGGTCCCGTTCCATGGATCGGGATCGTTCGTGATCCTCACTGTCACCGTGGTGGGCCGCACCAATGTGCTGTCGCGCTTCTGTGCATTGGCGGGCCCGACCACGCCGGTCAGGGCGACGAGGCACACCGTCATACGTCCAAGCATGGATCGCGGCATCATCCCTCCTCGGGTGACTCAATCGACTGTGATCTCGCGAATAACTCCCGGTTGACGCGCCGCCTAACGGTCAGGCCTAAGCTGCGGGCCGAGGCACGACTCGTCAGTTGTCCTTGGTAACGCCCGGCTGTCTCAACGGGGCACCATCCGCCTACCGAGGCCCGCCAGCTTCAGGCGTTGGTAAACGGCAGCGGCGAGGCAGTCCCGGTGGATTCTATGGCGCTGCAGCGACCACCGGCTGGACCGGTGCGTAGGCGTCAATGCTCCACACGCTGGAGTTGTCCCACATTTCTTCAATGCAATAGACTTGGTCGTCGGCAAGTGACACGCACTCTATGGACTGGGCCGCCAAGTCTGCCACCGGAAGGCCAGCCAGGGATCCAACCGGGCCTGGGGTCAGCCACCACCCTCCCCCCCAACGGATGAGGTTGCCGGCCTTGAGGGCGAGCACGACGTCTTGGCTGGCGGCGATGCGGGTAACGCCGGTCACCGAGAGCACGGGAGACGGCGCGTCGGGCCCCGCCGTAGCGAGTTGACCTTCGCTGTTTCTACCCCAGCACCAGACTTCCCCGTTGGACTTTCGCCCGCAGGCAAACAACTCTCCGACGGCAACCTCGGCGAAGTGGTGCCCGCCGCTGACGGCGACAGGGGTCACTGACGCCGTGCTGGAACCATTGCCGAGAGAGCCCGAACCCCAGCAGGCCGCAGTGGAGTCGGCGAGCGTTCCGCACGCAAGGAACCCGGCGAAGGGGGAACCTTCGTCGTACCGTCGATGTCCAGGTCTACGAAGGCAGGCGATCCGGGCACCGCTACCGCCGCGTCGGATCGTCTCCAGCACCACGCGGTCGAATCCGCAGCGGCGAGTCCGCAGTAGGTGCCCCAGCCCCATGCCGCGCCGCTCAGACGGCGAAGGGGTGGGAGGTCTGTCCGTTTCGCCAAGGTCGGTTGGGACTCAGATGCGCACCACGTGCTCCCGCTTCCGTCGAGAGCGCAGACTGAGTTGTTGGCGGAGACCGCGACCTCCGTAAGTCCGGAGGCCCCGTCCACATGGCCCGGCGCATTCGGTGCCAACCAGCCGAACGGGGGACTGGGGCGCTCGGAAACCGGCGGGGTGCTCGCCCAGGAACTCTGACCCCAGCACCAGAGCTCACCAGTCACCAGGCCGCATCCCATGGCAATCGACCCCGCAAGGTGGTCGACGCGAACGGCCTCGGCGACCGTGCTGAGAGTCGCGGCGTACTTGTCGGATGCCCGAGCGGTCACCTCGTTCAGCCCGGTCTGTGGGCCCAGTGTCCAGACCGCCAAGGCGAGGCCGTCCGCATCTGTTGTGTCACGGACGGCGGAGATGGAACCTCCGCCGGCCGTCACGGCCCACGTCACCATCGCTCCCGAAAGGACTCGTCCTGTCGTGCTGACGACTCGAACCTTCATCGTGTCTCGCAGCATCCAGCCGGGAACTCCTTTGGCTGGTGCGGCGGTTACGACGCTGAGTCCGCCGAGTGATGGCTCCATCATTGCCTCGTTGCAACCCACGAGAGCTACGATGGCCAAGGCCACGATTTCCCGGGACGATTGTTGGCAGTTAAGGCGCATTGAAGGAAACATCTATCGCAGAGAATCGAGCCGGCTCTGCAACGAGGACGACAGATCGCCCATCTGGTCCCAGGTGACCGACGAGTCCTGGCAGAATCCTGCGGCTTGAGCCCCAATCCACTGTTCGTAACCCGACGTCTTGATCGTCACGAAAGACGTCCATTTGGCCTTGCCCTCATCCTGCGCCGGTAAGAACTGGCCGCACAGCCGGTACTGCTCTTCGCCACTGGGAGTCTTGGCGTGCCCGACACGCACGTCACGAAAGCGGGCAGGATCTGGTGGTCGGTGGGCGTGAAAGTCGGTAGCGGCTGCCGCGATCAAGAATTGTACGACGGAGTCCACTGCCGTGGTCGGCCGATCGGAGTCACTGCGCGTGCGGGGAGCCGAGCCGCAGGCCGCGAGAACTAGTGTGGTCACGAGGATTGCTGAATGTCGATGAATTGCGAGGAACGCTCCGTAACGCTGGCGGGCTCGCAAGAAGGGCTCCTCGACGATGCCGATGGTGGCCGCGTCGATCATGCGTCCTCCTTGGCCAGAGGCAGCGCGACATAGAATGCGGCGCCGCGCTCGGCCCTGCGCTCCGCCCACAGCCTCCCGCCGTGCGAGGTCACCAGTGTGCGGCAGATCGAAAGGCCCATGCCCAAGCCGCCATCCTTGGTGGTGTGGAACGGCTGAAACAAGGTCTCAACGTCGTCCGGCAAACCGACTCCGCAGTCCAGCACGCCGATGCGCATCTCGTTCTGCGCGATGGAAGTCGTGAGCGTGAGGTTGCGGTCTTCCGGTGGATTCGATTCCATGGCATCGCACGCGTTCACGATCAGGTTGAGGAGGACCTGCTGGAGTTGCACGCGATCCGTCATGGCCGGGGGAAGGTCGCCGGTGGTGAGATTCGAGACGGAGACACCGCGCGCAATGAGATCGCTGCGGGTGAGGCGGAGCAGTTCTTCGAGACTCTCATTCACACTCACCGGCTGGAGCGCGACCTCGCCGCGGCGCAGCATGGTGCGCAGGCGCTCGATGATCTCTCCGGCGCGGCGGTCCGCGCTGACGATGTCCGCGAAGATGGCGCGAAGCTCGACGAGGTCGGGCGCGTCCTGCGACATGAAGCGCTGGCCCGCCTGCGCATTGCTGAGGATGCTGGCGAGCGGCTGGCTCAACTCGTGCGCGAGGGAACCCGAGAGCGCGCTCAGGGTGGCCACGCGGGAAAGATGCGCCAGCTCCTCCCGCTGCAGCTGCGCCTCCGCACCAGCCTGCTTTTGGCGCGTGATGTCCATCGAGACGCCGAGTATTCGCGGAGGTGCGTCATTTACGGCGGGGCTTGGGCTGCGGCCGCGCGCGGCGATCCATCGCACCGAGCCATCGGGCAGGATGATGCGATACTCCGCCTCATAAGAACCGCCAGTCGCCAGCGCGTGCTGGATCGCCGCCGCACGCACGGCGCTATCGTCGGGATGGACGCGTCCGGCCAGGTTGGCGTGATCGAATGGGTTCGCCCGGCTCGAAGCCGAAGAACTTCCGTCCTTCGTCCGTCATCCAGACCCTGTCGTTCGCCACGTCCCAATCCCACAGCGCCAACTGCGCGCTCTCCACCGCCAGGCTCATGCGCTCCTCGCTGACGCGCAACGCCTCCTTCGACCGTCTTTCGTCATCGATGGCGACCGCGAGCAACATCAGTGGAGTGGCCGCCATCAGGAGGAACAACTGCAGGGCCAGCGCGTTTTCCGCGGGGGTTTGCGTCAGGAACGGCCCGCGTCCCTGCATCGTTCCCCAGATCGCCAGGATCGTGATGACCAGCATGGAGGCGCTGATGCCTCCAAGCCCAAAGCGGAGGGCCGCCCAGATGAGCAGGGGAACGGGTGCATAGAGGAGCGCGGGCGAAGTGTCCGGTCCCGCAGGCGACCGATTGAAGGCGACGTATCCGACCGCGAGAATGCCCGCGGCAAGGAAGCATGCTTCCAGAATGCGCCTGGGTGCGGCTTTGAACCCTTTTGTGGATAGCTGGTGGACGCCAATCAGGATGACCGGCACCAGCACGATCGCCGTCACTCCATTCGAGATGCTGAGATTGCGCCATTCGACCCAGTAGTGAGTTCCAAAGTGATTGGAGACGGTGAAGGCGGCCCCCCAGAAGGCCGTCCCGAACAGGAACGATGACCACCGCGATCAGGACAAAGATGATGGCTTCACGAAGGCTGATGAGATGGAACGGCGACTTGATGAACACGCGAATCCCGGCGGCCGTCAAAACATTCTTCACGGCATCGAAAGCCTCGCATTGCAGTGCATAGAGAGGCGGCCAATGCGCCTGCTGCGTGGCGAAGTAGTGACTGCCAGCGGCGGCCAGCGTGTAGGCCCACCAGTGCCGGGTGGGGACGAGCAGCAGAATGGAAACGAGGACCGCGTGCGGAGGAAAGAAAAGGGATACCTTGCTGTCGGGAAAACACAGCACCCAGGCGATTCGCGTCGCCAGATAATAGCAAGCACCAGTGGCCAGAATCCCGAATACCTGCCGCCTTGCCTCCATCATTCGAGCCATGCGATCTGCTCCAGGTTGCGCGACCCTGCAGAACGGCCAATCAGACCAGCGAAGGAAGAATGCCCTCAACGCCGACGACAGAGAGCTGGGACGTCCTCTGGCGAAAAACCTTCGATCGAAAGTGGTATGACGCTACGTAGCCGCCTGACGCCCCGCGCTTCACCTGCGGGTCGTCACGCTTCCTGCTGTAGATAGGCTCGAACAACTCTAATGAGGCGTCGCCGGAGTCCGAATCGGGTCGTCGAGTTGCGCCGGCTCTGGGAGACTCCCGGCGCCGAGCTGCCGGAGCACCTGGGTCTGCGCCTCCGCCAGTTCCGCGAGCTTGGCACCGATGTAGTCCGAGTTCCGCTCGAGGTTGGCCAGCCGCTCTTCCAGCACGCCGGGGTCCGGGAGGACACTCTCCAAACGCTGCAGCCTGCGCCGAGTGCGCCACCAGACGATCGCAAAGCCAATGGTCCCAATGGCACCGATTTTCGCGGCGCCAAAGAGCAGCCCGAGCGCAAACCCGCTGAGTTGTGGATCCATGCGGACCGTGCCTTCGATGAGTACCTAAACATACTCTCAGAAGCAGGGGAGGGGTGGGACTACGGCGCGCCAAAGTCCATTAGGGCTAACCCAGGGAGGCTTGTCCTGTCCCTGTCCTTCACCTCCACAAATGTACCGTCGGGCAATTGGATCAGCACAGAAAACCTCGGGCCCGTCCCGGTGACAGCCGACGAACCATCCAGGAATCGATACATACTGGTCCCGCCATCATGCTTCACCGCGCCACCATCAAACCAGATATCGAATATGCCAGCGAGGTCACTTTCCTTAGGCTGCCGACGCTCGTCTGGCGGATTACTCATCAGCGTGAGGATTGTGGCGACACGTAGGGCCCGTTCAGGTTCGAACATGGAGTAAGCTCCTAGAGCTGGTGGCCGCCTAACGCCCGTGCTTCATCTGCGGGCGACGAGTGTACGAGTCAACAACTGGCTCGCTTGCTTAAGAATACAGCGCCGTCAGGTGGGGGCGCTGCGTCAGGCAGACCCACGGTTAGCAACGAGACCAGAGGGAAGACCAGCAGGCGCAGTGCATCGTATTGTGATAGCCCGGATGCCTCAGGACGTGACAGCCCTCCCCCTGATGCCACTTTTCGTTGCATCGTCTTATCCATCTTACGAGCGATTTGTTAGAGACGCCCGACCACACATCTTGGACAGAGACGGATCCCCGCGCAGAAGTTTCATACTGGGCTCACCAAAATCTCATCCGTCGGCGCATAGCGTGGGTCATTCAACACCGCGGCGAACGGCAACGATTGCCAGAATACTCTACCGCGTCAGTCCATCCGCTCGAAACTAAGGACACAGTCAGGTCGCCCGAATCAGGCGAACACCATCGGGATGATCCAAGGAGGGAGCAATGCTAAGCCGATCCGAACGGTGGCTCGCCGCGGCGATCCTCACCAGCCTGGCGATTGTAGGCTGCAGCAACAACTCGCTCGAACCACCTAAGGAAGCCGCCCCGCCACCGGCCCTCGCGGCGGCGAGCGTCGTGGCCTCGATGTACGCCCTCGACTTCGTCGCCACCGCGGCGACCGGCTATGATCTCAACGACGCCGGCGACGTGGTTGGCAGGTCCTATACCGATACCGGCTGCGGCCCCTTCTGCCTGCCGCCGGAAGAAATCGTCGTGTGGCGCGGCGGCAACCGGATCGTGCTGCCCCTCGTCCCGGGGTTTCCCATCAGCTACCAGTACCCCTTCTTCATCAACAACCACGGGCGCTGATCGGCGGCGAGGCGGGCGTCCATCGGCAGCACGACGCACGCGGCGGTCTGGACCCCGAACGGCACTGGCTACACCGCCCAGGATCTCGGCGTCTTCCCTGGCACGTCGAGCGCCGATGTCCTGGGTCTCGACGACCAGGGCCGGATGGTCGGCTGGTCCACGCTGGGCGGCGCGATCCCGACGCTGACTGTGCCCTTCATGTGGTCCCAGGCGACCGGCATGATGGACCTCAAGGCCTTGGGCTACCCTAACGAGCGCCCGGCGGCCATGAGCCCGGGCGGCAAGGTGGTGACCTGGACCCACTGGTACCAGCTGGGTAATCCGGCCAGCGTGCGTGCCGCTGCCGGCCCCGCCGCGAGGGTTCAGTCGGGGCGGGATCCAACGGCAGCGCCATCAACGATGCCGGCGACCAGGCCCATTTCCTGGTCTCCATCAACACCCAGAACCTGGTGTATCCGTTCCGGCTGTCCAACGGCGGCACCTGGCAGATGACTCTCCACCTTCGGCACCGGCCACCTGTCGCGCTACGGCATGGGGTCGATCAACGCGGCGCAGGACGTCACGCTTCACCGTGGGCAGCACCGGGATGATCGCCGCGGGTCCCGCCGGCCTGGGCCAGACCCTCGCTTCGCTGCTCTCGCCGGCCTACCCCGGCGTCACCGTCGGCGGCGGCGGCCCGATGAATGCCTCCGGGCAGATCCTGACCCAGGTCATGATCGGCCGCAGTCAGCGGCTGATGAAGATGACGCCGGTCACCGCATGCGGGGCCAACTGCCTGGTGTCGAGCTCGCTGGTGATGACTGGGCAGTTCGTGCAGGACCCGACGTTTCCGGGGAGTTGCTTCCAGGGCGGGAAGATGTACAACCTCACCACGGCGACGGCGACGATCACCAGCGAAACGGGAGCTCCGCTCGCAAACGTGCAGGTCAGCGGCCGCTTCCTGGACGACTACTGGACCAACAACCCCGTCACCGGCACCACCAACGCTTCCGGCGTCGTGACCTGGACCTACAAGGGCCCCTGCGGAGTGGGCGCGATCGCGTTCCTTGTCGAGAAGGCAACGCTGGGGACGCGGCAGCTTCGATCGTACCCGGGGAGTCCTGACCAACTGGGTGATCCCGGGCAGCACGCCCCCATCCAACCAGCCGCCGGTCGCGGCGTGGACGGTCAGCTGCCAGCCCGCGCCGGCGCACAGTCTGCACCTTCAACGGCACCGGCTCTCACGATCCGGACGGCACCATCGTCGCCTACAAGTGGACCAACGCTCAAGGCGGGACGGTTTCAACGCTCGCGACCTTCACCAAGACCTTCCAGAAATCCAAGACTCTTACGTGGACCTTGACCGTGACCGACAACGGCGGCAAGACGGCAAGCTCACCAAGAGCTTCACGGTTCCCTGAGCAGGCCGGGTCAGCGACGCGTCAGTGTCACTCGAGCGAAAGGCCGACGCACCCCGGCGCTGTCGTTGTCCATGTGCCATTGCCAGGAATCTGCGGCACGGTCGTAAACAAACGTGGTGTGAAAGGCGTCGGTCGCGGTGTAGCGGAAGAGAAACGGGAGAGAGTCGCCGACCACGCTGCCTCGACCGATTCCGGCGGGGTCGAAGGCGCTGGCGGCCGTGTTATCCATCCACAGGCAGCCATATTCGCCGGTACGCGGATCGCGACCGAAGAGCACCACTGCCTCATAGGCCGGAGAGCCGTTCGGGGCATGCTCGCGCGAGACTTCGTGCATCTGCACGTACTCGCGGCCGAGCATCCACTCGAACGTCACGTCATGGGTCGTCTCCTGATGGGCGATGGTGCCGCGCAGTACCCAGCGTCCAATGAGACGGTCGAACACCGAGTCGGGCGGTAGCGCTTGGGCCGACAGCCGGTGAGCACTGAGCACCAGGCCCAGCGAGAATAGGAGCGTCCGACGCATACGTGATGCCCTCGATTGCGACGTTCGCCATCCAACGCTCGCGAGCTTTACTCGTTATTACCCTGCGATATCTCGGCAGCCACTACTCGTTGCGGACTCGAAAAAAGGCAAGGACGTATCCGTCGGCATCGGTGACCTCGAAGCCCCAGAGGCCGTCATCGATGAACGACAACTCTTTCACGAACGACGCACCCCGCTGGTTGAACTCCTTGAACAGCGCGTCGGGATCCATGGTGTAGATGTAGGCATCCCAGCGGGCCCATTCGTGCCGGGTCCCCCGATCCCGTCCCGGCTCACATGGCCATAGTACACGTCGTCGGCTGGACCCTGGAAGTCCAGCTGGAAGCCGAAACGCTCGATGTAGTGGGAGATCGATGCCTGCAGGTCATTCACGATGAAGAACGGGCTGATCGAAGTGAGGTTTCTTTTCAACCCTTCGGGGTTGGCGCGGTGTGAAGCGGTTTCAGTTGCGTTCATAGCCTGGGGCCCCCGTCGCTCTGCACAGTTGTATGAAGCGCAGTGAAGAGTGCGCGATCGTACGTTAGGGATTGAACCCCGACTTCGCCAGCCGTGTCACCGTGCGTGCCCTAGTCCCCCCGCAACGCCTCGGTGGGCTCTACCGAGAGCGCCTGTGGTATCTGAGGGCATCCGTTGTCCTGGGAGTGGGCTGCTAGATGAACGACCCATCGTAGAAGAACTCCTCACGCGTGACGAGGTCGTTTTTGACCGTGTAGAGGCCGACTTCCTCGTGCTTGACGCGCTCACCGCCTGCTTTGGGGGAGAACTCGATCGCGGTGTAGACAGCGAACCGGCCGGAGCTCGCGTTGGCGTCGCCACAGAAGAAGGGCCCCCGGAGATCCTGGCTGTGGAAGGTGTTGTTGCCCTGAAAGACCTCCGATTTGTGGATGACCGGCTCCTTGCCGACGAATTCCCTGCCATCGCCTTCGACGGAGACCATCTCCGGCGCGTAGAAGCTGCCCATGAACTCGAAGTGCTTCCCCTGGCTGCACAGCTCCATGAATTTTCCGGCCACAGTCCGAACGCTCATAACAACCTCCTTCTTCGATGACCATTTGTTGTGCCATCAGGCGAGGCAGACCCGACAGGTCAGGAGCTGGTCAGGTGGCGGGGCACTCGTCGGGAAGCGAGTCTGCGGGGTCGGTTGCCGAATCGGGCGGCGCAAAACGTTGCTGAAAGGTGAAGGCGTAGGGCGTCGGTCCCTCGTGTCTCAGGTGATGGCGGCCGATGTTCAGTTGGGCGAGGTGACAGGTGCGCATCGGCTAGGGGGCCCGGTGTGGCTGCCAAGCCTGGTCTGCCAACCCGCGAATCCGATCGGGGCACGGATCGCGAAGGGTGTGGAACCACAAGGTGCTATCGACCAACTTCCAGCGATACGTGCCCGGGTTCCGGCCAGCCCCAACACAGGCATCGCTCCCCTTCTCGTCGGTGAGCAAAACGGTACTGTCGTGCACGACATACTCGCCCTGGACCATCAGACGGTCCCCCTTCAGGTAGTGGAATGCGCCGGTGCTGTCGAACGTGAGGGTGTAGGCATCGGAGTCGTAACTGCCAACCGGGAATCGGCTCGCGAGGGAGCCGGACAGACCCAGAGCGAGTGCGAGTGCCGGCAGAGCGAGTCCGAACCTTGCCCAAGGGTGCATAGACATGGTGCCACCTCCGAGGATTGCCAATGGTGCTGTAGAAGCGGGGGACTCGCGTAGCCGACATCGAGCCTGAGGCGCGAGGTTAACCTGCGGCACCCCTGTGGCACCGCGGCGTGTGCAAGATGCAAGTTGGCGCCGGCGGCTTCAACCCGTAGCCGGGCCGCGCGAGTCTCAGTGGTCAGGCTTCCAGCGGCGACGCCGGAAGTACTCCCGCCATCCGGCGGCCAGGGCCGGATGCTCGATCGCCTTCTCGACTAAGGCCTGGTTGCCCTCATCAGTTGCCACCAGACGGGCAACATCCGCCACGCTCAAGCCGCGCTCGTCCCGCCAGGTCTGCTCGATGTCCGCTCCAGCCTCTAGCTCACCTTCTGTCACCACACCCAGGTAGAACCCACTCAGGCCACTCTGGTGGAAGCGTTTGATCATATCCGCGCGACCGAACCGCACATTCAGCTTGTAGCAGGGCGTTCTCGGCTGAGTAACCAGGAACTCAGCGGTTCCAATGCGATACCGGTCGCCGATGTTTACCTCGGACTCGACCAGGCCCGCCGTGGTGAGATTCTCGCCGAAGGCGCCCCACGGCAGGCTCGGGAGCTTGAGCGCGCTGCACCAATACGGGTAGTGCTCGGAAGCATACGCGTAAACAGCTTTCTCAGCCCCGCCGTGCACAGAGAGGTCGGATTGCTTGTCGCCGTCGACGTTCAACTGATGTACGCGGCGGGAGCCGGCCACGGGTTCCTTGAAGATCGACGTAAGGACCTGTTCGCCCTTCCACTCCACCACCCGAGGCTGACCGACGCTCAGTGCTATTAGGCGCATAGGACTACGCGCCAAAGTCCATGAGTGCTAATCCGGGGAGGCTGGTCCTGTCCCTGTCCTTCACCTCCACAAACGTACCGTCGGGCAACTGGATCAGCACAGAAAACCTTGGGCCCGTCCCCGTGACGGCCGTCGAACCATCCAGGAATCGATACACGCTGATCACGCTATCATGCTTCACCGCGCCACCATCAAACCAGATATCGAATATCCCGGCGAGATCACCTTCCTTAGGCTGCCGACGCTCACCTGGCGGATTACTCATCATGGTGAGGATCGTGGCGACACGCAGGGCCCGTTCAGGTTCGAACATAGAGTAAGCTTCCGAGAGCTGGTGGCCCCCTGACGCCCGCGCTTCACCGGCGAGCGACCAGTGTAAGAGTCCACAACTGGATGGGTTCGCTTAGAAGCTAGCGCCCGACAGGTATAAGCGCTGGGTAGACGGCTGCGAGCGCGACTGTGGCGGCGTGAGCTGGGTGTGTTCAGCGGGATCGAACAACGGGCCACACGATGGTTGGGCGGCGCTGAGCGGGGAGTCTACCGAATGCGTTCCGACACGTTGATTGAGTTCCACTCCCACGTCTTGCCCTCGTCCACGGAGAAGGCTTGGCTCCACACGGGAAGCTCGGGATTCCGAACGTCCCACCGAAAGACCATGATGATGGGGCGCCCGCGGTAGGTATCCCGAGCGAAGAAGTGGCCGATTCCGTTCTCAAAGGATCCCACCACCGGCGGATCAAGCGTCCCCGTATTGCTGTCTGCCCAGTAAATGCTCCACAGCCGAGTCGTCGGATTGAACAGTCGCAAGGCCACGCCTTCGTACGGCTTCCCGGAGGCTTGGTCCGTGTACTTGTCGATATTCCCCAAGCCATTCAGGATCTGGTGCATTTCCACCCGCGACTCGAACGCCACCCATTCGGTCGAGTGCGTGAGCCTGGACGTGAGCTTCCGGTTCCTCAGCTTCCACGTTCCGACGAGGTAGTCAAAATCGTGCTGTGAAGACGTGGCTGATGGACGAATGACGAGCGCCCCTGAGCTGTCGAATTCGAGGGGTGGAATGGCCACGGTACTGTCTGGGATCAGAGCCCGGTCCTGTGCGAGCCCAGGAGTCGTCGCGCCACCGAGGCCGATGAGGAGGAAGACCAACAAGAGTCGCTGGGAGACAGTGACTGGGACGGCGCGTTGGGGTCGACACATAAGACTGATTGTCTGGGACAGTCCAGGGGGCAGGGCGAGCACTCGGTTGGTGGAGGCAGTCGGCCGGGTCAAAGCCCAAACTGCCGCAGGTGGTGGTCCGTGTGCAGGTAGGCATAGCGCATCCAGTCGCTGCGTGTCATAGGACCAAACGCGGGATGGGCGGCTGTGAAGCTCTGTCCAGGCGCCGCCATTTGACGCAGGAGCGCGATCGCTCGCTCCTGATCGCTGGCAAATGCCGCGGCGTTGAGGGCCTTCGCGGCCGGTTCGGCTCCTGATTTGATTCCGCGGGGCGTGCGCGGCAGCAAGTACAGCGCGATGAATCGAACGACGGCCCTGGGTCCAGGACGTGGGGTCGCCGAGAAAGGGCGCTGGCCAAGTGCCGCTGCGGATGCGTCGCCAATATGGACCAGCATTTGATGAACGCTCATTGTGCCCCAACAGCGGGAACAGTCGGGGGCGGCGCGACCGATTCGCGCCACAAGAGAGCCAAGGACTGCGGTCTCAGCAATGTTCCGTCGCATGGGATCCCGTGGAGGTGACGCAAACAGATTCCGCCGACCCACGCTAAAAGTGCGCGCACGCCGTGCTTCGTTCGCGCAACACTGCCTCCTGCTGAAACCGGTGCTTGTACTCCGCGGCAACCTCCGCGATCGCGCGACGGGCCGGCGCGTCACCCGCGTGGAGCACCGTCACAACCTCCGCTCGCTCCCGTTCCACCTGACCGCTCTGGCCCTTCCA
The DNA here is from genome assembly GCA_963821525.1 of uncultured Gemmatimonadales bacterium. Classification (GTDB taxonomy): domain Bacteria; phylum Gemmatimonadota; class Gemmatimonadetes; order Gemmatimonadales; family GWC2-71-9; genus DATBGE01. The sequence continues at coordinate 19,988 of CAWGED010000010.1, read as the reverse complement.
TTGCCCCGTCGCCTCGACGACCGTCAGGCCGCCAGGAAAGCGCGGGGTCACCACCTCGTCCAGGAATGCCTGCCAGCTCGAGTCGCTCACCTCGCCCCCATCCGGAAGGTTGCGCCCGAAGTACAGAACGTCTCGCACCATGGCCGTATCGCCTGACTCGCAGCTCGCGGCCGGAACGGGGTCACCAGAGACGTGGCCAGCACACGCGGCGAGGGAGGCGACGACACCTGCGATCATGGCACTATTCCAGATGCGTACGGATGTTCTCACTAGGATCTCCGCCTGGAGCTCAGCGACCGTACGGCTCCGATGAGCGTGGCGCCCTCGGCGCCTGCTCGTCTAGCGACTGCCGGTACCGCACACAACCGCGGATGAACTCGGGCCACTCCGGGACTACAGGAAGCGGATCCTGCTTCTCGGGTAAGAGGCCCCAGAGCGCGGGGTGGTGCCAGCAGAGCTCATGGCCTGTACTGTCGCGGTGCGCGCGAATGCCACGGCGGAGTTTCCTGACCTCCTCGATCAATTGCTCCCGGGACATGCCAGCCAAGTCCTCGTCCATTCGATCCTCCGCGAACACGCTCCGCGTTCGGCGTTCAGTCGCGTCTGCATGCCCATTCTCGATGCCTTTGCTGTCGCCTGACGGCCTGCGCCAGCGGCCGCGACCCGCCAGCTTCATGCGACCGTCAGGCAGCAGAGGCCGTATGGTGGGCGGTGGATGGCGGACCATATCGCCTCCACAGCCACTCCGCCAATGCCCAGCCAAGGAGTGCCGCGACGGTCACATCGCTGAGAAAATGGGCGTGGCTCAGCACGCGACCCATGGCACAGGCCACAGCCAGGGCATACCAGAGCAGCCGAGCCTGCGGCCAGGCGCGGGCCAGGACCGTGCACGCCGCAAAGGCGACGATGGTGTCCCCACTCGGCATTCCCAAACCTGCCGTGGAGAAGGGCCGATCGGTGAAAGCGCGGAACACGTACTCCCCTGCGTTGGGCCCGGGTCGCTCCCGTCGCACGAGCAGTTTGAGGAGCTCATTTAGCGCCCCACTCAAGGTTGGGGCAAGCATGAGGAGGAGTGCCGATCGCCGGGTCGAGCTCGTGCTGCTGCTGCGGAGGATGCCGAAGCCCACGAGAACCCAGAAGGGCAGGTAGCCCAGGATCCGAACCAGGCGACCCCAGCCTTGGTCGTAGACGGTTGGGAGATTGAAGTGGGCGAAGGCCCAGCGGTCGGCCAGCGAGGCGGCGACGACCAGCGCGGCCGCTGCGAGCCCCTGCACGAGGATCCGGCGACGGCGCGTTGAGGTGGCGGACTCCATGGCTCCAAGCTAGCGGGTTGATGAACCGGAGCGACTGCGTCGTTGCCGATATCTGCGACCTAAACGTCCGCTTCACCTGCGGGCGACGACTGTGCGAGTTCGCAACTGGACCGCTTCCTTGAAGCAGCGCCCGCCAGGTCCATGCGCTGGTTAGGCAGCAGCCTACGAGGAGCGCAGCTGTGCGCGCATTTGCGGCAGGAGGTCATCCGGGAGCCCCTGAGCTTCCACTACGGTGTAGGTCAGGGCGGCACACTCCAAGACTGAGTCATGAAAGGTCCAGACCCAGTGTCGCAACTGCTGAAACAACTGTGGATCATGACGCGGATGCCCACGATTGCGCACCTCCAGGTCGCGAAGCCATGAGGAGCTCTGCACCTCAAAGGCGCCGCAGGGACGAAGCCCCCGACCTGTGAGGGGGTGTGTGGCGAACGATTCGTCGTTCGGTGGTCCAAAGTGACTGGCGTAGCATTGCCGGAACACCACGATGGTGGCCACACCGTCGGTCGCGGCGATGTAGGTAATCACCAGAGTATCCTCGTCGGCCAAGACGAGGGGATCCGGCGCCCCGGAGGACGGGAGCGGCACGTCAGGCAACTCGTGAACCCGATCGTGGCTGTGGATAGTGTGCATTCGGGGCTATGGCCGGCAGAGTCCGGCGGGCGTCCAATCGGTGGCGGGCGTGGAGCGGGGCTGAGTGGCGTCCTGGAGAATCAAGACCAGCGATTGGCGGATTGTGGTCCCGGTGCCGGTCAGCATCATCGGGAGGCCGCCCGGCACCATGACTCCGGGGCCGCCGGCCCGCTGGACCTGTTTGCCCTGCGGGGTCTCCACACACTGCTCGCCAACGATGGTGTACCAGGCCTCGACTCCGGGGTGACGGTGGACGACGGAGTGCATGCCTGGCTCAAAGATCCCCTCCATGTACACGGCGGCGAAGCTGTCGGCGGCCACCAGCGGAAGGGGGCCGATCCGGGCCACGCGCTCTCCCTGAGCCGGATGCCAGGCGGAATCGGCGATGGTGAACAGCCAGATCTGCCCCAGGGAGTTGACGACCGTGCTACGGGGGCCCTTGGCAGTCTCGGCGCTTGCTTGCGAGGCGAAGCGGTCGATGTGCCAGTAGAGAGCGGAATCCCGAGGCAAGCGACCCAGCTCTTCGCGCGCCGTGATATAGCAGCCAAGCGTGCGCTCCCCCCGCTCGGCGACAGGCACGCAGGTGCCACCGGTCTGGCCGTGCAGCGATCCGAACGGCAGGGCTGCGAGGGCCAGGAAACCGAGCGAGGAAAGGTTTGGACAGGTTCGGTGCATGCGTACTCCCCTGGATGGCGCCTGACGGTTAGACGGCTGCCTCTGACCGTGCCGGCTGATACCGGATGCGGAGCAAGTGCACCCGCACGGCGACGTTGATTGCGAGCGCCACATACGGTGCTACCAGCGCAATAGCCGTCGCGGCGAGATAGATCAGAAAAGTTATCCGAAAGCCCCGGCGGATGCGGCTGATAGCCTGAAGCATCGACCTCAGGACGACGCAATTGAGCGCGAGCGATCGCCGCGACCAGCAGGTTGAACGCACCGCTGCCCAGGACGAACGTGCCGCAATAGAAGGCAACCGCCGTATTTGCCTCCGGACTCCCAAGGTGGGAAGCGAGCACCGCGGTCGGAAATGGGATGAACGTGACGTAGATGAGTGCGCAGCCGTTTGCAAGCAGGACTGGCTGAGTCGTCACCCGGATCAGCCGCATGAGGTCGTGATGGACGATCCAGGTGACCAGAATGATGAAGAAGCTGAGCCCAAACGCGAGGTAAGAGGGCCAGAGTGCCACGAGGCTAGCCCACAGACGCCCTTCGGCGCCCGCATCCGGAAGGCGGAGCTCGAGGATCAGCAGGGTACTCGCGATGGCAAACACGCCATCGCTGTACGCTTCGATGCGGCTGGTGCCCTCGGTCAATGCGACCTCCTATCGGCCGTCAAAACGGCCCGCGCTTCACCTGCGGGCGATGAGGGTACAGAAATTCACAACTGAATGGCTTCCTTCTGAACCTGGCGGCCGACAGGTGCAAGCTCTGTTTCGCCGCATGGGATCCCCGGTGGAATTGATCGCAGCCGGGCTAACGACTGGCCCATCAGTTGCCCAAACGACCAGAGTACCATCGTCAGCTGCACGCGCCGGTTATATGGCCTCGCTCCAAGTGGGCCTCTTGTACCTGATAGGTCCAGAACATGTCGGTGTCCATTGGCCCGGTAGCTCGGGTGAATGAGTAGAATTCTTTCCACCCGCGCAGGGGAAGCGGCTTCATCTGTTCGCGGAAGACATTGCAATCCCGCGGCATGGCCAAGCGGGCAAGCCCCGATCGGGGCCTGAGGTGGGAGCACGATACTCGACCGCTTGAGCGCCGTTGCGAACCAGGAGGCTCATTTCGCCGATTATGCCGTTGCCTCGAATAGGGGGAATGTCCCTCCCGAGCGCTAAAGTAGGGTACAAATGGGAGTCGTCGCAGTCGTCGCTGGAGCCTTCCAATGAACGCCAACGTGACCTTGCGATTCACGATGGTGCCGAGCGAGACGTCAACCGCGGGCCACGGGGAATCGGTTTCATTGAGGACAGGTAGATTCTTCAAGCGATCCCCATGACGCATATCGAATAAGAGGAGGGAGAAACCTGTCGGCGCGATTAACCGTGTCGTCAGTGTAAATCGCGATGGACTGTTTCCTGATCCCTGTAGATGGCGATTCGCCGGCCTGGGACAGGGGTCGCCAACCGGAGTCGAATGCTAACCGCGCGGGTGAGATAGCGCCCAAAGCGATCCCATGACACGGGCGGTACTAATGAAATCCGGGCCCTCGAGGAGGGCATCCGCATATCGATGCAGGCGACGGTACCTATTGGGCCTGACTGCCATCCTCACCTCCGATAGCCCGCGCTGTGCTCGCCGCGTCTTCGCACATTGACTGCAGCGCATTGTTGGGCGTGGTCTCCCGCCGCAGGAAACATTCATGTGTCCCATTTCGACTGACGCTCATCACCGAGGACGACCGAAAAACAAGAGATAGCCGTCGGCGTCCTTGAGCTCGAAACCACGCAAACCGTCATCAGTGTCTTTCAGTGGCTCGAAAAACTCGACATTGCGCGAAGCAAATTCGGCCGCCAGTGCGTCAGGATCCGGGACGACAACGAATGCGTCCCAGCGGGCGATACCTTTCTTGATGTCTCGCGTGTAGTTCGGCACTGGAGCCACGCCAACGTCTTTGAGCAGGATCTGCGCACCGCCCCTGCGAACGATGCCGAAGAAGATGTCGTCAGGATCAGGCCCCTGGAAGGTGATCTCAAATCCAAGCCGGTCTCGGTAAAACGAAAGCGATGACGGTACGTGGCTCACGATAAAAAAGGGTGAGATGCCGGAAATCTCTGCTTGTGTCATGTGGACTCCTCCGTGCTTTACGCCCAACGGACAGCGCTTCACCTGCGGGCGATATGTCTACGAGTCAACGACTGGATGGCTTCCTTAAAACCTAGCGCCCGTCACCCGCGGCGAAGAGGGTGTGAGTGGGCAAGCCGGGGGACGGAAGGAGAAGAGATGGAGCACCGAAGCTCCGAAGGAGCGACCCACATAGAGAGGCCTGGGAGTACTCCTGATCAGTTCATCGATACGGCGAGCCCAGGTCCAGTACTGCCTCGCCACCGCCGAGGCTTTCCAGCACCATGAATCACGAGGACGGTTCGCGCCATGAGATGGCTACCTTCTCGGCTCATACCGCATCGCCACCGCCCCCGAGCCGAACTCCAGCCGGCTCACGAGCTTCAAGTCGAGATGCTTCGATAGCCCCGCGAACAACGTCGGCCCATGGCCCGCCAGCCTGGGGTGCACCACGAACTCGTACTCATCGATCAATCCCAGCTCCGCCAACGCCAGCGGGAGCTTCACGCCTCCCACGAACAGTCCCTTGCCCGACTCCCGCTTGAGCTGCTCGACGGCCTTTGCCAGATCTCCGCGCACGAGCTCCGCGTTCCAATCGACCCGGCTCCAGCGTGCTCGACACGACGTACTTCTTGGCCGCGTCGATCGTGCGGGCGAAGGGTTCCATCCACTCGGCCATCCATTCGGGCCGCAGCCCATTTGCCGGCCACCGCCACGCGGCCTGCATCATTTCGTAAGTGACCCGGCCAAAGAGCAGGGCATCGGCCTGGGCGAGTTTCTCGGCCCAGAAACGATGCAGTTCTTCGTCCGTGGAACCTGCACGATGATCGACGCAGCCGTCCAACGTGACGTTGATGGAATACCGAAGGGGTCGCATTACGTAAGAGTACCGCCGATGGGGTAGCCTATTGGATTCCACCGCCGAGCGTACCGATTGGGCCGAAGATCCTGTTACGCACGGTCGTCCTCCAAGGGGTCTGCGCCGGCTGCTGGTTAGGCGGCATGCCGACTTTGGTGGCTCGACCCGACATACGGCGGTAAGGGCCTTAAACTGAACCATCCGACGAGGAAGAGGGTGACCACGATCTGCAGCAGAATAACGCATACGATCAACGTGGGGCGGTGCGCGAGCAGGGACTCAGGTCCTGGGACCGCTGGTGAAAGGAAGGAGAGGTTGGCCACGTTGAAGAGAATGATGACTGTCAGGAGGGCTTTCCCGCCGCGATAAACCCACCAGCACCAAAAACCGTACACGAGCTCCAACACAAAAGCCCCGATCGGGAGGGCAGCGTAAAGTCCAAGTCCGAGCTTGGGTGCATCGATGCCCGGAGCCAACGGAAGGTCTCGGGCGTGGGTCACGAGATCGAGGACGAAATGCGAAGTAATGCCGATCGCGACGGCCAGGCCGAGGCCCGGGCGCTTCAGGACAAAGCGGCACAGAAGCCAGGCGAGCAACGACAATCCCACCGCGGAAGCGACGGAATGAGAGTACGGCATGTAACTGAGGTGAATGTTCGCGACGGACTGGACCGATGCATCGGTAGTGGTCCGTTCGACCCCGACGAGGTTTAGTAGAACCCAAAGAAGTTCCATGAGTTGAACGGAAAGGAGCAGCCAGACGATCGGCTGGTCAGGAAAGCGCTTCTTTACTAAGAGTGCGGTCGCCGCATGGTTAATGGCGAACAAGTGAGGCTCTCCCTATTCCGAGACTGACACCTGCAAGTCCGTCTCAAATGATCCCCAACGGCGGGCGAAGCCCTCGGGTAGACAATGTGTCACACGTCAGCCCAAAAACCACCCCCAGCCACGCAGGACAAACCGTCCCGTCGGTTCCCAATCGCTTCAACGAGTATCGCGGCACGGTGAAGACGGATGTCTATCGCAGATGGGCAGGGAATATGATATTGCGGTGGAAGCGCGTGGAAGTGGGAGCAAAGGAGTGTCAAATCCGGAATTGACCGTGCCGCCACCCAGCAAGGAGACGACCATGACGAGCAAGTCGGGCCAAGCGAAGGTGACGAAGACAAAGGCGAAGCGGGGCCCACTCAAGGATCTTAAGCCGGCCAGGGTCAAGCAAGATTCGAACGTCACAGGGGGGGCCGGGCTATCGTACGGTACCGTGAAAACTGGGTATACACAGCAAAAATAGGGGGCCCTGCAAGTACAAGCGGGATCCGATCGCCATCTAACGCCCGCGCTTCACGCGCGGGCGTTGTGTATTCGAGTCCACAACTCAATGGCACGGCCCATCCATCCTCGGCGAGCCACCAGGCATCGGACACAAGGAGGCCAATGCCGAGCTGAGCGCCGAGGCGAATCCACTCGAGCGTATCACCGTCGGCGAGATCGTGCGACGGCGGCCTGCCTCACCCCGGGCCACGCGGAGGAGCACTTCATGCAGCCGGGCCATGGCCCGACGATTGGCCATCACCATCGGACCTGAGATCCCGGACCCACTCCGTGAACTGATCGTCCAGTTCCAGCGTCTGCATGAGATCGAAAGCTATCAGAACCCTCTGTCCCAATCCGGCGATGGAACCCCAGCATCCAAAGGCGAGTTAGTGCCGAGTATGGCATTAGTGACAGTTCACTTTTCGGGAGGTTTCATCGATGTCGAAGCACCTTGCACGCATCATGTTTGCTACCATGGCATTGGCTGCCTGCCAGCGAGACTCCGGTACTACCGATCCAGCGTCGCCGATCGGGCCGTCCATCCAGGCGGGGGACAACGTGGTGGGAGCGGTCTACACCAGCACCAATCAAGCTGCAGGCAACGGGGTTGCAGTGTTCACTCGCGCGGCCGACGGTACTCTTACCTCGATCGGCACCGTTCCGACCGGCGGCACCGGCACCGGAGCCGGCCTGGGCTCGCAGGGCGCGGTGGTCCTGAGCGACGACGGACAGCGCCTGTTCGTCGTCAACGCGGGCTCGAATGACGTTTCGGTATTCGACGTCGGGCGCGACGGCCTGTCGCTGGCCAGCCGCACTCCGTCGGGCGGCATCCTGCCGATCAGCCTGACGGTTCACGGCGGCCTCGTCTACGTGCTGAACGCGGGTGGCGATGGCAACATTACCGGCTTTTCGGTCGACCGGAACGGCGACCTAACACCGATCCCCGGCTCTACCCGATCACTGTCAGGCACGGCCACCAATCCGGCGGAGGTGGCGTTCAGTCCCGACGGCCGGCAACTGATCGTGACCGAGAAGGCCACCAATCTGATCGACCTCTACCCGGTGGACGCGAATGGTGTCGCGGGTCAACGGAGCTCGGTGCCGTCGGCCGGTGGAACTCCATTCGGGTTCGCCTTGGGTCTCCGGGGTCTGGTGTTTGTATCCGAGGCAGCCGGAGCGGGCTCGGCTTCATCCTATACTCTGGGCAACGGCAGTCTGACCCTCGTGAGTGGGGCCGTGAGCACCCACCAGGGCGCTCCCTGCTGGGCCGTTGTAACTCGGGACGGGCGCTTCGGGTACACCGGCAACACCCAGGGAGGCTCGATCTCCGGGTTCGCGATTGCGACGGACGGTTCGATCACTCTGCTCGATGCCGATGGGGCCACTGCCACGGTCGGCCCGGGCGCGATCGATCTTACGGTGAGCCGAAACAGCCGCTACCTGTATGAACTGGTAGCCGGCTCACCTGCCATCCACGCTTTCCAGATCCAAGCGGATGGACACCTCGATCGGCTGGGACCCATCGGCGGACTGCCAGCCGGAACCGTCGGTCTTGCCGCGCGTTAGGCGCAAATCTCTGTGAGTTGGGGCACGGCTCGCCGTGCCCCTTCTTGCATTGGAGGATGGTCTTGCCGTTTTGGTCGCATGGGCCGAACGTTCACCACTCGATCGGCGTAGGCACTCGAATGAAGGTGATGGTGTTGGGAACCGGGGCGGTGGGTTCCTACTACGGCGGGCTCCTGGCGCGCGCCGGACACCAGGTCTCCTGCCTGGCTCGAGGCGACACTCTCGCGGCGATCCGGGAGAGAGGCGTGGAAGTCAGGACGCCCGAGGGTGCATTCCGAGCCGATGTAATGGCCGCGGACCAGGTCGCAGCGCTTCCGGTCGCCGATTTCGCGATCCTGGCGGTCAAGAGCTATTCGCTGGGCGACATCGGTGCAGCGGTTCGGCGTTGCGCCGAACAGGGAGCTGTCGTGGTGCCGTTGTTGAACGGGGTTGAAACCACGGAGCGATTGGAGCAGCTGGGCGTGCCACGGGGCGCCATCATCGGAGGCCTCACCCGCGTCAGTGCCGTTAGGCTCGGCCCCGGCGTGGTCGAGCGACGCAGCCCGTTTCAGGAAGTGGTAATCGGAGAGCTCGACGGCCAGCCCAGCGAGCGGGTCGATCAGATTGCGGCGGCGTTTCGGGACGGTGGCGTTGACGGGCGCACTTCCGATCGGATCCAGCTGGAGCTGTGGCAGAAGTTCGTGTTCATCGTAACGCTGGCCGCGGCGTGCGGACTGGCCCGCTCCCCGGTGGGACCGCTCCGGGCTCATCGTCTGGGGCGGCGTCTCTTCCAGCGGGCGACGGAAGAGGTGGTAGCCGTGGCGCGCGCCCGTGGCATCGCTCTGCCTGAAAGCGACGTCGCGCGCGTAATGGCCGTCATCGACGACTTTCCCCCTGGGCTAAAACCAAGCTTCCTGACGGACCTCGAGTCCGGCGGGCCAACCGAACTCGATATTCTGAGCGGGACGGTGTCTCGCTTCGGGGAACTGGCGGGCGTCCCCACTCCTATTCATGACACCGCGACCCTGGCGTTGGCTCAGCCAGTGCGTGAGGAGAAGGCGCCGTGATTGAGCGGACCCATGCGTGACCTGCTCGTCAGGTCGAGATTCTTGCGACGCTTGCGCCCCCAATCCGCCAAAGAGTCCTGATCCGCGCATTCGCAGGAGTGATGGAGCAAGCAACGCGAAGCAGCTCGGTGCTCGACGACCGGGCGCGCAGGCTGCCACTGATTCCGAGGATCCGAATCAGGTCCCGGGATGGTTCTCGATGCTGGACTACTCCGACATCTGACTCCTTTCATCGAATGCGATAACTCGAAGACTGCGGCGACTCGGAGCCGGTTCAGCTCGGGTCGGACCTGCCCATCCCAGCGGCCCGGAGAACCCCGAGTACCTGCTCCCGAAGCCGAACCGGATCCGAGTGCTGCCGGCGGAGCCCTGCGATGGTCTCCACCAGCCGCTCTTCGAACTCGAAGTGCGCCCGGCAGCCTTCACATCGCGCCAGATGCTCGTCGATGTCGCCGACCAGCTCGGGACTGGCCCGGCCGTCCAGATATTCCCAGAGGGCGCGCACCACCGTCGCGCAGTCCAGGCGAGTATCAGGCGTCGAGGATTCCATCGAGCCTCCCGGGCTGCTGCGGGTCGGGGGTGACGGGGCGGATTTGAGTTCCGATCCCCATGTCGCGGGCGTGATTCAGCAGTTCTTCCTGGACGTAACGGCGAGCGCGATACAGGCGCGACCGCACGGTTCCCACCGGGATCTCCAGCACCGCGGCGGCCTCTTCGTAGCTCAGGTCCTCCAGATCGACCAGGACCAGGACCGAGTGGTGCGGCTCTGCCAGGGCCTGTACCGCCGCTTCGATGGCCGGGCGCACGTCGATGTGATCGAACACATCAGCGATACCCTCGCTCACGGCCTGCATATGGGCGACGGCGGCCGGCATCGCGTCCAGGTCGCCATCCTCCGACTCGACGTATTTCGGCGCCCTCGCCCTCGAGCGGAGGAACGTGTTGAACGTGTTGCGGCAGATGGTGAAGAGCCAGCGGCGGCAGTTTGTCCCGGGAATGAACGTACGCCAGCCCTTGAACGCTCGCAGGAATGTCTCCTGCACCAGATCGTCCGCATCGGCTTCGTTTCGCGTCAACGAGAGCGCGAACCGTCCCACGCTTTCGATGTTCGGGAGTGCATTTGCTTCGAAGTCGTCCACGGCCGGCCTCCCTGCGGGTGTGGGAATCGGCCCTATCGCGGCCGGACGGCGGCCCCTATCGAGAAACTCCGGTGGCTGCGGGAAAGTTCCATCGTGATCGTTTTGATAGCGGAATGGGAGTTCGAGGCCTGGCGGCGGCGGAGCCTCCTGCACCGTCCGGATGTCGTATCCGGTCTCACTCGCGCGTGAACGTCTCATCGAGACAAAGCTCACCGCCGGGCGAGAAAGGTGTGGGGTAGGACTACGCCTTGCGTACTGGGTAGCGCAGGTGTGTAACGCCGACGCCCGGGATCACCGTCGGGTTGCCAAGGACGGCTGGCGTGCCGGCGAGGTGGTCGAAGAGTCGAACTCCGGAGCCAAGAAGAACCGCCGCGATGTCGACGTGGATTTCGTCGAGGAGGCCAGCATTCAGGCACTGCTGGATGGTGTCAGCGCCGTGGACCCCAACGGACTTCCCGGCGGCGGCGGCTTTGGCTTGGTTCACGGCGCTTTCGATGCCGTCGGTCACGAAGTGGACAGTCGAGTTGGGTCGCGGCCATCCGGCGGGGATGTGGTGGGTAAGTACGAATGCTGGTCCCCAAGCGTGATTTCCGCCCCAGCCTTGGGCGTCGTCGAAAGTGCGTCGACCGGTGAGCATGGCACCAAGTCCGGACGTGAGACCGCGAAGGTGCTCGGCGCTCGGCCCGGACACCTTGAACGTCATGGGGTCCGACCCTCCGGTGTGGATTTCGACGTCCCCCGAGTTGAAGTACCAGTCGAACACTTCGGCCACGCCATCGTTGAGGTCGGCGACGTAGCCGTCGAGCGACATGGACATGATTGCGACAACCTTCGACATTGCGATGTTCCTTTCGAGGGGTGGAGACTGCGTTCAGGGGATCGCGCGCTGTCCTCCCGGATCGTCCGCTAATTTTTCCGAGCCTCGAGGCCGGTCAAGGGGCCAGCGTTTTGGGTTGTTCGCGTTCGTCACCGATAAACTGGTACCGAACGAGCCAGCGTCCGCTCTCTTTGGAGAGTACGAAAGTGGTATGAACCCGTCGGATCGGGATGACACTTCCGTCCGCGAGGCGTTGACCCTCCCGTTCGTGGTACTCATGAACGACTGCGACGTCGGGGCGGATGAACCGGACTTCGGGCACCTGTTGGCGCACCAGTCGAGACGCGGCATACCCCGAATCCGCATAGAGACGACCGAGAAACGCTTCGATCGAGTCGGGCCCCACCCGGCGACGGCCGAATGCGTTAATCCACACCGCGTCCGGGGCGTAGATAGTGCCTTCAGCATGAGCATCGTGCGTGCGCATGGCTTCGGTTCGGCGCTCAATCACCTGAAGAACCGCGATGCTATCCGCGGCACGACTTTGACCTGCAAGGTTGCCGGTGAGGAGGAGGATCAGTACAAGGACCGTAGCAGGAGTACGCATAGCCTCTCGATGCACAAGTCGGCGGAGGACGAGGATCAGCGGCCTAACGTGGACTTCACCGGATAGCGACGCTTCGTGTCTGCTACCGATCGGGCTACCAACGTCTCCAGGACCTTCAGATCGACGTTGGCCAGGCGCCTGATGTAGACACATACCTTCCCAGTCTTGTGCTTTCCCAGCTTGGCCAACAAGACGTCACGACCTTCGAAGCCCGCCGCGATGTAAACAACCAACTCACTTCCCCGCACGGCAAACCCAGCGAGAGCGGAATCGCCTTCGTGACCACTGGCGTACTTGTAATGGTAGCTCCCGAATCCGACGATGCTTGGCCCCCACATCCTTGGTTCTTGCTTGGTAACTCTTCGCATTAGAGCAACCAGAGTCTGGGCGTCATTCCGTTGCTCCTCGTTCGCAATGGCAGCGATATGACTCTCGGCGCTGACTTCTGTGGGTTTGGTCTTGGGCTCCGACACGCGCGCCTCCAAACAGTTTCTCTTCGACGGTTAACGACCCGCGCTTCCTGCGGCGAGGCGCTATGTCCCGGTCCGCAGCAAGCGCCAGTTAGGCGGCTTTAGAAGAGTTCCTCGGCCAGCGCGACGATGATGCCCGCAGGGCCCCGCATGTAGCAGAGTCTGTACTTGGTTCGGGGCGCCGACCGAGCGCTAGGGCGCGATCAGCGAAACGCTCCACCGAAAGCTGCCCCACTCCATGATCAACTGTCCCGCATCGATGCGAATGGTGAACCGCTCGACCGTCGCGGGCAGGGAATCCACCGTCATGGGCCGCCGGGCCACGTCGCGGGCAACCTCGTAGTGCGTGCCCCACTGGCCGGACTGGCCGTTGATGATGAGCGTGACGCCCTGCCGGCCCGGTATCGTGTAGAGCGTGTACGTGCCGGGGTGCAGCCTCACGCCGGCCAGTTCGATCGTTTCCGACGTCTCCACTTGCGTCGCCGCGTTGGCGCCCGTCCGCCAGACCTGATCGTATGGCAGCAGGTCGCCGACGAGTGTCCTGCCGCGCTGCGCGGGCCGGCTGTAGTCGATGGTCAGCGTGGCTGTGCCGAGCGTGGCGCGCACGGTGTCGCGCGGACTGAGTGATGTCCCGCTGCCGGCGCGCTTCTCGTCGGCCGCGAACCGGGCCGCGATGGCGTCGATATCGGGCACGCTGGTGATGCGTCGCACTTCCTGCTTGTAGGTCGTGCCTTGCCCCGAGTAGGACGCCAGGCGGCCGTTCCCGTCCAGGTGCGCGAGTCCCGTGCCCGCGAGTCCCGTGCTGCTGATCTCGAATGCGCCATCGGGCCGTCGCACGACGTCCGCGTAGCCCACGTGGCCCTCGTCCCAGCCCTCGAAGAAGTACTGCCCGATCCGGGCATGGGTCGTGTCCGGCTGGCGCCGCGCCGCGTCGAGCAGCAGTTCCCAGGTGGCGTACACGAACGCGTTCCAGGGGACGGTCTCGACGTACTGCTTCTGCCAGGCAAACGCCCGCGTCCCCGCCGCCGTGCCGCGCGTGAACGACGTCGCTTGGCCGGTGAAGGCCGCGGTGTGGTGGATCTGCTGGTTGCCGGGCGGCGCGTTCGGGATGTCGGTGTCCATCCGCCAGCTGGTGATGACGCCGTCCGGCCCCAGGTCCGCTTCCCAGTGCCGGCGCGTCACGGTTGGCGAGCGTCCGATGGCGTCGCCGACGATGCGATGGGCGGTCCGCGTGACCCATTCGACCGAGGTCGTGTCGTTGCCGAGGACGGCCACGAACCCGTACCTCTCGGGCCGCGGGCAGCCGAGCACCAGCAGCAGCGCGGCTGGTGCCGCAAGGGCGACTGCAAGACGCGGTTCGTCGTTCATGAATCCTGCTGTGTGAAGTGGAGCACAGGTTGCCGCCACGAATCTGCCTGTTGCAATCAACCTAGCGAATTCGGCAGCCAAGGCCTTGGATCAGGCTTGACAATAAAAGTTGTCAATGGTATCATCTCCTCATGCTCGATATCCAAGTCATCGATGATCCCGCGGCCGCGACGGTGGCCCTGGAGCCGACGCGAAGCCGACTCCTCTCCGAACTGGCCGCGCCCGCCTCGGCGGCGACGTTGGCCACGCGGGTCGGCCTGGCTCGGCAAAAGGTCAACTACCACCTGAACGCGCTGGAGGCGCACGGGCTGGTTCGGCTGGCCGAGGAACGCAAGTGGGGCGGGCTGACGGAACGGCTGCTCGTCGCGACGGCCGCTTCCTACGTCGTTTCGCCGGGCGCCCTGGGCCCGATCGCCGTCGATCCGAATCGGGAAGTCGATCGGCTCTCCGCGAGTTATCTCATCGCCCTGGGCGCTCGGGTCGTCCGCGAGGTGGGCGACCTCGTTCGTCGTGCGAAAGAGTCGGGCAAACGCCTGGCGACCCTGGCGGTGGATACCGAGGTTCGCTTCCGGTCGGCCGCAGACCGGGCGGCTTTCAGCAAGGAACTCACCGACGCGATCGCGACACTCGCGTCGAAGTATCACGATGCGTCCGCGCCCGGAGGCCGTGCTCATCGGCTGGTGGTCGTGGCCTACCCTACACCACAGAAATCCATTCCCCAGGAGCCGTTGTCATGAGCGTGAAGCAAGAGCCGTCCGGACGCCGGTCCCGTACCACGGAATTCGAAGTCCCCGGCACACCGGAGGAAGTCTGGCAGGCAATCGCTACCGGGCCGGGGATTTCGTCGTGGTTTGTGCCGACGGAGTTCGAACAGCGCGACGGGAAGGCCGTCGCGATCAAGGTGAACTTCGGTCGGGGATGGTGGGTCGCTCCGATGTCACCGTTTGGGATCCGCCGCGGATGTTCGTCAATGAGGCCGCCGGTTGGATGCCCGGCTCGCCGATCATGGCGAGCGAATGGAGTGTCGAAGCGCGCGGCGGTGGCGTTTGCGTTATCCGCATTGTGCAGAGCCTTTTCGCGAGCACCGACGAATGGGACTCGCAACTCGACGCGCGAAGGGTGGACTCGCCAGTTTCCTGCAATATCCTGCGGCTCTATCTCACGCACTTCCGCGGGCAACGTTCCGCGATGGAGCAGTTCAGGGCTCCCGCCCCGGGTACGGACGGAGAGAGTTGGGAAGCGCTGACGGCGGCGTTGGGACTGAAAGACATGAGTGTCGGGCAGCGATTCACTGCGCCTGCGGGTGTCCCGGCTTTCAGTGGCGTAGTTGAGTATGTCACGCAGGAACCGTTCGACGCTCTGCTTCGCCTCGACAAGCCGGCGCCAGGTGTGGCCGCCCTCGGCATCGCCGGCTTTCCCGGCGGGCCGACCACGGTTGCGATGAACATGTATCTGTACGGTGATCAGGCGGCCGGAACGTCGCTCGTGAGGCACCGCTCTGGGAAGCGTGGTTTCAGAATCGCTTTCCGGCGCCGGCGGAGCGTTAGCATGCTGCGCCTTGTCCTCCTGGCCCTATCGATCGCGGCGACGGATGCGATCGCGCAGACCACCGCCGCACCGCCCGCGCCGGACTACGGCAACCCGCAAGCATGGCTCTGCCGCCCCGACCGGCCCGGTGCATGCGAGGTGGATCTTTCCACCACCGTGCTCAGTCCGGACGGCCGGTCCACCGTTGAGCATGCGCCCCTGAATCCAAAGGCGCCGGTGGATTGCTTCTATGTCTATCCCACGGTGTCGACGGATACGACGGACCTCAGTGATCTCGTCCCCGACGACGCCGAGCGTGGCGTCGTGCGACTGCAGCTGGCGCGGTTTGGCACCCAGTGCCGGCTGTTCGCGCCCATGTACCGGCAACTCACCCTCGCCGCCATGGGTCGTGCCAACGCCGCCGGCATTGAGTCACCCGATTTCCTGGCCGTCGGATACCAGGACGTCCGCGCCGCGTGGCGCTACTACCTCGCGCACGACAATGGCAATCGCGGAATTGTGCTGATCGGGCATTCGCAGGGCACCGTCATTCTGACCGAGTTGATCCGCAAGGAAATCGAGGGAGCACCGGTGCAGTCACGCATCGTCTCCGCGTTCCTCATCGGCGGACCGGGGGGCATCCTCGTGCCCCGCGGGAAGGACGTGGGCGGCACCTTTCTGCACCTGCCGCTCTGTCGCGCGGCCACCCAGACCGGCTGCGTCGTGGCGTATTCATCATTCCGCAATACCGCGCCGCCGACGGCGACCACCCGCTTCGGGCTGTCGGCCGACTCGACACTCGTCGCGGCATGCACCAATCCCGCGGCGCTCGGCGGCGGCGAGGCCGCCCTCAATGGCTATTTCGACGCGGCAGGAAGAACTGCCCTGCCGTTCGGCCCCTTAGATCCGTGGACCGTTGGCGGACACCCCATCGCCACGCCCATGGTGCGTGTGGTGGGGCTGTTGAAGGGGCAGTGCAGGTCCAACGCGTTCGCCTCGTATCTCGAGGTGTCGGTCGAGCGTGGTCCTCACAGTCCGGCCAGCCGTGACATTCAAGGGGACCTGGCGGAGCCGCTTGGCCTGCATCTGGTCGACATGGAAGTGGCCATGGGCAATCTGGTCGATCTCGTCGGCCAACAGGCCAGGAGCTACCTCGGCCGCACCCGCGGACCCTGACGGCGTACAACACGGAGACTCGAATGAGAAAGCTCAAGATCATCGAACACATCTCGCTGGACGGCGTGATCCAGCACTCCGGCCGATGACGACGATTTCCCCTACAGCGACTGGACCGCGCCCTATCGGACCCCCGCTGGCCGGGACGCAATGCTCGCCGCGTATGGCGAGAGCTTCGATCTGCTGCTTGGCCGTCGCACCTACGATGTCTGGTCGGGCTTCTGGCCAAAGGCGCCGAGCAGTCCGATGGCGGACGGCCTCAATGCGGCGACGAAATATATCGCTACCCACCGTCCGGAAAGTCTTGAATGGGGCCCGTTCGAGGGCCTTGGACCGGACATCGTCGAGGGCATTCGCCGCATCAAGTCGCAGGACGGCCCGGACCTTATCCTCTCGGGTAGCTCCACGCTGACATCGACGCTGCTCGAACATGGGCTTGCGGATGAAGTCCTGCTGGCCGTCTATCCGGTCCTGTTGGGCACGGGGAAGCGCTTCTTTGCGGAGGGAACCCCGCCACGCTCATTCGAGCTCGTCAGCACGAAAGCAATGCCGTCCGGCATCATCTTCAGTACTTACAAGGTCGCCGGGCCTTTGAAGACCGGATAGCTCGACGGGGGCTGCTGGGGCCGCGAACGTTGGAAAGCCTACACGCCCGCGCCGTCTGCTGCAGTGTCTGGTTCGGCCGGTCGTGCGATCCGGAGCCTCGCACCGAATACACTGCTGCCAGCTTGGTGGCGAACGACACGACGAACAAGAGCCCGACACCCCTCGACATCCCGGCCGCAAGCAGGATGGCGAGATCGATCACAGTGTACGCGAGCCAGACAATCCAAGCCGCCCGCCCGCCGTGCGCCTGCCGCCACCACCCCGCGACCCACCAACCGGCGAGGAACATGAGCGGGATACCGGCGACGATGCTGCATACGGCCCGGCAACCTGAATGTGTCGTTGTAGTACTGCGGTTCGTGGCCCGGGTTGATGACGTAGCTGTAGACGACCATGTACAAGATGCTGGCGGCGACACGCCACGAGCACCAAGACGGCGACACCCACCAGCAACGCGACACGACCAACGGTCATGGGAAAACCTCCGCGGCCGATTGAACAGGACTCGCGATCGACCCCCAGCCATTCAGGCGCCGAACTCAGTCCCAATCCTGCCCAAAGACGAGCTCAATCCCGTTGAGATCGCGAATTGAGAAATCGCGAACGTGGTAGGGGCGGGTACCGATCGGCTCAAGAAGTTGGGCCCCGCGCGCCTGGACGTCCTCATAGAGCTGGTTCACGTCCCGGACCCAGAAGAAAATGCGTACGCCCGTTGCTACGTTCGCGCCGACCGCAAAATGCACGGCCGCGTTGTCCCGCCACACGACGCCGTAGTCTGCGGTGAGCGTATCGGCATCGGCCTGAAAGCCAAGTACGCGCTGGTAGTAACTGGCGGCCGCCATCACATCCGGAACTGTGAGCAAAGGAGCGGCCTGGTAGAACTGCTTTGGATTACTCGTTGGGATGTTCGGCATCAGGAACCTTACGAGGGCACACTGGTTGGCGATGACACGCGTGCTGGCTAACGCGAGCGGGCGGCTCGAACGTCACGGGATGTCGTGTTGTCTGACAATCGCAACTCGCCAACGAGGCTGTCGCCTCGTACCGTGAAACGCCACACGCCACTCGGGATGAGACAGATGACCTGCGCCTCGGGTTGAGCGACCCGGCAGCCGAGCACACCCATTTCGACTTCCTGGCCGTTGACAATCTTGCGTCCGTCCAACGCAAGGCTATCGCGGACACTCCCGTGCGTGATGCGATAGACGACAATCTCATCATGGCATGCCGATGGGCGAATGAGGCACGTCGACGTGCCTCGCCAAACGCCGAGAGGATTCGGGGCGACTGGTGGTGACTGTGCGAGTGTACGGCGCGCCAGAAGGGTCACGACGAGCCCGATATGATATTCGTTCGATGGCTCATAGCTGCGATTGGTGACGAGTGGGTTGGCGGGTCGACTGCTCCGAGCGCTGGTCAGGCGGCGTCTCGGTTCAAGCGCCTAACAACATAGCCAAGCGAGGCGATCGCGACGACCGCACCGGTGAGAAGCCACGCTGCCATCGACGCACGCGTGAGCAGCCCCAGGATCAGCGCGGCGGCCAGCCATGGTACCACCCCGCCCGCAGGCATCACGAACGGGTTTCTCTCGGCACCCACGTTGCGACGGCGAAGCTGACCCGCGCCAACACAGCACGCCAGGTAGACGATGAGAAGGGCGACATCCGCGAGGATCGCCAGCTTCACGTACGTACCGGTGATCGCGATGAGGCACACGATCACTCCCTGTACCGCGATGGCGACGTAGGGCGTGTGATACTCCGGATGCACTCGGGCCAGCGGGCGCGGGAAAAACCCGTCAGCAGCCAGGGCGAACAGCGTCCGCGGGGTCGAGAGCATCATCCCGGTCATGAATCCAAACGTGGAGAGGACCATCCCTATCAGGATCAGCCTTGCACCAGCCGGGCCTGCGAACTGCTCTGCGGCAGCGGCGAGGGGCGCCTTCGCCGTCTCGGGCGCAGACAGGGCGTTCCCCAGCACTCCCTGAGCAACCAGCTGAACCGAGATGTAGAGGAGAGCGACACCCAACAGGGCCGCGCCAATCGCTCGCGGCACTGTCCGCGAGGGGTCGGTGACCTCTCCGCTTACCTGGAGCGCCGATTCCATTCCAAAGAACGCAAACATCAAGAGCAATCCCGCTTCGCCCACTGTGCGGAGTGGCGGTAACGTGGTGATCGCAAGGTTAGCGGTGTGTACGTGGAACAGGCCAAGTAGGACGAAGGCAACGAGCGGTAGCAGCTTGGCGAGCGTTGAGATGCCGTTAACGCGGGAGCCCAGCGCGGTTCCGCGCATGTTGACCCAGGCGAGGATCGCGAAGATCGCAGCCAGCAGCAATGACCGTGCAACGCTCCCCGTGAAGACAGGGACGAGACTGGAGCATGCATCAGCGAACACGGTAGCGACGGCGGCCATAGCGAGCGTTATGCCGAGCCAAAGCAGGACGCCGCAGACGAACCCGACATAGGGGCCGAGCGCCACCTCGACATAGGCATACGGGCCCCCGCTCTGAGGCACTCGGCTCCCCGCCTCGGCGAAGCAGAGTGCCACCAGCGCGGTCGCGACGGCGCAGACG
Organism: uncultured Gemmatimonadales bacterium; assembly: GCA_963821525.1. GTDB lineage: Bacteria > Gemmatimonadota > Gemmatimonadetes > Gemmatimonadales > GWC2-71-9 > DATBGE01. Next base: position 195 of record CAWGED010000010.1, on the reverse strand, counting down.
AGATAGGCGAGGGGCGCAGCCGCGCCGAGGGAGCCAGCCACGTGTGCAGGAAGAACGAAGATGGCCGCGCCGACCGTAATGTTGAAGATCGCGGCAGCGAGGCCACGCCCGCCGATGACGCGCTGAAGCAATGGTCGGTCGGTCAAGGGGGCTGGCAAGAGCCTCCACTCCCTGCTGGGGTTTGCGTCAAAGGTG
>CAWGED010000009.1:0-39899 GCA_963821525.1 uncultured Gemmatimonadales bacterium | reverse complement strand
ACACGGTTTCCAGCAGCGCGTACCCGAGAAGAATCAGCACATCTCGCCGCCGGTTGAACGGAAGCAGGCCGCGCTGGAGACTGTCCGCCAGCCCGAAGCGGAAACGCCAGGCCCCGACGAGCACGGCAAAGATATTCACCAGCGTGCCCCAGCCGAGCGAGGCGAGCAGGAAGGCAACGGCATAGCGCTCATTCAGGACGTGAATTTTCAGGACGAACTCGAGGAAGACGAACGTGAGCAGGAAGAGGTAGCCGATCAGCTCGATCATCGGGCCGTAGTACTCGAAGAGCCAGAAAGCGGGAAGCGCAAACCATCCGATCCGGCCGAACTTCCGGTTGAACAGCATTTCCCGATGGTAGAAGAGCGACTCGCGAAGGCCGCGATACCAGCGTCCCCGCTGTTTCCGAAGCGAATCGAGCCGCTCCGGCACCTCGGTCCAGGCCACCGGGTGGGGCATAAAGGCGACCCGGCGATCCCGTAGCTTGTCTCGCACGAAGCGATGCAGCCGGACCACGATCTCCATGTCCTCGCAGACCGTGCCGGCGCCTTCCCCGACGTATTCCTCAACCAGCCGGTGCCGCACCAGCGGCGTGAGATACCCGCCGGCACGAATCACGGTCTCCTTCTCGAAGACGGCGAAGACGCCGGAGAGAATCAGGATCGAGTCGAGCCGGTCCAAGCCGGTTCGACCGGTGGTGAAGGAACGCAGGTACTCTACCATCTGGAACCGGGCCCAGGGATGGGAGGGCAGGCCCACGTTCACCACTTTGCTGTGCCGAATGGTGCAGCCATTCGCGATGGCAACCTGGCCGCCTACGGCGACGATGCGCGGGTCTTCCTGGACCATACGCATCAGCTCCTTGAGCGCCCGCTGGTCGAGGATGGAATCGGCATCGAGGCTGACGAAGTACGGCGCGGTCGAGGCATTGATCCCGGCGTTCAACGCGTCCGCCTTGCCGGCGTTTTCCTTGTCGATCACCACCAGCTGCGAAACGTTCTTGGGCAGCAGGACCGTGGCCTGGTAGGTGGCACGGACCCTGGCCGTTCCGATGGCGTCCCGGTATGGCAAGTCGGTACGGCGGAGCCGGAAGGCGCGTTTCAGCACCTCCATCGTCTGGTCCTGGGAACCATCGTTGACCACGACGACCTCGAATCGGGGATAATCGCAGTGAATGAGGTTGTTAATGCTGTCAACGATCGTCACTTCCTCGTTGAAGGCAGGGATCACCATCGTGAGCGGCTTGGTGTAGTCGCTCTCGTCGATCAGGTCGAGATCTTCGACGAAATGCCCGGCCACCCGGCGGCGCACCTGGCGGGCGGAGAGCGCCACCAGGGTGAGCATGTAGCCGTTGTAGAGCAGGAAATAGGCGAGAAAGAATGGCTGGAGAATGACCCCGATTATTCCAGCGATCTGCGCGACGAGGTCTCGGCTCATGCCTGGCGCCGGGCGTCGGGCGACTCCCGCCAGCGGGCGAGCATCCGGGTCACCTGGTCGCGGATGGTCCGCAGCGGATCGGCGCGCATGACGTGATAGGCCACTTCATCATCCAGAACCGCGAGGGCGAGTGCCGCGGGCGCCCGTTCCTTCCCTTCGAGAGCGCCCCGCGCCGTTTCCCGGAGCCAGTCGGTGGGGCGCGCACGACGGATCGCGGTTGCCGCGGCCGGCCGGGAGACCGAGGGTCCGGAGATCTCGCCGGTATCGCCGTGGAGCAGACGCACCGCGAAGAGCATGGCGCGCACCATTTCGTCGGGATCCTGCTCCAGTGCCGCGAGTGGCGCCACATCGGGAGCGTCGAGGAAGGCCAGCGCCACATCCTGACGGATTCCGGGATCGGGATCGTTAAGCATCAGCGCCAGCCGATCCCACTGCCGGGCTCCGCGCCAGGCCTGGACGGCGGCGCGGCGTACCGAGACCGTGGGGTCGGCCGTCATGCTCTCGAGGGCCGCCTGGTCAATCATGTCGGGACGCCCGGCCCAGGCCCGGGCGACGGCGTCGCGGACATCCGGAGTCTCGCTCCGGGCAATCACGCCGAGCACACGGGCCAGGCCGGGGTGGTGCATGAAGCGCGCGACCCGCGCCACCATGATGGCTTCCTGTCCATCGAGCGCTACGCCGAGTGCCAGATCCACGAAGGCATCGAAATCGGCTTCGGCACGGTCGGCCACGGCCTGCAGGGTGACCGGGTCATCATCACCTTTGAGCTGGCGGACCAATGCCGGCAGCGCCTTCTCGGGGCCGATCCGCTTGAACAAGGCGATCGCCGCGTGGCGCACATCGCGGTGAGGATCCGCCAGGGCGCGACTCGCCGTGAGGAACAGCTCTTCCTCCTCCAGCATTTCTCCCACGGCGGCGAGGGCGGCGGCGCGGACCTCTGGGCTTGGGTCTCCCCGAATCACCTGAAGCAGCGCGCTGCGGCTACGCTCGCCCTGGAAGGCCTTGAGTCCCGCGACGAGGCGTATTCGCTGCTCGGCGCTCAGCACGCCGCGCATTCCTTCGGCCAGGGTGGCTTCCATCTGCTCGCGGGAAGTCGACGCAAGCGCGCGCAACTCCACGTGTCGCGCTTCGCGTAGCCTTAGACCGAGCAGGCGATACTCCGAGTCATCCTTCAGGCGCTCGCGAATCATGTCGCGCAGCTCGGCCTCGTCTGCCATTTCCAGCACCCGGGTCACCATGCTCTCCTGGTCGTAGGCGCCAATGGCCAGCGCGGCAGCGGCGCGAACGTTCAGCGGCTGATCGGAGCGGCAGGCATTGAGCAGTGCCATCTCCGCTCCGGAGTGACGAAAGATCCCGGCGGCGAGAGCGGCCCGTTCGCGGACCAGGGGAGAGGGATCATTGGCGAGGAGTTTCACGATCTCCCCTGCCAGGTTGTTGCGTCCGAGCCGGACCAGACCGTCCACCGCGCGGGCTCGCACCAGGGATTCGGGATCGCTGAGCCCCTTTGCCAGGAGCGGCGCCGCGCGTTCCACGTCAAACCTGGAGAGCACATTGGCGACGGCGACGCGAACGGCAGGCGCCTCGTCGCGCCAGAGCCGCTCCAGGAGATCGAATGAGTGTTCGGACTTTAAGTGCCCGATCGTCTCGACCACTCCGACTCGGCTTATCGCGTCCTTCGCTTCCAGGAGGAGATCGATCAGCTCTTCCAGCGCCGCCGGGTCGAGTCGCGCAATGCTCTGAATCAGGGTCAGGCGCAGTGCGGGATCGGCGTCGCGGAAAGTACGGAGCAGAGGCTTCACTGCGCCGGCGTCTCCCAGAGCACCCAGTGCCCGGGCAACCGCTAGACGGACCTCGGGGTCGTTGTCTCCCAGCAAATCGGTGAGAACGGGCGCAGCCACTCGGGCGTTGGCAGCGGCGACGCCGTCGGCGGCAGCGGCGCGCACCTGCGGCTCGGGGTCTCGCAGCAGGCGAGTGAACTCTTCGGTCGCGTCTCGCGCCCGAACCAGTCCAAGCGCCCGGGCTGCGGCCGCGCGAACCAGCGGCTGAGGATCAGACGAGCGAGGCCCAATGACGTCGGCGAGGTCCTGACCGCCAAGGTCTCCCAGAAGAGACATGGCTTGGGCGCGAACCTTCGGATCGGCATCGCCCAGGCAATCGAGGGCCGCGGGCACCGACTCACGGATTCCGAGAGCGTGCAGGGCTTCGAGTGCGGAGGCTCGGACTGCCGGCTCCGGATCCTGCTGAGCACATTCGATAAGCTCGGCGCCAAGATCGCGGCGCTGTGCTACCCGAACGGCGTCGATGACTGCACCTCGGACCTTGGCCGAAGGGTGGTGGAGGTGCTCGGCGAGCATCTCCCTGGCACCGGCCACCGCAAACTTGGTGAGAGTGCCGAGTGCGTCCTGTCCCATGTCTCCGCTTTCAATCCGACTGATGAGCCGGGCCGGGAGCCCGAGGCGCTCGAGTGCGACCGCAGCACGAATACGGATTTCCGGATCCGGATCGTCCAGCGCCAGGAGGAGGGGCGATTCGGCAACCGGCCCGATCTGCTCCAGCGCTTCGACACTGCGCATCCTGACCCACCAGGCCGGATCGCCGAGGGCGCGTACCAGCCGCTCGATGACTTCAGGTTCGTTGAATTGACCCAGGGCGCCGGCGATCCGGGCGCGGACGAATGGCGCGGGGTCGGTGAGCAGGGTGTCGAGCAGGTAGGTAATGGCGCGGCGGTCTCCCAAACGCCCCAGCGCCCCGGCCGCCTTGGCCCGAACCTCGTCATCCAGATCTCCCAGCGCCTGCACGAGTACCGTGAATGCCCGAGGGGCGCGGAGTTCCCCGAGGATGTTGGCGGCCCAGGCCCGGGCGGGATGGCGAGTGGTCTCGGTGAGAAAAGCGATCATCGGGTCCACGACCACCTCGCCGTGGCGGCCCAGGATGTCGGCGATCCGAGGGGCCAGCCAGACCTCAGCCTTTCTCAGGGCCTCGACCAAGGGTACGACCGCGCGCGGGTCCTTGATCCGGGCGAGCGCGCGCAGCGCGATTTCCCGGACGTCGGCATCCTCGGTGCGAGTGGCCTGAATGGTCTCGAGCAGGGCAGGGACTGCTTTGGCGTTGCCGACCCGTCCCAGCAGCTCAGCGGCGAAGGCGCGCTCCCGCCATTTCTCGGCTTTTCTGAGCCGGGTGGCGTAGTTCTCGACCAGGCCGAGACGATCGTACGCGTCGAGCAACCAGGCGGGACGTTCGGTCGAGCTGCGGGCCTGTTCCTCGAGCACCGCCTCCAACGCCTCGAAATCGCGGAGAGTGCGAAGCTGGTGGATCTCGGGTTCGAGCAGGGCTCGTTCCCGTGTGGCCAGCCCGGTCACCACTTCGCGGTAAATCCCCTTCCGCTCGGCCAGACGACGCTCTGCCCTCGCCAGGTGGCCGGTATACAGCAACCAGGTGAGAATGGCCAGGAAACCGACCACGGTGACCGTGGCGGTAAAACCCAGGATGATGGTCAGCCAGTTCACGAAGACTCCGTGAGCCGTCCTAGCGTCTCCAGGAGGATGGGCAGGTCAATGGGCTTACTGAGAAAGGCGTCGGCCCCGACTTCGGTAGCCCAGTACTCGTCGGCGGCCTGATCTTTCGCGGTGAGCATGATCACCGGGCACCGGGCGGTGAGCGGGTCCTTCTTGAGTTTGCGGCAGGTCTGGTACCCGTTGAGGCGGGGCATCATCACGTCAAGCACCACCACGTCTGGAGTCTGAGCCGCGGCGGCGGCCAATCCGGCTTCGCCGTCCGCCACGGTAACCACGCGATAGCCGCTCGCGCCCAGCATCCGTTCCAGGAAGCGCCGCTGATCGGGATCGTCTTCGATGACCAGCACCAGCTTGCTCATCAGGCACGCTCACGGCGAACGGTGCAACGGGACCGGTCTCCCGGAAGCCGCACCGTCTTAAAAGGCAAAGGCCGCCAACCGGGCGGCCCCCGACCTCGTGCGGGGAATCCCCCGGAGCAGGATCACGCCCTTGCGTCGTCCAGGAAAACCAGCGCCTGTCTCCGCTTCACCGCGGACTCGAGTGCCTTGTACACATCGGGGTCGATCACCGTCCCCGCCAGGTCCCGCATCCGCTCGACCGCCACGTCGGGCGGCATCTTCTCCTGATAGGGACGCGATGTCGTGAGGGCGTCGTAGATCTCGGCCGCGCCTAGAATCCGGGCCCCCATGGGAATCGCGTCACCCCGGATCTTGTCGGGATACCCCTGCCCGTCCCAGCGCTCGTGATGGCTCCTCACGAAGGAGATGATTTCTCCCAGATGCGCCAGCGGAGCGAGGATCTGTGACCCGACCACCACGTGCTGCTTCACCGACTCGTACTCGTCGCTGGTGAGCGGGCCCTCCTTGTTCAGGACCTCTTCCCGAACACCGATCTTGCCGATGTCGTGCAGCCGGCCGGCCATCCGAACCCTCTCGACGTCCTCGTCGTTCATGCCGAGCTCGGAGGCGATCATGGCGCCCATGTCGGCGACCCGGGCCGAATGTCCCCGCTGGTAGGCGTCCTTTGCCTCGAGCGCATTGACCAGGGCCTCCAGCGTCGCGACCGAGATCCGCTCCAGCTTGCCCCGCTCCCGCCGCAGCTCGGCGGTACGAACGGCGACCTCTTCCTTGAGCCACTGGTTGAGGTTCTGCTGCTCGATCATGCTGTCGCGACGCCGGATGGCCCGAAGGATGGCGCGGGCCAGGTCGCTCAGATCGATCGGCTTGGTGAGGTAATCCATGGCGCCACGCTGCATGCACAGTGCGGCGGTCGTGGCATCGTTGACCGCGGTGAGCATGAGGATGGCGATCGCAGGCTCGATCTCGATCACCTGGGGCACCAGGTCGATCCCGCTCCGGCCCGGCATCCGCACGTCCAGCAGCACGCAGGCAATCTTCTGCCGTTGTAAGGCCTTCAGTGCCTCGTCTCCGGAGGCTGCGGTGCTGACGTCGTACCCTTGCTGTGTGAGGAATTTCTTCAGTGCGTTACGGATCGGCTCCTCGTCATCCACCACGAGTATGCTTATCGGCGCGTCGGACAAGGGCACTCTGCCTCCATCGGTCAGGACCCGCTGGTCCGCCTAAACCTCAGTCTTCTAACAATATATCCCGCGTCACCAAGCTGAAAGGCTACACAAAATCCACAGCGATTTTTTCCGGGACGAGCCCGGCAGACCAGGCCCGGTCGAGGAGGGCACGCACCGCCTCCCGACCCTCGTCTCCATAGTCCACGGTCCAATGGTTGACGTACATCCCGACGAACCGGTCGGTTCGCTCTTCGCCTATTCCCCGGTTGAACCGGCTGGCGTGCGCTAAGGCCGGGGCGCGGTGCTCGAGAGCATACACGATGCTCGCCTTGAGGTCCCGGGCCACCTGCTGAATAACTGCCGGGCCGAGATCCCGTCGCACCACATTGCCGCCAAGGGGGAGGGGGAGCCCGGTGTCGTCGTACCACCATTCTCCCAAGTCAGTCCAAAGGTGGAGACCCCGGTCGGCGAAGGTCAACTGACCCTCATGGATCAGCAGGCCCACATCCACCTCTCCCTGCAGCACCGCGTCCTCGATCGTGTCGAAGGGCAGCACGACCTCGATGAATTCGGGCTGGTAGAGCTTAAGGGTGAGATACGCCGTGGTGAGCTTGCCCGGAACCCCTATCCGGAGCCCGCGGAGGGCCGATCTGGGATCCGTCGGCCGCGCCGTCTTCGAAACCAGCCGCGGGCCATAGCGGTCCCCCATCGAGGAGCCGCTGTTCAGCAGGGCGTAGGTCCGATGGAGATAGGCATAGGCGTGGATGGAGACTGCCGTCACCTCCAGCTCTCCCTTGAGGGCGCGGTGATTCAGCGACTCGATGTCCGACAGCTCGTGCACGTAACGCAGGTCGCCGGTGTCGATTTTACCCTCGGCGAGGGCGTAGAACATGAACGCGTCGTCGGAATCAGGACTGTGGGCGACGTGGATCGTTGTGGTCATGGGGTCTGGGATGCCTGGCGGCGGAACTCTTCGAGCGCCGCCTTGTGCTCCTGGTATTCGGGGCGATTCTGGGCGATTTCCGCATCGTAGTGACTGAGAAACGCCTTGTGAGCCTTCGCAATGCCTGCCTTATCTCCCCTGGCCTCGGCGACGGCGGCGCGGATCATCGATCCAAAGAGGTGATCCTTCACCTCGGCCGTAATCGAATCGGCGAGCGCCGCGGCCTCGGGGAGATCGCCGGCGGCCACGTGCAGGATCGCGGCGTGATAGCGGAGATCGATGTCGCTGCGATCCAGTTGCCCGTAGGCGGCGAGCGCCATCGGGAGGAACCGAGTGGCAGTGGCGGAGTCGCCCTGCTCGATCGCGTTCATCACCCGGTCGTTGAGCCGGATGAACCGCTCATCGGGACTCATCTGGCTGATGTCGGGCGGTCTGGCGCCAGCCGGGCCGTTCGCCGGGGCGCCGGTGTTGGCCATATCCGGCCGCTCCGCCTCGGGATGCTTGACCAGAACCACGTAGAGGATCGCTCCCACCGATACCGCGATGATGGTCAATGCCACGTACCAGGGCGTGTCTGAGCTTGACTTGGCCCCGTGGACCGCGTGACCGCACCGGTGACAGAACCTCGCCCCCGGCGAGAGCGTGGCCTGGCATTTCACGCATTGGCGGGCGGCCATGGCGGTCCCGCATTCGGCGCAGAAGTTTCCGGTGACATTGGCACCGCAGGCGGGGCAGGTCATGAGTGGTCGGGAATGTAGGGCGGACAGGCGGGAAGGCGGTAGGGCGGGAGGCGAACAGGGCGGTCAAGGCGGACAAGTCGGACAGGGCGATCGGGTCGCAATGAGGTCAGCGTTTCGCCCGCCCTGTCCGCCCCGTTCGCCTTGTTCGCCCGACCGCCGCGGGGTGGCGGCCCTGACCCAGCCGCATTACCGTGAACACAACCACCGAGGGAGTGACGATGGGTATTCCTCAGCACCCCCAACCGGCAGTTCTCCCCGAGGCCCCCGCCGCACGGCATCTGGGTGACTTGGCCCGCAGCCAGGTCCGCTGGAGCGTGTATCTGGAGACTCGGAACGAGGGCAGGCTGGCCGAAGGCCGGCTGCACTTCGTCGAAGGCTCCCGCCATCGCAGTACGGGCTGGATTTTCCGGGAATGGACCGAGCGCGACATCGTCGGCCGGTTCAACGAGTTCAGCCCGATCGAGCTGTGGAAGATTCTCGACAGCCTCAGTTGAGTGACGAGTAGAAAGGACTGAGGACTGAGGACTGAGTGGAGCTGTCAGCCATCAGCCCTTAGCTCTCAGCTCGGTACTCGGTACCGTCCTCCTTACTTTTCTCTCCCTATGCCCCCATCGCGTCCGCCAGCGTCCGACTTCCCCCGCCACTTCGACCGGGTCTCCAAGGCCGAGGTGCTGAAGCTGGCCACCGAGTTCCAGGTGGACTTTCTCCGGCTCCAGTTCACCGACATCCTGGGGATCAACAAGAATGTCGAGGTGCCGAAGAGCCAGTTCGAGAAGGCACTGGACGGGGAGATCATGTTCGATGGCTCGTCCATCGAGGGGTTCGTGCGGATCGAGGAGAGCGATATGCTCCTCGTCCCTGACCTGCCGACTTTCCGGCTGCTTCCGTCGGACGACGAGGGCGGGCGGGTAGGGCGCCTCATCTGCGACATCTACACCCCGGACCACGAGGCCTTTGCGGGATGTCCCCGGCTGACGCTCAAGCGCACGATCGGCAAGGCGGAGGATCTGGGCTACACGCTGATGGCGGGCTGCGAGGTGGAGTTCTTTCTCTTCGAGAAGGATGCCTCTGACAATCCGACCACGACGACCCACGACGACGCCTCGTACTTCGATCTGACGCCGGTAGACCGGGGTGAGGAAATCCGGCGGATGATCGTGAACGATCTCGAATTGATGGGCTTCGAGGTCGAGGCCGCGCACCACGAGGTGGCGCCGGGCCAGCACGAGGTGGACTTCAAGTATGCGGACGCGCTCACCACGGCGGACAACATCGCCACCTTCCGGTTCGTGGTGCGGAACGTGGCGAACCGGCACGGCTTCGTCGCTTCCTTCATGCCCAAGCCGATCATGGGCCAGAACGGGAGCGGCATGCACACCCACCAGTCTCTCTTCCGCGGCAAGGACAACGCCTTCTTCGACCCGAAGACCGACCACCAGCTTTCGGCGGTAGCGCTGAACTACGTGGAGGGACTGCTGCAGCACGCCAGGGGGTTCTGCGCCATCACCAATCCGCTCATCAACAGCTACAAGCGCCTGGTGCCGGGCTACGAGGCGCCGGTCAACGTCGCCTGGTCCATGCGGAACCGTTCCCCGCTGGTCCGGATCCCTGAGCGGCGCGGAGTGGGCACCCGCTGTGAGCTTCGGATGCCGGACCCTTCCGCCAATCCCTATTTGTCTCTCGCGGTGCAGTTCGCGGCCGGGCTCGACGGCGTGGTGCAGAAGCTCGAATGCCGGGAGCCGGTTAATCGCAACATCTTCCGGATGAGCTATCGCGACCGCCGGAAGTACCAGATCGACGACCTGCCCCGGGACCTGCACGAGGCGCTGGATCGCTTCGAGAAGGACGACGTGATCAAGGCGGCCCTGGGGGAGCACCTGACCGAGCGGTTCCTCGAAGCGAAGCGGGAGGAGGTTCTGCGGTACAACACGCAGGTGACGAGGTGGGAGGTGGAGAATTATTTGGGACGGTACTAATAAAGTACCGAGTACCTAGTACCGAGTACCTAGGACCTAACTCGGTACTCGGTACTTTGTCTTACTGTTTAGCAAGCATCTTCAAAATCGGCTCAGCCCACGCAAACAGGAATTTCCGCAGCTCGGGGAACTCGGAGCTCAGCAGGGTAAGCAGCGGCAGGGCCCCGAAGGTCAGCAGGTTCATCACGAATCTCAGATTCCAGGTCACCTTCCCCGGCTCGGTCCGGTCGATCCGGCTCAATACTTCGTCGCGGTTCATCTGGATCAGGACGAAGATGAGGCTCCCGACGGTCCCACCGAGAACCACGAGGAGGATCAGCCGCAGCAGGCTCTGCGGAGGGTAGGGGTAGCTGGCGAGCAGCAGTGTGGCCAGCAGAAGCGAGAGCAGCATGAACAGCGCAAGCTCGCGGAGGTGACGGGTAACCCACTCGACATACTCCACCATCCGGGTTCCAGCGTACTCCTCCGCGGCGCGCACCCATAGCCGGACCGGACCGGCGAATCCTCGCCGAATCAACAATGCGGTGGAGGCCTCTTCACCGCCGCGAGGCACCGGTTTCTCGAATTCCTTGTTCAGCCCCTCGATCAACGCGTTGACGTCGGCCTTCATTGGCTCGAGACGCCAGAGCTCACGCAGGACGTCGTGCAGCGTGCCCAGGCGCTCGACCAGCGCCCGCCGGCCCCTCGAGGTCAGTGCGAGCTCCTGTGCCGCAGGCTCCTTCATCAAATCGGCGACGACTTCCGTCAGCTCGGCACGATCCGGCCCCAGCTCCTTGGCAAACTCCTCTTTCTTGGCCTGATGGATTCCCTGCAAGTGGAGCCATTGCAGATCGGCCACGGCGCCTATCGCGGTTCCCGACGCGGGGCCCGGCAGCGAGAGCTGAGTCAGTCGAGCCAGGCGCGGAGGCAGGCGATCGAACGCGGTAACGATCGGCATCCGGGCGAATCCTTCCAGGCACTTCCTCAGACCCAGCCACACAACTGCCAGGCGGAAGGCGCCCCATGACGTGGCGAGCAGCATGGCGAAGACCATGAGCCGGAAGAGCTTGTCGAACATGGGTACCCCGTCCGGCGCGTCGCTCATGAGCGCTTCCAACGATCGCCCGAACTGAGGGCCGACCCAGACACCGAGGCAGAGGAAGGCGACAATGAGGCCCACGGCCCAGTTGCTGGGAGCCACCCGAAACAGTCGAAGCCGGATGGTTCGGATATCCACGGCGGAGCGGCGCAGGTCATCCCGGAGGGCGGTGCGGAACGTCGTGCGAGGTTTTCGTGGGGAGCTCAACTCGGTTTCACAGACGCTCTCGAAGATGGTCCGTTGCTGCAGCAGTGCGATTCGGCGGAGGTGCCAGGTACACCACACTGCGAGGCCGAGCCCCCCCAGCACGAGCGGGAGCACCGGCGAAACCATGCTGTCGATCTCGACCGCGCGGCGAAAGAAGAGCCACCATCGCCCCGGGTCGGGCGTCGCCAGATTCATGACGTCGGTGACGAAGCCGATCGAGAGACTCAGATAGACCACCCCGAACACCGCCGTGGCGATTCGTGCCAGCACGTCGACTCGCCAGGCCCATGGTTCACTCGGAATACGCCAGGGGCCGCTCCAGAAAAACTTGAGTCCCTGCCGGCCCAGCTGTACCGCGAGTGCCAGTACCGAGATGATCCCGCTCAGGAGCGCGGTCAAACCAGCCACACCGGCAATCGTGATCAGCGCTCCCAAGACCTTGAGGGAGACATCGCTGTTGGTTCGGAACACGAGCCGGAGCACCGGCGCACAGGTGGCGAGCAGTATGCAGAAGAACGCGACGACCCTGAGAAGCCCGTAAAACCGGTCATGCAGACGCAGAGAACTTTCGGCCAGCTGGTCCGCGATTGGCCGAAGGTCATACTCCCAGCTGGTACCCGTTCGGGCATGCGATCGGCGCTGGAGATCGAGCCTGATGTTGCCGACGGCAAGAATGAACAGAGCGAAACCGGCGAGCATTATCGCCGCCAATGGCAAGAACGGGAGATTGAGGGACGGGTACTTCTTCGGCACCGCGGGACACTGAGTTCGAACCTTGCAGGGGGCGGCAAGGTAGCTGGTATCCGAAACCGTGTCGATGCGAATGGGAAGGAAGGTCTTGTTGCCAACCGTGGAAAGCCACACTGGCGGCCTCAACCGCGTTTGCAACAAGGAATCTCGAGGCAGGGTGTCTCCCGGCTGCGGATCTCTGTCCTCCCGGTATTTCCTGGTTGGCCGGTAGTCGAGGACCGCCTTCTCGTAGCCGAGCTGCATGAGGGTGGCGTTGTAGGTCCCTTGCACTCCGTCGCTGCTGAAGGCGAAGCGCTGCTTTTGATCCGCGTCAGCCGTGAACCACTGGTTGTCGAGAATGAGTGGATAGGTCGCGAACACCAGCATGCCACGAAGGGCGAGATTCTTGTCCGAGCGCAAATACAGCACGTTGCTCTCATAGGTAAAGAACTGCACGTCGGGCATCCGTTTCCGCAGCTCCTCCCCCAGGAACAGCTTGTCCCGCACGTCGGTCGCCAGCAGGCCTACCATCCGGATCCGGTGGCGATTGAGCGTTCGCGCCAGGTCGTCAAGCATCAGATCCAGGGCCAGGGGCGAGAGTCGCGAGGTGACCGGAAAGTCCTCTTTGGGGCGGGCTGGATCGAGCAGGTCGAGCGGGAGCCGGGGCGTCTCACCACCGGGCAGGGCCTGCGCCGCCTCCTCCGCCGATGGAACCCGCTGGTACTCGCTGCGCAGGCTCGAGATGCTCATCGGAAAAGGGACGATGAGAAAGTCGCTGGAATCGGCGATGAGTCCCTGCCCGTATTGGGTCGAGGATTCCCGCAGCAGCGCGACCTGGGAATCGCTGAGTCCCAGCCGATTCATCGTGACCTTCATCGACCCACTCAACTGGTCGTCGGCGTTGATCGTGGCCCTGAAGTGCATGCGCAGTGTCGGGAGGTCCAGCGTCGCGAGGTTGTCCCTGCTGGTCGCCGTCCCGCTCAGCATCTCAACCGAGTCTTCGGGGTGCCGGGCGAGCCAGCTCTTAAGCGCCAACTGCAGGGACAGCGCGGAGCCGGAGAAATTCGGGCCGATGATGCGGATCGGCCCGGCGCGTTCCGCCCGGAGCGGCAGCTTTCCAGGGCCTAGCAGCAGGCGGCGCTCCTCCAGCGCGGTACTCAGCGCCTCCTTGTAGATGCCGCGGGTGGGCAGCTCGTGAATCAGATAGAGCAAGTGCAGCCGGCGGTCACCCGAGTTGCTGCTCCGGAACAGCACGACCCCGGGCCGCACCTCGCGAAGAGGGACTCGCCCGTGACCGGCTCGCCGCACGCTGTCGCGCTGGCCCGGGAGCCAGAAGCGGTCGGTCACGTAGCCGGCGGTCTCGAAGGCGCGGCGGATGGTTTCCAGCGCCCCGTCGAACGACCAGTCGAGATGGGAGTCGTAGGGATCGGGGACGCAGGCGATCAGAACGTCGAGTGAGAAGCTGTCGCTGACGGTGGGAGCCGCACCGAAGAAGCCGGCGAGCAGATCCTCACCTCGCTCGAAGGGCGCGTCGGCCGGTCCGGTCTCTTTCGTGGCCTGAGCGACGCTGGCGGAATCCGCCGGTCCGGGACGCGGCGCGCTGGGGCGGGCGATCGAAGCCACCGCGACCGCGGCGGCCGCCACGAAGCCGAGACCTAGGGCGCGATTGTCCATTCTGCTTACCTCAGCAGAACCGGGTCAGGGACAGTTGGTTCGAACTCATAGCGTTTCTTCGACAGTTTGAGGCTGAGTCCCAGCTGCGCGAGAAGACTTCCCCTCGCGTTGGCTCTGCGCCGCGAGTGCCAGCACCAGCGCGGTGCCCACCAACGAGAGCAGGACTTGCAACAGACTCGACATGCGACCTCCGCTCTGCTGAACCGCTATTCAACCACGAGTCCGGGAACAAACCGGCTGAGCAGCTTCAGTCCGATGGACATGACGAAGGGGAGACAGCCGTCCACCAGCGACCAGCCGAGGATGTAGCCGAGGTTTCCGGGGATGATGTGGAGGAAATTGGGACCGTCCCAGGTCCCGAACAGGAGTTGCTCGATGTATTTCACGACCAGGCTCAGCGTGGTGAACGTGATGAACACCACGAGAGGAGAACGGCCCCGGGTCGCGAAGTAGAGCCAGGGGAACCCCAGGCCAATCCAGAAGAAGCTGTGGAGGAAGTTGTTGATCCACGGCAGGAAGGTCATCGCGCCGATCTTGAACAGCAGGAAATTCGTGACGAACGCGATGCTGAATCCCGCACCGCAGAGCAGGAGGAAGGTCTTGCGCTCGTCCTTGGTCAGCGTTCGGTCGCTGATGCTGATCACGACATACAGCGCGGCGTAGAAGAGCAGGATCAGGGCGATGCGACCGGGTGTGAATGGAGGCGTCATGTCGGCTTCCTCTCGCTTGGGCGGTCAGACGTAGGTCTTGCGCCGGATCCCGTTCCAGAGGTCCAGGGTGGGGCCACGATCGGCCCGCGCGGTCTTGTCCTCCTCGGTCTTGTAGAAGAAGGCCATCGTCATCTGGGAGGCTGTCGAGAAACCATCGCGCGAGGCAGTACGCTGGATGAGCCGCAGGAGGGTGCCGGTGTTGATGTACATCCGCACCCTTCCATCGAGTGCGGCGCCGAAAGCGATATGGCGGGCTTTGTGGGTGTGACCGTACAGCACGTACTGAGTCGGGCCGGGCGGGTTCGCCGTCCAGAATCTCCAGATTTCCTCCTCCTCTGCGCCCTCGGCGCAGTCATCCTTGTCCGGGGTGACCTTATCCACCAATCCCTGCAGCTTGCTCAGCGAGTTGACTCGCCCGCGAAATTCATCGAAGGAATTACCCAGCACGTGATTCTTGAGCAGGGCCAGCCGGTCGGTGAGATCGCCCTGGAGAAGAAGGTCGGTCACCAGACGGTCCCACTTTTTGGCGAGCGAGGACTGCAGCACCCCATCGAGCGAGTGCTTCATCGCCTGGTGCAGTGCCTGCTTGTAGCCGGGGAGCTGATCGCGGGCGAACCACTCGAGCCAGGGGAACACGTCGAGAGTGGGCCGGATGTTGTTGATGTCCTTGAACGCCTCGATGAACTGGGGGAAATCGGGGACGTTGCCCGGCTGCGCCGCGCGGGCGAAGTGCACCAGGCCCGACATCAGCTCCGCGGTCACCACCTCTCCGATCGCCATGATCTGGTAGCTACGGGCGTCGAAGCGGCCGAGTTGGGGCGCGCCGTCCGGTCGGAGCACCTTGTTGTAGAAGGTGAAACCATGGCAGTTCTCGTCCCACTCGTGGCCGTGCCGGGCGAGTACGCCGTACTCATCCGCCTTGAACAGGTTGGCGAACTCGATACCCGGCAGAACGGCGCGCACCTGTTGTTGCAGGGCGGGGAAGTTGTTGAAAACCCGGTCGTGGTTTCCGACGACGTAGGTGAGTTTGGCCGGCAGCTTGGTGACGGCCGAGAGTCCGTTCAGCACCGCGATCAGCGCCTTCGCCTCGGGAGTGGCGAGCACGCCGGCCAGCACCGTGGCGAATTGGGCCTGAATGAGCGCGGTGTTGCGGTTCATGCCGGTCTCGGGATCGAGATCGCCACCCCAGGGACGCTGGTCCGGTGTCGTGGTCCGATGCCAGAAATCGGTGCGAACGAGATCGAAGATGTCTCCCAGCAGCACCACATGAAGCTCGACCGCGTCCTTGGCCTGCGCCGCCGTCGCGATCTCCTTGCACATCAGGTCGAACGCCGTGGCGTGGACGTTGTGGGCGGTGGAAAGGTCCGTGAGATGGATATCGCTGATGACGACCAGCATGGGTCGCTTCCTCCGATGGAAAACGCTGCCAACGCGGCAGCGGGTTATTCGATCCGGGCCGCCGCGTAGCGGGCGAGAGACATCACCGTCATCTGCGGGTTGACCTGCACGCTGCCGGGGAAGACGCTGGCGTCGCAGACGTACAGGTTGTCATAGCCGTGAACCCTGAATGATTCATCCACGACTCCGTGATGCGGATCGCGATTGATCGCGTTGCCCCCCTGGGGATGCGAGCTCGCGAGGGTGATGAACTCCGGGTCTTTGGTCAGAGTGCGAATCCGCGCGATGTCCGCCGGACTCGCGATGTTGCCGTGGTCCCAGGTGTTGAGCAGGACCCGTCGCGCACCCGCCTCGAACAGGACGGTGGCAAGCGCCTCCAGCCCGCGACCCAGCCGGTCCATGTCCGATGGAGGCGGCGTGAAGCGAAACGCCGCATCGCCGTTCAGAGGAGACAGGAACGCGCGTCCCTTGGCACTGGTGCCGACCACGAGGCCATAGGCCACGAGCAAGCCGGAGCGCTGCATGTTGCGGTAGTGCTCGTCGAACCAACCCGCCATCGCGGTCGCGAGCCCTACCGGCGGACTGAACCAGGTCTCGATGATGAAGGCGTCGTCGGCGTGCCTGACGTAGTGCCCCATCTGGATTCCGGCATAGGAGTTCTGCGGAGGCTCCGGAAACTCGGCGAAGACCGGGGTGAGCATGTTGAAGGAGAGATCCTTGCCGACCGGGCGGCCGAGCGAGATGCCGCTCCGGAGCAAAAGCGCGCTCGAGGCGATGGTGCCGGCGGAGATGATGAACCGGTCCGCGTGAATCCGGATCTGGCGGCCGTCGGTTCCGCGGGCCAGCAATTCCCAGGCGTGCATCCGCTTCCCGCTCATGCTGCGGAAGCGTTCCGCGTCGCACTCGGCGAGGATGGTGACGCGGCCGGGGAAATGCGCCTGGGCCAGCGGGAGTGTGTGGTCGAGCATGGAAAGCTTCTTGTCCCACGCGCAACCGATGTTGCAATTGCCGCAACCGTAGCACCCGTCGGGCCCGACTCTGATGTTCGCGTCGAAGGGCTCCGGCATCGCGAGCCGGACCTGGTTCCCGATCCGAGCGAGCGCCGACTCGATCACTTTCGCGGCCGGATGATGCCCGCCGGGGCGGATGTCGCCCAGCGAGCGCACCTCCATGAACCGGCGAACCCATTCGGTGGCCTGCTCGAGCTGGGCCTGGTCGAGTCCCGCGCCATTGCGGTTCCAGCGCTCGATCTTGTCGGCGGGAGGAGCGAAACAGATCGCGTTGTTGATCGTGGTCGAACCGCCGACGCAATTCCCCTGCAGCACGTTGAAGCGGAAATCCTCCGAGATCTGCAGCATTCCCCGCTGGTAGAGCTGGCCGATCTGCCGCAGCTCGTCCTCGACAAAGAGCGACGGGTGCACATGCTCGCCCCGCTCCACGAGCAGCACCTCGTGACCCCGTTCCGCCATGGTATAGGCCGCGATGGCTCCGCCGGCCCCCGAGCCGATGACGCAGACCTCCGTTTCGCGGATCTCCTCGTTGCGGTCCCAGGGTCGTTCGACCGCGAGCGGCCGGTGCTGGGGAGGCGGCAATGGAAGTCCTGCTTCCCGCGCCCGCACCGTGAACGGCTTGAATTGAATCGCCGATTGGACCTTCGGGTCGTTGTAGAAGCCGAGCACCGAGAGCTGGTGCCCGACCCGGAGGAAGATCTGGACCATGGTGCGGACCAGCCGCCATTTCTGGCGCCGCCCGGCGTCGCGGGTGAAGCGCTCGCGGATGAAACGGGACCGGAGCGCGGGCCGCAGCTCCGGCAGGGGCGGGTGGAGCGAGAAGAGGGGCCAGTAGTGAATTACTGCCAGCGCGATGCGGAAGCTGCCCTTTCGTTCGGTGCGAACCCGGGCCAGCGCCTGGTCCGCATTGCGGGCGGCTACTTCAGGCGGGATCGCCTCGTTGTGCCCTGCGATCATCACCTCGGTGAGTGCCGTGAGGGTGCGGAATTCGAGCGGGCGGAAGAATTCGCTCTGGAGCCGCGATGTCCAGGCGGCGTAGTAGAGAGCGAAGAGCAGGACCCCGATGACGCCGTCGAGCACCATGGCACCGATCAGGATCTGCTGCATCGGCATCGCGCGGCCGGCGACGGTGTAGACCACGGCCAGGTCCGAGGAGGGGATCAGCAGCAGGTAGATCGCCTGTGCCACGACGGAGACGAAGTGCACCGCGATAATCGGCCCTACCAGCGCCATGCGCGGCCTCATGGCCTGCGCCACGTAACCGCACAGCATCGCCAGCGTGGAGACTTTTACGACCGAGTTGGTGACGAACGGCAGCTCGCGAACCAGGTCGGGTGCCAATCCGAGGAGCGGTGCTGCCTCATAGCCGATCGCCCCGATGATGAAGACCACCGTGAGGAGAATGAGGAGGCGGCGGAGCCACTGCTCGGCCGGAGTGAGCCAGCTGGAGGGCTCGGTTGGCCAGGCAACGCTCGACAAGGCACGATTGGCGGGGAGATAAAGCAGCAGGAGGACGATCATGATCACGCCATCGAGGGCGATGGCGCCCCAGAGCACCCGGCTCACCGGCTGCGGCCCCCCGATTCCCGGGTCCACGATCCGGCTCGTGTCTCCCACGAACAGGATGATCAGCATCGCCACGACGGAGACCGCGTGCGCGATGATCAGAATCAGCACCAGCCCCTTCCGCCGGATCAGGTCGCCCGCTGCATAGAGGCAAATGCCCAGCAGCAGGCTCACTTTCACTATTGAATTGGAAACGAAGGGAAGGGTCTGGAAGAACCCGGCAGTGCGAGACCAGATGGGTCCGAGCTGGTAGAGCAGCGCGCCCAGAACGAAGACCCCGGCCAGTATCCGGAGCACCGTTTCGAGACGGGTCACGGCTCGGGAAGCGGGACTGGCTGTCATGATGTGCCCCATGATGCAACTGGCGGGACCGGGGACGGATTCGCACTATGGAGTGCGCCATCCTGTGCCCGGAGGTCCCCATGGCGATGCTTTCCATCGAACGCCGTTTCCTCACCGCATTCGCCGAAGCGGTACTCGGCCTCGAGCATCACGAGCTGGGTCAGGCGGCCAAGGCCGTTGACCGGCTCGACAAGTTCCTCGATCACTCTTCCTTCGGCCTGCGATTCACCTTCCACCTGGCGCTGCTGGTAATGCCGGGCGGACTCTTGACCAAGCTGAGGTTCGCGGGACGGCCGCTTGCCTGGCGACGCACCTATCTCGACCGGCTCTTCCTGGAAAACATCGGGAGGGCGCCGGGCTGGATGGTGGATGCGCAGGGAGTCCTGGCAACGGTCAAATCGATGGTGAGCGGCAGCTTCTGCGAGCTGCCCGAGTTCTGGGAGCGCATCGGCTATCGCGCCCGGCCGGGTGCCTTTCCGGTCTTTGACGGCGTAACGCTGGTGCCCCCGTCGGGACCGGAAGTCGAACCGACCGAACCCTCCGGGCCGGGGAAGCTGGTGAAAGAGCGTGCCGGGTCCCTGGCCAGCCTGCCGGAGCGGTTCCCCGGCGAGGAGACAATTCTCATCATCGGGGCCGGTGGCGCCGGTATCGCGGCGGCCCACGCTCTCGTGTCGCGGCCGGAAGGTCGGGCGGCGCGAATCATCCTGCTCGAGTCCGGGGCGCTTCACACCAACGAGGCTTTCCCTCGTACCACGCTCGATGGGTTCAGCCAGCTCTACGTCAATTCGGGATCGACGCCGGGGAAGTCGCAGCGCATCGGCTTCATTCAGGGCCACTGCGTGGGCGGCGGCACTACGGTGAACAACGCGGGGAGCCCGCAACCCAAGGGGCCCTGGGCCGACATCATGCACTGGCGCTGGGGCTCGGAAGGTGCCGACCTCGATTGGAGCGGGTTGGACCGCGCGTTCGATGACCTGAGGGATCCGCTGCACATCAGTGTTATTGATCAGCGAATTCTGACCACCGGAACGAAGCGAGCGTTCAGCGGATTCGGTGAAGTTCCCGGCAGCACCTACGCGGGACTCCTGCAGGCCAACCTGGAGGACTGCATCTCCTGCGGGCAGTGCAATCAGGGATGCCCCTACGACGCGCATCGCGCGCCGTTCATCACGCTGCTCCCGGAAGCACTTCGGCAGAGCGATCGGGTGATGCTGATCCCCAAGGCCACCGCAACCCGCTTGCTCTGGGAGGGACAAGGTGGCGCACGCCGGATCGCCGGAGTCGAGGTGCAAGGAAGCGACGGGCACAAGCGCACTCTGCGCCCTGACAAGGTCCTGCTCACCGCCGGCGCGTTCGCGTCCAGCGCGCTGCTCCTCAAGAGCGGCTTCACCTCGGCCGATGGCCGCCGGCGTCTGGTGGGCCAGCGCTTCAGCTGCAACTACGCCAGCCCGGTCATCGGGCGCTTCACCGAGCCGATGAACGCGGGACGTGGAATCCAGATCGGTTACATCATCGAGATCCCGCCCCAGCGGATGATCATCGAGACCGCATTCGCCCCGCCCACGGTACTGGGCATGATGTTGTCGCAGTGGGGCAGCGGGTTCCGGGAGAAGGCGCTCCAGTACAACCATTACGGCGTGTCGTTCCCCACCCTCTCGAGCGATGGGTACGGATCGATCGACTATGCGCCGCTCACTCCCTGGAGCAGTCCCCAGATCCGCTTCGATCTGGGTCCCTCGGACTGGGCACGGCTGGAGTGGGGGCTGGTGCAATGTGCCGAGGCGATGCGGCAGGCCGGAGCGGTGGAGTTGTTCGACAGCCGGTACGACGGACACTCGGTCGCCTTGAGCGGCGATGTCCGGAGCGACCGGGAACGGATCGCGGCCTACTATCGGGGTTTCAGTCCGGCCACCTACGTCAAGGTCCAAAGCGCCCATCTGCAGGGCGGCAACGTGATCCACCGGGACCCGACTCGCGGAGTGGTGGACAGCAATCTCAAGGTCCATGGCGTCGATAACCTCTGGATTCTGGATTCCAGCGTCTTTCCGGCAGCCATCACACTGAACATCCAGTACACCACGATGGCGTTGGCTCGTTACGCGGCGCTGCGCCTTCCACTCGGCGAGCGGGTCATGACATCCCACGCCGCTTGAGATAGCGGTGCAGGACCACCGAGACCGCGGCGATACTCGAGATCACCCCGACGGCGTAGACCAGGGCTCCGCATTCCAGAGCGCGCCCGGTGCAGGGATACAACCACCCCAGTGGCACCGAGCGGGGTGGAACCGGTCCGGTCTTCAGATAGAGGAGGAAGCGGAAGAGGCTGCGGGTGGGGCGCGACGGTTGGAAGAGGCCGAGCAGCAGGCCCGGCTGGCACAACTCGTCGCGAGTCTTCTTGAGCCCGGCGAATCCCTGGCTTTCGTTTCCGCCTTCCAGCCAGGGGCCGCTCTGCTTGAAAGATTGGCGCCCGTATTCCGCCGCGGCGGTCAAGGCCGCGGCCATGGCGCCGGCCGAAGTCCCGCCGATGTTGCGGAAACGGTACTTATCCTTCGAGGCGGAGGATCGCGGCAGGGTAAACGATCCCGCTCGTGATCCCGCCCTTCATGACCAGATCACAGTCTAACAACCCGGATTGACCCACGAGACCCCTGACCCGGAGCCGTCGAAAATCAGTGGCTCCTCATGTCAGGCCAATATTTGACCCGGCAGATGACACGCAAGTGCTGATTTGTCGGCAAAATGAACTAGACCGAAGATCTAGATCCGAAGGACAATAGTGCATTCTTCGACGTCAACTCTTGACACCTTTCAAGACTGGGCGTGTATTAGCAGAGTACTTCTGTCCCATTTCCCGCTTTCCAGCATCCTGGCATGGTCACGACGCGCCTACTCATCGGCTCCGACGTCAGGCTGTATAGCGAGGGCCTGCGCCAGTTCCTCGGAACCCAGGCGGGCTTCGAGGTGGTCGGAACTGCGGTCCATGCGGCTGCCGTTCTGGCCGAAGTGAGGCGTTGGGATCCTGATGTAGTCCTTCTGGATCAGGCCCTTCCCGGGAGCCTCGAGACCCTGCGGGGCATCCGGCGTATCTCTCCCAGCTGCCGGGTGGTTGTGCTCGGAGTACCCGACCAGGAAGAGGCCATGCTGCACTGGGCCGAAGTCGGCGCGGTAGGATTCGTCCCGCGCGACGCCTCGCTCGAGGATCTGGTCGAGACGATCGAGAGCGCGGTGCGGGGAGAGCTTCGCTGCACTGCGACCCTGGCCGCGAAACTGGTGCAGGCGCTGTCGTCGCGAGAGCTTCCCGCCGCGGGACACGCGCCGCGCAGTCCGCTCACCGCCCGGGAATCCGAAATCGTACAGCTGATCGACGAAGGACTGTCGAATAAGGAGATCGCGGTGCGCCTCGGCATCGAGGTCGCGACTGTCAAGAATCATGTGCACAATCTGCTGGAAAAACTCCGGGTGCATCGGCGCTTCGAGGCGGCGGCCCGCCTGCGGGGCAAGGATCCCCGCCGGCCGACCCCGCAGGAGTTGTTCTCCTCGACCGATTACTGATGGATCGATACAGGACCAACGGATCTAGGTCCACTCTCTGAATCTCTTCTGAACCAAATCGTCCATTCTCGTCGGGGTTCCTCCTCGGCAGATTAGGCCTTCCCGCTTCCGGGCGCACGGCTATGGTGGCCAGGTTTACAGTCTTATTGGGCAGGATGCCCCGGATGCTGCGCGAGATACTGCTGTATGTGATGCGGCAGCGCGCTGACGTCGAGATTGTTGAAGCAGGAAGCGGCGCCAACCTCGCGGCGACCGCCGAACGCACCGCCCCCGACGTGGTCGCGGTCGGCCGACCCGATTCCGATACGATCAGCGCCAGGACTGTTCTTGCCGTGGCACCCTCGGCCCGCTTCGTGGAGCTGTCGGCCGACGGACGCAGCGCGGTGTTGTACAGCGCTGACGCGGCGCCGCGAACCTTCGAAGGACTTGGCGCAAGGTCACTGCTGGACCTCATTCTCTCCGACACACCCTCCGAACGCCGCGGCGCCCTTCGCTAGTCTTTCCGTAGTACCTTCCGCACATCCATGCGCGGCTTCTTGTTCGACCTCGACGGCACGATGTACACCGATGCCGGAGCGGTACCCGGTGCGCTCGAGGCGATCGGCGCTCTGCGGTCGCGCGGAATCCCCTTTCGCTTCGTCACCAACACCACCGGGCGACCACGGAGCAAGCTGGTCGAGAGGCTGAGAGGGTACGGGCTCGAGGTGACCGCCGACGACATCCTCACTCCGGTGCGAGCGGCGGTCGTGCTGTGTCAGGAGCAGGGCTACCATCCCGTCGCGCCGTATGTGCCGGAGGCGACGCTGGAGGACCTTCACGGACTCGATCTGGTGGCCGGCACAAGCGGACGGGCGGGGACACAGGCTCGACCAGGCGCCGTCATCATCGGCGATCTCGGCGACCTGTGGACCTACCAGCTGATGCAGGAAGCATTCGGGTTTCTGCTCGACGGGGCGGAGCTGGTCGCCTTGTCCCGCGACCGCTACTGGCTCAAGGGCAACCGGCTGGTCCTCGATGCGGGTCCCTTTGTCGCTGCACTGGAGTACGCCTCAAGCCGCACCGCGAGAGTCACCGGGAAACCCACAAAGCAGTTCTATGATGCGGCGGCGAAGAGTCTGGGTCTACCGCCGGATACATCGCCGGGCGATATCGCGATGGTCGGAGACGACGTGTGGTCCGACGTGCGCGGAGCCCAGGAGGCAGGATACCAAGGCTGGCTGGTGCGCACCGGAAAATTCCGAGACGAGCAGTTGAGCGAGAGCGGGGTGGTGCCGGACAGGGTGCTGGGGAGCGTGGGGGAGGTGCTGCAGAGATTGAAGATTGAAGATTGAAGATTGAAGATTGCAGATTGCAGATTGATTTGGGGTTGAAGATTTTCAGCACAGAAACCTTGGGGCTCTGCTGTTCAATCTTCAATCTGCAATCATCAATCTGCAATCAGCACTTCTCACATCTCACCTCTTACGTTTTTGCTGTTGGCATCTCCCGTCTCCCGTTTCCCGTCTCCCACCAGCTTCAGGACCTCGGCCACGACTACATCCGGTCGCTCTTCGTGGACATGCAGCCCGCAGTTGGGCACGCTATCGATGGCGAAGTGGGGGATCCGCTCCTGCATCAACTGGACCTTGTGCGAGTTTATCCCGGAATCATGAGGGCCGGTTGGGAGCAGGAGCGTTACCGGCACCCTGATCTCGCCCAGATGATTGGTGATCGAGTCGGGCTCGACTGCGTTGACCATCCCCTTGAGCACCTTCAACACTGCGCCGATGTCTCCCGCGGCTCCCTCGGTGTAGCCATCGATCACCTCAGTGGTGATCCACGTGGTGTCCGTCGAGGACGAGACCAGGCCCTTCCGTACCTCACTCCGAATCTTGCCCCGTCCCGCGAAGATCTTGAGCAGGAAACCAAACTTCACCGCCTTTTTCACCCCGGCCGTAGCCAGTTTCTCGTCCGGCCCGCCATCTATCATGAGGATCTGAGCCACCCGATCCGGCCGGCGCACCGCCATTCGCAACGCCATCGAGGCCGAGACCGAGTGTGCGACGATCAGCGAGGGCGGAAGATGGAGGCTGTCCATCACCGCCGCGATGCGGTCTGCCTGTGAGGTGAGCGAGTAATTCGCCTTGCCCGGGCGCGAGGAATTGCCGGTCCCGAGTGGCTCAATCACTATGAGCTGCAGTCCGTTCTCGGCCAGCGGCGGTATCACCTTGCGGAAGGCAAAGGCGCGACCGGAGAGGCCCGGGATAATCACCACCGGCGTTCCCGTGCCTGTAATGGTGACGCGGAGCGACTCCGCGGGAGCGGTCGTCACGGTACGCACCACGGCACTGTCCAGCGCGACCAACAGCGAGAGAGCGAGCAGCATCAGGCTCCAATACCTCGAGCGTCAGAGTCAAACTGGGCCGGAATGTGGTGGGGTCGGGCAGAGGGGACAATCGCCAGGAACAGATTACAGAAGTCTCGTGTGCGTCGGACACGGGTAAGTCTGACCCGGAGCCGCTGGGCTGGCTCAGGGGGTGTTACTAACTGCTTACCCTGCTGGAGCTTGCGACTGTGACTCCCAGTACCTGCCGCGGCCTGATCGTTGCCCCTCAGATTCCTACTATGCCGCAATTGTCTGTTCGTCAGACGGTCATTCTCGCCGCGGGGTTCGGCTCACGGTTGAGCGCCACCCGGGGAGATTTGCCGAAGCCGCTGGTTCGAGTCGCGGGGAAGACTCTGCTTGATCACGCCCTGGGGCAGGCTGCCGCTGCCGGTTGTGATGAGGCCATCGTAGTTACCGGCAATGCCGCCGAGATGATTCGCGAACACCTCGCGAGCGTCAGGACTGCGCTGCCGATCAAACTGGTGCACAACGAACGCTATCAGGAACCGAACGGTGTTTCTCTCATGACGGCGGAGCCGTTGATTGACGGGCCGTTCTTCCTGCAGATGGCCGATCATCTTTTCGCCGAACCGGTGCTTCCGATTCTGGCTGACCGTCTATCCGCTCCGGCGGGTTATCAGCGGTTGCTGGTGGACTTCAGGCCCGTAGGCATCGACGAAGACGACGCCACCAAGGTGAAAGTGCAGCACGGGCGGATCACTGCGATCGGGAAGGATGTCTGGGAGTACGATGCGGTCGACACCGGGTACTTCCTGCTCGATCCCCGAGTCTTCGGCGCCCTGAAGGAAGTCGCCCAGGTGGAGCCGCCCTCAGTCACCCTCGGCATGCGGAAGTTGATCGCGGCTAACCAGCTGGCGGCCGTGTCACTGACTGGTGTTCGCTGGACCGATGTTGATACGCCCGAGGATTACTCCAAGGCCGAGGTGCTGCTCGCGTCAGCCGGTCGGCGGCAGAAGATTGCGGCGACCTGATGGCGGGAAGGCGGGAAAAGAAAAAGCGTGAGAAGTGAGAAGTAAGAAGGACAAGCACGAAGCCTGTCATTCCGAGCGAAGCGAGGAATCCCAATGCCAATCGATTGACGAAATGTCGGCACCGGGATTCCTCGGTCGCTTCGCTCCCTCGGAATGACAACGCTCCTGGTTCCCATCTCCCATCTCCCATCTCCCATCTCCCGCTCCCGCTTCTACCGCCCTCCCGCCTTCTCCGGTCCCCCCGCAACCACCCACTGCGCTCCCGTCATCGCTCCCGATACCAGGAAAATCACCGCCGACCAGATCACCGCGATCAGGTCCAGGTGCAGTAGCGCGCAGGGCAGGTAGAGGAAGGTGAAGAAGTCGCGCCGGGCACCCATCTCGATCAGATCATCAAGTAATCGCTTCACGCCCCGCTTGCCGGCAGCAGGCTGACTGGTCGGGGCTGCCTTCTGTCCCCACCAGCGAATCGAGGTGACGCTGCCGCTTCCTCCGCCTCGGGTGAGCAGAGCTGCATACAGCGCGGCTTGATAAATCAGGTGTGAGATCACTCCGACCAGCGTGATCCAGCCCGCGGGAACCGACCCCGCTCGGTAGAGCGTGTACCCCACTGCGGCGAAGTAGCCCACGTTGACGACATCATCGAACAGCTGGTCCAGCCATTCGCCCAGCCGGGATCGCAGATACTTGAGGCGACTGATTTCCCCATCGCAGCCGTCGAGTATCGACTGGACCAGGAGCAGCAGTGCGCCCGGGATCAGTCCGGACGTGCCTCGTATCACCACAACTACGATCGCGGCGAGACCGAACAGCGCCGCGACGACCGTCATCTGGTTGGGGGTAACCGGCCACTTGAGGAGCGCCCGGGTCACCTGCAGGGAGATGTGCCGGTTGAGTTTGCGGGAGACGATTCCGTCAGTCGGCTTGAACAGCGTCTTGAGCAACAAGCGCTCGGCCTGGTCTCGAGTGGCGGCCGTCTCGGTCGTCACGATGAACTCACCCGGTTCGAGCGGCGCCGCTTCGATATTGGTGCTTTGGCTTCCTTGGGCGAGTCGCTTGGGGATCGCGGGATGCCAGACGAGGCCGACATGCGCGGTCAGCTCCGGCGGACCGGCGGACGAGCTTGCCCCGAGCGACGCGAGGGGGCGGACCGGCGGACCGGCGGACGTGACACTCAACGTGAGTCTCGAATCCGTGGCATGCCCAGCCCGCACTTCACCAGCCACTTCCACCTCCGTAATGCCGGCGTCCTGCAGCGAGAGCAGCTGTCGCAACAGCACCGGAAGTCCGGCGACCACGGCTTCGGGGTCGCCCGCAGGCGGACCGATCAGCCTGGCATGACGAATCACTCGCCGACCCTGCGCGGCTCGATGACAACCAGGGCGGCGAGGTACACGTTGAGCGCCGTCGCGCAGAACGCCATGTAGACGGCGGTGGCATCCGGCCAGACCGCCGTGAGTGCCAGAAACAGATAGGCGAGGGCGAAATGGGTTCCGATGCCGAGCCAGGTCCAGGCCCGCATGCGGCCGGCGTTCTGGCTGCGGTAGGCAACGGGGTCGTTCACCGGGTCGATGCGCAGTGCCGCATGCTGAACCCTGGAATACCGTTCGTAGACCGAGAAGAGGAACACGTCGCCCCAGCGACCGGCGGCGCGCGCCGCTTCCCGGTTTCGGACCACTTCGGCCACATCCTCCTCACGCTCCAGGTACCCGCCGCCGACCAGCGCGATGTAACGGGTCTTGGCATGGTCGAACAATGCCGATTGCAGCGCGGAGCTCGCCGCGCCCGCCAGTCCCAGCAGGGCAAACCAAAGGCTGTGGTAGTACATCACCATGAAGTAGGACGCGCCGATCGCGAGCGCGATTCCCACCAGATAATCCGCGATGCCGTCGAGGATGGCCCCGGTGGTCGAGGAGATACCCTTCGCCCGCGCCAGTTGCCCGTCACAGCAATCGAGAACCACGGAGAGAAAGAGCAGCGCTCCGCTGACCAGGCACATGACAGGCCGCGTCGCACCAAGGGCCAGGCAGACGCCGGCCAGAATGCCGGTGAAGCCGCTGAGAAGGGTGACCTGATTGGGAGTGATCGGGGTGCGGACCAGCAGCGGGATAAGTCGTGCCGCGAGCGGACGATGGATACGCAGGTCGACCAGCTCCTCGACTTCGACCGGTTTGCTCACTTCGCCCTTCTCTTTCCCGGTCAGCGGCCGGCGAAGCGGGCGCAGGCGTCTTCGAAGTCTTCGTGGCTGTCGATCTCGGTCCATTCGGCGCTGCTCACCGGAACGGCGCTGAATGAGGTACCGCCGTCGATCATCCGCTGAAAGCCCTCTTCATAGAACACGTCGGTCCGGCCCGAGCGTACCAGATCATCCAGCGTGGGCCAGAGCCGCCCGAGAGCGGCGCCGCCGATTTTCTGAATGCCGATGGATTCTCCGGCCGCGACCTTGGGATCGATTGTCTTCGAGAGCCGTGTCACCCGTCCGCGAGAATCGAGTATGACCTTCATCTCCTCGTCGGCGAGTTGCGCCTCCTGATCCACCAGCAGGGCACAGGCCTCCGATTCGTCCATGAGACGACCGATCGCGTCGCCCGAAAGCACCACGTCCCCATCGCAGATGACGAGCGACCCGGGTCCCAGGTGAGACCGCGCGGCAAGCAGACTTACCACGTTGTTCGTGGTCGCGTAATCCGGATTGGGTGCGAGGGAGACTTCGAATGGTGGTGCGTGCTGCGCGAGATGCTCTTCGATGCGGTGGGCGAGATAGCCGGTCACCAGGACGCCGCGGGTGATGCCGGCCTCGGCAAGGCGCTCCAGCAGCCGCTCAAGAATTGTCCGGCCGCCCACTTCGAGCAGGCACTTGGGAGAACTGTCGGTGAGGGGACGAAGGCGCAGGCCGCTCCCCGCCACGAGGACAACGGCCTGCCGCCGCATTCAAGCTGGAAGCTGTCTGGCCCGGAGCGGGGTCTCGCGCGGAGCGAGGCCCGACACCTCGGCCGCCGCTTCGAGGAAGTCGTCAACCATGGCCGAATCCAGGTGACCCATGTTGGCGACGAGGAATGTGTCGTGGCTGATCGGACCCTTGCCACGGTAGACCAGGAAGCCGCGGTCCCGCATGCCGGCGTAGAACACGTCGAACGTCATACCCGGCGGCAACGACGCCACCGTCAGCGAGCAGGCGTTGCCCGGCGTTTCGAACCGGAGCTTGAAGCCGAGCGCCTTGAGCCCTTCGCGGATCTGCTGGTGCAGCGCCTGGTAGCTCGCCCGGCGGGCCGATGTTCCACCCTGATCTTCCAGCTCGCTGAGCGCTTCATCGAGCGCCGCGATCGCGGAGACCGGAGGAGTGAACGGCGTCTGCCCGCTCTCCTTCGCCGCCGCGCGATAGCGCCGCAGGTCGAGGTACATCGAGCGGGGCCGCACGTGCTCGGTGTCTTCCCAGAGATCGTGCTTCACCAGCACGAACCCGAGTCCCGCCACACTGTGCAGACACTTGTTGGCGCTGCCGATCACGACGCTGGCGCGGGACCGCACCGTGTCGAACTCTTCGGCGCCGAGGCTCGAGACCACGTCCACCATGAAGCGAATGCGGCGCGGCGCAAGAAGGCGGCCCACCTCGACCACCGGATTGAGCCGCCCGACTGAAGTCTCGTGATGCACCATGGCGACCGCGCGAATCCGCGAGTCGCCCTCGAGCATGCCGGTGATCTGCTCGAGCACAACCCGGTCGCCCCACTCATAGCGCAGGTGGCTCACCGGAATTCCCAGTGCCACCGCGATCTCCGCCATCCGCTCGCCGAAGGCGCCGTTGGAAACCACGAGCAGCCGCTCTTCCGGCGCGATGAAGGTCGCGAAGGCCGCCTCGGTCGCGGCGGTGCCACCGCCGCCCAGCACCAGGGCTTCATGCTCCGGTGCGGACGCGACGCCCTTCAGCCGGGCGCGTACCCGATCGAGCAGCTCCACGAAGAGATCGTCGCGATGCGCGATGTCGGCGCGAGACATCGCATGCCGAACCCGCGGGCTGGTGAGAACGGGACCAGGGCAGAACAGTTTGAGCTGCCCTGATTCGACTGACACCTTGGCGCCGTGGCGGATGGCGATGTGTGATTTCATCACGATCTCAATTGGGATGACGATCAGCGGCACCAACCTCACCACTGATCGCCTATCTCGTTTACCAGCAATAGCTTAGAGACGCACCTGCTGCGTCTCCACCGTGTCAGATAAACCCAACTTCCTAGTCGGGAATGGCTTATGTGGCAGGAAGCAGGCCCCTAGAGGGGCTTAGGGCGTAACGGCGAGGCGGGCAGTAATAAAGTCGCGAATTCGGAGGGCGCGGCTGTCCCAGGTCAGCTCCCGGGCGGTCTCCATGGCGCCGGCGCTGAGCCGGTCGGCCAGGGCCGGGTCACTGGTTATCCGGCGCAAGGTCGTGAGCAAAGCCTCGAGATCTCCGGGCGGGACCAGGGCGGCGTTGACCCCGTCCTTAAGAAGCTCGGCCGTGTCCGGTGCCTCGGGCGCCAGCACCACTCGGCCCGCCGCGAGATAGAGAAACAGCTTGATCGGGAGGACGGTATTGCCGTGACGCTGGAGCGGTTCGAGACTCGGCGGAATGATCAGCACGTCGGCCGCGTAGAGATACGGGGCCAGCTCGCTGAATTTCTGCCAGGGAACCACTCGCACGTTGGAGAGCTCCCTGGCCTCGGACTCGATGCTCCCTTCTCCCTCGGACCCGACCAGCACCAGAGTCATGTCTTCCATCCTGCGGGCCGCGCCGAGCAGGATTTCGAGCCCCTTCTTGCGGTTGACCCGGCCAGTGTACACTGCGACCGGTTTTTCCGTTGGAAGCCCGAGCTGCACTCGTGCCGCCTGACGAGAGAGTCGCGGCTCCATCCGTCCCGGATCCCACCCATTGTGCGCCACCATCAATCGTTCGGGCGGCGCGCCCAGGTTGATGTAGCTCTGTCGAGTATGATCGGAGTGAAAGACTGCGCCCACCAGCTTTGGATGGTGGACGATCCAGCGCAGCACGGGGCGGAGTGTGGAATATTGATCTCCCCAGGGGCGAAAGTGCTCGTACACCACTCGATGCCCGTGGCGCAGCAGCGTTACGACGCTGGGCAGGTTCCGCGTGTACGCGAGGTCGGCTGCTCGAGTGCGGTCGTCGCCCGCTACGCGGAACGCGTGGGTCCATTTCTCGAAGAAGCGGCCGCCAAGGGGAGACTTGGGGATCAGTCCGACCTCGAAGGGACCCTCTACCTGGAAATACTCCCGCAGTGCCGCGGGTTGGGGCGCGTCGTTCGAGACGCTGGGAATCAGCAGCTGGACCGAAACGCCATTTCGGCCGAGGGCGGCCACGGTGTTGACCACCTGCTCGGCGTCCGCACCGGTATGGGGCAACGGCTCGTCGTACGCGTAGGCGATGCGCATTGGGCTGGCCAAGGTACTTGGTCCGCCCTCCACGCCGCCACTACCTTGGAGGCCGAATGCCCACGGTCCTCCTGATCACGCCGTATTTCCCTCCGATGAGCGTGGTCGGGGCGAAGCGGCCGTTGAATCTGGTCCGCCACCTTCCCCGTTTCGGTTGGCAGCCGGTGGTACTCGCCGGCGACCCCGCGGGGGAGAACGTTGATCTCGGGCTCGCCGACCTGATCCCCGCCGATCTGCCCGTGAGTTACGCCTACGGCGAAGGGAAGCAGGCCTCGAGTGAGTCCGCCCTGCGCCCGCGCGAGAAAGAACGCCGGTTCCTCGGGTGGGACGCCGGTTACATCACACCCTTCGATCGCTATCTGTGGCACAATGGTGCCGCCCTGCGCGAAGCGGCGCACCTCATCGAGAAGCACCAGCCGAGTGCGGTGGTGGTCTGTGCCGATCCGTGGTCGCCGCTCCTGGTGGGCATGAAGCTGGCGCATTCGCCTGGACTGCCGCTCGTGGTGGACTTCCGGGATCCGTGGTCGCTCCAGCGAGCCAAAATGGCGCTGCGTCCGCCGCCCACCCGCTGGATCATCCGGCAGACCGAGTATCGAGTGTTCCGGACTGCGCGGCGCATCGTGCTCAACACCGAGGAGTGCCACGACGCGTACACCGCCGCGTACCGGGGCCGCGTCCCCTCGGAGCGCTTCACCTGCATCAGGAACGCCTTCGATCTCGGAGTCTTCAAGGAGACTCCGGTTCAGCGAACCGATCGGTTCACGGTACTTCACTTCGGGCATTTCCGCCGGCTGGTTCCATCCGAGCCGCTGCTCAAGGGCTTCGCCAAGTTCGTACAGCGCGAAGGACTCGGTGCGGACAAGGCTGCGCTGGTGCTGGCGGGGACTCCGCGAGAGGAAGATCTGCGCCACGCTTCGTCGCTTGGTATCGCCGACTACGTGGAGAGCCGTCCGCCAATCCCCTACCGCGAGGCGCTCAGCGTGATGCGCAGTGCGGACGTGCTGGCGCTGGTGACTGTGGGAGACATGGCTCTCACGGTGCCGGCCAAACTCTACGATTACCTCGCGGCCCGTCGTCCTATTCTGGCGATCACCGATCAGCCCGAGCCGGGCCGGATCGTGGACCAGACCGGAGCGGGCGTCGTGGTTCCTCCGGCGAACCCCGAGGCGATCGCGGCGGGGCTGGCGCGACTTCGCGCGCGCTGCCAGGCGCCCGATCGGGGAGAGATCCCCGCCGAGTCGGTGACTGCCTTCGACGCGGAGGAGCAGGCACGTCGCTTCGCCGCGGTGCTCGAGGCGGCAATCGCGCGATGACCGCTCCCGACGCGGCGCAGGCGGAACGAAAAGAGGTCGCGGCCGGCGCCGGCCTCGCCTCGTTCGGCCTTCTGGTCAGCGGGATCTTCAATCTTCTCCTCCTGACGGTCCTTACCCGCGCGCTTTCCAAGGCCGACTTCGGCCTGTTCTCCCTCGTCTACCTGATCCAGGACACGACCAGCGCGCTGCTGCCGCTGGGACTTCCCGCGGCGCTGGCCTATTTCGTCCCCCGCCGCGGCGATCCGGGCGCCCGGGCGCTCGGCTTCTGGACCGGCGGCCTGCTCTTTCTGCTCGCGATTCCGGCGGCGCTGATTCTCGTGGTCGCCGCGCCGCTCATCTCGTCGGATCCCCAGTCGTGGGTGATTCTGCGGCTCCTCGGCCTCTACATCCTGGGAGATTTTCCGGGGCAGGCGCTTCCGGCCTATCTGCTCGCCCGCCGCTCGTACCGGGCGTTCTTCATCGTCACGCTGGCGTTCGCCATCAGCCGCTTCGCGTCGCTGGCAATTCCGGCCGCCCTCGGCGCGTCACTCACCTCGATCATGGGGTGGTTCCTGCTCGTCGCGGGACTCCGTCTCCTCATGTTCCTCTGGTATTTCCTGTTCGCGGCGAAGGGGAGTCTCTCGCGCAAGCACGTGAGCGCGCGCGAGCTGCTGGCCTACGGCTTCCCGCTCTCACTCTCCACGCTGGTGGGGAAGCTCAACGTGCAGGCGGACAAGTACGGAGTGGCCCTCGCGGCGAGCAAGGAGGTGCTCGCGGTCTACACGGTTGGCGCGGTGGAGCTGCCGCTGGTTTCGTCGCTGGCGTATTCGGTCACCAACACGTTGGTCCCGACACTCACGCTGACCCACGTTAAAGGAGACCGGGACGGTTTCCTCCGCTACTGGCATGGCTCGGTGGAGAAGATCGCCACCATCATGATGCCGGTCTTCTTCTATTTCCTGATTCTCGCCGAGCCCGCGATGCGGCTCCTTTTTTCGGCGGAATTCGCGGCCGCGGCGGTGCCGTTCCGGGTCTACTTGTTCCTGCTCCCGCTCAGGCTCTGCAGCTACGGGTCGGTGCTGCGGGCCCTGGGAGAGACCAAGCCGATTCTCACCTCGTCGCTCGTGGCCCTGGCCATCAACGCAGTGCTCATCTTTCCGCTCTATCACCTGATGGGCATCGCGGGTCCGGCACTCGCATCAGACCTGGCGCTCTTCGTCAACATCGTGCTGCTGCTGGGCCGGATCAGGATCCATCTGAACCTCGACTGGTCCCGCGTGCTGCCTTTCAAACATCTGCTTCGTACCACGCTGGTGGCGGGGTTCGCCGCACTGCCGATCATTGCCGTGCTCAGGATCGTGAAGGG
Source organism: uncultured Gemmatimonadales bacterium (assembly GCA_963821525.1). GTDB lineage: Bacteria > Gemmatimonadota > Gemmatimonadetes > Gemmatimonadales > GWC2-71-9 > DATBGE01. The sequence continues at coordinate 6,063 of CAWGED010000009.1, read as the reverse complement.
AGACCTGCTCCAGCTTCTGGTTGGGCTCGCGGTCCTGACACCGATCTATCTGATCCTGGGACGCCGCACCCATGTGATCGCCAAGGGAGACCTGCACTATCTGGTCGGGCTCGCCACCCTGCGCGGCCTCTGGGATCGCCGCGCCGCGCGGAGCGACGCGCGGTGAGGCGTTTGCTGATGATTTCTCCGTTCTTCCCGCCCTCGGGAGTGATCGGGGCCAAGCGCCCGATGAACTTCGCGCGCCACCTGCCCGAGCTGGGCTGGATGCCCGCGGTAGTGGCGCTGCCGGAGACGATGGGGCGCGATCCCTCGCTCGAGCGCTTCGTCCCCCAGGTTCCCATCTGGCGCGGCTACCGCTCGGGGCCGATCGCCTGGATGGAGGACCTGATCGGTAAGGGGCCCGTGGCGCATCCCTACAAGGCGAAGACCGCGCCGGGAACCGAAGGCGCCCTGGACCGCTACAGCCGGTATCTCCCTTGGGTATTTTTTGGCGCGAGGCGATTCCTGCGCCGCGAGAAGTGCGAAGTGATCTACGTCAACGCCGGGCCGCACTCGGCCCAGATGCTCGGCGCCCGGCTCGCCGAGTCTACCGGACTCCCGCTGGTGCTGGACTTGAGAGACCCCTGGTCCATCGAGCCGTACTACCGGGACGCGCGCTCTTCGGAGGCCAACCGGAAGGTAGACCAGCTTGAACGGGAGTTCTTCCAGCGCGCGACGCGGATCATTCTCAATACCGAGAGCGCGCTCGAGGCGTACCGGTCGCACTACGGGGGAATCATTCCGGCTGAGCGGTTCACCGTGCTGCGGAGCTCGTTCGAACCAGCGTTGTACGGGCCGGCTCCGAAGCCGCCGGGAAAGACCGGTACCTTCGACATCCTCTACTTCGGGCACCTGCGTCCGGCCAAGAATGCCCAACTGTTTCTCTCGGGCTACCGTCGCTTCATCGACGAGTGGAAACTTGCTCCGGGAGATGCATATCTCACGACGCTGGGCACCCGAACCGCCGAAGACGACTTGGCGATCGTCCGGCTGGGACTCGATGAATACACCAGGATTCGCCCGTCGGTGCCGCTTCTCGAGAGTCGCGCCGTACTCGGCAAGGCCGACCTCCTGCTCGACCTGATGGGCCCGGAGCACCGGCTCCAGCTCTCGGGCAAATTTTTTGACTATCTCGCCTGCGGGAGACCGATCCTGTCGGTGACGCCGAACGAAGAAATGGGACAGATCCTGAGCGAGACGCAGGCGGGTGAGCGGGTCGCCCTCGATGCGGCGGAGATCGCCGCGGCGCTTGGGCTCTGTTACTCCCGCAAGCGCTCGGGTGAGGAATTCCGGCGGAACGAGGTCGCGGTCCGGCAGTTCGAGGCCGGTCCCGCGACGGAGAAGCTGGTGGCAATTCTGGAAGAGGCAACCTCGTGAATCCGCCGGCTGGGCCGCGGAGCAGTGCTCAGCTCTTCAATGAGACCTCGGTGCACGAGGAGTCGGGCGCGCACCGCACCGAATCGGAACGGGCGCGCATCAAGGCCACGGTCGCCCTCGTCCCTCCGGAGACTCGGACCCTGCTCGACGTCGGCTGTGGCCGGGGCGATCTGCTGCACGCGATCGACGTGCCCTTCTCGGTGGGCACCGATCTCGCCAGGCGGGGGATTCGGTTCGTGCGGCGGCCGGCCATGGTCTCCTCGATGCTGTCGCTCCCGTTCCCGGACCGGAGCTTCGACGTGGTGCTCTGCGCCGAAACCCTGGAGCATCTCGATCCGGCGGATCTGGTCCGGGCAACCGCGGAGCTGCGGCGAATCGCCCGGAAGAGTCTGGTGGTCACGGTGCCGTACCAGGAGGATCTCCTGGCCTGGTCGACCAGGTGCTCCCGCTGCGGAACCGTCTTTCATCTCTACGGGCACCGCAACGTCTTTTCGCCGGAGCGGCTCAAGGCACTCTTCCCGGGTGCGGCCCACTACGCTGTGCAGGGGATCTGGCCGGTTCGCCCGATGTCTCCTGCGCTGCTGCACTTTCGCACCGAGACGCTCGGCCTCTGGAAATACTGGCGGTTCGCACGCTGCCCCGAGTGCGGCAATGAGGCGTTCGAGAACCAGGAGCGGCGACTGGCCTACAAGGGCGTAGATGCGCTCAACTCGCTGCTGCACCCGCGCAAGTCGGACTATCGCTGGCTCATGCTGCGGGTAGATCTGTAGCCCGGGCTCCGTCGTACTTATTGAGGAGATCGTCGATGGCAATGGGGTCACCGCTCAAGGCGCTGATGAACCTCTACCCCAAGTGGCTGCTGCGCCGGGAGTACGGGAAGCAGAAGTTCAAACGCTTCAACGAGCGGCCGATCGAGTTCGCCTTCCTGTTCCGGAAGCTGACCGAGCTCTATCCCAAGACGGTGATCGACGTCGGCACCGGGACCAGCGCGCTGCCGACGCTGATCCGGAAGTGCGGCTTCGTGGTGACTGCGGTAGACAACGTCCGGGACTACTGGCCGCGCGGCATGTTCAACAAGCACTACCATGTAGTCGACGACGACATCACGAAGAGTCGAATCACCGAGCGGTACGACATGGTGGTCTGTATCAGTGTACTGGAGCACATCGAGGATTCGGACGCGGCGGTGAGCCACATGTTCAAGCTGCTCAATCCCGGCGGCCACCTGCTCATGAGCTTTCCCTACACCGAGCGATCCTACGTGCGGAACGTCTACGAGCTGCCGGGATCGAGCTACGGAAAAGGGCGGCCTTACATCACGCAGTCCTACTCCCGTGAGAATGTCGATCGCTGGCTGGCCGAGAGTAATGGAATGATCCAGGAGCAGGAGTTCTGGCAATGCTGGGAGGGAGAGCATTGGACTGTCGGCAAACAAGTCATTCCGCCGCGCCGAGTGTCAGCTTCCGATACACATCAGCTGACATGCCTGCACTTGAGCCGTCAGCCGTCAGCCATCAGCCGGTAGCGACCCTTGGAGGCTCCGAAGCCCCAACTGGTGTAAGCCATTGCGGCATAATGCTTAGGCATATTCGCTGACGGCTGACGGCTGACGGCTTAGTCTCACGATCTGATGGCTGACGGCTGGTGGTCACCGGTTTATCGATTCCCCTCGCCAAAACCCGACCCCTTGGAGCTACTCTGCGTCGCTGGATTCTCGTGCTGGTCGCACTCGTTCTGCCTCACGCGCTGCGCGCGCAGGACAGTGCTTCTACGGACACCACTCAACTCTCCTCACCCCAGAGGATTGATTCCGTTCTGACTCCGGTCGGAACGATGCCCGATTCCGTGCTTCCGGATTCGAGCAACATCATCCGCTACGTCGAGGTCCGCCGGTCCGACGTCTTCGATTCGTCCGAGGCGAAGAACTGGGCCACCAAGCTGGTCAACGACCTGCATATCGTGACCATGCCGGGCGTGGTAAACCGCGAGCTGCTGCTCAAGGAAGGCGAGCCGTGGGACTCGGCCCGCGCCGCGGAGACCGCGCGCAACCTCAGGAGGCTCGGAGTATTCCGCAAAGTGTCGGTGGACTCGGTCACCACCGACTCCGGCCTCGTCATGCTGGTGCAGACCAAGGACGGCTGGACACCCAGGCCGACGCCCGCTTCCGCAGCACCGGCGGCCAGACCGACTGGCAGATCATGCTGGCGGAGCGGAACCTGATCGGCTCGGCGTCGCGCTTCACGGTCCGCTACCGTCACACGCCCGACCGGTCGCTGGTCAACTTCAATTTTCTCCAGCCGCGCCTCGTGGCCAAGCAGGTTTCGCTGGGGCTCAACTACCAGCATCGCTCCGACGGAGACCGCTTCATCGCCGCGGTGGACCGGCCCTTCTACTCTCTGGAAGACAAGCGCGGCGTCTCGTTTCTGTTCGACTACCGGGACGAGAGGGTGCTGCAGTATTTCGACGGCATCACGACCGCGGGTGATTCGCTCCGTCGCCGCTACCTCCTCGCCGGCGTCGAGGCCGCCAAGGCGATCAAGAAGAGTACTTCCGGTTATCTCCGAATCGGCCTGAATGGGCAGATCCGCCAGGACGACTACACCACATGGCCCGGGGACCCGGCCTATGGCGGACTTACCGGAACGATCGGCGCCTTCGTCGAGGCTCGAAAGGCGAATTTCGCGATCACCCGCGGGTTCCGCAGCTTCGGCCAGGACGAAGACATCGACCTCAGCAACTTTATCCGGTTCGGGGTCTATGCCGCACCGAAGCTGTTCGGCTACGGCGACCAGAGCGGCGTCGGCGGGCTAACGCAGATCCGTCTGGGTACCCAGCTGCCCTTCGGCTTCGCCTGGTTCGACACCCGGGTGAATGGCCTGCTGGGCAGCGGCGGCCTCGACTCAGGCTCGGTGGTCCTCGGAGTCACGTCGGTGATCCGGCCGATGGCGAAGCAGATGCTGATTCTTCACGCCGATGCCGGCTGGCTGAAGGATCCCATCCCCGGCTCCGAGTTCGATCTGGGCTTCGCGGTCGGACCGCGGGCCTTCCGATTCACGCGTTCACCGGCGACCGGACCTACTTCACGACCGCCGAGTACCGGTTGACCTTCGTTGACGATCTCTTCAAGGTCCTGGCCCTCGGCGCCGCAACCTTCGTGGACCACGGCGGGGCCTGGTACGAAGGCAGCCCCACCCGCACCGGCACCGACGTCGGACTCGGCCTCCGCCTGGCGCCTTCGCGCGCGGCCGACGCCAACACGACGCGTCTCGACCTGGCTTATCGCTTCGACAACGACCGGCTCAAGGCGGGGTGGGTGTTTGTGTTCGCGTCGGGTCTGGTGTTCTCGACCTCGCCCAGAGGCGTCGGGGGATCGTAGTCATTTCAGATTGAAGATTTCAGATTGAGATTGGGTGTCATTGCGAGGCACCCCGAGCGGAGCGAGGGTCCGGACGAGAACAAGAGTCTGTGATGTGAGACGCAAATGTGAGATTGCTTTGGCGTCCCTTCATGAGAATCTGAATCCCCGCCAATCTGAAATCTGAAATCAAATCTTCATTGACCCCGACCCCCTGCCCGAAGGGCCATCTCACGAAATCCGCAGCGAGGAGGTAAATTCGCGCCCATGACTACCCCGACGCCGCACCTCCCGCGGGAGGCTGGAAGAGCAAGGCCAAGAAAACCATGGTTCTGGTGGTGCTGGTGCCACTCCTTCTCCTGACGCTCTACACCATCGTCGCTATTACCTGGACCTACTCCTCGGGCTACCGGGCGGGAACCCTGATGAAGTTCTCCCGGAAGGGCTTCATCTGTAAGACGTGGGAAGGCGAGGTCCAGCAGGCGGTGGTCACAGGTGTGGCACCGGTGATCTGGCAGTTCACCGTGAAGGATGACTCGGTGGCCAGCAAGATCACCGGCATGCTGGGCTCCAAGGTGAGCCTGCACTACGACCAGCACCTCGGCGTCCCGACCAGCTGCTTGGAGACACGGAGTTCTGGGTGGATAGTGCGGTCGTCACGCAGAAAGATTGAGGGATTGAGGGATTGAGGGATTGAGGGATCGAGGGATTGAGGATCAAGATGAGGGCGGTGCGTCGGTTTGGCCGGTGGCGCGTTTGAATGGTGATGAGGCGGCAGGGCTGGATAGCCATGATTCAGCATGGCAAACCGGCCGGCCGGTTTTTCTTCGGTTACTCCCGAGTTGTTGAAACAAAGGACCTGCGAGTTTGCGGTCCTGGGCATCCGATTGGTCCGAGCGTTACCGACCGACATGGCGGCAAGGGTAGTTGGTAACCAGCTGCTGGCCGCTGCAGACTGGGTGGTTGCGAGTTCCCGTGCAACCTGTCGCGCGAGGAGTCACAGGGAGTTCATCGCAAAGATTGGAATCGTGATCGAGGAGGCCGACGAGTGTATGTTCTGGCTCGAGTTGCTAGAGTCGACTGAATTGGGTCCGCCGGACATACGAACCGCACTCCAGAAGGAAGCAAATGAGCTGATCTCAATATTCGTCGTCACAAGGCACCATGCCCGCCAGCGCAGCGCCACCCCGCGAATGACCCACCCTCGTAACCATCCCTAACTCCCAATCCCTCAACCCCCAATCCCTCAATCCCTCAATCCCTCAATCCCCTCCGCTCTTATCACTACCACC
>CAWGED010000008.1:0-291772 GCA_963821525.1 uncultured Gemmatimonadales bacterium | reverse complement strand
TGCTTCTCACGGCCCGCGGCGGTGGCCGTCGGATTGATTCCAGCTTTTCGGCCAGTAGGTGCCAGCGACGTGAGCGAGTTGTACGAGGACTGAGCGCTTTTCAGACTCTGGACTATCGACTCTCGACTGCTTTCTTCAGCAACGCCACCTGTCCTAGATGATACGCATCGTGCTGCAGCAATCCCTGCATCATCGCCGCATACGACACCCCGGTCCCGGCCGCCGGATCCCGCACCGGCCCCACCATGTCCTCCAGCTTTTTCTCCGGGGTCCGGAATAGCTGCTCCCGCAACTCGGCGTGGGCTGTTTCCAATTCATCGAGCGCCTGCCACCAGTTGCCCTCGGTGGGATCGGGGACCGGCGGCCAGTCGCCGTCGTCAGGCTCATGCGGATTGCCCTGCTCCAGCCGGCGCTTCACCTCGCGCACCCAGCTCGTCATGTGGAGGATGATCTCCCAGATCGAGTGCGCGTTGGGAATCGGCCGCGCCGAGGCCTGCTGCGAAGTGAGCCCTTCGACCACTTGGGTGATGGGAGGTCCGTACCAGGGATCGCCGGACTGGGTGGCCTGGATCTGCGTCGCGTAAAACGATGTTTCGGACATGGCAGCCAAAGCGGGAAGAACAGGGAACAGGGAACAGGACGAACAGGCAGAACAGGAACGGAAATAAAGGCTGTCACGGGGAACAGGAATCCAACAAGGCGGCATCGTCATCTCGCTTGCTCTCGGAATGACAGCGTTTCGCTGTTACTCCTGTTCCCGTTCCCGTTCCCTTTCTCCGTCCTGTCCGTCCTGTCCGTCCTGTCCGCCTACTCAACCGTCCCGTCATTATCCCACGCCTTATCCCCGCCGCCTTCGCACTCGCGTTCGGGTCCGCCTCCAGGTGGGTCTCGATGTTCTCGACCAACCGGACCTTGCCGTTCAAGGTCATGGTCGAGTCTCCCCGCTTGATCACGAAGGGAATCGGGAGGCTGTCCTTGCCGGTATACATCTGCCGGTAGGCGGGACCGAAGTCATTGGTGGTGATCTTGAGATCGCCGATCGAAAGAAGGACGTCTCCAAGCTTGAGGCCCGCTCCTTCCGCAGCACTTCCGGGGACAATCTGGGTCACCCTGGCGCCGCCGCTCGCGGAATCGGGATCGGTGCTGACGCCGAGCCGTGGGACCTGAGTCGTGTCGCTACGGAGGCGGAGACCGGCGAGCGGGAGAATGCTGTCCCAGGGATACGGTTCTCGGCCATCGACGTAATGCGCGTTGAACTGCTTGAAGTCCTTCCCGCCTGCCGCCTTGCTCACTGCTGCCCACCAGTCGGTGCCGGTGAAGCCTTTGCCGACCTTGTAGGTCGAGCGGTAGACGCTCCGCATCACATCGTCGAGCGAGCGCTTGTTGTCGCTCGCGTCGCGGATCAGGATGTCGAGCATGAAGCCGGCGAGAGAGCCCTTGGGATAGTAGATGTAGCCGGTCCCGTCGGTGGGATGGATCCAGGTGGAGAGCGAGGCATCCTCGAGTGCCACCGGCACGGTCTGCTGGACGTTCGCGATCTTGTTGCCGGTCTCCTCGAAGAACGCGGCTGAATCCACGATCCCGCTGCGGACCAGGGTGAGATCGGCGTAGTAGTCGGTGATCCCTTCGCTCACCCAGAGCCACACGGTGGGCTGCGCCTGGTCGTAGCGGTAGGGCACCATCTCCGACGGCCGCATCCGCTTCACATTCCACGAATGGAACATCTCGTGGGCAGTGATCGAGGGCAGAATCGGCGTGCCGATCAGCTGCGGAGTGTAGACCCCGACGTGCGAGTTCTGGTGTTCGAGCGCCGACCCGCCCGGGAAATCGGGCGAGAAGATCATCATGACGTTGTAGGTGTCCCACTGCGTCTCCTGGAACACCGCGCCCTCGGTGGGGATCATGCGCTTGATGTCATTCCAGGTGGAGTCGCGCGCCGGACCGAAGAGGGTTCCCACGGGATAGGTCGCGAGTCGCGCCATCTTGCCGTTCACCATGTTGCTGTCGAGCTCGAATTTCCCGATGAAGAACGGCATGTCCACCAGGTCGTGATAATTCTTCTCGCCGTAGGTTCCGGCTTCAGTCCCTCGATGCATCCCGGTCGCGACCAGCCAGTCTGACTCGGTATGGATCCGCACCGTGGCGGGAAAGGTGAGGCTGCGGCCTTCGGGGTACATGAAGACGTTGGTGCCGTTGAACAGAAGGAAGTCGGGTCGAGTCCATGCCATCGCGTTGTCGAGCGTGTCGGCCTGGAAATCGAAGGCGACGGTGATCGACTTGGCGCCCGCGGCGCGGATCCGCCAGGTGTCGTAGTCGAGCTTGTCCCAGCCCAGCTCCTTACCCTCGGACGTGGGTGTGAAGTTCGATACCCAGCGGGCGAAGTTGGTCACCTCGTAGGCGCCCGGCGTCCAGCTGGGGAGCGAGAGCAGAACATCCCCCGGGCCGGTGACGCCGAACTGCATCGAAACCTTGAGCGAGCGGTTCTTCGCCGTGGCCGTATCGAACGTGACGTCGTAAGTGACGTGGGAGATGGGGGCCGAAACGGAAGCCTTCGGAGCCTGGGCCGCGAGCGGGGTTGTGAGCGCCAGGCCGGCGATCGTCAGGACGGGTACAGCCTTCAGCATGGGTGATCCGGGTTGGAGACGACGGAAAGACGTGCGGAAGGGCAATTTGGTTGCAATCGTCAGGTGCCGTCAGCCGTTAGCCGTCAGCCATCAGCCGTCAGAAGCACCTCATCCCGAGCGCAGCGAGGGACCTTCTGTCCGAGCCTTGGCGCGAAGGCACGGAGACTAGGTCCCTCGTCGCTTCGCTCCTCGGGATGGGCGGCTAACGGCTGAGGTCGCTGACGGCTGACGGCTGATAGCCTACGACTTGGCAATCACGGCAGCCGTCGCCGCCTGCGGTACCCCGACCTGTAGCTCCCCCTCCCACCTCGCCATCACCGCCGAGGCCAGGCAATTCCCCAGCAGGTTCACCGAAGTGCGGGCCATGTCCATGAAGGCATCCACGCCCAGGATGACGGCGACGCCTTCGAGCGGAAGGCCGAAGGTCGAGAGCGTGCCGGCGAGAATGACCAGCGATGCGCGGGGCACGGCGGCGACACCTTTACTCGTCAGCATGAGTGTCAGCATCATCACCAGCTGCTGGCCCAGCGACATGTCCACCCCGGCGGCCTGCGCCACGAACACCGAGGCGACGCCGAGGTAGAGGGTGGAGCCGTCGAGGTTGAAGGAGTAGCCGGTCGGCAGCACGAAGGAGACGATGCGCCGCGGTACCCCGAACTTCTCCATGTTCTCCATCGCCAGCGGCAGGGCCGCTTCGGAGGAAGCGGTGGAGAAGGCGATGAGCCAGGGTTGTTTCGCGTGGTCCCAGAAGGGACGGATCGGGATCCGGGCGATGATCGCGGCGGGCAACAGCCCGACGAGGATGAACACGATCAACGCCCCGTACAGCGTCGCGACGAGCAGCCCCAGGTTGCCGATCACCGCGAGGCCGTTCTTGCTGATCGTGGCACCGATCGCGGCCGCGATGCCGATCGGAGCGTACTTCATCACGATGTTGGTGAACTTGAACATGATCTCCGAAAGACTCTCGCAGAAGGCGAGCATCGTCTCCCGGGGGCGGCCCTTCACCTGGGCCAGTGCCGACGGCGAAGAGCAGCGAGAAGAACACCACCTGAAGGACTTCGTTCTTGGCCGCCGCGTCGAAGAAGCTGGTCGGGACGGTATGCTCCAGCACGCCGGCGAGCGTCGTCTTGGTGCTGGCGAACTGCTCTCCCGCCTCGGCGCTGGCCGCGAGCGAGATCCCATCGCCCGGACGGACCAGGTTGACCGCCGCCAGACCGATGAAGAGCGCCACAGTGGTCATGATCTCGAAATAGATCAGTGACCGGAGAGCCAGCCGGCCCACCCGCTTCAGATCATCGCCGTGCCCCGCGATGCCGACGACCAGGCTCCCGAAGAGAAGGGGAACCACGATCGCCTTGATCATTCTCAGGAAGACATTGGACAGCGGCGTGAAGAACGGAATCAGGTCGGTGCTGGTCCACACATCGTGGTCGAGCCAGCCCAGAAGGGCGCCGACCACCGTGGCGATGATGATCCAGCCGGTGAGGGAGATCCGCCTGAGAGTCGAGAGCATCGGGGTTACCGAGCCCCCGCCAGTGCTCCCATTTTCGCCTCGATCCCCGCGAGCAGCGATGCGTAGGACGCGGCGAAGCTCGCGACGCCCTCGACCTCGAGCGTCTGCGTGATGGTGTCGAGGTCAATGCCGAGTTTCTTGAGTGCGGCAAGCTGGGCCGGAGCGGCACGCTGGCCCGCGGCCATACGCAGCTCGGGCTCGCCGTGATCCCGGTAGGCGGCGAAGGTCGCGGGCGGCAGGGTGTTCACCGTCTGCTCCGCGATCAGCGCTTCGACGTAGTAGATGTCGGGGAGACGCGGATCCTTGGTGCTGGTCGAGGCCCAGAGCGGCCGCTGCACCCGGGCACCTTTCTCGCGCGAGCGCCTTCCAGCGCTTGCCGGCGAAGGTTTCCTGGAAGGCCGAGTACGCGGCACAGGCGTTGGCGATCGCGGCGGTCGAGCGGAGCGATTGGGCATTCGACGCGGGATTCTTCTCCAGCAGCGGATCCACCTTGCCGTCGAGCCGGCTGACGAAGAAGCTCGCCACCGATGCGATCCCGCTCAATCGGAAGATCCTGCGCCGCCCGGCGCTCGAGCCCGGCCATGAACGCGTCCATCACCTCGCGGTAGCGGGCGACCGAGAAGAGCAGGGTGACGTTCACGTTGATGCCCTGGGCCAGACACTCGGTGATCGCGGGCAGCCCTTCGCTGGTGCCCGGAATCTTGATCATCGCGTTCCCCCGCCCGATCCGCTCCCAGAGCCGTTCGGCCTCCGCAATGGTCCCCGCCGTGTCCCGTGCCAGGGTCGGTGAGACCTCGAGCGACACCAGTCCGTCGTGTCCCCGCTGGGCCCGATGCACTGGGGCGAAGACGTCGCACGCGGCGCGCACGTCGCCCACGGCCAGCGCCTCGAACACCTGGGCCGGCGTCTTGCCCTCGGCGCCGAGTAGCCCGGATGTCGCCGTCGTAGACGTCGCCTCCCGACACCGCCTTCTCGAAGATGGTCGGGTTGGTCGTCATCCCGCGGAGACCATCCTGCTCGATCAGCCGCGCCAGCTCACCCGAGGTGATGAGGTCGCGGGTGATGTAGTCGTACCAGGGGCTTTGCCCGAGGCTGTTGAGGATATTGAGAGGGTTGGTGCCCATGAGCATCAATGTTTAATGGGAAATCTGGATATCGCCGACCCTAACCGTCGAACCGTCTAGAGCCGTCTGGGCCTCCCTACCGACCAAGCAAGCCCTTCACCGCTTCCATTATCCTGTCCGCCGTAAACCCAAACTCCTTGAACAACACCTCCGCCGGGGCCGAAGCACCGAAGTGATCCAGTCCGATCGCGACACCCCGGTCTCCCACCCAGCGGCTCCAGCCAAACGTCGCGGCTGCTTCGACTGAGACTCGGGCAGTCACTGACTTGGGGAGTACCGATTCACGATACGCCTCCGGCTGCGCTTCGAACAGCTCCCAGGAGGGTAGCGAAACCAGTCGCACCTTTTTCCCTTCGCCCTGCAGGCGCTCCACCGCGGAGAGGGCGGGGTGCACTTCGCTGCCGGTGGCGATCACGATGGCTTCAGGAGTCCCCTTGCAATCGAGCAGCACGTAGCCGCCGCGTCGAGCTCCTTCGGCGGGTGCCAGTTTCGTGCGGTCCAGCACCGCCAGCTTCTGCCGGGTCAGTGCGAGGACGGTGGGCCCATCCTTCTTCTCGATCGCCGATCGCCACGCCTCGACCGTTTCCGAGGCATCGGCCGGGCGGATCACGGTCATGTTGGGTGTCGCTCGCAGTATGGCAAGATGCTCGACCGGCTGGTGCGTCGGCCCGTCCTCACCCAATCCAATCGAGTCGTGGGTGCCGATGAAGATCACCGGCAATTTCATCAGCGCCGCGAGACGGAGCGAGGGACGGCAGTAGTCGCTGAAGATGAGGAAGGTGGTGCCGAAGGGGCGGATTCCTCCGTGGGCCGCCATTCCATTGAGGCTCGAAACCATGGCGTGCTCGCGAACACCCCAATGGATGTTCCGGCCCACGGCCGTCGCGCTGAAGCTGCCCCCGTTCTTGATCTCGGACCCGGTGCTCTCGGCGAGATCGGCGGATCCACCGATCAGGTTTCCCAGCTTTCCGGCGAGAACGTTCAGCGTCTTAGCCGAGGCCTGCCGGGTAGCGAGCTTTCCGTCCGCGGGGGTGAAGGTGGGGAGACCGTCGGCCCAGTTCTTCGGCAACCGTCCCGCCTGCCAATCGGTCGAACTCCGACGCCAGGTCGGGGAACTCGCGGCGATAGCGATCCCAGAGCTCCTGCCATTCGCCGTACGCCTTGCGGCCCTTTTCGAGACAGCGAGCGCGCCACTGCGCCGCTTCGGGCGCCACGACGAACTTCTCCTGCTCCGGCCATCCCAGAATCGCCTTGGTCTTCGCCACCTCTTCCGCGCCGAGCGGAGAACCGTGGGCTGCGGCCGTGTCCCGCTTGGTGGGCGCCGGATCGCCGATATGAGTCCGCAGGATGATGAGCGAGGGCCGGGTGGTTTCCGCGGCGGCAGTATCGAGCGCCCGCGCGATGGCGTCGAGATCGTTGCCGTCTCCCACATGCTGCACCTGCCAGCCGTAGGCTTCGAAACGGAGCCCGACATCTTCGCTGAAGGCGAGACTGGTGGATCCGTCGATCGTGATGTGATTGTCGTCGTAGATCAGCTTGAGATTGCCCAGCCGCAGGTGACCCGCAAGCGATGCAGCCTCGCTGGCGACGCCTTCCATCATGTCGCCATCGCTGACCATGGCCCAGACCCGGTGCTTCACCAGCTCGAAGCCCGGCCGGTTGAAATGATTCGGCCAGGAACCGCTCGGCGATCGCCATTCCCACCGAGTTCCCGACGCCCTGGCCCAGCGGACCGGTCGTAGTCTCGATGCCGACGGTGTGTCCCCGCTCAGGATGGCCTGGAGTTTTGGAGCCGAATTGCCGGAAGTGGCGGATATCATCGAGGCTGAGATCGTAGCCCGAGAGGTGGAGCAAGCCGTAGATCAGCATCGAAGCGTGCCCGCACGAGAGCACGAAACGATCGCGATCCTCCCACTGGGGATGGGCCGGGTCGAATCGCAGCATCCGGTCCCACAACTGGTAGCCCGCAGGCGCCAGGGCCATCGGCGTGCCAGGATGGCCCGGATTGGGCCTGTTCCACCGCGTCCATCGCGAGGACGCGAAGGCTGTTGATGGTCCGCCAGGCGGAGTCGGGAGAGGTGGTCAGCTGATCGGTCTCGGGGAGAGTGGCGGGCGCGGTCAGAGCGGTCTCCAGTGGAGGCGCAGAGAAGATAGTAGTGGAAGGCCGTTCAGTCACCCGGCAGAATTGTCCATCCTTGCCTGACTAAACATTTGACGTTCGTCCCATCGGCCTGCACCTTCTCCGGCCATGACGGCCAACCGGAACTATGAGATCAAGGAAGTCGCCGAGCTCACGGGCCTGGCTCCCGCCCGGCTCCGGGCCTGGGAGCGGCGCTACAAGGTGGTGAGACCTCGCCGGCTGGAGAATCGCTACCGGGTCTACACCTCGGAGCAGGTGGCATTGCTGCGCGCCCTCGCCCGGCTGATCGCGGGGGAGACCGAATCGGTGAACTGATGCAGGAACCGGTCGAGTCGGTGCTGAGCCGGGCGGAAGGCTCGGTGAATGACGGCTCCCCCCTGCCGGGCATGCTGGACGCGCTTCGCCATTTCGACCGCGAGCGGCTGGCCGCTCTGTTGGAAGAAGAGCATCGGAACCGGCCGCTCGAGAGTTTCGTCCGCGAGGTGATTCTGCCGTTGGCCGAGTTGATCGGCGATCAATGGGCGCTGGGCAAAATTTCAGTCGCGGTAGAACACCTGGCGAGTGATGTGGTGATCACGACCCTCAAGCGGGAGCTGGAGCTCGAACGCGGCAAGGGACCGGTCCTGCTCGCGGCCTGCCTTCAGGGCGAGCGTCACGAGTGGGGCTTGCTCTGTCACCTTGTGCTTCTCGCGCGTGCCGGCTGGAGAGTCCGCTACCTGGGCGCGGACCTGCCGCTGCATGACCTGGTGGATGCGTCGTGGACCGTCCATCCCGCCTGTCTCGCGATCAGCGCCTCGGATCCCGCCAACGTCGAGGCGCGGCTCCCCGATCTGCGCCGGCTGCCGAGGCTGGTGGCGCCGGGGTTGGTCATTGTGATGGGAGGACAGGGCGCCGATGCGTTGGGCGCGCGGCTGAGGCGCTATGGGCTCAGAGTAGGGGATAGCGCGGTGCCGCCGGTGAGGTAGCCCCCATAGGTGTCAGCGCAGTCATTGCGAGCCCGCGTAGCGGGCGAAGCAATCCCCGTGGGTGTCATCGGAGTCCCTCACCAATCCTCGGACAGATCCCGCCACCCAGGATTCACAGATTCAATCAGCGCGACCTTTCTGGACCGTGGTCCCGCCTTAATCTGTTTCTCTCGAGCAATTGCTAATCTCGCCCCTCCGAACAACTCGTAGTACACGAGCTTGTGAGCTTGGTAACGATAGGTGAAGGCTGGTCCTGAGCCGCCGCGGTGCTCCAACAATCTGCGTTGGAGATTGTTGGTTATCCCGGTGTAGAGGACGGTATGGTGCTTGTTCGTCAGGATGTATACAGCGTAGGACTGCGACCTTGAGCCCATGTGTGCAGGGTAGTCGCCACGGCTCAACTGACCCTCAAGGCAGGGGTGGCACGTTCGGGCGCAGAGGACTCCGCGGCCATGTACGGGGATTGCTTCGGCGGCTCAGCCGCCTCGCAATGACTCCGCCAACACTTAGGGGGATTGCTTCGGGTCCTGCAGGCCCTCGCAATGACGGGGCTCCGCCCGTTCTCCCCTTCATCCATTCTACCGTGTATCTTCTCCCCCGAACCCGTCCCACTGCTGTCTGGAGCTGTTACCGTGTCTGACGAACCCGATTACCTGAAAGCGCTTCGCAAGAGTCGCGAGCAGAGAAAGCCCGGCGCCGGCGCGGCCGAGGCTTCCGCCACAGGCAAGAACGCGCCCTCTCCGGCCGAGCGTGAGGCCACCCGCTGGGCTCGCGAGATAGGAGGCCGCGATGTGCGGCTGGGTCCCACGCTTCGAGGGGCCAAGATCGCCATCCTGGTCCAGCCGATCACGCCTTTCGGTACTCCAGCGGTATCTCTGGAGGGGCTGCCCGACCGCGAAGCATTAGCCGAGCGGGTGAAGGCGGCACAGGGCGCGGGAGAAAATGTGCTGGGCGTCTTCGAGCTGACTACCGGCCGGCCGCTCACCGTCGAGACGGTCGAGGGCAAAGTGAACTTCGTGCCCGGCAAGCCGCGCACGATCATGAAGGCCGAGAGCCCGGAACGGATGATCCGCAAGGCAGCCGCCGAGGCAGCGCTGCTGGCCAAGACCCGCAAGCCCGATGAGGGACGAGGCGGGGGTCGGGGGCGTCGCTAGGAGTCACAGGCCTTAAGCCAGTCGGTCCAGCAAAAAGCCGTAAGCCAGAAGCCGGAAGCCATAGGCAAAGCGCCTGTTGCTAAAAGCTTAAGGCTTACGGCTTAATGCTTGCGACTTGGATACCCCGGTCCTTTCCGAGATTCGTATCACATGAGCACAAAGAAGCGCTTCACCAAGCGGACCATCTTCCTCCTCGCCTTAGCGGCGCTGGTCCTGATTGGTCTGTTCTGGGACGGGAGTCCACTGGGCTCCCTGGTGCTGAGGCAGGCGGTGAAGGCGAAGTTCTCGTCAGTTCGCTCAGTGACTCCGGCCGAACTGGTGGCGTGGAGGGCGGATCCCAACCGGCCGCCGGCGCTCATGGTTGATGCCAGGCCCGAGGCCGAGTTCACGATGAGCCACATAGACGGGGCGGTCTGGATCGATCCCGCAGCCCCCGATCTCTCCGTCGTCGCGAACGTCCCCAAGGGCAATCCGGTCGTGGTCTACGACGCCGCAGGCACCACGGCTGCCGCGATGGCTCAGGCGCTTCAGGGGGTGGGCTATGCCCGAGTCTCGTACCTGGAGGGTGGCGTCTTCGCCTGGGCCAACAGCGGTCAGCAGTTGGTGGATGCCGGAGGACCAGCGGAGGCGGTCTATCTGGTCAACTGGAAGTGGGGCCGGCTGCTCAAGTCCCGCTACCATCCTTGAGGTCAGTCTGGCCGGGCTCTTGCTCAGAGCACCCAAGTGTGCGGGCCGGCTAACCCTGTTGTCCGAATGGGGTTGCGGGTCTGGGGAGAAGGCGAAGCCGCGGGGAATTGGGAGCGGGGACCTCGGCGGGATACCGTTTCGGGGCCCGACTCGTTACATTAAGTCCGTTCCTGCGGCCACTTTAGGCCGCCTGATCATAACCTGAACAGAAAAAGTAGATAAAGTTTTGACGGATCTCCACCACGTGCCACGTAACTCCCGCAAACGTTCCTCTTCGAATTCGCATCGTCCGGCTCGCAATCTTGGCCGTCGCTCCATGGATAGCCACCGTCAGTGGCTGATCCAGCAGTACGGATCGATCTGTGCCTATTGCGGCAGTGAAATCGCCGAAGACAGAACTACCCTCGACCACGTTTACCCCCGCAGAGGCCAGACAGCCTACGACCGGCCCGACAACCTGGTCCTCGCCTGCCGCCCCTGCAACGCAGCCAAAGCCGACGTCCCCTTCATCTCCTTCATCGCGCAGCGCCGGTCCCGCGGAGTCTTCCTGCTCCACTACGGGGACCATCTGTCTGATTTGGTGAAGGACATGATCCGCCAGGCCAGCGAGCGCGCGTTCCTGCCCTCGAACCGGCCCCGGTTTGTGGAGCACACGAACGGGAATGGGAACGGCAACGGGTCGGCAGCGACGATCTGAAAAAGCGGGAACAGGGAAGGAAGTGACGCTCAGGATTACCTCATCCCGAGCGAAGCGAGGGACCTACTATCCTGACCTTGGCGCCAAGGTAAGGAGATTAGGCCCTCGTCGCTTCCTCCCCTCGCTGCGCTCGAGGCGGCTCCTCGGAATGTTACATTCGCCTTCGTTCCCCGTTCCCCGTTCCCCGTTCCCGCTGTTAACTCAGTCCTCGCGCCTCACCCCAGCGCTTCCTCCACAATCCGCTTCTGCTCCGCCGCGTGCGCCGCAGGGTACCCTTCGGCGGGACTCGCCCGTTCCGGGCGACCCACGTAACGGAGCGGGATTCCGGGCTTGAGAGCGTGCCGTACCCGCTGCTCCAGGAAATGCCACGCACCCATGTTCCGCGGCTCCTCCTGGACCCAGGTGACTTCGCGGACTGACGGGTACTGAGCCAGCAGCGCCGTCAGTTCCGGGGCGGGGAAGGTGTAAAGCTGCTCGACCCGCGCCACCGCCACCCGGCTCCGATCCTTGCTGGCCGCTTCCGTCATGATGTCGTAGTAGACCTTCCCGGAGCAGAGCACGAGCTTCTCGACCTGATCGCGGTGCTGGGCCGCCACCGGATCATCCAGAATCGCCTGGAACGTCCCGCTGGTCAGCTCTTCGAGCCGAGAGGAAGCCTGCGGCAAGCGCAGCAGACTCTTCGGTGTCATGATGATGAGCGGACGCTGTCGAGACCGGCGGGCCTGCCGGCGAAGCAGATGGAAGTACTGCGCCGGCGTGGTGGGATTGGCGACCCGGATATTTCCTTCCGCTGCGAGCTGGAGGAACCGCTCTAGCCGGGCGCTGGAGTGCTCGGGGCCCTGGCCCTCGTATCCATGGGGCAGCAACAGGGTCAGCCGGGTGGTGAGTCCCCATTTGGAGAGCCCTGACACGATGAACTGGTCCAGGACGACCTGGGCCGCGTTCACGAAGTCTCCGAATTGCGCTTCCCAGAGTACCAGTGTCTCGGGCGCGGCGGCGCTGTACCCGTACTCGAATCCGAGCGGGGCCAGTTCCGAGAGCGGGCTGTTGTGCAGCTCGATCGTGGCGAGGGCGCCGGGCAGGTTTGCGATGGGCGCGTACGACACGTCGCGCTCCCCATCATGCAGTACCAGGTGACGCTGGCTGAAGGTGCCCCGCTCGGTATCCTGACCGGTTAGACGGACCGGTATTCCCTCGACAAGCAACGTGGAAAGCGCGAGCGCCTCGGCGTGGGCCCAATCGATTCCGCCCTCGGCGCCCAAGGCGGGCCGGCGCCGCTCCAGTTGCTTCTTGAGCTTCGGATTAACCGTGAAGTCCGCGGGCCAGGTCAACAGCTGCTCGTTGATCGCCGTCAGCAACTCCGCCGGTACCGCGGTCTCGACCTCCATGCCGCTGGACCGTTCCGCTGGCGCCGGCTCGGCCGGAACCGCCTTGCCCATCCCCGCTTTGAAACTCTGCTGCACGTCTACCAGCCGCTGGTAGGCAGCTTCGGCCGCGCTCTTCGCGGCGTCGGCCGAAACCACGCCCCGCTCCGCCAGGCTTGCCGCGTAGATCTCCCGCACCGTCGGCAGCGCGCGAATCCGCTGGTACATCTGGGGCTGGGTGTAGTTCGGCTCGTCGCCTTCGTTATGCCCATGCCGGCGGTAGCCTACCAGATCGATCAGCACGTCCTCGCGGAACTTCTCCCGGTAGGCCATCGCCAGCCGGACCGCGTCGACACAGGCCTCCGGATCGTCGGCGTTCACGTGGATGATCGGCACGTCGAACCCTTTCGCGAGGTCGCTGGCGTGCCGGGTCGAGCGCGCGTCAACCATGTCGGTGGTGAATCCGACCTGGTTGTTGGTGATGAGGTGAATCGTTCCGCCGGTGCGATATCCGGCCAGCGCTCCCAGGTTGAACGTCTCGGCTACAACGCCCTGACCCGCGAAGGCCGCATCGCCATGGATGATGACTGGCAGGGCCGCGGTCGCATCGTGGTGCGCTTCGCGCCCGCGCCGGGAGGTCTGTTTGGCGCGAGCCCGCCCGTCTACCACCGGCCCGACGAACTCGAGATGGCTCGGATTGGGAGACAGGGTGACGGTGAGACTCTTCCCGGTCCGAGTGCGATACGAGCCCTCGGCGCCGTGGTGGTATTTCACGTCTCCCGTTCCGCCTTCAGGCGTCAGCTTGCCAGCCTCTACATGACGACCACCCTCGAACTCGGCGAAGATCGACTCGTAGGGGCGTCCCACGGTGTGGGCCAGCACGTTGAGCCTGCCGCGATGGGCCATGCCGATCACCACCTCGCGGGTCCCCTGCTGGGCCGACAGCTCGATGATCAGATCGAGCATCGGAACCAGCATGTCCACTCCTTCGATCGAGAAACGCTTGGCGCCGAGGTAGGCCTTGTGGAGGAATTTCTCGAGGGTTTCCACCTCGGTGAGGCGCTGCAGCAACCACTTCTGCTCCTCGACCGGGAGTGGCTGTGCGATGGGCGCCCGACTCGATCATCTGGCGCAGCCAGACCCGCTCATTGTGGACCGCGATGTGTTCCAGCTCGTACGCGATGGTGCCGCAGTAGGCGTCCTGCAACGCGGGGATCGCATCAGCCAGCGTCTCCCCCGGAGTGGCGACCCGCAGCACCGCCGCGGGTATCGACGACATCACATCCGGTGTGAGGCCGAGCGGTTCGGGATCCAGCGAAGGATCGCCCCGTGGCTCGCTGCCCAGGGGATCGAGATGCGCCGCGAGATGTCCGTGAGTCCGGTATGCCTTCACCAGCGCCATCGCCGCGGCGACGTGGTAGAGTGCGACGGAAGACTCCCGGACCGGCATCGAGCCACGACCCAGTTTCGCGGTCGGCGCCTCCGCCAGAGCTGGCTGGACGCTCGGGCTCGGCAAGCCCAGACTCGCGAAGATCTCCTCGTAGAACTTCTCCTCGCCCTGGATCAGGCCATCGAGGGTCCGCAGGAACTCGCCTGATTCGGCTCCCTGAATCACCCGATGGTCGTAGGTGCTGGTGACCGTCATGACTTTCGAGATCCCCAGCTCCCGGATCCGGTCGTCGGACAGCTCGGTGAATGCCGGCGGATAGCCGATCGCTCCTACCGCGATGATGCTGCCCTGACCGGCCATGAGCCTGGGTACTGAGGCTACGGTTCCCAATCCGCCCGGATTCGTGAGCGTCATGTTGCCGCCTGCGAAGGCATCGGGCATCAGCTTGTTCGCCCGCGCCTTTTCGACCAGCGACTCGTAGGTGCTGTGGAACTGGGCGAAGTTTCCGGACGCCGCATCCTGGATTACCGGGACGACGAGTCCGCGGCTCCCGTCCTTCCGCTCGACGTCCACTGCGAGACCGAGGTTCACCTTCCCGGTGTTGATCCGCGCCGGCGTGCCGCCGGAATGGTCAAACACCGTGGTCATCACCGGATGAGCGTGAGCGGCCCGAACCAGGGCAAATCCGATCAAGTGGGTGAAGGAGACCTTTTCGGGCCGGCCTGCATTCCGGAGCGCGTTGTTGAGCTCGCGTCGTCTGGCTTCCAGAACCCCGACCGGCAGCTCCCGGAACGTGGTGGCCGTGGGGACGCGGAGGCTCTCCTCCATGTTGCCGACCAGGCGAGCAGCGGGGCCGGTGATCGGGGTGGCATTGGAGGAGGGCCGGGGCTGCGGGGCCGGGGGCGCTGCGGCCGCGGCGGTGGGCTTCGAAACCGGCTCCGCAGGCACGGGCTGGGGCTCGGCCACGGGCATGGCCGCACTCTGGGTCTGCCCATCGGTACCATGGCCCGAAGGCTCGCCATTCTCCGGTCGGACCCCTACGACTCCACTCTCGAACAGCCGCCGCCACTCCGGTCCTACCGAGGAGGGATCCCGTAAGTACTCCTCGTACATGACCTGGGCGAAGCCGGCGTTGGCGGTTTCGAAGACATTGGGATCGGCTGACATACTGCCCTTTCTGACTGCGAGCCTGCGTACCACGGGAGCGGCCCCCGTGCCCGATTGAAGATAGCCAATCGTCCTATACCACAAATGCGCTCCGCGACCTCATCAATCAACCCGCTGCTATTGACCTGCCTGGTGTCCGGGGCCTGTGCCGACCAAAGCCCCACAACACTCATGGTCCGCCAGGCAGATTCGGCGAACGGTAATGGGCAGACGCAGCTGGTGGATACATATCTGCACGATCCCATCCGGGTGGTTGTTACGGAAGAGGGCACCCCGAAGGCGGGCGTCTTGGTAGTCTGGGAGACCTCGGGCCAGGGAGCCACCGTGGGCCAATCCACACTCACAGGCCAGGACGGCATGGCGCAGACGTTTTGGAAGCTGCCCAACACCGCAGGCCCCCAGGTGGCCACAGCCACGGTTTCCGGCGCCTCAGGATCGCCGGTGACGTTCGTGGCCACTGCGCTACCAGGCCCGCCCAGCAGGATTCTCATCGAGTCGGGCGATGGTCAGAACCAGACCTCGGGTTTGGTCTTTACTGAGCCGCTGGCTGTAAGGGTGACCGACCGCTTGAGCAACCGTGTCGCGCAAGTTCCGGTGCAGTGGCAGGTTACTACGGGCTCGGTGATTCTCGACGCAGCGGTCACCAATAGCGGAACGGATGGGATCGCTGAAGTAGAGCTTACAGCCGGTCCCCTGGGCGGTGCGGCAACAGTCAGTGCCGCCCTGGCGGGCGGGTCCCCGTCCGTTGTGTTTCATCTCACTGTTGCGCCCCCATGATCCTTGATGTGCCCCTATCCTGATTGATCCGCTCCTATTGGGCCTTTTGTCAGCCAACGTCCTACGTGTTTCCCGGCTTGCCCGGTTCCGTCTTAAACGTATGCTTACCTGGTCCTGCTCGGATTGAAACGAGCCTTGCAACAATCATGAAGGGAGGGTTTTGCGGTGCGCGTGTACGTTCCCCTTAAACTCATTGCCGGGGCGAGCCTGCTGGTCGGCGGGCTGGCTCTTGCCTGCAGTAGTAGTGACAGCGGCGGTGGCCCAAATCCAACGACGGATATAGCCAAGACTGCAACCAACAGTGGTGATGCCCAGACCGCCACGGTCGCTCAGCCGCTGGCGTTGCCGTTGCGGGTCATTGTGACGATGAACGGCACCGCGCAGCAGGGTGTCGACGTGACTTGGGAGAGCCCGTCTGGCACCATCGACGCGACCTCGACCACCGATGTGGACGGAGTGGCCACGGCCGACTGGACCCTCGGCAACACCTCAGGGCCGGTCACCGCGACGGCCACACTGGCCGGCGCCGGGGGCTCCCCCGTCACCTTCACGGCGACCGCCGATCCCGATGCCCCGGCTGAACTCTCGATCGCTGGTGGAGACGGCCAGCAGGGAGCGGTCAACTCCACCCTGCCACCGCTGCAGGCGAAGGTCGCGGACCAGTTCGGAAACGGTGTACCAGGAGTGACCGTCACCTGGACCGTGACCAGCGGAGACGGGACCGTGGCGCCCGGAACCTCAGACACTGACGCCAACGGGATCGCCGAGACGGAGCTGACGTTTGGTCCCACCGCGGGCGACGTGACGGTGGATGCAGAGGTGACCGGCCTGACCGGCTCGCCGCAGACCTTCACCGAGACCTCGATTGCGCTGCCGACAGCCATCACGATCACTGTCGCCAACAACTCTTTCACTCCGAAGGTGGGGATCGTAGCGGTGGGTGGAACGGTCACCTGGACCTGGGCTGCTGGCGCTATCGGCCACAGCATTATCTCGGATGGGCCGCCGTCGTTTACCTCAGATACCCCGCTGCAGAGCGCCCCCTTTACTTACGGTCCGCTCACGTTCAACACGGCGGGGACATACCGGTATCACTGCTCCAACCACGGTACTGCGGCCGGTGGGGGGATGGCGGGAAGTATCGAGGTGCAGTGATCCCTAGGCCCGACAGGAGACCGCCATGCGAACAGCAGTAACTCCGGTTGTTCTGGCCGTAGCAGTTGCGGTTGGCCTTTCCTGCAGCAGCAGCGACAATGGAGGCGGGGGTGGCGGCCCCGCCGGCCAGGTCCTCGAGTTGGCGCCGGCGCCCAACGGCAACAACCAGACTGCCTCGGTGGACGCGCTGTTGCCGATTCCCCTTCGGGTCATTGTTACGGAACTCGGGGTTCCCGTCGAGGGAGTCACCGTCGAGTGGGCGACGTCCGGACCCGGCTCTACCATCGGCACCTCGGCGCTGACGGATCCCAACGGGATCGCCCAGACGACCTGGAAGCTGTCGCAAACCGCGGGACCTCAGGCCGCGACCGCGACAGTCGACGGCGCGACCGGTTCTCCCGTCAACTTCTCGGCCACTGCGAACCCCGGTAATCCCACCTCGATCGAGAAAACAGCAGGTGACAACCAGTCGCAGGAAGTCGGATTGTCATTCGCACTTCCGATGTCGCTCCAGGTCACCGACAACTTCGGTAACGGAGTGCCGTCGATCGAGGTGGATTGGTCGGTGACTTCAGGATCGGTGGTACTGGATGGTCCCGTCAGTATTACGCAGGCCGACGGCGCTACCTCCCTCTCCGTTGCGGCCGGTAACACCGTCGGACCGGCGCAGGTTACCGCGGAGCCGGTCGGGGGTTTGTCCTCGGTGACGTTCGATCTCGAGGTGACCGCTCCGCAGTTCCACATCATGCTGGGCAACAACTTCTTCCGTAGTCTCCACAACGGCACCGAGAACCCCGCAATCGATACGGTCACAGTGGGGACCACGGTCATCTGGGATAAGGCGAGCCCCGTGCCCCACACCGTCACCTCAACCAGCGGCCCGGTTGCGTTCGACAGCGGTCTCCTGACTGGCGGTTCCAACACGAGCTACCAGTTCATTTTTACGACCCCGGGCACCTACACGTATGAGAGCACGCCCGACGGGCCGCCGATGACGGGGGAGCTGGTGGTGCAGTAGACGGAAGACGGGAGACGGTGAGATCCCTCGCTGCGCTCGGGATGAGGTGACGCAGTTACGCGCCTCGCTGTTCCCATCTCCCGTCTCCCGTCTACTGTCTCCCGATACCGCCCCGCCTCCGCCCCCACCCTCGCCTCATCCCACCCCAGCTCCTTCCCCATCAACTCCGCCACCCGGTGAGCGGCCGAGGCGCCTTGGTCCCGCGTCTCGTAGTACAAGTGCACTCGCCGAATCAGGACGTCCTCTACCCGCTGGGCCATTTCGCGTCGAGTCACATGAACCACTTCGGCTTCGATCGCGGGATGCGGTGGTGCGAGCGGGGTCATGAGTGAGCGGTTCTCGCGCACCAGGTTATTGATGGCCGCGGCTTCGGTGCCGTAGTGGGAGAGCAGGTGCTCCACCGTCTTGTCCGAGAGACCGAGGTCCAATCCGGTCTGACGGAAAGTCTCGAATGCTCTCGCTTCACCGCCGGGCAAGGGCTCGATATCGGTCTCCGCCTTTTCGCCGCGGGCGCGTCCATCCATCCGGTGCAGTTCTTCCTCCACCCGGTCCACCATTTCCGCCGCCATCCGGCGGTAGGTGGTGAGTTTTCCGCCGATGATGCTCAGCATTCCTTCCGGGCCGCGGGTGATCTGGTGCTCGCGGGGAACTTCCGACGCTCCCATCGCCGATGTGGGAGCGACCATGGGGCGCAGTCCGGCCCAGGACGACACGATGTCGGATTCGGTAAGGTGAGCGTTGGGGAAGTAGGCATTGGCCGAACGGAGGAGGTAGACCACGTCCTCCTCGGAGACGCGCACTCGATCGCCTGACTCCGTGGTGTCGGTATCGGTCGTTCCGATGTAGGAGAACTCACCCCAGGGCAGTGCGAACATGACCCGTCCGTCGATCGGACTCGTCATGGTGATTGCGGATTCATGGCCGATGCGAGACCTGGGCACCATCACGTGCGCGCCCTTGGTGATGCGCAGCAACGGTTTCGCGTTGGGATCTTCCAGCCGCCTGAGCAGATCGCTCCAGGGCCCCGTGGCGTTCACCACGACCTTGGCCTGGATGGTTCCGGTCTCTCCGTTCAGAACGTCTCTTACCTTGGCGCCGTGAACCACGCCGCCCGCCTTCTCGAGGGCGTCTACTTCCATGTAGTTCGCGACCCGGGCGCCGTGGCGCATCGCTGAGCGGATTGTGGCAAGCACGAGGCGAGCGTCGTCACACTGGGCGTCGTAGTAGCGAGTCGCGCCTACCAGGCCCCGCTCCCGCAGGGCCGGTTCGGCGGCGAGCAGGGCGCGCTTGCCGAGGATGCGGATGGACCCCACATTGCGGAAGAGTGCGAGGAGGGCGTAGAGGCCCACCCCGGCCGTGAGCTTCCAGAAGGGCACCCGGTCACCCTGGTGCACCGGAAAGACGAATGGCAGGGGGCGGACCAGGTGTGGGGCGATGTTGAGCAGGATCCGGCGCTCGTGCAGTGCCTCGAAGACGAGGCGGTAATCTCCCTGCTCGAGGTAGCGCAGTCCCCCGTGGACCAATCGGCTCGATCTTGAGCTGGTCCCCGCGCTGAAGTCCGATTGATCCACCAGCACGGTCGCGAGCCCCCGCATCGCCGCGTCTCTGGCGATCCCGGCGCCCGTGATCCCGCCACCGATCACCAACAGGTCGGCTGGTTCGCTGGTCAGAACTTGCAATGAGGAACGATGCCAGATCTCACCCGGGGTGCTCCCCCGCCTGTGCTGTATCTCCCGCGTCCCAGCGCCTGGCTGCTCTGGCATGACTACTTGTTCGGGCCGGGAAAGCGGGTGCTGGACATCGCCTGCGGCGAAGGGCGGCATGCGCTGAAAGCGGCGCAGTGGGGAGGGACGGTCACCGGCATCGACCAGGACGATTCCAAGCTGGATACGGCGCGCGAAGCCGGATCACGATTGGGCGTGACGGTGGACTGGCGAATGGTGGATCTCGAGGGCGAGTGGCCGCAGCTTGGCCCTTTCGATGCGGTGATGGTGTTCAATTATCTGGACCGCGGGCGCATAGCCGACATTGTACGGCTGGTGGCGCCGGGCGGACTCCTGTTCATGGAAACCTACCTCGACTGGCAGCGGGACCTGGGCTGGGGTCCCACCCGCGAGGAGCATCTGCTCAAACCCGGTGAGCTGTCGCAGCTCATCGCGCCGCTCGAAGTGCTGCACGGCCGGGAGGTGTTCGAGCCGATCGACGCGACGAAAGTCCGCGCGGTGGCGAGCGTCGTGGCTCAGAAGAGGTAGATCGCCTAGCCTACCAAGGGCTAAGGGCGGACCGGCTCAAAGACAAGGTGCCGCCCCGTTTCCCGGTCCCACTACCTTTCCCGCATGTCCCACCCTGCCCGCCGCCCGGTCATCGTCGCCGGCCTGCGCACTCCCTTCGCCAAGAGCGGCACTGTATTCAAAGATGTGACCGCAGTCCAACTCGCCCGCCGGGTCACTGAGGAGCTGCTGCACCGCTCCGAGCTGGACGGGTCGCTGGTCGACGAAGTGGTGTTCGGCCAGGTGGTCGCTTCTCCTCTGGCACCGAATGTGGCGCGCGAGGTGAGTCTCTTACCGCAATTCCCCGCCACGGTTCCCGCCTTCTCCCTCAATCGGGCCTGCGCTTCCTCGGGACAGGCCATCAGCTACGCCGCCGATCAGATCGTCCTGGGCAACGCCGACGTGGTGCTGGCGGGCGGAGTCGAGTCGCTCTCCGATATTCCGATTCTGCACTCCAAGCGGATGAGCCAGATCCTGATGGATGCGAGCAAGGCGAGATCCCTGGGGCAACGGCTGGCCATCTTCTCCAAGATCCGGTTCAAGGATCTGATTCCGGTGGCACCGGCGATTGCCGAGCCATCCACCGGGGAGTCCATGGGTCAGTCTGCGGAGAAGATGGCGAAGGAGAACGGCATCAGCAGAGAGGAGCAGGATCGCGTTGCTCTCCTCTCCCATCAGCGTGCCAGCGCCGCGACTCAGGATGGCCGGCTGGGACGGGAGATTGCGCCATGGTTTGGCGGTCGCGCCATGGATCAGATCGTAACTACCGACAATCTGATCCGGGCCGACACTTCGCTGGAGGCGCTTGCCAAGCTCAAGCCGGTATTCGACAAGCGTTACGGCTCGGTGACCGCGGGCAACTCGTCACCGCTCACCGATGGTGCCGCGGTCACGCTCCTCATGGAAGAATCGAAAGCGCGATCGCTGGGCTACCAGCCGCTCGCGGCGGTGCGGAGTTACGCAGTGGCCGCGGTGGATCCCGGCTGGCAATTGCTGATGGGTCCGGTCTGGGCGGTGCCCAAAGCCCTCGATCGCGCGGGAATCAGTTGGAAGGATCTGGGCCTGGTCGAAATCCACGAGGCATTCGCGGCGCAGGTACTGTCCAATGTGCAGGCCTGGGGATCGCAGGCCTGGGCGGAGCGGCTCGGTCGCAAGGCTCCGGTGGGACAGGTAGACTGGGATCGGACCAATGTGATGGGGGGCTCGATCGCGATCGGCCATCCCTTTGGCGCCACTGGTGCGCGACTCGCCACCTCGCTCGCCAACGAAATGCGCCGCCGCGACGTCGAGTTCGGCCTCATCTCGATCTGTGCCCAGGGCGGGATGGGGTTTGCCATGGTGCTGCAGAATGTCAGGTGAGGAGAAGCAGGGAATAGGGAGTAGGGAGTGGGGAATAGGGCCCTACTCCCTACCCCCTACTCCCTACCACCCTTTCGAGTCATGACCGCGATCTCTATCTCCACCTCCGGCCCCACCGCCGTCCTCACCCTGGACCTCCCAGGCGAGCCGGTGAACAAGCTGAATAGCGCCGTGAAGACGGAGCTCGAGGCGGCGTTCGAGGAGATCAGGGGCAATCCGGCCTGCAACTCGGTGGTGATTCGCTCCGGAAAGCCAGACACCTTCATTGCCGGCGCCGACATCGAAGAGTTCACCCGGCTCTCCACCCGGGAGGAATTCGAGCGGCTCTCCCGCGAGGGGCAGGAGATGCTGCAGCGGATCGCCGACTTTCCCAAGCCGGTGGTCGCGGCCATCAATGGCGCGTGTCTGGGCGGTGGACTGGAGCTTGCCCTCGCCTGTCACTATCGCATCGCGACCGATCACCCGAAGACCGAGCTGGCGCTTCCCGAGGTTCGGCTGGGACTCCTGCCCGGCGCCGGCGGATGCGAGCGGCTGCCGCGACTGATCGGTCTGCGGGCCGCGCTCGAGATGATTCTCTCCTCGCGCGGCAAGCGGGGGTCCCAGGCGCTGCGCCTGGGCCTGGTGGACGAAGTGGTTCCTCCGAGCATCCTGCTCGACATCGCGCTGCGTGCCGCTGCTCGACTCGCGGCGAATGGTCTGCCTCAGCGCGAGCCACCGGGCGGCTTCATGGCCTGGCTGCTGGAGAAGAATCCGCTCGGGCGAAAGCTGGTCTACGCGATCTCACGGCGAGGAATCGAAAAGGAGACCCGCGGCAACTACCCTGCCCCCTTCGAGGCACTCGAGGTGGTCAAGACCGGAATGGAGGAGGGCGCCGCGGCCGGATACGAGATGGAGCATCGGAAGTTCGGGGAGCTCGCGGTCACCGACGTCTCCCGCAAGCTGGTGCAGATCTTCTTCGCCACCAATGCGCTCAAGAAGGACGACGGGATTCCTCCCGGCAGCGCCCAACCCCGGCCAGTCAAGCGACTCGGCGTGATCGGCTCCG
This sequence comes from uncultured Gemmatimonadales bacterium, assembly GCA_963821525.1. Classification (GTDB taxonomy): domain Bacteria; phylum Gemmatimonadota; class Gemmatimonadetes; order Gemmatimonadales; family GWC2-71-9; genus DATBGE01. The sequence continues at coordinate 269,320 of CAWGED010000008.1, read as the reverse complement.
GGTTCATGGGATCGGGCATCGCCGGGACCGCGGTGACCACCGCGGGCGTGGACGTGCGCCTCAAGGACACCGACCTCACCCGCGTCGGCAAGGGACTCAAGGCCGCGGGCGACATTCTCAACCACCGGCTCAAGCGTCGCCGGATCTCCCGCTTCGAGTATCAGCGACTCTCGGCCCTGCTCTCGGGTGGAGCGGATTATTCCGGCTTCGGCCTGATCGATCTGGTCGTCGAGGCGGTGTTCGAAGATCTCGAGCTCAAGCGCCGGGTCCTGATGGAGACAGAGGCCGCGATTCCGACCACTGCCGTGTTCGCCACCAATACCTCGACCATTCCCATCTCGGAAATCGCCGCGGAGGCTGCCCGTCCCGACCGGGTGGTTGGCATGCACTTCTTCTCCCCGGTGGACCGGATGCCGCTGCTCGAGATCATTCCGACCGAACAGACCAGCGCCGAAACCATCGTCACCGCGGTCCAATTCGGACGGAAGCTGGGGAAGACGGTGATCGTGGTGCGGGACCGTCCCGGCTTCTGGGTCAACCGGATCCTCACGCCCTACATGAACGAGGCGGGATTCCTGCTCCGGGAAGGCGTGCCGATGGACGTGATCGATCGCCTGATGACCCGATTCGGGTTCCCGGTCGGTCCGTTCACGCTGCTGGACGAAGTCGGGATCGATGTCGGCGCCAAGGCGGGAGAGGTGATGCACCGTGCCTTCGGCGAGCGGATGATTCCGTCTGATGTGGTGGAGCCGATGATCAAGGCCGAACGCTACGGACGGAAGAACGGGAGAGGCTTCTACCACTATCACAACAACCTGCGGACCGGTCCCGACGAGGCGGCCTACGACCTGCTCGGCATCCGTCCGGTGAAGCCGCACGACACTCACCCAGATCGAGCAGCGACTGGTGTACATCATGCTCAACGAGGCCGCGATGGCGGCTGGAGAAGGCGTCGTGCGCTCGCCAAGAGACGGTGACATCGGCGCCATCTTCGGCTTCGGCTATCCTCCCTTCCGGGGCGGACCGCTCCGTTACATCGACGACCTGGGCGCGGCCAACGTGGTGAGCGTCCTGCGCCAGCTCGAGAGCCAGTACGGAGCACGGTTCAATCCTGCGCCGACCCTGGTGGAGCTGGCGGAGCAGGGCGGCCGGTTCTATCCCGCATGATCGTGTGAGGATCGCCCGCCGCATCGTGCTCTCCATTCTCGCGGTGGGTCTCGCGCTCTACCTGCTGATTCTTGCTCTGGTTCTGGGCCAACCAGGACAGCCTCGTCTTCTTCCCAGAGGGCGGCAAGGATTCCCGACTCCGCCGGCTTTCCTGGGCGGTGAGGCCAGGGCCGCGCGCTTCACAGGTCAGGGCGGCAGGCTGGTGGCCTGGGTGATACCCCCACCGGCTCCCGCGGATTCCGCTCGATGGGTTCTCATCCTTCATGGGAACGCCGGCAATCTCGCGACGCCAGGCCGTCCCGAGCATGACCGTCAGCTCCACGATCTGGGACTGGGTATCCTGGCGCCGGACTACCGGGGTTACGGCGAGAGCGAAGGCAAGCCGAGCGAGGCGGGACTCTACGCCGACGCACGCTCTGCCTATGATTTTCTGCGGGACAGCCTTCGGATTCCGCCAAACCGCATCGTGATCTACGGCCACTCGCTCGGCTCCGCCGTCGCGACCCAGCTCGCGACCTCGGTTGACGCAGCCGGCCTCATCCTCGAGGGCAGCTTCACCTCTGTCGCCGATCTGGGCCAGGAGATTTATCCCTGGGTGCCGGTCCGCTGGCTCTCCCGAAACCGGTTCGATTCCAAAGGCCGTATTGGAAACCTTCGCATGCCGTTGCTGATGATCCATGGTCGCAACGACATGACGGTTCCGCTGGCTCAGGGCCGGCGGCTGTTTGCGGCGGCTCCCGAGCCGAAGACGTTCCTGGAAGTTCCGGGCGGGCATGACGACGCATTCGAAACGGGTGCCGAGGCTTACGAGGCGGGTATTCGACGCTTCCTTGGCACGCTTCGGGGCCCGTGAACACGAGGCAGGGCGCGCGGTATACTTGAAGGCCTGAATCTTCGGAGGGCTGGGGCAGTGTCCGACCCGATCGATCGCCTAAACGCCACGCTCGGAGCGCAGTATCGCTTCGAGTCCGAGCTGGGACGCGGCGGTATGGCGACCGTCTACCGGGCCGAGGACCTGCGCCACTCTCGCCCGGTCGCCGTCAAAGTGCTGCGGCCGGGCCAGCGAGGCGGGTACGAGCCGGAGCGATTCCTCCGCGAAGTCCGCATCGCCGCACGGCTCACCCATCCCCAGATCGTTCCGGTCCACGATTCCGGCGAGCGCGACGGCGTGCTGTACTACGTCATGCCGTTGATCGGTGGCGAATCGCTGCGCGACCGGCTGTCTCGCGAGACTCGTCTCCCGGTAGACCAGGCCCTTCGCATTGCTCGCGCGGTGGCACAGGCTCTGGACTACGCCCACCGCCAGGGCATCCTGCACCGCGACATCAAACCGGAAAACATCCTGCTCCATGAGGGCGAAGCGCTCGTAGCCGACTTCGGCGTCGCCCGCGCGATCTCGGAGGCGAGCACCGACATCGTCACCGAGCCGGGCCTCGCCATCGGCACGCCGGCCTACATGAGTCCGGAACAGGCGAGCGGAGACCGGGAGACGACGGCCGGAGCGACCAGTATTCCCTCGCCTGCGTGCTCCACGAGATGCTGGCGGGACAGCCTCCCTTCGCCGGCACCAGCCCCCGGGCGACGATGGCGCGTCATTCGGTGGAGCCTCCACCTCCGGTTCGCCAGCTCCGCGCGGAAGTCCCCGTAGCGGTGGAGCACGCCTTGCTGCGCGCGCTCTCGAAGGAACCGTCCCGCCGTTTCACAACCGCCGCGGAATTCGCCGAGGCGCTCGTCACCCCGCTGTCCGGACTCTCGGCTCCGACCTCGACTTCCTCGTCCTCTCGGGCCCGGTCAGTCGCGGTTCTCCCCTTCGTCAACGCCAGCGCGGATCAGGAGAACGAGTACTTCAGCGACGGGATGACTGATGAGCTGATCAATGCCCTGGCCAATGTCGAGGGACTGGTCGTCGCGTCGCGCACCTCGGCGTTCGCTCTAAAGGGGAGACGGGAAGATGTCAGAACCATCGGGGCGATGCTCAATGTCTCGGCGGTCCTGGAGGGGACGGTACGAAAGGCGGGGTCCCGTCTCCGGATCACGGCGCAGCTGATCAATGTGAACGATGGGAGACTGCTCTGGTCGGAGCGCTTCGACCGGGAAGACACCGATGTCTTCGCCATCCAGGATGAGATCGCGCGGACCATCGTGAATACCCTGCGGGCCAGCTTCCTCGGCGAAATGGGAGAGCCGGTCCCTCGGCGGTATACCCAGAATCTGAAGGCCTACAACTTCTACCTGAGAGGGAGGTTCTGCTGGAACAAGCGCACACCCGAGGGCATCAGCGAGGCCATCGAGTACTTCGAGCAGGCCATCGCGGAGGATCCTGAATACGCCCTGGCCTATACCGGGCTGGCCGATTCCTACGCCCTGCAGCTCGACTATCGCGCGGCGCCGGTCGATGAGGGAATGCGGCGCGCGAAGGAGGAGGCCCTCCACGCGATCGCCCTCGACGACACGCTGGCCGAGGCGCACACCTCCCTTGCCTGGGTCATCTTCATCCACGACTGGGAGTGGGAGAAGGCCCGGTATCACTTCGAGCGCAGTATCGCGCTCAATCCTCGTTATGCAACCGGGCGTCAGTGGTACGCCTGGTACCTCGCGGCCATGGGCCGTACCGGCGAGGCCCTGATCCAGGGAAAGATGGCGATCGAACTGGACCCCGCCTCGGTCTCCATCCGCCGGGCGATGGGGTGGCTGCAGTACTACGCGCACGAGCCCGAGCTCGCGATCGAGCACCTGGAACGGGCCCTGATGATGAACCCGACCTCGTTCGAGACTCATATCATCATGGGGCTGTCGCTCTGCATGGCGGGCCGCTACCCGGAGGCCGAGGCCGCTTTCCGGGAGGCGCTGGTACTCCAGCCCGGGGATACCCATGCGATGGCCGCTCTCGCTCGCTTGGCGATTCTCCAGGAACGGCCGGAAGAGGCCAGGGCCACGCTGGATGAGTTCCACCGGATGACCACCTACCGGTACGTCTCTCCCACCGACTTCGCCAAGCTGTTCCTCGCGCTGGGCGAAATCGACGAAGCCTTCCAATACGCGGAACGATCCATGCTCGAACGTCGCGGTTGGCTTGCCTACATGCGGGTTGAGCCCCTCTTCGATGGACTGCGCCAGCACCCTCGGTATCGGGAACTGCTGGTCCGGATGGGACTTAGCTAGCGTCGCATTTCTGGGCAGGCAAGTCTGGCGTGGTTCGGGAACTCGATGTGGCAAGGCAACTTACCATAACGCATTGCAGTGTAATGGTATCAGCCATTGCGCCGGGCGGCCGATCACCTACTTTAGGCATTGCTGCAAGTCCAGAAACGTGCAGTTGTTAGACGGTTAACGGAGGTGGAATGCCCGTCCCCAGCCAAATCCCGCTTCGCAATTTCCCTTCGGCAATGCGCACCCGGATCCAGGTGGCGCTCGCGCTTTACTGGGAAACGCTGGTGGATTCGCACACGGGACAGGCCCAGCAGTTCATCGGAGAATTCGCGCATCGCGTGTCGGCCACCCAGGCGCTCGAGCTCTATTGCGCCGTTGTGCCGGTGCCCGGCGAGATGCAGGAAGCAGTCTGGACCCGCACGCTTGCTACGCTCGATCTCGACAGCCTCTCGGCTCAGACTCCGCTTCCCACCCTCAGTGGGATGCGCTGGCTGCGGCTCGATCTGATCCTCAAGCTGCTCCAGTACCGGCGCAACTACAACGAGAAGACTCACGAGCTGGCCCGCATGGTCGGCGCGCGATCTTCCGAGGTGGTCACCGCCACGCACGTCCAGAACGCCGCTGATTTCTCCGAGCTGCTTCGGGGAGTGATGCCGGTGGAGCGTGCGACGGCGGAATACCTGAGGGCTTTCTCGCTGCCGCTTGGGGCGGCGCAGACGGTACTGCAGCGGGTGAAGGCGGCGGTGGCGGGGGAACATCTCGCGGCGCAGTACTCCCAGGATCCCGAGCTGGATCCGGAACTCCTGGCGACCGAAGAGACCTATCCCCCCGAGGACATCCACCAGCGCTCCTCGACGGGGCACGCCACGGCCTGAGACTTACTGCCTGGTCTGGCTCTGCTGTTGAATGAACTCCAGTACCGCAGCTTCCTCTCGACGAATCGCGGCTCCCGGTCTCTCCCGCTTGGGGTCCTTGGGCTTGGGTGGGATCGGGGGAACGATACCGCGCAAGTACGCTTCGATAACCACGGGGTGCACGTAGTACTTGCGGCACACCGCGCGGGTATTACCGAGCCGCTCCGCTACCTGATCGATCGCCTGGACCACATTACGCTTGGCTTCCCGCTCCGCCTCGCTGGGCCCCAGGTCGCGCAGCGCGGCCGCGGCGTGCATCGTGCCGGCCCAGGTGCGGAAGTCCTTGGCGGTGATCTCGCGGCCCGCGATCTCCCGGAGATAGGCGTTCACGTCTCCTGAGTCCACCGTCTGCCGCTTGCCGTCGTCGTCGAGGTACTTGAACAACTCCTCGCCGGGCAGCGTCTGGCAGTGCTGCACGATGCGAGCGAGGCGGCGGTCGGAAATCCTGACCTGATGTACCACGCCGCTCTTTCCCCGGAATTCGAATGCCATCGTGTCGCCGCTGACGTCCACGTGGCGCCGGCGCAGGGTGGTCAGCCCGAACGACCGGTTGTCTCTCGCATACTCCGCGTTGCCCACCCGGATCAGCGTTTTCTCCAGCAGCCGGACCACCGTGGCGAGGATCTTGGCCCGGGGATGACCGGTCAGCGCCAGGTCTTTCTCGACCTGTTCCCGGATCTTGGGTAGCACTTCGCTGAACTCGAACATCCGGTCGAACTTGGTCTCGTCGCGGATGGCGCGATATCGCGGGTGATAGCGGTACTGCTTCCGGCCCGCGGCGTCCCGGGCGGTCGCCTGGATGTGGCCGTCGGGAGTGGGACAGATCCAGACCTCGGTCCAGGCGGGGGGAATGACCAGCCCGCGGATCCGGGTCAGGAGTGCCGGGTCCTTGATCGGCTTCCCCTCATGGTCGAGATAGCGAAATCCTGAGCCGGAGCGCTGCCGCCGGATTCCCGGCTGCGAATCGGAGACATAGCGCAGCCCGGCCAGCTGGGCGGCCTCGATGTGTTCGTCTTGCGGGCTCACCGGGCTGCCCTCACCCGTTCACTTCCTTAACCAGGTCGCCATTCGAAGGGGATCGCTTCATCAACGTCAGCACCTGCTGCATGGCATCGATGGCGGTCATTGGAGCGAAGCGTCCGCGGAGGGTCTGAGATACCGCGAGGAGCGGGGGCGGAAGTAACAGCTCTTCCTTTCTCGTGCCGCTGGCCTTGAGGTCGATCGCAGGGAAAATCCGCCGCTCCGCCAATTCCCGGCTCAACACCAGCTCGCTGTTGCCGGTTCCCTTGAACTCCTCGAAGATCACCTGGTCCATCTTGGAGCCGGTGTCGATCAGCGCCGTTCCGATGATGGTGAGCGAGCCTCCTCCCCGCGCCGCGTCGATTTTCCGGGCGCTGCCGAGGAAGCGCTTGGGCTTCTCGAGTGCGTTGGAATCGAGCCCGCCGGTAAGAGTGCGGCCGGTTCCCCTTTCGACCGTATTGTACGCCCGCGCCAGCCGGGTGATCGAATCGAGAATGAGAACGACGTCCTCTCCCTGCTCCACTCGGCGGCGTGCCCGCTCCAGCGTCAGCTCCGCGACTTCGACGTGCCTTTCGGCGGGACAATCAAAGCTCGATGAGACGACCTCGCCGAAGCCGCACATCTCCATCTCGGTTACTTCCTCGGGCCGCTCGTCCACGAGAAGAATCAGCAGCATGGCGTGCGGATAGTTCTTCGCCACGCCCTCCGCCACGGCCTGAAGCACCATGGTCTTTCCCGCTTTCGCCGGTGCGACGATCAGGGCGCGGGTTCCCTTCCCGAAGGGACAGAGGAGGTCGATCACCCGGTTGGTGTAATCCGGCTGGCCGAACCGCCGGAGATTGCAGTCGAGGGTCAGCTGTTCGTTGGGATGGATGGCGCCGAGGTTGCCAAAATCGGGTCGCTGACGCGCTTCGGAGGCGGGGCGGCCATTCACCTGGTCGACCCGCTCGAGAGGTGGCGCCTTCCCTCGGCCCGGGGAGCGTCCGGCCTGGCCGGTAAGCTCGTCGCCCGAGCGGAGCCCCAGCTGACTGATCAGGCGTGGAGCGACGTAGAGGTCGCCGTCTTCCGGCAAATAACTGAACTGGCGGCGACGGACGAAACCCGCACCGCGATCAGTTACTTCTAGGATTCCCAGGGGGGTGGTGTCGTTCATGCAGCAGATACAATATAAGACGGTAGGCCCTTTGACGTCCTGCGTACCCAGGAACTCACGTCCGCCTTGATGTCCTCGTCGCTCTCCCCAGTCCCCGACCAGCCCGATCGCCTCTTCTACGACGGGGAGTGCGGCCTCTGCCACGGAGCGGTCCGGTTCGTGGTCGACCACGATCCCGCCGGTACCGCGTTCCGATTCGCGCCGCTGGGCGGACCGACCTTCCTTGCCGCCTTCTCTCCCTCGGCCCGCAGCCAGCTGCCCGACAGCATCGTGATTCGCACCGCGGATGGCCGCACCCTTACCCGCTGGCCCGCGGTGCTGCATATCGGCCAGAAAGCGGGCGGACTCTCCGCTCGTCTGGCGGACGCCGGCTGGTTGCTGCCGAACTGGCTGGGAGATCTGGCCTACGATGCGGTCGCGAGGATTCGGAAGCGGCTCTTCGCGACTCCGTCTGATACGTGTCCGGTCGCGCCCGTCGAGTTAAGGAAGCGGTTTGACCCTTGAGGGAGCCGTCAGCCGTCAGCCTTCAGCCGTCAGCCTTCAGCGGTTAGCTGTTAGCAGCCAGGAACTCGAACCAGCCATAGGCCTTAAGCCATCAGCCCTAACTCGCCACTACCCACAACCCACGTCTTACTTCTCACGTTTCCACCACCACTGTCCCCTCCCGCGTCGTCAACTCCCGAAACAGCGTCTGCAACCGCTCGGTCATTGGGGTCGGCTTGCCCGCTCCGATTGCGCGGCCGTCAATCCAGCTTACGCCGGCTATCTCTCCCATTGTTCCGGTACAGAACGCCTCATCCGCCCGGTAGATCTCGGAGGGTGAAAGGTCGCGCACCTGGTGCGGAATCCCATGCTCCAGACAGAGCTCGAGAACGGCGGCGCGGGTGATCCCCTCGGGACAGGCTACGGTGCGGCTGGTGCTCACGACGCCCCCTTCGACGAAGAAGAGATGGGTGGCGTTGGTCTCCGCCACGAAGCCGTGAACATCGAGCATGATCGCGTCATCCGCGCCCGCGGTATTCGCCTCGATCTTGGCGAGAATCGACTGAAGCAGGTTGTTGTGATGGATCTTGGGATCGAGACAATCGGGCGGGAATCGCCGGATCGAGCTGGTGATGAGCCGGAGTCCGGCCCTCGCGTACACCGGAGGCTTGTGCTCCGCCAGCACGATGAGCGTGGGGCCGGACTGGTTGAGTCTGGGGTCCATACCCGAAGTGATTTTCACCCCGCGGGTCAGGGTGAGCCGGATGTGGACTCCGTCGGTCATCTTGTTGGCTTCGAGCGTGCGGCGGATTTCGGCGGTGATGGTTTCGTGCGAGGGGACTTCCTGGAACGCGAGCGCCGTGGCCGAATGGCGGAGCCGGTCGAGATGCTCCGTCAAACGGAAGACGCGTCCCCGGTAGAGTCTCAGCCCTTCCCACACCGCGTCGCCTCCCTGAACCGCGGAGTCGAACGGGCTGACCCCCGCCTGGTCACGATGCACCAGCCGGCCGTTGATGTTGACGACCAGATCCTTGTTCCGCGGATCGAAGGCCTGCAGCATGGGCGTCGTGCCTCGACGGTTCAGGGTGCGCTGTTGCCCAGATTGGCCAACGCGAAGGCGAACTCATCGGCGATCTCGGCGATGATCCGGTCGGTCGGACGATAGCCGTGACTTCCCGAGGTCTCGATCCGAATGAGGGCCGGCTTGGCGCAGGACTGAGCCGCCTGCAGCGTCGCCGCGAATTTGAATGAGTGACTGGGGACCACCCGGTCATCGTGATCCGCGGTCGTCACCAGCGTCGCCGGATAGCAGGTTCCCGGCTTGATGTTGTGCAGAGGCGAATAAGCCAGAAGATACCCCACCGCGGTCGAATCCTCCGACGAACCGTACTCCTCGGCCCAGAACCGGCCGCCGGTAAAGTCCTGATAGCGCAGCATGTCCATGACGCCCACCGCGGGCAGCGCCACCCCGAACAAGTCGGGGCGTTGGGTCATCGCCGCGCCCACCAGGAGCCCGCCATTGGACCCACCCTGAATCGCGAGATTCTGCGGGATGGTGTAGCCCTCGTGGATCAGGAACTCGGCGGCCGCGATGAAGTCGTCGAAGACGTTCTGCTTCTTGTCCCGCATTCCCGCATGATGCCACGCTTCACCATACTCGCTGCCACCTCGAAGATTGGCCACCGCATAGACCCCGCCGAGCTCGATCCAGGCCGCGCTCGCCGGTGAATAGAACGGCTGGATGCTGACATTGAATCCGCCGTAGCCGTAGAGCAGGGTGGGGTGGCTCCCGTCGAGCGTGATTCCTTTCCGGGCCGTGATGAAGATCGGAACCTTGGTGCCATCCTTCGACTGGTAGAATGCCGCCCGGGTTTCGTAGGCCGATGCGTCGAATGGAGTGGCGGCGGCATGGAAAGGTGAAAGTGTGCCCGCCTTCAGGTCGTAGCGATAGATCGTGGTCGGACGGAGGTAGGAGCTGAACGCGAAGAAGAAATCGGTCCCGTCGTTCCTGCCGCTCAACCCCGCGGCGGTTCCAGGCTCCGGCAGCTTCACCTCGCCCCGTGGTGCGCCCTTCAGATCGAAGAGACTGAGCCTGCTCTGGACATCCACCAGGTACACGATCGCGATCCGGTCTCCCACGAGCATGCTCTCACTGATGGCGTTCTCGCCCGTGGGAACCACATCTCGCCACCCGGTGCGGCTGGTGTCTCCCACCGTCGCCGCGACGATGCGTCCATTCGGCGCGTTCCAGGTAGTGTAGAGGTAGAGGGTTCGCCCTACCACGCCCAGCGGGTTGTAGATCGCGTCCTCATCCGGCGCCACCACGGTAAGTGGCGTCGAGAGATTCGGCTGCTTTGGCTTGCCAAGGTCCCCGATCCACATCCGGTTGTTCGAGGTCCCGCTGGAGCTGAAGGCGAAGAGCCAGCGGCCATCGTCGCTCACGCTGATACCAACCCCGTCTCCCGGGTTGTCGGGCCGTTCGAAGATCAGGCGATCGCTGGCGGAGCCGATCGTGTGATACCAGACCTGGTGGAACTTGTTGGCCGCCTGAAGGTCGGCTCCTTCGGTCGAGCCTTTGAATCGAGAGTAGTAGAAGCCCTTCGCGTCATTGGTCCAGGTAATTCCGGTGAACTTGACCCGGGCCACCCGCTCATCCAGGTCCTTGCCGGTCGTGAGATCTCGCAGCCTGATGTCCTGCAGGTCCGAGCCACCTTCGGCCGTGGTGTAGGCCAGATATTTCCCGTCCGGCGCCACCGACCATCCCGCTACGGCGAGTGATCCGTCGGGCGAGAGCGTATTCGGATCGAGGACCGCTCCGGGTTCCGCAGCAAGCGTCTTCTGGCGAAACAGGACCGATTGCTTCTGCAGGCCCTCGTTGCGCCGGTAGAAGATTTCTCCCGCCACTCTCACGGGAACCTGGGTTCTCGGATAATTCCACAGCTTGGTCAGCCGGTCGCGAATGGAGTCACGCTGCGGCAGCTTGCCCAGGTAGGCGAACGTGACTGCGTTCTCGGCCTCGACCCAGCTCTTGGTTGCGGGACTGTCCAGATCCTCCATCCAGCGATATGGATCGGGGACGGAACGGCCGAAGTAATTGTCGGTGACATCCTGCCGGTTGCTTGGCGGGTAGGCGATCTGCTGGGAATGGGCCGTGGCCGCCGTCGCCAGCAGCAGGACCAGAGTAGCGAAGCGCCTCATCGAGTGAATCCTTTCAGGCTGAAACCAGACGGTACCGAGCGAGCTCCTCGTAGTGAGGCAGGCATTCCGCGAGAAGTGGCTCGAGCGACTTCGGCACCTCGCGGGAGCGCGGCTGATAGGGCTCGAAGCCGGTCGAGCGCTCCACCGCGTCGTACCAGTACTTGCTCCAGACGCCGTCGGTTTCCCGGGGACCGGCGGGCCAGCTCAGCATTCGCTCGCTGAAGCCGACCCCGACTGCCGCGCAGAATTTCTGGAGGGCGCCTCTGGGGTCCCGAAGTACGTCCTCCGCGTCCAGCACCGGTGGTGTCGTTCCCAGGCGTTCGCGCACCAGCCGGAAAATTTCCACCTGTTGCGGCAAGCCGGTGTCCCGAAGCGCCGGCGGTCCCATTTTCGCGGCGAGAGACACCAGCATTTCTGCCGGGTGCCTGATCAGGAAGGCGTTGGTCAGGCTCAGGACCCAATCCCCCCGCAAGTGTGGCAGGTAGTGATGGGCCATGTGCTTCTGGTAGTAAATGACGCGGCCCCGCGGAATCTCTCCAACCAGGCCGCTCACCACCCGTCGCCAGTCGGTATCGCCCGAGGCGATGACCTCATCAACCCCCGGATGATTGACCTGGACCTGGGTGAGATAGTGGGCGTACAGCGGCTCGTCCACCACCCAGGTGTCCGGCCGGTTCTCCCAGGCTCGCATCATGGCGGTCGAGATGTTGCGAGGCCCTGACCACATGGCGATCCGGGTCATCGGCCGGGCGGGGGAGCCGCCTGCATCTTTATTCAAGCTTGTTGGGGTCTCCGGGGAACGTTACGTTGACCTCGCCCAGTCGTTTCCGACTCCCCACAACCGTTTCCGATGCGCAAAGGCCTTCTCTGGCTCTCCGAGCAGCCGAAGATCTTCAACTTCGTCCGCAAAAATCCCCTCGCCCGCAAATTCGCCTCGCGCTTCGTAGCCGGAGAGACGGTCGAGTCGGCCATCGAGGCGGTCCGCTCGGTGAATCCCAAGGGCATCACCGCGTCGCTCGATCTCCTGGGCGAGAGTGTGACCCAGGAGTCCGAGGCCGCCTCCGCCCGGGACACCTACCTTGGCATGCTGGATCGGATCGCGGAAACCCGGGTGAATTCCAATGTGTCGCTGAAGCTGACCCAGATGGGCTTCGATATCAGTGAGGATCTCTGCCTCGCCAATATGCGGACGATCCTCGACAAGGCCAAGGCCCTGAATACCTTCGTGCGCCTCGACATGGAAGGGTCGGACTACACCCAGAAGACCCTCGACTTCTTCTCCCGGAAACTCTTTGGTTCCTACGCGGCGGTCACCGGGGTCGTCATCCAGTCCTGCCTGCGCCGATCTCCGGAGGACATCGATCGCCTCATCGAGATGAAGGCGCGGGTCCGGCTCTGCAAAGGGGCGTATCTCGAACCGCCTGCCGTGGCCTTTCCCGACAAGCGCGACGTGGACCGGTCCTATGTCGAGCTGATGAAGCGGCTGATGGCGAACGGCAACTATCCCGGCATTGCCACCCACGACGAGCACATCATCACCGAGGCGAAGGACTACGCCAAGCGGGAGGGCATTGACCCGTCGCGCTTCGAGTTCCAGATGCTCTACGGGGTCCGGCGCGATCTCCAGGAGCGGCTGCGCCGGGAGGGTTGGAACATGCGGGTGTATATCCCATTCGGAACTCAGTGGTACCCCTATCTCATGCGGCGGCTTGCCGAGCGGCCCGCCAACATCGCGTTCATCATGGGCAGCGTCGTGAGGGAAGCCGTATCCCGGTCGTGAGCAGCGAGGCCACCCTGGGCGGCTACATGGCGAAGCACGGCCGTGCAGCGGCCTTCACGGGGCAGGACGGGCAACCGTATTCGGTCGGCATCTTCGTGGAGGAGCAGCCCGACGAGCGGGGACGCTATGGCGCCTCGCTCTTGTTCGTGCGCTGGTCTCCCGCCGGCGACCGTCCGGTCGGACACGTCGAAACCGAAGTCCTGGCCTGGGGCCGGAACGCGAGCGAGGCGGAGGAGCGGATCAAGGCGCTTTCGCTCTACGACGTGAAAAGCGCGCTCGATGAAGCCATCGCCCGCGGTCCGGGGGAGTGGTGACTCTGCTTCGCGGCACGGTGCTGGAGCGCGACGGTTCCGTCTACCGGGTCGCGACCGAGCAGGGAATCGTTCGGGCCATCCTGCGGGGCAAGGCGAAAAGGGGCGAGACTCGCGTGGTGGTTGGCGACCACGTGCGGCTCGACGCCGAATCCGGCGTGGCCGATGCCTTCGGGATCTCGCAGGTCGAGGAGCGGCACAGTCTCCTCGCGAGGCGAGTCCCCGATGGCCGTGGAACCCGCCCGGTGGCCGCGAACGTGGATGAAGTTCTCGTCGTCACCGCGACCATCAATCCTCTCCCGATTCCCCAGCTGATCGATCGACTTCTCGTCGTCGCCGCGGCGAATGATATCGCGGCGGCAGTCGTCCTCAACAAGACCGATCTCGATCCGGGAGATGAGCTGGCGGCCCGGTTCCAGCGCGCCGGCTATCCGGTGTTCCGTACCAGCGTCCGGACCGGCGCGGGTCTCGAATTGCTGAAGGAGCGACTGGCAGGCCGGGTGACCGTCGTGGCCGGCCCTTCAGGAGCGGGGAAATCGAGTCTGCTGAATGCGCTCGCGCCGGGCCTGGACCTTCGTACCGGAGAAATCAGTGCCCGGATCAAGCGGGGTGCCAACACCACCGTCTCCGCCGTGATGGTCCCGGTCGGACACGACGCCTTCATCGTAGACACACCCGGGTTCAGCGACGTCGGGCTCTGGGGGATCGATCCCGGCGATCTGCCGCGCTGCTTTCCAGAGCTGCAGCCGCTGCTGGGATTCTGCCGGTATCCCGATTGCCGGCACATGGGCGAGCCTGGCTGCGCGGTGACCGCCGCGGTGGAGCGGGGCGAGGTTAGCGCCGACCGGATGGAGAGCTATCGGGTGCTCCTCGCCGAGCTGGAGGACGCCCCCCGGCATTGGGAGTAAGACCCTCGCCTCTTGCCGATCCGGGCAACGGCGGTGGTCATATGGAGTTCATCTCCGGATCACTCTCATGACGACCGCTGCCGCTGGATCTCCGCCCCAGGTCCGACGCTTCCACGCGATCCTGCTGTGGCCTCTGCAGCTGGTTTCGGTCGAGGCCAGCAGGGGTACACCACCGTGGGAGGTGCTGGAAAGCCTGGCCGGCCCTTGGCGGAAGGTGCGTGGCGTCGGTGCCGATCTCTCCAGGGAACAGCAGTACAGTGAGTTCGTAAGCTTCCTGCCCTATGTGCAGCGCTGCCTGTACGGTGAGCCGCAGGGATCAGAGGGGACTCCAGGGCAATCGCCCATCCGGATCCTCCAGCGCGACGATATCGCAACGGCCCGCCTCACCTTCGAGCGCGGTTCCCAACCGATCGATTTCGCGGTAGAGAGCGTCCAGCTCTACTTCTTCTTCGATGTAGAGATTGTTGTTCTCGCCCTCGAGATCCGCGCCGAGGATCTGCCACTTCCCACCATTCAGGACACCCTGTTTCGCTTCGGCCGTGCCTTCCCCGCCTTCTGGAATACCGACGGGCGAGGCGGCCACTGCCTCGAGCGGGTAGAGTGGATCTCGTCCAACGGGGCCGTTCTCGCCACCTCGGACTTCGAGCAACGAGATCGCTACCTCCGCTTCGTGGCGGAGCATCGGACTGCCTGTATCGCTTCCCACTGGGAATACCTGCTGGAGCCGCTGGTGGGTCATGACAGCGACAAGCCAGGCCCTCTCGCGCTACCGGCAAATCGAGTACTACCCGCATGCCGTGGATGGCCTACCTGGCGCTCGACAACCCGGCCGCCCTTAGCCGCGCGACCTTTGCCCGCCTGGCCCTCGGCGCCCCTTCCGGGATGCGGACACGCTGCCCTTCTCGGCTCGATCGCTGATGGACTTCGAGTCCCGCTACTGCTACGACCGCTACTGGGCACCGGCGGACGGCCCCATGACACCAATACCCGGTATCTCTGCTCCGGGCATGCCTTCGCCATGGTAGGGAGCGCGAACGATCCCTTCTTCGTAGACCCTGAGGGGGGCCTGCTCGGCCAGTTCCGCCACCAGTACGCGAGGCTCGGACTGCTGAGCCACTTCCATCGCGCCTCGCTGCTGATGCTGTCTGACCGCCTCGTGCTCGCAATCAGCCGGCTCAACGTGCGGGATGTCGAATCGGTCAAAATTTTCAAGCGCGTCATCCGGCGAACCATGGAGACGTTCCTCCGGTTCACTCACCGCTACTGGTTCCACGAAGTTTCCACCCAGGATCAAGCGCGGGCGCTATTCCGGATGTGGGCCAGCCATTTGGGGACCGACCAGTTGTTCGCCGAAGTGCGGGAGGAAGTAAAGGACATGAATGACTACCTGGACAGCGACAGCCTGCGGCGACAAGCGAATACCGTGGTGCGGCTCACGGTAGTCACCGCGCTAGGCCTGATCGGAACGGTCGCGACGGGAATCCTGGGGATGAATCTCTTCGCCTACGCCGACCAACCTTGGCTGGCTGAGAGTGGGGATTTTTGTGGCGGTGCTCGTGCCTTCCGTGGCGATCATCCTCTATAGCATCGTGCGATCCAAGGTGCTCGCCGAATTTCTCGAAGCACTCTCGGATGACCGGAAGCGCTGGAAGGAGCGGGTGGATACCCTCAGGCCCGTTCGAAGGGGGGGAATTGCAGATTGAAAATTGCAGATTGAAGATTGAACTGCCTGCAATTCTCTATCCCTAATCCCTCAATAAATCGTCAATCTGCAATCTTCAATTCTGCAATTTCAGTTCTTCGGCTCCCCCGTCACCCGCACCAGCCCATCCTTCGCCTGCTGCACTCTCCCCTGGACCTTGGGATCGGCCTTGTCCCAGAGTCTCAGGAATTGCGCATACGCATCCGCCGCGGCGGGGCGATTGCCGGCCGCCTCGTACGCCCGACCCAGCGCGAGAAACGTGAGAGGCGTAAAGAGGAGGTCGCTGTCGAAGCCATTTTCGAGAAGCCGAATTCCTTCTTCCCGCGTGGCTGCCTGAGAGGCCAGACCGAGCGCGAACTGGAGGCGGACCGCGCCGCTGATGATCGGCCCGCCCTGGAGGCCCAATGCCTCGATGCCCCGCCTCATCTGTGCAATCCCGCCCGCCGTATCCCCGGCGGCCATCCTCTTCCAGCCCTGACCCGCAACCAGCGCCCCGCGGAGGAAATCCGGGTACTTCGTGGTGTCGCTGGCCAACAGGCTGTCGATGATTCGGCCACCCCGCGCTACATCGCCGTGACCGAGATAGGTCTCGGCGACGACGAAGCCCTCGAAGGGGCTGTTGATCGGAATCTTTGACATGTGCGCGATCGTGGAATCGGCGTAACCCGGTGGAGCGATACCCAGCAACACGGGAAAGACATAAATGGCACCGGACGTGTGCAGTGCCGCCGGACCCGTCGCGCCCATCGAGTCGGCCAGGCGTCTCGCCTCGGCAAACCGGCCGAGACTGGTCAGGAGCATCCCCCGGGCGGCGATCTGCTGCAGCCGATTCTGATCGGTTGGCTGCGCGACCAGGGCTGTCTTCGCGACGATGGCGTAGCGGTCCAGCACCATATCGGAGCTGGTCTTGGGATCGACCTGCGCAGCCTTGAACGTGGCCATCAGCGCGCCGATTTGGCTGGCCAGATGCTTGATCGCCTGGCTGTCGGGCGGGATCCCACGCCAGACCAGATCGCCAGCGGCCTTGAAACGCCTCGTACTCTCCGGCGAGTCGCTCCCGAGCGAAACAGCGCCAGGTACCGGTTGAACTTGACCGAGTCCCGGATCCCCAGCGCCAGCTCCATCGGATGGATCATCGACGGAGTGAGCGAGGAATCCGCCGCGATCACCTTGTCGAACGGCTGCTCCAGCGTCGCTGGGTCGAGGCCGTTCCGCTCCCGGGTGTGATACTGGGTTTCTCCCAGCAGGTTCCAGCCCTCGATGTCGTCCGGCCACGCTGCGACATACTTTCGCATGCTGTCCACAGCGGCGGTACGCCCGTAAGAAAAGAGCTGGTAGGCCGTAACCAACGCTTTTTCTCTCGGTGGCAAGCGGGTCGCGAAGCGAAGGGCGGCTTCGCTGGCCGCGCGGGCCTGGGGCAGGGCGTACCCGCCCTTCCAGCCGAGCGCCATCGCCAGCCGGAATTGCGCGAGGGCGAACGTCGAATCTTCCTCGACCGCGGCACCAAACGCGGCGGCCGCCGAGTCCCATTCGGCGCGGCGGTAGAACTGCTCACCCGTCAGGTAGTCTCGCATCGCGGTGAGGGAGCCCGTCGTCAGTCCGCTCACCCGGAGTGAAGGAACCGGCTCCTTCGATCGCCAGATTTCTCTCACCAGCTCACGACTCAGGCCATCTACCAGCGGCAGCACGCTGTCCGCCGCTCCGTCTACCTGGGCATGGGCCAGCGATTTCCCATCCTGGCCGTAGAGGTCGGCGCTGATCCTCACCGCATTTCCGGTTGCCACGATGCTTCCCAGCACGACCGCCTGTGCCTTCACGTCGCGGGCAATGCTGAGTCCCGTTTGAAGATCTATGCCCGACGTGGCACCGGCCTTTTTCACCCGGGCCATTACCGTACGGGGATCCACCGCACGGATGCCGCCCACGGAATTCAGGTTGGTGGTGAGGAGATCGACCATCCCCTCGCCCATCAGGTCTACTCCCTGACCCGACGCAGTGAAGGGAAGCACGGCGATGCTCTCGGCCCCCTGCATCACCGGTCCGCTGCGTCGGGGTCCGAAGAGGATCCACCCTAGCGCCAGCAAGGCGACGCCCACTGGCAAACCGATCACCAGGCGCTTGAGCCGGCGACGCTCCTCGACCGCGCCTGCGCCACCGCCGGCGATCTTCTCCAGCGCCGCGGCGAATTCCTGAACGGTGGCATAGCGGGCAGCCGGATCGGCGGCCATCGCTCGCTGTACCGGCGCGTCGGCTTCTTGTGGAGTCTCTCGGTTGACCCTGCTGACCCGCGGCCTCGGCCCCGTGAGGCTCTGGGTGATGACGGCCTGGACCTGGGCCCCGCGGAAGGGGGCCTGGCCGGTCGCCATCTCGTAGAAGACGCAGGCGAGCGAATACTGATCGCTCCGGGCATCGACCTCGCTGGCGGTCGCCTGCTCGGGACTCATGTACGCCGGCGTCCCGATCGCGAGGCCGAGGCCGGTGAGTTGGGGTCCCCCGTCGGTGGCGGCGCTGAGCGCCCGGGCAATGCCGAAGTCGGTCACCACGGCGTGCCCGCCCGACAGCATGATGTTCTCCGGCTTGATGTCGCGGTGGATGATGCCGTGAGCGTGGGCGTAGGCGAGCGCGCTGGCGACTTCGCCGTTGAGGCGGACCGCTTCTTCGAACGGCAGCTTCCCTTCCCGGGTGAGCCGGTCGCGCAGCGATTCTCCTTCGACGAAGGGCATCACATAGTAGAGGACGCCGTTCGCGTCTCCCGAGTCATACACCGGCACGATGTGGGGATGCTGCAGGCGGGCCGACATGTCGATTTCGCGCAGGAAGCGCTCGGATCCGACCGTGGCCGACAACTCGGGGCGCAGCACCTTGATGGCCACCAGCCGGTGATGCTTCTGATCCATCGCCCGGTAGACCGTGGCCATTCCGCCCTGACCAGCCCGGCTCTCGATCGTGTAGCGGCCGGCCAGGGCGGCTGAGAGTCGTTCGAGCGAGTCGTCCATTCAGCGCCCTTTTTTGGTCCAGCGCGTCGTGTCCCGGTGCTCGACCTTTGCCATCATCCGGTCGAACGCTTCCTGCAGATCGATCCCTTCCCGATTCGCCATGCAGATGATGACGAACAGGATGTCGGCCATCTCCATGGCGAGATCGCCCTCGGGCTCGTCCTTCTTCTTGGTCTTCTGCCCGAAGCGGTGGTTGATCTCGCGCGCCAGCTCACCCACCTCCTCGCTGAGGCGGGCCATGTTGGTGAGCGGCGGGAAATAGCCTTCTTCGAACTGGCTGATCCAGGCGTCGACCCGGGCTTGGCTGTCGCGGAGAGTCATGGCGTGTGGGTCGTTGAGTCTTGAGTCGTGAGTCGATGGGTCGATGGGTCGTGAGTCATGGTCGACGCTTGGGGAGAGACCGAACTCAGCCTGAGACTCTCATGACCAAGACTCACGACCCATCGACTACTCCACCTTCCGCTCCTGCAACCGCCGAGAGATCGGCGTCACCATCCACCGGGGGCTAAGCGCGATCCCCCACACCAGCACCTTGTTCAGCAAGCCTGGAATGACGACGGCCTTCCCCTTCATACACCCGCGGTAACCGGCCTCTGCCACGGGTGCGGCGTCCATGACGCCGGGAGCGTTGAACAAATTGGTGTTGGTCACGCCCGCCGCCGTCGCGAAACCAGTCCGGGTAGGCCCGGGACAGAGCGCCGTCACGGTGACGCCGGTCCCCTTGAGCTCGTTGCCTATCGCCTCGGAGAACGAGAGCACGTACGCTTTGGTTGCGTAGTAGACCGCCATCAGGGGGCCCGGAGCGAACGCGGCCGTCGAGGCAACGTTGAGAATCCTCCCCTGCTTGGCGGCGATCATGCGGGGCAGGATGAGCCGGGTGAGCTGAGTCAGCGTCGTCATGTTGAGCTGGATCATTTCCATGATCCGCCGGAGATCCTGCTCCACGAACGGCTTGCTCTCGCCGAACCCCGCGTTGTTGACCAGCACGTCCACGGTGAGTCCCCGAGTCTTCAGTTCCTCCACCAGCGCCTCGGGAACTTCGGGCTGGCTGAGATCGGCCGGAATGACCTCGACGCTGCAGCGGTACATCTTGCCGAGATAGAGCGCGAGCTCGTTCATCTTGGCTTCGTTCCGGGCGACCAGGATGAGATCGTGGCCGCCCTTGGCGAAGAGCCGGGCCAGCTCGAGCCCGATGCCGCTCGATGCACCCGTGACAAGAGCTGTGGGTCGTGGCTCGGTCATCTTGTTCTTGGGTTGAGTGCCTTAAGGCTTCCGAACTATCCGTCCGTGCGCTCGCAGCGACTCCACGACCCTCTCCCTCGGCAACGCAAAGACCCGAAGACTGTTGGCGCCGGTCATCGTCTCCGCGGCTACCATCGCGTTGGTAATCGCTTCCTCGGTGGCGTCGACCGTCGCTTCAAAAAGCGAGTTGATCCGGTCGTTGGGCCACAGCTGAACCGTGCGGGCGCCGCTGTCGGCGACCGCGGCATGGGGATTGGCAGTCGAAAATGCGATGAAGATGTCTCCTGAGGAATCCCCGCCCAGTCCGCCCATGCGTCCCACGCCAAGTGCCGCCCGCTTTGCGAGGCGCTTCAGCTGGTGGGGCAGGAGCGGCGCGTCGGTCGCGACCACGATGATGATGGAACCGCGTTCGGCCCCCGGGTCCTCGGGGATGAGCCCGGTGGCTTTCCCGCCGCAGGTCGGATACTCCGGACCCGGCGACTCCACCGGCGGCCCCGCGACGTAGCAGGGCATCAGATCTGAAATCTCCTGACCGATCGGCACTCCCGCGATGCTCAGCCGGCGGCGGATGCCATAGTTGCATTGCACCAGTACGCCGACCGTAAAACCGCCGGCCGCGCTGCTCAGCTTGCGGGACGAAGTCCCGATCCCGCCTTTGAACTCGTGACAGACCATCCCGGTCCCGCCGCCGACATTGCCTTCGGTGACCGGCCCCCCTGCCGCCTTATCCAGCGCATCGAACGCGTGCTGCTTGGTGATGTGAAAGCCGTCGATGTCGTTGAGCCCGCCATCCCAGGTCTCCGCCACGACCGGGAGCGCCCAGAGAAAATCGTCGTAGCCCCGTTCGATGGCCCATTCGATTACCGCGTCACGCACGACGCCGACGCTCATCGTATTGGTGATCATCACCGGGCCCCACAGGAACCCGGACTCCTCGACCCACGTCGTCCCGGTCATTTCGCCATTGCCGTTCAGGGTCCACCAGGCGGCGAAGACCGGATCGGAATCCTTCTTCCCCCTCGGCAGAATGGCGGTAACCCCGGTGCGGACCGGACCCTTGCCCCGCTGCAGCTTCCCCTCACCTTCGATCAGCGTCACCTGACCGACCTCGATACCCTTTACGTCGGTGATGGCGTTGAGCGGTCCAGGGGTTCCGCCGAAGGGAATGCCCCAGTCACGGGCTCGCGGCTTTGTCTGCTGGGATAGGAGGACGCTCGGCAGCGCGATCAGCAAGCCGAGACAGAGTGTCCTGACCGGAAAGCAACGCGCCATGGTCCTCGGAGGTTGGCGGAAGGCTGGGGATGCTTTAAGCTACTGCGCCCGAGTATCTCCCGCACATTCATCCGACGACGACCATGCGCCCCCGAGATCGCATTCTGGCCAATCTCGAAGCCACCTATCGCGAGCAGTACGATCGGGCCCGAACCGAGCAGCAGACTGGCCGCATGGCGGAGCTCGACGCGGGTTATCAGCGCGATCAGCTCATGCTGGAGATCCTGCTCGACATCCGTGACCTGCTGATGACCTCGCGCGTGCTTCCACCGGCTTCTTCAATCCCCGGATCCAAGAGTGATGGTTAATCCTCGTCCCATTACCTCGTGCCGGTCCACCATGTCCGCCATGTCCATCCTGTTCGCCCTGTTCGCCCTTTCATGCGCCCCCTCCCGTCCTGCCGACCTCGTCGTCTTCGGCCGGATCTGGACCGGGGATTCCGCGGCACCGTGGGCTCAGGCGGTCGCCACTCGCGGCGACACCATCATCGGGGTGGGTGACAGCGCGGACATCGCGCGGTACGCGGGAGATGGCACTCGGATCCTGTCCAACGGAAAAGCGCTGGTGACTCCCGGATTCATGGACGGGCACGTGCACTTCCTCGACGGAGGCTACCAGCTCGCGAGCGTGGATCTCCGGAGCGCCGAGACGCCGGCCGAATTCATCACACGCCTCAAGAATTTCGCGGCCGAACGCCGCCCCGGAGAATGGATTCTCGGCGGAGACTGGGATCACGAGCGCTGGCCCGGCACTCCACTCCCGCGCAAGGAGTGGATCGATTCCGTCACGCCCAGGAATCCGGTGCTGGTAAGCCGGCTCGACGGCCACATGGCGCTGGCAAACAGCCTGGCCCTCAAGGCGGCAGGGATCAATCGCAAGACTCCTGACATCCCAGGTGGCGTCATCGTGCGCGACCGGCGCACCGGTGAACCCGACCGGCGTGCTCAAGGATGGGGCGATGGATCCGGCCTATGAGGCGGTGCCGGACAACTCCGCCGAGGAAGACGACCGTGCGGTGGCTCGCGCCATGGAGTTTCTCGCCTCGAAGGGTGTCACCGCGATCGCATCGGTGAGCGCGGGATGGAAGCAGGTGGCGGCGGTGAAACGCGCCCGGCACAATGGCACGCTGACCGTGCGGGTGGCTCTCTTCCCGGCCCTCGCCGACTGGCACCGGGTAGCGGACACCGTCGCGGCTGACGGTCCGGGAGACGATTGGGTCCGTCTGGATGGCGTGAAGGGATTCATGGATGGTTCGCTGGGTTCGACCACGGCGTACTTCTTCGAACCCTACAGCGACGACCCGTCCACTTCAGGCCTGCTGACCAATCCCCCCGATTCGATGAAAGCCTGGATCGGTGCCGCGGATTCCGCGGGCCTGCAAGTGGTAGTGCACGCCATCGGCGAGCGAGCCAACGCGATGCTGCTCGACATCTACGACAGCGTGGGCAGCGCGCACGGAACCCGGGACCGCCGGTTCCGCATCGAGCACGCCCAGCACCTTCGACCCCAGGACGTCGAGCGGATTGCGCGACTCGGCGTGATTGCCTCGATGCAGCCGTATCACGTCATCGACGACGGCCGCTGGGCGGAGAAGCGCCTCGGCCCCGTGCGGGTGCACGACAGCTATGTCTTCCGCTCCTTGCTGGACAAGGGAGCGCACCTCGCCTTCGGCTCCGACTGGACCGTGGCGCCCATCGACCCGATCCTCGGCCTCTATGCCGCCGTCACTCGCCGGACGCTGGATGGCAAGAATCCCGGTGGCTGGCTCCCCGATCAGAAGATCTCGCTCGATGAGGCGCTCCGTGCTTACACCGGCGGGAATGCCTACGGGGTGTTTGCCGAGAAGACGAGGGGCATGATCAAGACGCGGGTACCGGGCCGACCTGGTGCTACTGGACCAGGATCTATTCTCCATTCAGCCTGAAGCGATCGAATCGGCGCAGGTCCGTGCAACGGTCGTGGGGGGAAAAGTGGTCTACGAAGCGAAGTCCGGCGGTCAGTAGGAGAAACCCTTAGCAAAAATCCGACACCTCAGATTAATTCGTCGTATTTCTTGACGGCACAAGAAATTTTCAGAAACCCCCGCTAGCGCCACGCGGGGGTTTCTGTCATACTCTTCTCATCCCATTTCAGCGAGCCTGCCCAGATGTTCCTCAAGAGAGGGATGCTGGCGTGTGTGTGCCTGCTGGCGGCGACCCCGCTTCAGGCTCAGAAGGCGAAGCTGTTGGTTCCGTTGGATTCTCTCATCGCTCGGGTGCAGCGCGATTCGAATGATGCACCCGCCCACTACGAAGTCGCGCTCGGCTACTGGCTCGCGAAGAAATACGATCTTGCCGAAGCGCATCTGCGCGAGGCGATCGCGATCGAGCCGAAGACGGCGACGGCCTACCTCGCCCTCTCCTACCTCCCATTCGCCCGCAACTCGGGGCTCTGGGGCGATGTAGAGAAGGGAAAGGTCTCGGCGGAGTGGTTGCCGAAGGTGGAAGAGGCGTACCACCTGCGCAATCAAGCCTACCTGCTGGACCCGCTGGTGGATCTCAGGCCCCTAGCGCTGATGATTCCGCCAACCGGCACCTTCGGCCTGTCGCGGCGCGATGCCGCGATCTACACCTACATCATGAACGGGCTGGGCCGTTTCTGGACCGGCGACTACAGCAAGTCCTACCAGTTCTTCAGCTCCATCGCGGAAGGCTACACGGAGGAAGAACGCAAGAAATTCGCTGACTGGTTCCTCTGGTACGAAGGCCTCTCGGCAACCCACACCCTCCAGTATTCCCGCGGAGTCAGCGACTTCCGCATTCTCCTCGACCGCGCGGTGGCGCGGGAGAATCCCGATTCCAATGAGTTGGTGGCGTTCGCTGATGCCAACGAGTTTCGCTATGCCCTGGCGGTGATCCTGGACAAGGCGGGACAGCAGGCCGAGGCGATCAAGCTCCTTCAGGAGGCCGTGACCAACGACCTCGGCCTCTACATGGCTCATGTAAGGCTGGCCGAGATGTACGAGGAGCAGCATCGCACCAAGAGCGCCTTGCAGGAGCGGCGCCGTGCGCTCGAGGCGAGTCCCGAGGATCCCGCCCTGCTGTACGACATGGGCGAAGCCCTCTACCGCGCCGGCGAGCTCTCCGACGCCTACGGGTTCCTGGAGAAAGCGGTCCAGGCCAATCCGAGAAGCGCACGCGCTCTCTACATGTTCGGATCGGTCGCGCAAAAGCTGGAGCAGAACAGAGGAGGCTAAAGAGGCCTACACCCGATTCATCGCGATGGCGCCCAGCAGGTTCCAGGAGCAGATCGTGGAGGCTGGCCACCGACTGGAGACCATGAAATGAGCAAGCTACGGATTTGGATGTCCGCCTCTGTCGCCATCCTCATGGTGGCGGCACTTCCTTCGAACGGCTCCGCGCAGCGCATCAAGACGTCGGACTCAAGCTTCCCGAGCTTGAGGCGCGGGTCAAGCAAGACTCCAACGACGCCGCGGCCCACTACAACCTCGCCCTGGGTTACTGGAGCGAGAAGCGCTACGACGAAGCGGAAAAGCAGCTCAGAGCCGCGATTCAGGTGGAGCCTCGCTTCGCGGTAGCACACTCTGGGTCTTGCCTACCTGCCATTATGCCCGGCGATCCAAGCTTTTCGTTGAGGCTTACGAGGACGAGGTGCCCGCCGAGTGGAAGCCGAAGCTCGAAGAGGCGGACCGGGAGTTCCGCCACGCATTCATGATCGACCCGCTGGTGGATCTGCGGATCATCGGCGCGGTCACTCCATCAAGCCCCGATTTCGTCGGCATTACCAAGGCCTGGGGTGAAGAATGGGGCCTGTACCTCCAGGGCTATGTGGACTGCCAGGAAGGGAAATACGAGGACTGCAACGGCCGCTTCGCCGCCTTCATTAAGTCCATCGACGGCGACCACTACGACGACCGGGTCCCGGATGCCGTGTTCTGGTATAAGGGGCTCGCCGCGGCGCACATCGCCAAGTACGACGACGCCATCGCTCATTTCCGCACCCTGATGAGCCGCGACTCGACCCGTGCCAAGGAGCGAGAAAAGAAGGGATACGATCCACCGCTTTCACTGCGGACCAACGAGTATCGCTACACCCTCGCCACCATCCACCAGGCCGCCGGGAAGCTCACCGAGGCGCGGCAGCTGTACCAGGAAGCGCTGGCCAACGACATCGGGCTCTACATGGCGCACGTCCAGCTGGCCGGGCTGGCGGAGATGGAGCGTGACTTCACGACCGCGATCGTCGAGCGGCGCCGCGCGGTGGATGCCAATCCCGACGATCCCAGCCTCCTCACCGACCTCGGCGTGACCTTGGGCAAGGCGGGCCAGATGGAGGAGGCGGTTGCGATGCTGGAGCGTGCTGCGGATGCCAACCCCCGGGATTCCCGCCCGCTTTACTGGCTGGGCATCGGATATGTCCAGTTGAATCGCATTCCTGACGCCCGAATGTCGTTCACCCATTTCATCGAGATGGCCCCGAGCCGGTACGACAAACAGATAGCGTCGGCCAAGGATCGTCTCGCCAAGCTTCCCCAGTGAGCCCGGAGCAGCGCGGCCCCATGCATAGACAGTCTCGACTGGTTCAGATCGCCATCGTGCTGATCGGTCTTCTCGTCGGACGCGCGCCGTTGGCGGCGCAGTCTTCCTACGAGCAGCTCCAGACCTTCTCCAGCATCATCAACCAGATCCGTTTGAATTACGTCGACTCGGTGACGTATGCCGAGTTGGTCCATGCGGCCATCGATGGTGTGCTCGCGTCCCTCGACCCCCACAGTCGCTTCGAGACGCTCAGCGAGGACGAGCGAAAGAAAGCCTACGAGGCGGGGGAAGTTGCCGGTACGGGCATCGTGCTGGAGGACGTGGACGACGTCCCCACAGTCCTGACCGTGCTTTCGGGAAGCCCCGCGGCCCGGGCCGGAGTCCAGGCCGGAGACCGGCTGCTTTCCATCAACGACACCTCCGTCGCGGGTCTCCGCGCCGAGGCCATCCAATTGCGGCTGCTGGGAGAGAAGGGGAGCAAGGCACAGATCGTCGATCGAACGCGGCCCGAGACTGTCGCCGCAGACAATCACCGTCTCAGTGAAGCACGACTTCATCAAGCCCAGGTCGGTGAGCAGGGTGCGGATGCTCGATGCGTCCACCGGGTATCTCCGGCTGGAAGGTTTCGAGGAAAAGGGCGGGCACGAAATGAGCGACGCGTTCCGCAAACTCAAGGGCGATGGCGCCCAACGTGTGGTCCTGGACCTGAGGGGCAATCCGGGTGGGCTCGTCTTCGCTGCGGTGGACATCGCATCTCTCTTCTTCAAGAAGGGCACGCTTGTCTTCCGGACCGAGGGCAGGATCCGCAGCGCCAACCGCGAATACAACACCGAGAAGGACGGCGCGTTCAGTGACATGCCGCTCGTGGTCCTGGTTGATCACGGCAGCGCCTCCGCGGCGGAGGCCCTGGCGGCCTCACTCCAGGATCACGATCGCGCGCTATTGCTCGGCCGCCGGACGTTTGGAAAGGCATTGATGCAGCAGGCCCTCCCGGTCCCACCTCAGGGCGACATGGTCTGGCTCACCGTTGGCCACGTGGTCACACCCAGTGGCCGCGTCATTCAGAGGGCGTATCACGGTCTCAAGACCGAGCAGTACTACAGCTTCGCCGGAAAGTCCGGTGCCGAACAGGACACGCTCAAGACCTACCAGACCCAGCATGGCAGGAGCGTGCGAGGAGGAGGGGGAATCGTTCCCGATATCACCCTGCCGGAACCGGTGATGCTGCCACCCTGGTTCTTCGCCGCCTCTGACAGCGGCTTCGATACAGCGGTCTCCGACAGTGTCGCCGCCACCCTGCCCAAGGATCCCGCCGCCCGGGCGAAATGGTTCGACGCGGTTTCCGAGTGGCAGACCAGCCTGGTCAAGCCCTTTCTTGACCGGGTCCACTCCCGACTTCAGGTCACCGCCGAGCCCGACTCCGCCCTCGCTGCTCGACTGGGCCGGATATTGGCCTATCGCGTCACCGAAGTACGCTGGGGTCCCGACGCCCTTGAGGACATCCTGCTGCGGAATGACCCCGATATCCGGGCGGCCTCAGATTACACCAACCGGATCAGTGAGGGCTGAGCGGGAAGCATTAGGGTTTGAGGGATGTGAGGATTCAGGATTGGGGATCGAGATGAAATGTGTGGACCTAGGACATGCTTCGCGTCACGTCCCACGCCCGTCCCGATTCCTCAATCCTTACATCCTCAATCCCTCAATCCTCACATCCCTGCCTTGTCCCACCCCCGCTGGCCTTTCATCTTTGTGGCATGGCCACCCGTTCCCGCAACGCGCCGAAGACCTCCCGAATACTCTCCAAGGCCGATCTCCTCGACATCTACCGCCTGATCCTGCTCTCCCGGCGTCTCGACGACCGGGAGATCCAGCTCAAGCGGCAGAACAAGATCTTTTTCCAGATCTCGGGTGCCGGCCACGAGGCGGTCCTGGCGGCGGCTGCCAAGGTTTTCCGTTCGGGCTACGACTGGTTCTACACCTACTATCGCGACCGGGCGCTCTGCCTCGGCCTGGGCATGACGGCCACCGAGCAGCTGCTCTCCGCCGTCGGCGCGGCCGATGATCCCAACTCGGGCGGCCGCCAGATGCCCTCTCACTGGGGGCACAAAGACTACAACATCGTCAGCGCCTCGAGTCCGACCGGCACCCAGTTTCTCCAGGCTGTCGGATGCGCCGAGGCTTGGCTCCGCTACAGCAAGGTGCAGGGCCTTCCCGATAGCGTGACCGGCCCCTACGGCGACGAGGTCGTTTTCTGCTCGTCGGGAGACGGCACCACCAGCGAGGGCGAATTCTGGGAAGCGATGAACTCGGCCTGCAATCTCAAGCTGCCGGTCGTGTTCCTGATCGAAGACAACAAGTACGCCATCTCGGTTCCGGTCGAGGTGAACACGGCCGGCGGATCGATCTCGAAGCTGTTGACCGGGTTTCCCAACCTGTTCATCGAGGAAGTAGACGGCTGCGATCCCATCGCCTCGTTTGATACCCTGCTCCGGGCGGTGGACTATTGTCGGACCCGGAAGGGTCCCGCGCTGGTTCATGCCCACGTGATCCGGCCATACAGCCATTCGCTTTCCGACGATGAGGTGCATTATCGCAGTGCAGCAGAGCGGGAGGAGGACGCGAAGAAAGACCCGGTCACCCGCTTCCCCCGCCACCTGGTCGAGCAGGGGCTCGCGACGGAAGTCGAGCTGGAGGCGATCCGAGCCGAAGTAGAGGAAGAGGTACGGATCGCGAGCGAGACCGCGCTGGCCTCCCCCCAGCCGGCGCTCGATACGGTCTACCAGTACGTCTACTCCCCCGATGTCGATCCCACGTCGGAGCAGTTCGACACCGAAGACGATCCTCGTTTTACCGGCGACCCCACCACGATGGTGGACCTGCTGAACAGCTGCCTCAAGGACGAGATGGCCCGGGATCCCCGGATCGTGGTGTTTGGGCAAGACGTTGCCGACGCGAGCCGCGAAGCGCAGCTCGCCGAGGTGAAGGGCAAAGGGGGCGTCTTCAAGGTGACGTGGGGACTTCAGAAGGCCTTCGGCTCCGATCGGGTGTACAACTCGCCTCTGGCGGAAGCCAACATCGTGGGGCGGGCTATCGGCCTGGCGACCCGCGGGCTAAAGCCGGTGGTCGAGATCCAGTTCTTCGATTACATCTGGCCGGCCTACATGCAGCTGCGCGACGAGCTGGCTCTCATGCGCTGGCGCTCGAACAATGCTTTCAGTTCCCCGGTCGTGGTCCGGACCACCTACGGCGGGTATCTGAAGGGCGGCTCCGTCTACCACTCGCAGACCGGGGCCGTGGTGTTCACCAGCGTGCCCGGCCTTCGCGTCGTGTGTCCGTCGACCGCGCTCGATGCCAACGGTCTGCTACGGACCGCGATTCGCTGCGAAGATCCGGTGCTCTTCCTCGAGCACAAGCACCTGTACCGGCAGACCTACAACAAGGCGCCGAATCCGGGACCCAACTTCATGATCCCGTTCGGCAAGGCCAAGGTTGTTCGAGAGGGAACCGACCTGACACTGGTGACCTACGGTGCGGTCGTGCAGCGCGCGATCACCGCGGCGAAGGAAGCCGAGGAAGCGCACGGCTTGAGCGTGGAAGTGATCGACCTGCGGAGCCTGACGCCGGTCGACTGGGATGCCGTCATGGGCTCAGTGCGGAAGACCAACCGGGTCATTGTCGCCTACGAGGATTCTCTCTCCTGGGGCTACGGAGCCGAGCTGGCGGCCCGCATTGCCGATGAGGCCTTCGAGTGGCTCGACGCTCCGGTCCGTCGAGTTGCCTCGACCGACACCTTCGTAGCGTATGCCCCGCAGCTGGAAGACGTGATCCTGCCGCAGGTCGAACATCTCCGCACGGCGATGATCGAAATCGCGGGTTACTGAGCCGGGCTCGGCACACCCGGCGCCGGTACCTCGATTCCCTCCTGCGGGTATCCGAGCCGCTCCCCGAGTCTGCCGTAGGTAAATCCTGCCACGAGGTCGTAGATCGCATGCACCGCCATGGCGATGTAGAGCGACCCCGACCAGATCACCAGGCCGTGCATAGCCAGCGCCACGATTCCGATTATCACGGCATTCTTCCATCCCTGCAGAATGTGAGATAAGCCGAATACGGCTGAGGCGATGAGCGCAGCCGGCAGTGGCCCTCCCAGCAGTCGCGATAGCAGAATGAACATCACCCCGCGGTAGGTCACTTCTTCTCCGAAACCCGCCGCCACAGAAACTCCGCCCCACAGCCACCGCTCCCGAGGCGTCCGCGGCATGCACATGTAGAGCCTTCGTTCCCGTTGTTCGACGGCGTGCCGCCAGCGGGGTCCCAGCAACGCGAATCCCACGGCGAGCACACCCGCTCCCAGCGCCAGGACGCCCGGGCGGAAATTGAGCGGTGGAAAGAGGGGGATGTGCTCTCCCCAGGCAACGAGCAGCGACAGCGCGGCGAACGCGACCTGCTGGACAATGATCGAGAGGAATAGCCGCGACCGCGGCGGGAGGGGATGGGTGTCGAATTTCCGGCCCGAGCGGAATGCAGCCCAGGGCAGGAACAACCCGAACCAGGCCAGGTGGTAGATCCCGGCGAAGCCGATCGGCACGGTGGATTCGGTTTAACGCAGGGCCCGGCCCTGCGTCTTCCTTGCGTGGTTTGGCTGCACCGTAGACTCACTCATGACAGAGAGGAAACGATGCGAGGCATGACCCTCGGCATGACCGCCATGCTCCTCCTGGCGGTTGGCCACGAGCTCAACGCCCAGTCGGTCACTCCTGACCGCGCCCTGCGCCAGTCGCGGATGGAAATGCACGAACGGCGGGAATTGCGCCGGGATCGCCACGAAATCCGGATGGATCGACATCAGCTGCGCTGGGATCATCGTGAGATTCGCCGAGACATCCGGCATCGGGCCGGGCGGGGTGAGCATCGCCACGATCGTCGCGACTTCCGTCGGGATCATCGGGATCTGAGGATCGACCGGTGGGACCTGAGACATGACAAACACTAGTACCTAGTACCTGGTACCTAGTACCGAGTGAGACCATCCTGCTGTTACTAGGTACTAGGTACTCGGTACTCGTTACTTACCTAAGACTTCACGTATCTCGCTCGCCGCCACAATCGCATTGTCCACGTCGCGCGAAAGCGCCCGGGCCTGCTGGGTCGCCATCGTGAGATCGCCGAGTGCCGCGGCCGCGTCGGCCGAACGGAGCCGCAACAGATCGAAGCGCACATTCTGCATCGCCAGACAGCAGGACTCGAATTGGCCGGCGATCTGATCGCGCCGTCCGCCCAGGTCACGGATCGCTTTCTCCTGCCGCTCCAGCAGCGCCAGCCTGCGGGCCCGTTCCTCATCGTCGGGCTCCCGGGAAAGCGCCGTTATCCGCTCTCTGATTCGGCCGAGGTCCTCAGTGGCCACGTTGCTGTCCATGGCCTGAAGAGTCCGCGCCAGCTCGGAAGCGCGGAGGTAGAGCCCGTCTACCGTTGATGCCACGTCCTCGGGAAGCATCTGCCGCTCTGCCGGCGTCATGCGATCCAGCAGCTTGTAGATCGCCGTCCGGTCCCCGAACGCCTGATTGACTGCCTGGTGGTGGGCACCAAATTCGTCCCGGGTCGGTGCTGCGATCTGCTTCACGCCCTTGTGACCCTTGCCCCCGGGAACCAGACGCGCATCGGGTGCTGGGGGACGGCTCAGTACGTCGCGCCAGGTATATCCCGCCTGCCAGAGCTTGGAGTAGTGCGTCACTAGTCCGAAGCCCATTCCCATCATCGGGAACAGGAACCAGGGCTCACCGATCCCGGTCGCTATGTTGACCATGAAGCAGCCCGCCGAGATCGCGGCCCAGCGCGCGAAGTAGGCCCGGGTCTTCTGGACGATCTTTGGCTCGCCTGTATCGGGCACCGGGAGCGGAGTGTCGTCCCGCCGCTCCATGCGACGGCTTGCCCGCTCCGTGTGCCGGTCGAGCCTCGCACGCCAGTCATCACGGGCGCGGGGCGGACCGGGGAGTGGCGGCGGGGCTTGGCCGGCGAGCGGACGGCCCGCGCTCGGCCGGGATGGACGCTGTAGTCCCGAACGCGACTGCCCCCTCGTCTGGCCCGTAGGACGGTAGCCGGTCACGGTACGGCTCTCGAGGGCGCGACGGAGGGCATCGGCCGAAGGCCATCTGCTCTCCGGATCCTTCTCGAGACACCGGGTCACTGCGAGGTCGAGGTCCTCGGGCACCTCGGTTCGCAGCGTCTTGATCGGCTCGGCCATCTCGCCGATCTGCTTCATCAGGATGCCCGCGACCGATGGTGCATTAAACGGAAGCTCACCCGTCAGCATTTGATAGCTGACGATGCCCAGGCTGTAGAGGTCGCTCCGGCCGTCGATCTCCTTTTCGCCAGCGGCCTGCTCCGGGCTCATGTACTGGGGTGTGCCAATCGCCACGCCGGCGCTGGTGAGGGTGCCCCCCGAACCGCCCGACATCGCCTTGGCGATGCCGAAATCGGTGACCATGACTCGACCTCGGGTGCCTTCGAGGAGGATGTTGTCCGGCTTGATGTCGCGGTGAATGACGGACATGGCATGGGCGGCGCTCAGGGCATCCGCCGTTTCTTTCATGATGCGGCGGGCCTCTTCCACCGGAAGCCTGCCCCGTCGTTTGAGACGGGCGCCAAGCGACTCGCCGTCAACGTACCCCATGATGAAGTAGACCAGACCGTTCCCCTCACCGACCGAGTGAATGGGGACGATGTGGGGATGAGACAGCCGCGCCGCGGTTTCAGCCTCGCGCGTGAAACGAGCCCTGATGTCCTGTTGGAAGGCCAGCTCGGGAGGGAGGACCTTGATAGCGACGCGGCGTTTCAGCCGTTCGTCGCGCGCGCGATAGACGACGCCCATACCGCCGCGCCCGATTTCGCCCTCGATCGTGTAGGCATTGCCCAGCGCTTCGGCCAGGCGTGGAGCAAGCGGCGAGGTCGGATCTGTCATTAGGTATCGGTAAAAGCCTCATAGATTTAGCAGACCAAAGCAAGAGGGACAAGGCACGGCTTCATGTTGGGCTTGGCGATTCGGACAGTTCGGCAGGTCAGGCCCCTCCAAGGAGGCGCGATTGGCAGGCGACGCTGTTCCGATTTGGTTCGGACCCCCAAATTCCCCGGCACAAGGATTTGGCACACCCGGTGCACCTTGGGGGTGACTTGTTTGGCAAACCTGCCAAATTGCCTGCAAAGGAAGGAATAGGAATACGATGAGTGAACGTCTGACGCTTCCCGTGTTGCCTCTGCGCGAAGTAGTCCTCTTTCCGGGGATCACGGCACCCATCGGTGCCGGCCGTCCTGGAACGCTGCGCGCCATCGAGGCTGCGTTGGCTACCCCTGACCGGCTGATCTTCGCCGTTTCACAGCGCCAGAATATCGAGTCGGTTGCCCCAGAGGGCCTCCACACAATCGGTACCATTGCGCGCATCGGTCAACTGCAGCGCGGGCTCGCTGGCATGCAGCTCCTGCTGCACGGCGAGCGGCGTGGCATCGCGATGCACGTGACCGAAAAGGACGGCTATCTCCACTCCATCGTTCGCGACGCCGAGGAGATGCTCCCGCTCAACGCGGAAGATCCCGCCTTCGTGGGACTCTACCGCGAGGTTCGTTCCCGCGCGGCCGAGCTGGGCCAGAAGTCGGGATTGCCCGAGGAAGTGGTGCAACAGGTCCTGGCTGGAGTTCATGAGCCCGGCCGTTTCGCCGACCTCGTAGCGGGCTACCTCGACATCTCGCCTCAGCAACGCCAGATCCTGCTGGAGACTCTGTCGGTTGAAGAGCGTCTGCGCCGGGTGCTGGTGCACGTCCAGCGCCAGATCAGCGTGCTCGATGCCCAGGAGGACATCAAGTCCCAGGTGCAGGAGGAGCTGGGTGAGCGTCAGCGCGAGATGTTCCTCCGGGAGCAGATGAAGCAGATCCGGAAGGAACTGGGCGAGGATGACGAGGGCTCGAACGAGCTGGAGGAGCTGAAGCAGAAGCTCGAAGCGCTGAACCTGCCGCCCGAGGCTCGCAAGGAAGTCGATCGCGAGCTGGGTCGCCTGGGCCGCATGAGCCGCGAGTCCATGGAGTCGCAGGTCATCCGGACGTTCCTCGAGAACATCGCGGAGCTACCCTGGAACGAGCGCAGCCAGGAGCACCTCGACCTGGTCGAGGCCCAGCGCATTCTCGACGAAGATCACTACGCCCTGGGAGACGTGAAGGATCGGGTGCTGGAGTTCCTGGCCGTTCGCGCCCTGAAGGGCGTGCCGACAGCGAACAAGGATGAGACGAGCACTCCGCCCTCCTCCTCTGAGGGTGACGGTGCGGCAGCGACCAGTTCAGCGCCGACCCCGGCCGAGGAGAAGGAGCGGGAGATCCCGGGCAACCCCGACGACAAGGTCGCCAAGGGTCCGATTCTGCTCTTCGTTGGCCCTCCCGGCGTCGGTAAGACCTCGGTGGCCAAGTCGATCGCACGGGCCATGGGACGGAAGTACGTTCGTATCTCTCTGGGCGGCGCCCGCGACGAGGCTGATATTCGCGGCCACCGGCGGACCTACGTTGGTGCGATGCCGGGACGGATCATCCAGGGAATGAAGCAGGCGGGAAGCAAGAACCCGGTGTTTCTGCTGGACGAAGTGGACAAGCTCGGCGTCTCCTTCCAGGGAGACCCGGCCAGCGCGCTGCTCGAGGTGCTGGACCCGGCCCAGAACGACACCTTCGTGGATCATTACCTCGGCGTGCCGTTCGATCTGAGCGAGGTCTTGTTCATCTGCACCGCCAACTTCGTGCAGGCCATTCCCGCGCCGTTGCTCGACCGGATGGAGTTCGTTGAGTTCACCGGCTACACCGAGCGCGAGAAGCTCATGATCGCGCGGAATTACCTGATCCCGCGGCAGCGAGCGGAGAACGGGTTGTCCCCGGAACAGATCGAGTTCCAGGACGAGGCGGTTGCCGAGTTGATTACCGGCTATACCAGGGAGTCCGGAGTCCGTCAGCTCGAGCGGGAAATCGGCAAGCTGGGGCGGAAAGTGGCACGCAAGATCGCGGCGAAGGAGTCGGAGCGGGTCACCGTGACTGCCGCGCTGGTGCCCGAGCTGTTGGGACGGCCCAGGGTGCATCCGGAGCGCGCCGCGCGAGAGGATCAGATCGGCGTCGCGACTGGGATGTATTACACCCCGACCGGTGGCGACATCATGTTCGTCGAAGCCTCCACCATGCGGGGCAAGGGCGAGCTGGTGCTCACCGGGCAGCTGGGTGACGTGATGAAGGAGTCGGCCCGCGCGGCTTGGACCTACGCTCGCTCCCACGCGGCCGGACTGCACATCAAGGAAGAGATGTTCGACCGAGACGTGCACATTCACGTTCCCGCGGGTGCGATACCCAAGGAAGGTCCCTCGGCGGGCGTGGCGATGGCCACAGCGCTGGTGTCGGTGCTGTCAGGCCGGCCGGTGCGGAACGATATCGCGATGACCGGCGAGATCACCCTGCGGGGTCACGTGCTACCGATCGGTGGAGTGAAGGAGAAGGTCCTGGGCGCGGTGCGATCCGGTATCACGCGGATCGTACTGCCGAAGAAGAACGAGCCGGATCTCCAGGATCTGCCCGAAGAGGTGCTCAAGATGGTCGAGGTCCACCCGGTGGAGAATCTGGGTGAGGCACTCGCCCTGACGCTCCGCGGAGCAACCTTCAAGGAGGGTCGCCTGCTGTTCGGCGAGGAGAATCCGAGAGACGTCACCCCGCTGGCCCAGTTCCATCACTAATCGGCCAGCCAGCATTAGGACCTCCGGTCAGGACCACCTGGCCGGAGTTCTCTTTTTCAGAGGGTCTTCAGGTACAACCACACCGCCTTGATCTCATCGTCCGTCATCAGGCGGGTCAGTCGCCACGGCATGAACGGGTTTATGACGCTGTCATCGGGCCGCATTCCGGTTCTGAGGGCACGACGGAAATCGTCTTCACTCCAATTGGCCAGTTGTCCGGTAGACGTCAGGTCGGCGCTGGCCGGGGTTCCTGGCGGTCCTTCCTTGAGCCCGCCCTTCAGATTATCGCCATGGCAGTAGGTGCAGCCGCTGGTAGTGGCGAGATAGCGTCCGTATTCCGTTGATGGCTGGTGCGGCACTCCGGCGGGAATCGCCGCCTCGTGATCAATGCCTTCCGCCTGAAGCAACCGCCCGGGTTTAGAGACGATGAGGAACCGGCCCAGCATTCCGACCTGGGTTGGTGGAAGTTCGCGGTCGACCGGAGGCAGTTGCTTGAGGTACGCGATGACGGCCGCCAGATCGGAGGCGTCCATGGCGGCGAACGCGCTGGATGGCATGAACACGAGGGGTCGCCCATCCTTGCGGACGCCGTGTCGGATGGCGCGTATCCACTCGGCGTCGCTCATCGGCGCGACACCGCCTTTGCCAGTAGTCAGATTGCTCGGGTGGAGTTTTCCCACGGGCCCGAGATCCATCGTCGTCCCACCGAAGTCCTCGCCGTGGCAGTCCACGCACTTGTTGATGGCGGTGACGAGATGCCGGGCCTGCACCATCGTGGCGCTGTCGCTCGTGAGGTCCAGCGTCTCGGCTTTGATCACGTAGGTGCGACGCATCTTCGACCTGCTGATCCCGTAGATGCCGAGCAGGAGGATGAGCAACAGTCCCACCAAAACGGCGGCGGCCATTCCGATTCGGCGCAGAGCGGTGCCGGCCATTCGAAGCCTCCAGTTTCAGTCTGGTTTCGAGCCTACCAGGTGCAGCCACGAACCACGAGATCGGCGGCCCGGTCCCGCCAGAGGACTCGATCGCCCCAGGCCGAGGTGACCGGTTGTATCGCGAAATATCCCAGCTGCAGCACCAGCGCCTGCCTCGCGTGAGTGAGCGGGTCTATGTCGTCCCGGAAGAATCCGGTGGCCTGCCCCTCGGTGAGTAGCTCAACCACGGGTCGGACAGCCGCATCGGCCCACTCCTCGCCCGATTCCGCCTCCAGGAGGACCCGGGTGTGGGCATCGTGCTGGGCGAAGAAGTCGAACTGTCCCCGAATGAGCCGGCGCAGCCGCTCGACCGCCGTGAGGCCAACCAGGGGCAGGCTGGTCAGTGCCTGAGCCGCCTCCTGTGCGACGTGTACCAGGACGGCCGAGTAGAGGCCATCCTTGTTCCCGAAGTAGTAATGGATCAGCTGCTTGTTGACCGCCGCCGCAGCAGCGATACGGGAGGTGCGGGCCCCGGCTCGCCGAAAACGGGCGAATTCGGCCACGCCGGCCTGGAGCAACCGCTGAGTCGCGGGAGGGTCGCGATGGGTCATGGATGGGCCATTTCAACCGTTGGGTTGAAAATAGCTCATCCAAGCCGACGCGCTATTGGCGCACCGGCTCCGGACTGGCGAAGGCGATCTGGTCCCGGCCCGCGCTCTTGGCGCAGTAGAGCGCCCGGTCGGCGCTTTCGGTCAGGGAGCCAGCCGTGAGCGCGTCATCCGGGAAGCAGGCGATTCCGATGCAAACCCGGATCGAAATGTTCTCTCCGGACCCTACCGCGGCCGGATGCTCCACGAGGGCTTGGCGCAGCTTGTTGGCGAGCACCCCGGCGCCCTGCCGATCGGTGCGGCGCAGGATCAGGCCGAACTCTTCACCGCCGTACCGGCCGATCAGGTCGCTCGCCCGCGCCGTAGTCTGGAAGACCTTGGCGACGTGAAGCAGGGCCTGGTCTCCGATCAGGTGACCGTACCGGTCGTTCACCCGTTTGAAGTGGTCCACGTCCACCATCATGAAGACGAAGCCCTCACCGTGACGGCGGGAGTATTCGATCGTGTGCTCCAGCTCCGCCATCAGGGTCGCGTGATTAAGCAGGCCGGTGAGCCCATCACGGTGGACCATTTCTCTGAGACGTCTTCCCCGCTCGGCCCGATTGATGACGAGGTGGGCCAGCAGGTCTCGATCTACCGGTTCGATGAGGAAATGGTCGGCCCCAGCCCGCAGAGCCTCGATCTGGGTAGCGACTCCGTCCTGCGCGGTCAGGAACACAATCGGAGTGAGACCGAATCGTGAATCCTGCCGCATCAGCCGGGCGAGGGAGAGGCCATCGAGACCCGGCAGACGGGTGTCCATCAACACCAGATCCGGCGTCTCGCGGATCAGCGTTTCCCGCGCCGTGAGCCCGTCTCGGCAGTGAGTCACTCGAGCGTTCACCTGCTCGAGCCACGAGGTGATGAGATGCGCCTGCTCGGTGTCTTCCTCGATCAGGAGCACTCGAGGCGGCGGGCTTCCAATCCGGGCGAGAGTCTTGGCGTACTTGGGAAGTTCGACTCCCACCCGCGCCGCCGGCATCACCACGTCGATTCCAGCTGCGAGAGCGCGGACCCGGTCGGTCGTATCAGTCTTGTCTACCAGCACAATGGCGCGGGGTCGCGCTACTCCGGCGCGTGACCACGCCGTCGCCGTAGCATAAGAGTCGGTATCCGGCTCCGCGATGATTACCACCAGGTCCGGGCGCTCCGAGAGATGGGTCTCCTTGGGCTCTCCCAGGCCGGTTTCGGTTCGCACCAGAAATCCGCTCAGCCGCATCGCGGTCTCGATCTCCTCGCGCAGCTTCCCCGGCTGGCCGATCGCCAAGGCACGCCATCCAAACTCCGCCATCGCTGGAC
Organism: uncultured Gemmatimonadales bacterium; assembly: GCA_963821525.1. GTDB lineage: Bacteria > Gemmatimonadota > Gemmatimonadetes > Gemmatimonadales > GWC2-71-9 > DATBGE01. The sequence goes on along the minus strand of CAWGED010000008.1, from coordinate 230,880 downwards.
CGGCGTCGGGCAGGCCCATCTCGATCGCCGCCGCGTCGAAGGCCGCCGAGAGACGATTGACCGCGTCGTCCAGCCGGGCAGCGTGCTCTGGCGTCGGGGAGGGCCGCTCAGCCTGGAGCCAGTGTTCGGTCTGCTTACTGATCTCGCTGATTGAGGGGAATCCGTAGGAACCGCCCGAGCCCGAGAGGCGGTGGAACCGCCGGGTCAGCGAATCAGCCGCATCGGTCTCTCCTGAGCGGAAGGCCGCGAGGTCCTTTCGCAGCTCCGCGAGTCGACCCGGCGCTTCGAGCAGGTACTCGCGGCGCAGCTGACCCAGGGCTTCGTCGAGCTCGTCCGTCATGCTGATCCCCGGAGACCGTCAAAGGCCAGTCGGGCCGCCGCGATGAAGGCTGGTGTCATGCTCCAATGCCCGCGCACCTCGGAATTATCGCGCGAGGCGATGACCGCGGTTCGCTCGTCGACGATGGCCACGAGGGGAATTCCCGGCCAGTCAAATCCGCCGGGAATCGCTTCAATCCGTGCGAACGGAAGGCTCACCTGAACCTGGGCGTAGAGGGAGACGGAGAGCTGGGCCGCGACGGCGCGCCGGAGCACGAGGGCCAGCAGCGGATAGGCTTCGGCCGGGGCGATCAGGTTCACCGAACGCTCGGCCCGGCCGATGTCATGTGTGAGCAGTTGAAGAGCCGCCTTCGGCGATTCGATTTCCACGATGGCGGCGGATGCCGGGGCGCCGAAGGAGTCCAGGGCCCGACTCAATTCCTCGATGGCCTGCCCCTGGGCGCTGGAGATTCGGGCGAGGACTGCCTGGGGTGGCTCGGGGCGGAATCGTTTGGGCTGTCCGTCGTCATGCCTCGCCGCGCCCTTGGTGACCAGCCCTTCCAGCGCGCTATAGGCATTGGCCCGAGCGAGTCCCGCGGAGCGGGCTATGGCGTACCCGGTACCGGGGCCATCCGCCAGAAGAACCTCATATACCCGGCTTTCGGTGGGAGTAAAGCCGAATGGTGTGAGATCGATCGGCGGAGCCGGCATGGTAGTAGTATGGGCTACTTTCTGCGCCGGTGCAAGAACTCTGAAGCCCAGTTCAGTGATTTCGAGTAATCGGAGAGATCTCAAAAGCATACCGCGGAGCACGCGGAAGAACGCTGATCACGCGGAACACTTTTGAATTTCCGCGGCCATCTGCGTGTTCCGCGTCTTCCGCGTTTGAGCAGTTACTTCTGCACGTACTCGAGCTGCCAGCCCAGGGTCTTCGCGATTAATGCCAGCCGGAAGGTCACGTCGGTCTGCCGCGAGTCAGGTTCCTTCGCATCGACGTCCAGCGGGAAGCAGTGATACGTGATCTTGTTGAGAGCCTTTGGCGCCCCGCGGAGTCCTTTTGGACTCCAGATCCCGAACTCATCGCAGTCCTTGAGCAGGCGGGCAAGAACCTTCGTGGCGACCGGAGCCGTGTGCAGCGCCCCGATGCGGGCGAGCAACTCGATGAAGTGCAGGGCGAGGGGCAGATCTTTCGGCATCCCCTTGCCGTCGGCTTCGATCGGATCTCCCAGGAGGAGATGCTGCGGCTTGATGCGTTTCTTCCCCAGCGCGATGGCGTACGCCTTCTTGGGCGCCGGTTGAGCCAGGTAGTGTCCCAGCCGCTCGGTGAATCCCGCCCGCTCCCGCTGGAGGTTCGGCATTGCGGCGATCATCGCCACCGAATACCAGGTTGGCGGATAGGCTTCGGGATGAAGCACTGAGGCGCTGCCCGAGCGCACGAATGGCTTTTCGGCAATCGGACTGCGAAGGAATTGCGATACGTTGGACGCGATCTTGTGCGCCGCGCCCCGCAAACGAGGATCCTCTATGTGCCCGCCCTCGGCTAGTGCGGCCGAGGCAGCTTCACGGAGGACGTTTCGCGCCCACTCGACGGCGCGAGGCTCCGACTTCGCGAATTTCAGGAACTCGAACAGCAGACTGGGATCCTCGTCCCGCGACAGCAGCCGGAACAGGACTCGGTCCGCCAGCTTGAATGGCCTCTGCGACGGCGGCAAGGAGAGCTGAATCAGGCGCCGATACTGAGGAATGGTGCCTACATCCCTGATGCCCTGTGCCGGGGCCGCTGCGAGGCCGAGCATGTTACCGCCCCAGACCCCTGTCTCCTTTTGCTTCTTGATGACGCCTTGGGCCGCCTTCCCCGACTCGATGGCGGCGCGATCGGCTTCAAGGGTCTCGGATGCCACCGTTCCAGGCGGCGCCAGTTCGGCATGTGTTCGGTAACGGATTACCTCTCCGCCATGGGCCAACAGCCATGTCAGAGGAACCCGGTGGTGGTTCGGTAGCTCCAGAAAGCCCCCATGTTGGGAAATCGGGGCGTGAAAATAGTCGGAGGGTTGAAGTTACGCCACGTTTGCGGGTCGGATTGTCACGCCCTTCCTTGGAAATAACCTTAACATGTTACCCTGTAATGCCTTACGAGCAAACGTGCCGAGCAGCAGATTTGGCTTACTCGGCAGGTGGCTCGGATGACTTGTCGCAGGTGGGGTGATCGAGGAACCGTAGCATCTCGGTCGCGACAGTGTCGGGCCTGGTCTGCTGGGGACGGTGCAGCGTCGCGTTCAGGACCACGAATCGGCGGCAGGGCAGCAGACCGGCGATCCGCTCGCCGATGCCCAGCGGGATCGTCGGGTCGTTCCGGCCCCAGAGGAGCAGCACCGGCTGATGCAAATCGGCATATCTCCCGTTGATTGCCGAGAAGTCGAATTGATCCAGGATTTTTCGTGACGCGGCAAGCGCCAATGAATCCTCGCTGGGGATGTATTTCGCGTTCGCCCTCGTTTCGCCGAGCCACCCCTGATCATGGACCGGAAGGACATAGCCCGCGGCGCTCGCGACCCACCGCGCGGCGGCGAATGCCACACCGGCCGTGTCTCCGAATAAGGGGCTGATTCCCGCTCCTCCTGGCGCGATCAGAACCGCGGCAATGACGCGGTCTGGATGATCGAGGGCCAGCTGCGCTGCGAGTTGTCCACCCATCGAGTGGCCTACCACAACGAGCGGACCCGATGTGGAGTGGGCGATCAGATCCGAGAGCACCGACTCCATGAATTCTGTCGTATAGGGACCATCCGGCTTGTCGCTAAGTCCGAACCCTGGCAGGTCCACGGCGAGTACGCGGAAGCGAGAGGTGAAACGGTCCAGTACGAGTCGCCAGCTGAGGAGCGATTCTCCGTAGCCGTGGAGGAAGAGCAGCGTGGTATCGCCGGTGCCGGCCCGAAGCGCACGAAGCCTGACGCCTCCAGCGTCGATATACTCTGCCTGGTGAACCGAATGTCGCCGGTTGGGCTGAATCCAGGCGATCCACGCCGCAAAGGCGACGAGCACCACCGCGCCCCATCGCTTTGCTCGGCCCGAGAGAGTCTTCATGGCTCAGGACATTCGGCGACGCTCAACAGCGGCGTGGGATTGAATCCCTGCACAGTGCTGATGATGAAGCGACGGCTATCGAGCCAGTCAACGCCGAGACCACTCTGATCGCCCGCGGGAAGCTCGCACGTGGGACGTGAAGGGTCTGGAACCATTCCGCTCTGGCCACGGGTAAGGAAGGTCAGGCTGTTCGCCTGCCGAGCCACGAAGCCTCCGGTGGCGGTCCGCGTGATTCCCGTCAGGGGGCCATAGCGATGGATGTCGACGGCTACGGTGCCTGCGCTGTGAGCATCGACTCTGGTGCTGCCTCTGAACCAGGTATCCGATGGGACGGAGTAGAGTCGGGATTTCCCGTCGAGACCGCTGGTAAGAATCAGCACGGTTCCATCGGAGGTGACGCTCAGCGCCCGGGCGTCGTGCGCGCCGTCGGGATAGCCCACGATGATCTTCTGCACTCCGGTGACACTGTAGGTCCGGGGAATCCGGTCGAATGCGAGCAATGGCTCCTCGAAGCGGTACAACTGGACCGTGCCGCGCCGCTTCAGACTGTCGCCCAGGTCACCGATGTAGATGCAGGTCTTCTGATCGCAGCGGCCCACCGCCAGCGCCGTCCACTCGGTGTAGAGTGCATCCACCCGCCAGGTTCCCAGGTCACGGCCCGTGGTGTCGGTGGCATAGATTTCCGTCTCATCGCCCTCGGCTGCGAGGACCCAGAGCACGTTGCGTTGCTGACGACTTACGATGACCGGCGGACTTCGGTGGACCGTGGGAGCTGGAGGCGAGGCCTTGCTCGTCCCCGAGGAGGGGAATCGGAGGTAGAGGGAATCCTCCTCGTCCACCTGCTGAGGCGGGGACGACTGGGCCGCCTGCGGCCGTTGCAGGCCCATGATGCGCGGGTTTCTAAGCGTGCCCGACTGGTGAACTCGCGCATGAACGGACCTGACACTGTCCTGTGCGGATGCGGACGTGGCGACGAGCAGCGTCAACAAGGCGAAGGACCAGGCGGGCATGGCTTCAATGGTAGCGGTGACCGATGGGCGGTCCAATCCTTGCTCCCGCTGACTGGTGGTTCCATCTTTCCCGCCTGATCAACCGAGTCTTCCTGAATGCTTGATTCGCTCAAATCCCGTCCCATCCATCGTTTGCCGGACCAGGTGCGGCTCGACGGCCGAATCCTGTTTCTGACCACCGATCCCGAGCTCATCCGGCGGCAGCTGGCAGGCGAGGATCTCGAGTGGACTCCGGAGATCCCCCTTCGCGACGACATCTCGACCGACGAGATCACGCCGGCCTACATCTGCTACTACTACGACGAGACGCTGGGCGAATTTCCCTACCTCGGACTCAAGGCCGGGCAGGACTTTCCCATCACGCGCGGGTCCGTGAAGCAGGGCGGCTTCGTGGCCTCGGTGAGCGGCAAGCGGCGGGGCAAGGGCTCGAGCCGGGAGCAGTCTCCCTACGCGGAGATGATGGCCGGCATCCGGCTGGTGATCGCGGAGAACATCGAGCGGATCTACCGGGAGAACTGCCAGAACCTCGGAGTCTTCACCAGCACCGATTTCTCGCTGCATTGACCGGATGCGCCGGGGAGAGACCATCCCGCTGTCGGTCTTCACCGACGGCGAAGGCGGCATCACCCGGGGCATCATCGAGCACGGCGGGCTTTTCAACTACAACGTTGCCCGCCTCCAGGGCAAAGTTGCGGTGCCGGTCGTCACGACGCCGGTCCGCCCCATGACGCTGGCCGAGAAGATCATCGCCCGCCACTGGGTAACCGATCTGCCTCGGGCAAGATCGGGGTTCCCGCGGTGCGCCCGGGAGACGAGGGATTCGTTCGCACCGACATTCGCTTCAGCCACGAATACGTGACCCCGATGGCCGCCATCTTCTGGCGCGACAACGTCGGGCCCGAGGAGAAGGTGGTGGATCCCGGATCGATCTTCTTTTTCCGGGACCATCTGACGTTCCTCGACCTGGCGATGACCCACGAGCGGAAGGCGGAGGGCCTGCTCGACGTGGCGCTCGAGCTGAAGAAGAAGCAGGAGGAGTTTGCCGCGCAGCAGGGCATCCAGCTCTACGGGGAGCTGCCGCGATCTGGGCCGCAACATGGTGGCGCACGGCTCCGAGGCGATCTGTCACTCCAAGATGCTGGAGCAGCACGCTCTTCCCGGCGACAGGTCATCATCGGCAGCGACAGCCACACTCCGCACAGCGGCGCCATGGGCAGCCTGGCGTTCGGGGTCGGCACCACGGCGATCTTCAATTCCTGGCTCACCGCGCGACGTCCGTCTCACGGTGCCGCGGCGGTACTGATCCGCGTGAAGGGCGCCAAGCCGGCCAACGTGACCGCGAAGGACTTCATGCTCCAGATCCTCCGCCATCCCGTATGTCAAGAACGGGCAGGCGATCGGCAAGATCGTCGAGTACGCCGGAGAGGCGGTGCAGGCGCTCTCGATCGACGAGCGGGCCACGATGACCAACATGGCCGCCGAAGTCGGGGCCTTCACCGGCATCATCAAGCCCGACGAGAAGGCCGTGGATTACCTGGTGCGGGAGCGCGGGCATGCCGCGCGCGCGACGCGGCCGCGCTGCTCCAGGGTCTCGAGTCCGATCCCGATGCGGAGTATGACGAGGTGATCGAGATCGACGCCGCCGAGCCCTGCAGCCGATGGTCGCGTTGCCCGGTGACCCCGGCAACGGCACTCTACATCAGCGAACTGGGCCGGATGGTGAAGGTGGACATCGCGTACGCGGGAAGCTGCACCGCCGGCAAGAAGGAAGACATGGACATGTACGCCGCGGTGCTCAGGGAGGCGGCCGACGCGGGAGAGAAGGTTCATCCCGATGTGCGGTTCTACATCCAGTTCGGCAGCCAGGACGTGAAGCGCTATGCCGAGCAGCGGGGCTACGTCGAGGTCTTTCGGGCGGTGGGGGCGGAGATCATCGAGCCGTCTTGCGGCGCCTGCATCAACGCGGGTCCCGGCGTCAGCTACGATCGGGAAACGGTCACCGTCAGCGCCATCAATCGGAACTTTCCGGGGCGCTCGGGACCGGGTCAGTTGTATCTGGCGAGTCCTTACACCACTGCGGCGAGTGCGCTGGCCGGTTACATCACCGGCTGGGAAAGTCCGGCCGTGGTTGGCGGAGGCTGATCAGCCTCAGTGTCCTTCGGGCTGAGGCGGAGCGGTGCGCGGGGGCTCGACCTCGCTGACCGCGCGCACAATCGACTTTCGGTTGGCCGCTTCGAAGATTCTCGGGTCGTAGGCTGCCCGCGCGTTCCACAGCACCCACGAGTCAATCCCGGCGTCATGCGCCGCCCGGATCTGCGTCCCGCACGTGGTCGGGCGTGTAACGGGGCAGGCCCAGCGTGAACGCCTGCAGGTAAGGCCGGATCGCCGCGGTGGGCCCACCGACTTTCTGACTCCGCCGTATCCCGTCCTCGAGTGCGCTCCTCACGATCACGATAGGGCTCGGTGTTGGGCCGTCGCACGCCGTACATCGAGTTGTAGTAATGGCTGGGATAGACCATCGGGAGCACCACGTCCGCGGTGCTGACCAGATCCTCCCACACCTGCCCGATCCCCATGTCCACTTCGACGTTGGTCGTCATCCCGAAGACGTCGATGGTGAAGGGGACCCCGAGCGGCTTTATCCGGTCCCGCAGCAGCTTGAGGTTGCGGCGCACTCCATGCCGCGTGGTCTCTCCGGCGCGGCGAGCCGGAAACATCGCGTTCGCCATCCGGGCTCTGGGCTCATCGGGGAAGCGGACGTAATCGAACTGCACCTCGGCAAATCCCATCTGCACTGCCTCGGCCGCGAGCTGCGAGGCGTAGACCCACACTGAATCGTTGAAGGCATCGACCCAGGCGAAGTCGAGCCGGTCACGCCAGACTCCGCCGCCGGCGATCTGCACCGCCCACGCCGGCTTGTGCGACGCCAGCAGCGGATCCTTCGCCACCACGATCCGGGCGATGGGATGGATCCCGTGCGCCAGCATTTAGCGGACTCGAGCCGCTGCATCGCGGGCGCGGAGTTGAGGGTTGGCACCGATTTGAATGGCCGTGGGGACCGACGACTTGTAGGTCAGGTACCCGGTGTCGTCCTTGACGTCCACGACGAAAGAGTTGATCTCGGTCGAGTCGGCGAGCCGGACGAGATCGTAGAAGCGCTTCCCGCCGAAGGCCCAGGCGTTGAGGTAGATGGCGCGAACCGCAGATGGGGAGGTGGTCCTGGGGGGCGCCGGCCAATCGAGCGGCTCCAGCTGGCGGGGTGCCACCGGAACCAGGCGCTCGGGGGACGGCACCAGGCGGAGCTCATCTCCCCAGGAGCGGTTGACCTGCGCCTCGGCAACCGGGGCGCCCAAGGCCAGAGCCAGGATCAGAGGACTCAAACGAACGCGCATCATGCTCTATCGCCTTGCAGGAAAGAGGAGCCGACGGAGCGGAGCCGCGTAGCTGGGGCTAGGGCTCCGCAAGGTCCGTGCTCACCTTCCCGGTAGAGCGGGTGGTGTATCTCGCTATGGCTCCAATGGTTGGAGCTTGATCTCGACCCGTCGATTGATGGTCCGTGCCGCCTCGGTCGTGTCGGCTACAATGAGCGATTGCGAACCGCGGCCCACCGCCGTGATCCGCCGAGCCGATACTCCCTTACCCATGATGTAGGTGCGGACTGCGTCGGCCCTCTGCTGTGAGAGCCTGGTGTTGTCGCCTGGCACCAGACGATCCTGGGCATACCCGGAGACGGTTGCCTTGAGGGTGGTGTCCACCAGCATCGCCGTGGCCACCGAATCGAGCACCGGCTGGGCCTTGGGCGAGAGTGCTGCGCTCCGCATCGGGAACATGGCACCCGGCACCATCCAGGCGTGACTTGCGCCGACCGGAGGCGGCTTCCGCACAGGCGCAGCTGCGACCGGACAGCCATCCTGGTCTACCCCGGTGGCGGGCGGCGTATTGGGGCACTTGTCCAGTGCGTCGAGCACGCCGTCCTTGTCGGTGTCCTGACCCGGCGGGCATCCCATCGCGTTCACCGTCGTTCCGGAAGGTGTGTTGGGACACTTGTCGATCCCGTCGAACACGCCGTCGTTGTCGGAATCGCTGGGGCAACCCAGGGAATCGACCTGGGTGCCCTCGGGGGTCGCCATGCAGCGATCCAGGCCGTCGTATACACCGTCCTTGTCCGCGTCCAGCGGGCAGCCGTTGTCGCTCACCGTGGCGCCGACCGGGGTATCGGCGCACTGGTCGATCCCGTCCAGCACCCCGTCCGCATCGCTGTCGGCGGTGCAGCCGGCGGCGTTTACCTTGGCGCCTTCCGGGGTGTCCGGACACCGGTCGAGCCCGTCAGCTACACCATCCCCATCGGTATCGGTCGGGCAGCCGTGCTTGTCCACCAATGCCCCTGCGGGTGTCCCGGCGCAATTGTCGGAGCCGTCGTAGACCCGATCCCCGTCGGTGTCCACCAGGGGTTTGCTCCCGATCATGAGGCTCAGGCCGCCATGTACCGCGATATTGGAAAATTTCAGGAAGGTCTGGCTCTGATTGACCATTCCCTCGTAGCGCATCATTACGGTCGGTGTCAGAGCGATGCGTACGCCGGCGCCTCCCTGGATCGCGCCCGCCGTTCCGCAGGGCCCCGCTCCGGGAACCGAGACCGAGGGACATCCGCTCCCGTAGGTCACCGAGGCGTAGCCTCCCTTGAGGAATCCGGAGGCCGATTTTCCTATGGGGAGGTTGAGCAAAGCCCAACCTCCGATGCTCTTCACATCCACGGCATTGTTGAGGGAGCTCGTGGTCTTCGGCTTGGCATAACTGCCTTCGACTTCGACCGACAGGGGGCCGGTTATCCAATAACCTGCCCGAAGCGATCCACCAAAGGCATTGTCGAGTTCGGTCTTGCTGTCGAAGGCGTAGTACCCGGCGGAGGCTCCCAGCTCGAAGCGGTATTGCCGCTGGGCATGAGCGGGTATGGTGAAGAAGATCAGTGCGACGGCGGATGTGATGAATGACCGCATGACGTCTCTAGTGGTAAGCACCGTCCCAATATACCCCGCCCCCGGGAAGTGGCACTGTGACTCAGCTTGGCAGAGGGACGGGTTCGGGATAGGTTCGTCCCCATGCATATCACCATCGAATACTGCGTGGTCTGAAACTACGGACCCCGGGCTACCGGTCTGGTAGCCGAGCTCAAGGAAACGATTCCGTACGCGCAATTCAGCCTCCAGAAGTCTTCGGGGGGCGCGTTCGAAGTTACGGTCGATGGCGCCCTCATCTTCTCCAAGAAAGCAATCGGCCGACATGCCAAGCCGGGTGAGGTGGCGGGATTGCTGAAGAGACACCTGGGCGACAATCAGTGATCGGCTTTCTCCCATGAGAATCGCCATCTCCACCGGGGGCGGGGACGCCCCCGGCCTCAATGCCGTCATCCGAGCCATTGTGCTGTCGGCGCACGGACGGGGTTGGCAGACCTATGGAATCCGCCGGGGGTACGGCGGGCTCCTCGGGGACGACGGGATCATGACGCTCACGCCGGAACGGGTCCGCGGGATTACCCACCTGGGCGGCACCATTCTCGGCACGACCAACCGCGGCAATCCCTTCTGCTGGGTCGTCACGGATGCGAGCGGCAAGGATACCGAGGTGGACCGATCGAGCGATCTGGTCGACGCCTTCAACGCGAGCGGGTTCGATGCGCTGATTGCGATCGGGGGCGACGGCAGCCTGTCTATCGCCCACGATCTCTGGAAGATGGGTCTGCCCGTCGTCGGGGTGCCCAAGACGATCGACAACGACGTTGTGGGCACCATCGCCACATTCGGCTTCGACACCGCGGTGAGTACCGCGACCGATGCGATCGACAAGCTGCACTCGACGGCCGAGAGCCATGAACGAGTCATGGTCGTCGAGCTGATGGGGCGCCATGCCGGATTCATCGCGCTCAACAGCGGAGTCTCAGCGACCGCCGATGTCATTCTCATCCCCGAAATCCCCTTCGACATGAACAAGGTGCTGGAGAAGATCCGGAAGCGAGACGAGGCCGGCCGCCGCTTCAGCATCGTGGTCGTAGCGGAGGGTGCGAAGCCCAAGGACGGCGAGCTCTTGCTGCTGGAGCGGCGCTCTGCCGGAAGCGCCGACCGTCTCGGAGGCATCGGCTCCCTGGTGGCCCGCGCCATCGCGGAGCGGAGTGGCAAGGAGACCCGAAGTCTGGTGCTGGGCCACATTCAGCGCGGCGGATCACCGACGACTTTCGACCGGTTGCTCGGTCTGCGCTTCGGCGCGGCCGCAGTACGCGCGGTTGCAGACCGTGCATTTGGAACCATGATTGCCCTCGCTCCACCTTCCATCGCGCGGCTACCGCTCAGCGAAGTCATCGGCCGTGCCAAGAACGTCCCGCTCGACTCGGATACGCTACTGACCGCCCGGGAGCTGGGGATCTGCCTTGGAGACTGAGTCGTAGAAGTGAGCGTGAGAAGTAAGAAGGAAAAGCGCGATAGCAGACAGCTTCAACCACTCCTTGATACTCCCTATTTCTTACCTCTCACTTCTCACCTCTCACTTCTCACGCTGTTTAGACCATGCCCTCCCCTCCACCTTCTCCGACGTACGGCGTCGTCGACACGCTCCATGGCGAGCGAATTCCCGATCCGTATCGCTGGCTGGAGGACGGCGAGAGCGCCGAGACCCGGTCCTGGACTAGCGAACAGAACCGGTTCACCCGCGACTACCTCGATCGGCGTACCCGCCAGACCTTTCATCAGGGCCCGGCTGGAGCAACTGCTCAAGATCGGTGCGCTGAGTGCTCCGACGCCGGCTCGAGGGCGCTACTTCTATCAGCGAAGGGAAGGAACTCAGAACCAACCTGTCCTGTATGTTCGGGACGGAGTCGAGGGCCCCGACCGCGTCCTGCTCGATCCCAATGCGCTGGATGCCGCCGGCACTACCGCACTCGACTGGTATTTCCCGAGCGAGGACGGAAAGCTCCTGGCCTATGGTCTTTCCGAAAACGGGAGCGAGGAAAGCGTACTGCACGTCCTCGATGTGGATAGCGGTGAGGTCAAGCCCGATCGGATCAGCGGGACTCGCGCAGCGGACCTCGCATGGCTGCCCGGCGGCAACGGGTTCTACTACACCCGTTACCCGTTTCCGGGCTCGGTGCCCGAAGGGGAGGAGCAGTATCACCGCGCTGTCTTCCTGCATCTCCTGGGAGACGATCCCGCCGGAGACCGGCTCATCTTCAAGCCGTCACAGAAGGAGCATTGGCCGAGCGTTGACCTCTCGCCCGAGGGACGCTGGCTGCTGATCGGCGTCGCTCGAACTTTCGATCAGACCGACCTCTTCCTGCAGGACCTGGAGCGCGGCGGCCCCCTCGTCGCCGTCGCGGAGAATCTGCCCGCATCGTTCGAAGGGCAGGTCGTTCGCGGGCGACTCTACGTTCGCACCAACCTCGATGCTCCCAACTACCGGCTCTACCGCGGCGATCCGGAGCGGCCGGACCGCTCCCGCTGGGAAGAGCTGATTCCCACCAGAAGCGATGCGGTGCTGGACGGCGCGATGGTGCTGGGCAACGCGCTGGCCCTCAGCTATCTGGAACGCGCATCCTCTCGTCTCCTGGTGACGGACCTCGAGGGGAAAAACCCGAGGCCGCTCGAGTTGCCCACAATCGGAAGTGTGTTCGGCTGGGGCGGAGAGTGGGATGGGGAAGAGTTGTTCTACGGATTTTCGTCATACACGGTTCCGCCGAGTGTCTATCGCGTGGACCTGGATTCGGGGGCCCGCTCACTCTGGCGAATGGTCGAGGCAGACCTCGATCCGGCGGACTACCAGGTGACGCCAGGTGACCTACCCCTCGCGCGATGGCACGGGAGTCTCCATGTTCCTCGTGCACCGGAACGGGCTTAGCCTCACGGGAGACAACCCGACCTATCTGACCGGTTACGGTGGCTTCAACATCAGCATGACTCCGGGTTTCTCCCGGTCACTGCTGCTGTGGGTAGAAAGCGGCGGGGTAGTAGCGGTGCCAAACCTGAGAGGGGGCGGGGAATACGGGGAATCGTGGCATCAGGCCGGCATGCTGGCACGCAAGCAGAACAGTTTCGACGACTTCATCGCCGCTGCCGAATGGCTGATCGCTCAGCGCTACACGAAGCCGGAACGCCTGGCGATTGCCGGCGGGTCGAATGGAGGGCTGCTCATGGGGGCCGCTCTCACCCAGCGCCCGGAGCTGTTCCGTGCCGTGGTCATTCAGGTTCCGCTGCTCGACATGTTGCGGTATCACCGGTTCCTGATTGCGCGGCTCTGGATCCCGGAGTATGGCGACCCCGATGATCCGGAACAGTTCGGCTGGCTGAGGGCCTACTCGCCCTACCACCGAGTGGAACCGGGCACCGCGTATCCTGCTGTCTTGCTTGCCACGGCCGAGAGCGATACGCGGGTAGATCCGATGCACGCGCGGAAAATGACGGCGTTGCTGCAGGCTGCGTCTTCCTCAGGGCGACCCATTCTGCTCCGGTTGGAGGAAAAGGCAGGGCACGGCGCGGGGAAGCCGGTTTCCAAGGTGCTCGAGGAGCTGGTGGATACCTGGAGTTTCGTGTTTGAGGAATTGGGTGTGATGGTGCCATGAGCCCTAGGCCATAAGCTGTACGCGTGGCAACCATGGACTCAGGCTTACGGCTTAAGGCTTAAGGCACTTAAACGGAGACAACGAGTGAATTCCCCCACGACGGTCGACATGTCCCATCCGAGCCGCTGGCTTGCGGTGCTGCGCATCCTGGTCGGGCTCTATTTCGTGAAGGCGCTGTGGACCAAGCTGGACCTGGTGCTCCTCGGCGGGTTCTTCCCCTGGCTCGGCGTCGAGCCGCGCTGGATCGAGGCCATGCCGCAGATCGTCACCCGGCAGGCCGCCGAGAACCCGATTCTGTGGTACAAAGCGTTCCTCGAGCACACGGTTCTGCCCAATTCGGTCATGTTTGCCAAGATGATCGCTTGGGCGGAGACGCTGGTGGGACTCGGACTCACGTTAGGACTGTTCGCCGGGCTCGCTGCACTCGGTGCATTCTGGCTGAGCCTGAACTACGGTCTTGGCGTCGCAGCACATGGCGCCCGCGTCATTCGGCTTTCACTACATGCTGCTGAGCGTGTTGCCGGTGCTGTTCCTGGCGCGTTCGGGCCGGGCGTGGGGATTGGACGGGTGGCTGGCGTGGAGATGGCCGGGGGCGTGGTTTACCCGAAGGCCTTTTGCGTGAGTGCAGCGAGGCGATAAGCGTTAGGCCGTTAGCTAAGTTACGTCTTGCTTATGGCCTAACGCGCTATGAGCTTACCGCTCTCGCGCCTAGTCTATCGCTAACGGCTCTCCCCTCACCGCCGGTCCAATCGCAATCCCCCACGGCACGCTGCCGCCGGAATCGTCTTGACGACCTGCATTGTCGAGGCGTCGATTACCGAGACGTCGTTGCCGGGGCCGTTTGCGGTATAGAGCTTCTTCCCGTCCTTCGTGACACCCACTCCCCAGGGACGAGTGCCCACTTTTGTGGTGGAGAGGATCGAGTCGGTGGCGACATCGAGAACCGACAGTGTCCCGCCTCTCCCGTTCGAGACGTAGACCTTCTGGCCGTCGGGGGCGACCGCCAGCCCCATGGGCTTGGAGCCCTTCCGGCATGGTGATGGTTTCACCGTCTTCCTGGCGTTCATGTCGACGACGGTGACGGTGCCGGCGACTTCATTGGTCACGTATGCCTTGGCCCCATTCTGAACGAATCGGATGGAGCGCGGCCGCTGGCCAACCTCGATGGTTCCCACCACCTTGCCCGGACTGGGTGCCGATTCCGGTGATGTTGTGATCGGTTTCCCCGGTGACCCACACAGTCTTGCCGTCGGGTGACAACGTGACGCCTTCGGGCTCCCGGCCGGTCTTCACGTTGGCGATGACTTTGCCGCTCTGGAGGTCAACAATGGATGCGGAGTCGGCGTCTTCGTTGGAGACGTAGAGCCGGGTTCCGTCGGGGCTCACGTCGAATGTTTCGGGGTCCTTGCCAGCGGGGAGAGTCTTCACCGTCTTCCTGGTTGCCACGTCGACCACTGCGACTCCGTCCTTCGAGGGATCGGTCTTGAGCTTCTCGCACTCCTCGTCCGGCATGGTGGGCGGGCACTTGGGTGATCCGCTCAGCGCCACGTAAACTGTACGGCCATCGGGGCTCACCTTCACGCCGCGGGGGCGAGTACCTACTTCGATCGTGCTGACGACACTATCGGTCGCCGCGTCTATCACCGTGATGTTTCGGGAATCCTCATTGCTGACATACACGTATTCCCCGGCCGCTTCCGTTCCGCCCCCTGCACCCCCCGCCTGAGGCGGTGCTGCCTCACGCCGGCCGCACCCAGCCGCCAGGAGAGCAACCGCACCCAGGATGAGAGCCCGCCGCATCCCGTCAGTTCCGTTCATCGAAAACCGCCTTGTCTTTATTGCGTGCCTGGTCGAGTCCCTTGAGCGTGGAAACTCCCTTGGCTTTGGTGAATATGGTTCCGTTGAGGTCCGCCGAGGCGACGTTGGCTCCAGTGACGTCGGCTTCCGTCAGATCGGCCTGGATCAATTCCGCGTTTCGCAGATCCACGTTGACCAGCTTGGCACCGATCAGCTTGGCGTAGCCGAAGTCGGCCTTGAAGAGATTGGCCCCGGTGAAGTCGGCACCAGAGAGATCCGCGCTTCCGAACTGGGCCCGCATGACGCCCATGGACTGATTGCCCGGATCGGCGCCGATGTTTGCGTTCTGCAGGTTGGTACCCCGCAGTTTGGCCGCCTTCAGGTACCCGATAATACGCGTATCCCTGAGATCCGCCTCACTCAGGTCGGCAGCCTCTACGATCGTCGCAAAGAGGCTCGCACCCCGCAGGTTGGCGTGCTGCAGGTTGGCGCGACGCAGGGTGGAGCCGTCGAGATTGGCCTTACTCAGGTCGGCGCCGATGGCGGTCGCGTCGGTGAGATCGACGGCGAAGAGCTTGGCGCCGGAAAGGTTTGCGCTGTCCAGCCTGGCCTTCGTCAGGTTGGCCTGGCGGAAGTCCAATCCACTCAGGTCGAGCCGTCTCAGGTCGACGCCGGAGAGATCGGGGATTGATCCGGTGGTCTTGGAGAGGCGCTCCTGGACGGCCTCGCGCGTTAGCGCTCCCGGAGCCGCTGCCGGCGGGTTTTGCGCGGCGAGGGGGAAAGTCACCGCCAGGAACGCCCAGGCGGAAAGGCCGCGCATTCGCGGATACATGGTGGGAAGCGGGAGGTGCCCGCTAGCTGTTCTCCTTCACGGCCGGTCGTCCTATGCCGATTTTTCCGTCCGCTCGCCCCTTCAGATAAAGGTAGATCCGCTGGATCTTGTCCATTTCCAGGCCCAGCCCGCACCAGGACGGCATTCCCTTGTCCGGTCGGCCGGCGCAGACGGTGGTAATGAACAATTCCTGGGTGGGGATGGTTCCGTCATCCTTCATCGACACGATGAGTGAGGGAGCAAACGAGGTGCCGACCCCATACTCGCCGTGACACCGGGAACAGTTCAACTCGAACTGCTTCCATCCCTGGTAAACATCATTGGTGACGGTATCACGCGGGGCTGGATGGTATTCGTCATGCACCTGAGCAGCGAGAGGTGCCGTGAGGACGAGCAGCAGGGCGAGCACCGCGCCGACGGTCAGCGCGCGAGGGTTGACGAACGAACGGCTCATGCGGGTGCGCGATCCTTTCGAAGGCGAGGGAATGCCACCACTTGGCGTCGAAGTCATTGACCGGTTGTGCCCGGTTTCGCCGAATCGGGGGTGAGCGGCAACATCGGCACGTTGAACTGTTCCAGAATCTTCTGAAGCTCGGGACGCTTGGCGTCGATGAACTTCTGCAGGCTGTCCCGCATCACCGTCTCCCGCCGCCGGGTTGCCAGGCCCAGGCTGAAGGAGAAGGGGATCCCGCTCAATGAATCGTCGGGGAGCGGGCGCAGCACCAGCGGAGCCCGCGCGGTCTTGGCGAAGTAGCCCGCCACCGGACCCCAGACGATGGCGACATCGATAGTACTGTCGACCACCGCATTGATGATGTCCTCGGGACGCAACCCGCCTTCGCTGTAAAAGGTGCCGAATCCGACCAGAGTGCCGACCACCCCGTGCGAGCTCAGCGCCATCGCGGGCGGAGTATTCTCGGCGTCCGCATTGAGCAGGTTCACGCCGATCTTGAGCTGCTTGAGCTTCGGGTCATCCAGGCTCGAGATGTCGAGCCCGCTGTCCTTGCGATAGACGATGACGTAGGACGACCGGAAGTAGGGTTCGGTGACTCCGGCCATGTCGAGTTTGGCTGGAGCGGTAATGGCCACGTCGCAGTAGCGGCCGTTCAGGCCCCGGGCTGAAGAAGCCGCGACGCACCGGCCACCAGATGTATTCGAGCTTGGAATTCCAGGTCTGAGCCAGCAGTTCGGCGATCTTGTTCTCGAATCCGTCTCCCGCCTGGTTGGAGAACGGCATGTTGTCGGGATCCGCGCACACCCGTAGCACCCCTTCGGTAAGGGGGCTGGGTCGCTGGGCCTGGGCGGGCAGGGCGATTCCCCCGGCCAGGGCGACAGCGAGAGCGGCATGGCGCAGCACTGATAAACGCATCGGATATTCCGCCTGGGCACACACTTGCATGATTTGAGCTGGCGGCGAACCGCCACCGCACCGGACAAACGGCGCCGGACACTGCAGGGCGGAGTGTCTTGCCCGCGGAGGTGTCCGGCGCCGTCTGAACGACTAAGCGGGACAGCCGCCCGGGAGCAAGCCCCCGGACGGCCGTGTGCAGCGAATTACAGCCCGAAGACAGTCAGCACGCCACCCTGGGTGGAGAACTGACCCGCGTCACCAAACGCGCCCAGCGCGCCGAGACCGGCGGTGGGATCTTCTGCGCCGATGCCCGCGGCCACGCCGATACCGGCCCAGCCACCAATGCCCGACAGAACGGCGACGTACTGCTTGCCATCCGGGGCCTTGTAGGTCATCGGGTTGCCGATGATGCCCGACGGGGTCTTGAACTTCCACAGCACCTTGCCCGTCTTCTGATCAACGGCCTTGAGCCAGCCTTCCATCGTGCCGTAGAACACGATGCCGCCGGCCGTGGTGAGCGCGCCGCCGTACGCCGCGAGGTTCTCCTTGATCTCCCACACCTGCTTACCGGTCATGGGATCCCAGGCGATGAACCGGCCGCGATTGCCGCCGGGGCCCGGGAACATCCGCACGATCGCGCCGACGTACGGCTGACCGGCGGTGTACTTCACTTCCACGCCCTCATAGTCCATGCAGATGTGGTTCGCGGGGACGTAGAACAGGCCCGTGATCGGCGAGTACGCCGACGGGCTGCTGATCCTTGAACCCGATGGCGGCGGGGCAGATTCCCTCGCCGTTCTTCTTGGAGCTGGTGCCGAACTTGGGATCCTTGACCGGGACGCCCGTGGTCACCACACCCTCAACCGGGGTGCCGGTGCCCGCCGTTCTTTGCCCAGTTGATCGGGCCGAATGCGTTGGCGACGATCACTTTGCCGTTGGTCCGGTCGACGGTGTAGCCGATGCCGTTGCGGTCGAAGTGGGCCAGCAGCTTCTGGCCGCCCTTCTCGAACAGCACGTCCTCGTTGATGCCGTCATAGTCCCACTCGTCGTGCGGCGTCATCTGGTACGCCCACTTGGCCTTACCGGTCTGCGGATTACGAGCCCACATGGTCATGGACCACTTGTTGTCGCCCGGCCGCTGATCGGGGTTCCAGGTCCCGGGGTTGCCGCTGTTGTAGTAGAACAGGTTCAGCTCGGGATCGTAGCTGTACCAGCCCCAGGTGGTGCCGCCGCCCCGCTTCCACTCGTCGCCCTGCCAGGTCGAGACCCCGAGGTCCTTCCCCTTGTGGGACGCGTAGTTCGCGTTGGCATCGCCCTCGATCATGGTTTCGCTGTCCGGGCCGGTGCTGTACGCGGTCCAGATGTGCTTGCCCGTGTTCGCGTCGAACGCCGAGACGCGGCCGCGGACTCCGAACTCACCACCCGAGATGCCGGCGATGACGACGTCGCCGATCACGATCGGGGCGTTGGTCATCGTGGCGCCCTGCTTGTAGCCGTTCGCCTCGACGCCCGCGCCGGAGTGATCCGGGTGCTTGGCCTTCCACAGCTCCTTGCCGGACTTGGCATCGATCGCCGCGAGCTCACCCTGCAGCAGCTCGATGTAGAGCTTGCCGCTCGGGTGATACGCAGTGCCGCGGTTCACGAGGTCGCAACAGGCGATTGGAATCGCGTCCGGCGACTGACTGGGCGCGTACTTCCAGATCTGCGGCGCGCCTTCCTTGGACAGGTCGAGCGCGTACACATTGTTCGGGAAGGACGTGTGAACGTACATCACGTTGCCGACGACGAGGGGGTTGCCCTCATGTCCGCGCAGCGTGCCGGTCGAGAACGACCAGGCGGCCTTCAGATTGGCCACGTTGGAGGTGTTGATCTGCGCCAGCGGGCTGAACCGCTGGAGACTGTAATCGCGACCGGTCATCCACCACTCGCCCTCCGGCGCATTCAGGGTCCACTTCCCCGAACGTGCCTGGGCGTGAGCCGATGCCGCGAGGATCGTCAACCCCGCGACTAGCCCGCCAGACAACATCCTGCGGGTAATACGGTTCATAACAGACCTCATGATGAAGGGTGACTGCCCTACTGCTGCGCTACTTCAGCACCAAAGACTTTCGGTGGTCCGCTCCGGCGTGAGCGCACCCGCTCCGTCCGTCCTCAGTGCCAGGAAACAACTTCCCTACAAACACCAACGGCCGTCCGACCTGTCTTGCTATGGCCGAACGACCGTTGCGATGTCTGTCTCCGATGCCCCCCACCACCATCCCGTATACCCGCCGCAATTATTGGGGAGACCGGCGTAGTTAGCGTCGCTCATTCCCATCCGATGTGGACGGGCCGAGCGATTCGAATAATCGCGATTGCAGATACCAGACCCAACGCCCATGAAGTGCCTCAGAGCGCCGCTGAATGGCTTCGATCTCCCATTGAACCAAGGAGTCGAGACATAGGCTAGAAAATGTCGGTGTGAAACCAAGGCCAGGGAGGTTACCGCGATCCCTGTAGAGACTTGGGGTACACGACTTCGATACCCGCAGCCTCGGGGAAGGTTCCCGGCCAAGGAACCCGCCCGATCAGAGAGGCACTATGTTATCAGCCGTCTTAAAACCTGTCAATCACGTCCCACGGCTGTCCAATCGGTATGCACCAGCGCACCGCGCTGGGCGAATCCGGTCTGATAAACCACCCCGGAATCTCCTAGTCTTGCCCGCACCCGGCTGGCCAGATCGCGGGCCGAATCTGTGTCTGGCGTAAGTCCGTAAACCGTTGGGCCCCAAGAGCTTTGCCCCACACCTTGGGCCCCGAATTCCGCCAGGAGCCGAACCAGCTGCGCGCTCGCCCCCGCGGCAAACGCTCCCCCCTGCGCTCCAGAGAACCAGGCGCCGGTGATCCGCTGGATCTCCGAAAGCGCGGCGCCGAAGTCTGCCAGATCGGCTTCCGCGAGCGCCGGCAGCAGCTGCATCAGGACCAGATGCGCCACTCGCTCGACCTCCTGCTCCGATGGGGGCGGCAACTTCGCGAAGGCCTCCGCCTCGGTCTCTCCGCTCAAACCGGGTGTTCCTTGCGGGATCGCGATCACCGCCTGCCAGGCGGACGGCATCGGGAGCCTCGAGATGAGTGGGGCGACGCCGTCACTTCCCGGCCTCCGGCCTCCTTCGAGAACGAAGCCACCCAGCGCGAAGACCCAGGTGCCGATCGCCGAGCGGACACCTCTCCCTACGGCACGGGCCAGCGCCGGTGGTTCGACCTGAATGCCGTGTAACTCGGCGAGGGCGCGGCCCACAGCCAACGCGAGCTGAGTGCCGGAGCCGAGTCCGACGTGAGGCGGAATGGTTTGCGCGACGCAAAGGTGCGCGCCGCCCTTGAGCCGGTAGCTGGCGAGAAAGCGGCGGGCGAACTCCAGCGCCCGTCCAGCGTCCGGCCCCTCGGCGGTAATGGACTCGTTCCGAGTTACCTCGAGCCGCACCGCAGGGACCGGAATCGCGGCGCCGATCCCCCCGAATCTGCGGCCCAGGTGACCCCGCAGATCCAGAACTCCGAAGTGGAGGCGCGCCGGGGCCTCGACCGTGATCCGGGTTGGGAGCTGCTCGAGCGCACTCATCCGGTTGATGCGACGGCGCCGAGCCGGGTGGCAACGACAGACTTGAGGAACGACATCGCCTCTTGCTCGCGAGGACCCGCGGTCTTGTCCACGATGATCTGAAGCCGCTCGTATTCGCGCCGAATTTCCTCCGCTGGAATCAGGTGGGTTCGGGTGGCGAGAATGGCCGCCTCCAGCACCGCATGGCGGGCCCGGTTGAAGCCGAGGAACTCCCGCCGGAATCCCTGGTGGACGACCCGGGTCACGATTCGGGAGCGGGGAGGCGTGTCGTCGATGGAGACGACCTCGACCTCGCGCCAGGAGCAGGCGGCGTCGATCACTACTCCCTTCACTACAGCCGCCGGTCCCGAGGGCAAGGTCACGTTTTCGGTCGCCCCGCGGGCGAAGAGCATGACGTCATCGGTGAGATTCACCACGGCGACGCCAGTCGCCTTCAGGTTCCGAAAGGTTGTGGTCTCGAGGAAAGGCTTGATCACGATCGTCTCCTCCCCCCACTCGACACCCATGGGCGCGTAGTTGACGACGCCCGAGGGGTCCATGGTTGTGAGGATGGATTCGATGATCATAGGGGTCAGGTGTCAGGGGTTAGGTGTCAGAGGTCGGGGTTGTCGGATTTGACCGCTGTTCCCTGACACCTGACACCTGATACCTGACACCTATTCCTTCAATACCGACACGGTCACATTCGACGAATACTTCGCACTCCGATAGATCCGGTGCGTCTGAGCCTTAAAATCCTCCGGCTTCGCCAGGAAGATGTTGGGTACGAAGGTCTGCGGATTCCGATCGTACAGCGGGAACCAGGTGCTCTGGACCTGGACCATGATGCGGTGCCCCTTGAGGAAGCGATAGCTCTGCTGGTGCAGATCCACCGTGTACTCCGCCACCTTGTTCGGCGCGATAGCGACCGGCTTCTCGAATCCCTGCCGGAAGCGGCCACGGAGGATGTCGCTCGCCACCATGAACTGATATCCCCCCATGGGCCAATCGTCGGGCACGCTGTCGGGATAAACGTCGATCAGCTTCACCACCCAGTCCGCATCACTCCCCGTTGTTGAAGCGAACAGGTCCCCGGTGATGTTTCCGGCGATGGCTACATCCTCGGTCAGCGGCGGAGTCTGCCAGGTGAGCACGTCGGGCCGGCCCTGCACGAAGCGCTGGTCCTCTGTGAGCCACACCCGCCAATTTGAGCCCCGTTGATCGTAGGTCTGCTGAACTGGCCGCCGCCGATACGGCACCGGATGAGCCGGGTCGGAGACATAGCTGTCCATCAGGCTCGAGGCTGGCTGCTTGCCGTCGGGGAGGGGCGGCGGCGCGAATGACAGCAGACCGTTCTCCCGGAAGTAGAGGCGCTTCTCCAGCGTCTGCGACTTGGGCGGCCAGGTATCGAAGGTTCTCCACTTGTTGGATCCCGACTCGAACACCAGCGCCTCGGGGAAACGGCCTTGGCCTTTGCCCTTGAGCCAGTAGGCGAACCAGGGCGCCTGTACCGAGTCCCGGTAGAACTCGCTCGTGTTACTCCCGAACGAGATGTTGCCCAGCTTGTCTCCCTTGCCGCGGCTCCAGCTGCCGTGATTCCAGGGCCCGAGCACGACGGAGTTTCTGCCAGCGCTGTCGAGCGGCTCGAGCGTGGCGTAGGTCTTGATCGCGCCGTAGAAGTCTTCCTGGTCCCACCACCCGCCGACCGTGAGTGTAGGTACGCTCAGCCGGGTCAAATAGGTTGGCAGCGAACGCGCCTTCCAGAAGGCGTCGTAGTTGGGATGGGCGACGAAGTTGGTCCAGGTCTGGACTTTCCCTGCAAGCAGGTCGGTCAGCTTTGAGAGTGGGCTGTGAGCGAGATAGAAGTCGTAGGTGTCGTAGCGGTCGATCGGGAGTGGAACCGACTCATCCTTCGAAAGCTCCAGATCTGCAGCGTACTCGAAACCGTACGACTGGCGGAACGCGCCCTGGTGAAAGAAATCGTCTCCCATCCAGGTGTCGGTCATCGGTGCCTGAGGCGAGACCGCCTTCACGGCAGGATGGGGATTGATCCCTGCCATCGCGGCCAGCCAACCGGGGTAGGAGATTCCCAGTACTCCTACGGCTCCGCTGTTGTTCGGGCACATTCTTCAATAGCCAGTCGACGGTGTCGTAGGTATCGGTACTCTCATCCACTCCCGTGGAATCGGCCGGGTCGTGCAAGGGCCGGTTCATCAGGAATTGGCCTTCCGAAGCGTAGCGGCCTCGTATGTCCTGAGACACGAAGATGTAGCCCTGATCCGCCATGGTCTTGTACGGGCCCTTGAGCGCCATTGAATCGGCTTCGATTCCATAGGGCGTTCGCACCATCACGAAGGGCAGCGGGTCCTTCTGACCCTGGGGAGCGTAGATGTGGGTATTGAGACGCACCCCGTCCCGCATCGGCACCATCACCGAGGTGAGCTGGTACCGCAGGGTATCGGGGGTTTGAGCGGCGAGTGGCAGTTGGGCGCAGCAGACCGCCGCGACCAGGGCAAAACACTTCGACATGCGTTGCAACTCCTTGAGGGAAGGACTATCGAACCAGATCGGCGGGCGGAGGTGCGCTGGCCAGATCTGCCGGCACTGCTGCCTTGGGCACGGACGCCCGGTCGGCCCGTTCCGGCACATTCACTCCCCGGCCCCCGGTCAGGAACTGATCCAGCATGCGGTACCCGTGTTCGGTGAGTACCGACTCGGGATGGAACTGTACACCGACAACAGGGTGAGTGGCATGGGCGACGGCCATGATCTCCCCGTCTTCCGCTGTCGCCATGACCCGAAGCTCCGGAGGCACCGATTCTGGAGCGATCACCAGGGAGTGATAACGGGTCGCGAGGAATGGGCTCGGCAGGCCGGCGAAAATCCCTTCACCCTGGTGATGGATTCGAGAGGTCTTGCCGTGCATTGGCCGTTTGGCGCGTACAATCTCTCCGCCGTAGGCCGCACCGATGCACTGGTGGCCGAGGCACACGCCGAGGATCGGAATCGAGCCGCCGAACCGCTGGATCAGCTCGGTGGAGATTCCTGCTTCAACAGGTGAGCAGGGCCCCGGGCTGATGATGATGTGGCTCGGCTGCAGGGCGGGAATCTCATCGAGGGTGATCGAATCGTTCCGGCGGACGACCGGCTCCTGGCCCAACTCCGCCACATAGCGAGCCAGGTTGTACACGAAGCTGTCGTAGTTGTCGATCAGCAGGATCATGGGGTGGTGACTCCGCCGGCGAGCGCGTTCACCAGGGCACGTCCCTTGTCGAGCGTTTCCCGGTATTCCTGCTCCGGGTCGGAATCGGCCACGATCCCTCCGCCGACCGAGAAATAGGCTCGGCCGCCCAGCGCCACCAGCGTCCGGATCACGATGCTGGTATCCATGGCGCCTGTGATGCTCATGTATCCGATAGAGCCGCAGTAGACGCCTCGGCGAGACGGCTCCAATTCGGCAATGATCTCCATCGCCCGCACCTTGGGCGCTCCGGTGATGGACCCGCCCGGAAATGCCGCTGTGAGGAGGTCGGTGGCACCGGTGCCCGGCCGCATCTGGCCGGTAACGGTCGAGACCAGATGGTGCACCGTGGGATAGTGCTCCAGCGCGAACAGCTCGGGAACCCGGACCGAACCCGGCAGGCAGGTTCGCGAGAGGTCGTTCCGCAGCAGGTCCACGATCATCAGGTTTTCCGCCCTGTCCTTTTCGCTGTCGGCGAGCGATTGGGACAGGGCGGCGTCGTGCAGCGGCGAGAGACCCCTCGGCCGAGTGCCCTTGATCGGACGCGTCTCCACTTGTCCGGCCTCATCCAATCGGAGAAATCTCTCGGGTGACGCGCTGGCCACCGCGACACCGTCGAATTCCAGATACGCGGCGAAGGGAGCGGGGTTCACTTCCCGAAGTCGTCGGTAGAGGTGCCAGGGGTCTTCTTCGAGCGGCACCTCGAGGCGCTGCGAAAGGTTCGCCTGGAAGATGTCGCCCGCGATGATGTAGTCCCGAACTCTGCTCACCGCGTCGAGATACCCGCGGTGAGTGAAGGAGGAGCGGAGTCCGATCTGTTCGGCATGCTCGAATCCGGCGACCGGATAGGAGGGCGCGGGAGCAGCGATGCGGTGGGAGTGGAGGGCTCTGCCTCCGGCTCCCGCTGCCGGTCCCGCGAGTTGGCGCTTCACCCAGGCGAGCCGTTCCGCCGCGCGTCGCGGGCGTGCTGCACCTTCTCCGGGCATGCCGGTCGAGACGATCCACGCCCGTCCCTGCCGGTGATCCCACGCGATGACCCAGTCGTAGAGACCAAGTGCCGCATCGGGCAGGGCAAGGTCGTCGAACCGTGGAGCGGGGAGCCGTTCCAGCACCGCGCCGAAGTCGTAGCCGATGTAGCCCGCCAGCCCACCCTGAAAGGGCGGAAGCTCGGGGACCGGTTCCGCCTGATGCTGAGCCAGCAGCGCGCGCGCCTGCTCCAGTGCATTCGGGCCCGGCCCGCGACCCTTGCCTCGCAGCATCATCGCCGGTGCGGCGGTGAGGTAGGAATGCCGCCCCAGGCGTTCCGGGTCGGCTGCGCTGTCGAGGAAAAGCAGGTGGGGCTGACCCAGCAGCCGGGCGCAGGTTGCGACCGGATCGGGGCAGGGCACCAGCTCTTCGACCAATGGCAGCGTCATGCCTCGCCGTCCCTTCCCGCCTTTCCCGCCTCTCTTCGCGATCTTCACATGCTCCCGCTTCGGCTCATCCGGCGGCGTGAGATAACCCCACTCGAGCTGTCCCTCCTGCCGGTATGTCTTCCCCAGGGTGATGGCGAGCTTCGCCTTCATCAGCTCCTTGCCGAGGTAGAACGCGTGACTGGCATCCTCGACGCCGAGTTGATCGAAGATCTCCTGGATGTCGGTGCCGCGGATGAACAACTCGTCGTTGAAGACGGTGATGGTCTCCCGGTCGGCGAAGATGCGGAAGTTGGGGTCGGTCACCTGCGACTGCAGCTGGCGCAGCTCGGCTTCATCGTAGGTGAGGATCTTCGGATCCTTCACCGTCAGGAGCCTGTCGTCCACGCCTTTAGGAAGAGTCTTCCGGGTGACCGCGTGGTACATGAGCCGGCGGGCCACGTCGATCTCTCGCACCACTCCCCGGGCCCACGGTATTACCTCGGTGGTGAGAATCGCCTTGACACCTACCTCCTGACAGATCGCGATGAGGACCGCGTTCACCCCTGTCGTATCGGCGCTGGTCAGCTCGGTCAGATTGCCGATCCCCATCATCTGGGGGACTTCGGGATACCGGCGGTGAATCTCGGCATAGCGTTCGAGCGAGGCCATGAAGCTGAACCCGATCGGTTCGATGACCGGATCGATGAGAAAGGAGACACCCGCCTTTTCCAGCGCGTTGAGTGTCGGCTCGAGGGTCTCCAATCCAGCTCCGAAGTCGGGAATCGCGACGACCTTGGCGCCGGTTCCGCGCAGGTCGTTCACTACTTCTTCCCGGTTGGACCCGTTGACACTCAGCACCAGCTCGGCGCCGGCGCCTACTGCCCTCCGAATTTCGTCGGCGTCGAAGGAATCGATGCTTACCCGCCGGCCCGCGGATCTGAGATCCCGCACTACCTGTTCAAGAGACGGGAATGCAAGTCCCGGAGTACAGCCGATGTCGATGACGTCCGCCCCTGAGCGGTGGTAGTAGTCGGCTTCCTTGAATAGAGCCTCACGGCTCAGGCGCGGAGCGTTGTTGATCTCTGCCAGGATTTCGATGTCGTAACTGCCGTATTCCACCGCGAGCGCGGCCCGGCCGAAGTACTGGGGAATTTCGCGCAGGTCTTTGGGTCCCTTCTCGACTTCCACTCCAACCTTATCGCTGATGAGTGCGGTGTCGCCCTCACAGAGTCCCGGGATCAGCACCAGCTCTGTCCCCTCCGGCACGGAGAGGAATCGGGCGATCCAGGCGGTGGTCATGAGTGCGGCGACGGTGATCCGGAGGACAGCCACCTGCCAGGCGAACTCGGGCTGCATCTCCTCCAGCACTCGCCGGAGGGCTGGTTCGGCGAGCTTGCCGGTGACGAAGAGGATCTTGCGATGGTTGCCAGGCATGCGACGGATGGCGGTCGGGGCGGTCAGGGCGGACGTGGCGTTGGAGTTGACCGCCCTGTTCCGCCGAGTCCGTCCTGTCCGCCTATTTGGGATCCCCCGCCCGTACCCACTTGTTTGGGGTCCCCTCGAGCGCGCCACCAGTCGGCTTCCACAACACCACGTCTTCGATCTTTCGCGCCAGCTCGAAATCCTTGTCGGTGATGCCCCCGGCCGCATGGTTCTGCAGCTTCACCCACACCTTGGCCCACGTCACGGTGAGATCCGGATGGTGATACGCCGCCTCGGCGAGAAACCCAATCGTGTTGACCAACGCCAGCGTGGTAAGCCAGCCATCGGTCTTGTACTGCCGCCGGATCCAGCCCTCTTCCAGATACCAGCCGGGAAGATCCTTCAGCTTCTCCGCTATCTCGCGTCGTTGTAAGTGCGTTCTTTCGTCGCCATGGTGTCTCCTTGTATTCAGCCATCAGCCGTTAGCTGTTAGCTGTCAGCTCTTGTCGCCTGTCCTCCCGTTTCTCTGCCCGCCCTGTCCGCCCTGTCCGCCCTGTCCGTCTTGTCCGCCCCGTCCGCCTTACCGCCCTCCCGCCCTCCCGCCCGTCCGTCTCACATCACATCCCCTCCATTCACCATGATCAGCTGCCCGGTTACGTAGTTAGCCAGGTCTGAGGCGAGGTAGACCGCCGCACCTGCCACATCTTCCGGCCGCCCCCAGCGTCCCAACGGAATGGCTTGGCGCACCTTTTCCTTGAATCCGCTCGGTGCGATCTCGCCGAACGCCGTCTCGATCCAGCCCGGCCCGAGAATGTTGACCCGGATCTTGGGGGCCAGTGACTTTGCCAGCGAGCGGCTGAAGCTGAGCACTCCTCCCTTGGCGGCAGAGAAGAGCTCGGGATTCTCTCCACCTAGGCCGCGAACCGCCCCATCCCAGGACATGTTGATGATGGTGCCGCCCTCGGGCTGCCCTCGCATCAGCTCCGCCGCGACCCATGAAGCGGCGATCGTTCCTCTCAGGTCAACTTCCAGGAGCGCGTCGAGCTTCTCGAACCGATCCTGGTCCGCTGCCTGGCCGGTCAGAATGTCGGCACCGGCGTTATTGATCCAGACATCAACCCGGCCGAAACGGTCTCGAACCGCGCCCACCAGTTCCGCCAGGTCTTCATCATCGGTGACGTCCACCTGTAGCGTGATGCACTCCCGCCCCAACGCTTTAATCTCCGCGACGACCTTGTCGGCTCCATCCCGGTTGGCGCGGTAGGTCGTCGCGATATTGGCGCCAGCCGCGGCACAGGCCAGCGCGATTGCCCTTCCGATCCCGCTCGAGGCCCCGGTCACGACGACGATCTTGTCGCGCAACAGCAAGTCAGGGCCGGTGCGGGGGTTGTCTGGGGCCATGGGAGTCGTAACATACCGGGCACTGCGGGCCGAACAAGGGAGGCCAGGTGAAGCTGCTGGTGAGTGTTGCAGATGCGGCCGAAGCACAGGCGGCAGTCGAAGGTGGCGCCGACATCATCGACGCCAAGGATCCCACGACTGGTGCCTTGGGCCGTGTCTCCCTATCGGTGCTGCAAGCCATTCGTGAGACAGTTGCTTCCTCGATTCCGCTGAGCGCTGCGCTTGGCGACGTGCGCTTCCCGGAGGAAGTACTCGGCTCAGTTTGATGGGATCGACGTTCCGCTCTCCTTCGTCAAGCTCGGACTCCATGGTTTCGACGCTGCCAGTTGTGCTCGGAGCATTGCCGCTGGAGTTGCCCGTGCGTCGCGACTGCCCGGCGAACCCGGGTTGGTGGTCGTCGGCTTTGCCGACATTCAGAAAACCGACGGCCTGACTCTGGCCCAGATTGCGGAATTGGCGGTCCGGGAAGGAGCCGATGGCTTTCTGGTTGACACGGCGAGGAAGGCGTCGGGATCTCTGTTCGACTACTGCACGACGCGAGACCTGAGGGCCATCCACTCTAACCTGCCCGCGGCGTTTACCTTCGCGGTGGCCGGCAGTCTGAAGGTCGAGGACATCGCGGCCGCGATTGAGACCGATGCGGACGTGATGGGGGTGCGAGGAGCGGCGTGCGAGTCCGGCCGCGCTTCACGGGTAAGTTCCGCCGCGGTGGCTCGCTTGGTCGAGACGCTTGTCAAGCCAATCTCAGCCGGCGAGCACATCCTCCAGCTGCTCGAGCTGTTTCGGCCCGAGCACCCTGAGCTCTATCCCGTCGGGCAGGGCCCTCGTGAAGTGGGCATCCATCAGTTCCATCCCGCCTTCCTGAGGTTTGATCACCACCAAACGGTGCGCGCCGAGCAGAGCAGCGATATAGGCGGCGAGACTGTCGCTGGTTACCGACCAGGTGTGCGGCAACTCGTCGGCGCTTTTGAGCCATCGATGTGGCGCCAGCACCGGCACCCCGCCGCGCTCGTGAACCTCGGCGATCTCCGGCCGATCCATCGACGATCACCGCACCGGCTATCTGCTCTGCGAGGACGTGGGCGTACTGATCCATGCCCAGGATCGCCATCCAGTGGGCGGATGATGGAGTAAGCCCGAGCTTCCCGTCGACATCCCGGACTGTATCTGCAAACGGACCTCCTCCGGGGAACACTACGAGGCGAGCCGTTTTCGAAGCCTTCGCGACGGCGCGGGTCACCCGCTCGAGAGCACCGGGGATACCAAGAATCCCACCGCCGATCTTGACGACAGTGAGGCCTCCCTCTGCTGGTTTGATCTCTCGTGAGATCCTGCGAGCGGCGGAACGGATTCCGTTTGACTCACTCAATAAGAGTGCAATCGCCGCCGCCGGCGCCACCCGGGATGCATCGGGCCCGAGGTGTTCCGCGAGGGAGCGCACCTCGAGGCCGACCCGACGGGCTGCGGCGGCTCCAAGAAAATCGCCGATTCCGGTCACTACGGCCTGACGAATCGCGGGATGCCGCTCCAGGACGGAGCGCAGCGAGGCCGCCACCCGCTCGACCTGCGCCTCGTCGATGCTTCGAGCCAGCTCGGTGATCTCCTCTTCCTCGAGCATCTCCCGGTCGGCGCAGATCACTCGCGCCAGCCGCTCACCCGCGAATGGGTCGAGTTGCTGGGCGGCGATCGGGTGTCGGCGCGGTGTAATCCTCGGTCGCGATCTGTCCCAGCCAGAGATAGAGGTCGCCACTCAGAGCGAATCCCTCGGCGGAGACGCCGACAGTGCCACCGCGCCACGGCAGAGTGCTGGCGATCGCTTCCACGGGAGTCCGAACGACACCGGTGTACACCAGTTCACCGGACGCGAGACGTTCGGGATCCGTCTTCCCCAGCGCCGCGACATGGCCGGAGACGATGGGGATCAGGTCGGTAGTGGTTGATCCTGTGTCGATGAGGATGGCATCGGGGCAGATGCGTGAGACCACCATTGCCGTGGCGACCCAATTCGACGCGGCGACCGCCAGCGGGTTCTGTCGAGCTTCGGCAATCGAGAGAAACCGCCCGTCGGTGGCGAAGATTCCGGTTTTTTCTCCGAGCGTGCTCCCAACCGCGTCGAGAATCTTCTCGACCCCTGCCCGCTTGGTCCGGAATGCCTGCGACAACTCGGCCGTCATAGTAACCCCGTGACGATCACCCTCTCCTGCGCCAATTTCCTGCTTCATCTGTTCCAGCATGACCGCGAGCGAAGCGACCTCGTGCTCAATGGCGAACGTGCGTGCTCTCACCGTCAGCGTGCCATCCGGCGTCCGGCGAACCGCCTTTGTGTGGACCCCGCCGATATCCCAGCCGATGGTCGGAGCGTCAGTAAGGCGCATATTCAGGTCAGTAGGAAGTAGGGAGTAGGCAGTGGGGAGTAGGGGGCAGCCTCCAAGCGTGAGGCCACAGCCCTACTTCCTATTCCCTACTCCCTACAACCTCCTTCTCTTTCTCGGCAATGTCTACCAACCCCACCAACCCCCTCATCCCCGTACTCGACCTCGCCCACGGCCAGGCGGTGCACGCCATCGGCGGCCGGCGGAAAGAGTACCGGCCGGTCGAATCTGTACTGACTCCGGGGCAGAGTGGCAACGCGGTGGCGCTGGCCCGTGCCTATCGAGAGCGGCTGGGTGCGACGCAGTGCTATGTCGCGGACCTCGATGCGATTCAGGAGAAAGGCCTGCACTCGAAGCTGCTCGGCACACTCGCAGATCCTGTGGAGGGATTCGGCCCCGGACTGCTGGTGGACGCCGGCGCCGCCGGCATTGCCGGTGTGAAAGATCTCCTCGATTTGGGGATGGGACAGGTCATCGCCGGCCTGGAGAGCCTCGATGCCTGGAGCGACCTCGAGAAAATGGTCGGTTTGGCGGGAAGCGATCGGGTCCTGTTCAGCCTCGATCTTCACCAAGGTCGTCCCGTCCATCACCTCGACACCGGACCTCGCCTCGAGCGAATCTCGCCCGAGGAGCTGGTCGATCGCGTTGTATCCATCGGAGTCGGCGGTCTCATCGTGATCGACCTGGCCGACGTGGGCTCGGGGGCCGGACCCTCGACCGGACCTCTGATTCAACAACTCCAGGCCAAGTACGAGCTGCCACTCTATGCCGGAGGTGGCGTACGCGATCGGGGGGACGTGCAGGCGTTGTTGGGTGCGGGGGCGAGAGGCGTTCTGATAGGGACCGCGATTCATCGGGGATTTCAGATTTAAGATGTTCAGATTGAAGATTTTGACCGGCTGTACTGTTGATCAATCTTCAATCTGAAATCTTCAATCTGAAATCTCCTTAATCCATCACCAACCGAACGTCGCCGCCTGGCCAAACGACTCCTCAACCTCGAGCTCCAGCGCCGACAGGTTCCGCATCCCGATCGCTTCCAGATCCTTCCGCACCCGACCCGCGAAATATTCCGCGATCGCCTCGGCGGTCGTGTTCTGAATCGGCATCATCGCACAGTCCACCTTGGGAAACACATAGGTTGGCGCGCCGAAATAGGACACGGTCAGGCTGTCGCCGTTTTCGGCGAAGCTCAGTTTGGGATTGTGAAGCGGGAGCAGAACCTTGTGGTCGATTTCATCCACCAGCTTCCTGACCAGTTTCTTGAGGATGGAGAAATCCACGACGAAAAGGGTCTCGTCATCTACCGCCCCCTCGACGGTGACGCCGAGCCGATAGTTGTGCCCATGCAGCGTCTCGCACTGGTGGCCGCGAAACGTGATGAAGTGGGCGGACGAGAAGACCAGATAGTCTTTGCTGACCGACACCTTGAAATCACTGCGCACGGTGTCAACCTCTAGGTGGGGTTCCAACCATCCTCCAGCAGGGTCACGAACGTAGCCGCGGCGATCAGGTCGGCAGTCGTGCCTGGATTCCGCGAATTCTGGGGGTCGCGGAGGCTGGCGTCAAACTCCGCGAGTGCCTTGACGCCCCGCCTGGCTGCGAACTCCTCCCGTCTCGAGAACCCCCCGGGCCCCGGCAGAGACCTGAAGCGCAACCTCCTTCCCGGCTTTCCGGGCGATCAGCGTGTCGGGCACTTCGGACAACAGATTAAGACCGGCTTCGGTCACCGCGTCGAGCCATCCCAGCCCAGCCTGCCGCGCAGCTCTCAACGCCGGCACTCCGTGATCGAAGGTGATCTCGAAATCGGTCGCGTATTCCCGCGCGACCGAATCCCGTTCCTTGGCCAGGTCCATCGCCTTCAGCAGCGTCACCTTGGGCTGCTCTCCGAGGTCTTCATCGGAAACCTTGCCCATCCCGCCGGGGTTGGCGCTTCGAATGGCGTTGTACACCAGCCGGGCATCGTCGATCGTGGTAGCCCGAAGCACCCGCTGCACCCGCTCTCTGAGGGTACCCGCCGTCAGAATTGAGGCAGCCGCCAGCGGAGTCAGCAGAAGAACCAGTCCGAGGTTGGTGTTGGCACGGGTGACCTCTCTCGTCGCGGCCAATGCCCGTTCAATGGTGATGCCGAGCGGGACCTTCCCCGCCTCGCCGATGGCGGGACCGATGGCGAGTGCGCTGACCAGAAAGTCCTCGTAGCTCATGTCCCGGAAGCGCATTCCGGGAGAGACGTTGCCTGGCTTGGGCGCGCTTACCTCGAGGAGGCAGGAGAGCTGCGCGAGGGTGGCGATGTCGATTTGAGCCGTCACAACCGATCCACGATTGCGCCTGCTACGTCGGTACCGGTCGCTTCGTGCAGCCCCTGCCATCCGGGGATCCCGTTCACCTCGAGGACATAGACCGTCCCGTCGTTCGCTGGAAGCAGATCCACGCCGGCGTACTCGGCCCCGACAGCCTTCGCCGCCTTTACAGCAAGATTCGCCAGCACCGGGTCGATCGAGCAGGGGCGCGCCGTGCCGCCGCGCGACACGTTGGTCTTCCATCCCGGAGCGCTCCGGTAGATGGCTCCGATGACCTGGTCCCCTACCACAAACGCTCTGATGTCTGCTCCCTGGTGAGGAATGAATCGCTGCAGGTAGAAAACACCGCGGGTCATTTCGATCGCCCGGAAGACCCGGAAGGCAGTGTCCTCCTCACTGACCCGCATCATGCCCAGGCCCATGGATCCGAACAGCGGCTTCACGACTACGTCCCCCATTTCGCGCAGCGCGACGAATGCATCCTCGCTGCGTTCACACACCACCGTGTCCGGAGTCGGCAGTCCGGCCTGCTCCAGCAGTGCCGAAGTCCACGCCTTGTCTACCGAGCGCTCGATGGCACGAGCCGAGTTCATTACCCGGGTCCCTTCGGCCTCGAGGCGATGCAGCAGGTCCACTCGGAAGATGATCTGTTCCAGCGAACCGTTCGGAATGATGCGAGGAAGGATTCCGTGGATGTCGCGCAGCGCGATTCCGTTTCCAATCACGCCGCTGGCTGATCCCAGCCGTGCGACGAGTGCTTCCCAGGGCAGAATGACCGGCTCCATGCCTCGCTTCCGCACGGCTTGCTCCAACTGGTCGGTGTGCCAGCCGGTCTTGGAAGCAAGGATGATTATTGCGGACATGGAGACGATTTCAGATTGCAGATTTCAGATTGAAGATTGTTCCACCTTCCAAATCTTCAATCTGAAATCTTCAATCTTCGATTACTTACTGGTCAGGTGCCCCACCAACGCCACCAATCCCCCATCGGCGAACTTGGGCAGATCGTCTCCCACCGCCTTGAACGCCGCGGTTCCGGTGCCCTTCTTGAGCGCGGCTGCGTTCGGGAAGTACAGCTTGGCCTGGCGGTACAGCGAGGGGGCCGATCCATCGAGGTTCTTGTTGTACTTGGTCAGCTCGGCGCGGGTGAACGCAATTTCCCCGGCTCCCTGTACCACCAGGGGAAGGTGCGTCGCCGAGTAGTACGATTCGAACGCGCGCCGGATCCTTGGGATTGTTGTAGATCACCGTCAGGAATGCCGTCGAGTCGCCCTGTAGCAGATCGGAAT
This sequence comes from uncultured Gemmatimonadales bacterium, assembly GCA_963821525.1. GTDB lineage: Bacteria > Gemmatimonadota > Gemmatimonadetes > Gemmatimonadales > GWC2-71-9 > DATBGE01. The sequence goes on along the minus strand of CAWGED010000008.1, from coordinate 196,893 downwards.
GGTCGCCGGTCTCCTCACCGACCATCCCGATGAGCCCGCCGCTCGCGAAGTTGGCGAGGTCGTCTCCGACGGCCTTGAAGCCTGGAGTCGCGATGCCCTTCTCCAGATCTGCCATGTTCTTGAACCAGAGTACCGCCTGCCGGTAGTAGGTTGGCTTCTTGCCATCCAGCGTGGCGTCGAACTTGGTCAGCTCGGCTCCCACGAAGCCGATTTCGGCCTGCTTCGAGCCCACCAGCGGGATGTGCTTCTCCCAGTAGTACTTCTCGAAGGCGCTGGCGCTCTTCGGCTGGTTGTAGATCACCGTGACGAACGCCATCGGCTCCGGCTTGGCCGCGGCCGGGGCCATGGCGGTGGTGTCGGCCGCCGGCTTGTCCGCCGGCTTGCTGCAAGCCGCCGCAGCCAACATGGCGAAGGCACTAACGAGGGAGATACGACGCATGCGTTACTTCCTTTCCGCGATTGAGGAGAAGTCAGGGATACAGCGACTGTTTGAGTACATCGGGATTCACGCCGCCCGCGTGATAGGTCTTCCCCGACGCCACACTGGTCAGCCAAACCTCGGCGGGACTGAAGAGAAGCGGGTCGATCTTGTAGAAGTCCTTGTTATACCGCTCGAAGATCTCGTAGAACGGCTTGCCATAGTCTCGCGACGCCGACGCTGGGACCTTGGGCGCGAGTTCGGCCAGCTCTCCGTCGTCGGCCCGAACCAGATAGTGGGCCTCGCCGCCGTAGAGGATGCAATCGTTGGTGCGGCCGATTGCCCTCAGGTCGTTCCTGGCCGGCGGGGCGAGCGGAGCAGTGCCGATTCCGCTCACGATCCGCTGCACGTCGAAGCCCAGGGTTTCGATCTTGTGCAGGCCCGTCTCCAGCACCCGAGCCGAGATCTGGCTCCCGCCCGCGAGGCTGGCCGTGGGCGCGATGACGATTGTGAGCTGCGCCGGCTTGAGTCGCGCCCTGGTAGCGATCCATTCGGCCACCTCTGCCGTGGGAAGCTCCCGTCCTTCCAGCACCAGAACGCCGTGATCGGTCTCCTCGGCGTAGGTCAGCTTGGAGAAGAGCTCCTTTTCAACCCGCGCATGTGACCGGATCGGTCCCGACCCCATCGCGAAATACTTCCCGGTCGAGATCGCCCAGCCGGCATACTGGGACGCCATGCAGGAGATCGCCGGGTGATCTGTGGTGACCTGCACTCCCGGCCAGTTTTCTCCTCCGATCGAAATCGTCGCATTGACCACTCGGCCGAGGCCGCCCATGCAGATCTCGCTCAGCAGGAGGCCGGCTTCAAAACCCCCATCCACCTGTGCTCCCGCATCGATGACCCGGGTCCCGTTCTCGAGGGTATGCACCGCAACCCGGAGCCGATCGGCCTCCGCCACCATGCGCTCCGCCAGCTGGCGAGCGCGCCCATTCATGCCCAGTCCGGTCATGCCGTGCACCATTCGAGGATTTCACCCTTGCCCAACTCGGCGAGGTCGCCGCTATGGCGGCGGTACAATCCATGGACCTGCGCGTCCGTGAGGCGTGCGCCAAACGCCGTTTTGAGGCGAGTAAGAATGAGGGGGACATGCGGTGGACGGTAGGTGCAGGCCAAGCGGAACCCCTCGGGGGGCTTGATAGAGCCGAGCGCCACCAGGCTTCCTCGCTTGATACCTTCTCCCGTTCCCGCGCCGGGCTGGCCGCCGATCACCAGCGTTCCCGCGATCATCCCACGTCCTGCAAACTCTCCAGTCGACCCGCCGACGTAGACCAGTCCCCGGCGCATCCGCTCGGCAACCCAGGTACCGGCGGTGCCGAAGACGACGATCTCTCCGCCCACTACGCCTCGTGATGCCCCGGGCAACGCCCCCGCCAGATGATCGCCAGCGTCTCCTGTGACGCGGATCGTGCCGCCCTGCATCGCCGTGCCGCAGTGGGAGCCGACGTTCCCTTCGACTTCGAGCCGACCACCACGCATTTCTCTTCCCAGCCCTTCTCCCAAGCGGCAATCGCCCTTCACGTGTACGGAACTGGAGCGCTCTCCCTCGATCGCGAACAGGTCTCCCAGGCGAAGCCGGGTCCGCGGCGCCGCCGCACTCCACACCGGCAGGTTCCCCAGATCGCTGTTCGACAACTCAGCGAACCGATCCGGCACGACGCACGAAAGATCGGTCGCGTGCGAGAGCGCTGGTCTTCAGAGTCAGGACTATGTCAGCCATTGCTATCCGATCACACCTTTCGCCTCCGTCTCGCCGTTCCGCCATTCCGCCTCCCGCCTCCCGTCTCCCGCCTTCCGTCTCCCGTCTCCGCCTCCCTACCCCATGATTTTTCTCAGGTGGAAAGTGATGCGGCCCCAACTTCCCACCGTAGTTACCCGCCGTGATGCTCCGGACGCCATCTCCGCACGCCGCATCGATGCCCAGTCGCATCGCTCCCTCGATGGCCGCCCCGTCCAGCCCGTTCAACACGATTTCCAGCACCGAGTTCACCCCTTCGGGGATCTGACTCGCGGTCACCGCTCTGAGCGTAGGGCAAAAGGCATCGTTGGTTGAGGCAATCATCGTCTTGGAGGTCCGGCTTCCAACCTTGCTTCCGCTCCGCACGATTCCTCCCGGAAACGGCATGATGACCCCGGCGCGTCCTGTCATCGCCGAGACCGCCGCTTCCGCGGCGGACAGCGCCGTCTCGGCAGTCTCGGCCAGAATCAGAAAATTTCCGCCAGCCACCGCCTTCTGCATGCCGAATTTTTCCTGGACCAGGAACTCCCCTTCCATCACGGGAATTCGCCAGAAGCGCTCTCCGTTAATCACCTTGCTCGCCTGAAAACCATCGGCGAAGAACTTGAGCGAACTGCCTACAGCCACCCGGTCGGGGACCTCGGGCAGCCCATCGAAGCACGCCGTGGTGGGGCAGGTGAGAACCGTCTGGCCGATCCGTTCGACCAGGCGCTTGGGCATGTCATCCTTGCCCATAGTCATGAAGAGCACGCTCAAGCCGGGCCGTCCGTCCGGCGTCTCCTTCGGGTCCAGCTCACGATCCACGCCCGCCTCGCACTTGCATTGAATCACCGAGGTGGCGAATCCGGTGAGCTTGCTCGCCGCGTGCCGGGCCCAGGTCAGGCTATGCGCGGTAATGATGATCCGCGCCGCCCGCATGGTGAACGCTTCGGCGAAGGTGTCCTCGATGAAGGTGCCCCGGATTCGCACTATCCTCTCCCTCCATAGTTCGCCAGGGAAACCGAGGAGTACTGCTCGAAGTGCCGCTTCAGATGGCTCTCGATGGATCTGTCGTATTGTGGGCTGATGGAGAATCGGGCTCCTGCCGGTGCACGCCGGAGCTGGCCTTCCTCAACGATGCAGCTGGCCGGCCTTCACCACGTAGCGCGGTGTGGCGAACATTGCGGCGATATCGTCGTTGCGGCTGTAGACGGTCACATCGGCGTCCGCTCCGAGACCCAGGTGACCCTTGGCGCCCAGGCCAAGCAGCCGTGCGGGTGCGGCGCGGGTAATAATCGCGATCTCGTTCAGGGTGTATTCGCGAGCGAGTCCATCCAGCAGCGCGCTGCCGGCAAGGAGCCGCAGGTTGATGCTCTTGAGCTTCTCGTCCCGGTAAGTTCGATCCATCAGCAGTCGGATCAACTCCGGATAGGAGAGAAAGGTTCCACCGTTCGGGTGATCGGTGGACAGCACCACCCGCCACGGATCGGCCGAAAGCAGGAACAGCTCGAGACCGACCGCCCACTGAAGCGCCGCGACTGCGGCCTTCTCCCGGTACGAGTAGGGGACGATGCCGCAGCCACTTTCCAGCTCGATGTCCACATTCACCCATTTGCGGCCGCTGCTCGCGTGCAGCAGGTACTCGACTGCGCTGTCGGCGGTGACTGTGGTCGCGGCTCCGAACATCACCTGCCCCACGTCCACGCTGACTTCCGAGTGTTGATTGACGTACTCGATGAGTTTTGGCGCGGCGGAGCTCCAGCCCCCGGGCGCTCCACCACCGGGTCCGTCTCCGTAAGCATGGAACTGGAGATGGGTGAAATGCGCGCGCCGGCCAGCCACGGCCTTCATGCTCTCCAGCGTTACGGCCGCATTTCCCGGCCGCCCCAGGTTGTTGCAGTGAATGTGGACCGGATGGGGAAGACCTAACCCGTTCCCCACATCAGCCAACGTCTCGAGAATGCGTCGGGGCGTGACGGTGCTGGACCCTACCGCGTCGTCGAGTCCGTTGACATTGCGGCCACCATTCTTCCACTGCTCGACGCCGCCTGGGTTCACGATCTTGATCGCGTAGCCGCCGGTCCGTTCCAGCAGCCACGCAGTGTAGTCCCGAGCACGCGCCGGCTCGCCGGCCGCTATCTGGCGCAACAGGAAGTCATCGTTGCCCAGCAGGACGAAGAACCCCGCGTCAATGCACGGCGTGTCGTCCAGCTCGAGATGGGTGTGGAGAGCGCTTAGCGGAGCCACCGCTGCGTCAAAGGCTGTGGTATAGCCCAGCCCCGCGTAGCGGTAACCGGTCGTGAAGGTGCTCGGAACGGTGCCACCTGTGCCGGAGCGCGGGCCGTCCTGCTTTTCCAGGAGCCGCGGTGCTGGCGCCGGGTCCCTCAGGTGCTCCTCGGGCAGGAGACGCCTCGCGTGATTGCAGCTTGAGCTGGCCACGTGCGAGTGGATATCCACTCCTCCCGGCATCACGACCATCCCGCTCGCATCGATCTTCCGGGCGCCCTGCGGCACGCTCTTCACGATCTTGCCGTCCTCGATGCAGATGTCCTGCACCTTCCCGTCAATTCCATTGGCCGGATCGTGGACCGTGCCGCCGGTGATTCGCAGTTGGGTCATCGCGAACCCCCATTGCCGAGCACTCGCGCGTTCAGCGCCTGAAGGACCTCTCGGGCCGAGGGAGGACCGCTGAATGCCAGACGCAACGGAATCGGGACGTCGTCCATCCGGTAGGCTGTGCCCTCCTCATGAATGCCCGCGATTCCGGTGTCGACCGCGACGTCATAGCCGGGCGATGCCTCGCTCACTCGCGGTCCGATCGCGACAACCTGCGCTGATCTCAGCGCGGCGCGCACCGGCTCCGGCACCGTAGCCGGTGATCCGGCAAGGAGCACCAGGTCGATTCCACCCCCCGCGAGCAGTCGTGAGGCGCTCTCATCAGGGAGATAGCGCGGGAAACCTCGAGAAAAATCCACTGCGAAGGGGAAACCGGTCTGCCAGGTGCTGAGCGCTTCGATCCCGCTTCGGTTGCCTCCCGCTCGCAGCGGAGTCAGTGCCGCTCGAGACGGTCCGTTCAACGCCTGCGTGAGCGCGACCAGCGCTTCGGTCCGAAGCTGGCTGGCCGGAAGCCCCGACGGTTCCGCGTCATACACCAGACTCGAGTACCTGGCCTTCATCAGCCGATCTACCAAGTCGACGAGCGGACTCTCTTCGGGTTGTCGCCGCCCTGCGACCCCGGCGCGGAGGGCACCCAGCGCCGCGATCTCACGGTCGGGCGCCAGCGAGACCCGGTGATCGGCATCCTTCGGCCCCTTATTCGGGCCCACATCAACCGCGATCAGAGTACGGCTCGCCCTCCCCTCCGGCGCCGAGAGTCCCTTTCGATCTGCTGAGTAGCGCTCCCGGAATCGCGGGTAACGTTCGGCCGGATCAACTCCCCAGAACACCACGACGTCGGCACGGTTGAACAACTCGCCCAGCGTGGCAGTCGCCCTGCCCCGCGTCTGCTGGGCGACGAGGCCCGCCGCCACCGTGTCGGAAGCTGGACTGTCGAGCCGTGCCCGAAGCCGGTCCGCGATGGCCAGCCCGTGCCGGGCCGCTTCGATCGTGAGATCCCCGGCGAGATACACCATCGGATTCTTCGCCTCGGCCAGAAGCGCCCCCGCTTGATCCAGCGCCTGCTCCAGCGTCGCGGTCTTGCCCCCGATCAACACTTTCGTCGGGACCACCCCGTCACCGAACCAGGCCCGACCGAGATCACAGGCATTCGCTGCCTTGGCGATGCGTCCGTCTACCACCTCCAGCTCGATGTCGTCGCAGGCGCAGCCGCAGCCAAGGCACGTCCGGAAGGGCAGCGTGCCCTTGTCCTTCGTCACGCTGCCCGTCCTTTCGCAATCGTCAACTCTGAGTACACCCTCTCGGCCCGAGCACGAAGCCTGATCTCGCATTCGGCTGCGGACCGAGCGGAGGCGAAGACGGTACAGATCGGATGGCCGGGTTGGATACGCTCGCCAGGCCAGGGAATGTCCGCGATGCTCGGATCATCCAGCCAACGGCGAGTCTCTCCCGCAATCACGGCACGGCGGGCGTAGACAATGGCCTTGCCTGTCGCGGGGAAGCGGCGAGGGATTTCGAGGGAGGCTGGCAACTTCTTTCGACAACCGAGCACGTGGAGCTGGAATGCCGAGACCCCGAAGGCCCGCTCGACCAGCTCGAGCGAAGCTGAGTAGCGCGGATTCACCTCGATAGCGATGGGGACTCCGTCCTGGGCGATGAAGTCCACGCCATTCACGCCCTTGAGACCGCAGCTCTCGGCGATAACCTCAGCTACGGCCCTTGCTCGTTCGAAAAGCGCCTCGCCTTGAGGGAGATGGGAATCCTTCGCGGGCGCCAGAATGTTGCCGCTGTACCAATACGCTGCTGCTCCCAGCCATCGAACTCCAATGAGTTGGCGGGTGATCGCGAGGGGAATAATCCGCTCACCATCGGCGCTGAAGACGATTGATGCGGGTATCCCGCGAATGCGCTCCTGCAAGTAACACGAGCGCGGGACAGGCATGCCCTCTCTCCACGTTACTATTGCACGCCCGCCACCCGAACGCCGCCCTTTGAGCAGCCATTCTCCAGTGGAGGGAGGAGTCGTGCGAACGTTTGCCAACGGCGAGTCGATACCTGCGCAGAATCTTCGCCAGCCTGATCGGGTTGCGTGCGAGGCGGAGCTCGGCAGCTCCATTGCCCAGGAGAGTCCGTCCCTCCGCCAGTCTGCCGAGTGCCGCAGGGTGGTTCTCGAGATTGGCACCGTAGGCGAATGAATCTGCCGTGACCAACTTCGAGAGGGTGACCAGGCGTTCGATACTGTACGGGCGATTGAGGTCGCGCCGCGGGGTGAGAACGCGATCCGATGCTCGGATTGTGTCCAGGTCTCCGAAGCCATCCACCGCTGTGACCCGGTAGCCGTCCTTCGCCGCTGACTCCGCCATGGCCCGCACCGACATGCCGGCCAGAAGAACTGAAGGGAGAGATGGGCGCATCAGAGCCCCAGCCGCTCCCGGGCGCGGGCCGGAGTGATCACGCTGAGATGGTCGAGCGCCGTGCCCGAAGCCTCTCGCAATCGCATGGTGTCTACCAGCTCAGCCCAGCGCCCGCCTGCCAGGCCATCGGCGATGAGCGCCGCCCCCTGCGCTCCCTGTTTGGTGACCTTGGCGAAACCGCTGAGCTCCCGAACCGGTGCTATGTCTTCCAACCGGGCGACCAGAGGATCACGTACTCGAGGATCCCGGGCCCGGCGTCCCGCGAGCAGAATCTCGGCCGGCTGGGGCAACGACGCGGTGAGAGACAGCACCCCTTTCATCACGCCTTCGACGTATCCCTGAATCGCAATTGCGCCGGGGTTCGGCTCACCGCTTTCCGCCGCGGCAATGGACTCGACACCGCCCGCAAAGAGCATGGTCTTGTCCACCGTGCCGGCGAGGAAAGCGACTTCACCGTCCCAGGCGCCCGACGAATGCCAACCCATAGGTCCGCTGGTGCCTCCCATCCCATCCACCACTTGCCCATCACTCACGGCGATGAGTGCCGTGAACGCGCCCCCAAGATCAACCAGAATGAACGAGGTGTCCTTGGGAGGAAGCTGCCTCCGCTGGCCCTGATCCCACACTCCGAGCGCCGCCGCGGCGACTTTCTCGGCGGTACCCAGGTCCACCCGGTTGAGCTTGCGATGTCGGGGCACGGTCGGCAGGTGGATCACCGCCGGGGTGAACACCACCGGCAGCCGGCTATCCGCGAGGGCGCGGGCCAAGCGGCTCAACCCTCCGATCCCTCCCGGTTCGCCGGGTCGAGAAAGGTAGGCCAGACGAAGATCCTCTTCGCGCAGCTCGTCGGCGGGGACCATGGGAAGACCGTAGCCGGACGGGCCGGCGATGAGATCCGGACCCGCTTCGCGTAGCAGCTCTATCAATGATTGGGGTGACTCCAGCGCCGAAGCCGTAGGCAGCGATTGATCCAGCCAGACCTGTTCGCCGTCCAATCCGCAAAGATCGAGGCTCACGGTGCCGGGGTCGATCCCGATGACTCGGACCATGGTGAAGCTCTAGACGGACTTCATCAGGAGCCCGCCAGCATCTCCCGCGCGATATCGGCGATCCCCTCGGCGTCCAGTACGAGGTCATTCTTTTCAAACAGTCGTGCTACGCACCGCTTGTGCAGCTTGGTCTTGAAATTCCCCACCCCGAAAGCGCCGAAGACCACGGCACCGCCGCGCTTTTCTCCCGCGTCGTTGAGCTCGACTCCTTCAACTCCGACCGGCGAAACGGCGTTGAAGTCCACTACCACCTTTACTCCACGGTCGAACCAGGCGGCCTTGGGAACCATCATCACCCCAGCCGGCCCGGCGTTGACCAGAATGTCCGCCTTGTCCAGAACTTTGCTCGCCTGATCCGGGCTGCTCAGCTCGGTAATCTCGACCGGAATCTCGAACCGCTCGCCAATGCTGCGCCGGGCCTTTTCGCCCTGTTCCGGCTTGCGCGAGGTGATGACGACCTTGGCGCCACCCTTGCCCAGCAGTCCAGCGACCCGCTGCCCGACCGGTCCGGTTCCGGCGACGACCACGACTCGTTTGCCTTTCACGGTGTCCATGGCCTGCTCGATCTTCACCACCGCGGCGGCCGCCGTGGTGTTGGACCCGTTCGAGTCGAGCATGATGGAAACGGTGAAGGGTTTGAACAGGGCATCCTGCGCCATGGCGAGGAGCTGTTCGCCCTGAGACATGTTGTTCCCGCCGATCCAGACCGCCGTGTTGTGCAGGTCCTTTGGTCCGCGGGTGAAAATGCAGCCATGAACCAGGTCCCGGACGTCCTCCGGGGCGACTCCGCCGTAACTCAGGACCTGGTCTGCACCGGCATCGTAGGCCACGATTTTATCAAACACGCTCGCCAGTCTGGAGCTGTCGAGCTGCAACAGAAGCTTCCGCATCATCTTCTCGCCACGAAAAGTCTTGGACAGTGAGCGGGAAACACGAAGGGGCGGGCCCGGCCCGCCCCCTCGTTGATTCCGTCTTGGCCGGCCGGTGAATCAGACCCCGTCGACCCCCGAGAACGGGTGCCGGGCGGTCTTGGCGCCACTCAGGACCGAATCGACCGTCGGCAGGCCCTTGAGCGCCCGCTCGATGGACTGCTTCGTGGCCTCGTAGTTGAACTGGTAGATCTTCTTGTTGTCTTCCGCCTGCCAGTGGATGAACACTCCGACCAGGACGCACCAGTCGTTGGCCTTGTCCTTGGGAATGACTCCCGAGGCCACGCTGTCCACTACCGCGCGCGCCACCGCCGTCTGGGCCGGGCCGAACATCTGGACCGCCTGCTTGGCGCCCTTGATGGTGACCTTGTTGAACAGAATGGTGTCGGGCTTGCACGGCAGATTTGGGGTGACCACTGCGAGCAAGGTGCTGAAGCCATCCTTTTGGTTCGAAAGCGCGTTAACGAAGGCGGCACCGGCAACGCCGCTCTTGGAGCCGATGATGAGGTCGACGTGGGCGATCTCGTTCCCATCCCCTACCAGCGACTCGCCAATGAAGAAATCCGCTGCCATGTCTACCTCCATCTGCGTTTTAAAGAAAGAAAGGATCTGCTGCCACATAAGTGTGCTCGACAGATCGGGAGCTGGGGCACAGGAGCGACGTGCGAACGGATGAACTCCACTGCACGCGGTCCCGCCAGGGCGGGTAGCTCGAGGCTCGTAAACGGAACCTCAGGGGCACCTAGTATGTCCGCCACCTCTGAGGCTGTCAAGGCGGCAGGCAACGCATTCGAGGACCGCCGCGCTGGGGGACATTCGCCAGCTCAACGTCCGGCTCAAGGGACGGCGTCTCCCCAGGTGATCCGGCGCAAGTCCTTGTTCGATGGACACTTTCCGCACGGCATGGGGCTCGCCTTGGCTTCCGGCGTCCCCTGTCCAATCGAACGAGGTCAGCATGAAGGCCAAATTGCTTGTCGCCGTCATCGCGCTGGTCGTTCCTCAGGCGCTCAGAGCTCAAGTCGTCAGCGCGGAGATCGTGATTCACCAGGGACCGGTCGCTGCTCGGGTCGCGGTGAATCCCTACTACTACCCTCGCTACCATGTTGCCCGCGTGATCGTGGTTGAACGGAACCACGGCCGGCATCGTGGCTGGTACAAGAAGCCGCGACACCGGGTTGTCGCCTGGTATGACCCGAGCGGCGACCGGTACTACGATCGCTACGACGACCGGCGTCCCGGGCTGCGCGAGGTGTATGTCTATGAGTGTGATGGTCGGTACTTCCGGGAGAGCGACTAACTCGAACTGAAGCCGGCCGGTCCTACCTGCGGCCAGCTGTAACAACGGCCGGTTTCACAGACCCGTGGCTCCCCGCCCGGGTTCGAACAACCCCGCGCGGTGCGGGGTTGTTTGCTTACCGGTCTGTGGCGAAGTAGAGCTGAACCTCGAGGCCTTCTACCGCGCTGCCTTCTTCGTTGGGAAGCATAGTGAACTTGAGTGGCTCGGCTGCCGCCTTGAGGACCTCGAGACACTTGGGGTCGACCGTGAGTTCCCAGTCGCCGGGGCGGATGCCGATTCCGTAGAAGGTCCCGTCACTGAAAGTCGTGAGAATACGCTGCTCGCCCGAGGCCTTGTGCTTGAGCCGAAGGGTGAGGCCACCCATGGCCTGGCCAGTCACCCGTCCTTCCACGACACCGCCCGGGAGTACCGGGATATCAAGGGTGCGGTAGCGATTGGGCGACGGTTCAACCGATGCGGCGGCAAACGCCGGCACCCAGAGCGGAGAGGCAAGAGTGCTCGAGTCCACGGCCACGATCGTGGGTTCGTAGGGCAGGAGGTCCCACGCCCGGTACCGGCCGCTCGAGTCCGACGTGCTCCAGATTGGGCCGACCACGATGCGAACACCGGCCAGCGGCTGCTCGCCCTCATCCATTCGCCCGTTGGCGTTCAGGTCCAGAAACACTCGACCGGTAACGCCGCCACGGGAGAGGGCCGGGCTACCCGAGAAATCCATGCTGCTTCGGGTCGGATTGTAGATGGTGGAACCCGAGATGTACTGGGTCCCCAACGGCTCGGCTCCTCCACCCGCGGTCACTGTGGTGTAGGAGCGAACGGTAGGGAGTTCGGCTGCGATGAGCAGGGAGAATCCGGGACTCCGACTACCTCGGTACCAGGTCATCCCCGTCTCCGCCCGGAGGCCTTTGAGGATCGGTGCGCCGACGTAGGCGGACGCGTTGACCGGTCCGACCCCGGGCTGCATTTCGAACGTCGTCCTTGCCGAGAGGCTGCCGAGCACCGGCCCGAGGCTCCGGCGAGGGAGTATGAACGTGTTAAACCCGAGGAACGTCGCGCTCGTTGCGGGGCTGAATCCAGTCTCCTGACGCTGGAAGCGGACTGCCGGGAGAATCCGCACTTCAGTCACCTGGAATGATGCACCGAGTCGGCCGCTCGTCAGTCTTCCTGAGGTGGTATTGATCCGGTCCAGACTTGCTTCCAGGTAGTTGGAGCCCATCCGGCTGATCGGCCGGAGGAATGCTGAGAGCGTTACCTGGTCTGTCCTGCCCTCGGGGGTCAGGATCGGGTCCCGCACTGCTGAAGCAAAGCGATAGACGTCAGCCTGGAACTGAAGATCGGTCGACGGCTCGAACCGGAGCGCTCCCCGCACTACGGCATCTCGCACCGCCTCGGCTTCGAGACTCACGGAATTGGTCAGCGAGCCGAAGAGACCTGCATAGGGGTGCAGGAGATTGCCGGGACGGGTCCGCCAGAATCCGTCGAAACCTGCCCGCGCGCTCCAGCGACTAGAGATGCCGTAGCGGAGATCGACATTCCCCGTGGCGTCGCACTGGGCGGTCCGGCACTGGCCAAGGGACAGGCCGTACTCGAATCGGCGGGCTGGCAGCGCGTCGGTGCGCAGGCGATAGGTCTGGTTGAATTCCCGAATCTCGCCGAATGGTCCATAGGCGATGAAATCGACCGGGTTCTCGCCGTACTGGATCGGCAGGTCAAACGAAAATTGGCCCAGCGCGTTCACCGAGTCGAAGCCGATCAATCGCCCGCCCCGATATGCCTCGATGCTCCAGCCGGTGCCGAGCTGACCCGTGAAGGGGAGATTGCCGACGGCCATCGGGCGGACGTACGGACTGTTCGAAATGGAGAAACCCCGCAGGCTGCGGGCTCGCGGACCACTGCTGATCCCGTCGCCAAGCTGGGCCTGGGTCAACCAGCGGTTCTCCCGCCAGATCCCGTTCCAGCCGATATCGGCGCGGGGCGGGCGACCAGTGCCGTTCTGACTCTGCAGTCCCAGCCCGAACGAACCGCCAAAGACATCAAGCCCGAGCATGGTGGAGTACGCACCGGCGTCGAATCCGGTGGTGGGAGTCAGCAGGGAGTAATCGAATACCATCCCGTTCACCCGGGGACGCTCAAGACCCAGCCTCAGGCCGGTGTATTCGGGGGTGCTGGAGCTGGCGAGCCGGGCCCGCATCATGGATTCCCGCTGTAGCCGTCGCGCCACAGGCAACGCCCCTGGCTCGAGCACCGTGACCTGCAAGTCCTGCCAACTCACGTCCCAATCGAGTCCAAAGGCGCGGCCCAGGACTCGCGTATCGAGGTAGACATCGGACGGTGTGGATTGGAGCTGGTCGGCAGTCAGGACGATCCGTTCCTTGCCCAGCGTGAGCTTCTTGCTTGCGGGATCGAGGACGAACCGCACATTCCCCGGCTGGACCAGCGCCTCCAGGCTGCCATCGGAACGGCGGTCCGTGTGAATCTCTGCGAGGTCGAAGAACGCTCCGACCGGGACCAGCGCCGCGTCGCCGGCCCGAAACGCCTCTACCGTCCGTCCGGTCAGGCGGCCCAACTGCAGCTCGATCAGCACCGGCTCCGCCTGTTGCGCCGCGAGTCGCGAGCCGAACCCGGCCAGCGAAAGGAGCAGTGCCACGAAGCGGACGGTCCGGGTCATGGCAAGGTCACGTCAATCGAGTCGCGGGTTACTGGTGCTCGAAGCAACAGCTCGGGAGCGATGTCCGTCCGTTCGGTGGAGAGCTCGAGACGCAGTCGATAACGCCCCGAGGTTCGTCCCGCGAGCGAGATCATGAACGCCGGCTCGGCGGTGTAGTAGATGGCGATCGGCTGCTCGAACTTGTCGACCTGATTGCCCTTCTCGTCCAGCAGAGTGCCTTTCGCAGTGCCGACGTAGGCGGCTCCGCCCTGGCGCTCCATGCGGACCCGGACCCGCAGCGAATCGCCCTCTCGGCCGGCGCGGAGATCGGTCAATGCGAGGCCGGTCTGCAGCTGGCCCTTGCGATAGATGAGCGGCAGGATCGAACGCACCTCGAGGTTCAATCCGACCGAAATGCCGCTGGAATCTGCCTGTGCGACCTGGAGCACCCCGCCCTTGGCGGAAATGAGAACGCGGGACCAGTACTCTCCGTCCGCCAGGCCCTGCGGCGGTCGAGCCAGCAGGCGAACCGTCTGCCGCTGAAGTGGCGCGAGCGTCATCCGGCGGGGAAAGGCATCGATCCATTCCGCCGCCGATGGCATTCCAGCTTCGACCGAGTCGGGCGTGACTATGGTGAACTGACCGAGGGAATCGGTCGATGGATAGCCGAAGAAAGTACTGACCGTGATTTCGACCGGATCGGCGCCGGGGTTGTACAGCGTCAGGGACCCGCTGCGGGTGCGATGGTCGAGATAAATAGCGTGCGGTGCGACGAGAACTCCCTGGGCGGCGGCGACGCGGGTGAATCCCGCGACGACGGCGACAAGAGCGAACAGCTGACGCACGGTCAGAAGAAGGTGCAGGTAAGCGTGATGGTGCCGATGTAGGTCCCGGTCGGCTGATTGGCAGCCGGGGAGACCTGGCCTCCCAGATTCAGATAGATGTCCGGGCTGGTATCCAGATTGTAATTCTGGTTGCCGTGGGGATTGAAGAACTCGGGCACGGAGTTGCTCGCGGTACCCTGAATCATCAGATCGTTCGCGCCCGAAATTGATCGGCATCGTCGCGCCACCGCCGACTCGGTCGAGCCGATTCGGCAGTGTGAAACGCAGACCGACCTTGTGATTGAGGATGTGCTTTACGTAAAACCTCCCGCGCCGTACGGGATCGGTGGGTGTCACCGACGTAGTGACTCCCCGGATCACGATGCCAAAGTTGAGATCCTGTATGGGAGTAACGAACGACTGACCCGCCAGCGGGCGGGCCACCAGGAAAAGAACCAGGAGCGGGAGAACGCGAGCGCATCTGGGCATGTGGGAATCCCGGGGCGGGCCCCACGGGTGGAGGACTCGAGCAAGATAGCCGAGTCCATGTCACCCGTGAGACGCCCGGAAAGCCCTTCGGTCGATGTTAGTAGTTCGCCGTCAGGGTAACGGTGCCGGTGTAAGCCCCGGCGGCTTGGGCTGCGGCCGGCGAGACGGTAGCACCAACAAACACGAACAAGGCACCCGCACCGCTGAACGCGCTCGCGGTGGCCGTGCCGGACGGGGTAAAGCCGGTGCAGCTGGCAGTCGTGTTCGTCGGATTGGTGCAGCCGGTCCAGGTCGCGATCGGCAGACTGTTGGCGCCGCTGATCAGGTTCACTGGCAGAGTAAAGGTCAACTGCACCGGAGCGCTGCCCTGACCCGCGAGGTCGAACCTGCCGCTGGTGGGGTCGGTGACAGCAATGGTCTTGGCCACGCCGGGAAAGACGTTGCCGAAATCCAACGTCTGGGCCCCGGTCACGGTAATCGCCTGAAAGACGTTGGCGACGGCGTTGATGTTGGCACTCTGAGCCATGGCCGGCAAAGCGCCCAGGCTCAAGACAGCGGCCAAGACGGCCGATACTCGGATTGTAGTGCGCATTGCCCTAGCCTCACCTGTTGGAGTTGAGAGAACCGCGGTCGGAGTGTCAGCTCCGGACAGCCGGGGTAGGGCAACCAGTGTGCCGCTTGTCTTAAACCTGTCTGCTGCACGTGGTAAGTCGTTCAAAACATGCAATTTCTGGTGTCTATCTATTAGACACAACCAGTCGCATTTTGGGCAGTTTTAGTACCTCCGCCAGGAAGGCCAAGTCGTCATGTGCCAATCTCTTCCATCCCGACCGCGGGACGTGGCTCTCCCCGAGCCGCGTGCCGCTACCTCCCCATGCTGCCTACGGGGAGCAGTTCTCGTCGCCGCCCTGACCCTGTTGGGTCCAATCCCAGCCGCCCAAGCTCAGAAGCAGGGCGCTCTGCAAGTGTCGGCCAGGGTCGTTTCAGTTGAGCCCGTTCAGCTCGCCTTAAGGGAGGCTTTCGACCCCGCCGCTCGTCCGGGGCCAGCTTCATTGGTTCAGATCACCCGGAGCGTGGTGCTCGCGGAAGACTCCATTCGGAAGGTCCGGAAACCCCACGCGGTGGTGACGATAGCGTTCGTGCGCAACTAGTCTTTAGTTGTGCACCCAGCCCGCAATCACCAGCTCCCACTCGATCTCGAGGCATATCGCCGCGCCCCGCATCCGCGAGGCCGAGTCGTCGTCATTGCCCCGACCCGCGCGGCCTGTGAGACCATTGAGCTGGCGACGGCACTCCACATCGATACTCTGCTCGAGAGGGAGCACGGTAGGGAGCTGAGAGAATGGGCCGCGGCGGGGAAGGGCTTCGGCATCGTGGCTGGTACCGGCGTCGGAAAAACACTCGCCATCCGGCCCATCGCCGAATCGATCCTGCACGCGCCGCTTCAAGTCGGAGTCGTGAACCGGGAGCGGGAAGCGACTCCGGAGACGCCGTCCTGGAATGTCGTGATCGTGACGACCGGTATCGCACGCCGCTGGTTCGAGGACGGCCTCATCACCGGCCGCGATACGCTCATCGCGGATGAGATTCATCAGACTTCCGCCGAGCTCGAGCTCTGCCTCGCTCTGGGGAAGCGAGCTGGATGCCGCTTCATCTGGCTCAGCGCCACCGTGGATCCCGCCTTCTACGCCCGTTACCTCGGCAGCAGCGAGGTGCTGGAGAGCTCGGCCTTCGATCCTGCGCTGAAGGCGCGGGTCAAGGTGATCCCGATGCGGGCGGAAGAATTTCTGGACGAGAAATTCCTGCGGCACGTGATCAAGGAGAAGCGCGGTGTCGCGGTGTTCGTGCCAACCCGAGCGGAAGTGGAACAACTGGCGCAGGGTCTGGGAGAACGGTGGCCCCGTCTCACTGCCGCGTTCTATCACGGCGGCGAGCCTATCAGGGTGCTACGACCGTTCCTGGAGGGAGAAGCGCGCCCGCCATTTCTCCTGGCCATGACGGCGGCAGGACAATCGGCGCTGAATATCCGAGGCCTCGACACGGTGGTGATTTACGACGCCCGCTACGCCAACGTGGTCGAGCGCGGGCGGAACGTTCTGCACCGGCTCTACCTCGGTGCCAACGAGATCCTGCAAATGGCGGGGCGGGTGCACGGTCGGGTTTCTGACGGACAGGTCTTCATCCTCAGCGACCGCCGCCTCGTCTTCGAGCAATTGCGTCCAACGCCTCCCGAATTCCAGCTTGCGGGCGACGCGGAACGGGTAGCGATTACCTGTGCCGCTATCGGAGTCGATGCCAGCGATCTCGACCTGCCAGTTGCCCTCGATCGAATCGCTTATAAGCGAGCCCTCGGGCTGCTTACCTCTCGCGGGTTGGTGGCCGATGGGAAACTCACGCCCTACGGGCGCGAGGTCGAGGCGATGCCGGTCGAGCGTGCCTGGGGCGAGCTGCTGGTCAACGCCGGCACGGGTCTGCTGCCGATAGTCGCCGTCTGTTCCAACATCGAGTCGCTCCACCGGATGACCCGGGAAGAGCGCAACCTGGAAGGCGTGAAGGTCAACGGAAGCGATCATCTCACCGCCTACCGCCTCTATGCCGAAGCGGTGAATCGGCATGGCTATCTCGGAGAAGTCTACGGGCTTCCCCGGCACGTCTTCGACGAGGGGATGGAGGAGTGGGCGGAACGGCGTGGCGTCCTGATCAAGGCAATCGAAGATGTGGCCCTGGGAACTGCATCGGTTTTTCGCGCGCTGGAACTCGAGTTACCAAACAAGCTTCCCGATCTCGGCCGCGAGCTGCAGCAGGAGTTCATCGATCTGGTCGCCCGGATCATGCCTTTCGATCTGGTAATCGACGAACACACGGCCGACGGCCAGGAGGCGCGAGTAAGCCGAGGGTCGATGGCGGGGAGCTGGGGCGCGGTTGCGGGAGGCCTGCGCTATTTCGCGGATCGCTACGGAATCTCCCGCGCCGCTATCGAGGGAACCACCATTCCGTACGACCTCGTGCGGCGTTACGCGGTCCGAGGCTCCCCGCGCATCGAGATGGCTGGATCGCGCCGCGATCAGCATCTCGTGGTGACCCGGAGGCTGGACTATTTCGGTTTTGAGCTGGAGCACGTTCGCGAGCCCCTCCATGGGGAGGTCCCGCCGGAACTACGCGAGGCATTACCCGAGGGACTGGTCGATGCCCTTCTGGCCGGGGAGACGATTCATCCCGATCAGCCTCGTCTCCGTCGCGTGCTGGACGAACTGGGTGAGCTGTGGCGGAGATCGGGAGGGACGCTTGCGGCAATTGAGCAGTCAGCGGTCCGAGCCAACCTTCTGGACCAGTTGAAGCACGTCACCAGCTGGCAGGGCTTTCTGGGCACGCGGTTGTCGCTGGAAGTCGGAGCGCTGGTGGCTCCAGAGGTTCGCGACCGGCTGATGTCCCTTCCATCGATAGTCCGATTGCACGGCGACGCTGTCCCGCTCGATTACGAGGTCGAGTCGGGCACGGGGGTGGTCCGATTGCGCCTGCGCGAAGGCCAGGCACGACGATTACATGAACGCGAGATCCCGCCGCTCGATCGTCCGGTCCGGTTCACCGTGGTGCGCGGCAGGCATCCGGCCGTTCGCGCGGCTTCGCTAGCGGAGCTACGCGTTGCCTTGATGAGCCTTCCCCGCAACGAACCCCGCGCGCGGCCTCGTCGCCGCAGACACCGCTAGGAGGCCGCATCGTCCATCTGGTGCTGATCCTGGTCCAGGCCCTCATGGCGAGTCTCGCCATCGTGGGGAAACTGGTCATGCAGGAGATCCCGCCGGGCGTCCTGATCCTGGCGCGGATCGGCGGAGCGGCCACGGTGCTTGCCGTCGCTCACCGGGCACTCAGGCTCCAGCCGGTGCGAGACCGGGCTGATCTCCGCAGTCTCGCGCTGATGGGCCTGCTAGGTGTTGCGGCCAATCAATCCTTGTTCCTCCTCGGGCTCCGTCATACGACCGCGGTCAACGCCACGATTCTGGTGACGCTGGTGCCGGTATTTACCGTCCTCGGTTCACTCCTGTTCCGGAAGGAATCCCCTTCGACCTCCAAAGTTCTCGGTATCCTGCTCGCCGGCTCCGCGGCTGTGTACCTCATCGGACCCGATCGGGTGTCTCTCGCACCGGGTCTTGCTCTTGGGAATGCGATGATCGTCGTCGCCATGATGGCGTACGCGGCGTACCTGGTGCTGGTGCGGCGGATGCTGGATCGCTATTCGGCGATCACGGTGAGTTACTACGTGATGCTTTTCGGGGCGATAGGCGTCCTGCCCGGAGGGTTGTATGGGCTACACCAACTGGGTCCGGTTCACGCCAGGAGCTGGCTGCTGGTCGGGTACATTGTGCTCTTTCCCACGATCCTGGCCTACTTTCTGAATATCTGGGCGCTCAAGCGGGCGTCATCGAACCTGGTCGCCGGCTTCACCTACCTCCAGCCGGTTTTCACTGCGGCCGTCGCACCACTGCTGCTGGAGGGGGAAAAGGTGACACCGCGGGCCGCGATTGCCGCCCTCGGCATCTTTACGGGCTTGGCACTGGTGATCTGGGGCGAACGGCGGGAGCGTCGCGAGGTGCCGGTCGCTTCCATGGTCGGTGAGTAACAGAGTTGTACAACCGACAGCGGGCTTGTTCGTCCCCTCGGCAAAGGCCAGTGAAGTGGGCCGGCTGGATTCGTTTGAACCGATTAGCTCAGAACAGGTTGCAATGAAGTCGCGGAGCAGGTCGCTGGGTAGCGGCCTGAAACCCGCCTCGACCCCGGGACGTAGAGCGCGATATGCCGGATACAACTACACCAACCCAGCTCCCCTCCGTTTTCTCTCCGTTGGCGAAGGCGCTTCTGGACGGGTTCAGTGAAGGGGTCGTGGTTTTCGACCCTGACGGCCGGATGCTCTACGCCAACACTCCAGCTCGCGAAGCACTGACAGACATGCTGGGACCGGGGGAGGATGCCTCGGGCCTGATGCCCCGCCTGGCTTCTCTGGGTGGCCGGCTGCGCCCGCTCCGGGTGGGAGCGATCGAGCTGGGAGAGGCGATGTTCATCCCCGGGATCGATGGCCCGACTACCCTGGCCGATCGGGAGCGCGATGCGATTGTGCGCTCGCTCGATACCCATGGCTGGAAGCTGGCGGAGACGGCGAAGAGTCTCGGAATCAGCCGCACCACCCTGTGGCGCAGGCTGAAGGCCTACGGACTACATCGCGACGGGCGCTCCAAATGGGCCCGCACAGCGAGCTGAGCGAAGCGATACCGATCAACGTCCGTAGTGCCGGGCCCCGTGATGAGCGGGGCCTTTCGCTTTTCCCGCACCCGACCTCATACTCTCGCGTATGAGCCGCACCTCACCGTGGCGCGCCTGGCCTGGCAGCGCCAGCCTGCTACTCGGGCTCCTTCTCGTGGTATTGGCACTCGCGGGATTGGTCGCCTACGAGGCCGTACAGGCGGCGCGTTCCCGTCGGGTAACCGCGGAGCGGGCGCTGCGCGACTACGCCACCTTCGCGTCCTGGGAGCTCATCGCCAAGGCCACCACCCGGCTCGAGAACGAGATGCGGGATGCCCTGAGCTCGGCTACCGGAACCCGGGCAACCTCGCCGTATGACCGGCTCCCCTCACCACAGGTGATCGTCGCGTCTGCGGCCCCTCTGCTCCGCTGCACCGACTCCGGGGGCGATCCCGACCGGCTGCACTTCAGACTCGACCTGCGCGACGGCTCGCTTACCACGATGGGACCGACGCCCAGTCCTACACGGCGTAGGTGGATCACTGACACGCTGACGTGGGAGGCGCTCCAGCCGGGTCGGAGGTTCGGGACCGTGGGCGGGGCGGATCACGATTCGACGATGGCGCTGGTCTACGGGATCAAGCATGCCCAATACGGCGCCTTCGCCGAGCCTGGCGCTCCGATAGCGGTGTATGGCTTCCTCACTTGCCGAAGTGCCGTGGGACTCCAGCTCCTGCAACGGGTGTTCGCCAACGAAGCTCTGCTACCACAGGCGGTGAGCCGAGGACTGCCCAACGATTCCTTGCTTACCCTCACCGTCTACGATGCGGGAGGCCGGTCCATCTATGCCTCCGCTCCCGGCGCCGCCGACCGGTTCTCCCACGAAGTAGCGATGGATCCGCCCGCCGCTCTGCGGGTGCGGGTCGGGTTGCGCGAGACCGCGGCCAGCCGGTTGGATGTTCCGGTTACTCCTTCCTCACGTCTCCCACTGCTACTCGCTCTGCTGGCCCTGTCCGGTGGCCTGGCGGCGATCGGCTTGCGGCAATTGCGGCGGGAGCATGAGCTGGCCCGGCTCCGCTCGGACTTTACGTCGAGCGTCTCCCATGAGCTGCGAACTCCTCTCGCCCAGATTCTTCTCTACGGGGAGACGCTGACTCTGGAGCGCGCCAGAAACGACGATGAGCGCCGCGCGGCGGCGGAGACGATCGTCCAGGAGGCAAGGCGGCTGATGCGGCTGGTGGACAACGTCCTGCAATACGCTCGACTGGAGCGCGGGCTCGCCGGTCTCGCGCCCGAACCAGCACTGCTGGCCCCGCGTCTGCGAGGCATCCTCTCTTCCTTCCTCGCCACCGCACCGCCCGGAACCCTGCGGGTCCGAACCGATCTTGACGAGGCAGTGGCCGCCTCGGTCGATTCCGGAGCGCTGACCCAGATCGTGCTCAACCTGCTCGACAACGCGGTGAAGTACGGGCCCGCGGGGCAGACCGTTACGGTCTCACTCGCGCGCAGAGATGGAATGGCGCGCATCACGGTCGCCGACCAGGGGGCCGGTGTTCCCGAGGAGGAACGGGCTCACATCTGGGAGCCCTTCGTTCGGGTGGCGCGCCGCGGCAACGTCACCGATGGCAGCGGCCTCGGCCTCGCCGTAGTGAAAGATCTGGTTCAGGGACACGGCGGGGATGTGGATCTCGAATCGTCTCCATCCGGAGCCTGTTTCATCGTGTCGTTGCCGGCCTGCCAACCACCCACCGAGCCCGTTCAGCGATGAGCCGAATTCTCATCATCGAGGACAACGCGACTCTGGCGCAGGGACTCGCCAACAACCTCGAGCTCGAGGGACACACCGTCCATATCGCGCCCGATGCGGCTCAAGGGCTGCGGGAGGCGGCCTCATTCTCTCCCGATCTGATCGTCCTCGATCTCATGTTGCCCGATCAGAGCGGTTATCGGGTTCTGCGGGAGCTGCGAGACGGCGGAAACCAGGCTCCCGTACTGATTCTCACCGCATTGGGCGACGAGTCGGACAAGGTGCGTGGTCTTCGCGTCGGCGCCGACGACTACGTGACCAAGCCGTTCGGCCTGATGGAGCTGTTGGCGCGGATTGACGCGCTGCTGCGCCGCGCCGGGCGCACCACTGGGACTCACGGAGTGGCCGAATCGGTCCGCTTCGGTGCGGTGACCGTGTATCCCGCGACCCACAGTGTGATTCGGGGAGACGAGATCGTCCCGCTCCGGCCCAAGGAGTATCAGCTGTTGCTGGCCCTGATCTCACGAGCCGGGCGAGTCGTGTCGCGCACCGAGCTGCTCACCGAGGTCTGGGGCTATCAGGACGAGGTGATGAGCCGGACTGTTGACACCCACATCGCCGAGTTACGCCGTAAGCTGGAAGACGACCCCGCCAGTCCACGACATTTCCTGACGGTGCGAAAGGCGGGATACCGATTCACCTTGGAGCCCGCCGCTTCCGGCTCAGGTCAAGGAGTCCTGACCAGCCTCGGACGTTTCCCGAACACCACTCTTCCAGCCGTTTCCCATCTTGGCTCTCGAACCTCACCGGAGAGCCATAGTGAGCCTGTTCCATCGCAAGGCCATCGCGGACCTGCAGGCCGAGGGCGACCGCGGCGGACTGCGCAGGGCGCTGGGTCCCATGCACCTGACGGCGCTGGGGATCGGGTCGGTGATCGGGACCGGCATCTTCGTCTTGACCGGCACCGCCGCATCCCAGAACGCTGGGCCGGCGCTGGTGCTGTCGATGCTCATCGCGGGTGTCGGCTGCGCATTCGCGGGACTCTGCTATGCCGAGCTCGCTTCCATGATCCCAGTGGCGGGGAGCGCCTACACGTATGCCTATGCCACGAGCGGAGAATTGGTCGCGTGGATCATCGGCTGGGACCTGGTGCTCGAGTACGCGCTCAGCGCCTCGACGGTAGCGGTGGGCTGGTCAGGATACTGCGTGAGCTTGCTGGATGATCTCGGCATTCACCTGCCGCTGGCTCTCACGGTGGCTCCCGGCGTCACGATGAGCGGCCCCGACGGGATTCCGGTGCAGGGAGTTTTCAATCTTCCCGCGGCGCTGATCGTGATCGCGGTGGCGGCATTGCTGATCGCGGGGATCAAACAGTCCGCCAGCACCAATACGGTGCTGGTCGTGATCAAGACCGGGGTGCTGATCCTGTTCGTAGCGGCTGGAGCGGCGTTCGTGCAGAAGAGCAATCTGACGCCACTCATACCGCCCAACCTCGGAGAGTTCGGCAGATTTGGCTGGAGCGGAGTGCTGCGGGGTGCCGCGGTGATGTTCTTCGCGTATGTCGGGTTCGATGCGGTTTCCACCGCCGCGCAGGAGGCCAAGCGTCCCCAGCGAGACTTGCCGATCGGGATGCTGACCTCGCTGCTCATCTGCACCGTGATCTACGTTGCCGTCGCGATCGTGCTCATCGGCATCGTGCCGTATCGCGAGCTCAACGTCGCCGATCCGCTCGCTGTCGGCATCGATCGCACCGGACTCAAATGGCTCAGCCCGCTAGTCAAGGTGAGCGCCTTGTTCGGCCTGTTCAGCACCATGCTGGTGCAGCTGCTGGGCCAGACCCGAATCTTCTACTCGATGAGCCGGGATGGACTGTTGCCTCGCGCATTCGGCGCGGTCCATCCTCGATTCAAGACTCCCGCATCTCAGTACTGCGCTGGTTGGCGCGATCGTGTCCGTGGCCGCCGGCCTGGTCCCAATCGGAGTTCTGGGGCAGCTGGTGAGTATGGGGACGTTGCTCGCGTTCGTGCTGGTCTGTATCGGAATCCTGGTGCTGCGCCGTACCTCGCCTGAAATCCCCCGGCCCTTTCGTACTCCCGGTCTTCCCTGGGTTCCCATTGCCGGGGCGCTGATCTGTCTGGTGCAGATGTTCAGCCTGCCGATCGCCACCTGGGAGCGTCTCGTTATCTGGCTGGCGATCGGGCTCGTGATCTACTTCTCTTACAGCCGACACGGTGCGGCGGTGACCCGGGCAGCGAGGCGGGCCGTCGCAACCTGAAACCTGCGAGGGCCCCTACCCGTCCGACGGAGCGACGGTTCTCACCTTCGCTTCGGGCGGACCGGCTCCATGCTGTTGGTACTTCTGGCCGCGCTTCAAGGCACGGCCGCTCCACAAACAGACACGACGATATACGCCTCCAGCGCGACTCAGGTTCTGGTCGAGCGCGCGATGGAGCGGCATCAGAACGCGGATACCCAAGTCCAGGATTATTTCGCGCGGATCCGCTACCGCCTCTCCTTTGGTTTCGGCCGGCGGCGCTGGGCCGAGGTGCCGAACGCGGCGGTGGAGGAGCAGGAGGGCCGGGTCCACTGGTCGGCGCCCAATGACCTGAGGGTGGAGATTCTGGGACGTCGCGCTCGCTCCCGCTCCGAGCAGTTCGACATCTCCTCGGTCTTCGACCAGCCATGGTTCGTGCCCCGCTCGCTGGGCGACTCGGTCCGGGTCTTCGGCAACGATTTCCCCGAGCGCGCCGCGCTGCACCCGCTCGCCCCAGACGGTCCCGCCTGGTACCACTACGCTCTATCCGACAGTGTCACCATCACCGCTCCGGACGGAACGACAGCGCACCTGCTGGCGATTGAGGTCCTGCCGCGCCGGAAAGGTGGCGCCCTGGTCGCGGGGCGACTCTGGCTCGACGCGGTCACCTCGGATGTGGTGCGATTCTCCTTCCGCTACGTGGGGACCGATCTCTGGTTCGGCCCTGACGGGACAACACGAAAGGATTCCTCCGAGGCCAAAAAGGCCAACAAGATCATCAACCAGGTACTGAGCCTGAATGCGGACCTGGAGTATTTCCTGCTCGAGTCCAAGTACTGGATGCCGTACCGCCAGGTGATCAGCGGTCGGGTGGAGATTCCCTGGTTCGGCGAGCTGGTGATTCCGTTCCAGGCTTCCACCACCTTCGACGACTATGAGGTCAACACCGGGAAACCGGTGCGGTTCACGATGGAGTTGCCGGACTCGGTGACCGATCCGGACAGTGTCAAAGCACTGGTCAAGGCACGGCGGGACTCGCTGCGGGAAGTGGGTCGTGAGCGGCGTAAAGAGGGAGGCGCGCTGAAGGAGGATGAGCTGGAGCGGGACGATGCCGGCCGGTGGCCCGGCGGACGATTCGAGATCCATCGCGCGCCAGGCGATTCGCTCAAGCAGTACGCCGACTGGGGGGACTCGCTCCAGTTCGAAGAGAATTCCGCCGCAGCGCGCCAGCAGCGTGAGCTGGCATCCGACCTCGAGAAAATGGCGGCGGACCTGCCGTCCGACCTGACCGGCCGGCAGACATCAGGAGTTGATTGGACCCAGTTCTCCGAAATCGTCCGCTACAACAAGATCCAGGGATTCAATCCCGGCTTTGCCTACCGGGTGCAGTGGCCCGGCGATCCTTTCACCTCGATCGCCGGAGAGGCCCGCTTCGGCATCAACGACCACCGCCTGACCGGCGCCCTGACGGTGACCCGGGAAGCGCCGGGCGCTCGCTGGCGGCTGCGCGGCTACCGGGAAATGGCGAGCGGGGATCCATTCGGCCGCTATCGAAGCCTCGGAAATTCACTGGGTGCCATCTTCGTCGCCCACGACGACGCCGACTACTACCTGGCGCAGGGCGGCGTGATCACTCGGGAGAGTTCGATCGGCCTGGGAGTCGAGCTGAACATGAGTGCGCGAGTCGAGGTGCAGAGCAGTGTCAGAACCGAGGCATTCTCCCACATCAACGATTTCCTCGGCGGCTCCGGGGAATTCCCGGACAATCCACCGATAGACGAGGGGACTTTCGCCGGTGCGAGTGTCAGCATCGATGGCTCACGATTCCACGGCCGCTGGCGGCTGGGTGCCGACGTGCTCGCGGGCGACGGGACCGCGACCGGGCGACTCTTCGGCAGCTTGAGGCAGCCGGTGGGTCGGGGGACGTCGCCGCCCGGTGTTCACGCTCAAGGCCGGCATCGCGACGTCGCCGACGCTGGCGCAGCAGGAGTTCAGGTTGGGCGGTGTGCCGACTGTCCGGGGCTTCGATTACGGGACTCGCAGAGGTCAGTCCTTCTGGGCCGCACAGGCCGACTGGCCGCTGACCAAGGGTCTGATCCGCCCAGTGCCGTTCATTGACGTGGGACAGGCTGGGTGCCGCGGACGAGCTGTTTTCGACGAGTGTCCTATCGGGCGCGGGACTCGGAGTTTCGATTGCCGGTGGGCTGCTGCGCTTCGATTTCAGCTATCCGATCACCGATGGCGGCGACGGGCTGCGGTTCGATATCCGGACCGGTTTCGGCTGGTGATCGGTCCTGCGACCCCCTAGCTTCCCCGGCGATGCCGGCCCAACCGTTTACTGTCGAAGAGTATGTCCGCTGGTCCGACGTGGACTTGGCGGGGATCATCTTCTACGGGTCCTACGTTCGATTCTTCGAGTTGGCGGAAACGGAGCTGTTCCGCGCCGCCGGGCTTCCCTACGGCACCCTGTTCGAGACCTACGACATCTACCTGCCGCGAGTCCAGGTCCACACCGAATTTCACTATCCTCCTCGCCTGGATGATCATCTCCAGGTGGCGGCGTATTTCGGCCGAATCGGGAACAAGTCGCTGACCATGAATTTCGAGGTGATCCATACCGCGACCGGCAAGCACAGCGCGCATGGCCACCTGGTGCTGGTCTGCACCGACCGTCGCAGCCTGGTCTCCCGGCCGCTGCCAGAGGGATTGGTAGAGCGGATTCGTCCCTTCGCGCTCTCGGTCGAAGACGCGCGCCGCCAGCTCGGGATCGCGAAGTGATCGGCCGGCTGATCGTGTTCGGCACGGCCATGCTCCTGACCGCCTGTCACGGCTCGGCGGCCGGCCCTTCCGCGGGACAGCTGCACGCGAAATGGGCCGGGTCGGACAGCGGAAAGCTCATCGCGAATGCCCGGGCGACCTGGTGCGCTCCGGGCCGGTTACTCGAGGTCATCGGGGTGGACTCGGACGCGGGAATGGGCCTCGCGATTTATCCTTCCGATAGTGTATCGGATGGGGAATATCCGGTTATGGATCCCAGGCCGGATTCCCTGCACCGGCCGAGGTCAGCAGTCGGCATGCGATGGTTTACGGAGACCCAGATCAAGGGGTATCAGGGAGACTCCGGTTGGATCATGCTCACCAGACGTGATGGGATGCTGGAGGGAGGACTCGAGGCCAGGCTCCATGCCGTCTCGACGCCGGAGACCATCCGGGTGATGGCCACTTTTCGCGGCGTCCCGCTGGTGGCCGATTCGGCCCGCTGCCGGAGCGACAGCGTGACCGCTGAGCCGGCTGACAGCGCACCCGAGGATTGATGACCTACTTCAGGAAAGGTTTCGGTCTCAAGGCGGCTATCGAAGGCCAGCTGACCGCCGACTATCACAGCGCGGTGGTGGAGCAGTTCCGCGCCAACGATTTCCGGCTCACCGCCGGACCGCTCACCTTCCTGCTCGCCCGGGAATTCGGCTTCTGCTATGGGGTGGACCGCGCCGTCGAGTACGCGTACGAGACGCGCCGGAAGTTTCCCGACCGGCGGTTGTTTCTGGTGGGAGAGATCATCCACAACCCCCACGTCAACGCGAAGCTGCGCGAAATGGGGGTGGTGTTCCTCGAGCGCAGTCCGGCCGGCGCCTTCGATTTCTCGGTAGTAACGCCCGACGACGTGGTGATCATGCCGGCTTTCGGTGTCACGGTCGAGGATTTCGCCCGGCTCCGCGACATCGGGTGTGTCATGGTGGACACCACGTGCGGCTCGGTCCTCAATGTGTGGAAGCGGGTCGAGTCCTACGCCAGGGACGGGTACACCGCGATCATCCACGGCAAGTCGTATCACGAGGAGACCAAAGCGACGGCGAGCCAGGTGACCAAGTATCCCGGCGGCCGCTACCTCGTGGTATTCGACATGGCCGAGGCCCGGCGGGTCTGCGATTTCATCGAGCACGGTGGAGACGCGGCGGAATTGGCGCGTCATTTCTCCCATGCGATGTCTCCCGGTTTCGATTTCGAGCGGGATCTGCTGCGTGTGGGACTCGCCAACCAGACGACGATGCTGTCGGGAGAATCGCTCGCCATCGCCGGCGAAGTGCGTCAGAGCATGCTGCGGCGCTACGGGGAGGCGAACCTCGCCGAGCATTTCCGGACGTTTGATACCATCTGCTCCGCCACCCAGGAGCGGCAGGACGCGATGGTGACCCTGCTGAAGCGAGCCGCTCGACCTGATGATCGTGGTAGGGGGATACAACTCCAGCAACACGACCCATCTCGCGGCGATGAGCCGGAATCGCGGGGTACGGACCTATCACATCGAGGATGCCTCGGCCATCGACGTTGAGAGCGGCAGGATGCGCTATCAACCAAACGTGAAGCAGCCGGAGCAGGTTGCCGACGACTGGCTCGGCACCGCCCGGCTCATCGGGGTTACCGCTGGCGCATCCACTCCGAACAACAAGATCGGCGAAACCATCCTGCGGATTTGCGCTGTCGCCGGAGTGGAGCCCGACTTAGACCGGTAGCGCTTCCGCCTCCCAAGAGCCGTACGCGGAGCACGCGGAGTCACTGCTTATCACGCGGTCTTCTCGCGGTAATCAATTAGATCGGGTTGTCCGTCTTTACGTATCTGTTTCGCGCCGTCCGCCTTCGTGCCTTCCCGCCCTCACTGGCCCCGATGCTGCGTGGTATGGGACGGCGAAACTTGTTACGTGCTACGGGAGTTGTTCGGGCATGGCGGTATAGCGGAGCGTACCGCCACGCGGTACTTTCTCCGCCCCTTGAACTCACCCACACCCGGGAATCGAGCAATGCCTGGCGGAAAGACTGACGTGCACAACCTGGTGCGTGCAGCCATCCTCGCGTTGCCCGAAGTGAGCACCAAGCGGATGTTTGGCGCCGACGCGTTCTTTACCCGGAGCCGGATGTTCGCCTTTCTGTTCGACGAGGCGATCGTCCTTCGTCTCCCCGACTCGGATCGTGAGGAAGTGCTGGCTGCCCGGCTGGCCCGTCCCTTTCTCACCGGCCCGACCGCGTCGTTCGGGCGGTGGGTCGAGGTGAGCATTGCCGACCGCGTTGGAGCGGTTCAGGCGTGCCGCCTGTCGGCTTCGGCTCACGCCCTCGCCCAGTCTCCCGACCACGATGGTCCCCGGACCCGCCGGCCTCCGCTCAAGCGCCGGACACCATCTCGGCGATCGCCGCAATCGTAAGCGGCGCGCTTCCCTCCGCACGGTTGTTCACCAGCACGTAGGCCGGTATCCGGAGCGCCGCGGCTTGGGCGATGAGCCGGGCCACGTCGTGCCGCAGCTCGGGATTGGGCTCGCGAATCCGGTCGTACGGCGCGAACGCGTTCACCGCCTGGTTGTAACTCCGGCCTGGTCTCAGCAGCACCCGGGAAACCATGAACGGCGCGGTGAACACTCCCGGCACGTCGAGCTGGTCACCGATCGACGGCATCCTGGTCCATGAGTTGAACACGTGGGCGACATTGTGCTCCCGGAGCACGGCCAGGTAAGCCGGCGTAAGGAACTCGCGATTCCTGATTTCCACCGAGTACCTCGCGTCGCGTGGTAACACGCTCAGGAACCGGTCCAACCGGTCGGCGAAGTCCTCGGGGCTGATCCCGCTCGAGCGGCTGATGGTCTGGAACTCGAATACCAGCGGTCCGGTGTGATCGCGGAAATGCGCCAGGTAGAAATCCAGCACCTCGGACCGGAACAAATCGGCGTTGAGAAAATCGGGGTTGAGCTCTCCACCCTGTGGCCCGTAACGGGCCCGGGGCAGGGTATGCACCGTGAAGCGGTCCCACACCTTCATCACGCAGGGGAATCCTGGCGGCAACCGCTGGGCGTACTTCTGGAGCTGCTCTGGTGTCGGCGGAGCGTAGAACGATGAGTCTATTCCGATGGTGCGAAAGAGCGGGAACTTCACGTACTCCGCTGAGCATCTTTGCCGCGGCCCCGTTCTTGGGATAGTCCTGGTGGTAGACCAGGCCTTTCCATCCGGGATAGTTCCACGACGAAGTGCCAAACAGAATCTCAGGCGGAAGCCGGTCGGCCAAGCCCTTGAAATCGGGGAGCTCCTCCGGGGTGGGGAGAAGAGGTCGCCCACCACGCTAGGGCTCGGCGACGAGCTTGTAGACCCCACCCTGTATGGTCAGGATGTAGAGTTCTCCCGCTGAGTCCTCTCCGAAGCTGGTGACATTCCCCGGGGGCTGCGCTCCCGGCCAGGATTGCTGCTCGGTGATCATCCCGCCCTGCCACTTGAAGCTGCGAAGGAATCCGGCGCAGTAATCGGAGTAGAAGTAAGTGCCCACGATGTCCGGCAGAGCGGTTCCCCGATAGACGTATCCTCCGGTGATCGAGCAGCCCGCTCCGTGGTCGTACTCGAGCACCGGCAGGGTCAGGCCGCTCTTGTCGCAACTGGAGCCGGGGGGATAACACTCGGATCCTTCCATCGTGTTCCATCCGTAGTTCTCCCCGCCGCCGGATCGCCGGCTGCACGTCCACCTCTTCCCGGTCTCCCTGTCCCACATCCGCGATGTACAGCTCGCCGGTCTGCCGGTCGAAGCTGAATCGCCAGGGATTCCGCAGGCCGTAGTTCCACAGTTCGCTCCGTACGCCGCCGTCCCCGCGAAGGGATTATCGGGCGGTATGGTGTATCCGGCGCCGCTCACGTCGATCCGGAGCAGCGAGCCGAGCAGATCATTCCGGTTCTGGCCGTGCCCCTGGGGATCGCCGGCGTTCCCGCCGTCCCCGAATCCCACGTAGAGAAATCCGTCGGGGCCGAAGACGATCATGCCCCCGTTGTGATTGGTATAGGGTTGATCGACCTCGAGGATCGTGGTGTCGCTCGCCGCATCGGCCAATTCGGGATCGGAGGAGACATGGTACCGAGCGATTACCGATTTGCCTCCCGGCGTACTCCCGTCCGTGGTATAGTTCACGTAGAAGCGGCCGGAGGTCTCGTAGTCCGGGGCGAACGCGAGACCCAGGAGTCCCTGTTCGTTGTCCTTGGTGGTGATGCGGTCAGGTCGAGAAACGGCGCAGGGAAGGATCGCTCCGTTTTCCAGGATGCGGATGAGCCCATCCTTTTCGACTACGAAGAGTCGAGTCGCGTCCCCGGGGGCAAAGGTAAGAAAGAGCGGTTCGCTGAATGCGGTGGAAATGGTCTCGAGCTTCAATCCGCTTGCCGAGGGCGGTCCCTCGGAGTCGCGTGGGTTCCGAAGCTTGCGCCGCAGATTCGGCGGTGGTGAAGCCGGCCATACGCTGATGGCGATTGAGCCAGGTATCGTGCATTCTGTCGCCGACAGAAGCGAGTGCATTCCGCTGATGCCGCTCGGGCTTCAACGGTTCACCGGGCGAATGACTGTTGGTGACACCTGCTCTCCGAAGCGGGAGCCGAGTGCCGTGAGGTAATCGTCCATCGTATGGTGGTGGCCCATCAGGCGGGAAATGACCCGGAAAATAGGATTGGAGACCCATCCATCCTCGGTGACGGTGACCGTGCTCCCTCCCGGCACAGGTTCGATGCGCGTGGTCCAGGAGCCTCCGAAGGGAGCGTCCCCCACGATCACGGTCTGGATCATTCCGGGTGGCTCTACCGCGGCGACCTCGAGACCCATCTTCATGCCGTCTCCCATGGTCTCGTCCCAGATCTCCTTTCCCTGGGGATCGTTTCGTCGGCTGACCTGTTTGACCGTCGGCCACCAACTGGAGATTGCGCCGATGTCACGGACCACGGCGAACACCGAGTCGGGCGGTTGATGCAGCGTTACCCGGCTCGCCACGGTATGCTCGCGGGGGAGTATGAAGCCCACGAGGACTAGCAGGAGAATCAGGCCGACCAGGACTCCGCCGACGATGAGGAGCCATTTGGTCACAGGCCTACTCCCTCGCGTTCACTTTCCCATTTCAGTCACCCTGAATCAAACGCAGAGACGCAGAGGACGCAGAGAACTTCAACTGTTCAACACGAAGACACGAAGGGCACAAAGAGTGTCGTCCCAATCTCTTGCAGCCCTTCCGCAGGTGCTTACTCGATCCGCCATTCCGCCATTCCGCCATTCCGCCATTCCGCCTTGATCCCGCCCTGTCCGCCCTTCCCGCCCTTCCTCGCCTTCTCTATCATCCTCTCCAGTCGATCGATGCCCGTGATTGCCACCGTAATAGCTCCGAACTCCTCATCCACCTTGCCCCGGAAAACGAAGGGTCCCTGGTCGAACAGGACGTGCCCTCGTTCGCGGAAGACCCGGGGGAACAGCACGGTTTCGATCAGGCCATAGCCGTCGTCAAACGTAGCGAACTCCATCGGCTCCTCGGTGATGGTGCTGATGGGCTTCGAGGTGGTCAGCATGCCGCAGCAGAGCACCGATTCCCCGACATGATCTGCCAGCTCGGTGCTCTTGGTGACCCGGAACCGGGCGAGATCGGCCGCGTGAAGATGCATCGGGTGGCTGTCGGTCGTGAAACCCAGCAGCTCGTATTCCGCTCGGCGGCGGCGGTCTGTGCTGTACTCACGAAGAGGCGGCGGCTCGAAGGCGCGGAGGCTCGGCAGGAAGCTGGATCCCGATGCTGCGAGGCGAGCGTCTCGGTGGCTCGATATCAAGTGAGACCGTATTGCTATCCCTCGGCGTTTCCTGAATCGAATCGACTTCCCACAGGAGCATTGGGCGAGTGCGATCTCCCTTTATGGAATCCAATGCGCCGACCTTGACCAGGGTGCGACAGTCGTCGGAGTCGCCAAGGCCGGGTGCGCAGGTTGTCCAGCGATATATCGGGATTGCTGATTGCCGATTGCTGATTGCCGATTGACGAGTCAGCAGAACAATCAGCATGCCGCAAGCCGCAATCGACACTTGTCTCGGCTGCTTTCGCCGACAGTCCCTTTACAAACTGCAGCCCGATTCTCACCTCCCGCCCGCGCCCGGTCGTACGGAATTCGCTCGCGTTCACGTCGGGCGGCAGGATGGTGAGCCCCATCCGCATCGCCTCCGCGACGTAGGCGAACGGGTGATAGAACCCGCCGCCGTTGGCCAGCACCCCGGCCATGAACTCGGCGGGATAGTGGGCCCGGAGATAGCAGGACTGCTGCGCCACCTGGATGTAGGAGCACGAGTGTCCCTTGCAGAAGCTGTAGCCGGCGAAGGACATCACCATCTCCCACACCTTCTTCGCCGTTTCGATGTCGCGACCCAGCGCCGCGGCGCCGGCGAAGAACTCCTCGGCATAGGAGGCGAGCTGCTTGACCGGCCGCTTCTTGGAGAGCGCCTTCCGCAGTCCGTCGCCGGTGGCGAGCGGCATTCCGGCGAATATCGCAGCAGACGTTCACCACGTCCTCCTGGTACACCATCACGCCGAAGGTCTCGGCCAGAGTGTCGCGCAGACAGGGATCGAGCGGCTCGTAGGGCTCGCCGTGGAGCCGCTCCAGGTAGATCCGGATGAACCGGTTGGACGCCGGGCGGATGATGCTGGTGTTGAGCACCAGCAGGTCGAAGGTGTCGGCCTGGGACTTGGCGCAGAGCTGCCGCGAGGCGGGGCTCTCGGTGTAGAAGACGCCCATCGTCTGCCCGGTGCGGAAGAGCGCCCGGGTCGGCTCGTCGTCCTCCGGGTCCGAGGAGGTGTAGTCGATCTGCCGGCCGGTGTGGTCCTTCACGGCGGCGATCGCGTCGCGAATGACCGCGAGCGAGCGGTTGCCGAGGAGGTCGATCTTCACCAGGCCGGCGTCTTCGGTGCCGTCCTTCTCGAACTGGATGACGGGCACGGTGAGGCCGGGAGATCCCTCGAGCACCTTGGCCGCGCGCTCCATCGGCACGTAGTCGGTCAGCGTCGTGGGGACGATCACCACGCCGCCGGGATGCAGTGACAGGTGGCGCGGCAGTTCCGACCAGCGGCTGGGCCATCCTCGCCAGATCGCCGCCAGATGGCCGGCAGGTCGAGTCCCTGGAAGTTGGGGTGGGTGGCGATCACCTCTTCCAGCGGATCGTCCTCGCTGAACCAGGGGATCCGGCGGGTGACCTCGCGGATCTCTCCCGGCGGGCCGGCCGTGCACCTTGGCCACCTCGCGCAACGCGCCGCGCAGCCGGAAACAGTTGTGATTGGCCACCATGGCCGACCGCAGGATGGGGATACTTCCGGAAGACATACGCGAGAACGTGGTCCCGCTCGTCCCAGGGGAAGTCGAGATCGATGTCGGGCGGATCCTTCCGCTCCGGATTGAGGAAGCGCTCGAACAGGAGCCCGGCGCCGAGCGGATCCACGTGGGTGATGCCGAGGGAGTAGCTCACGATCGAATTGGCGACGGAGCCGCGGCCGCAATGGGTGGGCCCGTTCTGCACGATGTCATTCACCACCAGGAAGTAGTCGGCGAACTTCATCTGGCCGATGATCGCCAGCTCGTGCTCCAGCCGGTCGCGCGTCACCGGCGCAATGGTGCCGTATCGCCGCTCGGCACCCTCGTAGGCCAGCGTGCGCAACCGCTGGAAGGCATCGTCCACCTCGGCAAAACGGGGTGCCACTACTCGCCGGCCCAGCGGCAGGAGGTATTCGCAACGTTCGGCGATTTCCTCGCTCGCGCTCAATGCCTCGGGACAATCGGGGAAGAAGCGGGAAATGTCGGGCCGGAGCGGAGCCAGGCGGAGGGATTGCCGATTGCTGATTGCCGATTGCCGATTCGCCGAGGCTCCATTTCGCTTTTCAATCGGCAATCGAGACATCCTCAATCGGCAATTCCGACAGCGTCGCGTTCCGCGCGATCGCAGTCCGCAGCCGATGCCGCTGGAAGTCCTCCGGGTTGGCGAACCTGCACGGCGTTAGTCACCACCGCTGGAATTCCCAGTCGCCGAGCGGCAGCGCCGACGGCGTGGCGCTCCTTGCCGGGACGGAGTTCGGCGTAGATGCCGGCTGGTCCGCTCAGCGAGACTATGCGCTCTAGAAAAGGAATGTTGGATGAGAGAATGATGAGGCCGGCTCGATCGGTGGCGAGGAGAGAGGACAGAGATTTCAGATGCGAGATTTCAGATTGAGATTGAAGCTGCTGTTCCATTCCCCATTCCGCCATCTTCATTCTGACATTCCCAATGCACCCCCGTCGCCGCCCGACACACCGCCCCCCAGCCCTTCTCATCAGTCGCCAGTACTACCGCTTCCTCGTCGCCGAAGACCAGATGGGCGCCCAGGATGGGCCGGATGCCCCGGGCGATCGCCGCCTGCTGAAACTCGACTGCGCCATAGACGCCGTTCGTGTCGGTGCATGCGAGAGCCGTGAACCCACGCTGAGCCGCAGCATCCAGCAGCACCTCGGGGCTCGAGACGCCGCTTTCGAATGAGAAGTGCGAGTGGACGTGCAGATGAGTGAACATGCTTCGCGTAAGCGGTGAGCGGTAAGCAGTGAGCGGGCCAAGTGCTGAGAGCCAAGCACAAAAGAACAAACGCGGAGGCGCAGAGGACGCCGAGAACCGCTATTCTGTTTTTCCTCTGCGTCTCTGCGTTTGCTTTTCATCCCTGCCTGCTCTGTGTTCTCCGTGCCTCTGTGATTGCACCATCCAAGCCGGCTTGAGTTTCACGATCTTGCCGTAGACCGGACAGGATTCCGCATGCGCGCCCGGGCAGGTAGCCGATGCTCATGAGGAACTCGCCCACGATCTCACCGCCGGTGAACCGGAAGTTCTGCTTGAACAGCTTCACCCATTCCTCTTTCGTCAGAGGATGATGGGCCTTGAGCCAGGCGTGAAAGCCGCCGTGTGACTTCCGCAGCTCGAGGATCTTCTGCGCGTTGGCGATGGCCGCGTCCACCTTGAGCCGGTTGCGGATGATCCCCGGGTCGTTGAGCAGGCGCTTCCGATCCCTGGCCTTGTAACCGGCTACAATCTCAGGATCGAACCCGTCATAGGCCTTCCGAAACGCCTCCCGCTTCTTGAGGATCGTGAGCCAGGAGAGTCCCGCCTGGTTGATCTCCAGGACCAGCCGCTCCAACAGGTCGGCGTCGCTCGTGAGGGGGAACCCGTACTCGGTGGCGTGATAGGGCCCGTGCCATTCGTGGGTGGGGGCGATATCGCAGTAGGTGGACATTTCGGGTTCCTTGTTGAGCCGTCAGCCGTCAGCCGTCAGCGTATGAAGCTCATTGACACTGTCTCGATCAGGGTTACACTTACCATCTATGAGACCACAAGCTTAATAAACGGCTGACGGCTGACGGCTGACGGCTCCCATTCCATGCGCGCCATCACCTACACCGCCGCCGGCGACCCCGACGTCATCCAGCTCCGGGAGGTTCCGACTCCCGAGCCCGAGCCGGGGCAGATACGAGTGCGGGTGCATGCCGCCGGTCTCAACCGTGCCGACATGCACCAGCGGCGGGGACGCTATCCCGCTCCTCCAGGGTGGCCCGCCGACATCCCCGGCATGGAGTACGCCGGTGAGGTCGAGGAGCTGGGTGTTGGTGTTACCCGCTGGCGCATCGGCGACCGGGTGATGGGCCTGGTCGGAGGCGGAGCTCATGCCGAGTTCGTTGTGGTCCATCAGGATGAAACTCTTCCGATTCCCGAAGGAATGTCCTTCACCGACGCGGCCGCGATTCCCGAGGCGTTCCTTACGGCGTGGGATGCGCTGGTGACTCGCGGACGGCTTGGACCTGGAGATCGGGTGCTGGTCCACGCCGTGGCGAGCGGCGTGGGCACGGCGGCAACCCAGATCGCGAAGCAGCTGGGCGCCGTTACGATCGGCACTTCCCGCAACGCCGCGAAGCTCGACCCGGGCGCGCGAATACGGGCTGGATCGCGGCATTGATACCAGCGCAGGCCCGTTCCGTACCGCGCTCACCGAGCCGGTCCAAGTGATTCTCGACGTGCTGGGCGGTCCGGCTTTCGCCGACAATCTTGCCGTCCTCGCACCGCGAGGTCGTCTGGTGATGCTTGGCTTCCTGCAGGGAGCCGAGGCGCAGGCGAATCTCGATCCCATACTCCGGAAACGCCTCGAAGTAATCGGCACCGTCATGCGGACAAGGCCGCTCGCGGAGCGAGTGCCACTGGTGCGCGAATTCACCGAGCGGGTTCTGCCTCTGTTCTCCGTATCCCCGAACCGACGAACCGACGAACCACCGCCCCTTCGGCCCGTCGTCGGTGCCACCTATCCCATGTCCGCCATGGCCGAAGCTCATCGTGCCATGGAACGGGATGAGACCTTCGGGAAGGTGGTGCTTACGTGGGGATGACATCGTGAGACGTGAGACGTGAGACGTGACCCGTTCGACCGTTCACTCTTCACCGCTTTTTGTGACACCCTGTCAGCGAGGCAATTTTGGCCGGAGCAGAATGGCGTGACAGGGCCATTACGATCGCAGCTATGCCTGTTTATCGAGTGTGTGGGTCCACCCGCCCATGGCGCACCGTTTGCGACCCTTCGCAGCAAACCGGAATCTGATCCGGTGAGACTGAACCGAAGGGCATTATGTCTTCCCGTTATAGACTCATTCTGATCGCTGCTCTCACTCTCGGGATCTCCCGGATCGCGTCGGCCCAGATGGCTGATTCGCTCCTGATCCCGATTGCTCCGCCGGCTGTTCCGTCCGTGAAACGTGACGCCAGCCGAGGCTCGCAGTGACCTCGAGCGGGACCAGCGAGCCGAGCGGGATCTGAACCAGGTGATCCATCACGACAGCCATACGCTGAGCGGCGATGAGCATCAGCTCCATGAGGTCCGCGAAGCGCTGGCACACGACAGCACCAAGGACCGCACTGCTGCGCTTTCCGCGGACAAGGAGAAGGACACCCAGCTCGAGCAGTCGGTGGTCGTGCTGAAGGGTTGTCTCGCCGCCGAGCATGAGCTGGCGATGGAGAACGCGCGCGATATCCGGGTGGATCACCATCAGCTCAAGCTCGACGGGCAGGGCTAGCCGGAGGGCCTTCACCGGCTCAGCATCGGAGCCATCCCGATCCCCCGGTTGCCCCAGCGGGCGCGGATCTGGTCGATGGCGGACTGGAGAGGTTCGGCGGTTCGACGGTTCGCCGGTTCGGCGAAATGCGTGAGAA
This sequence comes from uncultured Gemmatimonadales bacterium, assembly GCA_963821525.1. Classification (GTDB taxonomy): domain Bacteria; phylum Gemmatimonadota; class Gemmatimonadetes; order Gemmatimonadales; family GWC2-71-9; genus DATBGE01. The sequence continues at coordinate 159,192 of CAWGED010000008.1, read as the reverse complement.
GTGAGACGTGAGAAGTGCGGCGGTCCGCCGGTCCGCCGGTCCGCCGGTCCGATTCTCCCGTCTCCCGTCTCCCGTCTCCCGTCTCCCAAAACTCCAGCTGCAGGTCCGCCTCCACCAGCCGGTCCACACTGATCCCCAAGGCACGGATCGCGACGGTGCGGGAGTTGGCCAGCGCGAACGCCCGACGAGCCGCATCCCACAGCTCCACGTCGAGGGCAGCGAGCGGGAGGGATATGCTCCGCTTCGCGGTGGCGTAATCGGTGTAGGCGAGCTGCAGGGTAAGCCGCCGGCTCACCAGCTGTCGTTGCCTGAGCCGCTGTCCCAGGCGCTCAGTCAGGTGTCGGAGCAGCGGGTGGATCAGGCCCAGATCATTGGTATCGCTGGCGAGCGTGTGGGCGGCGCGGAACTCCGCCTTTACTTCGGGAGCCATCACTGGTCGAGGATCGATGCCGCGAGCGTGCTGGTGCAACACACGACCAGGAGTGCCGAACACCGAGTAGAGCTGCTGCTGCTCCAGTGCCGCGACTTCACCGATCAGCTCGAGCTGGTAGTCGTCGAGCCGTTCCCGCATCTCCTCGGGGAGATCGGGAAGCAACCCGGTGGGATGGGGTGCCAGGAAGGGAGCCTCGCTGCCGGCGAGGACGTCGAGGAGTGGCGGAAAGGCGGAACGGCGGTTCGGCGGTTCGAGAAACAAACCCTTCACCACTTCAGAGGCGGTGCGGCTCACCAGTTTGTTAGCCGCTGCGCCGACCGCGAGATCCAGTCCGATGCGCTGGTTCGATTCCCGCTGGATCCTCCGCGCTACATCCACCGCCGGACCGAACAGCCTGCTGGTGCCGGTCATGTCGAGATAGGCATGGCCGTATCCCTTGGGCTCGATCACCGGGGCATAGCGGCGCAGGATCTCGAACAGCGCGCGCGAGGCCCGGGCATAGAGCCGAGGGTTTGGGGCGCGCAGGATGAGATCGGGACAGAGCTTCTTGGCCTTTGCCACCGGCATCCCGCGCGCGATGCCCGCCGCCTTCGCCTCGGCGGAGAGCGCCAGGATAGTGGCGCGATCGGCTCCCGGCGCCGCCACCGCAACCGGCCGCTCCCGAAGCGCGGGTGCGACGAGGCCTTCGACAGCGGTGCAGAAGGCGGGGGGGTCGATGAAGAGGACGGATCGGAGCATTGAGGTAAGTACCGGTGACCAGTACCGAGGAGACGGAGAACGGGAGACGGGATAACTGGAGATCAGAAATACCCGTTCACACGTTCTACCGTCTCACCGTCTAGCCTAATAGCAGCGTCGCCTGCCACTCCTCCTTCATCCATCGGGGCTGTCTTCCCTCCAGCTGCTCTCTGCGCCTCCGACTTTCTGCGACCGGAAAGCCAAACTCCTCCTGCAGCTGGTGTAACCGGTGCATGAGGGCTTTCTGGTACTCGGCCCTTACGTAATTGCCGTGGCCGTAGTGTTGCCGGTAGCGCTCCACGAGATCGGGGAATTCCTGCTCCAGCACCGGCATGAACTGCGGCACGATCGCCGGGCCCAGGCGGAGTGGCTGGCCTACCGCGTACCTGGCGCCGGCCGCCTTGGCGGCGCGCATGAGCGTCGCCAGCCCGGCCCGGTCGTCGGTGATGCCGGGCAGGATCGGGGCGATGAGCAGCCCGGTGTGGATGCCACCGTCGATCAGAGTCTTGAGGGCGCGGATCCGGGCATGCGGCGCCGGAGAGCGGCGCTCCAGCCGGCGCAACAACGGCGCGTTGAGCGACGCGAGGGAAATGTTGACGCTCACCTCGTGCCGCTCGCTCAGCCGCTGCAGCAGATCGAGATCGCGGGTGACCAGCGGTGACTTGGTGATGAGCCCAAGCGAGAGGCCCCGCCAGCCGAGCAGCGCCTCGAGAATGCTCCGGGTGAGCTTGAACTTCCGTTCGGCGGGCTGATAGGGATCGGTCGCGGTGCCGATCACCAGGGACGCCCCCGCCAGCTTCACGGGATCCAGGGTGCGGCGCAGCACGTCGGCGGCGTCGGCTTTGACGAAATGCGGTGCTCGAATGCCTCGGCGGGGGATTGCTGATTGCTGATTGTCGATTGCTGATTGGTGTGATGGAGCGGGTGCAATCGGCAATCGGCAATTATCAATCGGCAATTCCTGACTCGTGTCCCCAGCCGCTCGACTGTCCACTTATGCGTCTCCCTCGCATAGCAGTAGCGAGCACCCGAACTCGCATCCGACGTAGGGATTGAGCGACCAGAAGCCCATGCCGGTCGTGGCCGGTGAATTGAGGACCGTCTTGACCGGCACTTTGTGAAACGTGCTTCCCCGAGCGGCTCTAGTATCGAGGACGGGCAGGGCGGATCGGCGGCTCGGCGGACTCGGCGGACGGTTAGCAACGGCAACTGGGGACCGGTTGTCGGTGGTCGACGGTCGGTGGTCATGGGTCGTGAGTCTTGAGTCCGCCATCCCGTCTTGCTCTGCACGTCTGACTCCGCTGATTTGTCGGTCCGCCATTCCGCCATTCCGCCGTCCCGCCCTTCCGCCATTCCGCCATTCCGCCATCCCTCACCCCGTCGCTTTCTGCCGAATCACTGCCAAGTGATATGCCGCATGCGCTACCGCACCGATGGCTCCGCCCATTGCTTCTTCGCTCTCGAGAGCGTGCTGCTCGATGGCCTGGGTCAGCTCGCCGTAGGACTGGCGCAGCCGGTTGCGCAGCTCAGCCCATTCGTTGCTGCCGACGGTGCGGACCTGCCAGCTCTCGTCCCAGTTCCACCGCCGCCGCTCGCCGCGGATCCAGGCCGCCGAGGCGTGGAGACTGAAGGCGAGGTGATGGACATGGCCGGCGATGGTGGTCCCACTTTTCCCCTGGGGCCGCGAGACGTCGGCCGGACTCAGCGGTCCGATGGTTCCGAACAGTCCAGTTCCCGGCTGGTTGTCGGTGAAATAGGTCCAGCTGTGCTGCGGTCCCTCGATAGCTTCGCGAAGCACCGCCACCAGTTGGCCGGTGATGTTGGAGGTCGCGAGGTCGGGCATGGTGGGTTCGTGGTCGATGGTCGGTGGTCGATAGTCGATGGTCTCGGGTCCTGGGTCGTGAGCCTCGGCTCGTCGCAGTTTCATTAGGCGTCGGCTCATCCTGGTCGGTGGGGACATCGTCGGTGGTCGGTGGTCGTGGTCTGGTCCTGGGTCGTGGGTCTTGCGTCGCCTGTTGGGCGGTAGGGCGGGATGGCGGTCGGGCGGGAGATCCGCTTCGCTGACTGCTTACCTTCGGCCCGCCATTCCGCCATTCCGCCATTCCGCCATTCCGCCATTCCGCCATTCCGCCATTCCGCCATTCCGCCATTCCGCCATTCCGCCATTCCGCCCTTTGTCCCCGGCCGCCCTGTTCCGTCCTGCCTCGCCCCGACCGCCTTCCCGCCCTACCGCCATCCCACCTGTCCGCCCTCCTACCCGCATTTCCCCCACCCACATTGCGCACACGTGATGCAGCCCGAGTTGCGGATGACCGGGCCGGAGCACTCAGGGCAAACTCTTATCCTGTAGTAGGTTAGAGTGCTTGGCCTGGGTGGGGTCTTGGTGGGGGGTGGAGGGGTCGAGGGAGACATGGGAGCCTGCCTTATTTCGGTGTTTGTTCGGTTTCCTCCGGCAATATGGGGAAGGGGAAGGAGGGCGTCAAGCGGGGGCTGGGATAAGAGACAGGGGCTTGCTTCGCCCCAGTGGAGCCTGGTGTGGATTACTGGCGTGTCAGCTGGAATGACAGATGGGTGGACGTGAACGCGCGGGGCCAGCCGGGAAGTAGCGTCGTTGAGCCCAGAGTGACACGTACACCAGACCCACCAGCGCGGGCACCTCGATCAGCGGGCCCACCACCGCGGCGAGGGCTTCGCCAGACCCGATCCCGAAGGTCGCGACCGCAACCGCGATGGCCAATTCGAAGTTGTTGCCAGCGGCCGTGAAGGCGAGCGAGGCCGTGGCCTCGTAGGCAAACCCCAGCTGCCGCGCGAGCCAGAAGGCGAGACCGAACATGAGGGCAAAGTAGGCCAGAAGCGGGAGCGCGATGCGCAGGACATCGAACGGCAGCTCGACAATGCGATGCCCCTGCATCGCGAACATCAGCACGATGGTGTAGAGCAGGCCGATCAGCGCGGTGGGGCCGATCCGGGGAATAAACACGCCGTCATACCAGACAGCTCCTCGTCGGGCGACCAGGAGGCGCCGCGTGACGTATCCGGCTATGAGTGGCACGCCAAGGAAGATCCCGACACTCCTGGCGATCTGCCCCATCGACACATCGAGTACGGCCGTATCGGCTCCGAACCACGTGGGCACCACGGTCAGGTACAGCCAGCCCAGCACCGAGTAGGTCAGAATCTGAAAGACAGAGTTGAGGGCCACGAGGACAGCAGCCAACTCCGCCGAGCCGCAGGCCAGGGCGTTCCACACCAGTACCATGGCGATACATCGGGCCAGCCCGATGAGGACGAGCCCATTGCGGTAGTGGGGCAGGTCGGGGAGGAACAGCCATGCGAGCCCCAGCATGACCAGTGGCCCGAGGATCCAGTTGAGCGTCAGCGACGTGCCCAGCAGTTTCGTATCGCGTGCATGCTCGCCGATGGCCTCGTAGCGCACCTTCGCAAGCACCGGATACATCATCCACAGCAGTCCGATCGCGATCGGCACTGAGACGCCCGCCAGCTGCACGCGGTCCAGGGCTGCCCCCAGGTCCGGGTAGGCCCGTCCCAGCAGGAGCCCCAGGCCCATGGCCGCGAAGATCCAGAGCGGCAGAAAGCGGTCGAGGGTGGACAGGCGAATAAGGATTGGCGCGTCACCAGCAGGGGCAGTCATGTTGGGAAGAGGCTCCAATGGGGTGGGTGCCTGTCCAGAGCGCGGGTGCGCAGCCGGCCGTCAGGCATCACGCGTGGCGAGTGGAGCAGCGCCCGCGCCGCCGATCTCGTTGACTCGGTGTTGGAGGGCGAGCTTCTCCAGCTTCGCCATGGGCAGCGCGAGGAAGAGATCCAGGCGCCGGCTGATGAGGAGCAGCGTGTCATCGAACACGCGTTGCCGCTCTTCCTCCGTGCCGGTCGCCTCGGCCGGGTCGGGCATCCCCCAATGGGCGATCACCGGCTGCCCGGGGAAGATGGGACAGGTTTCCTTCGCGCGATCGCACACCGTGATCACGAAGTCCCAGGGTTGCTCGATCACGACGTCGAGGCCTTGTGGTGCGTGACCGGTCCAGAAGAAGCCATGGTGCTCCAGGGTGCTGATAGCCAGGGGGTTGACGCGTTCGGCCGGCTGTGAGCCGGCACTCTCAGCCACGAATCGTCCGCGCCCTTTCCGATTGAGCACCGTCTGGGCCATCTGACTGCGGGCGCTGTTGCCGGTGCACACGAAGAGCACGCGGAGGGGGCGATCGGCCGGGAGGCTCGTCATGACGGTCAGTCCTTGGTGCAGGGAAGGGAGCGGTCAGGGAGCAATAAGCGAACGGCGCATCACGACGGCGCTGCCCGGGCAGGCCTCACGGAACTCCACCGACTGTTGAACCGACGTTGGCACATCTGCACGGGCGATGGCGCGGAACCCCAGGCGTGGGAAATAGTGTTCCGCCGTGGTGGTGAGCAGGTACGCGTCGCGACTGCCGGCACGGGCTGCCCGATCGAGGACCCCTTCAACCAGCGCTCGACCGAGGCCCGAGCTGCGCCAGGCGGGGTGGACCGCCACCGACCGCAGCAGGACGCCCTCGGCATACCGCTCGACGCCAGCGAGGCCGACTAGCGCTCCATCCGCCTCGGCGACCGTGAACTCCGACCACGAGTCGTCGACACCGGCGGTCGGAAGCTTCAGGTCCACGAGCAGCCGCAGGACCGTCGGGAGATCCGACGCGGTGGCCGGTCGCAGTGCGACGGACCGGCCGTTCAGGTGGAGTGGCGTCGCGACCATGGATGGGCCCGGTGAATCGAGGCCCGGGTCAGGTGCAGCAATCCGAACCGCAGCACGCGCCGGCTGCGACGGGGAGAGCCGCCGAGCGAGGCTTAGTGGCGCGCACGAACGCGCCCATGACGCGTCCGCTCACGTCGCGGGCGAGCACCTCCAGCTCTTCTCCCGCCGCCCCGAGGAAGGCACGGGCGTCCTCGAACTCGTAGACCCGGGTCGGCTCGATTGACGCCGACTCGAACCCGGCGGCGCCAAGCAGGTCCAGGAACTCCTGCTCTTCCAGGGCACCCGCAACGCAGCCCACCCAGAGTTCCATATTCCTCCGAACCGCCGCTGGGATTTCACCCCGCACCACCACATCGGAGACCGCGAATCGACCGCCCGGCTTGAGGACGCGGAAGGCTTCCCCCAGCACTCGCCGCTTGTCCGCCGACAGGTTGATGACGCAGTTCGAGATGATCACATCCACGCTCGCATCGGGGAGCGGGATCTGCTCGATATTCCCCTTGAGGAACTCCACGTTCGTGGCACCGGCCTTTGCCGCGTTGGCGCGGGCCAGAGCCAGCATCTCCTCGGTCATGTCGAGCCCGTAGGCCTTGCCGGTGGGACCGACGCGACGGGCGGAGAGGAGAACATCGATCCCGCCGCCGGAGCCGAGATCCAGTACCACCTCGCCGTCGTGGAGTTCGATGAGGGCGGTCGGATTGCCGCACCCCAGCGAGGCCAGGACGGCGTCGGCCGGAAGCACACCGGTCTGGTCGGCGCCGTAGAGGTCCGAGGTGATCGGGTCCTTGATGCCGTTCGCTGCCGCGGAGCCGCAACCACAACTGACTGGCCCGCAACAACTCGCGTCCTGCCCCGCGAGAACGCGCTTGGCGGCTTCGCCGTACTTCGCCTTCACTGTCTCCGTCAGCGCACTCGCCGCGCTCGGGATATCGGACCTGCTCGTCATGTCAGCCTCGCATTCACCAAAAATGGTTGATATATTCAACGTGAGAAAAAGCCAATCAGTCGCAGCACCGCGCCGCCGCGGTCGCGCGGGCTCCAGGTGTCGGGGCGAGTCCCTTCACGGCGTCGCCGAGATCGTCGAAGGCCTCCGGCCGCAGCCAGTAGTACGCCCAGCGTCCCTCGCGCCGGCAATCCACGATTCCGGCGTCACGCAGCACCTTGAGGTGAAAGCTCAGCCGTGACTGGGCCGCGTCCAGGTGATCCATGAGATCGCACACGCAGTGCTCCCCGCTCCGCAAGCGCCGGACGAGGGCGACGCGGGTTTCGTCTGAGAGCGCGTGGAACACCCGCGCGACCGAAGTGAGTTCCTGCTGGGCCGTTGCCATGGGCTGATAATATCAACGAATATTGATTTGTCAACCCTATGCCATTTCGGCCTTCGTCCGGTGGGGGGAGCGAGTGGAACTCCTTCTAGGCCCCTATCTCTTATCCGGTCAAGCAGGGGATGGGGATAACGGGATGGGGATAAGAGACAGGAGCCGCTCCGCAGTTCACTGTCTCAGGTCGTCACAAGAGTCTTTCTTGCTGGCACACCCCGCGAGACATGGGGCCACGGGTCCTCGGTAATAGTTCGGCCCCAGCGGGCAGTGACTCCCTCTGCGGCCTTGCTCTTATCCCGTCAAGCGGCGGAAGGGATAAGATCACATCCCGCATTCCCGATCCCTGACCCGTTCAGAGCTTCATGTTGGCACACTCTCTCCGGACAGGCTTAGGGAGTCGCCTTCGGCTGTCACAACAGGGTCCCCTCGTGGGCTCCTCATGGGGTGCGGTGCTGCGCTCGACAGGAGGAGACAGGTGCCGCGAGTTCCCCGAACTCCAATCTCCAGGAGGATCAACGATGACGGCGCCTCAAATCAGTCGGCTGTGGCTGTATGCCCTCGCCGGCGTGCTCGGGTTAGCAGGCTGCGGGGCGGCGGACGACCCCAGTCAAGTTCTCACGGCCTCAACCGCTAATCCGCAAGCCGTACCCAGCGTCAGTTCCAAGGTCATCACCATTCCCTTCCATGCTGCCAACTTCGTGACCCCAAAGGATAACCTGTACTTCCCTCTTCACCCTGGCACCAGGTACACGTACCGGAGCGAATTCAAGAAGGAAGGGCCGGAGCTGAACGTGGTTAAGGTCACGCACCAGACCAAGACGATTCTCGGAGTCAGTGCCATTGTCGTCCATGATCAAGTGTTCATCGAGGACGGTTCCCTGTCGGAAGACACCTTCGATTGGTTTGCCCCGGACAAGGACGGGAACGTCTGGTACCTCGGCGAGGATACCAAGACGTTCGATCACGGCAAGTTCTTGACGGATGAGGGCTCCTGGGAGGCGGGAAAGAACAGCGCCAAGGCTGGGATCATCATGCTGGCCGATCCCCATGTGGGCGACATTGTCCAGCAGGAAAATTCGCCCGGAGTGGTGGAGGACATGGGGAAGGTGATCCGCCTGACGGAGACGGTGACGGTACCGTTCGGCAAGTTCACCAACTGTCTCGAGACTACGGAATGGACGCCCATCGAGCCAGGGGACCGGTCGCATAAGTTCTACGCTCCGGGGATCGGAAATGTGTTGGAGGTCGCTACCCGCCAAGGAGGTGAGCGTGACGAGCTAATCGACCTGAAGTAGGCGCGCTGAGCGATCCTCAAACCCTTCCGCCCCGTCTCCCCAGAAGGACATACTCACGGTTCCGGTTGACGGCGACTTCTACTCTATGGACTGTCCGAGCGACGTGCCCACGGTGCTTCGGTAATAGTCGATACACCAGGGGGCAGTGAACTCCCTCTGTGGCCCTGTCTCTTATCCCGTCAAGCAGGGGGGAGGGATAAGAGACAGGAAGGTCGAAGCGGTTCACCCCGTGATCGGGGTTGGCCGCCTAGGCTGGATTATTCGATAGCTGGACTATTCGAGGTAGAATTCAGAATTCAACTGTAGGCATTGCAGCTTTTTCGTCAGCGCCGTCCTCGAGCGGGCGCGGCTCGCCGACGGTTGGGTGAGCAGGGGCTTGGGATCATCTGTTCCAGCGCGTGGTGGACACCTGGCGGCAGGCCGATCCTGAGCTGCAACCTTACGTGGCCGCACGCCGGACTGCAGCGGCTCATCGGCGAACCGAGGCGCTGAGCCAAATGACCGACCTTGCAGTCCGCCCCCTCGCGGATCGTTACATGGTTTGGGCGCGAGCTGGGAAGCACGGGTATTCGTCCGCTCAGTCCGTCAGCCAGCCAGTTGTAAGAATCCGCCCACGTGCGGCATTATGTCTGCATGGGTCTCCCCGCTTCGATCGTTCATTCGACTGAACCACCAAGCGACGCTGGCCTAGTGGCCCGTGTCCGGGCGCGAGATCCGGACGCCTTGAGTGCGGTATACCACCGTCACGCAGCTGCGATGTTGACGCTCGCCGCCCGGCTGCTCGGGAGCGCGAGCGAGGCCGAGGATGTCGTCCAGGATCTGTTCGTCGGGCTACCCGAAGCACTGGGACACTACAGGGAGTCTGGACAGTTCCCTGCCTGGCTCAGGCGGATCCTGGTTCGCCTCGTCCTGATGCGGCTCCGGGCGGAAAGGCGGCGGCGGGAAGCCGATTTCCACGAGGCATCGACGCTTTCTGCGTTCCCGGCCGGATGCTCCGGAGACCAGGCGGATCTGGCACTCGCCCTGATGCAGTTACCTGAGGACCAGCGAGTCGTGGTGGTTCTCAAGGCCATCGAGGGCTACTCACACGATGAAATCGCGGAACTGCTGGGCATCCGCCGCAACAGTTCGGAGGTGCGCTTCCACCGCGCGCTCCAGCGGCTCCGCCAGGTATTGGAGGCATCATGCTGACTGATCAGGAGCTCGAACGCCGGATCCGCCATGTCGCGGGACTGCTGGAGGCTCCCGTCCCATCTCAGCGGCAGCTGGAGCTGATCCTTGAGCGGCGGCGGCGCGGCGAGCGGGTCATAATGTCAGGTCCGGCCGCAGGCCGAGGTCGGATGACGATTCGATGGATCGCCCGCGTGTCGGCGGTCGCGGTCGCGGCGGCCCTGCTGCTGTTCTTCATCGCACCGCGGCTGGCTACTCGTCCTTCGGGCACCGTCGGGACACGTACGCTCGCTGCGCCATCCGTCTTTGCAGCAGAACCATTAGCGGCACAAGTCTCCGGCTCCCCGAGTTTTGCGACTATGGAAGCAGCCAAGGGCCTCAGGCTGCGCCCCGGACGGTGGACCTACAGCGCAGAACCGGACGCCGCCACGCACCCGGGGGACACCCTGTTCGTCTATTCGGTCGAGCCCTCGGAATACGCGGGGGCGCCGGCTTGGTTGCTGCTGGCCGGCAAGCAGGTCAAGGACAATCCGCCGTTCTTTACCGACTCGACTTGGGTGACGCGGGATGGTCTCGAGCTCCTGGCGTATCACGCCCCTGCTGTCGAGGAGCGATGGCAGCCGCTGCCGCCCCTTATCTTGGCGGTGCTCCAGGCCGCAGACCTTTCCGCCGACTCAGCGATCAGCGTCCCCATCACCAGGCCGTCCGACGACAGTGTGGCAGTCCGGTTCTGGGTGAACCTGCGGATTCATGGCGAGGAGGTGATTGAGGTCCCTGCTGGGCGCTTCACCTGTTGGAAGGTCAGCCTTCACCGCGGGCGTGGTCGATTCAATCCGGGACTCGGCTTCTTCTTCTGGATCAGCAAGTCCGAGCGCTGGCCCGTGCGCCAGGGCATGGCCAAACTCGATGATCTCAGCTTCGGAAAGATGAATCTGCAGCTGCTCCGAAGTGAGGCAATGAAGTGAGGGTACTCATGATGCGGCGGTGTGAACGGAGCCGCGCAGATGCTTCCTGCGCGGCTCCACGATCGATCAGTTCGGAAGCTTTGCACCCAACACATCGAGCCGCTCGATCACCGGCGGAGTCGTGAGCAGGGTCGGCGCCTGCGACATGAGCGCCTTCGCGATCGGTCCGTTCAAGTGTGCCTGCCGCCCCGATTCATCATTGAATGAATCGAATATCGCAAACGTCGTGGGGCCGAGGCGGAGCGCGAACCACAGTGGAGTGGTTGTCTCCTGATTCGCCATCTGCAGTCCCTGCTGGAGGAACGCGGCAACCTCATCGGCCTTGCCAGGCTTCGCCTCGAGGCGAACGAATAAGCTGTGCTTGAGCATTTCAGGTCTCCTGTGTGAGTTGAACATCGTGAGGTCGAAACTAGGCCAGGAGCGCGATCGATGCCATTGGCAAGAACGCCATCTTTGATATCATACTTGCCAGGGCAACATCATCGAGCGGATTGCATCCGAGCAGCCCGCCCGAGGTGTTTCGAGTGTGGTGGGGTGTCCTGCGCCTGCTTCTTGAACCCGCCGAGGAGGGTGGGGGCTTTACCGAGCAGTTCTCCTGATCTCTTTCACGCCAAGATGCAGCCGACGCCGGAGCAGGGTCCGAAGGGTCGCCCCGTCGGCGTATCCCACCCGCGCGGCTACCTGGTCGACGCTCGCGGTGCCGGTCTTGAGCAGATGCACTGCCCGCTCCACCCGAAGACTCTGGAAGTACGACAGCGGCGTCTTCCCCAGAACGCTCTGCATCCGCCGGGCAAGGGTCCGCTTGCTGGCCCCGACGGCCTTGGCGGCGGCGTCCAAGGAGAATCCCTGCGCCAGTCGCGCCCGGGCCCAGCTCTCGAACCGCTGGACCACGGGGTCCGAGTGCATGAGGTGATCGGTCAGGACATAGGCCGACTGCGCCGGTCTCGAATCGACGATGAGGTACCGGGCGGTCAGCCCGGCGAGCTGGGGACTCACCCCCCGCACCAGCCAGAGCGCCAGGTCCACATGGCTCAGGGCCGCCCCCGCGGTCACGACGCGGCCGGATTTCACGATCATGTACGATTCGTCCAGCTGCACGCTGGGATACCGCCTGCGGAAGAGCGGCGCCAGCCACCATGTGGTGGTTGCCCTCTGATGGTCGAGCAGGCCTGATTCGGCCATGACGAAGGTCCCGATGCAGGCCGCGCTCATGAGCGCGCCTCGCCGGGCCCACTGCCGGAGCACCGCTCCGCCCTCTCTCACGTCCGGCCGAGCCAGGGCGGTCTCGAGCGCATCGGGCATCTTGACCCCGAGGGCCGGGACCACGACACAGTCCGGCTTCCGGGTGCCCACCGTCTGGACTGGGACCCGGAGGCCATGCGAGGTGGTGACCGTCCGCCGCAGGCCCACGGTTCTCACTTCGAACCGTGAGACTGCAAGCTCCGACATTCCGATCAGCTCGTTGGCCGTCTCGAAGACGTCCAGTACGGCGGACAGGCCCAGGTCGAACACGCCGTCGAGGACAAGCACATCCACGCGCATGGCAGCAACAATACCTTGAGGGCGGCTTCCACCAATGGGTTGGCAGGAATGATACCAAGGATGGCGATCTTGCCCCTATATTGGCCAGCATGCCTCGCTCTTCCGTCGGACCGATGCTCGTGGCCGCTGGTGTGGTCCTGGCCATCGCAGGCCTGCTGGTCTGGGCCGGCGCCTTCCGGTGGTTTGGCAAACTTCCCGGCGACATCCGCATCGAGCGGCCCAACAGCCGGATCTACATTCCGCTCGGCTCGTCCCTCCTGCTCTCCGTTGTCCTCTCGCTCCTGTTGTCGCTGATCATGGCAATCATCCGCCGCTTCCGGTGAGCTGAATCCCGGGCACCGCCGCCCGGAGTCGCACGGCCACGTCAGACGGCGTACATTTATCTCAATGCCCCTTCCCAAGGAGTCTCTCGCCGAGGCTCTATCTCATACTTACGCGCTCGAGCGAGAGCTCGGGCGCGGGGGCATGGCCACGGTCTATCTGGCCCGCGACCTGAAGCATGACCGGTCGGTCGCCCTGAAGGTGCTGCATCCTGAACTGGCGGCGGTACTGGGCCCCGAGCGGTTCCTGCGCGAAATCACCATCACGGCCCGATTCGACCATCCGTACATCCTGCCCCTCCTTGACAGCGGCGTGGTGGAGCTTCCCACCGACAATGGCCGGCGGCTGCTGTACTACGTCATGCCGTTCGTCGAGGGCGAATCACTGCACGACCGTCTGGCGCGGCAGAAGCAGCTGCCGGTCGAGGACGCGCTGCAGATCGCCCGCGAGGTCGCCGAGGCGCTCGGCTACGCGCATGCACGGGGGGTAATTCACCGCGACATCAAACCGGACAACATCCTGCTCTCCGGCGGTCACGCGCGAGTAGCCGACTTCGGCATCGCGAGGGCAGTCGACGCCGCCGGCAGCGCAAGACTCACGGAGACCGGCCTCGCCATCGGCACACCAGCCTACATGAGCCCCGAGCAGTCCACGGCCGAGCGGGAGATCGACGGCCGGAGCGATCTCTACGCATTGGGTTGCGTGCTGTACGAGATGCTGGCGGGGGAGCCCCCCTACACCGGGCCGACCGCGCAGGCCATCTTCGCCAAGCGGATGACGCTGCCTGTCCCTTCCGTGCGCACCGTGCGGGAGACGGTGCCAGCGCCGGTCGACCGCGCGCTGGCCTCTGCGCTGGCCCGGTCGCCAGCGGATCGGTTCGCCACCGCAGCACAGTTTGTGGAAGCGCTCAGTCAACCCGCCCCCGCGTCGGTGGCCGGGATAGGCGTGCGTGATAGGCGGCGGCTTGCATGGGTCGTCGTCGCCGGCATGGTAATGGCGCTCAGTCTTGTCGGCGGCTGGCGCTTCATGCGCCACCGGCCACAGGTCGAGCCCTCCGCCTCGTTCATTGCGGTGCTCCCGTTTCTGCCCAGCACTTCCGACTCCGCACTGGTGCACCTCGGACGCGACCTCGTGCTCACGATCAGCGCGAACCTGGACGGTGTCGGTGGTATCCGGGTGGCGGATCCGCGGCTGGTCCTGGCGAAGGTCGATGGCTCGAGTGACCGCGGCACCACCGACGCCGTGGTGCTCGGCAAAGGCCTTGGCGCCGGGAGCGTAGTGGTTGGAGACATCGTACGGGTGGGGCCGGACATTCGGCTCGACCTGAAGCTGCTTGCGACCAGCGGCGCGGCCGAACCGCTGGCACGCGCCTCCGTCGTCGCGGCACAGGACTTCATCAGCGTGCTCACCGATTCGGTCACCTGGGCAATCCTGCGGCAGGTCTGGCGCCGAGGCGAGCCGCCATCGCCCAGCTATGCGAACCTCACCACGCGTTCAGTGGCATCACTACGCGCATTCCTCGATGGCGAGCAGTTCACTATTGCCGGGCGCTGGCCCGAGGCGATTGAGGCCTACGCCACCGCCATCAAGGCCGATTCAAGCTTCTGGCTTGCCGGCTGGCGATACAACTCGGCCCAGGGATGGGTGCTCGAGGCCAGACCGGACTCCGTCCTGCAGCGCGGATACCAATCTCACCTTTCGGCCTTCGGCGAGCGGGATCGGCTGCTCATCGAAGCGGAGAGAGACGGTGGCTCGCTGACTGAAGCGGAGTATCAGGCGCGGTTCCGAGCCATTACGGATCGCTTCCCCGACGACTGGTCCGCCTGGTGGAAGTACGCCGACGTCCTGCATCACTGGGGGCCGGTGATCGGCACGACCAACGCCGAGGTCCGGGCAGCGTTGCAACGGACCGTAGACTCGAACCCGAAGCTCGTCCCCATGTGGGACCACCTGGCCGATGCCAGCTTCGGCCATGACTCAGCCCAGGCGGCGCTCGCAGTCAGGTCACTGACCGCGCTGGGACACTTCGCCAAGGCGTCAGCGGAATTGGGCTATGATGCCAGCTTGCCCAAGCACCTGCTGCTGTCCGCCAGCGGGCAACTTCCGGTGCCACTGCGCGACAGCTTCGCTGTGGCCATCGCGGGCGCGAAGAACAGACTCCAACACATCATGGCGAGCGTTTTCCTCCATTGGTATGGGTTTCCGGCGGCCCAGATCGAGCTCAACCGGCGCCTGCTGGCACTCGATCCTCATGGTTCATACGCGGGTTTGGCCTGGGAGGGCATGGCCAATGCGTGGGCGGCACGTGGCGCCTGGGACTCCGCCCTCGTTGCCTCCGACCGATGGGCTGCAGCCAGCCCACCGCATGCCTTTGTCATCTACCAGACTGTGGTAACGGGCGCCTGGCTTGGTGGGCTCGACACGGCGCGCGCAACGGCGCGAAGGGCGGCGGCGGTTAAGTTCCTCGCTGGACTTCCTCCCGACTCGGCCTCCGCAAGGAACGGACTCGCGAAGCTCGCCTGGGCCGACGGGATGCTCGCCGTACTCCGGCGCGACCAGCGCGCACTTGCGGAGGCGCGCGCGAGCGTTCAGCGCAGTGCGGCCCGCGAAGCAGCCTTCCTCGATCGCTCCCTCGCTGGCTTCGAGCTGGAACTCCGGGGAGCGAGGCAAGCCGCTGCCGAGTCGCTCGCGGCCCTCGACCTGTCAGCGACGGACGACGAGATGAGCAGTCCCCATGACCCGTACGCCAGATCCATCACCCATCTGGCGGCATCACGATTGCTGCTCGCGCAAGGCGACACCAGCCGCGCCTTGAAGCTGTTGGTCTGGCACCAAGCCAACATCCCGGCCTCCTACGAATCCCCGCGCACCCAGTTGTTCGCACCCTTCGCGTACTACGAACTGGCACGTATCGAGGAAGCGCAGGGTCGCACCGACCTGGCCCGCGACCACTACCAGCAATTCCTCAGGAGGTATGACCTGCCGCCCGCCTCCCACCAGTACCTGGTTGACGAGGCGAAGGCGGCACTGGGTCGGCTGTCCACGGAGAACGCCGTTCACCCTCCAAAATGAGTCGCTGATCATGGCGATCATCCGCCGCTTCCGGTGAGCTGAATCCCGGGCACCAGCCGCCCAGAGTCGCACGGCCACGTCAGACGACGTACATTTATCTCAATGCCCCCTTCCAAGGAGTCTCTCGCCGAGGCTCTGTCTCATGCTTATGCCCTCGAGCGAGAGCTCGGGCGCGGGGGCATGGCCACGGTCTACCTGGCCCGCGACCTGAAGCATGACCGGTCGGTCGCCCTGAAGGTGCTGCATCCCGAGCTGGCCGCGGTCCTGGGCGCCGAGCGGTTCCAGCGCGAGATCAAGCTCGCTGCCCGCCTGCAACATCCCCACATCCTCACAGTGCTCGATTCCGGCGAGGCGGCGGGTCAGCTCTGGTTCACCATGCCGTTCGTCGAGGGCGAATCGCTGCGGGACCGGCTGCGGCGGGAGCGGCAGCTCCCGGTAGAGGAGGCGCTCCGGATCACCCGGGAAGCAGCCCAGGGGCTCCAGTACGCCCACGACCATGGCGTGGTCCATCGCGACATCAAGCCGGAAAACCTCCTGCTCACCCGCGACGGCAACACCATGGTCGCGGACTTCGGCATCGCGCGGGCTGTGGGCGCCGTCGGATGAGCGGCTGACCGAGACCGGCCTCGCGATCGGGACCCCCGCGTACATGAGTCCGGAGCAGGCGGCGGGCGAGCCCAACCTCGATGCCCGGACCGACGTCTATTCGCTCGCCGCGGTGCTCTATGAAATGCTGGCCGGAGAGCCGCCTTTCACCGGGGCCGACGATCCAGGCCTTGATCGTGAAGCGGCTCACCGAGCCTGCCGCCGAGCGTGCGGGCGATACGCTCGTCGGTACCGACGCGGGGTGGACGAGGCGATCCGCAAGGCGCTGGCGCCGGTGGCCGCCGACCGGTTCAGCACGGTGAGCCAGCTGGCCCAGGCACTTCCGGTCCTGACCGGCGCCTCGACGGTGGCAGCCTCGCCCGCGCGGCCGAGTGGATCCGAGCGCCCCAGCTCTACCGCGCTCCCGACCCCGCGCCGTCCCGGTCGCAGCCGTCACCCTCGATGCTCGGCATCCTCATTGGCCTCGGTCTCCTCTTCGCCTGGCGGCACGCGCACGGGCACGCGCCGAGGCGAGCCGGGCCGAGGCGTCATCGCGGTGCTGCCCGTTCGAGAACCTGGGCGACTCGGCGCGACGCCTACTTCGCCGACGGGATCACCGACGAGGTGCGGGGGAAGCTCACCACGTCGCCGGCGCTCGCGGTCATCGCGCGGGCAGCTCGGACGAGTACCGCGCACAGCACCAAGTCGCCCCAGCAGATCGCGCCGCGAACTGGGCGCGGACTATCTCGCTGACCGGCACCGTGCGCTGGGAAAAGGGCGCCGGCGGGCCAGCCGCGTCCGGGTGAGTCCCGAGCTGGTCCAGGTCGGCCCGACGGGCGCCGACGACCAAGTGGCAGCAGCCATTCGATGCGTCGCTCACCGACGTGTTCCAGGTGCAGGCCGACATCGCCACCAAGGTGGCGAGTGCTCTCGATGTGGCCTTGGGCGACAGTACCCGCAACGAGCTCGCGGCCAGAGCCGACCGAGAACCTCGCGGCCTACGATGCCTATCCTGAAAGGTGAGGCCGTCTCGCAGAGCCTGGCGGTGAGTGATCCGGCCAGCCTGCGGCGGGCCATCGGCTTCTACGAGCAGGCGGTAGCGCTCGACTCGGGCTTCGTCTCGGCCTGGAGCCAGCTGTCCCGCGCACGCGAGGCTGTATACCAACAGCACACCCTCGCCCGAGCTGGCGGCCCAGGCCAAGGATGCGGCGAACCGCGCGCACGCGCTCGGCCCAGACCGGCCCGAGGGACAGCTGGCGCTTGAGCGATTACTACGGGGCTGCGCGCTGGATAACCGGCAGGCGCTCGCGGCTGCCGAAGCCGGCCTCAAGCTGGCACCCAACAACGTCGATCTGCTCGTGGCGGCGGCGCTGGTTGAGCAATCTCTCGGTCGTTGGGACGCGGCGCTTCGAGCATCTTGCCAAGGCGGGTGCCCTCGACCCCCGCTCAGCCAACACCGCACGGCGTACCGCGGTACACCCTGCTCTGGCTGCGCCGCTACCCCGAGGCGCAGGAGGCGCAGGACCGGGCCGGCGCGCTTGCCCCCACGAACATCAGCATCATCGAGGGCAGGCCCAGGTAGCGCTCGCCGCAGGGCGACCTGGCCGGCGCCCGAGCGTGTCGTGCACGCCGCCTTGCGACCGTCGAACCTGCGGCGCTGCTCGCCTTCTTCGGAAACTACTGGGACCTCTTCTGGGTACTGGACGAGTCCCAGCAGCAGCAGCTTCTCGCACTCCCGGTGAGTGCTTTCGATGACGATCAGGCTCTCTGGGGCATCGTTCACGCGCAGACCTATTACCTCCGTGGTCGTATGGCCGAGGCGCGGGCCTATGCCGACTCGGCGCGGCTTGGCTTCGAGAAGAATCTTCGGGCCGCGCCCGACGATGCGCAGCAGCATGTGCTCTACGGCCTGGCCCTGGCTTACCTCGGTCGGAAGGCCGAGGCGATCGCGGAGGGAAAGCGGGGCCTCTCGCTCCTGCCGATCAGCGTCGACGCCTACAGCTGGCGCCTACAACCAACACCAGCTGGTGCGGATCTATCTGCTCGCGGGCGAACCCGAGCAGGCACTGGACCTGTTGGAGCCGTTGCTCAAGATGCCGTACTATCTCTCTCCCGGGTGGCTCCGGATCGATCCCGACTTCGCGCCGCTCAAGGGCAACCCGCGCTTCGAGCGGCTGGTGGCGGGGAAGTAGCACGGCACTTCAGCCGATTTCTCGCTCGTCGACGAGCGCGCTCCACTCCAAGAACATGCCGGCCAGTCGATCCTCGACTCGACCTTCGTCCAAGGCCGGCTCCCGCGCCCGGATTCCATCTTCGATCGGCAGATGGTCGAAATCACCGGCACGAAGGGTTAGCCTTAATCCGGGGGGCGTTTCCCCTGGCTGGGAGTACGTCCAGGATGGCACTTCCGCCATGTTTCAATCGGGGCGTTCGACCGAAGCAGATGAGGTCCTGTCGATGAAACACATCAGAATTCGCCGCCTTGCGGCCGGATCGCATGGCCAAGTCACCGGAATTGCGGTTGCGCTTGGTTTCGTTGCGGGAGGGGCGCTTGCGATCGGTGTCTTGGCCATCGGGCGTCTCACCATCCGGCGAATGGCCCTGGTCCACGACTCAATTGATCGGCTGACCATTGACGACCTGGACGTGGCGCACTTGCGGGTACGCGAGCATCGGCTCGCTCGATGTCATGACGTAGACAGCGGCTTGATGGCGAGCTGACAGGACTGATTCGCTCACCTCAGGTCTGAACCCATAGGAGGAGACTCACCAATGGCAACCACGAAAAGAATCCAACCCTGCCTCTGGTTCGACAATCAGGCTGAAGAGGCGGCGAAGTACTACACCGGCATCTTCAAGAATTCGAAAATCGGCGAGATCACCCGCTACGGAGAAGCCGGACGTGAGACTCACAAGCGGCCGCCCGGATCGGTGCTGACCGTGGCGTTCGAGCTCGACGGACAACCGTTCACCGCACTCAACGGTGGCCCAGTAGTTCAAGTTCAATGAGGCCGTCTCGTTCCAGATCATATGCAAGGACGCAGACGGAAGTGGACTACTACTGGGAGAAGTTGACTGTCGGCGGGGATCCCGAGCGCCCAGGTATGCGGCTGGCTCAAGGACAAGTTTGGTGCTGTCATGGCAGGTGGTGCCGAGCATCCTGCCGGCCATGGTCGGCGATCCGAATTCCGAGAAGTCGCAGCGCGCCATGGCGGCGATGATGGAAATGAAGAAGCTCGATATCGCTGCGCTGGAGCGGGCGTATAACGGGGAAGAGGCGATGGCGAAGTGAATTGAGGAATGAACGAATGGCGGAATGAACGAATGGGTTGACGCAGAACTTCTGCGGTTTCACCTCGCTCCATTCCGCCATTCCGCCATTCCGCCATTCCGCCATTCCGCCATTCCGCCATTCCGCCATTCCCGCCCCACCTCACGCCGCCGGATCGTCTCCTTCCGCTCCGCAATCGCCTCTGCCACCCATTTCGCATCCCGCCCCACTCCGTTGATCAGATCCGACGTCATGGCTGTACTGGAAGTGGAGTCCCACGAAGTAGAGTCCGGGCTCGCTCGTCACGATGCCCCGATCGTGCAACGGCGCGCCATCTACGCCGAAGATCGGGAGATCCACCCACTCGAGACCCGGCAGAAAGCCGGTGGACCAGATCACGTTCTCGACTTGCAGGACCTGTCCATCCTCGAGCTTGGGCAGACCGCGCTCCACCCCGATCACTCGTGGCACTCTCTTGACGCCCGCCGCGATGAGATCCTTCGGCTTGACCCGGACCAGCGGTGTCGCCCGCAGCAGCATCCTGGGCCTCACCTTTCTCCCGATCGGCGTGTCCACGTTGAGGATGTTGTGGCCGAGTGCGCGGATCAGGTGCACGAAGAGGAAGCGCCCGGCGAGACTGTCCACCCGGAACGGCACGTTTCCGGTTTCTTTGCCTGCGAGCCACGTGGGATGTTTCTTCACCGTCTCAATCGCGATCTCCGCTCCCGAATTGCCCGCGCCAACTATCAAGACTCCGCCGGGAGCGAGCTGTGACAGGTTCCGGTACTGGCTCGAGTGAAACTGCACGATCCCCAGGTCGAGCTCCGGCGCGAACCGCGGGATCCGTGGCCGGCAATAGTTTCCCGTGGCGATCACCACCTGCTCCGCTTCGAACCGCTTCCTCTCCTGCCTCCACCAGGAAATGGTCGCCCTGCCTCGAGAGTCGAGTGACTCGGACGCCGGAGCGCACCGGCAGCTTGAAGTGCGATGCGTACCCTTCGAGGTAATTCCCCATCTGGTCCTTGGTCGGCTTCGCACCGGGGCCAGCGGGGAATCGAAGACCCGGAAGGCCATCGTAGAAGCGCGGGACTGAAGAGACGCAGCGAGTCCCAGCGTTTCCGCCAGGAGTCGCCCACTCTCGGGTTTGCGTCGAGAATGACAAAGGGGATCTTTCGCCGGGCGAGGTGATACCCGACCGCGAGACCCCCCTGACCGCCGCCCACGATCACGACCTGGAACCGTTCGTTACCCTGCATGATCATCTCCCTTCGAGAAACCGGTGACTCAATAGACGGAGAGATGATAGGAAAGGCGGGTCCTCGCCGCATCGGGCGAAGTGGCCATCCGGCGTCGGGAAACGCCGTGGGTATTTCTATGTAGCCGAATTGACCAGGTGATGCTGGTAGGCGTAGGCCGTCGCCGCGGCTCGGCTCGATAAACCCAACTTGGTGAAGATGTTGCTTACGTGACGCGCTACGGTCTTCTCGCTGATCCCCAGGTCCTCCGCGATCTTCCGATTGGACTTTCCGGCCGCAATCTCGCGAAGCACTTCCACCTCGCGCAGGGTCAGCCCGCCCGCAGCTGAATCGGTTGGCGCAGTAAGACGCCGCAGGCCTTCCAGGTCCGGCTGGGCGCCGAGGCGCTGGAACTCGCGTCGAGCGGCCTCGAATTCGAGTTCCGCGGTGGCGGGATCTCCCATCGCGCGACAGGCGAGACCGATCGCGACCCGTGATCTGGCCGCATCGTAGGGCGCCTCGAGTGCGCACCAGAGCTGCCAGGCGTTGCGCAGCTCGGTCAATGCATCGTTGGGTTTCCCTTCAGCGAGCAAAACATTCCCTTCGGCTTGGGCGGCCGCAGCCAGCAGGTATGGGGCATCGAGATGCTTCGCCATTCTCGCGAGCTCGTCGGCCGCGGACACGCGCCTCGGCGAGTCTCTTTCGCTGCCAGCATGATGTCTACCGCGGCCGGCGAGAGCCGGTGCGCCGGAGCTTCGGAGGTCCCGTGACCTCCTTCAGTGAGCGGCGTATCGCTCCCGCTGCGGCGTGCCTCGTCGCCCTGGGCCAGCTTGAGTTGAGCCAGTCCCGGCTCCGGCTGGAGTCCATGATGACCCGCCGCGAGATAGGCCTGTTCCGCTTCGGCGATAATCACCGGTGAGACGAAACAGCTCTCCCAACAGATAGTACGCTCCACCGATCGCGCGCTGTCCCGGAGGATTGGAGAACCGTTCGCGGGCCTGCCGCGCCTCGTCCATGGCCTCGTCCCAGGCTCCGTGCAACTGCAGGATCTGAGCACGATGGACCAGACAGCTTCCCTGATAAGGCACCAGGTCGGGCTGTGAAGCACACCACTCCGCGAGCGCCGTGGTCCACTCCTGGGCTCGACGCAGGTCGAAGATCTCGTGGCATCCTTCGATCACGCTGCAGTACACGTCGCCGACGATGGCGGAGGAGACATCGCCGGCCGTAATCGCGACCATGGCCTCGTCCAGCAGAGAGACTCCCCGCGTCGCCTGGTCCATCCGGATGAGTGCCCGGCCCTGACCATGCCGCGCCAGCGTCATCAGGTCCCGATCTCCAAAGCGCTCGCCGATTTTCGTGGCTTCGACAAACAGGGCGTGGGCCTTCGCCGCGTCGCCCTCGAAGAACGTTTGAACCGCGGAGAGGTGGAGCAGGTAGCCCGACTCGACGCACTCCTGCTGCATGAGCTTCCAGGATCCGGTTGGCCCGGGCCACCCAGCCGTTGCCGCGGGCCACTTCTCCTCTGAAATGGGAATGGAAGGCGAGCCAGATCGCGGCTCGCGCCGCGCGTGCCGTCTCGCCCTGATTGAGGAATTCCTGGTGGGCGCGGGCCAGCAGGTCGGCACATTCGGTCTGGTTGCCGAGCAGGCGGGCGGTGAAGGCGAGCCGCTCCAGGTCTTCGGCGCAGAGTGCGGCATCGCGCGCCGCGGCATTCAGCTCGCGGTAGGCGCTGCCCCAGGCCTTTCGTTCAAACGATGCTCGGCCGCGGTCGAGCGGGGTGGTTGCGTGCGGGTCGTGGGACAATGGCGTTCTCCAAGATTCCTGGAGGAATTATAAAGGCGGACGGGACGGACAAGACGGTCGAGGCGAAAAACTGGTCGATGATGGAAAAAGCCCACCTGCGATTCAGCTGATTGATTAAGCGTCACTGGCCGATAAAACGAACGACCCTCCGGCAACGATCGCCGGAGGGTCATTCGTGTTTTTCGGTACTGTCGAGCTTCCTCTAGAACCCTGGCTCCAGGGCACATCCCACGCTGGCGTCGGATTCCGGGCCAGGCAGTCGTTCCGCGGGAACGGCATCCGGGTGAAGATCTTGAAATTCGGCAGATCCCTGGGAAGCGTGTTGAGCAACCCGTAGTGCCGGAGGTCGATCCAGCGGTAGCCACCTTCCAGGAGCAGCGAATAGCGCTTGTTGTACAACAGCTCCGTCAACAGCGAGGGCTGGTCCACCGTGCCGGAGTACGGCGGGAGGTTCCCTGACGTGGTCCGGATCAAGTCGATATCCGTGACCGCGGCACCCAACTGGTTCAAGCCGATGTTGGCTTCGGCCCGCAACAGGATCAATTCCTCGTTCTTCATGATTGGAATCGGATCCAAATTGGTCTGATAGATCGTGAACTTCAGGTTCGTCGGGATACCGAGGTCGTTCGTGGGTGGTATAAAGACCTCGGTCTTGTCCAGGGCCCGCTGATCCAGCGCACCGCCTGCCTGCAGCTGCGCGTCGGTCAGAATCGAGGGGTGGGCCTGCAGCGCCCGCGGCTGCGTTGTGTCAGGAACGCTATTGTCAAACAGCAAGTTCACCCGATCGCCGGCGGTCGTGGAGTAGACGTAGTAGACCCCCAGCCCCAGCGGTGCTGCGGTATTGAGAAACGATCCCTGCAGCGCGGTTAACGCGCCGGCGAAATCGTCCATATAGATCGCGACCCGGGCCCGGAGCCCCCGGTTGAACTTTGCGAAGTTCACCGGAGTGTCGAATCCTATGAACCCGTTACTGAGCGGAAATGGAAAGACAGTGCCGCCGGCCGCCAGGTGCGTCTCGGCCGAATCGAGCAGGTTCACGATGTGGGTATATACCTCGGCCTTGGTGGCAATCGGGGCCGGCGCTGCTACCGGGTCGATATCCACATCAATCGGCGCGCCGAGATCGTCCCGGGTACTAATCACGTGGAGAAAATCGAGCGCCTGGATGGTCTGCACAAAGCCGGTTGTCGCCTCGATCTCCTCGGTCGTCATCGCCGAGGCGGGCAGCTTGGCGAGTGCCCGGAGTACGATGTTACCACCCCGGATATCGGCATACGGCTGGGCGAAGAGATTGCCGCCGAAGGCGTTGCTGCCTCCGTCGAGCGGCCCAACCAGGAGTTCAGTCACAAAGCGAGGGTCGGCGGGATCCAGGTTGTATGACTCCCGGCCGAGAATCCCCAGTTCCATGATGTATCCGTTCTGATCCGCCATACCGAGCCGGGTACCGAAGAGCATCCCTGTCGTCGCGGCGAGGACTCCCGCGCGGGTCGGGTGGTTCTCCAGCTCGTCCTGCCCGGGGTTGTTGAGATCCGGTACATCCAGCGTGTTGCACCCACTGGCGAGCAGCAGCCCCGTGAGTGCCGTGATCTTGAGCGTTCTCATGGCAGTTTCCTCAGGGCGTCGAGTTAGAAGCCGATATCCACGCTGAACCAGAAACTGCGGCTCGGCGGGAAGGGTGCGACGTCGATGTTCCGCGCGATCGGCTGATTGCCGAAGTTGCTGACTTCCGGGTCGTACCCGTCGTACGGCACATCGAGGAACAGATTCCGGGCGGCCACCGTAAACCGGGCGTACCGGGCACCCCGCCAGAGTCCGCCGACGACGCTGTAGGGCAGGTTATAGGTGAGCGCGATCTCCCGCAGCTTCAGGAAACTGGCGCTCTCGATCCAGTTCTTGGTCATCTTGGCCGAATCCTCTGAGCCGGCGCTGTCCCACCGTCTCGCTGCTGCCGGAGATCGGCGTGTCAAAGTCCTTGGTGACTCCGCCGAAATCGTAGAGCAGCTTGGTGAGGTTGAGGATGTCGCCGCCGTACTGCCAATCGAGCAAGGTGTGCAGGGTGAAATCATGAACCACGAAATCGTTCACAAACCCCATCCGAAAGTTGGGGTTGGCTTCACCTACCTTGTGCACAACAATGCTGCCGTTGGCTGTGGTGTCGTTACCCACGATCTGCGTGGCGCTGGCACCTTTTTCGATCTTGAAAGCGCCAATCGAAGTGCCGAAGCCGCCGGTCTCGAACGCGGGCACGTCGAGCTCCGTGATGTTGGTTTTGGTGGTGGAGAAAGTGGCCCGGCTCAGCCAGTTGAAGTTCCGCTTCTGGATCGGCTGGACCGCCGCCGCGATCTCGAGTCCCTGGGTCTTCATCGCGCCGCCATTGAGGAACTCGGTGATGTAGCCCGATGACTCATGCAGCGCGCGAGGGACCAGCAGATCGCTGAGGTTCTTCTGGTAGACGCTGAACTCGAGTGTCGCGGTCTGGTTCCACAAGTAAGCGTCAAAGCCGCCCTCGATTTCCCGCTCCCGCTCGGGGTGGAGGTCAGGGGCGCCGATGGTTCCCAGGACCACGATGGTGGGAAGCCCGCCGATGTTCTGGGAGGCGTCCAGCGGGGTGAACTTCTGGCCGTAGTCGGGTTCCAGACCGGACTCGCCATAGGCAATCCGCAGCTTCAGCTCGTCGAGGAAGCCGGCCGGTTTCACAAACCGGTACGACGTCGCCGCCTTCGGGTACCAGAACAGCTGGCTGGCGTCCGAATTGAGGCTGCTCTGGTCGGCCCGGACCCCCAGGCTTAACAGCCAGCGTTCCTTGTCGGCCAGGAAGTCTTCCTGCAGGAAATACCCCAGGTTCTTCACCAGCTCCTGATTGCGGAGCACCACTTTGCGGGTGGCGGCATCGATGCTTTCCTGCCCACCGACCAGGTTGTATCCCTCGTTCTGCAGGACGCCGAGATCGCGACGGGTTGTCTGGATCCCCGCCGACGTCCTGGCGCTCCAGCTACGGCTCGACGGCGTGTAGGTATGAACCGCATTCAGGTCGAGGTTGAGGTTGAGATTGTCGCTTTCCTTGAGGAGCGAGGTCCCCAGCTCGCCGTCATTCGGCTCGAACTGCAAGTCCGGGGGGAAGAAGAGCTCGTTTTCCTGGCTGAAGTAGTCCAGGCCGCCGATGGCGATCAGCTTGAGCGAATTGTTCTTGTTGGTGACCAGGTCGAAATCCACCGCGGCGGATGAGAAGAAGCGCCATACCGTTTCGTCGTTCTTCATCAGCGCCGCGGTCTGCAGCGGGTTGCTCGGCACAAAAGGATTGAGGTTAAATGTGCCGTCGTTCCGGCGCGTCAGATTGGTGAAGTCCGGCGTACTCGAGAACACCACTCCGAAGCTGGTGCCGGAGTTGTCGTTGTTGGTGAGGCCGCGCTGGGCCAGGGTATGCACTACGTTGGCGTTCAGCGAGCCGTGAATTCGGGAGCCGAGTACCTGGTCGAGGTTCAGTCGCACCGACTGCCTTTGATATCCGGTGTTGTCGATGATCCCTGGAGTGTTCTGAACCTGGCCGGCGACGTAGTACCGGGTACCCTCTCCACCGCCACTGACGCTGATATAGGTCTCGGCGGCGAGGTCCTTCCGATGGGCGAGCTGTTACTCGAGGTCGTTCGACAGACCGGTGGTGTAGCCCGTTGCGGCGGCGGTGCCTACTCCATAGGTGGAGTCGACTTCGGCCGCCGTCTCGAAAGTGCGGGAGCCGACCGTACGCTCCAACTCGGAGACACCGAACCGCTGGGTCAGGTTCACTTGCGGCTTGCCGACCTGGCCTCGCTTGGTGCTGATGATCACGACGCCGTTCGACGCCCGTCCTCCGTAGATGGCCGAGGCGGCGGCGCCCTTCAGAATCTCGACTGACTGAATGTCTTCGGGGTTGAGGTCGGCGATGCGGTTCACCTGCGCATCCTGGTCGGGCGACGTATTGCCCCCCGCTGCCGCCTTGGTCACGGCGTTCTGATTGGAGGGAATCGCGATATCGCTCACCACGATCCCGTCCACGACGTAGAGCGGCGAAGCGGACGCGTTGATCGAGGTCGTACCGCGGAGGCGCATTTGCAGGCCGCCACCGGGCGCTCCCCCATTGCTCTGGATATCTGCCCCCGCGACCTTGCCCACCAGCTGCGACTCGACGCTGACCGACGGGGTAATGTTCATTTCGTCGGCCGACACGGTCGCGACCGAGGTTGCGATGTTCTTCCGTTCGATCCCGGTGGCCTGCCCGGTCACCACGATCTCTTCCAGCTTGAACAGGTCCTTGACCAGTTGAACCGTCATGGTGGTCTGACCGGCCGGTACTACGATGTCCCGCTTGCGGTAGCCGATGAACCGGATCATCACCGTGAGATCGGAATCGGGAAGGGCCGCCAGGTTGAACACGCCGCTGGCATTGGTATGCGTCGCTATTCGGGTACCCTGAATCCCGATGGACGCCCCTGCGATGGGATCTCCTGTGGCCGAATCGGTTACCGTCCCTGTTAGTACCCGCTCCTGGGCAGCCAGAGACGTCCCCGCTAACGCGAGGTACGCGGCTGCGAGCCATACCAATCGAGGCTTCATAGGCCCCTCCGTGGTTGCTCTAGCGAATTTTGCGGTGAAGGACGACGGGGTCTGCGAAGGCCGAGATAAGGCGCGCTAGCCGGGATTGTCAAGACGGCGAACGCGCCGAGCCTACGATGAGGGGGAGGTGTGGCTAGTTGGAACCTGGGGATCTGGAAGTCTTCAGCCGATCGAGCGCTTCGGGCGGTTGAGTCTGATACAGCCGGCCACCCACGCCGATGTAGAGTTCGAGCGTCACCGGGCCCATCGCCCCGCTGGGTCCGTAGGTGAATTCCCAGCCCAGTCTTCTCGCCCTCTCCTGCTGCGTGATAATGGAAACCGAAGTCGGACTCGACCGGTCCCAGATCCGGTGCAATCCGGGCCGCCGCCTTCGAAGCGGTCCGAGACGCCAGCACATACGACGTACCGCAGGCAAGACCCAGCGCGCCGCCGATGGCGGCAATCGAGAGGGCAGTCACGCGCAACATTGGCATCCCGGTCGTATCTCAGCGGCGAGGGCGGGTGGGGTGGGGTGCGATCTCGCGTGGAGTCTCATAGTCCTCAGGCTCTTTCGGGCGAAAGGTGAGATCCACGGCAATGAAGAGGGTCTTCGAATAGGGAAAGACCAGGACCGGCACGATTGCAGCGACGGCGATATCGCCGTACACCAGCAGATCCCAGGGCGGCTGGGGCCAGGTGACCCACATCCCGATGAGGAAGGCCGCCGCGAGTGCCGCTTCCGTCAGCATCAGGTTGATCGTGTAGGAGCCCACCCAGTAGCCGCCCTCCGGCTCCCGATCGAAGTGCAGCCCACATGAGGGGCAATTGGGGCACATGCGAAACCAGGAGACGAACACAGGCCTGCCGCCACAGGCGGGACAGCGCAATTGCAGCGCGCGCAGATAAAGCCGCGAGGTATGAGACATAGCGCCCGTTCCCTGGCTGGAAGATGCCTCATTTCCTTCCGCCGCGTCAGGGCAGGACCAGAACCTGCCTTTCTTCCTGGAGCCAGCCCTCCGGGTTCATCCGAACTTCGCTGGCGCGCTGAGCCTGCGGCTCGCCCGGGGGAAGAACTCCGAGGGTGCCGTCGTGCGAGAAGTGGAGATAGTAGAGGGTAGGGCCCGCATTGCGTGCGTGCTCGACCACGAAGTCGGCAACCTGGCGCGGCCAGAAACCCGCGGGCTGGGGTCGCTCGGCAGCGGCTCGGCGGTGGCGCTCCAGCGCAGCGAGGACTGCGGTTCTCGGGAGCCCCTGCTCCCGGTAGCGGCGCCGGAGCCAGGCCTCGTCTTCCCGGCTCACCGGGTGCCGTTGGACCACGAGATCGCAGGAGCAGGCGCCGTGGACCAGTCGCGCAACCGTTTGCGCATCGGGGTGAAGCTGCTTCAACGCCCGTTGCTCCCCCGGATCGAGCAGATCGGCGGCGAGCCCCTTCGGCAGCATGGACCGGACCTCGCTCAGCGTGAGGGGACTGGCGAGGTAGAGGTGGAAGCACATTCACGAATGGAGAACGGGAACGGGGAACGGGGAACGGGGAACGGGGGTCAGGTGGTCAGGGGTCAGAGCAACTAGTCGGACACCTCGTCCGCCAGAGCCTGATCGATCTCGGAAAACGCCCGTTCACCGTTCCCCGTTCACCTGTTCCCCTGTCTCCTGTCTCCCTTCTCCCGTCTCCCCTGAAGCACCATCTCCGCCGCCTCTCCCGCCGGACCGCCCTTTCCGGCGATCCGTTGCAGCACGACATCATCCTGGACTCGCAATTGATTGGCGAGGATGATGAGCATTGTCGAGTAGTTCTCCCGCTCTCGCTGCAGCTGCATCTGGCGCCGTGCCTGAAGTCCCACAAGCGCACCGAGCAACGCGCAAGTCAGGAAGGTGAAGCCTCCCGCGATGCCGAGGGGGAGAGGGATTATCCGCAGTGCGCCGAGGAATGCGGCGAAGAGTCCGGGCAGGCCGAGTGCCACGAGCCCCCACATGCCAAACCGGTAGGCACGCTGGGGCAAGCTGCTCATTCGTCGTCACCACCCAGCTCGTAGCGATCATCTACAATGGCACCGAGCCGCGCCAGCGCATCACGCAGCTTGGCCACCATGGCATCGCCGCTCCGGGCCCAGCAGACGATATCCCAGGGCCGGTCGGCGAAGGCGTCCGGGGGCATGGCCTCTTCGGCCGCCGTCCAGAGCACCTCGTCGAGCGGGGCCTCGGGATCGACCCAGATGCTGATCTCCTCGTCGGGACCGCGCACGAACTCTCCATCCTCGATGGTCTGCTCGAAGAGTGCCGCGGTCTGCTCGGAGGCGCTTCCACCAAGTACCAGGGCCAGGGCGCCATGGTCCAGCAATTCCATGGCGAAGTCAGGGCTCAGTTCGTCAGCGGATGGGGTGTCCCGATCGACCCACAAGACGGCCACGGAAAGGCGGTCGCTGTGCGCGCCATCCGGGGGAGGCAGGTTGAACGAGAGGACGGTGGACAGGAAGACCCGCTTGTCTTCGTGGTCGGGGAAGCGGGTTAGGGGCATGGTGGGAATTGGTCGGAGATTGCAGATTGAAGACTTTCGACTAATGATCGGCTTGAACCTGCAAATCTTAAATCTGAAATCTTCAATCTTCAATCAAATTGGCATCTCTTCTCTAACTAGAACGAGTATCGCGGCCTGGGGAACGACGAGGTACCGTTTTTCCTCGAACGTGATCTCCACCGCCGCCTTCCGGAAGAAGATGGCGTGGTCTCCCACCCGGGCCTGCATGGGGCGCCAGCGCGGCTGGCGTTCGCCGATCTTCCAGGGCTCATCATCGCTGCTGCTCATGTCGGCAACCGGATCGCCGGGGCCCACCGCGATGACCAACCCCGACTGCACCTGCATGGCATCCACCGCGGTCGGCGGCAGGTACAGGCCGGCCCGCATCCGGTCCTCACCTTCCTCGGGAGTGATGAGGACCCGGTCGCCTACCAGGAGCAGCTGCTTCTTGGGGAATTCCATAAGCCGATCAGAGTCGGTCAGGGCCCGACCCCCGTCTCCAACTCGACGACCCGCAGTGCCCGGATCCCGCGGGGAATCCGGAGCTCGATCTCATCGCCCACCTTCCGGTCTTTGAGCGCCCGGCCCAACGGCGAGGCGAGGGAGATGTGACCGGCATCGAGATCCATCATCTCGGCGAGCACCAGCATGTAGGTCTCGGTCTCGTCGGTCTTGAGGTCCACCACCGTGACTTTGGAACCGAGGCCGACCCGGTCGGTGGGTATCTCGGTGTTGGCCAGCTGACTCAGCTGGCTTAGTCGCTGGTGCAACTGGCCCAGCCGGGCCTGGACGAACTGCTGCCGCTCCAGGGCCGCCTTATACTCCGAGTTTTCCCGCAGGTCACCCAGCTCCACCGCATGCGCGATCGCCTGGGGAATGACCACATTCAATTCGTGACTGAGCTGCCCGATCTCGCTGCTCAGCTTCTGACGCATCTCGCGTAACATTGGTGGACTCGACAAAAAGGAAACGGCCCGGGTTCAGGGAGATCACCCGGGGCGTCGCGGCCAACTGCGAGGACAAGATAGCACATGGCTTTAACCTCGGCTATCGGATTACTCTAATAGCCTGTCACCAAATGGCTTAGCTGCGAAGATTGTACGTTTCAATCCGGGCAACGTCCGGTCACCCACACCCTCCGCGCGATGAATCAACTGATTTCTGCCTTGGTCGCCACGGCCTCAATCGCCGGACCTCTCTTCGGTCAGGATTCGGCGCAGTACGTCGCCCCCGATTCGGTGGCCATGCGCGAGCTGGCGGATGTCCGAGCCGAGGACAGCACCATCGTGGTCGAGGCGCGCTATTCCACGCCGAACAACTTCACCGGCGCGGTTCTCCCCGGATACGAGGCCAACAAGGCCTATCTCCGGAGAGAAGCCGCCGAGGCGCTCCACCGGGTTCAGCAACGGCTGGAGAGCGGTGGCATGGGACTCAAGATCTTCGATGGTTATCGCCCCGTGCGCGCTACCCAGGCCATGGTCGACTGGGCGCGACGGACCGGGCAGATGCACCTGATCCAGGACGGATATATCGCGAGCCGGAGTCGCCACAACCTCGGCCTGGCGGTGGATCTGACCCTGGTTGATTTCTCGGTCGGCGGCCGCGAAGTGGACATGGGTACGCCGTTCGACACGTTCTCAGAACAGGCGCACTGGGCCAATGCGTCGGGACGCACGATGCGTTACCGGCAGTTGCTGCGTCAGGTGATGGAGGCGGAAGGATTCAAGCAGTACGACCAGGAGTGGTGGCACTACTCCTTCGATGTCCCGGATCCGGTGGCGTTCGACATGCCCGTCAGATAGAACAAGCGTGAGAGGTAAGAAGTGAGAAGTGAGAGGGAACTCAGTCCGCCCCTCCACCCACCTCTCACTTCTCACCTCTCACTTCTCACGCTTTTGAAGAAAAGGCCTTCAAATTCCGCTCGATCTGTCTGGCATGGATCTCGAGATGCTCACCATAGATCTCGAGCCACTGCTCGACCCCGTAGCTGGGATACTCGGTGTGGCGCCCGGTCCGGTTCCACTGCTGTTCGGTCAGCCGCCGCAGAAGCGGCAGGGTGTTGGCGCGAACGGCGCGGACCGTGGCCAGGGCAGGCTCCAGCGGGAGATCGTGATACCCTAGCACGTTGGCCCAGCGGTCCTGGTCGTATCCCACGATGAGGGCATCGTCTTCCCCGAGCAGGTAGCGAATCCGCATGTGGGAGTTGGTCTCGCTGTCGGCACAGTGGATGATGACCTCGTGAACCGTCCACTTGCCTGGGGCGGGCCGGAACTTGAGGGCCTCACTGGGTACCTTGGCCAGGGCGGCCTCGAGAATGCCGGGCCCATCCTGGTAGCGCTGGATCAGGGCGGCTCGCTGGGCGGGGGTCATCGCGATACTCCTTCCTTAAGGCCGCAAGGGGCGGACGACTGCGGTTTTCGCTATCTTGGGCCGCGGCCACGGTGGCGGATCTGCATTGGCACAGATTAGATTAGCGCGCTCTTACCCCTTGGCCAATCTTGACGTGGACCCGATGAATAAATACAGTGTACCGCTGCATTTGCATGCATTCGTCGCTCCCCGCTGACAGGACGATTTCCTAAATGTCCCTCCGGACCGTGGTGGGCCGGTGGCCATCGCGTTGGATGCTGCTCGCCGTCGTCGCGGTGGCGGTTCTCGCCTGTGCCCGCGACTACCCGCAGACCACGCTGCTGCCGCGCTCGGATTTCGCACATTTGCTCGACGCCACCTTCCGCAAGACGGTTTATCTCGCGGCCATCGTCTTCGTGCTGGTGGAAGGCGCGCTCCTCTTCGCCATCTGGAAGTTCCGGGCCCGGCCCGGCGCTCCCGAACCGGCGCAGACTCATGGAAACACCACGCTGGAGATCGTGTGGACCATGATCCCGGCGGTCATTCTGGCCCTGATCGCGGTCCCCACGGTGCGTACCATCTTCCGGACCGCTACCAAGCCGGGGCCCGAGGCGCTGCAGGTCGAGGTGATCGGCCACCAGTGGTGGTGGGAGTTCCGCTATCCCGATCTCGGCATCGTGACGGCGAACGAGCTGCACGTGCCGACCGGCCGCACGGTGAATCTGGAAATGACCACGGCCGACGTAATTCACAGCTTCTGGCTGCCGCAGTTCGCCGGTAAGCGGGACGTGTTCCCCAACCGGCACAACAATCTCTGGTTCAAGGCGGAGGTCGAGGGGAATTACCCGGGCCAGTGCGCCGAGTTCTGCGGCTTGCAGCACGGGCGGATGGCGTACCGGATCGTGGCTCAGCCACCCGAGGCGTTCGACGCCTGGGCGGCGAACTTCAATACTCCGGGGCCCGATTACTCCGACACGACGAAATCGCCGGAGCCGATGCTCCGGCAAGGCCAGCAGCTGTTTACCGCGAAGGGCTGCGTTGGCTGCCATTCGCTGAATCCTCCCGCGATGCCGGGCCTCATCGGTCCCAACCTCCATCATATCGGGAGCCGGACCTACATCGCGGCGGGCACGCTCAAGAACACCGACGAGAATCTGGCCAAGTGGCTGCATAACCCCCAGGCCTGGAAGCTGGGCGTACTCATGCCCAACCTGCAGCTCAAGGATGACGAGGTCGCCGCGCTGGTGGCCTTCCTTCGGACGCAGCAATAACAGACGGGACAGACATGGCAACCACCGCTCTCCCCGCGGAAGAACAGGTAGCCGAGAAATCCGTCCTGTGGTCGTGGCTCACCACGGTTGACCACAAGCGGATCGGCATCCTGTACGGCGCGACCGCCTTCTTCTTCTTTCTGGTCGGCGGCCTCGAGGCGCTGATCATCCGGCTCCAGCTGGCCAAGCCCGAGAACACCCTGGTTTCGGCGGAGACCTACAACCAGCTGTTCACGATGCACGGCACCACCATGATCTTCCTCGGGGTGATGCCGCTGTCGGCCATGTTCTTCAACTACATGATCCCGCTCCAGATCGGGGCACGGGATGTGGCCTTCCCCCGGCTCAACGCCTTCAGCTACTGGGTATTCCTGGCCGGGCGGTCTGATCATCAACGCCGGCTGGCTCTTCGGGGCGGCGCCGAACGGCGGCTGGTTCGGCTATGCCAACCTGACCAGCAAGCAGTTCTCTCCCGGGCTCAACATCGATTTCTGGACGGTGGGCCTGCAGGTCCTGGGCGTCGCCTCCCTGGCGGCGGCAGTCAATTTCTTCGTGACGATCATCAATCTGCGCGCCAAGGGCATGAAGATGATGTACATGCCCATGTTCGTGTGGATGAGCTTCATCACCCAGATGCTCCTGCTCCTCGCCTTCCCGGTCATCACCGTCGCGCTGATCCTGCTGATGATCGACCGGACCTTCGGCACTCACTTCTACGTGCCGTCCGGCGGTGGCGATCCGATCCTCTGGCAGCACCTGTTCTGGATCTTCGGGCATCCCGAGGTCTACATCCTGATCCTGCCGGCCTTCGGCATCATCTCCGAAGTGCTGCCGGTCTTCTCGCGGAAGCCGCTCTTCGGTTACGCCGCGATGGTGTTCTCCGGGGCGTTCATCGCCTTCCTCGGGTTCGGGGTGTGGAGTCACCATATGTTCTCCACCGGGATGGGCCCCTTCGCCGACGCGTTCTTCTCGATGGCGACGATGCTCATCGCGGTCCCGACCGGGGTGAAGATCTTCAACTGGATCGGCACCATCTGGGGCGGCCAGCTCCAGTTCAAGACCCCGATGCTGTTCGCCCTAGGGTTCATCGCGATGTTCATCATGGGCGGGCTGTCCGGCGTGATGCACGCCTCGCCGCCGGCCGACCTGCAGCAGACCGACACCTATTTCATCGTCGCGCACTTCCACTATGTGCTCTTCGGCGGTTCCATCTTCGGGCTCACCGCCGGCGCCTACTACTGGTGGCCCAAGATGTCGGGCCGGATGCTCGACGAGAAACTCGGCAAAGTGCACTTCTGGCTGATGCTGATCGGCTTCAACCTGACGTTCTTCCCGATGCACTTCCTCGGGCTGAACGGGATGCCGCGGCGGGTGTACACCTATGCCGCCGAGAACAATTTCGGCTTCTGGAACATGATCGAGACCGTCGGGTCCTTCATCCTCGGCTTGTCGTTCCTGGTGTTCCTGGTCAACATCTGGCGGACCATGAAGAGCCGGGTTCCGGCTCCGGCCGATCCGTGGAATGGCGCGACCCTGGAGTGGTCGATTCCCTCGCCGCCCCAGGAGTTCAATTTCGCCGAGGAACCGGTGGTGCATGGCCGCGATGCGCTGTGGGAAGCCGAGCGCCTGGCCGGCGGCAGAGTGCCGGAGCCGCAGCGGGTGAGCGGAAAGGGCATCCATATGCCCAACCCCTCGTACTGGCCCGCGGTGTCGGCGCTGGGTGTTGCGACGACGCTGGTCGGCTTCATCGGGGGACTGCACCTGCCGGTCTCGCTGACCGGTGTGGCGATCCTGTTCTTCGGGGTGTATCGCTGGGCGTTCGAGCCGGCGGGGTGAGTTGGCGTCGATGAGTCGTTGGACTCATGGGTCTCAGGACCCGACGACCCACGACTGCTGAACAGCACATAGAACTCTACTTACAACGAGACCGCAGACGTGTCTGACGACGCACACGCACTCGAACACCACACCGCGACCGGCATCGACAGCCGGAAGCTGGCGATCTGGACCTTCATCGGCTCCGAATGCCTCTTCTTCGCCTCGCTGATCGGGACCTACCTGGTCTACAAGGGGCGGGACGTGATCGGGCCCAAGCCGCACGCCGAGTGGCTGCTGAACGGCAAGGTCCAGGAGCAGATGCTGGAAATCCCGCTGGTCACGTTCGGTACCGCCCTGCTGCTCTTCAGCTCGCTATTCGTGGTGATGGCGCTCAACGGGGCACAGAAAGGCAACCGCCGCCAGATGATTACCTGGCTGCTCGCCACGATCGGGTGCGGGATATTCTTCGTCGGGATGCAGGTGTACGAGTTCAGGCACTTTTACCATCGGGGAATGGGCTACACCACCAACCTCTTCAGCTCGACCTTCTTTACCCTGACCGGGTTCCATGGCACGCACGTCACCATCGGATTGATCTGGCTGACCTCGGTCCTGGTAGTGGCGCTCCGAGGCAAGTTGCCACCCGAGAAGGCGCTGAACCTCGAGATCGCGGCCCTGTACTGGCACTTCGTAGACGTCGTCTGGATCGTGATCTTCCCCGTCGTGTACCTCATTCGGTGACCGTCATGAGCTCTCACGCCGCCGCGCACGCTGACGCCCACGCTCATCCCGCGGTCGGGACCTATCTCAAGATCGGCCTCACGCTGTTCATTCTCACGGCGCTCGAGGTGGGAGCCTACGAGGTGGTTCACCGGGGCCAGCCTGCGGGCTTCGCTCACCTTCTCGAGCCGGTCGTGGTACCGGTGCTGTTGATCCTCTCGGCGATAAAGTTCGCCCTGGTCGCGATGTTCTACATGCATCTCAAGACCGACGGGCGCCTGCTGAGCACCGTGTTCGTATTCTCCCTCGTCATCGCCGCGGTCGTGATCACGGCACTGATGCTGCTCTTCGCCTATCTGCATCACGTTGCGCCGACGAAGATGCCGGGGGGGCCGTAAAGCGTGAGAAGTGAGAAGTGAGAGAGACAGCGTAAGAAGTGAGAAGTGAGAAGTAAGAGGGGGCCCCAGAAATTGGAGGCCCCCATTTGTTACCCTCTGCATTTCCGTCTCACGTCTCACTGTCTCACCGTCTCACGTTCTCACGTCTCCTGTCGTCCCTACCACGTATCTCCCCCCTCCGCCGGCGGCCAGGCGCCGAGCGCCCGGCGCAGCGTAGCTACCTGCCCGACGTGGTAACTGTTGTGGGCCACCATCTGCCATAGCACATCCTCTACCGTCTCCTGCTTGGCAGGGTGAACGACTCGGCTCCGTAGCTGGTTGTCGTTGAGCCGGCCGGCCAGGTCGCTGAGCTGCTTGATCTGATTCGCAAAACGGCGAACCTCGTCAGCAAGGGCAGATGCGCTGGCTGGCCCGTCAGTGTCTGGCCAGCTCTCGGCGGCGTGCTCCGGATAGGGGACTTCGGGACCCGCGATCGAGCGGAGCTCGTAGTCCATCCAATAGTTCATGTGCACCAGGAGCTGCCAGATCGTGTGCTCGATTCCGGCGAGTCGCTTTCCGGCGAGTTCAGGACTGAGTCCCGAGACGCAGGCGACCGTGTCTGCGTGGGCCCCTTTGCCGCGTAGCAGAAGTTGGAGAGTGGTGGCCATGGGGGTAACAGGGAGTAGGGTGTAGGGAGTAGGGTGTAGGGAGTCAGGCCGAGAGTTGATCGCCACGCCCTACTCCCTACTCCCTACAACCTACTCCCTATTTAAGCACCGACGTCGTCCCCGCCAGCAGAACCGGCTGCCGCCCCCGCAATCTGTGGCCCAGTGCGGTGATCAGCATGCAGAGAAGCGCGCCG
This sequence comes from uncultured Gemmatimonadales bacterium, assembly GCA_963821525.1. GTDB lineage: Bacteria > Gemmatimonadota > Gemmatimonadetes > Gemmatimonadales > GWC2-71-9 > DATBGE01. Next base: position 122,212 of record CAWGED010000008.1, on the reverse strand, counting down.
CAGCCCGCCAGGGCCATGTCTTTCTGCGCGTCCCAGATGTCTCCCTGGGTGCCGAGGTAGGCGTCGCCGGCGCTGGGCGCGATTACGACGGCCACCAGCATCTCGATGATCTCGTAGATGGCGCTGAAGGCGAGGGTGACGTCGAGCGGCAGGTAATAGGCCCAGAATCCCCTCGTGCTGGCGACTCTCAGGAACACCTCCCGGACCGGGTACGCCATCAACAGTCCGAAGCAGAAGTGGACGACCCGGTCGAAGTGATTCCTGGAGAAGTGGCCCCAATCCTTGAGCCAGTACCCCAGCGGCACTTCGGAATACGTGTAGTGGGCCCCGATGGCGTGCAGGGTGAGGAACAGCGTGATCAGCAGGTACGAGATGTCCGACAGAGGGAATCGGCGGTAGGACAGCACCAGCGCAGCCACCAGTGTGACCGCCAGGACATTCTCCAGCACCCAGTCCTTCCGGTCCAGCGGATTGATCAGCTGTGATCACCCAGACCGCGAGATACCAGGCCATGAGGGACTGGAGCAGGCGACTCTGCCGAAAGTTGGTCTCGATGTGGGTGGTCGCAGTGGAGATCCTCATGCCGGCTCCGGGGCTCGGGGTCTAGGCAGTGGCGACAGGCGAGGGGCGACGCGGCTTAGGTTGCCTACATGCGGCGCGCGGCCAGCGCGAGGCAAATCCACCCCGCCATGAACGCGACTCCTCCCAGTGGCGTGATGGCGCCGAAGATCCGGATGCCGGAGAGGGCCAGCGCGTAGAGACTGCCGGAGAAGAGCACGGTCCCGAGTACGAAGAGCCACCCGGCCCAGGCGGCGAGAGGGGAGGGGGAGCGTGAGGCAATCCATGCGACGCCAAGGAGGCCAAGCGCGTGGTACATCTGGTAGCGGGCCCCGGTCTCGAACACGGCGAGAAGATCCGGTGCGAGGCGGGCGCGGAGTGCGTGAGCGCCGAAGGCCCCTGCCGCGACGGCGATCAGCGCGGAAACCGAACCGAGGGTTGCGAAGAGGCGATCCACTCGGGCTCCTGAGGTATTGGTTACCATGAACTGCTTACCGCGGAGCACGCGGAAAACGCGGACCAACGCGGAAATGGTTTTATGCGGAGAATGGTTCTTAAGGCGGTCGTTGGTTCCTCTTTGTGATCATCCGACGACAACCAATACAACATTCCTCCGCGTGCTTCCGCGTTATCCGCGTGTTCCGTGGTAATGTTTTTCTCGTCTATCCTCAACTACTCGCCTGCAGGAACTTCGGTCGAGGTCCAAAATTGAAGATCAGTCCGACCGTGAGATTAGTTGCCTTGAGATAGTTGAGAAGTTGGGCTTCATGGGGCGGTCCCGAGTGCGCGGGCCGCCTTGAGTTCCACCAGGACCGCGTCTTCGACGACCGCATCGGCTCGGAAGGTCCCCACGAGTCGTCCCCGGAACCATACCGTCAGTGGCTTCTGGCGTTCGAACTTGAGGCCCGATTCCTCCAGTGCGACCGCAAACGCCTCTTCGTATACCGACTCGAGAAAGCCGTGCCCGAGCTCGTGATAGACGTCGAAGAACAAGCCGATCAGGCGCTTGGTAGTCGGGGCATACCTCAGTTCTATGCGGGGCGGAGTCATCCCGCACGCTAGGACGCACCGATCAAACAATCATCAATTGTACCAGCGTCTAGCGGACTGACAGATAACAGCATACCGCTGAGCACGCGGAAAACGCGGAACAACGCGGAAAGTGTACTGAGAAGGTGGTTGTTCCGCTTTGTGCTCAATTCCACGACACTTATTACAACATCTGTCCGCGTGCTTCCGCGTGTTCCGCGTCTTCCGCGGTAAGCTGTTGCAGGGTCTCTCGGAGCCCTTCCCCTATTTCGCCTCCTGCCCCACCGCCATCCCCATCGCGTGATAACCGTTGTCCACGTACACCACGGTTCCGGTGATCGCCCCAGCGAGCGGGCTGGCCAGGAAGGCGGCGGTGGCGCCGACTTCCTTCGCATCGAGTTCCCGCGGCAGCGGCGAGTTGGTCTTGCAGTAGTCGATCATCATATCGATGAATCCGATGGCGCTTGCTGCTCGCGATGCCCAGGGGCCCGCGGAGATAGCGTTGATGCGGACACCGTGGCGGCGACCGGCTTCATAGGCCAGGGTCCGCGTGTCAGCCTCGAGCGCTGCTTTGGCCGAGGACATCCCGCCGCCATAGCCCGGAATGACTCGCTCACCCGCCATGTAGGTCAGCGACAGGAACGATCCCCCGGGCTTCATGAGCGGTGCAAAGGTCCGCACCATGGAGACCATGCTGTACGCGCTGACACTCACCGCGGTGAGGTAGCCGGCTCGGCTCGTCTCGATGAGCGGCTTCTTTACTTCGGGGCCGTTGGCCAGACTGTGCACCAGGATGTCGATCGGCGTTGGGCCGAAGTCCTTCACCAGCGCGTCGGCGGTGCCCTGGATGCTGAAATCGCCCCGTTCCTTGTAGCGCTTGTTCTCTCGGATCTCCGCCGGCGCATCGGCCAGCGTGTCGTAGGCTGCATCGAGGGGATAGATCCGCTCGAATTCGAGCTTCCCGCCTCCTTCGAGCTTGAGCGACTCTTCCATCTTCCCTCGCTCGAGCAGATTCTGGAAAATCCCCATCGCCGGCGGCCAGGTGCCCAGGCAAATCGTCGCCCCAGCCTCCGCCATGGCCTTGGCGATCGCAAAGCCGAACCCGCCGTCGTCCGCGACCCCCGCGACGAAGGCTCGTTTCCCCGTGAGATCAATCTTCAGCATGGTCGTACCATCGGTTGAAGCCAGGTCTCAATCGTGACTCAGTCCTCAGTCCTCATCCTCGTCACTGACTCCCTGTGCCTCCCTCACCACTCTTCGCCTCCACGTACGCCGCCAGCAGCGCCGAGCGGAAATCTCCGGGCGGCCGCCGGCTGAAAGGAGCCAGTGACTCGAACGCGCGCCTCGCGCCGACGGCGTCTCCCGTCATCAGTCGCGCTATGACCAGACCATCGCGCAGCTCGTCCGGGGGGAGCCAGCTCTTGCGATCGAGCGCCGCGGCCTCGAGCGGCTCGGCTGCTTTCACCGCCTGGGCGAAGTCCCACCCGCTCACTCCGTGGCGGAAATCGATGACCGCACGGACCTCGGAGGGAGCCTTGTGACGATCGAGATAGCGATAGATCTGACCATAGAACTCCGGATCGGCGTAGCCCGTCGTACCGCCGTAGCGATCCTGCTCGATATCGGACATCCACTGCACCCAGACTCGCCAGTTGCCCGGCGGTTCGGACGCGGCCAGGGTCGCGAGCCAGGCTCGCTCGCGGGCCAGCGCTGTCACCTTCCGGTCGTCGTCGGGAATAGTATCGGTCGTGACATAGGAGGCCGGATCCCGCAATGCGGCACCCAGCGCCAGGCTGTACATCCGGGGAACATCCGGAGCGGGCGCCGTTGTAAAGGATACCGGGCCGATCCGCCGGCCTTCGAAGGGCGCCGTCAGGTCCTGACGCTCGTTGGACAATCCCCAGAGCCCGATGGCCCGGGTCGCCAGGTAGCGAGTGCGTTCGGCGCCATTGTCGAGGTGAGGGAAGAAGTCGGAATTGACCTGCGGCGCCGCCTCTACCAGGGGACCCAGCGAGGTTCTGCTGCCGAGTCGGGTGGCCTCCATCGCCTCGGGAGTGAACGGCAGTTGATGACAAAGATCCTGCTGAATACCGGGCCACTGGAAAATGCTCCAGTCTGGAGCCGGCAGTTTGGGCCCATTGGTCGCGATGACGATCATGTCCGATCCTACCGGCATGAAGACCTGATAGTCGCCGAACTTCTGGTGCAGCGCCGCGAGCACGGTGGTCACCAGCCGATCGTTCAGATCGTAAAGGTGAATCCACTGAGCGAAGATCCCGTTCGGCTTGAGATACAGCTTGACCCGGTCGTAGAACTCGGCGGTAAACAGGCCCGATACTCCGCTCACCCAGGGATTGGAGGGCTCGGAGAAGATGAAGTCGTACTGTTTCCCTCCCGCCGCGAAGTAGGACTTGGCATCGTCGATGATGAATTCGCTGCGGGGATCCTCGAACACTCGCCGGTTGGCCGGCAGGAATGCCCGGGACGCCTTGATCATCTCCGGCTCGATCTCGATCGTCGCCAGGTGCTTGAGATGAGGGTTTGCCAGCAGGATATGACTCGACATCCCGGTGCCCTGGCCAATGACCGCTCCCTCTTCGGCGTTCGGCGCATGCGCGGCGGTCATGAGAGGTCCCAGCACCATCGTGGCCATGTCGCCTCGGAGCGGATGGCGCGCCGAATCGGCGGTGCAGGAGTTGTACCAGTAGGCGCTGACTTGTCCGTCTGACTTGCCATTGGTAGCGATGAAGATGTCGCCGGTCGAGGTGATCTTCTCGGCGGAAACCGTCGCCGTCCTTCCGTCGCGAGTGTAGAGAATCTCTCTGCTTCCCGGAGGCGGCACGATGCCAAAGCGATAGACTCCGCTCAGGAGCAGCCGGCGATCCAGCGTCGGAGTGAGTGCCGTAATCGCAAAGACCACTCCCAGCCCTGCGAGTGAGAGCAGTGCGAAACGCCGGGCTCCGGCATCCCCGCTCAATCGTGCCGCAACGAAGAGGATGACGACGCCGATCGCCATGTCCACCAGGGCGCCGAGGGAGAGCAGTGCCTTGAGTCCCAACCATTGGCATGAGCACGAGGGCGGCGATGCTCACTCCGATGATCGATCCCAGGGTGTTGACCGCGTACACCGTCCCGATCGCGCGTTCACCGAGGCCGCCCAGCACCAGGGTGCGGGTGATGAGCGGCAGGGTGATGCCGGCGCAGAAGGTGGCGGGGATCATGACCAGCATGCAGATCCCGTAGCGGGCAATCGTGAAGCCGTTGTAGCCCGCGTCGGTCTTCGCGAAGGTATGCAGCAGGTCCCCGGTCCACCCGAAGGACATCACGTAGACCGGGAGCGTCGCCAGGGCGAGAAAGCCCATCGCCCACTGGGTGACGCCCAGGACCCGAAGCGGGTCGGAGAACTGGTCCGCCTTGGAGCGGACCCAGAGCGATCCCATCGCGATACCGAGAATAAACGCCGACAGCATGAGCTCGAAGGCGTGAGTCGCACTGCTCATCACCAGCGACAGCATCCGGATCCAGGCGATCTCATAGATGAACGACGCGATCGCGGTGCCGAAGGCCGTCCACAGCAGAAGGCGGGAGAGGATTCGCGGCGTGTTCCGGCTGGATTACCCCTGAACTGTTGGCCTCGGTTGCCGTGATTGGAGGGCGATCGGTCGACTTCTCCCTCTGCTGTCCTCACCCGATGGGCCCGGGTTGCGACGATGGCGCCGATCGCCACCACAAAGTTCAGGATCGATGCAGCGAGGATGGTTCCCGGCAGTCCCGCAACTTCCACCAGGTAGAATCCCGCGACCAGCACACCCACCGCAGCGCCGAAGCTGTTTGCGAAATACAGAATGCTGAGGGTCCGTCCCGGCCGGTCGGCGATCCACCGCAGCGCACCGGCCGTCATGAGCGGGAAAGTCATGCCCAGCAGAACGGACTGGGGCAGGATCAGGGCCGAGGCGATCGCCCACTTGGCGATGGTGAGCGAGACCGACCCCGCGGTGTGGGGAAACACCGACTGGTAAGCCCAGTTGGTGACGGCGATGTAGAGATCATGAAAAACGAGGCCGACCGTCCCGATCAGCCCCTCGACGATGGCGTACCCGAAGAGCGGCGACTTCAGTCGCTCGGTCCAGCGGCCCACCAGCATGGCTCCCAGCGCCATTCCGCCCAGGAAGATCACGAGGACGATCACCTGGGCGTATGCATTGTGGCCGACGAAGAGACCGAGATAGCGCGACCAGACCGATTCGTAGAACAGGCCGGCCGCGCCGGACAGAATGAAGAGCAGGGTCAGTACGACCAGCATGCTGATCCTCGGGTTGTAGGGGGTGGGGCAGCAGAAGTCTACACTAGAAGCGATTGCAGATTGCAGATTGCCGATTGACGATTGAGAAGGCCTAGGCTCAAGCCCAATCTTCAATCTGCAATCTGCAATCTTCAATCTTAACTTCCCCCTTCACTCCTGATCCCCCAGTACCTCCAGCGGCGTCCTCCGAAACACCTCGACGCTGTTCCAGATCCCCGTAATCAGCGTCAGCGCGATCATGCCGAGGGCCAGGGCGAGATAGCCGCCCCAGGGAACGGAGAAGGGAACCTCGAAGACGTATTTGGTGAGGGCCCACCCTGCGGCGGAGGCCAGGGCCATCGCCACGAAAGCCGAGAGCACGCCGAGGGCGGCATACTCGGCCAGCATGATTCGAAGGACCTGGCGGCGAACGGCGCCGAGGGTCTTGAGGAGCACCGCTTCCCTCACCCGCTGGAACCGGCTGGTCGCGAGTGCGCCAATGAGCACGATGGTCCCTGTCGCCAGGCTGAAGAGCGCCATGAAACGCACCGCGAGCACCACGCTGGAGACGATCCGCTCGACCGCCGACTGAATCGTCGTCAGGTCGATCGAGGTGATGTTCGAGAAGCGTTGCACTACTTGCCGCTGGATCTCCCCTAATTCGAGCGAAGTGGATGCCCGGGTGAGAACGACGTAGCTCTGCGGTGCCGCTTCGAGAGCGCCGGTAGGGAATACCACGAAGAAATTCGGCTCGAAGCGGGCCCAATTTACTTCCCGCAGGTTGGCGATCCTGGTCGTGATGCTCACTCCCTTGCACGTCCCACACGATCGTGTCCCGCACCGTGACTCCGAGATCGCTGGCGACACCGGTCTCCAATGAGATGGGAAAGACCGGTCCTTTCTGGCTCCCCGGGTTCCACCAGAGTCCCACGACGACCTTCTCCGAATGGACGATCGAATCGCGATAGGTCGAACGGAACTCCCGGCGGAGTGCCCACCGCTCGATAGGCTCACCTTCGCGATTCTTGGGTGCGCTGTCGGCCAGAATTTCCCCGACGGGACGGCCGTTGATCGAACGGATTCGCATCGGAACGATCGGCACCGGCGCACTCGCCGGGTGTCCTTGCTGCTTGAGCAGATCAGCCAATCCCTCGCGCTGGTCGGGCTGGATGTCGAAGAAGACCAGATTGGGCTTGCCGGGACCGGCATCGAGGTTGAGCTGCCGGAGCAGGTTGTGCTGCACCAGCGCAAGCGCGCCGAGCAGGAACGCGCCGAAGCCGAGTGCCAGGACGACGGCCACGGTCTGGTTTGCGGGGCGGTAGAGATTGGCGAGCCCCTGTCGCCACACGTAGGGCAGCCTGCGCGGGAACCAACGCCGGACGCCACGGATGAGCCCCAGCGCTGCAAGCCACAGGACGAGCAGCGCGAAGCCGATCGCGCCGGCGAAGAAGAGTCCCTTTCTGACCTCCCCAACCTGGTAGATCGTGAGGAGCACCGTGCTGACTACCAGGGTGATCCGCGCGACCCAGGTCCACAACTCGGCGCGTTCCCGCCGGCCAGTCTCGTACGGGCGCCTCAGAACCTCGAGTGGTGGAACCGAGCGCACCCGGAGCAGAGGCAACAGCGCAAAGATGGTCGAGATCCACACTCCGATCAGCAGTCCGGTGAGAACTGCCCTTGGCGAAGGCCTTATCTGAACCGTAAGAGGCAGGAACTCGCCGAAGACGTGGGGCAGCACCAGCTGCAGCAGCAATCCGAGGCCCACTCCCACGGCACTGCCGATCAGACCCATGATCATCGCCTGGAGCAAGTACACGGCGAACAACTGCCGCGATGTCGCTCCCAGACAGCGAAGGACGGCGATGCTCTCCCGCTTCTGGCCCAGGAAGACCTGCACCGCGCTTCCCACGCCGATCCCTCCCAGCAGCAACGCGATCAGCGCGACCAGACCCAGGTAGCGGCCCAGTTGATCGAGCGAGCTGCGGAGATTCTCCTCGTTGTCGCTCGCGGTTCGCAGCGAGAGCTGACGCTGGTTGACCCGGGTGCGCCAGGTCTTGGCGAGGGCCTCGACCTTCGTGGAATCCGGGAACCTCAAGTACCACTCGTACTCCGCCCGCGCGCCAAAGCTGAGAAGGGATGTCTCCGCCAGATATCGCGACGGGATGAACACCCGGGGGCCGAACGCGCTCTCGATGCCGACGTCTCCCGGGAAGTTGTCCACCGTTCCGGCGACGACGAACCAGGCTTCCCCCAGCGAGAGGGTGTCGCCGATCGAGGCTTGAAGCCCGGTCAGAAACGACGGATCAACCAGCGCGATCTTCCCATCGGTAGTGAGGCTCTTCCATCGATCGGCCGGAGTCGTGCGCACCGTGCCGTAGAGCGGGTACTCGCCGGCTATGGCCGTCACCCGCACCATGCGGGTCGCGCCGCTGCGCTTGAGGTAGGCCATCCCGGCGAAGCCGGTGACGCTCGCCACGTCACCCGTCCCGGCTCCTCCCTGCCTGGCGATCGAATCCACCGTTTCGGTGGTTGTCTGAGAGGGTGTAGTGCGGGAGGCGATGCGGGCATCGGCGCCGAGCAGGGCCCGTGACTGCTCCGCGATACCGGTTCGAAGGTTTTCGCTGAACGATTCGATCGCTACGAGTGCCGCCACCCCCGCCGAGATTGCCGCGGTCAGAAGAAGCAGGCGTCGGCCGCCGGCCCGTCCCTCTCGCCGGGCCATGTTGAGAACGAACTTCAGGGTGGTCATACTGCCTGCATTCCGTTCCCCGAATCGTGCACCACCGCTCCATCCGCCAGGCGGATCACCCGATGGGCCTTGGCCGCGAGGTCCGCGTCATGGGTGACCAGAACCATCGTGGTGCCGATCTCCTCGTTGAGCTCGGTCATGATCGAGATGACCCGGGCTCCCGTGGCTGCGTCGAGATTGCCGGTGGGTTCGTCGGCGAACAGGATCCGGGGACGAATGCTGAAGGCCCGGGCCAACGCCACTCGCTGTTGCTCGCCGCCCGAGAGTTGAGAGGGGTAATGGTGTTCCCGTCCCCCGAGTCCGACCCGTTGTAGAAGCTCTGCCGCCCGTTGCTCAGCGTCTTCCCCCCGCAATTCCAGCGGGACCTGGACGTTTTCCTGGGCGGTGAGGGTCGGAATCAGATGGAAAGACTGGAACACGAATCCCACCCGCTCGCTCCGGAAACGAGCCCGTCCATCTTCGTCCAGGGTGTTGAGATCCTGACCATCCAGAACTACGCGACCCCCGGTCGGACGGTCGAGTCCCGCGAGGAGACCCAGGAGCGTCGTCTTCCCGCTGCCAGAAGGTCCGACGATGGCAACAAATGCCTTCGGCTCGATCTGGAAGCTGATATCCTTTACTACCACGAGCGGGCGACCGCCCGAGAGGAAACTCTTGGTCAGCGATTCGGCTCGAATCATTCGAGAACGCGGGAACGGGGAATGGGAAACAGGGAACAGGATACCGCAACAGAAACTCGGAACTCAGAACTCGATGCTCAAATCTAGAAGCATCCGGCTTTCATGGCTTCTCGCGTTGGCCGTGCTCCCGCTAGCTGGTTGCGGTGGCTCGGATCGTGCCCTCGAACTCGCAACGTGCCGCAAACGATTCGTCGCCCGCCTCGTCCGCCCCGTCCGACCTACCCGTCATCCTCTTCCTCGGGACCAGCCTGACCGCCGGACGCGGCGTGGAGCTGGATCAGGCCTATCCCGCCTTGATTCAGCAGAAAATCGATTCCCTGGGCTTGCACTATCGCGTAGTCAATGCCGGGGTCAGTGGAGAAAGCTCGGCGGGAGCGCTGCACCGGATCGACTGGGTCATGCGGGAAAAGCCCGCCGTCCTGCTGATCGAGACCGGGGCGAACGATGGGCTGCGGGGTCAAGACCTCGACTCGCTGAAAGCCAATATTCAGGCGATCATCAACCGGGTCCACGAACAAGCTCCTGATACCCGTATCATTCTGCTCGGCATGGAAGCGCTCCCCAATCTCGGCGCCCAGTACACCAAGGCGTTTCACGACGTCTATCCCGCCGTGGCGCGGGCCAATCACATTCCGCTGGTACCATTTCTGCTGGCAGGCGTCGCCGGGGTGGACTCGCTCAATCAGGAAGATGGGGTCCATCCGACGCCGGCGGGGCATCGCATCATCGCGAGCAACGTCTGGCCGACGCTCGAAACCGTCCTCAACAAAGGGACGTGATTGCGGCAGAGAACCCTTGCGCTTCCCTTCCTAATTGCCCTTCTGGCCTTGGTCGCTTCCTGCAACAAGGACGAACCTGACCAGAAGGCCCGCTCTTTCTTCATGGGCTTCTCCGCCATCCCCCCCAGCAACGATCCTGCGCTGCAGCTCCCCACCTTGCAAATGTCCTCGGCGCATGCCGACGCCGGTTTGATCCAGCTCTCGATTCCCTGGAACACGCTACTTGGCGGTACTTCGGCGCCCGATGAAGTACGGACGGTTCGCCTGCCTCTGGTGCAGTATTACCGGGGCGGCGGGCGGGTAATCGTCGTGGCGCTCGACGTTACCAACGGTCTCGATCGTTCGGCCGAAGATCCGGAGCTGGTGGCGTTGGGAAAGAGCATTACCGATCCCGCAATCCAGCAGGTCTACCGCGAGTACGTCGCGGCGGTGGACACGATTCTCCGGCCGGAATACCTGAGCCTGGCGGCGGAGACCAATCTGGTTCGGGCGATCGCGCCGGCGTCGCTTTATTCCGCCGTTGTGACCATGACGAATGACGCAGCCGCCGAGCGGCGAGCCGAGGCCACGACGGCCAGGCTGATGATCAGTGTCCAGGTAGAAGTCGCCTGGGGGAAGCTGCAGGGAGGACCGTACGTTGGCATTGCGCAGGATCGAACCGACTTCCCCTTCCTCGATGCGCTCGGTCTCTCTTCGTATCCCTACCTTGGCGGCTATGCCGACCCGGACGATGTCCCCGACGATTACTACAGCCGCCTGGTAACTGGAAATCAACTTTCCGAGGTTGTTCTGGAAGGTGGGTGGCCATCACGAAATGTTTCGGCGCAGATCACGAGTTCTCCAGGCGAGCAGGCGCGCTACATCGCGCGACAAGCGGAGCTGCTGGATAAGGCGGGTGCCGCCGGCGTTCTGCAGATTACCTTCACCGATCTCGCGATCAGCGCGTTCCCACCGCCGACCAACACTGGGCTCATCCCATTCGCCTACCTGGGCCTGGTTGATACGGTTCTCGCGCCTAAGCCAGCGCTAACGACCTGGGACAGCGTTTTCGCCGTACGATACCGGCCTTGAGGGATTTGAGGGCGCACCGATGTCGTGCGCCCCCTCCACCAATCAGGCTACTCGCAGGCGTGCGAGGTCCCGTTGTAAGAGCATTGCCCCGTTTCTCCGTTCGGGTCGTTGGTGCAGGCACTACCAGCCAGCAACATGCCGAGCAGGATGGTGCTCAGGGCGAACAGCCGACGGGCGTTGACGCGTGACGCTGACATACTTCCTCCTGGTGCGGTTAGTGGGTGCCTCATTGCACCCCTCATCAGAGCTACGCAGCGGCCGCCTCCCCGTTCTCACGGCTCAAATCCACGTTGCGCGGCCATGCGGTGGGCGTACCTTCAGGCTTGTGACCTTCCCCACAGATCCGGAGTCCCGGGCGCTCGAAACCGTGCTCAACCGGTTCGCCGACCGGGTGCGCAGAGTGGGGCTTCGGCATGGCCTCGCGGGAAAGGACGTCGACGACCTGGTGCAGGAGGTGCGAGTGCGACTCTGGAAGGCGTTGCAGAACGGCGAGAAAATCGAGGCAGCTCCTGCGTCCTATATATATCGCACGGCCGCGTCTGCAGCCCTGGACCTCCTCCGACGACGGCGGGCGCGGCGGGAGACTCCGGTTCGGGTGAGCCGGGTCACCGGAGAGGCGATCCTGGGGGAAGCGCCCTCACCCGAGGCACTCATGGATGGGGCCGAGCTGGCGGAGCAGATCGGTGAAGCGGTAGGACGCCTCGCCGATTCCAGGCGCTCGGTCGTGCGGATGTACCTGGCGGGGTACGGCCGGGAGGAAATCGCCGATCTGCTGGGCTGGACCGAGGCCAAGACCAGGAACCTGCTCTACCGGGGATTGGCGGACCTGCGGGAACGGCTCACCAGCATGGGAATCGGCCCCGAGGTGGACTCATGAAGGAGGAGCGCATGCGGGAAAGCTATGACCGCTTGCTGGCCATCCGAGCCTCTGGAGAGGCCGATCGGACCTCCTGCCTCACACCAGAGGCGATGCAGGAGCTGTTGCAGCCGGAAATTTCCGAAGAGGAGCGCCTTCGCCGGATCGACCACATCATGGGGTGTCCGTACTGCCTCCCCGAATTCGAACTACTGCGTTCGGTGGCCAAGGCTGAGCCGCGGCGTTCTTTTCCCCGGGTGACCGCTCTCGCAGCTGCCTTGACGCTGCTTCTCGGAGCCGCGCTGATCTGGCGGCTCAGCTCGCCGCGTGATGAGTCCGTCCTGAGGGGAGACGGGGCGCAGATCGCGATGGAGACCCCGGCGCGGGACGCCAAAGTGGTACCTCCAGCATCCTTCGTGTGGCATCCCGTTGCGAATGTATTGCAGTATCGGATCGAGGTGCTCACGCCTTCGGGAGATCTCGTCTGGCAGCACGCGGGCACCGATACGACCGCGACCATGCCGTCCGACACCCCGCTTCAGCCAGGCGCGGACTATCGCTGGGCCGTCGTCGCCGAATTCGCCAACGGGGAGCACATTCGTTCGACCCTGCAGCGCTTCAAGACCGCAGCACCCTGAACCTCCAGCGCGCAATCAGAGCGACCACTACCAATCCGATCAGGACCCCAACCAAAGACGCACCACTCCGGCTGGTCGGCCGCTCCAGCGGTACTCGCGCGAGAGGATCACCGATCAATGTGAAGGAAGCCCATACTGCCGGAGGCGCGCCCTTCCGGATCGCCTCCAGTTTCGCGCGCTGCAGTGCGTCGGTCGCGGGAAGACCATCGGCGAGCCCTCTGTAGAAGGGTTCGATCAGGGTGTTTCGCGAGCGGTCCTTGATCGGCCAGAGCGTTGCGAGAACCGAGCGGGCACCCGCCTCGAGCAGCGGGGCAGTCAGCCCCTGGATGCCTTCCCCTCCTACCACCCATCCCCCCGCAGTGCGGCAAGCGGAGAGGACCACGACATCCGCAACCAGTCGCAGGTTTGCGAGATCCGCAGGTCCGACGAAGCCATCCTCGTCCTGTCCGGGCGCCAGGGCCAACGCGGTCCGGCTGAGCGTGCCTTCATCGACGATGGCATGGGTCGCAAGATGGATGATGCGGAAGCTGTCGAGCGGAGCCTGTTTGAGGAACGCCTCACTGGCCTCGTCCCGAAGCCGGAGAACCGCGCGACGGCCATAGCGACTGACGGCTCTGGCCTCATCGGCAGAACCTCCAAGCCGGGGCAACCCGCCGGTCGCGGTGAAGGCTGCACGATAGATGCTGGTCTCCTCATCTCCGCTCTTCTCCGAAGCGAATCGAGGATCCGCGATGGCCAGCACGCGAGGGGGGAGCGTGCTCGAGGGACGTGCGTGCAGCCTGGCCGCCACTGCAGCGGAGGGTGCCACCGTGATGGCGTAACGGGTCACCACCGGCTCGTTGGTGGACAGCATCAACGCGTCGAACGGCAGCCGATGCAGGGGACCATCAGGGACCAGGACGAACCTGTGGATCTCGGCTGGAAGTCCGGCCAGAGCGGAATCGAGCAAGGCGGCGCGAAGTCGACTGCCGAGCTTGCTGCCGTCGTCGCCGGAGGAGAGCAGGGCGGTGAATCGCTCAATGTCCGGACCCAGGGAATCGAGCGGCGGCAGGACGTAGCCGGCCAGTCGGAGCGGAGTCGCCACAAAAAGTGTGGTGCGCTGGCCGCGGGGTCCCGCGAGGTATTCCAGCAGTGCGGTCTGGGAGTCGATCGCGGCGCCCGCGAGCTCGACTGGATCCGCCGTAGCCTCTGCGCGGGGCCCACCACCGGCTGAATCCGAGAGCGCCATGGTCTGCACCATGTGGTCGGTCAGGGTGCGGGCTCTCCTTCGCTCAGCGAGACGAAACGCCTCGCGCACGTAGCCTGCGCCGACCAACTCGGCCACGATCGTCGCCAGTCCCGCATCGGGCTCGTCCCATTGCGATCGGGCCTGGAAGACCAGTAGCCTGAGGTCGTGGTCGCTCAGTCCGGCCCGAAACGCGTCGAGGCGATCCGACGCGGTCGTCGCCTCATCCAGCGCCCGCGCGAAGTCGCCCTTGCGAACGTACACCTCGGCGAGCCGGGTCTTGATGGCGTATTGGTCCAGGTACTGATCGGATCCGCTGGTCGAGAGCGCCCCCTTCAGGTAGCGCTCTGCCTCCGGGAGATCATTCATGCGTAAAGAGACGAGGCCCAGAGGGTACTGCAGCCCACTGCTCCAGCCGGCATGGCCGTGGCTATCGCCGTACTTCATGGCCGTCAGGAGTTCGACCCGAGCTCCTTCCCAGTCTTCGCGGAAGGCCTTCACCGCCGCCAGGCGATGATGGGAAAAGAGCACTCCTTCGGCCGACCCGCTGCGCTCTGCATTGGCGAGCCCACGGCGGAAGATGGCCTCAGCCTCATCCAGCCGCCCCATTTCCAGTGCGACACTGCCCTCGGCCGCCGCGATGTTCCCCAGGGCGAACCGGTCGTTCAACGTCGTAAAAATCCGCTTGGCAATCAGGAAGTCTTCGACGGACGAGCGTTTGTCTCCAAACTGCCAGCTGACCAGGGAGAGAAACCGCTTTGCCCAGGCAATTGCGAACCGGCAGCCAACGCTGTCGCCTGCAACCACCGCTTCGGACAGCCAGCGTCGCGCCTCACCAAAGTCGAATACGGCCGAGGCGTTGTATCCCCGGGTGAAGAGAGCAAGTGATAGCATGGCCCCGTCATGCGCGGCGCGCAGGGCCGTGATGGCGCTGTCAAGATTGGCTGCCGGGGTTTCGGGCTGCGTCTCGGTGTTGATGAGGACGTTGGCCAGCGCGTGATAGCAGTGCCCGATCATCCTGAGTGAGCCGCTACGGTGCGCGGCCGCAAGCCCAAGCCTCGCCTCGTGCTCCGGATCGCCCTGACCGGCGAAACTCATGATCGGCGCCTTGGTGCAGGCGACGAAGGCAAGCACTTCATCATCCCCGGGCGGTGTGACACGCTCCGCGGAATCCATGATCGCGAGTCCGGCGGTCATTCCCGTGAGACGGGATTGCAGGAAGCCGAGGAATCCGAGGGCCGTTGCCTGTGCGGAGCGATCGCCGGTTCGGGCCGCGAGATCGGCTGCCAGGGCGAATCGGGCAGCCGAAGTATCGAATGGGACATTCCAGAGCTCGACTGTCCCCAGCCCGATCAATGCCTGAATCCGGTAGGGGTCGCGGGAGGGGAGGGTGGTGATCAGTCGTTGATACGCCTCGTGCGCCTCGAGCGAGTCGTGGCGCAGAGCCGCGAGGGTAGCCAGACCAAGGGCGGCGGCCCTATCCGAGGAGTCGCGCGATAAGCGTACGGCCCAACCTGAAGCGATCGGGACGGCGCTGTCATGCTCAAAAGCATGCTGCGCCACTGTCGCTATATCGCGAGGCGATTCCCCCTGCCCGGCCTGGAGGCCGGTCAGAGCGCTGAGAAGAGACAGGATGACAAGCATTACGGATGAGATACCGCGTGGTCCGCTCGGGGACAAGGCGTCCCCCGTCAGCTACTGCTCGACGTTCGGGTATTCTCCCAGGTCATTGGCGCAGGTATGTCTTGCCTCCCGCCACCAATTGTCCGCCCTGGAGCTGAAAGTCCACGGCGATCTGGCCCTTCGAGCTCTTGAAGACCAGCGTATTCCCGATGATGGTATAGCTGCCCGCATCGCTGGTCTGGCTGGCCCCGTCACCGCCACCGGTGTAACCGGGGGTCACAACCATTACGGTCGACGTGGATTGGTACTGGAAGCTGCCCCGTCCGTCGAAGACCACCGTCTCCTCATGACTGTGCGAGGTAGTGCCGCCGACCTTGGTTCCACCTTCGTAGTTTCCCGCGTAGAGGATCCAGGTTCCCGCCAACGCGGCCATCGACTGCTGATTGACGTCGGGTGGACCTGCCTTGACACTCGCCGCCACCTGTTCGAGCACGGCGCGTAGCCCAGACATCTGCTCTGGTGTCGTCATCGCAAGCATGTTGAAGCCGGTCCCGTGCGGCGTGAGTAGAGCGATGAACCGTCCCTGGACGGTGTGGCCTGACTGATCCTGGGAGGCATAAGTGGCGGTCATCGCCTGCATACCAGCTATCGTGCTCTGGGTGGGCTGTTCCGCCGGGTATGCCTGGAGGTTCATCGACTGGTAGAAGGCCGAGAGGTCAGCAACCGCTTCATCGAAGGACCGGTAGAGTCCGGGCGCCACGAAGATCGCACCGGCCGCCGTGTTCGAGGTCAGCATTTCGAGCCGGCCCAGCCTCTTGGCTACCTGCCATTGCGGAGGAACCTTGTAGCTGATGTTCCACCCTGAGGGGGTTTCCCCGCCCGGAGCCGGCCGGTCCAGCCGAAATCTGAGCGCTCGCCGGCTGGGCCATCGCGGCGGCCAGGGCCAGTAAACCCATGACAGAATCCAAGTTGGAGAGCGGCACGTTAGCCTCGTGTCAAAAGAGAATGGGAGAGGGCCAAGCTGGCCCCTCTCTCTTCTGACGCGCCCGGGTGGGAGGGATTCTCACCCGGGCGGGGATGAACTATGGAAGTGATGATGCCGGCCCGCTGAGCCCGGGCCGGGCGAGGCTATTCCAGCAGGATGGCGTCCAGCTCGAAGGCGACGTTCCCCTTCATTGCACCGGAGACCGGGCAGCCGTCCTTGGCCTCCTCGGCGGCGCGGCTGAACGCTGTCTGCTCGATACCCGGTACGGTGCCGCGCACCACCAGCTTCATGTGGGTGATCTTGATTCCTCCGCCCCCAGCCTCGATGGTGCATGAGGCAGTCGTGTTGATCTTGTTGGCGGGTGTGCCGGCCTTCTCTAATCCGGCAGCCAACGCCATGCTGAGGCAGGCCGCGTGGGCTGCCGCGATCAACTCCTCGGGGTTGGTCCCCTTGGCACCTTCGAATCGGGTGGAAAAGGAATAAGCGCCCTGGAAGGCCCCTGATCCCGCGCTAAAGTTTCCCTTGCCGGTCTTGAGGCCGCCTTCCCAGACGGCGGAGGCAGTACTGGTGGTCATGCTCGAGCTCCGAGTCAGTCTAGAGTAGAAAGGACTGAGGACTGAGGACTGAGTCGATAGAATCTACTCCACTCCTCGAAATTTTTGCCCTCCCCTCAGTCCTCAGTCCTCAGTCCTTTGACCTCGTCCTCATCCGATCTTCTTCCGGAGTCCTATCGACGCCAGCACGAGCAGCACGGTTGCCATGACGGCCAACACGGCGAGCTTGGGAAACAGGACATCGAGGCCGGCGCCTTTGAGGAACAAGCCGCGCAGAATCTCCAGGAAATACCGGATCGGATTGATGAGCGTGATAAGCTGGATCGCAGCCGGCATGCTGGAGATGGGAAACATGAACCCCGAAAGCAGCATCGCCGGGAAGAAGAACAGGAACATCGTCATGAACGCTTCCTGCTGGGTGCGGGAGATCGAGGAAATGAGCAGTCCCATTCCCAGCGCGGCCAGGATGTAAAGCAGGCTCGCGGCGAAGAGCAGCAGAAAGCTTCCCCGGAAGGGGATTCTGAACCAGAGCAGCGCCACGGTCGTCACCAGCACCAGGTCGATCAATCCCACCATGGCCACTGGAATCGTCTTCCCCAGGATCAGCTCCGAGGGCTGCATCGGGCTTACCATGAGCTGCTCAAGAGTGCCCAGTTCGCGTTCTCGCACCACCGCGAGCGCGGTGAGCAGAAGGCACATGAGCAGGATGATGACGCCGGCAACGGCGGGGACGTTGTAGACCTTGCTCTGGAGATCGGGATTGTACCAGACCTGCGGCCGGAAGTCGGTGATCATGACCGGAGCCTGCCCGGACTGCGCGGTGCCGAACCGCTGAATGATCCGCAGGGCGTAACCACGGACCAGGTTCGCCGAGTTGGACCGGCTACCATCAACCAGCACCTGAACGGCTGCATCTCGTCCCGCCCGGAGGTCGCGCTCGAAGCCGGGAGAGACCAGCACTCCGGCCAGGACCGACCCGTTGTCCAGCGACCTGTCAATATCCCCGCTACGGCTCGAGCGCTGAGTGATCGCGAAATTCCCCGAAGCAGTGAGCGCGTCGGCGAGGGCTCGCGAGGTCGGAGTGTTGTCCTGATCCACGAGGATGGTCGGCGCGTTCCGCACATCGGTGTTGACCGCGTAGCCAAATACCAGGAGCTGGATCACCGGGGCCACGAAGATGATCCGCTTCATCTTCGGGTCCCGCAGCATCTGCTTCATCTCCTTGCGAACCAGCTCGCGCAGGCGTCCAGGGCTCACGGCTCCAGCTCCTTGTGGAAAGCCCGCACCGCGAGGGTGAGACCCCCAAGCGCGAAGAGGGTGAGTGCCAGAATCGGCGGCCACAGGACCTCGAGGCCCACTCCCTTGAGGAAGATTCCTCTCGTCACCACGATGAAGTAGCGAGCCGGAACCAGCAGGCTCACCCCCTGAAGGACCACCGGCATGTTGTCGATGTCGAACGCGAACCCCGAGAGCAGGAACCCGGGGAGGAAGGTGATGAGCATGCTCATCTGGGTCGCCACCAGCTGCGACTTGACCACGGTGCTGACGAAGATGCCCAGGCCCAGTCCTCCCAGGAGGAAGAGCAGCGAGGTCACGAAGAGAAGGAGAAGGCTTCCGTGGAACGGCACCTGGAACACGAAGATGCCGAGGAGAACAGTCACTCCCATGTCGATGAGACCGATGGCGAGGTAAGGAAGCAGCTTGCCGCCGATCACCTCGAGCGGGTCAACTGGTGTCGAGGCCAGCTGCTCCATCGTACCCCGCTCCCATTCTCTCGCGATGGTAAGCGAGGTGAGCATGGCCGCGATGACCATCATGATCACTGCGATCAATCCCGGAACGATCGCGAGCCGGCTGTCGAGGGTCTCGTTGTACCAGGCGCGGATCTCCGGCCGGACTCCACCCTGGACCGGCGCTACCTTGGCTGCTTGCCGCTGACCCCAGGCCGCAACCGTCGCCTCCGCGTAGGAAACCGAGATGGATGCGGTGTTGGCATCGGCACCGTCTACCAGCGCCTGGATCCGACCTCCCCGATGCCCGGCCGCATCGGCCGCGAAGCCTTTGGAGATGATGATTACGATCTGTGCCTTCCCCTGAGTCAGCAGGCGGTCTGCATCCGCTCTACGGGAAATCGCGCCGAGATCGCGGAAGACCTTGGTTTCCCTGAAGGCGTCGATCAGCTCCCGGCTGGTACTGGTCTTGTCCTCGTCCAGAATCGCGAGCCTGACGTCTTTGACGTCGAAGCTCACGGCATAGCCGAAGAGCAACACCAGGAGCACCGGGAGTCCGAATGCCAGTGTAAGGCTCCGTGGATCGCGCCGAAGCTGAATCACCTCTTTCCGCGCGACGGCGAAGATCCGCTCAGTCATCAGCCGCACCCCCGGTACGACGGATCAGACTAACGACCGCATCTTCCAGAGACGGTGCGACCGGCTCCAGAGATGTCACCGCTACTCCTCTCGTGCCAAGAAGCTCCCGAATGCGCCGGTCTGCGTCTTTCGCCTCGTGAAGAGTGAGGTGGACGTTTCGGCCGAACAGCACGGCATCCACCACCCCTGGGTCTCCGGTCAGCACCTCGACCGCCCGAAGCGGATCGGGAGTCTCCAGTTCGAACAGAGGGTCCGTGGCCTCGCCGCGCAGTTGGGCGGGACGGTCCAGGGCAACCAGACGACCCCGGTTCATCAGCGCCACGCGGTGGCAATACTCTGCTTCCTCCAGGTAGTGGGTGCTGACGAGCACCGTGGTCCCCGATTCGGCGAGCGACTGAATCAGATCCCAGAACCGGCGGCGAGAGAGCGGGTCTACTCCGGAAGTAGGCTCGTCGAGAAACAGCACTGGAGGCTCGTGCAGCACCGCACAACCCAGGGCCAGCCGCTGTTTCCAGCCCAGGGCGAGTGCGCTGGTCATGGTATCCCGTTGGCGATCCAGTCCGGCCATTTCCAACACCCATGCCCGCCGTTTCTCCAGCCGCGCACCGGTGACTCCATACAGACCTGCGAAGAAGACGATGTTCTCATCGACGGTGAGGTCGGGATACAGTGAGAAGAGCTGGGACATGTAGCCCAGGCGCCTCTTCACTTGCTCGGATTCCCGGTCGACATCGAATCCGGCGATGCGTGCCGTGCCTTCGCTGGGCTGCATCAGACCGGTGAGCATCTTGATCGCGGTGGTCTTCCCGGCGCCGTTGGGCCCCAGGAGGCCGAAGATTTCTCCGGTCTCTACCGAGATCGACAAGGCGTTAACCGCGGTGAAGTCTCCGAAGCGGCGCGTTAGCTGGATGGCCTCGATCGCCGCGGTCATCAGCTGGTCCCTGTGGTTCGCTCGATGAAGACGTCTTCGAGCGAGGGCGTGATCTGCCGAACCGCGAGCACCGGCTCGCCGGCGGAGGCAAGCGCATCGGCCAGGAGTGGCCAGTCGCGCTCGTAGGAGTTGACTCGGACGTGCAATGTGTCGCCAAAGGCGGAGACCCTGGCCACCATCGGCTGGCCCGCGAGGACACGGGCTGCCTCCCGAGGATTTTGACAACGCACCTCCAGCATCTGCCCCGGCAGGCTGGCCTGAAGCGCCTCAGGCGTGTCGAGCGCTATCGCTCTCCCGCCGTCGAGCAGTACCACCTGATCACAGCGCTCCGCCTCGTCCAGGTATGCAGTGGAGACAATCGCGGTGACGCCTTCCGCGACCATCTGGTGGAGAATCAACCAGAGATCGCGCCGGGATATGGGGTCGACTCCGAAGGTGGGCTCGTCGAGAAGCAGCAGCCGTGGCTGATGGATCAGCGCGCAGCAGAGGCCAAGCTTTTGTTTCATGCCACCCGACAGCTGGCCAGCCAGTCGGGTCTTGAACTGACCCAGGCGGGAGAACTGATAGAGCCGCTCGAGTCGAGCGGGACGGTCAGCTTGCGGAACTCGATAGAGATCCGCGTAGAATGCGATGTTTTCCTGGATCGTGAGATCAGTGTAGAGACCGAAGCGCTGCGGCATGTAGGCGGTATGGTGCTTGATCTCTTCCGGATCCTTCACCACACTCACGCCGTCCACCACCGCGTCGCCTCCGCTGGGCCGAAGGACCCCGGCCAGCATACGCAGCGTCGTAGTCTTGCCCGCACCGTCGGGCCCCACGATCCCGAACAGGGCGCCGGCCTCGACCGAAAAGCTCAATTCCCGCACCGCTTCGGTGGCGCCGAAGCGACGGCTCAGGCCGATGGCCTCAACCAGCGTGCCCACCGGAGACTCCTTCGCGTTATTGCAGGTAGACGTCGGCAGGCATACCCGGCTTGAGCTCGAGCGCCGAGTCGGCCAGGACCCGAACCTTCGCAGCATAGACCAGCTTCACCCGCTCCTCGGTGGTCTGAACATTCCGCGGAGTGAACTCGGCCTCGTCTGCCACCCAGTAGATCTCACCCTTGTAACGCTTGTCCGGATAGGTATCGGTCCGGATCGTGGCGGGAGAACTCAACCGCACGGCGCCGATCTTGGGCTCAGGGATGTAGATGCGGACCCAGCGATCCCCCGGATTCATGAGCGAGAGGACCGGTGCGTTGGCCGACACAGCCTCTCCAGGCTCATGGTGCCTCGTAGTGACGATCGCGTCGAATGGTGCCTTGATAATCTCGTCGCTTAGCGTTGCCTCGAGAGACTTCACCTGGGCCTCGGCCATCGCGACCTGCGCTCTCTGCCCCGCAATCTTTTCGACGCGGGGGCCTGCCTCCAGCATCCGGAGCTGAGCACTCGCCTGATCCCGGCGGGCCTTGGACACGTCGTAGGTCACCTGCGCCCGGTCCAGCTGCTGTTGGGACACCACTTTGCTCGCGGCCAGCCCCTTGGTCCGTTGCAGCTCCGTCTCGGCATCGGTGAGAGTGTGTTCGGCACTCTCCAGCTCCGCGCGGGCTTGCTCGAGCTCTTCGATCCGGGTTCCTCGCTCCATTTCCAGCAGCGAGGCCTTCGCGGCATCGACCTGGGCCCGGGCCTGGAGGAGGTGCGCCGTGGTTACGAGGGTGTCGAGACGCGCGAGTACCTGGCCGGCAGTGACGCGATCGCCCTCCCGGACCAGCACTTCGGTGATGCGACCTCCAGTTGCAAACCCGAGAACCGCCTCGGTTGCTTCCACAGTTCCGGAAGCTTCGATACCTCCCTCGGCCTGGTGATGCGCCCGCGAGTAGTACCAATACGCGGCGGTCGCCACGATCACAAGAATCACTGCAGGGATGACCTTGCGCTTCATGCTACCTCCATCGCTTCGGGTGCCAGTCCCCGCCGCACGAACTCGATGGCGTGCTGAATCAGCATGGCCCGAAACTCTGGCTGCTCGAATTCGGGCCCTACGACCTGGCCTACCAGACGGCGGACCATGGCGAAGTAAAACGGCTGTGAAAGTATGCTCATGATGATTGGGACCGGCGGCCCGGCGCGAACGCTGCCTTCGGCCTGTCCATCCTGAATCAGCTTGAAAAGCGCCGGTTGAACCCGGTCGAGGGTGTCCTTGATCGGTGGAGGTAGCTTCCGCCCCAAGGCAAGCTCGTGAATCACCAGCGCAGGGAAGTCGGGGAACCGGGCGAACTGGTCGTAATACGCTTCAATCACCGCCCCGATTCGTTTCGTCGCCGGTTCGGGAGCGGACGCTCGCTCGACAACTGTTTGTCCGAGGGGGACCGTGAACTCGCTCAGGACGGCGTAGTACAGCCGTTCCTTTGAACCGAAGTGGTAGGTGACGGCGCCAAGGTTGGCCTTGGCCCGCGCGGTAATCAGCCGGACCGAGCCGCCCTCGTACCCCCGCTCGGCAAAGACCCGGCGGGCGGCGGTGAGGAGGCGTTTCGGAGTCGAGTCGCTATTCATACGGGCGTATGATCTAATTCATACGGTCGTATCAGTCAAGATCCGGTTCGGCACAAGGCGCACCTCCCCCGGAAACCCGGGTGGGTCCATTATTGGCGCATGCGATTGCACTGGAACGGCTTGCTGGCCCTGATTCTGGCTGCCTGCGGGAGGGGCGAGCACCGTGAGGGCGTAGGTCTCCGCGGGCTCGGGAGCGAGCATCGCTCTCCCGTCGTGGTTCGAAAGGCGACTCTCGTGGTCTTCTGGCTCCCGGCGTCGGACACCCTGGGGTCGGCCGACGGGGCCGATATGCTGGACGATTTCCGTTACTACACTTCTGCCGCTGCTCCCTGGTTCCAGGATCAGGGCATTCCCGTTGTCACGACCAATGCCGACACCATCGTGGTGGAAGCCGAGGGCGCCCCTCGCCGTACCATCATGGTTTCGGGGCTCGACTATCCGTTTGGATACGTGCTGGTTGACCCCGGGTATCCCGAGGAAATCCTGACCGGGGTACTTACCGACGATGAGCTGGTGGACGAGGCGGACGGATACTTCGGATCGAACGACGACGAGGACGACGGAGAGACTCAGCGAGTCTGGTTCCGTCGCCCAGGATCAGCGGCCCAGGACCTCCTGTACCTTGCTGACCAGCGTGGCAGGGGAAAACGGCTTCTGGAGAAACGCGGTATTGGGAAGCAGCCTGCCGTGCTGGAGAATGGCGTCATCGGTATAGCCGGAGACGTAAAGCACGTTGAGTCCCGGCTGCTGGGCTACCAGACGCGCTGAAAGCTCCTGACCGCTCATCCCCGGCATCACCACGTCGGTGAGCACCAGGTCGAGGGGTCCCGGGTGCGCGGCAACCGCGTTCAACGCCGCTTTCCCGTCTCGCGCTTCCAGGACCTTGTAACCGCTACCCTCGAGTACGCGCCGGGCCAGCTTGCGCACGGCCTCTTCGTCTTCCACCAGCAGAATAGTTCCCGCGGCGACCCGGTCCGAAACGTGAGTCTGGAGGGTATCCGGTTCTTCCGGCTTTCCCTGCGCGCGGGGCAGGTAAATCCGGAATGTGCTCCCGCGGTCTGGTTCGGTGTCCGCGAAGATGTAACCGCCGCTTTGCTTCACGATGCCATAGACCGTCGCCAGGCCCAGGCCGGTGCCCTTGCCCGGCTCTTTCGTGGTATAGAACGGCTCGAACAGGTGGCGCTGGATCTCGGGTGACATCCCGGTGCCGGTATCGCTCACCGAGAGAACGATGTACCGGCCGGGTGGCATGATTGACTCCACTCCGACCGTGCTGGCCTCGATCCGCGCATTCCGGGTCGCAATGGCAAGATTTCCGCCCCGCGGCATGGCGTCCCGTGAATTGACCGCGAGGTTAAGGATTACCTGATCCAGCTGGCCGGGGTCGGCCTTGACCAAGCCAAGGTCCTTGGCCAGATCGGTGATCAGGTTGATGTCCTCGCCGATAACCCGGCGCAACATGGTCTCGGTTGCGCGGACCACCCCGTTGAGGTCGAGGATCTTGGGCTGCAGCACCTGCCGCCGGCTGAAGGCGAGAAGTTGTCGAGTGAGCGAGGCTGCGCGGGTCGCTGCGCGCTTGATCTCCTCGACATCTGACCGGTGTGGGTCTCCCTGCGCCAGGTCGCCCAGGAGCAGATCGCTCATGCCGAGGATTGCGGTCAGCAGGTTGTTGAAGTCATGGGCGATCCCGCCGGCGAGACGGCCGGCAGTTTCCATTTTGCGTGCCTGGCGAAACTGCTCCTCGAGCACCTTGCGGTCGGTGATATCCCGCTGAGTGCCCCAGGCCCGCACCAGCTTTCCATCCTCAATGATGCCGACCCAGTTGTTCGTGAAATATCTGGTGCGGCCCTCGCGGTCTCTCTCGGCCGACTCCATTTCCATCGCCCGAAATCCGCTCTCAACGCATGCGGTCAGATATTCGATGGTGCGAGGATCATCGGGGGGCAGCACTTCCGTCACCCGGATGCCGATCATCTCATCGGGCCGCTCGTATCCGTACATGCGCGCGAACGCGCCATTGCACTCCGCTACATACGCCCGCTCCATCAGCAGGCGCACAGTCGTCTCCACAGGGAGGCCCAGGGGAATCGGTTCGGTGTATTCCGCGCGCCAGACTCCTTCAGTGGCATGTTCCACGAACGCCCGGTATCGCTCCTCACTCTGTCGCAGCTCGCATTCGGCTGCGAGCCGGTCGGTGATGTCAGTGAAAGAGGTCACCGCGGCGTAGGGCCGGTCCTCTCCCAGGTTGATGAGAGGCTGGCTGCCGATACTGACCCAGCAGATCTCGTGCTCGCTCTTGTACACCGCCATCACCACGTCGGACAACGTCCGCCCGGTGCGGAGCGCAACGGCGGCGGGCTGTTCTTCCTCCGGGATTACCTTGCCGTCTTGATCCAGCGCGTCCCCTTTCGGGCTGAGGGAGCGCCGGCCGATCAGCTCACCCGGTGCCACCCCCAGAATCCGCTCGGCGCTAGCATTACAGGCCACAATGGTGCCATCGGCCTGGTGCATCACGATGCCTTCTTGAAGCGCGGCGACCAACGCGCGGTAGAGCTCCTCCGAAGCGCGCAGCTGTTCTGTCGTCTCCCGAATTTCCGTCACGTCGATGTGACAGCCGACATAGCCGGCGAAGCTGCCGTCTTCCAGCCAGCGGGGCACACCCTTGTCGAGGACCCGGCGCCACGCGCCGTCATGCCGTCTCACCCGGTACTCGACCGAATAAGGCTGATGAGCCTCCGCGGCAGATCGATAGCCCGCGAGCATGCTCGCCCGGTCATCCGGATGCAGGCTATCGAGCCAGCCCAGCCCCTTCTCTTCCTCCAGAGTTCTTCCCAGGAAGTCCAGCGAGGTCCGGTTCTCAAACATCAGATTCATATCTGGCCCGTCGAGCCAGATCATGACCGGGGCATGGTCCGCCATGAGGCGGAAGCGTGCTTCGCTCTCCTGCAGCTCGCGTTGAATCCGCCGTCGCTCTGAGGCATCGTGCAACTCGAGAAGCAATGAACCGGTTGCCGGGCCGCCCTTCAACGTGACGATGGCACCCTCCATCTCGAGCCAGGCTCCCTGCCTGTCTTTTACCCGCAGGCGGCAAATCCCCGCCGGTTTGGCCTCTGCCAGCGCCAGCGATATCCGATCGTGGAAGGTGGCCTTGTCTTCGGGATGAAGCAGGCGATCGATGCCCTTGCCGGCCACGTGACTGGGTTCGTATCCCAGCAGCCGGCTGAGCGCCGGGTTGACGTAGCGGACTACCAGCTCGGTATCGAGGAGAGCAAACAGACTCGGCGCGTGCTCGATCAACGCGCGATGAAGCGCATCGGCCTTCACTGGTCGTTCATGCCGCTGAATTCCGATTGTTGGGGAGAAGAAAGCTGATGGAATTGGGGTAGGCGGGCCCTCTGTGTCAAGCCGTGCGGAGATGCCTCAATGTTTCACGGGTGCTACGGCCAGAAAATCGTGGCACCGCCTACGGTGGTCTCGTTCGGTGGGCTGCTCAGCGTCAGGCCGTTTCCACCCCCCTGCCGGCCCTGGTTGGAGCCCTGCATGGTCAGGTTCAGCCCGAATCCGTTACTGGATACCAGAGTCACATAGAGATTGCCAGCGCCGACCGGAAGCGACTGGAAGCTCACATTGTTGAAGGTCAGGTTGCGCGGAGCCGCGGCTCCACCCGGCCCGATGAACTGCAGCATCGATACGCCGGTGGTGGGGTAGTTCTGGAAGGTAACGTTGTCGAATTGCTGTGCCTGACCGGTACCGTTCTCATCCACTACGATCGTCGCGTTGTCCACCGTCAATGCCTGAACGGCGACAGCCGTGACGACGACTTTGAAGCCGTTGCCTTTCAGGGTCGTCGCAGTCTGGGATGCTGTGAACTTCCCGGCGACTCCAATATCGGAGCCGAGCGAAGTGGTGATGGCGCCGAGCAATTCGAGGTCCTGGAAGTGCGAGGCGAAGGTCGCGAAGCTGACATTCGACCCGTTCCGATTGAAAGTGGTCGTGTGCGTTCCGCTGGCCGCGTAACTGGTAGCCGAGACGGTTGCCTGCTGAATGAAATCACCCTGGACCCGGACGTTTCCACCCGTGAGCAGGCCGGTCTCGTCCCCGCCGTCGAAGATCGCGTTCCCCGTGACGATCAGAACATCGGCTGGGTTCTGCATGATGAGCAACGCTCCGCCGGTCGTCTGGAAGTCGCCGCTCACTGTCGCGTTGAAGCCGCCGAGATTGAGACTGGCCGTGCTCCCCGACAAGCTCAGGCTCACGCCAGCCACGCCGAGAGTACCGTTTAGCGTGTAGCTGCCGGACACGACGACGCCCGTGTTGATGGTGCCGCTTGCGGTCTTCCCCACTCCATTGAGCAGGACATCGCCGCCCGTGCTGATGATCTGGCCCGGGATGCTGATGCTGCCCAGGACCTGCAGGTTGAACCCCGCGAGGTCCAGCGACTGGGAGGCCAGTACGGTCAGATCGCGAGCAGAGACGACGCTGGTGAGCTGGGGCGCGTTGGGAGTCGCCGCCGGGATAACCACATCGTCTGTAGTGCCAGGCACTCGTGCGAGACTCCAGTTGCCTGCGTTGTTCCAGTCGCTCGAAACCGTTCCGGCCCAGGTCAATGCGCCTCCCCCGGCGGCGGGCCAGTTGATTACTGCCCCTCCGGCGGTCACGACGAAGCCCCCCGGCGTCGAGGGATTCGGGTTGGTCAGATCAAGAGTCAGCACCACTCCATCAGTCGGAGCGACGTCGTCCGCCTGCAGGTAAGCGCCGCCTGTGGTCGGCGTCGTGCTGAAGACGAGCTGATCGAAGGTGAAGGGCGCCGCCGCACCGGGGTGACTCACCGTCAGCTGCACCGCCGACGGCGAGTAATTCTGCAGGGTGATCCGATTGAACTTGGTCAGCGGGCCGCCTGAGATCAGAAGCGGCAGGTTGTCGAGGACCAGGCCATCAACATCCACTCCCTCGACCTGCAGCTTCGCCGCATTGCTCGTAGTGAGTACCGGCTGGGTTGAAACCGGATGCGACGTCAGGATTCCGTCTACGAATACCGTGTTGAATCGGATCAGAGTCACGCTGCCAGTGGCCGTGCTCAGATTGAGGTTCGCGAAGTGGGA
Organism: uncultured Gemmatimonadales bacterium; assembly: GCA_963821525.1. Lineage (GTDB taxonomy): Bacteria > Gemmatimonadota > Gemmatimonadetes > Gemmatimonadales > GWC2-71-9 > DATBGE01. The sequence continues at coordinate 94,250 of CAWGED010000008.1, read as the reverse complement.
GAACCCGGCCCCGGTTCCGGTGTTGAAGATGTCGACCTGCTGCGCCCCACCCCCGGTCAACCAGGTTGTGTGATTCCCCGAAGGACTGAAGCTGGTCGCCGGCAGGCCGGTTCCGCTGTTGTCCTGTGCCAGGTTGCCCGCGATGAACAGATTGCCATCGGTCAGCGTTCCGGCCGTGCTCCCGCCTCTGAAGTTGGCGTCGCCACTCACAATGACCTGATCGGCCGGATTGGTCATAAAGAGGCGGCCGGCCGAGAGCAGGTTCAGGTTATTGCTGATGCTGAGGGTCTGACCGCTGACCGTCAGCTCGCCGTGAATGACGAAGTCGCTGGCAACCACCAGCGGGCCGTTCTGGGTGTAGGCCCCGAAGATGGCAGCGCCCTGAATGTTGCCGCGCACCGTCTTGCCCGTGCCGTTGAGCTGCAGGAGACCGCCTGCCGTATTCGAGACCACACCCTGAACGTCGAGGTTCCCGTCAACCGCCACGGTGACGGGACCGGTCAGGGTCAGCGCGGCGCCAGCCTGGACCGTGAGATCGTTGACCGTCTGGCCGGTGCTGGTCTGCGGATCGTTCGGAGTGCCTGAGGGGATCAACACGTTGTCGGTCGTCGCCGGGACAATAGCCGGATTCCAATTGCCCGCCGTGTCCCATGCGTTGCTGACGGCACCGGTCCACACAACGACCGGCAGCGTAGACGGCCAGGTCACGACGGCCCCGTTGGTGACTTGCACGAACCCGCCCGGCGAAGCCGGACTCGGATTGGCCATGTTCAGGGTCAGCGCGTTCGGACTCGGCCCGTCCGTGTCGTTGGCGCTCAGGTACAACCCGCTGGTGGGGGTGGTCTGGAACACCACGTTGTTCAGCGTGAACGCTGCAGGCAGGCCGGGGTGATTGATGGTGAGCGCCATCGACGTGGCTGGGGTCGCCGCGAAAGTGACGTTGTCGATCTGAGCGAGTGTCCCGCCGCTTACGACCAGCAGGACGTTGTTCAACGTCATGCTGCGGACCGCGATGCCGCCCACATCCAGCGTCCGGGTCGCCGAACCGCTGAGGAGATTTGCGCCGGCCGGTGGCTGTCCGATCAGCGTACCGGCCACGAACACGTCGCTGTTGAGGGTCAGCTGGTTCGAGGTCGATGAGACGTCTAGATCCTGGAAATGGCTACCGCTGTTGTTGCTGGCAGGGGATGCGAAGGTCACCACTCCGATCGCGCCCGAGCCAAGCACCGTGCGATGGGTTCCGGAGGCGAGGAAGCTGGTCGGATCGCTACCCGAGGTCTGGGAGAAGTCCCCCAGAACCTGCAGCACACCGGCTGTGAGCAGCCCGGCCTCATCTCCACCGCCAAAGGCCCCGTTGCCGGTCACCTGAACCAGATCGGCCGGGTTGGTCATCGTGAGTAGCGCGCTGGCCTGAATGGTCAGGTTGCCGGCGATGAGCACCGTCTGGCCGTTCACGTCGAAGTTGCCGACTGGCCCCGTTACGGTGAGGCTGCCGCTCGCGCTGATGACTCCCGCTGCTACGACCGGCCCGCTCAGGATCAGGCTGGGGAGGTTTCCGCGGATCTGCGCCGCGGTAGCGATCGCGACTGCGCTGGTTCCGATGATTGAACCGTCCGCGAAGACGTTGCCCGCTGCCTGAAAATTGATCCCGTTCAGGTCGAGCGTGGCACCGCTGTTCACCGTCAGCGACTTGGCCGAGCCACTCGCGGTGAGCTGCGGGCTGTTGGGGGTGCCCGCCGGAATCACGACGTCTTCCGCAGTCGTCGGAACCTGGGCCGGAGTCCAGTTCGTGGCCGTTGACCAGTTGGTGCTGGTGACACCGGTCCACGTGGTCGCCGGTGCGCCGGTCGAGGCCGTGGCGTGGAAGGTGATGGGATTCCCGGTTACTCCGGAGGCTCCCACCGTCGCGAGCAGCGTGTTTGGGCCTTGGCCGGGTCCCATGAACCAGCTTCCCGCCGTCGCGATCCCCGCCGCGTCAGTGAAGGTCGATCCGCCCGACACACCGCCGCCGCCACTCGTAACAGTGAAGTCCACCTGCACTCCGGGCAGCGGATTACTCTGCCCATCGAGGACCAGCACCGAGGGCGGGATGGCGACCGGACTGTCGGGCCCGGCGGTCTGATTGTCTCCCCCGCTTACGGTGACGCTCGCCGGCGGTCCGAGTACCGGTGCCGGAGTGAGTCGCTGGGCCGTCGTTCCATCGCCCAACTGGCCGGCGTTGTTAGCGCCCCAGCACAGAGGACCCGTCGCGGTCAGACCGCAGGTGTGAGCTGTGCCGCCGGCGATCGCCGTGTAGGTGTTACCGCCGAGGACCGCCACGGAAATCGGCTGGTCGGTGGTGGTGCCGTCACCCAGCTGGCCGTTGGCGTTGCGCCCGCCGCAGAAGGCGGCGCCTGAGGCGAGCAGGGCGCACACGTGATCTCCGCCCATATCCGCGGAGACGTAGGTCCTGCCGTCGTTGGTTGGCTGCGGCGTGGTGATGCTGGCGCCGAAGTTGAATCCCCAGCAGTATCCCGCCCCGCTGGAATCGAGTGCGCAGGTGCTGCGGTCGGCGGGAGCAACTGCGCCGAAAGTGATCCCTCCCAGAACGGCGGTCGGCACCTGACGGTCCGTGGTCGTGCCGTCACCCAGCTGGCCATTGAGGTTGAGTCCCCAGCAATGAGCCGCGCCGGCTGCCGTAAGAGCGCAGGCGTGACTGCCGCCGGCTCCGATAGCGGAAAAGATCAATCCACCCGATACGGCGGTAGGCGCGCTGCGTTGAGTAACGGTGCCATCCCCCAATTGGCCCAGGTTGTTCCTGCCCCAACAGAAGGCCTGCCCCGCCGCTGTCAGGCCGCAGGTGAATCGATCCCCTGCGGTCAGAACGATGAAGGTGCGTCCTCCCGCGACGGCGGTTGGCGCGGAGCGATTCGTGGTGGTTCCGTCTCCCAGCGCGCCGCTGCTGTTATCGCCCCAGCAGAACGCCTGGCCGCTTCCAGTGAGGGCGCAGCTGTGGCTGTCGCCCAGGGCGAGGGAGGTGAACGACTGACCCGTCACCACAGGAGTCGCAACGGCGCGATCGATCGTGGTCCCGTCGCCCAGCTCGCCCGAGCCATTCGACCCCCAGCAGAAGGCACTTCCCCCGCCCCGGATTTCGCAGCTGTGATCCCCACCCACCGACAGCAACACCGGCACCGGCACGATTCCCGTAGCCGTCTCGGTGAAGGTGGCCGGCGTGATTCCGGCGACGGTGGCGGTGAAGGTCTGTTGGCTGACCGATGCACCGAGGGTGGCACCGGTGCGGGCCCGGCCCTGCGCGTCGGTGGTTGTCGTGGTGCTGTCCAGAGTTCCGCCGCCGCTCGTCACGGCGAAGGTCACGGTGACGCCGGGGATTGGCAGGTTGTCGCTGCCGCGAACCTCTACTTCGAGAGGTCGAGGCAGTCTGATGCCGGCGGGCGCCGATTGGCCGTTTCCGTTGGTCACCATCACCGCCGCTGGGGCCGGTATGACAACGATGGTGGCCTGGTCCGTGACGGACCCGGTCGCGGTCAACGCCTTGGCGGTGATGGTGACAGTATCGCGCTGATTCCCCGCCGTGAACACGCCAGCAGCATCCACCGGCTGCTGCGGGTCACTGCTGGACCATCCGACGTAGAACTGAGTGACCGGAGCGCCCTGGGCGTCCTGCGCCGTGGCCGACAACGTCACGATCCCACCGAAGGGCACACTTGAGGTCTTGGGTGCCACGGTGATGGCCGCGACGTTGGTGCCCACCTGCAGTGTCACGTTGATCACGGCGGGCGGATCGGAGCCGGGCGGCCCCTGATGCACCGTCACCCGGCTGGTCCCGCTGAACAGCACGACGTTCCCGCTGCGATACTCCAGCGTTACGTCGAAATCTTCGCTGGTGGCCTGGAGGAGCAGTTGTTCGCTGATGTTGAGCTGAGAGCTGTCGGCAGGGAAGTTGTACGTCTTGTCCAGCACCGCGGGGCTGGGTCGCGATGGCCTGACGACGACCAGATGTACGTTGTCAAACACCAGCCCGGCAGCCGCGGTGTTTGCCGGCAAGACTCCCACGGCTCGCAGGATGCCGGGGCCGGGCCGGTTCGGTGCAGTGACGTTCTCGTTGCAGGTAATGCCCGCGAGGACCAGCCCCAGAATCCCGGCCAAGCGAAGCGCTGGGCCGGGCAAGTAGCAGTTCCACCGCCAGCGTAGGGCGTCCTTCGAAGGAATCAAATTGGGGCCAGGGAATTCGTGGCCCCAATTGGTACATCAAATGAAAGGATGTCAAGAAGGGGCGCGAGCGCCCCTGCTGTGGTCCGGCCTCAACGGCGCCGCATCGTCACCAGCAGCCCGAGAGGAAACAGCGCAAGTCCGGCGAGGGCAAACGGTGAAGCCGGTGAACCGTGCTGCGAATCTTCCGCGGCCAGCTGCTGCCGCAGCATCGCATCAACCTGGGCGGGGGTGACTGCATCAGGAACCAGGTACCCGTTACTCTGCTTGGTAGGTACCTGCGCTGAACTCAGCTCGCCATTCCGGACCGACACTACCATCGTGGCCTGCCCCATCTCACCACTGTTCTTCTGGCCGGTCCTGATCACCAGAAGCCAGGCACCTTCCTTCTTCGGCTCGTAGCGGAGCGCGAACACCCCGGGAATCGAGGTCGAGGCCAGCTGGAGATCCACCGATTGCCGGACTCCATTGACCAAGCCTTCTGCTGTCCCGCTCACGGGAAAGTAGGCCGCATCACCATGATGGTAGACCCGTACCAGGGCAAAGGCCCCGCGGGTGGTCTCGTTGTAGGGATTGGCCGGAGTCTCCAGTGAAATCCACGGTGGTCCGGCAAAGGCGGGAGTGGCGGCACAGATCGTAAGTGCAGCGGCAGCAAAGAGAGGGCGGAACATAGGAACCTCCAACGGGAACGGGACGGGTGCCGGAGAAAGGGATCTCCGCTTCCATGGAGTGAGATGCTTGCCATCTCGTTCGGGTTTAAACCTCTCGGTACTCGGTACTCGGTACTCGGTTACTCGGTACTCGGTACTCGGTACTCGATACTAGGTACTCCCTACTTCTTTTTCAGCTCCACCTTCCCCTTAAACGTCCGCACCGTTACGGACGCCTGCCCCGAGCCGACGGTGAAGCGCCATTCTCCCTTGGCCGGCGCGGGAGGAATGCCCGGGAACTCGGTGCTGAGTTGGCCGGCATAACCGGCGAGGGAGTAGGTGGCGCCCAGTTTCTCGGGGAGGCGCAACTCGATGTTTCCACTGTGGCTTTCCGCCTCGAGTGTGCCATCTGGATCCAAGTCGCCCTTGAAGGCGATTTCTCCGGAGACGGTCTCGAAGCGGGCACGCGAGATCTTGCCCTCCATGCCGATGAACAGGGGGCCACTGACGCTCGACGCACTCGCCTCGCTGATGACTCCCCGAAAGACGATCACCCCGCTTCCGGTGCGGGCTCTGGCGCTGGGAGATTCGACCGCCAGCTCGATATTCCCGTCCAGCGATTCTGCCGTCACGACCGAAGGCGACCCGGCGACCCGGGTATGACCGCTCACCGTGAACACGTCCACCGTTCCCGCGACGGCGTTCACTTCCACATCAGCATTGGCAGTCTTTATCCAGATCCGGGCCCCTCGCGGAACGCTGACGTCCAGGACGGCGGTACCCGTGGCATCGGTCTCCGGTGTTTCGATGCCGAGCTTCATTCCCTCTCCGGTTCCGCCGATGAAGAAGCGGCCGAGCGAGGGATCCAGGTACCCGCTCACCGCCACCGAGTCCTTGGTCCATCCGGTGACCCGAAGCGTGCCGCTCGGGCAATAGATCCTCAGCGCCACATCGGGCCGGGCCGGGCGTCGCGCCGCGATGTCTCCTTGGGCGGCCGCGGGACTCCCGGACAGGAGCATCGGGAGAAGCAGTACCAGACCGCTCGCGTGGTGTCTCATTTCAGCTTTCCTGCCCCGCTCGAGCAGCACGCTGCAACAGCTCGAGGCGCTGCTGATACCGCGCCAGCAGCATCTCCTCCAGGGTTGAGTCGCCAGGGTCGGTTTTGAGTGCTTGCTCGGCTTCTCGAATCGCCGCATCCATGATCGCCAGATTGCGATCCAGGATGGCGAGAGTTCGGGGAGAAAGGCCGGCGGGGTTCTTCTCGATCTTCTGGGCAAGCTCCGCGGTCGCCTGAGCATACTCGGCTTGAGATGCCGCGAAGCCCTGTCCCTCGCCACCTCGCTTGATCCACAATGAGGTGACTGCCGAAGAGAGAACCATCAGGACGACCGCGGCCGCCACGAGCCAGGCTATGCGTATCCGCGACCGGTGCGCCGCAAGCGGGACGACGTCCGGTCGTGTCCTGCTCTCGATGCCTTGCTGGATTGCGGCCCAGGTCCCCGGCGGCGGCGTGATGGACCTGGGGAGGCCTTCGCGTCTGCCAGCAACGCCTGGAGACTCTCGAGTTCGGCCCGGCAGTCGTGGGCATCTTTCCAGGTGCGCTTCCAGCGCCGCCGTCCGTTCCGGCGTAAGCAGCCCGTCCGCGTAGTCATCCAGCAGGGCGACTGCTTCGTCGCATGTCATGGTTTCAGTTTCTCCCGCAAGAGTCTGCGTGCCCGGTGCAGCTGAGCCTTCGAGGTGCCTTCCGCAATCCCTGTCATAGATGCGATCTCCTCGTGCTGATATCCTTCGATATCGTGCAGCACGAAAACAACCCGGGCCCCCTGCGGCAGCCGCGCGATCGCGTTCGAGAGATCCCAGTTTTCCGTCTCACCCTGAGTCCCCGCGAGGCCGCTCCAGCAATTCGGGCTGGTCGGTGGAAACCACCCGGCGGGATCGCCGGGATGCCTTCCGTTTCTCCCCCAGCACTTCGTTGATCGCCAGCCGGTGCAACCAGGTGGAGAAGGCGCTGTCGCCGCGGAATGTCTCCAGCCGCTCCCACACCCGCACGAAAACATCCTGGGTCAATTCCTCCGCCTCGGCGCGATCACCGGACAGCCTGAGACAGAGGGCGAAGACACGACCACCGTGTTCCTCATACAACATCCGGAACGCGTCGGCATCTCCCTCCTGGGCTCGGCGGACCGTCTGATTCACGGCCTCGAACGGCGTAGGGTCATCATCGTTGGTTGAGATGCCGGTGGAGGACGGGAGGTTTACGAATGACTGCCCCAAACTAGCGCACCGGGTTGAGTCCGACAGGTGTAGATCTCGCCACCAGAGGGATTTGGAGACACTTTTCCAACCATTGACGCGGGTTGCCTGTCCAAATCCCCGCATGCAAGTCACCCAATCCGGAACTGTGCCTCTGCGCTCCACGACTCAGAGCGACGCGATTGACGGAGATGCCGTGGATGCCACTTTGGCCGCGGCTGGAGACTCTCATGCCTTCGAGCGGTTGTACCGCCGCCATCTGGGACGGATTCACTCCCTCGTGCGGCGGATGATCGGCGACGATGCGGAGGATGTGACGCAGGAGATCTTCATCAGGACCTGGCAGAAGCTCGGCACGTTTCGCGGTGATTCGGCTTTCGGCACCTGGCTGCACCGCCTCGCTCTGAACCTGATCCTGACCCGGCGCGAGGCACTGGGGATCAAACGGCAACGTCACACCGATGATCCGGAGTCGCTGGAGCGGATGCCCGGCCGAAATCTGCCGGCCGGCTTCACACTCGATGTCGAAGGCGCCATCCAGCGACTCCCTGAAGGAGCCAGGAAGGTCCTGGTGCTTCACGACATCGAAGGATACCGGCACGAGGAAATCGCCGGGATGCTGAACATCACGAGCGGAACGTCGAAGTCCCAGTTGCACCACGCGCGTATGGCGCTGCGTCACATGCTCGGGCACGGCCCGGGCGGGAGAGAGAACCCATGACCCATCTCACTGAACGGCTGTCGGACTACATCGACGGCAGTCTGTCTCCCTCGGAGCGGGAAGAGGTCGAACGTCACCTCGCCGACTGTGAGGAGTGCGCCAACACGCTGGCTGATCTGCGCGGCGTGGTGGCCCGGGTCCAGGCGCTGAACGACCGGCCCCCCGCGGGCGACCTCTGGCCAGGCATCGCCGCCTTCATCGGTGAGGGCGAGGTGGTGCGTCCGATCAAGCGGGCCCGGCGTGTCGTCTTCACGGTTCCCCAGCTCCTCGCCGCGGCGATCGCCCTGATGCTCCTGTCGGCGGGCGGAGTTGCCTGGTTCATGCACGGCCACGCCGCTGAACCGTCACAAGGCGCTAGTCCGACAGTAATTCCCGCGGCGCATGTGACCCGGAAAGGCTACGACGCCGCGGTGACCGAGCTGCAGCAGGTCCTGGCCGAGAACCGTGGCAAACTCGACTCGACCACCGTGCGGGTGCTGGAGTCGAAACTCGCACTGATCGACAAGGCGATCGGCGAAGCGCAGCAGGCGCTGGCCGCCGACCCCAAGAATCCGTACCTGCACGGCCATCTGGCGGAAACCCAGCTGCAAAAAGTGGAATTGCTCCAGCGCGCCGCCCTCCTGGCTGCGCGAAAGAGCTGATCTCGAAAGGACTCGTATCCATGTTCGCATTTCTCGCGTCCGCTCTCATCGTGGCGACTGCCGTCCAGCAGATCGACACCACCGTCACGGTGCGACCGGGCTCCCGACTCGATCTCAACAACTTCGAGGGGTCGGTGACGATCGGCGTCTGGGCCAAGAGTGCGGTACGGGTCCAGGCCGATCCCGAAGACGACGAGGGAGACGTGGACATCGATGTGTCCGGTAGCAGTGTCTCGATCCGCAGCTCCGGACGGTACGGCCCCGAGACCGTGGACTATCATCTGACCGTGCCCGCCGATATCAACCTTTCGATCAGCGGCCAGAGCGGTGACGTCACGATTGACGGGACCAAGGGAGAGATCACAGTTGAAACAGTCGAAGGCGAGATCCGCGTCAGCGGAGGAGGCGGACTCATCTCCCTCCGGTCGGTGGACGGCTCAATCACGCTGAGCGGAGCGCGCGGCAGGATGGAGCTCAACTCGGTCGACGGCGAGATCCGGATGACCAACGTGGCCGGGGAGATCCGGGCCCAGGCAGTGGACGGCACCATCACCATGGACGGGGTGGACTCCCCGTCGGTGGAGGCCCAATCGGTGGACGGCGAGATCAGCTTCCGCGGTCCTATTAAGGATGGGGGACGGTATCGCCTGGTCTCGCACGACGGTGACGTCACCGTGACGACACCGGTGATCAACGCAAGCGTTTCGGTGTCGACCTACAGTGGGAACATGGAATCAGACTTCCCGATCACCCTGAGTGGTATCACACCCGGGAAGCGCATGAACTTCACCATGGGGAACGGCAGCGCGCGCCTCGAGATCGAGTCGTTCGATGGCACCGTGAGTCTCCGAAAGGGCGGGACGGTCCGCTGAGGAGCAGTTGCGACCGATGACAAATCCACAACTCTGGAGTGCATCATGACCCGCATCACAGTCGCCGCGCTATTGGTAGCGGGCTTGGTCCCCGCGCTCCATGCCCAGGAGCCATTCAAGTGGCAGGGCAAGCTCGCGGCGGGGAAAACCATCGAGATCAAGAACATCAATGGTGACGTCCATGCCTCCGGGGGGTCCGGAAGCGACGTGACGGTGACGGCGCGAAAGAGCGCGCGCAAGAGCAATCCGGACGAGGTGGAGATCCGGGTGGTGGAGCACGAAGACGGCGTCACGATCTGTGCGGTCTACCCATCCCGGAAGAACAAACCGGCGAACGACTGCACACAGGGGTCTCATGGTCACAATGACAACGACAACAACGACACCGAAGTGGACTTCGATGTCACGGTACCGAAGGGCGTTCGGTTCGTGGGCCGTTCGGTCAACGGCTCGGTCAATGCCGAATCGATCGCGGCGGACGCCGAGGGATACACGGTGAATGGGGACGTGCGGGTAACGGCGAGCGGTGTAGTGGAAGCGTCAACAGTCAACGGCTCGATCGTGGCGACCATGGGCCGCAGTGACTGGGCCAACGAGCTCGAATTCAACACCGTGAACGGCTCCGTGACGCTCACTTTCCCCGGGGACCTCAACACCGAACTGGATGTGAAGACCGTGAATGGGAGCATCGACAGCGATTTCCCCATCACTATCAGCGGCAAGGTGACGCCCCAGAACCTCCGGGGGCGGGTAGGGCAGGGAGGAAGAGACCTCAGTATCGAAACCGTCAACGGGAGCATTCGTCTCCGGAAGCGGGCTTGAAACCGGGGGGCATTCATAAACGTTTAGTTGGCGGGCGGCATCGGATCTTCCGGGTGCCGCCCGCCTTCATTTTGTTCCAGACCCGACAACTCGAGCCCGATGCGAACATCCCGCTGGTCGTCCTGCATGTTGCTCATCGGTCTCATGGGCGCCCGGTTCTCGGTAGCTGCCAGCCAGACTTCCTCCTATGCGTCAACCAAGCAAGCTCAGGCCCGCCGCCTCACTACCCAGGCTCCGACGGTGGACGGCTCGCTGGACGATGACGTCTGGAAGACTGCCCCGTGGTTCAGCGACTTCGTTCAAAAAGAGCCGGTGGAAGGGGGTGACCCCCAGGAACGAACCGAGGTAGGGTTTCTCTATGACGCCGACGCGCTCTATGTCGGCGCGCGTATGTGGCGCAGCCCGACCGGCGAGTTGCCCCATCCCGTTACCCGGCGCGATCAGTTCAGTAACGCCGAGCAACTGATCATCTCGCTGGATACCTATCACGACCACCGGACGGGTTTCACCTTCTGCATCAGCTCGGGAGGAGTGCGGAGCGACTACTACCATCCGGGGGATGCCGAAGATTATCGCGACTACGGATTCGATCCGGTCTGGGAGGCGAGAGTTACCCTCGACTCAATCGGCTGGACCGCGGAAATGCGGATTCCGTTCTCCCAGTTGCGCTTTAACAGCCGGCAGGAACAGGTGTGGGGACTCAACATCAACCGTTGGATGCCGGGGTCCAATCAGGACATCTACTGGGTAATGATCCCCAAGCAGGAAAGCGGCTACTTCTCGCGTATCGGACAGCTGGTGGGAATCGAAGGAATCCGGCCCTCGCGTCGTCTGGAGATTCTCCCCTACGTGGCCGGCGATGCGCGCTATACCAGCAACACCGATCCCGCGGACCCTTTCAACGATGGGAGTGATTACGTAGGCCGGGCCGGCGCCGACGTCAAGATGGGTCTGGGACCGAACCTGACGCTCGATGGCACCGTCAATCCGGATTTCGGGCAGGTGGACGCCGATCCCGCGGTGGTCAACCTGACCGCCTACGAGATCTTTTTCCCCGAGCGGCGGCCGTTCTTCACCGAAGGGAACAACCTGCTGAGGGGCAACGGTCCGGGGTACTACTACTCTCGTCGCATCGGGGCGCCGCCCCACGGAGATCCCGGAGGCGACTTCATCAATACTCCCGACAACACGACGATCATCGGCGCGGCGAAGATTACGGGGCGAACAGCGAAAGGTCTCTCGGTCGGAAGCCTTTTCGCGTTCACCGCCAATGAATACGCCGATACCTTCGACACGGTCGGGACGGTCAAAGGCCACAGCCGGGTGGAGCCTCTCACGAGCTTCGGCGTAGCGCGAGTGCAGCAGGAGTTCGGAGCTTCGGCGTCGACCGTCGGAGTTACCCTGACGGGAGTCGAGCGGGATCTGGGAGAGGACATCCTGGATTCAGTGCTCAGCCGGCGAGCGTATAGCGGCGGGGTGGACTGGAACCTGCGCTTTCAGGGCGGGACCTACGAGCTCTCGGGCTACGGCGGCTTCAGCTATGTGGCCGGCGATTCGACCCGGATCGCCGACGTGCAGCAGGCCAGCGCGCGATACTTTCAACGGCCCGATGCGACACACGTGAAGTTCGACCCCTCGCGCACCTCATTGACCGGTTACACCGCGGGCCTCGGTTTCAGCAAGCTGGGTGGCAAGCACTGGGTCTACGATCTCTTCGGTAGCGCCGAATCACCGGAGTTTGAGCTGAACGACGCGGGCCAGCTGAGCGCCGCCGACGACCTCGATGTGGACTGGAGTCTCCGCTACCGCGAGATCCAGCCCGGCAAACTGTTTCACCGCTACAATGTCGGAGTATTCGGACACGTCAACTGGAATTACGGAGGGGAGCGCCAGTTCACCCGCTTCGCGGTCAGCAGCAGTCAGACCTGGAAGCGATTCCAGCAGACCTTTATCGGCGCCTACCTGCTGCCCCGCTACTCCAGCGACGAGCTTACCCGGGGTGGCCCGCTCATGGGCTCGCCCACGGCGTGGGGCACCGACCTCGAGTTCTTCAGCGGGGAGGCGGGGAATTTTCAGTGGCGGCTGAACGGGAACCTGCAGGGCGACGAATTTGACGGGAACCATCTGGAGATCGGCGGCGGCGTCTCGCTGCGTCCCGCGCCCCAGTGGTTCCTGTCACTCGACCCGCGCTACGAACGCACCAGGGATGAGCGGCAATACCTCGACACCCAACCGGGCGGTTCCACGGCCACCTTCGGCCAGCGCTACATCTTCGCCGCGCTGGATCAGACGACAATCTCGGCCCAGCTGCGCCTCAACTACATCATCACGCCCAACCTGAGCATCGAAGGGTACCTGGAGCCATTCGCATCGAGTGGCGCCTACACCAGACTCGGCGAACTGCCGGAACCACAGAGCACCACGCTCCGGCGCTATGGCACCGACGGGACCACAATCGAACGATTCGCTCCCGATTCGATCGTGATCACCGACAACGGCGGAACCGACTCCCTGACCCTGAGTGATCCCGACTTCAACGTGCTCAGCTTCCGGAGCAATCTGGTGTTGCGCTGGGAGTGGCGACCGGGGAGCACACTGTTTCTGGTCTGGCAGCAGAACCGCGGTTCGGAGGTGACATCCAGCCACCGGGTCACCCTCGACGACATGTGGGATTCCTTCGGCACGGAGGGGGACAACTTCCTCGCCCTGAAGATTACCTACTGGCTGGGGATAGGCTGAACCTGCCGGTACTCTTCACGACCGTCTCCCCGCATAACGACTCTTTCAGGCGCACCCGTCGGCTCCCATATTCAATCACGTAATCACGTCACCCGGTGAAAGGGAGAGGGAGCCCAATTCCGCGCGAAATTCTGGCGCTGGTGCGCAAGGCCCTCGAGGGCACCTACGAGGTCGATCGGGAGATCGGCCGCGGCGGCGCGGCGCGCGTCTTCTACGCGACCGATCCTTCGGGACACCCGGTCGCCCTGAAGGTTCTGCACCCCGAGCTTCTGGTCAGCGTCGCGGCGGACCGGTTTCTCCGGGAGATCGCGCTGGTGCGGCAGCTCGACCATCCCCACATCGGCAGATTGCTTGATTCGGGCGACCGGGACTGGCTGGTGTATTACGTCATGCCGTACATCGAGGGGCCAACACTGAAGCAATTGCTGGCCCGAGACCGTCTGCTCGATCCTCAGGCCACCCGCCGGCTCGCCCGTGAGCTGTTGGGCGCACTCGGCCACGCGCACAAGGCGGGCATCGTCCACCGCGACGTGAAGCCGGATAACATCGTGCTTGGTCCTGACGGGGCAGTCCTGGTGGATTTCGGCATCGCCCGGGCCGTGCAGCTCTCGAGCTCCGATCGGGTCACTCGCTCGGGGATCGCGGTGGGCACTTCGGCCTACATGAGTCCCGAACAGATTTCCGCGGTGGACGACATCGATCACCGCACCGATCTCTATGCCATGGGCTGCCTGCTCTTCGAATGCCTGGCCTCACGCCCGCCTTACATACACAAGAACGAAAACGTGGTGCTCCAAATGCACCGACTGGACCCGATTCCCGATCTGAAGATCTTTCGGGAAGACGCGCCGGAGGATCTGGTTCACATGATCACTCGCGCCCTGGCCAAGAAGCGGGAAGAACGGTGGAGTGGGGCGGGAGAGATGGTGGGGGCGATCGTCGAGTAGCTGTTAGCTATTAGCCGTCAGCCGTCAGCCGCAGGCTGTTCAATTTTCAATTACTCAATTGCTCTTTCTCAGTCCTTTTCCCTTTCTGCTCCAGAACCAGAACACCGGCACGCCAGCGGCCAGAATTACCGAGCCGCGAAGCGCGTTCCCTGGATTCGACGAGATCGAGCCCGCCACTACGTAGACCGCCGCGGCCACGAAGAGCAAAGGCGTCAGAGGATACCCAGGGACCCGAAAACTGCCTGCCGGGGCGGGTTCCCGACCCGCCTCCCGGTCTCGGCGGCGATAGACGAAGAGGGCGGCGACCGCACCGCCGAAGAAGATCCAATCGCAGAACACCACGTAGTCGAGAAGCTGTCCGTAGGACCCCGAGAAAAGCAGCAGGATCGCCCAAAGGCCCTGCACTACGATCGCCGTAGTCGGCGTGCGGAATTTCGGGTGGAGAGTCGCCAGCTGCGGGAAGAAGAGCCCGTCGGCTGCCATCGTACGGTAGACCCGGGGTGATACCAGAATCACCAGGTTCAGGAATCCGAAGGTGGAGGCCGCGATTCCGGCCGAGATGAACGTCGAGCCGACGGGCCCCACCGCGACCCGCATCGCGTCCGCTGCGGGAGCCGTGCTCGCGGCCAATCCTCCGTCACCCCGAGGGCGCGCATGTAGGTCAGGTTGGCGAGCACGTACACGACGACCACGACGATCACCCCGAGCACGAGTGCGCGAGGAAGATTCTTCTCCGGTTCAACGATCTCTTCGGCGATGAAGTTGGTCTGCTGCCAGCCTCCATATGCGAACAGCACCGGAACCAGCGCGGTGGCCGCGAGCGCCGAAAGATCGGGCCGGAAGGGTTGACCGGCGGAGGTGACACTGCTGCCGGCGTCGCCGATCAACCCCGCGACGATCAGTACCTCGCGAGGGCGGTGAGCTTGAGGATGGAGAAAAGATTGTTAGTGATCGCCCCCGGCTCGACACCGACATAGTTGACCGCCGACAGCAGCGCGATCGCGCCCGGCCGCGATCGGCATCACCATGTTATTGCCAAGGCCGAGGAGCGCGGAGCAGTAGTTGGCGAAGGTGACCGCGACGGCGGCGATCGGCACCGGTCGCCATGACCAGCAGAAGACTCCAGGCATAGAGGAACGCCGGCAGCGGACCGAAGGCATCGCGGAGATAGACGTAGCCGCCCTCCGGCCTGGGGATTCCGCTGAGCCAGCTCGCCGAAGCAGAACGCACCGATCAGGGCGATCGACCCCGCCCAGGATCCAGACCGCCAACGTCAACGTCGGCGGTGCCCACCCGCTGGGCCACGATCGCGGAGTTCATGAAGATGCCGGAGCCGATGATGCCGCCGACCACGGCCATGGTGCCGGAGAAGAGGCCGAGGGAACGGCGGTAGCCGGTGGGAGAAGTCACGGGGCCAAGGTGGGGTGGGAAATGGGAAGTGGGAAGTGGGGTGTCGGACGTGGGACCTGGGCGTGAGACCTTGGGAAGTTGGGACGGGGTGGCCGGAGGGCGAAGGGAAGGAGAGGTGCCAGTTGCGGGTTGGGACGAATAATATTCGGAAAACATGCCATTTCACCGACGATTCGTTATTGACCGGTATGATTGGAAGAATTATGTTGGATTTGGATGGGAGTCCAAGACCATGCTCGACACGACTGATATCCGCATTCTCGACCTGCTCCAGGGCAACGCCCGTATCTCCAACGCGGACATCGCCCGGGAGCTGGACATGGCCCCCTCCGCCATCCTGGACCGCATCCGGAAGCTCGAAGCGCGCAATGTCATCACCGGGTACGAAGCCCGGCTGGATGCCCACGCCGTCGGCTTCGGGCTCACCGCCTTCATCCTGGTCAGAACCGAGGAGCGAGTCGGCTCGGCCAGCGTAGGGCAGTCCATCGCCAAGTTCCCCGAAGTACAGGAAGTGCACCACGTCGCCGGCGAGGATTGCTACCTCGTGAAGGTCCGAGTCCCGGACACCGACGCGCTGGGAGAGTTGCTCCGCGAGCGATTCGGCCGGCTCAAGGCGGTTCGCAACACCCGGACGACCATCGTCCTCTCGACGGTGAAGGACAGCTCGCGAATTCCGCTGAATCACACCAATGGAGCCGGCGCGTGACCGACCACGCCTCGGCTCCGCGCTGGCAGATGATCGCGGCCTTCGCGGCCATCTACCTGATCTGGGGCTCGACCTACCTCGGTATCGCCCTGGCGATCCAGAGCATGCCGCCGTTCATCATGGCCGGCTCCCGGTTCGTCCTGGCGGGTGCAGCGCTCTACATCTATGCCCGCCTCACAGGGAGCCCGCGGCCGACCGCCACTCACTGGAAATGGGCAGTCTTGCTCGGAGCGTTGTTCTTCCTGGTCGGAAACGGTGCTGTCGCCTGGGTCGAGGACAAGGGAATGCCCTCGGGGCTGGCAGCCCTCATCGTGGCGATGGTGTCGGTGTGGACGGCACTTCTCGAATGGCTCCGTCCGGGTGGCACGAGGCCCAGCCCTGTCGTGTTGGCCGGCATCGCACTGGGATTCGGCGGCGTCGCCCTGCTGGTGCTGCCCGGGCAGGCTTCGGGGCCAGTGAATGCGGCGGCCATCGGGCTTCTCTTGTTTTCGACTCTCACCTGGGCCAGCGGCTCGGTGCTGAGCCGCGACGCGAAGCTGCCGGAGAGTGTGGCACTCGCATCTGGCATCCAGATGCTGGCCGGGGGAGCCTGGCTGTTCCTTGCGAGCGTCGTTAACGGAGACTGGGCGCAGCTCAACCTGAGTGCCATAACCGCCAAGTCATGGATCGCCTTCGGCTATCTGACCCTGTTCGGGTCGCTGGTGGCCTTCACCGCTTTTGCCTGGCTACTGCGAATCACGACGCCTTCCAAGGTGTCCACCGCCGGCTACGTCAATCCGGTCGTGGCAGTGTTCCTCGGCTGGGCTATCGCAGGAGAACAATTGAACGGTCGTACGCTGGTGGCCTCGATGGTCATTGTGGCCGCGGTCATTCTGATCATTACCGGCAAGGAACTCGTGGCGAGCCGAGCTCGTGCGTCGGCCAAGGCGGTGACCGCCGGGAGCGGTGTCGCGCCACGGGCAACGGCAAGCGACTGATCCGTCTCTGTTACGCCCTTGTGATTTGACGTCCTTGAGGAGCCGGTTACCTTGCGTTGCATGACGATTTCACTCACCTGCCGGACCAATTCCAATCACAACGCGCACGTGATTAACACGGGCGGGTGAGTCTGTCGTGATCCGAAATCCGACGGCCCGCTCCCAATGAGCGGGCCGTTTCTTTTGCTGGGGAGCATTACAAATGGTTCTGTCGCCGACAATTCCGGAAAGGCAAAGTTCACCTCCAAGCGAAGGGCTGGAGCTGGCGACGTTGTTCGACGTCAGCCAGGCCTTGTCGGGCTCCCGCAGCCTGGGTGAAGCATTGTCCGCCGGGCTGCGGATTCTGGCGCACTACCATGGGGTTCCCCGCAGTTCGGTCACCCTGGTCGACGAAGGCTCCGACGAGTTGTACATCGAAGCCTCCTTCGGCCTCGACGCGACCGGTCAGCAGACCCGCTATCGGTTGGGAGAGGGAATCACGGGGCGGGTCGCCGCCAGCGGGAAGGCGATCGTGGTGCCCGACGTGAACCGGGAGCCGCGGTTCCTGCACCGGGCGGCGCGACGGCAGAACGATCCGGCCACCGCGTTCATCTGCGTCCCCATTCTGCTCGATCACCGGCCAGTGGGCGCGCTTTCGGTGGACGTTCCCTCCGCGTCGGGGCGGGACCTGGACCGGGTGCTCAAGTATCTCCACGTAGTGAGCTCGCTCATCGCCCTGGCGCTCAAAACGACGAGACCGGCCGACCAGGAGCGGGTCGCGCTTCGTGAGGAGAATCTCCACCTCCGTCAGGAGCTGAAGGAACGCTACGATTTCTCGGGACTGATCGGGACCAGTGCCGAGATGCGTGACGTGTGCGCGCAGATCACCCTGGTTGCCCCGGCGACCACAACGGTACTCCTGCGAGGTGAATCGGGCACTGGTAAGGAGCTGATCGCCCACGCGATTCACTACAACTCCTCACGGGCGAGTGGGCCCTTCATCAAGGTCAACTGCGCCGCGCTACCAGAGACGCTGATTGAATCGGAGCTTTTCGGGCACGAACGGGGGGCGTTTACCGGCGCGTTGAGCCGAAGAAAGGGTCGCTTTGAGCTGGCCCATGGAGGAACCCTGTTCCTGGACGAGATCGGAGAGCTGCCACCGTCGACTCAGGTCAAGCTGCTCCGGGTCCTGCAGGAGCGGGAGTTCGAGCGACTCGGCGGCACGACCACGTTGGCGGTGGACGTGCGGGTAGTCACCGCGACCAATCGTGATCTGGAGAAGGCGATTGCCGATCGGGTGTTTCGGGAGGACCTCTATTACCGGCTGAACGTCTTTCCGATCTTCATACCGCCGCTGCGGGAACGGAAACCGGACATCCTGCTGCTGGCGGACCACTTCGTGACCAAGTTCGCCCGTCTGCACCATAAGTCGGTCCGGCGGATCACCACCGCGGCCATCGACATGCTCATGGGCTACCATTGGCCCGGCAATGTTCGGGAGCTGGAGAACATCATCGAGCGGGCCGTGGTGGTGTGCGACGCGCAGGCCATTCACGGGCGACACCTTCCGCCGACCCTTCAGACTGCCGAGGCTTCCGGCACCGCGGCGGACGGCACGCTGGCGGGTGCGGTGGCGGCGCTGGAGCGCGATCTTATTCAGGACGCACTAAAGACCGCCCGGGGGAATCAGGCCCAGGCGGCCAGGCTGCTCCAGACCACCGACCGGATTCTCCGCTACAAGATGCGCCGGCTGGGCATCGCCTCGGTTCCCCCCACCTGACGAAATTGTCGCCTCACCGGCGTAGACCCGACATAATTGTCGGCTTCCCTGATGTCTGGCGGCAATGGCCAGATCTTCGGTCTGGCCTCTCAAACCCCTGATCCATCTCTACTTGAATGCTGCGGCGAATGGGACCTGTCGCCCCGGGCACGGGATCTGACTTACCAGTTGGCGTCATCACTGGAGATCGTATGCGTGTCCGTCTGCTGTTCCTGCTCGCTTCCGCTATCGTCACTTCTCCCCTACCAGCTCAGGGAGCACTTCTCGCCCGGGCCGATGCGCCGGTCGAGACGCTCTATCATCTGCGGCTGACGAGTGCCTGGCCCGAACTGCGCCTTTCACCTGAGTGTGTCAACGGCGGGGAGGAGGCCCTGAGCGGCAGCCTGCACTGGGTGAGCTCCGGACGCTACCGTGGCGAGCTTAACCGCCAGACCATCATTCGGTTTTGTGGCGCGCACGGCTCGGTTGCCGACGCCTGCTCGGCCACACTTACCGGATCCGGTACGGTGATGGCTGAAGGAACCGTGCTGGGCCCGTCTGACAGGAGGGACGGAAACCTGGTGGAGCTACGGTGGTCCCCCGACTCGACCACAGTGGCCTCATTGAGCGGGGATTGCCCTCAGGATTTTGGGGAGGCGTTGCGGAAGCTCTACGTGACAGCCACTCATAGCATCGAGCTTGTGCTCCCTGCCGGCGGCCAGCGCCCGGAAAAGCAGCAGGTTGAGGACTACGGGTGGGTCGTGGAGATCTGGTAGGCGCCCCTCCTACACTGCGCAGAACCCTCATTGACCCTTCGAGAAGGGAGAGCAATCTTCCGGCGAACATCCTCGCCGGAAAAGGCTCTCCCCCATGCTGTCACCCCGACTGCTCTCCGTGGTGGTCCTGGCCGCGGTGGCTGTTGCTCCACCCTCGAACCTCCAGGTCCTGCGCTACTCGCCGATGGGAGAGGCGACGCCAACCGCGCAAATCACGGTGACGTTCGATCGTCCGGTGGCTGGATCGCTCGACCGCACGGTGGATGCCGCTTCGATCTTCCGGACTGAACCGACCATTGAAGGGAAGTTGGAGTGGCGGGATCCTGTCACACTCCGCCTCGTACCGGCCAAGCCTCTCAAGCCGGGCAGCAGCTACAAGGTGACAGTTGCCGATCGCTTCGAGGCGATGGATGGAAGCCGGTTGGCCCAGCCGTTCCAGTTCAGTTTCGAGGTGAGCGGGCCTGCCGCGATCGGCGGGCTGCCGGTGAGCGCGGAGGAGCACCCGCGGTTCCTCGGCCCCCAAGCTACGTTCGACGTCGTCTTCAGCTCCGAGCTCGAGGTATCGAACCCGCGAGACCTCGCCTACCTGGAGTTCGACAAGGCTTGTCAGACGGCAGGAGTCGTCCGGCTCAAGATCACCGGGCAGCGGACAATCAACGACAAGGATCCCTGGCAGTATCGAGAGGCCGGAGCATGGGACCGGAACCGCGCGACGGATCCTCTGCGACGGGTGGTGACCTTCACGCCCGAAAGCGCGCTGCCTTATAACTGCGCCGGCGAGTTGGTGGTGCCGTCGGTAGTGGATCCCGAGGCGACCAAGCCGTTTCTCCGTTGGCGATTCTACACCTACGGCCCCTTCAGAATGGATTCGGCGCTGTGCAGCGGCGGCCCGTTCTGCCCCACCGGCGGCGTCCGGGTGAACTTCACCACCCCGGTCAGGGGCAGCGAAGTTCAGCGTCGCATTCAACTCCTGCCCGCGGTGCCGTTCACAATTCCCGACACCACGGACGAGTCTCCCACCTGGTACCTGGAGACCACCCTCACGCCGAACACCGGATACGCCGTTGTCGCGGACACGGCGATGCGTGACATATTCGGCCAGCGACTCACTGGCAACCCGGCCTCGGGGTTGCAGACGACGGGCTTCGCTCCGCTTGTCGAGTATGAGTACGGTCGCCTTACAGTGGAGCGAAATGGTTTTCGCACCCTGGCAGTCAAGTACGTGAATGTGGACACGCTCGTCGTCGAGACCGCCGCCGTTCCAATTACGCTCGAATCGAAGGTTCTCCAGTACAACCGCTGGGATCGGGACGACAGTACCATGGCGCGAGTCATGGCGCGTGCGGTGAAGCGCAAGGTGCCCGTGACGGGGGAGAGGGATAAGGTCAGGATCTTTGGCGTGAAGCTGCAGCCCGCGAGCGCGGGGCGCGCCGGCGCGACAACGCTACAGGTCTTGCGGGTGACCAGCCAGCGACTCGACAGCACCTATCGCGCCAACATGCCGATTGCGATCGTGCAGGTGACTGACCTTGGCCTTCACGCCCGCATCGGGCTCACCGGTGGGGTCGCGTGGGTGACGGGAATCGCGGACGGGAAGCCGAAGGCCGGGGCAACCGTCGCCTTGTATGACGCAAAGGGGGTGCGTAAGGCGACCGTGCGATCCGGCCCCGACGGCGTTGCCACCTTCCCGGCGTTCAAGCCCGACAGCACGACCGAGGGATACACCAGCTTCGAGGGCTACGTGGTCGCGACCCTCGGCACCGATCGCGCGATCACCAGCATCAGCCAGTATGATCCGGACCTGAGTCCCTGGCGATTCAATGTCGGGAGCGCCTGGGGGCAGGACCGTCTCCCCGCGGCTGCAGCCGTCTTCACCGAGCGAGGGATCTACCGGCCCGGTGAGCCGCTCTACGCCAAGGCAATCGTTCGCACCGGGCCGCTGGGCCAACTAGCCGTACCAGCGCGAGGCGACAGCCTCAAGTGGATCTTTGCCGATCGCGAAGGTGGTAGCCTCAAGGAAAAAACCGTCTCGCTTTCTCCCTTCGGGACCAGCGATCAGACTCTGACGCTCCCCGCCGGCCTGGCCCTCGGCTCGTACGAGGTTCGAGTCCAGATTCGCCGAGGGGGGCAGTGGTCGGACCTGGCTCGCACGGCGTATCGGGTCGCGGAGTATCGACCTCCCGAATTCCTGGTGGATGTGAACGCCGACAGTGCGCCCCGTCTCCCCGGCGACACGCTCACGGCGAAGATCGAAGCCCGATACCTGTTCGGGGCGCCGATGGGTCGCGCCGCACTCTCCTGGATCGCGCGTCAGACCTCGCTCGAATCGTGGGAACTGAACATTCCCGGAACCGAAGGCTACTTCGTCGGCGACAACGGTTGGTGGTACGAGGACTATGAACCCCGCAGCACGGTTCAAGTCACGGCACAGGGGACCGACACTCTGGATCCCTCCGGCCGCGCAGTAGTACGGATTCCGCTCGAGACTCCTCCCAAGGGTCGAGCCGCGCGCGCGGCCCTCGAAGCCACCGTCACCGATGTCAATCGGCAAACCAGCTCGGCTGTAACCAGCGTGATCGTTCACCCCGCCGACTTCTACCTCGCTGCGAAACCGCTGGGCGATGCTTATTTCTGGAGCGCGGGCACCAGGGAACAGGTCGCCGTGCGAGCCGTGCGACCGGACGGCCGCCCCGTGCCACGCGTGAAAGTGGATGCGGTGCTCACCCGGCGTGAATGGCATCGAGTGCATCGCGAGCGAGGTGGATACAGCGAGGTCTACGGCGAGTGGGTGTCAGACACGGTGGGACGCTGCGCAGTGACAACAGCGACCGAATCGGTCAACTGCGACTTCACGCCTTCAGCGGGCGGGACCTACATCGTGAACCTGACGGCGACCGACAGTCGCGGGCGCGCGGTCTCCACCAATTTCTATCGCTGGGCCACTGGGAAGGACTGGGTACCGTGGAACGACGAGAGCCAGTTCAAGATGGATCTGGTTCCCGATCGCAGCCGCTACAGCGTAGGAGACACGGCGACTGTGCTCTTTGCCTCCCCGTTCACCGACGCCGAGGCGTGGGTGACCGTGGAGCGGGAAGGGCTCATCGAGCAGCGCCGCCTCAAGCTCACCGCGGGTTCCACCACTCTCAAGTTCCCGATCACCGAGAAGTATCCTCCCAACGCCTTCGTTTCGGTGCTGGTCGCCCGCGGGCGGAGCGCGCCCCCGGGGCCGCTCGATGATCCGGGCCGTCCGACGATTCGGGTCGGCTATGCCGAGCTGCGGGTCACGCCGGAGGTGAAGCGGCTTCGACTCGAAGTGAGTCCGGAGCATGCTGAGTATCGCCCCGGAGACACGGCGCGGGTCCGGCTCAAGGTCGCGGACCAGGAGGCTGGGGGGCAGCGCGCCGAGGTGACGCTGTGGGCCGTGGACCAGGGCGTGCTGGCCCTGACGCGGTACCAGACGCCCGACCCAATTGATCTTCTCTATTCACCGCGGGGACTCGGGCTTCGGCTCGCGAGCAACATCACCACCGTCGCTCCCCAGGTCCCCGAGGGTGAGAAGGGTGGCCGCTCGCCCGGTGGCGGCGGCGGTCTGGGCGAGAGTGACATCCTCCGCTCCCGATTCAAGAGCACGGCATTCTTCCTTGGGAGCGTCGTGACCGACAGCAGCGGAAATGCCGTTGCGAAGGCCAAGCTCCCTGACAATCTCACGACTTTCCGTGTCATGGCCGTCGCGGTAACCGCCGGCGACCGCTATGGTCACGGCGAATCGCCGCTGCTGGTCACCCGCCCCCTGCTGGCACGCCCAGCCTTGCCTCGCTTCCTCCGAGAGGGCGACCAATTCTCCGCAGGGGTCGTCGTCAACCAGCGAGCCGGCGGCACTCCGTTAGTTACGGTTCAGGCGGAGGCAGAAGGAAGCACGCTCGGATCCAAGGCCTCCCAGCAGGCGAAATTGGAAGCGGGTCGCGGACGCGAAGTTCGCTTCGACTTCCGCCAGCCCGGCACTGATCCACTCGGCGCCGACAGCTCGACTTTCCGATTCCAAGTCACCGGGGCCGGTGATGCGGATGCGGTCCAGCAACGCCTGCCGGTCAAGCCTTCGTTCAGACCGCGTGCCTGGACCGTAACCGGTGTGCTGGTAGACAGTGCCGAGGTCGAGTTCCTGCTCCCCGATGAGATCGATCCTGCACGCTCTCGCCTGGAACTGAACCTGGGCTCCTCCCCACTCGCAGTGATCAAGGGCATCGAGTGGGCGCTCCGGGTCTATCCCTATGGATGCAGCGAGCAGGTATCCAGCTCGGCCCAGCCGATCATCGCGCTCTATCGCGCCGAGAAGCAGGCGGGCCTCAAGCTGCTGAAGGGAAATCCGAAGGGGGAGATCGAGACCGCGGTTGCGATTCTGTCGCGGCGTCAGCGTTCCGACGGTGGAATCGGCTTCTGGAACGCCACCAACTGGACCACGCCCTGGCTCAGCGCTTATGCCGGTCTCACGCTGCTTGACGCCAGAGCTGCCGGAGTGGAAGTGGACGATTCGGTGCTCGCACGGCTTGGCGAGTATCTGCGAAACAACCTCAAGAATCCCCAGCCGATTCGCGCACCGGTGGTCGGTTGGTACCAGGCGGTCCAGGCCAGACTCAGTGACCAGGTCGCGGCGGTGGATTACCTGAGCCGGCTCGGCAAACCGGACGTAGCGTCGGAAAACGAGCTGCTCCGGAATGCACCGCAGCTCGGATGGGAAGATCGCGCTCGGCTCGCCGAGGTTCTGGCTCGCCGCAAGGCGGTAAAAGCGGCGCGCAGTCTTCTGGAACCGACCTGGCGCACGGTTCGGATTGAAGGACGCCGCGCGGTAATGCCGGATGAGGCCCTGCCGCGCTTCCACTACTTCTACAGTCGAGTCCGTCCTACCGCGCGCCTGCTCACCGCAACACTGGCTGTGGATTCAAGCAATGCTCTCATCGGTCCTCTGGTGGAAACGCTGGTCCAACAGGGGAAGGCCGGTCTGCTCGATGACTGGAACACTCAGGACTATGCCGCGGTCGTCAGCGGGCTCGTGGCCTTCGATCGCCACGTCCGCGCCGGAGCTTCGCGGGAGATCAGGGTCACCAGCGCGAACCGCACCGTGCTCGGATACAAGGCCGGTGGCGCACTGGTGAGGGACTCCAGCGTTTCACTCTCCGATCTCGACCGTTCCACCTCCGACGGCAAGCTGAGAGTTCCGCTCTCACTGGCCGCGACCGGCAAAGGCGCGCCGCTGTACTACTACCTCACCGTTCACGAGGTTCCCCGCGAGCGGCCGGTCAATCCGGAGGATGAGGGAATTCAGGTCGAGCGCTGGTATGAGACTCTGGATGGCGGCAAGCCGGTGACGAGTGTCAAGGAAGGCGACCTGGTACGGGTGCGTCTGCGGCTCAAGGTGCCGAGCGACCGCCAATTCGTGGTACTGGACGATGCCTTGCCAGCGGGACTCGAGGCGGTGGATCTCAGCCTGCGCACTGCCGGAGGAATACCTGGGCCAGGGGTCGGACAACAGGTCGACTATGTGGGAGCCAACGCGGTAGACCAGGAGGGGACGGAGTACGACGAAGGGAGTGAGGGTACGCCGGAGGGAGAGGGTGACTACTACTGGTACTACGGGAGTTGGGACAGCGGGTGGTGGTCGCCGTTCGACCACCGGGAAATGCGGGACGAGCGGGTGGTCTACTTCGCGACCGTGCTGTGGAAAGGGACCTACACCGCGAGCTACGTTGCGAGAGCAACGACACCTGGCGTCTTCGTCCGTCCTCCGGCTCATGCCGAAGAGATGTATAACCCGGCGGTGTACGGTCGCAGCGACGGTGGAGTGTTCACTGTGGAAAGAAAGTGAGCGGTAGAGCGGTGCGTCGCGCGTGCATTGCGACCGCGGCACTGACGCTGCTCCTGATTGGGGGACTCGGGTTCTGGGTCGCACTGCCGCTGGCCGATCAATTGTTGACCGCCACCGGTCATCAGAGTCTTACCATCACCGACCGGCACGATTTAGTGCTGCGCTCGACTCGCGCCGGCGACGGCAGCCTGACCCAATGGATGCCGCTGGATCAGATGGATCCCGATCTGCTCCGTGCGTTCATCGCGATCGAGGATCGCCGGTTCTATCAACACCAGGGGGTTGATCCCCGGTCGATTGGCCGAGCGTTTCGCGACAACCTCCGGCGTCGCCGGGTGGTGTCGGGCGCCTCGACCATCACGATGCAGCTGGCGCGGCTCCTTCTCCCGATCGATCGCGGCTGGGGCGGGAAGCTTCGTCAGGCGATCTGGGCGCTGCGGCTCGAGCACCACCTCTCCAAGCAACAGATCCTCGAGCAGTATCTGAATCGGGTTCCTCTGGGCGAAGGCACGATCGGAGTGAGTGCGGCGAGCGCGCTCTACTTCGGCGCCTCCGCCTCTCAGGTGAGCCTGGGCCAGGCGGCGCTGCTGGCAGCACTCGCCAGAGCACCATCGGGACAGAATCCGCTGGTATCCCCATCGAAAGCAGCCGAGCGCCGCGCACTCGGCCTGCAGCAGCTTGCGGCTACAGGTTACGCGACTGTCGAAGAGACGTCTCGTGCCGAAGCCGAGCCCCTGCTCGGTGAAGATCCGGCCAACCGGTTCCTGGCGCCGCACTTTACGAGTCGGGTTCTGCAATGGGCCGAGCGTGATGGCGTCGCCTTCAGCGGGAAGTGGCGGACTTCACTCGATCTCGATCTGCAGGCGGAGTTGGAAGCCGAAGTCCGTCACACGGTGCAGCAGCTCGCAGACCGCGGCGTGAAGCACGCGGCCACGGTGGTGGTGGACAACCGGACCGGAGAGATCCTCGCCTGGGTCGGGTCTCCTGATTTCTGGGCCGATACCGCGGGCCAGGTAGATATGGTGGTCAATGTCCGCCAGCCCGGATCCGCGCTCAAGCCGTTTCTCTATGCGCTGGGATTCGATCGCGGACTCACCCCGGCTTCTGTTCTTGCCGACATATCCCGCACCTATCAGACCTCGGGCGGGCCATATCATCCCCGGAACTACGATCGCATCTATCACGGCCCGGTGCGGGTGCGCGAGGCACTCGGCAGCTCCTACAATGTCCCGGCGGTGGAGGTTGCGGATCGGATCGGATTCGGAACCTTGCTGCATGGATTGCAGGAGGCGGGCTTCGGTTCCTTGTCGCGCAGCGCGGACTTCTACGGACTGGGACTCGCGTTGGGGAATGGAGATGTCACATTGCTCGAACTGGCCAATGGCTATCGGGGATTGGCTAACGGTGGTGTCTGGCGACCCTATACCTGGCGTGCCGTCCCCACATCTTCGGCGAACCTTGGCGGCCCCGAGCGGCGCTTCGTTTCCGCGGGGGCGGCCTGCTCTGGTGCTCGATATCCTGAGCGACCCGGTCGCACGGGTACCGGCCTTCGGACTCAACACACCTTTCGATTTGCCGTTCCGCGTCGCCGCGAAGAGTGGGACCAGCCGGCATTTCACGGACAACTGGGCGGTCGGCACAACCGCCAACTTCACGGTCGCGGTCTGGGCGGGAAACTTCAGCGGCCGGCCGATGGAAGGAGTGAGCGGTGTCACTGGTGCGGGACCGCTGCTCCATCGCGCACTCCTGCTGGTGGCACGTCGTTACCCGCCAGGCGAATTGGCGCATCCCGCCGATGCCGGAGCGGTTGCGGTGCGCATCTGTAAGGTCTCCGGCATGCTGGCGACCAAGGATTGTCCCGGCATGGTCGAGTGGTTCATGCCCGATGTAGTGCCTCAAGAGCGGTGCGACTGGCATCGGGATGGTCTGCTGGTCTTGCCTGCGGAGTATGCCGATTGGGAGGGAACGGAGAGTGAACGGCTCGGCGGCTCGGCGGCAAGTCGGCCCGGCGGCTCGGCCGCTCGACGGCTCGGCTCTTGGGCTGACTTCGGTGAGCATGCCACTCATGCCGAGCCGACTAGCCGCCAAGCCGTCGAGCCGCCCTTCCAGATCGTCTCGCCCCAGAACGGGGATCGCTACCGGCTGCCGCCGGGCGTTGAATCGCGGTACGCCACCATTGCCCTCAGGGCTACTGGAGCGCCTCCCCTTGCGCGGGTGACCTGGTTCATTGACGGCAAGCTCGCGACAAAGGAACGTTGGGAGCTAGTGTCGGGCCACCACCGGTTCCGGGCGGAGGCTGGACGCGCGAGCGATGAGGTGGAGGTTATTGTAGAGTGAAGGGGATTTGTATTGGGAATTTGTAATTTGTAATTGCAAATCTTCAATCTTCAATCTTCAATCTTCAATTATCAATTACCAATTCTCAATTACCAATTCTCAATGCCCCTCCCTACCCGTCCTCTCGGCAACACCAACCTGTTGATCAGCACTGTCGGCTTCGGGGCCTGGGCCGTTGGCGGCGGCGGATGGTCTTTCGGCTGGGGTGAGCAGGACGACGCTGAATCGCTCAGCGCGATGCGACACGCGGTCGAGCTTGGTGTGAACTGGATCGATACGGCGGCGGTGTACGGTCACGGACACTCCGAACGCGTCGTCGGACGACTGCTCAAGGAGCTGCTTCCCGCGGACCGGCCGCTCGTCTTCACCAAATGTGGACTGGTGTGGGACGACCAGCATCCGATGACTCCCGCGCAGTCGGTGTTACGTCCAGCGTCGATCCGCAAGGAGTGTGAGGCCTCGCTCCGACGCCTCGGCGTCGAGCGCATCGATCTCTATCAATTCCACTGGCCGGACCAGGCCGGTACTCCGGTCGAGGATTCGTGGGCGGAGATGGGCCGGCTCGTGGATGAAGGAAAGGTGCGACACGCCGGGGTGTCCAATTTCGACGTGGAACTGCTCGACCGGTGCGAGCGGATGCGCCATGTGGTTTCCCTGCAGCCTCCTTTTTCGATGATACGCCGCGAAGCGGCTGCCGATGTGATTCCGTGGGCGAAATCCCACCGGACCGGGGTGATCTGTTACAGCCCGATGCAGGCAGGGCTTCTGACCGACCGGTTCTCGGCGGAGCGTATGGCCGCGCTCGCCACCGATGACTGGCGGAGACGAGCCGAGGAGTTCCAGCCCCCGCGACTGGAGCGGAACCTGGCTCTGCGGGACGCATTGAAACCGATTGCGGAGCGGCACGGAATCACGATCGCCGCGGCTGCCGTTGCCTGGACCATCTGCTGGCCGGGTGTAACCGGAGCGATCGTCGGCGCACGCTCGGCAACACAGGTGGACGGCTGGATCGCCGCCGCCACAACCACGCTCACCGCTCAGGACCTCGACGACATTGCCGGAGCCATCCGTCAGACCCGGGCCGGGTCCGGTCCGGGTCGCCCATAACGAAGCGCACTTTCGGCAACTGCGAGGAGCCGCGAGGCGTCCCGGTGGTCGGCGTATCCCGATTCGTCCCGCACCGCGACAGTCAGACCCACCTCCTCGGCGAGATCGAGCGCGGAAATGACGGTGCGGTGGGACTCGAGAAATCGCTCCGAGCCCAGCAGCCTCGCATAGTGAGTCTTACAGCTGGCGTGCCAATGCCAGCCGGAGAGGCCGGTCGGGAGGGTGCGGCCGCCGCAGCGGACCTCTTCGGGATAGCGAGCCAAGCCGAGCGTCAGGGGCTCGACCCGGCTCCCGATCCACGCCACAAATCCCATCAGCTCCAGTGGATCGATAGAGATGAGCTGGTGAGGTGCTCCCGGATCGTCGAGGTGGCCCCACGCACAGGTCTTGAGGAACTCGCCCGGGTTGCTCCAGGCGCCGCTTCCATCGGGACCACAGTCGGGCCCCGCGTAGGACAAGACTCTGGTCAGCTCGAGCACGCCGAGGCCTTCGATTCCCCTTCGAAGATCCTCCAGCCGCTGCGTCGCGAAGGCGCGGGTGTTGAAGCCGGAGAGCCCGAGTTTGTAATAGACGGCAAGTCCCACAATTTCCTTCCGGGTCGAGTCACTTCGCCGAGAATAGGCGTCCAGTGCTGAAGTGCCCCATCGTTGCGACGCGAGACGTCGCACGGTTACGCGCTGATCGCTGGCGCCGGGACGTGGTCAGAAACAGATTGTGCCACCTTCGCTCTCCGGGATTTTCCATGCGTCGCTCAGCGCTCTTGTCGATTGTCCTTGGATTTTCACTGCCCATCACTTCCGTGGCGCAGGATGCCGGATCCGCAAAGCTGCGAGATCTGATCACCCAGTTCGGCCAGGCGACTGCCGTCACCGGTTACGAGCAGGGATTCGCTCAGTCATTGCGGGCGATGCTGAAGGGATCGGTGATTGACCGGAGTGACAACGTCATTCTGACCCAGGGCAGCGGATCACCGAAGCGCCTCCTCGCCTGTCCGATGGACGAGCCGGGATACGTGGTCGGAGGGATTCGGGATGATGGCTACGTGACGCTCCGGCGGGTTGGCTCCGCTCCCGGGCCGCTGTTCGATCAGCAGCTGGAGGGCCAGCGAGTGACGATCAACGGGCGCCGAGGAGAGGTACCGGCTGTGGTGGCGGTGCGATCGGTTCACCTGACCAGGGGACGGAACACCGGCGAAAACCCCTTCACGGTGGACGACGCGCTGGTAGATGTCGGCGCGGCCAGCCGTGTGGAAGTGGAGCGGCTCGGGGTTCAGGTGCTCTCCCCGGTGACCCTGACCAAGCGTGTGCGCTGGTATGGCGACGATTTGGTATCGGGACCGGCCGTCGGGCGCAGGGCTGCCTGCGCCGCGATGCTCACAGCCGTGGCGGCCACGAGCCCTGGCGAGGGTACGCTAGTCGTCGCGTTAGTCGCAGAACAGCGGCTGGGCGCCACCGGGTTGATCGCGGCGTCTCGAATTCTTGGCCCGTTCGATCAAGTGCTACTGGTTGACGGGCAGCCCGATTCACTCGGCCGCAATCTCGAGCCGCAGCCTTCCCGGCTCCCGCCGTCCGCCAGCATGCGGGAGGTGATGCAGCTGAGTCTCCCTGCGCGATTCGCCGATACGCCGGTCGAAACGGTATCTCTCGCGGACGTGGTCCAGATCCAGCAGCGGGTCGCGCAATGGATCGGTGGGACTGCATCTCCAGGCGACCTGATCACGACAAGTGCTTCGAGAACAGCGCCAATCAGCCGCACGACGCTCCCGCCCTCTCTTGCCTCTGCCGACAGCGTGCTGGGTACGCTGGTCGAGAGCTACGGGGCTTCCGGTGCGGAGGACTCGGTACGCGAGACAGTCAAGCGACTGTTGCCCTCGTGGGCTCGTCCCACGGTGGACACCGCAGGCAACCTCTGGCTCGACTTGGGCAAAGGCGACCCGGTGACCGTCATTGTCGCGCATCTCGACGAGATCGGATTCCGGGTCTCCGCCATCCGCGATGACGGCACACTCGATCTCACCGCGCTGGGCGGATTCTTCCCATCGTTGTTCGAGGCGCAGCCTGCGTTGGTTCACACAGCGGGCGGACCGGTGCCTGCGATCTTTCTCCCGAGAGAAAAGGTCGATTCGGCACCGCGCCGTTCGCCCTCGGCGATCCGCGCGGATCCTGGGGTCGACAGCAGAGAGAAGGCGGAAGCTCTCGGGATCGTGGTGGGGAGTACGCTCACCATGCCGAAGCAGTACGTGCGCCTCGCCGGCAACCGGTCTACCGGCCGGTCATTCGACGACCGGGTCGGCTGTACCGCTCTCCTTCTAGCCGTGCGGCGACTTGATCCTGACCGCCTCAAGCACCGGGTGATTTTCGTCTGGAGTGTGAGGGAAGAAATTGGCCTGCAAGGGGCCCAGGCGGTGGCCAATTCGCTGGGCGTTTCGACCTCACGGGTTCACGCGATCGACACCTTCGTCTCAGCGGATAGCCCACTCGAGCCGAAGAGCTTCGGACTCGCCCCACTGGGCAAAGGGCCGGTGGCCCGGGCTCTCGATAACAGCTCGGTGACTCCCCCGGCTTATCTGGATTCGCTGGTCACGCTGGCTCGCGGATCCGCCATCCCGCTCCAGGTAGGCACGACCAATGGCGGGAACGATGGGTCCACCTTCTCGGCGTGGGGCGTCCCCGACGTCGCCATCGGGTGGCCCCTGCGCTACTCGCACTCGCCCGCCGAAGTGATTGACCTCCGCGACGTGGCCAATCTCGGTGCTCTCGTGCGTGCGCTTGCCGAGCGGTGGTAACCGCCTCCTCTACTTCTTCACCTCGAAGTCCTTTGTCCCGGCCGTGGCTCCGTTCAGTAGAATGGCAACGCGGTATTTCCCCTCCGGCCACGCTGTTGCCTTGGCGATATGAAATTCGCTCTGCGCCGGGCCGGTGGGTGAGATCGACTGTGAGGCCTGGTTGATCTGCTTCTCCTTGCTTCCCACATACGTCCATATCGCTTCCAGCGACGCGTCGGTCGCGACACCGGTCGTGCTGATAACGGCGTAGATGGTATCGCGCGGGGCAAAGGTGCTCTTCGGCGCCGTGACCGATTTGTCGGCCCCGATCTGGCTGCCGAGCTGGATCGAGGCGACGGTGACGCCGGTCGGGGCGGCCGGGGCCGCGGTCTCCTGAGCGGGCGGTGGCGCCGGTTTCTTGCACCCCAAAACAATCAGGGCGCCGAGCAACAGCAGCCGGGCGCCTCGGTTGAATCGTTGGGCTCTCATGATGGCATCCTGTCGGTTCATGCAGCGGGGATCTTGAGCACCTGGCCCGGATGGATCAGGTCAGGATTCTTGATGCTGTCGCTGTTGGCCTCGAAAATCTTCTTCCACTGCTTGGCGTCGCCATAGAACTGCTTGGCGATCTTGGAGAGGGTATCGCCCTTGGCCACCGTGTAGGTCTGGGCGCCCTGTCCACTTGGGGCAGTCGAGGAGGCGCCGCCTTGGACATCGGAAAAGTCTGGATCAGAGGGAACCATGTTTGGTCCTTGCAGAAGGCCCCTCAAGCGTAGGTGAGAGGCGTGGGGGGAGCAACCGCGCAATTTGTCCCCGGTGATGAGGGACACAGTCTTGAGTCAGGGGACGGGGTTGCGAGAGACGGCATGATTGCATAAATATCTACTATGCAAACTGTCGCCCTGGCCTTCTCCGGCGGGCTCGATACCTCGTACTGCGTCCCCCGGCTGGCCGAGCCGGGGCGCGGGTCCATACCGTCTACGTCAACACCGGCGGCGCCACCGCCGAGGAACGCGACGCCATCCGGCGCCAGGCCGAGGCGGTCGGGGCCGTTGAGCACCACGAGGTGGACGCCCGGGAGCAGGTCTTCGATCGCTTCGTCCGCTTCCTGATCCAGGGCAACGTGCTGCGGGGCGAGGTCTACCCGCTGAGCGTCGCGGCCGAGCGGACCCAGCAGGCGATCTCGGTCATCGAGGTGGCGCGGAGCATCGGCGCCAGGGCCGTGGCCCACGGCTCGACCGGCGCCGGGAACGACCAGGTCCGGTTCGACGTCGCCTTCCGGGTCCTGGCGCCCGACCTCGAGATCGTCACGCCCATCCGCGACGAGGGGCTCTCGCGGGACGCAGCCATCGCCTACCTCCAGCAGCGCGGGCTGCCGGTGCCTCCCAAGGCCGGCGCCTACTCCATCAACCGCGGACTGTGGGGCACGACCTGGGGCGGCGGATGGACCCACGACACCTGGGCCGGCCCGCCGGCCGAGCTGCTCGAGCCGCCCGCGGACGCGCCGGCTCCGAGCGAGATCGTGCTCGGCTGGGCCGGCGGGCTCCCGGTCGCGCTCGATGGCGAGGCGCTGGACGGCCCGGAGCTGATTCGTCGGCTCGGCGACCTGGGCCTCGCCTACGGCTTCGGCCGCAACATCCACGTCGGCGAGACCGCGCTCGGCATCAAGGGCCGGATCGGCTTCGAGGCCGGCGCCGCGCTGCTGCTCATCGCGGCGCACCGCGAGCTCGAGAAGCTGGTGCTCACCAAGTGGCAGACCTTCTGGAAGGACCAGCTGGCCCGCTTCTACGGCGACCGGCTGCACGAAGGGCACTACTTCGACCCGGCCCTGCGCGACATCGAGGCGCTGATCACCAGCTCGCAGCAGCGGGTCGACGGCGAGACCCGCGTGCGGCTCGCGCCCGGCCGCTTCCAGGTCGTCGGCGCCCGCAGCCCTCACTCGATGATGGACCGCGTGTCGCCACCTACGGCGAGGAGAACCGGCTCTGGACGGGCGACGAGGCCCGGGCCTTCGCCCGGGTCGCGGCGATTCCGGAGCTGCTGGCGGCGCGGGTGGCTGGGAAGGGAACGGGTCGACGGTCGATAGTCGATGGTCATGGGTCGAGGGTCAGGCTCGCCAGGACTCAAGGCACTGACCACGACCATCGACTGTCGACTCTAGACATTACTCAACAGAGATCCAATGGTAATCACCACACGGCTCCGGCTCGACCGCATCGCCTCCTCCACCCGGAACGCGCACCTCGCGCCCGAGGTCATCGTCGGCGACGAGATCGTCGCCGCCGAAGGCTACGTGCTCGCGGTCCGCATCCTGGCCGACAAGTCCACCTACAACACGGTCGAGGACGTGACCGGCCGGATGGTGTCGCTCCGGGCGGGCGACGTGCTGGCCGGCACCTCGGCGCCCGGCGGGCGCTCCGCGGCTACGCCGGCGAGGTGCCTGCACGGATCGCGGTGGGCGACACGATCGAGGTGCTCAACCTCGGCGGAATCCTCGGCCGCTGCACCTCGGCCAATCCCGACATCGGCCCGCCGTTCCGGGCCGAGGTGCTCGGCGCCGTGCTCGCCTTCCCCGAGCTGGGCGACCGGATCGGCCGTCCCGCGCACATCCGGGATCACGCGGTGCCTCCGGCGGACCGCTGGAGTCCCAGGTCCCGGTGGTGTACGTCGCGGGCACCTGCATGAACGCCGGCAAGACCGTCGCCGCGACGGAGCTGGTGCGCGGCCTCACGCGGAGCGGCTCCGGGTCGCCGCCGCCAAGCTCACCGGCGTCTCGCTCATGCGCGACGCGCTCTCCATGCAGGACGCCGGCGCCGTCGCCGCGCTCACCTTCAACGACGCCGGGATCGCGAGCACGCACGCCGGCATGACGGTGCCGGCGGCGAAGGGGATCTTCAACCGTCTCGCCGGCTCCAAGCCCGACGTGATCGTCGCCGAGCTGGGCGATGGCATCCTGGGCGAGTACGGCGTGCAGGACATCCTGCGTGACGCCGAGCTGATGCGCGTCGGGGTGGCCTACGTCATGGCGGCGCCCGATCCGGTCGGCTGCTGGGGCGCCGTCGCCCTGATGCGGGGATCTCTTCGGCCTCGAGTCACCGTTCTCACCGGCCCCGCCACCGACAACGAGGTGGGTCGTGACTACATCACGCGCCGCTCGGCCTGCCGGCGCACAACGCGCTGCGCGACGCGGCGAAGCTGGTCGGCATCGTGCGGAGCGCCATCGAGACTCGTCAGGCGTCTTCCGTCGGTGGCCAGCTGGCCGCCATGAGCGCCTGACTGCCAGCGGATAAACCTGATGGGGCGTAGGTCGCGGTCATCGGCGCCGCCGGCTACGTCGGCGGCGAGCTGCTCCGGCTCCTCTCTCAGCACCCCGAGGTCACCGATTGCATCGCCACCAGCCGGAGCCAGGCGGGGAAGCCGGTCGCCGAGGTGCATCCGGCGCTCGCCGCGCTCACCGACGCCCGCTTCTCCGGCGACGTCCCGCCGAGCTGCGCGCGGCGGGACGTGGTGTTCCTGGCCCTCGAGCACGGCGAATCGTCGCAGCTGGCGGCCGAGGTGTTCGATCGCGGGCGCCGGGCCTCGTGGTGGATCTGGCCGCCGACTTCCGGGTCCGGGACCTCCAGCTCTACGACCGCTACTACGGCGCGCACCCGGCTCCCGAGCTCGTGCCCCGCTTCACCTACGGCCTGGCCGACGTGCTGGGGACCGTCGCTCCGGGGCGCGAGCCATCGCCGCGCCCGGCTGTTTCGCCACCGCCGCGCAGCTCGCGCTCTATCCCGCTGGCCCGCGCCGGTCTCGTCGGCGCCCCGGCGCTCTTCGCGGTGACCGGCTCGAGCGGCGCCGGTGTGCAGCCCGAGCCGACGACGCACCATCCGGCGGGCGCACAACCTCTTCGCCTACTCGGTCCTGGGGCACCGGCACGAGGCGGAGGTCGCAGCGCTGGCGGGCGTGGACCGGCGCCCCGACGCAGGTGCCCGGCTGATGACCCACTCGGGGCCGTTCGTGCGCGGCATCCATCTCACCACTCATGTCCAGCTGGGTCGCGGATCAAGAGGCGGGGAGGTCATGAGCGGCGCTGGTATCGCGACGGCCTACGCGGGCCGGCCGTTCGTCCGGGTGCCCGACGCACCGCCGGAGCTGACCCACGCGGTCGGCACCAACTTGGCGCTGATCCATGCCGCCGAGTCGAGCGACGGTCGAGAGGTGCAGGTGATGGCGCGATCGACAACCTGGTCAAGGGCGCCGGGGGCCAGGCGATGCAGGCGATGAACCTGGCGCTCGGTCTGCGAGAGCGCCGGGCTTCGGGGCGGGGGATGTTTCCGTGTTGAAGACGCCGAGGAGCGACGCCAGCCGCCCTGCTCCCGGTCTACGCCCAGTTCCCGTCCGGCCCGTCCGCGGCCGCGGCTCCTGGCTGGTGGATGAGGACGGGCGCCGAGTGGCTCGACGCCTACGGCGGGCACGCGGTGGCCGCCACCGGCCACAGCCATCCGGACGTCGTGCGGGCCATCGCCGAGCAGGCGCAGCGGCTGCTCTTCTACTCCACCGCCGTGCCGCATCCGCTCCGCGAGGGCTCGCCGAGCGGCTCGCCGAGCTGTGCCCCGACCCGCTCGGGCGGGTCTTCTTCTGCAACTCGGGCGCGGAAGCCAACGAGAACGCGCTCCTCCTGGCCCGCAAGCCCACCGGCCGCCAACTCGTCGTGCTCGTTAGCGGGCGGCTGGCATGGCCGGACCGTCGCCACGCTCGCCGTTACCGACGGCGCGCATACGAGCCGGAGCCGCGCCGCGCCGGCATGCCGCTCTCCCGCAAGTGCCGTTCAACGACGTCGCGGCGCTGGAGGCGGCGGTGGACGACACCGTCGCGGCGGTGATGGTCGAGCCGGTGCAGGGGATGGCCGGCGCGCGCGACTGCGCGCCCGAGTTCCTCGAGGCCGCGCGCCGGATCTGCGACCGGGCCGGTGCGGTGCTGCTCTTCGACGAGGTGCAGTGCGGCGTCGGCCGCAGCGGCGCGTTCACCGCCGCGGAGTCGTTCGGCGTCACGCCCGACATCCTGACGCATGGCCAAGGGCCTCGGCGGCGGGCTGCCGATCGGCGCGGTGGTCGCTCCGACCGATGAGCGCCACCATCGCGCAGGGCGATCTGGGCAGCACGTTCGGCGGCGGGCCGGTGCCCTGCGCCGCGGCGCTCGCCACTCTCGACGTCATCGAGCGGGAGGGGCTTGATCGCCAACGCCGGCGAGGTCGGCGCCCACCTGAGCCGCGGGCGCCCAGCGCTCGGCGTCGGTACGGTGCAGGGGCGGGGCCTCCTGCTCGGCCTCCGCATGCCGCGGCCCGCGGCGGAGGTGCAGCGGGCGCTCTTCGCCCGGCGGATCCTGACCGGCACCGCCAGCGGATCCGGCGGTCCTCCGGCTCCTGCCGCCGCTCTGCTTTTCCCGCAGCGAGGCCGATATCCTGCTCGGCGGCCTGCAGGAGGTGCTCGCATGACCAAGCGGGACTTCCTGGCCGTGGAGGACTGGAGCCGGAGGAGATCGACGCGCTGCTCGCGCTCGCCGCGCGGGTCAAGCGGGGCGAGGTGTCCGGCGGGCTGGAGCGGAAGGTGCTGGCGATGGTCTTCCTGGATCCGAGCCTCCGCACCCGCACCAGCTTCGAGACCGCGATGTTCCTGCACGGCGGCCACGGCGTGGTGCTCGAGCCGGGCAAGGGCAGCTGGTCGCTCGAGACCGAGCACGGCGCCGTCATGGACGGGACACCGTCGAGCACATCATCGAGGCCGCGCGGGTCCTCGGCCGCTACGCCGACGCGGTCGGTGTGCGGTCCTTTCCCCGCGGCAGCGACTGGGCCGTCGCGCGGGAGGACGGCATCCTGCGCAACTTCGCCAGGTACTGCGAGAAGCCGGTCATCAACCTCGAGTCCGCGCGGCGGCACCCCTGCCAGGCAGCTGGCCGACGCGATGACGCTCCGGGAGAAGCTCGGGGAGACCCGCGGGAAGCGCTTCGTGCTGACCTGGGCGTGGCACCCCAAGGCGCTGCCGACCGCCGTGCCGGCGAGCGCGGCGCTCGCGGCCGCGCAGCTGGGGATGGAGATCGTCATCGCCCGCCCGCCGGGCTACGAGCTCGATCCCGAGGACACTGCGCTGATCCGGCACGCTCGCGCAGCACAGGGCGGCGAGTTCGTGCACATCATCGACGATCCCGACGACGCCGTCGTCGGGGCCGACGCGGTCTACGTGAAGTCGTGGGGCTCGGTCAAGCTGTACGGCCAGCCGGAGGAGGAGCGGCCTTCCGCGCGACGCTGCGCGACTGGCGGCTCACCCCGCAGCGGCTCAAGTCCACCCGCGAGGGGCAAGGCGTCGTGATGCACTGCCTGCCGGTGCGCCGCAACGTCGAGATCGACGACGCGGTGCTCGACGGGCCCAACTCGGTGGTGGTGGACGAGGCGGAGAACCGGCTGCATGCGCAGCGGGCGCTGCTGCTGAAGATGCTCGGTGGAACATGACCTACGACTCATGACCGATGGCCTTGGACCAACGATCAGCGACCATAGACCTCGACGCAACGTGACCATCGACACCACCAAAGGCATCGCCGGCCTCAAAGGCGCGCTGCGCTACGTCCGCGCCTACCGCGACCAGGTCTTCGTCGTCAAGCTCGGCGGCGACGTGCTCGCGCGACCCGGAGGCGCTCGACCAGGTCGCCGCGCAGCTCGCGCTGCTCTCGTCGCTCAGCATCCGCCTCGTCGTGGTGCACGGCGGCGGCCCGCAGGCGACCGCCCTGAGCCGCCGGCTCGGCGCAGGAGCCGCGCATGGTGGCCGGCCGGCGGGTCACCGACGACGGCGCGCTCGAGGTGGCCAAGATGGTCTACGCGGGCCAGCTCAACGTCGACCTGCTGGCCGCGCTCCGCGCGCACGGGGTGCAGGCGGTCGGGCTGAGCGGCGTGGACGCCGACCTGATCACCGCCCACCGCCGCCCGCCGGTCAGGTGGTGGACGACGCCGGCACCGCTCGCGAAGTGGACTTCGGCCACGTCGGCGACATCGACCGGGTCGATCCGCGCGTGCTCATCACGCTGCTGGAGGCGCGCTTCGTGCCGGTGGTGGCGAGCCTCGCCGGCGACGACGACGGCGACGTGTTCAACGTCAACGCCGACACCGTGGCGGAGTCGCTGGCCGTGGCGCTCAAGGCGCAGAAGCTGATCTTCCTCACCGGCGCGCCGGGCGTGCTGCGCGACCGCAACGACCCCGCGAGCCTGGTCACCTTCGCCGATCCCGACGAC
This sequence comes from uncultured Gemmatimonadales bacterium, assembly GCA_963821525.1. Classification (GTDB taxonomy): domain Bacteria; phylum Gemmatimonadota; class Gemmatimonadetes; order Gemmatimonadales; family GWC2-71-9; genus DATBGE01. The sequence continues at coordinate 55,452 of CAWGED010000008.1, read as the reverse complement.
CTGGCGGGGCTCATGGCCAGCGGCGCGCTCTCCGGCGGCATGCGCCCCAAGGTCGAGGCCTGCATCCGGGCCGCCACCGGCGGGGTGGAGCGGACCCACATCATCGACGGCCGCGCGCCCGACGCCCTGCTGCTCGAGGTGTTCACCGGTGCCGGATGCGGCACCATGATCGTCGGCCGGAAGGAGAAGGCGACCTACCTTGGCGTCGACCTTGCCGACTGAGATCGCGCTGCTCCGGGACCTGGTGGCGATCCCCTCGGTCAGCGGCGACGGAGGAGGCGCTCGCGCGGTGTCGAGGAGCAGGTCCGCGGGCTGGGGCCTGGACGTTCGCCGGGACGATGCCTCGGTCCCGGTCGGATCCGGGTGCGCGGCCCGGGCCCACGCTCGCGCTGGTCTCCCATCTCGATCGTGTCCCGCCGGGAGGGCTGGACCCGCGAGCCGTTCACCCCGACCATCGAAGGCAACCGGCTCTACGGCCGCGGCTCGGGCGACGCCAAGGCGTCGGTGGCCGCGATGCTGTGCGCCGCGCGGGACCTGGCCGCCAGGCGCGGCTCCGGCGCGGTCGCCTCCTGGTCATCCTCGGCTACGGCGAGGAGACCAGGAACACCACGATGCCGCGGCGGTGGAGCGGGCCGGGCCCATCGACGCCGCCGTCGTGGGCGAGCCGACCAATCTCGAGTTCGCCATCGCGCAGCGCGGACTGATGATGGTGGACCTGGTCGCCCAGGGAGACAGCGCCACGCGGGCTACGCCGCGGATGACGGCGAGTTACCAACGCCGTGGTCGCGCTCGCCAGGACCTCGTGCGGCTCGACGGCCTCTTCGGCGACCGGCCCATCCGGTGCTCGGGCACACGACCGCGACGCCGACCATGCTGGAGGCCGGCGTCAGCCGGAACGTGACGCCGCCGGTGGCCCGGGCCATCCTCGACGTCCGCAGCACGCCCGACTGGACCCACGACGAGGTGGCCGACGTGCTGCGCCGCGCGCTGCATGTCGAAGTCGTGGTCACCTCGCGACCGGCTGGTGCCCTGCGAGACACCGCCGGCCTCCCGCCTGCTCGCGCTGGCGGGGTTCCGGCCCGAGGCTCGCCGGTTCGGCAGTCCCACCTGCTCCGACTGGGTTTTCCTCCGCGACCACGACGCGGTCAAGTGCGGCCCCGGCACCAGCCGGCGCTCGCACACGCCTGATGAGTGCGTGAGTCTGCCCGAGGTGACCGCGGCCCGCCTGTTCTACGACACCTCGCCGAGACGTATCTCGCATGACTAAGCGCGCCCGGGGCACCGCCCGCCCGCCAACTACGCTGTGGTCCCGCCGGCCGCCCTGGACCGGCTGATGCTCGATTACACCGCGGGCGAGGACCGGCTGTGGGACGCCCGGCTGCTCGCCTGGGACGTGCTCGGCAGCCTGGGCCACGTCGAGGGTCTCCGCGCGTCGGGCCTGCTCACTCCGGCGGAATACCGCCGCATCCGCGCCGGGCTGCGCGCCGCCTTGGCGGCGGTCGATGCAGGAACCCTTCGCGTCGGCCCGGCACGAAGACGTGCACACCGCGGTCGAGGACTGGCTCACCCGGCGACTCGGGCCTGCCGGCGAGCGGCTGCACACCGGCCGCTCGCGGAACGACCAGGTCGCCTGCGACCTCCGGCTCTTTCTCAAGGACCGTCTGCTTCACCTGCAGGACGAGGCGCTGGACCTGGTGGACGGCCTGCTCTCGTTCGCCCGACACCAGCACGGTCTCTGGCCGGGATACACCCACCAGCGGCGCGCCATGCCGTCCTCCGCCGGGCTTGTGGGCGGCGGCCTTCGCCGAGGGCCTGCTCGACACGGTCGAAGCGCTCCCGGCGCTCTGGCCCCGGGTGGATCGCTCGCCGCTCGGCAGCGCGGCGGGATACGGCGTGCCGCTCCCGCTCAAGCGCGAAGCGGCGGCGCGCGCGCTCGGCTTCGCCGGGCTCGAGCACAATGTGGCCTCGGTGCAGAGGGCCGCGGCAAGCTCGAGGCCGCGGTGCTCTTCTGGTGCACCCAGCTGGGCCACGACCTCGCCAAGCTCTCCAGCGACGTGATCCTCTTCAGCGCCGAGGAGTTCGGCTATCTGGTCCTGCCGGCCGAGCTCGCTACCGGGTCGAGCATCATGCCGCACAAGCGGAATCCCGATCTCTTCGAGCTGACCCGGAGCCGCGCCGCCGCGCTCGAGGGCGACCTGGCGACGGTGCTGCAGATCAAGGCGAAGCTCACCGGCGGCTATCACCGCGACTTCCAGCTGCTCAAGGAGCCGCTGATGCGCGGGCTCGACCGGCCGGAAGGGATGCTCTCGATGATGGCCATCGCGGTGCCGCGACTCTCGGTGGATCCGGCGGTGCGGCGCCGATCCTCTCGGGCGGCGCGCTCGCCACCGACGAGGTGATGCGGCGGGTCGAGGCGGGGCGGGCCTTCCGCTCCGCCTATCGCGAGGTGGCTGCCGCTATCCGCGAGGGCGACTTCTGGCGTGAGCCCGCCACCGCCGAGATCATCGCCCGCCGCCGGTCCACCGGAGGGCTCGGCAACCTCGGTCTGGCCGGCACGGGCGAGGCTCCGGCGGGCCGCAGCTGGGCCAACCGGCAGCGCCGGCGCTTCGACGGGGCCCTCGGCCGGCTGCGCGGCCCGGGAACCAGACGGCGAGCCGAATGACCGCCGACCGCGGAAGCGCCATCTCAAGATCCTGGAGCTGATCAGCACCCGGGCGATCCGGACCCAGGAGGAGCTGGCGGAGGCGCTGGCGGCCGAAGGCTGGGAGGTGACCCAGTCGTCGGTCAGCCGCGATATCGCTGCGCTGCGCCTGGTGAAGGTGGACGGCGCCTATCGGCGGCCCGCCCGCGTTGTCGACACCGACATCCCGACGAGCGCCGGATCGCAGAGGGCGTGCTCACGCTGGAGCCTGCGGGCGACGCGCTGATCGTGCTGCACACCCCGCCCGGCGAGGCCAACCGGGTCGGTGCCGCATCGACCGCCTGGCCTGGGCCGATGTGGTCGGAACCCTCGCCGGCGACGACACGATCTTCCTGGCGGTGAAGCACTCGGCTGCGCAGCAGCGGGTCGTCAGAGCCCTTCGCCTTCTGGGTCGGAGGAGGTAAGACGTGGGACGTGAGAGGTGAGGCGTAAGAGATAAGACTGGGACGTTAGCCAGACTCGGATGGCTGGCGACTTGCACGCAGGGTCTATCGGTCCACGTTCCGTCTCACGTCTCACGTCTCACGTCTCACTTCTTACGTCTCACGTACTTTCGATGCCAGTCCACAATTTTCTTCGCGACCTTGCCATTGTTCTGGTGACCGCCGCGATCACGGCGCTCACCTGCCAGCGGCTCAAGCTGCCGGTTGTCCTTGGCTACCTGCTGGCCGGCTTCCTGGTCGGTCCCCGAACTCCTCCCCGCCTCATCGCCGACGAAGCATCGATCCAGACTCTGTCGGAGCTGGGCATCGTCTTGCTGATGTTCAGCATCGGGCTGGAGTTCCGCGTGCAACAGGTAGTCGCGCTCGCCCCAACCGCCGGGCTCGCCGCGGCCGTCGAAGTCAGCGGCATGCTGGTGCTGGGCTATGCCGTCGGCCATCTCCTCGGGTGGACCTCGCTCGCCAGTCTCTTCGCGGCTGGAGTCGTAGCGATTTCCAGTACGATGATCATCGTGAAGACGTTCGAAGAAGAGCCGCCGGCGCGGGAGTTCAAGGACTTCCTCTTCGGGGTGCTGATCTTCGAGGACCTCGCGGCGGTCCTGCTGCTCACGATTCTCACCTCGGTGGCCTCTACCGGTGCCCTGACGATTTCTCTGGTTGGCCGTGGTCTCGCCGGTCTCGCGTTGGCGTTGCTCGTCATGCTGGCGGCGGGCATGCTGGTCGTTCCCCGCGCGGTGCGCGCTGCGGCCCAGCATTGGCGGCCGGAGACAATGGTGCTGGTTGGTGTGGGTTTCTGCTTTGGCATGGCTGCCGTAGCTCGGGCCTTCGGCTACTCGGTCGCTCTCGGCGCCTTCCTCGCCGGCTGTCTGGTCGCCGAGTCTGGCGCCGGGCGCCAGATCGAGCGGGAAATCCGGCCGGTTCGCGACATGTTTGCGGCGATTTTCTTCGTGGCGGTGGGGATGCAATTCGATTTCGGGGGACTTCGAGAGCACTGGCCGCTGGTGCTCCTCTTTCTGCTCATCGTCACAATGGGCAAACTGGCCTCGGTATCGGTGGGCTCTTTTCTGGCGGGACGCGGAGTCCGCACCGCGGTGCGGACCGGCATGAGTATGGCGCAGATCGGAGAGTTCTCGTTCATCATCGCGGCCGTAGGCTTGCAACTGGGTGCGGTACCGTCCGAGCTCTACGCGGTGGCCATCACCGTTTCGGCTATTACCGCCTTCACTACGCCCTGGACCGTGCGGTACGCTCCGGCGCTCGCGGGATACGTGGACCGCAAGCTGCCCCACCCGCTTCAGTCCTTTGCCTCACTGTATGGGACATGGGTCGAAGCGTTGCGCCGCAGCCCTGCCCGAGGTTCCCTTCCCGCTGTGGGCCGATTGCTCTGGCTGCTGTTGCTGGACGCCCTCGCCGTCCTGGCCATCGTGCTTGGTTACCCCATCGTGCATCGTCGCCTCATAGACCTGATCGGCACGCAGGTTGGTCTCTCAGCCGGCGTGGGGCGCCTGTCTGCTCGTTCTCGTCACGCTCGCCCTGTTGGCGCCGTTCGTGTTTGGTATTGTCGCCGTGGCGCGGCGGCTCGGCCTCGGACTCGCCGCGGCCGCGCTGCCACCGCCGGGCCGCGGGAAAGTGGATAACGCGTTCGCCCCACGGCGGCTCATGGGGCTGACGATGCAGATCGCGGTGGTGCTCCTGGTGGGAGCGCCACTCGTCGCGATCACTCAGCCGTTTCTGCCGCCCTTCGGGGGGATTCTGGTCCTGGCGGGAGTGCTGGCGCTGCTCGGAATCGGGTTCTATCGCAGCGCGAGTGAACTACAGGGTCATCTCAAGGCTGGGGCGGAGGTGGTTGTTGCCGCCCTCGCGAAGCAATCGGCGGCGGACTCCAGCGTTGATCTTGCCCGTCGCCTGCTGCCGGGCCTCGGTGACTTCACGGCAGCACACGTAGGCGAAGGAAGTGAGGCGGATGACCGCACCCTGACCGAGCTGAATCTCCGTGGCCGGACCGGGGCCACCATACTCGGGCTGCTCCGCGGCGACCGCCGCATCCCGTTCCCCGACGCCGGAGAACGGCTCCAGGCGGGCGACCTGGTCGCCCTCACGGGCAGCCAGATGCCATCGCCGCTGCCAAGGCTCTACTCACCTCATCCCGGAGCTCCGATCACACCTGACAGCCCAATTTGAAATTTTCAATTTGCAATTTTCTAATTTCAATCCTCAATCCCTCAATCTTCAATCTCTTTTAATCCCTCCCTCTCACCACCACCCGTCCCGGCAGCGCCCCCGTGTGCTCCCCATCCTTGAGCACCTGGGTGCCATTCACAAACACGTGCACCATTCCCGTCGCGTATTGGTGCGGCTTATCGAAGGTCGCGTGATCCTGGATTTTCCCGGGATCGAAGACGGCGATGTCGGCGAAGTAACCCGCCTTCAGGTTGCCCCGATGCTTGAGCCCTAGATTCGCGGCGGGCAAACCTGAAAGTTTGCGGATCGCCTCGGCCATCGGCATCAGCTTTTCGTCACGCGTGTACTTGGCGAGGACCCGCGCAAAATTCCCGTAGGCCCTTGGATGGGGGTTCGACTTGAGGAACACTCCTTCCGGCGCCTCCGACTCGGCGTCGGAGCCAAAGCTCACCCATGGCAGGGGTACCTCTTTCCTGATGTTGTCCTCGGACATCAGGAAATACACCGTGCCCACCCGGCTGCCATCCTGGATCACGAGATCCATCGCCGTCTCCTCCGGCGACTTGCCTCGCATCCTTGCGACTTCGGCAAGGGTTTTTCCGGTGAGGGGCTTCAGAGAGTCTTCCTTGAAGGCGACGAGCAATATCCGATCGGGGGACCCCGCGGCGAGATAGAGGCTCTCCCATTTGTCGGTCGGGGTTTTCATCTCGCGCACGACCTTCGCGCGGATCGCGGATCCTTGAGCCGCTTGATCCACTCCCGCAGTCCCCCCTCCTGCACCCAGGGCGGCATCGACGCGTCGAGCCCGGTCGCGCCGGCCGGATAGGTGTACATGTCGGCGGTGATTCGATGTCCGGCTGCGCGGGCTGCATCCACTTTCTGGATTACCTCGTCCATCTTCGGCCAGTTCGCGTTCCCTGCTGCCTTGAGATGATAGATCTCGGCGGGTATCCCGGCCCGCGCGAGATCCGGATCAGCTCGTCCACCGCTTCGAGCAGACGGTTGCCTTCGCTCCGCATGTGGCTGATGTACATCCCTCCGTAGGGCGCCGCGACCTTGCAAAGCTCGACCAGCTCGTCGGTGCTGGCGTAGAAGGCCGGGGCATAGATGAGCGCCGAGCCGATGCCGAAGGCGCCCTCCTCCATCGCCTGCTTCACCAGCGCGCGCATGGGTTCAGCTCGGCTGCGGTCGGCGGCCGGTCGCGTAGCCGATCACGTTTTTCCGGATCGTCGTCGCCCCGACGAACGACGCCACGTTGTGGCAATGCCTTTGCGCTCCAGGAAATCCAGGTACTCGCCCAGCGTGGTCCATTGAATGTCGTACTTGATATCGCCCTGGTTGGCCTTGTTTCGCCTTGAGCGAGTCGGACCAGGGACCCATGGATTCCCCTTCGCCCATGATCTCCAGGGTCACGCCCTGGCGGATCTCGCCCTGCGACTTCCCGTCTTCGATCAGCGATTCGGTGGCCCAGCTCAGCATGTTGATGAAGCCGGGCGCCACCGCCAGGCCGGTGACGTCGAGCTCGACCTTGCCGCGAGCCTTCGAGAGATCTCCAATCGCGGCGACGGTATCGCCTTTGATCGCGACGTCGGCGGTGACCGGGGCAGCGCCGGTCCCGTCATAGACGGTACCGTGGCGGAGGATGGTGTCGTAACTCAGGATTTCGCCACCTGCGGAGACCAACCATCAAACCAATGAACCCGACCGACAGACGAAGCGTGTCAGCTCCTCCGGTCAGTGTGACCTTGCGAATATTGGCGACATCAATGACGCGAACTCCACTGACCGGCTGCTCAACGGCGTGCACCAAGGCTCGCACCATCTGAGGACGGGAGACGAGGCCCAGGCGCCTCGCCGTTTGCCGGAGAGAAGGAGTCAGCTCCGCCAGCCAGTAGCCGGGCAACAGCAGGGCAGGCCACCAGTGCCCTGGACCCAGCACGTACCAGGGGCGAAGGAACGTGGCGCTGAGCCCGCTGTCCCGAATCAGCTGCTCCCCGCGAACCCGTGCAGCGACGTACGCTTTCATGGCCGGTGCCGGCTGAGCCACGCTCACGTAGATGAAGTGCTTCACCCTGGGGTGAGCGCTCGCCATCCGAGGCGGGGCCTGCTCTGGGTGCCCATGGTAGACCTGCCACTGTGCAGGAGAGACCAGGTGAGCACGGCCGTGAAACCCTGCGCGACGAGCTGACCGCGTGAGGCGCGGCTACTTGCGCCGGAGCTCGGCGGCGGTGGCGCCGGAGGCCGTGCGGAGCTCGAGCGTGCTTCCCTCGATCCGGTAGGTCGCCGCCGTGGCCAGCGCCGCGAGGTACCGGGCCTCCTGATCCATCGCTCCGGTGGGCGTCGCGCAGTACTTCCTCGTCGAAGACACCTGCGTGATCGTGAGCTTCGGCGGGGTGCCGGCGTAGGTCGCGGCGTAGTTGTTGCAACCGGCAAACCCGGTCAGGTTGCCGTCCTTCGCCGAAGACGGCGGTGAGCTTCGTCGCGGCGAGCACGCTCTCGACGGCCTCCTTGCCATTGTTGTAGGAGACGACGGTCCAGGAGAGTCCCGCGAGCTGCTGGGACTGCGCCTTGAACGTCCCGAGCACCCGCCCGCCGAGCGTCCTCGAGCGTCAGCGTTCCCCCGTTGACGCTGTAGCGGCGTGCCGACGCAGAGAACCTTCAGATACGCGCTTTCCTGCGTCATGATCTTGGGCTGGCAGGCCATCTCCGTCGACGCGAGCGACGAGATCCGAATCGTGCCGCCGATCGTCCTGACCTTGCCGGAGTAGCGATTGCAGCCGGCCGATCCGGACACGGGCCTTGGCGGCCGTGAATTCGGCCGTGAGGGCTGGTTCCGGCCAGAGGCGCCTTGCCGGGGAGCGCGGTGAGCAACCAGACCAGTTCGCTCCGGTCAGCCCGCTCTCCAACGCCCCTCTCTCGAATATCACGAAACCGCGCCGATGTAGTCCGGCAACGATCCAGGACCGACGCAGCGAGCAGGTCATCCGCGTGAGCAGTCTCCAGCCGTCGTACGCATTCAGCGGATCGCGCGGATCGTGGCGTGCCACGCACCGCGCGGCGCGGAGACCTCGACCGTCTCGCCGACCTTGTGCCCGAGGACGGCCGAGCCGAGCGGCGAGGTCGGCGAGACCGTGCCCGACCCGCCGACGGCGCTGACCTCGACCGTGATCGTCTCGCCGCTCTCGTCCTCGATCTCGACGACCGAGCCGATCCCGACCTCCTCGCCGGTCGCCTCCGGGACGATCTCGGCGTGGTCGAGCCGCGCCCGCAGCGTGCGGATGCGCGCCTCGAGCAGGCCCTGCTCGTTCTTCGCGGCGTGATACTCGAAGTTCTCCGAGAGGTCGCCGAACTCGCGTGCCTTCTTGATCGCCGCGACCACCTCGGTGCGGCGCGGGCCCTCGAGCTCCTCGAGCTCGGCCCTGAGCGTCTCGGCCTGGCTCGCGGTCAGGCGCTCGTCTACCACTTCGACCTCCGGCCCCGCCGCGACGTGTAGACGAGCCTCGGCCGGGCGAGCGTCAGGCCGGCGGCCTGGTACTGCTCGGTGTGGCCCTGGAACCGCGCGACGCGGCTGACCTCGGCCTGCTGCTCGGGGAGGACGAGCGTGATCCCGATGCCGCCGCGGCCGGCTCGTCCCGTGCGGCCGACGCGGTGCGTGTACGCGTCCGGCTCGTCGGGCGGGTCGAAGTTGATCACGTGCGTGATCCGCTCGACGTCGAGCCCGCGCGCGGCGAGGTCGGTGGCGACGAGCGTCCGCACCTTGCCCTGGTCGAACCGCTCGAGCGCGCGCTCGCGCTGCGCCTGCGCCTTGTCGCCGTGGATCGCGACGGCGTCGACGTCGTGGCGGCGGAGCTTCTGCACGAGCCGGTCGGCACCGGCCTTCGTGCGCACGAAGACGAGCGCGAGGCCGTCGTCGCCGGGCAGGAGCTCGACGAGCGTCTGCACCTTGTTGTCGGCCGTGACCGGGATGAAGCGATGGTCGACCTCGCCGCTGCGGCGCTCCTCCGGCAGCTCGCCCTCGAACCGGGACGGATTGCGTGTGTACCGGCGCGCGAGCTCGCCCACCTCGCCGTCGAGCGTGGCCGAGAAGAACATCGTCTGCCGGTTCTCCGGCAGCCGGCGGACGAGCCGGTCGACCTGCGGCTTGAAGCCCATGTCGAGCATCCGGTCGGCCTCGTCGAGGACGAGCACGCCGACGTGGTCGATCGAGAGCATCCGCCGGTCGACGAGGTCCTGCAGCCGCCCGGGCGTGGCGACGACGACGTGCGCCCGCCGCGCCTCGTCGGCCTGCCGCTTCAGCGGCACGCCGCCGTACACCGCCGCGGCGCGGACGCCGCGCGGAGCGCCGACGATCTCGATCTCCTCCGTCACCTGGGCGGCGAGCTCGCGCGTCGGCACGAGCACGAGCGCCGACGGCTTGGTCGCGTCGAGGTCGAGGCACTCGATGATCGGGATCGCGAACGCGATCGTCTTGCCGGACCCGGTCGGGCTCTTCGCGAGGACGTCGCCGCCTCGGAGCGCCTCCGGGATCACGAGGGACTGGATCGGGAACGGGTGCATCGATGCCCCGCTCCAAGAGCACGTTGCACACGGCATCCGAGGCGCCGAGCGCGCGGAAATCGGTCATGTTGTGGTTCGCTCCTTCTGTCGGCCGAGATCCCGTTACCGACGAAGGAAACGCGACCCCACTGGAAGGCCGGATTGCCCTCCGTGCCGCTTACGGTAGCACGGGGCCCGGAAGCGGCTCTATCCCTGGGTTCGCGAGGGCCACTCGGGCGGCCCGGGCGCGGCGTCCGCGCGGTCCTCGAGCAGGCGCAGCCGGTGCTCGAGCTGCGCCACTCGGAGCTCGAGCTCGTCCCAGTCCTCGCGCGTGACGAGGCCGAGCTCGTGGAAGAGGTCGCGGAGCCGGTGCCGCGTGCCCTCGCTGACGCGAAGCGCGTCGCCCCGCCAGCGCGAGGCGGCCTCCTCGACGAGCGAGCGGGCGTCGTCCACGCGGGGGCCGATCAGGGAGAGGAGACGCTCGAGGACCGGGTCGCGCTCGGACGCGCCGTCAGCGCCGTCCATGCGGCCTCGCACGGCGCCGCTGCCGCCGGCGCTCGCGCTTCGCGTCCTGCGACGCGGCCAGCTCGTCCTCGCCGTCCACGTCGACGTCCCCGTCGCCGCCCTCGACCGAGCCCTCGATCACGTGCTCGAGCTCGTCGATCGGCGTCGCCGGAACGGGCTCCGCGGAGGCGGCGACCTCGGCGTCGCGGAGCACGCGCCTGCGGACCTCGTCGTCCATCGGCACGTCCTTGCGGGCCGCGTACTGCGGGTCGCGCTCGAGCAGCCCCGTGAGCAGCGGCGTCGCGATGAAGATCGTCGAGACGGCGCCGACGCTGATCCCGACCATGATCGCGAACGCGAAGTCCTTCAGCGTCGCGCCGCCGAAGATGAACAGCGCCACGATCGGGATGCAGCGTGATCACCGACGTCACGATCGACCGGCGCAGCACCTCCCACACCGACACGTTCGCGATCGTCGCGATGCTGGCGCGCGGCATCAGCCTGATGTTCTCGCGCACCCGGTCGAAGACGATGATCGTGTCGTAGACCGAGTACCCGAGGATGGTGAGCAGGGCGGCGACGGTCGACGCCGTCACCTCGCGGCCCGAGATCGCGTAGACGCCGAGCGTGATCGGGATGTCGTTGATCAGCGTCCGCAGGATCGGGATGGCGAACCGCCACTGGTAGCGGAAGGACACGTACAGCGCGATCAGGAGGAACGAGCCGAAGATCGCCCAGATCGCGCCCTTGAGGATCTGGCGGCTGAAGCTCGCCGAGACGTTCTTGACGCCCTGGACTTCCGCATTGACCTTGTCGCTGAGACGGTTCGTCAGCCTCGCCTGGTCGGCCGCGGACAGCTTCTTCAGGCGGATCTGGAAGCTCTTGTACGACTCGCCGCCGGTCGACTTGCCGCGCCCTGGACGACCGCGCCCTTCTCCGTCATCTCGGTTCCGGACCGTCGACGAGCGACGTCGGGGTCGGCGTCGTGAAGCGTCGATCTGGACGCCGCCCTTGAAGTCGATGCCGAGGTTCAGGCCCTGGACGATCGAGCGCGCACGATGCTGACCGACGATCGCGACCATCGAGATGATGAACCAGAGCCGCCGCCGGCCGGTGACGTCGATCCGCTGCCAGCGTCGGGATCTCGGTCGCCGTCGCGCCCATGAACCGCGGGTTCGTTGAACCAGCGCGAACCCGGCCGAGCAGGCCGAGCATCGCGCGCGTCGCGGCGACCGCCGTGATCAGCGAGATCACCGTGCCGATCAGCAGCATGAGCGCGAAGCCCTTCACCCCTGCGGTCGCGAACCCGAACAGGACGAGCGCGGTGATGCACGTCGACGACGTTCGCGTCGACGATCGTGTGGAAGCCCTTCGCGTAGCCGGCCGCGATCGCGGCGCGCACGCTCTTCCCGGACGCGCACCTCTTCCTTGATGCGTTCGAAGATGACGACGTTCGCGTCGGCCGCGACGCCGATCGTCAGGATCAGGCCGGCGAAGCCCGGCAGCGTCAGCGTGACGCCGAAGATCAGGATCGCCGCGTACATGAAGGCGCGCGTAGATGCGCGAGCCCGAGCACCGCGACGAGGCCGAGGAAGCGGTACAGGATGAGCAGGAAGAGCACGACCGCGATCAGGCCGCCGATCGCCGCGTTCCGCGCCTGCTTCAGCGAGTCCTTGCCGAGCGTCGCGGAGACGTCGCGTGCGCGCGACCGTGTCGAACTTGACCGGCAGGGCGCCGGTCTGGAGCACGAGCGCGAGGTTCTTCGCCTCCGCCGGCCGAGGCGATGCCCGGTGATCTGCGCGCCGCCGTTGCGGTCGGGTCGATCCCGCTCGGGTACTGCTTGTAGTCGATCGACGGGTACGAGCAGAGCTGGTTGTCGAGCACGATCGCGAAGCTCTGGTCGAGCCCGAGCGTCGCGCCGCGCACCGCCTCGGCGCCGCGTGATCTCGTGGAAGACCTTGTTGCCCGTGCCCGTGAACTGCATCGTCACGATCGGCTGGCCGCTCTGCGGGTCGAAGTCCTGCCGCGTCCCGCTCAGCTTCAGCTCGTTGCCCGTCATCTGCGGGTACGGGCTCGCCGCGTCGCTCGCGTAGACTGCCGTGCTTGAAGAGGTAGTAGTAGGTCACGCCGGGCGTCGGCTGGACGCCGCCGTCAGGCCCGGGCAGACGACCGCGATCTGCGCGTCGCAGGTGATGACGACCGCCCTGCTCGGGACGGTCGAGCACCTCCATGCCCTTCGGCACCTTGCCGCGATTGCCGCTTCAGGCAGCTCGGCGCGGTTGTCGACGGGCCCGGCTGATGACCCTCTTCGTCCTTCGGGTTGAAGAGGTAGTACGCGCTCGGCGGGCCCTTCTGACCCGTCTGCACGCGCTGACAGGAGCTCGTACAGGCCCGTGAAGGCGACCGGGTTCTGCGACGCGTCGATGGAGGCGGAAGCAGCGACGGCGTCAGGTCGTAGAGCTCGAGCTGCGGCGGTCTTGCCGATGATCTGCGCGCGCCTGGTTCGGGTCGTGCACCGCCGGCGAGCTGGATCACGATCTGGTTCGCGCCCTGCTTGCGGATCTCGGGCTCGGAGACGCCGAGCTTGTCGACGCGGTTCGCGCATGATCTCGACCGAGCGGTTGATGTCGTCGGCCGTGAGCGTGTGGCCCTTCGGCGGCTGCGCCTGCGAGCACGACCTCGAGGCCGCCCTGCAGGTCGAGGCCCTTGCGCAGCTGCTTGTGGATCGGCGAGCCCGGGACAGCGAGCAGGACGACGCCGGCGAGCGCCGCGAGCAGCGAGGCCGAGGAGGATCAGATGAGAGCGGCGGGAGGCCAAGCCAGAAGCAGGTTAGCCGGGACTCCGGTCGGAGTCTCGGCGTTCTACTCGGGTGGAGCTTCGTTCGGGCTTCGTCCGGCGTCGGACTCTCCTCGGCGCGACGGCGGCTACCGCCCGCCGGTCGAGGGTGACGACGACGTTCGGCGCGATCTCGACCCGGAGCTCGTCCTCGCCGAGCTCGCGCACGATCGCGTGGAGCCCGCCGGCGGTGATGATCTCGTCGCCGACCTCGAGCTCGTCCTGCATCGCCTCGTGCAGCGGGCGCGGCGCCGCTGCGGCACGACGAGCAGGAACCAGCCGAGGGCGACGATCAGGACGATGGGATCAGGACGGTTGCATGCGAGTCGCTCCAGTGCGTCGCGCTTGTAGGCGGCGAACCCGCCGCGCTCGATCGCCTCGCGCGCGCCGCGGGTCAGCTCCAGCAGGAAGCGGAGATTGTGGAGCGAGAGCAGACGCAGCCCGAGCAGCTCGTTCTGGTTCACGAGGTGCCGGATGTACGCGCGCGAGAAGCGCGTGCAGGCCGGGCAGTCGCAGCCCTCGTCGAGCGGCCGCGGGTCGCGGGCGAAGCGGGCGTTCCGGAGGTTCAGCCGCCCCTCCCAGGTCGAGCGCGCTGCCGGTGCGCGCGGTGCGCGTCGGCAGGACGCAGTCGAACATGTCGACGCCGGCCTCGATCACCTCGAGGATCCCCTCCGGCGTCGCCGATCCCCATGAAGTAGCGCGGCTTGTCGGCGCGGCATGCAGCGCGGCGGCGCAGTCGGTCGTCTCGAACATCGCGCCGCGATCCTCGCCGATCGCGAGGCCGCCGATCGCGTTGCCGTCGAAGTCGAGCTCGGCGATCTCCTCGGTCGAGCGCCGGCGCAGCTCCGGGTCGGTGCCGCCCTGGCTGATCCCGAACCGGAGCTGGCCCTCGGCGCGCGGCGCGTGGCGCTGGCGGCGCGCCCAGTCGGTCGTCCGGCGGACGGCCTCCTCGAGCTCGCCGCGCGGGACGCCGGCCGGCGGCACCTGGTCGAGGCACATCGCGACGTCGCTGCCGAGGTTGCGCTGGATCTCGCGCCGCGAGCTCGGGCGTGAAGCGCGCCGCGGCGCCGTCGTAGACGTTGCGGAACGTGACGCCGTCGTCGTCGACGGCGAGCAGCGTGTCGCGCAGCGAGAAGACCTGGAAGCCGCCGGAGTCGGTCAGGATCGGCCCGTCCCAGCCCATGAACCGGTGCAGCCCGCCGAGCTCGGCGATCAGGCTCGTCGCCGGGCCGGAAGTGGAGGTGGTAGGAGTTCCCGAGCACGATCTGCGCCCCGAGCGCCGCGCACCTCGTCCGGGTCGAGCGCTCTTCACGGTCGCCTTCGTCCCGACCGGCATGAACACGGGCGTCGGCACCTCGCCGTGCGCGGTCGCGAGCACGCCGGCGCGCGCGGCGCCGTCGGTCGCGGTGACGCGGATACGTCATCGGCGCGAGCCTAGCCCATCGTCGCTTTCGGCCATGCCCGGGGCATGCACCTGCGAGCGTGACGCCGAATGCGACATGTCTCGGAGGTCGAGGCTGCGAGCCGCGATCGCCGGATCGCTTCGGCCATGTCCGGTCGCATGTCCGTTCGGACAGCCAGGGGTCAGACTCCGCCATTGTCCCGGCAGGCATGGCTCACAGGATCAGCATCGCGTCGCCGAAGGAGTAGAAGCGGTACCGCTCCTCGATCGGCGAGGCGGTAGAGGCGGCGGGTCTCCTCCACGCCCGCGAAGGCCATCACGAGCGCGAGCAGCGTCGACCGCGGCAGGTGGAAGTTCGTCAGCAGGCGGTCGACGCGGCGGAACTCGAAGCCCGGCGTGACGAAGAGCTCGGTGCGGCCGGCGAGCGGAGCGCCCGCGCGCCAGCGTCTCGAGCACGCGCACCGTCGTCGTGCCGACCGCGAGCACGCGCTCGGCGCCGCGGATCCGCTCCCACGCGTCCGGCGCGCACCTCGTAGCGCTCGCCGTGGATCTCGTGCTCCTCCACCGTCGTCCGCCGCGATCGGCCGGAACGTGTCGAGGCCGACGTGGAGGGTGACGCGCTCGACGTCGAGCCGCGCGAGCACCTCCGGCGTGAAGTGCAGGCCCGCCGTCGGCGCGGCGGCCGAGCCCTCGACCGCGCGCGTACACCGTCTGGTACCGCTCCGGGTCGGCGAGCGGCTCGGTGATGTACGGCGGCAGCGGCGCCTCGCCGGCCGGCTCGCCCGTGAGCCGCAGCCGCCAGCGGCCCTCGCCGAGGTGCTCGAGCGAGCTCGACCGGCCCGTAGCGCCCGCCCGCGCGCAGGCGGCGCGTCGGCCGCGCGAGCCCCTCCCACTCGTCGCCCCCGAGCCGCTCGAGCAGCAGCACCTCGCCGCGCGGCCGCTCGATCGGGATCCGCGCCGGCACGACGCGCGTGTCGTTCACGACCGTGAGCGTCCCGCGCGGGAGCTCGTCCGGCAGCTCGCGGAAGCGCGCGTGGCGCACCTCGCCGGTCGCCCGCGAGTAGACGAGCAGCCGCGACTCGTCGCGCCGCTCGGCCGGCTGCTGGGCGATCAGCTCGGGCGGCAGGTCGTAGTCGAGCTCGTCGGTGCGCACGCCGTCCATTCTCGCGCCGCGTCTCGCAACGTGCTCGCAGCGCGCGGACGCTTGATTCCGTCCGGCGCGCGTTACCGTCGAGTCGATGGACGATCGCTACTCGCTCCCGCCCGAGGTCGCCGCCGCGCTCGAGCGCGCGCGGCTGCAGGTCGAGGCGCTCGCGCTGACCGCCGACGAGCTCCAGGTCGTCCTCCCCGACGCGGTCGGGAGCGCGCTCCGCGACGGCCTGCGCGAGGAGGCGGCGCCGATCTCGCGCCGGCTCGCCGAGGTGAAGGGGCTCGCGAACCAGACGATCCGCCGCCTCGAGCGGCTCGAGACCGACCTGCTGGCCGAGCGGCACGCGCGCGTCGACGACCTCGCGCTCCTCGTCGAGCTGATCACCGGCCAGTGGCGCGGCGCTGAACGAGCGCCTCGACCGGATCGAGCGCGCCGCTCGCCGCCGCGCGGCGCGGTCGTCGAGCTGCGCCCGGCCGACGCCGGTTAGCCCGGCGCGCTCCGGCAGGAACGCCGGTCTACCCCGCGCGGGCAGCACGCAGCTCGAAGCGCGAGCCGCGGCCGACGCTCCGAGTCGAGGTCGATCCGCCCGCCGAGCGCGCCGGAGAGCTCCTTCGCGATCGCGAGCCCGAGCCCCGTGCCGCCGCGTCGCCTGAGACGAACGGCCGGAAGAGCCGCTCGCGCTGCTCGGGCGGGATCCCGGGCCCCGTGTCCTCGACCGACGACGCTGATCGTCCCGTTCTGCTGGCCGAGCCCGAGCTGGATCCGCGCCGCCGTCGGGCGTCGCCCGGAACGCGTTCGAGAGCAGGTTGCCGACGATCTGGAGCACGCGGTCGCCGTCGGAGACGATCACCGGCCGCGCGCTCGACCTCGACGCGGTAGTCGATCGACCGCGCGCCGCGCCTCGTCGCTGAACGTCTCGTACGCGCGGCTCGACGAGCTGCTCCATGTCGACCTCCTCGCTGCATGACCGTGAAGCGGTGCGCGTCGAGCTTCGCGAGGTCGAGGATGTCGCCGACGAGCCGCTCGAGCCGGTGCGCCTCCGCCTCGACGATCTCGAGCGAGTGCTCGCGCAGCTCGGGGTCCTCGACCAGGCCCTCGCGCAGCGCCGAGACGTGGCCGCGGATCGCGGTCAGCGGCGTGCGCAGCTCGTGCGAGACCGACATGAGGAAGTTGCGCTCGAGCGCCTCGGACTCGGCGAGCCTCTCGGCCATCTCGCCGAACCGCTCGGTGAGGTGCCCGATCTCGCCGACCGCGCTGACCGGCAGCTCGACGTCGTAGTCGCCGCCCGGCGACCTGGTCGGCGGCGCGCGAGAGCGCGAGCACCGGCGTGACGACGCGCCACGAGAGGTACCACGCCGAGCAGCGCCGGCGACGAGCGAGGCCGAACGACGCCCGCGAGCGCGAGCCGCTCGACGAGCGCCAGCACGCTGTTGCTGCACGTCGGTCTTCTGCTTCGCGACGATGATCGCGCCGATCGGCGTCTTGCCCGAGGTTGACCGGATGCGCGACGGCGAGTAGGTGTGGCTGCAGGCCCGGCGGCGTGAACTCGAACGTCAGCGCTCCGCCCGAGGTCCAGTCGATCGACTTCGAGGTTGAGCGGCCGGCAGGCCCGACTTCTCGCCCGGGAACGGCGTCACGCCCGGCGAAGTAGATCCGGTCGCCCGTCGCGCGCTCGAGGCTCGCGCGGGCGAACGTCGGCGCCCGGCGCGAGTCGCGCCTGTCCGACGTGTCGAAGTCGCCGTTGATCGCGTTCGAGTAGAGCTGCGCGATCCCGTTCGCCTCCCGCCGCAGCTCGGCTGACCGTCTGGTCGTGGGCGAACGAGCGGAAGAGCTGGACCGCGATCGCGGTCGTGACGAGAGCGCGCGACGACGATCCCGCCGAGGAAGATCAGCGGCAGCCGGACGCGGAGCGACGAGAACACGGCCGGCCTCGCTAGACGCCGGCGCGGCGTCCTTCTGCGCGTCTCGCGCCGGGCGAGACCTTGTAGCCCACGCCCCAGACGGTGACGATCGGCGACGCGTCGCCGAGCTTGCGGCGGAGCTGGCGCACGTGGACGTCGACCGTGCGCGTGTCGCCGGCGAACGTGTAGCCCCACACCCGCTCGAGCAGCTGGTCGCGCGTCAGCACGAGCCCGCGGTGGTCGAGCAGCTCCCAGAGCAGGTCGAACTCCTTCGGCGCGAGCTGGATCTCCTCGTCGCCGACGTGCACCTCGTGGCGGCCGGCGTCGACGCGCAGGTCGCCGTGCTGGATCACCTCGGTCTCGCGCTCGCGGCCGCTCGGGCGTCGAGCGCCGGAGGACCGACTTGATCCGCGCGACGAGCTCGCGCGGGTTGAACGGCTTCGTCAGGTAGTCGTCGGCGCCGACCTCGAGGCCGATGATCTTGTCCACGTCCTCGTCGCGCGCGGTCAGCATCAGGATCGGCACGTCGGAGGTCTGGCGGATGCGCTTGCAGACCTCGATCCCGTCGATGTCCGGGAGCATCAGGTCGAGCACGATCAGCGCCGGCTCGCTCGAGCGCGACCTGCGCGAGCGCGTCGCCGCCGGTCGCCGCGGTCTTGACCGCGTAGCCGGCGTTCTTGAGGTACGAGCGCGACGAACGAGGCGATCGAGCTCTCGTCCTCGACGACCAGGATGGTCGGCGCGGCCGCGCGACACGCCTAGGACGCGCCTTGCCTGCCGGCGCGTCGCCGCGTTCGCGGCCTTGCTTCGCGCCGAACACGAGCGATCGCGGAGCCCTGAGCCCACCTGCAGCGCCTTGCCGCCGTTCGTCGCGACGGTCCCGTCGTCGTTCGTGCCGAGCGCCGGTGGCGCTGACGATGCCCTTGCCGACGGCGGAGACGTCGATCCCGACGCCCTCGAGCTCGAGCGTGTAGCGCCCGTTCGGGAAGAGGAAGCGGATGTCGCTGCCGGAGTAGCCGGATCGCGCTTGCCGGCGCGACCCTCCTCGTCGCGCCGCTGACCTGCGGCGTTCTGCGTCTCGTCGGGCGTCGTAGTCGACGATCGTCAGCGTGCCCTGAGTCGATGTGCCCGAAGATCACGCCGCTTCCCTGCACGATGATCGTCGACGCGTTCGCGTTGGAGACGACGAGCGAGCCGCTCGCCGCTCGCCGTGCCGCCGGCGAGCGCCGCGGGCAGCCGCGAGCGAGCAGGCACGACGAGCAGGATGAGGAGCAATACGCCGCATCGGCATGGAAGAGTATCGTCGTCCGAAGTATGCCGTGCATGACAAAAAAGTAAGGAATTCTCGCAGCACCCGCGGCGGCTTCCGGCCGGGCGGGTTAGCGTCGGCCGCGATGCACGACGTCACGACCTTCGGCACGGCGATCCTGATCGTCGCCGGCGCGCTCTCGTGCGCGCTCCTGACGCACGAAGCTGAGCGAGCGCGTCTCGATCCCCGTCGGCCGCACCGTTCCTCGTCGCCGGCCGCCTTCGCGTCCGACGTCTTCCCGTCGCTCGAGCGTCTCGACGCGAGACCGTCGAGCGGGTCGCCACGGTCGCGCTGATCGTGATCCTCTTCGACGGCGGCCTCTCGATCGGCTGGCGCCGCTTCCGCGCCGCCGCGCGTGCCGATCGTCGTCGCTCGGGCTCCTCGGCACGTTCGCGACCGCGGGCGGGATCGCGCTCGTCGCGCACTGGGCGCTCGGGCTTCGCTGGATCGTCGGCGGCCTGCTCGGCGCCGCGGTCGCGCCGACCGACCCGGCGGTGATGTTCTCGGTGCTCGGCGACCGCGAGATCGGCGGCCGCACCGGGACGATCCTGCTCGGCGAGTCGGGCGCGAACGACCCGGTCGGGATCGCGCTGATGATCGGGATGATCGAGCTCGCGACGCATGCGGACGCGACGCTTCTGGATCGTCGTGCGCGAGTTCGCGCTCCAGATGTCGATCGGGCTCGCGGTCGGGATCGCCGGCGGGCTCGCGCTCGGCGCGGTGATGCGCCGGCTCTCGCTGCCGACCGCGGGCTCTACACGCTGCGCACGCTCGCCGGCGCCGGGCCTCGTCTACGGCGTCGCCGCGGTCGCGCACGGCTCGGGCTTCCTCGCCGTCTTCGTCGCCGGCCTGCTCGTCGGCGACGTCCGCGCCCCGTTCAAGGCGCGAGACCGAGATCTTCTACGATGCGCTCTCGTCGCTCGCCGAGATCGTCGTCTTCGTCGCGCTCGGGCTGACGATCTCGATCACGTCGCTCGGCGGCGACCGCTGGGTCGAGGGGCTCGTGCTCGCGGCGGTGCTCGCGCTCGTGATCCGCCCGCTCGTCGTCGGGCCGCTGCTCCTGCCGGTCACGGCTCCGGCCGCGGCGAGAGGCGTTCGTCGTCTGGGGCGGGCTGAAGGGCGCGGTCCCGATCCTGCTCGCCTCGCTCGGCGCTCGAGCGCGGCGTTCCACGACGCCGGCGCAGCTCTACGAGATCGTCTTCGTCGTCGTGCTGGCGTCGGTCGTCGTGCAGGGCTCGACGGTGCCGCTCGCCGCCCGCCGGCTCGGCGTGCGGATGCGGCGGATCGGCTCACGCCACCCGCCGAACCGTCCCGCTGAGGCCGTTCACGCTCTGGCGCTCGTCATGCTCCGCCAGCGGCACCCAGCCCGACTTGCGGGCGTCCGGCTCGCAGACGACGCACACGGTCGAGTCGCGGCCGGCGTACCGCCAGCGGCGAAAGCGTTCGCCCGCGAGCAGGTTCCGGCGGCAGACCTGGCACATCGCCATGGCGAAACCGTAGGCCGGCGTGCGGACGACACGGCCGAATCGGGCGCCTCCGGAACGGCCGGAAGCGGCTCCAATCCGTTAGCCAGGAAGAAAACACTTGTAACAGACTTGTGGACGGTGTAATCTCTCCCGCAGCGGATGGGGTCGGGGAGCGCCAAACGCCGTTGTTGACACGAGTTTCCGAGGCACGTGGGAGGAGCTTGAGCACCCAAATGGACGAACGCATGCTGCAAATTCAGCACTGCATGTACCAGTACTCTCGAGCGATCTACCGCTCGATCAAGGACCTCGTCGACCCGTACGCGGACGCGCCCACGCAGCCTCGAATACCGGCGCGAGGTGCTGGCCGCGTGCGAGGGGACGATGGAGCGGCTCGCCTCCGATCCGCACTACTTCGCCAAGCCGGACCGTGCGCTTTTCCAGGACATCCGCCGCTACTTCCCGATCACGGTCCAGGCTCAGATCGCCTGGACGGTCACCGAGGCGTCGGCGCCGCGGTCGAGTTCATCGAGGAGCAGATCGAAGCCGGCACGTTCGAGGGCGGCGTCGCGCGCTGCCACGCGACGACGCGCAAGGGCAAGCCGTGCCAGCGCACGCCGCTGCCCGAGCGCGACTACTGCCCGTCACACCACCACCTCGAGCGTTCCAAGCTCGCAGCCTAACGTCGCAGCCTGAACGTCGCAGCCTGACAGCGCGGCCTGGGCGATCGGCGCGTCGCGCTTGATCGAGAGCCGATCCGGGTCCGGGCTGTAAGCTCGGACCCGGATGAGCCACGACACCGACAAGCTGATCCGCCAGCTCTCGCTTGTTGCGTTTCTGATGGCGGAGCGCCGGCCGCTGACGGCGCGCGACATCAAGTCGAACGTCGAGGGCTACCAGGAGATGAGCGACGAGGCGTTCGCGCGCCGCTTCTACTCCGACCGCGCCGAGCTCGTCGGGCTCGGCGTGCCGCTCGACTCGCAGCGCGACGAGTACACCGGCGAGGAGCTGTACACGCTCCGCTCCGAGCGCTACTTCCTGCCGCCGCTCGAGCTCGACGACGACGAGCTCGCCGCGCTGCAAACCTGCCTCTACCTGCTGGAGGGACGCTTCGCGTACGCCGAGCCGCTGCGGCTCGCGCTCCAGAACCTCGCTCTCGGCCGCTCGTCGGGCGCGCTCGACGCGCGCCGACCGCCGACCGCGGTCCGGGTCGAGGTCCGCGATCCCGACTACACGCCGGAGCTCCAGGGCCGCCTCGGCAAGCTCGAGGGCGCGATCTCGAAGCAGCGCACGGTGCGGTTCCGCTACTGGTCGATCGCCCGCGACGACCTAGCGCGAGCGGAGCTCAACCCGTACGCGCTGCTGCCCGAGAACGGCACCTGGTACGTGATCGGCGAGGATCAGGAGGACGAGGTCGTCAAGAACTTCCGCGTCTCGCGGATCCGCTCCGACATCCGCTACGCGTCGCGGCGCGAGCGCGACTTCCGGATGCCCGAGAACTTCGACATCGAGGAGTACCGCGGCCGGGCCGACTGGCAGTTCGGCAAGGTCGCCGGCGAGGCGCGGGTCGAGGTGGCGCCGGACACCGCCTGGTGGCTCGAGCGCGTGTACGACGGACCGCCGGAACCGCATCGAGGGCGACGTGTTCGTCACCGAGTACGCCTCGCTGCCGCTGCTCGCGCGCTGGATCCTCCGCCAGGACGGCCGTGCGGTGCCGCTCGAGCCGTCGGCGCTGCGCCGGCTCGTCGTCGAGGGCGCGCGCGACGCGCGCAACGTGCACGACGGCGCCGCGCCGGTGCCGGCGGCGCCCGCCCGCGAGCGCGAGCACGAGATCACCGAGCGAGCGACCGTCCGGGCCGGTCGCGCCGGAGCGCTTCGGCGTCCTCCAGTCGCTGCTCGCCTACCTCCTGACCGCGTGCGGCGAGGAGCGCGAGGCCGTGATCCCGGCGCGCGACCTGATCGAGGGGTTCTCGATCCCGCCCGAGGCGCTCGAGGAGCACCTGTCGCTGCTCAACCTGGTCAACTTCGGCGGCGGCTGCTACGCCGTCTACGCCGAGCTGCGCGGCGACGAGGTGCACGTCGACAAGGAGCTCTTCGGCGACACGTTCCGCCGTGCGCCGCGCCTGACGCCGCTCGAGGCTCGCGCGATCCGCCTCGCGCTCGAGTTCGTCGGCCCGATGATCGCCGCCGGCACGCGACTCGCCGCTCGACCGCGTCCGGGCGAAGCTCGAGGAGACCTTCGGCGCGTTCGACCTGACGCAGACGCCCGAGCCGCAGGGCGGCGCCGAGGAGGACCTCGTCGCGACGCTCACGCGGGCGATCGACGGGCACCGCGTCGTCGAGCTCGAGTACCTCAAGCCGGAATCGACCGAGGTCGAGCACGCGGACGGTCGAGCCGTACTCGATCGAGCGCCGGCTGCCGCACTGGTACGTCCACACCTGGGATCTCGACCGCGACCAGCCGCGGAGCTACCGCCTCGACCGGATGAAGAACGCGAAGCAGCTGCGGAAGGGCTTCACGCCCCGGATCGGGTTCGACCGCTCGGAGCTCCACGACGCGACGACCGCGCGCATCTGGTACTCGCCGGCGGTCGCGCGCTGGGAGGTCGAGAAGGGCGCGACGCCGCTCGACGACGGCTCCGCGCTGTCCGAGCGGCCGGTCGGAAGCCCCGAATGGCTGATCGGCGAGGTGCTCTCGTTCCGCGGCGAGGCCGTCGTGCTCGCGCCGCCCGAGCTGCGCGCCCGCGTGGCAGACCGCGCGCGCGAGCTCGAGCGCCTGTTCCGCCGCGCGCCGGCGAAGAACCCGGCGTAGCCCGATCGCGCGCCGGCTACGCGGCCGGCAGCGTCAGCGTGAAGGTCGTCCGCCCCGGGACGCGACGAGACCTCGAGCGTCCCGCCGTGCGCCTCCGCGATCGACGCGCGCGATGAAGAGGCCGAGCCCCGTGCCCGGCTTCGCATCGGGGCCGTGAACCCGGCCGAACTTCTCGAAGATCACGCGCCTGGTCCTCGGGCGCGATCCCGCCGCCGTGGTCCGTGACGGCGATCGAGACGCGGCCGTCGGCCTCGGTCGACCTCGACCTCGACGTCGCGCTTCGAGGCCGTCGCGCGGCGAGTACTTGACCGCGTTGTCGATCAGGTTCGCGAGCACCTGCCGCAGCCGCGCGCCGTCGGCTCGAACGACCGGCGGGCCGTCGGGCACTCGCGCGACGACCGCGACCTCGGACTGGCGCGGCCGCCGCGGTGCAGACCGCGGCTCGCACGAGCGCGCTCACGTCGACCTCGGCGAAGGTGTAGCCGAAGAACCCGGAGTCGATGCGCGAGACGTCCGACATGTCGCTGACGAGGCTCGCGAGCCGGTTCGCCTCGCCGACGATCAGCCCGAGGAAGGTGCTCGCGCTGGTCGTCCGACAGGTCCGGCCAGCGCCCCTGGAGCGTCCTGGCCGAGCCGACGATGGCCGCGAGCGGGCTCCGCATCTCGTGCGCGAAGAGCGAGACGAAATCCGCGCGAACCGGCGCCGCCGGAGCTCCGCCGGTGACTCGTCAGCCATCGCGCTCCTCCAGCCGTGCGAGCGCCCACGCCGCGTGCTCGGCGAGCAGCTCGTCCTCGCCCGCCGCATACCGGCGCAGCGCCTCGAGCATCCGCGGCTCGGCCTCCCCCACGTTGCCGGCCGCGACGAGCGCGTTGCGGCGGAGCCAGCGCGAGTCGTTTCGCGGCACGTAGAGGCGGTCGAAGCCGCCCGCGAGCCCGTCGTCGCTCTCGTCGAGCCACGCGACCAGATCGACGTGGGCGCCGCGTGTCCGGGCTCGCAGCCCGGCCCGGCGCTTCTCGACGCCGCGGTTCCACGGGCAGACGTCCTGGCAGATGTCGCAGCCGTAGACCTGCGCGCCGAGCAGCGGCCGGTAGCCCTCGGGAATCGGCTCCGGCACCTGCGTCCAGTACGAGAGGCACTGCGTCGCGTCGAGCACGCCCTGGCCGTCGAGCGCGCCCGTCGGACACGCGTCGACGCAGAGCGTGCACGAGCCGCAGTCGGTGAGAGCGCGCGGCGTCGGCTCGAGCTCGGCCGTCGTGACGAGCGTTCCGAGCACGACCCACGAGCCGTGGCGGCGCGTGATCAGCATCGTGTTCTTCCCGTAGAAGCCGACGCCGGAGCGGGCCGCCGCCTCCCGGTCGACGTGCTGGTTCGCGTCGACGAGCACGCGGTACTCACCGCCGAGCTCGCGGCCGAGTGCGTCGAGCGCCTCACGCAGATCGGCGTACCGGTCCCGCCAGGTGTAGCGCGGCAGGCGCCCGTGGCCGGCCGGCCGCTCGGGCTCCGGCGCGTAGTAACAAAGCGCGGCCGAGACGACCGTCCGCGCGCCCTCGAGCGAGCTTCTCGGGATGGCATGAGATCTCGGGCCGGGCCATCGTGAAGCGCATCCGACCGAACAGACCCGCGCGCCTTCGTTCGCGGATGTGCGACTCGGTCCCGGCGTACGGCTCGGCGGGCGCGACCCCGACGGCGTCGAGTCCGAGATCGTTCCGCCAACCGCTGGAGCTCGGCGGTCGTCACGCTCGCGATTCTGCCGTTCTTGCGCCGGCGCGTCTCGCGTCAGGCCCGGCTCTCGACCCGAGGCCGCGCCGACGCCCGTCGGCGTCGTCCAGCCCGCGAGGAGCGTCCGCGGCCGCCGGCGTCGCCGGCCGACGCCCGAGCACGCACCGGAGCCGGTGAAGCCCACGAGCTTCCGGCGCCAGGCCGTGTCAGCCGCGGCACGGACGGTTCCTCGACGCGCGATCCTCCTCACGGTGCGGCCTTAACCAACGCCGAGAATGAACTTGGCATCCTCGGACATACGGTCGGGAGTCCACGGCGGATCGAAGGTCAGCTCCGCCTCGACCTCCTCGACGCCGGGAACCTGCCGGATCACGCGGTCGATGTCCTCCTGGATCATCGGGCCGACCGGGCAGGCCATCGAGGTGAGCGTGTAGGTCACCTTCACCTTCGGCGCCCTCGACCTCGACGTCACCGAGCAGTCCGAGCTCGACGATGTCCATCCCGAGCTCGGGATCCTCGACCTGGCGCAGCGCCTCCACGACCTCTTCTGTGGTTGGCATGGGACGAGGGTAGCCCACGAGGAAGACCCGGCGCGCCGCGCGCGTCAGGGCACGGGCTGGAGCTGCTCCGCGAGCGAGAGCACGAGCTCCATCAGCTCGGCCGTGGCGCGCTCCGGATTCGTGCTCTCGATCACGGGCACGCCGGCCTGGTCGGCCGCGTTCACGATCGCGCTCCTGAATGCTGCCGGATCTCGTCGAGCCGGGAGACGTACTTGTCCATAGGGCGGACGCCGCCGGTCGCAGAGTCGCGGACGTGGAACCGCGTCCGGTGGACCTCCTCGTTCTCGATGTGCAGGACGGCGTGGACGACGAGCGCCCCTTCGATCCGGGCCGGCGAGAGGCCGGGCACGAGATGGACGCCCTCGATCACCATCGACCAGCCTTCGGCGAGGGCGCGCGTGACCGACGCCTCGACGCCGACGAGCACCCTTCTCGTCTGGTCGAGGAAGCCGTCGATCATCGGGTCGCCCGTCTCCGCGACACGCCCGCGTCGCCCGCCTCGAAGCTCGAGTAGTGGATCGACGGCATCACGTCGATCGGGAAGAACGCGCGCATCGTCTGCCGGATGAAGTCCGTCGACGTGACGCGCGTGATCCCGAGGCGGTGCGCCGCCTCGGTGGCGACGCCCGACTTGCCGGTGCCGGTCGCCCCGCCGAGCAGGAGCACGATCGGCATGTCGAGCGCCTGGAGCGACGCGTAGCGCCGCAGCCGGCCGGCCGCGGCAGGCCCCTCGACGTTGCCGAGCACCTGGGCCGCCAGCTCCCGGAAGCGCGGGAACTCGAGCGAGTGCTCGCCGCGCTCGACGAGCTCCAGCTCGGTGCGCCTCGCCAGCTCGTACGCGCGCTCGGCCGACACCCCGGCCGCGATCAGCGCGCGCGCCATGATCCCCTTCGAGTACGGCAGCCCTCCGGGCTCGCCGAGCGGGAGTGGATCCCCGTATCGGCGTTCGGTCACGTCGTGGCGGCGACCGGCGCGAGGGCGAGGAGCGCCTCGTCGAACTCGGGCGCCACGACGTCGTTCCGGCGCGAGCACGACACGGCGCCCGCGGGCGAGTGCGTGCTCGGCGACGACGTCGATTGCGGCGCCCTTCACTTCGACGAGGTAGGTGTCCGCGTCGACGCGCGCGAGCTCCTCGGCAAGTGCCACGCGATTGCCGAGGTTGCGCGAGACGTGGACGATCTCCGCGTCGAGCCCTCCGATGTCGCAGGGGCCGGCGGCGAACACCGCCACGCGGCCTTCGATGGGCTCGAGCGACCGCAGCACGAGCTCCGCAGGGAACGCACCGTCGAGCTCGCCGCCGACCGAGACGACGAGGTCGGAGATGAGCCGCCGGTAGAGGTTGAAATCCGCATCGAGGCTGTGCCCCGGGCCGGCCACGAGCACGCGCCGGTCGACCTCGACCGGCGGAACCGCGGTGCCGCTCGAGTCGAAGACGATCGCGTCGGGCCGTCTCTCGGCCGCGAGCCGGGCTCCCTCGAGGACGTTGGAGACGAACACCTGCCCGGCAAGCCCGCCGCCGGCGCGGCGGCAGCCGATCGTCGGAACGCCACAGAGGGCGGCGGTCTCGAGGTGGTCGGATGCGGCGTGACGGCCGGAGCGCGAGAGCGCGACGAGGTCCGCCACCGACGGCGACGATTCGACGAGCTCGGGCTCCGGCGGCCCGCCGCGGCCCATCGCGACGACGACGACGTCGCGGTCGCGCGCGAGCAGCCGCGCGACGTGCCCCGCGACGGCCGTCTTCCCCACGCGCTTGCCCGTCCCGATCACCGCGACCGAGAAGACCGGCATGTCCCACGCGGCGAAATGCGGCGGATCGAAGCGGAAGTCGGCGCCGATGTACGAGACGCCGGCCGCGAGCGCGCGCGACGCCCACATCATCCGCTCCGCCGGCCCGAGGACGGGCGCGTCCGAGAGATCGACCGCGACCTCGGCGCCGCCGAAGCCCTCGACGAGCGGCACGCCGTAGTCGAACGAGCCGCGCAGCTTCTCCGTCCCGCCGACGAGGATCGCGCCGACCCAGTCGTACGCGAGCGCGGCGAGCGCGCCCCGTACGACCTCGGGCGAATGCTCCCCGTCGATCAGCGCGACCGCCTTCACCGCCTCGCGCTCACCTCGCCCTCGATCCGGCCCGTGTACTTCTCGAACTCGAGCGTGGCGAGGTCGAACTGGATGATCCGCTCCTGCCCGTGGAACGGGTAGCAGCGCCAGATGGCGACGTGCGTGCCGCTGATCTCGACGACGTTGTAACAGGGCCTCGTGTTGCCCGCGGAGGCGCAGCGTCGAGACCGTGCCGGTGTTGACGACGAACAGGTTCTCGAGGCGCCAGGCATAGGGAACGTGTTTGTGCCCGGAAAGGACGAGATTCACTCCTGCGCGCTGCAGGCACTCGATCGCGTCGCCGGCGTCGTAGACGATGTTGCGCTCGCGGCCGGTTCCCGGCACGGGCAGCAGGTGGTGGTGGAGCACGAAGACGCGCAGGTCGGCGGGCGGTGCGAACTCCTCCTCGATCCAGCCGTAACGGCCGCGGCCGATCTGGCCGTGATCGAGGTCGGGCTCGGTCGAGTCCACCGCGACCACGGTGATCCCGCCCTTGTGCAGCACCGAGTTCCGGGCGCCGAAGAGCTCCTCGAAGTGCGCGTAGCCGACGTTGCGCGAGTCGTGGTTTCCCGGGATCACGACGAACGTCTCGCAGTCCAGCCGGTCGAGGTAGCGCCGCGCCTCGCGCGTACTCCTCCTTGAACCCGAAGGCGGTGAGATCGCCGCGAGCAGACGACGATGTCGGGCGCGAGGTCGTTGATCTCCGCGATCGCGCGCTCCATCAGGTCGGGCACGAAATGCGGGTCGCCGCAGTGGAGGTCCGAGAGATGGGCGATCGTGCGCGGCGCTTCCATCCCTGCGGAGTCTAGATCCGCATCGTCACAGTCCGCCGGAGCCGTGCAAGATTGCCTCCGGCGGGGCGAGCGGCATCCGGCACCGGTGCTACCTTGGCCCGCAGGTGGCTCTGGAAACGCCTACTTTCCAGGCATATCGAGGAGAAGGCGTGCCTCGTTTCGTCAACGACGCCGAGCTCGAGTACGCGAAGATCCTCGACTATCACGGCATCCCCTGGATGTACGAGCCACACACGTTCGTGCTCGAGCGGGACGCGGACGGGCGGGTCGTCGAGGCGTTCACGCCCGACTTCTACCTGCCCGAGCAGGAGCTTTATCTCGAGGTGACGGTGATGAAGCAGTCGCTCGTCACGCGCAAGAACCGCAAGCTGCGCAAGCTCCGGCAGCTCTATCCCGAGGTCAAGGTCAAGCTCTTCTACGAGCGCGACTTCGAGCGGATCGCATCCCGCTACGGGCTGCGCAAGGCGAGCTGACCTCCGACCCCGCCCACGACGGCCGGATCGGCGACGTCTATCTCGGCGCGGCCGAGATCGCGGCGCGCGTCCGAGGAGCTCGGCGGCGAGATCGCGCGCGACTTCGCCGGCCGCGAGCCGATCCTCATCGGGCTGCTGAAGGCGTGCGTCCCGTTCGTCACCGACCTCTCGCGGGCGCTCCCGATCACGCACGCGGTCGACTTCGTCGAGCTCGCCGGCTACGGCGGCGCCGAGATGGGCGGCCACGAGCAGATCCGCCTCCTCAAGGATCTCGACCTGCGGATCGGCGACCGCGACGTGCTGATCGTCGACGAGGTCGTCGACACGGGCCTGACCCTGCACTACCTGTGCCGGCACGCTCGCGCTGCGCCGGCCCGCGTCGCTCGCGGTCGCGACGCTGTTCGACCGCCCGTACCGGCGGCTCGTGGACGACCTCCCGATCGCGTACGTGGGCTTCACGGTTCCGGACGAGTTCTTCGTCGGCTACGGGTTCGACCTCGACGAGCGCTGGCGCAACCTGCCGGACCTGCACCTCGTCAGGGAGCGGCGCTACAGGTAGCCGAGCGGATCGACGGGATCGCCGTTGATCCGCACCTCGAAGTGGAGGTGCGGGCCGGTGCAGTGGCCGGTGCAGCCGACGTAGCCGATCACCTGGCCCTGGCCACCTGCTGGCCGCACGTGACGGCGATCGCGGACTGGTGCCCGTAGGCGGTCGCGAGGTTGCCGCCGTTGTCGATGACGACGAGGTTGCCGTAGCCGCTCTCCCAGCCGCAGTAGATGACCTTGCCGGCGGCGGCCGCGTAGATCGGCGTTCCGGTCCCGACGCCGATGTCGATCCCCTGGTGCATGCGGCCCCAGCGCCAGCCGAACGGGCTCGTCACCGGCCCGGACACCGGCCAGATGAGGCCGGCCGAGGACGGCGTCGCCGTCGGCGCCGGCGCTCCTCGGCCTGCGCGGCGCGGATCTGCGCGGCCAGCTGCGGCGCTCGACCGCCTGGAGCGCGTCGATCTCGCTCGCCTCGGCACGCTCCTGCTCGGTCAGGTCGGAGAGCGCGACGAGCTTCTGCTGCTTCGTCGACGCGAGCGAGGCCTGCGCGTCGACGAGTGCGTCGCGGGCCTCGGCCGCCTGGCGCGGCCGCGCGGCCAGCGCGCGCGCCTCGCCCGCGATCTTCCGCCGCGAGCTTCGCCGTCTTCGTGCGCGCCTGCTGTCACGACGAGCTTCGAGTGCGCGACCTCGGCCGCGACGCGCTGGTCCTCCTGGCCGATCTTCGTCAGGTAGTTCGTCAGGTCGAGCGCCTCCTGGATCGACCGCGCGCCGAGCACGACCTCGAGCGTCGAGGGATCGCGCGACTCGTAGATCGAGACGAGCCGCTCGTTCAGCGCGGTCGACCGACAGCTTGTACTGCCGCGTCAGCAGCTCGAGCCGCTGCGACTGCAGGCGGAAGAGCTGGTTCAGCTTCGCGAGGCGGTTGCGGCGGAGCGCGAGATCCTGCTCGAGCGTCTGGAGCTGCAGCGAGACGTCGCCCACCTGCGGCTCGAGCTTCGCGGATCCGCGAGGAGACGCCGGCGATCTCGCCGCGCAGCGCGGCCTCGCCCTGCTGCTGCGCGGCGAGCTTCCCGTTCAGGGCTCGCGATCTTCGAGTCGACGGCCTGCTTCTTGGCGCCGATGTCGTCGCCGAGCGCCGGCGTCGCGAGCGCGAGCGGCGAGCGCCGAGCCCGAGCGAGGAGCAGCCTCGTCATGCGAGCCGTGATTCGCCACGGACGGCTCCTACTCCTGCGACGGCGTCGAGCGCCCGGAGCGCCTCGGCGGCCGCGCGCCGGAGCGGGCCCGACGAGCGCGCGGTAGTCGTCGTCGCCGATCTTGCCGGACCGGTGGTCGAACTCGAGCTCCTTGAGCGCGGCGAGCGCGTGGTCGCGCTCCTCGATCAGCGCGAGCCGCCGCTCCTCGGCCTCGGTCGGCAGGTCGAGCGTGTCGTCGGCCCGTCCGCGCTCGCGCGCAGGAACGGCAGCGCGACGATCACGACCGCTGCGACCGCGATCGAGCGCGCCCACGACCAGGGCGGTCATGACTTGGCGAGCGCGAGCCGGGCGACGAGCCGCCGCTGCTCGCGGGCGTCGGGCCACAGCGCGACGAGCGAGCCGAGGACGAACACGATCCCGGCGAGCCAGATGAGGTTCACGAGCGGCTTGACGAGCACCTTGAAGAAGACGGTGTTGCCGTCTCGCTGGTCGAAGATCACGTAGAGGTCCTCGCCGCGCAGCCAGTTCGTGTGGATGCCGACCTCGCGCGAGTCGTCGCCGGTGAAGTAGTTGTTGACGCCGGTCCGGAGCGTGCCGTTCGTGCGGCCCGAGATCGTCGAGCACCGCCCTCGTCTCGCGTCGCGGTCGCGCTCGTGCTGCGCTCGAGCCCGCGGTAGGTGAGCGTGTTGTCGGTCGACGGTCATCGACTGCCCCGGCGAGAGCTTGCTGCTCGCGCGTCGTCCCGTAGGCGCTCGAGCCGGCGATCGCCGATCGCGAGCAGCACGACGGACGCGTGGACGATGTAGCCGCCGTAGCGGCGGCGGTTGCGCGAGACGAGCTCGAAGAGCGAGCCGGTGGCCCGAGTCCCGCGGACGAGCTCGACGACGATCGTCGTGAGGACGAACGCGCAGAACGTGTACGCGATCAGGCCGGGCTGGACGAGCCGGCGCCGGCGAGCGACGAGCGCGACGCCGGCGACGAGCGCGACGCTCATCGGCCAGCGGAGCGTCCGCAGCGAGCGAGCGGACCGTCGTCCGCCGCCAGGCGATCAGCGGGCCGATCCCCATCAGCAGCAGCAGCGGCAGCCCGAAGGCGCGCAGGAAGAAGTCGTAGTACGGCCGCCCGATCGTGCGCGTCTGGCCGTCGTAGAGCTGCGTCAGGATCGGGAAGATCACGCCCCAGAGGATCGTCAGCGCGAGCGCGACGAGCAGCAGGTTGTTGTAGAGGAACGCCGCCTCGCGCGAGAGCGCCGACTCGAGCTTCGTCCGCGCGCGCAGCAGCGGCAGCCGCCAGAGGATCAGCGCGATCGAGAACAGCGCCGTGACGACGACGAACACCAGGAACCACGCGCCGATCGAGCTCTTCGCGAACGAGTGGATCGAGTTGATCACGCCCGACCGGGTCAGGAACGTGCCGAAGATCGAGAGCTCGAACGCGAGCGCGACGAGCACCATGTTCCAGATCCGGAGCATCCCCTTGCGCTCCTGGATCATCACCGAGTGCAGGAACGCGGTCGCCGCGAGCCACGGCATCAGCGCCGCGTTCTCGACCGGGTCCCAGGCGTAGTAGCCGCCCCAGCCGACCTCGACGTAGGCCCAGTGCGCGCCGAGCAGCTGCCCGAAGCCGAGGAACATCCAGGCCGCGAGCGTCCAGCGGCGCGTCGCGACGATCCAGCGCTCGTCGGTGCGGCCGGACAGCATCGCGCCGGCCGCGAACGCGAACGGGATCGTCAGCCCGACGTAGCCGAGGTAGAGCATCGGCGGGTGCGCGACCATGTACGGGTTCTGGAGGCTCGGCACGAGCCCGGCGCCGTCGATCGTGCGCGCCTGCGTGCCGAACGGGCTCGAGACGACGACGAGCATGAACGCGAAGAAGGTGGCGATGCCGCCGATCACCGGCACGACCCAGGCGACGAGGTCGCGCAGGAGCTGCCGGTTGATCGCGACGGCGAGCGCGCCGTAGCCGGTCAGCACGAGCAGCCAGAGCAGCAGCGAGCCCTCCTGGCCGCCCCAGAACGCGCTCAGCGCGTACATCGTCGGCAGCGTGCGGCTCGTGTGCGCGGCGACGTAGGCGAAGGAGAAGTCGTGCCGGACGAGCGCCGACGCGAGCACCGCCGCGGCGACGAGGGTCGAGCCGAAGCAGGCGAGCAGCGCGTTGCGCGCGGAGTCGGCGAGCCGCCGCCGGTTCGTGACGGCGCGCGGCCGTCCCGGCGACGAGCGCGTAGAGCGCGAGCCCGAGGCTGACGACGAGCGCCGCGCGGCCGAGATCAGCCATCTACGCGTTCGGAGTCGTTGTCGCGGTGTACTTGCTCGGGCACTTCGTCGTCATCTCGTGCGCGACGAAAGCGCCGTTCTCGAGGCGGCCGGTCAGGTTGACGTCGCGACCCGCCTTGAACAGGTCGGGCACCGAGCCGCGGAAGCACGACCGGGATCTTCGGGCTCTCGCCCTGGATGTTGCGGAGCGCGAAGCGAAGGCCGCTCGGATGCGTGGGCGTCGCCGGCGACCGGCCCGATCACCTTCCCGGTCAGCGACACCGTGCCGGTGTGGCCGGCGAGGTTGCTCGGCTGGAGCAGCGGCGTCGAGTTCCCGCCGAGAGCGGTGTAGAGAAGGAAGACCGCCAGCACGCCGGCAACGGCGAGGGCGACCACGAGCCTGGCCGGGCTACGCGCAGGACGAGCCACGCGGCCAGTCTAGCCGCGGTCGCCCGGCGTCCCGGCCGCGGACGTGTGCTCGGCCGGTTGCGCGTGCCGTCGGTCTAGGCGTCGGCGCGCGCCCGGTAGCGGCGCTCCGGGACGCGGTAGCCGTGATCGGCGCAGAGCGCGCCGGGCAGCTCCTCGGTGAGCGCGTCGCAGTAGCCCTTCCCGTACGCCGCGCGCATGAAGGCCGCGACGACCTCGAGCGACCACTCGCCGATCCCGGCCGCCTCGCGCCAGAGATCGGTGAGGCGGAGGTCGATGTCGAGCTCGAGCAGGTCGATCCGCGACGGGTCAGTTTGCATGCCACGAGGGTAGAGGACCGATCGGACGGAATTCCCGGGCCCGGGCCGTTCGCATTTTTCGCACAATTGGCACAGTTGCGGCACCTTTTCTCCGGTAGCGGTCGATTGTGGGACGGGTCCCCCGGGTGGGTGGGGTTCGGACGCGGGTGGATGGACGCTGGCTGCGGCGAACGCGCCGCGCTGAGGAGGCCGGCCCGGATTAGGTTCGCGCTGATGCCCGGCGAGCTTCACTTCGGCCCCGCGCGCGTGCCCTCGCGCGAGAGCCCGGAGGCGGCGGTCGAGGCGCTGCTCGACGCGCGGCTACACGCGCCTGCGAGATCGACTTCGAGGGCCGCTTCTGGATGGACTACGACTTCGCGGCGGCATTCGGCCGGCTCGCGCCGAGCACGGGATCGTGCTCTCGGTGCACGCGCCGATCGCGGGCTTCATGGGCCACGCCGAGCGCGGCAAGAAGCTCAACATGGCGGTCGGCATGCTCGACCACTCGGCCGGGATCGCGAAGGCCGCCGGGGCCGAGGTCGTCGTCTTCCATCCGGGCTTCCTGCTCGGCCGCACGCCGCGAGGAGGCGATCGACTCGGTCTGCGAGCAGCTCGGCGAGCTGCGTGAGCGGCTCGCCGGCAAAGGATCGCGACGTGCCGTTCGGGATCGAGGTGATGGGCCGCGTCCGCGAGCTCGGCTCGGCCGACGACGTCGTCGAGATCTCGCGGCGGCTCGGCTGGGTCCGGCCCGTCCTCGACTTCGCGCACATGCACGCGACGTCGGACGGCGCGCTTCACGACGGTCGAGCCGTTCGCCGACGCGCTCGCCGACGCCGACGCCGTGCTCGAGCCCGGCGCGCCGTTCCACATCCACTTCTCGGACATCCAGTACGCGAACCGCAACGAGACGAAGCACCTGCCGTACGGAGAGGGGACGCTGCGCGCCGAGCCGCTCGCCGAGGCACTGGCCCGGTTCGACCGACCGGCGACCGTGATCTCGGAGTCGCCGGACGAGGCCTCGACGCAGGCGATCATGGCGATCCTCGCGGCGTAGGAATCGACGCCGTGGCGGCGGAAAGGGCAGCAGGTTCCCTCGCGACCGGTGCCCGGCTTCCGTAGCATCGCGCTGATGCTCGACCCGGCGGTCTTCAAGGCGTACGACGTGCGCGGGCTCTACCCGTCGGAGCTCGACGAGGCCGGGGCCTACGCGATCGGCCGCGCGTACGTCGAGCAATTCGAGCCGGCGCGGATCGCGGTCGGGCGCGACATGCGGCTCTCGGCGCCGTCGATGGCGCTCGCGGTGATCGAGGGCGCCGCGGACGGTGGGGCCGACGTGATCGACCTCGGGATGGTCGGCACGGAGATGGTCTACTTCGCGGTCGGCGAGCTCGGCCTCGACGGCGGGATCATGGTCACCGCCTCGCACAACCCGAAGGACTACACCGGGATGAAGATCGTCCGCCGCGGCGCGCTTGCCGGTCGGCAGCGAGTCGGGGCTCTACGACGTCCGCGACCGCGCCGTCGCTGCGGCGTGGCGCGACGCCACGCGCGGCGCGGTGAGCGCCGAGGATGTCTGGGACGGGTTCGTCTCGCGGGTGCTCTCGTTCGTCGACGTCGAGGCGATCCGCCCGCTGCGCATCGTGATCGACGCGGCGAACGGGATGGCCGGCGCGATGATCCCGCCGGTGCTCGCGCGGCTTCCGCAGGTCGACGCGATCACGTGCAACTTCGAGCCGGACGGGTCGTTCCCGAACCACGAGCCGAACCCGCTGCTCCCGGAGAACCGCGAGTTCATCGTGCGCGCGACCACGCGAGGCCGGCGCCGACTTCGGCGTCGCGTACGACGGCGACGCCGACCGCTGCTTCTTCGTCGACGACACCGGCGAGTTCGTGCCCGGCGACTTCATGACCACGCTCTTCGCCGAGTCGATCCTCGGCAAGGAGCCGGGCGGCACGGTCATCTACGACGTGCGCGCGTCCTGGGCCGTGCCCGAGGCGATCGAGGCCGCCGGCGGCGGTCGCGCTGATCAACCGGGTCGGCCACGCGTTCATCAAGCAGCGGATGCGCGACGTCGACGCGGTCTTCGCCGGCGAGGTCTCGGCGCACTACTACTTCCGCGACTTCTGCCAGGCCGACTCGGGCGTCGTCCCGTTCCTGCTCATGCTCGAGCTGGTCTCGAAGCGCGGGCCAGAAGCTGAGCGAGCTGCTCGCGGCGCTGCGCTCGCGGTACTTCCTCACCGGCGAGATCAACACGCCGGTCGCCGACGTGGCGCTGAAGCTCCAGGAGCTGAAGGAGCGCTTCGGCGCCGGAGGGCACGGTCTCGCACCTCGACGGCCTCTCGGTCGACGCAGCCGACTGGCACATGAACGTCCGCCCGTCGAACACCGAGCCGCTGCTGCGCCTGAACCTCGAGGCGCGCTCGCAGGAGCTGATGGAGGCGAAGCGCGACGAGGTGCTGAGCGTCATCCGTTCGTGATCCGCCACGGTCCCGTCACGGTGTCTGACACCGGGACAACCGGGACGTGGCTAGGATCGACACGTGATCGAACTGGGGCACGTCACCGACCGGAAGCCGCCGTTCCGGTACGCCGCCTACACGCGCGTCGGCTTCTCGGACACCGACGCGCAGGCCGTCGTGTACTACGGCCGCTACCTGCCCTACTTCGACGTCGCGCGCACCGAGTACCACCGCCACCTCGGCGCGATCGACATCCGCGGCGAGTTCGCGATGCGGGCCTGCGCGGTCGAGTACCACGCGCCCGCCCGCTTCGACGACCTGCTCGAGGTCTTCGTCCGCATCGACCGGATCGGGCCGGACGAGCGTCACCTACGACCACGCCGCCTACCGGCTCGCCGACGACGAGCCCGACCTGCTGATGGCGACCGCGAAGCAGACGATCGTGCTGATCGACCTGGCCGACCGGCGGCCCGTCCGGTCCCGGACTCGCTTCCGCGCGCGAGTCACCGAGTTCGAGGAGCACGGCGCATGAGCGCGGCCGCGATCGAGGCGGTCGACCGGATCCTGCGCCGGCGGGAGGCGACCCCGACGACATCCTCCGGTCGGTCGTCGACGCGCTCGTGGCGAGCGGCGCTGCTCGTTCGCCTGGATCCTCTTCAGCGAGGACGGCGAGCTCGTCCCGGGCCCGCAGGCCGGCGAGCCCGACCCCGCCGACCGCGACGCGCGTGCCGGTGCTGTTCAACGCCGACCACGTCGCCGATCTCGTCGCGGACGGCTGCGACGACACCGCGTTCCTCGACCGGATCGCGTCGCGATCTCGCCCCACTGCCTCGTCGGCTGGGACACCGGCGGCGTCGCCTGGGACTCGGTCAGCTGACCGGCGAGACACGAAGACGTCCGTCCGGTAGCGGAACTCGAACGGCTCGCCGAGCTCCGCGGCCACCGCGTCGATCCGCGCCAGGAGAGCCCGCCGCTCGTCGTCGGGCAGCTGAGCCACGAAGCTGACCGACCCGAACCGGCCCGCCAGCTCGGCGCGCGTGAGGTGCGCGACCCACGGAACACGACCACTCCTCGATCGGGCCGAACGACGGCGGACGCCGCGACGTCGGCGAGCCACGGCCGCTCGTGCTCGTTCGGCGTGTCTCCGCGATACGGCAGCAGCAGCTCCTGGAAGCGCGCCTGGACCTCGTCCGCGAGATCGCGGACGTTCCACACCAGCGCCGCCGCGCCGCCGGGCCGCACCACTCGTGCGATCTCCGCCAGCGCCGCGCCGAGCGTCGAACCAGTGGAACGCCTGCGCGACCGTCACCGCGTCGACGCTCGCATCCGGCCAGCGGCATCGACTCCGCCGTCCCGTCGACGACCTCGGCCGACGGAACCGCCGCGCGCCAGCACACCCGCATCTCCGCCAGCGGCTCGACCGCGATCACACGCGCGCCGCTCGCGACGAGCAGCCGCGTCAGCTTGCCCGTGCCGGCGGCGAGATCGACGACCGTCCGGCCGGGCGCGAGACCGAGCCGCGCCGTCAATCGCGCCGACCGCCGCCTCGGGATAGCCCGGCCGCGCGCGCTCGTACAGGTCGGCCACGCCGCCGAGTGCCGCCGGCTACCGGGTGCACCGCGCTCTATGAGGGCGTGACGCGGTAGGCGTCGAAGACGGCGTCGATCCCGCGCAGCGCGTTCATCAGCGAGCGGAGCGCCTTCACGTCGCCGACCTCGGCCGTGTACCAGTTCTTCGCGAGCTGATCCTCGACGACGCCGCCGTACTAGACGATGTTCGCGCCGTGCTCGGCGAACGTGCGCGCGACGTCCTCGAGCAGCCGCGGCCGGTCCCACGAGTCGACGGCGATCTGGACGCGGAACGACTTCGTCACGTCGCCGTCCCACTCGACCGGCGTGAACCGCTCCGGCGTTCCGCATCAGCGCCTTCACGTTCGGGCAGTCCCCGCGGTGGATCGTGATCCCCTTGCCGAGCGAGATGTAGCCGACGATCGCGTCGCCCGGAACCGGCGTGCAGCACTTCGCGAGCCGGACGAGCACGTCGTCGACGCCCTGGACGACGACCCCCATCTCGGTGCTCGAGACGGCGCTGCGCGCCTTCGGCGCCTTGACGACCGGCGCCTCCTCGGCGACCTGCTCGGTCTTCAGGCGCTGGATCACCTTGTTGACGATCGCGCCGGTCTGGAGCTTCCCGGAGCCGAGCGCGACGTAGAAGTCCTCCGCCTTCTTGAAGCCCGAGTCGCGGATCACCTGCGGCGAGCACGCGCCGACGCGCGGAGCTTCGCGTACGGCAGGTTCTGCGCCTTGAGCGCGTGCTCGAGCGCCTCGCGGCCCTTCTGCTCCTGATCCTCGCGCGTCTCGCGCGAGAACCACTGGCGGATCTTGCTCGCGCGCGCGGCGAGCTCTTCGCGAGCGACATCCAGTCGCGCGACGGGCCGCGCGTGCCCTGCTTCGAGGTGAGGATCTCGACGAAGTCGCCGTTCTGGAGCCGGTAGTGGAGCGGGACGATCCGGCCGTTGATCTTCGCGCCGACGGTGCGATGGCCGACGTCGGTGTGCACGGCGTAGGCGAAGTCGATCGGCGTCGACCCGGCCGGCAGCGTCTTCACCTGGCCCTTCGGCGTGAAGACGTGCACCTCGTCCTCGAAGAGGTCGGTGCGGAAGCTCTTCATGAACTCGCGCGGGTCGGCCTCGTCGCGTGCCGGTCGTCCATCAGCTGCTTGACCCACTGCGTCCACTCGTCGTCGCGCTGCTCTTGCGGCCGCCCTTGTAGAGCCAGTGCGCGGCGACGCCGTACTCGGCGGTCAGCGTGCATCTCGCGCGTCCGCACCTGGATCTCGAGCGGCCGGCCCTGCGGGCCCGATCACGGTCGTGTGCAGCGCGCGGTAGCCGTTGAACTTCGGCATCGCGATGTAGTCCTTGAAGCGGCCCGGCATCGGCTTCCACAGCGAGTGGATCAGGCCGAGCGCGCCGTAGCAGTCGCGCGTTCCCTCGTCGCCGTCGCGCTCGACGATCACGCGCATCGCGGTGAGGTCGTAGATCTCGTTGAACTCGCGGCCCTTCTTGGCCATCTTGTCGTAGATCGAGTAGAAGTGCTTCGCGCGGCCGGAGATCTCGGCCGGGATGTCGACCTTGTCGAGCTCGCGCTGAGCACCAGCGCGGCCTCGCGCACGTGCTCCTCGCGGTCGGCGCGCCGCTCGGCGACCATCTGCTTGATCTCCTCGTACTTGCGCGGGTGCAGCGTCTGGAACGCGAGGTCCTCGAGCTCCCACTTGAGCGCGTGGATGCCGAGCCGGTGGGCGAGCGGCGCGTAGACCTCGAGCGTCTCCTTCGCCTTGCGCACCTGGGTCTGCTTGCCCATGTACTCGATCGTGCGGAGGTTGTGGAGGCGGTCGGCGAGCTTGATCAGGATCACGCGGATGTCCTCGGCCATCGCCACGATCAGCTTCCGGTAGTTCTCGGCCTCGGCGTGCTCGCGGCTCTGGAACTGGACGCGCGTCAGCTTCGTCACGCCCTCGACGAGCTTCGCGATCTCGTCGCCGAACTCGGCGCTTGATGTCGTCGATCTCGACGCCGGTGTCCTCGACCGTGTCGTGGAGGAGCGCGGCGGCGAGGGTCGGCTCGTCGAGCTCGCAGGCCGGCGAGGATCTTCGCCACGCCCCACGGGTGGTAGATGAACTCCTGGCCCGAGCGGCGCAGCTGCCCTTCGTGTGCGCGCGCGGCGAACTCGAACGCGCGCGACAGCAGCTCGCGGTCGGCGTCCGGCTTGTAGGCCTCGACCTCGGCGATCAGCTCGTCGACGAGGTCGTGATGTCGCTCGAGCTACCGCCATGGGCTGAGTGTACTCCGGCCGTTTCGACTGCTCGATCCTCCGCTTGCGGGTCGTGCAGGAGAACGCCTGCGGCCGATGAACCCCTTCGACCCATGTTCCGTCGCCGCCGACAGGCCAGGAAGCTCCTGCGCGTCGCCCGCCTGCTGCGGGAGCTCGAGGCCGCGGCTCCGCCGCGCCGCCGCAGCCGGGTCAGGCTGCCGCGCGCAGCGTAGGCTCGGCCTCGTCCAGCAGACGCCGGAACGCTCCGACTCGAGCAGGCTCCCGCCTGCGGGCTCGCTTCGGTCAGCTCGAGCTCGGCGAAGATCGCGCGCGCCTCGGGCGTCCAGCCGGCCTCGCCGCCGCGCCACTGCTCGGCGAGCCAGCGCGCGCAGCTCCTCGTAGCGCTCGGCCGCGTCGAAGATCCGCCGCACGACGAGCTGCGGCGCGACCGTGCCGTTCCAGCGGTTCTCCTGGAGCCGGAAGGCGACGTCGTAGCGGCCGACGCGGCGGAAGCGGTCGAGCCTGCCCGCCGCTCCCGAACGCGATCGCCGAGCCCGCGTCGCGGCCGCGCTGGCGGACGCGGAAGCGGAGGTGCTTCCCCTCGCCGACGGTGCCGAGCTCGGTCAGCTCGCAGCCGTCGATCGAGCAGCGTCACGCCCGGGTTGCCGAGCCCGAACGGGCGCCAGCCGCGCGAGCTCCTCGCAGAGCGGCAGCCCGAGCTCGGAGCCGCGCGACGATCGCGTCGACCGCGATGCCGCGGGCGGAGGTCCTCGTCGGTCAGCACCGCGTCGGCGTGCGCGCGCGAACGCCGTCCGCGAACGCCTCGACCGCGCTCGGGCCGGATCGTCAGCCCGGCCGCGGCGCGATGCCCGCCGAAGCGCTCGAGGTGCTCCGCGCACGCGGCGAGCGCGCCGTGCAGGTCGAACGCGCCGGGCGCGCGGCCCGAGCCCTTCCACGAGCCGTCGGCGCCCGCGATCAGGACGACCGGCCGGCCGAAGCGCTCGACGAGGCGCGAGGCGACGATCCCGATCACGCCCTCGTGCCAGTCGGCGCCGGCGACGACGTAGCCGCGCCGCCGCGGCGCTCGGCCGGCCACGACTCGATCTCGTCGAGCGCGGCGCGCAGGATCCGCTCCTCGACGCGCCTGCCGCTCGCGGTTCAGCTCCTCGAGCTCGTCGGCGAGCCGTGTCGCCTCGCGCGCGTCCTCGGTCAGCAGCAGGGCGAGCGCGGCCGCGGGCCGGCCGAGCCGGCCGGCGGCGTTGATCCGCGGCGCGAGCCGGAAGCCGATCGCGCCCTCGTCGCACGCGGCCGGGTCGACGTGCGCGACGCGCATGAGCGCCCGCAGGCCCGGCTTCTGCGTCTGCGCCGAGCCGCCGCAGCCCG
Organism: uncultured Gemmatimonadales bacterium; assembly: GCA_963821525.1. Classification (GTDB taxonomy): domain Bacteria; phylum Gemmatimonadota; class Gemmatimonadetes; order Gemmatimonadales; family GWC2-71-9; genus DATBGE01. The sequence continues at coordinate 14,203 of CAWGED010000008.1, read as the reverse complement.
GCGAGCGCGAGCGCGCGGTTCTCGTCGAGGAGCGGGACGACGTCGGCGACGGTCGCGAGCGCGACGAGGTCGAGGTGCCGGTCGAGGAACGGGTGCCCGGGCCCGAGCAGCGCCTCGGCGAGCTTCCAGACGACGCCCGTCCCGCAGAGCCCGGCGAACGGATACGCGCCCTTCAGCGTGGCGACGACGGGGCAGTCCGGGAAGCGTCTCGCCGGGCCGGTGGTGGTCGGTGACGACGATCTCGAGCCCGAGCCGCCTCGCCTCGGCGACCTCGTCGACGGCGGTGATGCCGCAGTCCACCGTCAGCACGAAGCTCGACGCCGTCGCCGGCGAGCCGCGCGAGCGTCTCGCCGTTCAGGCCGTAGCCCTCCTCGAACCGCGACGGCAGGTGCCACTCCGGGTCGGCGCCGAGCTCGCGCAGCAGGAGGACGGCGAGCGCGGTCGCGCAGATCCCGTCGGCGTCGTAGTCGCCGTGCACGCAGATGCGCGCGCCGCGGGCGACCGCCGCCCCGATCGCCTCGACGGCGGCCGCGCATGTCGCCGAGCAGGAACGGATCGTGGCCGGGCAGCGCACCCTCGAGGAACGCGCGCGGCCTCGTCGGGTCGCCGTAGCCGCGCCGGACGAGGACGCGACGCGGTCGTCTCGCTGATGCCGAGCCCGTCGACGAGCGCGCGCACCCGATCGGCCGAGCAGGCGGCGATCGTCCAGGTTCCGGCTCTCCATCGGACGATCCGAGGGTACGGCCGCGGTCGGACGGAGCCCGCGAGCGAGGCGTCCTGCCCATCTGGTTCAATTGCACGCCGATGATCGAGGACGATCGTCGCGCTCCTCGCCGCCGCCGGGCATCGCGTGCGCGGCCGCTCCGCCGGCGGAGCAGCTGCCAGTCGATCGCGCCCGGCGTGTCGCGTCCTGGGCGTCCGCCTCGGCGGGCTGACCGCGCAGCCGGCGCGGACTCGCGGTCGCGGCGGCCGCTCTCGCGGCCGCTCGTGATCGTCTACCGGGACGAGACGTGTCACGGTCTCGCCGCGCGAGCTCGGCGTGGCGCGCCGGCGTCCACGCGGCCGTTCGCGAGCGCACTCGGCGCACGCCGCGGAGCCGGATCGGCCTGCCCGTCACGTTCTCGGAGCGGTCGGTCGGAGGCTCGTCCACGGCCTCGCGCAGTCGGCGTACCAGCGCAGCCGCGCAACGCGGCGCTCATCGGCGCCGGGCCGACCGGACGGCCGATGCTTCACGCCCGACATCCCCGGCGTCGCGGTGCACAAGGACGGCGATGCGCGGCGGCGATCGCCCACGAGCTCACGACCGGCTCGCGCAGCGCCGCTCGAGCTCGATCACGGCTCCGTTCGACGCGAAGGTCACGGTCGAGCGACCTCGGCGCCGTCGGTGATCGATCGACCGCTGCCGCGAACACGCTGAGGCTGTTCCGACGGCGACGCCGCCTCGTCCGCACGTTCCACGTCGCGACCGGCCAGGCGATCTACCCGACGCCCGCACGGGCATGTTCCGGATCGTCGACAAGCAGCGAAACCCGTGGTGGTACCCGCCGACCTACAGCTCGTGGGCGAAGGGGCTGAAGCCGGTTCCGCCCGGCCCGGCAACCCGCTCGGGACGCGCTGGATGGGCATCTCGGCGCCCGGCGTCGGCATCCACGGGACGCCCGACGACGTCCTCGATCGGCTACTGCGTGTCGCACGGCTGCATCCGGATGCAGGTGCCGCAGGCCGAGTGGCTGTACCAGCGCGTCAGGCTCGGCACGCCGGTCGTGATCCTCTAGCCGCCTTCGCTCGTTTCTCTAGCCCCTTCGCGGGGCAGCTCGACGCCGAGGTAGGTCAGCAGCGCGACGACGCCGACGAGCGCGACGGCGCCGGCGAAGAGCAGGCGCTTGTGCCCGCTCTCGCGCACGTTCTGCGCGAATGCCCGTCCGAGCACGATCAGCACCGCGACCACGATCCCGGCCCCGATCACGAAGGCGGGCATCAGGATCATGAGCTCGCTGCCACCGCGGAGTCGACGCGCCGATCACGACCGAACCGTAGCCTGCGAGGACGCGGCGCCCGCGGGCTATCCTCGGTCATGCTTGAGCGCCGAGGCCTCGGTGGCCGAGACGAACTACACCTCCGGCGACGACTACGTCGTCGAGTTCCTCGGCTACCGCTTCAGCTTCAACGCCTTCGACTTCGAGCAGCGCGTGACCGCCGCCGCGGTCAAGCTCGGGCCTCGTCGAGGTGAACGAGCTCGACGACGAGGAGGCGAGCGACCTCGTCGCGCTCGCCGCGCAGGGCGTGATCGAGGACCCGCAGTCGCGCCTCGGCCGCTACCTCGCGCGCAACTGGGAGCGCGTCTCGCTCGTCGAGGGCGAGTCGCTCGTCTACTGGCTGCGCAAGCTGATCTTCCGCGGCGCGTGGCTCGACCACCAGGTCAAGCGAGGCGCGCTCGAGGTCGTCTGGGACGAGAGCGAGGCCGAGTTCGCCTACCAGCATCCCGGCGGCGGCCGCCCGCTGCTCGAGCTCGCACCCGTCCCGTCGTGGCATGAGCTCCAGTACCGCGGCTAGACGCGCCCAGCGCGCACCTGATCTGGGCCGCCGCAGGCGTCGTCTACCTCGCCGTCCTGCTCGCGGTCGACCACTTCGCGTCGTTCCACCAGCAGCTCGCGCTCGGGGCGCGTCACCTGGCTCGTGCTGATCCTCGCGCTGCTCGCGCTTCCCGCTCGAGCGGCGCGCGATTGCGATCGGGGTCGTCTTCTTCGCCACGATCGGCGAGCTCACGCGGCGCGATCCTCTGGGGCGTCTACGGCTACCGGCTCGACAACCTGCCGATGTTCGTGCCGCCCGCGCACGGGCTCGTCTTCCTCACGGGCCTCTCGCTCGCGCTCGCGCTGGGCCGGCACACGCGCGTCGTGGTGATCGCGGCTGCGGTCGGCGGCGCGACGTGGGCGCTGCTCGGCGTTGACCGTGCTGCCGCAGCCGGACGTCGCCGGCGCGATCGGCGTGCCGCTGCTGCTGCTCTTCCTGTGGCGCTCGCGCAACCGCGCGATCTACGCGAGCGTCTTCCTCGTCGTCGCCGCGCTGGAGCTGTACGGGACGGCGATCGGAACGTGGCGCTGGGCGGCCGAGATCCCCGGTACCGGCATCCCCGACGGCAATCCGCCGTCCGGCGTCGCGGCCGGCTACGTCTGGTTCGACGTGATGGCGGCTGCTCGTCGCGCCGTGCGCTGCTCAGGCTGCTGAGGCCTCGAGCTCTGCGAAGGCGCCCTGAAGCCGAGCGGACTCTGCCGCGATCGACTCCCGCGTGAGCGCCACGCCGAGCACGACCGAGGACGACCTCGGCGAGCCGCAGGCCGAGCCGCTTGCAGAGCACGGTGAAGCCGCGCGGCGACACGTCGGTGTGGGCGACGAACAGCACGCCTCGGCGAGGCCTGTCAGCTCGAGCACGTAGTACGAGCGGATCCCGCGGATCCGACGCGAGCACGCCGGGCGGAGGCGAGAGGCGGGCGTCCTGGACGCAGGACTGGAACCCGCTGCGCGCCGAGGACGTGCCTCGAGCGCGCGGCGAGATCCTCCTCCGGTGCCGGCGTGCGTCCAGCCGCGCTCGGCGACGACGACTCGCTCGCCGTCCTCGAGGTAGACGATGCCGAGCTCGCACGAGAGCGCCTCGGCGGCGACGTTCGCGAGCGCGGCCATCACGCGCTCGACCGGGGAGGCCGGCACCGCGAGCGCCGCGCGAACCGCCTCGAGCACCTCGAGCTCGTCGGCGAGCTGCTTTGCCTGCCCGGCCGGGCCTACGACCGCCGCCGTCTCGTCGGCGACCGCCTGGAGCGTGTCGTCGTCGCCGACGATCTCGCCGTCCGCGACGCCGAAGACGACCACGATGTCGGGCGAGCACCGGAACGATCGCCGCGGCGCGCGCGTAGTACGGCCCGAAGACGAGGTCACGGCCGCCGTGATCGAGCCGAACGGGCCTCGCGGTGTCCAGCGCCTCGGCCAGCGGCGCCTCGTCCGTCGAGGCTCACCTCGACGATCCCGGCCCAGCCTCTCCGCGGCCGCTTCCGCCGAGATGCACGAAACGCTGACCGAAAACGCGGCGAAGCACGAATACGTCCGTGGCGCCGATCGAGGCCGCGTCGAAGCTCGTCCCAGACGAAGACACGTCGACGAGTATGGACGGAGCCGGCGCGCGGCGACCAGTGCCTTGAGCTAGGACCGCCCAGTCAGAAGAGCGAGGTCGCCTCGCGCGCCGCGCCGACGTGCGCGCGGCCGAGCGCGGTGACGATCCGGCCGCGCGGCGTGCGCTGCAGGAACCCGAGCTGGAGCAGGTACGGCTCGTAGACGTCCTCGATCGTCTCCGCCTCCTCGCCGAGCGCGACCGCGAGCGTCGTACAGCCCGACCGGGCCGCCGCCGAACCGCTCGACGATCGCGCGGAGGAGCTCGCGGTCGAACCGCTCGAGCCCGGCGCCGTCGACCTCGAGCAGGTCGAGCGCCTCGGCGGCGATGTCCATCGTGATCACGCCCGCGTGCCGCACCTCGGCGACGTCGCGCACCCGGCGCAGGATCCGGTTCGCGATCCGCGGCGTCCCGCGCGCGCGCCGCGCGATCTCGTCGGCGGCCGCGCCCTCGATCTCGACGCCGAGGATCCGCGCGCTGCGCCGCACGATCGTGCCGAGCTCCTCGGGCGTGTAGAGGTCGAGCCTGAACGTGAGCCCGAAGCGGTCGCGCAGCGGCGTCGTCAGCAGGCCGGTTCGCGTCGTCGCGCCGATCGAGCGTGAACGGCGGCAGGTCGAGCGTGAGCGTCCGGGCGGCGGGGCCCTGGCCGACGATGATGTCGAGCCGGAAGTCCTCGAGCGCCGGATAGAGGATCTCCTCGATCGTCCGGTTCAGCCGGTGGATCTCGTCGACGAAGAGCACGTCGTTCGGCTCGAGCGCGGTGAGGATCGCGGCGATGTCGCCCTTCCGCTCGAGCGCCGGCCCGGCGACCTGGCGGATCCCGACGCCGAGCTCGCGGCGGACGATCTGCGCGAGCGAGGTCTTGCCGAGCCCCGGCGGGCCGGCGAGCAGGACGTGGTCGAGCGCCTCGCCGCGGCCCTTCGCCGCGTCGAGCGCGATCGCGAGCTGCTCCTTGACGCGCTCCTGGCCGATGAAGTCGGCGAGCGTCGCGGGCCGGAGCGTGACCTCGAGCTCCTCCTCGCGCGTGTCGTGCGACGGTCGTGGCGAGGACGCGCTCGGTCATGCGGCCCGCCGGAGCGCGGCGCGCACCTGCTCCTCGACCGGCAGCCCCTCGTCGACCTCGGCCAGCGCGCGCTCGGCGTCGAGCATCGACCAGCCGAGCTCGACGAGCGCGTTCCGCGCGAGCAGCGAGCCGTCGCCGTCGGCGCCTCCGCCCCGGCGGGCACGACCGCGCCGAGCTTCTCCTTCAGCTCGAGGATCGACGCGCTGCGCCGTCTTGCGGCCGATGCCGGGAATCGCCTCGAAGCGCGCGGTGTCGTCGCGGACGATCGCGCGGCGAAGCTCCGCCGGCGTCGACCCGGAGACGATCCCGAGCGCGACCTTCGGCCCGACGCCGGTCACGCCGAGCAGCAGCTCGAACATCTCGCGCTCGTCGGCGGACGCGAACCCGTAGAGCTGGAGCGCGTCCTCGCGGACGTGGAGGTACGTCTCGACGGTGGTCTCGTCCCCGACGCGCGCATCGACGCGCGGCGTCGCGGCAACGAGGTAGCCGACGCCGCCGACGTCGATCACGAGCCCGGCAGCCGTGCGCGCGGCGACGGTGCCGCGGAGGCGCGCGATCACGAGACGGCCCTCAGCAGCGGCGGCGCCGTCGCGTGGCAGATCGCGACTGCGAGCGCGTCGGCGGCGTGGCTCGGGTGCGGCAGCTCGTCGAGGCCGAGGATCGCCTTCACCATCCGCTGCACCTGCTCCTTGTCGGCGTGGCCGTGGCCGCACACCGACTGCTTGACGCGGGTCGGCGCGTACTCGACGCACTCAATGCCGGCGGACGACGCGGCGACGAGCACGGCGCCCCGCGCTTGCCCGACGGAGAGCGCGATGCGGGCGTCGGCGCCGACGAACGACTCCTCCAGGGCGACGGCATCCGGGGCGTGCTGCCGGATCAGCTCCCGCCACCCCGTCGAAGATCGTGAGCAGCCGCAGCTCCACGCGCTCCCGCGGCCTGGTTCGCCACCACCCGTGGCAAAGCTCCCTGAGGCGCCCGTCGCTTTCGTGGACGATCCCGTACCCGCAAGCAGCCGTCCCTGGATCGATGCCGAGGACTTTCACCTCGTGAGGTTATGGACGACTCCGGACGTTCCTGCCCGAGCGCCTCGCGCCCTACGACCCGTCCGCGACGACGCGCGCCACCCGCCGGTCCAGGACGAACCAGATGACCGCGACGGTGACGAAGAGCACGACCGAGATCCACGGGACGACGAACGCGAACGCGAGTGAGGCGAGATACAGCGCGAGCGACACCCTGCCCTTGCGGTCGCTCCCGATCGCCTGGGCGAGCTTCGAGTCGTCCTCGTGCAGGGAGAGCAGGCACAGGGTCAGGATCGTGTAGGCGAAGGCGCAGCCGAGCGAGCACGATCGCATACGCGGCGACCAGGTCCTGCTGCACGCCCGCCTCGCCGAGCCACGCGGTCGCGATCGGCGTCAGCGAGAGCCAGAAGAGCAGATGGATGTTCGCCCAGAGCGTCCGGCCGTCGATCGTGTGGACGACCTGCATCAGGTGGTGGCGGTTCACCCAGTAGATCGCGACGAAGACGAAGCTCAGCAGGTAGACGAGGAGCTTGCCCTTCTCGTCCAGGATGTCGGCGAGGTGGTCCCCGTCGGGCGGCCGCAGCTCGAGGACGAGGATCGTGATCAGGATCGCGACCACGCCGTCCGTGAAGGCGTTCATGCGCTCGGGCCTCATCGCGCGACTATGCCAGTTGCATCCGGCAGGCCGTGCGACATGGGTCAGCCTCCGCCCGTCCCTCGGGGAAGGCAGGCGATGTCGCGGTCACCCTCGATGGCTTCGACATCCCTCCTCGCCTCCGGACGACCTGCCGACGCCGCAGCCGGGCCCCGGCGAGCTGCTCGTCCGGGTGCACGCGTCGTCGGTGAACCCGGCCGACGCGGCCGTCGCGGCGGGGGGGCTGCAGGGGATGCTCGAGTACGAGTTCCCGTCACGCTCGGCCGCGACTACGCGGGCGTCGTCGAGGCCGTCGGCTCATCCGTGACCCGATATCGCCCCGGCGACGAGGTCTTCGGGTTCGTTCCACTCGCCAGCCCGACGCTCCGCCACGGGAGCTGGACCGACTACCTCGTCATCCCGGGAACCTCGGTCGCGCGAAAGCCGGCCGGCGTCGCCTTCACGACCGCCGGCGCGGCGCCGCTTGCCGCGCTCACGGCGATCGGAGCGCTCGACGCGTTCGACCTCGCCGCGGGCGACACGGTCCTCGTGGTCGGAGCGAGCGGCGGGGTCGGGAGCCTGTTCGTCCAGCTGGCCGCGGCGGTGGGTGCGAACGTCGTCGCCAACGGCCTCTCGGACGACGACTACTACCTGCGCGCGCTCGGCGCGAGCGAGGTCGTCGACCGCGACGACGACTCTCGCAGCTCACATCCCGGCGACCGTACCACGACGGGCGTCGACGCGCTGCTCGACCGTCATCTCGCTGCGGCCCGACGCGTCGCTCCTCCAGCCGAACAGACAGCTACGCCTCCTCGATCGGCACCGCCGGCGAAGGCCCCGCCCGGTTCAACCTGATGAGCCAAGGCCTCGACACCGAACCTCGACCGCCTCGCCGAGCTGCTCGACAGCAGCAGGCTGACGCATCCCGATCCAGCAGCAGCTATCCCTCGAGCGAGGCGCCGGCGGCCCTAGAAGAGCTGGCTGCGACGCACGTGCAGGGCAAGCGTGCGATCTCGATCGCCTGAGGCGGCCCTACGCCTCGACGAGCAGCACCAGCGTCTCGGGCAGCACGCCGTCGTGCGCCATCGCCTCGGCTGCGCGCCTCGGTCTGCATCGCGGCCATCACGACGTCCAGGTCGGCGATGTCCATCACGACCGCCACGTGCGTCGGGTTCTGCGGGTCGACGAACGTGCGGATGTTGGTGACGCCGAGCGGGCCGAAGAACTCCTCGCGCTTCGGCGACGCGAGCCAGTGATCCTTGTCCTTCACGTCGTGGTGGGCCGATCACGGTGGGCATGCGCTCTCCTCGGTGTCGTAGGCCCGGCGAAGCCGCGGACCAGGTGCGCCGATCCTACGCCCCGATCCGCCGACCCGCGCCGGCGTGCCGCGCAGAAGCGCGCTGCCCGCTGGCGCATGACGCCGATCAGAGCTTGCGGGCGATTGTCTCCGTGTAAGCCGACGGGATCGCGATCGCCCCGACGCCGCCGCCGAGCCGGTCGTACTCGGTCGCGAGCTGGACGAGATCGGCCTCGAGCGCGGCCTGCGCGTCGTCGTCGAGCGAGGCGAACGCCCTCGCGGTCGGCCCGTACCAGCGGCGGAAGAAGTCGACGAGCTCGTACGCCGAGCGGTAGCGGAACGTGAACTGGCGCTCCCGCACGCCGATCGACGCGATCTCTTCGCCGAGCAGCTCGCCGACGCCCTCCCTGGTTCCCCAGCGCATCGGCGAGCGCAGACCGGCCGGCGGCGCGACGTGTGCGCCGATCGTGACGAACATCTCGCCGATGAAGCCGTCCGGCGTCCAGCTCGCGAGCGCGATCGTCCCGCCCGGGCGGCTGACGCGAAGCAGCTCCGACGCGGCCTGCTCCTGGTCGGGCGCGAACATCGACCCGAAGACGGAGAGCACCGCGTCGAACGACGCGTCGGGGAACGGCAGCGCCTCGGCGTCCCCCTCGACCAGCTCGACGTCGAGCCCCTCGGCGGCCGCGCGGATGCGGCCGCGCTCGAGCAGCGACGGGACGTAGTCGACGCCGACGACTTCGCAGCCGAGCCGGGCCGCCGCGATCGCGGCGTTGCCGCTCCCGCGTCGCGACGTCGAGCACGCGCCAGCCGGCGTGCAGGTCGGCCGTGTCGGCGAGGCGCTCGGCGACGAGGACGATTCGCGCGGCGACCGCCGAGAAGTCGCCGCTCGCCCAGGTCTGTTGCTGCCGCGACTTGATCGCGGCGAGGTCGGGCATGGTCATGGTGGTGCTCATGGTCTTCGGTCTCCTCGCTTGCTTGTAGTTAGCACGATCGGTCGTTCAATGTCGGGCATAATACGCACGGTCGTGCTAACTTGTCAAGCGTGACCAGCACGCAGCCTCAACGGCGCCGGCGCTCGGATGGAGAGCGGAGCCGCGCGGCGATCCTCGAGGCCGCCGCGCAGCTTCGCGACCGTCGAAGGCCTCGACGGCCTCTCGATCGGGCGCCTGGCGGACTACGTCGGCATGAGCAAGAGCGGCCTCTTCGCCCACTTCGGCTCGAAGGAGGAGCTCCAGCTCGCGACGATCGACGCCGGCGGCGGTCGTGTTCGACCGAGCACGTCGTCACGCCCGCGCTTGAGCACGAGGATGCCGCTCGACCGGCTGAACGCGCTCTGCGAGCGGTTTCTGGCGCATGTCGAAGGCAGCGTCTTCCCGGGCGGCTGCTTCTTCGCCTCGGCGGCCGCCGAGCTCGACACCCGCCCCGGCCCGGTGCGCGAGCGGGTGGCGAAGGTCGTCACCGAATGGACGATGCTGATCGAGCAGCAGATCGCGGAGGCCCAGGCCGACGGGCGAATCCGCGCCGACGAGGACGTCGAGCAGCTCGCGTTCGAGATCGACGCGCTGCTCCTGCTCGCGAACGCGCAGTTCCTGATGATGGGCAACGACCCGCCCCGCTCGACCGGGCAAGGCGCGGAATCGCCCACCGGCTCGAGCACGCGCGAGCCGCCTGATCCGCCCACGGTCCTGGGTCCGAAACGGCTCATTCGGGGAAGGACCTGAGAGCAAACACGCGGTCACCGTGGCCGCGGTCAGTGGCTTCACCGATTCGCCCGCGGTGTGTTCGCGGCACGATCGGGATGAAAGGAGCAGAGATGCAGACAACGACGTTCGAAGACCTGGTCGAAGGCGCGCGTGACCTGATCACGGTCAAGCGCGTCTACGGAGACCCCTACGAGAAGGGCGGTATGACGGTGATTCCGGCCGCGTCCGTTCGCGGCGGCGGTGGCGGCGGTGCAGGTCGCCGCGGCGACGACGACTCGGGCGGCGCCGGCTTCGGGATGATGGCGCGCCCCAGCGGAGCGTGGATCATCAAGGACGGAAGGGCGACGTGGAAGCCCGCCGTCGACGCAAACAGGATCGCCCTCGGCGGCCAGATCGTCGGACTGGTGACTGTCCTCGTCGTCGGAAGGCTGCTCGACGCGCGGCTGGCCGACAGGCGGTCGACGAGGCTCAGGGTGCCGGACGCGCCGAAGCGCATGGCAGCCTCGCTTCGCGCCGCCACGGTGCTCGGCACGGCCGCGGTGATGCGCACGGCAGCGGCGGTTCGCCGCCGGTAACCGCCCGGGTCGAGGTTGGACGGATGACCCGCGAGACGGTCGCGGTCGAACTCGAAGGTATCCCGGAGACGCTCCTCTGGACGCTCTACCAGCGGGCGGTCGAGGCGCGCCGGCCGGGCGCGCTGATCCACGACCCGCAGGCCGTGGAGCTCGTGGCGCGGATCGACTATCCGTTCGAGGAACGGTTCGGCCACGGCTTCGGGCAGTGGCAGGCGCTTCGTGCGCGGCGGTTCGACGACGCGGTCAGAGCATTTCTCGCGACGCACCCCGACGGCATGGTGGTCGCGCTCGGCGAGGGGCTCAAACGAACCAGACCAGGATGGCGCGCCCGGCGCTGGGTCGTCGAGGCCTGCCACTCCTGGCTCAACCGCAACCGCGCCCTCCTGATCCGCTGGTCGAAGAAACCCGAGAACCACCTCGCGCTGCTCCAACTCGCCTGCGGCCTGATCGCGTTCAAGAAAGCCCACGCCGCCCGACTCGCTCATGGCCTAGTGGGATAGGCCCTAAGAGGTGACACAACGTTGAAAAGTGACCCCGCGCGGCGCGAACCGCCGGGGTCGTGGCACAGGAGGGCTAGCTCCCATGCGGGTCATAGGCTACGTGCGCCGCTCGCCCATGAAGCCCGCTCAGGCGGGGTTTTCTTCCCAAGCAGAAGAGGGGCCTTTCGGCCCCCTCAAATCAGTGAGGGTCAGCGGCGACTACCTGATGGCTCCGAATCGGGCTTGCGCGATCCGGGCGGAAAGGTGCGAAGCGGAACTCCCGACGCCGTCATGAGCTTGAAAGCGCTACTGCACGACCTCGGCGGCGTTGACTCCCTGAGCGGGAAGGAGGAAGCTTGTGCCGGGTGAAACGACCGGGCGAGAAGGAGGCAGGCATGAAGCTGCACGATTCGGCCGGTTGGCCGTCTTGGGCGGAGCCCTTGTGCTCGCCGTTCCGGCGGTGGCGCAGGCCAACGAAGTGACGAAGTGGAACGAGATCGCAGTCAACACGGTGAATGCGCAGCCGCCGCTGACGTCGGCGCCGAATGCGGGGAGCATCTTCGTGGCGATGGCGCAAGGCGCCGTGTACGGCGCCGTCAACGCGGTCGACCGCCACGGGAAGCCGTACCTCGTGAACCGCAGCTTTCCGAAGGCGTCGGTGGATGCGGCAGCCGCGACGGCGGCATTTCGGTGCTGTACACGTTGTTTCCCAGTGCCGGCGCTCCAGACCGCCTACGGCGGCTCGCTGGCGGGAATCCCGAACGGTGCTGCGAAGGACCAGGGCATCGAGGTCGGAGAGATGGCGGCCGCCGCGATGCTCGCAGAGGGTCATGACGGCCGGACGGTGATCGGGTGCACGTTCGGTTCCGGCTTGGCCGGCGTGTGGGAACCACTCGCAGGGCCCGGTGGAGCTCCGGCCTGCGATCCGACCCCGTGGGTGGGGAACGCGAAGCCGTTCGTGGTCGAGAGCGCGTCTCAGTTCCGCACTGCGGGACCGTACCCGCTCGACAGTGCCGCCTACGCGGCGGACTTCAACGAGGTCAAGGCGCTGGGCGCGTGGAACAGTGTCCTTCGCACATCTGCCCAGACCCACGCCGCCGCGTTCTGGCAGACCAATCCCGCGGCGAACTACAACGCGATCGCTCGCAGGTTCGTCGACCAGCTGTCCCTTGACGTGACCGACAGCGCGCGCCTGTTCGCGCTGCTCGACCTCAGTTCGGCGGACGCGCTGATCAATGCCTGGAACGACAAGTACTACTGGAACTTCTGGCGACCGATCACGGCGATCCGGAAGGCCGATATCGACGGCAATCTGGCGACGCTCCAGGACACGACTTGGAAGCCGCTGTTCGATCCCTCGGTTACCGATCCGGCGATCATCGGCATCGGGCCGCCGACGCTGCTGACCGGGCCGCCGTACCCGGAGCATCCGTCGGGTGCGACATCGTACGCCAGCGCGAGCATGCACGCGTTCGAGGCGTTCTTCGGGACCGACGAGATGACGTTCTATGCCACGAGCAGCCGGTTCCCGGGCGAGCAACGTGTGTTCCATCGCTTCTCGGATCTGACCAACGAGGTACTCGAGGCACGCATCTGGGCAGGGATTCACTTCAGGAATGCGGACGTCCAGGCGGCGAACCTGGGCCGCGAGGTCGTGGACTACGTCCACACGCACCAGTTCGCGTTCGTGCACTGAGCGCGTCGGGTAGCGCCGGAGCGGCCGTTGCGCCGCTCCGGGCGCTCCTGAAGACACGCAAAGATCGTCGTCGCGCACCATTAGCGATCGACGCCTGCAGTTGCAATTTGCGCCCCTCGGGCAACGGGGCGCGGCCACCTATTCTCGACGGTCGAACAGAGGAGCTCGCGATGCCGCTTCTGAGAGGCCGCCACGGTGGCGATGGCGGGACGAAGTACCAGATGCGCGAGAAGATGTTCGCGATCGGCGACGACTACTGGATTGAGACCGAACGGCGGAGCGCGCGCCTTCAAAGTGAACGGGAACGCGTTTCCGGATCCGCGACACTTTCGTGCTCGAGACGCCCGACGGCGAAGAGCTGTTCACGATCCAGGAGAAGAAGCTCAGCCTGCGCGACAAGATGGAGTTCGAGCGCGGCGGGAAGGCCATCACTACGGTCGAGAAGGCACTCGTGAGCCGTTCCGCGACCGCTTCTCGATCGACCTCGATTACCCGGTACCCGTCACCCAAGTCGTCCAGGCTCCTTCGCCGGCACCCAGAACCCCTCACCCACTAGATGCGGAGCACCCTTGAAGAGCGGCGCAAGACGCCATCGACCACATACCAATCCATCACGTTCCTCCTTCAGCGGTTTGTCTGAACCAGACCGCGTCACCTGCGCCACCGTGCCGCTGAGGCCGGTTGGCGGCGGGACAAGCCCGCTCTCTTGACGCACGACCAATCTAGCCGACCCGAGGCATCCATCGACACCACCCAAACGGGTGGAATGGGCGTCGCTGGTGTTCATTGCACTCACTCCGGTGTCGAGACCCTCGCTGGGCGGTGGGCCGTCACGGCCCCTCGGAGACGAGTTCCGCTTCTCCTCGCCGAGGTCGCCATTCGCCGTCATCGTCACCCTTTCCGTCGTCGTGAGAGCTCCCAGGCTTACGGCTCCGAGCCACGAAACGCCGTACACTCCCACTCCCTATACGCAGCGAAGGGAGGGCACGATGCCGAAGATTCTGATCCTCACCGGCGACGCAGCGGAGTCGCTCGAAGTGATGTACCCCTACCAGCGGCTGCTCGAGGAGGGCTACGAGGTCGAGATCGCCGGCCCCTCGAAGAAGAAGCTCCAGTTCGTTGTCCACGACTTCGTCGAGGGGTACGACACCTATACGGAGAAGCCCGGCTACACCCTCGACGCGGACGTCGCGTTCGGGGACGTCGACCCCGGCGACTACGCCGCTCTCGTCGTGCCGGGCGGAAGGGCGCCGGAGTACATCAGGAACGACGCCGACTGCCGGCGCATCATCAGGCATTTCTTCGACGAGCAGAAGCCGGTCGCACAGATCTGTCACGCGCCCCTGGCGCTCGCCGCCGCCGGCGTCCTCAAGGGCAGGCGAACGGCTGCCTACCCGGCGCTCGAACCGGACGTAACGGCGGCGGGAGCCGAGTTCGTCGACGGCGCGGGAGTCGTCGACGGCGTGATGGTGTCGGGGCGCGCTTGGCCCGACCATCCGGCCTGGATGCGCGAGTTCGTGGCCCTGCTCCGCGAGCGCGCGCCGGTCGAGCGGGCAGAGGAGCCTG